>CP119309.1:645000-3220063 GCA_029203145.1 Candidatus Brevundimonas phytovorans
GGGCTGCGCGAGCGGTACCAATACTAACCAAACTCCGAATACCCAAGAGAACTATCGGGCAGACACACGGCGGGTGCTAACGTCCGTCGTGAAAAGGGAAACAACCCTAACCATCATCTAAGGCCCCCAAGTCATGGCTAAGTGGGAAACGATGTGGGATTGCTTTGACAATCAGGAGGTTGGCTTAGAAGCAGCCATCCTTTAAAGAAAGCGTAACAGCTCACTGATCAAGCGATCCTGCGCGGAAAATGTAACGGGGCTAAAGCCATGCGCCGAAGATATGGGTTTGCAGTTTACTGCAAGCGGTAGCGGAGCGTTCCGTAAGCCTGTGAAGGTCAACCGTGAGGTTGGCTGGAGGTATCGGAAGTGAGAATGCTGACATGAGTAACGATAAACAGTGTGAGAAACACTGTCGCCGAAAGACCAAGGGTTCCTGCGTAAAGCTAATCTGCGCAGGGTTAGTCGGCCCCTAAGGCGAGGCTGAAAAGCGTAGTCGATGGGAAGCAGGTAAATATTCCTGCACCAGCTGGAAGTGACGGATGGCATAACTTGTAAGGGCTTATTGGATTGTCCTTGCAGGGGCGTTGTCCCTGGAAATAACTCCAGCAGAGACCGTACCCGAAACCGACACAGGTGGTCAGGTAGAGCATACCAAGGCGCTTGAGAGAACTGTGCTGAAGGAACTCGGCAAATTGCACGCGTAACTTCGGAATAAGCGTGACTCACCCCAGGCAACTGGGAATGAGTGGCACAAGCCAGGGGGTAGCGACTGTTTAGCAAAAACACAGGGCTCTGCGAAGCAGCAATGCGACGTATAGGGTCTGACGCCTGCCCGGTGCCTGAAGGTTAAAGGGAGGAGTGAAAGCTCCGAACTGAAGCCCAGGTAAACGGCGGCCGTAACTATAACGGTCCTAAGGTAGCGAAATTCCTTGTCGGGTAAGTTCCGACCTGCACGAATGGCGTAACGACTTCCCCACTGTCTCCAGCACAGGCTCAGTGAAATTGAATTCCCCGTGAAGATGCGGGGTTCCCGCGGTCAGACGGAAAGACCCTATGAACCTTTACTATAGCTTCGCCTTGGCGTTAGCGACCGTATGTGTAGGATAGGTGGGAGGCTATGAAACCGGGGCGCCAGCTCTGGTGGAGCCATCCTTGAAATACCACCCTTACTGTCGTTGACGTCTAACCGAGATCCGTTATCCGGGTCCGGGACATGGCGTGGTGGGTAGTTTGACTGGGGCGGTCGCCTCCTAAAGTGTAACGGAGGCGCGCGATGGTGGGCTCAGACCGGTCGGAAATCGGTCGTCGAGTGCAATGGCATAAGCCCGCCTGACTGCGAGACTGACAAGTCGAGCAGAGACGAAAGTCGGCCATAGTGATCCGGTGGTCCCGAGTGGAAGGGCCATCGCTCAACGGATAAAAGGTACTCTAGGGATAACAGGCTGATTTTGCCCAAGAGTCCATATCGACGGCAAAGTTTGGCACCTCGATGTCGGCTCATCACATCCTGGGGCTGGAGCAGGTCCCAAGGGTATGGCTGTTCGCCATTTAAAGTGGTACGTGAGCTGGGTTCAGAACGTCGTGAGACAGTTTGGTCCCTATCTGCCGTGGGTGTTCGAAGCTTGAGAGGATCTGTCCCTAGTACGAGAGGACCGGGATGGACATACCTCTGGTGGACCTGTCGTGGCGCCAGCCGCGCAGCAGGGTAGCTAAGTATGGAATAGATAACCGCTGAAAGCATCTAAGCGGGAAACTAACCTCAAAACAAGGCTTCGCTGAGGATCGTGGAAGACTACCACGTTGATAGGCCAGGTGTGGAAGTGCGGCGACGCATGAAGCTTACTGGTACTAATAATCCGATCGGCTTGATCGTTTCTCAGCAAAACTCATTCGGTTCTACTTGCCGATAACAATACGCGACGATGTCTTCTCTTTTTTATGTGTCTGGTTGACCCCGTGGCTATGTCGGAGGTTCCACACCCGATCCCATTCCGAACTCGGTCGTTAAGCCCTCCAGAGCCAATGGTACTTCGTCTCAAGGCGCGGGAGAGTAGGTCGCCGCGGGGTCTACCAGATACATAAATCAGTCTTCTCATTCCTCTTGTCCTACCGAACTTCGGTCTACTTGAGGACTGTCTCGAACCCTTCTTCCTTCACTAACCGCCTTGCCGCGGGATGGAGCAGCCCGGTAGCTCGTCAGGCTCATAACCTGAAGGTCGCAGGTTCAAATCCTGCTCCCGCACCCAAGATTTCAACCCGCTATCCCTTCTGGATGGCGGGTTTTTCTTTGCCCAAATTCCCAAAACCCATCCGACCGGCGAAGGCGAAGGCCGGGGCTCTCCGCTCAATTCCTAGCTTCACGCCCCTCCTGCGCAGCAAAGGGGCTTCAGGTCAGTGGTGGGAATGTAAAATGCTGTAAAATCAGACATTTGGTTACAGTGTGAGCGTGGCCATACAAGGAGGCATGGGTTAGGTCCGCCTCCACTTCGGCCCCAGGGGGCGAGGCGTTGCATTAGTGCTGGACGGGTGTGAGCCCAAGGACTGCACCTGCGATGTCTTCGCCGTCCCCGATCATCGGGTCGAGGCGGAGACCTGAGACGTGTTGAAACTGCTGAAGTCCTTGCAGCGCCTGGCGCTGCGCGTGGTGCGCCTGTCGGCGCCTCTGGTTGTCGCGGGCGCGGCCGGTGTCGCGGCGGCGGCTGATCTGCAGATTTCATCCTACAGCTGGGACCCTGATCCCGTCGCGAACGGGGCTCAGGCAGATTTCACCATCCGGGTCAGCAACAATGATCTGGATCTGATCAACGACGCGGTCGTGACCGTGGCCGTGCCTGCTAACTTCACCGTTCTGGCGGCGTCGCTTCCCGCCTATTGCCTCCTTTCCGGCGCACCGGGCGGCCAGACCCTGCAATGCGATCTTCCGGCCCTGCCTGGCGGCGATTTCAATATCCGGTATTCCGCAGCCGCCACGGCGACAGGATCGCGTTCCTCGACCGCGACGATTTCCAGCCCGACCAATGTGGACCTGAACCCCGGCAACGACAGCCTGACGGTCGCACCGGCGGTTCAGTCAGGGGCGGATCTGACGGTGACCAAGACCGACAACGAGCCGGATCACTCCATCCCCGGCGGCGGCATCCTGACCTATACGCTGACGGCGTCGAACGCCGGACCGGACGCCACCGCCTCCATCCGTCTGACGGACAACCTGCCCGCCGCCGGCGATTTCGAATTCATCTCAGCCGCGGGCAGCGACTGGACCTGCACGCATATCGCCGCGACCGTCGTGTGCAACTATGGGGGCGCGCCTCTGAAGGGCGCCCTGCCGTCGGTCACGATCAAGGGACGTGTTCTGGCCAGCGGCGGCACGATCACTAACAACGCCTTCGTCGGGCTGACCAGCCCGACCGTGCTGGACCCGGACGGCGCGAATAACGCGGCGGCTCCGGTCGTCACCATGATCGAGCCTGGCGCCGACCTGGAGGCGGGCAAGACCATGCCCGCCACCATCATTCAGGGCGATGAAGTCGATATCGAGCTGACGATCCGTAACACCGGCCCCCTGACGGTCACCGGCGCCGTCATCGTCGACACGATCGCGCCCGAGTTCGAGATTCAGACGCCCCTGCCTGCAGGGTGTCTGGCGACGGGGCAGACGGTCAGTTGCACGGCGAACAGCCTGTCGACAGGCCAGAACCAGAAGTTCGCTATTCGCGTGACGGCGCTCGCGCCAACGGCAGGTAACGCCACCAATTCCGCCACGGTGACGGCGCCGGCGGGCATTACGGACCCGACTGCCGACAACAATACGGCCAACGCCAGCTATCGCATTGTCGAGCCGAACGCTGACCTGCGAACCAGCAAGGTCAAGGGCCCGAACCCGGTCGAGGCCGGTCAGGAAATGACCAGCACGATCACGATCCGTAATCTGGGGCCGTCGATCCTGAACTATGACGCGGCCAATCCGCTGCGCATTGTCGATACGGTGACGGCGGACGAGACCTATGTCTCGGCGGATGCGCCCTGGGTCTGTGCGGCGGCGGGCCTTGCGATCACCTGCGAACTGACGGGGCCGGGAAGTCTGGCGGTTGGCGCCGACGCGGTTCTGTCGCTCAGGACCCTGGCGGGCACGGGCATCGACCTTGAACTGAGCAACACCGCCTGTACGACGTCGGGCGCCCAGCCAGGCGACATCAACTCAGCCAACAACTGCGCCTCGGCCATATCGCGTTCGACGCCGAACGAGGCCGACCTGGAGATCGTCAAGGAGGTCAGCCTCAACCTGGCTGGCCCCTGGACCCAGACGCCCGCGCTGGCGATCGCCCAGGGCGACGCCGCCTTCTATCTGCGTTTCACTGTTCGCAACCTGGGCGGCGACACAGCGCGCACCGTGGTCGTCACCGATGACCTGCCCAACTTTATCAATGACGCGGCCAATGGTTTCACCACCGGCTTCGTGCTGGAGAGCGCGACCCAGGGCGCGCCCGCCTATACGACCAACAACGGCCGCATCACCTGGACCGTGACCGACCTCGCTGCCGGCGACGTCGAGACGGCGGTCGTCCGCATCAATCGCCCGGTCGAGAGCGGCGCTTTCGACAATACGGCCGAGGTGATGTCCCCGGACACCACGGAATTCAACCTGACGAACAATCAATCGACCGCCAGCTACAATATCGCGCCGATCACCGACATCACCCTCAACACCAAGTCGATTTCGCCAGCCCGGCTCAGGTCGGCGTGGTGGCGACCTATACCATCGGCGTGCGCGGCATGGGGCCGAACCCGGCCTCGGACGTGGTGGTGACGGACGTGATCGACCCCACGCGCTTTGAGCTGGTGGGGCTGCCGACCACGACCAAGGGCGGCGTGACCTGCAGCAAGACGGATGCGACCGGCGCGATCTCCTGCGCCATGGGGACGATCAATCGCGGTCAGACCTATCAGATCAACCAGCAGGTGAGGGCGCGTTTCCCCTTCGGCGGAGCGATCGACGGCTTCCCGATCGACCACACCAACACCGCCGCCGTGACCACTTCCACGACGGAAAGCGACAGCGCCAACAACAGTGTCAGCTTGACGCACCCGGTCATCGCTCCTGGCATGGACTTGGCGATCACCAAGCAGGAGCCGAGCGCCGAGTATGATCCCATGCCCTTTGGGTCTGGGCTCGTCTATGATCTGCGCGCGTCGAACTATGGTCCTTCGCGCGCCGGGAATGTCGTGATTACCGATATTCCCGCGCCGCCCGCGGGCTATGCGATGGCTTTGGATCGGTTTGAGGTGAACCCGGTCGGCGCAACAGGCGGCTTGACGCTCTATTCGCCGCCTGCGCCGGCCTGCGTGACGGTGGCAGGGGGGCTGATCGAATGCCGCCTGCACGGTTCGGATCCCGCGCTGAACTATCTCGACGAGCGTCAGCAGGTGGTCTTCCGACTGTTCATGACGGCGACGGGCGCGGCGCCGACGGGCTCCATGACCTTCTCCAACGGCGCACAGATCGTGTCGCTGGAACAGGACAATACGACCGTCAACCAGGCGGATAGCGAGCTGGCCAACAATACGGCGGTCCAGACCACGACCGTCATTCCCGCCACCGATCTGGAGGTTGTGAGCAAGACCCGCGTGACGCCGTCGCCGGTTCAGATCAACCAACCGGTTCAATACAACATCGTGGTCCGCAACAACGGCGTCTCGCCCACCACGCAGATGCGCGTCACTGACGCCCTGCCTGGGGGCTGGACGCGGGTGGCGACCGGCGAGGCCTTCAGCGTCAACGGCGCAGCTTCGGTCACGGCCATGACCTGTTCGGGAACCAGCAGTATTCTCTGCATCCTGAACGGCGACTTCCCGGCGGGCGCAGGCAATACCGTGACATTGACCTTGTTCGCCAAGGCGGCGCATCCCTTCGCCGGCGCGCTGGACACTGACCTGACCAATACGGCCAGCATCGCTCCGGGGCGCGACGGCAATAATAAGGAAATCAGCCGCGACACGAACGCGGCCAACAACACTCAGACCGCGACGACTCAGGTCACGCAGTCCTCGATCGCGGGCACGGTCTATCGTGACGACAACCGCAATGACGGGATTGACGCGGGCGAGGGCATGGCCGGGATCACGCTGACCCTGTCGGGCACGGACACGTTCGGCAACGCCATCTCCGGCCGTACGACGACCACGATCGCGGGCGGCGTCTTCACCTTCGACCGTCTGCCGGCCGGGACCTATCAGATCGTCGAGACCCAGCCCTCGGGCACGTTCGACCGTAATGAAACCGCAGGTTCGGCGGGCGGCGCCGTCAACAACACGACCTATGGCAGCGGCGCGGCGACCAATACGATTTCCAACATCGTCCTGCCGGCGGCGACGGCGGCGACGGGCTATGTCTTCCAGGAAGTCAGCGCGGCCAAGGTTTCGGGCTACGTCTATCGCGACCTGAATAATAATGGCCTGCGCGAAGCCGGCGCCGGCGAGATTGGCTATGCCCCCGCCGCCTTCGCCTCGACGCCGCACATCCGTCTGACGGGCACGGACTACGCTGGCGGGGCGGTAAACCTGACGGCCAATGTCAACGGGTCGGGCTTCTACGAGTTCGCCTCGGTTCCGCCGTCGAACGGCGCGGACGCCTATACGGTGACGCAACTGGTCCAGCCGAACGGCGCCTCCGATGGCAAGGACGCCAACGGCGGCCTCGTGATCGCCAACTCCAGCGGCCGCGCGGCGCCGGAAGGCTTCGACGTTGGCGCGGTGGCTCCGGCCGCCAACCTGACGGAGCGCAACTTTGGCGAATTGCCGACCTCGTCGCTCAGCGGCATGGTCTTCCTGGACCCCAATGCCGACGCTGTGCGCGGCGCGGGCGAGAGCACGGGCCTGTCGGGCGCCGTCATTCGCCTGACGGGTCTGAACGACCTGAACGAGGTGATCGACTGTGCCGTCACTACGACAGCGACAGGCCTCTACAGCTTCCCTGTCGTCGGCTCGGCCACGCCAACCTGTCAGGTGCTGCGTCCCGGAAACTATGCGCTGGAGATCACACCGGCGGCGGGTCTGACCCATACGGGCGCCTTCATTGGCAGCGTCGGCGGAAGCGCGGGCAGCCAGAGCGGCGCCGATACGGCGGCGCCGGGCGCGGCCAATACGAGTGTGACTGCCATCGCCGTGGTGGCGGGCGCGTCGGCGGGCAACTACGACTTCGGCGCCAGCGGCCAGGGCGTCAGCGGTTATGTCTATGTCGATCAGAACGACACAGGCGTCCGGGAGACGGGCGAGGTCGGCATTCCGGGCGTGAGCGTCACCCTGTCGGGCACGACGGCGAACGGCCAGAACGTCTGTGACCTGATCGACTGCACGGTCACGACCGATGCGGCGGGCGCCTTCATCCTCCTGTCGGTGCCGGGATCGGACGCGACGGGCTACACCCTGACCCAACAGGCGCAAACTGCTGCGCCCCTGTCCAACTACACCGACGGCAAGGATGCAGCCGGCGTGGTCGGCGGCGTCGTGCGCGGTACGGCGACGAACGACGTCATCAGCGGCATCGTGCTGAATACCGGCGAACTGGGCTCCAACTACGCCTTCGGCGAACTGGCCGGTTCGCTGGCCGGTCTGGTCTATGTCGACGGCAATGACGACGGCGTGCGTCAGGCCGGGGAGCTCGGTCTGGGCGGCGTCGAGATCATCCTGTCGGGCACGACCGCCGACGGTCAGGACATCTGCGCCTGGCGCGCGGCCCTGGACCCGAGCCAGACTTGCACGGTCACGACCAAGGCGGATGGGACTTACGGCTTCGATAACCTGCCGAAGGGGACCTATGCCCTGACGGAGACCCAGCCCAGCGCCTATGCCGATGGTCGTGAAGCCGCCGGTTCGGCGGGCGGCGCGGTCAACAACGGCGTCTTCGACGGCACGGCTGCGGCCAACACCATCGGCGGCATCGTTCTGGGCGCTGGCGTGGACGCGACCGACTATGTCGTTGGCGAGCGCGCCGTGGTCATCAACGGCACGGTCTTCAAGGACCCGGAACGCGACGGCGTGAACGGGGGCGGCGAGCCGCCTCTGGCTGGTGTCACCATCGAACTGGTCCAGAACGGCGTGGTCATCAAAACCACGACGACCGGCCCGGACGGAAGCTACAGCTTCATCGACCTGCCCGCCGGCGACTATACGGTGCGCGAGATCCAGCCGGACGGTTACGGCTCCTCGACGCCCAATGAGGTGTCGATCAACCTGACGCCGGGCCAGACCCAGACGGTCGACTTCGCCGACACGGTCAGCAGCATCGCCGGCCATGTCTTCGTCGACAGCAACAACGACGGCGTGCGTCAGGCTGGCGAGGCGCCCATAGCGGGCGTCGTCGTAACCCTGACCGGCACGGATGCGGCGGGCGGTGCGGTCAACCGCACGGCCACGACCAACGCCTCGGGCGCGTGGGTCATCGAGGACCTGCTGGCCGGGACCTATGTGATCACCGAGACCCAGCCGGCCAACTATTCGGACGGCCTGGACAGCGCCGGTTCGGTCGACGGCGTCGTGACGACGCCCGGCGACCAGATCAGCAACATCGTCCTGCCGGTAGCGACCGACGCGATCGACTATGCCTTCGGCGAGCGCGGTCAGGGCGTCAGCGGCCACGTCTATGTCGACCTGGACCTGAACGGAAAGAACGACGGCGGTGATCGCCCCCTGGCGAACGTGGTGGTCGAACTGCGCACGGCCTCGGGCGACCTGGTCGCCACGACCACGACGGGGCCGGATGGTTCCTACAGCTTCGGCGATGTTCCGGCAGGCGACTATGAGGTCATCGAGACCCAGCCTGCGGGCTATGGCGAGGGGCCGGAGCATCCGACCAACCGCGTGCCCGTTACCGTCGTCACGGATCAGAAGACGGCGCCGATCAACTTCGGCGAGCGCACCGGCTCGCTGTTGGGGCTGGTCTACAACGACACCAACAACAACGGCGTCCGCGACGCCAACGAGCCGCTCATCGGCGGCGTCACTGTCGTCCTGACGGGTACGGACGGGCGCGGCGAGGCGGTCACCCGCACCGCCGTGACCGGACCGGACGGAAGCTACCGCTTCACCGACCTGCCGGGCGGGACCTATGTGGTCACGGAAACCCAGCCGGACGGCTATGACGACGGACTGGACACGCCCGGCAGCTCGGGCGGCGTCTCGGACGGCGGCGACGCCATCACCGGCATCGTTCTGGCCCCGGCGGCCGAGGCGACCGGCTACCTGTTCGGCGAGCGCGGCGACGAGGCCCAGATCTCGGGCTCGGTGTGGATGGACTCTGACCACGACCGCGCACGCGGCGGCGGCGAGGCTCCGCAAGCGGGCTGGACCGTCGAGCTCTTCCTCGGCGACGTCCTGATCTCGACCACCCAGACCGGCGCCGATGGCGGCTATGCCTTCACCGGCGTGGCGCCCGGCTCGGGCTATGGCGTGCGTTTCCGCCACCCGGACAACAACGCCGTCTATGGCGGGGCGCGTCCGAACGAGACCGGCGCGGCCTTCGTCAACGGCGTGACCTCGGCCTCCAACGCGGGCGGCGCGACCCTGACCGACCGCGAACTGACGGGCATCACCCTGACGCCGGGCGCCGCCGTGACCCAGCAGTCGCTGCCGCTGGACCCGTGGGGCGTGGTCTATGACTCAGTCCGCCGCACCGCCATTCCGGGCGCGACGGTCCAGATCACCGGCCCGGCCGGCTTCGATCCCGCCCTGCATCTGCTGGGCGGAACCGGCAACGTGCGTCAGATCACCGACGCCCTGGGCCAGTACCAGTTCCAGCTGATGGCCTCGGCTCCGGCGGGCGCCTACAGCCTGTCGGTGACGCCGCCGAACGGGACCTACAACCCGAACCAGCCGTCGACGATCATTCCGCCCTGCGCGGGACCGCTGACGGTCAATGCGACGCCGGACCCCCTGCTGGTCTCGACCAGCAACGGCCCGCCGCCGCTGGGCACGGCCGAAGGCTGCCTGACGGGCGTGATGACGACCGGCTATGTGCTGAACTTCAACCTGACGCCGGGGGTCTCGGCCAACGTCGTCAACAACAACATCCCCCTGGATCCGATTCTGGAGGGCGCGATCGAGGTCACGAAGACGACCCCGATGGTCAACGTCGTGCGCGGCGGTCTGGTCCCCTATGTCATCACGGCCCGCAACACCCTGGCCGGGACGCTGACGGGCCTGACCCTGACGGACCGCGTGCCGGCCGGCTTCCGCTATCGCGAGAGCAGCGCCCGTATCGACGGCGTGGCGGTCGAGCCGATCCAGAACGGCCGTCTGCTGACCTGGAACGACCTGACCTTCGCGGCGGGCGAGACCAAGCGTCTGGAGCTGATCCTGGTGGTTGGTTCGGGCGTGGTCGAGGGCGAGCACACCAACGTCGCCTTTGCGGTGAACCCGATCGTCGATCAGGTCATCTCCAACCTGGCCGAGGCCACGGTGCGGATGATCCCCGACCCGGACTTCGACTGCACCGACATCCTGGGCAAGGTCTTCGACGACCGGAACGGCAACGGCGTTCAGGACGACGGGGAACCGGGTCTGCCGGGGGTGCGTCTGGCGACCGCGCGCGGTCTGCTGATCACCACGGACGCCGAGGGCCGGTATCACATCACCTGCCCGATGATCCCGAACGAGGACCGCGGCTCCAACTTCATCGTGAAGCTGGACGACCGGACCCTGCCGACGGGCTACCGCGTCACCTCGGGCAACCCGGAAACGGTGCGCCTGACGCGCGGCAAGTTCGCCCGCCTGAACTTCGGCGCCAGCCTGCACCGCGTGGTCCGTCTGGACCTGAACGGGGAGGCCTTCGACGGCGAGGCTCTGCGTCCGGAGTTCGAACAGCAGTTCGAGGGCCTGATCGGGACCCTGGCCGAGCGTCCCTCGGTCCTGCGTCTGGCCTATGCCTCGCAAGGCGAAAGCGCGGACCTGATCAAGGACCGCCTGGCCCAGGTCCGTCGTCGTCTCCAGGACCGCTGGAACGATGAGCGCGGCCGCTACCGACTGGTCGTCGAAGAGGAGACCGTCGTCCCGTCCACCCCTCATGAGGGAGGCGTGCAATGATCCGCGCGTCGAACAAGCTGCTGACCGCCCTGCTGATGGGCGGATCAGCCATCGCCCTCGCCACCGGGGTTCAGGCCCAGGAGGCCGCCGCTGACGACCGTTCGGTCTATTGCGGCCGCGACACCGACCGCCGCTGCGGTCCTGTGGCGGACGATGCGGCGGTCGAACGCCGCAGCGTCGGGAACAACCTGGAAGCCGCTGATCGCGGGGCGGCGCGTCCGTTCCGCGTCAGTGTGGACGGGGCAGGGGAGGATGCTGATGATCTCCGCGCCGACCGGCAGCGTCGTCAGGATCTGGCTCTGGCCGGCGCCGACGTGCGAATCCAGGCCACGGCCTTCGACGTGCGCCCGGTGCTCAGCATCGTCGCTGACCAGCCGGTGATCCGCGCTGGCGAAACCGTCCGCTTCTTCACCCTCAGCAACTATGCCGCCTATGTCGCGCGCGCCGAGGTGCGGATCTTCCGCGATGATCAGAGCACTGAGGAAGCGCCCCTGACCGTCATCCCGGCGCGGCTTGGTCAGCCGGTCTTGTGGACGACCGACCGCGATCAGCCAGGCGAGCATCGCTATCGCTATGTGCTGCGCGTCTATGACGCCGACGGCCGCTACGACCAGACCTCGGCGACGATGCTGGCCGTGACCCATGCGATCAATGTGACCAAGCCGGACATCCTGGCCGGGCCGTCGTTCGAGAATATGCGCGTCATCGACGCCATCTCGGTCAAGGGCGCCGCCGTCACTATCAGCGGCGAGGTCGAGGACCCCGCCACCCGCGTGACCGCCTTCGGAACCACGGTTCCGGTGGATCGCACGGGCCGCTTCATGGTCCAGCAGATCGTGCCCGCCGACACCGCCGCCGTGGCGGTGCAGGTGGCGCGTCCCGGTCAGGCGCCGGTCGATCTGGTGCGCGAGATCGTGTTGCCGCGCACCGACCGCTTCTTTGTCGGCATCGCCGACATCACGGCGGGCAGCCGCAGCTTCGACGCCGCCAAGCATGAACTACTGGGCGATGCGGGCGATCACCGCAACGACTTCGTCGATGGTCGTCTGGCCTTCTACTTCAAGGGCGTGGTGAAGGATGACTGGCGTCTGACGGCCTCGGCCGACACCGGCGAGCAGCCGCTGAAGAGCCTGTTCGACGGCTTCCTGGAAAAGGACCCGCGCTCGCTGCTGCGCCGCATCGACCCGGAGATGCACTATCCGGTCTATGGCGACGACTCGGTCACGGTCGAGGACGCCCCGACCTATGGCCGCTTCTATCTGCGCGCCGAGAACGAGAACACCGACGCCCTGTGGGGCGTGTTCCAGAGTCGTCTGGGCGGCAATGAGCTGATCCGTCACCAGCGGACCCTCTATGGCGCCAATCTGGACTGGCGTAGCGACGCTGTGACCGCGACCGGCGAACGCCGCACCGAGGTCAATGGCTTCGCCGCCGACCCCGGCACCATCGCCAGCCGCGAGGACTTCGCCTCGACCGGGGGCTCGGTCTACTTCTTCCGCAACCGCGACATTGCGCCGGGTTCGGAGCGGGTCTTCCTGGAAGTCCGCGACAAGGATTCCGGCCTGGTGCTGGAACGACAGGAACTGATCGCCGCCCGCGACTATGAAGTGAACTATCTTCAGGGGCGGGTCGTCATGCGCAACCCGCCGCCGATGACCGCCGACGCCAACAGCTTCGTGTCCCAGTCGTCGCTGGCCGGAAACCCGGTCTGGGTCGTGGCCACCTACGAGTATTCGCCGGGCCTGACACGGCCGGAGGCCTTCACCACGGGCGGGCGGGCGCAGCACTGGCTGACCGACCGTCTGCGCGTCGCCGGCAGCGCCTATCATCAGGGCGAGGACCAGGCCTCGCAGGATCTGTTCGGCGCCGACGTCCTGTATCAGCACGCGCCCAACAGCTTCGTGAAGCTGGAGTTCGCCCAGGCGGACGGGCCGGGCGACGGCGCCTATCTGTCGTCCACCGGCGGCTATGACTTCACCAAGGTTCAGACCGAGGCCGACAAGGCCAACGCCGTCAGCCTGACCTTCGCCGGTCAGCTGGACGAACTGGGACTGGAGCGCGACGGCCGCTTCGGCGGCTACTGGAAGACGCGCGAGGCCGGCTTCTCCGCCCCCGGCGAGCTGACCTTCGGCGAGACCCTGGATCAGTACGGCGGCGTCTTCGACATGGCGCTCAGCGACACGGTCCGTCTTCAGGCCAAGGGCGACGTCACCGACGGTCGCCTGACCGAGCGTCATGCGGTCGAGGTCGGCCTGCGTCGCGAGACGGCGGCGGGCTGGTTCGGTTCGGTCGGGGTCCGCTCGGACAAGCAGCAGGGTCAGCGCACGCCCTACAGCCCCCTCTATGTCCCGCCGCCCAGCGAGGGCACGCGGACCGACGCGGCGGTGTCGGTCGGCTATCGCCACACGCCAAGCCCTGAGACCCCCAACGTCGAGCAGCGCGACGCCCCCTGGGCCGTCTGGACCTTCGCACAGGCGACGCTGGACCACGACGGCGGGCGTCAGTCGAACGACCGTTTCGGCCTCGGCGGCGAATATCAGGTCCACGACCGGCTCAGGTTCAAGGGCGAGGTCTCGGACGGCGACATGGGCTTCGGCGCAGACGTGCGGGCGGACTTCGCCATGACGGATCGCGGCAGCCTCTATCTGGGCTACGCCCTGGCCGGCGAGAACCCCGACGCCATGACCGGCGGTCGTCTGGGCCGCCTGACCGGCGGCGCGCGTCAGCAGATAGGCGAGAAGACCAGCGTCTTCGCCGAGCAACGCTATGACCACGGCGACGGCCCCACCGGCTGGACCCAGGCCTACGGCGTCGACTTCAGCCCCATCGAGGCCTGGACCTTCGGCGCGCGCTACGAGACCGGCTCTCTGGCCGACGCTCTGGGCCAGGAGATCGACCGCATGGCCATCGGCGCCACCGCCGACTACGGCAGCGACCGCCTGCGCTGGGCCTCGGCCCTGGAATACCGCAAGGACGAGGGCGACACGGTCGGCGAGCGCACCACGGTCGCCACCCGCAATCAGGTGACGCTGAAGGCCACGCCGTCGCTACGCCTGTTCGCCAAGGCCAACATCTCCCTGTCCAACTCGGATCAGGCGATGGCGATGAACGCCGACTACTACGAGCTGGCGCTGGCCGGGGCCTATCGTCCGGTCGACAACGACCGGCTCAACCTGCTGACCAAGTACACCTATCTGGCCGACCTGCCGTCGCCGGCCCAGGTGGACGCCCTGGGGCAGTCGCTGGACTATGCCCAGCGCAGCCACATCGCCGCCGTTGACGGGACCTATCAGGTCACGCCGCGTCTGGCGGTCGGGGCCAAGGTGGCCTGGCGTCTGGGCGAGCTGCGCGCCTCTCGCGACGAGAGCGCGCCCTGGTTCGACAGCGAGGCGGTCTTCTGGGCCGTGCGCGCCGACTATCAGATCGTCCGCCGCTGGGACGTCCTGGTCGAGGTGCGCGAGCTGTCGATCAAGGAGGCGCAGGACAGCCGTCTGGGGGCTCTGGTCGGCGTCTATCGCCACTTCGGCGACCACGTGAAGCTGGGCGTCGGCTACAACTTCACCGACTTCTCGGACGACCTGGGCGACCTCAGCTACGACGAGCGCGGCTGGTTCGTGAACCTGATCGGCAAGTTCTGATCGCGAGGTTGAAGCTAGACCGCGTCGGCGAAAGGGCCACCGTCAAAGACAGCAGCGGAACCCGATGTGGGAGGCGGTGGTGTCGGTGGCCTGGGGCAGCCGGGCAGGAGGGCGATAGCGGCTGCAGTAGTCTGCTGTGCAGAGATGGGAGCCGCCCTTCAGCACCTTGAAGACGTTGGCGGACGGTCGGGCCGACACCCCGCAGCAGCGCTTGGGCGGCGAGCCGGTGTGATGGGGCTGATAGGCGTCGAGGGTCCATTCCCAGACGTTGCCGATCATGTCGGACAGGCCCCAGGCGTTCGGCGGATAATGGCCGACGGGCGAGGTGCGCTCATAGCCGTCGCCGAGACTGTTGCGGTGGGGAAAGGCGCCCTGCCACAGGTTGGCCATGTGCCGACCCTCGGGTTCAAGGACGTCGCCCCAGGCGTATTCGGTCGTGGACCCGGCGCGGGCGGCGTACTCCCACTGCGCCTCGCTGGGCAGGGTCTTTCTCGCCCAGCGCGCATAGGCCAGGGCGTCGGCGAAACCGACATGCACGACAGGATGATCGTCCAGCCCCTCGATTGAGGAGCCGGGCCCCAGCGGATGCCGCCAGTCGGCGCCGGGCACGATGCGCCACCATTGCCCCGCATCGTTGAGCGGCACAGGACCGGGCGGCGGCGTGAAAACCAGGGAGGATGGCGCCAGCATGTGCGCCGGGACACCGGGATAGTCCGCCGGATTGACCGGAGTCTCGGCCAGCGTTCGATGCCCGGTGTCGGCGATGAAGGCGGCAAAGCGGGCGTTGGTCACAGGCACGGCGTCGATGGCGAAGGCCTCGACTTGGCGGCGGTGGGCCGGGCGTTCTTCGACGTAGTGATGGTCCGAACCCATGACGAAGTGGCCCGCAGGCAGGGCGGTCATCGTCACGGGATCCTTGGACCGGCTCAATGGGCTACTCTTTGGTGCGGAAATCGATCTGGTGGTCGGGGAAGTGGACGCTGGTGTTGCCATAGGCGTTCTTGCCGGCGATCTCTGGCGTCCAGAGGATGTTGTTGTCCCGCTGGCAACCTTCCCACGCCGCCTTCATCGTAGCCAGTTGCTGGGGCTCGGCCTGGCTCAGATCGGTCGCTTCGGTTGGGTCGCGGCGGGTGTTGTAAAGCTCCCAATCGCCGCTGCCCCAGGGCGCATTGCTGTAGGTCAGCTTGAAATCGCCGATGCGAACGGCGACGCGACCGAACAACTCCAGACACTGGGTGGCGTCATCGGGGTGAACCTGGTCCGTCTGGCCCATCAGGAAGGGCACCGCCGAGCGCCCCTGCAGCGGTGGAACAGCGGCGCCGTCTTCCGCAGGATGCCGCGTCTGGGCCAGTTGCAGGAAGGTGGGCGCCCAGTCCTTCACCCCGACATAGGCGTCGCTGAGGCTGCGCCGAACGCCGGGACCCGCGACGAAGGCCGGGGTGCGGGTGCCGCCCTCATAGGTGAAGGCCTTGAACAGGCGGAAGGGCGCCGAGCTGACGCGCGCCCAGTTGGGGCCGTAGCCGATGAAGGAGTTGCGCCGCCCCATGTTGTCGAGGCTGTTGTCGAAGGTCGCCTGGATCCACTCGCGGTTCTTTTCGCTGATGTCCTCGGCGTCGCTGCCTTCTGCGCCATTGTCGGAGAAGAAGACGAAGACGGTGTTGTCGTATTCGCCGGTGCGCTTCAGCTCCGCGACCAGTCGTCCGACATTGTCGTCCATGTTGGCGATCATGGCGGCGTAGACCTCCATGCGCCGGGCCTCCTTGGCCTTGTCTTCGGCCGACAGCGCGTTCCACGCGGGCCAGACGCCGGGGGCCGGGGCGGGCGTGACGTCCTGGGCGATGACGCCCCTGGCCTTCATGCGCTCGATCCGCTGATCGAGGATCACGTCATAGCCCACGTCGTAGACCCCGCGATAACGGTCCAGATAGGCGTCGGGCGCCTGAAGAGGCCAGTGCGGGGCGGTATAGGCGATGTAGGCGAAGAAGGGCTTGTCGTCCTTGACGCTGTCGATGTTCTGCAGAATCCGGTCGGTATAGTAGTCTGTCGAGAAGAAGTTCGCGGGCAGGTCGACCAGTGCGCCGTCGTCGCGATAGCTGGCCTTGGGCGCGGCGAAGATGGTGCCGCCCTGGGTGAAGTGGTCGGCGCCGCCGTTCAGCAGGACGAAGGAATGATCGAAGCCGCGGGCCTGAGGGCTCTGACCTTCCTCCTTGCCCAGGTGCCACTTGCCCACCATGAAGGTGTGGTAGCCGGCGTCTTGCAACAGGCGCGGGAAGGGCACGACCCGATCATTGAGCGCGCCTTCATAGCCGGGCACGCCGACCTGTTCGGGGGCGATGACCTCGGCCATCGTGCCCAGCCCCGCGATGTGGTTATCGACGCCGCTCATCAGCATGGCGCGCGTCGGAGAACAGGCCGGCGAGGCGTGGAAATTGGTCAGTTGCACGCCGCTGGCCACCAGGGCGTCCAGATTGGGCGTGGCGATCTCGCTGCCGAAGGCGCTGAGGTCGGAAAAGCCCATGTCGTCGGCGACGATCAGCACGATATTGGGCCGGGCGTCGCGCTGGGGCGTGGGCGCCGTCAGCGGGGCCGGCGCGGAGGGGGTCTGCGCCTGAAGCGCGACCGGCGAGAGGCTGAGGAGAGAGACGCCGCCCAGAAGGGCGGGCAGCAGGCGTTTCGCGATCTTCATGGCGGGGTCCGTGTTCTTTCTATGGGGCTCAGAACATGAAAGTCAGATCGACGAGCGAGTAGAAAACGTCGCGGCCGCCCGCGCGTTTCATTCCGTCGGACACGTCGAAGTAGGCGGCTTCCACACTCAGGAAGAGGTTGGGATTGATGGTCCACTGCACCGTGACGTCGGGCTGCATGCCGATGTAGCCGATCGAGGGATCGGCGGTGCCGGGCAGGGGCGCGAAGCCGCGGCCATAGACGGCGTCGTCGCGGTCCTGCTTCCAGTACCAGCGGTTATAGGCCGACAGGCGTACGGCTTTGGACAGGTTGAGGGCCAGGGTCGGTCCGGCCTCGACCAGATTGCTGCCGGCCAGATAACCGCTGGCGGCGTAGTACTGCTGGCCTGTGTAGAGGGGCGTGAAGGTCTGGATCTTGCCGCCGTCGCGACCGCCGCTGACGGCGTCGAAGCGGGCGCCGATGCGGGGCTTCAGCGGCGAGGACTGGATGACGTAGCCGGCGTCGGCATAGACGGCCCAGGCCTCCACATCCTGCCCGGCGAAGGAGCCGCCCTGGCGGACCACGGTGGTGTCCAGCTGGATCGGTCCGGCCTTGCCCCACAGGCGGGCGCCCAAGCCGTGGCGTTCATCCTCGCCGACCAGCCCGGCCATGGCCAGATTGCGCGACTTGAAGCCGATGTAGAAGGGATCGAGGTTCAGGGCCACGGCGTCGTTGGCCATGTGGGGCAGGGCGAAGCTGCCGTAAACGCCCCAGATCTTGCGGCCCGGATTGGCGCTGTCGCCGAAGACCTCCTCGGTGTTGGCCACGTTCTCGACCGCCAGGACGTCGATGCGCGCCGACGGGGATCGATACTGTGCCGTCACGCCTTCGAAGGTCAGCGGAATATTGGCGAAGGGCTGGGTCGACAGGATCAGTCCATTGCCCAGCCAGATTTCCTGACGCCCGCCGCGCAGGCTGACGCTGCCGTCGCCCAAGGGGGCGCTGACCTCGACGAAGGCCTGTTGCAGGGCCAGGTCGTTGCGTTGCCGCGGGGGCTGGGGGCCGATGTCGCGGCCGTTGATCTGACCGCTGGCCAGTTCGCCATAGACCCTGACGTGCGAACCGAGATGCAGGTCTGCGCCGTAGATGTGACGGAAGCCCATGAACAACTGATCGCTGTAGTTCTGGCCGATCAGGGATTCATGACTGTAGCTGTTGAACTGGACGCGCTCCATGCCGCTCAGCGACAGGTTGACGTCGCCGTTGGCGTTCAGCGGCATGTATTTCAGCGCTGCCAGCCCTTTCGTGGAGACTTCGGCCGGGGCTTGCGGCGCTGCGGTGTCGTTGAAGCGCAGCAGATAATAGGGACCGACGCGCGGACCGAGGCCCGCTTGCGGGGGCAGGACGGCTGGCATGGGCGAGGGAGCCGCCGGGGGAGCTCCATCTTGCGCCAGGGCGGACGAAAGAGAGAGCGCGGACAGCGCCAGCGCCAAGGCGCAACTGTAGCGGTGCGACGAATATTCCATGGGGTCCTCTCCCGATTTTTTCTTTTCACTCTTTTGGAGCGAGGAGGGGTTGGCCAATAATTCTTCGGCATGAGGCGATAGCGAAACCACGATCTTGCCGATGACGAGCGGGCCCGTCTTACGGAACGAACCCTTCCCAGACCGCGTTCGCGAGCAGTGAGGTGAGACGGCGCGCCCCGCCGTCGATCGCAAAGAAAACGGCATCGCCACATGGCGCGTCATGCCGTTTCGGCATCAGGTTTTCGAGAAATGCTATTGGGAAAACCACCCCGTCCTGACGACCTTGGTCACGCGGCGCACGTTTCATCGCGTCGAGCAGAGCCAAGGCGCAGTGAAAGGAGCGACTTCATGAACCGTCATGTCGTTGATCTCGCGTCCTGTGGCGCGTCGGGGCGGGGGGCTCATGCATGAGCCCGCTGGACCCTTTCGCCGAGACCTCCGGCGTCGACGTGCGGCGCCTGCGCTATTTTGTGGCCATCGCCGAAGAACTGCATTTCGGCCGCGCCTCGGAACGTCTCAACGTCGCCCAGCCCGCGCTCAGCCGCCAGATGGTCGAGCTGGAGGCGGCGATCGGCGCCACCCTGTTCGACCGCACGCGCAATCAGATTCGTCTGACCGTCGCCGGCGAGGCCCTGCTGCCCCGCGCCCGTCAGATCCTGAGCAGCATCGTCGAGGCGGCGCGTATCGCCCGACGCGCGGCGGCGGGCTCCATCGGCGTGCTCAATGTCGGCTTCGTCGGATCGGCGACCTATTCCCTGCTGCCGCGGGTGCTGAACGCCTTTCGCACCGATAATCCCGACGTTGATTTGATGCTGCACGCCATGAATACGGCGGAGCTGAAGGGCGGTCTGATCGAGCGGACCATCGACGTCGCCTTCGCGCGGCCTGGCATCGACGACCCCGAGGTGGTCGACGAACTGCTGTTGGAAGAGCCGCTGGTTGTGGCCCTGCCGGACGTCGATCCCCAGGCCGCACACAGTGAGATCGCGCTCGGCGACCTGGCGCGCCACGCCTTTGTTCTCTACCCGCGTTTCCCGCGCCCCAGCTTTGCGGACATTATCCTGAAGCACTGCGCCGAGAGCGGCTTTTCGCCGATCATCGCCCACGAAACCATGGATGTTCAGACGGCGCTGGGGCTGGTCGCCGCCGGTGCAGGCGTGTCTCTGGTGCCGGCCAGCGTTCAGGACGCGCAGCGCCTGGGCGTGGCCTATCGCCCTCTGCGGGCGCCCGTCCCGACCACCCGGCTCAGCCTGTCCTATCGCCGCGACAATCGCTCGGCGACGCTGGCGCGCTTCCGCAGCCAGGTCAAAGCCTTCGCTGCTGCTCACAAGACCCGGAACCAGGAGGCCGCCGAGGGCGCCTCCGTTCCCCTTCATCAAGGACCTGCCTGATGGCCATGACGATCGACGCCTTTGAGACCTGTCTGGTCGATCTGCCCACGATCCGCCCGCACGTCCTGTCGATGACCACCATGCACCACCAGACCATGGTGCTGCTGACTTTGCGCTGCTCGGACGGCACGGTCGGGGTGGGCGAGGCCACGACCATCGGAGGCCTCAGCTACGGCGAGGAAAGCCCCGAGGGCATGAAGCTGGCGCTCGACACCTATTTCGCGCCTCTGGTGCTGGGCGCGGACCCGACGCGGCCCGCGCAACTGATGGATCGCCTGAGCCGGGCCATTGCGGGCAATCGTTTCGCCAAATGCGCGGTGGAGACGGCCCTGCTCGACGCCATGGGCCACAGGGTCGGCCTGCCGGTGGCCGAACTGCTGGGCGGTCGTCGCCGTGAGCGTCTGTCGGTGGCCTGGACCCTGGCCAGCGGCGACACGGCCAAGGACATCGACGAGGCCGAGCGGATGCTGGCGCAGCGTCGCCACAACATCTTCAAGCTCAAGATCGGCAAGCGCGCGGTGGTGGACGACGTGGCCCATGTTGCGGCCATCAAGCGCGCCCTGGGCGACCGCGCGAGCGTGCGGGTCGACGTCAACCGCGCCTGGGACGAGGCCAGCGCCGCGCGCGGCGTCGCCATGCTGGAGGCCGCAGGCTGCGACCTGATCGAGCAGCCGGTCGACGCCCACCTGCGCGGGGCGATGGCGCGGCTGGCCCAGCGTTTCACCATCCCCATCATGGCCGACGAATCCCTGACCGGCCCGGCCAGCGCCTTCGACTTCGCCGCCAATGCGGCGGCCGATGTGTTCGCGGTCAAGATCGCCCAGTCCGGCGGTCTGACGGCGGCCTGCGCCGTCGGCGCCATCGCCCAGGCGGCGGGCGTCGGCCTTTATGGCGGCACCATGCTGGAAGGGCCGGTGGGCACGGCGGCCTCGGCCCATGTCTTCTCGACCTTCGCCAACCTGTCGTTCCAGACCGAGCTGTTCGGCCCCCTGCTGCTGACTGAGGAGATCCTGGAGACGCCGCTGGCCTATGCCGACTTCGGCCTGAAGGTGCCGGACGGTCCGGGCCTGGGCGTGCGTCTGGACGCCGACAAGGTCGCCTTCTTCCGCCGCGACGCCGCTCGCAAGACTCAATCCGCCGGAGCCTGATCATGCTGTTTCATGTTCGCATGGATGTCCGCATCCCCCTCGACTACGACCCCGACCGCGCCGCCGAACTGAAGCGGATCGAGCGCGAGCGCGCCCAGGAACTGCAGACGTCGGGCAAGTGGCGGCACCTGTGGCGCATCGCCGGCCAGTATTCGAACTTCAGCGTGTTCGATGTCGCCGACGTGCAGGAGCTGCATGACATCGTCAGCAGCCTGCCGCTGTTCCCCTTCATGAACATCGAGGTGACGCCGCTGTGCCGGCATCCCTCCTCGATCCATGACGACGACCGCTGAGCGCGGCCCGAAATCCCAGACAATTCAAAATAATATAAGAGGAAATGACATGACCGAACGCCTGATCGACTCCACCGAAGTCCAGGCCCTGCTGGACAAGCTGAGCGGCGCCGACACCGTCAGTGGCGATCCGCGCCTGAAGGCCATCGTTCGCCGTGTCGTCGGCGACCTGTTCGCCGCCATCGAAGAGTTCGACATCTCGGACGACGAGTTCTGGCAGGCTTTGAACTACGCCGCTGCGGGCGCGCCGGAGTTCGGACTGTGGGCGGCTGGTCTGGGTATTGAACGCTTCCTCGACATCCGCGCCGATGCGCGGGACGCCGCCGAAGGCGTGGTCGGCGGCACGCCGCGCACCATCGAAGGCCCCCTCTATGTCGCCGGCGCCCCGGTCGAGCAGGGCTTCGCCCGGCTGGACGACGGCGTGGACAAGGGCGAGCCCCTGTTCATGCACGGTCAGGTCCGCGACGTGGACGGCAAGGCCCTGGCCGGCGCCAAGGTCGAGGTCTGGCACGCCAATACGCTCGGCAACTATTCCTACTTCGACAAGAGCCAGAGCGACTTCAACCTGCGTCGCACCATCATCACCGACTCCGACGGCCGCTACGCCTTCCGCTCCATCGTGCCCTCGGGCTACGCCTGTCCTCCGGGCGGCTCGACCGAAGGCATCCTGAAGCAGTTGGGCCGCCACGGCCATCGCCCGGCCCACATCCACTTCTTCGCCTCGGCCGACGATCACCGCCACCTGACGACCCAGATCAACATCGACGGCGACCCCTACCTGCGCGACGACTTCGCCTACGCTACGCGTGAGGATCTGATCCCCGCCGTGACCCACAAGGAAGGCGGAGAAGCCGCCGAGAAGTACGGCCTGGAAGGGCGCTACGCCGACATCGCCTTCGACTTCGTGATGCAGCCGGCCAAGGTCGAGGCGGAAGAAGAAGCTTCGCACCGCGCGCGCGTCGCGGCCTGACGTCTGCGTGGCGAGCACTCCTGGGAAGGAGTGCTCGCCGTCCTGTTTCCGAGAAGCCTGGAGTTTCGAATGGCCAGCAAGATCTATGCATCGCCCAGGGCGGCGCTGGAGGGGGTCCTGTTCGACGGCATGACCATCATGTCCGGCGGCTTTGGCCTGTCGGGCAATCCCGAGAGCCTGATCCCCGAGGTCCGCGCCGCCGGGGTCAAGGATCTGACGGTCATTTCCAACAACGCCGGGGCCGACGGCTTTGGCCTTTGGATGCTGCTGGAAAGCCGCCAGATCAAGAAGATGATCTCGTCCTACGTCGGTGAGAACAAGCTGTTCGAAAGCCAGTTCATGTCCGGTGAACTGGAGCTGGAACTGAACCCGCAGGGCACGCTCGCCGAGCGCATCCGCGCCGGCGGGGCGGGCATCCCGGCCTTCTATACCAGGACAGGCGTCGGCACGGTGGTGGCCGAGGGCAAGCCGACCGAAGAGTTCGACGGCGAGCTCTACGTTCGCGAGCGTTGGCTGCGCGCCGATCTGTCGATCATCAAGGCCTGGCGCGCGGACCCCGAGGGCAACCTGCAGTTCCGCAAGACCGCCCGCAATTTCAACCCGAACATGGCCACGGCGGGCCAGATCACCGTGGTCGAGGTCGAGGAGATCGTCGAGGCCGGGACCTTTGATCCCGATCAGGTGCACACGCCGGGCATCTTTATCGACCGGATCGTGCTCTCGACCATCAATGAAAAACGCATCGAGAAGCTGACCACGCGCGAAAGGGAGGCCTCCTGATGGCTGAGACCCAGATCGGCTGGACCCGCGACGAAATGGCCGCCCGCGCCGCGCGTGAGCTGAAGGACGGCTTCTACGTCAACCTCGGCATCGGTATCCCGACCCTGGTGGCCAACCACATTCCCGAGGGCGTTCACGTCACCCTGCAGTCCGAAAACGGCATGCTGGGCATGGGGCCGTTTCCCTATCCCGGCGAGGTCGACCCGGACCTGATCAACGCCGGCAAGCAGACGATCACCGAAGTGCCGACCTCCAGCTTCTTCTCTTCGGCGGACAGCTTCGCCATGATCCGGGGCGGCCATATCGACCTGACCGTGCTGGGGGCCATGGAGGTCGCCGCCAACGGCGACATCGCCAACTGGACCATCCCCGGCAAGATGCTGAAGGGCATGGGCGGGGCCATGGATCTGGTCGCCGGGGTCAAGCGTGTGGTGGCGGTGCTGGAGCATTGCAACAAGTACGGCGAGCCCAAGATCCTGGAACAATGCAGCCTGCCGCTGACCGGGCAGGGCGTGGTCGACCTGATCATTTCGGACCTGGCCGTCTTCGCGGTCGACAAGAAGCAGGGCGGGTTGACCCTCAAGGAGTTGGCGCCCGGCGTGACGCTGGACGAGGTGCGCGCCAAGACGGGCGCGGCCTTTGATGCGGGGGCGTTCGCATGATCCCGCTCAAGCAGGCGCGACCCGCGGTCGCGCCGATAGGGGACGAAAAATGACCCAAGCCTTCATCTGCGACGCCATCCGCACGCCTATCGGCCGTTACGGTGGCAGTCTGGCCTCGGTTCGCGCCGACGATCTGGCGGCCCTGCCGATCCGGGCGCTGATGGCGCGCAACCCCGGCCTGGACCCCGCCGCGATCGAGGACGTCATCCTCGGCTCCGCCAATCAGGCGGGCGAGGACAACCGCGACGTCGCCCGCATGGCCGTCCTGTTGGCGGGGCTGCCCGAAAGCGTCGGCGGCAATACCGTCAATCGCCTGTGCGCCTCGGGACTGCAGGCTGTCGGGGACGCCGCGCGCGCCATCCGTGCGGGCGACGCCGACCTGATGCTGGCGGGCGGGGTCGAGAGCATGAGCCGCGCCCCCTTCGTCATGGCTAAAGCCGAGAGCGCCTTCTCGCGCCAGGCCGCCATCTATGACACCACCATTGGCTGGCGCTTCGTCAATCCGGCGATGAAATCGGCTTACGGCGTTGATTCCATGCCTGAAACTGGCGAGAACGTCGCCGACGACTACGGCGTCAGCCGCGCCGATCAGGACGCCTTCGCCGTTCGTAGCCAGCAGCGCGCTGCGGCAGCTCAGGCCTCGGGCTTCTTTGCCGAAGAGATCATCCCGGTCGAGGTCGCGGGCAAGAAGGGCGTCGTCACCATGGTTGATACGGACGAACACCCGCGCGCCGACACGACGCTGGAGACCCTGGCCAAGCTGAAGCCCATCGTCCGCCCGGACGGCACGGTGACGGCCGGCAACGCCTCGGGCGTCAACGACGGCGCCGCCGCCATGATCGTCGCCTCCGAAGCGGCGGCCAGGGCTCAAGGCCTGGCCCCGCGCGCGCGCATCATCGGCATGGCCTCTGCCGGCGTGGCTCCGCGCGTCATGGGCGTGGGTCCCATTCCGGCGACGCAGAAGCTGATGGCGCGCCACGGCCTGACCATCGACCAGTTCGACGCCATCGAGCTGAACGAGGCCTTCGCCTCGCAGGGGCTGGCGGTGTTGCGCGGTCTGGGCGTCGACGACCACGATCCGCGCGTGAACCCGAACGGCGGCGCCATCGCCCTGGGCCATCCGCTGGGCATGTCCGGCGCCCGCATCCTGATGACCCTGGTGCACCAGCTTGAGAAGACCGGCGGCCGCTATGGCCTGGCCACCCTCTGCGTCGGCGTGGGGCAGGGGTTGGCGGTCGCGGTGGAGCGGGTCTGATGTCGGTTCAGTATTTCACGACCGACGACGGCTGCCGCATCCCCTATCGCTTCGACGGGGCCGAGGACGCGCCGGTCCTGATGCTGTCGAACTCGCTCGGCACCGACATGCAGATGTGGGAGCCGCAGATCGCGGCCTTCGCCGAACGCTTTCGCGTGCTGCGTTACGACAGCCGGGGCCATGGAGCCTCAGACTCTCCCGCGGGCGCCTATTCGATGGACCGTCTGGGGCGTGACGCGGTTCAGCTTCTGGACGCCGTGGGGGTGGAGCGGGCCGACTTTTGCGGCCTGTCCAAGGGCGGCATGGTCGGCCAGTGGCTGGGCGTCCGCGCGCCCGAGCGGATCGGCAAACTGGTTCTGGCCAATACCTCGGCCTACATGGGGCCGCCTTCCGGCTGGCAGTCCCGGATCGAGGGCGTCGTGACCAAGGGCATGGCCCCACTGACCGAAGCCTCCATCGCTCGCTGGTTCACCCCGGACTTTCCGGCCCAGGCGCCCGAGGCGATCGCGCCGATCCGGAAGATGCTGTTGGCCTGCGATCCGCAGGGCTATGCCGGCTGCTGCGCCGCCATTCGGGACATGGACCTTCGCCCTACGGCGCCGCTGATCATGCCGCCGGTGCTGGTGATCGCCGGAAAGCAGGACCCTTCCACCTCGGTCGAGGACGGTCAGTGGTTGGCCGATACAGTCCGCCAGGGGCGTCTCGCGGTCCTTGACGCGGCGCATCTGTCCAATGTCGAGGCGCCGCTTGATTTCAATAGGGCTGTGCTCAGCTTCCTCTGACGCCGGATCAGTGGGCCGAAAATTGGCCGGGCGGTCGGATAAGGCCGGGTAGGGAAGGCTGGGCGTCGGACACGCGTCGCCTCAAGGCGTCGGCGGCGGCCATGCGGCTGTGGACGCCGAGCAGTCGGAAGGCGGCGGTGACGTGAACCTTGACCGTGCTTTCCGAGATCGACAGGGCGCGCGCGATCTCTTTGTTCGACTTTCCTGTCGTCAGCAGCGTCAGGACCTCGCGCTGACGGTGGGTCAGAAAGGCGCGGTGGTCGCGGGGGGCGGCGGTCTCAGGCAGGGCGCCCGGCCGCAGGTCAGCTACCGCGGGCGGGACGTAGATATTGCCGTCGATGACGGTGCGGAACCCGGCGGCGATCTCGGCGGCCGACGCCTGCTTGGGCAGGTAGCCGTGGGCACCGGCGGCCAGGCTGTCGAGGATCGAGCGGCGGTCGTCGGGCCAGCCGATGACCATGACCTTCACCTGTGGAATGTGATCGCGCAGACGCCGCAAGCCTTTCAGCTCATGCATTCCAGGCAGGTCCAGATCCAGGGCCAGGACGCCGATGTCGGCCGCGTGGGAAAGGCCGTTCAGCAGGCTGCCGTAATCCGAAGCCTCCCGGATATCGGTGACGGACAGATGACTTTGCAGCGTTGCGGCAAGGCCGGCTCTGTAGAGAGGGTGGCCGTCCGCCACCATGATCGTTTCCATCTTCGCGCCCTATCCCAGCAAGCAGGACGTCCCCAGCGTTCCTTGCGTTCCTCGTCTGTCGTGACGATGGGCGTGATGTTGGAGTTTGTGAAGGTCTAAAAATAGACGTATTTTAATACTGATCGACGTTAAGTTTCATCTCGATGGTCTGAAACCTTTAATTTTCATAGTATGTGTCCAGATCGAATGAAACGAATGTTTTATTTTGATGTCTTTTGTTGATGTCTTGTCCTCTTTGTTTTCTCAATGCTCCCTGCCGGCGCGCCAGAGCGTCTGGGTCAGGGGTTCCAGAAGATAGGTCAGGGCGCTGCGCTTGCGTAACGGCACCATCACCTCGGCAGGGAGGCCGGCGCGAAGACCGGACGTCCCGCGCGCCTTGTTGATCTTGGCCAGCTCGGACGGGGGGACCGTCACCTCGACTTCGAAGTAGTGGGCGCCCGTTCTTTCATCTTCGAAGCTGTCGGCCGAGACGCGTGAAATGGCGCCTTGAAGAATTGGCAGGTTCCGGTCCTGAAGGGCCGTGAAGCGCACCTGAGTCTTCATGCCGATTTCGAGGTCGTCTGCGTCTGTGGGTGCGGCCTTTACCTCCACGACCAGAGCGCGGTCCTGTGGCACGATCTCCATGAGGGTGGCCCCGGCTGCGGCGATGCCGCCGACAGTGAAGGCGGTCAGGCCGACGACCTTGCCGCCTGCGGGCGCACGGATCACCGAGCGGGCCACCTGTTCACGGGTTGCGGCCAGCTTGGGCTGCAGTTCGTCCAGGCGGGCCTCGACCTCGCTGAGATGGGTGGCGACCTCCTCCAGCTTGGCCCGGTCCAGAGAGACGATCTGCAACCGGGTCTCGCCAATGGCTTCTCCGACGCGAGCTGAGTCTGCGCTCAAGGCGCCGTGCTGGCCGTCCAGTTCGGCGGCGCTTCGTTCCATGGCGCGAATGCGGTTCTTGGCGACGAAGCCGTCGGGCAGGAGTTCACGCAGCCCCTCCAGTTCCTCGGCCAGAAGTCGCTGCTGTTCGAGGTTTGAGCTCATCTGACGGCTCAGGCCGCCGACCTGCTCGGCGTGCTGGCGCATCCTCTGGCTCAGGACGGCGCGTTCGGTCTGGATGGAGGCGCGCCGCGCTTGCAGCAGTCGCTGCTGTCCTTGCAAGGCTTCGCGGCCCAGGGCCTGATCTGTTTCGGAATAGGTGGCGAACTCGATCGGTTCGGCCAGGGTCGACAGGCCGTCGCGTTCGGCGATCAGGCGGGCGCGACGCGCCAGAAGGGCGATCATCTCGCTGGTCAGACCGCGTTCGGAGGCCACCAGTTCAGGCGTGGCGATCCGCAGCAGAGGCTGACCGATCCGCACCGTCTGGCCCTCGCGGACATAGATGTCGGTGATGACGCCGCCGTCGCGATGCTGGACCACCTGCCGGTTGCCCGATACGGCGACCATGCCCTGGGCCATGGCGCCGGCGTCGAGGGGGGTGAGGGCGGCCCAACCCAAGAGGCCGACAAAGAAGGTTCCGGCCACGATCAGACCGATCCGCCGTTCCCAGTGGGGCGCATCCAGGTTCTCGTCGAGCGGGCTGGCCTTGGGACGGTCGCTGGAGGTTCCGGTCATATCCCTACCTCGGCTTCATGGAGACGACGTTGGCGGTGGCGCGGGCGGCTTCCAGGGCGTCGCGCACCTCGGCCTGGGGCCCCTGATGTTCGATCACGCCCTGGACCAGAACCGCCAGGCGATCGACATTTCGCAGGATAGAGGAGCGATGGGCGACGATCAGGATGGCCGCGCCTCGGGCCTTGGCGGTGTTCATAGCCTTCTGCAGGGCCTGCTCGCCTTCAGCGTCGAGCGCCGAACTGGGCTCGTCGAGGATCAGGACCTTGGGGTCGCCATAGAGAGCGCGGGCCAGAGCGATCCTCTGGGCCTGGCCGCCAGACAGGCCGCGCCCGCCCTCGCCGACGCGGGCGTTGTAGCCGCCCGGCAGATGCAGGATCATCTGGTGAACCCCGGCCTGGGTCGCGGCGTGAACCACGCCGCGCTCGATCTCGTCCTGGGGGGCGTCGCGATGGGCGGCGAAGCGGGAGATGTTCTCGCCTATGGTGCCCGCGAACAGGGCGCTGTCCTGCGGCAGGTAGCCGATGTGGCGGGCCAGTTCCTCGGGATCCCAGTCCTGGAAGCTGGCCCCGTCGATGCGGATCTCGCCCCCGTCGGGCGACAGGGCGCCGGCGATGATCTTGGCCAGGGTGGACTTGCCCGCGCCGGAAGGCCCAACCAGACCGAGGACATCGCCGGGGATCAGCTTCAGCGACACCGAACGCAGCAGGTAGGCGCTGCCCTCAGGATTGCGCACGGCGACGCTGTTCAGCTCCACATGACCGTCCGGATCGGGCAGGGCCATGGGCGAGTGGATCAGGGCGTCGGTCCCGGCGAACAGAGTTTTCAACGTGCCGACCGCCTGCCGCGCCTGACTGATCGTGGGCCAGACCCCGACCACCTGTTCGATCGGTTGCAGGGCGCGACTGAGCAGGACCGACCCGGCAATGATGGCGCCGACTGAAATTTCTCCGCGCACGGCCAGGAAGGCGGCGACGCCGAGCGAGAGCGATTGCAGCGCCATGCGCGTGAACTTGACCAGGGCGGTGTAGCGGCTGCCGCTGAGCTGCGTCCGGGCGCCGCTCGCCAGACCATCGTGCCGGTCCTCCAACTGGCGCGCGACCATGGCGCGCCGCATCCCAAGCGCCCGGACCACGTCCGACAGGGTCAGCGAGGCGTCGTGGGCGGCGTAGGCGTTGGCGCTGGCGCGGCTGCTTTCGGCCGCGCCCCTGCGGGTGTTGCGCTCATTGGCCAGGGCCAGCAGGAGCAGGATCACGCCCCCAGCCACGATCAGCCCGCCCAGCATCGGGTGAATCATGAAGGCGACGATCAGATAGATGGGGGTCCAGGGGATATCCATCAGGGCGATGGCGGCGGGGCCGGCCAGGGCGGTGCGCAGCCCGTCGAACTCCCGCATGGCCTGGGCCGTGGACGGCTCGCCCGGCGCGAGCCGGCGACGGACCATCAGCCGCTCAAGAATCTGGCCCGCCAGCAGTCGGTTGAGGCGCAGCGAGGCGCGCACCATGATCCGGTTGCGCATGGCGTCCAGCGCCGCCAGGGCCGCCAGGGCGAAGGCGACGATGACCGTCAGCCAGACCAGGGTGAGGACGCCGCTGGTCGGCACGACGCGGTCATAGACCTGCATCATGTAGATGGTCGGCGCCAGATAGAGGACGTTGACCAGGGCGCTAAAGAAGGCGGCCAGCCAGAAGTAGTGTCGGCAAGCCGACAGGGCGGTCTCGAAGGGCTTAGGCAACCCACCCAAAGCAACTTTCACGGTTTACGCTCCCTGATCGCGCGCCGCCTGAGGGGCGCGGAACGCCGGGCGGGCGGCCCGGCCCGCGCTGGCTCAGCTGAGGAAATAGTCGTTGTGCAGATCGCTTCCGTCCGCATCCTCATCGCGGGCGGGAATGGTGTGGAAGTCCGTCCAGTCCCACTTGCCAAAGGGTGAGCCCCATCCAGGCTCGATCAGATCGACGAAGCGGTCGTGACCAGCACCTTCTCTGCCACCCCCGCCTCCGCCGCGGCCCCTGAACCCGGATGGGACGATGAAGTCGTCGTCATCGAGCGGGACGCTCACGGCTGTTTCGCCGGTGGGCAGTCTGGCCACCGCGGCGGCGGCTCCGGCGAAGATGAAGGAGGAGGCGGTCAGGCCGCCGCCGGAAAAATCGGTGAGGTACATGGTCTGACCGCCGACCGTGACCGAGGCGCCCGTCGTCGTGACGGCCAAGGCGACCAGGGAGCCGAAGTTGGCCGCGGTGACGCCCAGTCCGCTGAGGTCGATCTTGTCGGCGCCGACCTTGAAGTCGGTGATCTGGTCGTCGCCGCCGAAGACGAAGACGTCGTCGCCGGACCCGCCGCTCAGAACGTCATCGCCGGCGCCGCCGTTGAGCCTGTCGTCCCCGGAGCCGCCATTGAGCCTGTCGTCGCCGGCGCCGCCGTTCAGAACATCGTCGCCGGACCCGCCATTCAGAACGTCATCGCCGGCCCCGCCGCTCAGCGTGTCATCGCCAGATCCTCCGCTCAGGGCATCGTCGCCGGCCCCGCCGTTCAGCGTGTCGTCCGTCGACCCTCCCGCCAGAACCAGGGAGGCCGCAGGCGGGGTTGTCGGCGTGACGACGGGCGGCGTGCCGACATCGGTGTCCTCATCATCATCGTCATCGTCATCGCTGGGGCCGTCGTCGTCATCATCTTCGTCGTCGTCAGGGGGAAGGACAACGTCGTCGTCGTCATCATCCTCGTCCTCATCATCGTCGCCGTTCGCCGGCGGAGGGTTGGGCTGGAAGATGAACTCGGGAAGCTCGGTCAGCCCCGTGTTCCGCATGATGATTTCGGAGAAGGTGAGGGCGTTTCCAGCGAAGATCGAGTCGTCGAAGATCTCCAGATAGTAGAGCCGATCGCCGTGCTGCAGCCGGTTCAACTGATCCAGGAAGATATAGCCCAGGGTCGAGCCGAGCTGGCCGTGCCGGGGTTTCTCGGACAGCCCGCCGACCCACAGGTCCACGCTGTCGAAGCCGTCGGGATAGGCGGTCTTGAGCTGGAGCAGGGCCGCGTCGGTCAGGCCGTTTCGCGCCTGGAAGTCCGCCCAGCCGGTATAGGGACGCAGGCTGGCGATGCCGGTCTTCTCAAACAGTTCCGCCCGCACGGTGTTGAAGGGCGGGATGCCCACGTCGCGACCGCGGAATATGTTGAGCGCCGCCAGGTCCAGCGGGCGTCCGACCAGTTGGTTGCGCAGGGCGTTCACCACGTCCACGTCGATGGCCTGATGCGGGGTGGCGGCGGCGCCGGCGAGGATGGAATCCACACCCAGCGACGCAAGAGTCTGAGGGCTGAGGAAGGCGTCGACCAGCGACATCTGCTGCAGCACGCCGGCGGCGTCCACATAGCTGACGGTCTCGTTCAGCATGGAATGGCCGAAGCGGAAGGCGGCCTGAGCAAACTCCAGCGAGATGGAGGCGTCGACCGTGGGATCATAGCCCTCGAAGCCATGCTCTTCATCGTCGCCGAGACCGCCGCCCATCGCCTGGGCGAACTCGGTGAAGACGACCCGCTGATACTCAGCGATGTTCATGATGCGCGCGGCTTCGAAATATTCTTCTTCGGTCCAGGCGCCGTTGGTCGACTCCTTCAGGCGATCGACCCAGTGGTTGTGGTTGCGTTCCCAGACCGTGTGGATCGAGGTCAGCATGAGGTTCTCATTGCCGCGCCCGTCGCCGACCACATAGTAGTGGCCGATGGCGTCCAGATCGAGAACCGGGCCGGAGCCGGGGACGGTCTTGTAGACAGGCACGAAGTCGATCAGCAGGGGCTGGCCGGTGCCGTCGTAGTTGGTGATGTCCTCCGCCGTCAGTTCCTGGCCGCCGGTCATGATCCGGTAGTTTTCGCGGATATCGTCCAGGGTCGGCAGGGTAGGACGGCCGGTGCTGTCCAGTCCGCCGCTGAGCAGGTGGGCGGTCTGCCTCGGCTGACCATCGGGCCCGATCTCCCATTTCCGCAGCAGGGCGGTGATCGCCTCGTGCGAGCCATAGGCCTGGTTCTGATCGACATAGGGCGAGGTGTCGTTGATGTAGCGGGCGGCGATCTCGTCGCCGTTGTTCGGAATGCCGTCCGGGTCGACCCCGGTGCCGGGCATGATGTTCGCGCGAGGGGCCGAGATCGGGAAGGAGGGCGAGCCGATCGGCATGGAGCCGGGCGCGCCCTTGTTGATGAAGTCCAGACCGTGGTCGAAATACTGGCCGAAGGCGGTCAGCAGGGCCGTGCCGCCAAAGGCGTTGGGGGTGCTTTCCTCGGCGCCGTCGCCGTCATTGTCCTGATTGGAGATCAGGTCGGAGATCTGGCGCGGGGTCAGGGTGGTCTGACGCACGCCGGACGCGCCGTCGGTATAGTAGGGGTCGGTCAGGCGAATGAAGGGCTGGCCGGCGTTGGCCAGGGTCGGGTTGGCGATATTGTTGCCCAGGCCAGAGGCGTCGCGGATCAGGCCGTCGCGAACCATCTGCAGCAGGTCCTGGATATCCTCACTGTCCAGCGGCAGGTCGAAGGCGCTGTTGGAGGGCGGCAGGACCACGCCCTCGGCGGCCAGGCTGGGCCGGCCGAAGTAGGTCACTGTGTGACCGTTGCTCTCCAACCGTACGCTGCCGTTGGGATTATAGGTCTTCACGTAATCGCTGAAGGTCTTGCCCTCGGCCAGTTCGATCACGTCCTGGGGCCGCAGGGCGCCGACGATGGTGTCATTGCCGCCGTTTGATCGCAGGACGACGCGGTGGGCGGACTCCATGCCCGAGATATCGACGGTGTCGTTGCCGCCGCCGTCATTGATCCTGATGGTCGAGAAGCTGAGGCTGGTAGGGTTGAAGTTGCCGCGCGTGGTTACGGTGTCATTGCCCGCGCCGGTGTTGATGATGATCTCCTCGATATTGTCGAGCTCGGCGATCACCACGCCATTCCGGGTCACGACGATTTCGGTCTCGGGACGGAGGCCGAGAATGCCGTCGGCCTGCGCCGCGGCGGCGGAGTAGACGACGAAGGCCTCGGCCGTGGCGTTGCCGCCGACCGTGAAGGTGTCCGTGCCGGCGCCGCCATCGACGAAGTCACGACCGTCGCCCGCATTCCACAGGATGGTGTCGTTCCCGCCGCCGGCGAGGATCACGTCGTCGCCTTCATCCGCGTCGAACGTGCTGGCGGCGTTGTCGCCGATCAGGATGTTGGCCGCAGCGGTGCCGTTGATGGTCCCCGCCGTGTCGCGGGTGAGCGTCACCGTCGCCGTGTCCGTGGCGTTGGCGGCGCCCGAGCCGTCATTGCCCGTGTAGACAAAGGAGCCGCCGGCCCCGCCGGTGTCGGTCACGGTCACGACGCCATTGGCGCGTGTCGCCGTGAGGCCGTTGAGGCTGCTGAGCCCGGTCATGGCGATAGTGTTGCCATCGACATCGACGTCATTGCGCAGCAGCACCCATTCGGGGATGGCGAAGGACCCGGTTGCGACGTTGGTGATCACGCTGTCATTGTTGACCGACGGCTGATCATTGACCGCAACGACATTGACGGTGGTGCGGGCGACCTGGCTGGACAGGAAGCCGTCATTGACGGTCACCTCGATGATCCGGTCCACCGTGCCGGGGTTCTGCGATGTGTTGCGGAACTCGACGGCTTGAATCGCCGCTTGCCAGTTGGCGATGCTGGGCTCGTTGCCGGTCAGGGTGACGATGATCTGGCCGGGGACCGAGGCGTCGATCGTGCGGGTGATGTTCCCCGGCAGGTTGGTCGGCACGTCGAAGGCGTCCCCGGCCTGGGCGTTTGTCAGGACCACGCGGGCCGAGACGATCTGCTGGTCCTCGACGATCAGCGGACCGGAGGCGATGCTTTGATCGGCGCCGTCCTCGGTGAAGGTGGTCTCATAGTCTCTGGCCACTGAATCCGTGAAGGTGACGACCAGATTGTCGATGTTGACCGTCTCATTGGCGGCGGAAATGCCGGACGCCACAAAGCGGATGAAGGCGTTCTGGGTGAAGGGGCCCGTGAGCGCGATGTTCCTGTTCGCATTATTGGTCGCGCCGGTGATCAGGTCGATCTGGACCATCGCTGCCTGGGTGCCGTCCCGCGAGAAGAAGACCGTCACCGTCTCGCCGGCGTCGAGCCCATCCTCGGCCACGGAATAGGCCAGAGACGCTGACGCCTTCCCGCCCAGTTCAACGGTCCGCTGGATCTGCGCGCCGTCGCCTTGCGTGAACTGCAGGACGTTGTTGTTGCCGGCGTCGATCCGGATCTGGCCGGTCGTCACGCCGCCGCTATCATTGGCTTCGACCCAGTCGGGGTTCCAGGGCGCATTGCCGGTCGTATTGCCGAGGTTGGCGGTGTTGAAGTTGTCCGCGTATTGCCGCGTGATCTGCTGCAGGAAGAGCTCCGGCGGCGACAGGCTGACGTCGCCGTCCGCGAAGCGCAGGATTTCGATATTGCGGATGGTGTCGGTCCCGTCGGACACGCGGTTCTGACCTGTTGCGGGGTCGATCGCCCCGACGGTCTGCACGCGGTGGACTATGGTGATGGTCCCATCCGCGTTCGAGGTGATGTCATAGTTGGCGCGGACATCCCAATAAACGGCGACGTCATCGCCGCTGTCGTCCTGCTTGATCTCGCGCACGATGTGGAGTTGGGCCGGGGTGATGGCGCGCTCGAACATCCAGGTCGACAGCGCCTTGGTCACGCCGCCGAGCGTCACATTGTCCTTGAGGCTGTTGATCGTGGCGATTTCGGCGCCGGCCGCGTCGCGGATCGAAATCCGCACGTTGAGCCAGGCATCGCCGTCGATGACGTCATCGCCGCCACGACCTTCAATGATGTCGCTGCCGCCGCCGCCCAGCAGGATGTTCCCGCCGACGAAGACAGACTTCACATCCCCTGTGCTGTCGGCCCAATAGGGGCGCGTCGTCATCAGATTGGGGGTGATGATCTGGTCCAGACCCGCGATGCGGTTGATGCCGGCCTGGTCCAGTTCATGCCCGACCATGGTGCCCTCGGCCCCGGCGAGGACGCTTCCGGCATCGGCCGGCGCCCCGCGATCATCGCCCCAGAGCCGATCATCCTTGTTCCAGCCGGACAGCGCTTCGACGGCGTCGAAGCGATTGCGCAGGATGTCGGCCGCGTCGGTGGTGAAGATCGGCTTCGTCAGATCCGCATTGGCCGCAATAGTGCTGCCTTTGTGAATCGCCCAGTCGAAACCGAACATCCCCTCGTTGCGCATGACGCTTTCGCCCTGGACCATGATGTCGTCGCCGGACTCGGCGTCGAAGTCATGCTCGTCCGAGCCCGCGAACATCACGTCGTGGCCGATGATGGTCGAGTTGAAGAACAGTTCCGAGTTGTCGCCGGCGGTGGTGTCGAAGCCGCCGCCGCCCTCGATCCAGTCGTCGCCCTCATTGCCCAGCAGGAAGTCGACGCCGTCTCCGCCCAGGATGAAGTCGTCGCCCTGGCCGCCGAACACCTCGGTGTCGTCGACGCCGACGAAGAAGACGTCCTTGCCGGTCCCGCCCATCAGGATGTCGAGGCCGTTGGAGTTGGCGATGACGTCATTGCCGCCTTCGCCTTTCAGAAAGTCGCCCGAGTCGCCGCTGTCGGTGATGATATCGTCGCCGTCGCCGCCATTGACGAGGTCCACGCCCGCGCCGGCCTCGATCCGGTCATTGCCGGCCCCGCCCCAGATGGAGTCGTCGCCGAAATCGGTGATGATGGTGTCATTGCCGGTGGTGCCGCCGATCGAGACGTGCTCGCCGCCCGTGAAGCGCAGGAAATTTTCATCCACGCCGGCGGTCAGCGGGTCGTCGCGCTGCACCTTGCCGCGCCCGAGGCCCTCGAGCACGGGGTCGTTGCCGGTCGGGTCCGCCCCCAGTTGCATGGCGGCGTTGACCTCCAGATAGAAGTCGTAGTCGGCGAAGGCGTTCACGCCGATGCTGCGGTCGATCACGTCGTCGCCGGTGCCGCGGATGCCGTCCGGGCCGGGAGCGGCCAGGGCGGAGTTCTTCATGATCAGCTTGGAGAAGGAGTTCTCCTCCAGCTGGTTCAGGAAGTTCAGGCCCTGGGTGCGGGTCAGGTAGTAGAAGCGATCGCCGTCCTGCAGGTTCTCCAACTGCGCCTCGAAGACGGCGTTGAAGGTCGAGCCAAGCATGCCACCGAAGGGCATCTTCTTCTCGGCCAGGCCGCCGATCCAGAAGTCGATGGCGTTGACCCCGGTGGTCGCCGCCGGGCCGTTCAGCCAGGCGATCCGTGCGGCGCGTTCGGTGGTTGTTTCGCCGCCCACGCCGAAGACCAGATCCCAGGCCGCCGCCTGCTTGGCCGCCGAGGTGGTCGCGTCGGTGATGCTGGCATGGGTCCCATAGGCGGCGATGAAGTTCACCACCGACAGGGGGTTTTTCAGGTTGGCGGCGAAGTCGACCCAATTCTTGTAAGGCTCCAGGAAGGTCGATCCGGTCGCGGCATACAGCTGGGCGCGGGCGTCGTTGAGAGACGGAATCCCGGCGTCGCGACCGCGGGCGATGTTGATCGCCGGCAGGTCCAGCGGCAGGCCCAGCAGGTTGTTGCGTAGGGCGCCGGTGACGAACTCGTCGATCTCATTGCCCCGCACGCGCGTCATACCGGCGACGATGGCGGCCGTGGCTTCATCGGCTGTGCCCAAAGCGTTCATCGCATTGGGATTGAGGAAGGCCTGAATCAGACCGATCTCGCTCTGGGCGCCGGTGGTCGGGTCCACCATGTTGATGTTCTCGGTCAGCATGGAGTGACCGAAGCGGTAAACCGTGTGAGCGAACTCGGCGAAGATCGAGGGGTTGATGTCGGTCGAGCTGTTGAAGACGAAGGGGTCGATCAGGGGCTGCACCTGACGGGCGAACTCTTCGAAGACCAGGTGCTGGTACTGCATCTCGGTGGCGAACCGGGCGGCCTGGAACAGGCGCTCGCCGTCCCAGACCAGGGTATTGGCATAGGCCAGTTGGTCGAGCGCCGACAGGGAAGCGAAGTTGGAGGGCAGCCCACCGATGTCGGTCGCCAGCCATTCGTTGATGAAGGCCAGATCGCCCGACTGCAGCACGGTCAGCTTCTGGGCCTCGACCTGCCGGTTGTGCTCGGAATGGAAGACGTGGTGGACAGCGGTCAGGCCGATGTTTTCATTGCCGCGCCCGTCGCCCGTGGCGAAGTGGGCGTCCAGCAACTCGTTGTCATAGGCGACTTTTCTGCCCCGGTAGTCCGTGGCGATCGCGTTGTCGGCGACGGCGTCATCATCGGCCTGAACCACCAGAACGTCCGGCGTGGCGGGATTGCCGTCGGCGTCGAATACCGTGCCGGGCACGGCGTTGTGGGCGATGTCGTCAAGGAAGGCGTGAGCGATGCGGATCGGACCAAAGTAGTCGACGCCGTCGATGTTTACCGGCGTCGTGGCCATGGCGATCAGGTTGATGGGATTGGCCGGCGTGCCCGAGATGACGATGTCGTCGGCGGTGTTGGGCGTGCCATCAGCGCCCAACCCCAGGATGACCTGAGCGTAGCCTGTGACGGGATCGGGAATGAAGCGGCCATAGGGGTCGGTTCGCAGCAGGGGAACGTTGAACACGTCCTGATCGGTCAGCTCGATGCCCAGCATGGCTCGGGCCTGAGCCTTGACGTCGCCCCAGGTGCCCAGGCCGCCGGTGGCCCCGTCCAGCAGGTGGCCAGTGGCCACGGTTCGCCCGTTCACTGTCGCGTATTCGCGCAGGAAGACCTGATGCGAGGCGTGGGAGGTATAGGTCTGGTTCTGATCGACGAACGGCGTGGTGACGTTGACCGCTTCGTGCGCCGTATCGTCGGCGGTGCCCATGATGCCGTCGGCGCCGGGGCCGGCCACAGGGGTTGCGCGGCTCAGCACCATGAAGGCGTTCTGCGCGCTGACTTCGTCGCCTGTGCCTGGGATGCCGTCCGCCCCATGCGTGCGCAGGGGATCGTCGGGGGCCAGCGGGATGTAGATGGTCCCGTTGCCGCTCTTGGTGATCAGGTCCAGGCCATGATCGAAGAACTGACCGAAGAAGGTCATCCAGCTGTTGAAGGGCGCGGTCAGGCCTTCATCCGCCGCGACGTTGGGGATGATCAGCGAGCCGTTCTCGGCCTCCAGCCCCTTGTCGTCGAGGATGGCCTGGAAATCGGCCTGGGCCGCGTCACGTGCGACCTGCTTGGCGGCGGGGTCCAGTCCGGCGTCGGCGTTGATGGCGACGATCGTGCTGATCAGGGTCGCGTGGGCGGCGCGCACCACGGCCAGGTCGCCATAGACGTCTGCAGACCCTGCAAACGTCAGGGCGGCGACGATGGCGGCTGGATTGTTGAAGCTCATGTCGGAGACAAGGTTCGAGATCAGCCGTGGATCGGCGTCCGCGACATTGCCTGAATGGCCGCCGTTGACGCCGGGCGTCGCCCCGCCAACCATGCCGTAATCGTTGTTGGTGACGCTCTGGCCGCCGCCTAGCGCCATCGAGTCGTCGCCCTCATTGATGAAGTTGGGGTTGAGCAGTCGCGGCATCGGCTGGTCCGCCGCGCCCCAAAGTTCGCGCCCCTCCACGATGTTGTTGTAGCTGCCGTCGACCGTCCGCAGGCCAAAGGGCGTCTTCGCGTCCGGGATGGCGAGGGGAAGGGTCGGATCGAAGCTGGCCGAGGTGTACCAGGCCCGATCAGTGATGACCCGACCGGCGGCGTCCACCCTGATCTGTGTCAACGGCGTGCCGTTCGCATGAGCTTCGGCGATCTTGATCTGCCTCAGAATGAATTCCAGATCATGTTGGTTCAGCGCGACCATTGTAGCCTCCAGGGCGGAATTTGCCGTGGGAGGGCCGACCGGAGGCGAAGCGCGGCGGGGGCGGTGATCGCAGCCCGGAAAGCTTCGGGCTCGAAGTCGTCGCGGCCGTCGGGCGAAGCCAGAGGAAAGGCCTCCTGTTAACCCGACTGTCTTCCTGTCTCCGCCGTCCGTCGATTTGTCCTGCCGGACTAGTCCGTTGGGAGACTGAATCTGGCCCTCATCCGTTCGGACTAAGCCTTTGGTCCTAGACCGTACCGCCGCGGCCGAATGGTGTCTGATGCCTCGCGGCGAGTTTGGCGTAGCGAGCGGGGGTGGCGCGTGCATACTGCCCTGCCTCGCAGCGTTTGTGATTGCGGGGGACGGAGGGTGTGATGAAGGGGACTATCGCTTGCCTGATCGGGGGCGTCGTTCTGGCCGGGGGGCTGGGCGCCATGACGAGGACGCCGCAGGAGGCGCCGCCGCCGCGAGCGGCCGCCGTCCCAGCGAGCGCCTTGCCTGAAGGTGAAGGCCGTGAGCTGACGCAGCGCGTGTGCGGCCAATGTCACTCGGTGGGCATGTTCGCAACACAGCGACATACTCAGGATGAGTGGAACCAGGTTATTGCGCGCATGATGGCCAAGGGCATGACCGAGCCCGAGGACGATCTCTATGAAATCTCCGACTATCTCGTTGAAAACCTCGGGAAGGTCGAAGCGGGCGGCTGATCAGGCGTTGTCGCGTGTGACGCCGTATCCGTTGGCGAAGGCGTCGCGGATGGCGCGAACGCGTCTATTGTCGGCGTCGCCGCTGCGGCAGACGAAGGCGATCTGACGTGTCGGCGTGCTGACGCCCAGCGGAATCTGGCGCACGGGGGCGCGCACGGTCGGGGCGACCGGCAGGCGCGGAATGATCGACACGCCCAGACCGGCCGACACCATGGCCAGCACAGCCTCGATGGACTCCAGCTCGAAGCGCGGCCTGGTGCCGGGCGAGAGGCGATGCAGGTGGCTGGCGGCGGTGCGTCCGCTGGTCAGAGAGGTGTCGAACTGGATCCAGTCGTAGCGCGCGATCAGGGCCTCGGCGGTGGTTTCCGTGCTGTCGGGCGGCGCCACGAAGACGAAGGGCTGTCTTTCCAGATCCTGCCAGTCGAGGCGGCTTGAGCCGCCCGAGGTGGGCCGGATCAGGGCCGCGCCATCCAGTCGGCCTGCCTTCAGGTGATCCAGCAACTCGCTGGAGTCGCCCTGGATCACCCGCACCGCCAGCCCTGGATGACGTCCGCCGATTTCCTGCAGAACCAGGGGGATCATGGTGGGTTGGAGCGAACGAATCGCCCCGATGACGACGCGGCCCGACAGGGCGGCGGAATGGCGCGTGCGCGCCTCTTCCACGGCGTCCAGGGCGGTGCGGACGCTTTCGGCAAGATCGCTGGCGAGCGGAGTGGGGCGCACGGTGCGGCCCGAGCGGTCGAACAGGGGCTGGCCCACATACTCCTCCAGCCGTTTCATCTGCAGGCTGACGGCGCTGGCGGTCAGGCCCATGTCGTCGGCGGCGCTGGCGAAGCTGCCGTGCCGCAGGACGGAGTTCAGGGTCATCAGGAACTCGAACTTCAAGGCGTTCTCCCGTGCAGGGCCGGCGCCGTGAGGGCGCAGCACGATATCGATACATAACAAAACGTCATCTATCGATCCAGCAAACGTCACTATTTCTTGAGTTTGGCGGTCGTTACCAATGGTCTCGACCGAGCGATGGGGCGACCCGCCGACCGGCAAGGTCTCATCGCTCGAAGAGGCGAGGGACAGGGAAGAGGCAATGAAACAAGAACATCAGATCAGAATGCTGATCGACGGTCAGTGGACGGATGGCGAAGGCGCCGCCGTCACGGTCGTCGACAAGTTCACCGGGGCCGAGCTGGGCCGCCTGCGCTCGGCGTCGCCGGCACAGGTCGAGGCGGCGGTGGCCGCCGCCCGTGCAGCGTTCAACGCCATTCGCCTCGAAGCCTATGAGCGCAGCCGCCTGTTGAACCGAGTCGCCGACCTGATCCTGGCCGAGCGCGAGGCTTTGGCGGCCATGATCGTCGCTGAATCCGGCGTGCCGTGGAAGGATTCCAGCAACGAGGTCGTGCGCACCGCCGAGACCTTCCGCGTGTCGGCCGAGGAAGGCCGTCGTCTGGCCGGCGAGATCGTGCCGATCCAGGGGGCGTCGGGCCAGTCGGGCCGCATGGCCTATACCCTGCGGCTGCCGCGCGGCGTGGTCGGCGGCATCAGCTCTTTCAACTCGCCGCTGAACATGGTGGCGCACAAGGTGGCGCCGGCCCTGGCCTCGGGCAATGCGGTGGTGTTCAAGCCGCCGGTCGCCACGCCCCTGTCGGCGACGCGCCTGTTTGAACTGATGCTGGAAGCGGGGGTTCCCGGCGGCCTGATCAACCTGATCCACGGCGGCGGGGCCGAGGTCGGCGCGCCCCTGGCGGCCCATCCGGGCGTCGACTTCTTCACCTTCACCGGCAGCACTCCGGTGGGCAAGGCGATCAGCGCCAGCCGCGGCATGCGCGCCACGGCGCTAGAGCTGGGCAGCATCGCGGCCACCATCGTCTGCGCCGACGGCGATCTGGAGCGGGCGGCGGTGCGCTGCGCCCAGTCCGGGTTCCGCCGTCAGGGGCAGGCCTGCACCTCGACCCAGCGGTTGTTTGTCGAGCGTTCGGTCATGGACCGCTTCCTGCCCATGCTGCTGGAGCAGGTCGAAGCGCTGAAGGTCGGCGATCCGCGAGACCACGCCACCGACGTCGGCCCCATGATCAGCGAGGCCGAGGCCGTGCGCGCCGAGACCTGGGTGCGTGAGGCGACGGATCGCGGCGCCAGGGTTCTGACCGGCGGCGAACGACGCGGCGCTATCCTGACGCCGACCGTCCTGACCGACGCCGACCCCACCTCGAAGGTGCTGTGCGAAGAGATCTTCGCCCCCGTCCTGACTGTCCTGCCGTTCGACTCGCTGGACGAGGCGATCGACCGCGTGAACGCCACGCCCTTTGGTTTGGCCGCCGGCCTGTTCACCCGCGACCTCAGCCGCGCCCTGAAGGCGGCCGAGCGGCTGCACGTCGGCGTGGTGCACCTCAACGAAGCCTCCAGCAGCCGCGTCGATCTGATGCCGTTCGGCGGCGTCAAGGACAGCGGCGTGGGGGTCGAAGGCCCCCGCTACGCCATGCGCGAGATGACGCAAGAGCGTCTCGTCACGATCACCCTGTGATGGATTTGAATATGTCAGCAGACAGCGTAACCGGCGCCCTCTTCATGGCCCAATGCCTGAAGAACGAGGGGGTCGAGAAGGTCTTTGGCCAGTGCGGCCACACCAACTACGCCCTGATCGACGCCTGCGACCGGCTGGGCATCGAATATGTCTCGTTCCGTCACGAGCAGCAGGCGGTTCACGCCGCCGACGCCTATTATCGCGTGTCGCGCAAGCTGGCGGTGATCAACGTCCACCTGTCGCCCGGCCTGACCAATACCGTGACCGGCGTGGCTTCGGCGGCGATGGACGGGACGCCGATGCTGGTCATCACCGGCAACACCCCGACCTATCACCACCCGCGCGAGGCGCATCAGAGCATGCGCCTGCACGCCGACGCGTCGCAGGGGGATATCTTCAAGCCGATTTGCAAACGGGTCTGGCGCGTCGACGACGCCCGTCATCTGCCTGATGTCATGCATCGGGCCCTGAACATCGCCCAGACCGGACGGCCCGGGGCCGTGCTGCTGGACATTCCGATGGATGTCTTCGCCCAGAAGATTTCGGCCGAGGCCCAGACCCGCTCGCGGCGTCCCAACTTCGCCCGCCCCATGGGCGACGCCGAGGGCGTGGCCGAGGCCGTCGCCATGCTGAAGGCGGCGAGCAATCCGGTCATCTTCGCCGGCAACGGCGTGGCCTTGTCCGGCGCCTATGATGCGCTGAAGGCGCTGGCGGAAAAACTGGGCGCGCCGGTGGCCACCACCCTGGTGGGCAAGGGCGTGTTCCCCGAGAACCACCCCCTGTCGCTGGGTACGACGGGCATCTGGGGCGCGCGCGTCGCCAATGACACGACGCGCACCGCTGATGTCATCCTGGCCGTGGGCACCGCCTTTGGCGAGGCGGACTGCAGCTCCTGGCGGCCCGAGCACACCTTCAATATTCCCGGCACGAAACTGATTCAGATCGACCTGGATCCGCAGGAGATCGGCAAGAGCTATCCGGTCGATATCGGCATCGTCGGCGACGCCCGCGCCACCCTGGCCCAGCTGTCGGCGGCCCTCGGCGAGCAGCCCCGCCCTCAGGCAGTGGTCGCAGCTCAGCGCGCGCGGCTGGACGGCGCCAAGGCGGCCTGGCGCGAGGAACTGAAGGAAACGCAGGAGATCGACACCAAGCCGATCCACCCGGCGCGCCTGCTGAAGGTCCTGTCCGACGCCGCCCCCGCCGACGCCATCTTCGTCACCGATGTGGGCTGGAACAAGAACGGCGCCGGCCAGCAACTGGAGATCCAGGGCCGCAACGGCTTCCTGACCAGCGGCGGCATGGCGACCATGGGCTATTCCCCCGCCGCCGCCGTCGGCGCCGCCATGGGCGCGCCGCATCGCAAGGTGCTGGGTCTGGTCGGCGACGGTGGTCTGATGTCGGTGCTGGGCGCGCTGACGACGGCGGTCGAGCTGGATATCCCGGTGCTCTGGGTCCTGTTCAACAACTTCTGCTACTCGACCATCCGCACCGTCGGCACGACCTATTTCAATAACAAGCAGGGCACCGAATTCCGCTCTCCGGACGGTGAACTCTACAACCCCGACTTCCAGCTTCTGGCCAAGTCGTTCGGCATCCAGTCGGCCCTGATCGAGGAGCCGGACGATCTGGTGGCCGGCGTTCGCGCCGCCATGGCCGAGCGGGGTCCCTTCCTGCTGGAAGTGCGCACGCGTGGCGACGTGCCGATGCCGCGCACCGGCTACTGGGACATCGCCGACTTCCTGGCGACCGGCAATGACTGACGCGCCGCCGCTTCATCAGGGTCTCCACCGACGGGACTATCAGCCGGACGCGACCGGCCCGCTGGACGGGGTGCGGGTGCTGGACATGTCGCGCCTGTTCGCGGGCAATGTCCTGACCCAGATCCTGGGCGATTTCGGCGCCGAGGTGATCAAGGTCGAGCCGCCCGCCGGCGACACCTTGCGCGGCTGGAAGACCCAGGGCGTCTCGACGCACTGGAAGATCTACGCGCGCAACAAGAAAAGCCTGGGTCTGGACCTGCGTAATCCGCAGGCGAAGGACATCTTCCTGAAGCTGGTCCCGACGGCGGCCATCCTGGTCGAGAGCTTCCGTCCCGGCGTGCTGGAGAAGATGGGCTTCAGCCCCGAGACCTTGCAGGCCATCAACCCCAGGCTGGTGATCGTGCGGGTCTCGGGCTGGGGGCAGGGCGGGCCTTACGGTCAGCGCCCCGGCTTTGGCACGGTGATCGAGGGCATGTCGGGCTTCGCCGCCATCAATGGCTTCGACGACCGCGAGCCGGTGCTGCCGCCCATGTATCTGGCGGACGGCGTGGCGGGCTCCTATGGCGCCTCGGCGGCTCTTTTGGCCCTGCGTGAGGCGGAGCGCCCGGACGGGAAGGGCCAGGTAATCGACCTGCCGCTCTATGATCCCCTGTTCGCCCTGCTGGGGCCGCAGGCGGCCAACTATCGATTGTCCGGCCAGGCCCGCAAACGCGAAGGCAGCCGGTCCAGCAACTCGGCGCCGCGCAACGTCTACCGCTGCCGGGACGGCAAGTATGTCGGCCTGTCGGGTTCGACCCAGACCATGGCCATGCGCATTCTCAAGGCGATCGGGCGCGATGATCTGACTTCCGATCCGCGCTTCGCCACCAATGCGGACCGGCTGGCGAATGTGGTCGAACTGGACGCCGCCATAGGCGACTTCATCGGCCGCCACGATCAGGCGGAGCTTGTGGCTCTGATGGAGGCCGCGGAGGTTACGGTCGGCCCGATCTACGACATCGCCCAGATCATGCAGGACCCGCACGTCATCGAGCGCGAGATCCTGGCCGACTATCCCGACCCCGAGCTTGATCAGCTGCCCATGCATCACGTGGTGCCGCGCCTTTCGGAAACGCCGGGATCGATCCGGGCGGCGGCGCCGGCTCTGGGCGAGCACAATGCCGAACTGCTGGCCGAGTTGGGCCTGGATGAGGTCCAGGTCGCTGGCCTGATGGCCGAGGGGGTCGTCGCCGGCGCCATGCCGCCTCAGGCGGAGGATGCGGCATGACCCTGGTCTGGCGTTCGCTCCAATATGTCCCGGCCCATCGCGACAAGCATGTGACCTCGTCGCGGTTGGCCCAGGCGGACGCCGTCATCCTCGATCTGGAAGACGCGGTGCCGACCGAGGACAAGGCCGCCGCACGCAAGGCCCTCAAGTCGGCGGTGAAGACCGTCGGGCGCTGGGGCGCGGACGTGCTGGTGCGGATCAACGCCGAGCCGGACCTGGCGGACGCCGATATCCCCGCCGCTGTGGCCGCCGGCGCCATCGCCCTGGTCGTGCCCAAGGTCGAAGGCGCGGACGACATCCTGCGTCTGGAACCGGTCATCGCGGCGGCTGAACGGGCGGCGGGGCGGGAGATCGGTGAGACGCGCCTGGTGGTTCTGATCGAGACCGCCCGCGGCTTCCTGTCGATGTCGGCCAGCCTGGGGGCCAGCGAGCGGATCGCTGCGGTCAATCTGGGCAATGAGGATTTCGCGCGCGACCTGGGGGTCGAGCCGTCAGAGGAACTGCTGACCTATCCGCGTCAGCAGATGATCATCGCCGCCGTGGCGGCCGGGGTTCTGCCCTTGGGCCTGGCGGGACCGGCCACGCGCTTTGACGATCTGGAGTCCTATCGCCGGCTGGCTGAGCGCTCGCGGCGGCTGGGCCATGTCGGCGCCACCTGCATCCATCCCGATCAGATCGCCGTGCTGAACCAGGTCTTCGCGCCGAGCGAGGCCGAGGTGTCCGAGGCCCTGGCGATCGTGGACGCCGCCCGGATGGCCGGGCAGGGCGCCTTCGCAGTCAACGGCAGGATGATCGACAAACCTGTCTTGAGTAGGGCGGTCAGAGTGCTTGATCGCAAGAGTTCAATAGAGAGCAAGTTCAAATCTAGTTCCAAGAAATAAAACAAAAACGGCGGCTCAAAAAGAAGTCGCCAATATGGGGAGTATGCAATGCGTAAGGAAGATCGGAGCTCGCTGTCTGTCAGCGAGGGGAGAAACATCCGTCGTATTCTGATGGGAACCGTCGCGGCGGTCGGAATTCTGTCGGTCAGCCCGGTTCTGGCTCAGGAACAGGAGGCCGAACCGGAAGCGGACCAGGCCGTTCAGGTCGAGGACGTTATCGTCACCGGCACGGCCATCCGGGGCGTGGCGCCCGTTGGCTCGGCCACCGTCGGCATGACGCGCGAGGACCTGGTCCAGGCCCCGGCGCGTGACGCCAGCGCCCTGGTCGCCAGTCTGCCTCAGGCCTCCAGCCAGGGCACGACCCTGGCCTCGTCGGGCGGCCGCGCCGCCGGCGTCAATCTTCGCGGCCTCGGCAACAACGCCACCCTGGTCCTGTTCGACAGCCGACGTGTCGTGCCCCAGGGCGGCAACGCCCAGGTGTCCGATCCCAACCTCATCCCCTTCTCCGCGATCGAGCGGGTCGAGGTCGTCACCGACGGCGCTTCGGCCATCTATGGCTCGGACGCCGTGGCCGGCGTGGTCAACTACATCACCCGTCGCAACTATGACGGGGCCGAGGTCACGACCCGCTACACCAACTCGCTCTATAACCAGTATGTAGTTGATGGCGTCGTCGGCAAGACCTGGGCGGGCGGCAGCGCCATGTTCGCCGGGTCATGGGACAAGAACGACAGCGTTCCACGCAGCGAGCGCGACTATATGCTGCTGGACCTGCGGCCCTTTGGCGGGAACGACAATCGCCTGGTCGGCACGACCGTCTATCCCGACGCGCCCGGCGCCCTGATCATCGGCAACACCGTCTATGGCCTGCCGAGCACCAATGGCGCGGTGCCGACGGCGGCGGACGTCATCGCCTTGCGCGGCGACCCCGAGTTGTATGATTCCTCGTATCTCTATGACTTCTACACGGCCCGCGAACGCCATGCGGCCATGTTCAAGCTGCGCCAGGAAGTCGCCCCCGGTTTCGAGCTTGGCTACACTGGCATCTATAATCTGCGGACCAATGAGTCGCGGTCCGGTGACGGCTTCGAGCGGGTCGCCATCCGCCTGACGCCCGGCAGCCCCTACTATATTCCGGGCATGCCCAATCCGACGGCGAACCAGACCGTCGTCTACAACTACTCGCTCAACAATCCCGACACCTCGCGCGATCAGAAAAACCGCGAGGAGACGATCAATCATTCGATCGACATGACGCTGGAGCTGCCCAAGGACTATCGGTTCTCGGGTCTGCTGACCTACGGCAAGACGGACTCGTGCAACGTCTGTCAGCCGCAGGTGAATACGACCGTCGCCAACGTCATCGCCAATGACCTGTCCTGGGGGTTCAATCCCTTCCTGCAAGGACCGCAGGCGGGCGCTGACGCCTTGGTCGGCGGCTTCATCCAGCAATACGACACTGTGCTGTTCGACGCTGTGGGCAAGGTGGATGGGGTTCTGTTCGACCTGCCGGCGGGTTCAGTCCGTCTGGCGGCGGGCACGGAATATTCGCGCTACAAACTTTACCTGAAGGCGCAGAACACCCTGAACCTCGCCGGCGACTATCAGGTCTCGCGCTTCACCAAGAGCGCGCGCGATGTGAAATCGGCCTTTGGCGAAGTCTTCGTGCCCATCGTGTCGAACGACATGGGCGTACCCTTCATGCAGTCGCTCGATCTGAGCGCCGCCATTCGCTACGACAGCTATTCGGATGCGGGCGACACCACCAATCCCAAGATCGGCCTGACCTGGCGACCGACCGATGAACTGCTGATCCGCGGCAGCTGGGGCACCTCGTTCCGGGCCCCGACCCTGATCGAGGCCAACCCGGCCACGGTCGGTCAGACCAACCGGGTCTATGTCAGCAATGGCCTGAACGATCCGACCATCCCGATCACCAATGTGTCCTCGGGTCAGAGCGCGGTCCTGTCGCGGACTGGCAATACCGAGGGCCTGCGGCCGGAATCGGCGACCATCTGGTCGCTGGGCGGGGATTATCGCCCCAACTACCTGCCGTCGCTGAAGCTGAGCGTCACCTATTACAACGTCAGCTACGAAGACCGCATTGAGAACCTGCCGAACCAGACGCTGATCCTTTCCAGCCCGGCCAATCTGGAACTGTACAAGGACTTCTTCATCAAGGCGCCGCAGCCGACGACCTGCGTCAACGGCGACTACTCGACCTATAATCCGGCCTACCTGCCGTGGTTGACCGACAAGAACGCGGTCTTCTCGCCATCGACCATCAACGACTGCTCCATGGTCGGGATCATCGCCGGCGGGCGTCTGAACCTGGGCCAGGTGAAGCAGAGCGGGCTCGATTTCGGCGCCAACTATCTGCACGAGACCACCTTCGGCGACTTCACCTTCAACGCCAGCTTCTCCAAGGTTCTGAACCTGGAGAAGAGCGTGGTGGCGGGCGGTCCCCTGTTCGACGCCCTGGACACCTATGGCTTCCAGGTGTCCGAGCGCGGGCGCTTCAACGTCAACTATCGTCGGGGCGGGCTGAGCGCCAACCTGAGCGCCAACTACGTCGGGTCCTACCTGAACAATGCGACCATCACCGTGAACGGGGTCAAGTTGCCCGAGACGGAAGTCCCGACCTGGACGACCTGGGATGCGGGCGTGGCCTATTCCTTCGAGGACGGCCGCTTTGGCGGCGCGCTCGACGGGGTTCGCCTGGCGGTCAATGTCCAGAACCTGTCTGACGAACAGCCGCCCATCGTGCTCAGCGGCACGACGGCTGTCGACCTGGGCAATCACAACCCGTTCGGTCGGGTCTGGTCGCTTGAACTGACCAAGGCGTTCTGAGCCGGCCTGGGCCGGGGGCGGCGAGGGGCCGCCTCCGGTCGAGGTGTTTTTCTGAGGAGGGACCAAGTGATCAAATTGAAGATGATGCTGGCGGCGCTGATGACGGCGACAGCCGTCTGGGCGGGCGCTGGCTTCGCCGCCGCCCAGGCGCCCGCGCCGGGCCAGGCCATGGCCGACCCCTATGCCGGGCAGAAGAAGCTGCTGGTCATCGCCGACGTCCAGACCGGCTTCCATCACGACTCGATCAATCACGCGATGGCGGTCATCGAGCAGATGGGGCGCGAAAGCGGAGCCTATGTCGCCTTCCTTCGCACCGACTCCCAGTTGATCACCCGCGCGCCCATCCTCGGGACCGGCACACGTTATGAGGGGCGGCCCGTCAACGCCCGCAACCTCAACTATTTCGACGCCGTCTTCCTGCTGAGCAGCGGCTCGGGCAACCTGTCCGAGCAGCAGAAGGCCGACCTGCTGGCCTTCGTCAAAGAGGACGGCAAGGGTTTCATCGGCGGCCACGCCGCGACGATCGCCTTCTATGACTGGCCTGACTATGGCGAGATGATCGGCGGCTTCATGGCCGGCGAGTACCGGGTCGAGCCGACCGGCGTCATCGTGTCGGACCCGAACTTCCCAGGCGCGGCCGGCCTGCCGACCACCATCACCGATCAGTTTCCCTATATGGGCGCGCCCTATGTGAAGGGCGGCGTCCACACCATCCTGCGCCTTGATCCGTCGCGGCTGACGCCCGAGCAGCTGGCGCGCCGTCCTGACGGCGACTTCCCCGTCGCCTGGGCCAAGACCTACGGCAAGGGCCGGGTCTTCGTCAGTTCGCTCGGCCACGTCGAGCAGATCTGGGACGACCCCGCCGTCCGCACTTTCCATCTCGAAGGCATAAAGTGGGCCCTCGGCCTGACCGACGCCGACGTCACGCCCGACGCGCCCCAACAATGAAAATCGCAAAGGAACGCCCCATGACCAGACGCTCCCTGAAAGGCGTCGGCGCCTGCCTGTCGCTGATCCTCATGGCCGGAACCCCGGCTCTGGCCCAGACCGCCGGCGCCCAAACCTCTGGCTCCCAGACTGACGACGGCAAGACGTGGCGCAGCTATGGCCAGAACCCCGGCGCGACCAACTTCTCGCCCCTGACGCAGATCACGCCCGACAATGTCGGCCAATTGAAGCGCGCCTGGACATTCCGCTACGGCGGGGGCACGGACGAGGAGGGCGACCGCGGTCTGGATCACCGCTGGGAGGTGACGCCCCTGGTGATCGATGGCGTGATGTACGTCTCGACCCCGACCAATCCCAACCTGCCCGACCTCAAGTCCACCATCACCGCCCTGTCGCCCGAGACCGGCGAGGTGCTGTGGAAATGGGAATCCGAGCGCAATATCCACGGTCGCGGCATCGCCTGGTGGCCGGGTGACGAGACCCACGGTCCGCGCATCCTCTTCGCCACCGACAAGGGCTATCTGGCGGCGCTGGACGTGCGCACGCGTCAACTGGCGACGGACTTCGGCCAGAACGGTCAGGTCGACGCCTATGTGGGCGTGGCGTCCGAGGTCGTGGGTGAAAGCCGCCGTGACACCTTCACCATTCCCAACCCGGTCGCCATCTACAAGAACCTGATGATCACCGGCGCTCGCCCCGGCGAGATGGGACCGCCCGGGCCGCGCGGCGACGTGCGCGCCTGGGACGTCCGCACCGGCGAACTGGTCTGGTCCTTCCACACCGTGCCCCAGCCGGGCGAGGCCAACCACGAGGGTTATGTCGGCGACGAGTGGAAAGACCGCAGCGGCGCCAACGTCTGGTCGACCATCACCATCGACGAGGAAAACGGAATCGTCTTCGCCCCCGTTGGCGATCTGAACGGCCGCGCCCAGGGCTCCGAGCTTTACGCCAACAGCCTGATTGCGCTGGATGCTCAGACCGGCGCGTTGAAATGGCACCATCAGGTCACGCACAAGGACCTGTGGGACTGGGACATGCCGACCCCGCCGGTTCTGGTGAACTTCCGCGAGGGCGACCGCACCATTCCGGGCGTGGCCCTGACCGGCAAGCAAAGCCTGCTGTTCGTCTATGACCGACTGACCGGCCGCCCTCTGCATCAGATCGAGGAGCGTCCGACCCCGCGCAGCGACGATCCGGCCGATGAGGCCTGGCCGACCCAGCCTTTCCCGGTGCGCCCCGGCCCGCTGGCGCGCGTGACGATGACGCGCGACGAAATCCCCAATCTCACGCCCGAGCAGCACGCCTACTGCACTGCCTTCTGGGATGAGAACAACATCCAGGTGACGGGCCTGTACGGGCGTCCGCTGATGACACGCGGCACCCTCAGCTTCCCCTCGACCCTGGGCGGGCCGAACTGGGGCGGGCCGTCCTACAGCCCGACGTCCGACGTCTTCATCGTCAATGTTCAGAACATGGGCCAATTCCGCGCCGCCGGCCCGGTGACGCCGATGTTCGGGGGGCCGCGGCCGCCGCGTCGTCGCGGGCCAGCCGATCCGAACGCGCCGATCACCCAGTCGGGCTTCAGCTACCGTATCGACGCCGACACCATGCTGCCCTGCACGCCGACGCCCTGGGGCGAGCTGGTCGCGGTCGACATCAGCAAGGGCGAGATCCTGTGGCGCGCGCCGCTGGGGACCATTCCGGGGCTGAAGACCGATGTAGCCACCGGCTCGCGCAACCTGGGCGGCAACATCCAGACCGCCGGCGGCCTGGTCTTCATCGGCGCGACCAACGACCAGACCTTCCGGGCCTTCGACGCCCGGACCGGCGAGGTGAAGTGGTCGGTCGAACTGGACGCCAGCGCCCACTCCACACCCGTCACCTACCTCGGAAAGGACGGCAAACAGTATGTCGTCGTGACCGGGGCAGGGGGCACAGCCGTCGCCGCCAGACGAATGTCGGACACCCTCAACGCCTTCGTCCTCCCCTAGCGCCGACCGCCCCGCGAGACCTGACGGTTTCGCGGGGCGCCTCCCGATCCGACGCCTGTCGGACCGTCCTATAGTCAGTGGATTATCCCAATGGATGCAGCCCTGCCCGTCACGCCGCCGAAAAGGACCCATGTGCGATACGTCGTGCTGGCCCTGATCGCCGTCGGCACCATGATCAACTATCTGGACCGCTCGCTTCTGGCGGTCGCGGCGCCGCGCATGGCCGAGGATCTCGCGCTGGGCGCGGCCACCATGGGCATCCTGTTTTCGGCCTTCTCATGGAGCTACGCCTTGGCCCAGATTCCGGGCGGCATGTTCCTGGACCGCTTCGGCGTGCGGCTGACCTACGCCCTGTCGGTCGGGGTGTGGTCGATCTTCACGGGCTTGCAGGGGGCGGCCACCGGTCTGACATCCCTGATCATCTATCGCCTCGGGCTCGGCGCCGCCGAGGCGCCCTGTTTCCCGGCCAACAGCCGTATCCTGGTCGCCTGGTTCCCGCAGGGCGAGCGCGCGCGCGCCCAGAGCGTCTATTCGGTCGGCATGTATTTCGGCATCGCCTTCCTCAGCCCGGTTCTCTTCTGGGTGACGGGGACCTTCGGCTGGCGGGCCCTGTTCATCATCGCTGGCGTGATCGGCGTCCTGTTCGCGGCCCTGTTGTGGTGGGTCTATCGCGATCCCGAGCATAGCCGCAGGGTCAATCAGGCCGAGCTGGATCACATCGCGGCGGGCGGCGGCGGCGGTCTGTCGGCGGCGACGGGCAAGACGCCCTTCTCGTGGAAACAGATCGGCTGGCTGCTGAGCAAGCGCCAGATCCTGGGCGCCTCGATCGGCCAGTTCGCCACAAACGCCACGCTCGTCTTCTTCCTGACGTGGTTCCCGACCTATCTGGTGGTCGAGCGCGACATGCCCTGGCTGAAGGTTGGCTGGATGGCGGTGCTGCCCTTCATCGCCGCCTCAGTCGGCGTGGTCTTCGGCGGTCAGTTGTCGGACGCCCTGGTCAAGCGCAGCGGCTCGGCCACCTTTGGCCGCAAGCTGCCGATCGTGGCCGGTCTGCTGTTATCCTCGACCATCATCTCTGCGGCCTTCCTGAAGTCCGACGCCCTGGTGATCGCGGTCATGTCGGTGGCCTTCTTCGGTCAGGGCATGTCCAATCTCGGCTGGACCCTGATCTCGGACGTCGCGCCCAAGAGCCTGATCGGGCTTACGGCGGGGGTGTTCAACTTCTGCACCAATCTGGCCGGGATCGTCACGCCGATCATGATCGGCTTCATCGTCGCGGCGACCGGTTCCTTCTTCGGCGGACTGGCCATGATCGGCATCTTCGCCCTGATCGGCGCTCTGTCCTACACCTTCCTGGTGGGGCGGGTTGAGCGCATCGCAGAGCCCTTGGCGGAGGCGGCGTGATGGCGAAGTCCCTTCCGATGTCCATGCCGCATCTGGGCGCGGGTCTTGTGATCGCGCTGGCCGTGGGACTGTCCGGCTGTGAGCCGTCCAAGCCGGCTGACGGGTCCAACAAGGCTGTCGCCGCAGAGGCCGCGGCGCCGTCTGCACCCGTTCCTGATGTGCCTGAAGCCGCCGCCGCGATCGCCCCCGAGGCGGCCCCTGTCGAGGCCGCCCTGGCGCCCGAGACCGTCGCGGCGCCGCTAGCCCCGGCCAAGGCGCCGCCGCCTGTTCAGGCGGTTGCACCGCCCCCTCCGCCGCCCCAGCCGGTCAAGGCGGCCATCCAGCCCGGCGTCCTGCCCCAAGGCGCGGGCCGCAACGTCGCTCAGCGTCTGTGCGGGACCTGTCATTCCCTGATCCTGGTCACAGCCAACGGACATACGGAGGCGGAGTGGGATTCCATCGTCGCTCGCATGGAGTCGAACGGGATGCAGGCCTCGGCGGACGACATCAACACGGTCATCGACTATCTGTCTAAGGCCCTGCCGCCGCGCTAGGCGATCGACAAGGACGTCTCAGTGATAGAGTTTCAGCCGCAAACCACGACCGTTGACGATGTCATTGTCACCGCCGCCCGTCTTCCCCCGGCGGCGGGGGAGGCGGCCTTCTCGGTGATCCGTCTGGGCGAGGAGGCGCTGTCGACCTCGACCCGGCTCGATGAAGCCCTGGCCACGGTTCCGGCGGTGTCCCTGTTCCGGCGGACCTCCAGTCTGGCGGCCAATCCGACGACGCAGGGTATATCCCTGCGCGCCATCGCCCCCTCGGGCGCGGGTCGGACGCTGGTGACGCTGGACGGCGTGCCGCTGAACGATCCCTTCGGCGGCTGGGTGATCTGGTCGCAACTGCCGACCGAGAGTATCGAGAGTCTGGACATCGTGCGCGGCGCGGGGGCCGGGCCCTATGGCGCGGGCGCCCTGACCGGGGTGATCCAGTTGAGAGAGCGCGAGCGCGGCGGGGTGCTGGACGCCTCGATAGGCGAGCGCGGCGGCGCGCGGCTGGCGGGGGCGGGCGGCGTCGACGCCGGGCCGGCGCGCCTGACCGGCTCGGTTCTGTATGAGGCCAGCGACGGCTATGTGCCTGTGCGCGGCGTGGCGGCGGGGGCGGCGGACACGCCGCTGGATCTCGAGGCCAAAAGCGCGTCCCTGCGTGCGGATGCGCCGCTCGGCGACGCCGCCCTGTCGCTGCGCGCCGGCGCCTATGAAGAGGATCGCGGATCCGGCCTGGCGGGCGCCCGCTCGACCGCCAGCGGCCATGTGCTGTCGGCCACCGTCGCGCGTCAGGCTACTGCTGACCAGGCGGGCTGGCGGCTGCAAGCCTGGCGGCGCGAGAGCGACTTCGCCAATACCTCGGTCGCCGTCGCCGCGGACCGGGCGACGACCACCCCCGCCAACAACCAGTACGAGACGCCCGCGACAGGCTGGGGCCTGAACGCCGCCCTGCGCGGTCGCCGCGACGGCCTGTGGGGGCGGCGTCTGGAATGGGAGCTCGGCGCCGACGCTCGCTCCAACGAGGGGGAGACCCACGAATTGTTCCGCTACATGGCCGGCGACTACACGCGAGACCGCATCGCCGGGGGCGAGGCCTCGGTGGCGGGCGTCTATGGCGAGGGTTCGCTGGAGAACGGGCCGTGGCTGTTCGCCGGGGGTCTTCGGCTGGACGGCTGGAAGAATGAAAACGGGCGTCGGCTGGAGCGTGATCGGGCCACCGGCGCGCCGACGCTGGACGAGGCCGATCCCGAACGCTCGGGCGAGGTGGTCAGCGCTCGTCTGGCGGCGCGGCGCATGATCGGCGGCGGCTGGGCGGCGCGGGCGGCGGCCTATTCAGGCTTCCGACCCGCCACGCTGAACGAACTGCATCGGCCCTTCCGCGTTGGCAACGACCTGACCGAGGCCAACGCCGGTCTGGTCCCTGAGACCCTGCAAGGCGTCGAGGCGGGACTGGCGTTCGAGGGGCCGATCGCGGCCCTGACGGCGACCCTGTTCTGGAACCGGATCGAGGACGCCCTCGTCAACGTGACCGTCGGCGAGGGGCCTGGGACCTTCCCCCGCGCGGGCTTTGTGCCCGCCGGCGGCGTATTGCGTCAGCGCCAGAACGCCGGGACCATCGAGGCGACAGGGTTGGAGATCAGCGCCCGACAGACCGTGCGCGGCGGGCTGGACCTCACGGGCGCCGTGTCGATCACTGACGCCCGCGTGGACGGCGGGACGTCGGCGCCGCAACTGACCGGCCTGCGCCCGGCCCAGGCCCCGATCTGGAGCGCCTCGGCCGGGATCGACTGGCGCGCCAGCGACCGCCTGACGCTTACCGCTCGCGCTCGGTATGAGAGCAAGCGCTTTGAAGACGACCTGAACAGCCGGGTTCTGGGCGCAGCGGTGACGGCGGATGTTCGCGCCGACTGGCGGGTTAGCGACACCGCATCGCTGTGGCTGGCCGCTGACAACCTGTTCGATGTCGATGTCGAGGTGTCGGAGACCGGGAACGGCGTCGAAGGTTTTGGTCCTCCGCGCCTGCTTAGTGCTGGGCTGCGGCTGAGCTACTGACCGCTTCCGGCCGCCCAGCAGATTTCGACGCGAAGGCCGCCCAGAACCGAGCGGGTCAGTTGCAGCCTGCCGCCGGTGTTTTCCGCATAGGTGCGGGCGATCGACAGGCCGAGCCCTTGTCCCGCCGCCTGTTCGTCTAGGCGGACGCCGCGACCGGCTGCGACATCGGTCCGTTCGACGGGGATGCCGGGACCGTCGTCCTCTACGGCCAGGACCAGTCCGCTGTTGGCGTGGGCGACGGCGGTGATCGAAACACGACGCCGCGCAAAGCGGGCGGCGTTCTCCATCAACGGACCGAGCAGGTCTGTCAGGTCATCGCGGTTCAGGGGGGCGGTCAGGGCGTCAGGAATGTCGATCGAGAAGGCCAGGGCTTCGCCGGCTTCCGTCTGTTCCAGCACCTGAACCAGTTGTTCGACCACATCCAGAACCGGCGCCGATCCGCCGCGCGACTGGCCGGCAAGGCGGCTGCGGGTTAGTTCGGCCTCGACCGTGGCGCGCATGGCGTCGATGGCGCGGTCCAGCCGGTCGGCGGCCTCGACGGCGCCGGTCTCGCGCAGGCGGTGGCTCTGGGTTTTTAGCGCGGACAGGGGGGTCTTCAGGCCGTGGGCCAGGTCGGACGCCCGCCCGCGCGCCTGGGTCAGGTCCTGTTCGCGCGCGGCGACCAGATCATTCAGCGCCTCGGTCAAGGGGCGCAACTCGTTGAGCCTGGCCGAGGGCAGGCGGTGGCTGGGGCTGGCGCGCAGGTCGGCCAGGTCGCGGCGGATGTCGGCCAGGGGGCGCAGGCCTAGTTGCACCTGCACCCAGGCGGCGGCCAGAAGCACCAGCCAGAGCCCGGCGAGGAATAGGGCCAGCTCCAGATTGAACTCACCCTGGGCCGAGGCGATCTCGTCCTGATCCTGGGCGATCTGGATCAGAACCGGCGTCTGTTGCTCGCCGACACGGATTTCGCGCTCGAGCACCGCGACGGGTTCGCCAAAGGGGCCGTCGGCGCGACGCAGCCGCCATGTGCTGGACGGCGCGTCATTCGGGCGGGGCAGGGCGGCGTCCCAGAGCGAGCGCGAGCGCGCGGTCTGGGCCTCGGTCGAAACCTGCCAATAGAAGCCGCCGGCGGGGGTGTCGAAACGGAGGTCGGCGGGTGGCGTCGTCACGCTCAACCGACCGGCGGGGTCCAGTTCGGCGGCGGCGGCGATGCGGGTGGCGTCGCGGGTCAGTTCCAGCGTCAGGCGGCGTTCCAGATGCCGCGCGAACAGCAGGCTCATGAACAGCCAGGCGACGATCAGGGCGACCAGGATGGCCGCGCCGCCGCCGAGCAACAGCCGCCAGCGCAGCGAACGCAGCATCAGTCGGCGCCCTGCAACAGATAGCCGAAGCCGCGCCGGGTGCTGATGACCTCGCCGCCGAACTTGCGACGAAGACGCGCGACGATGGCCTCGATGGCGTTGGTGTCCGAGGTCTCGGCGACGCCATAGAGATGCTCGGCCAGTTCGCCCGCCGAAACCGCGCGGCCGGGCTGGTGGCCCAGATAGTCGAGCAGTCGGAACTCCAGCGGCGACAGGCGGGCCGGGGCGCCGTCGAACGAGGCGCTCATCCGTGCGGTGTCGAGCCGCAGCCGGCCAATGTCGATGACGCTGGAGGTGCGACCCGCCTGACGCCGGACCAGGCCGCGCAGCCGGGCGATCAACTCGCCCATCTCGAACGGCTTGGCCAGATAGTCGTCGGCCCCGGCCTCGATGCCCTCGACCTTTTCGGTCCAGGCGCCGCGCGCCGAGACGATCAGGACGGGGAAGGCGCGGCCGGCCGCGCGCCAGCGGCGCAGCGTCGACAGCCCGTCCAGACGCGGAAGGCCCAGGTCCAGAACCGCGATGGCGTAGTCCTCGACGTCGCCTGCATACCAGGCGGCCTCGCCGTCAGACACGACATCGACGATGAAACCCGCGGCCTCGATGGCGCGCTTCAGGTCGGCCTGAATATCGGGATCGTCCTCGACGACGAGACAGCGCATCAGTCGTCCTTGACCTCCAGAACGACGCCGGTGCGGGCGTCGATCCGCAGTTTGCGGACCCGTCCGGCGGGCGTCAGCACCTTTACCTTGTAGCGCCAACCTTCGCGGTGTCGATCCAGTTCAACCTCGATGACGTCGCCGGGCTCGGCGCGCTGGGCGATCGCCAGGATGCGGGTCAGGGGCAGGATCTCTCCGCGTCGCAGCGCTCCGCGGGCCGCGACGTGGTCGTCGTCCTCCGCCAGGGCGGCGGTGGCGGGCGCCAGGGCCATCAGGCCGGCCAGCAGGGCGAGGGGCGCATGGCGCCGGGAAAGACCGTTGGGTTTCATGGCGGCCACCCTGCCGCAGCCAAGCTGACAACAGGCTGACGGTTTGCCGCGCCCGCCTGTCAGGAAGGCGGGCCTAAGGCTGTGGCTCTGACGTTGAGAGGGGCCGCCATGCGATCGAACATCCAGACCCAAGCCGTGCTGATGAGCGGCGTCGCCGCCGCGGTCCTGCTGTTTGGCGCAGCGGCGGCTTCGGCGCAGACGGCGCCTGATGGAACGACCGGCGTCACGGCCTATCCCGCCAGCGCGTTCGCCGCCTCGGCCCCGGCCAGCGCGCGGGAAATGCTGGACCGGACGCCGGGCTTTGCTCTGGTCGAGCCGGACGCCGATGTGCGCGGCTATTCCGGCGCGCAGGGCAATGTCCTGATCGACGGGGTGCGGCCCGCCAGCAAGCGCGAGAACGTATCGGACCTGTTGCGGCGCATTCCGGCGGGAACGGTTGAGCGGATCGAACTGATCCGGGGCGGGGCCGGCGGCGTCGACATGGGCGGCTATGCGGTCCTGGCCAATGTGGTGCGCAGGCACGTGGTCGACGCCGAAGGCATGGTCGAGATCGGCGCCCTGTCTTCGACTGACGGCTGGTTCTCGCCCAGCGGACAGGCGCAATATACGCGGCGCTGGGGCGCGCGGTCGCTGGAGCTGTCGGCCAAGCTGGAGCCGGACTTCGACGACGACAGCGGCGACGGCCCGATCTGGACCGAGACGCCCGGCGGCGCAGTGACCGAGCGCTTCCACGAAGACACGCGCAAGGTCCAGCACGCGGCCGAGGTCGCCGCCAACTGGACGCAGCCTCTGGCCGGAGGCCGTTTCAACGTCACGGCGGCGGTGCGCGGCGATCGGGCGCGGGCGGATACGGTGATCCAGTCGCTGGACGACGCCGACGACCGTGAAGACGTCGCCGCGCGCGAGGAATTCATCGAGGGCGAACTGGGCGCGCGCTATCAACGCAGCCTCGGGACGGCGACGACGCTGGAGGCTCTGGCCAGCCAGCGCCTGGGGCGGCTGAGCGGCGATGAGAAGTCGCAACAGGGCGCCGACAGCGAGAGCTTTGATGAAACCACCCGTACCGGCGAGAGCATCGCCCGGATCGACCTGACCCACCGCCGCTCGGACCAGCTGTCGCTGTCGGCCGGGCTGGAGGGGGCGTTCAACTTCCTCGAAAGCGAGGCGCGGCTGCAGGAGAACGGCGCGCCGGTCTTCCTGCCCGGCTCCGATGTGCGCATCGAAGAGCGGCGGATCGAGGGTTCGCTCGGCGCGACCTGGACCCCGGTCGAGGCGGTGATTGTCGAGGCAGGGTTGCGGGTCGAGGGCTCGACCATCACCCAGACCGGCGACAGTCCGCTGGAACGCGACTTCACCTACGCCAAGCCGCGTCTGGCCCTGACCTGGGACATGGACGCGCAGAACCAACTGCGACTGGCCGTGTCGCGCGAGGTAGGACAGCTGGACTTTGGCGAGTTCGTCGCCTCGGCCTCCCTGTCCACCGGGGTGGTCGCGGTCGGCAATGCGGCGCTGGAGCCGGACAAGAGCTGGCGCTTTTCCGCGGCCTGGGAGCGCAGCTTCTGGGACGACGCCTCCCTGACCCTGACCTGGACCCATGATCAGATCAGCGATGTGGTGGACCGGGTGCTGATCGTGACCGACGACGCTGTGTTCGACGCGCCGGGCAATATCGGTGACGGCCGGCGCGACACGTTGGCGATCGATCTGAACACGCCGCTGGACCGGTTGGGGATCAGGGGCGGGCAACTGCGCGCATCCATGCTGTGGCGCACCAGCCGCGTCACGGATCCGGTCACTGGCGAGGCGCGCGACATTTCGGAAGAGAAGCCGGTCGAGGGCGAGGTGGCCTTTACCCAGGCGATGCCGCAGTGGCGGATGAACTGGGGCGTGACGGTTGAGCACATCGCCGAGCGCAAGACCCGCTATCGCTTTGACGACGTGCGGCGCCGCTCCGAGGACCTGGGATGGACGATCTTCGCCGAGCGACGGATGGGCGACCGCTGGCGGCTGCGGGCCGAGGCGACGGACCTGTTCGGTCGCGACTTTCATGAGACGCGCGACAAGTACGACGGCCCGCGTGCGACCGGCGCGCTGGAAGAGATCGAGCGACGCGAACGCCGCTCGCCGGGCTACGTCAGCCTGACCTTGCGCCGTAGTATGGGCGGCTAGGCCAGCCCTCGGGGGCGTCGAAGCCGTAGTAGCCGCCCCCGGCCTTGAAGCGTTCCAGTCGACGAAGTTCTTCTGGATCAGCCTTTTGATCCCAGGTCTTGACGCCATTGGTCAGGTCGGCGGGTGTCAGCACCAACTCGTCCCAGACCGCCTCGCCCTGAACGTCGTGCAGGGTATAGGTCAGGGTCGGCGTGGGGCCGGTCAGGTCGAAGCGCATCAGGCCCACATTGACGCTGCGCGTCCAGGTATCGCGGATGCGGACCTCGGGCGCCTGACGCGTGTTCTTGTTGGCCGGCATCTGGGCCAAGGGCGACGAACACATGTCATAGATGTCGTAGCCGCCGACCTCGGAACGGGGGATGCAGTTCAACTCGCCCATGTGGCTGTCGCCCGAGATGCAGACCACGCCGCCGATGCTCTGGTCGCGGATGAAGTCGAAGATCTCGTTGCGCTCGGTCAGATAGACGCCCCAGCTGTCGCCGCCCTTTTCGTTCTCGGCCGACGAGAAGCCGCCCCCGGAGACCAGCACCTTGAACGGCGCGTGCGAGGCCTTCAGTTCGCGCTTCAGCCAGGCTTTCTGGCGGGCGCCGAGGACGGTCTTGGCCGCGTCGTCGGTCTGGGTGGTCGGGTCGCGGTGGTAGCGGCCGTCGAGGAAGAAGAAGTCGACCCCGCCATAGGCCTGTTTGAAATAGACGCCGGGATTGTCGGCCTCGCCATAGGCGGGGTTGGCCCAGACTTTCTTGAAGACGTTCAGCGAGGCGGCTTTGAACGGGCTGCGACCGTCGGAGTCGTTGTAGCCGAAGTCGTGGTCGTCCCAGATGGCCAGTTGCGGCGTCGAGCGTAGCAGGGGCAGAAGGCGCTCGACCACACGCCCACGGCCATAGAGGTCCATCAGGGCGGCGGGCTGATCGCTGTCGCCATAGATGTTGTCGCCCAGCCAGAAGAAGAGGTCGGGGTCCAGGCCGCGCACGGCGTTCCAGATCGGCTGATCGGCGTCGTACTGGATCCGGCAGCACGAGCCGAAGGCGACGCGGAAGGCGGCGGGGCCGTCCGGCGCGGTGCGGGTGCGGTTGGGCGCGAACTGGAAACGGTCCTGCTGGCCGTCGTACTTCAGCCGGTACCAGTAGTCGGTGTCAGGCTTCAGCCCCTCGACGCGGAAGGTCAGGCAGCAGTCATCCTCGGCGCGGGCGGTCAGGGTCGGACCTTGCAGCACCTGACGGAAGTCGCGGTCCGTGGCGTATTCCAGCGACACTGGAAAGGCGCCCGAGGCTCGCACCCAGACGGTGAAATGGCCCGGTCCCGGCGCGCCGACCATCGGGCCTTGCAGGGCGCGAGGATAGCCAAGCGCCTCGGCCAGGGCGCGCGGGGCCGCGCCCAGCAGGGCGGCCATGGCCACGCCGCCGAGGAAGCCGCGACGACCGGCGGTCAGGATAGGGGTCATGCGCTCACTCCTTCAGGGCGGTGTTCAGGCGATCGATCAGGACATCATGGACGCCGCCGTTGGAGACGCAGACATGGCCGGCGTGAAGGTCCAGCGGCCCGCCGTCTACGCCGGTGGCGCGACCGCCCGCTTCCTCGACCAGGATGACGCCAGGCCCCATGTCCCAGGCGTTGAGGCAGCGCTCCCAGTAGGCGTCCCAGCGCCCTGCGGCGACCCAGGCCATGTCCACGGCGCAGGCTCCGGTGCGGCGGATGCCCGCCACGTCGGCGGACAGCAGGGCCATCTCGCGGGCGAAGACCGGGTGATCCGGCTTGCCCGCAAAGGGGATGCCGCAGGCCAGGACGGATTCGACCAGGGCGCTCCGGTTCGACACCTGCACCCGCCCGCCGTTCAGCCAGCAGCCCTTGCCGGTTTCCGCGACATAGAGCTCGTTCAGGACGGGGATATAGGTGACACCCGCCACCACCTTGCCCTCGCGGGCCAGGGCGATGTTGACGCCCCACAGCGGACTGCCGAACAGGAAGTTGGTGGTGCCGTCCAGGGGATCGACGATCCACTGCTGGCTCTGGTCGTCGCCGCCGCCGACGCCGCCTTCCTCGCCGAGGAAGGCGTAGGCGGGCTGGGCGCGAGCCAGGATGCCGCGCGCCGTGGCCTCGGCCTCCTCGTCGGCGATGGAGACCATGTCGGCGGGACCGGTCTTGGAGCGCACCGTCAGCTGGGCCAGTTGGGCGAAGTGGCGTTCCAGCCCGGCGCCGGCGGTCTTGGCCGCCTCGATCATGGCCTTCAGGTCTTCGGAGGGATCAATCATGGCGCGAACTCAGTCTCTCAGGCGGGTGCGCCACAGGCTGGCGGCCAGCAGCATGGAAATCACGGAAGAGCCGATCCAGAACCAGATGACCGGACCGAAGTCATAGGTGCGGACCTCGCCCACGACGGTCATGCCGCGCTCGATCAGGAAGCCCGAAATCTGTTCCTGAAGGGCGGCGCCGATGTAGCTGAAGATGCCGATGACCCCCATGGCTGCGCCGGCCACGCGCTTGGGCGCGATGTCCACGGCGAACAAACCGCCCAGCGAAGTGACCAGACCCGTCAGCCCCATGCCGAACAGCAGCATGGAGAAGACCATGACCGGCATGGTGTTGGGGCCCCAGAAGAAGAGGGCCAGCCCGGCGATCTCGATGACGGCGAAGATGAGGTTCACCGGTGGACGACGGGCGGCGAAATACTTGTCGGAGATGAAGCCGAAGCCGATAGCCCCAGCGATGCCAGCGAGCGTGCTGATCATCAGCAGGGTACCGGCGGCGGGCAGGGAGAAGCCGCGCGCCTCCTGCAGATAGAGGACGCCCCAGGAGTTGATGGCGTAGCGGGTGACATAGGTGGTGGCCGAAGCCAGGCACAGGACCCAGATGGCGGGCAGCTTGAGGATGGACAGTTGCAGGCCCAGCACCGACTTGATGCCGGGCTTGGGCGCTTCGTTGTAGTTGTCCTGCTTCCAGTCGTTGACGGCGGGCAGGCCCAGGGTGCGCGGCCGATCCTGGATCAGCAGGTAGCAGCCCAGGGCCGTGGCCACGCCCAGCACGCCGGGACCCCAGAAGCCCCAGCGCCAACCGGCAGCGGCCACCAGAGAGCCGACCACCAGGAAGGTCAGGCCCTCGCCGATGGAGTGGGCCGTGCTCCAGACGCCATAGGCCCGGCCGCGTTCCTGATTGGAGAACCAGTTGGTCATGGCGACCACGCCGCCCGGGGCGCCAAAACTCTGGAACCACCCGTTCAGCCCCCACAGAAGCGCCGCGGCCCAGACGGTGGTGGTGAAGCCCATCAGCAGGTTACAGATGGCCGTGGCCAGAAAGGCGAAGGCCAGGAACCGCTTCATATTGGCGTGGTCGGCCAGGAAGCCGTTGGTCAGCTTGCCGATGGCATAGGTGTAGAAGAGGGCCGATCCGATCAGGCCCAGTTCGGTCGGGGTGAAGACTCCGGCGTCGATCAGCGGCTTCTTCACCACCCCCAGCGCCAGCCGGCAGGTGTAGATCAGGCCATAGCCCAGGGTGATGGCCAGCATCACGCGGAAGCGGTGGCGATGGAACAGCGAGGAGACCGTGGCGGCGTCGCCGATCTCGGGCTTGTCCGCCCCGGTCGCAAAGAAGCGCAGCAGTCCTCGGGCCATGTGGCCGCCTCCCATGATGAGCGGACCAGCGTCGATGCGACGGTCTCGTTGAAATCCAGACTAGGGGAGGGCCGACCGCATTGGAAGGATAATTCTATATTCTATTCCAATGAAATTTCGCAGTCGTTGCGATGCGCCGGATGCATGAACGCCTCGACAGCGGAGCCATCGAGGCGTTTGGACTGCAGGGATCCGCTTCAGCGCATGGTGGGGATGACGAAGCTCTGATCCGTCACCGTGCCGCCGACCGACTTGGGCCAGCGCTGGGTCACGGTCTTGGTGCGGGTGTAGAAGCGCACGCCGTCCAGACCATACTGGTTCAGGTCGCCAAAGCCCGAGCGTTTCCAGCCGCCGAAGCTGTGATAGGCGACCGGCACCGGGATCGGCACATTCACGCCGACCATGCCGACCTCGACCTGATCGGCGAACTCGCGCGCCGCGTCGCCGTTGCGAGTGAAGATGCTGACGCCGTTTCCGTATTGGTGGGCGCTGGGCAGGGCGAGCGCCTCCTCGAAGCTGGCGGCGCGGACGATCTGCAAGACGGGACCGAAGATCTCCTCCTGATAAGACTTCATCGTCGGCGTGACGCGGTCGAACAAAGTGGGGGCCAGGAAGAAGCCGGCCTCATGACCTTGCAGCGCGAAGCCGCGCCCATCGACCACCAGTTCGGCGCCCTCGTCGACGCCCATCTGGATATAGCTCTCGATCTTCGCCTTGTGCGCCGCCGAGACGACGGGGCCGTAGTGGGCTTCAGTATCGGTCGAGACGCCGACGCGCAGGCCCTCGATGGCGGGCAGCAGCTTGGCGCGCAGACGCTCGGCCGTCTCCTCGCCCACCGGCACGACGACCGGCAGGGCCATGCAGCGTTCGCCGGCAGAGCCGTAGGCGGCCCCGATCAGGTCGGCCACCGTTTGATCCAGATCGGCGTCAGGCAGGACGACGCCGTGGTTCTTGGCCCCGCCCATGGCCTGAACCCGCTTGCCGTGGGCGGCGCCCAGGGCGAAGACCGACTGGGCGATGTCGGACGAGCCGACGAAGCTGACGGCCTTGATGGTCGGGTGCTTCAGGATGGCCTCGACCACCTCCTTGTCGCCCTGCACCACATTCAGGATACCGGCGGGAGCGCCCGCCTCCATCATCAGTTCGGCCAGACGCACCGGCACCGATGGATCGCGTTCCGAGGGCTTGAGGATGAAGGCGTTGCCACAGGCGATGGCCGGCCCGAACATCCACATCGGGATCATGGCGGGGAAGTTGAAGGGGGTGATCCCGGCCACCACGCCCAGGGCCTGCCGCGCCGAAAAGACGTCGATGCCCGGCCCGGCGCCCTGGGTGTATTCGCCCTTCAGCAGGTGGGGGATGCCGCAGGCGAACTCGATCACCTCCAGCCCGCGCTGGATGTCGCCCTTGGAGTCGGCGATGACCTTGCCATGCTCGGACGACAGCAGGTGGGCCAACTCGTCCATGTGAACTTCGAGCAGGCGTTTGAATTCGAACATGACGCGGGCGCGGCGCTGGGGATTGGTGGCGGCCCAGCCTTTCTGAGCGGCGGCGGCGTTCTCGATAGCCCGATCCAGTTCGGACAGGGTCGCCAACTGGACGCGGGCCTGGACCTGGCCGGTGTTGGGATCAAAGACGTCGCCGAAGCGGCCGGAAGCGCCGACGACCGTCTGGCCGCCGATGAAATGTTCGATGGGGCGCATGGTTCTAGTCCTTGGGAGGGGGCGGGACGGCCGCTTTGGCGATCCAGTCGTGAGCCGGGTCGTTGCGGAAGATCCAGTGGCGTTTCGGACCCGCCATGACGTTCAGATAATAGAGGTCGTAGCCGTGCGGCGCGCCGACCGGGTGATAGCCGCGCGGCACCATGACCACGTCTCCGTCCTCGACCGAGACGGTCTCGTCCAGACTGCGATCGTCAGTATAGACGCGCTGGATGGCAAAGCCCTGGGGCGGGTTGAGGCGGTGATAGTAGGTCTCTTCCAGCGCGGTTTCCTCGGCGGGCGAGGCGGTGTCGTGCTTGTGCGGGGGATAGCTGGACCAGTGGCCGCCGGGGGTGATGACCTCGACCACGAGCAGGCCTTCGGCGGGCTGGGTCTCGGGCAGGATGTTGCGAACGTGGCGGGTGTTGGTCCCGGCGCCGCGAACCTCGCGCGGCATATCCGTTTCCGCAATCAGGCGGGGGGCGCCCAGCCCGGCGCCCGGCGCGGTGCAGACGGCCAGCTCGACCGGGCCGCGTGCGGTGACGGCATAGGCCATCCCGGCGGGGACATAGACGGCGCCCGGCGCCCGATCCTCGAACGGAGTGGCGCGGCCGCCGACAGAGCCGAAGGCGGCGTCGCCCGCGGTGATGTTGGCGGTTCCGGCGACGATCACCAGACAGGCTTCGCGCCCCGCCTGACCGCCGCTGTGGGTCTGGCCGTCGTTCAGGCGCACGACCTTGAAGCCCACATGGTCCCAGCCGGCGCTTTCAGGCGTGACCTCCAGCACCGCGCCGTCGGCGGCGGGGGCGTGGGGCCGGACGCGCAAGCCCGACATCAGACCAGCTCCGCCTCGGCGGCGCGGGCCTTCAGCGTCTTCAGACCCAGGTCGGCATAGGTGCGCGGCTCGGCCACCGACGGGTCCTGTTCCGCCTCGATGACGATCCAGCCGGAGTAGTCCATGCGCTTCAGCGCCTGCATGACCTCGGCGTAGTCGATGCCGCCGTCGCCGGGGACGGTGAACATCCCGGCCAGCACGCCGTCGAGGAAGCTGCAGCCGCGCGACTTCTGCTTGGTGAAGGTCTCCCAGCGCACGTCCTTGCAGTGGAGATGGGCGACGCGGCCGGGGTGGTCGCGGATGATGGCCAGGGCGTTGACCCCGCCCAGGGCGGCGTGGCCGGTGTCCAGCGTCAGGCCGACCGAGGGGCCGGTGGCGTTGATGAAGGCGTTCACATCGGCGGCGGTCTCGACCACGGTGCCGAGGTGGTGGTGATAGGCGAACTTCAGCCCTTCCGACTTCACATAGTCGGCCACGTCGGTCAGGCGGGCGCCGAAGATCTTCCAGTCACGCGGAGCCAGTCGGGGCGCGCCGGTCAGGGGAACCCGGCGGTCGCCGTGGACGGCGTTCGAGGTCTCGGCGAAGACAAAGACCGACGAGCCCATGGCCTTCAGCAGGCGCAGATGGTCCTGAAGCGCGTCGATCTCGGCGTCGGCGTCCTGAACCAGCAGGGAGCCGGAATACCAGCCGCCGATCAGGTCCAGGCCATAGGAGTCCAACAATGGCTTCAGCGTCGCCGCGTCGCGCGGGAACTTGCCGCCCAGTTCGACGCCTTCGAAGCCCACGTCGCGGATGTCGGCCAGGATGCTGTCCAGCGGCGTGTCGCCGCCCAGTTCGGGCATGTCGTCATTGGCCCAGGCGATCGGGCTGACGCCCCAGCGTATCGTCATGACAGGTCTCTCTTCATGCGGACGCCGGCGTCGTAATCGGCGCGCGCGGCGTTGACTTGCGAGCGGTCGGACACCTCGGGGACGGCGACGTCCCACCACCAGCCGCCGGCCTCGGTGGTCTTCAGCGGGTCGGTGTCGATGACCACGACATAGGAGCGGTCGGCGGCGCGGGCGCGCGCCATGGCGGCCTCGAACCCGGCCAGATCGGCGACGTGTTCGGCCTCGGCGCCCAGACTGCGGGCATGGGCGGCGAAGTCGATCAGGGGCAGGGTCTGGTGGGCGCTGTCGGCCAGAAGGTTGTTGAAGCCGGGGCTGCCGGTGGCCTGTTGCAGGCGGTTGATGCAGCCGAACCCTCTGTTGTCGAGCAGGGTTACGATGAGCTTCTGGCCCATCATCACCGAGGTCGCGAGTTCCGAGTTCATCATCAGATAGCTGCCGTCGCCGACCATGACGACGACCTCGCGGTCCGGCTCGGCCATCTTGACCCCCAGCCCGCCCGCGATCTCGTAGCCCATGCAGGAGAAGCCGTATTCCAGGTGGTAGCCGCCGGACCGGGCCGTGCGCCACAGCTTGTGCAGTTCGCCGGGCAGGCCGCCGGCGGCGCAGACCACGACCGCGTCCTCGCCCACCGCGCGCTGCACGGCGCCGATGACCTGGGCGTCCGATGGCAGGGTATGGCCGGGCTCAGACGCCGTGGCGGCTTTGACGGCCGCGTTCCATTCCGTCACCGCCGCGCCGTGGCGCTCGGCATTGGGCGCGCGCCAGCCCGACAGGGCGTCGATCAGGGCCTCGATGACCACGCGGGCGTCGCCGACGACCGGCTCGGCGCCATGCTTGTGCGCGTCGAACGGCTGGAGGTTGATCTGGAACAGGCGTCGGTCAGGAAACAGGCTGCGCGAGCCGGTGGTGAAGTCGGCCAGGCGCGTGCCTATGCCGATGATGAGGTCTGCTTCCGAGGCCGCCGCATTGGCCGAACTCGACCCGGTCACGCCCACGGATCCCAGCGCGTTCGGGTGTGTCCAGGCGAGGGAACCCTTGCCCGCCTGGGTTTCGGCAACGGGGAGGCCGACGGCCTCGGAAAGCTGCGCCAGCGCCATTTCGGCGCGGCTGTAGAGGACGCCGCCGCCGGCCACGATCAGCGGGCGTTTCGCCGTCTTGATGGCGGCGATGAGGGCCTCGATTTCGCCCGCGTCGGCGGGCTGACGGCGCTCGCGCCAGACGCGGCGATCAAAGAAGGCGGCGGGATAGTCGAAGGCCTCGGCCTGAACATCCTGACAGAAGGCCACGGTGGCCGGGCCGCAGGCGGCGGGATCCAGCAGGGTCGCCAGGGCCTTGGGCAGGGCGTCCATGATCTGTTCGGGCCGGGTGATCCGGTCGAAATAACGCGACACGGGCTGGAAGCAGTCGTTGGCCGAAACCGTGCCGTCGCCAAAGCTCTCGACCTGTTGCAGCACCGGATCGGGGCGGCGGCTGGCGTAGACGTCGCCGGGCAGGAACAGCACCGGCAGGCGGTTCACATGGGCCAGGGCGGCGGCGGTGACCATATTGGTGGCGCCGGGGCCGATGGAGGTGGTGCAGATCATCGCCCGCTGGCGTCGCATCTGCTTGGCATAGGCGATGGCGGCGTGGGCCATCCCCTGTTCATTGTGGGCGCGCCAGGTCGGCAGAACGTCGCGGTGCGCGTGCAGGGCCTCGCCCAGACCGGCGACGTTGCCGTGGCCGAAGATGGCCCAGCAGCCGGCGAAATAGGGAACTTCCACGCCGTCGACGACGACGTGTTGCGCGGCCAGCCAGCGAACGGCGGCCTGGGCGGCGGTCAGGCGAATCGTGGTCACGGTCAGACGGCTTCCTGCAAGGCGGCGGGGCGGACGACACGTTGACGCGCCGCGCGCCAGGCGTCGACCAGAACCGCGAACCGGCCCGACAGATCGGCGATGGCGGCTTCGTCGTCGATGCGCCCGGTCAGCCATTGCTCGGCGGCCTCGGCGAAGATGGTGCGGCCGACGGCGAAGCCCTTGATGATCGGGGCGGCGGCGGCGGCCTCGAACGAGGCGATCAGGGCGTCTTGCGGCGCCGACAGACCGAGCAGCAGCACGCCCCGGCAGTGGGGATCATTGGCGCGGATCGTGGTCTCGACATTGACCCAGGCGGCGGGGTCCTCGGTCGGCTCCAGCTTCCACCAGTCGGGCTTCATGCCCAGGTCGTAGAGGCGCTGGATGGTGCGGGCGATGGTCTGGGCGTCGATGTCGCCGAGGCCGGAGGCGATGATCTCGACCAGCAGTTCATGGCCGGTCTTGCGGCAGGCGTCCTGAAGCCGAAGCAACTGGCGCTCCTGCCGTTCGCGCATCTCGGCGGTGTCCTCGGGGTGATAGAAGGCCAGGCATTTGACCACATGATTGGCGGGCCAGGTCGCCAGTTCGGTGGCCACGTCGGCTGAACTTTCAAACTCCAGCGGACGCGAGCCGGGCAGTTCGATGGGACGGCCGATCCAGTAGCGATGGTCCGCCGCCGCTTCCAGACCACGCATGCCGAAGCGGCCGTCCAGCAGGACGCCGAAGCGCGGGTCGCCCTGCGCCAGCCGGTCCACGGCCTTGAGGGCCAAGGCCTTGAAGGCGGGGATGCGTTCGGGATCGGCGCCGACCTTGCGGCACAGGTCCTCGAACTGGCTGCGGTGGTCCATGGCCAGGACCGTCAGTTCGTCGGGCACAGCGGCGCGGGTGGTGACCCAGTGGATGTGTTCCAGCTCCGCGTCCTCGCGCAGACGGAACGGACGTTCCACGCCGCTGAGGAACATCTGCAGCTCCTCCCAGGTCGGCATGGCCGGGGCGCAACCGTGACGAGAGACGACGATGGCGCCGCAGGCGTTGCCGTATTCGCAACAGGTCTCTAGCGGGGCGTCGCGCAGCCAGCCGCGCAGGAAGCCGGCCATGAAGGCGTCGCCAGCGCCCAGCACATTATAGACTTCGACGCGGAAGCCGCGCCCGACGATCCCGTCGTCCAGGCTGGCGGGAATGGCGTCGGGGAAGGCCGAGCAGCCGTCAGGCCCGCGCTTGCACACCAGCAGGGCCGGGCTGCGCTCGCGGATGGCGCGCAGGGCGGTCAGGGTGTCGGTCGAACCGCCGAGGATGTGGATTTCTTCTTCCGTGCCGACGATCAGGTCGCACAGGGGCAGGACCTGTTGCAGGCGGGCGGTGACGGCGGCGTCGGCGACGAAGCGGTTCTCGCCCATGTCCTTGCCGGTCAGCCCCCACAGGACGGGGCGGTAGTCGATGTCGAACACCACCCGACCACCCGCCGCCTTGACCAGTTCGCAGGCGCGGATCGAGGCGTCGAACACGGCCGATTGCGACAGGTGGGTGCCGTTGATCAGCACCGCGCCGGCCGACTGGATAAAGGCTGCGTCCACGTCGTCGGCGACCAGCGCCATGTCGGCGCAGTTCTCGCGATAGAAGATCAGGGGGAAGGTGTCGGGATCGCGGATGCCGAGGAAGACCAGGGCCGTCAGTCGCTCGCGGTCCTCGATCACCCCGTCGACGGCGACGCCCTCGCGCGCCAGCTGTTCGCGGATGAAACGGCCGAAATGGTCGGCGCCGACGCGGGTCAGAAGGCCGGTGTTCAGCCCTAGGCGCGACCCGCCGACGGCGGTGTTGGTGGGGCTGCCGCCCACGTATTTGGCGAAGGAGGTCATGTCCTCCAGCCGCCCGCCGATCTGCTGGCCGTACAGGTCCACGCAGGACCGGCCCACCGTGATCAGATCAAGCCGAGGAGGGGCAGCCGCCATTCGGGACCGTCTTTCGCCATGCAACACTCGCCCGCCCCGTGCGGTCGATATGTAACGTATATTCTAGCGATGGAACTTTCGCAACAGATGTTTCATTCTGTCGTGCGGTTTCGCGCCGGACGCTGTGCAGGCGGGGCTTTCTCGGTCTGCGAGGCGGCGAAGGCGTAGGAAATCACCAGGGCCTGGGCCAGGCACATGGAGGCGGACAGCGAACGGAACTTGCGAATCTCGGCCTCGCGCACTTGCAAGACCAGGTCGGCCGGCTTGGCCACCGGGCTGACCAGGCTGTCGCTGATCGACAGAACGGCGGCGCCGCGATCGGCGGCGTCCTCGATCAACTCGACCGCCTCTTCGGCATAGGGGTGGTAGCTGACGGCGATCAGCAGGTCGCGGTCGGAAATCGCGTGGACCTGCTGGCGGGTCATGCCGCCGACGCTGTCGATGAACAGGGTCTTCTTGTCCACCTGATGCAGGGAGTAGGCGATATAGGCCGCGACCGGGAAGGAGCGGCGGAAGCCCGCCACATAGACGGTGTCGGCCTGGTCGATCATGGCCACGGCGGCGGCCATGTCCTTGGCCGAGACGATCTCGGACAGGTTCTGAAGGGCCAGGGTGTTGCCCTCGATGAACTCGGCCAGGACCTGGGCCGGGTCGCCGACGGCGCTTCCGTCCACGGTTTCAGAGAACTGGCGGACCCGCTCGCTGTAGCCCAGGGCCGCAGCCCCCGACAGCAGGCCGTCTCGGAACAGGCGCTGCATCTGGGTGGCGCCGTCATAGCCGAAGGTCTTGGCGAAGCGGACGATGGCCGAGGGCTGGACGCCGCTGCGATCCGCCAGGACCGCCAGGGTCTCCAGCGCCACGGCGTTGGGTTCGTCCAGCACATAGCGGGCGATCTGCTGCAAGCGCTTGCTCAGCGATTCGTAACGCTCAAGGATGGCGGCGCGCAGTTCTTCAGCCGTGTCGGGCGGCGTAGGGGTGTCGGTCATCGCAGTCCCGTCGAGGTTGTTCAGCGACAATCTAGCGCTCGCCGCCTTCGCCCTCAATGGAATGAAACGTCGCTCCTTGAAAATTCCATTTCATGGATAGACAGAACGAATATTCTATGATGTTTCGGCCTCGAACCGCGCGGGAGGGCGACGTGGAACGGACATTCCAGACGGCCATCGACGTGGCCCTGATCGGGGCCGGGCGCATGGGCTCGATCCATGGTCCCAACGCCGCCCGCCATCCGGGGCTGACGCTGAAATATGTCGTGGACCGTCAAGGCGTGAACGCCCGGCGTCTGGCCGAGCCTTTCGGGGCCGAGGTCGTCGCTCTGGAACAGGCGCTGGCGGACCCGTCGATTGGCGCGGTTCTGGTCTGCAGTTCGACCGACCAGCATCTGGATCATGTGCTGGCGGCGGTCGCGGCGGGCAAGGCGGTCTTCTGCGAGAAGCCGCTGGATCTGGATCTGGAGAAGGTGCGAGCGGCGGGGCCGGCGTTGCAGGATGCGCGGCTGATGCTGGCCTTCAACCGGCGATTCGATCCCCATTTCGTCGCGCTGAAGGCGCGGGTGGAGGCGGGCGCGGTCGGGCGGCTGGAGAGCCTGCATCTGACCAATCACGACCCCGCCGCCCCGCCGCCGGGCTTCATCCCGACCAGCGGCGGCCTGTTCAAGGACTTCACCATCCACGATCTGGACCTGGCGCGCTGGCTGCTGGACGAACCGATCGTCGAGGTCTTCGCCACCGCCTCCTGCCTCGTTGATCCCGAGATCGGGCGTCAGGGTGATGTGGACACGGCTCGCACCCTGCTGAAGACGGCGTCGGGGCGGCTGTGCGTCATCTCCAACACGCGTCGCAGCGGCTATGGCTATGATCAGCGGATCGAAGCCTTTGGCTCGAAGGGCATGGTCGCCGCCGGCAACGTGGCGGGCGACACGGTTCAGGTCGCCACCGAGGCGGGGCTGACCGGCACGCCGATCCTGCCCGGTTTTCTGGAACGCTATGCCGGGGCCTATCGCGCCGAGATGGATCATTTCGCCGGGGTGGTTCACGGCATGAACGAACCCGCCGTGGGCTATGAGGCGGGGCTGCAGGCCCTGGCCCTGGCCGAAGCCTGCGACCTGTCCGTGCGGACGGGCCGCCCTGTCAGATTTTGAGGGAGTGGATTTCATGCACAAGGTCGCCCTGATCGGCGCCGGCCGGATCGGCCGCATTCACGGACGCAACGCCGCGCTGAACGGCCGGATCACACTGGCGGGGGTCGTGGATCCCGTCGCGGTCGCTGCTGAGGCTTTGGCGGGCGAATGGTCGGTGCCGGTCCTGTCGCTGGATGAGGCCTTGAACGATCCCTCCATCGCCGGGGTCATTATCGCCAGCTCGACCGACACCCACCTGGACTACAGTGTCCGCGCCGCCCGCGCGGGCAAGGCCATATTCTGCGAGAAACCGATCGATCAGGATCTGGAGCGGGCGCGCGGCGCCGAGGCCGACCTGAAGAACGCGCGGATGCTGCTGGCCTTCAACCGGCGCTTCGATCCCAACTTCCAGGCGGTGAAGGCGCGGCTGGACGGCGGCGGGATCGGGGTGCTGGAAAGCCTGCAGATCACCTCCAACGACCCGTCGCCGCCGCCGCCGTCCTACGTCGCCGTGTCCGGCGGCCTGTTCAAGGACATGGCCATCCATGACTTCGACATGGCGCGCTGGATCCTGGGCGAAGAGGTGGTCGAAGTCTTCGCCTTCGGCAGTTGCCTGGTCGATCCCGAGATCGGCAGGCTGGGCGACGTGGACACCGCGCGCACGGTGCTGAAGACGGCGTCGGGTCGGCTGTGCGTCATCTCCAACAGCCGCCGCTCCGGCTTTGGCTATGACCAGCGCATCGAGGCCTTCGCCTCGGGCGGCATGGTGCGGGCTGACAATGTGCTGGAGTCCACGGTCCAGGTCTGGAACGAGGCGGGCGCCTCGGCGGATCGGTTCCAGAACTTCTTCCTCGATCGCTACGCTGAGGCCTATCGCAGCGAGATGGAGCATTTCGCCGACATTCTGGATGGGGCCAAGCCCTCGGTCGGCTACGCCGACGGCGTCGCGGCCCTGGCCCTGGCCGAAGCGGCCGCACGGTCGGTTCAGACGGGCGAGGTGGTCAGGCTGGCGTGACGCCAGCCAGACATCCGCCTGAGTTCAGGCCCGACCGGCCGGCCGCCGGTCGGGCTTTTTCATGGGCGGGAGGCGATCAGCCGCGAGCGTACCAGGCGGTCGAAGTCCTCAAGCCGGCAAGGCGCGTCGCAGCCGGGGATCAGGATATATTGGAAGGCCGCCTGTTCGTCCCCGGTCAGGGGCCGCAGGTCGCGCACCTGATCCATGGTCTGGGCGCGGTAGAAGGCGCGAACGGCGCCTTGCCCCGCCGCGTCACGCCACAGCTCGAAGCCCACAGCGCCACCGGGCGGCGGATTATCGGCCGGATAGCCGGGCACTTTCCAGTGCAGGTCCAGCATCCCGCCCAGATCAGCGATATTGGTGTCATGCCCGGCCAGAACCGTGAGGGCCGGGCCGTTCTCCAGCGCGTCCAGCATCCGCCGGGCCAGAGGCGAGGCGGCGCGGGCGGCGACATAGGGGGCGCGGCCCTCATAATAGAATTTCAGCGTGTGGAAGCTCAGGAAGGCCTCGATGTCGTCGCGGCTGACGCGGCCCCATCCGACCTGATCCATCGGCTTGCCCTCCAGATATTCCAGCAGGAAGGTCTGGGACACGGTCGAGGCCAGACCTAACGGCGGGGCCAGATCGGCGCGGTCTTCGTCGTTGCGGGTCAGGGTCTGCGGCCATTGCGACAGATCGCATCCGGCGGGCAGGGCCTGTTCGGCGCAGACCTCGACCGTGCAGCAGCCCAGAACCGCGCTGAGCCGTTTCAGCATTGGCGCCTGATGCGTCATTTCAGCCTCCAGTCCGCCCGCCGGGGCCAGGGCCATCTGCGCGGCCAGGGCCAGATCAGGATCTATGGCGACCGCGCCGGCGTCCAGCGGGTGGAACTCGGCGTCATCGGCGGGGCTGGCGGGGAACTCGACCTCCAGCGGACACCCGGGCGCCAGACCTTCGGCCAGGGCGCGGGCCGTGGCCTGGGTGCGCGACTTGGAGCTGGCGGCCAGATGCACCTGACCGGCGGCGGGACAGCCCTCGGCGGGCAGCAGGCCCTGATCGACCCAATGGCGTCGGTCCCACTGGGCCAGCAGCCGCACCGCGTCATAGCCATGCGGCGTCAGCTCTCCCCATTCGACGGACCAGGCGGGCCAGGCCTGAGCCGCCACGCCGGGCGGGGTCACGGCGGCCTTGGTCGGCGGCCGCACCCCGTGGCGCATCAGCATGACCACGCGCTCCAGATGGGGTTCGTGCGATGGCGCGGTGGCCGCAATCTGGGTGGTGGCACAGGCGCTGAGCAGTGCTGACGCCGCCAGCGCAGCGGCAGGGAAACTCATCCTCATGGCAGAACCTCAAAAAGAAGCGGCGGCCCCAGGAGGGACCGCCGCGAGTTGTCGCTCAGGAGATGCTAGAGCGGTTCCTAGAAGGTCAGTTGAACGCCAGCGCGCAGCGAGTAGCCGTAGCGCTCATTCTCGGCGATGCGGTCGCGTCGCCCGACGAAGAAGCGTTGCGGTTCGTCATTCAGGTTGGAGGCTTCCAGCGAGATCGAGGCGCGGTCGTTGATCTTGTAGGCCACGCGGGCGTCCCACTGGTTGAAGTCGTCGACATAAAGGTCTTCGGACGCCTCGCTGCCCACGGTGTCGAGGTAGGCGGACCGATAGGTGTAGGCCACGCGTCCCGAAAAGCCGCCACGCTCGTAGCTGAGCTGGGCCGAGGCCACCTTGTCCGACTGGGTCAGCAGCGGCACCTCGTCGTCGCGGCCTGGAACGCCGCTGGCCTTGGAATCCACCAGGGTCAGGTTGACACCGCCGCTGAAGCCCTTGATCGGCAGGAAGTCGAGTTCGGACTGGAAGTTGAACTCGATGCCGTTGACCTCGGCCTTGTCGGCGTTGACCGGGGTCGTGACCTCTGCGTCGGTCAGGAAGATGCCGGCATAGGTGACGTCGGTCAGGTCCTGGGTCGAGAAGAAGATCGGATTTTCGATCTGCTTGCGGAAGACCGAGACCGACAGCACGCCCGAGCGGCCCAGATAATATTCCGCCGCCAGGTCGAAGTTGACCGATTCCAGCGCTTGCAAGTCGGGGTTGCCGACTGCCACCTCCTCATCGCCCGTGTTGACGATCACATAGGGGGCGAGGTCCTCGTAGTTGGGGCGCCCGATGGCGGTGGTGATCGCGCCGCGCAGAACCAGGCTGTCCGATGCGTCGTAGCGGACGTTCAGGCCGGGGAACCAGTCAGTGTATTCCCGCTTGCCGAAGACGTCGAAGCCCTGATCCAGGGTCGAGGTGTCGGTGATGCTCTTGGCGGCGAACTCACCCTGGGTGTGCTCGACGCGAACGCCGGGGATGAAGGTCCAGCGATCAAACTTCAGCGTCGCCATGGCGTAGGCGGCGGTGATGGTTTCGCTGATGTCGTAGTCGGCGGCCAGGCTGTCGCCGATGGTGGCCTCGTCGTCGATCTCGAAATCAGCGCGATTAGCGGCGAAATAGGCGTCGGCCAGGTCCTGACTGACGGTTGGCCCGAACCGATAGCGACCGTCATAGATGCTGTCGATCGTCCGGCCCGCGACCTGGTCCAGCGTCAGGCTGTCGCCCTCGTAGTCATAGGTGACGGCGTTGGCGTCGTTGGTTTTCTTGCGACTGATATACTTGGCGCCGACCTTGATCGAGGAGCCGTCGCCGAAGTTGAGCGGCATCCGATAGTCGATGCGGGCCTGATACAGGTCCTCGACCGCCTCGCGGCTTTCATAGCTGACGCTGTCGGCCTCATAGGCGGACGGGTCATAGGCTGCGGCTTCTGGATTGAAGATGTAGAGGTCCTGGCTCAGGTCGTAGGAGCCCGACAGGCCGCCGGTCTTGAACTCCCATTCGTCGCGGCGCGGGTCGCGCTTGTTGGCGCGGGAATAGGTGCCTTCGACATTCAGTTCGCTTTCGCCGAAGGTCCAGGCCCCGCCGATCGACGAAGTAAAGGTGTCGGTGTTCTCGGCGCGGGTGCGGACACGGCGATTGGCGTCGGCGTCAGCGAAGTCGCCGCTGGTCGGGGTGGTGTTGGAGAAGATGGTGTCGTCTTCGTCCAGTTCCACCGAGAAGTTGTCGCGGGTCTCGGCGTCCTCATATTTGGAATAGAGGAAGCGCAGGAACATCTTGGCGTCGTCGTTCGGCCGCCAGTCGAAATTGGCGACCGCCCCGGTGCGTTTGCGGTTGGTGGTGTAGGGACGGATGGTGAATTCTTCAGGCACCTCATTGCCGTTGACCTCGATCCGGCCTTCGCCGCCCTGGAGGTTCTCGGCGGCGATGAAACGCTCGGAGAAGTTGGCCGCCAGCACCATGCCGAACTGGCGGTTCTGACCGAAGACCGTGCCGTAGCTGGCGTCGAACTCATAGGGATTGTCGTCCGCCAGTTCGTTGTAGCCATAGGCCGCGCGCAGGGTGCCGAAGGTCTTGTTCCGGTCAAAGGCGGTCAGGGTGACGATATTGGCCTGACCGGCGATGGCGTTGGCGTCCAGATCGGGCGTCAGGGTCTTGACCACGGTGACAGAGCCGATCAGGGCCGAGGGAATGTCGTCCAGCTTGACCTGGCGACCGTCCGGCTCGGGCGCAGGCGCCGTCTGGCCGTTCAGGGTGACGTTCAGCAGATCGGGCGAAACGCCGCGAACCGTCAGATAGCGGCTTTCGCCCATGTCGTTGGAGGTGGACAGGCCGGGCAGGCGGCGCAGGGCCTCGGCCACGTTCTGATCGGGCAGGCGGCCCACGTCGTCGGCGCGCACGGCGTCGACCTGATTGTCGGAGCGGCGCTTGTTTTCCAGTGCGGCGCGGTCTGCGGCGCGGCGGCCCGTGACGACGATCTCGTCGATCGTCGTGGCCGCCTGATCGGCGCTTTGCGCCCACGCCGCGGCGGGGGTTAGCAGACAGGTTGAAAGCAAGACGGCCTTCAAGGCCATTTGACGATAGGCGCGCATATTTCCCTCTCCCCGCGCCGTCCATTTTCATCCGGCAACGGATGCAGGGCGGCTTATGAGAACGAGGCTACGAACAAACATTCCATCTTGCAAGTCATTTGGAAAATCTCTTGCAGAATGGTCGTCGTCGCGTATCTTTCGCAAAACGCCACTACTGCGCCCCTGGCGTAGGGCGGCGATAAATGTGGGAGGCGACCATGACCAACAGGCTGACGGGCAATCTTTTTGGAGCTAGCGCTATGGTGCTGGCGATGGCGATTGGCGGGGCTGCCTGGGCCCAGGACGCAGCGGCCCCGGTCGTGGCGGCGGCGATCGATACGACCTCGACCGGCGAGGCCAGCAGCGGCGTGATCGTGCTGGGCGCCGACGCGCGACAGCATCGTCTGGTGTCGGCCGCGGGGCTTGCAGGCTTGGAGATCTTTGATCTGACGGGCGCGCGCGTGGGCGCAGTTCCGGCGGGCGAGGCTGGGGGGTTGGACCTCCGCTACGGCTTCCCGATCAAGGGCCAGCCTGAGACGCTGCTGGTCTCGACCGACAAGACCGACAATAGCCTGCGGATCTTCGCCATGCGCAACGGCGCGCCGGTCGAGGTGGGCGCGCGCGCCGTGCCTCTGGGTTTCGCCGTCGAGGATGTCTGCCTGCTGCGCAACGCCAGCGACGGCGGCCTCTATGCCGTGGCCGTGGGCGACGGCGGCGAGATCGAACAACTGCTGCTTTACGCCGATGCCGAGGGCAGGGTGGACGCGCGCTCGGCGCGCCGCATCAACCTGCCGTCCAAGGTCAAATACTGCGTCGCCGACGATGCGACGGGCCAGCTCTACGTCTCGCAGCAGGCGGTGGGCGTCTGGCGCTTCAACGGCGACCCGGAGGCTGATGCCGCGCCCGCCCTGGTCGACGCGGCGGGTCTGGGCCGGATCAGCGAAGAGAGCGGGTCGCTGGCCCTCTATGACGGCGGCCAGGGCGCGCGCTATCTGATCGCGACCGACGCCTCCAGCGGGCGGCTGTTCGTCTATGACCACGGCGCGGATGACGCCTGGCTCGGCGCCGCCAGCCTGACGGGCCGCGGCGGCGCGGCGGTCAAGGAGCCTGGCGCGCTGCAAGTCGTCGGCGCGTCGCTGGGCGCGGGTCTGCCCTCGGGCGCCCTGCTGGTGACGGACGAGGATGCGCCCGAGGGCGCCAACTACAAGCTGGTGTCGATCTCCGCCCTGACCGGGGCGCTGAACCTGTCGGCGGGCACGCCGCAGGACGCGCGCGCCGTCGCTGCGCCGCGCTTCCCCGCCGTGGTCGCCGTGGCGGAAACCGCCCCGGTGGGCAGCCCCGGCGACGCCGCCGACGACCCAGCCATATGGGCTGATCCGAAGAACCCGGCCAACAGCCTGGTCATCGGTACGGACAAGAAGGCGGGGCTGAACCTTTACGACATGCAAGGTCGCGTTCTTCAGCACCTGCCCGACGGCAAGATGAACAATGTCGATCTGCGCGAAGGTTTCATGCTGGGCGGTCAGCCGGTGGTGCTGGTCACGGCCAGCGACCGCACCAACAAGGCCGTCGCCATCTATCGCCTCGACACCGAGGCGCGCCGCCTGATCAACATCGCTGACGGCGTGCAGCCGACGGGGCAGGGCGATCCCTATGGCCAGTGCATGTATAGGTCGGCTCGTACCGGCAAGACCTATGTCTTCATCAATGATTCCAACGGCGAGAAGCGTCAGTGGGAACTGGTCGACGCCGGAAACGGCAAGGTCCGCGCGGTTCGCGTCCGCGACTTCGCCTTCGCCAGCCAGGTCGAGGGCTGCGTCGCCGACGACGCCAGCGGCCTGCTGTTCGTGGCCGAGGAGGACGTTGGCCTTTGGCGTCTGTCGGCGGAACCGGATGGCGGCTCGGCCATGACGATGGTCGCGCGCATCAGCGAAAACCCGGCGCTGAAGGACGATATGGAAGGCGTCGGACTCTATGATCTGGGCGACGGGCGCGGCTATGTGGTCGCCTCCAGTCAGGGCAACGACAGCTACGCTGTCTTCCGGCGCGAAGGGGATCAGGCCTATCTGGGCTCCTTCATCGTCGTCGCCGACGGCGCGCGCGGCATCGACGGCGTGTCCGAGACCGACGGTCTGGACGTGACCAGTCGCAACCTCGGCCCCGGCTTCGAGCACGGCGCCATGGTGGCTCAGGACGGACGCAACGTCCTGCCAGGCGAGACCCAGAACTTCAAATACGTGCCGTGGAAGTCCATCGCCGACGCTCTCGGCCTGGAGGTACGGCGCTAGGTCCGCACGCTTTCCGCGATCTGGGCGCCTGCCTTGGCTACCCGTTGTCCGGCTTCGGCTATAGGTTGGCCTCGGCAATCACACGGCGACGGACGGGGCGAATGAGCGAAGCAGGCGAGCGGCGGCAGGGCATTCAGTCCGTGGGCATCGGGCTGCGGGTGCTGGAGGTGCTGGCTTCGCAGAGCGGGGCGGCGGCGCTGGGGGCGATTGCTCAGGCGTCGGACCTGTCAGCGTCTCAGGCGCACCGCTATCTGGCCAGTCTGATCGCGGCGGGGATGGCGCGTCAGGATGCCGCGACGGGGCGGTATGAGCTGGGCTCGGGCGCCTTGCGTCTGGGGCTGGCGGCCCTGTCGCGGATGGACAGTTTCCGCGAGGCGGCGATCGCCCTGACCGACTATGTCGTCGAGACCGGGCGCACGGTGCAGATGGGCGCCTTGGGGCCGACGGGGCCGATCGTGGTGCGCTGGATCATGGGCACGCCGGCCATCTCGACCTCGCTGATGGTCGGCTCGCCCCTGCCGTTGCTCAGTTCGGCGACGGGGCATGTGTTTCTGGCCTTCCGGCCAGAGGCGGCGACGCGTCAGATGGTCGAGCGCGAAACCCAGCCGCAGTTTCAGCCAGTCGATGTCGAGGGTCTGCGCGTGCGGGTGCGGCGCGACGGCTATTCGGCCATCCGGGGTGATCTGATCCCCGGCTTGCGGGCCACCGCCGTGCCGATCTTCGACCTGCAGGGGGAGGCGGTCTTCACCGCCACCGTGCTGGCCACCGACGTGTTCAAACCGGAATACGACGATCAGGCGCGCCAGCGCCTGATCGAGGTCTGCGACGAGATCACCCGGTCGACGGGCGGGGTGCGCCCCGCCTGACGGATCAGGCGGCGGCGGCCTTGCGCAGGTCGGTCGCCGGGTCGGACGCCGTTTCCGCCATCAGCACCTTGCCCATCAGACGCCGCGCCGCAGCGAAGTCGCGCGGCTGATCCAGACAGACGGCCCCGACCAGGGCGCCGTCGCGCAGATAGAGACGCACCGCCTCGCCGCGTGACACGACCGCGTCGCCCGCCGCCGGATCTCCGAGAATCTGCAGGTTGTGGCCGCACTGGGCGGTCCAGAACCAGGGCGTCGGATCGACCTCGGCGGGATGGCCCATGATCGCCAGGGCGGCGGCGCGGGCCGAGGTCTGGGCGTGAGCCCAGGTCTCCATGCGGGCGGCGGCGCCGTCTCGCGTCCGGGCGGCCAGATCACCGACGGCGAAGATGCGGTGGTCGGCGGGCGAACGGTAGTCGTCGCTGACCAGAACCCCGCCCTCGACTGGCAGGCCCGCCGTCTCGGCCATCTCGGTCGAGGGGATGATGCCGATGCCGACGACGATCAAGTCGGCCTCGATGGTCGAGTCGTCGTCCAGCCGCGCCAGAACGGAACCGTCGGCGGCGTCTTCCAGCACTTGCAGCGACCGGCCCAGCTTCACCTCGACGCCGATGCGGGCGTGGGCGGCGGCCAGCCATTCGGCGGCCTCGGCCGGGACGTTGCGGCCCAGCAGTCGCTCGCCCGCTTCGATCACGGTCGCCGACAGGCCCAGACCGCGAAGGGTCGAGGCCGCTTCCAGACCGATGACTCCGCCGCCGATCACCAGGGCGCGGGCGCCGGGCGTGGCCGCCGCCGCGATGGCGCGGGCGTCGTCGGCGGTGCGCAGATAGCGGACGGCGGCATGGTCGGGCAGGGGCAGGCGACGCACGTGACCGCCCATGGCCAGGACCAGCTTGTCGAAGGGCTCGACCGCTCCGTCGGCCAGTCGAATCTCACCCTTGTCGCGATCGATGGCGACCGCCTCGGCGCCCAGTTTCAGGGTCACATTCAGCTCGGCCCAGCGTTCCGCGGGCGCCAGCCAGACCGGATCGGTCTCGGCGCCCGACAGATAATCCTTGGACAGGCTTGGACGTTCGTAGGGGGGGTGCGCCTCGTCGCCGACGACTAGGATAGACCCCGAAAAACCCAGCTCACGCAAGGCGATAGCGGTCGCGCCGCCAGCGTGCCCAGCCCCCAGAATGACGATGCGTTCAGCCATTTGTGATCTCCGCTTGTCGTTGCACTAGATGCAACGCGTTTGACATAGATCAAAAACCACGACACCAATGCGGTCAACGGCGACATGAGATCGCTGCTTCGAATTCTTTGTCCGGGAGCTTTCAGTGAACATCCCCGTACGCCCGCCGGAGGGCGAGAACAGCCGCGCATGGCCGGCCGACGTCGACGCCGCCGTGCCCTTCTGGGTCTATACGGACCCCGCGATCTACGCCGAGGAACTGCAGAAGATCTGGTACGGGCCGCACTGGCTCTATGTCGGTCTGGAGTGCGAACTCACCGAGGTCGGCGACTGGAAAACCACCACGCTCGGCGAAAAGCCCTGCGTCATGGTCCGCTCGGGTGAGGACGAGATCTCGGTCGTCGAGAACCGCTGCGCCCACAAGGGCGTCAAGTTCTGCCAGACCCGCACCGGCCACTCCAAGGAGCTGATCTGCCCCTATCACCAGTGGTCCTATGCCCTGAACGGCGACCTGCAGGGCGTGCCCTTCCGTCGTGGCGTCAAGCGCCAGGGCGGCATGCCGTCGGACTTCGATCCCAAGGACCACAGTCTGAACAAGCTGCGTGTCGAGGTCGTCAACGGCGTGGTCTGGGCCACCTTCTCGGACGAGACGCCGCCCTTCCGCGAATACCTAGGCGAGAAGTTCTGGAAGCACTACACCCGCGTCTATGACGGCCGGAAGTTGGAGGTGCTGGGCTACAACCGTCAGCACATCCCGGCCAACTGGAAGCAGATGCAGGAGAACATCAAGGACCCCTATCACGCGGGTCTGCTGCACGTCTTCTTCGCCACCTTCGGCCTGTTCCGCGCCGACCAGAAGTCCGCCGTCGATATCGACGACGAAGGCCGTCACGGCATCCTGATCTCGCGCAAGGGCGAGCAGGAAAAGACCGAGGCCATGGCCGACATCCGCAACTTCCAGGGCGATCTGGTGCTGGAGGACCCCCGCGTCATGGACGTGGTGCAGGAGTTTCCGGGCGAAGAGACCGTCGGGATGATCACCATCTTCCCCAGCGTGATCCTGCAACAGCAGGTCAACAGCCTGACCACGCGTCAGATCGTGCCCAAGGGACCGGGCGGCTTCGACTTCCACTGGACCCACTGGTGCTATGCCGATGACACGCCGGAGATGCGCCTGCGCCGCACGCGTCAGGCCAACCTGTTTGGCCCGGCCGGTTTCGTCTCGGCCGACGACGGCGAGGTTCTGGAAATGACCCAGCAGGGCGCCGCCGGCTCGCCGGACGAGCACTTCATCCTGCAGATGGGCGGCCGCGAGATCGCGCCGACCGATCACCAGGTCACGGAAACCGCCGTGCGCGGCATGTACCGCTACTGGCGCAAGGTGATGGGCCTGTGAGCGCGACCATGACCATCGCCCGCGACGAAATCCGCGACCTGTACGACGCCTATTACGGCGTGCTGGACGACGTCGATCTGCACGCCTGGCCCGACTTCTTCACCGAGGACTGCCTCTATCGGGTGATCCCGCGCGAGAACTTCGACGCCGGCTATACGCTCAGCACCATGCAGGCCGAGAGCCGGGGCATGCTGAAGGATCGGGTGACCGGCCTGACGCGCACCCAGATGTATGCGCCGCGCTACTATCGTCGCTTCCCCACCGCGCCGCGCGTGACGGCTCAGGATGAGGTCAGCGTCAGCGTCCGTCACAACCTGCTGGTGGTGCAGACCCTGGTGGACAAGCAGTCGGACATCATCCTGTCCGCCGTCTGCCACGACCGCATCGTCCGCGACGGCGACCGGCTGCGCTTTGTCGAGCGCGTCGTCGTCTTCGATTCCGAAATGATCCCCAACAGTCTGGTGTACCCCGCATGACCGAAGCCGCGATCCTGTCGTGGGTGGCGACTTTGCCGCCCTCAGCCCTCGATGAACATGGCGTGGCCAAGGCCAGCGCCAATGGCCTGAGCGTCGCCCTCTATGTCGTGGACGGCGAGTATTTCGCCACCGCTGACCTGTGCACCCACGGCGCCGCCAGCCTGTCGGACGGCTTCCTCGACGGTGAGCTGATCGAATGCCCGCTGCATCAGGGCACCTTCAATGTGAAGACCGGCGCCCCGGTCGATGCGCCTTGCTCGGTCGCCGTGCGCAGCTTCCCGGTCAAGCTTCAGGACGGCCTGCTGCACGTCGGCATGGAGGGCTAGGCCATGCACGAAGTCCTGTCCAACGACCAGCAGTCCCAGCTGAACGCCCTCTATGAGCAGATGGAGCCGGAAGGCCTCTATCCGTTGTGGGAGAAGCTGTCGGCCCTGGTCCTGCCCCAGCCGGACTCCCCGGCCAAGGTGCACAAGTGGTCCTATGACAAGGCCCGCGACTACCTGATGCGGGCCGGCGACCTGATCAGCGCCAAGCAGGCCGAGCGCCGCGTGCTGATCCTGGAGAACCCCGGCCTGCCGGGCCATTCGGGCATCACGCCCAGCCTCTATGCCGGTCTGCAACTGATCCTGCCGGGCGAGATCGCCCCGGCCCACCGCCATGCCCAGTGCGCCCTGCGTTTCGTCATGGAGGGCGGCGGCGCCTATACCTCTGTGGACGGCGAGAAGGCGGTGATGCAGCCCTTCGACCTGGTGCTGACGCCGGGCGGCCAGTGGCACGACCACGGCAACCCGACCGAGACGCCGATGATCTGGCTGGACGGGCTGGACATCCCGACCGTCCGCCACTTCGACGCCAGCTTCGCCGAGGGCTATTCGGAAGACCAGTTCCCGGAACAAGCCCCGGCTGGCGACAGTCTGAACCGCTATGGCCGCAATATGCGTCCGCTGAAAGGGCACACGGCGGATCGCCGCCCGGCGCATCAGCCGCTGTTCCACTATCCCTACGCCGAGTGGCGTCCGGCGCTGGACGGCATGGCCGAAGGCGGGGCCGAGATCGACGCGCATCTGGGTCATGCGCTGGAGTTCATGAACCCGATCAATGGCGGGCCGATCATGGCCACCATCTCGGCCCATGTCCGCCTGCTGCCGGAAGGCTTTGAAAGCAAGCCGCGCCGCTCGACCGACGGCACCATCTTCGTGGTGGTCGAGGGGACGGGCGAGGCGGTGATCGAGGGCGAAACCATCGCTCTGAAGCCGCGCGACATCGTCGTCGTGCCGTCGTGGAAATCGGTCGCCTTCAAGGCGGCCAGCCGACTGGTCCTGTTCGGATACTCCGACAAGGCCTGTCAGGAAAAACTGAACCTCTACAAGGAAGAGAACGCATGAGCCTGCTGTTCCAACCGCAAGCGCCCGTGCTTGCCCCGACCAACACCGGGGACGAATTCCCGGTTCGCCGCATCTTCTGCGTCGGCCGCAACTACGCCGCCCACGCCCGCGAGATGGGCCGCGACCCGGACCGCGAGCCGCCCTTCTTCTTCACCGCCTGGGCCGAGACCGTGGTGCTGGACGGCACGACCATCGCCTATCCGTCCAAGACCGGGAACTTCCACTATGAGGCCGAGCTGGTCGTCGCCGTGGGCAAGGGCGGTCGCAACATCGCCGTCGAGGACGCGCTGGACCACGTCTGGGGCTACGCCACGGGCCTGGACATGACGCGCCGCGACCTGCAGCTGGAAGCCCGCGCCCAGGGGCGTCCGTGGGACACCGGCAAGAACGTCGAGCAATCCTCGCCGCTGGGCCTGATCCACAAGGCAGGCGAGGGTTTTGATCCCGAGCACGGCAAGATCGAACTGACCGTCAACGGCGAGGTCAAGCAGACGGCGGACCTGGCCGACCTGATCTGGCCGGTGGCGGACATCGTCGCCTACTTGTCGGGACTGTGGGAAATCCAGCCCGGCGACCTGATCTACACCGGCACCCCCGCCGGCGTCGGCGCTGTGGTTCCTGGCGACGCCATGACCGTCGCCATCGACGGCCTGACCCCGCTGAACATCAAGGTCGGCCCGCCCGCCGCCTGATCCCTTTTCTCTAACATCATCAACACACGGAGAGGCGCGCGACAGACGCGCCCTCCACGGAGGACGACACATATGGCAGCCATGGGTGAGGGGGGCGGAAACGCCGTCATCGATCGGGCCAAATTCGGCCCGCTACAGTTCGGCGTCACGGCGCTGTGCTTCATCATCGCCATGCTCGACGGCTTCGACACCCAGTCGATCGCCTTCGTCGCGCCCAAGATCGCCGAGGACTGGGGTCTGGCCCCGTCGGCGTTCGGCCCGATCTTCGCCATCGGCCTTCTGGGCCTGACGGTCGGCGCCTTCACCCTCAGCCCGGCGGCGGACAAGTTCGGCCGCAAGACCATCATTCTGATCTCGACCTTCATCTTCGGCCTGTTCGCCCTGCTGACGGCCTTTTCGACCTCGATGAACGAGCTGCTGATCTATCGCTTCATCACCGGCGTCGGCCTGGGCGCCGCCATGCCCAACATCATCGCCCTGACCAGCGAATATGGCCCGGCCCGCCTGCGTGCGACCCTGGTGACGGTCATGTTCTGCGGCTTCCCGCTGGGTTCGACCATCGGCGGCCTGGTCTCGACCTGGCTGATCGCCACCTGGGACTGGCATTCGGTCTTCGTCGTCGGCGGCGTCCTGCCGCTGCTGCTGCTGCCGGTGCTCTGGTTCATGCTGCCGGAATCGGTGCGCTTCCTGGTCGCCAAGGGCGCGCCTGAGCACAGGATCGCCCCCATCGTGAAGAAGATCGACGCCGACGCCTCGGTCAGCGACTTCATCGCCGGCCTGAAACACGAGCAGACCTCGGCGGCCAAGGGCTTCTCCGTCTTCCAGCTGTTCCGTGAAGGCCGCACGCCGGTGACCCTGCTGCTGTGGGTCGCCTTCTTCATGAACCTGCTGGTCATGTACTTCCTGGTGAATTGGCTGCCGACCCTGCTGAAGGGCGCCGGTCTGCCGCTCAGCATGGCCATCCTGTCCACCGCCACCCTGAACATGGGCGGCGTCGTCGGCGCCATCGTCCTGGGCCGGATGATCGACAAGATCAGCCCCTACGTCGTCCTGGGTTCGGCCTATGCCGCCTCGGCCGCCTTTATCGCTCTGCTGGCCTTCGGCGGCACGAACCTGACGGTCCTGCTGCTCGGTGCGGCCCTGTCCGGCTTCGGCGTCGTCGGCGCCCAGATCGGCTGCAACGCCCTGACCGCCGCTGTCTATCCGACCGCCATCCGTGCGACGGGCGTGGGCTGGGCTCTCGGTGTCGGCCGCATCGGCGCCATCGTCGGTCCTTTGGTGGGCGGCGTGCTGCTGGCCGCCGGCTGGAGCCCGCAGAACCTGATCCTGCTGGCTGTCATCCCCGCCGTGATCGCCTCGATCGCGGTCTTCACCCTCGGCGGCGTGCGCCGCCGCGCCGGAGTCTGACCCCATGATCCTGCACGGCTATTTCCGCTCCACGGCCTCCTGGCGGGTGCGTATCGCCCTGGGCCTCAAGGGACTGGAGGCCGTGCAGGTCATCCACCACCTGCGCAAGGGCGAGCAGCGGGCGCCGGACTATCTGACGCTCAACCCGCAGGGTCTGCTGCCCTCGTTTGTCACCGACGACGGCGCGGCTCTGACCCAGTCTCTGGCCATCATCGAATACCTCGACGAGACCTCGCCCGCGCCGTCGCTGCTGCCCGCCGATCCGGTGCAGAAGGCCAAGGTTCGGGCCGTGGCTCAGGCCGTCGCCTGTGACATCCACCCGGTGCAGAACCTCAAGGTGCTGCAACGCCTGCGCGACCTCGGTCTGGGCGAAGACATGGTTCAGGCCTGGGCCTCGACGGTCATCGAGGAAGGTCTCGACGCGGTCGACACGCTGCTGACCGACCAGCCGGGACCGTTCGCCTTCGGCGACGCCCCGACTCTGGCCGACCTGTGCATCGTGCCGCAACTGGGCAACGCCCGCCGCTTTGGCGTCGAGGTGCGCTGGCCGCGCCTGCTGGCGCTCGAAGCCGCCTGCCTCGAACTGCCCGCCTTCCAGAACGCCGTCCCGGGCCGACAGCCCGACGCCGAATAATCATCCCAATCGAACCGAGCGCGGAGCCAACCGCGCCCTTTCCCGGAGGAAATCCATGAGTATCGCCGCTGCGGCCGCCGCCGCATTGCTTTCGCACGCCCCCATGCCCGTGGACGCCGAGGCGCCGATCCAGACCGCGCCCGCTGCGGTTTCGGTCGCGCCTGCCGCCCCCACCGCGCCGCCGCCGTTCAAGCTGATCAACCACGAGGAGAACTACGCCTGGCTGGCCGACCCGGCCAAGCGAGCCTCGACCTGGTCGAAGTTCAAATATGTGCCGGTCGGCGGCGAGGGCAGCCCCGTCTGGGCCAGCTTCGGCGGCGAGCTGCGTTTCCGCGCCGAACACCGCGACAATGAACGCTTCGGTCGCGGGGCGCAGGACACAGGCGGCGACTTCCAGACCCGCGCCCGTCTCTGGGGGGAGCTGAATCTGGGTTCGTCCCTGCGCGCTTTCGTCGACGTGCAGGACGCCCGCACCTCGGGCCTCGCCAGCGGCGAACCCGTGATCGAGGAAAACCGCACCGACCTGCATCAGGCCTTCCTTGAGGCCAGGACCGGCCTGGGCGGCGGCACGCTGCGCGTTCGTGCGGGCCGTCAGGAATTCGGCCAAGGGTCGTTCCGCCTGTTCGACATGCGCGAGGGCGCCAATGCCCGCGTGGCGCTGGACATGGTCCGGGTCCTCTATGACAGCCCGACCGGCTGGAGCGGCGGCGCCTTCGCCGGCTATGCCCTGCGCGAAGGCAAGGCCTCGTGGGATGACGCCACCAACTTCGATTATCGCCTCTATGGCGCGACGGCCGCCAAGACGCTGGGGCAGGGGGCGACGGCGCCCAAGCTGGAACTGCTCTACGCCAACACCGACCGTCTGGTGACGCCGTTCGACGGTCAGGTTGCGGGCCGCGACGACCGCGACACCCTGTCGGTGCGTCTGTCGGGCAAGGTCGCGCCCTGGGATTATGAGGTCGAGGCGGTGAAGCAGTGGGGCTCGTTCCGCGACCTCGACATCGACGCCTGGTTCATCTCCGCCGTTGGCGGTCGCACCTTCTCGAGCGTGAAGTGGTCGCCGCGCCTGGCCGTGCGTCTGGACGTCGGCTCGGGCGACAAGGACCCGAACGACGGCAAGCTGAACAGCTTCAACCCCCTGTTCCCGCAACCGGCGGCCCTGCGTACCGATCTGGGCTTCGCCAACATGGTGCTGTTGCAGCCCGAGGTGACGGTGCGCCCGTCGCCCAAGCTGACCCTAGGCGCCAATACCGCCGGCCTGTGGCGTCAGAGCAAGGACGACGGCCTCTATGCCCTGTCCGGCATGGTGCTGCGCGGCGCGAACGAGGGCCAGTCGTCCTATGTCGGCTGGCGCACCGGCGTCTTCGCCCGCTACGCCCTGACGCCCTACGTCTCCCTGATGGGCGTGGCCAACTACACCAAGGCCGGCGACTTCCTGAAGGAAACGGGCACGGCCGAGGACCAGTCCTACCTCGGGACCTTCCTGACCTTCCGCTTCTGACCAGTCGCTTTCGCTGAAGTCCTTAGAAGCCCCGCCTCGATGTCGAGACGGGGCTTCTTTGTCAGTGGAAGTCGCGCGAGCCGGGCAGGATGCGCACGTCGCGCGGGTGACGATGCGGCGGCTGGCGCGGGGGCTGCGGGTGGGCGACGATGTCGGCGCGGGCCAGTTCGATCTCGGTCTGATGATCCTCCGACAGGCGGGCCAGGTCGTTGCTGCGGTCAATGACGCGGCGCGCGACGACGTGGACGACGCCCTCGGGGCTTTTCTCGACTACGCCTTCGATCTGCATCAGCCGCGCGCTCATGACCTCGCGGCGGAACTGTTCCAGCATCCGCGCCCACAGGACCACATTGGTGATGCCGGTTTCGTCCTCAAGGGTGATGAAGACGGCGTTGCCCTTGCCCGGTCGCTGACGCACCAGAACCACCCCCGCGACCCGCACCAGGGAGCCGCCGCGCCTGCCCTCGGTTTCGGCGCAGGTCAGCACCCGGTCGGCGGCGAAGACGGGGCGCAGAATGCCCATGGGGTGAGCCTTCAGCGACAGCCGCACAGTCTGGTAATCGGCGGCGACGTGTTCGCTCAGCGGCATCAGCGGCAACTGTGCATCGGGTTCGACGCCCAGCTCGCGGGCGCCGCGCTCGCGCGCCTCGGCGGCGGCGAACAGGGGCAGGGGATCGTCGTCGGGCAGACGCCGCACCGCCCACAGGGCCTCGCGCCGGTCCTGTCCCAGCGAGCGGAAGGCGTCGGCGTCGGCCAGTTTTCGCATCGCCGCGCCGGGCAGGTCGGCGCGCCGGGCCAGGGTCTCGATGTCGGCGAAACCTGCCTCGGCGCGCGCCGCGGCCAGGGCCAGGGCCCAGTCCTTCCTGAAGCCGTCGATCTGGCGCAAACCGAGGCGCAGGGCCGGCGCCGACTTCGACCCCTCCAGGCTGTTATCCCAGTCGCTGTGCGAGACGTCGATGGGCCGCACCTCGACCCCGCCGACCTCCTGCGCCTCGCGCACGATCTGGGCCGGGGCGTAGAAGCCCATGGGCTGGCTGTTCAGCAGGGCGCAGGCGAAGGCCGCCGGGTGGCGGTGCTTGATCCACGAGGAGACATAGACCAGCCGGGCGAAGCTGGCGGCGTGGCTCTCGGGAAAGCCGTAGGAGCCGAAGCCCTTGATCTGTTCGAAGCAGCGTTGAGCGAAGGCGGGATCATAGCCGCGTTCGATCATCCGACCCACCATCCGGGTCTCATAGGTGTGCAGGCTGCCGTCGCCGCGGAATGTGCCCATGGCCTTGCGCAGGCCGTTGGCCTCACCATCGGTGAACTCGGCGGCGACGATGGCCAGCTTCATCGCCTGTTCCTGAAACAGGGGCACGCCGAGGGTCTTGTGCAGAACCTGCTCCAGTTCGTCGGGCGGACCGTGGTCGGGCGAGGGCGAGGAATAGACGACTTCCTCCTCTCTATTCCGGCGTCGCAGATAGGGATGAACCATGTCGCCCTGGATCGGGCCGGGCCGGACGATGGCGACCTGGATGACGAGGTCATAAAGGCAGCGGGGTCTCAGCCGGGGCAGCATGTTGATCTGGGCCCGGCTCTCGACCTGAAACACGCCGATGGACTGGCCCCGACACAGCATGTCGTAAACAGCGGGGTCCTCGCGCGGGAGGGTGTGCAGTTCCCAGTCCTCATCCGCATGGGCGCGGATCAGGTCGAAGGCCTTGCGGATGCAGGTCAGCATTCCCAGCGCCAGCACATCGACCTTCATCAGGCGCAGGGCGTCGATGTCGTCCTTGTCCCATTCGATGAAGGTGCGGTCCGGCATGGCCGCATTGCCGATGGGGACCATCTCGTCCAGCCGATCCTGGGTCAGGATGAAGCCGCCGACGTGCTGGCTGAGGTGGCGCGGAAAGTTCAGCAGGCGCGAGGCCATGGCGACGGCGCGGGCGATCATGGGATTGGTCGTGGCCAGACCCGCCTGAACGACGTGGCGGTCGCCGATCTCGGTCCCCCAACTGCCCCAGTGGCTGGAGGCCAGGCGGGCGGTGACGTCCTCGGTCAGACCCAGGGCCTTGCCGACCTCGCGGATGGCGCTGCGCGGGCGGAAATGGATGACGGTGGCGGCGATGCCGGCGCGGTGGCGGCCATAGCGGTCGTAGATGTGCTGGATGATCTCCTCGCGCCGTTCGTGTTCGAAATCGACGTCGATGTCGGGCGGTTCGTTTCGGTCTTCGGACAGGAAGCGTTCGAACAGCAGATCGGATTCCATCGGGTCGACCGAGGTGATGCCCAGCACATAGCAGACCGCCGAGTTGGCCGCCGATCCCCGCCCCTGACACAGGATGCGCTTGTCTCTCGCCACGCGGACGATGTCGAAGATGGTCAGGAAGTAGGGGGCGATGTCCTTGCGGGCGATGAAGGCCAGTTCCTTGTCCAGCAGGGCCTGAACCTTGTCGGGAACCCCGTCGGGATAGCGCATGGCGGCGTGACGGCCGGTCAGCTCTGCGAGCCAGGCCTGCGGCTCCCATCCCGGCGGGATCGGCTCTTCCGGGTATTGATAGCTGAGGTCGGACAGATCGAAGGCGGCGCGCGACAGGAGGGCGGTCGTCTCGACCACGGCTTCGGGCGCGTCGCGGAACAGGCGGGCCATTTCGGCGCTGGGCTTGAGCCAGCGTTCGGCGTTGGCCTCCAGCCGAAGGCCGGCGGTTTCGATGGTCACGCCTTCGCGGATACAGGTCAGGACGTCCTGCAGGTCGCGGTCCGGCGGCGCGGCGTAGAGGACGTCGTTGAGCGCCAGAAGGGGCGTGTTCGTGCGGGCGGCGATCGCCTTCAATCGGGCCAGCCGTCGCCGGTCGTCGCCGCGCCTGTGCATGGCGGCGCCCAGCCAGACGGCGCCGGGCGCCGCCTCGGCCACGCGCGTCAGCACGGCTTCCAGTCCCGCCAGTTGATCGGGCGGCATGAGGATCAGCAACAGGCCCTCGGCGTCGGCCAGCAGGTCGCGCAGCCCGATCTCGCACTCGCCCTTTCTCGCCCGGCGATTGCCCAGGGTCAGCAGGCGGGTCAGTCGGCCCCAGCCCGCGCGCGTCTCGGGATAGGCGATGACGTCCGGCGTCCCGTCGTTGAAGACCAGCCGCGTCCCGGTCAGCAGGCGAAAGTCCGCCGCGCGACGCTTCACCTCTTCCGAGATCGCCGGATCGTTCAGAGGATCTTCAATGAAGGCGACCTCGCCGGGACTGCCGCCGTCACGCACCTTGTCCGGCGGGGCCAGGCCGTCGCGGCGTAGCGCCTTCAGCGCGCTCCAGGCTCGCACCACGCCCGCCACGGTGTTGCGATCAGCCAGACCCAGACCGACGTGGCCGCGCAGGATCGCCGTCAGCACCAGATCCTTGGGGTGCGAGGCCCCGCGCAGAAAGGAGAAGTTGCTGGCCGCCGCCAGCTCCGCGTAGTCGCCGCCATGGTCGAGCGCGCTCATGCGAACAGGCCGTGGATGAACCAGCGCGGTTCGGGCGTTTCCCCATAGAGGCCCTGGCGGAACAGCCAGAAGCGACGGCCGTCCTGATCCTCGATGCGGTAGTAGTCGCGGGTGCGCTGGTCCGGCGCGCGCCACCATTCGCCGCCGATCCGTTCGGGGCCTTCGGCGCGCACGACCTCGTGCAGGACGCGGCGCCAGCGGAACTTCAGGGGATAGCCATCGGGCACCTCGGCCAGGGTCTCGACCGGCTGGGGCGGGTCGAACATCTGCAGGGGACGCAAGGGCGGATCGTCGGGATCGAGGTCGGGCCAGACCTCGTCGCCGGGGCGCGCCGAGGCCGGAACCAGCCGCGCGGCGCGTTCAGGGATGTGTGAGGCGAAGGGCTCGAAGCGCAGCACGGCCTCTGGCCCCAGTCGGGCCGTCAGCCGATCGATCAGGCGGCTGAAGGCCTCTTCACCCGGCGTCTCGCGCTCCAGCCCCTGCTGGGTCGGCGTCAGGACTTGCGTCCAGGGGACGGACATCCGCATCTGGTCGAAGCCGAAGCCGGGGTCCAGCGGGTGAGACAGGGCCGCCATTTGCTCGCGGAACAGGCGCTGGGTTGCGGGCGCGTCGCGGGTCGGGCGGCCGGTGCGGACGACGATGCGGCGCACCTCGCCATCGACGCGATAGAAGCCGGCCTCGAAGGCGCGCCCGCCCTGACCGGCCAGATCCAGCCGATCCATGGTCTCGACCAGCAGGTCGGACAGGACGCGCTCCACGTCTTCAGGGGCCGAGATCGGCTCGAAGAAGACGCGGTCGACGACCACGGCGGCGGGCGGGCGATGCGGGGTGATGCGCACGTCCTCGTCGCCCAGAACCCGCGCCAGTCGGGCGGGGAAGTCGGCGCCGAAGCGGGCGGCCAAGGGCGCGCGTGGGCGGTCATCCAGATCGGCCAACCGCTTCAGCCCGGCGCGGCGTAGGGCCTGTTCCTCCTTGTCCGCCAGCTCCAGCGCCGCGACCGGCAGGGCGCGCGCGGCGGCCCGGTCCTGTCCCGGTGCGAACAGGCCGCCGGGACCAAAGCGGGTCAGGGCGCGGGCGACCTGAGGCGTGCTGGCCAGACTGCTGCGGCTCTGAAGTCCCGCGCGTCCGGAGCGGGTCTGGACCGTCTCCATCAGTTTCGCCTCGCCGCCGAACAGGTGGGCGCAGCCGGTGACGTCCAGCATCAGGCCGTGCGGCGGGTCCAAAGCGACCATGGGAGTGAAGCGGCCGAAATCCTCCAGCACCCGCGCCAGCAGGGCGGCGTCGGCGTCGGGGCGGTGGGCGACGGTGCGCAGGGCGGGGGTGCGCGCTCGCGCATCGGCCAGGGCCAGACCCGGCGTCAGTCCGGCCCGCGCCGCCGCCGGATCGACGGCGGCCAGCCGCAGCGCGCTCTTGACCTTTTCGACCAGAACGACAGGCGCGCCTTCAGGCGGCGCGTCTTTCTCGGCTTCCTGACGCCGCAGCCGGTCGCTGGGCAGCCAGGGGAACCAGACCGCCAGATAGCGGCGCGGGCGGGCGGAATGATCCCTGCTCACGATCCCACTCCATGATCCAGGTTCCGGTCGCCCCGCTGCCGCGTCGCCGCAGCAGGGTCGCGGAAAAAGACGGTCGCCCCGGCGCTCCGCCTTCCAGAGGTTCTGAGGCGCTCGAGGCCACAGACCAGCGCGTCTCGGCCGCGCTGGGGCAGGGGGCGGCGCCGGCGCGCGCCAGAAACAGGGTCGCGCCGCCGGTTTCGGCCGCCAGCGCCAGTCGCCGGCTGGCCGTCAGGCTGAAGGCCCTGGCCTCGCCCCAGGCGCTCAGCAGCACCGCGCCGACGGCGGGACTGCGCAGGGCCTCTTCGCCCACCGCCAGCAGGGTCTGCACGTCGCGCGCCCGCACCAGCAACAGGTCGCGCGGCGACAGCCCCATCTCATGCAGGCCCGGCCCGTGCGGTCGTCCCGCCTCCTGTCCCATCATCTCATGCAGGGCCCAAACGATGGGCCGCCCCGCTGCCGCCCGCCGCGCCATCCCCAAACCAAAAGCGTTGACCGCCACGGCGTCGGCAGGGGCCGCCGCGTAGAGGTCGTGCAGGACCCCCGTGGCCAGGTGCGCAAAGGCGTCGTCGCTCCCGCTGCTCCCGTCCCTGTCGCGCGCGCCCGTCTCGACGCGACGACCGCCGGACCGATCCAGCGCCTCCAGTCGAATCTTCAGCGCCGCCAGAGCATCAGGTTGCGAACAAATGTTCCTCATTTGTTCTATATGCGCCCCGCGCCCCCGGGGGAGTCAAGCCGGGCCGTTGTTTCATCTACATCTAGGCATGCACCGAGGCCTGACAGCGTGCGTCAGGCCTCGGTTCGAGGCCTTAGTCCGCCGCCGGATACTCGAACGGATCGGTCGGCGTCGGTTCGGTGGGCAGGGGCATGCGCGGCAGGGGCGCGTCGCGGTTGGCCGCGTTCAGCAGGAAGCTGGCCAGGATCACCGCCGCCTGACGCAGGTCTTCCGGCTTCAGGTGGTCATAGCTGTCGATGCTGGTGTGGTGGATGCGGCTGGAATAGTCGAGTGGGTCCTGGATGAACTGATATCCGGGTACGCCCACCGTCTGCATATAGACGTGGTCGGTGCCGCCCGAGGGCCTCAGCGAGACGGTGGTGGCGCCCATGCTGGCGAAGGGGGCCAGCCATTCCTGGAAGATCGGGGCGGCGGCGACATTGCCCTCGGCGTTGATGCCGCGGATCTTGCCCGAGCCGTTGTCCAGGTTGAAGTAGGCGACCAGGTCGCGATAGCCGGGGCGCGGCTCGACCGGCCAACGGTTGCGCCAGGTGCGGTTGCTGGGCAGGGCGGCCAGGGCCGGGTCCGTCGCGGGTGCGCGCGTGGCCAGGTAGCGATCGACATAGGCCAGAGACCCGAGGATGCCTTGCTCTTCGCCATTCCACAGGGCGAAGCGGATGGTGCGCTTGGGCTTGACCTTCATCTGCGACAGGATCCGCGCGGCCTCCATGACCACCGCGCTGCCGGCGGCGTTGTCCTGAGCGCCGTCAGAGGCGACCCAGCTGTCCAGGTGGGCGCCGGCCATGACATACTCGCCCGAACGGTCCGAGCCGGGGATGTCGGCCAGGATGTTGTAAGCGTTGACGTCTTCGTCGTGGAACTGGACCTCGCTGAGCAGCGACAAGGTCGGCGGGGTGTCGGTCAGGGCCAGGCGCGCCAGGCGGCGATAGTCTTCGGCGGCGATCTCCATGCCGGGCAGCTTGGGCGTGGCGCCGACCTGGTAGGTATAACCGGTGCCGTGCAGAAGGCCGCCGTCGCGCTGGGACATCTTCACCCAGGCCAGGGCGCCTTCCTCAGCCAGAAAGGCGTCCAGGCGGCCGGCGAACTCGGCCATCTTCAGCTGGCGTTCGACGGTGACGTGGGCGTGCTGCGGCTGGACGTAGGTGTTGCGGTCGCGCAGTTCGGCGTCGGTCCAGCGGCGGAAGGCCGGCTCGGTCGGCTCGGAGCCGGTGTTCGGCAGGGTGAGCATGACGATCTTGCCCGACAGCTTGCCGCGCCACTTGTCGAAGTCCTCGACCTTGGTGATCGGGGCGACGACGACGCCGGCGCTGATGACGCCGTTGGTCGAGGGCGTCCAGGCCACCGGAATGGCGCGCAGCTCGATGGCGCGCGGCGCCGTCATGCGGGCGCTGGAGCGGACGATGGACCAGCCGCGGCCGAACTCGAAGCCCTCGGCGCGCACGTTGGACAGGCCCCAGTCGCGGAAGCGCTGCTGGCTCCACTGCTCGGCCTGACGCATCTGCGGCGAGTTGGTCATCCGCCCGCCGATCCGGTCCGTCAGATAGGCGGCGGTCTGCATGACCTCGCTGTGGTTCAGACCCTGGTCGATGATGCCGTTGATGGCGACGCGGTCCACCGACTGGGCCAGTGCAGGCGTGGCGATGCAAAGGGCCGAAAGCCCGACGAGCAGATGTTTCATATGAATACCCCCAGGAATGTACTGGGAAGCATATGACGCCATGAGGCGGTTCGCTGCAAACCGTGACGCTAACCCGCGCGCAGGATGGCGATGGCTTCCTCGCAGAAGGCGAGGCGTCGGCTTTCATAAGTCAGGCCGGCCTTCAGGACGAGGTGCTGAAGTTTCTGGCCTTTGGCGCTGGGGGCTTGTGGGAAGTCACGGGTCTCGATGGTCTGATAGGTCGCCAGCTTCTGGCGGTGCTGCGCGGCCAACTGCTCCAGGGTCTCGATCAGGTCGGTCGGGCCTACCACGGCTTCGGCCCGCAGGCGGACCATCAGTTCGTCGCGGATCGGCAGGACGCTCTGGCGCTCGGCGACCCAGCGTTGCAACTCTCTGCGCCCGGGCGGCAGCACCCTGTATTGGCGCTTGCGTCCGCGTCCGCCTTCGACCGAGAGAGCCTCAATCCAGCCGGCGGTCTCCAGCCGTGCCAGCTCGCGATAGATCTGCTGGTGCGTCGCCTGCCAGAAATAGCCGATGGACCGATCGAACCGGCTGGCCAGATCAGAGCCTGAGCCGGGCCGTTCGGTCAGGGCGGTCAGCAGGGCGTGCGGCAGGGACATCGGCTTCTCGGCGGTGGTCGTGCGAAGCGGGACTTTAGCCGCGAACCCCGACGAGACCACCCCGGTCGTTAAGGCTCAGGTCTCTGAGGGGGCCGTCTCGAGCGCCCTCTTGCGCGAAATCAGCAGGCCGAACACCGCCGCCAGCGGGAACATCAGCACGCCATAGACGGCGGCGGGCAGCGACATATCCGGGACCGCCAGCACCGATTCCGCGATGACGATGGCCAGGGTGGCGTTGTGCAGGCCGACCTCGAAGGCGCTGGCGATCGACTGCTCGCGGTTGATGCGGAACAGGCGCGGGACGATGAAGCCAATGCCCAGGCTGAGGATGCAGAAGCTGACGACAATGCCGGCCAGGGCCACGAAGTCGTCCTTCAGCACGGCGAAGTTGGACACGACCGCCCCCGCGATCACCAAGGTCAGGATAACGACCGAGGCCAGCCGAACCGGCCTGTCCATGGCGCGGGCGAAGCCGGGCTTGAAGCCGCGCACCAGCATCCCCAGACAAACGGGCGCCAGCACGATCATGAAGACCTCGATGGTCTTCTTCAGTTGCAGGCCCACGGTCATATCGCCGGGCTGGAACCAGGCGATGGACAGGTTGACGATCACCGGCAGGGTCAGGACGGCGATGACCGAGTTGATCGCCGTCAGACTGATGTTCAGGGCCACGTCGCCCCGAAACAGGTGGCTATAGAGGTTGGCCGTGGTCCCGCCGGGCGAGGCCGCCAGCAGCATCATCCCCACCGCCAGCACCGGCGGCAGGCGAAACAGCAGCACCAGCCCGAAACAGACGGCGGGCAGAAGCAGCAACTGACAGGCCAGGGCCAGGGCGACCGCCTTGGGCCGCTTGCCGATGCGGGCGAAGTCGCCGGGCGTCAGGTCCAGCCCCAGCCCGAACATGATGACGCCCAGCGCGACCGGCAGGCCGATCATGGCCAAGGGTGAATCCATAGCCTCTTCCTCCCCCGAGAAACCTCAGACCCGACCGGCGAGAGCCCGTCCCGCCGCCAGGCCCGAGAAGATGCACCCGCCCAGGAAGGTGCCTTCCAGCGCATTGTAACCATGCAATCCGCCGCCGCCGAAGCCCGCAGCCTCGCCTGCGGCGTATAGCCCCTCGAACGGCGTGCCGTCGGCTTTCAGCACCTGGCTCGACAGATCGGTCTGAAGCCCGCCCAAAGATTTGCGCGTCAGGACATGCAGCCTGACCCCGATCAGCGGTCCAGACCTGGGGTCCAGCAGGCGGTGCGGCGTCGCCGTCCGCGCCAGTTTGTCGCCGAGGTAGCGGCGGCTGTTGTGGATGCTCATGATCTGGAAATCCTTGGCGTAGGGATTGTCCATCTGGGCGTCGCGGTCCTCGACCTGACGACGGATCAGGGCCGGGTCCAGCAAGGGACGCTCGGTCAGGCCGTTCATCTTCGCCACCAGCGTCTCCAGATTATCGGCGAAGACGAAGTCGGCGCCCTTGTGCTTGAAGGCGTCCACGGCGGGCGGCGCGCCCTTGCCGAGGCGCGACATCAGCACCTTCAGCAGCTTGCGCTCGGTGATGTCGAGGTTCTGCTCGGACCCGGAAAGCGCGAACTCCTTCTCGAGGATCTTCTGGCTGACGATGAACCAGGAGTGGTCATGCTCGGCCAGATCCGGCGTGGTGCGCAGATATTTCAGCGTGGCCATGGTGTCGTGGCCGGGCAGGGCGGGCGCGGGCAGTCGCCGCCCGAGCGCGTCCAGCCACAGCGGCGACGGGCCGGGCAGGATGCGGATGGCGTGCTGCGGCCAGATCGGGTCCCAGTTCTGCACCCCCTCGACGTAGTGCCACATGCGGTCGCGGTTCACGAGCCTCGCCCCGGCCTCGCCCGCGATGTCCAGCATCCGCCCGTCGACATAGGCGGGGACGCCAGTGATCATCGATTTCGGCGGCGCGCCCAGTCGCTCGGGCCAGAAGCGCCGCACCTCGTCATGGTCGCCGCCGATGCCGCCCGAGGCCAGGACGACCGCCCCGGCCCTCAGAGTGAAATCGCCGACCACATCACGGTTGGACGCCGCGCCGCGCGGCGCATCGTCTGGCGACAGAATCGAGCCCGCAACCCCGGTGACGCGCCCACCCTCGACCAGCAGCCGATCGACGCGTCGCCGATGGTAGAAGCTTAGCCGTCCCTCCCTGGCCGCCGCCCGCGCGCGGTCAGCAAAGGGTTCCGACACCCCGGTCCCCGTGCCCCAGGCGACGTGGAAACGCGGTACGGAATTGCCATGTCCGAAGGCCTGTCCCCCGCCGCGTTCGGCCCAGCCGACCATGGGGGTCAGGCTGATCCCATGCTGTTTCAACCAGGCGCGCTTCTCGCCGGCGGCGAACTCGACATAGGCGCGGCCCCAGCGCACCGCCCAGTCATCCTCGGCCAGCGGCCCATCCAGACGGTCCCAGCCTGCGCTGCCCCGCCAGTCGCGCCAGGCCAGGTCGAAGCTGTCGCGCACGCCCAGCTTCCGCTGCTCCGGCGAGTTGACCAGAAACAGTCCGCCGAAGGACCAGAAGGCCTGTCCGCCCAGATTGGCCGGGTTCTCCTGATCCACCAGCGCCACGCGCTTTCCCTCTTGAATCAGCTCATTGGCGGCGACCAGTCCGGCCAGTCCTCCGCCCACTACGATGACGTCTGCGTCCATTGTCCGCTCCCCTTTTGCGGAGAAGGCTAACATCTATGTCAATATGAAACGAGAGTTTCCTCGACAAACATGCGTGTTAATATGTATTGACAGATAGGTGAGTAGCGTGATGGTCTCTGGATCAACCGCGACCGGCGCCGCCCCGGGCTGCGGAACTATTCGGCGGCGAGGAAACATCGCGGAACCCGTTGGGGAACGGGCCGCACCCTGGGGAGGGGACCAAATGGCGACATCCGTCGTTCACGCGCGCCTGGCCGCGACTGTATCCATTCTGGCATTGTGCATCGCCGCGCCGGCCCTGGCTCAGACGGCGCCGGACGGCGCGACGGCGATCGACGACATCATCGTCACTGCGCAGAAGCGCGAGGAATCGATCCAGGACGTGCCGATCGCCGTCTCGGCCTTCTCCGCCGAGACGCTGGACGCCATGAAGATCGAGGGCGGCTCGGAGCTTCTGCGAGCTATCCCGAACGTCAGCTTCTCCAAGAACAACTTCAGCATGTACAACTTCTCGATCCGCGGGATCGGGACCAAGGCTGTGTCGGCGTCAAGCGACCCTGCGGTGGCTGTGAGTTTCAACAACGCCCCGATGATCCGGAACCGCCTGTTCGAGTCCGAATATATGGACGTGAACCGGGTCGAAGTCCTTCGTGGGCCTCAGGGCACCCTTTATGGGCGTAACGCCACGGCGGGCGTGGTCAACATGATCCCGAACCTGCCAGGCCCGGACTTTGACGCCATGCTGAAGGCGGAGGTCGGAAACTTTGGCACGACGCGCGGTCAGATGATGCTCAACATCCCGCTCAGCGACACCTTCTGGGTGCGCGGCGCGGCCTCAGTAACCAAGCGCGACGGCTTTGACCGCAATACGTTTAAAGACACGGACGTCAACGGCCGTGATCTCTATTCAACGCGCCTGGCTGCGGCCTGGGAGCCGAATGACCGCTTCAGCGCCAATTTCATCTGGGAACATTTCGGGGAAGACGACAACCGGTCCCGCACGGGCAAGAACCTCTGCACGAGAGATTCCGGGCCAGCGCAGATCGGTTCTGTCACGATTACGGATGAGGCCTTGAGGGGCAAGTTGAGCCAAGGCTGTTCGGCGGGCTCGCTCTATTCTGACGCCGCCTACCAAACCCCCAACGGCAACGGAATGGCTTCGGTGCTGATACTGTCTCAATCCCTATCGCTGGGATTGGACGCCAACCCAGCCCTGGGCGGGGTTCCTGTCTATGCCATGAAAAGCGGAGATCCCTACAGCGGCGTGGTTCAGTCTCGGAATCTGAGAGAAATATCGACAGGCTATGATCCCATCTATCAGGCCAAGAACGACATTTTTCAGCTGAACCTGAAGTACGGCCTGACGGATAACGTCACCCTTCATTCCCAGACGCTTTATACGTCAGACAAGTTCTGGGCGAGCCAGGACTATGCGCGCTACGTTTCCAATCCTGTTTTTTCGGACAGCGATGGACTCTTCGATGTCTTTGGAAATCCTATCTTCGGTTCAACGATATCACCGGGCGGGTTTTACGACGATCCGCAGCTGGGCCGCTCCAATCGCATGCTGTCAGCCGACATAAGTGAAGCGGACAACGATCAATTCTATCAGGAATTCCGCATTCAGTCCGAAGGCGACGGGCGCTTCAATTTCAATCTCGGCGCCAACTATTTGAAATTCAATACTGAAGACAACTACTACGTATTCAATAATACGTTCTCTATGATGGCTGAGTATTTCTATGGGCCGGATAATTCCAAATTCCCAGCTATCGCTACTATCAAGTGTGAGGACGGCTCCGTCGTCGAATGTGTATATGTCGATTATAGTCCGCTTCGATCGATCGCTGGGGACGGGCATAATTACTTCAGAAGCAAGAATGTCGTAAAAACTGAATCCTCCGCCATTTTTGGCGAGGCCTATATTGATTTGACGGAGCAGGTGCGCCTGACGCTGGGCGGTCGCTTCACTCACGACAAGAAGGTGACGACCCCTTATCCCAGCCAACTGCTTCTTGGCTATTCGGATACGACGGGCGGCATCATAACCGGTGGTTCTGTGGTTCGCGGCCTGGTCGCCGCTCCGGATATCGAGCAGAAATGGGACGCGCTGACGGGGCGGGCGGTTCTGGACTGGAAGCCCTCCGAAGACATGATGTTCTACGCATCGCTGGCGCGGGGCTATAAGGGGGGCGGGGTTAATCCTCCGCGTGCCGATATCAACCCGGCTGTGGTTCAGTATCAGCCTCTGCCTGAACAGTTTGAACCCGAATACGTCACGTCGTTCGAAATTGGCAGTAAGATGAACCTGCTGGACGGAACACTCCGTCTGAATACGACCGCCTTCTATTACAAATATACCGATTATCAGGTGTCTCAGATCGTTGACCGCATTTCTCTGAACGAGAATTTCGACGCCGAGTCGATGGGGCTTGAATTCGAGGCGATCTGGCGGCCCACGCGGAACTTCCGCGTCGACGCCAACCTTGGCTACCTGAAGACGAAGATCGGAAAGGGCGAGGAATCCATCGATGTCATGAACAGGACCCAGGGCAATAGCGACTGGGTGGTTGTTCGTCCCTGGGTTCAGGTCCCCTCGAACTGTATTGCGCCCAAGCAACTGGTTGAGGACGTTCTGGGGTCTCCCTTCGGACCTTCGCTGTGGCTCTATGCCTTGTCGGCCATGTGCGGCGGGTCGGTTCGCGTGGGGTCATTCGACCCGAACTTCCCGTCCTATCTCCCGCTGCATGCCTTCTTCGGGGTTAGTTATAATCCGCTGACCGATGCGCCCAACGGCGGGCGCGGGTTTGCAGCGGACCTGAGCGGAAACGAACTGCCGAACGCTCCGAACTTCACGGGTAACATCGGTGCGCAATACACCTTCAACCTGAGCAACTGGGATCTGACCGTAAGAGGTGACTATTACAGGCAGTCCGAAAGCTACTTCAGGGTCTATAATACCGAGTATGATCGTCTGAAGGGGTGGGGTAGCGCGAACTTGTCGGTGACGTTCGAAAACTATGACACCAACGTCAGTGTTCAGGCCTATGTGAAAAACATCTTCGATGATGCGCCGATCGTGGACGCCTTCACGAACAGTGACGACACCATGCTGACCACCAACGTCTTCACACTGGATCCCCGCGTGTTCGGTTTCAGCATCAAGAAGGGATTCTGACCTAACCAGGGCGAGAGGTCATCAATCTTAGGTTGCATTATTGGTTGTGCCTTGTACGATGTTCTCGTTGGAATAATCCGACGAAATCGAGAAGGAGTGATGATATGACCAAGTTGATTATCTCCATCGCCGCTGCTGCCGCTGTTGTTCTCGGCGCTGGTTCAGTTTCGGCGCAAACCTTTGGTTCTGCTGCTGGTACAAAGGCTGTCACTGGTACTCTTAATCTCAAGCACCTGCTTCCGAGCACTTCGACCTGCACCCTGAACAGCATTCCGGTCACGGTGGCCAGCACCACCTCGGTTATGACCAATTTCGGCGGCACCTTCGGTCTGTGCACCCAGCCTCTTCTGGCTGGCGTGACCGCTGTCGGCGACTGGAATGTGACGCCGAACGGCGTCGACAAGGTGCAGATCACCACCCAGCGCATCAACACCATCCTGGGCTGGTGCCCGAGCAAGGTTCTTAATGCGAACGTGACGGGACGGGGGACCACCTGGATCGATTTGCAGATCCCGCTTCAGACCTGGGCTGGCCAACTGTCCGGCACGTGCGAAGCCTCGGGCACGGTCCGCGTTTCGAACGTGACCTACTCCTGATCCAAAGCCCTGCTTAAGTGAGGCTCGTGCCGTGGAAGTTATCCTTCCAACGGTGCGAGCTTTTACTTGTTCAGTGGCGATTATGATGGCCTGATGCATAGAATCTCGTCCAGGTGTGGCTATCGTCGATGCAACGCTGAGGTTGTATGTGCTTGTCGTAGAGTCGGTGTGGAAGTCCTATGCAGGCGGCGCGCCGGTGCTCTCGGGGGCGTCTATCTGTCTGGAGGCGGGTGAGAAGGTCGCGCTGGTCGGCCCCTCCGGGTCTGGCAAGAGCACGCTGTTGAACCTGATCGGCCTGCTGGATCGCCCGGATCAGGGCGATGTCCGGATCGACGGACGCTCTTTCGGGGGGCTGTTGTCCGCCGAAGCCGCCCGGCTGCGCAATGAACTGATCGGCTTCGTCTTCCAGTCCTTCCATCTTTTGCCCCGGTTGACGGCTTGGGAGAATGTGGCCCTGCCGTTGTTTCATCGCGGCCTTGGACGGGTCGAACGCAAGGCGCGCGCCCTGGCCATGCTGGACCGGGTCGGTCTGTCCGACCGGGTGGATCATCGACCCGAACAGATGTCGGGCGGTCAGCGCCAGCGTGTAGCCATCGCTCGGGCTCTGGTGGGGGGACCGCGTCTGATCCTGGCGGACGAACCCACGGGCAATCTCGACAGCGCGACAGGCCTTCAGGTCATGGACCTGCTCGGCGCGCTTAATCGGGAATTGGGCGTCACCATCCTGATGATCACCCATGACCGCGAGATGGCGCGGCTTTGCGACCGGGTGATTGAAATCCGCGACGGGCGGATTCTGCCGCAGGAGCCGGCGGAGTGACGGCCAGGGGCGTCGGTCTGGTGGAATTGTCACGAGAGGCGATGGCGAACCTGCGCGGCCAGGGTCGGCGGTCGGTTCTGGCGCTATTGGGCGTTCTCATTGGCTCCGCAGCCATCGTCGCTCTGATGAACATTGCGCACATCGCGCAGATGGAGGCCCTGAAGAGCTTTCGTCAGACGGGGGTGGACCTTTTGTCGGTCCAGAGCGACGGCTTTGCCGCCCTTGATCCCATCTTGATCGACCGTCTGGTGAAGGATGATCCTGCGGCCGTGCTGGCGGCGCCCTTTTCAACCACGACCCTGAATGTGGCGGCAGGGGCGAGGTCGATGGGCCTCATGGTGGCCGGCGCCACGCCGGACATGGCCGAGATGGTGGGTCTGTCGGCGACCGAGGGGCGGCTGCTGCGCGCCGTTGACGATTGCAGCCCGGTCGCGGTCCTGGGACAGAAGGCGGTTGCAGATTTGTCAGCGCCGGGCGCCGCAGTCGGACCGGGCAGTCTGGTGCGGATCGGCGGCTATGGCTTTACGGTCGTTGGCACATTGGCGGCCACGGCGCCTCAGGCCTTGAGCCCGATCCAGTTCGACACGGCCGTGCTGATCCCCTTGGCCTGCGCCCGCCGGGTCATGCCGCGCGACGGCGCGACGGGGGTGTTGATCCGGCTGCAGCCAGGCGCCGACACCCAGGCGGCGGTGGCCCGCTACACCGCCGCCCTCTCCACGCCGCCAACGCCGGTCCGGGTGGAGGACGCTAAAACCATGATCCAGGCCATGAAGAAGCAGATGGCCATGTTGGGCGGGGTCCTGATCGCCATCGGCTCGATTTCCCTGCTGGTCGGCGGGGTGGGGGTCATGAACGTCATGCTGATGACAGTGATGGAGCGGCGGCGCGAGATCGGCCTGCGGGCCGCGATCGGGGCGACGCCGGCCGAGATCCGCATGATGTTCCTGATCGAGGCCGTGGTGCTGGCCCTGGGCGGGGGAATACTGGGCGATGGGTTGGGGGTAGCGCTGACCTGGGTCGTGACCTGGTTCCTGCCGTTTGATTTCGCGATCAGCTGGACGGTGCTGTTCCTGGGCGCAGGCGTCGCGGCGAGCGTCGGCCTGGTGTTCGGCCTCTATCCCGCCATTGCGGCCTCGCGCATTCAACCGATCGAGGCTCTGCGTGGCGACTAGAGTTTTAAACCTGGCGGCCTTGTCTGGCCTGTTGGCGATCATCGCGTCTATGTCTCAGGCGCAGGTGGCCCCTCAGCCCGTTTCGCCGGTCGTCCTGCCGATGGGCGCACCCATCCCGGCGGGGGCCCCGCTGGAACTGACGCTGGATGAGGCCGTGGCCTTGAGCCTGCGCTACAATCGCGGGGTGCGGTCGGCCTATCTGCAGCGGGTGGTCCAGCGCTTCGACCTGCGGGTCGCCGAACGCGCCTTCGTGCCTCGTGGCGAGATCGGCCTGGAGGTGGTGCAGCGGCGCTTCGACGGCCTGTCGCGCAGCGAAACCCTGATCAGTCCGGCGGCGACCTGGCGCACGCCGCTGGGCGGAACGGTCCGTTTCGTCTGGGCCCGCGCGGACCCGCTTCAGGGCGGCGGCGGGGGCTATGACACGGCCGGCGTCAGCCTGACCCAACCCTTGCTGAGAGGGGGCGGTCTGGCGGTCAACATGGCCCCGATCCAGATCGCGCGCCTGCAGGAGGAGATCAACCGGCTGCAGTTGGAGGCGACGGTCGCCGGGACGGTCAGCGCCGTCATCCTGTCTTATCGCGGCCTGGCTCAGGCGCAGGAGCAGGTGGCCTTGGCCGAGGCCTCGCTGGAACGGACGCGCGCCCTGCTGGAAACCAACCGGGACCTCATTCAGGCGGGGCGCATGGCGGAAGCCGACATCGTCCAGACCGAATCCGGCGTCGCCAATCAGGAGGTCGCGGTGCTGCAAGCGCGCCAGCAGGTGGTCAGCGCTCAACTGGGATTGCTGCAGCTTCTGGCGCTGGCCTCCCGCACCAATGTGGTGGCGGTTGATCCGATGGCGGCGGCTCGTGTCGAGGTCGACCGGGATCGCGCCCTGGAGACGGCCTTTGCCGCGCGTATCGACCTGCTGGCTCAACGCAAGTCCCTGGAACAGATGCGGCAGTCGATGATCATCGCCCGTAATCAGACGCTTTGGGACCTGTCCCTGGTGGCCACGGCGACCCGCGACGACGGACCGCGCTTCTTTGATCGCTATGATGAGACCGATACGACGGTGGGGCTGCGGTTGAGCCTGCCCATCGGCGACCTTTCGCGGCGACAGACCTGGCTGGCGTCGGAGACCGCCATGCAGACCGCCGAACTGGCCTACGAAGAGATGCAGCAGTCGGTCGAGAGCCAGGTTCTGGATGCGGTCCAGGCGGTGGATGCGGGTTGGCGGCAGGTTGAGGCGGCGCAGCGCGCCCGCACCCTGTCGGCGCGGGCGCTGGAGATTGGTCAGGAGCGGCTGCGTTTCGGACGGGCCTCGAACTTCGAAGTCTTGTCGCTGCAGGCGGACCTGCGCGCCGCCGACGTCCAGTCCCTGTCGGCCAATATCGCCTACCTCAATGCGCTGACGGCGCTGGATCAGCAAATCGGGAGCACGCTGGAGACATGGCGCATTTCCTTGAACGACTAGGGCGGTCCCGGCGGCGACGCTGGGCCTACGCCGGGGCGGCGGTGGTGGTCGCGGGCGGACTGCTGCTGGGCATGACGCGGGGCGGGGGCGGGGGCGGGGGCGAGGTCGCAGCCCCGACTGAGCAGAGCCTGGTGGTGCAGCGGGCGCCCCTGGTTGTGGCGGCGAACTTCAGCGGACGGATCGCGCCGGGGGACCGGATTGATCTGACGGCGCCGTTCGAGGCGGTCGCCCTGGCGGTGCGCTTCGCCTACGGGGATCAGGTCACGGCGGGGCAGGTCCTGGTCGAACTGGACCCCGCCGACGTCAGCCGCAGTCGCGCTGAGGCCGAGGCTGCCTGGCTGAAGGCTGACGAGGAGGCGCAAAAGATGGAGCGCTGGGGGCAGGGGCCGGAGATGCGCCGCGCATCCCGCGGTCTCACCGCCGCCGAAGACGACCTGAGCGATCTGGAGGCCCGACTGGCGGAGACCAAGGCCCTTCTGGATCGCGGTCTGGTGCCGCGCAGCGAATATGACGCCCTGTTGCAGCAGCGTCGCCAGCGCCAGGCCAGCCTGATCGCCGCGCGTGAGGAACTGGCCGAGACGGCGCGTCGCGGTCAGGGCGGCGACCATCGCATCGCCCTGTTGCAACGCGAGGTGGCGCGGTCGCGCTATGCCGCTGTCGGCGGAGCCGAGGGAGCTGTAATTCGCGCGCCGCAGGCCGGGGTGATCGTCCGGCCGGACAGCGGCGACAAGGGCGAGCAGGGCGTCCGCGCCGGGTCGCGCGTCGCCAAGGGGCAGTTGCTGGGCGTGATCGCCAGTACGGGCGGTCTCGATGTGGTCTTTACCCTTGACGAGGGGGACCTCAACGCTGTGGCGCCGGGGCAGAAGGCCGTCGTGACCGGACCGGGTTTCGGCGGGGCTTCCCTGAGCGGCGTGGTGACGGGGGTTGCGGGCGAGGCGGATACTGCGCCGGGCGCCGGGGGTAAGGCGAGCTTCACGGCCAGGGTCCGTCTGGACCCTCTGTCGGAAGCGGCGGCGCGCAACGTGCGCATCGGCATGACCGCCAACATCGCCGTCGTCGCCTATGAGAATGCGTCGGCCGTGACCGTGCCGCCGGAAGCGGTTCAGGGCGCGGCGCCGAACGCCTGGGTCATGGTGCGGCCGAAGGGGGGCGGCGCGCTGCAGCGACGCACCATAGGCATTGGCCGGGTGGCGCCGTCCGCCGTGGAGGTGCTGTCCGGGTTACAACCCGGCGAGACGGTGGTGTGGTCGGCTCCACAGCCGCCGTCGCCCTAAGGCGCCTAGCCGCGCGCCGCGTCGTATTTGGCGAACTCGTGGGCGATGCAGCGGTCGATCAGCAGGCGCCAGACCGGCTCGGCGATGTCGGGCGACAGGCCGGCGGGCTCGGCGGCGGCCAGGACCTTGGCCACTACGTCGTCGATGCGGGCCTGATCGAAGACGGCGTCGCGGTTCGGCTTGATGCGGGCGGCGGCGTCCATGTAGCGCTGACGCTCGGCCAGCAGGGTGACAAGCGCGCGGTCGAGCGCATCCACGCCCTGACGCACGTCGACCATGGTGGCGCAGTCTTCGGGGGCCTTGCGCGCGTCGATGGCGACGGTGGCGGGTGAGGTCATCAGGTCAGCCGACAAAGGCGCGCTCCAGAACATAGTCGCCGGGTTCGGCGTTCGAGCCTTCCTTGAGGCCAAAGGATTCCAGCAGTTCGCCGGTCTCCTTGATCATGGCCATCGAGCCGCACAGCATGACGCGGTCGCTGTTGGGCGAGAAGCCGATGGGCAGTTGCAGGTCGGCGAAGACATCGCCCGACTTGATGCGGTCGGTGATCCGGCCCGGCGTCTCGAACCGTTCGCGGGTCACGGTCGGATAATAGGTCAACTGGGCCCTGGCCTCGTCGCCGATCAGCGGGTCGTCGTGGATCTCATGCGTGAAGAAGTCGCGGTAGGCCAGGTCGGCGACATTGCGCACCGTGTGGCAGACGATGACCTGCTTGAAGCGCGAATAGGTCTCGGGATCGCGCGCCACCGACAGCCAGGGCGCCAGGCCCGTGCCGGTGCCGATCAGCCACAGACGCTCGCCGCCGGTCAGGGCGTCCAGCACCAGGGTCCCGGTCGGTTTCTTGCCCATCAGGACGCTGTCGCCCGCGACGATCTTCTGCAGGCGCGAGGTCAGGGGGCCGTCCTCGACCTTGATCGAGAAGAATTCCAGCTCTTCGGCCCAGAAGGGCGAGGCGATGGAATAGGCGCGCAGCACGGGCTTGCCGCCGTCTTCGCCCGGCAGACCGATCATGACGAACTCACCCGAGCGGAAACGGAAATCCTCGGGTCGTTTCACGCCGAAGCTGAACAGCTGGTCGTTCCAGTGGCGGACCCACAGGACTTCCAGATTGTGGAACGGGCTGGCCTTGACGGGCGGCGCGGCGGTGGAGGCGTCGGACATGGCGACTACCTAGGCCGTCGCGGGCGAATGCGAAAGGCTCGCGGGCGTCGCAGTCGGTCAGATTTGCGGATGACGGCGGAAGATTCCGCCTCTAGCTTCCCCGCCATGCGCACATTCCTTCTTGCTTCGACGATCCTGATGGCTGCGACCTCGGCCTTTGCTCAATCTGCTCCGCAGCCGACGGCGCCGCCGCCCGCGACCGCCCCGGCGTCCTCGATCCTGACGGTCGAGCGGGTCTTCGCCAATCCGTCGCTGGCCGGGCCGGTGGCCAAGGGCGTCAGCCTGTCGCCGGACGGCGAACTGGTCGCCTTCCTGCGGTCGCGCGACGACGACGTGGACGTGCTGGACCTGTGGGCCGCGTCGGTGAAGGGCGGCGAGCCGTTCAAGCTGATCGACGCGCGCGCCCTGGTCCCCGACGCCGGTGAACTGTCCGAGGCCGAGAAGGCGCGGCGCGAGCGGATGCGGATTTCGCAACGCGGCGTGGTTGAATATTCGTGGGACGAACAGGGCCGCTACATCCTGGCCCCGCTGGAAGGCGACATCTTCCTGGCCAGCCGCGCCGACGGCGCCGTGCGTCGCCTGACAGAGACCAAGGCCGACGAAATCGACGCCAAGGTCTCGCCCAAGGGCGCCTATGTCAGCTTCGTCCGCGATCAGGATCTGGTCATCCTCAACCTGGCCTCGGGCGCCGAACAGGCGATCACCACGGACGGCGACGGCCTGATCACCTGGGCCACGGCCGAGTTCATCGCTCAGGAGGAACTGGACCGCGACACCGGCTACTGGTGGAGCCCGGACGAGCGTTTCATCGCCCTGCAACGCACCGACGAGACCCAGGTCGATGTCATCCCGCGCCTGGACATCACCGGCGGCGGCGCCTCGGTGACCGAGCAGCGCTATCCGCGCGCCGGGCGTCCCAATGCCGTGGTCGAGCTCTATGTGCAGGACGTGCAGGCGGGCCGGCGGGTCAAGGTCGATCTGGGCGCCGACACCGACATCTATCTGGCCCGCGTCAACTGGGCCAAGGACGGGCGGGCCCTCTATGTCCAGCGCCTGTCACGCGATCAGAAGACGCTGGACCTGCTGAGCGTCGATCCGGCCACGGGCGCCAGCCGCGTCATCGCCACCCAGCGCTCGAACGCCTGGGTGCCGTTGAACCATGACTTCAAGGCGCTGACGGACGGGAACTTCATCTGGGCCTCGGAAGAGAGCGGCTGGAAGCACCTCTATCTCTACAACCGCGACGGCCGCCGCCTGCGCGCGATCACGCGCGGCGACTATCCGGTCAAGGCGTTGGAGGGCGTGAACGAGACGACCGGCGAGGTCTTCTTCACCGCCTCCATGCGCGACGGCAAGGAATACCCGATCGAGCAGCAGCTGTTCCGCGCCAGCCTGAAGCGGACTGCGACGCCCGCCGAGATCACCCCGCGCGGCGGCTGGTGGAGCGCCTCGGTCAACCGGACAGGCACGGCCTATGTCGGCAACTATACGGATGTGAACACGCCGATGCACTCGGCCCTCTATGGCATGGACGGCCAGCGCGTGCGCTGGATCGAGGAGAACAAACTCCAGCCCGGCCACCCCTTCTGGCCCTATGCCGCGCGCCAGCAGAAGCCCACGTTTGGCACGCTGCAAAGCCACGGCCAGAGCCTGATGTGGCAGATGACGACGCCGCCGGACTTTGACCCGACAAAGACCTATCCGGTGGTGATGCAGGTTTACGGCGGCCCCTCGGGCGGCGGCGTCAAGAATGGCTGGCAGCCGGCGACCAACCAGTTGCTGACCGAGGCGGGCTACATCGTCTTCCGTCTGGACAACCGGGGCGAGGGCGATCGTTCTGCGGCCTTCAAGCAGGCCCTCTATCTGAAGATGGGCCAGCCGGAGATCGAGGATCAGGTCATCGCCGCCGACTATCTGCGGTCGCTGCCCTATGTCGACGACAGCCGCATCGCCATGATGGGCTGGTCCTATGGCGGCTTCATGAGCCTGATGGCGTTGACCGAGCCCAAGATGGGTCTGGCCTCGGCCCTGGCCGGCGCCCCGCCGACCGAGTGGAGCCTCTACGACACGGCCTATACCGAGCGCTACATGTCGACGCCGCAGGCCAATGTGGAAGGCTATGCCGCGTCTGACGTGCTGGGCCGTCTGGACCACCTGACCGGGCGTCTGCTGCTGCTGCACGGCATGGCCGACGACAACGTCATCTTCGAGAACACGACGCGGGTGCTGAACGCCCTGCAGGAAAAGAGCATCCCCTTCGAGACCATGCTCTATCCCGGCCAGCGTCACGGCGTGCGCGGCAATGAGCGCCAGTTGCACCTGTGGCGCACCTACCTCGACTTCCTCGACCGCACCATCGGCACGCGAGCGCCCGCAAAGGCGGACTAGTGCTAGGCGCGATATCCTGTCGTCGGTCGATGACAGGCTGTCGCACTCGGTCCATCATGGCCCCGACTGGATGATTCAGGGCATCGCCCTTCGAGCGTCCATGAGCACTCTGGGAGGGGGCGAGATGCGTAGGATTCTGCTGGCGGGGGCTGCTGGCCTGATTTTGGCTGCGGCGGGAACGGCGAGCGCGCAGGTTGCCCCTGCACGACCGGCGGCGACCTCGGCCTTTCAGGAGGGTCTGTTCGGGGTCCGTCTGGACCGCGAAAAGGGCAGGGTTCTGGTGCGCCTGCCCGCGCCGGGCGCGGACGGGGTTCTGGGCCGCTACCTCTATCAGCCTGGCCTGTCGGCAGGTCTGGGCATGGATGGGGCGGGACTGGATCGTTCGGGTCTGGGCCGCACCCAGGTCCTGGCCTTCCGCAAGGTCGGCGGACGCGTGTTCGCCCGCTTCGAGAACAACGGTTTCCGCGCATTTGGCGCCAGTGCGGACGAGCAGAACGCGGTCGCGGCCTCTTTTGCGCCGTCGACGGTCTGGGCGGCGGATGTGGTGGAAACCGGGGCGGACGGATCAGTCGTTGTCGACCTGTCGGGGTTCCTGACCCTTGACGCCGTCAATATCGCCGGACGGCTGAAACGGAGTTCGCTGGGGTCGTTCAAGGCTGCGCCCGACCTTGGCTATCTCGACCTGGATCAGACCCTCGTCTTCCCTGATAACGTCGAACTGCAGGCCGTCCAGACCTTCACCAGCGACGAGCCGGGCGGCGAGTTGTCGCGCATCGCGCCGGACTCGCGATCCGTGACCCTGACGGTCCGCCACTCCTTCATCCGCCTGCCGGACGACGGCTTCATGCCCGTGCCCCATGACCCGCGCGGCGGCAGCATCAGCCAGGCCATGGCCGTGGATTTCGCGGCGCCGCTGGAGCAGCCTGTCATGCGACGCCTGGCGGAACGCTTCCGTCTGGAGAAGACGGATCCGGCTGCGGCGCGTTCGCGCGTCAAGAAGCCGATCGTCTTCTATGTCGACCGCGCCGCGCCCCCGGCCATCCGCGAGGCCTTGATCGAAGGCGGTAACTGGTGGGCGAAAGCCTTTGAAGACGCAGGCTATATCGACGCCTTCCGCGTGGAGGTTCTGCCTGAGGGCGTGCACCCGATGGATGCGCGCTACAGCATCATCGCCTGGGTCCACCGCGAAACGCGCGGCTGGTCCACAGGCAGCACGGTCAGCGATCCGCGCACCGGAGAGATTGTGCGCGGGGTGGTTCAGTTGGGCTCCCTGCGCGACCGGCAGGACAAGATGATCATCGAGGGTCTGGTCGGCGCTGATCGCAGCGGCACGGGCGGCGAGGATGACCCGAACCGGCTAGCCTATCACCGCCTGCGTCACCTGTCGGCGCACGAGATCGGCCACTCCATCGGCCTGGCGCACAACTTCGCCGCCTCGACCTATGAGGGGCGGGCCTCGGTCATGGACTATCCCGCGCCCTGGGTCATCGCCGACGGCGAGCGACTGGATTTCAGCCACGCCTATACGACCGGCGTCGGCGCCTGGGATCGCTATGCCGTCGACTGGCTGTATGGCGATGCGCCCGGGCAGGACCCGCAGGCGCGCCGTCTGGCGCTGGCGGCCGAGGCGCAAGCCAAAGGCTATCGCTTCGTCAGCGACACCGACACCCGGCCGCTGGGCAGTCTGCAGCCCTATGGCGGCATGTGGGACAATGGGACCGATCCCGTGGCCGAGTACGCCAACACCCTGGCCGTGCGGCGCATCGCCCTGTCGCGCTTTGGCCTGGGCAATCTGCCCGCGGGGGCGCCGGCGGCGGACCTGCGCCGGGTGATCGTGCCTATCTACCTTTACCATCGCTATCAGACCACGGCGGTCGGGCGCCAGATCGGCGGCGTGGACTATGGCTACGCCGTCAGCGGCGACGGTCATGAGCGCGCCGAGGTCGTGCCGGCGAACCAGCAGCGCGCGGCGCTGGAGGCGCTGATGCTGGCCCTGTCGCCCGCCGAACTGGACCTGCGCGATGACCTGATCGACCTCCTGTCTTCGGCTCAGTCGGGCGATCCCGACCGGCAGACCCAGATCGAGCTGTTCGCGGGCCGGACCGACGCGGTGTTCGATCCGTCATCGGCGGCCGCTGCGGCGACCGAGGTGGTGTTCGAGACCCTGCTGGCGCCCGAGCGGTTGAACCGTCTGGTTGAGCAGCATCGTCGGGATCCGAGCCAGCTGGGTCTCGGCGAGACGCTGGATCGGGTGGCGAGGACGGTCGGGGCTGGCGGTCGGCTGGACACGCGCCAAGCCGAACTGCGCCGTGTGACGCGGGCGCGCTACGCCGCGCATCTGGCGGCCCTGATGCAGGGCAAGGACCTGTCGCCCACGGCCCAGGGGGCGGTGCGCGATAGCGCGCGTCGCTTTGGCGAGCAGTTGAAGCGGTGCCATGGTGACCGGCTGGAAACGGCCCAGTGCGTCTGGCTGGCCGAGGCTCTGACCGGCCCGGCTGAAGGCTTGAAGGCGCTGAGCGAAACCCTGCCCGTCGCGCAGGCCGTGCCGCCGGGCGCCCCGATCGGCAGCGACGACTGGCATTGACTTAAAACCCTTCTCCCCTCCGGGGGAGAAGGTGAGCCGCGTGAGCGGGTCGGATGAGGGGGAGCTTTGTCCGCCCTCGACATCTGGACGTTGCGGCGCAGCCGACCGCCCGCTCATCCGTCATGCTGACGCATGCCACCTTCTCCCCCGAGGGGAGAAGGATTGAGGGTTTACAGCTCCCGCCAGGTCTGGCCGGTCTGACCTTCATAATTGGTGGCGTGATAGACGCCGCGCGCGATGGCGCGGGCCAGGACGTCGGCGGCGACGTTGCCCAGTTGGGCCACGGCGACCTGACGCATGGCCGGGTTCTCGATCTCCTTCTTGCCGGTCGACAGGCAGAAGAGGGTGTCGCCGTCGAACGGCGCATGGCTGGGGCGGATGGCGCGGGCCATGCCGTCCTGGGCCATGATGGCCAGACGCTGACACTCCACGCGGGTCAGGGCCACGTCGGTGGCGATGCAGGCGATGGTGGTGTTCTCGCGCGGGCGGGCGCGGCCTTTCGAAAGGCCCCAGTCCTCGGCCGAGGCGGCGAGGCCTGCCGAACCCAGACCGCCGTACTCGTCGCCGATTTCGAACGGCGCGGCCCAGAAGGTCTTGCCGCCGGGGGCCACCACGGCGCCGACGCTGTTGACCGCGACGATGGCGCCGACGGTCCAGCCGTTGGCCATCAGGGCAGACGCCGAGCCGATGCCGCCCTTCAGCGCGCCGGCCTCGGCGCCATAGCCGGCCCCGGCGGTGCCCAGGTCGAAGCGGTCGCCTGCGGCCTCCAGCGCCTCAACCGCCAGACGACGATAGGGCGGGTCCATCTCCCACTTCTTGTTCCCGCCATTGGCCAGGTCATAGAGGCAGGCGGTCGGGACGATGGGTGAGGGCGGCACGCCCGGCGCGCCCCCCATGCCATAACCGCGCCCGCGCATCCCCATCCAGGCGGCGATGCCGTCGCCCGAGGCCAGACCGTAGACCGAGCCGCCGGACAGGACGATGGCGTCCACCTCCTGCACCAGGTTTTCGGGTTTCAGCACGTCGGTCTCGCGTCCGGCGGGACCGCCGCCGCGCACATCCACGGCGGCGACAGCGGGCTTTTCGGCCAGGATGACGGTGACGCCGGTGCGGACGCCCGCGTCATGGGCCTGACCGATCTTGATGCCTTCGACATCAGTGATCAGGTTCAGTGGGCCGGTGCGGCCGCTGGCGCGCGGAGGCGCGGTCTGTTCCGTGTTCGGGGCGGCCGATGCGGCGCCCGCGGCGGTGGCGGCGGCGCCGCCGATCAGGGCCGAGCCGAGCAGGGTTCTGCGGTTCATCGAACGGTCTCCTTAGGGGCGGCGTCGAGCGCGCCGATATTTCGGGCCAGATCCGGCGTCGCCGCCAGCAGTTTCTGCGTATAGGGGTGCGAAGGGGCGGCGAAGACGGACGCCGTCGCCCCCTGTTCCACGATCCGCCCCGCCTGCATGACCAGCAGCCGGTCGGTCACGGCGCGCACCACGGTCAGGTCGTGGGTGACGAAGAGGTAGGACAGGCCCAGACGGCTGGACAGGTCGGCCAGCAGGTCGAGAATCTGCGCCCGGATCGACACGTCCAGCGCCGAAACGGCCTCGTCCAGGGCGATGACCGCGGGGTCGGTGATGAGGGCGCGGGCGATGGCGATGCGCTGGCGCTGGCCGCCGGAAAACTCATGCGGGTACTTGTCGCCGGCCGAGGCGGGCAGGCCGACCTGCTCCAGCATCTGATCGACGCGACGACGGGCCTCGGCGGGCGAGGGTTGGGCGTCCAGCAGGTGGAAGTTCTCGGCCACCAGACGCGCCACGGTCCAGCGCGGATCGAAGCTGCCGTAGGGGTCCTGGAACACCACCTGAATGTCGCGGCGGATGGCCTTCAGCGCCGCGCCCTTGGCCGTCGTGATGTCGCGGCCCCTGACCCGGACGCGCCCGGCTTGCGGCGTTTCCAGCGCCAGGATGGCGCGCAGCAGGGTGGACTTGCCGCAACCGCTTTCGCCGACCAGGCCGACGCTCTCGCCCGGCTGGATCGACAGGCTGACGTCGTCCACGGCGCGGAAGGCGTCTGTCTTGCCGAACAGGCGCCGCGCGCCCGCGTATTCGCGCACCAGGCCTTCGACCTGCAGCACCGGCGGCGCGTCGGACTGGACGGCGGCTTTCCGCGTCGGGGCATGGGTGGCGTTGGCCAGAAGTCTTTGCGAATAGGGGTGGGTCATGCCGGTGAAGATGCGGCGCGTGTCGCCCTCTTCCACCAGTTCGCCGTCCTTCATCACCGCCACGCGGTCGGCGGTTTCGGCTGTCACGGCGAGGTCGTGGGTGATCAGGATCAGGCCCATGCCGTCCTCGCGCACCAGCCGTTTCAGCAAGTCCAGAACCTGGGCTTGTGTGGTGACATCCAGCGCCGTCGTCGCCTCGTCCGCGATCAGCAGTTTCGGCGTCAGAGCGATGGCGATGGCGATAGCGACCCGCTGCCTCTGGCCGCCCGACAGTTCGTGCGGGAAGCGACCGAGCGGGAAGCGTTCGGCGGGCAGGCCGACCCGGTCGAGCACCGCGCGGGCGACGGCGAGCGCCTCCTTGCGCGATGCGCCCTTGTGCAGCCGGACTGTTTCAGCGACCTGATCGCCGATGGTCATGACGGGGTTCAGGGCCGTCATCGGCTCCTGGAAGATGATGCCTACGTCGCGGCCGCGCACCTTTTGCAGGGCGGCGTCGGAGGCCCCGGAGATGAGTTGGCCGTTCAGGTGGATCTCGCCGGTCACGGTGGCGCGCGGCGGCGTCAGGCCGATGATCGCCAGCGCCGTCATCGACTTGCCCGAGCCGCTTTCGCCGACGAGGCCGAGGATTTCGCCGGGGGCGACGGACAGCGACACCTTCTTCAGGATCGGCGTGGCGCCGATCGACAGGCTGAGGTCGCGGATGTCGAGAACGCTCATGCTCAACGCTCCCGCCGTACGCGCGGGTCGAACAGGTCGCGAAGACCGTCGCCGGTCAGGCTGAGGCCCAGGACGGTGATGAAGATGGCCAGGCCGGGCATGATGGCCAGCCAGGGGGCGAAGCCGATCATGGTCTGGGCCTCGGCCAGCATCCGGCCCCAGCTGGGCATGGGCGGCTGGGCGCCGAGGCCGACATAGGACAGTCCCGCCTCGGCGACGATGCCGACGGCGAACTGGATGGCCGCCTGCACGACCAGCAGGCTCATCAGATTGGGCAGGATGTGCTGGACCGAGATCAGGGCCTTGGACTTGCCCGCGGTGCGTGCCGCCAGCACGTATTCGCGGGTCCAAAGGCCCATGGCCGCGCCGCGCGCGACGCGGGTGAAGACGGGGATGTTGAACAGGCCGATGGCGATGATGGCGTTGATCGCGCCCGGCCCCATGACGGCGGTGATCATGACCGCCAGCAGCAGGGCGGGGAAGGCGAAGATCAGGTCGTTGCCGCGCATGACCAGGTCGTCGATCCAGCCGCCGCGCGCGGCGGCGGTCAGACCCAGAGGCACGCCGACGCCGGCGCCGATGCCGACCGCGACCAGCGCCACGGCCAGCGAGTTCTGCGCCCCGACCATGATCATCGACAGGACGTCGCGACCGAAATGGTCCGTGCCGAAGGGGTGGGCGGCCGAGGGGGCGGTCAGCTTGGCGGCGATGTTGACCGCCTCGACGTCATAGGGCGTCCATACGAAGGCGATCAGGGCGGTCAGGAGCACCACGACGGTCAGGGCGCCGCCGACGATCAGGGACAGCGGCCAGGGCGCGCGGGGCTTGGCGACCATGGCGAGGGGAGCAGGGGCGTCGGTCATGCGCGGCGTCCCCTCAGGCGCGGATCAGCGAACAGATAGGCCAGATCGATCAGGAAGCTGACCAGAACCACGGCGAAGACCAACACCACCACCACGCTCTGCACCACGATCAGGTCGCGCTGGGTGATGGCCTGGAAGACCAGTCGGCCCAGGCCGGGCAGGGAGAAGACGTTCTCGATGATGATGCCGCCCGCCAGCAGGAAGGGGAACTGCAGCCCCAGAATGGTCAGGACGGGGATCCAGGCGTTCCTCAGGGCGTGGCGCCACAGGGCCTGATTGACCGACAGACCCTTGGCGCGGGCGGTGCGGACATAGTCCTCGTTCATGGTGTCGAGCAGGGCGGTGCGCAGGACGCGAGCTAGAATGGCGGCCTGCGGCGCTGCGAGCGCCACGGCGGGCAGGATCAGGGCCTTGAAGGCGGGCCAGAAGCCGGCGTTCCATCCGGGGAAGCCGCCCGCCGAGAACCAGCCGAGGTTCACCGAGAACAGCAGGATCAGCAGCATGGCGATCCAGAAGTTAGGCAGGGCGACGCCGACCTGGGTGACGCCGATCAGGCCGGTGTCGACGGCGGTTCCGCGCCGGCTGGCGGCCATGACGCCGATGGGCAGGGCGACGGCCAGCGACAGGAGGGTGGCCATCAGGGCCAGCGGCGCGGACACGGCCAGACGTTCGGCGATCAGGCCCCCGACCGGCACCTGATAGGTGTAGCTGGTGCCGAACTGGCCGGTCAGCAGGTCGCCCAGCCAGGCGAGGTAGCGCTCGAGGCCCGAGCCCTCCAGCCCCATCTGCTGACGCAGGGCGTTGATGGCCTCCGGGCTGGCGTTCAGACCCATCATGTAGCTGGCCGGATCGCCCGGCACGACTTGCAGCAGCAGGAAAATGACCACGGTCGCCGCCAGCAGGGTCAGGGCGTGGCCCCCCAGCTTCTTCAGCAGCCAGGCCGCGCCGAAGCGCCAGCCGACAACGACGAGCAGGGCCACGCCCGCGACCAAGGACGTCCAGCCCCAGGGCAGACCGCCCCCGGCGCGCTCGGCGGTGGCGGCGGACGCGGCGCCCGCGCCGCTCCAGTAGGCCCCGGTGACGTCGTTGGCGGCGATGGGGCCATTGATCCACAGGCCGTTCAGATCGGCCTTCCACACGCCGATGCGCGAGGACTGGAACAGGAAGGCGTTGACGGCGTCGTCGGTGATGCGGCGTTGCAGATCGCCCAGCAGACGCAACCGCGTCGGCTCGTCCGGGGCGGCGTCAGCCTGAGCCAGCAGGGCGTCGAAGGCGGGGCTGTCGTAGCCGAAATAGTAGTCCTTGCGGCCATAGATGTCGTAATCCATCGGCTCGACGTGCTCGACGATGGTCAGGTCGAACTGGCGGCGTTTGAACACCTGATCCAGCCACTGGGCCCACTCCAGATTCTCGATCTTCACGCGGATGCCCGCCTGCGCCAGTTGCGAGGCCAGCACCTCGCCGCTGCGCCGGGCATAGGGGCGGGGCGGCAGACGCAGGGTCACGTCGAGACCGTCGGGATAGCCCGCCTCGGCCAACAGCTGACGCGCCTTGGCCGCGTCGTGCGGATAGGCCTGCGTCAGGTCGACATAGCCCGCCGCCTGGCGCGAATAGTGGCTGCCGATGGGTTGGCCGAAGCCGAACATGGCCCCCTGAATCAGGGCGTTGCGGTCGATGGCGTAGGAGACGGCGCGCCGAACCCGCACGTCGTTGAACGGCGGGCGGCTGTTGTTCATGCCCAGGATGACCTTGCCTTCCGATGCGCCGACGACGACGCGGAAACGCGGGTCGCGCTGGAACTGGGCCACGTTTTCTGGCGCGGGATAGTTGGGGAAGGCGTCCACGTCGCCCGCGCTGACGGCGGCGAAGGCGGCGGTCGGGTCGCCGATGAACCGGAAGACGACGGTGTTCAGGCGGGGCGCTGCGCCCCAGTAGTCGTCACGGCGCACCAGCGTCAGCTGACTGCCGCGCTGCCAGCCTTGCAGCTTGAACGGGCCGGTGCCGACCGGGTTGACGGCGTTGGTCGTCGCGCTCTTGGGCGAGACCATGACCGCGTCGCCCCAGGCCAGGACATAGGGCAGGGTCGCCATCGGGCGGGATAGGCGGATGCGGATCGTTGCCGGATCGACGACCTCGACGCTCTGGATCGGCGCGAACAGGGTCTTCTGGGCGTTGGTCGAGCCCTCGGCGGTGATGCGGTCCAGCGAGAACTTGGCGACCGAGGCGTCGAACGGCGAACCGTCGGAAAAGGTCACGCCGCGCCGCAGGTGGAAGGTCCAGCTGAGGCCGTCAGGCGCGGCCTCCCACGATTCCGCCAGGGCCGGGGCCACAGCGCCGTTCTGGGTCAGTCTGGTCAGGCCCTCGAAGACGTTGCCGTAGACGACCTCGTCCACGGCGGCAGCGGCGCCGGAGGTCGGGTCGAGGTTCGGCGGCTCCAGCGGCAGGCCCAGCACCAGACGATCGCGGACGGGGGCGGCCTCAGCCTCATGCGTGGGCGAGAGAACGGTCAGGCTGACCAGCAGCGTCGCCCCCAGCAGCGCGCGGCCCAGCCGATCCCATACGCTACGCTCCCAGCCTCGCTTCACGCGGCCTCGCCTCCTGATTGATGATGCAGCATCGCCCAAATCGCGCACGGCGTCAGGGCGTGTTTCGCAGAATATCGGCCAGCCGTCCGACCAGTTCGTCGATCTGCTCGCGGCTGATGATCAGGGGCGGCGACAGGGCGATCACATCGCCGGTGACGCGGATCAACAACCCCTCGTCAAAGGCCCGGTGGAAGACCTCGGTGGCGCGGGCGCCAGGTGCGTCGGGGCGCGGCGCCAGTTCGACGGCGGCGACCATGCCCAGGTTGCGGATGTCGATGACGTGCGGCAGGCCTTGCAGGCTGTGCACGGCCTCTTCCCAATAGGGGGCCATGTCCGTGGCGCGCTGGAACAGGCCCTCGCTCTCATAGACATCGAGCGTCGCCAGACCTGCGGCGGCGGCCAGGGGGTGGCCGGAATAGGTGTAGCCGTGGAAGAACTCGATGCCGGGGGCCGAGGCGTCGTTGACCACGGCGTCATAGATCTCGCCGCGCACCCCCACCGCGCCCATTGGCACGGCGCCATTGGTCAGACCCTTGGCGCAGACCAGCAGGTCGGGAATGACGCCCAGGGTCTCGGACGCGGTGGCTCCGCCGATGCGACCGAAGCCGGTGATGACCTCGTCGAAGATCAGCAGGATGCCGTGGCGGGTCGTGAGTTCGCGAAGACGCTCCAGATAGCCGACTGGCGGCACGATCACCCCAGCCGATCCCGACAGCGGCTCGACGATGACGGCGGCGATGGTCTCGGCCCCATGCGACCAGATCAGGGATTCCAGATCGTCGGCCAGATGCGCGCCCCAGGTCGGCTGGCCGCGCGAGAAGGCGGCTTCGTCCAGGTTCAGCGTGTGCGACAGGTGATCGACGCCGGGCAGGGTAGGGAAGCCGCGGCGGTTATTCTCAAGCCCGCCGACGGAAATGCCGCCGAAGCCGACGCCATGATAGCCCTTTTGCCGTCCGATCAGACGGGTGCGCTCGGGCTGGCCTCTGGCCTGCTGATAGGCCAGGGCGATCTTCAGCGCCGTATCCACGCCCTCCGAGCCAGAGCCGGCGAAGAAGACGTGGTCGATGTCGGCGGGAAACAGCATTCCCAGCCGAGCGGCCAATTCAAAGGGCAGCGGATGCCCGAGCTGGAAGGTCGGGGCGTAGTCGAGCACCTCGGCCTGACGCTGGATGGCCTCGACGATGGGCCGGCGCGCGTGGCCGGCGTTGACGCACCAGAGACCTGCGGTTCCGTCCAGGATCGGGCGACCCTCCGGCGTGAAATAGTGCATGTCCTTGGCCGAGGCCAACAGCCGCGGATGCGCCTTGAAGCTGCGGTTCGCGGTGAACGGCAACCAGAAGGGATCAAGGTCGTTGGCGGCTCGTGCGGTCATGCATGGCTCCTTTCGAGGCGACCAGTAGTCGTGGAATGGGCGCGCAAGGAAAGCCTGTTATTGATCGACAACAAGTTATTGAAAACCTTGTCGTCATCCGAGGCTGCGATCAGGATCGTGGGCGCCGCCATCACGTCGCGAAAAGGGGTGAGGAAGGCGACAGCAGCCGCCTTCCTCACGACGCGGAGCCGTCAGTACTGCAGGCTCAGGCGCGCGCCGATGGTGCGCGGACGACCTGGTTGGGCGATGTCGGCGCTGGTGAAGAAGTTGCGTGTCAGGTCGTAGTCCTGATCGAACAGGTTGCGCGCCCAGAAGGTGACGGACCAGTTGGCGTCCTCGGGACCGACCGTGACACTGGCGTTGGCCAGCCAATAGGCTTCGACATCGTATTTGGGGCCCAGCCACGACGGGTATTCGTCGCGATAGGAGTAGTTGGTCTCGGCCGTGACGGCGAAGCCGCTGACGGTCCAATCATAGGAGATCGAGCCGCTGTAGCTGAGAGCCGGGAAGGGGATTTCGTCTCCGGACTTGTCGATGAAGGCGGTGACGCGCGGCGTCTGCTGGCACTTGGGAATGTCGAGGTCGACGAAGTCGGTGTACTCGCCCTGCTTGTAGCTGACGTTCTGGGATATCCGCAGACCGGCGGCGGGGCGGAAGACCCCCTCCAGTTCGGCGCCGTAGATCTTGGAGTCGGCGTTGGTGAAGCGACCGACGGGGCCGTTGACGCCGCAAACCGCCGACAGCACCTGCTGGCCGTTGTAGTCGTAGTAGTAGGCCGCGCCGTTGATCTGAATGGCGCGCGAAGGATCGGCCTTGAAACCAACCTCGTAGGCCCAGAGGATTTCCGGGTCGAAGGGCGCGATGCCGCTGCGGTCGCCGGTGTTGTAGGTGGTGAAGCCGCCCGACTTGGCGCCCCGGCTGACCGAACCGTAGATCAGCAGGTTGTCGGTAGGCTTGAACTCCAGCGCCGCCTTGCCGGTCAGGGGCGTCATCTTGGTGTCGACGCTGGTCGGAGGCAGGGCGGTGGCGCCGCCGAAGGCCGAACCGAAGCCTTCCAGCTCACGGGTTTCTTCCTCGTAGCGCAGGCCCAGGATGGCCTTCAACTGGTCGGAGAAGGCGTATTCCGCCTGGCCGAACAGGCTCCAGGACTCGACCTTCTGATCATAGGTGACTTGGGCGTAGGTGCCGTAGATGTCGATGAAGTCCGACGAATAGCGCTCGTTCAGGTCCTGCTTGGAATAGTAGAAGCCCGCCACCCAGGTCAGGGCGCTGTCGTTGTCCGAGGACAGGCGCAGTTCCTGGGAGATCACGTCCACGTCGCTGCCGAAGAAGGTGTCGGCCTCGACCGAGGCGCTGGAATCCCAGTCGCCGTACTCATCACGCTTCAGCGTCTCGAAGCTGGAGATGCTGTTTAGGTTCAGGCCCTTGAGCGCCAGGTTGGCGTTCAAAGATGTGCCCCAGGACGAGTTGTCGCGGCCCGGCTTGGCGTTGACGTCGCGCCCGATCTCGGCGGCGAAGCGCGGGGACAGGCCCCAGCCGGTCTTGGAGCGATCCTTGTCGGCCGGAATTACCGGACCCGCGCCCAGACGGGTGTGCAGGTCGCTGATCAGATACAGGCCCTGGTTCTCGGACTTGTCGACGCCGCCGTGGACATCCAGCAGGAAGGACAGGCTGTCGCTCGGCGTCCAGTCCAGCAGGGCGCGGGCGCCGGTGCGGTCGGCGTCGCCCAGGCTCTCGCCGGTGACGCGATTGTGCTGCCAGGCGCCGCCCTGTTCGGTCGAGAGGGCCAGTCGGCCACGGACGGTCGAGGCCAGAGGACCGGAGACGTAGCCCTCGGCGCGGAACTGGTTGTAGCTGCCCCACTCGGTCATCAAGCCGGCGGACAGTTCGTCTGTCGGGCGTTTGGTGACGAAGCTGATGGCGCCGCCGGTGGTGTTGCGACCATAGAGGGTGCCTTGCGGACCGCGCAGCACCTCGACCCGGTCGATGTCGAAGATCAATCCTTGCGTCATGACCGGCACCGGATAGGCGACCTCGTTCACATAGACGCCGACGGTGGGCGAATTGTTCGAGGCGTAGTCCTGGAAGCCGACGCCGCGCAGGCGGAACTGGGCGGCGCCGCCGCCGAAGGCTGGCTCGACCTCCAGGTTGGGCGTGGCGTTCTGCAACTGGTTGACGTTGGTGATGCCCTGCTGGACCAGACTTTCACCGCTCAGGACGCTGAGGGCGATGCCCACGTCCTGGGCCGCCTGTTCGCGCCGCTGGGCGGTGACGATGACCTCGTCGATCGTCGTGGCCCGATCCGGCGGCGCCTGCTGGGCCATGGCGGTGGTGGAACACAGGGCCGCGAGCGCCCCGGCGGATACGCTGACCAAAAGACGATTCATCGCCTCATCCCTCCCAATGAAACCGCGCGGATCGTTCTGAGCGATCTCGTCGCGGTCGTGAGCGGGACGAAGGTCCCGCCACCCCTGCATATTTCTCAGTCCAGAGACGTTGTGCAATGCAGCAAGCGCTGCCGCGTCCCTGTCCTCCTTCCGGTGTCACCTCATTGTCACGCACGAAGTAGCTGGCGAATTCGCTCGCTGTGCAAGCCTGTTTCTTTGATGGGTCAGTTCTCTGACTTAATGAGGAATTCCATTCCGCTTGCTCACTATTCCGAGCAATCGCATCGCAACATCAGAAGGTGGGCGGCGTGCAGGCGCTGATGACGACGCAGGGCACGTCGCCGACGTTGCGGAACCGATGCGGCAGCGTGCTGGGAAACAGGTAGCCGTCGCCTGCCTTCAGCACCCGCGATTGACCGTCCACCGTGACCTCCAGCCGCCCGGCTATGATCAGGCCGCCTTCCTCCCCCTCGTGGGACAGCATGACCCGGCCGCTGTCGGATCCGGGCTGATAGGTCTCATGCAGGATCTGCAGGCTGCTGTCCTGACCCGAGCCGAGTTGGCGATAGGAGACCTCGCCGCGCGAGATGTCGGTCAGTTCGTCGTGGCGATAGAAGTGCTTGGTCGGGGTCTCGAACTCGGAACTGAAGAATTCGCCCAGCGACACGCCGGCGGCGTCCAGCAGGCGTTTCAGCGAGCCGACCGAGGGGCTGGTCCGGCCGCTCTCGACCAGGCTGACGGTGCTGGAGGGCACGCCCGCCTTTCGCGCCAGCGCGCGTTGCGACAGGCCCAGCCGGTCCCGCAGGGCGCGCAGGCGCGGGCCGATGATGTTGTCGCCGTTGTCTCCGTCTCCGCGGGCCATCGGGGTCATCCTCGCTTGCGGGTCAGCAGGTCATAGGCTGCGCGGGCCATGACCTTGGCCGAGTTGGTCATGTCGTCGATGCCGACCCATTCGTCGGGTTGGTGCGCCAGATCCAGCACGCCGGGGCCGTAGGCGATGCAGTCCTTCAGCTTGCCGATGCGGTCGATATGCTTCTGGTCATAGGTGCCGGGCGAGCAGACGAACTGCGCCTTCCTGCCCAGCACCGTCTCGATGGCGGCGGCGGTGGTGCTGGCCACGGGCCCGTCGCGGTCGGCCATGCTGGGGGCCACCTGGAACAGGTCACGCATCTCGTAGCGGAAGCCGTGGCGTTGCGCCGCCAGCCCGTCGAGGATGGCCTTCACCTCGCCCTTCACGTCGTCCAGCGTCTCCTCGATCAGGAAGCGACGGTCGATGATCATGCGGCTGGAATCGGCGACGCAGGGCGCGGGCAGGCCGTCGAAGTCCTCGCTCTGGCCGCCGTGGATCGAGTTGATATTCATGGTGGACTGGCGGGCGCCTTCGGGCACGACGGGCATTTCGGAATGGCGGCCCGCCATGGCCGGATAGAGCTTGTCCTCGAAGGCCTGCATCACCGCATTCATGTGGCGGATGGCGGAATCGCCGAGGAAGGGCATGGAGCCGTGGGCGATGCGGCCCTTGGTCTCGATTTCGGCCCACCAGACGCCCCGGTGGCCGATGCAGACCCGGTCCACGTTCAGCGGCTCGGGGATTATGACGTGATCGACGCGCGGGGTGGAGAACCAGCCGCGCTCGGCCAGATAGGCGACGCCGCCGTAGCCGCCGGATTCCTCGTCCACCGTGCCAGAGACTTCGAGCGCGCCGGGCAGGGGCAGGCCGGAATCGATCAGGGCCTCCACCGCGATGATGGAGGCGGCCAGCCCGCCCTTCATGTCGCAGGCGCCCCGGCCATAGACGCGGCCGTCCTTCACTACGCCTGCGAAGGGATCGACGGTCCAGCCGGCGCCGACCTCGACCACGTCGATATGGCTGTTGAAGTGGACGCAAGGCCCCGGCTCGCTGCCGGTCCAGCGGGCGATGACATTGGTGCGGGGATAGGCGTCGCTGTCGCCCGGCGAGCCCTCGCCGCGAACATATTCAACGGTGAAGCCGCGCTTCTTCAACCGTTCGCCGATGTATTCGGCGCAGGGGCGATAGGCCTCGCCTGGCGGGTTGACGGTGGGAAAGCGGATCAGGTCCTGGGTCAGGGCGACCAGTTCGTCGGTGCGACCGTCGATCAGGTCCATGACGGTCTGCATTGTGGGGGCGCTCATCGGTCGGGCCTCACTGGGGAACGGCGTCCAACGCGGCCAGCACCGCGTCGGTCATCTGGATGGTCGAGACGGGGGCGACGCCCGCCTCTGCGATATCCGGGGTGCGAACGCCCTGGGCCACAACGCGGCGCACGGCGCGCTCCAGTCGGTCGGCCAGATCGGTACGGTCGAAGGAGTGACGCAGGCACAGGGCGAAGGACAGGATGGTCCCGATCGGATTGGCGATGCCTTGGCCCGCAATGTCCGGCGCCGAACCGTGGATCGGCTCATAGAGGGCGCGGCTGCGGCCGGGGTTTTCCAGCCCCGACAGCGAGGCCGAGGGCAGCAGGCCCAGCGACCCGGTCAGGGCCGCCGCCGCGTCCGACAGGATGTCGCCGAACAGGTTGTCGGTGACGATGACGTCGAACTGGGCCGGGCGGCGCACCAACTGCATGGCGCAGTTGTCGGCATACATGTGGGTCAGTTCCACATCGGGATAGTCGGCGGCGACCTCGGTCGCCACAGTGCGCCACAGGGCGCCGGTCTCCATGACATTGGCCTTGTCCACCGAGCAGAGGCGGCGCTGGCGACCGCGCGCGATCTCGAAGGCCGTGCGGCAGACGCGGGCGATCTCGGCCTCGGTATAGGCCTGGGTGTCATAGGCGCGGCGCTGGCCGTCAGGGCTGATCTCGTTGGCGCGGGGCAGGCTGAAATAGACGCCTGCGGTGGCCTCGCGCACGATCAGGATGTCGAGGCCCCGGATCAGTTCCGGCTTCAACGCCGAGGCGTCCAGCAGTTCGTCGAAACAGACGGCGGGGCGCAGGTTGGCGTAGAGGTCCAGCGCCTGACGCAGCCGCAGAATGCCCATCTCGGGCCGTTGAGCGCGGGGCAGGTGGTCCCACTTCGGCCCGCCGACGGCGCCGAACAGGACGGCGTCGGAGGCCAGGGCCTGAGCCACCACATCCTCGCTGATGGGCGCGCCCACGGCGTCGATGCTGGCGCCGCCCGCCAGTCCCTCGCTCAGTTCAATCCGCAGCCCGGCGTTCCGGGCCCAGTCGACGACGCGCAGGGTCTCGCGGATGATCTCCGGCCCGATGCCGTCGCCCGGCAGGACCAGCAGCTTGAACGGGCGGTCAGATGCATCGGCCACCGTCCACCTCCATGGCCACGCCGGTGATCATCGACGCGTCGTCGGAGCAGAGGAAGGCGGCGGCGGCGCCCATGTCCTCGGGCGTCGAGAAGCGGCCGATGGGGATGGAGGCCAGGAATTTCGCCCGGACCTCGGGCGTGTCCTCTCCCATGAAGGTCTTCAGCAGAGGCGTCTCGCCCGCCACCGGGTTCAGGGCGTTCACCCGGATCTGGAAGGGCGCCAGTTCGACCGCCATCGCCCGCGTCGCCGTGATGACCCAGCCTTTCGAGGCGTTATACCAGGTCAGATTGGGGCGCGGGCTGACCCCGCCGGTCGAGGCGATGTTCAGGATGGCGCCGGAGCCTTGCGCCTTCATTACCGGTACGAAGGCCTTAGACATCAGATAGATGGAGCGCATATTGACGTTGGCGATGCGGTCGAACATCTCGTCCGACAGTTCGTCCAGCGGCTGGGGCCTGTGGCCGACCCCGGCGTTGTTGACCACGATATCGACGCCGCCCAGCAGACGGTTCGCCGCCTCGGCCAGAGTGGTCACGTCAGCGGCGCTGGCCACGTCCACTTTCACGCCCAGAGCTTCGTCGCCGAGTTCAGCGGCCAGGGCGCGGGCCGCGTCCCCGTTCAGGTCGGCGACGATGACGCGGGCGCCTTCCTCGGCGAAGCGGCGCGCGATGCCGGCGCCGAAGCCGGAGGCTCCCCCCGTGACGATCGCTCGCTTGCCCTCCAGCCGCTTCGATCTGTTCCCCTCCAACGCGAGACTCCCCTATCCGTGATGGGCCGCGACGGTCTTGAGCGTGGTGAAGGCGTAGAGCGCCTCGAACCCCTTCTCGCGACCGTGGCCCGACTTGCCGACGCCGCCGAAGGGCAGTTCGACCCCGCCCGCCGCGCCGTAATTGTTGATGAAGACCTGTCCGGCCCGCAGCCGTTTCGCCAGCCGCATCTGCCGTCCGCCGTCGGCGGTCCAGACCCCGGCGACCAGGCCGTAATCGGTGCCGTTGGCGATGGCGATCGCGTCCTGCTCGGTGTCGAAGGGGATGACGACGACGGCGGGGCCGAAGATCTCTTCCTGCGCCAGCGGGTGATCGGGCGCGACCCCGGCGAACAGGGTGGGGGCCACATAGGCGCCGCCTTCCGGCAGGTCCTGCAGCGTCGCCTGCGCCGCGATCAGGCCGTCGGCGCGGCCCCTTTCGATATAACGCTCGACCATGGCCTGCTGCTTCTTCGACACCAGAGGGCCGACGTCGCGGTCGTCCATGGCCGGGCCGACGGTCAGGGCGCGGAAACGCTCGCCCATGCGGCGCACCACCTCGTCATAGACGCCGCGCTGGACCAGGATGCGCGATCCCGCCGAACAGGTCTGGCCCGCATTCTGGACGCCCGCGTTGACCAAGAATGGCAGGGCCTTGTCCAGATCGGCGTCATCAAACACCAGTTGCGGCGACTTGCCGCCCAGCTCCAGCGTCACCGGCACGGCGTTGACCGCCGCCGCCTGCTGGATGGCCACGCCGACGCCGGTCGAGCCGGTGAAGGATAGGTGGTTGATGCCTGGATGAGCCGCCAGCGCCGCGCCGGCCTCGGCCCCCGTGCCAGTCACGACGTTCAGCGCGCCCGCAGGCAGACCGCAGTCGGCGGCGATGTGAGCAAAGGCCAGAGCCGTCAGCGAGGCCTGCTCGGCGGGCTTCAGCACCGCCGCATTGCCGACCGCCAGCGCCGCCACCACCGACCGGCCGATGATCTGCATCGGATAGTTCCAGGGGATGATGTGACCCGTCACCCCGTGCGGCTCGCGCAGGGTGTAGACCGTGTAGCCGTCGAGGAAGGGAATGGTCTCGCCGTGCAGCTTGTCCGCCGCCCCGGCGTAGAACTCCAGATATCGCGCCAGGGCGACGACATCGTTGCGCGCCTGTTTCAGGGGCTTGCCGACATCCAGCGCCTCAAGCTCGGCCAGCAGGTCGATGCGGGCTTCGACTTCGCGGCCCATGCGCGCCAGCACCCGCCCGCGCTCGACTGCCGTCATGCGGCCCCAGGGCCCAACCAGCGCCGCGCGCGCGGCCTCGACCGCCGCGTCGATGTCCGCAGCTACGCCCGCCGCCAGCACACCCAGGGTCTCGCCGTTTGAAGGGTTCTCAATGGCCAGGGTCTGACCGCCGCTCGCCGCCCGCCACCGGCCGCCGATAAAGACCTGATCCGTGGGGAAGGGCGCGACCATCAAGCTCTGCTCACCATCATCGCTCGCCGTCGCGAACGCTCGAAAGTCAGTGGGCCTGATTATGGATTACGCAACAAGCCCTTTTTGGCTGAGACGCAAGTGACTGATTTTCTGTTGTTGGTGATCGGAATTCTGATCGAATGGCCGACCTGTGATCATGAGCGACCGAAGCGACCGCTCAGCGTGGGTGGCTCGACGTGCGGGTAGGGCAAGGCTAGGCTTGCGCGATGAAGCCTTCGTCGCTGCAGGACATCCTGCTGATTGTCATCCTGGTCATCGGCGCGATCGGCGCCATCCTGTCAGCCTTGGCGGTTCTGGCCGCGTTCGGCGTCAGTCTCTATGCGGCCATCGTCGGCTAGGCGCGGCGATTACGGATCGCTTTTGCCCCGAAGGGCGACTGTCTTGATCAAAGGCCGGTGGCGGAGAGGGTGGGATTCGAACCCACGGTACGCTTCCACGTACGCCGCATTTCGAGTGCGGTACATTCGACCACTCTGCCACCTCTCCGCGGGGCCGATATTCGCTTGGTCGAGCGAGGGGCTTCTCTAGTCAAAGGCGCGGCGGGCCGCAAGCGATTCCAGCGAAGAAATTCGATAAAAGTTTCAGCGCTGTCCGGGCAGGGTCAGGCCGGGTGCGGGACCGCCCAGAGGATCGGCGCCGACGAAGCGGAAAAGCTCTGCCGGACGGCCGCCGGTGTCGCTGGAGAACACGCCTGTGGCCTTGACCAGACCGGCGCGTTCGACGCCGCGACGGAAGTTCTGCTTGTGCAAGGACAGTCCTGCGACGGCCTCGGCGGCGGCCTGTAGCGCGGACAGGGTGAAGGTGTCGGGGGTCAGGTCGAACAGGACCGGGCGGTACTTCAGCTTGGAGCGCAGACGGCCGAGCGCGGTGGCGACGATGCGGCGGTGGTCGGAGGCCATCGGCAGATCGGGAAGGAGCGGCGGCGCCGGGCGGTCATGGTCGCGGGCCGACTCGGCGACCAGTCCGGCCTCGTAGAGCAGCTCATAGCGTTCCAGCACCCGCTCTTCGTTCCAGCGACGGTCCGGGGTCAGGGCGAACAGGGTCTCGGCGCGGCCCAGGCGGCGGGCGTCGCCGTCGGCCCAGGCGCGCAGGGCCGGCGCCAGCGTCTGCATCACGGCGGGCGGACCGTCGCGCCAGTCCTCCCACGGGAAGATGTCGAAGACGGGCGTCCAGGCGGCGTCCAGGCCGGGGGCCTCGGGCGCGTCGGCGGTCAGGGCCAGATAGCCGACCGAGACCTCGCGCGCGCGCTCAGGGCCGGGCGTGGCGCGCGGCGAGGCGCGGCCCGCATCCCCGAAGGTGTAGAGCTGCTCGACAAAGCCCAGCGGAAAGCCGGTCTGCTGGGTCACGAAGGCGCGCAGGGCCAGTTCGAAAGTGCGGTCACGCGCCGGATCGAACGGGCCGAAGGGCAGGGCTGGGGCGCCGTCCGCAGCGTGGGTGGTCAGGACCACGGCCTGACCGGCGCGCAGGGCGATGACCACGGCCGACAGACCGATGCGCACGCCCTGTTCAGTGCCTTGTGCCGCTCCCCCTTGCGCCATGCCGTTCCTTATTCCGTGTGCCAGGCGTCGGCGCCGGGCAGGATGCCGACAGCTTCGGCCAGAACGCGGTAGCGGTCCAGATAGCGTTGCTGCGCCACCGAGGCGGGCAGGGGGTCGATGATCAGGTCGTAACCGGCGGGCGGGGCGCCGAAGATCTGTAGCGACTCGCGCTTGTTGAAGCCGGCCAGCTGCGTCGCCTCATAGAAGGCGCAGGCGCGGTCGGCCTTCTTGATCAGGACCTTGATGGTCTGCGGCGTCTTGGGCGGCAACTGGAAGCGGACGTGGATGGCGGCCTCCAGCCGGGCCTCGAAGTCCTTGTAGCCGGCGCCGAGCGCCGACTTGAACGGCGAGATCATGTCGCCGATGACGTATTCCGAGGCGTCGTGCAGCAGGGCGGCCAGGCGCCACTTGGGCTCAAGACCCGGGCGGATGTGGGCGGCGATCTCTTCGACCACCAGCGAGTGCTGGGCGACCGAGAAGGCGTGCTCGCCGATCGTCTGGCCGTTCCAGCGGGCGACGCGGGCCAGGCCGTGAGCGATGTCCTCGATCTCGATGTCGAAGGGCGACGGATCGAGCAGGTCCAGGCGACGGCCGGACAGCATCCGCTGCCAGGCCCGCGGAGGCTTGGGGGTTCTGGGCTTGGGCTTGGGCGCCAGGTCTTCGTGTTCTTCGGGCAAGTTCGTGGTCCTGCGCATGGGGCAGGTGAGGTGACGCATCCCGAACGCCCGATCAAGGGCAGGCGTTGCGATTCGTGGGGGTTAATCCCCGACGTTCAGCGTCACCAAGGCCTTGGCGGCCTCGAACACACGGTTTTCGTTGCGATCCTTGCCGCGCACGGTGGCGACGACGATGGGGCCGCCGGCGGGGCCGCGCGCCTCATAGCCGACCACGCGCCAGCCGGTGCGCGAGGACTGATCGGCGGTCATCAGGAAGGTGGCGCGCACAGCCTCGCCCGGGGTGACGGTGCGGATGCGGGCGCCGCTGTCGCCGGCGTCGATGGTCACGGATTCGCTCGAGGACGGACTGGAGCGGACCTTGACCTGGCCGTTCCTGTCGTCGGCGCGGATGGTCAGGCCGCCGATCCTGATGTTGGCGCGGTCGCCGTCGGCGTCGATATGCATGCCGGGCAGACGAACGGTGGCCTTGTCGCCCTGGGCGTCGATGCGCACGCCTGGGGCGCTGATGTGGGCGGAGTCCGCGGAGGCGGCGCCGGCCATCGCGGCGGCGCGTTCGGCATTCTGACCGGCACGTTCGGCCTCGGCCTCGGCGCGGGCGGCCTCGGCCTCCGCGCGTTCCGCATCGGCGCGGGCGCGGGCTTCATCGGCGCGCGCCTCGGCCATGGCTTCGGGCAGGTCGGCGCTGAGGCGGTTCTCGAATCCCTTGAGCACGCTGTCCGTCGAGCCGCCGTTCAGGCTCACCAGTTGCAGCGTGACTTCGGAGCCGCGCGGGCCGCTGTAGATGCAGGTGGTGCCGTCCGCCTGGGCCGAGCCCTTGCGGGTCAGAACGCCTTGCGTCTGCGGGCATTGCAGGGCGTCGACCACCTTGAGCACCCCCGCCGCATCCTTGCCGGACGAGGTCGAGGTGATGCGCACCGTGCCGCCGTTGTCGCAACCGGCGGTCATCAAGGCGAGCGCGCAGACGGGCCAGAGGAGGTGATGCATGGTCGGCTCCTGTTCGAACCCGATTGTGCGCGCAAGGCGCAGCTATTCCAGTGAAATCGCGGTAATCGAAGGCGGCTGGATCGCGGCGGCCTCAAGATCCGGGGCGGCTGCCTTCGCGGCGGTTCAGGAAGGCCAGTCGCTCGAACAGGTGCACGTCCTGCTCGTTCTTCAGCAGGGCGCCGTGCAGGGGCGGGATCAGCTTGCCGGGCGTCTTTTCGCGCAGGGTCTCCGGCGAGACATCGTCGACCAGCAGCAGCTTCAGCCAGTCCAGAAGTTCCGAGGTCGAGGGCTTCTTCTTCAGACCTGGCGTGTCGCGGATTTCGTAGAAGGTCTTCAGCGCCTCGGCGACCAGGCGCGGCTTGATGCCGGGGAAGTGGACCTCGACGATGTCCTGCATGGTCTCGGCGTCGGGGAAGCGGATGTAGTGAAAGAAGCAGCGGCGCAGGAAGGCGTCCGGCAGTTCCTTTTCATTATTCGAGGTGATGATCACGACGGGCCGAACCTCGGCGCGGATCGTCTCGTCAATCTCCTGGACGTAGAACTCCATGCGGTCGAGTTCCTGCAACAGGTCGTTGGGGAACTCGATGTCGGCCTTGTCGATCTCGTCGATCAGCAGGACGGGGCGGGCCGGGGCGGTGAAGGCCTCCCACAGCTTGCCCTTCTTCAGATAGTTGCGGACGTCATGGACGCGCTCGTCGCCCAGCTGGCTGTCGCGCAGGCGGCTGACGGCGTCGTATTCATAAAGGCCGTTGTGGGCCTTGGTCGTCGACTTGACGTGCCAGGTGATCAGCGGCGCGTTCAGCGCGCGGGCCAGCTCATAGGCCAGAACCGTCTTGCCGGTGCCCGGCTCGCCCTTGATCAGCAACGGTCGCTCCAGCGCCACCGCCGCATTGACCGCGATCTTCAGATCGTCGGTGGCGATATAGTCGGACGTGCCTTCGAACCGGCTCATGAAAGACCTGCTCCAATCGGGGGGATAGGAGCAGGTAGCTTATCAGAACCCGCCTGAACAGACGGGCGGGCGCAGCTCAGGTGATGCGTTTCGCCGAAACCGGGTCGCTGGCAGGGAAGGTTTCCTCGACGCCTTCATCGAGCAGGGCTTCCTGACGGTTTTCCGCCTCCTTGGCCTTGTCCTTCAACTGGTCGGGTTTGCCCTCCTCGCGCGCTGCAGACTTGGCGGGCGGGGTGTTGGTGTCGCAGTCTTCCTGGGTCTTGGTGGGGTGATGATCGCTCATGCTCTCTCCTCGCTGTCGGGGCCGTAGCCCAGGTCCTCGATGTCATCGTCGGAAAGGCGCCGGGCCTCCCAGTGGGCCGCGCTGGCCTGGGCGCCGCGCCGGTTGCGCATCAGGCCGGCGTAAACCAGTTCGACTTCGTCGGGGCTTGCACTGACCTGACCATGGGCGTCCGCCTCGCTTACGCGGACCGAATCGACCCCTAGCAGGGCGTCGGCCTCGGCCTCGACGCCGTCCAGGGCCAGGTCACGTTCCAGATCGAGATCGTCCTCATCAAAGGGCTCGTCGTCCGCGTCGCCCTCGGTCTGGGTGACGTCCAGAACATCCTCGACCTCATCGAGCGAGAGGTCGCCTTCGCCCTCGTCGTCGATATGGGTCTCGTCATAGACCTCGGCCTGGTCCTGGGCGTCGAAATCGTGGTCCGGGTTGCCCATCATGCGCCTCCTTGCTGAAGAGGTAACGGCGCAGGCTGGCGCGACGTTCCGTTCTTTCGGCGGCCGTCGCTGTTGACTGGAATTTCCCGCAGCCGCGAGTGAAGGGATGGTTAACCACGTCGCTTTACAGTTCGTCAGCTGCCGGCCGTTCAGGTTGGGGCGCGCTACGGAGAGTCGCTTTGCCGCTGAAACTATCGCTCAAGCCCGGCGAAAAATTCGTCCTGAACGGCGCTGTCGTCCAGAACGGCGACCGGCGCGGCGTCCTGGTCCTTCAGAACAAGGCCAGCGTCCTGCGCGAAAAGGACATCATGCAGCCCGAGGACGTCACCACGCCCGCGCGCCGCATCTATTTCCCCGTCATGATGATGTATCTCGACGAGAACGAAGCTCCTAAATTCTATGATGAATTTGCTTTGCGCCTGACGGAGTTCATGGGGGCGGTTCGCAACCCGGATATCCTGACGGAATGCGTTTCCTGCTCCAAGCATGTGCTGGCGCGGCAGTACTACAAGGCCCTGATGGGCGCCCGTAAGATCGTCGATTACGAAGACCAAAGGCTCGGCAATGTCGCTTCAAGCGTACAAGACGGCGGCGACGCGGGCTGAATCACCGCGCGAAATGGAATACCGGCTGTTCGGCCAGGTGACGCGCGCCCTGATGCACGCGGCCACGGTCGACAAGTCGGACATCACCACGCGGATCGACGCGATCGACTGGAACCGCAGGCTCTGGTCGACCCTGTCGACGTCGTGCAGCGAACCCTCGAACGCCATGCCGCAGGCGCTGCGGGCCCAGATCATTTCTCTGGACCTGTTCATTGGCCGGCACAGCTCGGCGGTGATGCGCGGCGAGGGGGATTTCGAGACCCTGATCGACATCAATCGCATGGTCATGCAGGGCCTGGCGCCGCCGGCTCAGGCCGCTTGATCGCAGCCTGATCACGAAGGCGGGAGCAGGCTTTACGAAGGGCCGCGACCGGCCCTAGCCTGACCTTCCTGTTTCAGCAGCTGAAAGGAGGTGGCCAGTGTCTCATTGTCATCAATCGCGAGCGACAGCCGCGATCTGGACCTCGCGGGAGGTCCGGGCCTGATCCTTCGGGAAGGCAGCGGTTCGACCCTTCGCGGTCAGACAATGAAGCGTCGCTGGGGCAACCCGGCGGCGCTTTTTGTGTCTTGATGTGTGGGCTATCGCGCTGCGCGCTACTTGAGCGCTAGAATAATGTGCTGATCCAGTGGGCGATGCCGTGGATTATGGCGACGACCGTGGTCCAGACCAGGGCCAGATAGACGCCGCACACAGCGGTTCCGATCAGGCCGGCGATGATGAAGACGCCGTCCCTCTGGATGATGGCCAGGCCGAAGATCGCCAGGGTCAGGCCGGGCAGGGCGTCGCCGAACGGCACGGGCAAGGCCATCATCAGCGCCAGCAGGATGCAGATGACCCCGATAACCACATCCGCCGCCTCGCCCGTCAGGACCGGGATGCGGGGCCGCGTCAGGCGTTCAACCTGGCGCAGACGAGGCAGGATCTTCTGGCTGGCGCTCTGATAGGTGGCGCGGCTGACCGAGGCCTTCATCAACCAGCGCGGCAACCATACCCTGTCGCGTTGCAGGGCCAGTTCGGCGGCGATCAGGATGATCGGTACTGAAAAGACGGCCTTGCCGCCTGGGGGCCAGGGGATCAGGGCCATCAACGACAGCATCAGGATGACGGCGCCAAAACCCCGCTCGCCGAAGGCCTCGACCATCTCGCGCATGGTCAGCTTGGGATCGTCCCCATGACCGAGGGATTCCAGAACGTCGGAAAACGTCCGGTCCTCATCCGGCGGCAGTAGCGTGGGAACAAGCGTCATCAGGCGAGACTCGGGGCGCGAAGGTTCGCCAAGTTAGGGGCGGCGGGCGCCCCACGCCATCCCTGACGCATGGGTTGCGGCTTAATGTTTCGTCACATGCCGGGGTTTGTCGGCGCGCGGCGTCTGCGCCAGGGCCTCAAGCTGGGCCTCGGTCATGGAGTCGATCATAGCCTTGGACGCGCCCTTCAGCGCCGACCGCGGGGTCTCGCCCCGCTTGGCCGACAGGGCGGCCCCGGCGGCCTTTTGCTGGGCGGCGGATTTGGCGGGCATGACGGCTCTCCTGCGTGAGGAGGAAAAACCGCCGGCCCGCCGTCCAGTTCCGTCAGCCCAGCAGTTCGCGTCCGATCAGGAAGCGGCGGATTTCATTGGTGCCGGCGCCAATGTCATAGAGCTTGGCGTCGCGGACCAGCCGCTCGACCGGCCACTCCCTGGTGTAGCCGGCGCCGCCCAGGGCCTGAACGGCTTCGAGCGACACCTTCACGGCGTTTTCCGAGGCCAGCAGGATCGCTCCAGCGGCATCGTAGCGGGTGGTCTTGCCCTGATCGCAGGCGCGGGCCACGGCATAGACATAGGCGCGGGCGCTGTTCAGGGCCACGTACATGTCGGCCACCTTGGCCTGCATCAGTTGGAAGGAGCCGATCGGCTTGCCGAACTGCTTGCGCTCGCGGACGTAGGGCAGGACGACGTCCAGCGCCGCCTGCATGATGCCCAGAGGCCCGCCCGACAGGACGGCGCGCTCATAGTCCAGGCCGCTCATCAGCACGCCGGCGCCGCCGCCGACGGGGCCCATGACGTTCTCCTCGGGGATTTCGCAGTCCTCGAACACCAGTTCGGCGGTGTCGGAGCCGCGCATGCCCATCTTGTCCAGCTTCTTGGAGACCGAGAAGCCCTTCATGCCGCGCTCGACGATGAAGGCGGTGCAGCCCTTGGAGCCGGCCTCGGGATCGGTCTTGGCGTAGACCACCAGGGTGTCGGCCGAGGGGGCGTTGGTGATCCAGAACTTGGTGCCGTTCAGGACGTAGCGGTCGCCCTTCTTGTCGGCGCGGGTGCGCATCGACATGACGTCCGAGCCCGAACCGGCTTCCGACATGGCCAGGGAGCCGATGTGCTCGCCCGAGATCAGCTTGGGCAGGTATTTCTGCTTCTGCTCGGGCGTGCCCCAGCGGCGGATCTGGTTGACGCACAGGTTGGAGTGGGCGCCGTAGCTGAGGCCGATCGAGGCCGAGGCGCGCGACACTTCCTCCATCGCCACGACGTGTTCGAGGTAGCCGAGACCGAGGCCGCCGAACTCTTCCTCGACGGTGATGCCGTGCAGGCCCAGCTCGCCCATCTCAGGCCAGAGTTCGCGTTTGAACTCGTTCTTCTCGTCGATTTCGGCGGCGAGGGGGGCCAGTCGGTCGGCGGCCCAGCGGGCGGTGGTTTCACGAATGGCGTCGGCGTTCTCGCCGAGGCCGAATTCCATGGATTGGGGCGCGAAGGGAATGCTCATGCCGCAAGGCGTAGCATCGCGCACGGCCTTCGCAAAGCGGCCTTATGCGACGCTTTTATCGTCCCGCTTTCTCGTCAGGTTCCAGCCCGCCGCCGCGATGAACACCAGGCCGATCACGGCCAGGACACCGCCGATCAGGATGGTGCCGTCGGTCGCTTCATGACCCGCCAGAACCCGGCGGAAGGCGGCGATTCCCGCCGCGAAGGCCAAGAGGCCGATGCCGCCGATGAAGACGACCGCGCCAGTGTCGTTCCGAGCGGCCGCTGACGCGCGTCTTTCGTGACGCAGAACCTGCACCGTCGCGGGCGCATCGTCCTCGACAGGGGCCAGGGCGCCCGGACCCTGGACCGGGGCGGTCAGCAGCAGATCAAGCGGGGCGGGGCGGTCGGGCGCGGCGTCGAACAGGGCCCGCTCGGCCGAGCGCCGGCGATAGGGGGCATCGACAGGCGGCTGCACCCGGTCGGGCCAGCCGCTCAGGGCCTCGGCGGCGCGCGCAGGGGCGCCGGCGTTCAACTGCTCCAGCACGTCCGAGCTCTCGAAGCGTTGGACCCCGACCGAGAAGATGAAGCTGGCCAGGGCGTCGAACTGATGCTGGTTCAGCGGGATCGAGACGCGATGGTTGATGGCCTCGACGACCGGCAGCAGATCATATTGCAGCAGCAGTTCGGCCTCGGCCTCGGTGATGGTCGCGCCAGGCCGGGCCGACTTGACGTGGCCATAGCCGATGACCGGCGTGCCGTCGCGACGACGCACGGTCCGGGGGCGGAAGCCCTCGAAGCTCTTGATCAGAAGCAGGCCCTCACGGGACACCTTCAGACGCTGTGACGGGGCTGCGGACACGGACTGACCCATTTCGAAACGGGCGCGCTCGCCCGCCAGGCGAAGCAGCAAGCCGCGTTCCGAACGGCGTCGGGTCAGAGCAGGACGCCCCCCTACAGCAGGACGATGGTCGCCAGGCCGAGGAAGATCAGGAAGCCGAAGAAGTCCGTGGTCGCGGTGACGAAGACGGCCGAGGACACAGCCGGGTCGAACTTCAGCTTGGACAGGGTCAGCGGCGTCAGCACCCCGACAGTGGCCGCCACCAGCAGGTTCAGGATCATGGCCGCGGCGATGACCGCGCCCAGACGCCATTCGTGGAACCAGAAGCCCGCCGCCAGGCCGATCAGGGGCGCCAGAACCAGGCCGTTGGCCAAGCCCACCGTCATCTCGCGCCAGAAGGTTCGGGCGGCGTTGGACGAGGTTAGTTCCCGCGTGGCCAGGGCGCGCACCGTCACAGTCAGGGCCTGCGTCCCGGCGTTTCCGCCGATGGCCGAGACGATGGGCATGAGGACGGCCAGGGCCACGATCTGCTGGATCGTGCCCTCGAAGAAGGCGATGACCCCGGCGCCGAGCACGGCGGTGAACAGGTTGATGCCCAGCCACGGCACGCGGCCGCGCACGATTTCCAGGACGCCCGAAGACCGATCCTCGTCCGAGACGCCGGCCAGACGCAGGATGTCCTCGCGGTTCTCTTCCTGAATGATATGGACGATGTCATCGACCGTCAGTTGACCGACCAGACGCCCGCCAGTGTCCACGACGGGGGCCGAGATCAGATTGTACTTCTCGAAGATGTAGGCGACTTCTTCCTGATCGACATCGACGTCGATGGCGTTGACCGGCTGCATCAGCTCGGTCAGCGGCGTCTCGCGCGGCGCGCGCAGCAGGCGGCTGATGGCCACGCCGCCGACCGGGCGGTTCACCGGATCGACGACATAGATGTCGAAGAAGAGCTCGGGCAGGTCCTCGCCTTGACGGCGGACGTGGTCGATGGTGTCGCCGACGTTCCAGAACTGCGGCGCGGCCATGACCTCGCGCTGCATCAGGCGGCCGGCGGAGTCCTCAGGATAGCCCAGCGAGCTTTCGATCGCGGCGCGATCGACCTCGGGCATGGCGGCCAGCACCTTCTCGCGCTGGTCGTCCTCCAAGTCCTCGACCACGGCGGCGGCGTCGTCGGAGTCCAGCTCCTGCAGGGCCTCGGCCAGGGTCAGGTGGGGCACCCGCTCCAGCACTTCCTCGCGGATGCCGTCGTCCAGCTCGGGCAGGGTGTCGGCCAGCAGCTCCGGCGGCAGCCACTGCACCACCACGGCGCGGTGCTCGGACGTCAGGAAGCCCATCAGGTCGGCGACGTCGGCGGGGTGCAGGTCTTCCAGCAACCCGCGCAGGCGCATGCCGTCGCCGTCGTCGGCGGCGTCCACGACCTTTTCGACGAAGGACGCCGTCAGGGCGTAGTCCTCGCCGAGGGCGACGTGATCTTCGGTTTCGATTTCAGTTGCAGGGGCCGGGGAGGCGGAATCCGTGTGGGTCACGTGTCTGCCTCCCCGAATGTTTTCAGCCCTGGTAGGAGGCCGAATGTCGCCCTGTCAGATCGATGGTGCGGTCGAGAAGACTCGAACTTCCACGGGTTGCCCCACAGCGACCTCAACGCTGCGCGTCTACCAATTCCGCCACGACCGCTCGCATCGGAGGGCGGGCAATAGCGGAGAGGCGACGGAAAGAAAAGGGGGTTTTGCGGAAATAGGCGAAGGGGATGATTTTCCTCCCCATTTCATGGGGAGGGGGACCACGAAGTGGTGGAGGGGGCGGCGCAAACGGCTGACGCGGAGTCGCCCCCTCCGTCACGACGCTATCGCGCCGCGCCACCTCCCCATTCGCTCCGCAAACAGGGAGGAAAGCGGGAAATTGAGCCGCGTCGGGTCGAGAAGGCGGAGCCTTTTGACCGCGACTCCAACATAAACTGAGCCGCGTCGGGTCGAGAAGGCGGAGCCTTCTGACCGCGGCTCCAGCATTAAGCCGCGCCGGCCATGAAGTCGTAGATGTCGGCGGTGCGGGTCACGGTGATGGCGATGCGGTCATCACGAATCTCGATCTCGCCGCGCGCGACCGGATGATTATTCGCCAGGATCCAGACCTCGTCGCGTTCGGAGGCGTCGAGCGGGATCACCGCGCCGCGACCCATGCGCAGCAGCTGTTGCATCGGCAGGACCGAACGGCCCAGCACGACCGAAATCTCGACTTCGACGGCTTCGATCTGGCTCAAGACGATACTCACAATCAACGGGCGGCCCTTGCGCCGCCGCGTCGAGAGACACATTGAAGCGTCATGCTTGCCGACCCGTTAAGTATCGCCCCGTCATCTTTGATCCGCCTCGACGGCCGTGCCGTCGAATGGGCGGTCTCGACCGGCTATGTCGACTACGAACCCGCCGTCGCGGCGATGGAGGCCCGCGTCGCCGCCATCGCGGCGGGTGAGGCCGAGGAGGTGGTCTGGCTGCTGGAGCATCCGCCCCTCTATACCGCGGGTGTCTCGGCCAAGGACGACGACCTTCTGGCGCCCGACCGCTTTCCGGTCCACCGGACGGGGCGGGGCGGGCAGTTCACCTATCACGGGCCGGGCCAGCGCGTGGCCTATGTCATGCTGGACCTCAACAAGCGCGGCAAGGACGTGCGGGCCTTCGTCCATGGTCTGGAAGACTGGATCATCGGCGCCCTGGATCAGTTCGGGGTCGAGGCGGGGATGCGCGACGGCCGCGTCGGCGTCTGGGTCGAGCGCAAGGGCGCGGGCTGGAGCCGCGAGGACAAGATCGCCGCCATCGGCGTCAAGGTCCGCAAATGGGTCAGTTTCCACGGCATTAGCCTGAACGTGGAGCCGGATCTGGACCATTTCGGCGGCATCGTGCCCTGCGGCATCACCGAGCACGGCGTCACCAGTCTGGTCGATCTGGGCGTTCTGGCGACGATGGATGAGGCGGACGGGGCCTTGAAGGCCTCTTTCCAGCGAGTGTTCGGCCCGGCTCAAACCGGCGAGCCGCCGCTCTAGGCCTTGGGCGGTGCGCCGTAGCGGTTGAAGGTCTTCTGGCCCGGCAGCAGCACCAGATCGACGCAGACCATCATCAGCAGCCCAAGAGCGATCCAGTCGAACGGCGCCGCCGGGCGCGGCCAGGCCATGGCGAAAGCCAGCAGGATGAGCCCGCTCCACCATCCCGACCGTCCTCGATCATGCAGCCGCTGCGACAGCAGGCAGGCGCCGCAATAGAGCAGGGCCGCCGCGACGAGCCAGCCGACGATGTCATGCGCCTTGAGCGGCGCCCAGAGGTCGAAGGCCGCCCATAGCAACAGCACGGCGCCCGCCCCGACGAGGAAGGCGATGCGGCCGATGCGGCCGCTGGACGTCAGAAACAGATCAGAGAAGCGCTGCATCCGCCCGGATTAGGGCCCTGTCCGGCCCGAGTAAACGGGCGGGAACGGCGGCAAGCGTGGCGGTCAATTCGTCGCGGGGCTTTAACGGGGCCCTTTCTTGGGTTTAAACACGGCGAAACCGCGTTTCGACGGCCTTCTGGGAGTATCCTCCATGCAACGTCTGCTCACCGCCTCGGCGGCAGTTCTCGCCCTGGCCCTCGCGGCCGGCAGCGCCTCGGCGCAGAACTTCAGCGATCTCGCGCGTCAGGACCTTCAGGCCACGCACGACGCCCTGAAGGCCAACCACCCCGCCGCCGTGGTGCCGGGCGCCGCCAGCGAAGCCTTCCGCGGCTGGATCGACGCGGGCCTGCAGGACGCGATGTCCAAGGCCAGCCAGGTCAACAGCGGCGAAAGCCACGCCTACCTGCTGCGCTACTACGCCAACGGCTTCCGTGACTCCAACATCGCCACCAGCCCGACCTTCGAGGGGGCCAGCCCCTTCTTCGCCACCGGCTGGCCCGGCGTGGCGACGGCCTGGCGCAACGGCGAGTATGTCGTCTCCTACGTCCAGCCGGGCGTGCGCGGCGCGCCGCCGGTCGGCGCCGTGGTCAAGAGCTGCAACCTTCAGCCGATCGCCGAATTCGCCAAGGCCAAGCTGGATGGCTTTGAAGGCGACCTGACGACCGAGGCTGCGCGCGTCCGCACCGCGCCCTATCTGCTTTGGAACCGCAACAATCCCATGGCCGGCGGCGTGCCCTCGACCTGCGAGTTCCAGATCGGCCGCCGCGCCCGCGAGATCTCGCTGAGCCCGCAACCCGCCACCCCGGCCAATCTGGAAGCCGCCTACCGCGCTTCGGTCTTTACGCCGGGCGCGGCCAAGCTTTCGATCGAGCAGGTTGACGGCCGTCCGTGGCTGCACGTCAACTCGCTCGAAGACAACGCCGGCTGGGACGCCTTCTTCGCCCAGGTCGAGGGCCAGATCGACACCCTGCGCGGCGCCCAGGGCCTGGTCATCGACCTGCGCGGCGCCGAGGGCGACTCGGTCAACGCCACTTCGCGCGGCTATGGCCTGGCCAACCGTCTCTGGACGCCGGAGTTCACCGTCAGCCGCCAGCCGGAAGCCGGTCAGATCACCTATCGCGCCACTCCGACCAACCGTCAGTGGTTCGCCGACACCCTAGGCCGGATGCAGGCCGATCCCCGCTTCGTGCAGGAATCGGCCGCTGTGATCGAACAGACCCAGGCCATCGTCGCCGCCTTTGACGCCGCTCTGGCCGCCGGCCAGCAGACCTTCGTCATGCCGGGCCGTCCCTCTGTGGCCGACACCGGCGCCGCCAACCCGGTCCAGGGCAAGGTCGTGGTTCTGGTTGACGGCGGCTGCACCAACGGCTGCCTGGACACCCTCGACCTGCTGACCCGCCTGCCGAACGTTCGTCTGGCCGGTTCGCCGACCGCCGTGGACTCGATCTTCATCGAGCCGACCGTGCAGCGTCTGCCGTCCAACTATTCGGACCTCAGCTATGGCCACAAGGCCTGGACCACGCGTCAGCGCGGCAACAACCAGGGCTATGTCCCGGCGCAGGGTCTGGCCTACACCGGCAACCCGACCGACGAAGCCGCCGTGCGCGCCTGGGTGGGGACACTCTTCTAGGGGCCTACCGCGCTTCGCGCTCATTTCATGAGTGGGCCTACCGCGCTTCGCGCTACTTGAGGCCATGTTCTAGGGCCTACCGCGCTTGCGCTACTTGAGGCCCGTTAGGGGCTGCGAAGCGATCTGATCTATTGGGGCCGGACGGTGGAAACATCGTCCGGCCCTTCCTATTTTGGGCTCATGACCCAGACCGAATCCCCCACGCCGCTGCGTTCGCCCTCGGGCTTTGATCTGACGCCGCCGAGCGAGAGCCAGCGCATCGCCCTGGAGGCTGACCTGTCGCCGGAGGAGAAGCGCGTCCTGCTGGCCCATGGCACCGAGGCGCCGTTCTGCGGGACCTTGCTGGGCGAAAAGCGGGCCGGGGTCTTCTGCTGCCGGGAATGCGGCCTGCCGTTGTTCCGTTCGGCGACCAAGTTCGAAAGCGGCACCGGGTGGCCCAGCTTCAGCGTCCCGGTGGACGAGGCGCACGTTCGCGCCGTTCGTGACGAGACCTACGGCATGGTCCGTGTCGAAACCCGCTGCGCCCGCTGCGACAGCCATCAGGGCCACGTCTTCCCCGACGGTCCGCCGCCCTCCGGCCTGCGCTACTGCATCAACTCGGTGGCCCTCAGCTTCGTGCCTGAAGGCGCCGCCCTGCCGGACCCTCTGGGACGCGGCGACGGGACCGCCTGAGCGAATAGTCGTTTTGGGGCCGCATTTGCGGTTAGGGTGGGGGTGAACGGGAGTATGGGCGCATGATGATCGAACTGGCCGCCGCCGCGATGCTGCTGGCGAACATGGACCCGGAGGGCGTGGTCGCGACTGCGCCGCGCGGCCAGCAGGCTATTCCGACGGTCACAGCCGCCGCCCTGGCTGAAGCCACCACCGATGCTTCGCCCAGCACGACGGTTCAAAGCGCCGCCCCGCACGGCCTGTCGACGGACGAGCAGATTTCTCGCTGGATCGGCGAGCGCACGGCCAGCGCGGCCCCTGCGCCGATTGATCCCTGGGCCGAAGCGGACGCCGGACCGCGCAGGATGCACGGCCAGGTCAGCGTCGGCATGGGGACAGGCGGCTATCAGGACTATTCGGCGGCCGTCTCCTTGCCGCTGGGCGAAACGGGCACGCTGAACCTCATGGTCAGCCAAACCAAGAACAGCCCCTGGGGTTATGGCTACGGTTCGCCGTGGGGCTATCCCTATGGCGGCGGCTATGGCCGCCCGTTCGGGCTGGTCGAGCCGTTCGGCTATGAGGGCGGCTATCGCAGCCGGACCTATGCCCCTCTGCGCAGCCGTTCCGAGCTGCGCAACGAGGACGTGACGACCAAGTCGGCCGGTGTCTCGATTCAAATCGGCGGTAACTAGCCCCATCTCGGACTGAGGCGTTCGCGCCACGGCGCGGCATGTTTCGACCGGGGCGTCCCATCGCCGCATTCCCTTTGGGCGGCGATCTCCCATATGCGTCGGGAGATAGAGGACCAGTATGGATAGTTTGCTTAGTTCGGCCGCCGATTTCATCGCCAGACACCATGTCTGGGCCGGGGTCGTTCTAGGGGCAGTCACCTTTCTGGAATCCTTGGTCGTGATCGGCGCCTTCGTGCCGGCCACGGGCCTTCTGGTCGCCGCTGGCGGTCTGGTGGCGGCAGGCGTGCTCGACCCCGTCAGCGTCATCGCTGGCTGCGTCATCGGCGCGGTCATGGGCGACGCCATCTCCTACTGGATCGGTCGCCGTCTGGGCACGGGCGTGCTGCGCCAGCCCATGCTGCTGCCCCATCGTCGCAAGATCGCCTGGACGCGGCTCTACTGCCGCCGCTACGGCGTGGCTTCCATCTTCATCGGTCGCTTCTTCGGCCCGCTGCGCGCCTTTGTGCCGGTTATGGTCGGCGTGCTGCGGATGCGCCAGCGCGTCTTCCAGCTGGCCAATGTCACCTCGGCCCTTGTCTGGGTCCTGGCCATGCTGGCGCCCGGCTATCTGGCCGCCAAGGGTCTGGCGCAGCTGGAGTTCATGAGCGAGGCCCACGGTCCGACCCTGATGCTGATCGCCTTTGGCGCTCTGGTCGTCGTGGCGGTCGTTGGGATGCGCTGGCTGAAGGGCAGGGCGGCGAAACGCTCGGCCCTGCTGGCGGCGGCGGTCAAGTAGGCTGTCCTCTAGACGAGCATGAAAAAAGGCCCGACCGGATGGTCGGGCCTTCTTCGTTTTCAGCGCTGACGCCGGTCAGTCGTGACCGTGCGCATGACCGTGCGCGTCGGCCTCGGCGGAAGCGGCGCCTGCGCTCCAGGCCTGCCCCTCGGCGCTCTGGTGCCAGAAGGGCTGACGGGGGGCCTGGCCGACCTCGTTCATGTGGTTGTCGAAGATGCGGCCGTTGATCATGGTGTAGCCGATCTTGACCGTGTTCCGCAGGTTCTCCAGCGGGTTGGCGTCCAGCACCACCAGATCCGCCAGCTTGCCGGTTTCCAGCGAGCCGATGTCCTTGTCCATGCCCAGGGCCGTGGCGCCGTTCAGGGTGCCGACGCGCAGGGCTTCGTGCGGGGTCATGCCGCCCTGTTCGAACATCCACAGCTCCCAGTGAGCCCCCAGGCCTTCGCGCTGGCCGTGGGCGCCGATCTGCACCGACACGCCCTCGTCGGCCAGGCGTTTGGCCTCGCGGGCGATGGATATGTGGTTCAACTCATCCGGCTGCACATGGACCGGACGACGGGCGCGGCTGTCCAGGATACGGCGGGGCACATACTGGGTCAGAATCGGATCGTTCCACACGTCCGTCGCCTGATACCAGTAGTTCTCGCCCCAGTTGCCGCCATAGGCCACGATCAGGGTGGGGGTGTAGGCCACCTTGGTCTGACGCCACAGCTGGTGCACGTCGGCATAGAGATGGGCCAGCGGGATCGAGTGCTCGATCGTGGTGTGGCCATCCACCACCATGCTCATGTTGTGCTGATACAGGGACCCGCCCTCGGGCACGACCATCATGCCCAGTTGGCGCGCGGCCTCCAGAATTTGCTGACGCTGGTCGCGGCGGGGCTGGTTGTAGCTCTTGACGCTCCAGGCCCCGATGGCCTGCATCCGGCGCAGGTTGGACAGGGCGTCGTCCAGATCATTGACCTGGGCCGTAAAGGGCGTCGCGGCGCCATACAGAATGGTGCCGGTCGAGAAGATGCGCGGCGCCACGACGCGCCCGGCCTTGGCCAGTTCGCTGTGGGCGAAGATCTCGCTCGAATCATTGGAGGGGTCGTGGATGGTGGTCACGCCGAACGCCAGCGCGGCGTAGTCGACCCAGGACTGCTGCGGGATGATCTCGTCCGAGCCCATGCTGCCGTGCCAGTGGGCGTCCACCAGGCCGGGGATGATGGTCTTGCCGGCCATGTCCATGACGCGGGCGTCGGCGGGAACCGTCACCGAGCCGCGCGGGCCGATGGCCTCGATGCGGTTGCCGTTGATGACGACCACGCCGTCCTCGATGACCTCGTCGCCCTTCATGGTGATCAGGCGGGCGCCGCTCAGGACCACGCGGCCGGTCGGCTTGGCGTAGTCGGCGCTGAAGCCGATCTTGATTCCATGCTCGGCGGGCTTGGGCAGGTCGGCGGGCGCGCCCTCGGCGAAGGCGAAGCTTTCGCTCAGCGGACGTGAGAACAGCTCCGGCCCCATCGACCATTGCAGGCGGCTGGAATCGCCCGACCAGTGCAGCCATTCGCCCGCGTCGCGGGTGACGCGGGTCTGGGGCAGGGCCTTGGTGTCGGCGCCGACCGTGACGGCGCGGCCCGTCGCGACGAAGGGCGTCACATAGGCGTTGAAGCGCTCGGTCCAGGCCACCCAGTGCTCGTCAGGCGAGACCGAGAACTCGGCCGCCCATTCGCTGCTCAGGTGGGTGCGCTCGTCGTGGCCCGACAGGTTGACGGATTTCAGCACGCGCTTGTCGCCGTCGCGCGCCGTCAGGAAGACGCGGTCGTTGCGAGCGCCGAACTGCGGGTTGGAGCCCTCGTCGGTGATCAGGGTCGGCTCGCCGCCGCGCACCGAGGTGCGATAGACGCCCGGCTCGCGGCTCCACAAGGCGGTGCGCAGGAAGCCGTCGCTGGAGGTGCGATAGACCACGGTCTGGCCGTCCGGCGAGAACTGCGGCTCCAGATAGTGGCCCGGATGGGCGCTGATGACGCGGCCCTCGCCGCCGCCGACGGGAATCACCCGCAGCGTGCCCAGGTCCTGATCGTTCCAGGTCGTGTAGACGATGGAGCGGCCGTCGCGGGACCAGGAGGGGTAGAGCTCGAAATGGTCGCTCTGGCGCGTCAGGCGGCGCGGAGCGCCCGCGACGCCGTTTCTCAGGTCGCGAATCCACAGGTTGCCCAGGGCCTCGAACACCACCTTGGAGCCGTCCGGCGAGGTCTGGGCCCAGCGGACCATCTTCACGTCGAACTGGTCAGGCGCGACCTCGACGGGGAAGCGCACGGCCTCCTGCACGCGGCGGGTGTCGGCGACGTGGAAGGGGATTTCGCTGACGGCCTTGGACGCCACGTCGATGCGATGGATCTTGCCGCCCGCCCAGAAGACGATGCCGCGGTTGTCCGGCGTCCAGCTCATCGTCGGATAGACGCCGTGGATGGCCCAGGTTTCCTGCAGGTCGCGGTCCAGGGCGTCGTAGATCGGGGTCTCGCGGCCCGATTCGAGATCCATGACGTAGAGGACGGACTTGTACCGGTCGCGCCGGATGAAGGCCAGGGACTTGCCGTCGGGCGAGGGGGTGGGGCGAATCGAGCCGCCCGGGCCGGTGACGAAGGGCGTGACCTCGCCCGTCTCGCGATCCAGACGCCGGATCACATAGATCTGCGTGTTCGGGTCCTTGGAATATTCGAACTGACCACCCGGCGTGGAGTCGTCGCTGAAGTAGATGTAACGGCCGTCGGGCGAGAAGGCGGGCTCGCCCGTGTCCTTCTGCTGGGTGCGACGCTCGGTCAGCTGCACGCCGCCGCCGCCCGCGCGGTGGTACATCCACATCTCGCCTGCGCCCAGCGAGCGCGACGAGGTGAAGTGCTTGCGGCCGACGATGAACTGGCCGTCCGGCGACCAGTCGGGCTGGGTCAGCAGGCGGAAGGTCTCGTTTGACACCTGCTTGGCGTTCGACCCGTCGCGGTCCATGACCCACAGGTTGTCGCCGCCGCCCCGGTCCGAGGTGAAGGCGATGGAGCGGCCGTCCGGCGAGTATTTGGGTTGCATGTCCCAGGCCACGCCCGAGGCGATGGCGCGCGCCTCGCCGCCGGTGATCGGCATGACGTAGATGTCGCCCAGCAGGTCGAAGACGATTTCGCGGCCGTCAGGGCTGACGTCCAGCGACATCCAGGTGCCTTCGGTGACGTCGATGGTCGCGTCGTGCGACGGACCCGGCGGGTTCTGGACGTCCCACTTGGGCTTGTCCGGCGTCGTGGCGGCGGTCGCCGTCGAATCGCTGGCCGGCGCATTTTGCGCGAACGCCGGGAAGGCCACGGCCAGGGCCGCGACGGTGGTCAACAAACTACGCTTCATGGAAAGCCCCCAAACCCCTCAAACTGAGGTTCAAAGGTCTAGCGGGCGGCGAGCGGTCTTGACCAGACGTCAGGCGCCGAACGCAGCCAAATCACCCGCGTCAGGACATCGCATCTGATTGTCGGAAGATTGGACCAGACCCTTGCAAATCATTGATCTGCAAGGGTCTGGATGGTGCCGCCGGGGGGAATCGAACCCACGACCTCAGCCTTACCAAGGATGCGCTCTACCACTGAGCTACGGCGGCCCTCACTGAGGAAGCGGCCGTATAGCCAACGACTTCGGGGAGGCACAAGCGGAAAATGCATGCTTGATCAAAAACTTTGCACGCGGTCTGCTGCGCCTCATGGATACCCCGCCCAAAGACGCCGTTCCCCTAGCTCCGGTCGTGGAGCAAACCCGCGAACAGAAGGCCAAGGCCGAACGGGCCATTCGCCTGGCCGCCGCCCTGCGCACCAACCTGAAGCGCCGCAAGGCGCCGGCCGCCGCGCCGCGTCCCGTCGCAGAGCGTAACTGAAAGACATCGTCCCCACGCGCACACGGCTCTTTCGCGAGGGCGTAAGGGCTTGCTAGATAAGCGGTTCGCCGGGGCGCAGTGTTTCCGGCCGCGAAAGATTCCATGGACAGCATCGTCATCCACGGCGGCAACCGCCTGAACGGCCAGATCGAGGTCAGCGGCGCCAAGAATTCGGCCATCAAGCTGATGGCGGCTTCGATCCTGACGGATCAGCCCCTGCTGCTGACCAATATGCCGCGTCTGGCCGACACCCGTTTCCTGGGCCAGTTGCTGCAACAGTTCGGCGTCGAGGTGACGGAGCGGAACGGCGCAGACGGGCAGGAGACCCTGTTCCATGCGCCGACCCTGACCTCCACCTTCGCCCCCTATGATCTGGTTCGCCAGATGCGGGCCTCGTTCAACGTCCTGGGGCCGCTGCTGGCCCGCTCGGGCGAGGCCAAGGTCTCGCTGCCCGGCGGCTGCACCATCGGCGCCCGCCCGGTCGACCTTCACCTGATGGCCCTGACCGCCATGGGCGCCGAGATCGAGCTGGAGGAGGGCTACGTCTCGGCCCGCGCGCCCAAGGGGCTGCAAGGGGCGGAGATCGAGTTTCCCTTCGTCTCGGTCGGCGCGACCGAGCACGCCCTGCTGGCCGCCGTCCTGGCCAAGGGAACCACGGTGCTGAAGCGCGTTGCGCGGGAGCCTGAGATCGGCGATTTGGCCCGCTGCCTGATCGCCATGGGCGCCAGGATCGAGGGTCTGGACACCGATGTCCTGACCATCACCGGCGTGTCGTCGCTGAACGGCGCGACCTGGTCGGTGATTCCCGACCGGATCGAGATGGGCAGCTATGCCCTGGCCGCCGCCATGGCCGGGGGCGAGGTGCGCCTGACCAAGGGCCGCGCCGACCTGATCACCGCCCTGACCGACAAGATGGTCGAAGCCGGCGTCGAGGTTGAAGCCACCGCCGACGGCGTCATCGTGCGCCGCGACCCGACTCAGCGGCTGAAGGCCGTCAACATCACGACCGAGATCTATCCGGGCTTCGCCACCGACCTGCAGGCCCAGTTCATGGCTCTGATGACGACGGCCGAAGGCACGAGCGTCATCCACGAGAACATCTTCGAGAACCGCTTCATGCACGCGCCGGAACTGGCCCGCCTGGGCGCGGACATCTCGGTGCACGCGGGCGAGGCCCATGTGCGCGGCGTCGAGAAGCTGCACGGCGCCCCCGTCATGGCCACCGATCTGCGCGCCTCGATCAGCCTGGTCATGGCCGGTCTGGTCGCCGAGGGCGAAACCACGGTCGGTCGTGTGTATCATCTGGATCGCGGCTTCGAGCGGATGGAAGAAAAGCTGGGAGCCTGCGGCGCCGATGTCCGGCGCGTGAAAGGCGAGGCGGATGAGCACTGAGGTCGAGTCGATCTCTGACAACGACGCGGCGGCCGAGGCCTTGGCCCCCGTAGAGCCTCTGCGTCTGCTGGCCGAGGATGCGGTGGACCTGCAGATCATCTCGGCTGCGCTTCAGGACGCCATCCTGCGCCCGGTCGACATTCGCTGGGAAAAGGAGGCGCGGCGCCTGACCATCATCCTGTCGCGCTTCTGCTGGGAATGCGGCGGCACGCGCGTCATGTCCGCCATGCAGTTCGGCGACGTCGAGGCGGTCAAGAGCCGCCGCCTGCCGCGCCTGCCCGAATCGGCGCTGGAACTGCTGGCCCTGGACTTCGAGCCGACCGAGGCCCCCGGCGGCCGGGTCATCCTCATGTTCGCCGGGGGCGGCGACCTGCGGATCGACGTGGAATGTCTGGACGCTGTTCTGACCGACCTGTCGGACCGCTGGCCCGCCCGCATGGCCCCCACCCATCTGGACGAGACCCCTTCCGACGAGGCCAAGCCATGAGCGGTCCGCACACCCTGTCCTCCATCGAGATTGACGCCGGAACGCTTCCGGCGGCGACGGCCGAGATCGAACATCAGCGCCGCGTCGCCATCTTTGATCTGGTCGAGCAGAACAGCTTCGCGCCCGAGGGCGCTGAGGGCGGCCCCTACACTTTGCGCCTGTCGTCACAGGACAACCGCCTGGCCTTCGACATCGCCGGACCGGATTTCGCCCGCACCCACGTCCTGTCGCTGTCGCCGATGAAGACGGTGATCCGCGACTACGCCCTGATCTGCGAAAGCTATTACGAGGCCCTGCGTGGCTCCTCGCCCAGTCAGATCGAGTCGGTCGATATGGGCCGTCGTGGCCTGCACAACGAGGGCGCTGAACTGCTTAAAGGTCGCCTTGAGGGCAAGGTCGAGATCGACAAGGAAACCGCTCGCCGGCTGTTCACGCTGGTTTGCGCTGTCTATCGACGCGGCTGAACTCGACTATTTCGGCGTTTTGGTGCATTAGGCGCCTCCTTCACGGCTCGCGTTCACACCCGACGCGAGCCTTAAGCTGTTTTTCGGGTGAGAGAGACCGCATGGCCAAGGAAGAGCTTCTCGAGTTCCCCGGCACCGTCAGCGAACTGCTGCCGAACGCCACCTTCCGCGTGACGCTGGAAAACGACCACGAGATCATCGCCCACACCGCCGGCAAGATGCGCAAGAACCGCATCCGCGTCCTGGCGGGCGACAAGGTGCTGGTTGAAATGACGCCCTACGACCTGACCAAGGGCCGCATCACCTATCGCTTCAAGTAAGGACGCGCGTGTCGCGTCCTGACCTTTCGGCTCCGAGGCTGATTTTGGCCTCGTCGAGCCCGCGCCGCATTGAGCTGCTGGCGCAGATCGGGGTGGTTCCCGATCATGTTGATCCCGCCGACATCGACGAGACCCCGCTGAAGGGCGAGACCCCGGCGCGTCTGGCCGAGCGCCTGGCGCGCGGCAAGGCCGAGGTCGTGGCGGCGCGTTCGCCCGACGCCATCGTCCTGGCTGCCGACACGGTCGTCGCCCTGGGCCGCCGCCTGCTGGAAAAGCCGGCGGACGAGGCCGAGGCCAAACGCTTCCTCGAACTGCTGTCGGGCCGCAATCACCGCGTCTTCACCGGCGTCGTCGTGATCGCCGACGGCGAGGCGACCTGCCGCGTCGTCGACACTCGCGTCTCGTTCAAGACCCTGTCGCCCGAAGAGATCGCTATCTACGTCGCCTCGGGCGAGTGGCGCGGCAAGGCGGGCGGATACGGCATCCAGGGCGCGGCCGCCGCTTTCGTGCGTCGGATTGTCGGCAGCCATCCGGCGGTCATGGGTCTGCCCCTCTATGAGGCGGCCAATCTGCTTCGGGGCGCCGGCTGGCGGCCCAGGACCGCCTGACATGGCCGATATCGAGGTCTTCCTCGATCAGACGCCGGGCGAGACCCGCGGCGTCATCGCCCGCGACGGCCTCTTCACCCATCTGATTATCCAGCGTGACAGCGACCGGCCGAGCGATCGGCTGGGCGCGCGTTGCGTCGGGCGTGTCGCGCGGCTCGAACCGGGGCTGCGCGGCGCCTTCGTCGATCTGGGCGGGGGCGAGCCTTTCGGCTTCCTGCCGCTGGGGCAGAATGACAGGCCGGGGGAGGGGGCCAAGATCGAGGTCGAGGTCACGGCTGAACCGCGCGAGCGCAAGGGGCCGGTGTTGCGCCGTCTGGGCGAGGCGTCGGGCGAGCCGCGCCTGCTGGCGCCGGGACCGGATGTGGCGGCGATTCTGGCCGTACTTGCGCCGGGCGTCCCGCCTCAGACGGGCGCAGCCGCCATTCGAGCCTCCCTGGAGGCCGAGGAGGATGGGTTGTCGGCCTCTATCGTCGATCCCGCCAGCGGTCTGGACCTGATGATCCAGCGCACCCGCGCCCTGATCGCCGTCGATATCGATCACGCGCCCGCGCCGGGCCGCGATTCCCGCAAGGGTCGAGAGGCGGCGAACCGCGCCGGGTTGTCGCACGCGGCGCGCCTGCTGACCCTGAAGGGATGGGGCGGACTGGTGGTGATCGACCTGATCGGCGTCGGCCTGCACGGCGACACGCTGATGAAGGGCGTGCGCGCCGCCTTCTCGGCTGAACCCCAGGCCGCGTTCGGTCCCTTGAGCCGGTTCGGCCTGATGCAGGTCTCCCTGCCTTGGCGACGGACGCCGCTGGACGAGCGGCTGCTGGAGGCCGGCGGCCGCCCCACGCTTGAGACCCGCGCCCTGGATATGGTGCGTCAGCTGCGCCTGGCCCTGCTGTCCGATTCCGCCACCCCGCGCCTGATCGTGCGCGGCGCGCCGGACGTCGTCGCTCGCGCCGCGCCATTCATCGAGGCGCTGGGGCCGAGAGCCGGGGGCCAGGCCGACGCGTCGATGGCTGTCGGCGCACTTAGAATAGAAGAGGCCTGATAATGTCGCTCTGTCCCATCTGCCGGCGTCAGAAGCCGGACCCGGCCTACAAGCCCTTCTGCTCGAAGCGGTGCGCCGACGTTGACCTGCAGCGCTGGTTCACCGGCGGCTACGCCGTTCCGACGGACGAAGCAGCGGAAGATGAAAAAGATCGCTGAATTGAGTGAATTGGCGTCTGGACAGCCCCGCCGGCCTCGCCTATAGACCCGCCTCTCGCGACGACGTCGCGGCGCCTGGATAGCTCAGCTGGTAGAGCAGCGGATTGAAAATCCGCGTGTCGGTGGTTCGAACCCGCCTCCAGGCACCACTTCCTCTTAAAACTCAGCTTCTTCGCCGACCGGGGAAAGTTGCGCCGTAAAATGGCCTAAATTCCGCCTTGGGAATTGCATTCCCGTAACATGGCGTGATGCGACGTTTTCGTGTCGCCTTCATTACAAAAACCGCAAATATTTTGCCGAACTTCCCGATTGCCGCCGGTGCGAAGGGGAAAAGAAACTTTGCGCACTTGACGCTAAGATAGGCGTTCGCCAAAGGGTCTTAACCGCATTCCTGCTTGCAGGTCGGGGCTACCGGGATATTGTGTCCAGGACCTTGGCGGCGACGGTTGTTTTCGAACGATCGTGGCAGGAGGGTGGTCCACTCGTCGGGCTCGATCCGGACGGTGGCGAAATTTCATTATAGGGACGGCCGACTGACGCGGTCCGTGTCTTGGGTTCCACGTGTCAGACCAAAGCAGGAACTGGCGAACAATGCTCGATAGCAAGAAGACGAATATCCTCCTCGCAATGGCCGGCGCTGCCGTCCTGATGGCGAGCTCGCCGGTTCTGGCGCAAGACGCCGCAACCCCGGCCGCTGCCCCGGCAGCCGCTGCCTCGACCGCCGCTCCGGCTGCCGATGCTGCTGCTCCCGCCGCAGACGCCGCTCCCGCTGCTGACCCCTCGACGGTTGCTGACTCGGTCAGCGGCGGTCATGGCGGCGGCGGCATCACCCCGGTCTCCATGTTCCTGGAAGCCACGGCCGTCGTTAAGGTCGTCATGATCGGCCTGCTGCTGGCCTCGGTCTTCTCGTGGACCCTGCTGCTGATCAAGCTGCTCGAGTTCGGCGCCCTGAACAAAGCCACCGACCGCTTCCTGGAAGCCTTCCGCGGCGCTCGCACCATCGCTGACATGCGTCGCGTTTCGACCTCGGAAGAGTTTGACGGCAACCCGCTGGCCGACATGGCCGCTGCCGCCACCGAAGAAATCGAACTGTCGCGTCAAGCAGGTCTGCAAGTGACCGGCGATCACCGCGACTCGGCTCTGCTGCGTGCGCAAACCGCCGTCGCCGCCGTGCAATCGGGTCTGCCCAAGCGCCTTTCGGGCGGCCAGCAGTTCCTGGCTTCGGTCGGTTCGACCGGTCCGTTCGTCGGTCTGTTCGGCACCGTTTACGGCATCATGAACTCCTTCATCGGCATCGCCGAGTCCAACACGACCAACCTGGCCGTCGTTGCTCCGGGTATTGCTGAAGCCCTGCTGGCTACCGGTATCGGCCTGTTCGCCGCTATCCCGGCCGTTATCTTCTACAACTACTTCAACACGCGCATCTCGAACTACGGCACGCGCTCGGACGGCTTCAACGCTGAACTGATCAACGCCATCTCGCGTCAGCTCGACAAGGGAGCGTAAGACGGATGGCCGCCAAACTTTCCGGTTCCGGCGGCGGCAAGTACACCGTCGAGGCGAATGCCGAGATCAATGTCACACCCTTCGTGGACATCATGCTCGTTCTCCTCATCATCTTCATGGTGGCGGCTCCGCTCGCCACCGTGTCGGTGCCGGTGAAACTGCCTCGCGCCGTTGCGCCTCCGGGTAAGAATCCGCCGACGCCGGTCTTCATCTCCATCCAGAACGATGGCGACGTGTGGATCGGCGACCTCAAGTCTTCTCCTGGTTCTCTGGGCGATGACCTGCGGGTGCAGATCGGGCGCAGGAACCCTTCGGAAGAGCGTATTTTCATTCGTGCAGACCAACAGACCCGGTACGGCGACTTCATGCAGGTCATGAACGCCCTCCAGGACAATGGTTTCTACAGCGTCGCCCTGGTTGGCGAAGACAACTCGTAAGGGGGCGGGGCGCATAGCATGACAGCTGAACCTCACGTCCACCGCGATCCGATCCTGGATCCGCCGAAGAAGAAGAAGAAGCTTTCGACCGGCGCCATCGTGGGCATCACCATGTCGGTGATCGTTCACGGCCTGGCGGGCCTGTACTTGTATCACAACAAGTTCGTGCTGAAGGAAATGACCTACGAGGACGAGGCCGTCGACGTCGAGCTGATGGAGGTTCCGCCTCCGCCGCCTCCGCCGCCGCCGCCGCCGCCGCCCCCGCCGGACACCCCTCCGCCGCCGAAGCTTCAGGTGCGTGAACCGCAGATCAACACCCAGGCGCCTCCGCCTCCGGTGACTGTGGCCATCGAACCGACGAAGAAGGAAGACCGTCAGGAATACACGGGCCCGCCCCAGATCATTCCTGGGCCTCCGCCTCCGCCGGCTCCTATCGCTCCGCCGAAACCTTCGGTCATCACCAACCCGAGCTGGTCTCGCCAGGTCCAACCCGAGTTCCCGGAACGCGCCCAATCGCGCGGTATCGAAACCGGTTCGGCCAAGGTGAACTGCGCCGTTGCGCCTAACGGCAGTCTGTCGGACTGCCGCGTGGTGGACGAAGATCCGGCCGGCGCCGGCTTCGGCCAAGCGGTTCTTCGGGCGGCCCGTTCGGGTCGTCTGGCGCCGCGGACTGTTGACGGCGCCGCCGTCGGCGCCCGCGTCGAGTTCACGACCCGCTTCCGTCTGGACTAAAGATCTCTCACGAGATCAAGTTGAACGCCCCGGAGGAAACTCCGGGGCGTTTTTCTTTGGGCCAGGCCCTGAGCCAAGGGTGGCGCTTCGGTTGAAGCCTGCGCATTCTGGTGCGCGAAACCGGAGGAAACGCCGTGAAGAAACCCGCCGCCATTATCGCCGCCGCAACGGCCCTGTGCCTCGGCGTGGGCGCCTGCGCCTATAATGAGAGCCTGGGCCGCAATCAGTTTCTGATCGTGGATGACAGCGCCCTGATTCAGCAGTCGAACGCCGCCTGGGCCGAGACGCTGAAGTCGCAAAAGGTCTCGACCAACGCCGCCCAGAATGAGCGCGTGCGCCGCGTCGGCGGCCGCGTGGTTCAGGCGGCGGGGCTGGCCGGGCGGACCTGGGATTACGCCGTCTTCGATGACGCCAGCCCCAACGCCTTTGTCCTGCCGTCGGGCCAGATCGGCGTGACCACGGGCCTGCTGAAGCTGGTGCAGAATGACGATCAACTGGCCACGGTGCTCGGCCACGAGGTCGGCCACGTCGTCGCCCGCCACGCCGCTGAACGCTATTCGACCCAGTCGACCACGGGTCTGGTGCTGGGGGCGGTTCAGGGCCGGGCAGGGGACTATTCTCAGGCCGTGGGCGCCATCGGCGGACTGGGCGCGCAACTGGGACTGCTGCTGCCCTTCTCGCGCAATCATGAGCTGGAGGCCGACCGTCTCGGCGTCGATTACGTCGTCGCTGCCGGCTACAAGCCCTCGGAATCCATCGCGCTTTGGCGGTTGATGGCGCAGCAGCGTCAGTCGGGCACCCCCGAATTCGCCTCGACCCACCCGTCGGATCAGACCCGGATCACCGCCTTGCAGCAGTATATCGCCAGCCGCGGCTGGAACTGACGGGGGATAAAGTGAATTTCCTTCAAATGCGTATTGCTGACCGGGGCGAGGCCCGCTAGAGAACCGGCCTCGCGTTGATCGCGCCGCCTTAGCTCAGTTGGTTAGAGCGCCGGTTTGTGGAACCGGAGGTCCTCAGTTCAAGCCTGAGAGGCGGTACCATCACCCCAGCGAATCGCTTTTGGCGATCTGGAGTGGTGACGACATGAGCGACGCTTCCCCCTTGTGGGATCCCTGCCAGTACAATCGGTTTGAAGCCCAGCGCGACCGCGCCGCGCTCGATCTTCTGGTGCGTCTGCCCGAGGATTTCGCCCCCGCAGAGATCTGGGACCTGGGCTGTGGAACCGGTCAGCACGCGGCCCTGCTGAAGCGCCGTCATCCGCACGCCGCCGTGCATGGCCTGGACGCCAGCGCAGCCATGCTGTATCAGGCCCGCGCCCTGTCCACCGATGTCGACTGGTCGCTCGGAGACATCGCAACCTGGACGCCGGAGCGCCCCGCCGACCTGATTCTGGCCAACGCCTCGTTGCAATGGCTGCCCGACCATGCGGCCCTGTTCGCGCATCTGGCCGGGGCTCTGGCGCCCGGCGGTCTGCTGGCGGTGCAGATGCCGATGGCGTGGGAGACGCGCCACCATACGATCATGCGCGAGACGGCGGCCCAGGGGCCTTGGGCCTCGGTCCTGAGCGGCGTGGGCACGATCGCGCCCCTCCTGCCGGCCGAGGCCTATTACGAAGCCCTGGCCCCGCTTTGCGACGACATCGACCTCTGGTCCACGACCTATCTGCACGTGCTGGCGGGCGACAACGCGGTGCTGGAATGGATGAAGGGCACGGCGCTGCGGCCCTATCTGACGGCGCTGGCGGGCGACCCGGCCTTGCGCGACGCCTTCCTGATCGCCCTCAGCGCGCCATTGTCGGCGGCGTTTCCGAGACGTCAGGACGGGGCGACTCTTCTACCATTTCCTCGTCTGTTTCTCGTGGCGCAAAGGCGCTGACGCGGTGGCGGTGCAGGTGCTCGACCGGGCATGTCAGCGTCGTCAGCGCAGCCTGGGCGGCGGCATAGCCTGACGCCACGGCGGGCTCGTAGGCCTTCCAGTCACGAATATCGACGCCCTCCGGCCGGGGCAGGATCAGCAGGTCGGTGTCGGCCCGCGCCTGCTTCAGTTCGGCCTCGGTCGTCAGGGTGGCCGCGCGCATCAGAATCGACACGATGGGCGGACCCTTCTTCCACGCCCCTGAGGCGATCCAGCGCCACCAGGACGGCGGGTCTTCCAGCGCCTTGGCATCGACGCCGCGGGTCTGGGACACGTCCACGCCGACCACGGGTCCATAGGTCAGCCGCCGCATGACCTCGCTGGGGAAGTTGCGCAGCACCGCGCCGTCCACCAGCACCTGACCATTCATCACCACGGGCGGCATGACGCCGGGAATGGAGATGGAGGCGCGCAGGGCGTGACGCAGCATGCCCTCGCGATGCACCTCGACCTTGCCCGAGGTCAGATTGGTCGAGACGGCGAAGAAGGGCAGGGGCATGTCTTCGATGGCCACGTCGCCATAGGCGTCCTGCATCAGGCGCTGGACCTTGCGGGCGTGGGTCATGGCGATGATGGGGAAGGCGATGTCCGACAGGGGGTCGGAAACGACGAAGGCCTTGCGGATGCGCTCGTCCAGTTCCTCGTCCGACCAGCCCAGGCCAGGCCCCGCGGCGATGACGGCCCCCATGGACGAACCGCCGATGAAGTCGATCGGCATTCCGGCTTCGCGCAGGGCTCTCAGCGCCCCGATGTGGGCATAGGCCCTGGCCCCGCCGCCGGACAGCACCACCCCGACCGCCGAACCGGTGACGACGCGGGCGATCCGCGCGGTGTCGTCGAACAGGCCCTCGACCGCGTGGAACCAGCGACCGGGCTTGAAGGCCTCCAGCCAGGCGCGGGTCCGGGTCGGGCGTCCCATATGGGCGGGGCGCAGCAGGATCAGATCGGTCAGCGGATGGGCTTCGTCCTCGACCTGCGGCGGAGGGAAGGGCGGATGCGGCGCCCGGTCGGCGTCGCCCACCACGAAGACCCGGTCTACCTGACGGGCGCACAGCGAAGCCCAGCCGGGCTCGTCGGATTCGGCGATGTAGAGAACATAGTCGTGGGCGTCCTCGACGCCCGAGAACCATTCGGCGGCGGACGACAGGGCCGTGTGGTCGATGATGCGGCAGGTGAAGCCCTGGGCCTCGACCGCGCGGGCGACGCGCTCGACGAAGCTGCGAATCGGCTGGGCGCGGGCGGAGATGAAGCCGAAGACGCTGGCGTCTGCGCCGGTCGAGTTGCGGTCGCGGGCGCGGGTCAGCATGACCTGACCCAGTTCCGCCATCAGCGACGGCTCGGCGCGGGCGGCCTCGAAGAAGGCGTCGCGGGGCAGGGCGACCACGTCGCTGTCGCGCAGGGCCACGACATTGGCCATGTGGGTCGTGCCCGCCAGCATGGCCATCTCGCCGACCGGATCGCCGGGCTTGATGACGCCGACGAACTGAGGCCCGCGCCCGTTGTCCTCGCGAAACACGCCCAGTCGCCCGGCGCGCAGCAGATAGAGGGTGTCGGCGGGATCACCCGCCGAGAACAGCCGCTCGCCCCGCGTCAGGGCGAACCAGCTGGCGCGGGTGTTCCTGGTGCCCTCGAAGACGCGCGCGAGGGCGGCCTCCAGCGTGTCGGGCGGCGTGTCGTGACGTTCAGCAGCCATGCGGCATGGTTTAGGCCGGAATCTGTGCGACAGGAAAGCGGACGCTTCCCCCGGACGCGGAAGCCTCCTAAACCTTGGGCATGCCCAAGCTGATTTCCGCCGTCGATCGCAACAGTCCTGCTTTCAAAACGCTGGATGCGCACAATCGCGCCCTGCGGGACGCGCTTTATGAAAAGGTGGCCAAGGCCGCGCGCGGCGGGTCCGACGCCAGCCGTGACCGCCATGTGGCGCGGGGCAAGCTCTTGCCGCGCGACCGAGTTGAGCGCCTGCTGGACCCCGGCTCGCCCTTCCTCGAAGTCGGCCAGTTGGCCGCCAACGGGATGTATCGGGATGAAGCCCCCGGCGCGGGCATGATCTGCGGCGTCGGCCGGGTCTCGGGCCGCGAGGTCATGATCGTCGCCAACGACCCCACGGTGAAGGGCGGCGCCTACTTCCCCATGACGGTGAAGAAGCACCTGCGGGCGCAGGAAATCGCCGAGCAGAACAATCTGCCCTGCGTCTATCTGGTCGATTCGGGCGGGGCCAACCTGCCGCACCAGGCCGAGGTCTTCCCCGACCGCGACCACTTCGGTCGCATCTTCTTCAACCAGGCGCGGATGTCGGCCAAGTCGATCCCGCAGATCGCCTGCGTCATGGGCTCGTGCACGGCGGGGGGCGCCTATGTGCCCGCCATGTCCGACGAGACGGTGATCGTGCGCAACCAGGGCACCATCTTCCTGGCCGGTCCGCCGCTGGTGAAGGCCGCCACCGGCGAGGTCATCTCGGCCGAGGAACTGGGCGGCGCCGAAACCCACGGTCGCAAGTCCGGCGTGGTCGACCATGTGGCCGAGAACGATGAACACGCGCTGGAGATCGTCCGCTCCATCGTCGCCAACCTGAACACGGTCAAGGATGTGCCGCTGGACGTGCGCGAGCCGCGCGCCCCGGCCCTGGACCCGCAAGAGCTTTACGGCATCATCCCCGACGACGTGCGCGCCCCCTATGATGTGCGCGAGGTCATCGCCCGCATCGTCGACGGCTCGGACTTCGACGAGTTCAAGGCCCTGTACGGCACGACCCTGGTCTGCGGCTTCGCCCGTATCTGGGGCTATCCGGTCGCCATCCTGGCCAACAACGGCGTCCTGTTCTCGGAGAGCGCCCAGAAGGGCGCGCACTTCATCGAACTGGCCTGCAAGCGCAAGATCCCGCTGCTCTTCTTGCAGAACATCTCGGGCTTCATGGTCGGCGGCAAGTATGAGGCCGAGGGCATCGCCAAGCACGGCGCCAAGCTGGTGACAGCGGTCGCCTCGGCCGAGGTGCCCAAGTTCACCGTCCTGATCGGCGGCAGCTTCGGCGCCGGCAACTACGGCATGTGCGGCCGGGCCTATTCGCCGCGCTTCCTCTTCACCTGGCCCAACAGCCGCATTTCGGTGATGGGCGGCGAGCAGGCGGCCTCGGTCCTGGCCACGGTTCACCGCGACGCTGACACTTGGAGCGCCGACGAAGCCGAGGCCTTCAAGGCCCCGATCCGTCAGAAGTACGAGGATGAGGGCAACCCCTACTACGCCACCGCCCGCCTGTGGGACGACGGCGTCATCGACCCGGTCCAGACCCGCGACGTCCTCGGCCTGGCCATCAGCGCCAGCCTCAACGCCCCCATCCCCGAGACGCGCTTCGGCGTGTTCCGGATGTAAGCGGCGAAAGCTCAACTTTGATCCGCAGCAAGGACCAAAGCCCTGCTGCCGCGTTTCACTTCGGCGAAGGAGCCGACCATGACCGACCAACCCACCGAAGCCGACCTGAACGCCCTGGACGTCACCGACGCCGAGGCCGCCGAGATCAACGCCATCGCCCATCCCTTCGTCGCCGATCCGGCGCCGGACGCCGACAATGATCTGGTGCAGATCGACGCCCTGCCGTCGGGCGTGGTCTTCATCACCATCAACCGGCCGCAGAAGAAGAACGCCTTCGACGCCGCCACCATTGCGGCCCTGTTCGAGGCCTTCGAGACCCTGCAGGGCGCCGACCGGGTGCGGGTGGTCTTCATCCGCGGCGCGGGCGGGACCTTCAGCGCCGGCGCCGACCTGAACTGGATGGCCGACGCCGCCGGCTGGTCCGAGAGCGACAACCGCGACGACGCCATGGGTCTGGCGAAAATGCTCAAGGCCCTGCACGACGTGCCGGCGCTGACGGTGGCTCTGGTCGAGGGCTCGGCCATGGGCGGCGGGGCGGGCATCGTCGCCGCCTGCGACATGGCCGTGGCGGTCGAGGGTGCGCGCTTCGCCTTCTCCGAGGTCAAGCTGGGCCTCATCCCCGCGACCATCGCCCCCTATGTCATCGAAGCCGTCGGCGCCCGTCGCGCCCGCCAGCTGTTCCTGACCGCCAACACCTTTGACGCTGACTATGCGGCCCACGCGGGCCTGATCGACATGGTCCTGCCGGAAGGCTCGATGGACGAGTTCATCTCCATGCTGACCGACAGCCTGACCACCTGCGCGCCCGGCGCCATGGGCGAGGCCAAGCGTCTGGTGAACGACCTGGCGGGCGAGGCCATCGACAACCGTCTGCTGGAAGAGACCGCCAAGCGCATCGCTCGCGCCCGCGTCTCGGAAGAAGGCCAGGAGGGCGTCCGCGCCTTCCTCGCCAAGCGCGCGCCGAGCTGGGCGCAGTAAGACTACTTTCCTCCCCACGCGTGGGGAGGGGGACCACGAAGTGGTGGAGGGGGCGACGCTAACGTCAGCCGTGGAGTCGCCCCCTCCGTCACGTCGCCTTCGGCGCCGCGCCACCTCCCCATTCGCTTTGCGAACAGGGAGGAGCAAGATGGGGCAGACCGCCGGTTATCTCGCAGAGGCAGAGTTCAAGACCGCCATGTTCAAGTCCGTCCTGGTCGCCAATCGCGGCGAGATCGCCTGCCGCGTCTTCCGCACCGCCCGCCGCATGGGCCTGCGCACCATCGCCGTCTATTCCGAGGCTGACGCCGCCGCCCTGCATGTGCGCGAGGCGGACGAGGCGGTGCTGATCGGCCCGGCGGCGGCGCGCGAATCCTATCTGGATGCGGCCAAGGTGCTGGCGGCGGCCAAGGCGACCGGGGCGGAGGCCATCCACCCCGGCTACGGCTTCCTGTCCGAGAACGCCGACTTCGCCGAGGCGGTCACGGCGGCGGGCATCGTGTGGATCGGTCCGCAGCCGTCCTCGATCCGCGCCATGGGCCTGAAGGACGCGGCCAAGAAGCTGATGATCGAGGCGGGCGTGCCCGTCACCCCCGGCTATCAGGGCGAGGACCAGTCGCTCGAAACCCTGACGGCCGAGGCGGCGCGCATCGGTTATCCCGTCCTGATCAAGGCGGTCGCCGGCGGCGGCGGCAAGGGCATGAAGAAGGTCGACCGGGCTGAAGACTTCGCCGATGGTCTGGCTTCGGCCCAACGCGAGGGCCAGTCCTCCTTCGGCGATCCGCGCGTCCTGATCGAGAGCTACATCACCCGTCCGCGCCACATCGAGGTGCAGGTCTTTGGCGACAGCCACGGCAATGTCGTCCACCTGCACGAGCGCGACTGCTCGCTGCAACGCCGCCACCAGAAGGTGATCGAAGAGGCCCCGGCGCCGGGCATGGACGGCCCAACGCGGGCAGCGGTGACCGAGGCTGCGGTACGGGCGGCGAAAGCCGTGAACTATCAGGGCGCGGGCACCATCGAGTTCATCGCCGACGCCTCCGACGGGCTGAAGGCCGACCGCATCTGGTTCATGGAGATGAACACACGCCTGCAGGTCGAACACCCGGTGACGGAATCCATTACCGGCGTCGATCTGGTCGAATGGCAACTGCGTGTCGCGGCGGGGGAACCCATTCCGCTGGCGCAGGCCGATATCCCGATGAAGGGCTGGGCCATGGAGGCCCGCCTCTACGCTGAGGACCCCGCCCACGGCTTCCTGCCCTCCATCGGCAAACTGGATCACTTCGTCCTGCCTGACGATATTCGCGTCGATACCGGCGTGGAGCAGGGCGGCGAGGTCAGCCAGTTCTACGATCCCATGATCGCCAAGCTGATCGTCCACGAGGCCACCCGCGAAGCCGCCGCCGCCCGCTTGGCCGACGCCTGCCGCGAAGTCGAGGTCTGGCCCGTCCGCACCAACGCCGGCTTCCTGGCCCGCTGCCTCGACCACCCGCGCTTCGTCGAGGGCGACGTGGACACGGGCTTCATTGGGGCGGAGGAGGCGTTGCTGATCGCTGCGAAGCCTTCTTCGCTAAGTATCGCGGCTGCACTTGCCGCAGTCGGAATCCGCGCTGACGAAGCCGTCTTCGATTACACTGCAGCTCCGCCTTGGAACGACGGCCTGTTCGCGTTCCGTATGAACGCCTCAGCCAAGACTGGGGTTACGCTCTATCACGACGGCGAGCGTGTGCAGGGTGAGTTGCTCGGCGTTCACGGTGGCGCGGCGCGTCATTCCACCTTTGATCTTCGCACCGACGATGGAACTTTCCAGGCGCTGGGCTCGCCTGCTTTTGTCTTCATCAACGGTGAACAGGTCGCGATGGCTGAAACGGGCGACGGCCGCGTCGTGGTCTTTGAGGAAGGCGATGTATTCGAGTTCCTTCCTCGTCTGACAGCTGCTGCTGGCGGCTCCACCTCCGACGGCGGCCTGCGCGCCCCCATGCCCGGCAAGATCGTCGCCGCCCCCGCCAAGGCCGGGGACGCCGTCACCAAGGGTCAGCCCATCGTCGTTCTCGAAGCCATGAAGATGGAGCACGCCCTGACCGCGCCCTTCGACGGCGTCGTGGCCGAGTTCAACGTCGCCGTCGGCGATCAGGTGGTGGACGGCGCGGTTCTGGCCGTGGTGAAAGCCGTCGACTAACCCTGCTGTCATCCCGGACGGCCGTCAGGCCGATCCGGGACCCAGACCTTGGCTTCAAACTCGAACAGGGCTGGATCAGAGCCGACGCCTGGGTCCCGGGTTCCGCTGCGCGGCCCCGGGATGACGGAAGAGGTGGTTTCGCCGATCCGGCCAAGAGACTATCTGCACGCCCATGCCCCTTCACATGATCAAACTCTGCGTCGGCGTGTCCGAGGTCGAGACGCTGGAAGCGAACGCCGCCCGTTCCGATTGGCGCATCGTCCACACCCGCATGACGCCCAAGCGCGCTGCCGAGATCGAGGACGGCGGCTCGCTCTACTGGGTGATGAAGGGTTCCGTGACCTGCCGTCAGCGCATCCTCGACATCACGACCGTCGGCGAGGGCAAGGACAGCCGCTGCGAGATCAAGCTGGACAGCCAGGTCATCCGCACCGCGCCTCTCGCCCGGCGACCTTTCCAGGGTTGGCGCTATTTCGAGCCCAAGGACGCGCCGCCGGACCTGTCCGTGGCCGAGGCGACGGACCTGCCCGACGACCTGGCGCGAGAGCTGCGCGAACTGGGCGCTTGGTGACCCTTTCGTGGCTTTAGGCCGCAAGTGTTGACCTTTGCTCGCCGTCGTGGCCTGTCCCGGCTCCCATGACCAACGCCCTGTTCAGCTTCAAGACCCGCGAAACCCTGTCCGAGCTGCTGAAGCTGGCCTGGCCGGTCGTGCTGGCGCGTCTGGGCATCATGACCATGGGCCTGACCGACGCCATCGTCGTCGGCCACTACGCCAGCCGCGAGCTGGCCTTCCACTCTCTGGCCTGGGCGCCGTCGTCGGTCGTGCTGACCACGGCGGTCGGCCTGATGATGGGGGTCCAGGTCATGACCGCCCGCCTGCTGGGCGAGGGCCGCAAGGACGAGGTCGGCGCGGTGCTGCGTCGCGGAACCGTCTATGCGCTTCAGATCGGCGTCGTCTCCATGATCGCCCTGATCCTGTTGGGGCCGCTGGGCCTGAAGCACATGGGTCTGGAAGACGGGCTGGGTGAGGGCGCCTCGCCCGTGCTGATCATCTTCGCCTTGTCCATGCCCGCCTATCTGATCTCGGTCGCCGCGCAATTCTTCCTTGAGGGCCTGCATCGGCCCAAGGCCGGCATGGTCGCCATGTGGGTGGCCAATGCGGTCAACCTGGGTCTGAACCTGCTGCTGGTGCCGGACATTCTGGGCCTCGGTCTGCACGGCGCCCAGGCCTCGGCCTGGGCCACCTTCGGCGCGCGCACGGCGCTGGCCGTCTTCCTCGTCATCTTCATCCTGCGCCTGCCCGAGGCCAAGGCCTGGGGCCTGTTCAACAAGCCCAAGCGCGACAAGGCCGTCGAGCGCGAACAGGTCAAGGTCGGCGTCGGCGCCGGGTCGTCCAACTTCATCGAGGTCGGGGCCTTCGCCGCCATGACCGTCTTCGCCGGTCAGCTGGGCGCCGCCGAGACCGCCAGCTGGGCGGTCGTCATCAACGTCTCCGCCATCGTCTTCATGGTGCCCATGGGCCTGTCGTCCGCGACCGCCGTCCTGGTGGGCCGCAGCTACGGCGGCGGCGATCGGGCCGGGGTCATGCGCGGGGGCCTTGCCGGCATCGGCGTGGTGACGGTGCTCGCCTTCATCATCGCCATCGGCCTGTGGCTGACCGCGCCCCTGGTGGTCGGCGCCTATACGACCGACCCGGCCATCCTGGCCATCGCGGCCCCGGCCCTGGTGCTGGCGACGCTGTTCTTCGTCGCCGACGCCCAGCAGGTCGTCGCGGCCCAGGCCAACCGCGCGGCGGGCGACGTGGTCTGGCCGACGCTGATGCACATCTTCTCCTACGGCGTCATCATGATCCCGCTGGGCTGGTGGCTGGCGCACCGGATCGGCGTGGATGGTCTGGTCTGGTCGGTCATCGTGGCCAGCCTGATCTCGGGCGCGCTGCTGACCGGGCGCTTCGTGCGGATCGCCAGGCGGCTGCCGGCCTGAGGCATGACGGCGGGGTGACGCGGGCGTAACGGCCCTCTATATCCGTCTGCTTCCTCCCGCAGACTGGACGACCATGGCCCGCATCCTCATCACCTCGGCGCTGCCCTACATCAACGGCATCAAGCACCTTGGGAATCTGGCCGGGTCCATGTTGCCCGCCGACGTCTGGGCGCGGTTCATGCGCGGGCGCGGCCACGATGTCCTCTATGTCTGCGCCACCGACGAGCACGGCACCCCGGCCGAGTTGGCCGCCGCCGCCGCCGGTCAGGACGTCCGCACCTATTGCGACGAGCAGCATCAGGTTCAGCGCCGCGCCGCCGACGCCTTCAGCCTGTCGTTCGACATCTTTGGTCGCAGCTCCAACGCCCCGAACACCCGCCTGACCCAGCACTTCGCCAAGGTGCTGGAAGAGCGCGGCCTGATCGAGGAGCGCGTCGACCGGATGATCTACTCGATCGACGACGCCCGCTTCCTGCCCGACCGCTATGTCGAGGGCACCTGTCCGCACTGCGCCTATGAAAAGGCGCGCGGCGACCAGTGCGACAATTGCGGCCGCCTGCTGGACCCGATGGATCTGATCAATCCCTATTCCTCGGTCTCGGGCAGCCGCAATCTGGAGGTCCGCGACACCCGCCACCTCTACCTCCTGCAGACCAAGGTGGCCGACGACGTCCGCGCCTGGGTCGACGCCCGCTCGGAAGGCTGGCAGCCGCTGGCCCGCTCCATCGCCTACAAGCATCTGGACGAGGGCCTGATCGATCGCGGCATCACCCGCGACCTGAAATGGGGCGTGCCGGTCGTCGGTCCCGACGGCGGCCCGCGTCCGGGCATGGAGGGCAAGGTCTTCTACGTCTGGTTCGACGCCCCCATCGAATATATCGGCGCGACCGAGGAATGGGCGGAAGCGACGGGCGGAAACTGGCGCTCGTGGTGGCGTCTGGACGAGGGCGCGGACGACGTCCGCTACGTCCAGTTCATGGGCAAGGACAATGTGGCCTTCCACACCGTCAGCTTCCCCGCCACCATCCTGGGCTCGGGCGAACCGTGGAAGACGGTCGATCAGCTGAAGGCCTTCAACTGGCTGAATTGGTACGGCGGCAAGTTCTCGACCAGCATGGGCCGCGGCGTCTTCATGGATCAGGCGCTGGAGCTGCTGCCTGCCGACTACTGGCGCTGGCACCTGACGGCCTATGGCCCGGAGCATTCCGACGCGGCCTTCACCTGGGAGCAGTTCCAGTCGGCGACGAACAAGGACCTGGCCGACGTCCTGGGCAACTTCGTCAACCGCATCGTCAAGTTCACGGAATCCAAGTTCGACGGCGTCGTGCCCGAGGGCGGCGAGGCCGGTCCGCTGGAGGTCAAGCTGGCCGCCGACATCAAGGCCGGTCTGGAAACCCTGACCGCCGAGTTCGAGGCCATGGAGTTCCGCAAGGCGGCTCAGGCCGCGCGCGCTCTCTGGGTGCTGGGCAACGAGTATCTGCAGGAATCCGCCCCCTGGACGGCGCTGAAGACCGACCGCGAGCGCGCCGCCGTGGTCGTCCGCACCGGCCTGTCGCTGGTCGCCCTGTTCGCCCGCATCACCGTGCCCATCATGCCCGGCAGCGCCGAGCGCATCGGCGCCACCGTCGGCGCGACGGACCTGTCGTGGCCGCAGGCTGACGCCGATCTGCTGACCCTGGTGCCCGCCGGTCAGACGGTGGCCGCGCCCGCCGTCCTGTTCGCCAAGATCGAAGACGCCCAGGTCGCCGAATGGACCGAACGCTTCGGCGGCGCCGAGGGGTAGGTCCCCACCGCCGTCATCCTCGGGCTTGACCCGAGGATCCAGCGCCATGACGTCCAAAAGAAAAGGCCCGGATCGCTCCGGGCCTTTTTGCTGTCTGGCTAGTCGGCGGGCGCGGCCTCGACGGGCGGCGTCGTTCGCTGTTCCCGCGCGCCGGGCAGGCCGGCGGGGGTGGCGTCCTTGCTGCCCACGCTGGCGTGTTTCATGTGCTTGGCCTGTTCCTCGGGGCTGATGGTGAGGAAGCTCGGCGGCACCGAGGCGTTGAACTCATCCGCGTGGCCGGTGCGCACGATGACTGAGCGCCCGCCGTCCCAGACCATGTGCAGGGCGACATAGAGGACGATGGCCAGGCCGATATAGGCGATCCAGCGATAGCGGTTCAGCAGCTTGGCGATGAAGCTGGCGGCCAGACCCATCAGGGCGATCGATAGAATCAGGCCGAAGACCATGATCCAGGGGTGGTCGTGGCTGGCGCCGGCGACCGCCAGCACATTGTCCAGGCTCATGGTCAGGTCGGCGATCATGATCTGGATCAGGGCCGCGCCGAAGGTCTTGCGCTTCAGGCCCAGTTCCTCAGGGGATGGCCCGCCGCCGTGTTCGATGGCCAGGGCGCGCTCGATCTCGGCCTCGGCTTCGGCCTGATCGTGGGTCGCCTGTTCGCGCAGCTCGCGCCACATCTTCCAGCACACCCACAGCAGCAGGAAACCGCCGGCCAGCAGCAGACCGACAATAGCCAGAAGCTGGACGGTGATCAGGGCCAGGCCGATGCGCATGACGACGGCGGCGGCCAGACCGACCAGAATGGCCTTGCGGCGCTGTTCCTGGGGCAGGGCGGCGGCGGCCAGGCCTACGGCCACGGCGTTGTCGCCGGCCAGGACCAGGTCGATCATCAGGACCTTGCCGAGGGCGGTGGCCTGACTGAGGAGGTGGGGGTCTGAGAGGAATTCCATCCCGGTTTCTTAGGCCCCGGGGAAAGCTGCGCCAAGACGTCGCAGCGGCAAAGTCACACTCCCGCCGACCCTCGGCCGGCGGGAGTGGCGAGGGTCAGCCGGCGCTCTGGGCGCGGGCGACTTCATACAGGGCGATGGCCGCTGCGTTCGACACGTTCAGGCTTTCGAAGCCGCCGGGCATGGGGATCTTGGCCATGACGTCGCAATGCTCGGCGACCAGACGGCGCACGCCGTCGCCTTCGGACCCCATGACCAGAACGGTCGGGCGCGAATCCAGCGCCTGTTCCAGCGTCAGCTCGGCCGAACCATCCAGACCGACGGCGCGCCAGCCCAGATCGGCCAGCTTTTCCAGGGCGCGACTCAGATTCGTCACGCGGGCGCAGGGCAGGCGCTCGGTCGCGCCGGCCGCCGCCTTGGCCAGGGCGCCGGCCAGGGCGGGCGAATGCCGGTCCTGAACGACGATTCCCTTGGCGCCGAAGGCCAGGGCCGAGCGGAAGATGGCCCCGACGTTCTGGGTGTCGGTCAACTGGTCCAGCAGGACGATGACGCCCTGCGGGTCTTCGGCGATGTCTTCCAGCGAGACGCCTTCCAGCGGCTGAACCTTGAAGACCATGCCCTGGTGGACGGCGCCGGCGGGCAGCATCCGGGCCAGGGCGGTCGAATCAATCACCTCGATTCGGTGGCCATTCGCCAGATTTTCCCGTTCGATTTCAGCGGCTCGGTCCTCTGTGACCATCAAACGGCCCATTCCGCGGCGGGCCGGATTGGCCAAGGCGGCCAAAACGGGATGGCGGCCCCAGACAAAATTATCCGATTCCGCCTTGCCGCGCGGGCCCTTGGGGGCTGAATCGCCCCCGGAACGGCCTGTTGGGACAGGCGACCAACCTTTCTCGGGCCGACTTTCCACGCGTTTGTGGAAAGACTGCTTTTTACCGGGTTTCCGGTCGTTGCGTTCTGAAAATGACGACACTATAAGACGGCCTCCGATTTGGGCCCTAGGGCTTCGGGTCAGGCGCTTCCTCTATTACAGGCGTCGCCGGACACGAAGGCTTTCGCGACAAAAATGATCGAAAGATCGTAGAGTTGCGTATCCAGACCGGTTTTGAAAATGCGCGCTGGGGGAATGTCCCGAGTGGCAAAGGGGGGGGACTGTAAATCCCCTGCGAAAGCTTCGAAGGTTCGAGTCCTTCTTCCCCCACCACGCGCATTTTTCGAGGCCGAGAGGACGGGAACCCAGAAAAGGAATCGGGTGCGGAAACGCCGGCCTCTCACGGGGTTGGGGCAACGCATTCTTCGCGCGGGTATAGCACAATGGTAGTGCAGCAGCCTTCCAAGCTGAGGATGTCGGTTCGATCCCGTCTACCCGCTCCAGATTTTTGAACTGAGCAGAAGCGCCCCTCCGCTTTGGACCCGGGCCACAGGAGTTTGGCCATGGCCAAGGAAAAGTTCGAACGCACCAAGCCGCACTGCAACATCGGCACGATTGGTCACGTTGACCACGGCAAGACGACGTTGACGGCTGCGATCACGATGACGCTGGCGAAGGCCGGTGGCGCGAAGGCGATGAACTACGCCGACATCGACGCCGCCCCGGAAGAAAAAGCCCGCGGCATCACGATCAACACGGCTCACGTCGAGTATGAGACGGCCAACCGTCACTACGCGCACGTCGACTGCCCCGGCCACGCCGACTACGTGAAGAACATGATCACGGGCGCGGCTCAGATGGACGGCGCGATCCTGGTGGTTTCGGCCGCTGACGGTCCGATGCCGCAGACGCGCGAGCACATCCTGCTGGCCCGTCAGGTCGGCGTGCCGGCCCTGGTGGTCTTCATGAACAAGGTCGACCTGGTCGACGACGCCGAGCTGCTCGAGCTGGTGGAAATGGAAGTGCGCGAGCTGCTCTCGTCCTACCAGTTCCCGGGCGACGACATCCCGGTGACGATGGGTTCGGCCAAGGCCGCGACCGACGGCGTGAACCCGGAAATCGGCGAGCAGCAAGTGCTGAAGCTGATGGAAACGGTCGACGCCTACATCCCGCAGCCGGAACGTCCGGTTGACCTGCCCTTCCTGATGCCGGTCGAAGACGTCTTCTCGATCTCGGGCCGCGGCACCGTGGTCACGGGTCGCGTTGAAAAGGGCATCGTCAAGGTCGGCGAAGAAGTCGAAATCGTCGGCATCCGTCCGGTTCAGAAGACGACCTGCACGGGCGTCGAAATGTTCCGCAAGCTGCTGGACCAGGGTCAAGCCGGCGACAACGTGGGCGTGCTGCTGCGCGGCACCAAGCGTGAAGACGTCGAGCGCGGCCAGGTGCTGTGCAAGCCGGGTTCGATCACCCCGCACACCAAGTTCATGGCCGAAGCCTACATCCTGACGAAGGAAGAAGGCGGCCGTCACACGCCGTTCTTCACGAACTATCGCCCGCAGTTCTACTTCCGCACGACGGACGTGACCGGCATCGTTCACCTGAAGGAAGGCGTCGAGATGATCATGCCCGGCGACAACGCCGAGCTGAGCGTCGAACTGATCACCCCGATCGCCATGGATCAGGGCCTGCGCTTCGCCATCCGTGAAGGCGGCCGCACCGTCGGCGCCGGCGTCGTCGCCAAGATCATCGCCTAAGCGATCGATCCGGGTCTTCGGACCCGAACAGTAAGCGTACCGGCCTCACGCAGCCCGCAAGGGCGGTAGGCCAAGCGTAAAGCGTAACAGAGCGGCCCTCGGAGCAATCCGGGGGCCGTTTCTGCATTCAGGGATTGGGCCGCCCGGTGGCCGGGTCGGCGGCGGTCTGGCCGGAGTTGCTGGATCAGATCCTTGGGGATCTCAAAAGTCCCTGAAAAACAACGATATTAACGAAGCGGCGTTCAAATCGGCGCATGGCTCCCCGGTGAAAAGGGATCGTCATGACTGAGATCGATTGGCCGCGTCGCGCGGGCCTGTCCGTAGCGCTGGACGAAGCGGCGATCGTGGCCATCACCGATCGCGCGGGCCAGATTCTCTACTGCAATCAGAAGTTCGCCGAGGTCAGCGGCTACAGCTATGCTGAGCTGGTCGGCCAGAACCACAGGCTGGTCAATTCCGGCCACCACCCGCGCGCTTTCTTCCAGTCCCTGTATCGCACCATCGCCAGCGGCGCGGTGTGGCGCGGCACGATCCAGAACCGCAAGAAGAACGGCGACATCTACTGGGTCGACACGACCATCGTGCCGAACCTGGACGCCGACGGCCGACCCGAGACCTATACCGCCATCCGCTTCGAGGTCTCGGACCACGTCTGGGCGTTGAAGGCGCTGGAGATCGCCCAGGAGGAGACGCGGCGCGCCGCCCAGGTGCGCGATCGCTTCTTCGCCAACATCAGCCACGAGGTCCGCACGCCGCTCAACGCCGTCCTGGGGCTGGCCTCGGCTCTCGCCCACACCTCGCTGACCGACCGCCAGACCCAGATGCTGTCGCTGATCACCGGCGCCGGGGATTCCCTGCGTCGGGTGCTGGACGACATGCTGGACCTGTCCAAGATGCAGGCGGGCCAGTTCCGTCTCGCCCCGGCGCCCTTCGATCTGCGCGCCGACATCGCCGCCGTCGTCGAGATGCGGCGCGCGACGGCCGAGGCCCGCGACGTGGCCCTGTCGGCGGTCTTTTCGGACGCGGCCCAGGGGCGCGTTCTCGGCGACGGGGTGCGGATCAGCCAGATCGTGTCCAACCTTGTCTCCAACGCGGTCAAGTTCACGCCGGCGGGGACCGTCGAGGTGCGCGTGGATGTGACGGCGGGCGCCGACGGCGATCGCCTGCGGATCGAGGTCCAGGATACGGGGATCGGCTTCGATTCCGAGGCGGCGGAGCGGCTGTTCAATCCCTTCGTCCAGGCCGACGACACCATTTCGCGCGAGTTCGGCGGAACGGGGCTGGGGCTGTCGATCTGCCGGTCTCTGGCCGAGCTCATGGGCGGCGAGATCTCGGCGCGCTCGGCGCCGGGGAAGGGCAGCCTGTTCACCGTCGTCTTGCCGATTCAGCGGCTCAGCGCGCACTCCGACGCGCCCGCCGACCCTGGCGTCGAGGTCGGCGCCGGGCCCCTGAAGATCCTGCTGGTCGAGGATAATCAGGCCAATCAGATGGTGGTGCGCTGCCTGCTGGAGCCTCTCGGCTTTGACATCGTAACCGCCGACGACGGCCGCCAGGGCCTAGACCATTTTCTGACGGGCGGCTTCGACATGATCCTGATGGACATGCAGATGCCGGTCATGGATGGGCTGACCGCCATTGATCTGATCCGGGCGCACGAAGCGGCGCATCACGCGCCGCGCACTCCCATCATCATGCTGACGGCCAATACGACCGAGGTCCACCATCAGCGCGCCATGACGGCAGGGGCGGACGCCCTGGTGGCCAAGCCGGTGACGCTGGAAATCCTGCTGCGGGGCCTGGAGCAGGGCATGGCCGCCGCCGAGGCCTGGGCTCAGGACGCCCGCGCGGCCTGAGCCTTCCTGAAGGCGGGGAACGAGACGCGCCGCCTGACGTTGCATCACGACGTTAAGGAATGGGTAACTATAAATGCGACGCGCGATCAGGCTGGGTCTCTTCATCGGCACCCTTATCGGCATGAGCGCCTGCGCGGCCGTCCAGGACGGCGCGGGGGCGCCGACCTCGGGCGTCTATGGCTCGGTGGGCGTGGGCCGAACCGGTTGAAGCGGTCGTCCGCCGCATGAATGACTGGCGCGGCAGGGCGATCAGCCTTACTATTGCCACGCGGACGCCGATTGTCGCGCCGCGCCGCGGGTTTCTCCCCTTTCGATGTTGACCATCGCTATCGTCGTCGTGCTGCTGCTCGTAGTGCTGAACGGCCTTTTCGCCATGACCGAACTTGCGGTCGTTTCATCGCGTAAATCCAAGCTGCAAAGCCGTGCCGAGCGCGGAGACCGCGGGGCCCGAGCGGCTCTGAAGCTGTCCGAGGAGCCGACCCAGTTCCTGTCGGCGGTTCAGGTCGGCATCACCCTGATCGGGATTCTGGCGGGCGCCTATGGTCAGGCGACCATCGCAGGCGAGTTGGACCGAATTCTGGAAGCCGCCTTCCCGGCCTTCGCCCCCTATTCGCAGTTCTTCGCCACGGCCCTGGTGGTCGTGCTGATCACCTATGTCTCGCTGATCGTCGGCGAACTGGTGCCCAAGCGTCTGGCCCTGATCTTCCCCGAGACCATCGCCTCCAAGATGGCGGCGCCGATCTCGACCATGGCGCTGCTGATGAAGCCCTTCGTCCTGCTGCTGACCGCCTCGACCTCGGGCATTCTCAAGGTCATGGGCGTCAAGGACCGTGACGGTTCGGACGTCACTCAGGAGGAGGTCGAGAGCATCCTGGCCGAGGGCACGTCCGCGGGTCTGATCGAGCCTGAAGAACAGGTGATGATCGAGGAAATCCTGCGTCTCGGCGACCGCGCCGTGCGCGTGGCCATGACGCCGCGTCACGAGGTCTTCTGGATCGCCCTGGACGACACCGAGGAAGTGCTGCGCGAGGAAATCCGCACCTGCCCCTATTCACGCATCGTCGTCGCGCGCGAGAGCGACGTCGATAACCCGCTGGGCGTGGTCCACAAGAAGGACCTGCTGGACAGCCTGCTGACCGACGGCTCCTTCGACATCGAGAAGCTTGTGGCCGAGCCCGCCTTCATCCCGCAGTCGACCTCGGTGCTGAAGGCGCTGGAGATCCTCAAGGGCTCCAAGGTCCACATGGCCTTCGTCGTCGACGAATACGGCGCCTTTGAAGGCGTGGTCACGGCCACCGACCTGCTGGAAATGATCGCCGGCGACTTCAACGAAAGCCACGACGAACTGGGCCAGTCGATCCGCAAGCGCGAGGACGGTTCCTGGGCCGTCGACGGCCAGGCCGATCTGGATGAACTGGGCGATGTTCTGGGCGAGGACTTCGGCGAGCACGAGAGCTTCCACACGGTCGCCGGTCTGGTGCTGCACCATCTGTCGCGTCTGCCTCAGGAGGGCGAAATCCTTCAACTGGGCCGGTTCGAGGTCGAGGTCATCGACATGGACGACCGCCGCATCGACAAGCTGCTGTTCCGCTCCATCATCCCTGGACAGGAAAACGGCCCGACTGACACCCACTGATCGGGTCTTCAGCAATCATGTGAAAAGCGCGCACCCGCTTGGCGGATGCGCGCTTTTTTCATGCCCTATCCGCCCTCAGGCCTTGGGCTTGCCGTCCATGTTGCTCCAGACGGAGACGAAGCCGAGCACGGCCATGAAGATCAGGAAGGCCGAGACAATGGCGGCGATGGCGGGAACGACGTCTGCGGGCATGAGGTATCTCCTTTGATCCCAGCAAAGCCGTTTGCGGACGGCTTCGCCTTGATGGAGATCAAAGGCATGCGAAACCTCAGGCTGTCGTCCGCGCCTCGCGCCGCGCCGTCTGGACCGCGCCGGAGGGCGACAGGCCGATGACCGATACGCCTTGATCGCACAGGGCCAGGGGCGCGGGGCGATGGCTGACCAGGATCAGGCCCTGGCCGGTGCGGTCCAGACGGCGGGCCAGCCGGTCCAGCACGCGCGCCTCCGTGGCGGCGTCCAGACCCTCGGTCGGCTCGTCCAGCACCAGCCAGGGCGCGGGGCGCAGATAGGCGCGGGCCAGACCCAGGCGGCGACGCTCGCCGCCCGACAGCCGGGCCCCGTTCTCGCCCAGCGGCGCGTTCAGCCCAGCGGGCGCGGCGCGGACGCGATCGGCCAGATCGGCGTCTTCCAGCGCGGCCCACAGGGCCTCGTCGTCGGCGCCGGGCCGGGCCAGCCGCAAGTTCTCGCGCACCGTTCCGGCCAGCAGCACGGCCTGTTGCGGCGCATAGGCGAACAGGGCGCGGGCGGCGTCGGGCGAGACGAGGGCGACGTCCACGCCGCCCAGGGTCGCCTCGCCAGGCAGGGGCGCGCGCAGGTGCATCCAGCGCTCGATCAAGGTGGTCTTGCCCGCGCCCGACGGGCCGGTGACGGCCAGACGCATCGGCGGGGTCAGCGAGAGGTCTGCGCCCAGGCCGACGACCGGCGCGACGGGCGAGACGGTTTCCGTAGCAGGCGACGAGGCAGGCGCCTCCAGCAAGTCGCCCAGTCGCTCCACCGCCGCATTGACCGCGCCACGGTGGCGGAAGGCGGTCAGCAAGGCCCCGGCGCTCTCGGCTGTGGTGACGGCGGCCAGGATGGCCAGGGCGATCAGGGGCGGAGAGGCCGCGCCCGCGGTCGCCATCACGCCCAGCACCGCCAGGGCGACCGCGCCTGACTGGGTCAGCATGATCCAACCGCCGGCTGCCGCCAGACGCTCGGTCGCGCGCTCCAACTGCGCCCCGCCTTCGGCCAGGCGCCCGATCGCCCAGGGCTTGACGCCATAGGCCTGAAGCTCGGGCGCGGCGGCGGCCAGGGCGGCGAACTCGGTCTTCAACGCGCCGGACGCCGCCTGAACCGCGCGGCCGGCGGGCTCGGCCAGGCCGCGCGCCACCAGGGCGGCGGCGACGACGCCCAGGGCGCTGGCGCCGGCGATCACCAGGGCGGTCGTCCAGCCGGTCAGCAGGGCCAGGCCGAGACCGGCGATCAGGCCGGCGGCGGCGCCCCAGGGCGCGGACAGACGCACGAAGCGGTTCTGGATGGCGTCCACGTCCTGCACCATCCGCGACGAAGCCTCGCCCCCGGCCAGCGTCAGGGCGCGGGTCACGGGGCCGCGTGCGACCCCCTCGAACAGTTGCGGACGCAGCGCCGCCAGGGCCTTGAGCGCCGCGTCATGGCCGGTGATGCGCTCGCCGTACCGTCCGCCGGTTCTGGCAATCGCCAGAAACCGGATCAGGGCGCTGGGCACCATGAAGTTGAAGCTGTGGGCGACCAGCGGCCCCGCCAGTCCGGCCAGGGCCGAGGCGGTGATGAACCAGCCGGACACGCCCAGCAACATGACGGCGGCGGCGGACACCAGGGCCGCGCAGACCGAAGCCGCCAGCAGGCGCCCCCCCTGACGGCGTTCCTGCGCCCGGATCAGACCCTTGAGGCGGGCGACGCCATTCGCCTTCGCGGCGCTCACAGCCGCACCACCACGTCAGCCAACGCGGCGACGGCCTCGGAATGGGTGGCGATCAAGGTGGTGCGCCCCTCGGCGGCGGCGCGGATGACGGGCAGCAGGGCGGCCTCGGACGCGGCGTCCAGATTGGCGGTAGGCTCGTCCAGCAGCAGGATGGGCGCGGGCTTGAGGAAGGCGCGGGCCAGGCCCAGCCGCCGTCGCTCGCCGCCCGACAGTCCGCCGCCGCGTTCATCGATGACGCGGTTCAGGTCGCCGGCAAAGCCCGCGCGGGCGGCGGCCTCCATGACGCGGTGGGGCGGGGCGGCGCGCCAGGCCAGGGCGATGTTGTCGGCCAGGGTTCCGGGGGCCACGACCGGCGCCTGACCAGCCCAGGCGATCCAGGCGGTCAGTTCGGGATGGTCCGACAGGCGGGCCGCGCCGACCTCGACCTCGCCGCCGCTCAAGGGCGACAGCCCGAGGAAGAGGTGCAGCAGGCTGCTCTTGCCCGATCCGCTGGCGCCCAGCAGGGCCACCGTCGCGCCGGGTGCGATCTCCAGATTGAATCCGCTCAGGACGGGCGCGCCCGCCTCATAGGCGATGGCGACGTCGCGAAAGGCGATGGCCGGGGCGCTGGCGGGGACCGGCGGACGTGCGGGCGCCGCCTCTGCGGTCTCGGTCAGTCGACGCAGGCTGGGCGCTGCGGCCTCGGCGGCCTGCCGGTCGTGATAGGCGGCCGACAGGCGGCGCATCGGCACATAGACTTCCGGCGCCAGGGCCAGAAGGAAGAAGGCCTGTGTCAGGCTCAGGTGATCCGGCGCCGGGAAGGGCAGCAGCTTCAGCAGGTTGAAGCCGCAATAGACGGCGACCAGGGCCACGGCCAGAGCCGAAAAGAACTCCAGAATCGCCGAGGACAGGAAGGCGATCTTCAGCACCTTGCCTGTGCGCTGCGCCAGAGTGTCGGAGGCGCGGGCGATCACCGCCGTCTGCGGGGCTTCGGCCTGAAAGGCGAGGATGGCGGGCAGGGCGCGGATGCGGTCGAGGAACAGGCCGGACAGCCGTTCCAGCGCCTGAAACTGCCGCCGGCTTTCGGCTCCCGCCGCCATGCCGGTCAGGGCCATGCCGATGACGAAGGGGGCCAAGGTGAAGAGGAGAATGCCGGCGGTGAAGGGGCTGACCACGGCGGCGGCGGCGATCAGCAGCAGGGGCGTGACGACCGCCGCCATGCGGGCGGGCAGGAAGCGCGAGACATGGCCGTCCAGCGCCTCGACCCCCTCGACGGTCGCGGTCATGGCTTCGGCGTCGGACAGACGGCCCGAGAAGGCGCCGCTCAGCACCTGGCGGCGCAGGTCGCCCTTGACCGCGCGGGCCGCGCGGGCGCCGACCACCGTGGCGCACTGGGCCAGAACGCCGCGCGCCAGCAGGGACCCGACCGCCAGCAGGGCGCCGGGGATGGCATGACTGATTCCTTGGGGCAGGGCGCCGACGGCCAGGGCCAGACCGGCGGCCAGACCCACGGCGGGCGCCGCGTCGGCGATCACCAGGCCGCTGGCCAGGGCCATGATCCGCTTGCGCGGCGACAGGGCCGCCTTCAGCCATCGGGCCGGCGTGGCGTCTGCATCGATCGGCTGGGCCGTCATCGTCTCTCCTGCTCCGTCCGCGCGAACAGACATAAACCAGCGCGAAGGCGCATTGGGCGGATCGTCCTTGTGACGAAACAGCCTTGGGCGAAACGCCGTCTAGAGCGAGTCGTCCCCTCCGGGCTTTGATCAGGATCAAGGCGTGCCGTGAAGGCAAGCTTTAGGTTATAGTAGAACGCCGGTCGATGGGGGCTGGCGGTCAGGAGCCTGAGCCCATGATCGACCTGGCGGTCGTAGACCTGTCACGCCTTCAGTTCGCACTGACGGCGCTATACCACTTTCTGTTCGTGCCCCTCACCCTGGGCCTCTCCTTCATGCTGGTCATCATGGAGAGCATCTATGTGATGACGCGTCGGCCTATCTGGCGGACCATCACCCGCTTCTGGGGCGTGCTGTTCGGCATCAACTTCGTTCTGGGCGTGGCCACGGGCCTGACCATGGAATTCCAGTTCGGCATGAACTGGTCCTACTACTCGCACTACGTCGGCGACATCTTCGGGGCCCCGCTGGCCATCGAAGGGCTGATGGCCTTCTTCCTGGAAGCCACCTTCGTCGGCCTGATGTTCTTCGGCTGGGACAAGCTGCCGCGCGTCGGGCACCTGTTCGTCACCTTCATGGTGGCGCTCGGCACCAACCTCTCGGCTCTGTGGATCCTGGTCGCCAACGGCTGGATGCAGAACCCGGTCGGCGCCGCCTTCAATCCCGACACCATGCGGATGGAAGTCGTGGACTTCATGGCGGTGATCTTCAACCCGGTGGCCCAGGCCAAGTTCGTCCACACCGTTTCGGCCGGTTACGTCTGCGCCGCCGTGGTCGTTCTGGGCATCTCGGCCTTCTATCTGCTGAAGGGCAAGCACGTCGGCTTCGCCAAGCGGTCGATGACCGTGGCCGCCGCCTTCGGCCTGCTGTCGTCGCTGTCGGTCGTCGTCCTGGGCGATGAGTCGGGCTACGCCCTGACCGACAACCAGAAGATGAAGCTGGCCGCGCTGGAGGCTATGTGGCGCACGGAACCGGCGCCCGCCGGCCTGACCGCCTTCGGCATCCCCAGCATGGAAGACCGCCACACCCACTTCGAGGTCAAGATTCCCTATGTCCTGGGTCTGATCTCGACGCGCAGCATCGACAAGCCGGTGATTGGCATCCTGGAGCTGGTCGCTGTGGCCGAGGACCGCATCGAACGCGGCGTCATCGCCGTGGACGCTCTGGAAAAGGTCAAGGCGGACCACACCGACATGGCCGCGCGGGCTCAGTTTGAAACCGTGCGCAACGACCTGGGCTACGGCCTGCTGCTGAAGCGCTATGTCGCCGATCCGCGTCAGGCCACGCCGGAGCAGATCAAGCAGGCGGCCTGGGATACGGTGCCGAACGTGCCGCTGATGTTCTGGGTCTTCCGCATCATGGCCGGCATCGGCTTCCTGATGATCGGCCTGTTCGCCACAGCCTTTGTCCTTTGCACCCTGCGCAAGCATGAGACGCGCTGGTTCCTGCGCCTGGCGGTGCTGGCCATCCCCCTGCCGTGGATCGCCATCGAGTCGGGTTGGGTCCTGGCCGAGGTGGGCCGTCAGCCCTGGGCCGTGGAAGGCGTCCTGCCGACCTTCCTGGGCGCCTCCAGCCTGACCGTGCCGCAGCTGTGGACCACCATCATCGGCTTCACCGTCCTGTACGGCGCTTTGGCGGTGATCGAGGTCGGCCTGATCCTTCGCGCGATCAAGAAGGGCCCCTTCAACCAGCACGACATCGTCGAAGACCCTCAGGCGGAAGGCGAACCGGCGGTCGCCTGACCCCGGTCGTTCAAGGAAACAAGAGAGATGGAACTTCCCCTCGACTACACCACGCTCCGCCTGATCTGGTGGGGACTGCTGGGCGTGCTGCTGATCGGCTTCGCCCTGACGGACGGCTTCGACATGGGCGTCGGCGCCCTGCTGCCCTTCGTCGCCAAGACCGACGAAGAGCGCCGCATGGTGATCAACACCGTCGGCGCCACCTGGGAAGGCAACCAGGTCTGGTTCATCGTCGGCGGCGCGGCGATCTTCGCCGCCTGGCCCTTCGTCTACGCCGTCAGCTTCTCCGGCTTCTACCTGGCCATGTTCCTGGTGCTGGCGGCGCTGATCCTGCGGCCGGTGTCCTTCAAGTATCGGTCCAAGCGTCCCGACAAGCGCTGGCGCTCCATGTGGGACTGGGGCCTGTTCATCGGCAGCTTCGTCCCGGCCCTGGTGTTCGGCGTCGCCGTCGGCAACGTCCTGCTGGGCGCGCCCTTCCGTCTGGATAGCGACCTGCGCTCCTTCTACGAGGGCACGCTGCTGGGCCTGTTCTCGCCCTTCACCCTGATCTGCGGCCTGCTGTCGGTCTGCATGCTGGTGCTGCATGGCGCGGCCTGGCTGTCGATCAAGGGCGAGCAGGGGCCGGTGCTGCACCGCGCCCGCGCCATTGGCACCGTCGCTGGTCTGCTCAGCCTGGTGCTGTTCGCGGTCGGCGGCCTGTTCATCGCCTTCGGCGACATCGGCTTCCGCATCACCGGCGCCCTGGACACGGCGGGCTTCTCCAACCCGCTGCGCACCACGGTCGAGGCCGCGCCCGGCGCCTGGCTGGACAACTACGGCCTCTATCCGTGGATGGTCATCGCTCCCGTCCTGGGCTTCCTCGGCGCCGCGGCGGGCCTGATCGGCATGTGGCGCCGGTCGCCGGCCCTGGCGTTCGGCGGCTCCTCGGCCTCGGCGGTGGGGATCATCTCGACCGTCGGCCTGTCGATGTTCCCCTTCATCCTGCCCAGCTCGATCAACCCGCAGTCCAGCCTGACGGTGTGGAACGCCTCGTCCAGCCACACGACCCTGTTCATCATGCTGATCGTGGTCGTGGTCTTCATGCCGATCGTGCTGCTCTACACGGCCTGGGTCTATCGGGTGCTGTGGGGCCGGACCAGCACCGCCGCCCTCAAGACCAACCCCGACCTCTATTGATCCCGCGAAAGGAGATCGTCTCATGTGGTATTTCGCCTGGATCCTGGGCCTCGGCCTGGCGGTGGCGTTCGGCGTGCTGAACGGCGTCTGGCACGAGTTCCAACTGTTCGACGAAGGGGACGAGGGCCGCTCCGAACCCTGACCCTTCCCGTTGACGACATCAGCCTCTCCGACCTCGGTCGGGGAGGCTTTTTCGTGCGGCTTTCCTGAGACTTGCGCTGGATCAAGGCGTCGGTTCAGCCTCCATGCGACCGTGTTCTCGACATCGAAGCCGGACCCTCCCTCGATCCGGCGATTGTCGGGGATTGATACCGATGAAGACCGCCGCCGCCCTTCTGGCCGCCGCCAGCGTTCTGACCCTGGCGGGCGCCGCCTCGGCCCAAACCGCCGCCCCCGAGCCCGTCGGCAAGGGCACGCTGATCGTCACCGCCCGCATGACCGGCGTCCTGCCGCAGGCCGATGACGCCATCGTCACCGCCGCCGGCGCCGACAGCGGTCTGAAAGTCGACGTCAGCGACGACTGGATGCCGACCCTGGGCTTCACCTATTTCGTCGCCGACCACTGGGCCGTCGAGGCCATCCTCGGCGCCACCCAGCATGAGGTCCGCGCCAAGGGCGGGGCGACCGACGTGGCCGTGCACGAGACCTGGGTCCTGCCCCCCATCGTGACGCTGCAATACCGCCCGACCCCGAACGCCGCGATCAGCCCCTATGTCGGCGCCGGCGTCAGCTACATGGCCTTCTTCGACGGCAAGGACAAAAACGGCTTCGAGTTCGATCTCGACAACGGCTTCGGCATGGCCTTGCAGGCCGGCGCCGACTGGAACCTGTCGGGGCCGTGGACCCTGAACCTCGACGCCAAGAAGGTCTGGTTCGACACGGACGCCAGGATCAACAACGGCGCGCTGAAGAGCAGCGTCAGCCTTGATCCCTGGGTCGTGTCGGTGGGCGTCGGCCGCAAGTTCTGAGGTCAGAGCTTTCGCGTCGATGCGGGGCGGGGGTGCGGGTCGTCAGCCCGCACCCCTACGCCCCTCTGATTCAGGCCGCGCCTTCGCCCAATGCTTTCAAGGCCTCGGGATCGGGCAGGGCCACGGCGTTGTTGGGCAGCAGCTGGATCAGGCCCGAGGTCTTGAACTGGGTGAAGACCCGGCTGACCGTCTCGATCGTCAGGCCCAGATAGTCGGCGATGTCCAGACGGGTCATCGGCAGGTGGACCCGGCCTTCGGCGCCCCCCAGCTGCACCTGCCGCGCCGACAGGCGGGTCAGGAAGCTGGCGATGCGCTCGCGCGCCGTCTTGCGGCCCAGCAGAACGATCTGCTCCTGCGCCGCCATCAGCTCGTCGCCCGCCATGGCCACCAGCCGATGCTCCAGCGCGGGCAGGGCGTTCAGCAACTGGTCGAAGTCGCCGCGCCGGAAGCGGCAGGCGCTGAGCGGCGTCAGGGCCTCGGCGGTGAAGCTGGACGGCCCGCGCCCGCCCAACCCCAGAAAGTCGCCCTGGAACAGGAAGCCGGTGATCTGGCGCCGGCCGTCGGGCAGCAGACGATACAGCTTCACCGCCCCGTCCACGACGTTGAAGACGAAGGGGTTGGGATCACCCTCATGGAACAGGGCCTGTCCCGGCTGGGCCGTCACCGTCTCGCTGGCGCAGGCCATGTTCTGCAACTCGTGCCCCTTCAGGTCGGCGCAGACCCCCAGCGGACGCGCCCCGCAGGTCGAGCAGGGGTGCACGTCTTCCAGGCGGACGTCGGCGTTCTCGGCCAAGGCGGCGTTAGGGGCGTGCATCGGTCGACTCCAGCGTTCGGCCGCAGTCTAGCTGAACGGGCGTCACGGGCGAAATAGGGCAGGCTGTCCTAGCCTTGGGCGTCGGCGTAGCGCAGCTTGGCGCCCAGCCGATGCGCCAGCGCTGTCAGCTCGACCGCCAGGCTTTGCCGCACCAGGGGCCGCACCCCCATCTCGCGCACCACGAACGGCCCGGCCCACAGGGTCTCGCCGTATTCCAGATCGGGCTGCCGCCACCAGCTGACGAAGCCCAGCACCCCGCCGCGCTGGCTGCGCGCGCTCAGGATGCCGCGGCTGTCCGGGGCCGCGCGCCAGTCCCGCAGAAAGGTCCGCCACTGGTCAGGCTCAAGATCGGGTCGCCACAGCCGGGCCAGGGCGAACTCGGCGGGCGCCTCGGCCTCGGTCAGCGGAACGATGTCCAGGCGCGGCGCGTCTGGCATGAGGCGTGACTCGGTCATGCGACCATTTCGCGCCCCTGGGGTCCCGTCGCCTTGATCTGTGTCAAGGTGAACCCTGCCGCCCCGCCGCAGGTTCTCTCAGCCAAGGAGTTCAGCCATGACCGCAGCATCCGCCTCCAGCGTGATCCCCATCCACGGCGCGGCGGTCGCCGCCATCCTCAAGCTGCTCGACGGCCAGCGGCTGATGACCCTGGCGACCAACCGCGCCGACGGCCGGCCCCAGGCCAGCACCCTCGGCTATCTGAACGACGGCCTGAACCTCTATTTCGTCACCGCCCGCGACAGCGAGAAGCTGCGCAACCTCGCCGCCGACCCGCGCGTGGGGGTGGCCGTGCGCGGCGTGGCCGGGGAAGGGGAGGCGGTCGGCCTGTCCATCGACGGCCGGGCGGAAGAGGTGACGGACGGCGACGAGGTCCAGCGCCTCAACGACCTGATCATCAAGCGCTCGCCGGAAATCAGCCCCTGGGCCCCTGGCGGCGATGCGGTGGCGGTGGTCAAGGTGATTCCCGAACAGGTCGAGGCGGTCGCCGTGATCGACGGCCGCAGCCGCGCTCAGGCCTTCTCGATCGGCGATCCCGAACGCGTCGTGCAGGGCGTCAGCTACGCGCCGAGCGCGGTGGCGCGGCTGTTCTGAACAAACCTGCGCATCTATCGGTGGTTATCGTGAAACGCCCCTTGAAATGCCCTCGGCCGTCAGGCATATGCCCCCCTCTGGCGAGGTTAGCGCCGTCGAGCTTGCTCACGGCGCATTGATCTTTGTCCGGGACACTAGGAGTGTAGCTCAGCTGGTAGAGCATCGGTCTCCAAAACCGAGGGTCGTGGGTTCGAGTCCCTCCGCTCCTGCCATTCCCCCTGTCGCGGTCGCTTGGGAGTTCCCATGTGAGGCGACAGGTTCCAGAGGTAGAAGAGACGTCATATGGCCAAGGCGAAGACCCCCGGCGGTCGCCGCACCGTGGGAAACCAGACCGCAGCCGCCGCATCCGGCGCCGCCACGGTCGCCGTTGACGCGCCTGCACCCAAGAAGAAAACGACCCCTGCCCAGTTCTTCAGCCAGGTTCGCGCTGAAGCTCGCAAGATCGTCTGGCCCAGCCGCAAGGAGACGTGGATCACGTCCGTGATGGTCTTCATCATGGTTCTGGTCGCCTCGGCCTTCTTCTGGATCGTCGATACGGGTCTCGGCTTTGCGTCCCGCTTCATTCTCGGCCTTGGCCAATAAAGGAGACGCGCACATGACTGATGCAGCGCCCAAGCCGGCGGCCAATCCCCGCCACAAATGGTATATCGTCAACGCCTACTCGAACTTCGAAAAGAAGGTCGCGGAGCAACTGCGCGAGCAGGCGAAGCAGCAGGGCCTGGAAGACGCCTTCTCCGAAATCCTGGTTCCGACCGAGGAAGTCGTCGAAATCCGTCGTGGCCGCAAGGTGAACTCGGAACGCAAATTCTTCCCCGGCTATGTGCTGGTGAAGATGGAGATGACCGACAACGCCTACCACCTGGTCAAGAACACGCCCAAGGTCACGGGCTTCCTGGGCGCGGCGGGCGGCACCAAGCCCCTGCCGGTCTCTGAACGTGAAGTTCAGAACATCATCGGCGCCGTGGAAGAGGGCGTCGAGCGTCCGAAGCCCACCATCCGCTTCGACATCGGCGAAACCGTCAAGGTCATCGACGGTCCGTTCGCCAGCTTCGACGGTCAGGTCGAGAGCGTCGACGAAGACAACGCCCGCCTGCGCGTGGCCGTCTCCATCTTCGGCCGCCCGACCCCGGTGGATCTGGAATACAACCAGGTCGAAAAGACCGCCGGCTGATCGCTTCGATCATCGCCTGAACGACGTGCAGCGGCGGCCTACGGGCCGCCGTTTTGCGTTTGGGCCGCACCCTTCTCGTCGTCGGAGGCAGCGCCGCCGCGACCCGGCTCACGCGATCCGCCGCCCGTTGTGCCTAATCCCGCGTCCCAAACCCTGTAAATTTCCGGGATTGCCCGGATCTCGACGCCGTTGGCGCGCCCCAGGTCCGGCCAGGACTAGACTGCGCGGCATGGTCATCGACATCGTTCACCGCCCCATCTTCCTCCATCGCCGCCGCTCAGGCGCGGGCCATGCGGTTTCGGCTGCCGGCCTTCGCCAGGATCTGCGGGGGGAGCCAGGCCGCCCCTCCGATCCGGTCCTCGCTGCCGCAGCCCTCTCTCTGCGGCAGGCGGCGGCGTGGGCGGTTTCCTCTGCCGGCGATTGCACCAATTGCACTGTTTTTTTTCGCCTTGCAGTGCAATGCCGCCCTCCGGTTTGCCTTTCCAGGGCCTGCCTGCTACATGCGCGCCTCCGCCAGAGGACCTTCGAGTCGTCCGGCGGCAAATCCGTGGGAGGCAGCCATGCCGCACCACGGCTCACCGGTCCCCTCAGTTTCTGTCGGGGTCATCCATAGGAGAGACCAATGGCCAAGAAGATTCTCGGCTATATCAAACTGCAAGTTGCGGCCGGTTCGGCCACGCCTTCGCCCCCGATCGGCCCGGCTCTGGGTCAGCGCGGCGTGAACATCATGGGCTTCTGCAAGGAGTTCAACGCACGCACCGAGAAGGTGGCCAAGGGTACGCCCCTGCCGACCGTGATCACGGTCTATCAGGACAAGTCCTTCACCTTCATCACCAAGACCCCGCCGGCCACCTTCTACCTGAAGCAGGCCGCTGGCATTAAGTCGGGCTCCAAGCTCGTCGGCCGCGAACTCGCCGGCAAGGTCACGCAAGCGCAAGTGCGCGAGATCGCCGAAGCGAAGATGAAAGACCTGAACGCCAACGACATCGACGCTGCCATGCGCATCATCGAAGGCTCGGCCCGCGCGATCGGCATCGAAGTGGTGGAGGGCTAATCCATGGCTAAGCAAACCAAGGCTCAGAAAGCCCGTACCGGCGTCACCCAGGACCTGCTGTCGTTCTCGGACGCCATCAAGCTCGTCAAGGACAACGCCAAGGCCAAGTTCGACGAGTCGATCGAAATCGCCGTCAACCTGGGCGTTGACCCGCGTCACGCCGACCAACAGGTCCGTGGCGTTGTGAACCTGCCGTCGGGCACGGGCCGCGACGTTCGCGTCGCCGTCTTCGCCAAGGACGCCAAGGCTGCTGAAGCCACGGCTGCCGGCGCCGACATCGTGGGCGCAGAAGATCTGTACGAAAAGATCGCTGGCGGCTTCATGGACTTCGACCGCGTCATCGCGTCGCCGGACATGATGGCTCTGGTCGGTCGCCTCGGTAAGGTGCTGGGCCCGCGCGGCCTGATGCCGAACCCGAAGGTCGGCACCGTGACCCCGAACGTGGCGCAAGCCGTCAAGGACGCCAAGAGCGGCGCCGTTGAGTTCCGCGTCGAAAAAGCTGGTATCGCCCACGGCGGCATCGGCAAGGCCTCCTTCGACCAGGCCGCCCTGGAAGCCAACGTCAAGGCTTACGTGGACGCCCTGAACAAGGCCAAGCCGGCCGGCGCCAAGGGGACGTACGTCAAGCGTATCACCCTGTCGTCGACGATGGGCCCGGGCTTCAAGATCGATCCGGCTTCGCTGGCTTAATCTCGAGCTTCGAGTTGAAAATGAGCAAGGCCCCGGAGAGCGATCTCCGGGGCCTTTTTCTCGGGGCCTGACCCGCCGCGCCTGACGCGGCTGGGGGCCTCTGCTGGCCTACGCCGCCTAGATGGCTAGGAAGTCGCGCTGGGCCTTCATCATCTCGGTGATGAGGATTTTTTCCTTGTCGTCCAGATAGGGGTTCCAGACATCGAAGATCAGGATGACGCGCAGGTCGTCGGCGTCGTTCCATGCTTCATGCTCGATGGTGTCGTCAAAGACCCAGGCCTTGCCCATCTCCCAAGACCTGACGGTGTTGCCGACGCGGAAGCGTGCGGGCCCGGGCAGGGTGATCGGTAGGTGGACCAGCAGCCGGACGTTCGATGATCCTGTATGCGCCGGAATGTGGGTCCGGCCCTCCAGCGCCGAAAAGATTGCGGTTGGGGCGAAACCCTCCTGGTCGGCCATCGGCAGGCTTTCTAGCAGGGCGGCGGTACGGGGGCAGCGATCGCAGGCGGCGTCCTGCCGCTGCCCGTCGCGCCACAGAAAAAACGAGCTCCATTTGCGCGAGTGATTCAACTCCGCCCACTGATTGACGGGCGCTCCCTTGGGGTAGGCGATGTAGGGCGCGAACTCGTCAGAGGCGGTGTCGAGGAGGCCGGTCAGTTCGTCCTGGATGACCGCGGTGGCAGCCTCCAACTGCGGAAGCCAGGGAAACAAGCTGCGGTCGTAGAAGGGTATGGCGGGGAGCCGCGGATAGTTGAGCAACAGGGGCTGCTGTTTCGGCGGCTGGATAAGACCGGCATAAATCTCCAGGCCCTCGTCAAACCGATCCAGCGCCGCCTCGCCGACATCGGCGCGCAGACCCGCAAGGCGCTGCCGCATAAAATCGCCCAACGCCCGTGCGTACTGATCGACCATCCGCGCCGCGTAATCCATCTGCGTCATGACGGCGGGCGGACAGTGGGCGCGCGGCGGCGCTATTTTCAAGGCGTTCCGATAGGCGTCCACCGCCGCCTTGGGCTGGTTGACCTTTTCCAGCATGGCGCCCTTGGCCAGCAGGGCCGTAAAATCATAGGGCTTCATGTCTAGGGCCTCGTCCAGAACGGCTAACGAGGCCTGGAAGTTTCCGAGCAGACGAAGCGCCACCGCGCGGTTCAGCGTGGCGTTGTGGGTCCGTCCTAGGGCGTCGGCCCGGTCCAGCAGCATCAGAGCCTGATGGGGATCGCGACGGGCCAGCGCCTGACCGGCCTGGATCAGGAGGTGTTCCTGCGCAGGGTTATGGTTGGTCATGCGTCTCTCAATTTCGCCGCAAACATGAATCACACGTAATGTTGCAGTGCCGCTCTGGGCGTCAACCGGGATTGTGGGAAAGCCTGATTTCCGTGTTCGGACGACTTGACGGCGGGGGGGTAATTCCGGTCTTGGGGCGCAGTCGCTTCGCGCGGCCCTTTCGGAGACGACTGATGCTGAGCTGGTTCCAGGCGCTGCTGCCCAAGGAAGACAACTTCTTCCGCCTGTTCGACGCCCATGCCGCGACCCTGGTGAAGGGCGCTGAGGCCCTTCGCGGGATGATGGACGGCGGCGAGGCCACGCCTGAATGGTGCCAGAAGATCGTCGACCACGAGCATGAGGCCGACGACATCGCGCGCGAGGTCATGTTCGCGGTGCGCCGCAGCTTCATCACCCCGTTTGACCGCTCGGACATTCGCGGCCTGACCGACTCGCTGGACGACACGATCGACCAGATGCAGAAGACGGCCAAGGTCGTCACCCTGTACGAAATGCGCGAGTTCGCCCCCAAGATGCGCGAACTGGCCGACATCGCCGTCCAGTGCGGCGCTCTGACGGTCGAGGCTGTCTCCCTCCTGCCGGCCATGCGCAAGAACCATGAGCGTCTGAACGTCCTGACCGAACAGATCGCCGTGCTCGAAAGCCAGAGCGACACCCTCTACGACGAGGGGATGAAGGCGCTCTACGCCCTGCACCGCCACGACATGACCGGCGGCAACACGCTGTGGTTCATCATCGGCGGCGAGGTCTATGACCACCTCGAGAAGATCATCGACCGCTTCGAGGATGTGGCCAACCGCATCAACGGCGTCCTGGTCGAGCACCTGTAGGGTCCGATGGATCACGCCCTCCTGATCCTGGTCTTCCTGATCGGCGTCGCCCTGCTGTTCGACTTCCTGAACGGCCTGCACGACGCGGCCAACTCCATCGCCACCATCGTCGCCACGCGGGTCCTGCCGCCGATCTATGCGGTCGGCTGGGCGGCCTTCTTCAACTTCATCGCCTTCCTCTTCTTCGGCCTGCACGTGGCGGACACGATCGGGCGGGGAATCATTTCACCCGACGTCATCTCGGATCAGGTCATCTTCGGCGCCCTGATGGGGGCGATCTGCTGGAACGTGATCACCTGGATCGCCGGGATTCCCTCTTCTAGCTCGCACGCCCTGGTCGGCGGCCTGCTGGGCGCGGGCGTCGCCAAGGCGGGAACCAGCGCCGTGGTCATCGCCGGGGTGCTGAAGACGGTCGGCGCCATCTTCATGTCGCCGGCCATCGGCTTCCTGCTGGCCCTCTTGCTGGTGCTGATCGTGTCCTGGCTGTTCGCCAGGGCCAACCCCGCCTTTGCCGACCGGATATTCCGAGGTCTGCAGTTCCTGTCGGCCTCGGCCTATTCCCTGGGGCACGGCGGCAATGACGCGCAGAAGACCATGGGGATCATCGCTATCCTGCTCTATTCGCGCGGCATGTTGGGCGGCGAGTTCCATGTGCCCTTCTGGGTGGTCATCACCTGTCAGGCGGCCATCGCCCTGGGCACCCTGTTCGGCGGCTGGAAGATCGTCCACACCATGGGCTCGCGCATCACGCGCCTGAGCCCGCAGCAGGGCTTCTGCGCCGAGACGGGCGGGGCCATCACCCTGTTCGCGGCGACCAGCCTGGGCATCCCGGTATCGACGACCCACACCATCACCGGCGCCATCATCGGCGTTGGCGCGGCCAAGCGGGTCTCGGCCGTCCGCTGGAGCATCGCCCGCAGCATCGTCACCGCCTGGTTCATCACCATGCCGGCGGCTGCGGCCATCGGCGCCGTCTTCTACTTCCTCGGCGGCCTGTTCCTGACCTGATGACCGCCCCGGCCAGAACCGAAACCTCCGTGACCCGCCAGGTCGCGGCTCTGCCCTGGCGTGAGGGTGAGAACGGCGTGGAGGTGATGATGATCACCTCGCGCGAGACGCGCCGCTGGGTCATTCCCAAGGGCGGCCGCATGGTCGGCAAGACCGACCCCCAGGCGGCGGCTCAGGAAGCCTATGAGGAGGCCGGCGTCCAGGGCGAGACGCTGGAGACTCCCATCGGCCATTTCCGCTATGGCAAGCGGCTGAAGTCGGGGGCGGTTCAGACCTGCGTGGTGGCCGTCTATCCGCTGGAGGTCCTGATCCAGTTGGGCGCCTGGCCCGAAGACCTGCAACGCGATCGCCGCTGGATGCCCCAGGGCGAGGCGGCGGATGCGGTGCATGAGGATGACCTGGCGCAACTGATCCGGGCTTTTCGTCCCTAAATCCCTCGGCGCCGTTGATTTCAGCCTCAGGCCGTGTATAGAGCGCGGCTTCTCGTCAAGGCTTCGGCCGAGACGGATCCTGTCCGAGAACTTCGGGACGTGGGGGCCACCCGCGTCATAATCGTCCAGAGAGCCCTCTGGCGCCGTGGGGAGATGGGGATGCAAAGACCTTCGTTCAGCCGTTCTCGGCAGGACTGGCCACGCTTCCTTCGGACAATAAGACCGGCCTGAACGCTGTGCAGCAATGCGCGGCGCGATAGCCAAATCCGTCGTCGGGAATTAGCCCGGCGGCGAATACCAAAACTGGAGACCGCAATGGACCGCGCACAAAAAGCCGAGTCGATCGAATCGCTGAAGAGCGTGTTCGCCGACGCGGGCGCCGTGGTCGTGACCCACAACCTGGGTCTGACCGTTGCGGAGATGGAAGACCTGCGTGGTCGCCTTCGTAAAGAAGGCGGCGCGTTCAAGGTGGTGAAAAACCGTCTGGCGCTCAAGGCGCTGGGCGTCGAGGAAGGCAGCGAGTACCACGACCTGTTCAAGGGTCCCGTGGGTATTGCTTATGCAGCCGACCCCGTCACTGCTGCGAAGGTCGCGGCTGAATTCGCCAAGGGCAACGACAAGTTCAAGCTCCTCGGCGGCTTCATGGGCGACAAGGTGCTGGACGCCGCGGGCGTCGACGCCCTGTCCAAGCTGCCGTCGCTGGACCAACTGCGTGGCAAGCTGATCGGCCTGCTGCAAGCCCCGGCGACCAAGGTCGCTGGCGTTCTGCAAGCACCCGCCGGCCAACTGGCTCGCGTCTTCAACGCCTACGCGACCAAAGACGCCGCCTAAGCCTCGTCATCTCTGCATATCTCTCTGAACCTCATCCTACCGAAGGAAGACTAAAATGGCTGATCTCGCCAAGATCGTTGAAGAACTGTCGGCTCTGACCGTCCTGGAAGCCGCTGAACTGTCGAAGCTGCTGGAAGACAAGTGGGGCGTTTCGGCTGCCGCACCGGTCGCCGTTGCTGCTGCTGGCGGCGCTGCTGCTCCGGCTGAAGCTGCTGAAGAGCAAACCGAGTTCACCGTTGTCCTGATCGACGGCGGCGACAAGAAGATCAACGTGATCAAGGAAGTCCGCGGCGTCCGTACGGACCTGGGTCTGAAGGAAGCCAAGGACCTGGTCGAAGGCGCTCCGCAGAACGTCGTCGAGAACGTCTCGAAGCAAGTCGCTGAAGAGCTGAAGAAGAAGCTCGAAGAAGCCGGCGCCAAGATCCAGATCAAGTAAGATCGGATTTTGCGTTTCGGCCCTCGGGCCGAGGCTCAGACTTCAAGGAACGGGTCGGAGGGAAACCTCCGGCCCGTTTTCTTTTGCGCGAGACTGGCGGGACGGGGAGGGCGGGACCATCTGAACCCCTCACACAAGGATGCCCCCCATGAAGATCCTGATGGTCCTGACCTCCCACGACCAACTCGGCGACACCGGCCACAAGACCGGCTTCTGGCTGGAAGAGTTCGCCGCTCCCTATTACGCCCTGAAGGACGCCGGGGCCGAGATCGTCATCGCCTCGCCCAAGGGCGGGCAGCCGCCGCTGGACCCCAAGAGCGACGCCGAGGACGCCCAGACCGACGACACCCGCCGCTTCAAGGCCGACGCGGAGGCGCAGGCTGCTCTGGCGAACACGGTCAAACTGGTCGATGTGAAGGCTGAGGATTTCGACGCCGTCTTTTACCCCGGCGGTCACGGCCCGCTGTGGGATCTGGCCAATGACCCCGTGTCCATCAGCCTGATTGAAGCCTTCGCCGCTGCGAGGAAGCCGACGGGCTTCGTCTGCCATGCGCCGGGCGTGCTGAAGGACGTGAAAGGCGCGGACGGCGAGCCGCTGGTCAAGGGCCGGGCCGTCACCGGCTTCACCAACAGCGAGGAAGAGGCTGTGGGCCTGACCGAAGTCGTGCCCTTCCTGGTGGAAGACATGCTGGCCGCCAACGGCGGGCGCTACAGCAAGGGCGCCGACTGGAGTTCCTATGTCCTGACGGACGGGACGTTGGTTACGGGGCAGAACCCGGGCTCGTCGCGGGAAGCCGCCGAAGCCCTGCTGAAGCTGCTGAAGGCCTAAGCGAGGCTCATACGAAAACGGCCCGGGAGCGATCCCGGGCCGTTTCTGTTTCTAGCGTGGCCTAGCGGCGACGGGGGCTGAGGATGTCGCCGATGCGGTCGGGCGTCCCGGGGATGCGTTCCAGGCGCGGATAGCGCAGGCCGTCGTGGTAGTCGAAGGCCACGGTGCGGTAGCGGTCGCCGTTCTTGAGCAGGAGCGAGATCGGCCTGTCCGTGCCCTTGGCGGCGGTGACGGCGTCGCGCAGGACCTCGGCCGAGGCGGCGCGGTCGTTGACGGCGACCAGTTCCCAGCCCGGACCGATGTCGGCCTCGAAGGCGCGGCCGCCCCAGCGGATGCCGGTCAGCTTGTTCGACGAGGACAGGGTGAAGCCCAGTGAATACTGGAAGTCCGTGGCCCAGCCGGACTGGATGCGCTTCTCTCCGGCGGTCAGGCTGTCGGTATAGGTCAGGCGGTAGCCGCCGCGGGCCAGACCGTCCAGCGGGGCCTTGGCGTCGGGGCCATTGGCGTCTAGGCGGGTGCGCAGGAAGGTCGCCCAGTCGTGGGGGTGGACGGCGTTGAGGGCCGCGACCACGTCCTCGAAGGTGTAGCCGCGCGGGGCCCAGGAGCCGTCGTCGCCGCCGAAGAAGCCCTTGGCGAAATCGTCCAGCGACTTCCTGCCGTTGGTCGCCTCACGAATGAGGGTGTCGGCGTCCAGCCAGATCAGCAGGCTTTCGCGGTAGTAGTCGCCGGTGCCGCGCATCCACGACGAATAGGGATTGCTGGTGCGGTAGCCGAGCAGGTTGTGGTTGTTGACGTCCTGTAGCGGACGCCATGCGCGGCCCGGCTGGTTGTCATAGAAGGCGGCGTTGTCGGCCAGGCTGGCCAGAATGTCCTCCTTTGAGGCCAGACCTGAGCGGGCGGTCAGAACGTCGCCCCAGTATTCCGTCTGGCCCTCATAGACCCACAGCAGGGTGTTCTGGGTCGGGATGTTGTGGTTGGCGGTCAGTTCGTCGGCGGGGCGCTGGCGCTTGCCGTTCCAGGCATGGACGAACTCGTGCGGCAGGAGGCCGATGTCGCCGAGGTCCTTGCCCCAGTTGGTGAAGAAGTCGGGCGTGACGCTGTTCTCGGACGAGCGGTGATGCTCCAGCCCGATGCCGCCCATCTTGGACGTGGCGGCGACCAGGAAGTCGTAGCGGTCATAGGGGCGGGCGCCGAACAGGCGGTCGGTCTGGGCGACCAGGTTCTCGAACTTGGCGATCTGTTCTGGCGTCGGGGCGAGGTTCCTGGCCTCGTCGCCGACGATGTTCAGGTGGACGGCCTCGCCCCTGGGGTCGATCTCGATGCGCTGGAAATGGGCGCCGCCGAACAGGGGGCTGTCGATCAGGGTGTAGAGGTCGGTCGGGCGGAAGGTCGCCACGCCGTTCTCATAGCGCTCGGTGTCCAGGGCCACGCCGTATTTCCAGCCCTCGGGCAGGCGGATCGAGGGGGCGAAGGTGATGCCGGTCGAACGGTAACCGGCGGGATAGAGCAGGGCCTTCTCCCACTGCAGGTTGACCATCTCCGGCGTCATGACCACGCGCCAGGTGGCGTTGTCGGGCTGGGTCAGCCACTGGAACTCGACCACGATCTCGCTGACGCCCTGGGGCACGTCCACGTGGAAGGCGTAGGGGTCGATGGTGTCGCGCAGCCAGTCGATCCGGGTCCCGCCGCTCGTTACGGTCACGCCCGAGATCAGCTGGATCGGGCCGGTGGCGGCGTGGTTGCCGGGCAGGAACTTGGGATAGAGCAGGACCAGGGGGCCCGCCGTGACCGGGATGGTCTGGCGGACGCGGACGATCTTGCGCTCCACGTCGGTGGCGTCGACCTCATACTTGATGACGCCGGGGTAGGTCTCGGCGGTCGGGGCCGGGATGGGCGGCAGGGCGCGGGGCAGGCCAAGGGGCGTGTTCTGAGGCGTCGGCGCGGCCGGCGCCTGCGGGCCGGTCCAGGCCTGCGGGGCATGAGCCAGGGCGGTCGAGGCGACCGAGGTCAGCAACAGGGCGAGGGCGGCGGCAGGCAGGCGTCGGGTCATCGGGTATCCAGAACTCAGAGGTAATCAGGCGTAAGGCTTGGCAGGCGGCGTCAGCGACGGCGAGGCGACAGGATGTCGCCCAGGCGGTCGGGCGTCCCCTCGATCCGCTCCAGATGGGGGTAGCGCAGGCCGTCGTGGTAGTCGAAGCGGACGGTCTTGAAGACGTCGCCGTTCCTGAGGATCAGCTCGATGGGGGCGGCGGAGCCCTTGGCGGCGCTGACAGCCTCCTTGAGGGCGTCGGCCGAGGCGGCGCGACCGCCGACGGCGACCACTTCCCAGCCGGACGTCAGGCCCTGTTCGAAGGCCGGGCCGCCCCAGACGACCGAGGTGATCTTGTTCGCCTTGTTCATCATGAAGCCGAGCGAATAGGTGAAGTCGTTGCGGCCCAGCTCCTTGTAGAGGGCGTCCATGTAACCGGAAGGTTCTTCTTTGAAAACAAGGCGGTAGCCGCCGCGCTCGATGCCGTCCAGCGGGCCGCGCGAGTTGGGGCCGACCGCGTCCAGGCGCTCGCGCAGGAAGGCAGCCCAGTTGTTGCCCTGGACCCCGTTCAGGGTCGAGGTGACGGTGTCGAAGGTGTAGGGGGCGGGGTTCCAGTCGCCGTCCTGGGTTCCGAAGAAGGCCTTGGCGAAGTCGTCCAGCGACTTCTTGCCGCCGGTCTGCTCGCGGATCAGGGTGTCGGCGTCCAGCCAGATCAGCGAGCCCTCGCGGTAGTAGTCCTCGCTGCGCTGATAGGAGCCCCAGGGCTGCGGCCGGCGCTGGCTGATGATGGGGTCGTTGGTGGTGTCCTGCATGGCGCGCCACTGGCGGCCGGGGATGTTCTGGAAGCTGGCGGCGGTCATGGCCAGAACGTCCAGCGCCTGCTGCTTCGACATCAGGCCGGCGCGGGCGGTCAGGACCAGGCCCCAGTACTGCGTCTGGCCCTCATAGACCCAGAGCAGGGAGTTCTGCAGCGGCTCGTTGAGGTTGGGGGTCATCTGGTCGGCGGGGCGACGCCACTTGCCGTTCCAGCTGTGGGTGTATTCGTGGCCGAGCAGGTCGCGGTCGGCGAGCGTGCCTTCGCGGTCGGTGAAGTATTTGGGATCGACGCTGTTCTCGGAGGAGCGCTGATGCTCCAGGCCGATGCCGCCCAGCTTGTCGGTCACGGCCAGCAGGAAGTCGTAGTGGTTGTAGTGGCGGGCGCCGAACAGGCGGTCGGCCTGGGCCACCAGGTTGCGGTGCAGCTGGATATGCTCGTCGGAGGCTTCCAGCATCTTGGCGGTGTCGGCCACGACGTTGAGGCGGACGGGCGAGCGGCCGCCCGGATCCAGGTCGATCTGGCGATAGTGCTGGCCGGCGAAGACGGGGCTGTCGGCCAGGTGGTCGAGGGTGATGGGGGCGAAGGTCGCCAGACCGTTCTCGAAGCTGACGGTGTCGAGACCGGCGCCGTAGTTCCAGCCGGCGGGCAGCTTCAGCGTCGGCTTGAAGGTGATCTGGCGCGAGTAGTAGCCCGCCGGATAGAGCAGGGCCTTCTCCCACTGGATGTTCAGCATCTCGGGCGTGACGACGACGCGGCCCTGATTGCCCTCGATCGGGGTCAGCCACTGGAAGGCGACCTCGATCTGGCTGACGCCGGCGGGGACCTCGATCTGATAGGCCCAGGGATTGGCGGTGTTGCGCACCCACTCCAGCCGCTGACCATTGGCGGTGAAGGTCAGACCGCCGACGTTGGCGACGGGGCCGGCGGGGCTGTGGTTGCCCGGAAGCCATTGCGGATAGAGCAGGACCATCGGCCCGGCCTGGGCGACAGGAATGGTCTGGCGCACCTGAACCAGGCGGCGGTCGATGTCGGTGGCGTCCACGTCGAGGCTGATGACGCCGGGATAGGCCGCGTCGCGCGGGGCCGGGATGGGCGCAAGCGCCACGGGCAGGGCGGGCGTGCCGACCTGCGCGAGCGCAGGCGAGCCGATTGAGATCAGCAGGGCGGCGGCGCTGACGGCCAGGGCGAAACGCTTCATGGACAGATATTCCCAAGGGCCGCCCCAACGCGGCTCGAACTGGGCCGCAGACCACATTGTGACAGCCCCGGCGTCAAGCGAGGGAGGGCGGGATTGCACCGTGCAGCGAAAAAAACAGTGCAATTCGTGCAATGGGCCGGGAGGCCGTCGCGGATGGCTCAAGGCGCGTCCGCCGCCTGTTTGGCCAGGGCGACCTGATGCTGCAGGTCCTGCAGCCGGGCGCGTTCCTTCCGCTTTTCCTTTTCGACGCGCAGGAGGTCGGCGCGGGCGTGGGCGACGCGGGTTTCGGCGGAGGGGCGGCTGGTCGCGGCGAGGTCGCGATGGATGCGGGTCCAGCCGCGCGCCTCGATCATGCGGCCGGCGCGGATGGCCTGTTCGGCGTTGAGCCAGGCGACATCGGCCAGTTCGGTCGGGGTGGCGTAGGCTTCGAGCAGGACCTCGCTCGGCCCCTGAAGGTCGAAGTCAGGATGGGGCGGCGCAGCGGGGCTGATGCGGGGCGGCCGGGCGCAGAAGCCGTCGTGGACTTCGTAGTCGGCGGGGTGAGCGTTTGGGGAGCCGGGCGGCGAGGCGTGCGGATAGGCGGCGGGCGGCCTCATGCCCTCGACAGGGGCGGGGCGATCCAGTTCCTCGGCGAAGTTGCGCCAGTCGCCGGGGTCGTATTCGCGCTCATAGACAAAGGGCGCGTCCACCGGGGTTTCAACCTGATCGGCGCGACGCCAGCCCTCGACGCGGGCGCGGTGGCGGAAGGTCGACAGGCTGAGGCCGTGGCGCTCGCACACCTCGGGGGCGCTGCCGCCCGCCAGATAGTCGGCGCGGACCAGGGCCCAGAGTTCGCTGGAGCGGCGGGTGCGGGCCGGAGCCGGGGTGTCGGAGGGAATGCTCATGCCCGCAAGGATAGGGGCGGGGGCAGGTAGGGCGCGTAGAAGGGGCGCGACGGGCGTCGATCCCTTGTGCGGCAAGGGATTGGGCGGCCCGATTGTGTGGGCTGGACGGAGAAAGGCGACCCTCGGGCTTGTCCCGAGGGTCTATGGCGGCTTCGAGAGCGACGCATGCGCGGCAAGCGCCCGTCGTCATGACGGCCCGAGGCGTGCGGCAGAACGATAGGCCCTCGGGACAAGCCCGAGGGTGACGATACCCCCGGATCTGGCGGGGATCAGTTCGCCGGGGTCACTTCCAGCAGTTCGACGGTGAAGCGCAGGACGGAGTTGGCGGGGATTTCCGTGCCCATCCAGCGCGGGCCGTAGGCGAGGTCGGCGGGGATGACGAATTCGTAGGTCTCGCCGGTGCGCATCAGGGCGACGCCTTCGGTCCAGCCCTTGATGACGCGGTTCAGCGGGAAGCTGGTCGGTTCGTTGCGCGAGTAGGAGCTGTCGAACTCGCGGCCGTCGATGAAGGTCCCGCGATAGTGGACCTTGACCGTGTCGGCGGCGACCGGCTGGACGCCCTTGGGGTTGGCCTTGCCGACGCGGCGGTACTGGAGGCCGGACGGGGTGGTGGTCCAGCCGCGCTGCTGGCCGTTCCACATCAGATAGGCGGCCTGGCCGACCTCCCAGTTTTCCTGGGTGGCGGGGCCTTGGGGGACGACCTGGGCGATGGTGGCGGGCGCCGAGGCGCAGGCCGACAGGGTCAGGGCGAGGGCGGACGCGGCGAGCGCGGGCAGGGCGATGCGGTTCATACGCCCACGCTTATCACGCCGATTGAAACTGCGTCAGGGGCCTTTATTTCGCCGCCGATCCGCGTATATATGCGCGCTCCGCAGATTCCATGAATCCCGCGCGAAAGCGCCCAAGCCCGGTTTGTCGCCCTCCGACCGGTGCGCAGGCGCCGTCCCTTTCCCAAGGGGCGAGCATATCAGGCGCTCTGATCCCCAGCGGATCGAGGGTGAGCGCCGCGAGAATTAATGGTCACGGATCGCCGGATTGGCGGGCCGTGGCTGCTGCATTGACGTCGGGTCTTTATCGGCTCGCGATTGGGAAAACAGAATGGCAAACTCCACTGACGGTCTCGCCCTGGGTAAGATCGCCTCCGCCACCTCGTTCACCGGCAAGAAGCGCATTCGTCACTCGTTCGGGCGTATCCCCGAAGCGGTGAAGATGCCGAACCTGATCGAGGTTCAGCGCGCTTCCTACGAGCAGTTCCTGCAGCGCGAAGTGCGCAGCGGAATTCGCAAGGAGCAGGGCATCGAGGCGGTCTTCAAGTCGGTCTTCCCGATCAAGGACTTCAACGAGCGCGCCGTCCTGGAGTACGTGTCCTACGAGTTCGAGGACCCCAAGTACGACGTCGAGGAATGCATTCAGCGCGACATGACCTATGCCGCGCCGCTGAAGGTCAAGCTGCGCCTGATCGTCTTTGAGACCGAGGAAGAAACGGGCGCCCGTTCGGTCAAGGACATCAAGGAGCAGGACGTCTACATGGGCGATATCCCGCTCATGACGGACAAGGGCACCTTCATCGTCAACGGCACCGAGCGCGTGATCGTCTCGCAGATGCACCGTTCGCCGGGCGTCTTCTTCGACCACGACAAGGGCAAGACCCACTCGTCGGGCAAGCTGCTGTTCGCCGCCCGCGTCATTCCCTACCGCGGTTCGTGGCTGGACTTCGAGTTCGACGCCAAGGACGTGGTCTTCGTCCGTATCGACCGTCGTCGCAAACTGCCGGCCACCAGCTTCCTGCTGGCCCTGGGCATGGACGGCGAGGAAATCCTCAAGACCTTCTACGAGACCGTCCCCTACGAGAAGCGCGGCGAAGGCTGGGTCACGCCCTACAAGCCGGAACGCTGGCGCGGCGTGAAGCCGGAATTCGACCTGGTCGACGCCGACACCGGCGAAGTGGTCGCCCAGGCCGGTCAGAAGATCAGCGCCCGCGCCGCCAAGAAGCTGGCTGACGGCGGTCTGACCTCGCTGTCGCTGGCGGCTGACGCCCTGCTGACCAAGTATCTGGCCGCCGACGCCGTCAACTATGAGACCGGCGAGATCTACGCCGAGGCCGGCGACGAGCTGGATGCGGAGTCGATCGCCCTGCTGGAAGAGCACGGCTTCACCACCATCGACGTGCTGGACATCGACCACGTCACGGTCGGCGCCTACATGCGCAATACCCTGCGCATCGACAAGAACACGGGCCGTGAAGACGCCCTGTTCGACATCTATCGCGTCATGCGTCCGGGCGAGCCGCCGACCCCGGAAGCCGCCGAAGCCATGTTCAACTCGCTGTTCTTCGACAGCGAACGCTACGATCTGTCGGCCGTGGGCCGGGTCAAGATGAACATGCGTCTGGAGACCCCCGAGGTTTCCGACGAAATCCGCGTCCTGCAAAAGGACGACGTGCTGAAGGTGCTGCAGATCCTGGTCGGCCTGAAGGACGGCCGCGGCGAGATCGACGACATCGACAACCTGGGCAACCGTCGCGTGCGTTCGGTCGGCGAGCTGCTGGAAAACCAGTACCGCGTCGGTCTGCTGCGCATGGAGCGCGCCATCAAGGAGCGCATGTCCTCGGTCGATATCGACACGGTCATGCCGCACGACCTGATCAACGCCAAGCCGGCCGCGGCTGCGGTGCGTGAATTCTTCGGCTCGTCGCAGCTGTCGCAGTTCATGGACCAGACCAACCCGCTGTCGGAGATCACCCACAAGCGTCGCCTTTCGGCGCTTGGCCCGGGCGGTCTGACCCGTGAGCGCGCCGGCTTTGAAGTCCGCGACGTTCACCCGACGCACTATGGCCGCATCTGCCCGATCGAAACGCCGGAAGGCCCGAACATCGGTCTGATCAACTCGCTGGCCACCCACGCGCGCGTCAACAAGTACGGCTTCATCGAGAGCCCCTATCGTCGCGTGAAGGACGGCAAGGCCACGGACGAGGTGGTCTACATCTCGGCCATGGAAGAGGCGAAGCACGTTATCGCCCAGTCCAACATCGAACTGAACAACGGCGAGATCGTCGAGGATCTGGTCCCCGGCCGGATCAACGGTGAATCCCAGCTGCTGACCAAGGCCGACGTCGACATGATGGACGTGTCGCCGAAGCAGGTCGTTTCGGTCGCTGCGGCCCTGATCCCCTTCCTTGAAAACGATGACGCCAACCGCGCACTGATGGGCGCCAACATGCAACGTCAGGCCGTGCCTCTGGTGCAGTCGGACGCGCCGCTGGTCGGCACCGGCATGGAAGCGGTCGTGGCCGTGGACTCCGGCGCTGTCGTGATCGCCCGTCGTGACGGCGTGGTCGAGCAGATCGACGGCACGCGTATCGTTCTGCGCGCCACCGGCGACGTGGACGCGGGTCGTTCGGGCGTCGACATCTACCGCCTGTCGAAGTTCCAGCGCTCCAACCAGTCGACCTGCATCAACCAGCGCCCGATCGTGCGCGTGGGCGATGAGGTGAAGGCCGGCGACGTCATCGCTGACGGCCCGTCGACGGACCTGGGCGAACTGGCTCTGGGCCGTAACGTCCTGGTCGCCTACATGCCGTGGAACGGCTACAACTTCGAAGACTCCATCCTGATCTCCGAGCGCATCGTGCGCGACGACATCTTCACCTCCATCCACCTCGAAGAGTTCGAAGTGATGGCGCGTGATACGAAGTTGGGCCCGGAAGAAATCACCCGCGACATCCCCAACGTCGGCGAGGAAGCCCTGCGCAACCTCGACGAAGCGGGCATCGTGGCCATCGGCGCCGAAGTCCAGCCGGGCGACATCCTGTGCGGCAAGGTCACGCCGAAGGGCGAGAGCCCGATGACGCCGGAAGAGAAGCTGCTGCGCGCCATCTTCGGCGAGAAGGCTTCGGACGTGCGCGACACCAGCCTGCGTCTGCCGCCCGGCGTCGCCGGCACGGTCGTCGACGTGCGCGTCTTCAACCGTCACGGCGTCGACAAGGACGAGCGCGCCGTGGCCATCGAACGCGCTGAAATCGAACGCCTCGGCAAGGACCGCGACGATGAGCTCAAGATCCTTGAGCGCAACGTCTATGGCCGCCTGAAGCCGCTGCTGCTCGGCAAGGACGCCGTCTCGGGCCCGAAGGGCATGGGACGCGGCGAAGTGACCGAAGAGAAGCTGGCCGAAGTGTCCAAGGGCCTGTGGTGGCAGATCGCCCTCGACGACGAGAAGGCGATGGGCGAGCTCGAGGCCATGAAGAAGCAGTTCGAGGACGCCCGTAAGGCGCTCGACCGTCGCTTCGAAGACAAGGTCGAGAAGCTGCAGCGCGGCGACGAACTGCCGCCGGGCGTCATGAAGATGGTCAAGGTCTTCGTGGCCGTGAAGCGCAAGCTTCAGCCGGGCGACAAGATGGCCGGCCGTCACGGGAACAAGGGCGTCATCTCCAAGATCCTGCCGATCGAGGACATGCCGCACCTGGACGACGGCACCCACGTCGACATCGTTCTGAACCCGCTGGGCGTGCCTTCGCGCATGAACATCGGTCAGATCTTCGAAACCCACCTGGGGTGGGCTTCGGCCGGCCTCGGCAAGCAGATCACGGGTCTGCTGGAGCAGTGGATGGACGGCGGCATGCGCGAGGCCCTGGTGTCGCGTCTGACCGAAATCTACGGCGCCGACACCCCGCTGCCGGAATCGGACGAAGACCTGATCGAGCTGGCGCAGAACCTGGCCAAGGGCGTGCCCTTCGCGACCCCGGTCTTCGACGGCGCGCACATTTCGGACATCGAGGATCTGCTGGAATCGGCCGGTCTGGATCGTTCGGGCCAGTCGATCCTGTTCGACGGTCAGACGGGCGAGCAGTTCAAGCGTCCGGTCACGGTCGGCTACGTCTACATGCTGAAGCTGCACCACCTGGTCGACGACAAGATCCACGCCCGCTCCATCGGCCCGTACTCGCTCGTCACCCAGCAGCCGCTGGGCGGTAAGGCGCAGTTCGGCGGACAGCGCTTCGGGGAAATGGAGGTCTGGGCTCTGGAAGCCTACGGCGCCGCCTACACCCTGCAGGAAATGCTGACGGTGAAGTCCGACGACGTGGCTGGCCGCACCAAGGTCTACGAGGCCATCGTCCGCGGCGACGACAGCTTCGAGGCCGGCATTCCCGAGAGCTTCAACGTGCTCATCAAGGAAATGCGCTCGCTGGGCCTGAACGTGGAGCTGGAGAACAGCTGATCGGAAACTGAAGCCCTCTCCCGCCTGGCGGGGGAGGGCGGTCCGACCGCCTCTCCTCTCTGAATGAATTTTCGCGGGGCATTCCCGCAGAAGGAAAAAAGATGAACCAGGAAGTCCTGAACATCTTCAACCCGGTCCCGGTCACGCCGACCTTCGACCAGATCAAGATCGCCCTGGCCTCGCCGGAGAAGATCCGTTCGTGGTCGTTCGGCGAGATCAAGAAGCCGGAAACCATCAACTACCGTACGTTCAAGCCCGAGCGCGACGGCCTGTTCTGCGCCCGTATCTTTGGCCCGACCAAGGACTACGAATGCCTGTGCGGCAAGTACAAGCGCATGAAGTACAAGGGCATCATCTGCGAGAAGTGCGGCGTTGAAGTCACGCTGGCTCGCGTTCGCCGCGAGCGCATGGGTCACATCGACCTGGCCGCCCCGGTCGCCCACATCTGGTTCCTGAAGTCGCTGCCGTCGCGCATCTCGCTGATGCTGGACATGGCGCTGAAGGACGTGGAACGCGTCCTCTACTTCGAAAACTACATCGTCACCGAGCCGGGCCTGACCCCGCTGAAGCAGAACCAACTGCTGACGGAAGACGAGTTCTATCGCTATCAGGAAGAGTACGGCGACGACGGCTTCACGGCTGAAATCGGCGCCGAGGCCGTCCGCAACCTGCTGATGGGCATCGACCTGCACGCCGAAGCCGAACGCCACCGCGGCGAGCTGGCCGACAGCCCCTCGGAAATGAAGGCCAAGAAGGCGTCCAAGCGCCTGAAGCTGATCGAGGCCTTCCTCGAGTCGGGCAACAAGCCCGAGTGGATGATCCTGACGATCGTCCCGGTCATCCCGCCGGAACTGCGTCCGCTGGTGCCGCTGGACGGCGGTCGCTTCGCGACGTCGGACCTGAACGACCTCTATCGCCGGGTCATCAACCGTAACAACCGCCTGAAGCGCCTGATCGAGCTGCGCGCGCCCGACATCATCATCCGTAACGAAAAGCGGATGCTGCAAGAGTCGGTCGACGCCCTGTTCGACAACGGCCGTCGTGGTCGCGTCATCACGGGCGCCAACAAGCGTCCGCTGAAGTCGCTGGCCGACATGCTGAAGGGCAAGCAGGGCCGCTTCCGTCAGAACCTTCTGGGCAAGCGCGTCGACTACTCGGGCCGTTCGGTCATCACCGTGGGCCCCGAGCTGAAGCTGCACGAGTGCGGCCTGCCCAAGAAGATGGCGCTGGAGCTGTTCAAGCCCTTCATCTATGCGCGTCTGGACGCCAAGGGCCTGTCGGGCACCGTCAAGCAGTCCAAGCGCATGGTCGAGCGCGAGCAGCCGCAGGTCTGGGACATCCTGGAAGAAGTGATCCGGGAACACCCGGTGATGCTGAACCGCGCGCCGACGCTTCACCGTCTGGGCATCCAGGCGTTCGAGCCCAAGCTGATCGAGGGCAAGGCCATCCGCCTGCACCCGCTGGTCTGCACCGCCTTCAACGCCGACTTCGACGGCGACCAGATGGCTGTTCACGTCCCGCTGTCGCTGGAAGCGCAACTGGAAGCGCGCGTCCTGATGATGTCGACGAACAACATCCTGTCGCCCGCCAACGGCAAGCCGATCATCGTGCCGTCGCAGGACATCGTCCTGGGCCTCTACTACCTGTCGCTGGTGAAGGATAACCAGCCGGGCGAAGGCAAGCTGTTCGCCAACATGGGCGAGATCGACGCCGCGCTGGACGCCAAGGTCGTCAAGCTGCACACCAAGATCAAGGCCCGCTGGACCGAGATGAACTCGGAAGGCGTTGTCGTCACCAAGGTCATCGACACGACGCCGGGCCGGATGAAGCTGGGCGCGCTGCTGCCGCACAACGCCAACATCGGCTACCACCTGCTTGAGAAGAACCTGACCAAGAAGGAAATCGGTAACCTGATCGATCAGGTCTATCGTCACTGCGGTCAGAAGGCGACGGTCATCTTCGCCGACCAGATGATGCAACTGGGCTTCCGCGAAGCCGCCAAGGCCGGCATTTCCGTGGGCAAGGACGACATCGTCATCCCGGCCAAGAAGGAACAGATGGTCGCGGAAACCCGCACCCAGGTCGAAGAGTACGAGCAGCAATATGCTGACGGCCTCATCACCAAGGGCGAGAAGTACAACAAGGTCGTCGACGCCTGGTCCAAGGCCACGGACAAGATCGCTGACGAGATGATGGCGGAAATCGCCCAGCCCCGCGTCCTGATCAAGGGCGAGGAGCCGGACATCAACTCCGTCTTCATGATGGCCAACTCCGGCGCCCGTGGTTCGCAGGCGCAGATGAAGCAACTGGGCGGCATGCGCGGCCTGATGGCCAAGCCCTCGGGCGAGATCATCGAGACGCCGATCATCTCGAACTTCAAGGAAGGCCTGACCGTCCTTGAATACTTCAACTCCACCCACGGCGCCCGTAAGGGTCTGGCCGACACCGCGCTGAAGACCGCCAACTCGGGTTATCTGACCCGTCGTCTGGTGGACGTGGCGCAGGACTCGATCGTCACCGAGGAAGACTGCGGCTCGACGCGCGGCATCACCCTGCGCGCCGTGGTCGAAGGCGGCGACGTTCTGGTCTCGCTGGGCCAGCGCGTCCTGGGTCGCTATGCGGCCGAGGACATCCGCGAGCCGGGCGGCGAGGCCATCCTCTTCCCTGCCGACACCTATCTGCAGGAAGAAGAGATCGAGGTCATCGACAAGGCCGGCGTCCAGTCGATCAAGGTCCGTTCGGCCCTGACCTGTGAAGCCGAAGCCGGCATTTGCGGCATGTGCTATGGTCGTGACCTGGCGCGCGGCACCAACGTCAACATCGGTGAAGCCGTCGGCGTGATCGCGGCTCAGTCGATCGGCGAGCCGGGCACCCAGCTGACGATGCGTACCTTCCACATCGGCGGTACGGCCCAGGTGGCGGAAACCTCGTTCTACGAGGCGACCAACGCCGGTAAGGCCAAGATCGTCGGCCCGACCGTCACCGCCGCGCACGGCGACCTGGTGGCCATGAGCCGCAACGTCGTCGTCACCGTGGTCGTGGACGGCAAGGACCGCGAGACCCACAAGGTCCCGTACGGCGCCCGCCTGCGCGTCAAGGAAGGCGCCGACATCGCCAAGGGCCAACGTCTGGCGGAGTGGGACCCCTACACCACCCCGATCCTGACCGAAGTCGGCGGCGTCGTTCGCTTCGAAGACCTGATCGAGGGTCTGTCTGTCCGCGAAGAAACCGACGAAGCGACGGGCATCGCCCAGCGCGTGGTTTCCGACTGGCGCGCCAGCCCCCGCGGTTCGGACCTGCGTCCGGCCATGGGCGTGACCCTGGGCGACACCTACGCCAAGCTGGCCTCGGGCTCTGACGCCCGCTACCTGCTGCCCGTGGGCGCCGTTCTGTCCGTGTCCAACGGCGACGAGGTCAAGCCGGGCGAGATCATCGCCCGCGTTCCGACCGAAGGCGCCAAGACCCGCGACATCACCGGCGGTCTGCCGCGCGTCGCCGAACTGTTCGAAGCCCGCCGTCCGAAGGACTGCGCCGTCATCGCCGAGATGGATGGCCGCGTTGAGTTCGGTCGCGACTACAAGAACAAGCGCCGCATCAAGATCACCCCGGAACTGGACGCCGACGGCAACCAAGGCGAGGCGGTCGAGTTCCTGATCCCGAAGGGCAAGCACATCTCCGTCCACGACGGCGATCTGATCCAGAAGGGCGACTACATCATCGACGGCAACCCGGATCCGCACGACCTGCTGCGCATCCAGGGCGTCGAGGCGCTGGCCGAGTATCTGGTGAACGAAGTGCAGGAGGTCTATCGACTGCAAGGCGTGCCGATCAACGACAAGCACATCGAAGTCATCGTCCGTCAGATGCTGCAGAAGGTCGAAGTCCTGGATTCGGGTGAAACCACCCTGATCCGCGGCGACACCGTCGAAGTGGCCGAAGCTGTTCTGGAAAACGCCAAGGTCGAGAAGCGCGGCGGTCGTCTGGCCACCACGCAGCCCGTCCTGCTGGGCATCACCAAGGCGTCGCTGCAGACCCGCAGCTTCATCTCGGCGGCGTCCTTCCAGGAGACCACCCGCGTCCTCACCGACGCCTCGGTCCACGGCAAGAAGGACATGCTGGAAGGCCTGAAGGAAAACGTCATCGTCGGCCGTCTGATCCCGGCGGGCACGGGCGCCTATCTGCGCTCGCTGCAGAAGCTGGCCAACCAGCGCGACGCGGAACTGACCCAGGCCCGCGAAGAAGCCATCGAGCCGCTGCCGGCCGATCTGGCCCTGGAGCTGGAGCAGTCGGAAGGCTGATCCGGTTTCGGAACTGAAGACTGAAGAGGGCGGCGCTGGTGACAGCGCCGCTCTTTTCTTTTGGGCCTATCGCCCGTTGGGCTGCTTGAGGCCGGTTCTTGTTGGGCCTGCCGCCCGTTGGGCTGCTTGAGGCCGGTTCTTGTTGGGCCTACCGCCCGTTGGGCTGCTTGAGGCCGGTTCTTGTTGGGCCCACCGCGTGGGCTACCTGGGGGCCGGAGGAAAGTCAGGGACGTGGGTCGGGCAGCTTGTTGCTGTCCTGCTGGACGTTGGTGGTGGCGCCCTGGCGCATGGATGGGTCGAGGTGGGCGCCGGCGCAGCCCGCGCCGAAGTTGGAGCCGGGGCAGTCCTGGGGCGGCATGACGCCGACGCCGCCGGACAGAGGGCGGCGCTGGGCCTCGAAACGCTGCATCTCGCGCGCGCCTTCGCGGGCGAAGCGAGCGTCGCGTTCGGCGTTGCCGCTGCCGGTGATGGGGCCGCGGGCGGCGCCTTCGGCGGCGCGGGCGTTGAAACGTTCGTCGCAGACGGCCTGCTCGCCCGGCCGAAGAACGCGGGTGGAGGGGCAGCCGGCGGGGGAGGTGCGCAGGGCGCGGGCGTTGCGCCCGTCCTGGCCTTCGGGGGCGACCCGCCAGGCGTCGGAGATGCCGCTGACCCCCGCCGCGGCCGCCGAGGGCGCGCCGGGCGCCGGATTGGCCAGGCGCGGGGCGGGGGCGGCGGGCAAGCCGTTGCGGGCCTCGTCCTCGTCCTTCTTGCGCGCGCGGACCGGCAGGGTGGGAGCCGGCGTCGGCGCCGCGCGCTCGGCGGCGGCGGGCGCAGGAGCGGGCAGGGGCGCGGGGACGGGCGCAGGCGCGCGCTGGGGCGCCGGCAAGGGAGCGGGCAGGGGCGTCGGCGGCGCAACGGCCACGCTCTTTGGCGCCGGCTGAGGCGCGGGTTGGGGCGTGGGGGGCGACAGCAGCGGGGGCTTGACCGTCGGGGTCGGCCGCTCGGGCTCCGGCTCCGGGATCGCGCGTTCGGGCGCCGGTAGGGGCAGGGGGCGGGGGACCGGCGGGCGCGGCTGGGGCGGCAGAGGCGGCAGAGGCTGGCGCTCGATTTCCAGCTGGATGACAGGGGGCGGCGGCGGCGACGCAGCGGGATGATCCTCGCTGGACGCCAGCAGGATCATGGCGCCCAGCACGACCGTGTGCAGAAGCGTGGAAGCCCCCGCCATCAGAGCGCGCCGCACGCCGGGACGCCGACGCCGCATCGGCGCGCGGGCCAGAACTGCAAGGCTCATAGCGGCTCCCCAATCGTCGTCGAGCATGATGCCAAGGCAAGCATGGCCATATAGAGACGAGTTTGCGGGATCAGGGAACGGTGAATTCGCGGGGAGGGCGGGGGCTGGCCGGGAGCGACCAAGGGTGAATCACTTGACGCCTTCACCCATCCCGCGTACATCGCGCGCACTTTCGAGACGTAGGCGGTTCGCTGTCTGTCGAGATCGTGACAATTGAACGGACGGGCTGTGCCCGCCGGAACGCCCAAAGCGCGCGTTCCGGCTTTTTCGTTTGGCTGTTTCGGCTCACTCGGAAACAACACCCGGGCGGTGCTTCGGCAGCGTCCAAAAGAAGGCTCATGAGGCGCCCCGGCCGAAAGGCACACGCCTCCATATCGAAAAGAGACGAAATCGTATGCCTACGATCAACCAGCTGATCCGCAAGCCGCGCAAGCCCAAGCCCACCCGTAACAAGGTGCCGGCCCTCGAGGGTTCGCCCCAGCGTCGCGGCGTCTGCACCCGCGTTTACACCACGACCCCGAAGAAGCCGAACTCGGCTCTGCGTAAGGTCGCCAAGGTCCGTCTGGCCAAGAACGGCTATGAAGCCGTTTGCTACATCCCCGGCGAAGGTCACAACCTGCAAGAGCACTCGGTTGTTCTGATCCGCGGCGGCCGCGTGAAGGACTTGCCCGGCGTGCGTTACCACATCCTGCGCGGCGTGCTCGATACGCAAGGCGTCAAGGACCGCAAGCAGCGTCGTTCGCACTACGGCGCCAAGCGTCCGAAGTAAGCGAACCGTTTTCAGGCCTGCTGGTCTGGACCCTCAGAGATTTTCCCGGCGTCTGCCGGGCACTGCAAGGAATAACCTATGTCGCGTCGTCACCGCGCCCAGAAGCGTGAAGTTCTGCCGGATCCCAAGTTCGGCGATCTGATCGTCACCAAGTTCATGAACTACGTCATGTACGAAGGTAAGAAGGCCGTCGCCGAAAACATCGTCTATGGCGCCTTCGACATTCTGGCCGAGAAGAAGAAAGACCACACCGCGGTCGAAACCTTCCACACCGCGCTCGACAACGTCGCGCCGTCGGTCGAAGTCCGTTCGCGTCGCGTCGGCGGCGCCACCTACCAGGTGCCGGTCGAAGTCCGCCCCGACCGTCGCCGCGCCCTGGCCATCCGTTGGCTGGTGAACGCTGCGCGCAAGCGCGGTGAAAACACCATGACGGAAAAGCTGGCCGCTGAGCTGCTGGACGCCTCGAACAACCGCGGCACCGCAGTCAAGAAGCGTGAAGACACCCACAAGATGGCCGAAGCCAACCGCGCCTTCAGCCACTACCGCTGGTAAGCGTCTTCAAAGCGCCATCAGGCGCGCTTATCTGAGACTATCAAGCGCGGGCGGTTTGAGCTAAATCGCCCGCGCTGTCTTATCCGATATCATCTTGGGCGCCCGTCGCGTCCGCGAAGCACCCCGAAGGCAAGTCCAATGCCCCGCACACATAAAATCGAAGACTACCGCAACTTCGGCATCATGGCCCACATCGACGCGGGCAAGACGACGACGACCGAGCGGATCCTGTTCTACACCGGCAAGAACCACAAAATGGGCGAGACGCACGATGGCGCGTCCACCATGGACTGGATGGACCAGGAACAAGAGCGCGGCATCACCATCACCTCGGCCGCCACGACCGCCTTCTGGAAAGGCAAGCGTCTCAACATCATCGACACCCCCGGCCACGTGGACTTCACCATTGAAGTCGAACGTTCGCTGCGCGTGCTCGACGGCGCCGTGACGGTGCTGGACGGCAACGCCGGCGTGGAGCCGCAGACGGAAACCGTCTGGCGTCAGGCCGACAAGTACCGCGTGCCGCGCATCGTCTTCGTCAACAAGATGGACAAGATCGGCGCTGACTTCGCCGCTTCGGTCCAGTCGATCCGCGACCGTCTGGGCGCCAAGGCTGTGCCGATCCAACTGCCGATCGGCGCCGAGAACCTGCTGAAGGGCGTGGTCGACCTGGTCGAGATGAAGGCCTACGTCTGGGAAACCGACGCCGTCGGCGCCGACGCCGATATCCGCGAAATCCCGGCTGACATGGCCGACGAATGCGCCGCCGCCCGTCAATACCTGATCGACAACGCTGTCGAGCTGGACGACGAGGCCATGGAAGCCTACCTGGGCGGCGAAGAGCCCTCGGTCGAAGTCCTGAAGAAGTGCATTCGCAAGGCCGTGCTGACCGGCGCCTTCTACCCGATCCTCGGCGGCTCGGCCTTCAAGAACAAGGGCGTTCAGCCCCTGCTCGACGCCGTCATCGACTACCTGCCTTCGCCGACCGACATTCCGCCCACGCCGGGCATCGACTTCAAGACGGAAGAGCCGGTCACGCGCAAGGCTTCGGACGACGAGCCCCTGTCGGTCCTGGCGTTCAAGATCATGGACGACCCCTTCGTCGGCTCGCTGACCTTCTGCCGCCTCTACTCGGGCAAGATGGAAACCGGCATGTCGCTGCTGAACTCGTCGCGCGACAAGCGCGAGCGCGTCGGCCGCATGCTGCAGATGCACTCGAACAACCGCGAAGACATCAAGGAAGCCTACGCCGGCGACATCGTCGCCCTGGCCGGCCTGAAGGAAACCCGCACGGGCGACACCCTGTGCGATCCGCTGAAGTCGCCCGTCATCCTTGAGAAGATGGAATTCCCGGCGCCCGTGATCGAGATCTCGGTCGAGCCCAAGACCAAGGCCGACCAAGAGAAGCTGGGCGTGGCTCTGGCCAAGCTGGCTTCGGAAGATCCGTCCTTCACCGTCTCGACCGACCACGAGTCGGGCCAGACGATCCTGAAGGGCATGGGCGAGCTGCACCTGGACATCAAGATCGACATCCTGCGCCGCACCTACAAGGTCGACGCCACGATCGGCGCGCCGCAGGTGGCCTATCGTGAATCGCTCGGCCGCAAGGTCGACATCGACTACACCCACAAGAAGCAGACCGGCGGTACGGGTCAGTTCGCCCGCGTCATGCTGACGTTCGAGCCGGGTGAACCGGGTTCGGGCTTCGTGTTCGAAAACGCCATCGTCGGCGGCGCGGTGCCCAAGGAATACATCCCGGGCGTCGAAAAGGGCCTGACGGCCATCAAGGAAAACGGTCTGCTGGCCGGCTTCCCGCTGATCGACTTCAAGGCGACCCTGACGGACGGCAAGTACCACGACGTCGACTCCAGCGTGCTGGCGTTCGAAATCGCGGCCCGCGCCGCCTTCCGCGAACTGAAGGAAAAGGGTTCGCCCAAGCTGCTCGAGCCGATCATGGCGGTTGAGGTCGTGACCCCCGAGGAATACCTCGGCTCGGTCATCGGCGACCTGAACGGCCGTCGCGGCATGATCCAGGGCCAGGACATGCGCGGCAACGCCATCGTCATCAACGCCTTCGTGCCGCTGGCGAACATGTTCGGCTACGTGAACACCCTGCGCGGCATGTCGCAAGGCCGCGCCCAGTTCACCATGCAGTACGACCACTACGAGCCGGTGCCGCAACACGTCGCCGACGAAGTGATCAAGAAGTACGCCTAACAACGTCGCTGTCCCGTCCTATATGGACGGGCGCACTTGAAACCCGGGCGGTTTGCGCGCAGACCGCCCGCCTCATCCCCAAACCAATAGGACCCCCGGTTCGGGGACCCAGGAGCTAGAGAATGGCCAAGGAAAAGTTCGAACGCACCAAGCCGCACTGCAACATCGGCACGATTGGTCACGTTGACCACGGCAAGACGACGTTGACGGCTGCGATCACGATGACGCTGGCGAAGGCCGGTGGCGCGAAGGCGATGAACTACGCCGACATCGACGCCGCCCCGGAAGAAAAAGCCCGCGGCATCACGATCAACACGGCACACGTCGAGTATGAGACGGCCAACCGTCACTACGCGCACGTCGACTGCCCCGGCCACGCCGACTACGTGAAGAACATGATCACGGGCGCGGCTCAGATGGACGGCGCGATCCTGGTGGTTTCGGCCGCTGACGGCCCGATGCCGCAGACGCGCGAGCACATCCTGCTGGCCCGTCAGGTCGGCGTGCCGGCCCTGGTGGTCTTCATGAACAAGGTCGACCTGGTCGACGACGCCGAGCTGCTCGAGCTGGTGGAAATGGAAGTGCGCGAGCTGCTCTCGTCCTACCAGTTCCCGGGCGACGACATCCCGGTGACGATGGGTTCGGCCAAGGCCGCGACCGACGGCGTGAACCCGGAAATCGGCGAGCAGCAAGTGCTGAAGCTGATGGAAACGGTCGACGCCTACATCCCGCAGCCGGAACGTCCGGTTGACCTGCCCTTCCTGATGCCGGTCGAAGACGTCTTCTCGATCTCGGGCCGCGGCACCGTGGTCACGGGTCGCGTTGAAAAGGGCATCGTCAAGGTCGGCGAAGAAGTCGAAATCGTCGGCATCCGTCCGGTCCAGAAGACGACCTGCACGGGCGTCGAAATGTTCCGCAAGCTGCTGGACCAGGGTCAAGCCGGCGACAACGTGGGCGTGCTGCTGCGCGGCACCAAGCGTGAAGACGTCGAGCGCGGCCAGGTGCTGTGCAAGCCGGGTTCGATCACCCCGCACACCAAGTTCATGGCCGAAGCCTACATCCTGACGAAGGAAGAAGGCGGCCGTCACACGCCGTTCTTCACGAACTATCGCCCGCAGTTCTACTTCCGCACGACGGACGTGACCGGCATCGTTCACCTGAAGGAAGGCGTCGAGATGATCATGCCCGGCGACAACGCCGAGCTGAGCGTCGAACTGATCACCCCGATCGCCATGGATCAGGGCCTGCGCTTCGCCATCCGTGAAGGCGGCCGCACCGTCGGCGCCGGCGTCGTCGCCAAGATCATCGCCTAAGCGATCGATCCGGGTCTTCGGACCCGAACAGTAAGCGTACCGGCCTCAAGAAGCCCGCAAGGGCGGTAGGCCAAGCGTAAAGCGTAACAGAGCGGCCCTCGGAGCAATCCGGGGGCCGTTTCTGCATTCAGGGATTGGGCCGCCCGGTGGCCGGGTCGGCGGCGGTCTGGCCGGAGTTGCTGGAGCCCTTGGCGCCGTCAGGCTCGGTGGCGGGTCTGGGAGGACGACCGGGGCGGTCGGGCTTGAGATCCTCATTCTCGATCTGTCGGTCGTCGGGGCGGGGGTCAGGCATGGTTCGGTCCCTTGTTGAGACAGGACAACGCCTGGGGCGGGCCAGCGCTCCGCCGGGCGCGGCGACCGCGGCTCTAAACCGTGTCTAAACGGAGCTGAACTAGAGACGGCGGGCGGAATGGAACTTGCTGGTGGCGTCGCGGAAGAAGGAAGGCTCATGCCCGGTGTGCTGACGATCGAAATCTGCGACCTGGACAGCCTGGGCGCCGAGGCGTGCGCGCAGTGGAACGCCTGGTCGATGGCGGACCCGGATCTCGCCAGCCCCTATTTCCGCGTCGAGTTCGCGCAGATCGCCGCGCGGATCAGCCCGGCTTGCGCGGTGGCGATTTTCAAGCGCGACGGGGTGGTGGTCGGCTACTTCCCGCATCAGCGGCGGGGCGGGGCGGTGCTGCCGGTGGCGGCGCCGATGAACGACTATCACGGGGTGATCGGCCCCAGGGGCGAGCGTCCGACGCTGGCCGAGGCGGCGCGGCTGCTGGGCGGCGCGCGGTTCAGCGTCAACGGCTGGGTGGGAGAGGCGCCGGGCGCGGCGGTCAGCGACAGCTTTCGCACCACCATCCCGAACGAGGGCGGCTACGACGCCTGGTACGCGGCGCGCCGTCGGGCCTTTGGCAAATATTTCAAGGACAAGGAGCGGGCGCGGCGCAGCATGGAGACCGAGTTCGGCGCCGTGGAGGTGCAGATCGGTCTTCGCGACGAGGCTCTGCTGGACGAACTGATCGTGCTGAAACGGGACCAGTATCGGCGCACGGGGCGGCATGACGTCTTCGCCTGCGGCTGGACCCGCGACCTGTTGCACGCCCTGATGGCGCACGAGCAGGACGATTTCGGTGCCTCGATTGCGGTGCTGCGCGCCGGAGGACGGATCGCGGCGATGGAGTATTCGCTGCACGCGGGACGGCGGTTCCACTTCTGGTTTCCGGTCTATGTGCCCAGCCTGGCGCGGTGCTCGCCCGGCATCATGCTGAGCATGGAGACGATCCGTCTGGGGGCCGAGCGCGGCTATCGCGACTTCGACTACGGCTTTGGCGGCGAGACCTACAAGCGCTACTTCTGCGACACGGTTCAGCCGGTGGCCGAGGCGGTCATTCTGAAGCCGGGCTTGTCGTCGACCCTGGGCGAGGCCGGGGCGGCCCTGCTGGCGATGGCCGGCGGCGCGCGCCTGGTCGACAGCGTGCGGCGGCGCTGGAATGTCATCGAGGCCTGCGAGACGAGCGCGGCAGGCCGGCTGAAGGGGGCGGGGCTGGCGGCGCGCGCCGCCCTGTCCAAGGCCGCGGGCCGAGCAGGGGCCGCCGCCTGATGAAGGAACCGACCATGTCTGATCGCCGCACGCGTTATCCCGGCCCCATCACCGAGGCGGGGGTTCATCCGCACAGTCTGATCGCCCAGGGCTTTGCCGAGGACGCCGCGCTGGCGGCCCTGCTGGACCGCTATCCGGCGGACCTGTTCGACATCAACCTGTACGACTACGACGACGAGGGGCAGGTGTCGTTGCGCACCGGCGCGCGCGGGCGTCTGGATGGAAGCCAGTTGCTCGAGGCGATCCAGCAGGGACGCCTGTGGGTCAACCTGCGCGGGCTTGAGACCGGCTGGCCCGAACTGTGGGCGGCCGCGATGGCCGAGTATCGCCGGATCGAGCAGGCCTATCCAGGGTTGAAGGCGGTCAAGAATGCGGGGCAGTTGATCCTGTCCTCGCCCAAGGCGCGCGTGCCCTATCATTTCGACGCGGCGGGAGTGGTGCTGTTCCACCTGAGAGGGCGCAAGCGGATTTTCGTCTATCCGGGCGACGAGGCGCATCTGCCGGAGCGCAACATGGAACAGGTGGTGGCGCGCCAGACGACCGAGGAGCTGCCCTATAGCCTGGCGTTCGAGGGCGATGCGCAGGTCATCGATCTGGAGCCGGGGCAGGCGCTGACCTGGCCGCTTTATGCGCCGCACCGGGTGGAGAACCTGGACCGGTTCTGCGTCTCCCTGTCGATGGACTTTCAGACCTGGCCGTCGCGCTGGCGCAACGGGGCCCTCTACACCAACGCCGTGGCGCGCAGCCGGGGCGGGGCGCCGCGACAGACGGATCGGATGGGGCAGGGAGAGCTGGCCCTGCGCTGGGCGGCGTCGCTGGGGCTGAAGCGGATGGGCGCGCTGAAAAGCCGGATCGCCCATTTCGAGCGGCAGTTCGAACCCGAGATCGGCGTGGCCGACGGGGCGGGGGCCCTGAAGGCCTGAACCGCCGCAAGGCCGGTTTCTTACAACGACTTCATGACCTCGATTTAAAATGACTTGGGCGGCGGTCGCGGCCAGTTTCATCTCACATTCAGGAGAGGGACACCGCCATGAAGATCGCCGCCTACGCCGCCGCCGCCGCCGTTCTGGCCGCATTCGCCGCCGCCCAGCCCGCCGCCGCGCAGGAGGCGGAAATCCGTAATGCGGTGGCCCGTGTCATCGTCATTCCCGAGGACCGCGCCGACATCGCCGTCGAGATCACGCCCGGCGCGGCGGACCTGCCGCAACTGACGGTCGAACGGCGCGGCGACAAGGTGCGTATCGACGGCGGCCTGGGCCGTCGCCGCAGCTTGCTGCAGTTCAGCAACGACAGCATCCGCGAATGCAACAACGGTTCGATCGATGCGCGCCAACCGGGCGAGGGCGCCACGGTCGTGCTGGCCGGCAAGGGGCGGGTCCGTCTGGAAGACGCGCCCCTGGTGGTGCTGCGCACGCCGCGCGACGTGGATGTCAGCTCGGGCAGCGGCGTCTATGGCTCGGTGGGGCGCGGCGCGCGTTCGGTGGACCTGGGCGCGGGGGGGTGCGGCAACTGGACGGTGGCCAATGTCGATGGTCGGCTGGAGATCGGCGTAGGCGGCTCGGGCACGGTGCGGGCGGGGACTTCGCGGTCACTCGAGGCCTCGGTCGGCGGCTCGGGTTCGATCTTTGCGGGCAATACCGGCGATCTGGAAGCCAATATCGGCGGTTCGGGCAGCATCATCGTGGCCGGGGTGAACGGACCGGCTGAGGTCTCCATCGGCGGTTCGGGCGACGTGACGATCCGGGGCGGTCGCGCCTCGACGCTGGAAGTCGCGGTCGCCGGATCGGGCAATGTGCGCTTCGACGGCACGGCGGCCAGCCTGGAGGCGTCGATCGCCGGTTCGGGCGACGTGCGCGTGGCCGAAGTGACGGGGCCGGTGTCGCGATCGATCGTGGGTTCCGGCGAGGTGCGTATCGGACGCTGATCCGAGCACGCCAGCCGCAGGAGGAGGCCCGGGAGCGTGGAACCCCCCGGGCCTTTTTCATGCCTCGGATCCGGTCGGTCTTCAGACAGGAAAAAGCCCCGACGGATCGCTCCGTCGGGGCCCGTTGCCAAAGGCGAGAGCCTTAGTTGGCGTAGCTCAGGATGTTCCCCGGCGCGAAGGTGGCGCGACCGATGTTGGCGCCCGCGCGGTCCTGATCCTGGAGCGAGCCGCCGAAGTTGTAGCGGACACCGATCTTGAAGGTGTCGACGTCGATGTCCAGGTCGTCGAACGACTTGTTCTCGTAGCGGCCAAACACGCTGTAGGGCGTGGCGGCGACGCGGTATTCCGCGCCAACGGCATAGGTCCACGAGTCGATGTCCGTGTCGCCGAAGATGCCGTCCTTGATGGTCTCATAGTTGGCGGCGGCGTTCAGGCGCAGGGCCGGCATGGGGTAGAAGGCGGCGTCGGCGCCGACGTTCCAGGCCTTGGCGCCCAGGAAGTCGCTGTAGGCGAGCGAGCCGGTCAGGGTCGCGCGGTCGAAAGTCTTCTGAGCTTCGGCGCCGAACGAGGAGATGTCGTACACTTCGTTGCTCTGGAAGGCGGCGAAACCGCCGACGCGGACGCCGTTGAAGACGCGGCTGACGTGAGCCGCGGCGGCGGTCGTGGTGTCGCCCATGAAGTTGTCGGCGTCGGAGTATTTCAGCGAGGCGTCGAGAGTGACCGTCCAGTCGCCGAAGACGGAGCCGGCGACCGAGCCGTCGATGACGGCGCCGTCGGCTTCGAAGCCTTCGATGTCCGAGTTGACGTAGGAGATGCCGGCCGAACCGACAGCGTCTTGAGCGAAGGCGGGAGCGGCGATCAGGGTCGCGGCGGCGACCGTGGCGAGGAGAGCGATTTTCACGAGAGTATCCCTGTTTTCTATTACCCGGCGCCGGGGCGTCGGGATGGGCGGGATAGCCGTGTATGGCAAAGCTTGTAAGTACTCATCCGTAGGCCGGTGCGTGAAGTGACGCCGGCTGTGTCGCTGGTGCAACTCAGGGTGTGCGCCAGAGATCACAAAAAAGCCCCGGCGGATCGCTCCGCCGGGGCCTCTCGGTACCGACCGAAGTCGGAGGTCTTCGTAAGTCTTAGAAGCCGAAGAGCGGCAGGCGCGGAACGCTTGCCAGAGTGCGGCCCAGGTTGGCGCCGGCGCGGTCCAGCGACTGCAGGGTGCCGCCGAAGTTGTAGCGAGCGCCGATCATGAAGGTGTCGGAGTCGACGTCGACGTTGGCGATGTCGAGCGTGGCGCGTTGAGCCGAGCCGTAGACGCTGAACGGGCTGTTGGCGAACTGGTACTCGGCGCCGACGCCGTAGGCCCAGGCGTCAACGTCGCCCAGGTCGGTGTCGACGTTGTTGTACGACACGCCGGCGTTCAGGCGCAGCGACGGGTTGACGTAGTAGGCAGCGTCGCCGCCGAAGGTCCAGACGTCGCCCAGTTCGGCGTCCGTGTAGGCGACCAGGCCGGTCAGGGTTGCGGAAGCCAGGTACTTCTGGACTTCAGCGCCGACCGTGAAGGTGTTCTCGTCGCCGATGTCCGACACGGCCACGAAGCCGCCGGCGCGCAGGTCGGCGCCGAAGGTCTTGGTCAGGTGGGCGGCGGCCGAGGCGGCGGTGTCGTCGCCGAAGTCGCTGTCAGCGTAGTTGACGTCGCCGTTGACGGTCACGGTCCATTCCGGGGCGACCTTGAAGGCGCCGACGCCGTTCAGGTTTGCGCCGTCGGTCTTGAAGCCTTCGGTGTCGGTGTGGACGTAGGCGATGCCGGCCGAACCGACAGCGTCTTGAGCGAAGGCGGGAGCGGCGATCAGGGTCGCGGCGGCGACCGTGGCGAGGAGAGCGATTTTCATTGTGTTTATCCTTTTTGTGCGCCGCCGGGTTCGCACCTCGACGACGACGCGGAGATAGGCCCCCAATGCGCGCTTTGCTGTAATGAACTTGTCATCTTGCAGCGGTTTGAGGCCGATGTTGCCTAAGTGTGACGCATTGTGGCATGTTTGCGTCTATGGCCGGTGCGGGAATGAGGCGGACCCTTAACGGCCCCGTCATGTGGCCGCGCTTTCGCCTCAGGCGTTAAGATCGGCGCGAGAATCGGCAATCCGGCGCCCCTATATAAAGAGGGGAGTGCGGGCGGGTTCGAGGTCTCGGCGAAGGCCGCGGGCGCGAGCGGAGGCGAGTGTGGGCGAAAGTCTCAAACCCCCGCCACGCCACGGTTTCCGCGCTTGACGAAAAAGGAATCGACGGGCATAAGCACGCTTCTTGTTGGACCGGCTGTGCACTTTCGGGTGCAGACGCGGTTCGCAGGGACGACCTAAGTTACTGTTCTTTGCAGCATTCTTGGGACTTCAATGGCCTTCGCGGGTAACTGCGTGGGCCAATCGTTTTTGCGGATTTGCGTTCCTTGGGGCTCTGCCCGAGGCTTCGGTCTTTGAAATGGTTCACAGGGACGCGGTTCCGACCGCTTGGGAATAACAACCGATATGGATCAAAGCATCCGCATCAGGCTCAAGGCCTTCGATCATCGCGTCCTCGACTTTTCGACGCGCGAGATCGTCAACACCGCTAAGCGCACCGGGGCGACCGTTCGTGGTCCGATCCCGCTGCCGACCCTGATCGAAAAGTTCACCGTGAACCGCTCGCCGCACGTCGATAAGAAGTCGCGCGAGCAGTTTGAAATCCGCACGCACAAACGCGTGCTCGACATCATCGACCCCACCCCGCAAACCGTGGACGCGCTCATGAAGCTCGACCTGTCGGCCGGTGTGGACGTCGAGATCAAGATTTAAGAAAGAAAGAGGCGGGATCCGACATGCGTACGGGCGTGATCGCCAAGAAACTGGGAATGACGCGCGTCTTCGCTGAAGACGGCGCACATATTCCGGTCACGGTTCTGCAGCTTGATGGCTGTCAGGTCGTGGGTCAGCGCACTCAAGAGCGGGACGGCTACGTCGCCCTGCAACTGGGCGCCGGAACCAAGAAGGCAAAAAACACCAACAAGGCTCAGCGCGAAGTTTTCGCCAAGGCCGAGGTTGAACCTAAGCACTATGTGACCGAGTTCCGCGTTGACGCGGAAGGTCTGCTGGACGTGGGCGCCGAACTGTCGGCCGAACACTTCCTGGTGGGTCAGAAGGTCGACATCCAGGGCGAAACCATCGGTAAGGGCTTCGCTGGCGCCATGAAGCGCTGGAACTTCGGCGGTCTGCGCGCCACGCACGGCGTGTCGCTGTCGCACCGTTCGCACGGTTCGACCGGCCAACGCCAGGATCCGGGCAAGACCTTCAAGGGCAAGAAGATGGCTGGCCATTACGGTCAGGAAGTCGTCACCCAGCAGAACCTGACCGTCGTCCGCGTGGACGCCGAGCGTGGCCTGATCCTGATCAAGGGCGCTGTCCCGGGTCACGACGGCAGCTACGTCAAGGTTCGCGACGCCGTTAAGAAGGCTCGCCCGGCTGACGCTCCCTTCCCGGGCGCCGTCAAGTCGACCAAGGCTGCTCAACCCGCCTCGACCCCGGCTGAAGCGCCGGCCGTTGAAGCGACCGAAGGCGGTGAAGCGTAATGAAACTCTCTGTCATCAAGCTCGACGGCAAGGCTGCCGGCGACGTGGAACTGTCGGAAGCCGTCTTCGGCATCTCGGACATCCGCGGCGACCTGCTGGCCCGTTACGTCAACTGGCAACTGGCCAAGCGCCGCGCCGGCACGCACAAGGTTCAAACCCGCAACGAGAACTCTCGTACGGGTAAGAAGATGTACAAGCAAAAGGGCACCGGCGGCGCTCGTCACGGTTCGCGCCGTGCACCGCAGTTCGTTGGTGGTTCGCGCGCCTTTGGCCCGGTCGTTCGCGACCACGGTTACTCGCTGCCCAAGAAGGTCCGCGCCCTGGCTCTGCGTCATGCGCTGAGCTCCAAGGTCAAGGCCGGCGATCTGATCGTCGTCGACAGCGTTTCGGTCAAGGAAGCCAAGACGGCCTCGCTGCGCGAGACCTTCGGCAAGCTCGGCTGGACCAAGGCCCTGATCATCGCGGGTCCGGAAGTCGAAACCAACTTCGGCCTGGCCGCTCGCAACATCCCGCACATCGACGTGCTGCCGAACGCCGGCCTGAACGTCTATGACATCCTGCGGGCCGACAAACTGGTGCTGACCAAGGCGGCTGTTGAAGCCATCGAGGCGCGCTTCGCTGAGAAGGAAGCCGCATAATGGCCGCCGCTCAACCCACCGCCAAACACTACGACACCATCCTGGCTCCGATCATCACGGAAAAAGCCACGATCCTGTCGGAGCAGAACAAGGTCGTCTTCCGCGTCGCCGGCACGGCGACCAAGGACGAGATCGCTGCTGCGGTCGAAAGCCTGTTCAAAGTCAACGTCCTCAAGGTCAACACCCTGGTTCAAAAGGGCAAGACCAAGCGCTTCCGGGGCATCCTGGGCCGTCGCGTGGACATCAAAAAAGCAATCGTGACGCTGGCCGATGGTCAGTCGATCGACGTGACGACGGGGCTCTAATCAGATGGCTCTGAAGCATTACAATCCGACGTCGCCGGGCCGCCGCGCCCTGGTGCTGGTCGACCGGTCCGAGCTCCACAAGGGCCGTCCCGAGAAGTCGCTGACCGAAGGCCTGACGAAGTCCGGCGGTCGTGGCGCAGGTGGTCGTATCGCTGTCCGCTTCCGCGGCGGCGGCGCGAAGACCCTGTACCGCAAGATCGACTTCAAGCGTCGCAAGTTCGACGCGATCGGTACGGTCGAGCGTCTGGAATATGACCCGAACCGCACGGCCTTCATCGCTCTGGTGACCTACGCCGACGGCGAGAAGACCTACATCATCGCGCCGCAACGCCTTAAGGCCGGCGACACGGTGATCTCGGGCGAAAAGACCGACGTGAAGCCGGGCAACGCCATGCCGCTCCGTTCGATGCCGGTGGGTACGATCATCCACAACATCGAAATGAAGCCGGGCAAGGGCGCTCAGCTGGCCCGTTCGGCCGGCGCCTACGCCCAGCTGGTGGGTCGCGATCAGGGCTACGCCCAGATCCGTCTCGGCTCGGGCGAGCTGCGCATGGTCCTGGACGGCTGCATGGCCACGGTGGGCGCGGTTTCGAACCCCGACCACATGAACCAGAACCTCGGCAAGGCCGGTCGCGTTCGTCACATGGGCTGGCGTCCGCACGTTCGCGGCGTCGCCATGAACCCGATCGACCACCCGCATGGTGGTGGTGAAGGCCGGACCTCTGGTGGTCGTACCCCGGTTACGCCGTGGGGCAAGGACACCAAGGGCACCCGCACTCGCAAGAACAAGGCTACGGATAAGTACATCATCCGTACTCGCCACGTGAAGAAGGCTCGCTAAGAATGGCCCGCTCCTCCTGGAAAGGCCCGTTTGTCGACGGGTATCTGCTCAAGAAGGCCGACGCCGTTCAAACGTCGGGCCGCAAGGATGTGATCAAGACCTGGTCGCGTCGTTCCACCATCCTGCCGCAGTTTGTCGGTCTGACCTTCGGCGTCCACAACGGCCAAAAGCACGTGCCGGTGATGGTCAACGAAGACATGGTCGGCATGAAGTTTGGCGAGTTCGCGCCGACCCGGAACTTCCCGGGTCACGCAGCGGACAAGAAGGCCAAAAGGAAGTAACTGATGGCCAAGTCCAACAACCCCCGCCGCGTCGGCGCCACCGAGGCTCGCGCCAAGCTGGTCAACGTTCGCATCAGCCCTCAAAAGCTGAACCTGGTCGCCGCTTCGATCCGCGGTCTGCCGGTTCAGAAGGCGCTGAACGAGCTTGAATTCAGCCGCAAGCGCATCGCCACCGACGTCCGCAAGGTTCTGTATTCGGCCGTTTCGAACGCCGAGAACAACCACAACCTCGACATCGACAACCTGGTTGTCGCCGAGGCCTTCGTGGGCAAGAACCTGGTGATGAAGCGTTTCGCGAGCCGCGCTCGTGGTCGCTCGTCGCGCATCCTGAAACCGTTCAGCGAGATCACGATCGTGGTCCGTGAAGCCGGCGAGGCCGCCTGATGGGACAGAAAATCAATCCGGTCGGTCTGCGCCTTGGCGTGAACCGCACGTGGGACAGCCGCTGGTTCGCCGGCGGCGCCGACTACGCCCGCCTGCTGCACCAGGACCTGAAGCTGCGCACGTGGCTGAAGGAGCGCCTGCTCGCCGCCGGCGTCTCGCGCATCATCATCGAGCGTCCGCACAAGAAGTGCCGCGTGACGATCTATGCCGCCCGTCCGGGCGTCGTGATCGGCAAGAAGGGCGCTGACATCGAGAAGCTCCGCAAGGACATCTCGGCGCGCACCGAAGGCGAAGTTCACCTGAACATCGTCGAAGTCCGCAAGCCGGAAACCGACGCGCAGCTGATCGCTGAAAACATCGCCCAGCAACTGGAGCGCCGGATCGCCTTCCGCCGCGCCATGAAGCGTTCGATGCAGTCGGCGATGCGTCTGGGCGCCAAGGGCGTTCGGATCAACGTCTCGGGTCGCCTCGGCGGTGCGGAAATCGCGCGTATGGAATGGTACCGCGAAGGTCGCGTGCCGCTTCACACCCTGCGTGCCGACATCGACTATGGTTTCTATGAAGCCAAGACGACCTACGGCATCATTGGCGTGAAGGTCTGGGTCTTCAAGGGTGAAGTGCTCGAGCACGATCCCATGGCTCAAGACAAGCGCTGGGCCCTGGAAGCCTCGGGTCCGTCGTCCAACGAAGGCCGTGGCGGCCCCCGCGGTGATCGCGGTCCGCGCCGTGGTCGTGAGGGCTGATAGGTCATGTTGCAACCTAAAAAGACCAAGTACCGCAAGGCCTTCAAGGGCCGCATCCATGGCTCGGCCAAGGGTGGTTTCTCGCTGAACTTCGGCTCCTATGGCCTGAAGACGGTGGAACCCGAGCGTATCACTGCTCGCCAGATCGAAGCGGCTCGCCGCGCGATCACGCGTCAGATGAAGCGTCAGGGCCGCGTCTGGATCCGGGTCTTCCCGGATCTGCCCGTCACGGGCAAGCCGGCTGAAGTCCGGATGGGTAAGGGCAAGGGCGCCGTGGACCATTGGGCCGCACGCTGCCACCCGGGCCGCATCCTGTTCGAAATCGACGGCGTGCCGGACGATGTGGCTCGCGAAGCTCTGCGCCTCGGCGCGGCCAAGCTGCCGGTCCGCACCAAGGTGGTCACTCGCCTGGACGCCGGCATCGCTCACCTTGAGGAAGCGGCATGACCAAGATCGCCGATCTCCGGGGCCAAACCCCCGACCAACTGGCCGACGAGCTGCTGAAGCTCAAGAAGGAACAGTTCAACCTGCGCTTCCAGGCCGCTACCGGTCAGATGGAAAAGACTCACCGCGTTGGTGAAGTCCGCAAAGACATCGCTCGCATCTCCACGCTTCTGCGTGAGAAGCGCGCAGCGGTTTAAGGAAACACCTATGCCCAAACGTATTCTTGAAGGCGTGGTCGTGTCCGACAAGGGCGACAAGACGGTCGTCGTGAAGGTCGAGCGCACTCTGCTGCACCCGGTCCTGAAAAAGATCGTCCGTCTGTCCAAGAAGTACCACGCTCACGATGAGGGCAACGCCCTCAAAGTCGGCGACGTCGCACGCATCGTCGAGTGCGCCCCCAAGTCCAAGCTGAAGCGTTGGGAAGTCGTTTCCCCCGCCTCGGCTTCCTAAAGAAAAGGATCGGATCCTATGATCCAGATGCAAACTAACCTGGAGGTCGCCGATAATTCGGGCGCTCGCCGGGTCATGTGCATCAAGGTGTTGGGCGGCTCGAAGCGCCGCTACGCCTCGGTGGGCGACACTATTGTCGCCTCGGTGAAGGAAGCTATTCCTCGCGGCCGCGTGAAGAAGGGCGACGTTGTTCGCGCCATCGTCGTGCGCACCGCCAAGGACATCCAGCGCAAGGACGGCTCGGTCATTCGTTTTGACAAGTCGGCCGCCGTCATCGTCAACAAGCAAAACGAGCCGGTCGGCACGCGGATCTTTGGCCCGGTTCCTCGCGAACTGCGCGCCAAGAACCACATGAAGATCATCTCCCTGGCTCCGGAGGTCCTGTAATATGGCCGCCAAGATCAAGAAGGGCGACAAAGTCGTCGTCCTGACCGGCAAGGACAAGGGACGCACCGGCCAGGTGCTGAAGGTCCTGCCGACCGAAAATCGCGTCGTCGTGCAAGGCGTCAACATGGTTCAGCGCCACACGCGCCCGACCCAGGCTGACCCGCAAGGCGGCATCAAGCACAAGGAAGCCTCGCTTCACCTGTCGAACGTCGCAGTCGCCGACGCCAACGGCAAGGCGACCCGCGTCGGCTTCAAGGTCGAAGGCGACGCCAAGGTTCGCTTCGCCAAGACCACGGGAGACGTCATCTAATGGCTGACACCAAGTACACGCCGCGTCTCAAGACCGAGTATCAGGACCGCATCCGCGCCGTCCTGAAAGAGCAGTTCGGTTACACCAACGAGATGCAGGTCCCCAAGCTGGACAAGATCGTCCTGAACATGGGTATCGGTGAAGCTGTCGCCGACTCCAAGAAGGTCAACCTGGCCCTCAAGGATCTGACGGCCATCGCCGGCCAGAAGGCTGTGCCGACCAAGGCTCGTAACTCCATCGCCGGCTTCAAGCTGCGTGAAGGCATGGTCATCGGCGGCAAGGTTACGCTGCGCGGCGCCCAGATGTACGAATTCCTGGACCGGTTCATCACGATCGCGCTGCCGCGCGTGAAGGATTTCCGCGGCCTGAAGGGAACCTCGTTCGACGGTCGTGGCAACTACGCCACGGGTCTGAAGGAGCACATCGTGTTCCCCGAGATCAACTACGACCAGATCGACCAGATGTGGGGCATGGACATCGTTGTCTGCACCACGGCCAAGACCGATGCGGAAGCCAAGGCTCTCCTCACCGAGTTCAAGTTCCCGTTCGTGAAGAACTGAGCGGGAAGGGAAGAGAACAATGGCTAAGAAAAGCGCCGTAAACCGTAACGAAGCCGTCAAGGCTCTGGTTGCGAAGTATGCCGCAAAGCGGGCCGCCCTCAAGGCGACCGCCAACGACGAGAGCCTGCCGCTGGAAGAGCGTTTCGACGCTCGCCTGAAGCTGGCTGAGCTGCCGCGCAACTCGGCTCCGTCGCGCATCCGCAACCGCTGCGAAGTGACGGGCCGTCCGCGGGCCTTCTACCGCAAGCTGAAGATGAGCCGGATCGCCATGCGCGAGCTGGGCAACCTGGGGCAGATCCCCGGCCTGACCAAGTCGAGCTGGTAAGGGGAGCGAACAGATATGATGATCAACGATCCCCTGAGCGACATGATCGCTCGCATCAAGAACGCGGCGACCCGCAAGCGTTCCAAGGTGCTGACCCCGGCCTCGCGTCTGCGCCAGCGCGTCCTCGACGTGCTGCAGGACGAAGGCTACATCCGCGGCTATTCGCTGGTTCAAAACCCCGGCGAGTTCCCGCAGTTCGAGATCGAGCTGAAGTACTTCGACGGCCAGCCGGTGATCGCTGAGATCGCCCGCGTGTCGAAGCCTGGCCGCCGCGTCTATTCGGCCATCAACGATCTGAAGCCGATCAAGAACGGCCTCGGCATCTCGATCCTTTCGACTTCGAAGGGCGTCATGTCCGACGCCAACGCCCGCGACGCTAACGTCGGCGGCGAAGTCCTCTGCAGGGTCTACTGATATGTCCCGTATTGGCAAGAAAACCGTTGCTCTGCCGAAGGGCGTGACTGTCACGCTCAACGGTCAGACCGTCTCGGTCAAGGGTCCCAAGGGCGAACGCACCTGGACCGTGGCCGACGAAATCGAAGTGACCCAGGGCGACGAGGGCCTGACCCTCGCGCCGCGTATGGACACGCCTCGCGCTCGCGCGATGTGGGGTCTGTCGCGCACCCTGGTCGACAACATGGTTGTCGGCGTCACCGAAGGCTTCGAGAAGACCCTGGAACTGGTCGGCGTGGGTTACCGCGCCGCCCTGAAGGGTCAGTCGCTGTCGCTGCAACTCGGCTTCTCGCATGAAGTCGACGTCGCACCGCCCGCCGGCATCACCTTCGTCGTGCCCAAGCAGACCGAGATCAAGATCTCGGGCAATGACAAGCAGGTCGTTGGTGAAATCGCCGCCACCATCCGCAAGCTGCGTCCGCCGGAGCCCTACAAGGGCAAGGGCGTGCGTTACTCGGGCGAGACCGTCCGGCGCAAGGAAGGCAAGAAGAAGTAAGTCATGGCTCTTTCTCTGCAACAACAAGCCAAGCGCCGCGCCGAACGCAACCGTCGTCGCCTCAAGGCTGTCGCCAACGGTCGCCTGCGTCTGTCGGTCTTCCGCTCGGACAAGAACATCTCGGCTCAGATCATCGACGACGCCCAGGGCGTCACCGTGGTCGCCGCCTCGTCGCTGGAAGGCGGCAAGGGTTCCAAGGGTTCGGACGTCGCTGCTGCGACCGCCATTGGCAAGCTGATCGCCGAACGCGCCAAGGAGAAGGGCGTCACCGACGTCGTCTTCGACCGCGGTGGCTACATCTATCACGGCCGCGTCAAGGCGCTGGCGGAGGCCGCGCGTGAAGCCGGCCTGAACTTCTAAGGGATCGAGAAGCATGGCTCGTGAACCCCAACGCGGACAAGGTGGTCAGAACCGCGACCGCCGCGACCGTAACGCCCCCGCTGTCGACGGTCCGGATTCGGACATCGTCGAAAAGCTGGTGCACATCAACCGCGTCGCCGCCACCGTTAAGGGCGGACGTCGTTTCTCGTTCGCAGCCCTGATGGTTGTGGGCGACGGCAAGGGCCGGGTCGGCTTCGGTCATGGCAAGGCGCGTGAAGTGCCGGAAGCCATCCGCAAGGCGACTGAAGAAGCCAAGAAGACCATGATCCGCGTGCCTCTTCGTGAGAACCGCACCCTGCACCACGACGGCAACGGCCGTTGGGGCGCTGGCAAGATCATGATGCGCGCTGCCCCTCCCGGCACGGGCGTCATCGCCGGCGGTCCGATGCGTGCGGTCCTCGAAACCCTCGGCGTCCAAGACGTCGTCGGCAAGTCGACCGGTTCGTCGAACCCGTACAACATGATCCGCGCGACCTTCGAAGCTCTGAAGGTTCAATCGTCGCCGCGTCAGGTTGCTGCAAAGCGTGGCAAGAAGGTCGCCGACCTGATGGGCCGCCGCAACGACGGCGCCTCGGCGCCTGAAGCTGTCGAGGGCTGATAGACATGGCCAAGAACGAAAAAGCCACCGTCACGGTCCGCCAGACGGCCAGCCCGATCCGCCGCAAGGCTGATCAGCGCGCCACTCTGTCGGGTCTGGGTCTGAACCGCATCGGCCGTGAGTCGACGCTGGAAGACACCCCCTCGGTCCGCGGGATGATCGCCAAGGTCGCCCACATGGTCGAAGTGGTCGAAAAATAAGCGGATGCGCCCTTCCTCGGTCACGGGGGAGGGCGTTTCTCTTTTGAAGAAGCATCTTGCGATGCTGCGTCGGGCCGCCTAGAAGCGGCCCTTCAATTTATCCAACGCCGAGTCAGGCGCGATCATTGCGATCACCCTGGCGCTAGCACCCGAAAGGATCAGGCATATGAAACTGAACGAAATTCGCGACAACGAAGGCGCCCACAAGAAGCGTATGCGCGTCGGCCGCGGCCCGGGTTCGGGCAAGGGCAAGACCGCCGGTCGCGGCGTCAAGGGTCAGAAGTCGCGTTCGGGCGTCGCCATCGGCGGCTTCGAAGGCGGTCAAATGCCGCTGTACATGCGTATGCCCAAGCGCGGCTTCAACAACGCCAACGCTCTGAAGCTGGCCGAAGTGAACCTGTGGCGCGTGCAGGAAGCCATCGACGCCGGCAAGCTGGACGCCAAGGCTGAGATCAACGGCGCCGCCCTGGTGGCCGCCGGCGTGATCCGTCGCGTCAAGGACGGCGTGCGCGTTCTGGGTGAAGGCGAACTCAAGGCCAAGCTGAACCTGGTCGTCTGGTCGGCCTCGTCGGGCGCCATCAAGTCCATCGAAGCCGCTGGCGGTTCGGTCGAGCAACAGCGCATCGCCGCTGAAGCCAAGGCCGCTGCTCGCGTCGCCAAGCGCGAAGCCGCCAAGGGCAAGGTCCCGCCGGCCAAGACCCCGCTGGGCGACGCCAACAAGATCTCGGCCCGCGCCAAACGCGCTGCGGCCAAGGCCTAAATCGATATCGTCATCCCGTGCGAGCGCTGCTGATGCGGCGTTCGCCGGGATTGTCCGCACCGGGATGACGAAAATCATGAAAGCGGCCCTCGCAAGACGGCCGCTTTCCGCCTATCTGACGACGGGCATAGTCGTGGGGACCGCGTAATGGCTTCGGCCGCTGAACAACTCGCCGCCAATATGAACATGGGCTCCTTCGCGAAAGCGACGGAGCTGCACAAACGCCTGCTGTTCACGCTGGGCGCGCTGCTGGTCTATCGGATCGGCACCTATGTTCCGATTCCGGGCATTAATTCCGAGGCCTTCCTGGCCTTCTTCCAGAACCCTGATGGCCAGCGCGGCATCCTGGACATGTTCAACATGTTCTCGGGCGGCGCGGTCGAGCGTATGGCCGTGTTCGCGTTGAACGTGATGCCCTACATCTCGGCCTCGATCATCGTGCAGCTGATGGGCGCGGTTTATCCGCCCTGGGAGAAGCTGAAGAAGGAAGGCGGCGAAAGCGGTCGCAAGCAGCTGAACCAGTACACCCGTTACCTGACGGTGTTCCTGGCGCTGGCCCAGTCCTTCGGCATCGCTGCGGGCCTCAACGCCCAGGCCGGTCTGATCGACCAACCGGGCATCTTCTTCATCATCTCGACGGTCACGACCCTGACCGGCGGCACCATGTTCCTGATGTGGCTGGGTGAGCAGGTGACGGCGCGCGGCGTCGGCAACGGCATCTCGCTGATCATCTTCGCCGGTATCGTGGCGGTTCTGCCGTCGACCGTGGCCCGCCTGCTGGGCCTGGCCCAACAGGGCCAGATGTCGGTCTTCGCCCTGCTGTTCATCGCCATCATGGCGGTGGCCGTGATCGTCTTCATCGTCTTCATGGAACGCGCTCAGCGCCGGCTTCTGATCCAGTATCCGAAGCGCCAGGAAGGCAACCGCATGACGGGCGGCGAACGCTCCTTCCTGCCGCTGAAGGTCAACACCGCCGGCGTCATCCCGGCCATCTTCGCCTCGTCGCTGCTGATGCTGCCGACGACGGTCGCCACCTTCACCGCCCAGGCCAATCTGCCCGAGTGGATGAGCTGGCTGCCGCTGGTGACGGCGCAGCTGACGCACGGCCAGCCGCTGTTCATGATCCTGTATGCGGTCCTGATCGTCTTCTTCTGCTTCTTCTACACCTCGATCACCTTCAACCCCGAGGACACGGCCGAGAACCTGCGCAAGTACGGCGGCTTCCTGCCGGGCATTCGTCCGGGCAAGCGTACGGCCGAGTATCTGGACTATGTCCTGACGCGCCTGACGGTGATCGGCGCCGCCTACATCACCGCCGTCTGCCTGCTGCCCGAGTTCCTGGTCAGCAGCATGGGCAACAGCCTCTACTTCGGAGGAACGTCTATCTTGATCGTCGTGTCGGTCACGATGGACACTGTGGCCCAGATCCAGTCCCAACTGCTGGCCCACCAGTACGAAGGTCTGATCAAGAAGGCCAAGCTGCGTGGTCGTGGCGGTCGGGGCGGCAGCGCCCCCGCCCGGCGCTGATAATCGGGTAGGGGAGCCCGTACGATGAACCTGATCCTGTTCGGGCCGCCCGCGGCCGGCAAAGGCACGCAAGCCAAGCGTCTGGTCGAGGAGCGGGGCATGATCCAGCTCTCGACCGGCGACATGCTTCGCGCCGCCATCGCGTCCGGCTCGGAGCTGGGCCTCAAGGTCAAGGACGTGCTGGCGCGCGGCGACCTCGTCACCGACGAGATCGTCATCGCCCTGATCGAAGACCGACTGCCGGAGGCCGAGGCCGCTGGCGGCGCCATCTTCGACGGTTTTCCGCGCAACGTGGCCCAGGCCGAGGCTCTGGACGCCATGCTGGCCAAGCGCGGCGCCCGGATCGACCGCGTCGTCCGCCTCAAGGTCGATGACGAAGCCCTGACCGCCCGGATCGCCAAGCGGTTCGCCGAGCAGGGCCGCCCGGACGACAATCCCGACACCTTCAAGGATCGCCTGGGGGTCTACAACGCCCAGACCGCCCCGCTGCTTCCCTATTATGAAGCCCAGGGCAAGCTGACCGAGATCGATGGCATGGGCGACATCGCCGCTGTCGCCGCCGCCATCGACGGCGCTCTGGCCTAGCCTCTGATCGGAAGCGGGGTTCGGGCGTTAGACGTTCGGGTATCCGCTTCAAGGGGCGAAGATGAGCAGCAGATTGTCTCGAAACGCCAGGTTCGCCACGGCGGTTCTGGCCATCGGGGCGCTGCATCTGGGGCTGTTTGTTCAGCTGGGGCGTCTGCAGCCCCAGTCGCCCCCCATAGTCTTGTCGCGGCCGGTCGAGGTAGAGCTCGTCCGGCCGTCGCCAATTCCGCCTCCGCCGGCTCCGCGCCCGCCGGCTCCGCCCAAGGCCGCGCCGACCGAAGGCGGCGGCGCCCCTGCCGCCCCCTCGCGGGTTCATCAGCCGCCAAAGAAGAGCGAGCGTCCACCGGAGGTGGCGGCCCCGGCCAAGCCAGCGCCCGCGCCGCCGCTGGTCATCGGCGTGGGGCCGGAGGCCAGCCCGACCGCGGGGCAGGGGCAGGGCGGCCAGGGGACCGGATCCGGCGCCGGACAGGGCTCTGGCTCGGGACCGGCGGCCGGGGACGGCCCTCCGCGTCTGATCCAGGGGCCGACCAAGGACCAGTTGAGGCGGCTGCATCCGCGCGAGGCCTTCCGCCAGCGTCTCAACGGCAGGGCCAGCATCACCTGCCGTATCCGTATCGACACGCGACTGGAGGATTGCCGGGTTGTGGACGAGACGCCGTCCGGGCGTGGATTCGGCGAGGCGGCTCTTGCAGCCTCAGCCTATTTCCGCTTTCGTCCTCCGACGCGCGATGGTCGCCCTGTTGAAGGACGCGAGGTCACTGTGGGTGTGGAGTTCATGCCTTGATCGGCCGCCGCGTCGGCGCGCCCGTTGACGCCATCCGAATCCCCTGTATAAGGGCGGCTTCCGCGAAGGGCGCACACGCTCCTGGTCTGTTGACCGGAGCGGTTTCCGCGTCTGTTTAAGCGTATCTGGAGATTCTCGTGGCCCGTATCGCTGGCGTCAACATTCCGACCAACAAGCGCGTCGAAATCGCGCTTCAGTACATCCATGGCATCGGCGCACACGCCGCCAAGGAAATCACCGCGAAGGTCGGCATTGAGCCGGCTCGCCGCGTGAACCAACTGACTGACGCCGAAGTCCTGCAGATCCGTGAAACGATCGACAAGGACCACACCGTCGAAGGCGACCTGCGCCGTGAGACGTCGATGAACATCAAGCGTCTGATGGACCTGGCCTGCTACCGCGGCCTGCGTCACCGCAAGGGCCTGCCGGTCCGCGGTCAGCGCACGCACACCAACGCCCGCACCCGCAAGGGTCCGGCCAAGCCGATCGCCGGCAAGAAGAAGTAAGAGAGGGCTGATCGATGGCCAAGGAACCGGGTCGCGTAAAGAAGCGCGAGCGCAAGAACATCACGTCGGGCGTCGCTCACGTGAACGCCTCTTTCAACAACACCATGATCACGATCACGGACGCCCAGGGGAACGCGATTTCCTGGTCTTCGGCTGGTCACATGGGCTTCAAGGGTTCGCGTAAGTCGACCCCTTACGCCGCCCAGATGGCTGCTGAAGATGCAGGCAAGAAGGCTCAAGAGCACGGCGTGAAGACGCTGGAAGTCAACGTCTCGGGTCCGGGTTCCGGCCGTGAGTCGGCGCTTCGCGCTCTGCAGTCCGTCGGCCTGACGATCACGACCATCCGCGACGTCACCCCGATGCCGCACAATGGTTGCCGTCCGCCCAAGCGTCGCCGCGTTTAATCGCGACCACGTTTCAGGCACCCCCAATCTCCGTCGGCTCCACCATGGCCTCGTCGACAAGGCCGGAGCCGACGAAATCCGTTCGAGGGACTCTATGATCGAAAGAAACTGGCAAGAGCTGATCCGTCCCGAGAAGCCGCAAGTCGAGGGCGGCTCCGACCCGCTGCGCAAGGCGCGTCTGGTCGCTGAGCCCCTCGAACGTGGTTTCGGTGTGACGCTCGGCAACGCGCTTCGTCGCGTTCTGCTGTCCTCGCTGCAAGGCGCGGCGGTCACGGCCATCCAGATCGACGGCGTTGTTCACGAGTTCTCGTCGCTGGAAGGCGTGCGGGAAGACGTGGTCGACATCGTTCTGAACATCAAGCAACTGGCGCTGCGCATGCACGCCGAAGGCCCCAAGCGCATGACTCTGCGCGCCACGGGCCCCGGCGTCGTCACGGCGGCTCAGATCGAAGCTCCGGCTGACATCGAGGTTCTGAACCCCGATCACGTCATCTGCACCCTGGATGATGGCGCTTCGATCCGCATGGAACTGACGGTCCAGAACGGCAAGGGCTACGTCGCCGCCGAACTGAACCGCCCGGAAGATGCGCCGATCGGCCTGATCGCCGTCGACGCCCTGTACTCGCCGGTCAAGCGTGTCGCCTATCGCGTCGAGCCGACCCGCCAGGGCCAGTCGATGGATTACGACAAGCTGATCCTGGAAGTTGAAACCAACGGCGCCGTCTCGCCGGTTGACGCGGTGGCTTACGCTGCCCGCATCCTGCAAGACCAGCTGCAGATCTTCATCACCTTCGACGAGCCGACCAAGGCGGTTGAGGCCACGGACGGCAAGCCCGACCTGCCCTTCAACCCGGCCCTGCTCAAGAAGGTCGACGAGCTGGAGCTGTCGGTCCGTTCGGCGAACTGCCTGAAGAACGACAACATCGTCTACATCGGCGACCTGATCCAGAAGACCGAGGGCGAAATGCTTCGCACCCCGAACTTCGGCCGCAAGTCGCTGAACGAGATCAAGGAAGTTCTCGCGACGATGGGCCTGTCGCTCGGCATGGACGTGCCGAACTGGCCGCCCGAAAACATCGAAGATCTGGCCAAAAAGTTCGACGACCAGATCTGATCATCAACCCTCCGCCCAGCGCCCTTCGGGGCGCGGATGGGGCGGTTAGAATGAACAAGGCCCCAGGTCCCGCCCCTTTGTTAAGGCCGGAAACCAGGGTTGAGTAGGAGAGACCCCGATGCGCCACGGCGCCGCTTACCGCAAGCTCGGCCGTACGGTCAGCCACCGCCAAGCCATGTTCGCCAACATGGCCGCCTCGCTGATCAAGCACGAGCAGATCACGACCACCCTGCCGAAGGCGAAGGAACTGCGTCCCTTCGTTGAGAAGCTGGTCACGCTGGCTAAAAAGGGCGACCTGCACGCTCGTCGTCAGGCCATCAGCGCCGTCCGCGACGTGCCGCAAGTCGGCAAGCTGTTCGAAACGATCGGCCCGCGCTACGCCGAACGTTCGGGCGGTTACATCCGCATCATGAAGGCCGGCTTCCGTCACGGCGACAACGCCGCGATGGCCGTGATCGAGTTCGTCGACCGCGACACCGCCGCCAAGGGCCTGGACTCGGGTCCGGTCTATGCGATCGAAGGCGACGACGAAGCTTAATCGCTTCATCGGCTTGAGACATTGAAGGGGCGGCTGGAGCGATCCGGCCGCCCTTTTCGTTTGTCTGCACGCTTGTCGCCTCGCGGCGAGCGGGCGATAGGGCGGCATGAGTACGGTTGAAGATCGCATCGTCGCCTATACCCCCGTCCATGCGGACGCTTGGAAACGGCTGAACACCGACTGGCTTGTGGAAGGCGGCTTTGTCCTGGAAGCCAAGGATCATCTGACCCTCGACGACCCCGAGGGGCAGATCCTCTCCAAGGGCGGCCATATCTTCTTTGCCGAGCGGGATGGCGTGGCCGTCGGCTGCTGCGGCCTGATCGCCATGGCGGACGGCGGGTTCGAAGTCACCAAGATGACGGTGCGGCCGGAGGCGCGGGGCGGGGGCCTGGCCTTGCGCCTGCTGGAGGTCTGTGAGGCGACGGCGCGGGATGCGGGCGCCCACCGCCTCTATCTGGAGACGAGTTCGACGCTGGGGCCGGCGCTGGGTCTCTACGCCCGCTTCGGTTTCGTGCACCTGCCGCCGCAGCCGACGCCCTATGCGCGGGCAGACGTCTGGATGGAGAAGCGGCTGTAGCGGCGCGTCGCGTCGCCTACTCTTTCGACAGGTCCTGACGGCTGAACCACCACAGGGCCAGGCTGAACGGGACGAGGGACCACAGGGCCAGGCTGGCGACGGCGCGCAGCACGACGCCGTCTTGCAGGACAGCCGTCGGGACGCCGCCCAGGATGACCGCCTTCAAGGCTTCATAGGCAGCGCCAGGAAACAGCAGCAGGGTCTGCCAGTCGGCGGCGCTCCATCCCACAATGGGGGCGAGGGTGACGAGGAAGGCCTGAGCGACGCCGATGACCAGAGGCACGAACAGGGCCGCCAGCTGAGAGCGCGTCAGGACGGCCGTCAGCAGGCTGAGCAGCAGAAACTGGACGACCCGCACGAAGGCCAGCAGGAAGAGGAGGCCGAAGGTCAGGGCTTCCTCGCCGCCGAAGCGGAACACCAGATCCTGGTCGAGGACGACGCCCTTGATAGCTGCGCCGAGCAGGGCGGCCGCCAGGAACAGGATCAGGCCCGCCAGGGTCATCAGCTTGACCGCGCCGACCTTGCCCATGATCAGGTTGGGGCGGCTGTTGCGCGCGGTGATCAGGCGCCAGGTCTCCCAGCGGTAGTCGCTGGAAAAGACGGTCGCCGCGCCGATCAGCAGGAAGGCCAACAGGGCAGGGTTGGCCAATTGGCCAGCGGCGGACAGCAGGGTGTCGCCCAGATCAAGGGCGGCCCGGGCTGAGGCCAGCTGAGGCGGCAACTGGGCGGCCATACGGTCGACCTTGGCGTCGATCACGGCGCCGCCGATCAGGACGGCCAGCCACACCAGCGGCACGAAGATCAGGCTCCACGACAGGACCGTGCGGTTCTTGAGCAGGCGCCAGGATTCGGAGCGGACGGCGTCAGCCAGCATGGAGGGCCTCCCGGACTTGAGCGTCGGTGCGTGCGGGGCCGGTCTCGGCCATGAAGACGCTTTCCAGATCGGCGCCGACCCAGCGGGCCTCGTCGATGTCCACGCCCTGTTCGATCAGGGCGCGCAGCAGGGCGGGGCCTTCGGCGCGGGGGATGGCGGCCAGGACAGCGTCGCCGTCCAGCGTCGCCTTGTCGCCCAGCACGCCCATGATCGTGGCCAGAGGCGTGGCTGACAGGCGCAGACGCTCGCCTGAGGCGGTCAGTTCGCTGACCTTGCCCTCGGCGGCCAGGGCGCCGCGATTGAAGATGGCCACGCGGTCGCAGACGCGCTGGACCTCGAGCAGTTGGTGGCTGGCCAGGATGATGGTCACGCCGTCGTCGTCGGCCAGGCTGCGGATCAGGGCGCGCATCTCCTGGATGCCGGGCGGGTCCATGCCGCTGGTCGGTTCATCGAGGATGACGAGGTCCGGCCTGGTCATCAGGGCGGCGGCGACGCCGAGGCGCTGCAACATGCCGACCGAAAAGCCGCGCACCTTGCGATGGGCGGCCTCGGTCAGGCCGACGCGATCCAGCCAGGCGTCGATGGCGGCGTCCTTGCGGCCGTGCGCCAGCGCCAGCCATTGGAGCACCTGACGCGCGGTCATGTAGGGCGGGAAGCGGGGCGTCTCGATCATGGAGCCGATGCGGCGCATGACGGCGGGATCGCCCGCGTGCTGGCCTAGAACCCGGACGTCGCCCGTCGTCGGCCGGATCAGGCCCAGCAGGATGCGGAACAGGGTGGACTTGCCGGCGCCGTTCGGCCCCAGCACGCCGTAGACCCCGCCGCGCGGGATGGAGAGGCTGAGCCCGTCCAGAGCGCGCACGGCGCCATAGGTCTTGGTCAGGCCGGTCGTTTCGATCACAGCGGTCATGCGGTCGAGCTTGGCGCGATGGGGATAAAGCAGCAAGGCGTCTTCTGCCTGTCGCAGATTAAGCTTAGGCAATCTCCCCGAAGTCGCTTCGGAGTTCCCCATGTTTTCTCGCGTTGCGGGCCTGTGTCTGGCCCTGCTGCTGACGGCCTGCGCCAGCACCCCTGTTCAACAGGCTGAGCCTCAAGCCGCGCTGGCCTCTGAACGGCCTTTGGTCATGCTGGTCTCCATCGACGGCTTCCGCGCCGACTATCTGGATCGGGGCATTACGCCCAACCTGTCGCGACTGGCGGGCGAGGGGGCGACAGGGCCGATGCGGCCGTCCTTCCCGAGCGTGACCTTCCCCAATCACTACACCCTAGTCACGGGCCTGCACCCCGACCACCACGGCATCGTCGGCAACAACATGATCGACGCCGAGCTGGGGCGGTTCAGTCTGGGCAACAAGCAGGCCGTGACGGACCGCCGTTGGTGGGACCAGGGCGAGCCGATCTGGGTCTCGGCCGAGAAGGCAGGGGTCAAGACCGCCACCATGTTCTGGCCGGGCTCGGAGGCCGATATTCGCGGCGTGCGTCCGACCTACTGGACCAGCTTCGATCAGGGCATGCCGGGCGATGCGCGCGTGGACCGGGTGCTGCAATGGATGGACCTGCCGGCGGATCAGCGGCCGCAACTGACCACTCTCTATTTCGACATCGTCGACACCCAGGGCCACCACTATGGTCCCGACGCGCCAGAGACCGCCGAAGCGATCCGCTCGGTCGACGCCTCCATCGGGCGTCTGGTGGAGGGGCTGAAGGCGCGGGGTCTCTATGAGCGCACGGTGCTGGTGGTGGTGTCGGACCACGGCATGGCGGCGACCTCGCCCGAGCGGGTGACGTGGATCGACGACCTGATCGACCCTGCGGCGATCCAGATCGTCTATTCCGGCGCCGTCACTTTCCTGAACCCCGTGGCCGGTCACGAGGCCGAGGTCGAGGCGGCCCTGTTGGGGTCCCGCCCGCATCTGGACTGCTGGAAGAAGAGCGAGATTCCGGCGCGCTTCGTGCTGGGCTCCAACCCGCGCGTTTCGGCCATCGTCTGTGCTTCCGAGCCGGGCTGGACCTTCACGACCAGGGCGCGGCCGGTGACCAAGCCGGGCGGGGCGCATGGCTATGACAACCAGTCGCCTGAGATGGCGGCCATCTTCATCGCCCATGGACCGGGCGTGGTTCAGGGGCGGCGGTTGACCGATCTGGACAGCGTGGATGTTCAGCCCTTCCTGGCGCGTCTGCTGGGCGTCGATGCGCCGCGTGGCGACGGGCGGGCGGCGGATACGCTGCCGGTGACGACGCGCTGAGGTCGTTCACCTCAAGATGGGGCGTTTTCTGCGGTCCCGGATAGCCCTGCGGGCTTCCGGGATGACGGGAGGGAGAGGAACTCGCCGGAGGTCACGGCCGTTTGATCCGGGCGGGCCTCAGGCTTGGCTGTTGGCCTTGATCCTGTCCCAAAACCGTTGCGCAATGCGGCAAAGCCTTCCGAACGAGACTCTGACGATATGAAGACTTCCAGACTGGCCCTCGCCGCCGCCCTGATGCTGTCCGCCTGCGGTCAGCCGCAACCGTCGAAGGCGCAGGAGGGCGTCTTCGCCGAACAGCCGCGTCAGGCCCCGCGCGACGCCGGCGCCATGAAGTCCAGCTTCGCCCCCGTGGTGCGAGAGGCGGCGCCCGCCGTGGTCAACATCTCGGCGCGCGGCGTGCAGCAGGTGCGCGATCCCTTCTTTGAGATGTTCGGCGGCGGGCCGCAGTCGCGCGTGACCGGCTCGATCGGTTCGGGCGTCATCGTGCGCGGCGACGGGATCGTGGTGACCAACAACCACGTCATCGAGAACATGCAGGAGATCCGCGTCACCCTGAACGACCGGCGCGAATATGCGGCCAAGGTGCTGCTGGCGGACTCGCGTTCGGACATCGCTGTGTTGCAGTTGCAGGGCGTCGAGGGGACGCTGCCGGCCCTGCGCATCGACGATCAGGAAGAACAGCAGGTCGGCGATCTGGTCCTGGCCATCGGCAATCCGTTCGGCGTGGGTCAGACCGTGACCAACGGCATCATCTCGGCGGTGAACCGCACCGAGACCGGGATCAGCGATTCCGGCTCCTTCATCCAGACCGACGCGGCCATCAATCCCGGCAACTCGGGCGGGGCGCTGGTGGACATGGACGGCGATCTGATCGGCATCAACACGGCCATCTTCTCGCGCACCGGGTCTTCGACCGGGGTGGGCTTTGCGGTGCCGGCGACCATGGTGAAACGGGTGGTGGACTCGGCCATCGGCGGGGCCAAGGCCGTGGTCCGGCCCTGGCTGGGCGTGAAGGGCGACACCGTCAGCGCCGACATCGCCCGCAGCCTGGGCCTGTCGCGGCCGCAGGGCCTGATCATCACCGAGGTCTATCCGCAGGGACCCGGCGCGCGCGCCGGGCTGGAGGAAGGCGACGTCATCACCGCCATCGACGGGGCCGAGATCAACGACCAGGGCGGGCTGAACTTCCGCGTCGGCACCAAGTCGCCGAACGACACGGTGGCCGTGACCATCCTGCGCGACGGCAGGACCCAGACGATCAATGCGCGGGTTTCGGCCCTGCCGGGTCAGGCCGAACCGGGGCAGGGGGCGGTCGTGGCGCAGGGCGCGCTGGCGGGTCTGCAAGGCGTGGCGCTGAACCCGGCGCTGGCCGACCGGCTGGGCGGCGATCCCTTCGTCAGCGGCGTGGTGGTGACGGGGGTGCAGCGCAACAGCCTGGCCGCCCGTATCGGCCTGCGTCCCAACGACCTGATCGTTCAGGTGGATGGGCGACCGGCGACCTCGGTCGCGGCCTTGGGGCGGGCGCAGCGGGGAACGGAGCTGACCATCGTGCGCGGCGGTCGCAGCCTGAAGGGCCGTCTGCCCTAAGTCGCCGGAGACGAGGCTGGGGATAGCTGCGCTGTTCGGTTTGGCGCGGCTTGCGTGCGGGGATGGCGTGTGTGGAATGGCGGGATGATGTTCTTGCCCTTCGCCGCCGCGCTCGCCCTGATGTCCGCAAGCGGGGGCGCCGTTCATGACGATCCCCTGACGCAGCCGATCCCCGGCAACGCCGACTGGGTGAAGCCGCAAACGCCGTTGAAGCTGTACGGCAAGACCTATTTTGTCGGCACCGGCGGTCTCAGCCTGGTGTTGATTGACACCGGCGATGGTCTGATCCTGATCGACGGCGCCCTGCAGCAGACCGTCGAGGCGACGAAGGCGAACATTCGCCAGCTGGGGTTCAAGGTGGAGGACATCCGCTACATCCTGAACACCGAGGCGCACTATGACCATTCGGGCGGCCTGGCCGCCCTGGCGCGCGACAGCGGGGCGGAGGTGATCACCAGCCCCATCGGCGCCGCCGCCCTGCGCACGGGCCGGATCGACGCCCATGATCCGCAGGCCGCGGACATTCCTGAACATCCGCCGGTCCCCAATGCGCGCGGCATCGGCGACGGGGAAGCCGTGCGTCTGGGCGCTACGGCGGTGACGGCGGTTTTCACGCCGGGGCATACGCCCGGCAGCGTCAGCTGGACCTGGAAGGCGTGTGAAGGCGAGACCTGCGTGGACGTGGTGTTCGCCTCCAGCCTGAATGCGGTGGCGAACGGTGTCTTCACCTATACGGCCCACCCCGATGTGACGGCGTCATTGCGCGCCTCAATCGATCGGGTGGAGGCGCTGTCTTGTGATCTGCTGATCTCGGCTCATCCCGACAACTCGGGCGGCGACGTCAAGATCGCGGCCTTGGAGGCCGGGGCCACGCCCAACCCCTTCCTCGATCCGTCAGCCTGTCGCGCCTATGCGGAGCGGGCGCGGGGCCGGCTGCAGGCGCGACTAGATCGCGAAGCGTCCTAGGCCTTCTTCGGGCCGCCAATGGACCAGGTGTGGCCGAAGGGGTCGCGGACCTGGCCGTAGCGGTCGCCCCAGAACTGGTCCTCCAGCGGCATGACGGGGACGGCGCCCGCCACCAGGGCGCGGGTCCACCACTCGTCGGGATCATCGACCTGAAGGTGCAGGGTGACGCCCTTGGGCGTGATGTCGGCCTCGCCGGACCATTCGGGGAATTCGTCGGCCAGCATGAGGCTGGCGCCATTGATTCGGAGGTGGGCGTGCATCAGCCGCTCGCCGTCCTCGGCCGGCATGCGCATGATCTCTTCGGCGCCGAAGGCTCGACCATAGAATTCGATCGCCGCCGCGCCGCCCCGAGACGGAATGGTCAGATGAGGCGTGAGGCCGCCGGTCGGGCCCTGGTTCGGCTGGGATTCGGACATGGTTCCTCCGTTCGCGCCGATAGTAGTGCGTGTAATCGGCTGAACGAACGCCTATCTCTGCCGTTCCATGAGCGATTTGTTTGAAGCCTCCGGCATCCATCCTCCTGACGCGCCTCTGGCTGACCGTCTGCGCCCGCAGACGCTGGATCAGGTCGTGGGGCAGGACCATCTGCTGGGCGAGGGCGGGCCGATCCGCCGCATGATCGAGGCCGGGCGTCTGGGCTCCATGATCCTGTGGGGGCCGCCGGGCACCGGAAAGACCACCATCGCCCGGCTTCTGGCCAAGGCGGCGGGCTATGAATATCAATCAATTAGCGCGGTCTTCTCAGGCGTTGCCGACCTGAAGAAGGCGTTCGAGGCGGCCAGGATGCGCCGGGCGGCGGGGCAACAGACCCTGCTGTTCGTGGACGAGATCCACCGCTTCAACCGCGCCCAGCAGGACGGCTTCCTGCCCTTCGTCGAGGAGGGGGTGGTGACGCTGGTCGGGGCCACGACCGAGAACCCGTCGTTCGAACTGAACGGGGCGCTGCTGTCGCGGTCCCAGGTCTATGTGCTGAAGCGGCTGGACGACGCGGCGCTGGACCAGTTGCTGGATCGGGCGGCGACCCTGATGGAGCGGCCCCTGCCGCTGACGCCCGAGGCGCGCCACGCCATGCTGGCCCTGGCCGACGGCGACGGGCGCTATCTGCTGACCATGTCGGAGGTGCTGTTCGACCTGCCTGGCCCAGACCGGGGAGGCGATCTGCTGGACGTTCAGGCTCTGGCGGGCGTGCTTCAGAAGCGGGCGCCCGCCTACGACAAGTCGCGCGAGGAACATTATAACCTCATATCTGCGCTGCATAAATCGGTGCGCGGGTCAGACCCGGACGCGGCGCTCTACTGGCTGGCGCGGATGCTGAACGGAGGCGAGGATCCGCTCTATCTGGCGCGGCGCATCGTGCGGATGGCGGTCGAGGACATCGGTCAGGCCGACCCCCTGTCCATCATGGTCGCCAACGCCGCCAAGGACACCTACGACTTCCTCGGCTCGCCCGAGGGCGAACTGGCGCTGGCTCAGGCGGTGGTCCATCTGGCCACGGCGCCCAAGTCGGTCGGGGTCTATGAAGCCTTCAAGGCGGCCAAGAAGGCGGCGCACGAAACCGGCTCCCTGATGCCGCCCGCCCATATCCGCAATGCGCCTACGAAGCTGATGAAGTCGCTCGGCTACGGCAAGGGCTACCAGTACGACCCCGACACGCCCGAGGGCTTCTCGGGCGCCAACTTCTTCCCCGACGAGATGGAGCGGCGCACCTTCTACAGGCCCAAGGGCGAGGGGCATGAGGAGAAGGTCAAGGCGCGGCTGGAACGCTGGGCGGCGATGCGGGCGCGGGCGCAGGGCGACTGACACGCCCAACCTGATCGCCGTTCATTGTTAAGCATGGCGGTTCCGGCCTAGCCTCCCTGTGATCGGCAACCTGGGGAGGGAATAATGATCGATATTGCGAGACGAGCGGCGACGCCCTGGCATCTGTGGGTCGTGGGCGTCGTGGCGGTTCTGTGGAACGCCTTTGGCTGCTGGGACTATACGATGACCCATCTGAAGGGTGAGGCGCACCTGCGCGCCTTCGGCATGACCGACGCGCAGATCGCCTCTTTCGTCGCCATGCCCGCCTGGACGCACGCGACCTGGGCCATCGGGGTGTGGGGCGGCCTCTTGGGCGCTGTACTGCTGTTGGCGCGCCGGCGGTGGGCCACACCCGTCTTCGTCCTGTCGTTCCTCGGCTTCGTCGGCGGGCAGATCTACAGCCATGTCCTGTCCGATGCATCGGCTGTGGCGGGACCCAACGCCTGGGTGATGAACGTCGTCATCGGGGCCGGTTGCGTCTTCTTCATCTGGTACGCCTGGACCATGGCGAAGAAGGGCGTCCTCCGCTAAAGGCTCGGCGGGTGAAAACCCGCCAGCCCGCTTCCCTGACCGAAGAAGACATCGCCGCCGTTCGTTCGTGGGTCATCCACGAGGACGCGCATATCATCGCCTTCAACAAGCCGTCGGGCCTGTCGAGTCAGGGCGGCCGCATTCAGGCCCATACCCTGGACGACCTGCTGTGGGCCTTTGCGCGCTCGAACGGCAAGCGGCCGGAACTGGTGCACCGGCTGGACCGTGACACCTCGGGCGTCATCCTGGCGGCCAAGACCAAGCCCGCCGCGGGTTTCCTGGGCAAGGCCATGCAGATGCGCCGGTTCCAGAAGACCTATCTGGCCCTGGTGTCCGCAGCCCCTGAGCACAAGTCGGGCCGCATCACCGCCGCCCTGCGCCGCGAAGAGATCGGGCGCGAAAGCTATATGCGGGTGGTCGAGTTCGATGCGCCGGGCGCGCAAGGCGCCGTCAGCGGCTATCGCACCCTGGCCGCCAGCGAGGACGGCGCCCTGGTCGAGCTGTCGCCCGAGACGGGGCGGATGCATCAACTGCGGGTTCACATGGCCTCGATCGGTCGGCCTCTGGTCGGCGATGTGCGCTACGGCGGGGCCTTGACCTTCGCCGGTCGCGGCGCGCCGCGCCTGATGCTGCATGCGGCCAAGCTGTCCTTCCCGCACCCCGAAGGTGGGGAGCGCGTGACGCTGGAGGCGGCGCCGCCTGCGGACTTCGCGGCCTTGCAGGCGGCGGCGGGGCTCTGAAATCCTCCCCTGCGTAGCGGGGGAGGATCGCCTGTTCAGCGCCGGTTCAGCTTCATGGCGGAACATCGGGCCTGGCTCGGCGCTAATCGGGCAGGAGATTTCGCATGAAACGTCTCACCTTTGGTCTGATCGCCGCCTCCGCCCTGGCGCTGAGCGCCTGCGCCAGCCTGGCCCCCTATGGGCCGCAGCAGGGTGCGCGGGGGCAGGGGTTCAGCGAGCAGCAGATCGAATCCAACCGTTTCCGCGTCACCTACAACGGTGTCGGCGCGCCGGGCCCTGTGGTTGATCGCGCCCTGTTTCGCGCGGCGCAACTGACGGTCGATCAGGGCTATGACTGGTTCGAGGTGACGCAGCGCTGGATCGACGGACGGCCTGACAGCGCCGGGGGCGTGCGTCCCAGCGTCTCGATCGGTGCAGGGTCCAGCCGATACGGCGGCTATCGCGCGTCCGGCGTCGGCGTGGGTCTGGGCTTCGACCTCAGCGGGCCGCAGCCGACCTCGACCACGCTGGAAATCGTCATGGGGCGCGGCGCCAAGCCGGATCGCCCCGAGGCCTATGACGCGCGCCGGGTTCAGGACGCGATCCGCAACCGGCTGTAGAGCGCCGCCGACCGCTGTCATTCCCGCTGTGTCGGTGTAGAAGCCCGGCATGATGCAATTTCTTCTTGTCGCCGTCGGCGGGGCCCTGGGGGCTGTGGCCCGCTATGGGCTGGGCCTGGCGGTCGGGCGGTTGGCGCCGGGCGCAAGCTGGCCGTGGGGCACGTTCGCGGCCAACGTCACGGGCGGTCTGCTGATGGGGCTGCTGGCCGGTTGGCTGGCGCTGAAGGCGGGAGCGGGGCAGGAGAGTGTGCGCCTGTTCGCCGCCGTCGGCGTGCTGGGCGGCTTCACCACCTTCTCGGCTTTTTCGCTGGAAGTCGCTTTGATGATCGAACGCCGTGAACTGGCCACGGCTTTCGTCTATGCGGTGGGTTCGGTGGTCATTTCCATCGCCGCCCTGTTCGTCGGCCTGATGATCGCGCGCAAACTGTTTACCGGAGTGGGCGCATGAGCCGCGAAGTCCAGACCCTCTATGTTGCTGAGGATGAACACGACATCCGTCTGGATCGGTGGTTCAAGCGGCGCTGGCCGCACCTGACCCATATCCAGGTCGAGAAGATGGCTCGCAGCGGCCAGATCCGCGTCGATGGTTCGCGGGTCAAGCCGCAGGACCGCCTGACCGCCGGCGCCGCCGTGCGTGTGCCGCCGCTGCCCGACGCCAATCCGCGCAAGCCCGGCGACGTCCACGAACTGACCGAACGCGACATCGCCTACGCCAAGTCGCTGGTCCTCTATGAAGATCACATGGTCATCGCCCTGAACAAGCCGCACGGTCTGGCCGTGCAGGGCGGCACCAAGACGACCAAGCACGTCGACCGCCTGCTGTCGGCCTGGGGCGAGGGGATGGACCGGCCTCGTCTGGTCCACCGTCTGGACCGCGACACCTCGGGCGTCCTGCTGCTGGGCAAGGGGCCCGAGGCGGCCAAGCGTCTGGCCGGGGCCTTCGCCCGCCGTCAGGCCAAGAAGACCTATTGGGCCATCGTCATCGGCACCCCCAAGCCGACGCACGGCCAGATCGACCTGGCGCTGAAGAAGACCGGCATCAACGACTATGAGATGATGCGTCCGGCCGAGCCCAAGGACCCCAAGGGCGAACCGGCCGAGACCGCCTTCGCCACCATCAGCCGCGCCGCCCACCGCGCGTCGTGGATGGCGCTGCGCCCCTTCACCGGTCGCACTCACCAGCTGCGCGCCCACATGGCGGCCATCGGCCACCCCATCCTGGGCGACCACAAGTACGGCACCGACGCCTCCAAGCAGTTGAGCGGCATTCTGAAGCTGCAACTGCACGCCCGCCGCATCGAGCTGGATCATCCCGGCGGCGGCACCCTGATCGTCGAGGCCCCGCTGAGCCCAGAGATCGAGGCGGGCTTCGCCCACTTCGGCTTCACCGAAGACGAGTGCGACACCGATCCGTTCGAAGGGGTCAAGCGCCAGCGATGAGGCCGCTCGCCGTTTTCGACATCGACGGGACCCTGGTCGACAGTCGCGCCTCGATCCATCGGGCGTGTTGCGAGGCGGCGGGGGTGCTGGGGCTGGCTGAGCCATCCTATGACCGGGTGCGCCAGATCGTCGGGCTGACGCTGGAGAAGGCTCTGCATGTTCTGGAGCCCGGCCTGACGATGGCCGAACTGGCCGAATTCGTGGCGGCGTTTCAAGCCAGTTTCCGCGACATGTATGACGCCGGGCACGAGGAGCCCCTGTATCCTGGCGTCATGGACACGCTCCGCCGGCTGAAGCGCGACGGCTGGCTCCTGTCGCTGGCGACGGGCCAGAACCGGCGCGGCGTGGCCCGCAATCTGGCGCGGCGGGAATGGAGTGACCTGTTCCTGTCCAGCCATTGCGCGGCGGACGGTCCGGGCAAGCCCGACCCTGCCATGCTGTTCGCCGCCATGACCGCCTGCGGGGCCGACGCGGCCTCGACCACGATGATCGGCGACACCAGCCACGACATCACGATGGCGCTGAATGCGGGCGTGCATCCGCTGGGCGTCGGCTGGGGCTTCCATACCCCTGAGGAACAGGTGGCGGCGGGCGCGCGTCACGTCGCCATCGACTGTCCTGATCTGGAGGCGGCGCTGGAGCGCTTCGCCTCGACCGCGCTTGCTGCTTAAGATTGGCTGCCTGAGACCGCCTATGTCCCACATCCCCCCGCTCGATCCCAATGTCGCCGCCCGCAAGGGTTTCCGTGAGTCCGAGGAGCGCATCAAGCGCTTCTGGACGGTCGCCGACGTGTCAGAAGACGCCAATGGCTGGACGGTGCGTCTGGATGGGCGGACGCCCAAGACGCCGGCGGGGAACACGCTGACCCTGCCGACCGAGGCCGCCGCGCGGCTGGTGGCGGATGAGTGGGCGGCGCAAGGCGAGTTCCTGGTCCCGGCGACCATGCCGGCCACCCGACTGGCCTCGACCGCCATCGACCGGGTCAGCCAGACGCGCGAGCCGGTGGCCGCCGAGATCGCCGCCTACGCCGGATCGGACGTCATCTGCTATCTGGCCGAACATCCGACGGCCCTGATCGAACGTCAGCAGGCCGAATGGGGGCCGTGGCGCGACTGGGCGGCCAAGGAACTGGGCGTGGCCCTGCACACGGCCGAGGGCATTGTGCATAGGGCCCAGGCGCCTGAGGCCCTGGAGCGGGTCAAGGCGCTGGCGCTGGCGATGGACGACCACGTCCTGACGGGCCTGGCGACGGCGGTGCCGCTGTTCGGCTCGGCGGTCCTGGGGCTGGCCGTGCAGCGCGGGGCGCTGTCGGGTGCGGCGGCGCTGGAACTGTCGCGTCTGGACGAGGCCTTTACCGAGGAGCGCTGGGGCGTGGACGAGGAAGCCGCGGCTCGCGTGGCGGCTCACCGCGACGAGGCGACCCTGTTGCAGCGGTGGTTTGAGGCGCTGCGGGGCTGAGGCCGCACCAATCCCGCTCATCCCCGCTGAGGCGGCGACCCAACAAGAGCCTCCCACGCCAACGTCTGCTTTAGCGCGGCCCGATGAATCGGAGGGTCTGTAGCCAAAGCCCTGGGTCCCCGCCTCCGCGGGGATGAGCGGAAGATGGAGGGGTTAGCTCAAGTCGCCGCGGATCAGGGCGTCGCGTTCCTCGGGCGTGATCATCCGCCACTTGCCCTCGGGCAGGTTGTTCAGATGGATGGGGCCGACGCGGATACGCAGCAGGTCGATGACCTCAAGGTCCACCATCTCGCACATCCGGCGGATCTGGCGGTTGCGGCCCTCGGTCAGGATGAAGCGCAGGCGGTTCTGCTCCATGCGCGAGACCTTGGCGTATTTCAGGATGCGGCCGTCCAGCATCAGGCCGCGTCGCAGCAGGGCCAGCTTCTTCTCGGTGACGTCGCCTTCGATGCGGACGAGGTATTCCTTGTCCAGTTTCGACTGCGGGCCGATCACGGCCTTGGCCACCACCCCGTCCGACGACAGCATCAGCAGGCCGCGCGAGTCCTCGTCCAGACGGCCGATGGGGGGCAGGGAGGCGTCCTCGGCGGGAGGCGTGCCTTCACCGATCAGGTTTTCGGCGGTCAGCAGGCGGACGGCGGGGATCTTGTCCGGCTCAGGCTGACCCGAGACATAGCCCAGGGGCTTGTGGATCAGGATGGTGACGCCTGAGGCCAGGGCGGCTTCGCCCCGGTCGTTCAGGGTCAGAGTCTGGCCCGGCTCGATCTTGCGGCCCGCGTCGGTGACGCTCTCGCCGTCGATCGTGACCATGCCGGCGGCGATCAGAGCCTCGGCCTCACGTCGAGAGCAGACGCCGGTCTGGCCCAGCCACTTGTTGATGCGGACAGGCTCGGGGCCGTCATAGGTGCGAGTGAAAGCCATGGCGTCGGTCCTTGAGGATGGCGCTCTGTAGAAGGCCGGGGGGCGGGCAGGCAAGCCGTCCACGCGGGGCAGGACGGAAAAGAAATCATAAATCGTCTTTGAATATCGCTGAGATCATATGAGCCGGCTCTGTCATTGACCCTGAGCGCAGCGGGCCTATATGTTCAGTCACCCCAACGAACTGATCCAGATCGCGTCCGGCCGCGCCGTGACGCGGCGATTCTTGTTTTCAGTTTCCCATGCGGGGCTTTTCGTCTGATCCATTCTGAACAGACGACTGAATATTGAACGATAACCTTTGAAGGAGACGTCTTGTCCGCTCAACGCAACAATTCGACCGCCCCCCGCACTCGTCCCGGCTTCAATCGCCCCGCCCCCATGCGCCTGCGCATGGGCCTGATCATGCGCAAGGGCATGGATTTCGGTCCTCTGGGCGACATGGAAACCGCGCTGCGCTTTGACGGCGTCTCCCTGGCGCCGATCTCGACCGGTGAGGCCAGCCTGATCAGCAGCGGCGTGACCGTGCTGGCCACGGCGACGGCGGATGACATCATCAGCGGACGGGTCAAGGGCGTGGTCGTGCCGGGCGGCGAGGCGGACGAGGCGGGCGTGGCTCAGGTCAAGGCGCTGCTGGGACTGGCCAAGGCGCAGGGCTTGCCGGTGCTGGCTTTTGCTGACGGCGTGGCCCTGGCGGCTGAAGCCTTTGGCGTGACGGCGGAGGCGCCGGGCGCGGTCTTCCAGGGCGACAAGGTGGCGCTGATCGCCGAGCGCGCAGAACTGTCGGCGGTGGTCGCGACCATCGCCTGAGCCTGAAGCGGGCGGAGCTTGAGGGCGCCTGGGGGACCAGCGTCGATCAGGTTCGTCTGAACAGAAGGCTGATGTTGTTGGCGGGCATGTCCGTCCGCAACGTCAGCGACAGGCCGTGCGATCGGGCCAGGGCGACAACCACGTCCCGGTCGCGCAGGCCCCAGGCCGGGTCGCGGGACTTCAGGCTGGCGTCAAAGGCTTCATTCGACAGCGCCAGCGGCGCCTCGGCCTCGCGATAGGGGCCGTAAAGATAGAGCAGGCCGCCGGGGTGATGCAGGACGCGTTCCGCCAGCTTCATCAGGCCCTCGGTCGCCGCCCAAGGGCTGATGTGCACCATGTTGATGCAGATGACGGCGTCGAAGGGCCCGTTCGGCCAGGTACGCTCGTCCAGACAGTCGAGCGCCAGCGGCGGCTGAAGATTGGGATGGTCGGCCTCGGCGGCCCAGGCGGCGATGCTGCTGCGTGCTTCCGGGCTGGGGTCGCTGGGCGTCCAGTCCACCCCGCGCAGGGCGCCGGAAAAAGTTACGGCGTGCTGGCCCGATCCCGCAGCGATCTCGAGCACCCGACCGCGTTTTGGCAGGTGGGCGCGCAACAGGGTCAGAATCGGCTCGGCGTTGCGAGCAGAGGCCGGGGCGGCGAGGGCGCCGTCGGGGAGGGCGGTGAGAGTGTCCATGGTGCGCATGGGGTCTTGATATCCCTGCCCAGGGCGCATCGCGACCTGAAAACTTGCTGCGCCGCAGCAAGTTTATTCTGACAGAAGTGAATTCCTGCAACGGTTGACCTAGCGTCGCCTCAGATGGCATTGCGCCTGAAACAGGGCGTGATCAGCGTCCGACTCGTCACGACGGCGTCAGATCGTTGGGCGGCACGGTTCAGGAGACCATGTTGTGACTGCAGACGTATCGATTCCCGGACTCTCTCCGGCCCCCACCGCCCACAAGGGTCTGGTCGCCTGGGTCGAGCAGATTGCGGCTTTGACCAAGCCGGACCGGGTGCATTGGTGCGACGGCTCGGAAGCCGAAAAGTCGGCCATCGTCGCCGACCTGATCGCCAAGGGCACGCTGAAGGAACTGGATCAGTCCAAGCGCCCCGGCTGCTACTACGCCGCCTCGGACCCCAAGGACGTGGCCCGCGTCGAAAGCCGCACCTTCATCTGCTCGGAAGACGAGGCCGACGCCGGCCCGACCAACAACTGGGCCGATCCGATCGAGATGCGCGATCGTCTCGATGGTCTGTTCGACGGCTGCATGAAGGGCCGGACGATGTACGTCGTTCCCTTCTGCATGGGCCCGCTGGGCTCCAAGATTTCCGCCCTGGGCGTCGAGATCACCGACAGCGGCTATGTCGCCGTGTCGATGGGCGTCATGACCCGCATGGGCAAGCCGGCGCTGGACATGCTGGGCGCCGACGGCGTCTTCGTGCCCGCCGTTCACACCCTGGGCGCGCCGCTGGCTGAAGGTCAGGCCGACGTGCCGTGGCCCTGCAACGACGACAAGTGGATCGTCCACTTCCCTGAGACGCGCGAAATCTGGTCCTATGGTTCGGGCTACGGCGGCAACGCCCTGCTGGGCAAGAAGTGCTACGCCCTGCGCATCGCCTCGATCATGGCCCGCGACGAGGGCTGGCTGGCCGAGCACATGCTGATCCTCAAGCTGACCAGCCCCGAGGGCGTGTCCAAGTATGTGGCCGCCGCCTTCCCGAGCGCCTGCGGCAAGACCAACCTGGCCATGCTGCAACCGGCGCTGGCGGGCTGGAAGGCCGAGACCGTCGGCGACGACATCGCCTGGATGCGTTTCGGCGAGGACGGTCGTCTGTACGCCGTGAACCCGGAAGCGGGCTTCTTCGGCGTGGCGCCCGGCACCAGCCGCAACACCAACCAGAACGCGCTCGAGACCCTGGCGAAGAACACCATCTTCACCAACGTCGCCCTGACCGCTGACGGCGATGTCTGGTGGGAGGGCCTGACCAAGGAGGCGCCGGCGGGCCTGACCAACTGGAAGGGTCAGCCGCATGATCCGGCGTCGGGCGAGCCTGCCGCTCACCCGAACGCCCGCTTCGCCGCCCCCGCCGGACAGTGCCCGGCCATCGCGCCCGAGTGGGAAGACCCGGCGGGCGTGCCGATCGACGCCATCCTGTTCGGCGGTCGCCGCGCTTCGGCCGTGCCGCTGGTGACGGAAGCCTTCGACTGGGAGCACGGCGTCTTCATGGGCTCGACCGTGGCCTCGGAAGGCACCGCCGCCGCCGAGAACAAGGTCGGCGAACTGCGCCGCGATCCCTTCGCCATGCTGCCCTTCTGCGGCTACAACATGGGCGACTATTTCGCCCACTGGCTGAAGCTGGGCGAGAAGGCGGATGCGTCCAAGCTGCCGCGTCTCTTCTTCGTCAACTGGTTCCGCAAGAACGAGGACGGCAAGTTCGTCTGGCCGGGCTTTGGCGACAACGCCCGCGTGCTGAAGTGGATCGTCGAGCGCCTGGACGGTCAGGCCGAGGCCTTGGACACTCCGGTGGGTCGCGTGCCGACCAAGGCGGCGCTGGACCTGTCGGGCCTGAGCCTGTCGGACGCCGACCTGACGATCCTGCTGGATGTCGACGCCGACGTCTGGACCGAGGAAGCGGCCCTGATCCCGGCCTTCTACGAGAAGTTCGGCGAGCGGCTGCCCAAGGCCCTGTGGGGCCAGCACACAGCCCTGACCAAGCGTCTGGAAGAGGCGCGCGCCGCCAAGCTCGCGGCTGAGTAAGACAAAAGCCGGGTTGAAATCGGGGCGCGGGAGGTCGAAGGACTGACCGTGCCCCTTTTCAATTCTCAAGACATCCTGGTGGTCGGCGCGGGCGTTCTGGGCCTGTGCGCGGCGGCTGAACTGACGCGGCGCGGCCATGCCGTGACCGTGGTCGATCCGGGCGGTCTGAACGCCTCGGGCGTCGCGGCGGGGATGATCGCCCCGGCGATGGAAAGCGCAGTCGATGACCTGAGCCCTGACCACGCCGAACTGCTGCGCCGGGCCCGCGACACCTGGGCGGATTTCGCGTTGGCGACCGGCGTCAGGCTGAACCGCGACCTGGCCGAGTGGCGGGGCGGGAACGTTGAGGTTCTGGCGGCGCGGTTGGCGGCGTTGGGCTTTGCGCATGAGTACGACCGCGAGACGGCGCGGCTGACCACGCACGAAGACTGGAAGGTCGAGCCGGCCCAGGCCCTGGCGGCGCTGGGGCGAGGCGTTCGCATCATTGAAGGCCGGGCGACGGGTCTGACGCGGCTTGATGCTCGCTGGCGCGTCGAGACGACTGCGGGGCCGGTCGAGACCGATCAGGTGGTGCTGGCGACCGGGGCGGGGGCGGGGCTGGACGGCCTATCCGAAGCTGTCGCGGGGTTGCTGGCGCTGATTACGCCGATCCGGGGGCAGATCGGTCTGGTGAACGAGCGGCTGACCGATCATGTCTTGCGCGGTCCCGGCGCCTATATCGCGCCGATGGGCGAGGGGTGTGTGATCGGGGCGACGATGGAGCCGGGCGAGCGGTCGCTGACGCCTGATCCCGAGCGTTGCGCTCGGATGTTGGCGGCGGCCTGGGCCGTGCTGGATAAAGCGGCGCGTCCGCTGGAGATTGAGTGGCGCGCCGGGGTGCGCGGGGCCACGCCGGATGGTCTGCCGATGGCGGGGGCGGTCGGGCAGGGGCTGCACCTGGCCCTGGGGCCGCGTCGCAACGGCTGGCTGCTGGGTCCGCTGGTCGCCGGGGTGGTGGTGGACGAGGTTGAGGGTCGGTCCTCGAAAGAACCGACCCTTGCCCCCCGGCGCTTCATCCAGCCTTAGAGGGTTGCCCTATTCCGGCAGGTTGAAGCGAATGGCCATGCTGACGCGGGCCCCGTCGACGGCCTGGCCGTCCACCATGCGCGGGCTGAGACGGAAGTAGCGCGTCAGGCCCAGAGCCGCCCGCCCAAAGCCCTGGGCGCCCGGCGTTTCGGATGACACGGAACAGCCGGTCAGGGTCCCGTCCACCTTCACAAGGCAGGACAGGTTGGCGACGCCGCTGACGCCCCGCGCCTCGGCGGCGGAAGGATAGGCTCGCATCATCTGCTCGGCCGAAGGCTTGCGCACCCAATCGGGGTTGGTGATGACTGGAGGCGAGCGCACGGGCTCGACCGAGACGGTCGTGCCGCTTGAGGACTCGCTGGCCGGCGCGGTCAGGTTGATCACCGGTCCTGCATTCGCTGAAGTCACGGGCGCGACCGGAACCACCAGCGGCGGAACCTCGGACGGAATGACGGTTTCCGCGCGATGGATCGGCGGCGTGGGCGCGGGCGGCGCCTTGGGGGCGACCACGGGCTCGGGCGGCTTGGGATAGGGGGTCAGGTCGACCGTCGTGACTGGTCCGTCCTCCAGCACAGGAATATCCGCCAGCACGAATCTCTGGTTGTAGAGCCAGACACCGGCTCCGACGTGGACCAGGGCCGAAACTCCGATGGCCGCCCACATCCAGCGCGGAATCGGCTTCTTTCGTTCGGAAAAGTCTATCGGGCTCACCAGTCCGGGGCCGCCCGCGGTTCTGATCATCATGGCCTTCAACGCCTCCTGTCGTTGGCCCTCCCCAGAGACCACGTAACAAAGGTCGCGCTCAGCTTGCGGCATTATTGCGGCGCTTGCCGGTTAGGTTTTCATTAACCTTAGTTAGCGACCGTCAACACATGAGCGTAGGAGCGATTCCATCATCCGGCGGGGTTGAGGCGGCCATCCGGCGTGCGTCCAGCACGACCGGCGTGGACTTCGATTTCCTGATGAAGACGGCGCGTCGCGAGAGCGCGATGAACCCGTCCGCGCGGGCCGGCACCTCGTCGGCTTCGGGCCTGTTCCAGTTCATCGAGCAGACCTGGCTGGCCACGGTGAAGCAGCACGGCGCCAAGCACGGTTACGGCCAATACGCCGATCTGATCCAGCGCGGCGACGACGGCCGCTGGCGGGTGCAGGGCTCGGCTCGCAATGTGGTTCTGGACCTGCGCTTTGATCCTCAGGCCGCCTCGACCATGGCGGCGGAGCTGACCGCCTCAAACGCCGCCTATCTGCGCGGTCGAACGGGGCAGGAGCCGGGCGCCGGCGACCTCTACGCCGCCCACTTCCTCGGCCCGGCGGGCGCCGCCAAGCTGATGGAGGCCATGCAGTCGCGGCCCGGCGCCAGCGCGGTCTCCCTGTTCCCGGATGCGGCCTCGGCCAATCGCTCGATCTTCTATCGCAACGGCCGCCACGCCACGGTGGCCGAGGTCCACGCCAACCTGCAACGCACGGCGGGCGAGGGGGCGCCGGCGGCGGGTGTCGGTTCGACGCTGAGCACGAGTCCGGATCTGAGCGACAAGGATCGGATGCTGGCGGCACGGCTGGATCGGTTGAAGCAGGACCAGAGCCTGCTGGCGCTTTTGCTGGGTCAGGACGGCCAGGGCGGCAAGAGCAGCGGCTTCGGCGGGGCCTTCGGACCGCCCTCGGAGACGGCTGCGTAAAAGAACGTGGTTTCGCCTCATTCCTAATGAGGTGTTAACTATGTAACGCTAAGCGTGACGATTGATTCTTCGCCTCGCCAGCTCACGAGCTTCCTCATGACCGCCTACCGCGCCCGACTGACGGAAAGCGACATCAGGCGTCTGATCAAGTCGGACGCGGAAGACGAGCGAGCGGCGGCGGCGCACAAGCTGTGCCGCAGCATCGACCGCATGGCTCTGGATGCGGCGGACCGGGCGGCGGCGCAAAAAATTCTGAACGTCCTGGCCAACGACGCTGCCGAGCTGGTGCGGCGCGCCCTGGCCGTGACGCTGAAGTCCTCTGATCTGATGCCGCGAGAGGTGGCGCGCCGCCTGGTCGCCGACGTCGACAGCGTGGCTCTGCCGATCATTGGATGCTCGCCGGCCTTCACCGACGACGATCTGATCGAGATCATCCGTGCCGGATCGGCGGTGCGTCAGAACGCGGTGGCGGGCCGTGACCGCGTCCCGCGCGACGTCGCCACCGTGCTGGCGACCGAGGGGTGCCAGTCGGCGGTGCGGACGCTGGCGGCCAATGACAATGCGGACATTTCCGAGGACGCCCTGGGCGTGGTCATCGACCGCTTCGGTCAGACCCCCGAGATTGTTTCGGCCATCGCCTATCGTCAGGTTCTGCCCCTGTCGGTGACGGAGCGCCTGGTGGCCCTGGCCAGCGACGCGGTGCGTGAGCATCTGGTCACGCGTCACGCCGTGGCGCCGGAGACGGCCATTCAGTTCGCCCGGTTCACGCGCGAGCGGGTGACGGTCGATCTGGTCGATCAGGCGCGGGTCAGCAACGACCTGCCGGCCTTTGTCGCCGGACTGAACGCCCGCAAGGCGCTGAACGCCTCTCTGCTGCTGCGCGCCCTGGCGCGGGGGCAGATGGCCCTGTTCGAACACGCCTTGGCTGAGTTGACCGGCACGCCGCATCATCGGGCCTGGTTGATGGTGCATGACGCCGGGCCGCTGGGGCTGAAGGCCATTTACGACCGGGCCGGTCTGCCGCCGCGCCTGTTCCAGGCCTTCCGCGCGGGCGTCGATACCTGGCGCGCGCTTCAGGCCGAGGGCGGAGACACGGCCAGCGAGGCCTTCCGCCAGCGGATGCTGGAACGGTTCCTCAGCCAGCGCCCCAATACGTCGCGCGACGACCTGGCCTATCTGATGGAGCGGCTGGATCGTCCCCCGGCCCTCGACGTCGAGGCGGCGGCCGTCAGCGCCGCCTGATCCCCTTCGGTCACGAAAAAAGGCGCCCCCGGCATCGGCGGCGCCTTTTTCTATGGGCGCAAGCCGATGTCAGGCCAGGTGTTCGGCGACGCGGGCTTCCAGGGTTTCGGCCAGTTCGCGGCCGACGGGGTGTTCGTCGGTCTGGATTTCGTCGCGGACCACGGCGCGGATGGCGTCGATATGGGCGTCGAGGATGGCGACAGGCGCCTGCATCCGCTTGTCGGCGTCGTCCATCATCCGGCACAGGGAGCCAGCGATTCGCGTGACCAGCGGATACTGGTAGGTGGCACCCAGGCCCTTCAGGTCATGGGCGCGGAAATACAGCGCCTCTGCCGTTTCGGGGGTGTAGCCCTTGGCGCGGATGTCGGCCTGGGCCTGATCCAGCTTGACGATTTCATCCTGCAGCCATTGGCCGAACTGGGCCGACATGGCCTTGAGGGCGGCTTCGGCCTTGGCGATGGCGTTGGCGTCGATGCCGCCGAAGCCGCCGACCTTGGCGCGCAGGGGATTGGGTGGGCGAATGACCTGGGGAGGGTTGCTCACGTGACGGGCTCCTGAACTCTGGGTGCAAGCTTACGCGACGGAGCCTTAAAAACCCGTGACGTTTCAGCTGGCGAATTGCTCGGCCATGACGCGTTCTTCAAACGAGCGTCCGGCGTCGAACAACATGGTCAGGCTGATGTCGCGGCGTTCGCGCACTTCGACGCGGGTGACGCGGCGGACCTCGAAATTGTCGGCGGTGGCGCTGACGGGGCGTTTGTCGGGCTCCAGCACCTCGAAACGGACGCGCGCGGTGTGCGACAGCAGGGCCCCGCGCCAGCGCCGGGGCCGAAAGGCGCTGATCGGCGTCAGGGCCAGGCTGGGGGCGTCGAGGGGGATGATCGGGCCGTGCGCCGACAGGTTGTAAGCGGTCGAGCCGGCGGGCGTGGCCACCATGCAGCCGTCGCAGCTGAGTTCTTCCAGCCGGACCTTGTCGTTGATGCTGACGCGCAGCTTGGCGGTCTGGCGTGTCTGGCGCAGCAGGGAGACCTCGTTGATGGCCAGGCCGCTGTGAACCTCGCCGCTCTCGACCCAGGCGTCCATCTGCAGCGGGTGGATGACCGTGCGGTCGGCCTCGGCCAGGCGGGCCAGCAGGTCGTCCTCGTCATAGTCGTTCATCAGGAAGCCGACCGAGCCCCGGTTCATGCCGTAAACCGGCGTGCGGAGCTGGAGGTTGTTGTGCAGCGTCTCCAGCATGAAGCCGTCGCCGCCCAAGGCCACGATGACGTCGGCTTCAGCCACGGGGACCGAGCCATAGCGTTCAGTCAGGCGCAGCCGGGCCGCCTCGGCTTCGGGGCGGTCGCTGGCGACAAAAGTCAGGGCGAGGGGGGCGGGCGTGTTCACGCAGGCAGGCAAGCGGAGCGGAGCCTCCGTGTCAAACGGAAGCGGCGTCGATGTCGGCCATCAGCAGACGAAATTCATAGGCGGCTTGATCCGCCGAGCGTTCGGCCAGACGCCAGGCCGAGCTGTCAGGATCGCGCGGGAAGCCTTTGTTCAGCTTGCGGATCTCGGTCAACAAGGCGGGGAAGGCGGCGCGGTCCAGGCCTACAGCGATGCAGGCCAGGAACAGCGGGCGGGCCGTGTCTCCGGCCAGGGCGCGGTGAATCTGCGACACCTCGAAGCGGCCCAGAACCGCCAGGCCGTGAGCGAAGACGCCCAGTTTTTCCTCGCGCAGGGCACGGATCAGATAGGCCGGACGCAGCTGGCCCGCCGCGTGAAGCTTGGCCACCAGTCGGGCGTCGGAGTCGTCGGCGCGAGGCGACGCGGTGTCCCATTCGGCGGCGGTGGCTCGGACGGAGGTTTGAGCGGCGTCCTGAACGGCCTGCGCCAGTTGAGCGGGGTCGAGGGTGAAGCGGTCGCTGATCGCTTGGCGCAGGGCCTCGCCGACCCATTGATACAGGCGCAGCGCCAGGTCTTCGTCCAGCGACGGGTGGCGGGTCAGGGGCGCGCGCAGGGCGGCCAGTTGGCGGGATTGATCCACCAGTTCGGCGAAGGCTTCGGCCTCGATCCGGGCGCTGCGGTTTGTGGCGAGCGCGGTCATGACCGCCGGATCGCGTCCGGCGACGATGGCGCGGGCCACGGCGGCGCCGAGGTCGGGGCGCAGGGCGACCTGAATCTGGTGCTCGATCGAACAGTCAGCCAGCAGGTGCAGCAGGTCGTCATCCAGCAGCAGGGGGCTGGCGGCGATCACGGGGCGGGCGATCTGGATTTCGTCGGCGGCCAGCATGCGCACCAGGGCGGCGGGCGCCCATTCCGCCTTGGCCAGCCGCTGGGCCAGAACCTGGCGGATTTCGCGCTCGGCGCTGCGGGTGAGCGCGATGAAGATGTCGGCCAGGGCGTCGGGCGCGCCGCCATGGTCGGCGGCGGATTCATAGAGGCTGGCCACCCCCATCAGCAGGCGATGCTGATCGTCGGGCGAGCGCGTCCTGGCCAGGTCCAGCAGTTGGTTCAGACCTGCCAAGGGCACCGCCTGCGAGGGCTTTTCGGGGTCTAGCGGGACGACTGTGGACACGGGCGGCTCCGCGGATCGAAAGACGGCCGCCTCGGCCGCGCGGCATAGTCGTCCCGATGGCGTGAAAACAGGGTTAACGAAAACCTTCCGGGGTGAACGCCGGTCGCTTGACGGCGCGGCGGCGCGGCGCGAGGTTCAAGGGAACAATGATAAGGGAGGCTGTCATGGCGGATGGATCGGCGGCGTCGCTGAAGTCGCGGGTGTCGGAGGCCGAGTGGCAGGCGCGCGTTGAACTGGCGGCGCTCTATCGGCTGGTGGCGCTGCACGGCTGGGACGACATGATCTTCACCCACGTCTCGGCCCGCGTGCCGGGGCCGGAGCATCACTTCCTGATCAATCCCTACGGCTGGTATTTCGACGAGATCACCGCCTCTTCCTTGGTGAAGGTCGATCTGGACGGCAACATCGTTCAGGACACGACCAGCTTCATCAATCCGGCCGGCTTCACCATTCACTCGGCGGTGCACGCCGCGCGCGAGGACGCCAAGTTCGTCATCCACCTGCATACGGTGAACGGGGTGGGGGTGGCGGCCCAGCAGCATGGTCTGCTGCCCATCAGCCAGAACGCCTGCCTGCTGCAGCACCAGGTGGCCTATCACGGCTATGAAGGTCTGGCGCTGAACCACGACGAGCGCGAGCGTTTGGTGGCCGATCTGGGCGATAAGCCCCTCATGCTGCTGCGCAACCACGGCACGATGGCGGTCGGTGAGACGGCGGCCCAGGCCTGGGTCGGGATCTTCTTCCTGGAACGGGCCTGCGCCCAGCAGGTGGCGGCTCTGTCGGGCGGGCGCGAGAATGTCCTGATCGCGCCGGACGCGGCCCAGGCCGAGACGAAAGATCAAGGACGCGGCATCGGCTTTGTCTCGTCGTTGGCCTGGCCGGGGGCTCTGCGTCAGCTGGAACGAAAATCGCCGGGCTACGACGTGTGAGAGCGGTCGGGGGGCTTCTGATCATCGCGGGACTGGCGGGGGCGGGGACCCCGGCCGCCGCTGGAGCCTGGAACCTGCCGAAGGGGCAGGGACAGGCCATCATGAAGTACGAGGACATGCGCGCCGACGAGAGCTTTGTCGCGGGCGGCAGGGTCGATCTGCCGGCGGATCGCGTGGATCGCGCAGCCTCCCTGCTGGTCGAGTATGGGCTGAGCGACCGACTGACCGTGCAGGTCAAGGGCGAGTGGCAGTCGGGGCGCGACGATTATGCCGACTATGAAGGGCGAGGGCCGGTCGAGATCGGCGCCCGCTGGCAGGCCTGGCGTGACGAGGCGAGCGTCGTGGCCGTCTATGCCGGCTATGCTCAGGCCGGGGAGGGACGCAACGCCGGCTATGCCTCGCCAGGTGTGGGCGACAGCGACTGGGAGATGCGGCTGTTGGCCGGTCGTTCGATCGACGGATCGGGCGTCAAATGGGCGCCGCAACGCAGCTTTGTCGAGGCCCAGGTAGCGCGGCGCTGGCGTCAGGGTCTGCCGGACGAGGTGCGGATCGACGTGACGGCGGGGGCCCATGTAGGCCAGAGCTGGATGCTGATGGCGCAAGGTTTCGGCGGGGCGGTGGACGGCGACGGCGCCCGTTGGCTGTCGGTCGAGGTTACGGCGGTTCGCGACTTCGGCGCCTGGAGTCTGCAGGGCGGATGGCGTCAGGCCGTGGCCGGTCGGGATACCCCGGCGGCTGGCGGGCCGATTTTCGGGGTATGGCGACGTTTCTGACGCCGTTTCCGCGACGGAACCTCAACCGGCCAACGTTACAGATACTTTATTTGCCTAACGGCCGTGACCCGTTAAGCGGGACCGCTTGTTGTCGGGGAGACTGCGTCGCGTGTTTAAACGCCATTTTTTCATTATCGTGGCGGCGTGTCTGGTGGGGCTCATGGTCCTGGCGGCGGTGCTGAAGATCACCCTGGCTGACGACAACAAGGGCGGTCCCGGCGGTCCAGGCGGTCGCGGCGGTCCCGGCGGCGGACGTGGTCAGGCGGTGGCCGAGGCGGTCGCTGCGCCGCGTGAGTTCGCCGACCAGATCCGGGTTCTGGGCGTGGCGCGCAGCAAGCGCTCGGTCAACATCACCTCCAACACCACCGAGCTGATCACGCGCGTCATGTTCACCGACGGCCAGCGGGTCGCGGCGGGCACGCCCCTGGTCGAGCTTCAGGCGCGCGAGGAAGACGCCGATCTGATTCAGGCGCGGGCGCAACTGGCCCAGGCCCAGCGGGAATATGACCGCTACAAGATTCTGGCTGAGCGCGGCGTGGCCCCGCGCGTCACCGCCGAAACGGCCGAAACCGCCTTGCAGACCGCCCGTGCCGCCGTGGCGGCCTCCGAAGCTCGTCGCGGTGACCGCGTGCTGCGCGCGCCCTTCGCCGGGGTGCTGGGTCTGACGACGGTGACGCCGGGGACGCTGATCTCGCCCGGATCGGTCATCACCACCCTGGACGACACCAGCGCCATTCGCGTCGATTTCCCTCTGCCGGAACGCTATCTGGGAGTGCTTCAGGTCGGGACGCCGCTGACGGCGACGGCGGACGCATATGCCGACCAGACGGTCGAGGGGCGCATCGCCCTGCTGGACACGCGCGTCAACGAACAGACGCGCGCCGTCATCGCCCGCGCCGAATTCGCCAACCCCGGAAACCGCATCCGTCCCGGCATGATGATGCGCGTCGCCGTGCAGCAGGGTCGTCGACAAAGCCTGGCGGTGCCTGAGGCCGCGGTCCAGTATGAAGGGCAGGGCGCCTTCGTCTATCGCATCGCCCGCGGCGAGAAGGGCACGACCGCCCAGCGCGTCGAGGTGCAGACCGGCGCCGTCGAGGGCGGTTTCGTCGAAATCCTGTCGGGGCTGGACAATAACGACCGCGTGGTCGCCTCGGGCCTGAACCGCATCCAGCCCGGTGCGCCGGTCACGGTGGGCGGCGGCGCGCAAAAGGGCGGCGCCCGCGCGCCTCAGGCGGCCCGCAAATGATGCTGTCCGATGTTTCGGTCCGCCGCCCCGTCTTTGCGGCGGTGGGGGCCATCGTCCTGTGCGTCATCGGCCTGGCGGCCTTCTTCTTCCTGCCGGTGCGCGAACTGCCGGACGTCGATCCGCCGGTGGTCTCGGTCAGCACCAGCTACGCCGGGGCCTCGGCCGAGGTCATCGAAAGCCGGATCACTGAGCCGATCGAGCAGCAGATCGCCGGCATTCAGGGCGTCGAACGCATCAACTCGACCAGCCGCGACGGCCGCTCCAATGTGAACATCGAGTTCTCGCTGGACCGCAATATCGACGACGCCGCCAACGACGTGCGCGACCGCGTTTCGCGCGTGCAGGGGCGTCTGCCGGATCAGGCCGACCCGCCGGAAGTGGCCAAGGCCGACTCCGACAGCCAGCCCATCATGATCATGTTCCTGCGTTCCACGACGATGAACCGTCTGGAGCTGACGGACTATGCCGACCGCTATCTGGTGGACCGTTTCGCCACCGTGCCGGGCGTGGCCCAGGTCAACATCTTTGGCGAGCAGCGCTACGCCATGCGTATCTGGCTGGACGCCGCCGCCATGGCCGCGCGCGGTCTGACCGTCAACGACGTCGAGACGGCGCTGAGCAACCAGAACGTCGAACTGCCCGCCGGTTCGCTGGAATCGACGCAGAAAGACTATACGGTCCGCGTGGCCCGCACCTATGCGCGGCCTGCCGACTTCGCGCAGTTGCCGATCGGCACACGCGGTTCGGCCTCGACCGCGACCGGCGCGCAGGCGTCCGGCACCCTGGCCGCCGCATCCACCTCCATGACCAATGGCGTGACCGGCGCCCTGCAGGGCAACGCCGCCTATGTGACGCGGCTGGGCGACATCGCCCGGATCGAGGAGGCGCCCGCCGAGGCGCGCCGCCTGTTCCGCGGCAATGGCGTCGATCAGATCGGTCTGGCCGTCACGCGTCAGGCCCAGTCCAACGACCTGGCGATTTCCGAAGGCGCGCGCGCCTTGATGGAGCAGGTCAAGCCGACCCTGCCGCCGGGCACGACGCTGGAAGTCGGGTCCGACAACTCGGTCTTCACCTCTCACGCCATCGACGAGGTCTGGATCACCATCGGCATCTCGATGGCGCTGGTGGCTCTGGTCAACTTCGTCTTCCTGGGCAGCCTGCGCGCGGCGATCATCCCCTCGGTGGTGGCGCCCATCTGTCTGCTGGCGACCTTTATCGTCCTGGCCCCGCTCGGCTTCTCGCTGAACCTGCTGACCTTGCTCGCCCTGGTGCTGGCCATCGGCCTGGTGGTCGATGACGCCATCGTGGTGGTCGAGAATATCCAGCGCCGTCTGGATCACGGCGAGCCGCCGCTGATCGCCGCCGAGCGTGGCGCGCGTCAGGTCTTCTTCGCCGTCGTGGCGACGACGGTGGTGCTGCTGTCGGTGTTCGCGCCCCTGCTGTTCCTGCCCGGGTATGTCGGCCGACTGTTCGTCGAACTGGCGGCGGCCATCGCCGCGGCCGTGGCCTTCTCGGCCTTCCTGGCGCTGAGCCTGTCGCCCATGCTGGCGTCCAAGATACTGAAGCCGGCGCAGTCCGGCGGCTGGGTGGCGCGTCGCGTCGACCGGGCCATGGATGCGCTGAAGCACTCCTACGCCAACTCGCTGAACGCCCTGCTGGGCCGTCGCGCCGCTGTCGGCGGGGTGATCGGGCTGATCGTTCTGGTCGCGGCGGGCGCTGCGGGCATCTTCATGGTCCTGCCCAACGAGCTGGTGCCGAACGAGGACCGCGGTCGCGTCCAGATCCGGGTTCAGGGGCCGGAAGGCGCAGGCTTCGACTACACCCGCAAGATCATGCTGGGGCTGGAGCCGATCCTGGCCGAGTACCGCGAGAACGGCGAGGCGGCCAACTACCTGATCTCGTCGCCCGGCTTCGGCGGCGGCAGCTACAACTCCGGCAACGGGGTGCTGAACCTGTCCGACTGGTCCGAGCGCAAGCGGTCGGCCGACGAGATCGCCCAGGAACTGAACGGCAAGCTGCGCAGCCAGACCGACGCCCAGGTCAACGCCTCGACCCCCGGCGCCTTCCAGCGCGGCGGCGGCAACTCCAATTCGGTCGAGATGATCGTCACAGGGGCCGAGTATGGCCCGCTCTACAACTGGCTGCAGCCGATCCTGGCGGCGGCGCAGGAGAACCCTGGCCTGTCGCGTCCGCGTCTCAACTATGAGCCGAACGCGCCGCGCCTGCTGGTCGATGTCGATCCGCAGAAGGCGGCCGCTCTGGGCGTGTCGTCGCAGCAGATCGGCCGGGCGCTGGAGACCATGTTCGGGTCTCGTCGCGCCACCACCTACATCAAGGGCGGTCAGGAATACGACGTCATCCTGCAGACCGATCGCGACAACCGTCGCGGCGTGGGCGATCTGGAAGCCCTCTATGTCTCGACCGGCGCGGGCCAGCTGGTGCCGTTGTCGGCGGTGGTCACGACCCAGACGTCCGGCGATACGCCTGACCGTCGCCGTCTGGACCGCCAGCGGGCCATCACCCTTCAGGCCGACCTGAACCCCGGCACCACCATCGACGACGCCGTGGCCTTCCTCAACGCCGAGGTCGCCAAGCAGCCGCAGGGCCTGGCGACGGTCCGCTGGGGCGGCGCGGCGCGGGATCAGCAGGAAGCGGGCAGCGCCGTAGGCTGGGCCTTTGGTCTGGCCCTGCTGCTGGTCTTCCTGGTGCTGGCGGCCCAGTTCGAGAGCTGGATCACCCCGGCGGTCATCATGCTGACGGTGCCATTGGCGGCGGCTGGGGGGCTGTTCGGCCTGTTGATGGCCGGCTCCAGCCTGAACATCTACAGCCAGATCGGCCTGATCATCCTGATCGGGGTGGCGGCCAAGAACGGGATCCTGATTGTCGAGTTCGCCAACCAGCTGCGCGATCAGGGGCGGACCATCCGTGAGGCGATCATCGAGTCGTCGTCGCTGCGCCTGCGCCCGATCATCATGACCTCGATCGCCACCGCCTTCGGCGCCCTGCCACTGATGCTGTGGCAAGGCGCGGGCGCGGGCAGCCGCCAGACCATCGGCGTGGTCATCTTCACGGGGGCCATGTTCGCCACCATGCTGACCCTGTTCGTGGTGCCGGTCATCTATGGCGTGCTGGCGCGTTTCACCAAGTCGCCGGAATACACCGCTCGCAAGATCGAGGAGTGGGAGGCCCAGGAGATCGCCGACGGCAAGACGCCGGACATGACCCCCGGCTAATCTGCGCTGGGCTGAATGATCAGGAAGCGGGGGCCGTCGCGGCTGCGTCGGCCTTCGCCGTTTCCGGGGTATAGCCCGTCTCCACCTTCAGGAAGGCGATGACGTCGCGGCGGTCGGTGGCGTCGCGCAGGCCGGCGAAGGTCATCTTGTTGCCGGGCAGGAAGGTCTTGGGATTCTCCAGCCAGTGATCCAGCTTGTCGGCGTCCCAGGCGAAGCCTGCCGTGCGCAGGGCGTGGGAATAGCTGTACTTGTCCAGCGCCCCGGCCTGACGGCCGAAGACGCCGTAAAGGTTCGGCCCCGCCATGTTCGGCCCGCCCGGCGTGATGGTGTGGCAGGACCGGCAGCGGGCGAAGGCGCGACGCCCGTTTTCAAGGTCGCCGGCATTATAGGGGGCGGGTAGGGCGGCCAGCATGGCGAGCTTTTCAGCCTCGGTCGCGGCGGGCGGGGGCGGGGCCTTGGGCGTCGCATCGGCGGCGGGCGCCGAGTTGTCGCCGCAGGCGGCGAGGGCCAGCGAGGCGGTCAGGACGGCGGAAATTGCAAGGATGGTGCGCATGGCGGACTCCATAGGCCAGATGCCCTTGATAGCCGATGGGCGTTTAGTCGCAACGGCGCCGGTGATCGTTACTGGACGCGAACCGTTCGCAGCTGATAATCACTGTCAACTTAAGTGAGCGGCGCAAGGCGCCGTCGTAATGAGCGCCATGACCGACACCATCAAACTCAGCCAGGCCCGTCGCGGCGACCGCGGCGTCATCGTTCAGGTCGGCACGCATTGTCACCATCAGGATCACGAGATCGAGCTGGAGCGGCGCTTGCTGGAGCTGGGCTTCGTCGAGGGCGCGCGCGTCGAACTGCTGCACGAGGGTCTGTTTGGTCGCGATCCCATCGCCATCAGGGTGGATGACATGCGCGTGGCCCTGCGTCGGCAGGAGGCGGCCAGTCTGACCATTCTTCTGGACGGGGAGGCTGTCTGATGGACATGGCCGTTCGCACCGCCCGTATCGCTCTCGTCGGCAATCCCAACAGCGGCAAGACCGCCCTGTTCAACGCCCTGACGGGCGCCCACCAGAAGGTCGCCAACTACGCGGGCGTCACCGTCGAGCGCAAGGAAGGGCGGATTACCGCCGCTGACGGCCGCACCCTGTCGGTGCTGGATTTGCCGGGCACCTATTCGCTGCGCGCGCGCAGTCTGGATGAGGAAGTCACCCGCGACGCCGTCCTGGGCGCCCTGCCGGGCGAGAGCCCGCCGGACGTGGTGGTCTGCGTCGCCGACGCCACCAACCTGAGGCTGGTGTTGCGTCTGGCGCTGGAGCTGAAGCAGGTCGGGCGGCCGATGGTGCTGGCCCTCAACATGTACGACATCGCCCAGCGTCAGGGCCTGCGCATCGACCTGGAGAAGCTGTCGGCCGAGATCGGCGCGCCGGTGATCACCACGGTCGCCACGCGCAAGCGCGGCATCGCCGAACTGGTCGCCGCCGCGCAAGGACAGGCCGATCTGGCGGTGGGCGAGAGCCACAACGACTGGCACGCGCCGTCCCCCGCCGAAATCCGCGCCGCGCATCGCGAGGCCGAGCGGATCGTCAAGGCCTGCGTCCGCCCGCCTGAGCGCCCCGACACCCTGACCGGCAAGATCGACAGCGTGCTGCTGCACCCGGTCGCCGGTCTGCTCATCCTGATGGGCGTGCTGTTCCTCATGTTCCAGGCCGTCTTCACCTGGGCCACGCCCGCCATGGACGGCATCGAGGCCTTCTTCGCGCTGGTGGGCGGCTGGGTGGCGGCGGTGCTGCCGGATGGTCTGCTGCAAAGCCTGATCGTCGACGGTCTGATCGGCGGGGTCGGCAGCGTGCTGGTCTTCCTGCCGCAGATTTTGATCATCTTCTTCTTCATCATCGTGCTGGAAGATTTCGGCTACATGGCCCGCGCGGCCTTCCTGATGGACAAGATCATGGGCGGGGCGGGGTTGCATGGCCGCGCCTTCATTCCCCTGCTGTCCAGCTTCGCCTGCGCCATTCCCGGCATCATGGCGACGCGGGTGATCGAGGCCAAGCGCGACCGCCTGACCACCATCCTGATCGCGCCGCTGATGACCTGCTCGGCGCGCATTCCGGTCTATGTCCTGATCATCGGCGCCTTCATCCCGAATGAGACGGTCTGGGGCTTCTTCAGCCTGCAGGGTCTGGTCATGTTCGGCCTCTACGCCAGCGGCATCATCAGCGCGCTGCTGGTCTCGCTAGTGGTGCGCAGGGTCTTCTGGCGAGGGGCGGTCGAGCCTTTCATGATGGAGCTGCCCGCCTACAAGATGCCCGACATCAAGAGCGTGCTGTTCAATCTGTGGCTGCGCGCCAAGATATTCCTGCGTCGCGCGGGCAAGATCATCCTGCCCCTGATGATCATCGTCTGGGCGCTGTCGACCTTCCCCTATCCGCCGGAAGGCGCGACGGGACCGGCCATCGACTATTCCTTCGCCGGCATGATCGGCAAGGCGCTGGAGCCCATCTTCGCCCCCATCGGTTTCAACTGGCAGATGGTGGTGGCTCTGGTCCCCGGCATGGCCGCACGCGAAGTCGCCGTGGCGGTTCTGGGCACGGTCTATGCCGTCGCCGGCGCCGAAGAGAACGTCGGCGCCCTGGCCTCGGTCCTGTCCGCCAACTGGTCGCTGGCCACGGGTCTGGCCTTCCTGGCCTGGTATGTCTTCGCGCCCCAGTGCCTGCCGACCATCGGCGTCGTGCGTCGCGAGACGGGCTCGATGAAATGGACCCTGATCATGGTCGGCTATATGTTCGGTCTGGCCTATCTGGCGGCCTTCATCGTCTATCACACGGCCGTGGCGCTGGGCGGGGGCTAAACACCCCGCTGTCGCTCATCCCCGCGAAGGCCGGGATCCAGATTGCAGGGCGCGCCTGTTCGTTCCGAAGGCGTAATTCGGGCCTATCTGCCGGTAGTCAGCTTGACCACGATATGCGCCGTCGTGTCGACAATGGCCTCGGCGGTGTCGGCGCGGCGCATCAGGGCGAAGCCAGCGGCGACGGATTCCACCAGATTGGCGGTCTCGTAAGAGGTCAGGCGCGGGCTCAGGCCATCGGGATGGGCCCCGCCGGCCTTGGCTTGAGCGATGCGGCGTTCCAGCGCCAGGTGTAGGCGACGCATCCGCTTGATGCGGCTCTCGGCAAACTCAGGCTCGCCCTTGTCGGCCAGCATGTGCTCGACACGCAGCACCGGGCCGTGGTCGCCCCACAGGGCCAGAACTTCCAGCACATAGGCGCGCACGGCCTCGAAGGCGCGGTCCCCGGTCCAGTCGGCGTGGATATGTTTGGCCAGACGCTGGAAGTCCTCACCGGCCTCTTCGCACAGGACCAGCAGGCCTTCCTCGACGGACCTGAAGTAGGTGTAGAAGGTCGGCGCGGACACGCCCGCCGCCAGCGCCACGTCGGCGGCGCGAATCTCGCCCAGATGCTTGTGGTTCAGCAGGCCGCGCAGGGCGTCGAGAATGGCCCGGCGAGTCCGCGCCCCGCGCGTCCCGATCTTGTGGCCCAGCTTGTTGGTCGTCTCGGTCATGGAGGGAGGCGGCCGAAGAAATGGTGCCGGTTGCAGGAATCGAACCCGCGACATCCAGTTTACAAAACTGGCGCTCTACCAACTGAGCTAAACCGGCGTTGCGCGCCTTATGCTGGCGGAATCTCTCAGACGCAAGCACAGTCCGCACATGCCGATGACGCCCTATCTCACGCCGATCCTTTTGCTGGCCCTGTCGAACGTCTTCATGACCTTCGCCTGGTATGGCCACCTGAAATTCGGAGCCAAACCCTTGTGGATCGTGGTGATCCTGAGCTGGGGCATCGCCTTCTTCGAATACTGCCTGGCCGTGCCCGCCAACCGCATTGGCCATCAGGTCTATTCGGCGGCCGAGCTGAAGACCATGCAGGAGGTGATCACCCTGCTGGTGTTCGCTGTCTTCTCGGTGCTCTACCTCGGCGAGAAGCTGACCCTGAACCATCTGGTCGGCTTCTCGCTGATCGCGGGCGGGGCCTTCTTCATCTTCAAGGGCCCGCTGTAGCTCAGTCCAGTTCGGCGGCGATCCGGGCGGCCAGGGCCCTGAGCTGTTCGGTGTCGGCCATGGGAGCGTGGCCGTGGCCCTTGAGCGCGCGGTCCGCCCAGCGCGGGATGATGTGGAAATGCAGGTGGAAGACGGTCTGGCCGCCCGCTTCGCCGTTGAACTGCATCAGGCTGAGACCGTCGGGCTTCAGCGCCTTTTCCACCGCGCGGGCGGTGCGCTGGACGGCGGCGGTCAGCGTGGTCAGGACCTCGGGCTCGATCTCGAGCAGGTTGCGCGCCTGCGAGGTCTTGGACACCACGAGGACATGACCTTCGGACTGGGGGAAGACATCCATGAAGGCCAGGACGTCGTCGTCTTCCCACACCTTCACGCTGGGAATCTCGCCGCGCAGGATTCTGGCGAAGATGTTGTCGGGGTCGTAGGCGCCGTGAAGGCTCATGGGGGGGCTCCGTCAGAGAGGTCGGAGCAAGGCTAGCAGGGCAGGGCGAATTTCGCACGGGAGCGAAACGTGATCTGGCGCACTATATGGTCAAGGTTCACGGAGATCGTCTTGCATGCTGCGTTTCATCGTTCAGGCCGTCGTTACCGCCCTGGGGCTGTGGCTGGCCGCCAGGGTCGTGCCGGGGGTGGATTTCACCTCGACCGGGTCTTTGGTGGCGGCAGCCGTAATCCTGGGCCTCGTCAACGCCATAGTGCGGCCGATCATGGTCATCCTGACCCTGCCGCTGACCATCGTGACCCTGGGCCTGTTCCTGCTGGTGGTGAACGCGGCGATGATCGGGCTGACGGCCTGGTTCCTGGGCGGATTCGCAGTCAATGGATTGTGGGCCGGCATCGGCGCCGCCATCGTGACGGGCGTGGTCAGTTGGATCGCCGCCTCCCTGTTCGGCGAGGGCGAGCGCGCGCGCTGAATAAATCCGGGTAATATTGACGCGTTGATATTGCCCGGATAAATCCTTGGCGCTGTTCAAGGAGCGAAGATGACGACCGCCAGCTGCACCGCCTTTGCCGGAAATCGCCTGATCGCTTCGGGCCCCCTGTCTGCTGTCTTGGCGGCTGTGAAGGCGGCGCATGACGCGGGCGAGCCGGTGCTGATCTTTGACGACGCCGACGCCCGGCCGGTGGAGTTCGACCTGCGCGGCGATCTGGCCGACGTCATGGCGCGGTTGCCGTCGCAGCCTGTCGAGAAGCGCGGTCCTGGGCGGCCCAGGCTGGGGGTGACGGCGCGCGAAGTGACCCTGTTGCCGCGGCACTGGGACTGGTTGGCGGCGCAGCCGGGCGGGGCGTCGGTGGCGTTGCGGAAGCTGGTCGAGAACGCCCTGCGCGAGGCCGAGGGGCCGGACCGCGTGCGCCGCATCCGCGAGGCCGCCTATCGCTTCATGACAGCCTTGGCAGGGGATCAGCCCGGCTATGAGGAGGCGACACGGATGCTGTTCGCCGGCGACGGGACCGCCTTTGACGAGGCGATCCAGAACTGGCCGACGGACGTGCGCGACTATGCGCGTCGATTGGCCGAGGGCGGCTGGAACAACGGCCAAGGTCGATAAGGCGCCGGCCGAAAGCCCTTAGCTGGGGCGGATGACCATGCAGGTGACACGACGCTCGCCCAGGGCTTCGCAGGCGGCCTGAGCGGCGGCTTCAGTCATGCCGGTGAAGCGCGAACGATACCAGCCGTCGGCGTTCTGAACGTCGCGCTGGGCTGAGGTGAACTGGGTGCTGAAGCGGCGGCTGACATCGTTCAGCCAGTTGCGAGCGACGGCTTCATCGCGGAAGGCGCCGACCTGAACGGTCCAGCGGCCAGCGGGCGCGCGGGCGGCTTCGCGTGTCGGCGTGCGCGCGGGCGCGGCGGCGCGGCGGTTGCTCGATGCGGCGCCGCCGTTCAGCGAGGCGGTCAGGGTTTCCGGCGTGCGCGCGGCCTCGGCGCGCTGGACCGGCGCGGGGGTGCGGGGAGCCGCGGCGCGCGCCGAGGGCGGCGGCGTGACCTGGGTCGGCAGGGCGGCGGGCGGGGGACCGGCGACATAGGCCACGGCGGTCGCGCCGACGCCTTCGCCATCCTCGTCCGAGGCCGAGGCGTATTCGACCGGCGGATTGGGATCAGCGCTGATGCCGTATCCGCGCTGTTCGAAGAAGGTCTGGGCCACCTGGATGCGTTCGCCCTGGCTGCGGCGGCGCTGGACTTCGAAGCCGGTGTCCATCAGTTCGGCCACGTGGGCGTTGCGGCTGGCGGTCGAGCGCCCGCCCATGACGATGGTGATGATCCGCTTGCCGTCGCGCACCGAGGAGGCGGCGAGGTTGTAGCCCGAGGCGTTGGTGAAGCCGGTCTTGATGCCGTCATAGCCGCGTCCGGTGGCCAGCAGACCATTGGTGTTCCGGTAATCGCGACCGTTGAAATACCATTCGTGCAAGCCGAGGTAGCGATAATACTGCGGATAGTCGCGCATCACCGCGCGGCTCAGGATCGACAGGTCGCGGGCGGTGGTCGCCTGCCGCGTGTCGGGCAGGCCGTTGGCGGTGGTGAACCGGGTGTGGTCCATACCCAATTCCTTGGCCTTGGCGGTCATCCGGGCGGTGAATTGCGCTTCCGAGCCGCCGATGTGCTCGGCCAGAACCACGGCCATGTCGTTGGCGCTGCGGACGGCCGTGGCGCGCATGGCGTCGTCGAGGCTGATCGACTGACCGGCGGCCAGACCCAGTTTGGACGGCGGCTGCGAGGCGGCGCGCGGCGAGACGGTTAGGGTGTCGGTCAGCTTGACCTTGCCGGATTCCAGCGCCTCGAACGTCAGGTAGAGGGTCATCACCTTGGTGATCGAGGCGGGATAGCGCCGGGCGTCGGCGAAGCGCGAGAACAGCACCTCGCCCGAAGCAGCGTCGACCACAATGGAGGCGTAGCGCGAATTATCGGCAGACTGGGCCACGGGCGGCGGCGCGCCGAGCGCGGGCGTCAGGACAAGGCCCCCCAGAACCAGGGCGGCCAGGAAGCGACGGCGGAATGCAGCGTTCATGGTCAATCTACTAGCCTTGTCACTGTGGCGCGAAGACGACCCCGATCATCGCGCTTTACAAAAGCTAACATCGGCCGCGTGGGTTTCGAGAGGGTTAACAAGCCGTCAACGGAGTTGTGATCGGCGTGGCCATAGGGAGGTGGTCGACCTCTCTATGTTGCGTCGCACAATTTTCACTTGAAGTCTTTTCGCACTTGCACCATATGACCCCTGTCGCAATGAACGCCGTTCGTCGCGAGACCCTTTATCGCTTCAGGAGAGTCCCAATGGCCGACGCCGCCGAGACTGTTAAGAAGACCGTTGAACAGACGACCGCCAAGGCCAAGGCCCAGGCAGAGAATATTCAAGCTGCGGGCGCCAAGGCCTTCCGCGAAGGCGTGGACAAGTCCGTCGCCTCGCTGACCGAGCTGAACGCGCACGGCAAGAAGAACCTCGAAGCCGTCGTCGAGTCGGCCGCCGCCGCCCAGAAGGGCGCCGAGGCCCTGTCGCAAGAGACGCTCGCCTTCTCGAAGAAGAGCTGGGAAGACGGCGTCGCCGCCGCCCAGTCGCTGAGCCAGGCGCGTTCGGTGCAGGAACTGGTCGAACTGCAGACCTCGTGGGCCAAGTCGGCCGCCGAGGCCTATCTGGCCCAGTTCGGCAAGGCGACCGAGATCTTCACCGCCTCGGTGAAGGACAGCTTCAAGCCGATCAACGAGCGCGTCACCGCGACCGTCGAGAGCTTCCAGGCCGCCCGCTAAGCGATCTGAACCTTCAGTAGCGTACAATCAGGCCCTGGCGGAAACGCCGGGGTCTTTTTGCGTCCGGGGTTCAGTGCGCCTCATTCGATACGGCGGCGTGGTCGATGCTGAAGGCGCGAGCCAGACGCCAGCGGCCGTCCTCCAGTCGCCACAGCATGGAGAAGCGGGCGCGGCCGACCAGGGTTTCCGGCCCGTCGCCCTGACGCTCATAGAAGAGGTGGCTGGCCTCCTCGACGGCGCCGACGCCGGGGATGGCGTAAACCTTCATCGTGCCGGGCACGAGTTCGCGACGCGAGCGCCAGGCGTCGGGCGCCTTTCTTGCTTCGCAGCCCTTGGCGTAGTCCGCGACGAAGGCGGTCCGTGTCGCCGTCAGCCCGCCTCGGTCGTGGTAGAACTCGAGATCGTCCGTCACCAGATCGGCCAAGGCGTCTGGATCGCAACGGTCGAACATGGTGGTGAACAGGGCCGCGTCGCGCTCGGCGATGATGGGGGCCAGCCTCGCCTCATCCGGGATCACGACCGCAGGGGCGGTTGTCTGGATCAGTGCGGCGATAAGTCCGGCGATCAGGGTCATGGAGGCGTCCAGCAGCGGCGAAACCGAGGTGCATTGGTGCGGCGGCCCGCAGCCGATGTCCCGTGAATCTTTGTTTAGCTGGGCCGCTCACGAAGGCTGTGACTGGACGCCCCTACAAATCAGGCCATCATTGCCTATCTGAGCTATCGACTCCCCCCGAAGACGGACAACGAATGCCTACGAGACGGCCAGGTGAACAAGGCGGAGGCGGTGGCGCCGCCGTCGTCACCGAAACAAAGCCGAAGCTTCAGCGGCCCTCGCTCTATCGAGTGCTGATCCTGAATGACGACTACACGCCGATGGAGTTCGTCATCTATGTGCTGGAGCGGTTCTTCCAGAAGAGCCGCGAAGACGCGACCCGCATCATGCTGCATGTGCACCAGCATGGCGTCGGGGTGTGCGGCGTCTTCACCTACGAAGTGGCCGAGACCAAGGTCGCCCAGGTGGTCGAGACGGCGCGCCGTCACCAGCATCCTCTGCAATGCACGATGGAAAAAGACTGAGAGGATCCTTCCCATGCCCTCCTTTTCTCGTCCTCTCGAAGAGACCCTGCACCGCGCGGTCAGCTATGCGAACGAGCGTCGGCACGAGTACGCCACGCTTGAACACCTGCTGCTGGCCCTGATCGACGACACGGATGCGTCGGCGGTCATGACGGCCTGCAATGTGGATCTCGCTGCGCTGAAAACCGCGCTGACCCTCTATGTCGACAACGACCTGGCCGCCCTGGCCACGGCCGACGGCGACGACGCCAAGCCGACGGCGGGCTTCCAGCGCGTGATCCAGCGCGCGGTCATCCATGTCCAGTCGTCGGGCCGCGAAGAGGTGACGGGCGCCAATGTCCTGGTCGCCATCTTCTCGGAGCGCGAAAGCCACGCCGCCTACTTCCTGCAAGAGCAGGACATGACCCGCTATGACGCGGTCAACTTCATCGCCCACGGCATCGCCAAGAAGCCGGGCGCGACCGAGACCCGTCCCGCCAAGGGCTCGCCCGAAGAGGCGGAGGACGCCGCCGCCGTCAAATCCGGTGGAGAGGCGCTGGAAGCCTATTGCATCGACCTGAACGAGAAGGCCCGCAAGGGCAAGATCGACCCCCTGATCGGCCGTCATGCCGAGGTCGAACGCTCGATCCAGATCCTGTGCCGCCGGACCAAGAACAACCCTCTGCTGGTCGGCGACCCCGGCGTCGGCAAGACGGCCATCGCCGAGGGCCTGGCCCGCAAGATCGTCAACGGCGAGGTGCCCGACGTTCTGAAGGACGCCACCATCTACTCGCTCGACATGGGGGCGCTGCTGGCCGGCACCCGCTATCGCGGCGACTTCGAGGAGCGGCTGAAACAGGTCGTCAAGGAACTGGAGACGCACGAGAACGCGGTCCTGTTCATCGACGAAATCCACACGGTGATCGGCGCCGGGGCCACGTCGGGGGGAGCGATGGACGCCTCCAACCTGCTGAAGCCGGCCCTGGCCTCGGGCAGCCTGCGCTGCATGGGCTCGACCACCTACAAGGAGTATCGCCAGCACTTCGAGAAGGACCGCGCCCTGGTGCGTCGTTTCCAGAAGATCGACGTCAACGAGCCGACGATCGAGGATACGGTGAAGATCCTCAAGGGTCTGAAGACGACCTACGAGACCCACCACAAGCTGCGCTACACCGACGCCGCCATCCGCACGGCGGTCGACCTGTCGGCGCGCTACATCACCGACCGCAAGCTGCCGGACAAGGCCATCGACGTGATCGACGAGGCGGGGGCGTCGCAGATGCTGCTGTCAGAATCCAAGCGCAAGAAGGTCATCGGTCAGAAGGAGGTCGAAGCCGTTATCGCCAAGATGGCCCGCATCCCGCCGAAGTCGGTCTCGAAGTCGGACACGGAATCCCTGCGCGAGCTGGAATCCGATCTGAAGCGGACGGTCTATGGCCAGGAACAGGCCATCGATCAGGTCTCCTCGGCGATGAAGCTGGCGCGGGCGGGTTTGCGAGATCCGAACAAGCCCATCGGCGCCTTCCTGTTTAGCGGCCCGACGGGCGTCGGCAAGACCGAGGTGGCCAAGCAACTCGCCGCCACGCTCGGCATTGAGATGCAGCGCTTCGACATGTCGGAATACATGGAGCGTCACACGGTCAGCCGGCTGATCGGCGCCCCTCCGGGCTATGTCGGCCATGACCAGGGCGGGCTGCTGACTGACGCCGTTGATCAGCATCCGCACTCGGTGGTGCTGCTGGACGAGATCGAGAAGGCCCACCCCGACGTCTACAACATCCTGCTGCAGGTGATGGACAACGGCGTCCTGACCGACGCCATCGGCAAGAAGGTCGATTTCAGGAACGTCATCCTGATCATGACCACCAACGCCGGGGCCGCCGACAATGCCCGCGCCTCCATCGGCTTTGGCCGGGGCAAGGTCGAGGGCGAGGACGACAAGGCCATCCAGCGTCTGTTCGCGCCGGAGTTCCGCAATCGTCTGGACGCCATCGTGGCCTTCAAACCGCTGGGCGCCGAGACGATCCGCTCGGTGGTGACGAAGTTCGTGATGCAACTGGAGGCCCAGCTGGCGGATCGCAACATCACCATCGAACTGACGGACGAAGCCACCGACTGGCTGGCCAAGAACGGCTTCGACGAACTGTATGGCGCACGGCCTCTGGCCCGCGTCATTCAGGAACACATCAAGAAGCCGCTGGCCGACGACATCCTGTTCGGTCGCCTGACCCGCGGTGGACACGTCAAGGTCGAGCTGAAGGACGGCAAGATCGCCTTCGACATCACCCCCGCCAAGGGCGCGGCGGTGAAGGAGGAGGAAGAGGAAACGGCCTGATTTTGATCAGGCCCAATGAGAAAGGCCCGGGCATAGCGCCCGGGCCTTTTTTGTTCGCCTTGGGTACGGCTTTTAGCGGCGACGACCCAGAGCGCCCAACAGCATGGCCGCGCCGGCGATGATGCCGGTGGTCAGCAGAGGTTTGCGGCGGGCGAAGTCTAGACCCTTGCGGGCCGGGTCGCGCAGGTCTGCGGGGGCCTTGTCGACCATGCCGTCCAGGCCGTCGATGACACGGCCGTAGGCGTCGAGCGCCTTGCCCTTGACCTCGTTCAGCTTGCCTTCGACTTGCAGCTTGCTGTCGCCGGTCAGGCGGCCGAGGCCATTCTGGGCCTTACCCTGCAGTTCCGTCGCGACGCCTTCGATACGTTGATCGGTCATGGTGATCCCTGGATGTGAGGAGGAGACTCACAAAGGAAGCGTATTGCGACGCAGCAAGTTCCGTTGAACTTGGCGATGCGACGACCTGTCAGCGAGCGCGATAGGGCGAGAGGTCCGCCGTCATCGCCGCCATCTCGGCCTCGACCGCCGGGCGTTCGTTGTCGAGGTAGCGGGCGACGGGGTCACGCAGCGCTGGGTCGGCGATCCAGTGGGCGGAATAGACCGGGGAGGGCAGGTAGCCGCGCGCGATCTTGTGCTCGCCCTGGGCGCCCGCCTCGACGCGGGACAGGCCGCGTGCAATGGCGAAGTCGATGGCCTGATAATAGCAGAGCTCGAAATGGAGGAACGGGACCTCCTCCAGCGCGCCCCACTGACGGCCATAGAGGGCATCGCGGCCAATGAAGTTCAGGGCGCCGGCGATGGGCGTGCCGTCCCTGAATGCCATGACCAGGGCGATCCGGTCGGCCATGGTCGCGCCGACGCGGGCGAAGAAGTCGCGCGTCAGGTAGGGGCGGCCCCATTTGCGGTCGCCGGTGTCCATATAGAAGGCGAAGAAGGCGTCCCAGTGGGCCTCGGTGATGTCGGCGCCGGTCAGGACGCGAATGTCGAGCCCGGCCTGGGCGTCGCGCCGTTCGCGCCGGATGGTCTTCCTCCGATTGGACGACAGGGCGGCCAGGAAGTCGTCGAAGCTCTGATAGCCGTCGTTGCGCCAGATGAACTGGATGTCGCGGCGGGGCAGCAGGCCCGCCTCGCTCATGGCGCGCCATTCCGGCTCGTTCGGGAAGTTGACGTGCAGGGACGAGACGCCGAGGCGCTCGACCAGGGTCAGCGCGCCTTGCAGCAGGGCCTCGCGCACGGTCGCGGCGTCGGTGTCAGGCGCGTTCAGAAAGCGCGGTCCGGTCGCAGGCGTAAAGGGCACGGCGCCCAGAAGCTTGGGGTAGTAGCGCCCGCCGGCGCGCTGCCAGGCGTCAGCCCAGCTGTGGTCAAAGACGTATTCGCCCTGACTGTGCCCCTTTAGATAGAGGGGCATGACGCCGATCACGGCCCCGTCTTCGTCGTGCAGGGACAGGTGGCGCGCCGCCCAGCCCTGGGACGGGACGGCGCTGCCGGACGCCTCGCAGGCGTGCAGGAAGTCGTAGGAGACGAAGGGATCGCCGGTCGGGGCCGCGCAGGCGTCCCACGCCTCCCGACCTATCGAGGCGATCCCGTCGTTGACCTGAAGCGTGAAGCTCACTTCACCTCGATGATGGCGTCGATTTCCACGGCGAAGCCGAGCGGCAGCTTGTAGACGCCGACGGCCGAACGGGCGTGCTTGCCCGCGTCGCCGAAGACCTGGACCATCAGGTCCGAGCAGCCGTTGATGACGGCCGGGATGGCGATGAAGTCCGGGCCGGCCTGGACGAAGCCGCCCAGCTTGACGATGCGGACGACGCGGTCCAGGTCGCCGTCGACGGCGGCGTTGATCTGGGCCAGCAGGTTGATGCCGCACAGGCGGGCGGCCTCGGCGGCCTGTTCCGGGGTCACGTCGACGCCGACGGTGCCCTTGATGCCGCCGTTGGCGTCGTTCGACAGCTGGCCCGAGATCAGGACCTGGTTGCCCGACTGGACATAGGAGACGTAGCTGGCGACCGGCTTGGCGGGCTCAGGCAGGGTGATGCCGAGTTCGGCGATGCGGGCGTGGATGCTCATGTCGGAGACTCCGTTGAGGGGTTCGGGCGGGGTGTAGCGCGCCGGGCGGTCCGCGTCATCCGGGCTTCTTCAGCGCCCGGCCCGCGACCACGGCGGCGGCCCCGAATTTGGCGCGCAGGGCGTCGATGGCGGTTTCGGTCTTCAGGGCGCGGGTCTCAGGCGTCGCGAACAGGCCGGCGGGGGCGGCGCCCGCCTCGGCGATTTCGGCCAGGCCGATGCCGATCAGGCGATAGGCCTCGCCTAGTTCGGGCTTCAGCAGGTCGCGCCCCGCCGAGAACAGCACCCGCGCCGTCTGCACCGGCTCGGCCAGGGTGATGCGGCGGGTGACGATTTTGAAGTCGGCCTTGCGCAGCTTCAGCACCACCACCCGGCTGGCCACGCCGTCGCGACGGGCTTTTGAGGCCAGCTTCTCACACAGGGACCACAACTCGGCCTCCAGATCCTCGGCCTTGGTCAGGTCGTCGTTGAAGGTGGTCTCGGCGCTCATGCCGCGCCGGTCGTGGTCAGGCCGCACAGGGCGGGCGTCGCGGGCGTGACTGAGGTCGTAAAGGCGCAGGCCCGTCTCGCCGTAGCGGCGGATCAGGTCCTTGACGTCGGCGGCGGCCAGATCGCCGACCGTGGCGAAGCCGTCCGAGCGCAGGGTGCGCCCGAACACCGGCCCGACGCCGGGCAGGATGTTGACCGAGCGCGCGGCCAGCAGGCCCTTGGCCTCGGCCGCGCCGATGACCGAGAAGCCGCGCGGTTTGTCCAACTCCGACGCGATCTTGGCCAGGAAGCGGTTGGGGGCCAGGCCGATGGAGACGCTCAGGCCGATCTCGTCCTCGATCCATTTTTGCAGGCGGATCAGTTGGAAGGCGGGCGGCCCGCCGTTGAGGCGTTCGGTGCCCGACAGGTCGATCCAGGCTTCGTCCAGCGACAGGGTCTGGACCAGGGGCGTCAGCCGCGCCACGGCGCCGAAGATGCGCTCGCTCTCGGTCACGTATTTCTTGAAGTCAGGCTTGATGACGACCGCGTCGGGACAGGCCTTCAGCGCCTTGTACATGGGCATGGCCGAGCCGACGCCGTGGAGGCGGGCGACGTAGCAGGCGGTCGAGACGACGCCACGCTTGCCGCCGCCGATGATGACCGGCTTGTCGCGCAGTTCAGGCCGGTCGCGCTTCTCGACCGAGGCGTAGAAGGCGTCGCAGTCCAGATGGGCGATGGTCAGCTCACCCAGTTCGTCGTGGCTGATGACCCGGCGCGAGGCGCACGAAGGACACCGGTCGACCTTGCGGTCGCCGGTCCACAGGCAGTCGCGGCAGACGGCCTTCAGGCTCAAAATGAACTCCGGTTCTTCAGCTTCATCTCAACTTAAGACTGCGCGCTTCACAGTGCATCCGAAGAAGGCGAAAAGCCCTGCGCAACCGCGCGAATTGTTGGCGAAACAGCCGGGTGGCGGATGTCCAAGAAAGTCCTCATCGTCGAGGATAACGAGCTGAACATGAAGCTTTTTCATGATTTGCTCGATTCCCAGGGTTACGAGACCCTGCAGACCCGCGAAGGGCTGCAGGCGCTGGCCATTGCGCGTCAGCATCGCCCTGACCTGATCCTGATGGACATCCAGTTGCCGGAGATTTCCGGGCTGGAAGTGACCAAATGGCTCAAGGACGATGAAGAGCTGAGCCATATCCCCGTCATCGCCGTCACCGCCTTCGCCATGAAGGGCGATGAAGAACGGATACGGCAGGGGGGCTGCGAGGCCTATATCTCCAAACCGATCTCGGTGGTGTCCTTCCTCGAGACGATCCGCAAGCATCTGGGGTAGGGCGGCATGAGCGCGCGCATCCTGGTGGTGGACGATGTCGAGACCAACGTCCGACTGCTCGAAGCCAAGCTGACCATCGAGTATTATGACCCGCTGACCTGCGGCGATGGGCTGACGGCGATCAGCCTGGCCATCTCTGAACAGCCTGACCTGATCCTGCTGGACGTCATGATGCCCGGCATGGACGGGTTCGAGACCTGTCGCCGCCTGAAGGACGAGCCCCGAACGCGGCATATTCCTGTGGTGCTGGTGACGGCTCTGGACGGGCGGCATGACCGTATTCGCGGGCTAGAGGCCGGCGCTGACGACTTTCTGACCAAGCCCCTGGACGACGTCATCCTGATGGCGCGGGTCAAGAGCCTGACCCGACTGAAGATGGTCATGGACGAACTGCGCGAGCGCGAGGAAAGCGGGCGACGCGTCGGCGTCGACACCGCCGGCGTGGCGCGGCTGAAGGGCTCTGGCGGGCGCGTTCTGGTGGTGGACGACAACGCCCTGCAAGCCGCCAAGGTGGCGCAGGAGCTGGCGGTGGAGCATCGGCCCCTGATCGAGGCCGATCCGGCGGCGGCGCTGGAGGCGGCGCGCGGGCCGGTCGATCTGATGATCGTCAACGTGACCTCAGAGGGTTTTGACGGGCTGAGGCTGATCGCCCAGGCGCGGTCCAAGGAGCCAACACGGCGGCTGCCGATTCTGGCCCTGGTCGATTCGCAGGACCGGCCCCGGTTGCTGAAGGCGCTGGATCTGGGCGCCAACGACATCCTGACCCGCCCGGTCGATCCTGAAGAGCTGTCGGCGCGGGTGCGGACCCAGGTACGGCGCAAGCGCTATGGCGACTTTCTGCGGGAAAAGCTGGATCATAGCTTGGAGATGGCTGTCACCGACGCCCTGACCGGGCTGCATAACCGTCGCTACATGACCAATCAGCTTCAGGCCCTGGTGGCGCGCACCAATCGCGGTGGCGAGCCGGTGGCGGTGCTGGTGCTGGACATCGATCACTTCAAGGCCGTCAACGACGGCTTCGGTCACGACGCCGGGGACGAGGTGCTGCGCGAATTTTCGGTACGGCTGGCCACCAATGTGCGCGCCGTGGACCTGCCCTGCCGATTCGGCGGGGAGGAATTCGTGGTCGTCATGCCCGGCACGACCCTGGAAGACGCCCAGCGCATCGCCGAACGGATCAGGCGCGACGTTGGCGCGGCGCCCTTCCGCGTGATGGAGGGCAAGGCGCATCTGAACATCACCGTCTCGGTCGGCGTGGCGGCGACCACGGGCGTCGATGATACGCCTGAGGCCCTGCTGAAGCGGGCGGACGAGGGCGTCTATGAGGCCAAGGCTTCGGGGCGGAACAAGGTCGTCGCCCGCGCGGCCTAGGCGGTTTTAGCTATTGATCGAACAACGAAAAACGCCCGGCCGAAAAGCCGGGCGTTTTGAATTCTGCAGTCAAGCGAGCCGTAAGGCTCGGGCGGTTAGGCCCTTACTTGATCTTGCCTTCCTTGAACTCGACGTGCTTGCGGACGACGGGGTCGTACTTCTTGACGACCATCTTTTCGGTCATCGTACGGGCGTTCTTCTTGGTGACGTAGAAGAATCCGGTGTCAGCGGTGGAGTTCAGGCGGATCTTGATGGAAGCCGGTTTGGCCATCGGAATTACCTTTGCGACGGCGAAAGCCGCATGAAACGAGAGGCGCGGAACATACTCAGGCGGAGACTAAAGTCAACGCCCGCGATGTCGCGTTGAGGATTGGCTTCTAGCGGCTAGGCTGGCGGAATGAAAGCCATGACCTCGATCGCCCTCGCGGCCGCCGCCCTGACCCTGTCTTCTCTGCCCGCCGCCGCGCGGGCCGAGACGCCGCAGGACGCCTTCTTCAAGAACCTGAGCGCTCTGTGCGGCCAGAGATTCGAGGGCAAGGTGGTCACGACTGACGCCGCCGATTCGGATTTCGCCAGCCAGCGTCTGCTGATGCATGTGCGGGATTGCTCAGCCGAAGAGATTCGCATTCCCTTCTGGGTCGGCGCAGACCGCTCGCGCACCTGGGTGGTGACGCGCACCGCCACCGGGCTGCGGCTGAAGCACGATCACCGCCACGACGACGGCACGACCGACGTCCTGCACTGGTACGGCGGCGACACGGCGGGGACGGGTACGGCCGAGCGCCAGGAATTCCCGGTCGATCAGGAATCCATCGACCTGTTCAACGCTAACAACGCCTCGGTCTCGACCACCAACACCTGGGCGATGGAGGTCCATCCGGCGCAGATGTTCGCCTATGAGCTGCGTCGCCCCAACCGCCACTTCCGCGTCGAGTTCGACTTGACCAAGCCCGTCGCCCAATAGGGGCTGCTGCGGGGCGTCAGTCCTGGTGTTCGACCACATGACGGCCCCGCACCATGCGGACGAAGGGCAAGGGGCGGTCGGGGTGCGTCAGGCGCTCGGCCATCTCGCCCAGGACGAAACGGGTGATGGCGGGCAGGTCCAGCGCGCGGGCCTCGTCCAGCGGCAGCCAGGCGATCTCGTCCAGTTCGCCTGAGCCTTCGATGCGGTCGGGATCACGCAGGGCCTCGACCGGGGCCATGAAGAAGCGGGCGTCGAAGCGGCGCGTGCGGCCCGGCGGGGTGATGGCGCGGGCGATGTAGGACAGGACCGATAGGTCGGGCACGGCGCCTGCCTGACGATACTCGCGCCACGGCCCGGCGACCGAGGCGGGCGGCGCGGGCCGACCCAGGATCAGGCCGGTTTCCTCAAACGTCTCGCGCACGGCGGTCAGGGCCATGGCGCGGGCGCGGCGGGCGGGCATTTCGGCCTCCAGCCGACGGGCGACGTCGGACGACAGCTCGCCTGTCGCGGCGGCGGTGAAGTCGGAACGGTCGAGGCGGCCGCCGGGGAAGACCCATTTCGAGGCCATGAAGACGTGGCCGGGCGCGCGCCGACCCATCAGCACCTCAGGGCGGTCGCCGCCGCGCGTCAGGATCAGGGTGGCGGCGTCCTTGGGCTTCTGACCGCCGCCCGTGCGCGGGGCGTCGGCCAGGTCCTGAGCCGCGTCGAAGGGTTGGGGTTTCATGCGTGAAGTCCCTTCCTTCTCCCCTCTGGGGGAGAAGGTGTCGTGCGGAGCATGACGGATGAGGAGGAGAGCGGCTGCGCGCGTGACCTCAACTGTTCAGCAGGCCGAAACGGCCCCCTCATCCGAGCGCCTGCGGCGCCCACCTTCTCCCCCGAGGGGAGAAGGGCGCAGGATTGTCTGGTCACTTCCGCTTGCCCTTGCGAACCCCCTTTAGGCCGCCGGAGGGCTTGGCGCCGTTGCGGGGCTTGGGACCGCCGGGGCGGCCTTTCCCACGCTTGGGCGGGCCATCGCCGCCGCGTCCACGGATGCCATAGCGCGGGGCCGGGGCGTTGGGATCGCGGGGGTCCGGCTCGGACACCATTTCCAGCACCAGACCGCCGGTGACCGGCGTGGCCTCCATCAGCTTGACCTCGACGCGACGGCCCAGGGTGAAGCGCTTGCCGGTGCGCTCGCCGACCAGGGCGTGGGCGCGGTCGTCGTGGGTGAAGTACTCGCTGCCGAGCGTCGAGACCGGCACCAGACCGTCGGCGCCCGTCTCGTCCAGACGCACGAACAGGCCGAAGCGGGTGACGCCGGTAATGCGCCCGCTGAAGGTCGCGCCGACGTGGTCTTCCAGGAAGGCGGCGATGTAGCGGTCCATCGCGTCGCGTTCGGCGGCCATCGAGCGGCGCTCGGTCGACGTCACCTGTTCGGCGATGGCGGTCAGCTCGGCGATCTCGCGGTCCGTCAGGCCGTCCGAGCCCAGGTTCAGGCCGCGGATCAGCCCTCGGTGGACGATCAGGTCGGAATAGCGCCGGATCGGCGAGGTGAAGTGGGCGTAGCGGTCCAGGTGCAGACCGAAGTGGCCGACGTTGTCCGGGCTATAGACCGCCTGCATCTGGGTGCGCAGGACCACCTCGTTGACCACCTCGGCGTGGGGCGTATCGCGCATCTCGTCCAGCAGCTTGTTGAACCGCTTGGTGGTCGGCGCCTCGCCCTTGTTCCACGGCTTGGCGATGGTGTGCAGGAAGTCGGCCAGGTTGAAGATCTTCTCCTGGCTGGGCGCTTCGTGGACGCGATAGATCAGCGGCGTGCGCGTCTTCTCCAGCGTCTCGGCGGCGCAGACGTTGGCCTGGATCATCATCTCTTCGATCAGGCGGTGGGCCTCCAGCGACTTGCGCGGTTCGATGGCCGCGATGCCGCCGTCGGGGGCCATGATGATGCGGCGCTCGGGGCTTTCGATAGCCAGGGGGCTGCGGCGTTCGCGGCCCTTCAGCATGGTCGAATAGGCGTTCCACAACGGATAGAGGATGGCGTCCATGATCGGACCCGTCGTGTCGTCCCGCTGGCCGTCGATGGCGGCCTGCGCCTGTTCGTAGCTGAGCTTGGCCTGCGACCGCATCAGGCCGCGCATGAACTTGTGCCCGGTCTTCTTGCCGTCCCTGTCGAAGATCATGCGCACGGCCATGCAGGCGCGGTTCTCGCCCTGTTTCAGGCTGCACAGGCCGTTGGACAGGACCTCCGGCAGCATGGGTTCGACGCGGTCGGGGAAGTAGGTCGAGTTGCCCTTGTCGCGCGCCTCGCGGTCCAGCGCCGAGTTGGGGCGGACATAGGCGGCCACGTCGGCGATGGCGACCCAGACGATCCAGCCGTCGGGGTTTTTCGGGTCCGTGTCGCGCTCGGCATAGACGGCGTCGTCGTGGTCGCGCGCGTCAGCCGGGTCGATGGTGATGAAGGGAACCTCGCGCAGGTCCTCGCGCCCTTTGAGCGTCGGCAGGGCCTGATCCTCGGCCTCACGCTCCACCTGTTCCGAGAAGCCGGTGGGCAGGCCGTGGGCGTGGATGGCGATGATGGAGGCGGCGCGGGGATCATCCTCGCGGCCGATGGTCTCAAGGACCTTGCCGCGCCTGGGCCCGTGGCGATGATCGCTCTTTTCGATCGAGGCCAGGACCAGGTCGCCGTCGCGCAGGTCGCCCGCCAGGGCGCTGGGGATCAGCAGCACGTCCTTGGAGCGCTTGTCGACCGGCTCGACACGGGTCTCGCGCGCCGATTTGCGGATCACGCCCAGGACGCGGTTGGTCCCGGCGTCCAGCCGCTTGACCAATCGGGCCTCCCAGCCCTCGGCGCCTTGGGTGAACTTGACCAGCAGGCGATCGCCCATGCCGGGCGCGGGCGTCTTGCCCTCGCGGTCCGGCAGCAGCAGGGCGCGCGGCGCGTCCTCGCCGCCCTTGACCAGTTCGACGTAGAGCTCGCCGTCCGCGTCGCGATCCACGACATCGGCCACGCCCACGGCGGGCAGGGCGCCGGCCTCGGCAAAGCCTTTGCGGCCGCGCTTGCCCAGGACGCCCTCGGCCTCCAGCGTCTTCAGCATTTCGCGCAGTTGGCGGCGTTCGATGCCCTTCAATCCGAAGACGCGGGCGATGTCGGCCTTTTCGGCCTCGCCGGCTTCGCGCAGGAAGGCGATCAGGGTGTCTCGGTCGGGCAGACCCGCGGCGGGGCGTTTGGGCGTCTTGGTCATTGCGTCCTATGTAATGCGCTTCGAGCCAAATAGGTGAAAACTTGCGTGAGTTGACCGCGAGGGCCTCGACGCCCAGCTTCCGCCGCTAAACACGCCTTTTCCGGAGCCTTCCGTATGTCGATGTCCGACGCCCCCGTCCTGTCCCGTCCCGTGGGCTCGCTGCTGGACCTGATCGGCAAGACGCCGATGGTCGAGGTGACGCGGATCGACACCGGCCCCTGTCGCCTGTTCCTGAAGCTGGAGAGCCAGAACCCCGGCGGCTCGATCAAGGACCGCATCGCCCTGTCGATGATCGAGGCGGCTGAAAACGCCGGCTGGCTGAAGCCGGGCGGCACCATCGTGGAAGCCACGGCGGGCAATACGGGCCTGGCCCTGACCCTGGTCGGCAAGCAGAAGGGCTACAAGGTCCTGCTGGTCATCCCCGACAAGATGTCCAAGGAGAAGATCCAGCACCTGCGCGCCATGGGCGCCGACGTGCGCCTGACCCGTTCGGACGTGCCGCACGGCCACCCGGAATACTACACCGACATGGCCGAGCGCCTGGCCCAGCAGATCCCCGGCGGCTACTTCGTCAACCAGTTCGCCAACGACGCCAACTCCGAGGCCCACTTCAAGACGACCGGCCCTGAAATCTACGAGCAGATGGAGAGCCAGATCGACGCCTTCGTCGCCGGCATCGGCTCGGGCGGGACGATCACGGGCAACGCGCAATACTTCAAGTCGCAGGGCTCGAACGCCAAGATCATCCTGGCCGACCCGGTCGGTTCGGCGCTGGCCGGCCTGATCAACGAGGGCGTGGCTGGACCGGACGGCAGCTATTCGGTCGAGGGTATCGGTCAGAACTTCATGCCGGACACAGCTGATCCCGACCTGATCGACATGGCCTATTCCATCCCTGACTCCGAGGCGATCGCCACGGTGCGCGAACTGCTGCTGAAGGAAGGCATTCTGGCCGGGTCGTCGTCGGGCACCCTGATCGCCACGGCCCTGCGCTGGTGCCGCGAGCAGACGGAACCGAAGCGGGTCGTGACCTTCGTCTGCGACACCGGCGCCAAGTATCTGTCCAAGGTCTATAACGACGCCTGGCTGGCCGAGCAGGGTCTGACCCAGCGCGAGATGCACGGCGACCTGTCGGACCTGATCACCCGCAAATACGCCAATGGCGACGTGGTGGTGATCGGCCCCGACGACACCCTGGACACCGCCTTCAAGCGGATGAAGGGCGACGGCGTGTCGCAACTGCCGGTCATTCAGGATGGTCGTCTGGTCGGCATTCTGGACGAGAGCGACATCGTCCACATCATGAACACCGACGAGATCACCCGTAAGGAACGCTTCGCCAAGCCGGTCTCCTCGGCCATGACGCGCGATCTGGACACGCTTCAGGTCAAGGAAGGCCTGGACGCCCTGATCCCGATCTTCGACCGCGACCGCGTGGCCATCGTTCTGGACGGCGAGACCTTCGTCGGCCTGATCGCGCGCACCGACCTGATCAACCACCTCAGCCTGAACCGGTAAGACCATGGCAGACCTGAAGAACAGCCAGGGTTTCTCGACCCGCGCCATCCATGCCGGCCAGAAGCCCGACCCGACCACGGGCGCGGTGATGACGCCGATCTACGCCACCTCGACCTACGCCCAGGAAAGCCCGGGCGTGAACAAGGGGTATGAGTATGCGCGCGGCAAGAACCCGACGCGCGAGGCCTTTGAGGCCTGCATCGCCGATCTGGAGGGCGGGGTTCAGGCCTTCGGCTTCGGTTCGGGCATGGCGGCGACCTCGACGGCGCTGGAGCTGCTGGACGCCGGTTCGCACATCGTCACCGGCGACGACCTCTATGGCGGCTCGTGGCGGCTGTTCGAGCGGGTGCGGCGCCGGTCCATGGGGCTGGACTTCAGCTACATCGACCTGACCGATCTGGCGGCGGTCGAGGCGTCCATCACTGACAAGACGCGGATGCTGTGGGTCGAGACCCCCACCAATCCGCTGATGAAGCTGGCCGATATCGAGGCCCTGTCGAAGATCGCCAAGGCCCACAAGCTGATCCTGGTGGTCGACAACACCTTCGCCACGCCGTGGAGCCAGCAGCCGCTGGCCCTGGGCGCGGATGTGGTCATGCACTCGGCGACCAAATATCTGAACGGTCACTCCGACATCGTCGCGGGCGTTCTGGTGGCCAAGGACGCCGAGATGGCGGCCCAGCTGAAGTTCCTGCAGAACTCCATCGGCGGCGTCATGGGGCCGTTCGACGCCTTCCTGGCCAACCGGGGTCTTAAGACCCTGGGTCTGCGCATGAAGGCGCACAACGAGAACGCCATGGCCGTGGCGCGCTGGCTGGAAGACCGGGCCGATCAAAAGAATGGCGGCGTGGCCAAGGTCATCTATCCGGGCCTGATCAGCCACCCGCAGCACGAGCTGGCGGCGCGCCAGATGAACGGCCGCTTCGGGGGCATGGTCACGGTGCTGATCGACGGCGATCTGGAGCGGACCAAGCGGGTGCTGGAGCGGGTGCGCGTCTTCACCCTAGCGGAGTCATTGGGCGGGGTCGAAAGCCTGGTGAACCACCCGGCGATCATGACCCACGCCAGCGTGCCCAAGGATGTGCGCGAGGCCGGCGGCGTCACCGACAACCTGATCCGGCTGTCGGTCGGTGTCGAAGATGTCGAAGACCTGATCGCTGATCTGGATCAGGCCCTGAGCTGAAACCCTTCGTGTTGACCTGAAATCAGACCGTCTTGTCGGGCAGGGCGGTCTGATGGCCCGTGACGGGCGCCAGTTTCTTCTTGGGCGCGGCGCGTTTCCGGGGCGGTGCGGCGGGCTTGGGCGCCGCCGCGATTTCGGCCAGACGGGCGTCGATCATCGGCAGGATGTCCGCCGCCGTCGTCACCTGAACGCCCGACCCGTGCTCGACCAGACGCGCCGCGTTGGCGCGCAGAGCCTTCAGGTCGACTTCGCTCAGGGTGGGGATTTTTTCAGCAAGCGTGGTCATCGGCGTCTCCTGAGAGCGCATCAGGGCTGGCGCACGAGGCGCCAGCCCTTCAACTGATTGAAGGCGATCTCGACGACCACGCGGTCGCCGATCAGGCTGACGTCGTTCGGTCGCCCGAAAGACGCCAGCACCGTCACCATATGCCCGTTGTTCAAACGCACCCGACGGCGACCCAAGGGGAGCAGCTTCACCACTTCGCCTTCGAAGGCGATGGCGTGCTGGTCGCGCTGGGCGGCCGTGGTTCGGGGCGTCAACGCCGGAGCGACATGCGTGGCGTCGGCCTAGTCAGCCGCCTGAAGACGGCCAGCGGATTCTTTGCCGCTGCGGCTGTCGCGTTCGATTTCGTAGGAGACTTTCTGGTTTTCGTTCAGCGAACCGAGCGAAGAGGCCTCGACGGCCGTGGCGTGGACGAAGACGTCCTTGCCGCCATCATCGGGCTGGATGAAACCATAGCCCTTGGTGGAGTTGTACCATTTGACAGTGCCGGTAGCCATTTTCAGGACTCCCCGTTTGAGTGGCCGCAGGAAGGATATCCTGGTGGCCTGTCGGGTCTGAATGGGATCGGCTTTGGACCTCGGTGCGCGATGCAAAGGGCAGCAGCGTTTCGCAGAGAGATCGACACAGGGAAGGTGGGCGCTTTGGCCCCCATTAGCAAGGGCAGGGCCTCATTTGGTTGAAATCGGACGCCGCAAACGAAAACGGCGGCGATAGCCGAAGCCATCGCCGCCGTTCGAAATCCGCACCGAATGAACGGTGCGAGAAATCAGCCTTCGGTCTTCAGTTGACCAGCCGATTCCTTGCCCGAGCGACGGTCGCGCTCGATTTCGTACGAGACCTTTTGGTTCTCGTCGAGGCCACGCAGGCCGGCAGCTTCGACAGCCGAGATGTGCACGAACACGTCTTTGCCGCCGTCATCGGGTTGGATGAAGCCGTAGCCCTTGGTGGAGTTAAACCATTTAACAGTGCCGGTAGCCATTTTCAGGACCTCCGCTAGTCGTTGGCCAAAAGGAACATCCCTTCGGCCTGTCGGGTCTGAATGGATCGGCTTAGTCCTCGGTGCGCAGAGCAAAGGGCAGCAGCGTTACGCAGAGAGATCGACAGACAGAATATGGACGGCCTTGGCGTCCAAGGCAAGACCCCTTCGACCTAGGCGTCTTCTTCTTCCTCGACGGCGGCCGTCGCTTCGCTGGAACCGCCGACATAGTGCTCCTGGCAACGCTTGCGCAGGGCGGCGGTGATGGTGCCGCCGTACAGGCTGTCCTGAATACGGTCGTAGCCCTCGCTCTGCAGGGCCTGTTTGACATCGCTGACGGTGCGGCAGGCGCCGCTCTCAGCCAGTTGATAAGCGCGTTCTAAGGTCGTCGGACGGAAAGTCATGCCTATAACCTAGGGACTTTCCGCCGATTAGCCACCGATGATCGCCAGAAAGTCAGAAGGCGAAATTGACCCCGGCCACCAGGGCGCTCTTGTATTGCTCGCCCGGAACGTCGGCGTCGGTGTCGTACCAGCGCAGGTCCAACTCGACCTTGGGCGTCAGGGCATAGGAGCCGCCGACGTTCCAGCCGGTGTAGTCGACGCTGTTGTCCTGATCGCGATAGCCGACCTCGGCGGAGACGTTCAGCTTGTCCGTGAAGTCCCAGCCGCCGCGCAGCGCCGTCCAGGTCCAGGCCTTGGTCGAGCCGGTGCCGTCAGGCGAGTGCTGCAGCCGCAGGCGGGCGCTGGCCGGACCGATCGAGCGCTTCATGTCGGCGGTGAACTCCCAGGCGTCGTCATCATAGCCGGGGTCGGCGTCAAAGCGGTATTTGTGGGCGACGCTCAGGTCGAAGTCGAAGCCGGCGAACTCGGGGCGGACGCCCAGGGCCAGCTCGTTTTCGAGATTGGAGCCGCCGCTGTCGATGGTTTCCAGCCCGCCCTTTCCGTAGAAGAGGCCGCTGGCGCTTTCCCATTCCGCCTCGCCATAGACGAAGGGATCGCCGTCGGACTTGGACGCGTCCTTGGAGCGGTTGTCGGTCGCGGCGCCGGCGGAGAAGGACCACTTGCCCGCATCCTGGGCATGAGCCCCGGAGGCCAGCAGAACCAGCGGGGCGGCGGCGAGCAGGGCGGCGTTCGTCAGGGTGCGGAGCATGGAGGGCCTCGTGAAAGCGACGAGGCCGCTCCTAGAGGCGCTTCTTGTCGAATTTGTCACAGGCTTGCGAAAATTCATCCGTCAACCGCGCCACAAGCTGAGCCGTAGTAGGGCTGTCGTGGATCGAACCCGAGCCTTGGCCGGCGGACCAGATGGTCTTCCACGCCTTGGCTTCCTCGCCCATGTCCAGCTTGTGTTCGGGCAGGGCGGCGGGGTCGATCTTGTTCTCAACCAGGGAGGGGGTCAGGAAGTTGGCGGGGATGCCCGAGACGGCGGGCGTATAGGTGATGTCGGCCGAGCCGGAGGCGACGATCAGGTCCTTGTAATGGGGCTGGGCTTCGCTTTCGGCCGTGGCGATGAAGCGGGTGCCCATATAGGCGAAGTCGGCGCCCATCATCAGGGCCGCGGCCACGTCCTGACCCGTGGACAGGCAGCCCGCCAGGATGATGGTCCCGTCATAGAAGCTGCGCACCTCGTTGATCAGGGCGAAGGGATTGACCACGCCCGCGTGACCGCCCGCGCCGTTGGCGACCAGGATCAGGCCGTCGACGCCGGCCTGAGCGGCCTTCTTCGCGTGGCGGACATTGGCGATGTCATGGAAGACAACGCCGCCGTAGCCGTGGACCGCGTCCACCACGTCCCGCACCGCGCCCAGGGAGGTGATGATTAGCGGCACCTTTTCTTCGACCGAGACCATCATGTCGGCCATCAGGCGCGGATTGGTCGGGTGGACGATGTGGTTGACGCCAAAGGCGGCGGCGTCCGGCTTCAGCCGCGACTTGATCTCTTGCACCCAGTCCCGATAGCCCTCGGTCGTGCGCTGGTTCAGCGAGGGGAAGGTGCCGATCACGCCCGCATTGCAGGCCTCGACCACCAGATCCGGGCCAGACACCAGGAACATGGGCGAGGCGATGACCGGCAGCTTGAGACCGGACTGCAGGGAAGCGGGAATGGCCACGGGTCGTTTCCTGGGATGGTTTCTGCGGGTTGTTTTAAGGGACGCTAACCGGGTGTCGCGGGGGAAGGCAATGCGTTCGGCTTCCTTCTCCCCCTGGGGGAGAAGGTGGCTCGCGGAGCGAGACGGATGAGGGGTGCGCCTGGCGCATTTACGTCCATCCGTTTTGCGCGCTGAACGGGCCCCCTCATCCGAGCGCCTCCGGCGCCCACCTTCTCCCCCGAGGGGAGAAGGGTGAGGTTCGCCGCGCCAAAAAACAGAGTCCAATTCGTCTGAATCGTCTGAAATCCCCCTCAGCCCATCCGTTCGAGACCGGCATTCTACCATGGCTGGAAGGGGCGCCAGGTCGATTGTGGAAACACCGTCGCCGGGTCAGGATTTTCTTTGGCGGTGCAAGCGCCTAAATGGCGGGCATGACGCACTATACCGACAGCCTGTCCCAGCTCGGCGCCCAGACCGCCGCCCCGACCAATCCCGAAGAGGCGGTGCTGGAACGCGTGCCCAATCCGCACGCCGACACGCTTTATGTGGCGCGCTTCACCGCGCCCGAGTTCACCAGCCTGTGCCCGGTGACGGGCCAGCCCGACTTCGCCCACATCGTCATCGACTATGTGCCCGGCGACTGGCTGGTCGAGTCGAAGTCGTTGAAGCTGTACCTGACCAGCTTCCGCAACCACGGCGCCTTCCACGAGGACTGCACCGTGGCCATCGGCAAGCGCCTGGCCGACCTGCTGCAACCGAAATGGCTGCGCATCGGCGGCTACTGGTACCCGCGCGGCGGCATCCCCATCGACGTCTTCTGGCAAACCGGCGCACCGATTGAAGGCGTCTGGCTGCCCGATCAGGGGGTGGCGACCTATCGCGGGCGGGGGTGAGGGGCAGGGAGAGGAAGCCGGCGCTTTATGCGCTCTCAAGAGGCTTGCTACCCTTCCATTTCGGCAATGTTGGTCGAGGTCCGAACTGAGTCTGCATCCAGAATAGATCGCCGCCTTCGATCTCGAGCCAGTTTGAGCGAAGAACGGGTGAGCGGTCAGCAAATCGGGTAATTAAGGTTTCGGAGGTGCGGTCGCACGCAAATGACATCCGGTAGGCGTAGCGTGCTGTGCAGCGGTTTATCCGGCGTACAACGCTCTCATCCGTGATCGTGCGAGAGAACGGACCGCGCGAACCTTGATGGCCCTTCAGCGTGGTCTTTCCGCGGAGCATTGTCCAAGAGTCTATCGGGAATTGCAGTTCCGCGCGCTCTGGCTTCCGATCAAGGTTGTAGGGCAGTCTTTGCGAATCTGGCAGTCTGGGATCGTAGAAGCAGACTGGATTGTCGCTAGTGATGAAAGGGGTTGAGGTTCGATTGTGGAGAATCTCGAAACCTAGATTCATGACCACCGCGTTCGTGCTCTGCAAGATGCTTGGCATTGCATGGATGGACTGATGGGGGTCTATGCTGACATCAATCTTTGACCAAATGTCATCCAGCCCATCTGGCATGGGTGGAAGGCGACCTTCACGATCCATCTTCGCCGCTATACCCCTAACTTGAGCTGCCAACGCGCTCTCAATAAGCTCGCGTGTAGCCGGTACGCGAGCGCGTAGGGACGCGACCATGACGTGGAGATGTGACCATGATTCAGGGGTGATGGAATTAGTACGAGCCGCTTCGCGCGCTGCGGGCCAAAATTGTTCGACCTCGCTGCAAAATAGGTCCTCCAGAAGATTGTTGTTTTTGCCGCCGTCAGGTGTCGGTTGGGAGTAATAGTATTTTCTGAATGCGATCTCTGTGGGGACGATGGGTTGGGGCTCTCCCCCTTTGTCGGCAAAATAAACTTGGATCCTTCCCCGATCGTCGGTGAAGCCTTCAAGATAAGTGATCGGAATGAAGTGATGGCGCTTCTTTTCGTTTTTGGGAGAACCTGATGTTGCTTGGCTCATACGTCCATAGACCTTTGGTGCGGCCGCAGATCCAGCCCGCGTAATTTTTCAAATGACTGCATGGTAAAATTCGTAGTGGTTCAGTCTCCGCTGAGTCTCCATTTGAGGCACGAGCGGAACAATGACTGCTTTCCGGAGCAAATGCAGGGCTGCATTCTTGACGCTCAAATCTCTCCAAAATTCTTTCCAGCGTCGATATTGATCCTCAGTCTCCTCCCATGACCTCATCCCCCCGTCTCCCGCTCGAAGCCTGGGGCCGTCGTCTGATGGCTCGCGCGGAGGCGTGGGCGGATCGGGGGCGGTGGCGGGGGTATGCCTATGAGTTTCTGTGGTTCGGGCTGAAGCAGGGGTGGGCCTGTCTGTTCGGCGGGGCCTTGCTGGGGCTGCTGGTGGGGACGCATCTGTTGTGGCCGGTGTTGTGGCCAGAAACAGGGATGGGCGGCGGGGCGCCGGTGGCGCGCTATGATGTTCTGGTGATCGGGGCGCTGGTCATTCAGGGGCTGATGCTGGCCTTCAGGCTGGAGAGCTGGGAGGAGGCGCGGGTCATCTTCCTGTTCCACATCGCCGGGACGATCATGGAGCTGTTCAAGACCTGGCACGGGTCGTGGATCTACCCCGAGGACTCGCTGTTGCGGATCGGGGCGGTGCCGCTGTTCTCGGGCTTCATGTATGCGGCGGTGGGCAGCTATATCGCGCGGGTGCAGCGCATCTTCCATATCCGGGTGCGGGGCTATCCGCCGCTGTGGACGACCTGGGTTCTGGCGGCGGCCATCTATGTCAACTTCTTCGCCCATCACTGGCTGCCGGACGTGCGGATCGCGCTGTTTGCGGCGACGGTGCTGCTGTTCGGGCGGGGCTGGTTCTACTTTACCGCAGATCGGCGGCGGCGGTCGATGCCGCTGCTGCTGGGCTATGGGCTGGTGGCGCTGTTCATCTGGTTCGCCGAGAACCTGGGGACGTTCGCGCGGGCCTGGGTCTATCCGGGGCAGGCGGACGGGTGGGAGATGGTCAGCCTGAACAAGCTGGGGGCGTGGTTCCTGCTGATGATTATTTCGGTGGTGCTGGTGTCGCTGGTGCACCGGCCGGAGGAGGAGGGGCGCTAGGGCGCTTCTGATCCTCCCCCGTGCAACGGGGGAGGGGGACCGCCGAAGGTGGTGGAGGGGGCGGATGCGCGCTCGACCTCAAGCCACTAGTGCGGCGCCGAGAGGTTCGATCGTGCCGCTTGCTCTCGCCCCCTCCACCATGCTGCGCATGGTCCCCCTCCCCCGCAAGCAGGGGAGGATTGAAGGTCAGGGCCTGCGCTCGACCTTGTGGGCCATGTTGGGGCGGGGGCGTTCCAGGGGGGCTTCGGTCAGGGTTCCGAGGTGGATGAAGCCGGCGATGGTCTCGCCGTCCTGGACGCCGAACAGGGCGACGGCGGCGGGGTCGTAGGCGTACCAGTCGGTGATCCAGCTGGCGGAATAGCCGAGGGCGTCGGCGGCGTGTTCGAGGTTCATGCAGACGGCGCCGGCGGACAGCTGCTGCTCCCAGACCGGGACCTTGTGGCCCTGAACGGGGGTCGAGATCACCAGAATGGTCAGGGGCGGATTGGCCAGCTTGGCCAGGACGGCCAGGTCCTTGTCGATGCGGTTCTGGCTTTCGGCGAGGACAGCGAGGGCTTCGGACAGTTCGGTGCGGCTCTGCGGGCCCAGCACCACGAAGCGCCAGGGGAAGAGCTTGCCGTGGTCGGGGGTGCGGGCGCCGAGGTGGAGGATCTGCTCGATCTCGGCCTCGGACGGGCCGGGGGCGGCCAGCAACTGGGCCGAGGCCGAGCGGCGGTTGGCCAGACGGGTCAGCATGGCGTCGGAGCGGACGGGCAGGGGCAGGGCGGCGTTGAGATCGGTCATGCCGCCTAGCTAGGATTTCGCAGCGCCCGGCGCCATAGCGGAGGGATGCACGATATTCCCGACATCAAGCCTCGCTGGGCCGAAGCCCTGCCGGAACCGCCGAAATGGCAGAGCCATGGCGACAGCGTCCTGATCGACACGCCGTGGATGACGGTGACGCGGCATCCGGCGATCGCCCCGACGGGCATGGCTGCCGACTATGTGGCGATGCGGCCCAAGAACGTGGGGACGGGGGTGCTGCCGCTGCATGAGGACGGGATGGTGACGCTGGTGGGCCAACATCGCTTCACCCTGATGCGCTACTCCTGGGAAATGCCCGAGGGCGGGGCGCCGATGGACGAGGACCCGTTCGACGCCGTGCGCCGCGAACTGGCCGAGGAGGCGGGGTTGGCGGCGGAACACTGGCGCGCGGCGCTGGACATGGACCTGTCGAACTCGATCACCGACGAGCGCGCCATGACCTGGGTGGCCTGGGGGCTGAGCGCGGTTCCGGTCGATCCCGATCCGACCGAGGTGATCGTCGTGGCGCGCGTGCCGTTCCGCGACCTGCTGGCCGAGATCGAGCGCGGGGCGGTGCGCGACAGCCTGACGGTGGCGACGGCCTACAAGGCCTACCATATGGCGCGCGAAGGCGAACTGCCCGCCGCGCTGGCGCAGGCCATGCTGGGGGCGTAGGATCGCATGAAGGAAACGGGAGGCCCGATGGCCAAGCTGGAAATCGTGCCGCAAGAGCCGGACCTGTGGGCGCAGTTGCGCGCCGCAGCCGAAGACGCCGCGCGCGAGGAGCCTCGGTTGGCCTCGCAGATGAATGCGGTGGTGCTGGCGCACGACGATCTGGCGGGCGCGCTCAGCTTCCAGATCGCGCGCAAGCTGGGCGACGCGGAACTGGGGGCCATGTCGCTGCGCGAGGTGGCGCTGTCAGCCTTTGCGGCGGACCCCGGCATCCTGGCGGCGGCGGAGGCTGATCTGAAGGCGGTGCAGGACCGCGATCCGGCGATCCGCTCGCTGTTGCAGCCCTTCATGTATTTCAAGGGCTTCCAGGCCTTGCAGGCGTGGCGCGTGGCCCACTGGCTTTGGGGCCAGGATCGCGACACCCTGGCGTTTCACTTTCAGAGCCGGATTTCGGAGCTGTTCCAGGTGGACATCCATCCGGCGGCGCGGATCGGTTCGGGCGTCTTCATCGACCACGGCACCGGCATCGTCATCGGCGAGACGGCGGTGGTCGGCGACGAGGTGTCGATGCTGCATGCCGTGACCCTGGGCGGGACCGGAGCCGAGCGCGGCGACCGCCATCCGAAGATCGGGCGCGGCGTCCTGCTGGGGGCGGGGGCCAAGGTGCTGGGTAATATCGTGGTTGGGGACTACGCCAAGGTGGCGTCCGGGTCGGTGGTGCTGAAGCCGGTGCCTGCGGGCTGCACCGTGGCCGGGGTGCCGGCGAAGGTTGTGGCCTGTCCGACCGACGCGGCGCCCGCGCGGACGATGGACCATACCCTGGCCGACATCGCCTATGATTACGTGATCTGACCCTGCCGCCTGTGGACGCCCGATACGCGGGCTTCCCATGAGGAAGCGGCTTCTCTAGGTTCCGCCGTCAACGAGACACCAGCGAGGCTACCCCCGTGAAAGAATCTGATCTGAAGCGCGTCGAGACGCACCTGAAGCGCACCTTCAACCACGGCGGCATCAAGGTGAAGGCCCGCAAGGTGGCCGATTCCGCCGAGGTCTATGTCGATGACGAGTTCATCGGCGTGGTGTTCGAGGACGAGGACGAGGCCGGCTCGTTCATGTTCGAGATGGCGATCCTGGCCGAAGACCTGCCGCAGGACTGAGGCCGCGCCTCCAGAGGCTTCTCTGGAAAGCAGGCAACGAAAAGGGCCGGAGGGGCGAACCCTCCGGCCTTTTGTCGTTTTCAGGGCCTGAGCGCGGTCCTAGAGGCCGAACAGGCGGGCGAAGAAGCCCTTCTTCTTTTCAGGCTGGGGCGCAGCGGCGACGGGCGTCGGTTGCGGCGCCGCTGCGGGCTTGGGCGCTTCGGGCGCGGGGGTCGGGGCAGGGGCTGCGGCGACGGGCTTCGGAGCCTCGACGGGCGCGGCGGCGGGTTTCGGCGCCGCAGCCTTGGGAGCGGCGGTCTTGGGGGCGGCTGCCTTGGGCGCTGCGACCTTCTTGGGGGCGGCGGGCTTGGCGGCGGCAGACTTGGTCGCGGTCTTGGCCGGCGCCGTCTCAGGCTTGGCGGCCTTCGGAGATGCCGCGGTGCTCTTGACGGCGGCGGCCTTGGCGGCCGGCTTTGCCGCGGTCTTCGGCGCAGCCTTGGCCGCGGGCTTCGCAGCCGTCTTGGGTGCAGCAGCCTTTACAGCAGCCTTTACAGCAGGCTTGGCGGCGGCGGCCTTGGGCGCAGCGGCTTTCGGCGCAGCCTTCGGTTTTGCAGCGGCCTTGGGCGCCGTAGCGCTCGACTTTGCCGCCGGTTTCGGCTTGGAAGCGGCAGGCGCCGCTTTCGGCGCAGCAGTTTTCGATTCAGACGGTGCTTTAGCCATGGATACCCGGACCCCTCAATGGACACGGGCGATCCGCACGCCCGCACTCGTGATTCGTTATCATAACGGTGTTTGAGAAATGTCCGAGTCCGCACTTCAGGTAATCGCACGCGGCGAACGCGAGGCCGCCGAGGCCGCCGCCGCCGCGATCGACGCCAACCCCATGCTGGAAAACGCGACCTACTCGATCCTGGAAGAAGACGAGGACAAGGGCGTCTGGCGCATCGACGCCTTCCCGACCACGGACGAGGAAGCCGAGGGCGTCGCTGAAACCTTGCGCGCGACGCCGGGTCTGGAGGTCGTTGTCGAGAAGCTGGCCGACGCCGACTGGCTGGCCATGTCGTTGTCGGGCCTGCCGCCGGTCGAGGCCGGGCGCTTCTTCGTCTACGGCGCGCATGATCAGGGCAAGATCCCCGAGGGCCGAGTCAATCTGAAGATAGACGCGGGCGCCGCCTTTGGCACCGGCCACCACGGCACGACGGTCGGTTGCCTGGAGGCCTTCGACAACCTGCTGAAGACCGAAAAGTTCGACAAGGTTCTGGACGTCGGCTGCGGCACGGGCGTGCTGGCCATTGCCGCCGCCAAGACCGGCTCGCCCATCGCCGTCGGCACCGACATCGACGAGCCCTCGGCCCGCATCGCCAACGAGAACGCCCAGATCAACGACGCCAAGTGCGAGTTCTATTTCGCCGACGGCCTGAGCGATCCGCGCATCGCCCAGCACGCGCCCTATGACCTGGTCTTCGCCAACATTCTGGCCGCGCCCCTGGTGTTTCTGGCGCCCGAGATCGGCCAGGCGCTGAAGTCGGGCGGTGTGGCCATCCTTTCGGGCCTGCTGCGGACGCAGGAAGAGCGGATTCTGGAAGCCTATCTGCCGCTGGGCTTCGTGGTCGAGCAGACGATCCACCATGATGCATGGACGGCGCTGCAGTTGCGCAAGAAATAGTCGCTCAAGCAGCCGAAGGCGTTAGCGCCTCTAATATCCTTCTCCCCTTGAGGGAGAAGGTGTCGTGCGGAGCATGACGGATGAGGGGGAGGTCGGCTTCACGCACGGTCTGTCCCCTCTGCCCGCTGAAACCGCCCCCTCATCCGAGCGCCTCCGGCGCCCACCTTCTCCCACAAGGGGAGAAGGGATAAGAGAGCCCCATGCGCCAGACATTCGACGAAACCACCGATCCCTCTTTCGGGGCCAAGCACCTGCCTTTGTTGCGCGCCGAGATGGCGAAGCAGGGGCTGGACGGCCTGCTGGTCCCGCACGAGGACGAGCATCAGAACGAATACCTGCCCGAGGCCAGCGAGCGACTGGCCTGGGTCAGCGGCTTCACCGGCTCTGCTGGAGCGGGCGTGGTGCTGAAAGACAAGGCCGCCGTCTTCGTCGACGGCCGCTATACGGTTCAGGCCAAGGCCCAGACGGACCCGGCCCTGTTCGAGCGGGTCGAGCTGAACAGGCTGGCCGCCTGGCTGGAGACCCTGAGCGCCGGTTCGGTCATCGGCTACGACCCGCGCCTGCACAGCCCGGATGCGCTGGCGACGTTGCGCGCGGCGGTCGAGAAGGCCGGGGCGACGCTGAAAGCCGTCGAGCCCAATCCCATCGACCTGGCCTGGGGCGATGCTCGCCCGCCTCAGCCGCAGGCGCCGGTGGTCCCGCACGAAGATCGCTATACCGGCGAGAATGCGACGTCCAAGCGCGCCCGCATCGGTCAGGCCATCGCCGACAAGGGCGCCGAGGTGGCGGTGCTGACCTCGCCGTCGTCGCTGGCCTGGCTGTTCAACATTCGCGGCGGCGACGTGATCCGCACGCCTCTGCCGCTGGGGCAGGCGGTGGTGAAGGCCGACGGCACGGCCAAGGTCTTTCTCGACCCCGCCAAGGTGACGAACGAACTGCCGGGCTGGCTGGGCGACGCTGTGACGCTGGAGGCGCCCGAAGCGCTGCCCGACGCGCTGGACGCCCTGTCGGGGCAGAAGGTGCTGATCGATCCGGCGGTGTCCTCGGCCTGGTATTTCGACCGGCTGGAAACGGCCGGCGCCACCATCGTGCGCGGCATGGACCCCTGCGCCCTGCCGCGCGCGCAGAAGAACGCCGTCGAGATCGAGGGCAGTCGTCAGGCGCATATCCGCGACGGCGCGGCCCTGACCCGCTTCCTGCACTGGGTCGATACGGTCGCCCAGAAGGACCTGCCTGACGAGCGGGCGGTGGTCGAGGCGCTGGAGGGCTTCCGCGAGGCGACGGGCATGCTGAAGGACCTGTCCTTCGACACCATCGCCGGCGTCGGCCCGAACGGCGCCCTGCCGCACTACAAGCCGGTCGGGGCCAAGATCCGTCCGATGGAGAAGGGTTCGCTGCTGCTGGTGGATGGCGGCGGTCAGTATCTGGACGGGACCACGGACGTGACCCGCACCATGGCCATCGGCGAGGGCACGGCGGATCAGCGCCGCATGTTCACCCTGGTCCTGAAGGGCCATATCGCCATGGCGACGATCCGCTTCCCCGCCGGGACCTCGGGGCGCCAGTTGGACGCCGTGGCGCGCCAGCCGCTGTGGAATGCGGGCTTCGACTTCGACCACGGCACGGGCCACGGCGTCGGCTCCTATCTGGGCGTACACGAGGGGCCGCAGCGCATCGCCGGATGGGGCACGGACCAGCCGCTGCTGACCGGCATGATCCTGTCCAATGAGCCGGGCTACTACCGAGAAGGCGAGTGGGGCATCCGCATCGAAACCTTGCAGGTCGTGACGGCGCCGACCCAGGTTGCGGGCGGCGAGCGGCCCATGCACGGTTTCGAGCAACTGACCCTGGCGCCGCTGGATCGTCGTCTGATCGACGTGGCGCGGCTGACCGCCGACGAGCGCGCCTATGTCGACGCCTATCACGCCGAGGTTCTGGCCAAGGTCGGGCCTCTGCTGGCGGACGGCGTGCAGAAGGACGAGGCGGCGCTGGCCTGGCTGAAGGCGCAGACGGCGCCGCTCTGATCCGATGATCGGCGCCATCGCCCTGCTGCTCGTCTGCCAGTTGGCGGGCGAGATCATCCACCGGCTGACGGGCCTGCCCCTGCCGGGGTCGGTGATCGGCATGGTGCTGCTGCTGGCCTGGCTGGCCTTCGTGCCGAGGGAGCGGCTGACGCTGACCCAGGTGACGGGCTGGCTGACGGCGCACCTGTCGATCATGTTCGTGCCGGCGGCTGTGGGCGTGATGGAGGAGGGGGCGATCCTGTCGCGCTATGGCCTCGGCATCGTCGTGGCGGTGGTGGTGTCGACCCTGCTGACGCTGGCGGTCACGGCCCTGGTGTTCCGCGTCGTGGCGAGGCGCGAGCCGGAGCCTGAAGGCGGGCCAGAGACGGGGGAGAGCGCGTCGTGAGCGATCTGATCGCGATGCCCCTGTTTTGGCTGGCGGTGACGCTGGTGGTGTTCGAGGCGGCGGATGTGCTGTCGCGGCGCAGCGGGCGCCATCCGCTGTGCCATCCGGTGCTGCTGGCGACGCCGGTGCTGATCGGGGTCCTGCTGGCGACCAGGACGCCCTATGCGTCCTATGCCGAGGCGACCCAGGTGCTGGGCTTCCTGCTGGGACCGGCGGTGGTGGGGCTGGCCGTGCCGATCTGGGCGCAGCGGGCGACGATCCGGCGGCTGGCCAAGCCCCTGGCCTGCGCCCTGCTGGCCGGGGCGGTGACGGCCATCGTCAGCGCCGTGGGCATCGTCTGGCTGTTCGGCGCGCCGGTTGAGATCATGGCTTCCATCGCCCCGCGCGCCACGACCACGCCGGTCGGCATGGCGGTGGCCTCGCAACTGGGCGGGATACCGGCGCTGGCAGCGGTCATCGTGCTGATGTCGGGGGTGATCGGGGCGATGACGGCGACGCCGCTGCTGAACCTGCTGAAGATCAGGGACTATCGGGCAAGGGGGTTTGCAGTCGGGGTTTCGGCGCACGGCTTCGGCGCGGCGCGGGCCTTTCAGGTGGATCAGACGGCGGGCGCCTTCGCCAGTCTGGGCATGGCGCTGAATGCGGTGGTGACGGCGACGATCCTGTCCGTCGTCGCCAGCCTGATCTGAGCCGCGCATCTTGAAATAAGGCGGCGTGGCGCCCATCTGCCCGTCGCTGGCGGATGCGCCGTCGGCCCCCTCACATCAGAAGGAATGCGCTCATGAAGATGCGCAAGCTGGGCCAAGGCGGCCCTGAAGTCTCGGCCGTTGGTCTGGGCTGTATGGGCATGAGCGCCTTTTACGGCGGCTCGAACGAGGGGCAGTCGATCGACGTGATCCACCGCGCGCTCGACCTGGGCGTGACCCTGTTCGATACAGCGGAAGTCTATGGCCCGCACACCAATGAACTGCTGCTGGGCAAGGCGCTGAAGGGCCGGCGTGACGAAGCCTTCATCGCCACCAAGTTCGGCATCGGCTACAATGCGGACCGCACGGCCCTGGGCGTGGACGGCTCGCCCGCCAATGTCCGCCGCGCCATCGAGGGCAGCCTGAGCCGCCTCGGCGTTGATCATGTGGACCTCTACTACCTGCACCGCGTCGATCCCGACACGCCGATCGAGGAGACGGTGGGCGCGATGGCGGACCTGGTGAGCGAGGGCAAGGTCCGCTTCCTCGGCCTGTCCGAGGCCGCGCCGGCGACCATCCGCAAAGCCCACGCGACGCACCCGATCACGGCCCTGCAGACCGAGTATTCGCTGTGGAGCCGCGAGCCCGAGGACGAGATATTCGCCACGGTGCGCGAACTGGGCATCGGCTTTGTGCCCTACAGCCCGCTGGGGCGGGGATTCCTGTCGGGCGAGATCAAGTCGATCGACGACCTGCCGGCCGATGACTTCCGTCGCTCGAACCCGCGTTTCATGGGCGAGAACTTTCAGAAGAATCTGGATCTGGTCGCGGCGGTCTCGGCCATCGCCGCCGACAAGGGCGTGACGGCGGCGCAACTGGCCTTGGCCTGGGTGCTGGCCCAGGGCGAGGACCTGATCCCCATCCCCGGTACGCGCCGGATCGCCACCCTGGAGCAGAATATCGCCGCGACGGAGATCGTGCTGACGTCGGAAGACCTGACGCGGATTGAGGCGGTCTTTCCCAAGGGGGCGGCCTCGGGCGAACGCTACGCCGCCGCTGGGCGAGCGGCGCTGAACCGCTGATCCATACAATCCTCCCCCATGTAGCTTGCGAAATGGGGGAGGGGAGGATTGAAGCGAGTTACTGGATGCGGGTCCAGGTCTGGGTCTTGCACAGCGGGGCGACGATGCAGCCGCGCAGGCGCAAGGAATTGTCGCCGGTCATGGTGATGGTGCCGCGATAGGTGCCGCCGTCCGCGGGATTATAGACCGAGCCGCCCCGCCATTCGGTCGGGCCGCCCGTGAAGCCGCTGAGCATGGGCAGGCCGCGCAGGGTGCGGTTGCGCTGGGCCGCGTCCTTGTTGCGGGCGTCGCGTTGGTTCGGGTCGGCGCGGATATGATCCGAGGTGATCAGGGTGCCGCACAGGGCCTGACCGCAGCGGGCGATGCGGACCTGACCGCCGTTGGTCGGGGTCTGCCACAGACCGGTCGGGTCGCCGGCGAGAGCGGGCGAGGCCAAGGCTGCAGCGACGACGGCGGCGGCCGCCAGAACGGAGAACTTCATCGGGGCGTATTCCTTCACACGGATCGTTGCATCGATCCTTTGGGCGAAGGGTGATCCCGGTTTCGGTCCGAAACAAGGCCTGAATTATGAGCATCGCTCAATGATTACATGACCTTAGGTCAATATTGTTGAGCGGTGCCTGACTAAGGTGATGTATTTTCTGGCCTTCTGTCGTCGGTCAGGCCGTGCGTGGGCGGCGCGGGCGCGAGCCGGCGGAAGAGCAGGGGTTGTAGCCGCCGGCATACAGGCGGCCGAGGCTGATGCCGGTGGCGCTGGCCAGCGTGCTGGCGCAGGCGGCGTCGTGCAGGCGCAGGGTTTCCAGCGCCACCGAGGCGCAGGCGAAGGCGTCTTCGGCGGCGTCGTGGTGTTTGAACTGGATGCCCAGTTCGGCGCAGACGTTGTTCAGCTTGTGCGAGGCGAAGTCGGGCCAGGTGATCTGGGCCAGCTTGACGGTGCAGAGGTAGTCGAACTCGGGATAGGCGAGGCCGTAGTGGTCGCAGGTCCCGCGAATGACGCTGACGTCGAAGGCGGCGTTGTGGGCCAGCACGGTTCGGCCCTGCAGGCGCGGGGCGATGGCGGCCAGGACGGCGGGGAACTCCTCGGCGTCCTCGACCTTTTCCGGGCCGATGCCGTGGAAGGCGATGTTGAAGCTGGCGAAGCGCATCCCCGGCGGGCGGATGTAATGATGCTCGACGGATTCGATGACGCCGTCGTTGATCCAGGCGAGGCCGATGGAGCAGGGGCTGGCGCGCTGCTCGTTGGCGGTTTCGAAGTCGATGGCGACGGCTTGCATCAGGCGATCATCATTCAGGCAATGAGGGCCAGCCACTCGTCCTCGGTCAGGACGGCGACGCCGTGTTTCTCGGCGTCCTTCAGCTTGGACCCCGCGCCGGGACCGGCGACGACATAGTCGGTCTTCTTGGATACCGAGCCCGAGACCTTGGCGCCCAGGCTTTCGGCGCGGGCCTTGGCCTCGTCGCGGGTGAAGCGTTCCAGCGAGCCGGTGAAGACCACGGTCTTGCCCGCCACGGGGCTGTCGGTCACGGGGGCGGCCACGTCCTCGACCGCGTCCAATTCGGCCAGCAGGGCGTCCATGACGGCCTGATTGTGCGGCTCGTGGAAGAAGTGGGCCAGGGCCTCGGCGGCGACGGGACCGACGCCGGAGACGCTAGCGATCTGGTTCAGGATTTCGGACGGGCCTTCGGTGCGCGCCACGGCGGCCCAGCGGGTCAGGTCGGTCCAGTCACCGGAGATTTCCGCCAGCGAACGGCGGGCGGGGGCGGCCATACCGGGGAAGGCGAGGGCGATCTTCTGATCCATCGGCGCGGCGGGCCAGGGATCGTCGGCGGGCGGGCGGGCCTCGGCCATCAGGGTCAGGACGCGGGTGGAGATGGCGTGGGTTCCCGCCAGCGTCTTCCAGTCGTCGCTGGCCAGACCGTTCGAGGCGGCCATGCAGGCGTCGCGGAAGGCGGTCCAGCTGCCGAAGGCGCGCGACAGGACCAGAGAGGTCTGTTCGCCGATGTCGGGCACGCCGAGGCCGAAGATCAGGCGGTCGAGGCTGATGGTCCTGCGGGCGTTGATGCCGGCGATCAGGTTGCGGACGCTGGTCTCGCCATAGCCGTCTTCGTTGCGCAGCAGGGCCAGTTTTTCCTCGTCGCGGGCGAGGCGGAAGATGTCCGCCGGCTCCTTGATCCAGCCGCGCGCATGGAAGGCGATCAGCTGCTTTTCCCCAAGGCCTTCAATGTCGAAGGCGCGGCGGCTGACGAAATGCTTCAAGCGCTCGACGATCTGGGCGTCGCAGATCAGGCCGCCGGTGCAGCGGCGCTTGACCTCGTCGCCCTCGCGCACGGCCTCCGATCCGCAGACGGGGCAGACGTGGGGGAAGGCGAAGGGGACGGCGTCTGCGGGGCGCAGGTTTTCGACCACGCCGACGATCTGGGGGATGACGTCGCCGGCGCGTTGCAGGATGACGGTGTCGCCGATGCGCACGTCCTTGCGGGCGATCTCGTCCTCGTTGTGCAGGGTGGCGTTGCGGACCACCACGCCGCCGACGGTGACGGGGTGCAGGCGGGCGACGGGGGTCAGGGAGCCGGTGCGGCCGACCTGGATGTCGATGCCTTCCAGCACGGTCGTGGCCTGTTGCGCCGGGAATTTGTGGGCGATGGCCCATCGGGGGCTGCGGGCGATGAAGCCGAGGCGCTGCTGCCAGTCCAGACGGTCGACCTTATAGACCACGCCGTCGATGTCGTAGCCGAGGCGGGCGCGGTCGGTTTCCAGTCCGCGATAGACCTCGATCAGGCCTTCGGCCCCCTCGACGCGGGTCGAGCGGTCGTTGACCTGAAAGCCCCAGGCGCGGAAGGCCTCCAGCGCGCCGTGCTGGGTGTCGGCGAAGGGGGCGGAGGTCTCGCCCCAGGCGTAGGCGAAGAAGGTCAGGGGGCGCAGGGCCGTGATCTTCGGGTCCTTCTGACGCAGCGAACCGGCGGCGAAGTTGCGCGGGTTGGCGTAGGTGCGGCGGCCTTCGGCCTCGGCGGCGGCGTTGAAGGCGTCGAAGGCGTCGTTGGGGGCATAGACCTCGCCCCGGATCTCGATGACGTCGGGCCAGCCCGAGCCGGTCAGGGTCTGCGGGATGCTGGCCAGCGTGCGCAGGTTGGCGGTCACGTCCTCGCCGGTCTTGCCGTCGCCGCGCGTGGCGCCCTGGACCAGAACGCCCTTCTCATAGCGCAGGCTGGCGGACAGGCCGTCGATCTTGGGCTCGGCGACAAAGGCGATGGGTTCATCGCCCGGAAGTTTCAGGAAGCGGGCGATGCGGGCCACGAAGTCGCGCACCTCGCCCTCGTCGAAGGCGTTGTCCAGCGACAGCATGGGCACGCCGTGACGGACCTCGGCGAACTGGCTGGAGACGGGCGCGCCGACGCGCTGTGACGGTGAGACGGGGCTGGTCAGGGCGGGGAAGGCGGCCTCGATGGCCAGGGCGCGGCGCTTCAGGTCGTCATAGTCGGCGTCGGAAATCTCCGGCGCGGCGTCGGCGTAGTAGAGGGCGTCGTGGCGGGCCAGTTCGGCCGAGAGCTGCGCCAACTCCTCGCGGGCCTGGTCTTCGGTCAGGGTTTCGACGGGAGTTTCAAACATGGGAATCGCGCGGTCAGCCTTCATCAGTCGCGCTGTTTAGCATTGGCGGCGGCGGGATCGCAGCGTCCATGACAGAATCGTAATCTGACGCAGGGCGCGACGCCCGCTAGCGTCCCGCCGACTGATTTCCCGGAGCCCTCCATGCGTCCTGTTTTCGCCAGCCTGACCGCCATCGCCGCCGCCCTGACGCTGGCCGCCTGTGAGACCACGACGCCTGTCGCGACGCCAGCACAGCCCGTCACGACGGCGGACTACAGCCAGTTGATGAGCGACCTGCAAATCCTGTCGGCGGACGACATGCAGGGCCGCGACACGGGATCGGAAGGCGGGGCCAAGGCGCGCGACTACATCGTCGGTCGGTTGGAGGCCCTGGGCGTCCAGCCCTCGCCCATGGGACGTTTGCAGCCGTGGGAAATGCAGGGCCGCACGCGCGAAGGCCCCAAGACCTATCGTGGGACCAATATCCTGGGCGTCATTCCCGGCACGCGGGTGGGCGACAAATACATCGTCGTCACCGCTCACTACGACCATGTCGGCGTGCATGAGGGCCAGATCTACAACGGCGCCGACGACAACGCTTCGGGTGTCGCGACCATGCTGGAGCTGGCCAAGCGGCTGAAGGCAAGCCCGCCGGAACACACCGTCCTGATCGTCGCCCTGGACGGCGAGGAGCGGGGGCTGCTGGGCGCCAAGCATTTTGTCCAGGCGCCGCCGATGCCGCTGTCTTCGATCTCGATGAACATCAACTACGACATGACCGCCCGCGCAGAGACGGACGGCAAGCTGTGGGTCACGGGGACCTATCAACATCCATATTTCCGCCCCTTGCTGGAGCGGATCGCCGCGCGCGGCGGGGTGGCTCTGGCCTTCGGCAAGGACACGCCTGAAGACAAGGGCGAGGACAACTGGGTCGACTCGTCCGATCACGGCGCCTTCAACGCCGTGGGGCTGCCCTTCCTCTATTTCGGCGTGAACTATCACCCCGACTATCACCGCCCCAGCGACGACTATGAGCGGGTCAACCCGGCGGTTTTCCAGGCCTCCACCGAACTGGCCATCGAGAGCTTCCGGGCGCTGGACGCCTGGCTGGACCAGTGAGAACGGCTGCCGTGAGACGCGTCGCGCGTGTAACGATGGCGGGGCTGACCGGCCTTCTGGCGCTGGCGGCCTGCGAGCGGCCGGCGGGGGCGCCGGAACCAGCGACGGCGTCCAGGGCGGCGGCCTTTGTTCATGATCTGCCCGAGGATGTCTCCGGCTACTACATCCCCACCGAAGAGGTGCGGGTCGATAACTGGCGGCTGCAGCACGTCTTCATGGGGCAGGTCCCGGACTTCATCGCCTGGGAGGGCGGCGAGCGTCCGGCGGGCTTTGCGCCCGTCATGATCGAGTTCGAAGATATGGTCGGGCCGCCGTTGGAAAACGGGAACCGTCGTCGCCTGCGGCTGATCCCGGCGGCCTACAATGTGACCGAGGACCGCGTGCGGGTTCAGGCCCTGTCGGGAGGCCTGGGCGCGGTGTCATTCGATGGAAAGCTCGACCAGGGCGCGCTGGCGACGGCGCGGCGCAATCTGGGAGACAAGGGCGTGGTCCTGAAGGGGACGCTCAAGGTCGGAAACCGGACCTTCAACGGCGTGTCGATGCGGTGGTGGGCGGGGGACTGATCCGCTGATGCTCTTTCCTCCCTATCACGTAGTGATGGGGAGGTGGCGCGGCTGCGATAGCGGCCGTGACGGAGGGGGCGACTCGACGTTGACGTCTGCGCCGCCCCCTCCACCACATCGTGGTCCCCCTCCCCACAGAGTGGGGAGGAGCCAGGTTTAGGCGACGGTCGCCTTGACGATCTTGCCCGGAGCGCGGGGCGGCTCGCCCTTGGGCAGGGCGTCGACGTGTTCCATGCCTTCGATCACTTCACCCCAGACGGTGTACTGGCCGTCCAGGAAGCGGGCGTCGTCGAAGCAGATGAAGAACTGCGAGTTGGCGCTGTTGGGGTCCGAGGTGCGGGCCATCGAGCAGACGCCGCGAACGTGCGGCTCCTTCGAGAATTCAGCCTTCAGGTTCGGCTTCTTGGAGCCCGAGGTGCCGGTGCCGGTCGGGTCGCCGCCCTGGGCCATGAAGCCCGGGATGACGCGGTGGAAGACGACGCCGTCGTAGAAGCCTTCCGAGGCCAGTTCGGTGATGCGGGCGACGTGGCCGGGGGCCAGGTCGTCGCGCAGCTTGATCACGACGTTGCGCTCTTCGCCGTCGCCGGTGTCGAGGGTGAAGGTCAGGGTTTGGTCGGCCATTGAGGCTCTCCTTGCGTGGGTGTGGGCTAGAATTGTGCGCGGGTCATAGCGGCTGAACGCTGTCACGGCTATGTGGGAAGCATGACTGACGACGAAAAGCCCATCGAGAAGCCGCCGGAACGCCGCCGGATGGTTCGCCCGCCCACGGGCGGCACCGCCGCCGGGCGCGGCCTGGGCCAGAAGATGAAGACGGCCGACACCAAATCCATGTCGAGCCAGCAGTGGATCAAGCGCCAGCTTTCGGACAAGTGGTCCGAGCGCGCGCGGGCCGAGGGCTGGCGCAGCCGGGCGGCCTTCAAGCTGATTGAGATCGACGACCGCTTCCGCCTGATCAAGAAGGGCTCGCGCGTCATCGACCTGGGCGCGGCGCCTGGCGGCTGGGTGCAGGTGGCGCTGGATCGCGGGGCGGCGGCGGTGGCGGGCGTGGACCTGCTGATGATCGAGCCGATTCCCGGCGCGACCCTGATTCAGGCCGACTTCACTCATCCGGGCGTGGACCAGCAGTTGATCGACGCCATCGGCGGACGCCCCGATCTGGTGCTGTCGGACATGGCGCACAACACCGTGGGCCACCGCAAGACGGACCACCTGAAGATCATCGCCCTGATCGAGATCGCCGCCGACTTCGCCATTCGCACGCTGAAACCGGGCGGAAACTTCGTGTCCAAGAACTTCCAGGGCGGCGACGCCGGCGGGGTTCTGGCGCGGCTGCGCGACGAGTTCGAGACGGTGAAATACGTGAAGCCGGAATCGAGCCGCAAGGGCAGCGCCGAGGTGTTTCTGGTGGCGCTGAACAAGCGGTAGCTCTTCTTCTTTCGTCATCATCCGGCAAGCCGAGTAGCGGCGCAGACCGGGGGATGACGGAAAAGGATCAGGCAGTTGCGACTTCCGCCGCGCGACGGGCCTTCTTGGCCTCGATGCGGGTCCAGATGCGGTCGTGCAGGGTGAAGAAGACCGTCTGCACCAGGGGCTCGACCGTGCCGATGGCCAGGGCGATGCGCCAGTCGCGCGTCAGGGCGAAGGCGACCAGCACCGCCACCGTGAAGTGCATGACGCCATAGGTCACGGTCTTCATCGCCACCTGTTTCAGGCTGCGGGGCAGGGCGTGGCTGTGGCCCTGATGGCCGCCGTGGGCGCGATGCTGCTCCGCCAGGGTCATCAGCTCCAGACGGGCGGTGACGGCCTCAGCAGTTTCCTCGAGGCCGGACAGCATGCGGCGCTGCTCGATGCGGTGCCAGATCCGGTCGTGGATGGAATAGGCCAGGGTCTGGAAGATGGGCTCGACCACCCCGACCGCCAAAGCGATGCGCCAGTCGCGTGTCAGAGCGAAGGCGACCAGAATCGCCACTATCAGGTGCATGAGCCCGTAGCTCGCGACCTTGAGCGCGAGACGTCGGGCTGTCTGGATTAATGTGCGAACCATTCGCAATGCTTGGATCTGAAGGCGCCGGGGCGCAAGGCAATTCCTCTTATTCTTCCTATAGCCCGCGCTTGGGGTTGCGGTTCCCCGCCATGGGGCGTTATACGCGGCCCGCAAAACGGAGACTCCCTATGGAGATACGCGAAGGCCTTACCTTCGACGATGTTTTGCTCGAACCCGGCCCGTCCGAGATCATGCCTGCGATGGCGGATGTCTCGACCCAGCTGACGCGCAACATCAAACTGAACATCCCGCTGCTGTCGTCCGCCATGGACACAGTGACTGAAAGCCGTCTGGCCATCGCCATGGCCCAGGCCGGCGGTCTGGGCGTGCTTCACCGCAACATGACCATCGAGGAGCAGGCCGAACAGGTCCGCACCGTCAAACGCTATGAAAGCGGCATGGTCATCAACCCGGTGACGGTGTCGCCCGACACGACCCTGGGCGAGGTTCGCCAGATCGTCGCCGCCAAGAAGATTTCCGGCTTCCCGGTGGTCGATCCGGCAACGGGCAAGCTGGTCGGCATGCTGACCAACCGCGACATGCGTTTCGAGAGCGATCCGTCGATCAAGGCCTCGGCCCTGATGACCACAGGCGATCTGATCACCGTGCGCGAAGGCGCCGGTCGTGAAGAGGCGTGGAACCTGCTGCGCACCCGCAAGATCGAACGCGTCATCGTCGTCGACGAAGATTATCGCGCGGTCGGCCTGATCACGATGAAGGACATCGAGAAGGCCCACGCCTTCCCGAACGCCGCCAAGGACGAGCAGGGCCGTCTGCTGGTCGGCGCCGCCTCCACGGTTGGCGATTCCGGCTATGAGCGCGCCATGGCCCTGGCCGACGCGGGCTGCGACGTGGTGGTGATCGACACCGCCCACGGCCACTCGGCCTCGGTGGCTCAGGTGGTCGAGCGCATCAAGCGCGAGAACAACCGCCTGCAGATCATCGCCGGCAACGTGGCCACCTATGACGCCACCCGCGCCCTGATCGACGCGGGCGCAGACGCCGTGAAGGTCGGCATCGGTCCCGGCAGCATCTGCACCACCCGCATCGTCGCGGGCGTGGGCGTTCCGCAACTGACCGCCGTGATGGACGCCGCCCGCGCGGCCCGCGACAGCGGTTCGCCGGTCATCGCCGACGGCGGCATCAAGTACTCGGGCGATCTGGCCAAGGCCATCGCCGCGGGCGCTAGCGTCGCCATGATGGGCTCGATGTTCGCCGGCACCGACGAAAGCCCCGGCGAGGTCTTCCTGTACCAGGGCCGGTCCTACAAGTCGTATCGCGGCATGGGCTCGGTCGGGGCCATGGGCGCCGGTTCGGCGGATCGCTACTTCCAGAAAGAGGTCTCGACCGAGAAGCTGGTCCCCGAGGGCATCGAAGGCCAGACGGCCTACAAGGGCCCGATCGCGCCGGTGCTGCACCAGATGGTCGGGGGGCTGCGCGCCTCCATGGGCTATGTGGGCGCTGGTACGATCAAGGCGTTCCAGGAGCGCGCCCGTTTCGTGCGCATCACCAATGCGGGCCTGCGTGAAAGCCATGTCCACGACGTGATGATCACGCGCGAAGCGCCGAACTATCGTCAGGGCTGACGCCTTGATCCGCTCCCGGTCTTCGGATCGGGGGTGGGCTTGTTTTTGGGGAGGCTGGGCTTCCTCTTAACCGCTCATCCCGGCGAAGGCCGGGATCCAGATTGTAGGGCTCGTCGCCAAGGATTTTTGGAGCAAAAGCGCTTCAGCAAGCCGGTCGCCCCGTTTGTATCTGGATCCCGGCCTTCGCCGGGATGAGCGGCGTTGAGAGAGGATGCTCCAGTGAGCAAAGGAGGGGTAGGACGTGACGATTGAACTGACCTATCTGGCGGCGGTGCTTTTACTGGCCCTGGTGCAGATCTTCCTGCCGGCGGGCGCGCGGACCCTGGAGTTTGGCTCCAAGTGGAACGCCGGCGCGCGCGATCAGACGCCGGAATCGCATAACCCTGTCATCGGTCGCCTCGAAAGAGCCCAAGCCAACCTATACGAGACCCTGCCGCTCTTCATCGGCGCTGTCCTGATCGCCCACGTCACGGGGGCGGAAAGCGCTCTGACCCTGTGGGGCGCCGCCCTCTATTTCTGGGCGCGCGTCGCCTATATTCCGCTTTACGCCTTTGGCGTGCCCTACATCCGGTCGCTGGTCTGGCTGGTCTCGCTTGCGGGACTGTTCATGATCCTTGCGGCCCTTTTTAACTGATCCGAGACCCGATTGACCCCTGCAGCCCGCCTCGCCGCCGCCGCCTCCGTCCTCGACAGCATCGCCCACAGCCGCCAGCCGGCCGAGGTGGTGCTGAAGGCCTGGGGCGCCGCCAACCGCTATGCGGGGTCGGGGGACCGTCGCGCCATCGCCGACCGCGTCTACAAGGTCATCCGCGCCCGCGGCCGTCTGGTCTGGGCCATGGGCGGTCGTGAAGACGGTCGCGCCCTGGTCATCGGTTCGCTGTCGCTGATCGACGGCCTGCCGCTGGAAGAGATCGAAGCCCTGCACTCGGGCGACGGCTACGGCCCGCGTCCGCTGTCCAAGCAGGAGCGCAGCCGCATCACCGCCGAGCCGGGCGAACTGCCGGGCTGGGTCGCCGCCGGCCTGCCCGAGTTCGTGGTCGAGGACTTCAAGATCACCTTCGGCGACCGTTGGACCGAAGAAGCCCACGCCCTGATGGCGCCGCGCGCGCCCATCGACCTGCGGGTCAACAGCGCCAAGACCACGGTCGCGGCGGTCGAGGCGGAACTGCGCGCGGCCGGTCTGGCCCCGCAGCGCACGCCCTGGTCGGCCTGGGGTCTGCGTCTGGCGGCGGAGCCCGCGCCGGATGTTCAGGCGATGGACATCTTCAAGCAGGGCCATATCGAAATTCAGGACGAAGGCAGTCAGGTCGCCTGCTGGCTGGCGGGGGTTGAGCCCGGCATGACGGTCGTCGACTATTGCGCCGGCGGCGGCGGCAAGACCCTGGGTCTGGCCATGCAGGGCCAGCCGGTCGTGACCAAGGCGCCCAAGGCTCAGGCTGACGCTGCCCCGGTCGCCGTCTGGTCGCCGGTCGGCGGGGATGACGCTGCGCCCCAGCCTAAAGCCAAGGCCAAGCCGGTCGAGATCACCAGCACCATCCGCCTGTTCGCCTATGACGTGGTGCAAAAGCGTCTGGACAACATCCGTCCGCGCCTGGCCCGCGCCAGCGTCAACGCCGACCTGCGCCTGCTGGGCCAGAACGGGGGCGGGGTCGAGGACCTGGTCCGCCAGGCCGACGTGGTTCTGGTCGATGCGCCGTGCAGTGGTTCCGGCGCCTGGCGTCGTCGCCCCGAAGACGCCTGGCGTCTGAAGCCGTCCGAGATCGAGCGTATGCACGCCCTGCAGGTTCAGATTCTGGACCGCGCTTCGGCGCTGGTGAAGCCGGGCGGTCGTCTGGTCTTCATCACCTGCTCCATGCTGCGCGGCGAGAACGAAGCTTCGGCCGACGCCTTTGAGGAAAACCACCCCGAGTTCGCCCCCGTGCCGATCGCCGAGGCCCTGAACAGCCCGGCCCTGACGGATGCGGCGCGCGAGCGTCTGGGCGCGATAGCCGAGGGCGGTCATCGCCTGCGCCTGTCGCCCGCCTCGACCGGCACCGACGGCTTCTTCGTCGCCGTCTATGAGCGGACGGCGTGAGCGAGGGGCGTTCCGAAGACATCTATGGCCTGACGGTCCTGCCCGTCATGGCGGCGCCGGCTGAGTACGGCGCCGCCCTTCAGGCGCGTATCACGCCGCTGATGACCGGCATCGGCCCGGTCGAGGCGGCCATCGCCCTGACGGCGGCGCTGACGCGGCTGGAAGCCGAGGACGTGCTGCCGGACCTGATCGTGTCGCTAGGCTCGTGCGGGTCGCGCGATCTGGACCATGCGGCGGTCTACCAGGCCTCGTCCGTATCCTATCGCGACATGGACGCCAGTCCGCTGGGCTTCGAGAAGGGCAGGACGCCTCTGCTCGACCTGCCCGCCGTCCTGCCTCTGCCTTGCCCCATCCCCGGCGTGCCGACCGCGACCCTGTCGACCGGCGCCAATGTCGTTTCGGGCGCCGCCTATGACGCCATCGACGCCGAGATGGTGGACATGGAGACCTTCGCCCTGCTGCGCGTCGCCCAGACCTTCGGCGTGCCTCTGATCGCCCTGCGCGGGGTCAGCGACGGCAAGAGCGAGCTGACGAAGCTTGAGGACTGGACCTCCACCCTGCATCACGTCGACGCCAACCTGGCCGCCGCCTGGGACCGTCTGACCGAGGTGCTGACGACGCAAGGGTTGGCCGCCTTGGCCGATGTCCCGGCTTCGCGACTTGATCCCGACGTCTTCACCCGTCAAGAACCCGCCCCATCAACGCCCGCTTCGGATTCTGAGCCCTCATGACCGCGCCACACACCCACGAAGCCGTCCTGATCGTCGATTTCGGCAGTCAGGTGACGCAGCTGATCGCGCGCCGTCTGCGCGAAGCCGGCGTCTATTGCGAGATCCACCCGTTCAACAAGGCGGGCGAGGCGCTGAGGGCGGTGTCGCCCAAGGCCATCATCCTGTCGGGCGGCCCCAACTCCACCACCGACGCCGACAGCCCCAAGGCTGACCACGCTCTGTTCGACGCCGGCGTGCCGGTGCTGGGCATCTGCTATGGCGAACAGACTATCTGCGCCGAGCTGGGCGGCAAGGTCGAGAGCGGTCACCATCGCGAGTTCGGGCGCGCCGAGATCGTCATCACGCGTGAAAGCCCGCTGTTCGCCGGCATCGGCGGCGTCGATCACCGCGAGACCGTGTGGATGAGCCACGGCGACCGCGTCACCGCCATCCCTGAAGGCTTCCACGTCATCGCCACCTCGGAAGGCGCGCCCTATGCCGCCATCGCCAACGAGGAGCGCAAGATCTACGGCGTGCAGTTCCACCCGGAGGTGATGCACACCCCGCGCGGCGCCGTGCTGTTGAAGAACTTCACCCACGGCATCGCCGGCCTGACCGGCGACTGGACCATGGCCGCCTATCGCGACGAGCAGATCGCCAAGATCCGCGAGCAGGTCGGCGACGCCAAGGTGGTCTGCGGCCTGTCGGGCGGGGTGGACTCGTCCGTCGCCGCCGTCCTGATCCACGAAGCCATCGGCGATCAGCTGACCTGCGTGTTTGTGGACACCGGCCTGCTGCGCAAGGACGAGGCCAAGCAGGTCACGGAACTGTTCCGCGAGCACTACAACATTCCGCTGGTGCACGTTGATGCGTCGAAGGAATTCCTCGGTGAGCTGGCCGGGATTTCGGACCCGGAAACCAAGCGCAAGACCATCGGACGCGTCTTCATCGAGATCTTCGACCGGGAGGCCGCCAAGATCCAAGGCGCCGAATTCCTGGCTCAGGGCACCCTCTATCCCGACGTGATCGAGAGCGTCTCGGCTACGGGCGGCCCCTCGGCGGTGATCAAGAGTCACCACAACGTCGGCGGCCTGCCGGACTTCATGAAGTTGAAGCTGGTCGAGCCGCTGCGCGAACTGTTCAAGGACGAGGTCCGCGCCCTGGGCCGCGAACTGGGTCTGACCGACGCCTTCGTCGGCCGTCACCCCTTCCCGGGGCCGGGCCTGGCTATCCGTATTCCGGGCGAGATCACGCCGGAAGCGGTCGCGACGCTTCAGGATGCCGACGCCATCTATCTGGACGAAATCCGCAAGGCCGGTCTCTACGACGACATCTGGCAGGCCTTCGCCGTCCTGCTGCCGGTCAAGACGGTCGGCGTCATGGGCGACGCCCGGACCTATGAAAAGGTCCTGGCCCTGCGCGCCGTCAGCTCGACCGACGGCATGACCGCCGACTTCTACCAGTTCCCCTGGGACATCCTAGCCAAGACCGCCACGCGCATCATCAACGAGGTGCGAGGCGTCAACCGCGTCGTCTATGACGTGACGTCGAAGCCCCCCGGCACGATCGAGTGGGAATAATTCAGGCCTTTTGGTAGCTTTCGGCGTCGCTTCCGAAACCACTTGTAAGTCACTGACGCAAAAGTGAATTCTGACGAGACCCTTCGAAGCCTTTCGGAGGGTCTCGCTTTTGTGATGACGGCATTTCTGACGGTCTCGCGGCCGTTGCCTCCGCCGCCTCTGCTCCATACCGTCACGTCAGTGGCGAGGCTGCTGACGGTATTTTTCTCAATCAAACCGCTGATTTTAAAGAGAAAAACCCCGTCAAATTTGCCCATTTTCGCCTGACGGTATTTGTGGAGGGAATTGGCATGCTGACGGACGCTGCGCTCAAGAATTTACGCGTAAAATCAAAAGCTTGTAAGTATACCGACAGGGACGGCCTATACGTCTATGTCTCGCCTGGCGGGGCGATGACTTTTCGATACGACTACCGGTTCAACGGGCGGCGGGAGACGCTGACGCTCGGACGCTATGGGAAGGCCGGGCTTAGCCTCGCGCAGGCGCGTGAGAAGTTGATTGAGGCGAAGCGTTCGATCGCTGAGGGGGTGTCTCCCGCGCTCGAAAAGCAGCGCGCCAAGAGACGGCTAAGGGAGGCCCGGGATTTCGCTCATGTGGCGCAGAAGTGGATGGACGACGCGCCCATGGCGGACAGCACGCGCAACATGCGGCGGTCCATCTTCAACCGGGAGGTTCTGCCGCAATGGCGCAACCGGCTTCTGACTGAGATCACGCCGGACGATCTACGGGCCCATTGCAAGTCCATCGTGGACCGGGGCGCGCCGGCCACGGCTATCCATGTCCGGGACATCGTCAAGCAGATCTATGCCTGGGCCATCCTCCATGGCGAGAAGATCGATAACCCGGCCGACGGCGTGGCGCCGGCGGCCATCGCACGCTTTCGGCCCCGCGATAGGTCGCTGTCGCCGTCCGAGATCCGGATTATGCTCGGGCTACTGGAGGAGGTGGCTACCCTGCCGACGATCCGCCTGGGCCTGAAATTCATCCTGCTGAGCATGGTCCGCAAGAGCGAGCTACAGGACGGGACATGGGATGAGGTGGACTTCGACAACGCGGTCTGGTCCATCCCTAAGGAACGGATGAAGCGGTCGCGCCCCCACAACGTCTATCTGTCGACCCAGATGCTGGACATCCTGATCGCCTTGAAGACCTGTTCCGGGAATTCCCGCTACATCCTGCCGTCGCGCTACGACGCCGATGCGCCCATGTCGCGGGCGACCTTCAACCGGGTGACCATGGCCATCGCCGAGCGCGCCCGCGACCAGGAACTGCCGCTCGAGCCTTTTACCGTCCACGACCTGCGCCGGACGGCCTCGACCCTGCTGCACGAGATGGGCTTCAACTCGGACTGGATCGAGAAGTGTCTCGCTCATGAGGAGCGGTCATCGCGGGGCGTCTACAACAAGGCGGAGTTCGAGGCGCAGCGGCGGCATATGGCCCAGGAATGGTCGAATGCCGTCGACGCCTGGGAGGCAGGCCGGTCATGGACCCCCGCGCTCTCTATCCCTGAAACGGAAGGACCCCGTTTCGATCCGCGTCTCTGACGGGACGGGAGATGCGTTTGCGGACGTCCGGCGGCGTCGCCGGGCGGATCGGCCGACGTCGGCGCGACGCCAGCCAGGCTTCGACCTCCGCCAGATCCCAGACGACGCATCGCGGGGTCAGGAGGAAGCGTTTCGGAAACTCGCCCCGCTGTTCCATCTCCCAGATGGTGCTGTCCGCCAGGGGGACCATCTGAAGCAGCTGCGCCTTTCTGATCGACCGCGTCAGCGGAGGGTCGGACCGGTTCATCGTCGCTCTCCTTAAAAGCCTATGGGAATCGAAGGCGAAAGCTGAAGGAGCGGCCAGCCGTCAGCCTTGCGCCCGCCAGGTTGCGGGTCGACGCATGCGCACAGTGCTGCGAAGCGAAGGGCGTGGGGCTGTCCTGTTGCGGCTGCGCGCGATCACGGCTCGGGCGATCTGGTCCAAGCTTTGCGTCGGCTGCGGTCGCGCTTAGGAGTGCGCGTATGAAGATTCAGATATCACTCGCCCTGACCGCCGCCGTACTCCTGTCGGCCTGCGCCGGGATGCCGTCGCCTCAGCCCAAAGGGGCGCTTAAGGTGGCGACCTGGAATATCGAACATCTGGCGGAGAGAGACGGGGAGGGATGCCGACCCCGCACAGAGGCGGACTACGCCCTTCTGCGCCGTCATGCCGATGCCCTGAACGCCGATGTGATCGCCTTCCAAGAGGTCCAGAGCGAGGCCGCCGCGCGCAGGGTCTTCGATCCGGCAAAGTATGACATCGTCTTTTCGTCGCGTCCGGCCAGCGGGACGGGCGGCGGATGCCGCGGCAAGCCGGGTCTCAACATCCAGAACCAGTCGGTGGGCTTCGCCGTCCGCAAGGGCGTGGCGTGGCGCCGGAACGAGGACCTCTCGGCGCTTGCGCTCGGTAATCCCAATCTGCGCTGGGGCGTGGACATTACGGTCGGCCGCGACAATCCGCTTCGTCTCTTGGCCGTCCACCTCAAGTCGGGCTGCAACTCTGGGCGCGCGGCCTCCGATCCCGATTGTCCTATCCTGTTTGATCAAGCGCCTGTTCTGGAGGGCTGGATCGACAGCCGTGCGCGGGCCGGAGAGGCGTTTGTCGTACTCGGCGACTGGAACCGACGGATCGCCAGCCGCAACGACGCCTTCTTCGCTGAAATCAATGATGGCGACCCTGACGCGGCGGCGCTTGTCCAGGCCGCCGGCGGCCGGCCGGCCGAATGCAAGGCCCGCTATCGCGATTTCATCGACCATATCGTCGCCGGGCGTGAGGCGGCCGCCCGGATCGAGCCGGATTCCTTTGAGGAGTACACCTACGACGCGCTTGAAGCCGACCACCCGTCGGACCATTGCCCCGTTTCGGTGAGAATCCGGGGCTGACCTGCAGACGCCGCCGATCTCGCCGATAGCAGCGCCTGTGGCGCCGCAGATCTAAGGGCTCCGCCCTCGCGCGTGCCAGGATGCGCGGCTGCGCCGCCAGACCGGCCGGTCTCCCCGACCTTCCGCGCCGACACGGGTTCATAGCCTTCAGGGATTGAGGCTTGTGCAGGTCGGGCGATCCCCCTCCGGCCGTTCCGTCCTGGCCCTTGCTACCCCGGTCTCGCCGACGCGCAGGGTTTCAGGCGCGCCTCTCGCGTGCCTGCAACCCTTGCCCAGAAGAGGCAGACAGGAAGGCTCTGGTGGAAGACAGAGGGTGGCTGCCGCCCGTATTCAGGACAGCGCCTGCGGTCGATGTCGAACGTCGGAGGCGGAAGGAAGAGAGGTCGGACGCATCTGACGACGCCTCTTGCTTCGCCGCGAATAGAAAGCGAGCCGTTAGAAAAATCGTCCGCGCGCCCGTCCGCGAGGTCGGGTTTTTTTTAGTTGTCGTTCGCGGCGTTGGGCCGAAGCATGAACGTCGCCACGGCGACCGCTACAAGGGCGACCCCGGTAAGACTGAGCGACAAGGCGAAGGCATTTGGGGCGATATTGGACAGGCCGCAGCCGACGCCTAGCAGGCCTGTCATAACACCAGCAGAGAAGAGGACAGCGGGGCGTAGATTGGAGCGCGAACGAACGTAGCGGCTCAGACGAGCGATGGTCCTGTCGAGCGAGGCCATGCCCATCTATTCGGCTAGACGCCGGAGTTCCTCGATCCGGACCTCGCAGGCCTCGCGCACAACATCGCGCAGTACCTCGATCCGTTCGATGATGAAGGCCAGTTCTTCGTCGGTGATGCGGTAGTGGCGTGAGTAGCGCGCCTTCACATAGGCGGCGCGGAGGAGTTCGAAGCAGCGCTTCTGGAACTTGGTGTCGTGGGGCCAGACGTCTCGGAGGCGGGGCTCCAGCGGCTCCGTCATGTTGCGGAGGCGGATGAGGTTGTGGCTCTTAGGGGAGTAGAAGGTCAGGACCTGCAAGAGGCCTTGGTAGATTGTCTCGGCGACGCGATGCAGTTCGAATGCGGCCTCGCTATTGAAGCCTTTGGACACCGCAAACTCGGCCAGTTCTTTCCGGCGGGACGCGTCCTCCTGCCATTCCTCGAAATACTCGATCGCCTCTTCCAGCGCCGTCGACGGGGGCAGGGGCTGCGGCTCGGAAAAGGCGACGCCGGGGGTATCATTGAGGACAACGCCATCACGGGCGATGTCGATGAAAAAGCCGCGGCCGTGCTCCAGCTTCCAGTTCACGTCGTCCAGGCTATGGACGATCAGGCTGACGGGGGTGCGCATGGCGCCCGCCGACAGTTCGGCCAGAAGGCGCTTCTCCACGTCCTCCCAGAACTCAAAGTCGGTCAGGTCTTCGTGGTCGACGACGACGAGAAGGTCGAAATCCGAGAAGTAGCGCCCAACCGGATCGTGGACCCAGTCGCCGCGCGCATAGCTGCCGAACAGGATGATCTTGAGGATGCGGCCGTTCTTCAGCCGGTCGGCCCGGCGCGTGGAAACGGCCTTGGCGAAGCCGTCCTGAATGATCTCGACGGCGGCGTCGAGTTCACGCTGTTTCGCGAGCGGCAATTTCCTCAGCGGACGTTTCATGCCCCGAGTCTCCGAAATGCGAAGCCGACAAGCAAGAGTCGAAACAACCCGATCAGCGTATACCTAGGCTGTCGCGTCCATAATCGCTACGCTAGCCGATGCGGGCGCCGGTTCCATAGGGCGTCGTCTGTTCGCCGTAGGGCCGGTTCGCCGGAGAATCGTCGCGGTGCCGCCTGAAAGTTCCGGGCCTCCACGCAGAGGTTCCAACGCCCGTACCTTTACCCTTTCCAATTGGCCACACCTGACTCATAGCGGCGGTTCGGACTGACGGCTTTTGGTGCCGGTCTCCCCGACGATCGCGTTCTCCCGCACCGACGACCAGGACAAGGCGATCAGGTCGTTCTTGCGTATCCGTGACGGCGAGCGCCTCCAGACCGCAGGCTGCCGCTTGTGTGAACAGCTCATAACACCCGCTAGAACTGCGAAGGAAGGAAAAATGGGAAGCGCACTGGAGCTCGGCATACAGCATGGTCAGACTTCCTTTTGCGGGGCGGGGCGACTCCCGTTGGAGAAGGTCGATGCCCGGATCGATGGCGCGCGGCGAAGTTACGGATGGACCTCGCGAAGCGGCGCGGCACTACTCCTGATTGCGGGGGAGTATACGATGGCGGACACGCAGGTCCTGTTGTTCGACGAGCGATTTCTGGATCGCCATGCTGGCGCGATCATCACCGACGCTGAGATCGCGATCGTCGAGTTGGTCGCAAACGCCTGGGATGCCTGGGCGAGGCGCGTCGATATCCATTGGGCTGAGAAGGGTGATGATAAGGTCCCCACCATCAGGACGACGGCAAGGGTTTGACTGAAGCGAAGTTTCTGCGCCGGTGGGGTGCCATCGACTACAACAAGCTCGCAGAGTAGGGGCCGATTCCCGAGCCGACCGCCGACCTCGCGGATCAGTCGCCCCGTAAGCCCTAAGGTCGTAACGGGCGTGGGCGGCACGCGGCTTTCCGGTTCGGAGACCCCCCTATCGCCCCCAAGCCCAACTCGTCGCGGGTTCCACGCTCCTGGAAGAGCGCTATGATGCGTTGGGCGCGCTGGCGCTCGGCTTCATCGAAATCGATCCATCCAAGAGATGACATGGGTTCATCCGACCCCATGCTCAGAATGGGACGATGGCGGGTTCGTCGGTTGGACCGGAATGACGTTGCCGGACGTCATCAGCACAATCAGGCCGCGTTCGGCGCCGGTCATGTCAAGATAGGCACGAACCTGCGCCCGATAGTGATCGAGTGTTCCGGGCGCCGGCGTCACATCGCTTTTCCAATCCACGACGACGGCGGCCTGGCCTGCGTCGGTCAGGGTCAGGGCGTCCGCGATCCCGGCCGTCGCCGTCTCCGTCCCGTCGGCCTGATGCACGGCATAGACAGGAAACTCGGCCTGGAGCTTCGGCAGCAGGGCTGCGATGTCGGGCAGCGCCAGGGTCCGGGCGACGCAGCCCGCCAGCTCTTCGCTCGACAGGCCCGTCGCCGGATCGGCGACCGGGGTTCGTCCCAGGGCGCGGATCAGCGCGCCGGCGCGTTCGGCAAGGGTCGCCACTGTCTGCTCGGTTTCGCCGGTCAACACTTCTTCCATGAGTTTGTGCAGGATCAGGCCCCGTTCACGGCCGCCCTGGACCAAGGCGGCGGCGTCCAGCTCGGGAGACGGGTCGTCGGCCGTCCCGGCCCAGATCGCCGTCTCTTCTTCCCTAAGGATGGCTCCGGCGGCGTTTTCGTCGCGGCTGGGCGCAAGCCAGGTCAGCTGCGTCTGTCCGGCGGCGATGGTTTCGGCTTCCGCGGCGAAGCTCGCGCGCGTCTGGCCATTGACCGCTCCGGCGCCGGCGGTCGTGATCCCGGCAGGCAGATGCGCGACATCCAGGCCGGGAAGGTCGGCAAGCGAGAGATCGACCAGACCGATCCAGGCCGATTTCGATGGCGTCGTATCGAGCCGCGGCAGAACGAGAAGTTCGCGGGCCCGCGTGGCGGCGACATACCAAAGCCGGATGCGTTCGCGATCCAGTTCGTCCTTTTCCTCCTGGCGCGCGGTCTCGTAGCCGTCGGGCGCGACGCCCAGGACCGGGCAATAAAAGGTGTCTGTCTGGCGGTCGATGACGGCGCTATCCGGCGCCATGACGCCGGTCATGGTGTTGATGGGGATGACGATCGGCCATTCCAGCCCCTTGGCCGCGTGCATGGTGAAGAGCGCGACGGCTTCTTCCTGGGCGTCAGGCCGGCCTTCGACCGCGCGGGCTTCGTCGGACCAGGCCGCCGCCATCGCTTCGGCGAAGGCGCGCAGGCCGCGCACGGCGTAGCCGCTCGACAGGCTGAGATAGAGATCGACATTGGCCAGCGCGCGCTCGGCCTGACCACGATGGCGATCAAGGAGGATCGGGCGAACCCGCATGACGTCCACGGCCTGCGAGAGCAGCGCGTGCGGGGTCGTGCTGTTGCCGCGCCGGAAAAGCGATTGCAGCCGCTCGATAACCTCGCGCACGAGCGGATGGTCGATGACCGCCGGGTCGACGCCGAGGTCGAGACGCGGGATTCGAGCGGGTTCGTCCTCGGCGCGCGGAAGCCCCCAGACGACGTCCAGCAATTCTTCCTCAGTGAGGCCGACCAGAGGTCCGCGCAGCAGAGCGCCGAGCGCCAGGGTATCGCGGCGATCGGCGAGGACGCGGGTCAGCGCGATCAGGTCCTGGATCTCCTGACGCCGGAACAGGCCCTTGCCGGCCTGGGTCGCCACGGGAATGCCCCGGCGCTCCAGGGCCTCTTCATAGCGCCACAGCTCCGCACCGGTCGGCGCCAGCAGGGCGATGTCGCCCGGCTGGCAGGGCCGTTCGGTCCCGCTGCGCCGGTCGATGACGGGCTGGCTGTCGATCAGCCGCGCGCACAGCTCGGCGATGGCGTCAGCCTCGGCGTCGCGCTGCTGCTCGGCGCTCGCCTTGCCGTTCTCGTCCGCGACGGCGATGTCGATGGCCGCCACGCACAGACCGCCTCGGTCTTCATGGAACGGGTCCAGAGCGGTGAAGCCCGGCTGTCCATCGGCCGATAGCACGGCCTCGAAGCGCTCATTGACGAAGGTGAGGATCGAGGCGCAGGAGCGGAAATTGGTGGAGATCGACAGGAGGCTGTCGGGGTGCTGGGCGCGAAAGGCGTCGCGGGCCTGCACATAGGCGCCGACGTCGGCGCCGCGGAAGCGATAGATCGCCTGCTTGGGGTCGCCGACCAGGAAGAGCGCCCCCGGCCGGATGTGGAACTGGGTCCATTGGTCATCGCCGTCGACCGGCTCGCCGCACAGACGCCAGAAAATCTCGGTCTGCAGCGGGTCGGTGTCCTGGAACTCATCGACGAGGACGTGGGCGAAGCGCCGCCCGAGCGCGCGGCGAACGTCGTCATGGTCGCGCAGCAGATCGCGCGCGGCGAAAATCAGATCGTCGAAATCGAGTTGAGCGCTGGCGCGCTTGTGGGCGCGGTAGCGGTCCAGGATCGGACGCGCTTCCTCAATCAGAGCCGCGAGGGTCCGGCTCGCCGCGGCCTGGAGAAGCAGGGTCCAGGCGTCGCAGCAGGCCGTGTAGTGGGCGTCGGCGGCGTCGTTCAGCCGCTCGCCATCGGCCTTGGAGAGACCGGCCTGCTTCGCCGCGGCCGCCCATTTGCCCTTCTTGCGGTAGGACGCGAAGGCGCCGGCCTTGGTACAAAGGTCCGGATGAGGCCGCGAGGTGAGGAGCCCGACGAGACCGGCCGGTGTCGCCAGATCAGGTCCGCTGGCCAAGGCGGTCGCCATTTCGATGAGCCGGTCGACGATCACTACGGTTTCAGGTTCGGTCGCCGCTGCCGCATCCATGAAGCCCGCGAAATCCGCCGTCGCCTGTCTGAACGCCGTCAGGTGGCCGTCGAGCGGGGAGACAGGCGGCGCGGCGAGCGTGCGACGGCGGCGCAGATTCTCGGCGATCTTGTGGACCAGCGCCACGGTTTCGCCGGGGCTGTGCAGCACCATCTCGGCGAGGATGCCGCCCTGGTTGCCGGACAGGCGCTCGCGCAGCCAATCGTCGACCATTTCGAGGAAGGTGAGATCGGCCTGGTTGCGATCCATGACGCCGGCGCCGGGATCGATGTCGGCCTCCGCCGGATAGGGTTTGATCAGGCGCTGGCAGAAGCCGTGAATGGTCGAACAGGTGATTTCGTCGATCGCGGCGCTGGCGGCGGCGAGATTGTCGCGATGGGTCTGGGTGAGGCCGTCGGGCAGCGCGATGCGCAGTTCGGTCGCGATCTTGCCGGTCGAGAGGTCGGCGACGAATTCACGGACACGGGACAGCAGTTCGCTGGCCGCAAGTTCGGTGAAGGTGACAGCGGCGATGGCGCGCGGCGAGACACCTTCGGCCAGCATGGCGGCGATGCGTCCTGCCATGACGGCAGTCTTGCCCGATCCCGCCCCGGCCTCCACCAGGATCGACCGGTCGTGGACGCTGATCGCGGCGCGGCGCGCGCCGTCGTCCTTCAGCCCTGTGGACACGCTGCTCATCATTCCGCCTCCCAGATCCGAGCGACTTCGCCCAGCCGCTCGGTCGCGGCGGGGAGTTTGCGTTTGCAATAGGTGGCGCCGGCGTTGGCCGGCAGGGCGAAGGCGAGATCGTCATAGTCGCCGCCGGTATCGGGGCCAGGCAGGGCCGCGCCGCCGGCGAGGCTGGTTCTGGCCGCCCGGAGATAGCCCGTGATCTCGGTAAGCACCGCCTCGGGATCGTCGAGTTGGAGATCGACCGGCTCACGCGGGTAGAGCAGCGAAGCGCTGATGGTGACGTCGTCGCCGAGGAGCGCCTTCACCGCGAAGGCATAGAGGCAGCGCTGCAGCTCGCGTCCGCCGTTCAGGCGAATGTCGCCGCGTGGCGGCCGGCCGGTCTTGTAATCGCGAACGAGCGCACGCTTGCCGTCGCCCGAAATATCGAGCCGATCGATATAGCCGGCGATGTTGAAGCCGGTGTCGGGAATCGTGACCGGCGCGTTCGTGTCCCACGGCGCGGCCGCGTCCGACTTTGGCTGCGAGCCGCCGAACGGCACCTCGCCGAAAGCGCGGGCGCCGGGCAGGATTTCGTCGCCGTAGGCTAGGGCGCGGCCGGCCATCAGGCGTGCGTCGTCGAGGATGCGGCCCCAGATGACGGCCGGCGGAACCGGACGCACGCTCTCCCAATCGGCGGCGACGGCTTGTGCGGCCCGGGCGACCGCCGTTTCGATGGTCTCCCTGTCGGCGGCGGCGAGCCCGCCGCCGGTTTCGAGATCGCGCAGGGCGCTGTCGAGAACCATGTGGACGAGATCGCCGATCCCGAGCGCATCGAGCACCAGCGGTTCGGCGCTACTCTGCGGCTCGCGCCATCCGAAGGCATAGATCCACACGAAGCTGAGCGGATTGCGCAGCAGGCGGCGCAGCGAGCTGGCCGACTGGGTGCGATCGAGGATGGCGAGCACAAGGGGATGGTCGGCGCGCACCAACCCGTCATGGGGCGTGATCTCGGTCTGTCGCCAGTCACGCCAGCAGCCCTGCGCGCCGATCGCTTGCGGATCGACGGCGAAGTCCTGCGGCCGGGCCATGAGACGGTCGGTTTCGCTGAAGGCGTGGGCGGGCGTCGCGTTGCGGCGCAGGTAGGTTTCATCGCCATGCCCGGCGAGCAGCGGACTGCGTCCGAGCAGGCGTCCGTCGGCATCGCGCCGGGCGCGTGACAGAACGACCGCGCCGGCGGTCGTGGCGAGGATCGTCTCGAAGTCGCGGCGGTCAGCGAGATTGACCGGCAGCGGATCGAGCACCGGGGTCGGGATGATATGGTCCGGGATCAGCCGGTCTTCGGCGATCCCGCGCGGCCAGCGCGAGGAGTTGAGGCCCAGGAGCCGCACGAAGCGGCGCGGCGACGCCGCAAGCGCGCTGGCCGGCATCCAGGCGACGCAGACGCAGGCTTCCAGACCGTCGTCCTGCTTCAAGGTTTCCAGCGTCGCGTCGATCGAGGCGGCAGGCCCGGCGAGCAGCGCCTTGCGCCAGATCGCGAGCGCCCGGCCCTTGAGGAAGGCGTCGCCGATCTCGGCGGCGGCGGAGGGGCCTTGGGTCAGAAGCTCGACGCCTGCGCGCAGCGCCGGGGCGTGATCGGCACCATCGGGCCAGTCTTCGGGCGTCAGGCGGGCGAGCAGACGGTTCCAGGCGCCCGATGTCGAAAGCGGGGCGTCTGTCGGCAGGACGCGCAGCCAGCCTTCGGGGAGGGTTTCGAAAGGTCCGCTGTCCCGGCACAGCGTGGCCAAGCGGCGCAGCCGCGACTGCGACAGGCCGCGTACGACGATGTCGGCCAGCGCGGCGGCGGCCTGGCCTTCGCGCGTGGCGACGGTCCGGACGCCGTGAACGAAGTGCAAGTCGATATTGGCGTCGGCGCGCAGAGCCAGGAAGTGATCGTCATAGTCCGCGGGCGAAGCGGTCGCGAGGGCGATTTCCGAGGGCGATACCCCTGCGGCCAGGAGGCTTCGCACCCAGCGCATCGCCTCGATGGCCTCGTGATAGGCCGTCGCCGCGCTCATGGCGCTGACTTCGGGCGTTTGCGCCGGCGCGCGCGACACGGCGACGTCCATGCCCTTTAGCCATGCAGGCGCGTTCCTTGGGCCGGCGGTCCATTGCACGGGAATATGGGCGGTGAGCGCCTGAAGCAGCGAGCGCCAGCAGGGCGAGAGTTCGGTCAGGCCGATGATTTCCATCGGACCGAGCACCGCCGGCGCATGCGCGAGGCGGACGGTTGCGGCGGCGACGATGTCCAGGGGGCGCATCATGCCGGCCGGAAGCTGATCGAGGACGGCGGCTTCGAGGCGCGCGATTGCGCCGAGACGAGGATGATCGGCGGCGCGCGCGGCAAGGTCGATGCCGGCGCGCCAGGCTTTATGCAGGGTGTCAGCCGCTGCATCGATCATGCCTGGCAGGGCCTTGATGCTGTCCAGCTCGGCCATCGGCGTCACAGGCAGGGCGGCCTGGATGGCCGCGCGCAGACTCTCGTCGTCGATCGGACGGACGAAACCGCCGGCCAGCCGCACCGCGGCCTGCTCGAACGACATGATCTGGAGACCGTGACGGCCGTCACGCCCTGCCGCCAGGCGGCCTTCCCGTATGGCGAGGCGGCCGTGAACGACCAGGGTGGATCGATAGGCGATGGTCATGGCCGCTCTCCTTCCGGGCGTCTCTCGACGTTGGGGCGCCGCGTCAGCGGCGGCGAACGCCGCCTGCCAGCCGGTGTGCTGTCCCGAGTGCTGCCGTACATGCTCCCTCCCGCCTGCATCCGATCGTCCATTGACGAAAGCCCCTAATGGGAATAATAATTACACGGACGGACATTGGTTGTCCATATAGTTTTTATGCTCATTAAACCGAGACAGAAGCGATGGCAGAGGCGGCGACGACGTTGAAGTGGGGGGTGGGGCGCCGGCTCGAATTCATTGAGTTCCGGCTGTTCTGGGAGGGCTCGATCAATCGCGCCGGCCTGGTGGAGGCGTTTGGCGTGTCGGTTCCTCAGGCGTCGAAGGATCTGACGCTCTATCAGGAGCGGGCGCCTGGAAACATGGAATATGACACGCGCGCCAAGCGCTATGTCGCCGCCGAGAAGTTCATGTTGCGCTTCCTCGATCCTGATCCTTACGTCTATCTCGCGCAGCTTCGCTCGGTCGCCGAAGGGGCTGTGCCGTCACATGATTCCTGGATTGCGGCCCTGCCCAGCGTCGATGTCGCGCTGACGCCGAGGCGCGACATCGACATTGAGGTTTTGCGCAAGATCCTTGACGCCAGCCGCGAGGGCGTCTCCATCGAGGTCTTCTATCAGTCGATGAACACGGCGCGACCGGACCCGATCTGGCGGCGCATCACGCCCCACGCCTTCGGCTATGACGGCTTTCGCTGGCACGCCCGGGCCTATTGCCACCTTGAGCATAAGTTCAAGGATTTCCTGCTTCCGCGCATTCTGGATGTGGGGGCGAAGGGCGAGCCGGGGGAGACTGGCGAGCGGGACTGGCTGTGGAACAACTATTTCGACGTCATGATCGGCCCGCATCCCGCGCTGACGGCGAGCCAGAAGAAGGTCGTGGCCAAAGACTACGGGCTCGATCAGGGTAATGGCGTGCTCACGGTGCGTTATGCGATGCTTTTCTATGTTTTGAAGCGCCTGGGGTTGCTGGGTGATGCTGCAAAACAAAGCGCCCATACCCAGCATATCGTGACAATTAACCGCAAAGAAACTGAGGCCGCGCTCGAGCGGGCGGAGCTTCAGCTATGAACGAAACGGGGGGGGCGCTGACTGATGGCGGCAAGGCTTGAGGACATAAAGAACGGCGCATCCGTGCGGGGCGTGGCCTCGGCGCAGGCTGTGCATGTCATTTCGGTCGACTGGATCGGCGATCAGGCGGTCAATGTCGTTTTCCGCGATCACAATGGCGCGGTCGCCGAGGCGGTTCTTTATCGGGACGACGAGCACCGTCTTGACGTCGAGCAGAACGGGCGGCCGTGGTCGTTCGACGCCGATGGCGCCTTGCTGCGTCTGGTGACAGAGGCCAACCGCATCAAGCTGGCGCACTATTTCGATCCGTATCTGGCGATTCACACCAGCCTGGTCGATCCGCTCCCGCATCAGATCTCCGCCGTTTATGGCGAAATGCTGCCGCGCCAGCCGTTGCGTTTTCTCCTCGCCGACGATCCCGGCGCCGGCAAGACGATCATGGCCGGGCTGCTGATGAAGGAGCTGATCGCCCGCAGCGATCTTGAGCGCTGCCTCGTCGTCGCGCCGGGCAGCCTGGTCGAGCAGTGGCAGGACGAACTCGGCCAGAAGTTCAATCTCGAATTCGACATCCTCTCTCGCGACATGATCGAGAACTCGCGGTCGGGTAATCCGTTCAGCGACCGGGATCGGCTGATCGTTCGTCTCGATGTGCTGGCGCGCAACGAGGAGCTTCAGGAGAAGCTCATGAGCGCGCGCGAATGGGATCTCATCATCTGCGACGAAGCCCATCGCATGTCGGCCACCTATTTCGGCGGTGAGGTCAAATATACGCGCCGCTATCAGGTCGGTCAGAAGCTCGGCCAGGTCTGCCGGCATCTGCTGCTCATGTCGGCGACGCCGCATAACGGCAAGGAAGAGGACTTCCAGCTCTTCATGGCGCTGCTCGACGGCGACCGGTTCGAGGGCCGGTTCCGCGACGGCGTCCACTATGCCGATACCGAAGACATGATGCGGCGACTGACCAAGGAGGAACTGCTCAAGTTCGATGGCCGGCCGCTCTTCCCCGAGCGCCGGGCGCGCACGGTCAAGTATCAGCTCTCGGAAGGGGAGGCCGCGCTCTACACCGCTGTCACTGAATATGTGCGCACCGAGATGAACCGGGTGCAGCGCTTCGCCGAGGGCGACGGGAAGAAGCGCAACAATGTCGGCTTCGCCTTGCAGATTCTCCAGCGGCGTCTCGCATCGTCGCCAGCGGCCATCTACCAGTCGCTCAAGCGCCGGCGCGAGCGGCTCGAGCACGAACTGAGCGAGGCGCGTCTTGCCGCCAAAGGGCGCCGGTCGGGCATGGGCGAACCGGCGGTCAACGCCGACATACTGCGCAATATCGAGGAATATGGCCAGGAGGAGATCGACGAGCTTGAGGATCTGATCTCGACGGGCGCGACGACGGCCGAGACGGTCGAGCAACTCGCCCTGGAAGTCGAGACGCTGAAGGGTCTGGAAACCATGGCGCTGGGCGTGCTGCGCTCGGGCGTGGACACGAAGTGGAGCCAGCTCAATCGTATCCTCGATGACGATCTCATGATCGACGCGGCCGGTAATCGCCGCAAGCTGATCATCTTCACCGAGCCCAAGGACACGCTCCACTACCTGCTTGACAAGGTGCGGGCGCGGCTTGGCAATCCCGAGGCCGTGGAGGTGATCCATGGCGGGGTGTCGCGCGAAGAGCGACGCAAGGTCGTTGAGCGCTTCATGCAGGACAAGGACATGCTCGTCCTCATCGCCAACGATGCGGCGGGCGAAGGCGTGAACCTTCAGCGTGGCCACCTCATGGTCAACTATGACCTGCCGTGGAACCCGAACAAGATCGAACAGCGCTTCGGCCGTATCCACCGCATCGGCCAGGCCGAGGTGTGTCATCTGTGGAATCTCGTCGCCGCCGATACGCGCGAGGGCGAGGTCTATGCGCGGCTGCTGGAAAAGCTCGAGGCGGCGCGCGAGGCCTTGGGCGGTCGTGTCTATGACGTGCTCGGCGAATTGTTCGACGGCGTGGCGCTCAAGGATCTGCTGTTCGAGGCGATCCAGTACGGCGAGCAGGAGGACGTCAAGGCGCGCCTCTTCCAGCAGGTCGATGGCGCCGTCGATCAGGGACATCTGCTGGAACTGCTGCGCCGCCGCGCGCTGACCAACGACACCATGCCGGAGGCCAGGGTCGAGGAACTGCGCCTGGAAATGGAGCGGGCCGAAGCGCTGCGCCTGCAACCGCACCATATCCAGAGCTTCTTTGTCGAGGCGTTCCAGCATTTGGGCGGCCGGATCAAGCGCCGAGAGGAAGGGCGTTGGGAAATCAGCCATGTGCCGGTACGCATTCGCGAGCGCGATCGTCAGCTCGGGACCGGCGCGCCGATCCAGACGCAATATGAGCGGATCTGCTTCGAGAAGAACAAGATCAACCAGCAGCCGGTCGCCGCCTTCGTCTGCCCCGGCCATCCGTTGCTCGAAGCGGTGATCAGCCTGATCCGCGAACAATATGAGCAGATCATGCGCCAGGGGGCGATTCTGGTGGACGACACCGATGCCGGTGACGCGTTGTCGGCGATCTTCTTGCTGGAGCACAGCGTCCAGGACGGCCGTGTGACCAGCGCCGGCAAACCGCATGTGATTTCGCAGCGATTGCAGTTCGCCGCCATCGACAAGGCCGGCAACACCGTCAATGCGGGCATCGCGCCGCATTTGAATCTGCGGCCCGCCACGCCGGAGGAGGTCGAAAGCGTCCGCGAGCTTCTGCATGAAAGCTGGTTGACCACGGATCTGGAAAAGGCCGCGATCCGGTTCGCGACGGTCGAGCTCGCCCAGGGTCATGTCGGCGAGGTCAAGGCGCGGCGTCTGCCCGAGATCGAAAAGGTCGAGCAGGAAGTTCGCGCGCGGCTCAAGAAGGAGATTAACTACTGGGACGCGCGCGCCTTCGAACTGAAGGAGGAAGAGCGAGCCGGCAAGAAGACGCGGGTGAACTGGCAGAACGCCCAGCGCCGGGCGGAAGATCTGGCGGAACGGCAGAAGCGCCGTATGGACCAGCTTGAGCGCGAGCGGTTCATCTCATCGCAGCCGCCGCGCGTGCGTGGCGGCATGGTCGTCATTCCGCGCGGTCTGCTCGAGGCGCGTCAGGCGCCAGGCGTTCCTGACCACTTCGCGGTAGACCCCGCCGCGCGCCGACGGATTGAGCTTGCGGCGATGGAGGCGGTCATGGCCGCGGAGCGGGCGCTGGGCAATGTGCCGGCCGACGTCTCGGCCCAGAAGATCGGCTACGACATCGCCTCGCAGGATCCGAAGTCGGGGCATCTGCGCTTCATCGAGGTCAAGGGTCGTATCGACGGGGCGGACAGCGTGATGATCACGCGGCAGGAGGTCATCACCTCCCTGCATGAGCCGGAGAAGTTCATCTTGGCGATCGTCTCGGTCAACGCCGACATCGCTCAGGCCCCTCGTTACGTTCGCGGTCCGCTTGTGGAACGGGAACCGTCGTTCCTCGAGACGGCGATCCAGTTCGATCTGCGACGCTTGCTGGAGCGCGCAGAGGCGCCGTTATGACCGCGACCTCCCAGATGGCGACGGCGTCGGCCGCGTGGCCCGACTATTTCCAGCCGATCCAGGACCGCGCCACCAAGCGATGGGATCAGCTTGAGGCTGATCCTGAACTTGCAGGGCCTTGGCACCAGCTTTTCAAGCAGGTCCAGAGCCCTCGCCATATCCTCTCTGAGTTGCTCCAGAACGCCGACGATGCTGGCGCCAGCGAAGCCTGTGTGTCCATCGAGAATGAGCGCTTCGTGTTCGAGCACAATGGCGAGGATTTCATTGAGGCCCACTTCGCCTCGATCTGCCGCTTCGGCTATTCCAACAAGCGGGCCCTTCACACGATCGGGTTTCGAGGGATCGGGTTCAAGAGCACCTTCAGCCTGGGCGATCGTGTCGAGCTTGTCACGCCGACCCTGGCGGTCGCCTTCGAGCGCGCACGGTTCACCCAGCCGCATTGGATCGACGGTCGCAATCTGACGTCGGGCGTCACGCGCGTCGAAGTGGAGATCGCCGATGCGCGGGTGCGGCGGGAGGTCGAAAAGAACCTCGATGAATGGTTGAAGAGCCCGGTTTCACTGCTCTTCTTCAAGAAAATCCGACGCTTGCGGATCGGCGACAGCGAGGTGCATTGGCAGAGCCTTGGGCCCGGCCCCATTGCCGAGAGCGAATGGATGGCCCTCGATGAGAAGGCGGACGATCCCTTCCTGTTGGTGCGATCGGGCGAGGAAGCCTTTCCGGACGAGGCGCTCGACGAGATCCGCAAGGAGCGGATGCTGGGCGCTGAAGACAGTGGTGATTTCCCGCCCTGCCGGGTCGAGATCGTGCTGGGCGCGAAGGGCAGACTCTATGTCGTGCTGCCGACCGGGGTTGAAACGGCGCTTCCCTTCGCTTGCAATGCGCCCTTCATCCAGGACCCAGCGCGTCTCAAGATCAAGGATCCGGAGACCTCGCCGACCAATCGCTGGCTTCTGAACCGGGCCGGCGACCTTGCCGCAAGCGCGATGATGGAGTGGCTGGAGAAGGCCGGCGCCAGCGCGCAGGATCGGGCGGACGCCTATGGTCTGCTTCCCGATGTTGACCGGGAAGCGACGACGCTCGAGGGGGCGTGTGGTGCGATCGTCGAGCTGGCGTTTGACGCGGCGATCGATGGGCGCTCGTTGTTGCTGACCGAAGAGGGACAGCTTGTCGCCGCCAAGGGCGCCGTCACCGTTCCGCGGCCGATATTCGACATTTGGCCGGCTGACCAGGCCATGGCGTTGCTCGACGCCACGGCCCGTCCCGCCCTGTGCCAGCATGTCTCGTCGAGGGATCGGACCAAGCTGGTCCATTGGGGGCTGGTCGAGGAGTTCTCGAAGTCTGATCTGCTGAAACGCCTGCGGAGCCATCACCTCCCTCGGCCCTCGACCTGGCGGCATCTGTTGAACCTGTGGGCCTATATCGCGCCCGAGGTGACGGGCTGGCAGTGCCATGACGCCGACAGCCTGCGGATTGTGCCGGTGCAGGGCAAGGACGTGCTCTACGCGGCGTCGGAGATCGTTCGGCTTGGCGAGAAGAAGCTGCTTCAGTCGGAGGAAGACTGGGAGTTCCTCGCCAGCCATCTGATCGTGCTTAACCAGAACTGGACCCGGTTCCTCGCCGAACAGCGCCGTGACAAGGCGGAGGGAGAAGGCCGCAACGACCCGATCGAGGCGGCTTTCGCGGTGCTGGAAGAGATCGGTCTCGACGGCACGAGTGACGTCAACGCCGTGATCGAACGCGTCGCCGCCGACTATTTCGGCTCGGGGCAACCGAAGCTGGCCGAGTGCGTCCAGCTCGCTCAGATCGCAGCCAAGCTCGGCGTCACCGTTGGGGAATCCTTCCGCTATGCCTGCGCCGATCGGACGCTTCGGCCGATCGGCAAGGGCGTTCTGTTTGATGAGAATGGCGCGCTGGAAGAGCTGCTGCCCGAGACGGTGCGGGCGGCGCAGCTTTTGCACGGCGACTATGTAGCAAGCTTCAAATCCTGCTCGCGCGAAGATTGGCTCCGCTGGGTGTCGTCCGGCCGTGGGGGGCTTTTAACATTCGCGCCGCTCGTTCAGAAGCGCCAGAGCGTCTATGGCCGGCAGCAACTTACCGCGGAGGCGCAGGCGCGCGGTGCGCGCGGCCTGCTCTACTATCCCTATGTCACCAACCAGTTCGTCATTGAGGACTGGGACTTCTCGTCCGACTATTGGCGGCATTGGGAGGCGTTGTCGAAGGCGGACGCCGGCATCTGGGCCAAGATCGCCGGCAAAATCCTGGATCAGCGCGACGCCTATTGGTCGCGCGCCGTCAGCGCTCGCCTGTCGCAGGTCGCGACCACGGGCTCAACGCGATCGGTCACATCAGAACGCCTGCTGGCGGACTGGTTGATGAAGCTGCGCGCAAAACCCTGCCTTCCCGACACGCGCAACATAATCCAGCTTCCGGCGGACCTGGTGCGCCGGACGCCCGAGACAGAAGCCTTGATCGACGTCGAGCCCTTTGTGCATGCACTGCTCGACCGGGAGACGACGCGCCCTTTGCTCGATCTTCTCGGGGTCCGCAGCACGCCGAGCGGCCCCGGACGTTTGCTCGACCGGCTGCGCGCCCTGGCGAAATCCGACAAGGCTCCGGCCCATGAGGTTGAGAAATGGTATCGTCGGCTCGACCAGCTGCTCGACGGCTGCTCGACTGCCGACGCGCAGAACATCAGAACCGCCTTCAAGGCGGAGAAACTGATCCTCGCCCAGGACGGCACGTGGGTGACGTCAGGCGGCGCCTTCCTGGCGGGGGACGAGGAGGATGTTCCTGGCGCAGCGGTCGTGCGCGGGTCCGTGCTCGATCTCAGTCTGTGGCATCGTATCGGCGTCGCCGATCGCCCTTCGGCGGACCTGGCGTTGCAATGGCTCGGGACGCTGGCCTCGGGCAAGGTGCTGTCGACCGACGACGCCCGGCGGGTTCGCACCCTGTTGGTCCGATACCCGACCCGCATCTGGGAAGAGTGCGCGCACTGGCTGAACCTCGTGGGCGAGTGGGCGCCGATCGAGACGCTCGGCTATGGCCTGAGCATGCAGACCCTGTTCCGGTGGAGCCATCTGCACGAATGGGTCAAGCGCAAGACCGCTGATTTTCAGCGACTGTCGGGGGAGATTCTGCAGGCGCCGCCGTTCTCGGCGTTGCCGGCCTTGTCGGACCTTGTCGAAGAACGCTTCCACCAGCCGTCGCTGTTGGCCGGCATGGACGATCACCGCGCCTGGCTCACGGCCTTCGGAACCCAGCTCGGGCGGATTGAGCTTGCCGATGCGGTCGAGACCGAGCGTGTGCGGGCGCTGGCGGAAGCGATCGCGGCGACGATCTGGGTCCAGACCCCCAAGCTGGAGGTTGTGCCCTATCTCGAGGGCGTCCCGGCGGGGACCGCACGGCTCACCGATATTCTGTGGCTCGAGCGCAAACTGTTTGTCAGCCCATTATCCAAGGCCAAGCTCGCCAAGCGGGTGCCGGAAGAGATCGGCAGGCCCCTGAGCGCGGACATTCGCGCAGCGCTCGCCTATGCGTTCGAGCGGTCGCCCGAGGATATCAAAGAATATCTCGAGGAGAATTTCACGCTCGGTCCCCAGCAAATCGCCGCCGCTCCGATCGTCGAAGTCCAACTCCCTGCCGAACCTGGCGATGATGATGGCGTCGACCAGGCCGCGGAAGACGAACGCGGTGATGCCGAGCCGGTGGATGCGGATGATCTCCTCCTGGCGGACGAAGATGAGACGGCGCCGAAGCCTGAGCTCGTCTCGCCAACCGTGGAACCGGATCGAGAGCTGATCGAGACGGAGATGGCGAGCAGGCCCCGCGTCGCGCCGAAGCCGCCTCGCCCCAGTGTCATGGCGCGGTTTGCGTTGGCTGAAGGCTACAAGGCTGACGGCGAGGACCGTTTTTTCCATGCGGACGGGAGCTGGATCGGTCGCGCCAACGGGACACGTTTTCCGTGGGAGCGCCGCTCGGCAGGCGGCGAGGTTCTGCGGCATTATTATCCCAAGGACCATTGTCTGGAGCACGAACCGCTCCAGCTCGAGGCCGATCTCTGGGGGCTGCTCGACCAGAAGCCGGACCTCTATTCCTTCATTCTTATCAACCCGGAGGGTGGTCCCGTCGAGATGACGGGCGCCCGCCTGCGCGCCCTGCGCGACGGCGGCGAACTGACCATCCATCCCGCAACCTACAGGCTGGTTTATGACCTCGACGACTAACACCAAGAAGAAATTGATTGAGGTTGCGATCCCGCTTGAAGCGATCAACGCCGCCTCCGCACGCGAAAAGTCCATCCGGCATGGGCATCCGTCCACGCTGCATATGTGGTGGGCGCGGCGGCCGCTGGCGGCGTGCCGCGCGGTGCTGTTCGCCCAGCTTGTCGATGATCCGTCGAGCGACCCCGGGAAATTCCCCACGCCCGAAGCGCAGGAGGCCGAACGCAAGCGCCTGTTCGGCATCATTGAGGAACTTGTGGTGTGGGAGAACTCGACCAACGAGGAAGTGCTGGAACGCGCCCGCGCCGAGATCCGCAATAGCTGCGGCGGCGAGCTGCCGCCGGTCTATGATCCGTTCTCGGGCGGCGGTTCGATCCCGCTGGAGGCGCAACGCCTCGGTCTGCCCGCTTATGGGTCCGACCTGAACCCGGTCGCGGTGATGATCGGCAAGGCGATGATCGAGATCCCGCCGAGGTTCAAGGACAAGCAGCCCATCCATCCGGGCGCGAAGGACCGGCAATTCTACCGCAACGCCGAGGGGCTCGCCGAGGACGTCAAATATTATGGCGAGTGGATGCGCGAGAAGGCGTGGGAGCGCATCGGGAATCTATATCCGCAGGTGGAGCTGTCCAAGGAATATGGTGGCGGCCAAGCGACAGTAGTTGCCTGGATCTGGGCGCGAACGGTGCCTAGTCCCGATCCAGCGTTTGCCAACGTCCAGGTGCCGATCGCTTCAAGCTTCCTGCTCAGCACCAAGACCGGCAAGGAGGCTTGGGTCGAGCCTATCGTCGATAAGCAGGCCAAGACCATTTCCTATCGGATTAGGCATGGCGGAACCAAAGCCGAGATCGCCGCGGCTAAGGAAGGGACCAAGGCGGGTCGTGGCGCGAATTTCCGATGCCTTATGTCGGATACCGCCATCACCCCTGACTATGTGAAGAGCAACGGACGCGCTGGTAAGATGGGCCAGACGCTGATCGCGATCGTCGCCGAAGGCCATCGCACCCGTGCTTATGTTGCACCTACGGATATGCACAGAACGCTGGCCTTGTCGGCAAAGCCTGCGTGGAAGCCCGAGGCCAGCCTGCCGAACGATCCTCGCAATTTCTGGACGGTAGACTACGGACTCACGACCTTCGGTGATCTATTCACTGATCGTCAGTTGGTGGCCCTGAATACCTTTAGCAGCCTAGTGCATGAGGTGCGTGCGCAGGTCGAGGTTGATGCGTCGGCTGCAAGCAAATCCTCCAACACGGCCCCGCTGCGTGATGGTGGTGATGGCGCAAAGGCATATGCGGAGGCGGTGAGTGTATATTTGGCTTTCGCGATCTCGAAATTAACAAACCTCGGCTCAACCGTGACAAGCTGGATGAGCGATCGAGGAGCCCTGCGCGAAACTTTTGCTCGCCAAGCGATTCCGATGGTCTGGGATTATGCTGAAGTCAACTTCTTCTCGAACTCAGGGGGGAATTGGTCGACGCCGGTCGATAAGATCAGCAGGGCAATTGCAGATTTCCCCGCGTCAGGAATTGGATCTGTTAAACAAGTGAATGCTGGGGAAGTGATTTATGAGGCTGGAACGGTAATTTCATCCGATCCGCCCTATTATGACAACATCGGATACGCAGACCTTTCAGATTTTTTCTTTTGCTGGCTCAAGCCTAGTCTAAAAGAAATCTACCCATCGATTTTCGGTGTTTTGGCGACGCCGAAAACTGAAGAATTGGTTGCGACCCCTTATCGGCACGGCGGTGCGGATGCAGCGGAGAAGTTTTTCCTTGAAGGAATGACGGCGGCAATTGGAAGAATGGCTGACGGAACGGCCGCAGATTTTCCCGCCACGATCTACTATGCTTTCAAGCAAAGTGAAGTTGAGCAGGAAGGAATCAGCTCAACGGGCTGGTCCACCTTTCTGCAAGCGGTTATTTCCGCTGGTTTTTCTGTGCTCGGCACATGGCCCATTCGTACCGAAAGCCCCGGGCGGCTGATCGCCAAGGGCACCAACGCCCTCGCCAATTCGGTCGTTCTCGTGTGCCGAAAGAAGGAAGCCACGGCCGAAATCATCTCACGTGCCGAATTCATCCGTGCTTTGAAACGCGAGCTGCCGCCGGCGATCGCCGAGCTTCAGGCTGCCAATATTGCGCCGGCAGACATGCCGCAGTCGGCCATCGGCCCCGGCATGGGTGTGTTCTCGCGCTACAAGGCCGTGCTGGAATCCGACGACAGCCCGATGAGCGTGAAAACTGCGCTTCAGCTCATCAACCGGGAACTGGATGAATATCTCGGCGGCATCCAGGGCGAGTTCGACGCGGACACGCGGTTCGCCATCACCTGGTTTGAGCAGAATGGCATGGGCAAGGGCGAATACGGTACGGCCAACAGCATCGCCACCGCGCGCGGTATCTCTGTCGATAGCGTCAAGCACGCCGGTATCGTCGAAAGCGCCGCCGGCAAGGTCCGTATCCTCTCTCGCGACGAACTCGCCGGGGATTGGGAGCCGGAAAGTGATGGCCACCTGACGGTGTGGGAATGCCTCCAGCACCTGGTCCGCCTGCACGAGAAGGACGGCATCTCCCACGACACCGCCGTCCTGATGAAGAAGATCAACACCCAGGCCGAGGCCGTGAAAGATCTCGCCTACTGCCTTTACGACATCAGCGCTAACAAGCGGAAGGATGCCAAAGAGGCCACGGCTTACAACGCCCTGATCGCCGACTGGACCGAGCTGACAAAGGCCGCGGCGGCCATTCACGACACAAGCGGCGATCGTCAGATCCGGTTGGATATTTAAGGGGGAACGGGACGTGGCAAAAAGTACGCGCCAATATGTGTTTGAGGGGATGGAGCTGCTGCCGTCGGCGCTGATCCCCTTCGTCGAAAAGAGGCTAGAGACCTCCCTCAAGGGGCACTGGCAGGTCCAGGTTCTGGAGAAGCTGCCGAACCTGCGCCCGAACAGCAACGGCGAGGTCGGCTGGGATCAGGCCGCGCTGTTCAACGCGATGGATCGGTTCTGGGCTGAGGCGTTCAAGACCGTTCTTGGCCGTGCGGAGCGCTCGCTGGTCAACGAGTTGGGCGACGTGCGCAACAAGCTGTCGCACAATGAGACTTTCACCTATGACGACGCCGAGCGCGCGCTCGATTCCATGCGTCGGCTGATGGAGGCGATCAGCGCCGGGGAGACGGCCGAGCAGCTCGGCAAGATGCGCGACACCATCCTGCGCACCAAGTTCAGCGAACTGGCGCGCAATGAGGAACGCCGGAAGACCCAGCGGCTCGAAATCTCGGTCGAGACCGTGGCGGGGTTGCTGCCGTGGCGCGAGGTAGTCGAGCCGCACCAGGATGTCGCCACCGGCGAGTTCCAGCAGGCCGAGTTCGCGGCCGATCTCGCCAAGGTGCATTCGGGCAGCGCGCCGCCCGAATACCGCGATCCGCGTCAGTTTTTCAGCCGCACCTATCTGACGGAAGGATTGAGCACGCTGCTGATCGGCGCGGCCAAGCGGCTGTCCGGCAGCGGGGGCGATCCGGTCGTCGAGCTGCAGACCAACTTCGGCGGCGGCAAGACCCACTCGATGCTGGCCCTCTATCACATGGCCGGGCCGACGCCGGTGCAGGACCTGTCGGGCCTCGATCAGTTGCTGGACAAGCTCGGCCTGACCGTGCCGAAGGCCGTCAATCGGGCGGTCCTTGTCGGCACGTCGCGAGGTCCGCAGGACGTGCTCCACGCCGAGGGCGACCTGAAGATCCGCACGACCTGGGGTGAACTCGCCTGGCAACTCGGCGGCGCAGACGCCTTCGCCATGGTGGCGGAAAATGACGCCAGCGGCATTGCGCCAGGCTCCAACCTTTTGGAGGCGCTCTTCAAGAAATATGCGCCGTGCCTGATCCTGATCGACGAATGGGTCGCCTATCTGCGCCAGATCTACAAGGTCGAGGGACTGCCGTCCGGATCGTTTGACGCGAACCTGTCCTTCGTCCAGTCGCTGACCGAGGCGGTCAAGGCCAGCCCCGGCACCCTGCTGGTCGCCTCCTTGCCGGCGTCGCAGATCGAGGTCGGCGGCGAAGGCGGTCAAGAGGCGCTCGCGCGCCTCAAGCAGACCTTCAGCCGCGTGGAATCCTCGTGGCGGCCGGCGAGCCAGGAAGAGAGCTATGAGATCGTCCGGCGGCGACTGTTCAAGGAAATCCCCGGCGACAAGTTCCATCATCGCGACAATACGCTCAAGCAGTTCGCCAAGCTGTATCGGGAAAACGCCAACGACTTCCCGCAAGGCTGCGCGGATGAAGACTATCGGCGCAAGCTGGAGAAGGCCTATCCGATCCATCCTGAGCTGTTCGACCAGCTCTATACGAGCTGGGGTTCGCTCGAGAAGTTCCAGCGCACGCGCGGCGTTCTGCGCCTGATGGCGCAGGCGATCCACGAGCTTTGGATGAACGCCGACCCGTCGGTGATGATCATGCCGGGCAGCGTGGCGGTGAGTTCGCCGCGCGTGGAGCCGGAACTGCTCCATTATCTCGACGTGACCTGGCAATCGATCATCGCCGGCGACGTCGATGGCACGGCCTCCACCCCCTACAAGGTCGATCAATCGGCACCCAACCTGAACCGCTATTCGGCGACGCGCCGCGTCGCCCGCGCGATCTTCATGGGCACGGCGCCGACGCATCAGCAGCAGAACACTGGCCTCGACGACAAACAGATCAATCTCGGCGTCGTGCAGCCGGGCGAGCGTCCGGCGATCTTCGGCGATGCGCTGCGCCGGCTGACCAACCAGGCCAAGTTCATGCACGCCGATCTTGGCCGCTACTGGTACTCGATGTCGGCGAGCCTCAACCGCATCGCAGCGGACAAGGCGGCGCAGATCGAGGCTGCGCTGGTCGATGTGATGATCGATGCCGAACTTGGAAAATATGTGAACGGGCTTGCCGATCGCGGGCACTTCGACGCGGTTCAGGTGGCGCCGGCCTCGTCGGCCGAAGTTCCCGATGAGGCGGGCGGCGTGCGTGTCGTCGTGCTGGGCGTCCAGCATCCGCATAACGGGCGTGAGGGTTCGGACGCGCTGGTCGAGGCGAAGGACATCCTCACCCAGCGCGGCAGCACGCCGCGCGTCTATCGCAACATGCTGGTGTTCATCGCCGCGGAGGCTCGCCAGCTCGATCATCTGAAAGACGCCGTGCGCGCGTCCCTGGCGTGGGGCGAGATCGTGCGCGACACCGAGCGGCTGAACCTCACCCAGAGCGACAGTGCGCTGGCCAAGGCGAAGCTGACTGAGGCGAACGAGACGATGAAGACGCGCCTGAAAGAGGCGTGGTGCTATCTGCACTATCCCGCCCAGGAGAGCGCGCAGGCGGATTGGGAGTGGGTGTCGGGCAAGATTCCGGCGCAGGACGGGCTGCTGGCCCGGGCGAGCAAGAAGCTGGTGGCCGAGGAAGGCCTGCTGACGGAATTGGGGCCGTCGCGCCTCGACCGTGACCTGCAGAAATATATCTGGAACGACAAGCCGCATTTGTCGCTCAAGGACCTGCGGGAATATCTCAACCGCTACATCTATCTGCCGCGTCTCAAGGGCCAGGACGTGCTGGTCAAGGCGGTGCAGGCGGCGGTGAGCGGCATGCTGCCCGGTCCGTTCGCCTATGCCGAGCGATGGGAGGAGAAGTCCGACACCTATCTGGGGCTGGCGATCGAACGGGCGGCCAGCGCCGTGGTCGTGATCGACAGCGACAGCGTCATCGTGACGCCCGAGGTGGCCGAGGCCCGCCGCCCGGCGCCGGTGCAGCCTGGATCGGGCGACACGCCCTCAGGGCCGGGCGACAGCACGCCGGCCGATGGGCCGCCCATGGAGGACGCGCCGACCACGCCTGCGCCGGAAAAGAAGCCGACGCGGTTTTCCGGCGCCGTGATGATTTCGCCGGATCGACCGGCCCGGGACATCCACCAGATTGTCGAGGCGATTGTCGAACAGCTCACGACGCTTCCCGGCAGTCAGGTGAAACTCAGGCTCGAGATCGAGGCGGAAGTGCCTGAAGGTCTCGAACGCTCCAAGGTGCGGACCCTGGTCGAGAACGCCAATACTTTGGGATTTATAGAAAAATCCGTCGAGTGATCATCGATCTGCGAAGTGAAGGGATCGCATAGGTCGCTTTTATCTTGTCGCCCCTGACGTGTTTCTTCGAACGTTTTAACACGTCAGGGCCGCCATGCTGAATGCGTCGCGAAAGACAGAAATGATGCCTAGGTGTGCCGCGGTTCAGCTGGGCATTAAGACGGCCCCCCAGGGCTATTTATGCGGCGGCGGTCGGGATCGAAGCTCGCCAGGACCCAGACCAGCCGGGCGCCTTCGGCCTGGTAGAAGGCGCGGCGCCTGTGATGACGGACAGGAAGGTGGTGCTGAGCTGGGCTTCGAAGGCTATCCGCAGATCTCCACGCCGGGCGCTGACGTCGGCCCGGCGGCATCCGAGACCCTTCACGTCGGCGCGCCAGTCGGCTTCCTCGGCCCCGTCCACGAACTCGGGGTCGGCAGCGATCGAGCGCATCAGTAGGCACCTCACCCGGCGGTGCGGCTCGCTCTCCGGCAGGCCGGCGTACTTGCGGGCGCGCAGGTCGTCCTCGGTCCCGAAGTCCCGCGTAACGGCCGGGCAGGGCCCGTCCTCCGAGGCGTGCCGGAAGAAGAAGGCCTTGTCCGGGCTGGAGACGATGTAGGCGGGCACCTGGCACAGGTCGCAGACGAGGCGCGGCCGTCCGGCCTTCCAGACGTCATAGACGAGATGCCGCAGGCGGATGGGGCGTCGTAGCGATGGCGGTTGATCAGGGCGGGCGCGTCAAGGGTGCGGGCCGTGCGCAGGCTCATCAGGTTGCGGATCGCCGGAGCCTCGACGGCGCGGGCGCGGGTTGCGGGCGCCATGGTGACGGCGCGGCCGATATGCATGTCATCTCCCTTCCGGCCTCATCGCCGACGGTGTCACTCCCTGCGGATCGAACAAGGGCGGAATCGTCTCACCGCGACGCGGGATGGACAACCTGAAGTCGGCTCGATCTTTGGGTCAGCGGCACGGTTCGCAGCACAGGCCGTCGCCGTCCCCGTCCATGTGATCGCGATAGCTGGGTTCCCACGAGGCGATGTCCTCCAGACCGTGGCTCGCCCGGCCGCGCAGCCCGACTAGTGCTGGTCCGTGGTGCGCATGCGACAGTCCAGCGGAGTGTCCGGAGTTCGGCAATCTACCAATGTTCGCTGCTGGCAGATACTGTTGAAAAAGTCCGAAAGCCTGCCGTGATAGGCCTTGTTGGCCCCATTCGACGCCGCTTTAGAAAACTAACTGATTGATTTTGTTGGGGTCAAAATACGCGACCAGCACCGAATTTGCGTTGCTTCAGCGGTCGCCGGACTTTTCAACAATATCGGCGCATCGCCGACATCGCGAGCTACCGCGCCTGACTCATCGCTGGCCTTGGGAAGCTCCGCTGACGGCCCGTCAGCTAAGCTCGGCCATACTCGTCAGTTTCCTTGCAATTATGCCTTGGCCAGGGCGCAATCGCGCATCTGACCGCAGCATTTGCCATAGTAGATCGCATTTTTGCGGTAGGCTGCCATGGCGTGGCGGCGGCGGCGTTCCACGAAGACGAGCTCAAGAAGCAGGCCTTGGGCCTGCAGCGTCTTCTTCACCTTGGGCTTCCTGAGGCGCGTCGCAGGCGGCTGATCCTTTGGGTGGCTCCAGAGCTGCGACGGGGTCGAGAGCCACGATGGATGGCCGAAATAGGCCTCCCAGTAGGCCTCCTCGATCCGAAGCTTGCGCGCGATCTTCAAGGCCCTCTGCTGGTAGGCGCCGGCCTCACCGTGATCCAGCGCGTTTCGTGGCGGCCAGAGCCCTGTCGCCGCTGCGATCGCCTGGCACTCCATGAATTGATGCAGGTTGTACCACCAGCTCTCGGCGTGGCGCAAAGAGGTGACACGCGGGCGGTTGAGGCCGACGCAGAACGTCTGATCGGCTTGGATGTGGCGCTCCGGGCAGCGGGCCGGAAACACCGCACCGGGGATGGTTTCCCCGACCGTCAGGGGCTCATCGTTCCGCAGGGTCAGCGGGACGCCGTCGATATCCCAAGGCTCCACGCGCGCGAGGCCGTCAAGCCTATCCGGCACCTGGTCGAGTATCTCGAACCAAGCCGGACAGGCTTGCGCCAGCAGGTGCAGTTGCGATTTCACAGGGACAGGTGCGCCTGGAGCGGCTCCTGCACGTGAATTGACGGGCCAGGCGGCAGGCCCTGCAGCAGGGCCACGGCCGACGGGTAGGTGAGGTTGCGGATCGTGTGCTCGGGCCCGAAGAGTTTCTGGACCATCGCGCCACCCTCGCGGTACGCTCGGTCGCCGATGGCGGTCTCCGTGCCGTTGCAGTCGCCCTGACGTGCCTCGGACACGCAGGTGGCCTTGCTCGAGGAGCAGCGGATGCTCGCCTCGCCACGCAGGCCCAGTCGGCAGATGGGCGTCGGGCCGTACTCGATGCCGATGGCGATGCCCAAGGTCTCGATGCCCGTCAGCGATTTCTTGCAGAGGTCGAACGACGAGCGGATACCGGCGGCGGCCATCGTGGCTCGGCGCACGGTCTCGCGGGCGTCGACTTCACGCGCGGTGCCCACGGCGAGCACGCCATGCAAGCAGTCGCCTATGAAGCGCACCTTGCGCCCCCCGAAGTCCAGCTGCAGGACGTCGGCCATTTCCGCGCGGAGCACATGCAGGTTGGCCACGGCCCGTGCGATGCCGCCGGTCGCGATGGCGTTGTCGACGTAAGCCGTGAAGCCGTCGATGTCGGCGAACAGCGAGGCCAATTCCAGACGGATCGTGTTGCTCGGCGGGTGGTCCTGGAACCGGATCGAGCGCAACGGCGGCTCGCGGTAGTGGAAGTTGAACACAGCCGGGCGGACGCCGCCGTTAGCCTTGACCAGCGCGTCTTGGTCCTCGATGAAGCGCGACCGGGCGTCCTCGAAAGAGCGGCGGAAAGGGCTGGGAGCCTGCCCCGACGCGCCGCGCAGGATGTTCCGTTCGACTTCCTCGCTGATCCGGCTGGCCGCCAGCGGCGCGACGCCGGTGCGAACGGCCTGGGCGCGCGGGGTCAGGTAGATGCCGGGAACATCGCCGGCCGCCAGCTTGGCGGCGTGGTTGGCCGGAGAGCCGATAAACAGCGGCTCCGGTTCGCTGCGCCGGCCGCTATTGACCGCCACCGCCGGGCCGCTGTCGATTCCGATGCGGACGGAAGTCTGCAGGTCGTCATACCGACGCCCGCCTTCGGCGACCATCTCCCGGAACGCCGCGGCGAAGGCGATCGCCTTGTTGATGCGCTCGGCCTCGCGATCACGCCCCTCCGGCGTCAGCACCACGGCGTGCAGGCGCGAGCCGTGGAAGTCCACGCGTTCGATGTCGAACGCGGCCAGGAGGTGTTCGCAAGCGCTGTAGTGCAGGTGAAGCAGCTGCAGGGCGCGTTCGTGGCTGGCCTCGGTCTCGCGACCGGCTTCCATCAGGACGGTGTTGTATTCTAAGAGGTTGGCATAGATGTGCGCCCCGTGAGTGGTGACGGCGCGGTTGCGCGGAACGAACCAGAGCGGCTCGCTGGTGGCCGCGTCGGCGGCGCGCGCGGTCTCGACCAACGTTCGGCGCGAGCGCATGTACTCGGCAAATTCGGAGACCTTGATGTCGGTCTCGGGGGCGTTCTGGCGGTGGCGCTCGATCCGCTCGGCGGCGGCGTTGTGGGACCAGGTCATGACTTATGCTCCTCCTACCGCCGAACGCCGATGCGCTCGATGTGACGAGAAATCTGCGTGCAGACCGTGCCCATGCGAGCGGAGAGGTCTTCGTCGGCTCCGGCGGGGTAGGTCAGTGTCGTGATGCCCCTGAGGTCGGAACAAAGCTCTACCTGGGCGTTACGCTGCTCCACCAAGATGGTGCGTTCGAGGCCGAGCTGGCCCATGAAGAGCCCCAGCTCGAACGTGACGTTGTCCCGCGCGACAAGATGGAGGCGGTCCCGCGAGAGGGTGACATCGTCGGCAGCGATCACAGCGATGGCGAAATCGCACTGCTCCACCATTCGCTGCAGCGACTCGATCGCATACTCCGACGTCCGGAAAACCCCCTGGCCCCAGGGGATCACCAGCGCGCCGCTGTGCGCCAATCCCAGCTGGATCTCGTTGGCGATCTCGGCTGCTTCCGAGGAGCTGATCACGAAGATCTTGGGCGCTGCGTTGGCGGGGCGAACCAGGGCGTTGCGCTGGACCAGGCGTTTGGCCTGTTCGATCGCCAACCGCCGCCAGATGTTGGGGTGATCCTTGGCGATCTGGGTCAGGGCCGGCTCAGGCAGTTTCCAGGCTACGCCCGGCTCGGTGATGACTACCGAGGCCGCACGCTTCTGGGTCGGATCCAGTGCGGCGATCTCGCCGACGTGGTCACCGGGGCCGCGTTGGTTGACCGTGACGCCCTTCACCTCGATCCGGGCCTTGCCGGCGAGCAGGAAATGGAGGTCGGTGTCGACGTCGCCCTCGCTGATAAGCACTTGATCCTTGGCCAAGTCGATCGCATGGCCGGCCTTGGCGATAGCCGTGGCGAGCGCTTCGTCGCCCCGCACTATCGTGGTGGCCTTCAACGCGTCGACCGCCGCTTCAATCCTTTCGGGCCCTTCAAAACGTTCCTTCATTCCATCATCTCTCGCTTGCTTTCTGCCCTGCGCGGCCGTGTCGTTGCGGTGATCGGCAAAACCCGTCACTCTATCTTCAGAAAGTATATGGGTATTGGATCTATATGGATCAAGACCCTTGATGGGAGTATTTTATATGCGTACGCCGACCGACTTCTCCAGCGCTGTCCAGCGCCGCTTCGAGTTCATCGAGTGGAAGGTTTTCTGGGATGGCGGCGTGCGCCGTGAGAGCCTGGAGCAGGCGTTCGGCATCTCCACGCCGCAGGCCTCCGTGGACCTGCGCCACTACCAAGAGTTCGAGCCTGACAACCTCGCCTACGACAAGTCCGCCAAGATGTACGTGCGGGGCGGCACCTTCTTGCCCCGGTTCCTGAAGCTCTCGGCCGACAGGCTGCTGCTCCAGATCAGGGCGTTCCTGACGGGGACGCTGGACTCCAAGGATCTCTGGTTCTCAACCCTGCCGCCCTTCGATGCCGCGCCGGACATCGTGCGCTCCGTCGAACCGGTGGCGCTGCGCAAGATCCTCGACGCGATCCGCGAACGCCAGACGATCGCGGTCCACTACCAGTCGCTGTCCACGAACAAGTGGCGCGAGATCGCGCCGCACGCCCTGGCCTTCGATGGGTATCGTTGGCATGCGCGCTCACTGTGTTGCGAGAGCGGGGAGTTTCGCGACTTCGTGCTCGCCCGGATCGACGATTTCGGCGAGGCCAAGCCCGCAGACATCGATGCGTCGGCCGATCTGGAATGGAGCACGATGATCGAGATGCGCCTGACGCCGCATCCGGGCCTGACCGACGACCAGCGCCGCGCCATCGAGTGCGACTTCGGAATGGTCGATGGCGTGCGCCTGATCGAGATGCGCTTGGCGCTGGCCTACTACTTCATTAAGCGGCATAACCTTGATCTTGAGCGCCTCATCCCGGAGAGCGCGCTCAGGCCTGATCGGCTGCAGATCCGCTTGGAAAACCTTGACCAAGTGCAGGAGGTGATTGCCAAGACCAGGTTGGCGGCCCAATTGATGGTGCAAGCGCGACGGTCTCATTAGCGCAAGAACTCGTTCGTGGCTGGTTAGCTCAGCTGGATGATGGTCAGGTCATTGGGGAGCCAAAAGTTGGGCTCCCGCGAGCCTTGAAAAGCGCCTGCGCGACAGCCAAGCTCCGGTAGAAGACATCGTGAGCGAGAGTTGCCTCGTTTCGACGCGAGGGTTGATTTTAATGATCGACGACAACGACTATCGCGAAGGCTTTATCCAGGGCTTTTTTGCGATCAGGGGCAGCGCTGCAGCGTTAGCTGCGGCGCTGCCCCGGGGCGTCGACCAACAGGGCGACACCTGGAAGAAGTAGTGAGCGAGGTTCGACAAGCTCGATCGCCATAATTCTTAGGCAGGTCGATCGGAGATGCTGCGAGTGGCGAGCGCAAGCCGGTCAAGACAGACCCGGAGGTAGCGGTGTCCCAACCTGTTCGACATGGCCAGATCGTCTACGCGGGGCACGCCGACCCGCTGCCCGCACCACCCACCCGCCACCAAGGCGTTGCGCAAGTCCAGCAAGGCCTCGGCGGTGGAACAAGCGTCCTCTCGAACGATCGCCCCAAAAAACGGTCGACACCTGCGGCGCGAAGCTTGGTGAGCTAGGAGGCCACCCGAGCCGACCTGGACACTGCCGGGCCGCCCATCCCCAGCTGTGACTCGATCAAGCTGACGAGCCCTTGGGGTCCGACGACGCCGTCATCGAGATCCCCAGTTGTACCCACCGTATCCGGATAGGTGCGGCCGTCAGAGCCGAGCCTCAAGACCAATCTCATGTTTCGCTCCCCGTTCCACGATCTTGGCGAGGCACATCCCGCTCGCGCAGCCGCGGTGTTGAACGTCCGCTTCTTGGAGGCAGTCAAAAGACCGCTTCTGCGCGTCGGCGGCCTCAACCTAACGACAATCTGACTCAACGCAGAACCAGGGGCGTGAGCAGGTTGATGATGTTCCAAGTCTGCGCATCACTGCGGAGGGCAAGGCGTTCTTAGACCTTGCGCCGCGTCTACGAAGCCGCCGGCGCAGACCGAGGAGGCTTTAGGCGTCGGCGCCTATCGCCGTCTCCTGTTCGACTGACGCTTCACCGCCGAGCGCTTCGTAACGGCGCTCGGCAAGCCATTGGAGTCGTCGCGCTTGCGTTTGAAGCACGCGTCGAAGGCCGCCCTGGACCTTCCGCTCTGAGATCACCTGCGCCAGTCGCGAGATGATCAAGGCGCGACGCGCGATCCGGAAGTCCGGATGCGACCGCAGTTCATACACGCGATTCGAGACGATGCGGCCGCGCAGTGAGGGCGGGGGTTCGACAGCGAGCAGGCCGGGTGGGGGATCCTTCTCGTTGAGGATCGCCTTGAAATTGGAGCGCTCGACGGCCTGTTCCGTGATCAGACGCTCTAGAGCGTCCAGGCGCTGTTTGGCGGTTACATCCTTGCCGCCGACGGCCTGAAGCTCGGGAAGGGGCCAAACCTCGATTTCATAGACCTCGAACGGATCCAGCACCGACATGGCGACGGCGTCCGTGCGCTGGTTGGTCAGGTGCCGGCGGATGCGGGTCCGCAGCATCTCATTGGTCTGGCCCACATAGATCGGCTCGCCGTCGTAGTCGAAGAAGGCGTAGACGCCCCACTTGTAGTTGCCGACCCTGACCTTATGACCTGCAGGATCGTCAAAGGGCGTATCTAGGAAGGCGGCGAGATTGGCGCGCAGGTCCTCCGTTTCGAACGGAGGTAACTGGGAGGCGTCTCTATCCCAAGTGTCGATCGCCATGGGGTCAGGCCGCTTTGCGCAGAGCGCTGGCCGTACCCAGCAGCGGCTCGAACACATGCTGCGCCAAGTGGCGGACTACGGGGACGGCCACGCCGTCACCGGTCAGGTGATAGGCCTCATTGTAGCGGCTGGGCAGGACATAGCTGTCGCTCAGGCCCATCAGGCGAGCAGTCTCGCGAGACGAGATCAGGCGCGAGCGGACGCGATGACCATCGACAACCATGATGATTTGTCGACTGGAGCCGCCAGCTGGGGTGCGTAGGCAGCCGGCGATGTCATCAAACCGGACCTCAGCGCGCTGAACCTTCTGGCCGGTCTCGTCAAAACGGGTTCGGCGATAGACGCCGCCGACCATACGTCGCCCGGCGCGCTTGGCCGCTTCCACCTTCGCCAAGTTCACCGGCGACATCATGTCGAGGAGCTTCTTGGTTTCGGCTTGATTGTGCCAGGGCACGCTATCGGGATCATCTTCGATGAGGTCGGCGAAGGTGCTAGCCCGCCGTTCAGGCGTTGGCACATTCCACCAGACGAGCTTATCAGCCACCTCAGCCGGGAGGCTCGAAACCGCCTTTTTCAAAGCTCGGGTGTGGAAAGGCTCGATAGGCTCGGGCGACACCAGTTCTGGCGCAATCTCCAGGTCCGCGCGCACGCCGATGACAAACAGCCTCGGGCGAGACTGCGGCACGAAGAGATCTGCGTTGATCACCAGGGCCCCGAACCGATAGCCGGCGTCCGCATAAGTCTTGCACATCGCATGGAAGTCAGCGCCCCCATGGGAGGTCAGAGCGCCGCAAACATTCTCCACGGCGACCATGGCTGGCGCGCGGCCTTCGGCGGCCAGTCCGCGGATGATGTCCCAAAAGGCGTAGAAGGTGCCCGAGCGCTCTCCAGCTAGGCCTTTGCCGACGCCAGCCAGAGAGAGATCCTGGCAGGGGAAGCTTCCCCACACGAGGCCAGGAGATCCCGGAAGATGCGCGGCTTCGAGAGCGCGAATATCGCCGACCGTCAGCTCGCCGCCGGTGCCCCAGTTGGCCTGATAGGCGAAGCCCTTCTTTGCGTCGAAGTCGTTGGCGAACAGGCAGGTCCAATCATCGCCCAGACCTGCGCGCGCCATGCCGCCGCCCGCGAAGAACTCATAGAAGGACTGGTCGACGTCTAGCGCGGCCATGCGGGTCTCCAACGCGTATTGAGATCTGCGCTCCTGCCATGAGGAGACGGGCGAGATTCGCACATGTAGACATGTTGGCGGGCCGGGGTGAGATCGTCCAGTTCTTTGTTTGTTCGCTCGCGTGTGTGCAGCTTTGTCCGCCCTTGGCGCGGAACGACTGGCGCGCAATCGCGCACCGACCGCCCTCCAACGACTTCAGCCAAACCGCCATTGGGACGCCCGGGCGAAGAGACGTCGCGGCGGCAGGGGGCGGACGTTGGCGGCCACCCTTATGGGGAAGTTCGGACGCGGACTCCAGGAATCCGCCACGCGACGTTCTCGCTGAACGCGATATCCGCGTCGGCGAGAAAATCGCCGGGGAACCGCCGGGCTTGCATACGTGCAGCGTCCATCGCCGATACCAGCCAGAAAGCCCCGTCAGGTTCGGAGTAGAGGTGGAAGTCGCCTTGAAGCGCACGACATGATGGACAGTGGTTGGCATAATAACGACTGTCGGTCGTACTGCTGAAGCCTTGTCGGTATGCAGGCTGAACGCTCTGTATGAAACCTACAGCGTCAGGCGGAAGCCGTGTGATGTATTCGGCGAACGCCCAGTCAGCGCTCCGTTCTTCCCTGCTGCCATTTGGCTGCTCATTCAGCACGAAGCCAGGCGCCATTAGGCACGCGACGGCCTGGAAGGCTCGCTTGCAGCGCCAACACTCCTCGGCGGCGGTCACAAGATAGGTTTCGCGCGACAAAACTCGATATGGCTGCGCCTCTGGTTCGCCCGGCCGCCAACGCGCAAACGGATGGGGATCTACACCTGGCGGCACGTACCAAGTGCGACGTTGAGGATTCCAGCGGGCTCCTAGCCGCTTGGCGTCGTCCTTTTCGGAAAACGGAACATCCAAATCCATGGCGATTTTCCGGTGAATGTTTCGTCCAAGATCCGCTGTAGCGGCGGCGGAGAATACGTAGAGGGATCAGATCTTAAGCGGCCGGTACGGCATCAGCTAGCGCCCGCCATCATACTCACCTGGGTCTTGGGCAGGTTCGCTTCGAGAGGAGATAGCGCGCCGCTTTCGAGATCGATGGACCGGATATGAAGGCGCAGGCCTGGTTTCATCCGCAGCGGGCCTTGGGTCGTCGGAAAATCGGCTGTGCGAGGGTAGACGAGGTGCAACTCGCCGTGCCCGCCGAGATAGGCCTGACCATAGGCGTGCAGCTGATAGACGTCCGATTGAGCGATGCCGAAGCGAAGGCTTGGATCCGAATGGAGGCGTTTCCATTTCGCGTCGATCACCAGGGTTTCCTCGCCACGACGCGCGACCAGATCGGGGCGAAGATCGAACCATGGGCGCTCGTCGTAGCGGCACAGACTATGCGTTCGCGGCTGGCGATGGATGCGGTGATCCGGAAGCGCTCGGCGGATCGAGCGTTCGACAAAGGCTTCGAATAACCGCTCCATCGGAAACAGCATCGAGAGCGCCTGGTCCTGCCCGCTCACAGCGAACGGAGTCCGTTCTGTTAGGATCAGTTCGCAGAGAGGCCGGACCGCGCGGTAGTGCGCCATTGTCCGGTCGTCGCGCCAGCGACTCAGATCGGACTGGACGTCGAGGCTTGGCGGGACCTCGGCCAACAACGCTGAGAGCTCCCGGGCGATCCGCCACGTGGCGGGGGCGCGAGTGAACCGTGCAATCTTATCGACCGCGGCCCGGATCGAACGGTTCTCCGGCCGATCTATCGTGAAAATGTCGTGAGAGATGTGAAAGTCGAGCAGAGCCGATGGCCCTGCGCGGAGCTGGCGCGCCAGGTCGAGACGCCCCCGCAGATAGGGTTCGCGGCTTTCCTGGCGCAGGTAGTCAAACCGCAAGCCTCGTCCGAGCAGTTGGGCGACCTGCTCGATGAAGGTTTTCGCCATCCACTCCGTGAACGGCCGATCGAGGACCTGCAGATCGGCCAATTCGATTTCGCGCGCCGGTATGTCGTGAGCTGCCGCAATCATGCGGAAAAGCAATCGCCGGGCGGCGGGCAGGCTGTCTCCCGCCTCGGTGTGCTTCGGCAGGATCTCGAGATCGACGCCGCTTGGAAGGCGTATCACCCCCACGAGGTTTAGGACCTTCAGAGTGCGAAGGCCTTCGAACCGTACGGGACGCGCACCGGCGTCTGTCTTCGCCGTTCGTCGGGCCAGCCAGGCGAAGTCCTCTGACGCCAGCGTGGCGCGGTCGAGCGTGGGTTCAACGACGTCCGTCGTCAGGGTCGCGAACTCGCGAACGCTGACGACGGTCACTTGAGCAGAATGCGTTGGTAGGCGCCGGGGCGCTCTAGAGCGCTCCAGTTCACGGCCCACGCCGGGCGCATCGGGATTTCGGTCTCCGATGCGGGGAAAAGCGCTTGAGCGTCGCGCTCCCGCTCTACGACGATCCGGTCCTCAGGTTCCTTCGAGCGGTCGTTCAAGACCAGGGCGATGCGGCTCCAGTCGTCGAAGAAATACTCCTGCAGGAGTGGAATGACGCGATGGCGAAACACGTTCGCCAAATCTTTCAACGACTGGGCGCCCTCTAAGCCGGTGAAATAGGCGTGACCGATCCGGTGTTCGCGGTCGAGGAGAAGCTCGATCCGGGCGTTCAGCGCCGCAAGCAACAAACCGATTTCGACGCCTTCGATTTCGAAATCCAGGAGCGTAGGATTTGGTTCGATTTCTTCAAATTCGAAGCGGCGCCTAAGCGCGATGTCCATGGCCGACAGAGACCGATCCGCCGTGTTCATCGTGCCGATCAGATGCAGCGAATTGGGTAGTCCGAAGGTCTGTTTGGAATAGGGGAGGGTGACGGTTAGCTGTTCACGCTCGCCGAGCCGCTTGTCGGGCTCGATCAAGGTGATGAGCTCCCCGAAGATGCGGGAGACGTTGCCACGGTTGATCTCGTCGATGATCAACACCCGTGGCGACGCCTGGTTCGTCGGCTTGATTGTCGCGCTAGCTAAAATCGACTGGACGATCTCTGGCAAGATATTCTTGTAGCCGTTGACAATGTACTTCTCGAGGCGAACCGTCGGAACCCTCTCGAACACGTCTCCAGCTCGGATATCGTCCAAACTGACCTTCTCGCTCCTCACCAGCTCTGCAAGCTCGTTCAATAGCAGCCATGGCAAGGGGAGTTCCGAGCCGTTTGGCTTTCGAAGCCATAGTATCTCGGACGTAGACCGCAGGACTCGGTAGTCGCGCGAGAAGACGCGTCCCGGTACGAAACCGTCGACGGCGCTCGTGGGGAGACACATTCGCTTCAGAATGCCGTCTTCGACGAAATAACGAAGCCGCCCCTGGTCATCGACCTCCGCCTTCAGGCCTTCGACGAAGTCCTCGTAACTCAGACTCTGGTGGAAGGTCACGACAGCGATGGCGCCCTCGTTCACCCGCTGGTCGAACCTAGCCTTCAGCGAGGCGCGATCGCCGATGTTGTCGGCATAGAACTCCGGATCGACGATGCCGAGTGCGCGGTCTATCGTCGTATAGGTTTTCCCGGTCCCTGGAGGTCCGTACAGGATCTGGTTGAGTGGAGGCCGGTTCGGGGCCTTCTGCTCCCCTGAGTTCTCGTCGATTTCGAACTCAGGGACGGTCTCGTCGGCCCAGCGCGATTTAAGCGGCTCGTGATAAAAATCGATCTCTCTGCCGACTTCGCTTTCCAAGCGCGAGCGTATCCCCAGCAGCGCTTCATCACGCTCACGCTTGGACATCGTATTGAAGCGCCGAGTGTCGACGCCGCCGAAGGATTTGAGAATCTTGCGAACCGCACCAATCGAAGCGATGCGTTCGAACTCGGCGGGATGAATGAGGTGTGGAAGAACCAGCTTGAGCTGACGGTTGCCGTCGTCCGGAAGGTTCGCCACCCAGTCGTTGAAAATCCAAGGATCTTTAAATGTCGCGGCTCGATCGGCGCGCGGCATAGCTTTCGCCGCCTCCGTCAGGTTGATGAGGAAGCGGAGTTCGCGCCAGCGATGGTTGTTGTACCCGGGGCCGCCGGACCCGAGGCCGCCCAAAACTTCGTCCGACAGGGCGTCGGCGTCCTCGGGGAGCTCGCTTCCGGACCATCGCCAGACGGAGCGGACCAGATTGCGCTTGGACTTCGGTTTGACATTACTAGGAAAGAGGCTGAGGGCCCAGAGCAACTCAGCCATCAGCCGCTTCGCGCTAGGAGAGCTCGGCTCCATTTGCGCTTTTAGCTTCTCGAAGAAAACGCCTTCACCCTCGTCCGGACGGCGAACGAAATAATCCACCACCTCGCGCACATGATCTGCGGTCCAGATCTCCTCGTTTGAGAAGATTGAGCCGTCCTCGATCAGGCAGCGCTCCAGCCAACGTCGCGCAGCTTCGAACACCGGCTCGGCATTGGCATGGTGCGGATTATAGCGTGACACGTGTTCGATCCCCCTGGCGCCGTGAAATCGAACCTTGCGGGCGCGACGAACGAAGTCAATCTCGCCGCAATTCAGGTCTCTGGGTGAACGCAGAGGCGATTGGATCCGCCCTCAGCACCCTCATTAGCAGGGCTTCAAGGCGCTGCGCTGGCGTCGGCGCGCCCTGCTTGGCTGCGACTCTGGCATGATCGACCTAACGGCGGTCGCTTTCCTAAAGGGGACTACCGGAAGCCTATCGAATCTTTCGCGCTATCCGGACCGCTCCATTCTTGGATCTGCTGGTCCTGCCGCAATCTCAACCTACGCCATTCCAGGCCGGAGAAAACGTCATCCAGGTCCCGGGAGGAGCCAAGCGGCAGCGCCGCTTCCGCCTCCAGCCAGAAGCGCTGCGCCAGGGCATCGTCCGCTTCCCAAGCCTGTCGCCACCACCTCTCCATGCCATTCCGGGCTGCCATGAGAGCGGATGCAGATGGCAAACGATCGCGCTTTGAGTTGCGATTTATGCTCGCGCGCGCCGGAAACAGATTCCACAGATCGCTGCTGGGCCATGCCGTCCAAGGCAGGCAGTGATCGATGTCAAAACCCTGAGCGGTCAGGCGCCCGCCGGTCCATATGCATTCCACCGGTTGGTTTCCGTCGATCAGGCGCCGGCCAACCTTGCGCGCGAGCGCCGTGTCGCGAACCGGATCGAGCCATTGTAGGGCAGCTTCGCATTCTCCCAGCGCGATCGGCCGTCCCATTCTGAGGGCGAAGCCCTCGATTAGACGTGCCCATTCCCTGACCAAAACTGGCTCGACCCACGCGCCTAGCCGTAGCAGGGTGCGCCAAACAGGGCCTGGAACACCAATAGAGCCGAACCCACGCAGGGTTTCGGCGTCCATAATGATTTCGCCCTGGTGTTTGGTGGAACGCGCCGGCGCTACCTCGAAAACCGGAGCGTCGGAGTTCGGATACCGCGTGTAGCGTGCAGGCATGCGACAGATGGTGGAGCGTGCATCCCCCAGCGCCTGGGCGATGGCAGTCGCTCGATCGCCAGTGAACCGGGCGCCTATGCGCAGGTCCTGGCCAACCACTTGATCGACAAGCAGTTGGCGGAATGCTGGGCCGGCGAAGCCCAGCCTCTCCGCGCCGCGATTGCCCGGCAATTGCGGCAGTTCGTCTCGAGCGAGCGGCAGGTACATACGCAGCCAGTTCAGAGCTACGGCGCCCAGTGGAACCTCGACAATGTCCGCATCCAGCCGTTCGACTGCTAGGGCCGGCGCGGTGTCGGCGATCCTCGCAAGGGAGCGCAGAAGGCCCAATTTATAGGTCGACGACTTTTCATCGTTGAGGATGATCCCCCGTATCAGGGGCAGCGCGCCTGCACCGTCGTCAGGCATTTGCAGCGCATAGGATGTCCATTGAACACCGGTGCGCCCCTGAAGGTCGGCGCTCTCGCTGATCCGCAGCATCGTCAGGCCGTGCGCGCGGGCGTGGGCCTCCATCTCGCCGCGGGGAATCGGCCACATTGGCCGGTCTGGCGCGCCCGCTCCGTCGCGCACAGTTATGAGAAGACGCCCGCCCGGTTTCAGGAGGGCGACAATCTTTCGGAAGGCGCGGCGGCGCTCGTCCGGCGGCACGTGCATCAAGACGCCGCTGAGGAGGATGACGTCGAACGACAATCCGAGGCGGTGGGTGACGGTCAGGGCCGGCAAGTGGTCTTCGAGCCAACGGATGTCTTTGCCGGCGTGATAGGCGGCGGCAGCGCTTCTCATCGCCCGCGAGGGCTCGACCGCGACAACGTCAAAGCCGCGGCTCTTTAGCCAAGCTGCGTCACGGCCCGAGCCTGCACCGATGTCCAAAGCGAGGCGATCCAAGCCGGGCGGCAGCAAATCTAGAAAGGCGCCATGCACCTCGTCCGATTGCAGGCCCTCATATTGAGCGGCTAGCTCCGCTCCTTGGGCGTCGTATCCCGCCACCGCCCTCATTGCACCTCATCTCCGTCCCTGCACCCAACCTAGGGGAGCAGCCTTCAGTGTTCCAGCGCTTCAGATCGGAGCTGTTCAAGCTCCCAGGGCCGTACGGTTTCGCCACGCATTGGCACGAGATCCCCGCTTAATCTGAGAAGGCGAACCGAGCAGATGGCCTGTCGATCAGCACCTCCAGATCGCGACTGCGCCTTTCCATGAACGAGCAGCGGCTCGTGGGCTGCTGCGCTCCCGTGGACGTAGAAGGCCTGACGCGGCTGTGTATTCTGCCCTGGCCTCTTTCAGTCACGCTTGTGCGGCCTCTCGAAAGGCGGATCTGACCGGAATCCGGTCGGCAGGGCGCAACCGCGCGCTCGAGTTTCTTCCCCGGCCGAAGGCCTCCTCGCGGCACAAGAAACCCTGGCTTCCGGTCCTCCGCCTTGCTGCGGGGCGTCGCTTCGCTCCGCCTGCGCGCCGCCCGGGCCCCGGTCTTCCGGTCGCCATCGAGGCCGCGGCAGGCGTGGCCCGAAGCAAAGGAGAGACTGACGTGGCCGCTATTGGAACCTTCACCGCCCAGGGCGAGGGCTACGCTGGGTCGATCACGACCCTGACCCTCGACGTCAAGGCGGCGACCTTCCGGCCGAACGATAAGGCGGACGACAAGGCGCCGGACTACCGCATCTTCGCGGGCCAGACCGAGTTCGGCGCCGCCTGGAGGAAGACCTCCCGCGAGAACCGGGGATACCTTTCGGTCAAGCTGGACGACCCGAGCTTCCCGGCGCCGATCTACGCCTCCCTGGTCGAGGTCGAGGGCGGGCACAGCTTGATCTGGTCCCGCTGAACCGGAGCGGCGGCGCGTGATGCGTGCCGCCGCCCCTTCATCCGAACAACTCATCTCCGAGGAGGCCGCCATGACGCGCCCCGCCGATCCCGCTCGTCCGGACATCTACACCCGGATCACCAACCAGATCATCGACCAGCTGGAGGCCGGCGTCCGGCCTTGGACGCAGCCCTGGACCGGAGGACGTCCCGTCACCCGTCCGCTTCGCCACGACGGCACGCCCTATACCGGCGTCAACATCCTGCTGCTTTGGTCGGAAGCCTTCAACCGAGGCTTCGCCTCGCCGACCTGGATGACCTTCCGTCAGGCGCTTGCGCTGGGCGCCCACGTTCGCAAAGGCGAGAAGGGCTCCACGGTCGTCTACGCTAACCGGATCGTGCGCACCGAAACCGACGAGGCGGGCGATGAGGTCGAACAGCGCATCCCGTTCCTGAAGGCCTACACTGTCTTTAACGTCGAACAGATCGACGATCTGCCGGACGCTTGCCGGCCGACGCCGCCGGAGCCGATCAATCCCGACAAACGGCTGGAAAGGATCGAACGCTTTTTCGCAGGGCTGGAGGCCGACATCCGTCATGGCGGATCGGCGGCCTATTACGTCCCGGCGTCGGACCGGGTGCAGATGCCGCCGTTCGAGACCTTCCGCGACGCGGGCGCCTACTACGCCACTCTTGGCCATGAGTGCATCCACTGGACGGGCCATGAAACACGGCTGGCCCGAGACTTCAGCCGCTCGGCTCAGGCTTACGCCCGCGAGGAGCTTGTCGCCGAACTGGGCGCCGCCTTCCTCTGCGCCGACCTGGAACTAGAACTGGAGCCGCGGGAGGACCACGCCGCCTATCTCGGCCACTGGCTCGACGTGCTGAAGGCCGACAAACGGTTCCTGTTCTCGGCGGCGGCCCATGCGCAACGGGCGGTGGCCAGGCTGCATGAAGCGCATCCTTGACGTGCCGGTTTCCTAGCTTTGAGGTTTGAGCCGCGTCCCGACCAGGCGCGGCCTTTCCTTTGTCGGGGGCCGCTGTCATTGGACGGTGCGCTCCACCCCCGGTTGAGCGCGTTGGTCGAGCGGCGGTTTCCAGTACGTCGAAGCGAGGGCAGGGTCTTCCGTAGGCCTACGGGGCGAGGCGGTTGGAGGTCTAGGGCAGGATAGGCTTTGCGCCGGCAATGTCTGACAGAGCCCTTTCCCCATGGACCGCTTCACTGTTCGCCTTCCGCCCGACCTGGCTCGCCGCTTCGATGCGGCGGCGAGCGCGTGCGGCGGGCGGTCGAGGCTGTTGAGGCGGCTGATCGAGGCCTCGGCCGGAGATGGGGATCCGCGTTCCGGACCGGCGTCGGCGGAGCCGCTGACCGGGAAACTGACCCTTAGGCTTGGCGCTGCCGATCTCGCCGCCGTAGAGGCTGAGGCGACGAGGGTCGGCCTGTCGCGCACCCAGTGGGTGGTCGCCCTCGTGCGCCGGCGGCTCCACGGCCAGCCGCAGCTTTCGCCGGGGGAGGCCGTCGCCTTTATCGAGATCCAGCGCGACCTGCGCCGGATCGGCGTGAACCTGAACCAGATCGCCCGGACCGTGAATGCGACGGTCCCGGGTGGGCGGGCGCCTGGTGTTGAGCTGGATCGCGTCCTCGCCTTTGCAGAGGAGGTTAGAGGCGGCCTGTCGGGCCTGCGGCGGGCGTTCGAGGGCAACCTCGACTACTGGTCGGCCGGCTCATGACGGACTTCCGGCCGCCTTCGGGTTTCGAGGAGGCGCTGCGGCCGCCGGTCCAGCCGGCGCGGGCGCGGATCACCCGGTCGGTGCTTGGGCGGGCGGGAGAGGGACGCGGCCAGGGCGCGCGGGCGACGCTTGCACGTGTGGCGCGGCGGGCGCCGGAGGCCATGGTCAAGATCACCGGCAAGACGCATGACGCCGGTCATCTCGCCCGGCACCTCGATTATATCTCCCGCAACGGACGCTTGTCCCTGGAAGGCCCGGACGGCGAACGGTTGAAGGGGCGCGCCGAGGTGCGGACGCTGGCGGACGACTGGGCTGGAGAGTTATCGGCGGAGCCTATGCGGCGGCGAGCGGCGGTCTCCATGTCGATCGTGCTGAGCATGCCGGCGGGCATCGCGCCGTTTCGTGTGGAGGACGCGTCGCGGGCCTTTGCGGAGCATGTGTTCGGCGAGCGCTTCTCTTACGTCTTCGTCCTGCACGACGAGGACCGGCATCCGCACGTCCACCTGACGGTGAGGATGTCAGGCCGTGACGGCGCGCGGCTGAATCCCAGGAAGGCGGATCTCCAGAGGTGGCGGGAGGTCTTCGCTGCAGCCCTGCGAGAGCGCGGCGTCGAAGCGGAGGCGACGCCGCGTCGGACGCGGGGCGTGGTGCGCAAGGCGGAGCGGACCTCTGTTCGCAAGGCGCGAGAGCGGTTTGAGGCGGGGGCGGGCCCCATGCCCAAGGTGTTGGCGGGCGCCTTGCGCGAGGCGGCGGGCGGGGAGGGCGAAGGGGCGGTCTGGGAGCGTCAGGCGATCGAACGCCAGCGTCTCATCCGGCGCGCCTATGTGGCGGAGGCGCTGGCGCTTGCGCGCTCCGATGATCCGCAGGACCGTGAGCTCGGTCGCTCAGTCGAGGCCTTCGTCCGCAGCCTTCCGAAGCCCGAAACCCGGCGGATGCGTCTGCGTGACGAGATCGCGGCGGTCCGGGACCGTGCCGATAGCGGAGCGACCAGGTCGCCTGATCCGGATCCTCGGGGGCGTTCGCGTTGAGGCGATGTCAGTCGGCTTTGGCCGCTTTCAGCTCAAGGCGGAGGGCGCGTTGGATGCGGACGGCGTCGGCTTCATAGACGCCGGCGTCGTCGGCGTAGGCGCGCCAGGCCGAGACCGGGGCGCTGACTTCCGCGATCAGGGCGAGGGCTCTTCGGCGGTTGAAGCCGCAGTAGCCCCCGAAGGCGACGAGGTCCTCCAGGTCGAAGTCGTCGCGCTTGCCGTTCAGGCTCATCTGATGTTGCCGGGTCCAGGGACCTGACGGGTTGTAGGCATAGGCCATGTCATAGGCGGGGGAGAGCCGCCAGGCGCCGGTGCGGTCCATCAGGAAGGCGATGTTCTTGACGTGGTCGTCCTGGTTGCGGATCAGGATGTTGAAGACCGCGCGGCGAAACTGCTGCTCGATGTCGACCGCCGGCAGGCCGAGCCTGCGGATCGTCTCGACGGCCTGTTCGTAGGCGTAGGCGCCGGCGGCGTTGAAATCGAAATGACGGATGGCCGCCAGGGACTGCATGTGCAGCTTGTCGCCCGTCGACGTCCGGTCGAAACGCCGGGTCATGAAGTGGCTGCGGCCGCCCTCCTGGTGGAGGCGGCATTCGGACATATCGATGCCGGCGTCGGCCGCCATGCGTGAGAAGGCGTATTCGATCAGGCCGAAACCCTGGGGATCGGCCAGTTCCTTGTCGCGGTTGTTGCTCACCCCGTCGAACTTGATCAGCCAGTAGGTGAAGCCGGCGTCCGCCGGAAGCTGACCGGAGCGGAACTCGCCGGTGGCCTCATTCCAGGCGAGCACCGCCTTGGCGCGGGCTCCGCCGGCCGAGGTGCCGACGCGCAGGATCTCCTCCAGTGTGTCGCGGTCGTCCTCGCCAGACAGGACGCCGTGCAGGTCGGCGCGGGCGTCGAGGACCTGGTTGGCGAGGTCGACGAGGGCGTCGATCTGTATGGGACGCGAGCGGCGCTCGGTCTTGAGGATGGTCGGGTGGAACTCGAGCGCGCCCATGCCGCGCGTGCCGATGTAGCAGAGGCGTTCCACGGGATTGAAGCTGGCGGCGTCGCGGCCTTCGCGCGCGAGCCAGGCGTCGATCAGGGCGTTGCCGTACTTATCGGGAAGGGAGTCCGCCAGGAGGCCGGGCAGGCCCTTGAAGGCGTCCCGCGGCAGTTCGGGGAAGGCGTAGGGCGCCGCGTTGAGCGGCATGGCGAGCGGCGCCAGCTCCACCCCGCTGCCGAGGAAGTCGGGCATGTACTGGAAGACGGCGTGGCCGCGGTCTTCGACCCAGCTGACGGCGCCGATGTCGGTGCCCCACAGGCGGATGACGGCGTCGGTCATGACTGGTCGCCCCAGGCCCAGCGGGAGGCGGGCGGGGGCGAGGCGGCGGGCGCCGCCCGCTTACGCTCCCGGCCGGCCGGGCGCACCCGTTCGACCGGGCGGATGTCCAGGGCGGGCGTCAGGGCGTCGAGGCGGCCGGCGATCTGCAGGGCGTCCATCACGCGGATGAGGTTGTCGAGGGAGATGTTCTTTCCGTCTTCCAGGCGGCGCAGGGTGCTGAGCGACAGTCCTGCCTCTGTCGCGAGCTGCGCCTGGGAGAGATTCCGGCTGAGACGTTCAGCCGCCAGTCCGCGGCCCAGGCGTTCAGCCTGGCGATCGATTTCCGCCTCAGCGATCGGCATTCAATCCTCCATATATGAACGATTGTCGCTCATCGGATATGATATCGTCTATATATGAGTGATTGTGAGGAGTCCATATAGGGTGAGTTGTTATCGCTCATATATGACCATTAATGTCACTTTGAACGCATGATAGCTCATATGTAGATGTTTATGGTTTAGCGATCCCTATCCCGCATCCGCGTCTGACCGGCATCGCGTTCGAACCGCCGGCCGGCGTCGAGATGATGAATGACGCGGGCGACGGCGCGCTGCATCAGGCGCTCCCGGGCGGCGGGGTCCTTGATGAGGGCGCGGACGGCGACGGCGACCTGGGCCATCCGCGTCGGCGCCTGGTTTTCAGCCCGGATCCGGTCTTCGTCCTTCCGGGCTGTCTTGCGGGGCGGGGTCTTTCGCTCCGCCGCCTGACGGTCGATCTCCCGGTGGCGATAGCCCCGGACCCGGAGGTCGAGAGCCTGGGCCTGGACCCATACCTCTCGTCGGAAGGCCGGATCGCCGCTGACGACGATTTCACGCCAGCCGCGGTGGACGGCGATCCGCAGCATGTCCCTGACCACGTCGGGATAGGGCTCGCGCGCGGTGAGGCGCCGGCCATGATCCCGGAAAAGCGCCTCTCCGCTCCGGTTGTCCCGGTGAAAGCGTTCAGCCCTGCCTCTCCGGTCGTGCTCGACGAGGTATTTCGCCTCCAGCCCCTCGGGCAGGTCGCCCTTGCGGCGTGAGACCGGGGCCTTCTGCGGACCGGGCGGAGGTCCGAGACTATTCTCCGTCTCGCGGCCTGGGGGCTGGGCGGTTCTGTTTATGGCCATCAGTCTCTCCCGGCAGAGCGGTTTCGCGGCGCGGCTGCATGGTCGATGAGGCCGTCAATCCAGATCCTGACCTCGGCCTCGCCAGCGCCGCGGGGCGGAGGCAGGGGAGCGCCCTCGCGCTCAAGCGAGCGGACGAGCCCCTCGTAGCTCCATTCGTCACTGACCGGCTCCGAAGGGGGCGGCGTGGGACTGGGCGTCGAACGAGGCGGGGGCGCCGTCGGTGGAGGGATGGGCGGCACGTCCGGAGGCGCGACCGGCCGGCGCTTCAGGGCGGGATGGGAGAAGAAGCGAAGCTTGCGGCCGAGGATGGGCGGCAGGCCGGCCTTGAGGACGATGAGGGCCTCGGCGTCCATCTGCATCAGCTCCTGGGGCAGCATCAGGGGGCGTTTCTGGTCGGACTGGGTGATGGAGCGCTTTCCGGCGCCCAGCATGGCGGGGCGGCTGCGGGACAGGGCGGCGTAGGTATAGGCGCCGAGCCGTTCGCTGAGATCCCGGGCCGTCTTCAGCTCCTTGGGCGCGAAGGCGACCTCGACGGCGCAGTTGGAGATGATCTCCTCGGCGACGTCCGGCCCGTAGAGGGCGGAGGCGCCGTCGAGAAGGACGTCAACCCGCCTGATCGCGGCCGTAGGAATGGAGGAGACGTCGGCGAAATCCCCCTTGGCGCCCGTGCCCGCCATGCGGCGGCCGTTGATCAGCACCAGGGTGGCGTCGCTGCCCAGTCCGCGAAGATTGACGCCATTGGCGTAGGTCGAGTTGGTCCCCGAACGATCCCCGCCGTTGTTCAGGGCGCCCTCATTGGCGGTCCCGCCGAAGTTCTGGGGCAGGGCGGCGAGAAGCTGGGCCACGGTGGCCCGTCCCTCGCGGTCCATCCTGTCACGATCGATGCTCACCACGGGGGAGGGTCCGTCGCCGACGCCGCGGATCAGACTGCCCGTGACGACCACATCGTCCACCACGGTCAGTTCGTCGTCGTCCAGCCCGGCGCGCGCGTTCGGATCGTACAGCACGTAGACGTTCGGGCGGGTCCTGCGGAAGGCCAGACCCGTATCGCGCAGCAAAGCGGCGAGGCCGGCCTCCGCGGTATAGTCGCCCTGAAGGCCGGGCGAGGTCCGGCCTTCCACGAGGGCGGTCGGATAGAGGATCTGAAGGCGGCTCTGCTCGATGAAGACGCTCAGGGACCGGGCGAGCGGGCCGGCGGGCGCGTCATAGCGCCTTACGGCGTCAGCGGACTGAGCCCAGGCCGGCGCGACGCAGGCGACAAGGGCGGTTGAAAGTGCTGTGGTCGTCCCCAAACCGATACGCATGATCTTCCCCGTTTGCTCCCCCCGCGTGGTGCGGGACGGGCAGAGACGCCGGGAAGGCGCGGGCCCCCTAACTCCGCCTGAAGATTATTTTCCTCAGGTCTTCGGCGCCTCAAGAATGATGGCGCCGTCGGCGCCCGTGGATGCTGTGACGCCGTAGAGGTCGGAAAGCGCGGCGATGAAGGCGTCGGTGTCGCCTGTGTCGAAGGCGCCGCTGACGGGAATCTGCGCGATGCCCGCGCCCTTCAGTTCGATCCGGCGTTCGCTGTAGCGGCTGACCTCGGCGACGGCCTCGCGGATCGGGGTCGCGGCGAAGATCAGGCGCCCAGAGGTCCAGCTTGTTTCACGGGCGGCGTCGATCGTCAGGACCTGAGGGCTGCGTCGGGCGGTGACGACCTGCTGGCCCGGCGTCAGGGACCAGGCGGGTTTCGATGCGCTGGAGGTTCCCACGTCGACGCGGCCCTCGATCAGGGTGACCCGGGCACCTTGGTCCAGCCTCCGGACATCGAACCGCGTGCCGACGGCGGTAACTGTGGTGTCGCCGGCGGTGACCACGAAGGGGCGGGCCGGATCGCCCTCGACGTTGAAAAAGGCTTGGCCGGAGAGCAGGATCACGGACCGGCGGTCTGAGCGCAGGCGGACCTCCACCCGGCTGTCGGTGTCGAGGATGACTTGGGAGCCGTCGGCCAGACGCAGGGTGCGCTGTTCGCCAACGCCCGTGGCGTAGCTATGCGGCCGGTTCAGGGTCCAGACCGAGATCAGCCCCAGGGCGGCGAGCGCCATGGCGCTGGCCGCGATCGGCTTCCACAGGCGCGACACCATGTGGCGGGCCCGCACTCTCGGCGGCGCCTGCCCCAGGGCTTCCGCCGTCAGGGCGGCGATGTCGGGATCCTCGGCAAGCGTCCGGCTCGTGTCCCAGGCCTTCTCCACGCGCTCGTAGGCGCGCGCATTGGCCGGATCCTTCCGCCATTCGAAGAAGTCGTGGATATCGGTCGTCGACACGCGCTTCTGACCGAGACGGGCGAACCAGGTCGCGGCTTCATGCCGGCGGACGTCCCGTTCCTTATCGATCGTCATCCCGCCTATCCGTCCAGTTGCTCGACGCAGTGCTGCAACGCCTTAGACATACGCCACTCCACCGCCTTGACGCTCAGCCCGCGCGCTGCGGCGATCTCAGGATAGCTCATACCGGCAAAACGGCTCAGGACGAAAACTTCACGGTAAAGGGCGGGCATGGTCAGCACCGCCTGCTTCAACATCAGGGCCTCCATCTGGCCGGCCGCTTCGCCCGGATCGGCGGCCTCCGTGAAGGTCTCCGAAGTTCCCCGTCTCTTGCGGCGGCGGCTCTCGTCCCGAACCACGTTCATGGCGATCCGCAGGAGGAAGGCTCGGGGGTGCCGGATGAGGCCTGCCGAATAGGGAGCGGCGCGGAGGTAGGTCTCCTGGACCACGTCCGCGGCCTGTTCAGGGTCGACGTGCGCCCGCAGCCTGCCGTCGAGCCAGCGTGCATATTGGCGATAGAGGGCGTTCAGGCCCTCCAGCGCATCCGCCTTCATTTCCTTGACGTCGCTCACGTCGATCTCCCGCCTCCAGGGCGGGCCGGGAATCCCGTGGGTCTTGGTCAGCCATGATCATCCGGACGCAGGACACAGTCCGCGTCACATACGACGACAACTCACGCAGCCATCGCGCTTTCCAAATCTGAGTCCGCAAAGGGGATTCCAAGCCCCTGTCGGCGCAGGGCCGACGCCCGAGCATGAATCAAACCGAATCCGGACGCAAGGCGAGGGGGTCGGGCGTTGGAATCCTCGCGGAACGAGGCCCGCTATTTGCCAACGGAGCGCCGCCTTGCCCCAAGGGGCCCCCGGCTCAAGCTCCGTGCCTGTTTCGCGGCGCCCGACGTTCCAGTCCTAGGCGGCAGCCGCTCCGGGTTCAACCATGAGGTGGTGGTCGGTTCCGCAGGGAAGTTGCGGTCCAACCGCAACTCTAAGGCGTAGAGAATCACCATTTCTGGCGTGTACGGACGATGGCAGCAGCTTGTGGAGGGAGGAATGGACGCCAACCTGAACAGCCAGGCCGCATGGCCGGTCATGCCCGGACTGAGCCCGCGCGAGCTCGAATGTCTCGCCTGGGTCAGCCAGGGCAAGAGCTCGACCGATATCGGCGCCATACTTGGTCTGTCAGCCCGTACGGTCGACAGCTATCTCGAGAAGGCGGCCTCCAAATTGGGCGTTCGCACGCGGATTGAAGCGGTCGTGGTCGGCGTGAGACGAGGCCTTATCGACGTGGATTGAGGGGGCTGGGCATTGAAGCGCGGGGTTCCGTCCTTGCCGCCGTGACAGCAGCCTAGGATATTCGGTTCAGGAGCCCGCCGATTTCATTTTTGGCACGATCCGACGTAGGAGGCCACCGGCGCCGACTGGCACCCGAGAGATCGAGCTGACCTAGAAGAACAGGACTTTGGGAGCGGAGCCCATCGCAGCCGTCGGCCCTATTCGTCGATAAAGATTTCTGTGCGGTGGAACGATAAAAAATCTTTCGTTTCAATGGAAAGTCCATTGATCCTCATATCGTTTGTCAGGCCGAAGGTTACCAGCTTTTGAGCGTCGAGCTTTGGTGACAAGAGAATATCTCCAGCCTCGTCAAAGCTGATTAGGCCGCGATCGAAAAGATGGTCGATGTGCACGAGAAGGGGCAGGCCGTTTTTAGGGTCTAGGCGTTCTTGTGGAGAGGATAGGCGCCAAGGCTTGATGTGAGATGCGCGGATGGCTTCCGGCATGGCCAGACCGGTTAGGGCGCAGCGGCCCTGCCAAAGAGCCAGAAGATCATTACGATACTTGCCTTGGCCCAACCTAGCGGCGCGGACGGATTCGGTTTCAGTTCGGGGGTCGACGTCCATGGCGTCGGACGGTTCGGACCAGTCTGTCGGAAGAGGCGCGCTTGGTCTTTGCCGCCATTCGCTCATAAATACGGTCAGTTCGCGAAGTGCGTGGCGTGAGTTGACCTCCATATCCAAGCCGTAGTGGGTCGGCGTCTTGCCGGTGTGCAAACGCTTCGGGAAGTCCGTCAGCATGGACTGGTGATAGAAGAAGTCGCCTTTGGCGCGCCAAACGCCCGGAATTTGCTCGAGATCGAAAATATGATCCTGCCACTTCGGGTGGAGAACGAGCGGCGTCAACTTGGTGTCGCGTTTGATGTAGAGGACGAGGCCGTCACGCTCGGCTCTCTGGCTCTTGCTTCCGATCGGGCCAACCTGAAAGCCGAGGTCGCTCAAGCTGGCCGCAATCTTATCGGCGGTCAGCGGCGCAGGCGGGCGGCCTTTCGGTAGCGCCCACTCCACCGTTATGGGTTCTTCCCCACTCGCGCTCAGCGCGGTTCCTTCACCTGCGTAGATGAAGGGATTGCGGTCTCCGGTGCGGAAGAAAATTTCGGCCAGCGCTTTGCCGGATAGGATGCGCTCGACCTGAGGTTGCCCGCGCTTGGTGTGGGGCTTTCCGCGCCAGATGAGGCGATCGCCGCTCCAATAGTTGTCGTAGTCGGCGCCGGTGCGACCTGCCGAGCCGATATTGCAGAATATCCAAGTGCGGCCGCCGAACTCCGCATAGCCCATGCCCCAGTCGCCCCCGCTTGAAATCGGCGCGCCTATACGTTCTTGGACTTCGGCTCGCGTGTAGGTTTTTCCGATTTCAAACATGCGTCCCCCGCGCAAGGCATTTACGCCAGTCAATATGAACTCAGCCTGCGCGCGTTCGATAGACCCGGCGCCCTGGAGCGCGAACCTTCACCCATTGCACCTTATGAACCGCTAAAGTTTCGGTGTTGACGCGGAGGGTCACAGGCCGCTCATCCGGCGTGGTTGGCGGCCCAGAGGGCCAATTTTCTTCCTCAACCTCAGCAGGGCGCGTCGTCGAGGCGGCTCGGCGTTCCACGACGGTGTAGCCTTGCTCCCATTCGTCGCCGAACCACTCGCCTCGGCGAAGTGCGAGTTCGACCCCATCCGTTGGAGACAGGCTCTCGACGCGGGCCGCCTTGCGGAAGAGGACGATATTGAGCCCAGATGAGGTCTCGACCTGCGACGACGGAAAGATGATCCCGTCCAGAGGCGGTTCTAAGATGTGTTCCAGATAGTTGGCTATGGTCTGGGTCGGTAGATATTCCGAGAGCACGTCGTCGGGCATGACGGGCAAGGTCATGCGCTCGGCTAGCCGTTTTAGGAACTTCACACGGCGACTGAATTCGACATAGCCGGAGTCGAAATAGCTGCCGTGGGCCGCGGTCGCTGTGACGGCGGTCAGGTCCAAGAGCCGCAGCGGACGAGAGATGTCGAACTGGACGACAGCGACATGGCTGCCGACCGGCGGCCGTACTTCCGCCAAGGCCGTTTCTACATCCGTCGCGCCGTAGAAGGCCGCTATGTTTTGGAAATTCATCCGCCCGGCGGCGGCCAGCCGCTGCGGGGGCGGTCCAAGGTGGAGGTCTGGTCGGACGAGCGCTTCTTCAAGCTTGTCTTCGGATTGGAAGGCGCGCGCGCGATAGGCGGTGGCGTAGGGGCTCCCAGGGCCCGCCTCCACGATCAAGGCGCCGTTTCGCCAAGTACGAAGGTCTTCCAAACCGCCGAAAACGGCTTCTAGCCGCGTCAAACCGGTCCTCGTCAGAAGCCGTGTTTCGGTTTTCAACTCAGTCTCGAAGCGATCCCAGGCGATTTGCCATTCGGAATCGTCGATCCGCTTCTGCACATAGTGGCTGTCGCCGTCGAACTCTGTCTCATCTTGATCGTCCCATGTGCTGTGCCTGTCTTCCAGCACCGCCTGGAGGTCGTTCGCCGGTTCCGGCTCGGAACGCAAAATCTCGGCGATCACATAGGCGACCGGTTCGCCGGATCGCTCCCACTCGTAATCGCTCTCGCGGTCCATGAGCATGGCGGTCTGGAAGGCGTCAGGCCGAGATGAGGACCGCACGAAATGGGCGTCGAATATGGCTGCGACCCGATCCGCGATCTCGCCGATCGTCAGCGTCGGCTCAATCTGTTGGCAATAATCGCATGAGGCTTGAACGCCGTCGGCCTCCATCAAGGCCTTCAATTGGGCGTCGGCGACACATGCAGCGCACAGTCGCTTGCCCTCAGCCTCCCGGGCTTCTGCATATCCCAAGAATAAAGCCCTTCTGCGGTTACATCACCCTTGTTGCTGCTGACGCAAAACAAGGTTGATTCGCCATCAGTTTACCGAGCCGGTGTCTTAGGCTCCACGGAGCGGTGAATGCGCAGGCGCACTGCGCCTGCGCTGCTCCTGGCGCTAAGTGTTGAAAGCTTGTTACGCGCCTCTTTGCCGCGACGCTCAAGGTGCCCGAGACCGACGACGTTGAAGCCGCTACGCCCGACGAGCGCTCAATCTGAGTTCACTGGCGGAAGAGCCGTCAGACCTGAGTGACTGGCATTTTCTTATGGCAGTCGTTTACAAGATGGTCGGGCGGCGACGGCGGCGAGGTCCATCCGGCCGCTGCGCCGCCCAAATGATCGTGCGGAGATGAAGCCGCATGATCGGCGGTGGTGAGGACAGGTGGAACCCCAACACCTTCGCCACCGCAGTCCTTTGACCACATGGTGTGCGACCACCCTGCCGTCAGATGCTTGTCAATCGCGTGTTGTGTCGGATGTCTGACGTTGGTGCTGCCGTGGCTGTTGCCAGGTCCGAACGAATAGAGGAGCCGGGCGTAGCCTTCGGAGGGTTTCGGCGGCTTACTCTTGGCCGCCATTCTCGCTCCATGGTGGGGAACGGTCACGGCGGAGACGGGGGCCGGAGCCGGCCCACCGATTTCATGATAGCCGGCATCACCGGTGAGCACCCAGGATCGGTCAACGTCACGGTCGGTCACGACGAGGGCGAGACCTGACCCGTTGCGACTTTTGCCAGTGCAGTGTCGCAGCTCAAAGGTCTGAGCGCGTCGAGACCACGAGATCGGCGGGGCACCCGGGATGCGGTCGAGGATGTGGATCGCGCCATTATCGTTCAGGATGGTCGCGGCAAACGCCAGATGCTTGGGGCCGACGGTTTGCCTTGGCGCGATCCAGTCGCGCTTGCGGAGGTCGGCATCGAGAGACGCCGCAGACCAGTGATCCGCATCCCAATGCGACAGGATTACCGGCGGATGGGCGTGGGTGCAAAACTCCAGCGACGTGGGGGCAGTCTTGGCGTTGCGGTAGACCCCGCACCCGACGTCGAAATAGTAGTTCGGCGCTCCACATTCGCAGACCAAAGCGTTTGCCGAGCCTTGGCCGATGTCGAGAGCAATGAGCTGATCGAGGCGACAGCGAGACGCCAAGATTCGTTCCACCTCGGCCGGATCGGCTGACGGCCAATCGTCCATGTTGAAGATACGATCCAGAGCCGCAGAGGTTTCTTCGGAGACGAATGAGGCCTCATGCTTGGATGGGATCGCGGGCATGAAAAGGCCGCCATAGACATCGCATGGAATCGAAGCATCGGGGCCGAGGTCGATCTGGACCCAGCCCAGCTCTGTACCCCGAACGTATTCTTGAAGCACATGCAGATTGATCCGATGTCGAGGCAAGCTGACTTCGATCTCATACAGAGGAATTTCGTCGAAGGGATCAGGCCCTTCGAACTGCGTCACTCCACCCTTGAACCGGCGCTTCCAGAGCCAAGCGATCTCGTCTCCAGGCCTGTCGAGGCTGAAGGGACCATCTCGAGTGAAGCCGTCCCATTCGGCATCGACTGCATCGAAGGCGATGACGACATCACCCTCGCCGTCACCATCGGCGAGCTCGATATGGTCTATCCTAGCATAGGCGCGGCGCGGTGGTTCGTGGCGACCCTCGCCTCGGACAAAGTAGCGGTTCATCAGGCCTCAGTCGCAATCTTGGTCAGATAGTCATGGGTGAAATCGGTTGCGATCTTGACCCATAGCGGAAAGTGGTCTGACATCGCCACGTCCGCCATTTCCTATAGAGAGTCTCGGTCGTCGCGGCTGTATATTTCAGATCTTTCTCGGGATATTTAGACGACATGGCGGAGGCGTAGATCGTCCGGTCTTCGTCGTTGTAGCGGAACACTTCCTCAAACATATCGGCCATGCCGCCGCCGACGATCTTGACCCGGGGGTGCTTCACGCGGACCGCGATCTGGTCATAACTACCCCAGTCACGCGTCGGGTGTTCGCCGCCTAACGATCGTCTCCACGCCATTGGTGGAATCCTAGAGGCTGCACTAGCGTCCAGTCATGCCGAAGACCCCTGACCAGATTCTCGATGCCGATCTCAAGCGCCAAGTGCAGGCCTTCGAACGCGATCTCGACAAGGCGCTCACGCGCCGGCCCATCTTCACTTGGGATGCCACAGCAACGCTCCGACTCGTATGCGATTGGTATGAGCACGTTGCTGCGCGGTCTGATGATCCTAGTGGCCCCGGGCACATCGATCGGGCGTTGGCAATACTTGGGCCCTACCTCGTGTCCGGTTCGACCGGGGTCATGCCCGATCTCACGGATAATTACTTCCGCGTCCAGATGATGGATGATCTCGAATTCGCGGGCCACTACTACATGGTCCGCGAGCTTCTCTATTACACCTACAACGCCAAAGAGTCTGTCAGTTGGGCGTTTCTGGCCGACCGGGTCGAGGCCCGTTTTGCCGACAAAAGCCTGCCCCGGCAGTTCTTCACCGTCTTCAACGACCAGCTCCTTGGCTCCATGTCACTGTTCCAGAGCTTCAAGGACGATGGGGCCCGCATTCACGCCCTCCTCGCGGACGAGCCCGAAGGGGCCGACACGCCTAAGACACGAGAAGCGTGGGGTTTGATCGAGCGGGAAGTCGACTTGAAGCTAAGCGCCTACTTCAACCTCGTGCCGGCCGACAGCGACATCAACCTGGGCGGCTACACCTATGCCGAGTTCTTGTCCGTTTACCGCGTACTGACCGCTAAGGCCCTCTACCATCGCTACTTGGCGCAGGACCGGGGCTTTATAGGAGCGATTCACCTGCCTCAGGACGACTTTCTCACAGCTCTCGAGGATGACCTCGAGCTTGCGCCTGATCGGGCGAGGGCGATCCTAAAGGACATCGTCTACGACGACCGCGCCGCTACGGACCGGCTCGACGGCTCCTACTTCTCGCTGTTCCGGGAAGCGGGCGGCGAGGGGCCGATCCTGATGCGCCCGCACCACTTCGCGACGGACGAGGGCTTAGTAAACCTCCTGCGGGTGGTGGCGCAGCGACGGCCGTTGACCTTCCTGCGATCGGTCTCGAATGTGATCGGCTCGGCTTTCGTCCAGCGGGTCAAGGCGGCCTGGGAGGCGGAAGGGTTCACCTGCCACACTGAGGTGTCCTTGCGGGACATCGACCCAACGCTCCCCGATGTCGACCTCATGGTGATCTCCGAGGAGCCGACGCTCGGCTACGTCATTTTCATCTGCGAGCTCAAGAGCCCGATCCCGCCCAAATGGGCCAAGGACCAGCTTAAGGCGCTGAACGCCGATGGCGTTGCCAAGGCCTTCCGACAGGCGGACGCCTTGAAGGCTTTCCTACGTACGGAGGCGGGGATGGGGTTCATCGCCCGCCATCTGCCCAAGGGTGGCCACCCCCATTTCGATGGCTTCATTGTGCTCCTCCACCACCTAGTGATCACATCGGACAACGGTGGGATGTTCTTCGGCGGGGAGACCACAGGGATCATCGCTTTCAAGACGCTGGAGCGCCTCCTCAAACGATCCGACGGCGACATGGCCTTGATCCAGCACGTCCTCGCAACATACGCTGAGAAGGTTGACGAGGCGGTCGTGATCGTGACGCCTGAGTTCCCCATGGACGGTCGGACCGTGTCCTACGAGGGGGTCGGCCCAGGCCCACTGATCGATTTCCCGCAAGGGGAGTGGCGCAGTTGGGCGGACCGCCAAGGCATGGTCGATGAGTTCATGTCGGACGGTCACCACCCCTTCGATAGTCTCGACCACCGCCCGCCTGACGCGGTCGTGGTCGATCATAGCCGGAAGGTGGCCCTCCGCTAACTGGCGAGCCGCTCCAAGGTCAGGTTTCGAGCGAGGCGTCAAAGTCTGTTAGTGGCGCTTCGAAGCCCTCGCTGCCGGAGGGTGGCGACAGATCTGCAATATTCTGCGCGAGCATTTAGGGTCTGGAGGCCCTGCATTCGTCTCTCCACCCGTCGCCTGTAAAGCGATGTTTCCAGTGGAGTTTTTGTGCGCAGTTCGAAGCTTGTCGGTTCCTCTACACAGTGTGCGGGCGTAGCCGGAATAGATGCGTCCGAGTCAATGAAGGCTTCTTACTCAAATCGGCGGTTCGGGAGGACCGCTGTCAGCGCTTAAAGCAGGGACCGGGTGTGAAGACTCGAGCTTACTGAAAAGCTGCAGGGACGGTCTAGCTGCGGCTCCGATCTCAGACAGCCAGGCGCTTAAAAGGTCGTGACGAATCGGGCCGTCCGACATCGCCACGTCGTGTTTCGCTTCCTGAGCTTCGACTTCCGAAGGCGGGTATCCATAGCGCGTTCGAAACAGGCGGCTGAAGTGGTTCGGGGAGGCGAAACCATGATCGTACGCGATCTCGGCGATCGTCTTTTGCACGTCGTTGCGGCGCTGGAGCGCAAGACGCGCATGGTGCAGCCGGCGGTCCTGGATGTAGCGGCTCACGCCGCCGCCACCGTCGAAGGCGCGATAGAGCGTGGCGCGTGATACGCCGATGGAGGGAAGCAGGAGGTCGATGTCGAAGACGATGTCGCCAGCCAGAAGGCGACGCTCGATATAGTCAACTGCACTGCGTCGCACCGTTATTTGAAGGGCCGGCAGTTCAGGCGCGCCTATCGGCGTTTCGATTCCGGCGACACGACCAGCGATCAGTAGAAGGGACTGGATCGCCGTATCCAACGCTGCGTCCGACAGGTGTTCGGCCTCGTCGAGCAGCGCGCGCATATGGGCGCGCACCAGGCGAACGCCGGAAACGGTCGGGGGCAGGGCCAGGCCGTGCATGACGGGGCCGAGCAGGGAGGGTGGGGCCAGGTTGCGCGGGATCATGATACTCATCACGTCCACGGAATCGAGACGCGAGGCGACGAGCCGGCTCATGTCACGAAACTGAAGGGCGCCCGGCTCGGCTCGGACCGTTCGGCCGTCGCAGTCTGCGACCGTGGCCGTGGCGTTGACCAGCAGGTTCAGGCCATCGACATCCGAGCGCCGCAGCATCGCGTGTCCCCGGGCCAGGGTTTGGCGCACGGAGCGCCCCTCGCCGATCCCGCCGGCGGCGCTTAGCGTGCTGCGAGAGGCGTTGAAGAAGTTGAGCCGATCATATTCGCTGACGCCGGACACCTCATAGATATCCGCCATGCCGACCACGTATCGCTCAAAAGCGTCCGGAAGGGTCCGGGTCGAAACGTTCCACGAAATCGTATGCGAACTGGGCAACTGTAATCCTGACGGCGCGGCGGAGCCCGCGACGGGCCAATAATCAACGACCATCCATCGATTCATCTAAACAAGCGGGCGCGAGATGAAGCCTGTGGTTGAAGAATGTCTGTACGTCGCAGCACGGTGAGATTTACAGACATTCCCCTGTTTAGCGAGTGATGGTAGGCGACCCGTTGAATTAGCTTTGTAGTCGTCAACGATGACCGCGAGGCAGAGCGTCGCAAGGCGTGTCGGGGAACAAATTAATGTCTGGTCTTTTCGAGAACGCGGTTGCGCGCGTCAAACGTCACGCTCGCGTGGTTTTGGCCGCCATGATGGTAGTCCTGTCCGTTATGGCCGGGTCCGCCGCCGCGCAGACGATCACCAACGCCTCCGTTAGCCCTGGCGTCGTTCAGGGCATGGGAAAGACCGCCACTTTCACAGTCAATTACAACTCTGGCACCCGCGTCGTCTCCAGCATCTCTGTGGCTAGCGAGATCGGCGCCGTTTACAATTGCACCGGCTATAGCGCCGGAGTGACCAACCAGAATGTCACCTGTGTCGCCAATTACGTCACCCAGGTAGGCGACGTCGGCAAGACGCTTAATGAACAACCAGTTGTCACGCTGATGTCGAACGGCGTGCCGACACAGACCACTTACAACGGCGTCCTCAGCCTTGTTGTCCAGTCGCCGCCGGACCCGATTATCAGTTCCATCACGCCTAACAGCGGTCCTGTCGTCGGCGGCAATACGGTCACGATAAATGGGGCCAACTTCATTGCCGGATCGACGACGGTCGTGTTCGAATGGGATGAAGCCACCAATGTCGTGGTCAACAGCCCGACCTCGCTGACCGCCACGGTTCCCGCCGGCGTTGAAGGCCCTGTCGAAGTTTTGGTGACGACTCAAGGCGGGGCCACGGGCCGCGTGTCCGCAGGCTATACCTATGGCACGCCGGCGCCTACCGTAACGGCCATTTCACCGTCCAGCGGCCTGACGTCGGGCGGCACGTCTGTGACGATCACCGGCACGGGCTTCATTGGCGCGACGGGAGTGACGTTCGGGGCTACTGCGGCGGCCAGCTATACGGTCAATAGCGCCACCCGGATCACGGCTACATCGCCAGCAGGCTCAGGCACGGTCGGCGTCGTGATCACCACGCCGGACGGGACCAGCGCCACCTCGGCCGCCAGCCAGTTCACCTACAAATCGTCGATTGCCGACCTGTCGGCGTTGTCGATCTCGGCGGGAACGCTGTCGCCAACTTTCAGCACCGGAACGACCAGCTATTCGGCGTCCGTTTCGTATACAACCACGTCGATCAATATAGCGCCCACGGTTTCCAACGCCGCTGCGACAGTGACCGTGAACGGCGTCGCCGTGACATCAGGCTCGCCGTCGGGCGCCATCGCCCTGGCGATCGGGTCGAACGCCATCACCACGGTGGTCACGGCGCAGGATGGAACGACGACCAAGACCTATACGACGACGGTGATACGGGCTGCGGCGTCAACCAATGCGAACCTTTCCTCACTGGCGCTATCGTCGGGAAGCCTGACGCCTGGTTTCGCATCGGCAACGACCAGCTATACGGCTTCGGTTCCGAACACGACGGCGGCGATCACAGTAACGCCGACGGTTTCCAGCTCCAATTCGACTGTGACCGTGAACGGCGTCAGTTTGGCATCGGGCTCTGCGTCGGGCGCCATTGCCCTGTCGGTCGGGACGAACACCATCACCACGGTGGTTACGGCGCAGGATGGAGGGACCACCAAGACGTATACGACGTCGGTCACCCGTGAGGCGGCGGCGCCGACGCTTTCGTTGAGCCCTTCCGCTCTTTCGGGTGGGGAGACGGTCGGCCAAACCTATGCCGTGACGTTCAGTACGGCGGGTGGCGTCGCGCCTTATAGCTATGCGGTCACTGCGGGCGCCCTGCCGGCGGGCCTGTCGTTGACTTCGAACGGCACGCTCTCGGGCACGCCCACGGCGGGTGGGTCGTTCAACTTCTCCGTTACCGCGACCGACAGTTCGACGGGAGCCGGCGCGCCCTATTCAACCGCCCGCGCCTATACGATGACCGTGGCGGCGCCGACCATCACCATCGCTCCGACGACCGTGCCGGCCGCAAAAGTGGCTGTTGCCTATAGCCAGCAGATTTCGGCAGCCAACGGAACGGGGCCCTATAACTATGTGATCTCTGCAGGCACGTTGCCGGATGGTTTGACGCTGACGCCTGCCGGCGTGCTTGAGGGCACGCCGAGCAGGGCAGCAACATTTAACTTCACCGTCCGCGCTGCCGACAGTTCGACGGGGACGGGTCCCTTCTTTGGAGCGCGCGCCTACTCCCTGACCGTCAATCCGCCGGTCCCGACGGTGAGTTCGATCTCGCCGACGGCGGGTCCGACCACGGGCGGTACGAGCGTGGTGATCACCGGGACAGGCTTCACGGGCGTGACGGCGCTGAAGTTCGGCGCCGCTAACGGGGTCGCGGTCACAGTCGTCAACGCGACCCGGATTACGGCGACATCGCCAGCCGGTACTGGTACGGTCGACATCACCGTCACGACCGCAGGCGGAACCAGCGCGACCTCGGCCGCCGATCAGTTCACCTATGTGGGTGCGCCGACGGTGACCTCGATCTCGCCGACGGCGGGTCCGGCGTCCGGTGGGACGACGGTGACGATTACCGGCACGGGCTTCTCCAGCGCGACGGCGGTGACTTTCGGCGCTACGGCGGCGAGCGGCTTTACGGTCAACAGCGCGACGCAGATCACGGCGACTGCCCCGGCTGGATCGGGGACGGTGGACGTGCGCGTCACGACCGCAGGCGGAACCAGCGCGACCTCGGCCGCCGATCAGTTCACCTATGTGGGTGCGCCGACGGTGACCTCGATCTCGCCGACGGCGGGTCCGGCGTCCGGTGGGACGACGGTGACGATTACCGGCACGGGCTTCTCCAGCGCGACGGCGGTGACTTTCGGCGCTACGGCGGCGAGCGGCTTTACGGTCAACAGCGCGACGCAGATCACGGCGACTGCCCCGGCTGGATCGGGGACGGTGGACGTGCGCGTCACGACCGCAGGCGGAACCAGCGCGACCTCGGCCGCCGATCAGTTCACCTATGTGGGTGCGCCGACGGTGACCTCGATCTCGCCGACGGCGGGTCCGGCGTCCGGTGGGACGACGGTGACGATTACCGGCACGGGCTTCTCCAGCGCGACGGCGGTGACTTTCGGCGCTACGGCGGCGAGTGGCTTTACGGTCAACAGCGCGACGCAGATCACGGCGACTGCCCCGGCTGGATCGGGGACGGTGGACGTGCGCGTCACGACCGCAGGCGGAACCAGCGCGACCTCGGCCGCCGATCAGTTCACCTATGTGGGTGCGCCGACGGTGACCTCGATCTCGCCGACGGCGGGTCCGGCGTCCGGTGGGACGACGGTGACGATTACCGGCACGGGCTTCTCCAGCGCGACGGCGGTGACTTTCGGCGCTACGGCGGCGAGTGGCTTTACGGTCAACAGCGCGACGCAGATCACGGCGACTGCCCCGGCTGGATCGGGGACGGTGGACGTGCGCGTCACGACCGCAGGCGGAACCAGCGCGACCTCGGCCGCCGATCAGTTCACCTATGTGGGTGCGCCGACGGTGACCTCGATCTCGCCGACGGCGGGTCCGGCGTCCGGTGGGACGACGGTGACGATTACCGGCACGGGCTTCTCCAGCGCGACGGCGGTGACTTTCGGCGCTACGGCGGCGAGCGGCTTTACGGTCAACAGCGCGACGCAGATCACGGCGACTGCCCCGGCTGGATCGGGGACGGTGGACGTGCGCGTCACGACCGCAGGCGGAACCAGCGCCACCAGTGCGGCTGACCAGTTCACCTATGTCGGCGCGCCGACGGTGAGTTCGATCTCGCCGACGGCGGGTCCGGCGTCCGGTGGGACGACGGTGACGATTACCGGCACGGGCTTCTCCAGCGCGACGGCGGTGACTTTCGGCGCTACGGCGGCGAGCGGCTTTACGGTCAACAGCGCGACGCAGATCACGGCGACTGCCCCGGCTGGATCGGGGACGGTGGACGTGCGCGTCACGACCGCTGGCGGAACCAGCGCCACCAGTGCGGCTGACCAGTTCACCTATGTCGGCGCGCCGACGGTGAGTTCGATCTCGCCGTCCTCGGGTCCGGCCACGGGTGGGACGACGGTGACCATCACCGGAACGGGATTCTCCAGCGCAAGGGCGGTGACTTTCGGGGCGACGGCGGCGACGGGTTACACGGTCAACAGCGCGACGCAGATCACGGCGACGACCCCGGCCGGAACCGGGGCAGTGGATGTCCGTGTTACGACCGCGGGTGGAATCAGCGCGACCTCGGCTGCCGATCAGTACACCTATGTCGGTGCGCCTTCGTTGGCGAACATCAGCCAGACCGTGATCTACGATACCCCGACGGGGATTGACCTCAGCGGCGCAATCAGCGGCGAGCACGACAGCATCGCCGTGGCCACCGCGCCGGCGCATGGCGTAACCAGCGTCGCAGGCGACGTGATCACCTATACGCCGAACGCGGGCTATTCCGGCTCTGACAGCTTTACCTGGTCCGCAACGGGGCTGGGCGGAACTTCGACTGTGGCCACGGTAACGCTGACCGTGGGGGGACCGCCACGACCGGAAATTGATACGCCTACAGATCCGGTTGTGGTGCCGCCGTCTGCCGGCGGTTCGGGATCGGTCAGCATTGATCTTGGCTCCCTCAGCCAAGGCCCGATTGACGGTTATCGTATTACGGCCGTCAGCCAGTTCGGTGTGGCGGAGGTCACGAACGGAACCGCTGCGGCGCCAATGCAGGCCCGGGCTTCGGCCGCGCCTCAGGCGGCTGGCCCCTATCGACTGGTCTATACGCCGGCCGCGAACTTCATGGGCGAGGACACGGTGACCGTGGTGGCCTATGGGCCGGGCGGAGATTCATCCCCGGTGACCTTCACCTTCCAGGTGGCGGGCAAGGCGCCGGATCTGTCGGGCGCAGTGCTGGCGGGCGCTTCGGTGACCTTCACACCGACCGCCGGACTGGTCGGCGGACCGTTCCAGGCCCTGCGCATCACCAGCGCGCCGGGCTTCGGCGCGGCGACCGTGAACGGACTGAGTCTGCAGTTTACGCCCGGCGCCAACGGCGGCACGACCACGTTCGACTATGTCGTCGATCTACCGTTCGGCCCTTCGGCGGCGGGCCGGGTGTCGCTGACCTCCAACGCCATGCCCGGATCAGAGGCCCTGGTCGCCCAGACCCTGCAGGGCGTGCCAGTGACGGTCCGTCTCGGCGACGTCGCGGGCGGCCCCTTCACCGGCGCCGCCGTGGTCTCTGTGACCCCGGTGACGGCGGGCGAGGCGACCATCTCCAAAGTCGGCGGCGCCTATGATCTGACCTTCGTCTCGACCGGGACCTTCTCGGGCGAGGCCGTGGTGACCTACAGCCTCAGCAATGCTTCGGGCACGACCAACAGCACCCTGACCGTCACGGTCGAGGCGCGCCCCGACCCGTCGCTGGATCCCGAGGTGAAGGGGGTGGCGACCAGCCAGGTCACCGCAGCCCGTCGCTTCGCCGACGCCCAGATCAACAACTTCCAGCAGCGCCTGCGCGACCTGCACGACGGGTCCAATGGCTCGTCCAATGGTCTGAGCCTGAACCTGGGGCTGGGCGGCGCTGACGGAGACCGCGATCCGCAACAGGCCCTGCGGCGTCAACTGGGCCAGGACCGCAACCTCGACCCCGGCGCTCTGGGCAACGACCGAGACCGTGAGATGCTAGGTCTGGACCTCTGGGCGGGACGGGCGCAGGCCGCCTCAACGGTCGCTACAAGCGATGACCGTCTGAATGCGGCGCCGCAAGCGGCCGAGGGCGCTGGCGCCTCCGTGGGCCTGTGGACCTCCGGTTCGGTCGACTGGGGCCGTCAGGACGCGACGGGCCAGCGCGACAGCCGCTTTACGACGCAAGGCGCGACGGTGGGCGTCGACGTCAAGGTCTCGGATCAGCTGATCCTCGGCGGCGGCGTCGGCTATGGCGAGGACAAGACCCGGATCGGCGACAATGGCTCGGTCACTCAGGGCAAGGCCGTCACTGGCGCGCTCTACGCCAGCTGGCGTCCGGCCCAGGCCTTCTATGTCGACGGCGTCTTCGGCTTCGCCAACCTGGACTTCACGTCCCGGCGCTGGGTCGAGGGTCTGGCCGGTCAGGCGGACGGCTATGCCGACGGCGACCGATCCGGCGAGGTGCGCTTCGCCTCGGCCGCCTTTGGCCGGGTCCTGCGCAGCGAACGAGTGACCAGCGACTTCTATGCTCGATTGGACGCCCGCGACATCACGCTGGACGGCTTCACCGAGACCGGCGGCGGCCTTTCCGCCCTGAACTGGGATGAGATCGAGCAGAAGAGCCTGTCGGCCAACCTCGGCGCCTCCTGGCGCTGGACCCTGGACAGCCGTCGCTACGGCCAGTTCCGGCCGACGGCGCGTGTCGAGTGGTCGCACGAGTTGGAGGACATCGGCGCCCAGGGGGTTCGCTACGCCGACTGGACGACCAGCCCGACCTATCTGGTCCCGCTGAACGCCTGGTCACGCAACGCGATCAACCTGGACCTGGGGACCGAGTGGTCGCTGAGCGACCGCTTGATGCTCAGCCTCGGCTACCGCGGCGCGCTCGGCGACGCCAGCACCAGCCACGGCGCCCAGATCGGGATGAAGTACGGCTGGTGATGCTATCGGGGCCGCGGCGAAGTCGCGGCCCCGGACTGTACGCGCGGCGGCTTGGTGTGACGACGAGGACGCCGCGAGCGTCTGCCTTCCTCACAACGAATGTCCGGTGTTGGCGCGTTGACGCCTTTGGCGTTGGTAGGGGGCCCGAATGACGGTGACATTCTGCGCCATCAATTAGGGGCTGCCGCCTGCTGGTTCGTCTCTCCACTCCCCGCCGGCAAGGCGATGTTTCAAGTGGAGTTTTTGTGCGCAGTCCGAAGCCTGTACCCGCCTCGACAGTTGGCGTGTCAGTTCAGAGAAAACGGGGCCGCCCGCCGCTGCCCATCGTCACCCATCCCCCAGCCTGTGGGAGGTTCATGAGCATCCTGAGGATTTCCACGCCGCCCTCGATCTGCAGATCCGACGACACGGCGAGAATTCCTATCGGCTGCACCGTGCAGTGGTTGCCGCCGGCGGCCTGACGGACAGGACCACCCTCGCGGCTTGGCAGCGCGGTTTGAAGATCCCGCAGACGCCCGCGAGCCTGAAGGTCCTCGACATCATCGAGCATCGCTATCGGCTGGAGGCCGGCTATCTGCGATCGCGGCTGCAGCTCACTATGGTCGCTTTCTGCCGCAGGACAAGGCGGCGCTGGCGGCTCAGGTTCTCAACAAGGTCTGGGAGGCGATCTGATTTCTATTGTTTTCTGCAGCCTTGGCTTGGCGCTCGCCGCGCTTTGAGGCGCTGAGACCTCCACATTTCGCATGCATCGAAGTGGTCGCCGGCAGCCTCGGCGAGGTCTTACGAGGTCGACTATGGGCTGCGTGTTTGAAAGCGGGGGCGATTGAGGTCCCAGTTAGGGTGTCCGGCCTCCATCGTCGTCTCCCATCCTTTGAGGGATGGAGTGGCTTGAATGGGAATGTGCCAGGCGCGGGAGTATTCGGCGCATGTAGACGCTTGGGTGGTGCGGCGAATCCGGCCCGCGGCGAAGGAGGCGAGGCCGGAGCCGGTTGATCGTCGTGCGGCCATGTATCTCAGGGTTTCGACGGGGCGACAGCCGGCTTCGCTGGCTCTGCAGCGGAGGGAGCTCGAACGTTATGCCGGCAGCCAGGGCTTTGACCTCGTCGCGGTCTACGAGGATGTCGGGAAGAGCGGCATGACGTTGGAGAAGCGGTCAGGCTTGAGTCGGCTTCTCTTCGACGTGGTCACGGGAAAAGCGAATTTCGCTCAGGTCCTGGTTCTTGATATCAGCCGGTGGGGACGGTTTCAGGATCTGGACGAGGCCGCCCACTACGAGTTCGTCTGTCGAACTCACGGCGTCTCGGTGACCTACTGCCGCGATCTGGTGGCCGCCGGCCCCCCGGGGCAACTCGCCAAGCAGGTCAAGCGCGTAATGGCGGCGGACTATGTCCGCCAGATTTCGGACAGGACGCGTAGAGGAAAGCGCCGGGCTGCCGAGGCGGGCCGCGCGCCGGGGGCATGGCCTCGGTATTTGGTGGACCGGCAGATCATTGAGTCTGACGGAGCGTTCGGGCCTGTTCTGCGGTGCGGAGATTTTCGCTCTCATCCGCTTCAATCCTTGCGCCTTGTCCCTGCGACCGGGGAGCGGTCTCTGGTTGTAGAGCGCATTTTTCGGATGTTTGTCGAAGGCGGTAAGTCGATGGCGGATATCGCCGCGACCCTGTCGGACCAGCGGGTGTTCTGGACGGATGGGTCGCCCTGGACCCGCCGACGCATCGCCAGGATTCTTCGCGACCCGCTTTCGAAAGGGCTGCAGCATTACGGCCGTTCGCGAACCGTACTGGGCGTTCGTGGTCTGGAGAGGGACAAGGGCCGCTGGGGAGAAATCCGGATCTTCGAAGGGATCGTGTCAGAAGAAATCTTTGAGGCGGCTCAGGCGCGGTTTCGAGCGCTCGACGGCAGATATGCTCATACCAACGAGGAACTGATCTCCGGTCTCAGAGCACTGCTTGAAAGAGAGGGGAGGCTTTCCGGCGCCTTGATCGATACCTGCCCGGGAATCCCCAACGCGAGGCTTTACATCTCGCGATTTGGCACCCTCGCGGAGGCAGGGCAGTTGGCAGGCTACGTGAAACCGCGCGTCTCGCGAGGAGCGGCGCCGGACGGGAAGCCGCTTTCCCGGGAGGCCATCCTGGATGGGCTGCGTCGGCTGCATGGAGAAGAGGGAAGGGTGAATGTTTCGCTGATCCAGGCGGATCGTCGCCTTCCATCCGTAGGCCTGATCCAAAAAACGTTCGGCACGGTCACGGCCGCCTATCTGGCGGCGGGCATATGATGGGAGAAGAGCCGCCCTTCGAAAGGGATGACCTTCCGGCCAAGTTGAGGCGCCATTTCGGGCGAGATGCTGACGGCGCCATCGTCCTGTCTCCGGACACTTCAAATATCCAGCAGCAGCCGGATCGCGCGGCCCAGTACCTGCGCATGTCGACAGACCACCAGCGCTATTCTCTGGCCAATCAGCGCGCCTATATCGGGAGCTTCGCCGAGAGCCGCGGGATCGAGATTGTCCGCACCTACGAGGATGCAGGGAAAAGCGGAGTGACCGTAGATCGGCGGTCAGGTCTGCAGCGGCTTCTCTCGGACGTTCTTTCAGGCGAGGCGCCATTCTCGACCATCCTCGTTTTCGACGTCAGTCGCTGGGGTCGGTTCCAGGACGCCGATGAGGCGGCGCATTATGAATACCTATGTCGGGAAGCTGGGCTTTCGGTGGTCTATTGCGCCGAGCTTTTCACCGACGACACCTTCGGCTCCGTCTTCAAGCAGCTCAAAAGAGTCATGGCCGGGGAGTACAGCCGGGACCTGTCCGTGAAGGTTCGCGCCGGACGCTGGGCGAAGGCGGCCCGAGGGCGCGCGCTCGGGGGCAGCGCCGTGTACGGTTTTCTGCGGCAGGTCGTGAACGCGGATGGGAGCGCGGGGCCGACTCTGCCGGACGGACAGTGGAAATCGCGGCTCGATCAGGAAGTCCGCTACGTCTGGGGTCCTCCTGAAGAGCGTGTGGTCATACAGCGGATTTTTGAGCTTTTCGTCCATGAGGCCCGCAGTCAATCGGGGATCGCGAGGTTCCTCACCCATCAGGGCGTCATGTGGCGTGACGGAACGCCCTGGAACGGCGATCGCGTACAGAAAATACTCAAACGCGAACTCGTTGTCGGCTTTCAGGCCTATGGGAAGTCCAAGGTCGAGCTCGGGAAGCGAACCATCTATGTCGACCGGTCCCAATGGACCTACGTCCGGGTCCTGGATCCCATTGTCGACATCGACACCTTCGTCGCGGCGCAGGAGCGGATGGGGGCTCTGAAACGAGGTCGGGGCAAGACGGAGGAAGAGATGGTGCGTGAGTTGCGGCGCTTGCTGGCCAGCCGCAGGCCCACGCTCGAAGCCATTCGGGAGGCTGAGAACATGGCGTCGCCCACCATGTACCGCAGTCACTTCGGCACGATTAGAGCAGCCTATGAGCGGGTCGGCTATCAATATACCGGCTTTCGCCGAGGGTTGAATCCGAACGGCACGCCGCTTGATCGGGAGCAGACGATCGAGGCATTGCGGGCTCTCCACAAACTGCATGGGCGCATCTCTCTTAAGCTGATCAAGGCGACGCCTGGGATGCCGGGAGATAGCCGGATAAGGTCGTTGTTCGGCTCGATTGCCGAAGCCTATGAGGCTGCGGGTCTCCCCGTGGGGCCTCGCGTGGGGCGACCTCGGCGCCCCCCGAATGAGAGTTGAGAACGGCCAGACCCTGTAAGGTGGGGTTCGTCGAAGATAGGGGACACCTGGGCGATGTCTCGCCGCGCCAGAGGCGTCCTCCCGTCACGAACCCGTCGTAGGCGTCGAGCAAGCTTTGCCTTAAATACGAGTCGCGGCGGCGACCGACCTCGCCCCGTAGACGGTCCGACGCGTCTCTCGCCGAGCGGGTCGGACCGTCGCCTTCGGGTACGGACGCCAGAATGCCTGATCCAGAGCGCCGATCGATGGCGTTCGGGTTCTGGGCGGGCCACACTGACCTCATGGAATCAGGACGCAAGACTCAAGCGGGATGGACGGGCCACGGACGCGGCAAGGGCGGCTTCGAGGTTTATCGTGGCAAGGGCCGGCATGCCCGACGGTTGCGGCCGTCTGCTTCCGGCGGCGTCATATTCAACATCTTTATGTCCTGGCTCCGCGGCAAGGCTTAAAGCCCGTGTCGGAATTCGGTCTGCGAGACGCCGAGCGCCAGATCAGCGCCGCGAATTTCCACCAGGCTCGGCGCTAGGCGAGACTCTCCAGATAGGTGCGGATGTTCTCGAGGGCGGCCAAGTCCGCGCCATAGCCGCGTCCGCCCAGTTCGACGTTGGGGGTGATGACGCAGAGCATGCCGAGATCGCGAGAAGTCCGCCCCGCAAGCCAGCAGCTTTTGAAAGTCGCCTCTGGGAGGCTGCATGCTGAGCTCACGCGCATCGCACAAGGAAGGCATGGTCGCGAGCTTGGGTGGAGGCGCGGATAATTCCTCGCCTCCACATGCTGAATTTAATTGCCGGGCGGGGGCGTGGTGGTGGTTACGACGGCGGTGCTGTTGGCCGGCGGCGTGACGACGGTCTGACGCTCGACCGATACCGGCTCCGAAGCGCGGGCTTCAGCGACCCGGGCTTCAGCCTGGGCGCGGATCGCTTCAGCCCGAGCGGTAGCGCTTTGAGCCTGTGCGATGGCCACGCTGTCACGGGTGCTGCTGATCTGGTTCTGGACCAGGGCGGCCTCGGCAGTCTGTCTCGCATTGTCGGCGGCCGCTTCGGCCTGGACGACGCGGAGCTCAGCGTCGGTCGGTCCCTCGGCTGGACGCATTAGGATATAGATGAGGCCGAAAACAACCGCGGCCAGAAGAATGCCGACCACCCACCAAAGGGCTGTGTTGCGTTCGCGCTCGACGATGATCGTCTCGGGCGCGCGGCGGATCGTGCTGCCGATGGGCGTGATCACGTTCGGGTCGTCGCGCTTGAAGTCGTCCATGACTCTTCCTCTTCGTTGCTGGGCTCAAATGGCGCGGCGCGAGCAATGGTTCCGCTTGTGAGGACCGGTGCCCTTCGGATGAAGACGGCCTTGCCCGATGGCCGTCATTTAAGTTCGCTTCCAGTCTTTGGAACCTGAGCCAATGAGGAGCCGTTCGGGCCGGACAGCATCAGCTGTTCGAGCGGTGGTCCGGCCATCGGCGCCGCTCACCCTCTATCGAGTTGAACCCATCCTTGCCCCTCGTCCGGATCGGCGAGGGGTTTTTCGTCAGTGGTCCAGCGCGCCTTGTTCAATCAAACCCTTGACCACCTTGTCCTCGAGGGAGGCGGCGACTTCACGCGCGAAAGCGCGCTGGGCCTGATCCTCGTCTAAGATCACCCGCTCGGGCGTGTTTCGGCTACTGGTCAGTCGGTAGAAGGTTTCATCCTTCTGGCGCGCAGAGAGACGCTTGATACGCTCCAGCTTCACGCCCGCATGGGCTCGAACCATCTTCTTCATGAGGACCTCCTGTCTGGGGATTCAGACCGAGAGGACGGCTTTGGTTCCCGGTTCGAGGACCTCGTGCTCACCTGGCGCGCAGAGTCGGGGAGAATGCCGGCGCTTTTCGAGGCGCGGGGTTTTGAGGCAATATGACGCTCGGCTTTGAGGGAGGACGCCGTGGGTGATTGCGAGACTGAGTTTGTGGACCCGTTGGAGACGCTGCGGCGACGTGCGCGGGCCACGCCACGTCTCATTCAGGACGAGGAATGGCGGATTGAGATGACAGCGGCGATCGCGGCGGCCCGGGCCTGCGGCGTCAGCTCCGAAACCCTGGCCGATTTCGAAGCCCTGTTGCGCGGATGAGGGCCGTCACCCTTCAGCGAGGCTTGTTTGTGGTCTTCATCGCCACCGCCGGGGTCATTTTTATAGCGAGCGGGGTCGTGCTGGCGCGGGGCGTTTCGATTCTGCTTTGACGGGGAACCACGGCGACGCTTTGCGAGTTTTCTCGGGCGTATTCTCCTGGGGAGGAGAATCGAGGAACGGCCCGGCAGCGCAACAGCCCCCCTTTGCGGCGCTCCGGGCCGTTTTTTGTCTCTGACAGGGTCCGGCCTCAAACCATTGTGCAGCTTGCCGTGATCTCGCGGCACTATCTGTTGTCGTGATCCTGAGGGTCGTTGTTCGGACCGCCAGGCCTCGAGGTCCTTCGAGTTCTCAGGTTTGGGTCGGGTATCGGACATAGCGACGTCCTCAACTGCCGGTTGCCCTCGCGCGTTCGACGGTGGCGGTGCACGAGAGTTGGGTTTCGGGCGGGACTGGCCAGACGGAAACCAGGGCCGCCGGGGTGGCGAACAGGAAAAAGGCCCCGGCGACGACCGGGGCCTGTTCGGTGCGACTGAAGCAGGGCGTCAGATTCGCGGACCGCGTCCGCGCATGCCTCCAACGACCAGAGAGACCACGAAAAGGATGACGGCGATGATGGCGACGAATTTCGCAATCTCGAACGACATGCCCGAAATGCCGCCGAAGCCGAGCACGGCGGCGACAAGGGCGATGATGAAGAAGATGATGGCCCAACGAAGCATGGAACGGTCCTCTGAACATTGTTGACGGAGGTGAAACTTCGACACCTCCATGCCGATCATTCCACTGCCGACCAACGCCCTGAATGCTTTGACCGTTCCTTTCCTGTTGGACGGCGTCCGCAGTCTGAAATCCCATGCAGAACGTCTCTGAAGGCGGCGCGGGGGCTGAGGCGCTTTGTCGTCGTGGGGTGCGGACATTACGCCCGTCTGTCGGTTGGGAGCGCGGCTCTGGTTCAGGGCCAGCAGATCTGGCTCGAAATCGGATCCGCAAGCTTGGCGCGGGCCGTGTCGGTAGGGCGCAGGGCGTTGGCCCAGGGTGAACTCGCCTATGGGCCTGATAGCCGGTCCGCTGCAGAAGATTAGGATGTCGGGTCCGGCCTAACCGGGGTAGGGGCTGCCTTTCAGCACGGCGGCAAGATGAGCGGCGTTGGCGGCCAGCATCTTCGCGGTTTTGGCGACGGCCTCAGGCGTTTGCGGCAGGTCCTGGAAATCGGTGGAGCCCATGGCTTCGCCCACCCAGTAACAGGCGCCCACGGCCGGAATGGTCCAGCCGACATCGTTGAGGGCCTGGAACAGCTGGGCCGAGGTCGCGTGGGCGCCATCCTCATTTCCGACGATCGCCGCCACGGCTATCTTGGAATAGCTAGGCATGCGGCCCTGATCGTCGATCTCGTCCAGGAAGGCGTCCATCCGCTCAAAGACGCGCTTGGCGACGCTGGAAGCCTGGCCCAGCCAGATTGGCGTGCCGAAGATCAGGATGTCGGCCGCCAGAATCTGCTCGCGAAGGCGAGGCCAGTCGTCACCCTCGCCCTCGTCGGACGTGACGCCGGGCGCTATGGCGTAGTCGGCCATACGAAGGGTGTCGGCGACCCGGACATCCTTTTCCTCGAGAGCGGCCGTGATAAGGGCGATCATGGCGTCGGTAGAGCTACGGCCTCCGCGGGTGAGCTTGAGGCTGCAATTGATCGGTTGGGCAGTCAGCGCCATGGGAAGGATCCTGTGATGTTGCGTTTGAACCCTGGAGACAGAGAGTCTGTTCCGGTTGTTCGCACCGGTTCGGAACGCAATCCGGTCGCCCTGATCGATCCTGCCCTCACCCTGCTAAGTGCGGAAAGAGCCGTTCTGCAGGGGCCAGCTCCGCAGGCCCAGCGCCGACCTTTTCGTCATGCAGAAATCTATCCGCCGTATCCCCGGCCGCCCATACCCGGGCAGGCTCAAGGCCTATTGCAGCAGAAACCTAACTTACATTCGGTTCTACGATCCGCTTCTAGGTTATGGTGAAAAATCGCTGAAGGGTATTTGAGTCGTCCAGCTATCTGGTTTCCGAAGGGGAGCGACCGACCTATTGCGCTGTGTTGTTATCTGGCTTCGCCTACCGACAGAAGCAGACGAGCGGCGGTGCACGACAAATCGTGTCCATCCACATTCCGGGCGAGGCGTTGGACTTCCAACACCTCTTTCTTGATGTCGCTGACCATAGCATCCAGATGTTGACCCGGGGCGAGGTTGCGCTGATCGCTATGCGCGACCTGCAGGCCGCCGTCGAAGGCAACCCCTCGCTAAACCGCGCCATCACCCGGCGCATCCTGGTTGAGGCGTCGATCTTCCGAGAGTGGGTCCTCAATGTCGGCCGGCGGGATGCGCGCAGCCGCATGGCCCACCTTCTGTGCGAGTTCGCTATACGTCTCCGCGTCGCTGGCATGACCGGCGACCACGCCTATGAACTGCCTATCACTCAAGAGCAGTTCGCCGACGCCGTCGGTCTGACCTCAGTCCACGTCAACCGAACTCTGCGATCCATGAGTGCTCAAGGTTTTGTGGTGCGCGACAGACGGACGATTTTTATACCGTCCTGGCAGCGCTTGGCGGAAATTGCTGATTTCAACGAGCGCTATCTGCACCTGAGGACCGAACCGCTAAGCAGGTGACCTGTACAGAAACGGCGGTCTACTGGCGTGCCTTTTCCTTCTGAGCTGGATGAGCCCATGCGTCTCCGGAGCGTTATTTCCGGCGGCATAGCGCCTGAGATTTGCTCCGTGATGTCGATCAGTCACAGACGCATTCTTCCGGTCCAGTCGTCGTAATCTGGGGACGCAGCTTGCCGATGTTGGGGATCGCCGATCCCGGCCCAGGCAAGCGACGCTCAGTGAAGTTCTGCTGATCGGTGAAAAAGAAGACGCCCGCCCTTTGGGACGGGCATCACAGGTTCAGGACGGCATTTCCTGCCCTTGTCCGCGTTGGGCTTCCTGCGGATCGCCTTCGGGGGCCGTGTCGGCCTGGACCTTGGTGAGGTTGCCGTTTTCGTCTGACAGGAAGTCTGCGGCTCGTTTGTCGCCACTCCGGTCGAGCGTGGCTTCTCGAGCCGCTTGCTTCTGCAGGCTGTCTTCACCCTGGCCAATACCCGCCGTGTCGGTCTTTCCAGGCTGACGCCGCTTCTGATCGGGGTCGGGATCGGATCTTGCGCTGGTCATATGGACCTCCCTTCAATCAGGATTTGCGATCGGAGTTGCTGTCGAGGGCCGCTCCCGATCTTCTTCAGAATCTTCACCTTCGGCCTTGGACGTCTCCCGTCGAGCTTGTTGCTGAAGGCTGTCGTGGTCCTGTGGATCGTCGTTCGGACCAGCGTTGTTGTCTTGAGTCGGTCGAGGATCGCTCATCTCAGGCGCCGGCCCCGAAGCCGTCGGGCCCGCCTGCGCCGGCAGAGCCTTCACCGCCAGTGGCAGGGGCCGGATCGTCCTTGCCCGGCTGTCGCTGAGCCTGATCCCGAAGGTTCTCCCGCTGCTGCGGGTTTTCGTCGGGCTGCGGCGTTGTGGCGGACGGATCCTGCTCTTGATCGCGTTCCGGTTGGACGTCAGTCATGTCTGTCTCCCTCAATGGTTACAGGAAACCAAGCGTCAGGAGCCGGGGCCGTTCCTACGGCTGCGCTACACGAAAAGTTTGAAAACGCCGGGGAACCCGACTGCCACAGCCTCGACCGATGAGGCGTCGCGCTGGCGGTGGTCCCCAGCGAAGACGGCCGCTCAACCTTCTGACGGCCTGTCGTTCCACTGCTCGGCGCACCGTTCTGTCAACATAGAAAGACGGCACGTTCAGGCCGCCTTGGCCCGGATGATCGGCAGTACGGATAGGGCAGGAGGCTGCACGATGCGCCTGCGTCGACAAGACGTCATTGGCGGGCGTGACAGGATCATTAGGCGAGACCGGCCGTTCCCTGCAACGGACAAGCCGGAGGATGGAATGACGACCGCCAAGCTCGCTGCCTACAAGAGCATGAGGGACTTCTCGAAGACAGCGGAGCCGTCAGGCGAGCAAGTTAGCGTGGGGCCGTCCGCAGCCCTGCGCTTCGTGATCCAGAAGCATGCCGCCAGCCATCTTCATTTTGACTTGCGTCTGGAATGGGAAGGCAGCTTCCGCTCATGGGCTGTGCCGAAAGGCCCGTCGCTGGATCCCGGGGACCGCAGGCTGGCCATGGAGGTGGAGGACCACCCTCTCGACTACGGCGATTTCGAAGGCACGATTCCCAAGGGCCAGTATGGCGGGGGAACCGTCATGCTCTGGGACCGGGGTTACTGGGCGCCCGAAAAGGGATTTGAAGCCGTGAGCGCCGCGCTCGCCAAGGGCGAACTGAAGTTCGTTATGGAAGGGGAGCGGATGCATGGGTCCTGGGTCCTCGTGCGGATGAAATCCGACGAGAGGAAGAAGACCAAACCTGCATGGATGCTCATCAAGCACCGTGACGAAGGCGCCGTCGAGGGCAATGCCGGCGGACCTGATGACGCTGATCGTTCGGTCGCCTCCGGGCGCACGATGGAGGAAATCGCCGGCGGCAAACGAAAGGCCGTAAAGCCCTTTTTGACCCGGAAGGGCCCTGACGCCGGCGCCGTATGGGAGAGCGCGCGGGCGACCCATTCGACAGTCAGTCCGGCGCCTCGTCGCGGAAAGGCTGTCGCCAGGCCTTCTGCGGCCACTGCGCTTCCCGAATTCATCGAGCCTCAGCTGACCATGTCGTCTGCGAAGCCGCCGCGCGGGCCTGATTGGGCGCATGAGATCAAGTTTGACGGCTACCGCATGCAGCTTCGGACGGAGAAGGGAAGGGCTGCGATCCGGACACGAAAGGGACTCGACTGGTCGCGGAAGTTTCCCGAGATCGTGTCAGCCGGCGCCGAACTGACCGACGGAATTGTGGACGGGGAGGTGGTGGCGCTGGATCATGCCGGCGCTCCTGATTTTGCGGCGCTGCAGGCTGCGATCTCCGAAGGAGGCACACGGGACCTTGTTTTCTTCGCCTTCGATCTTCTGTTCAGCAAAGGGGAAGACTTGCGGGACATGCCGCTTTCCGAACGCAAGGCACGCCTTGCAACTGCGCTTTCCGGTGCGCCGACCAACCTGCGCTTTGTCGATCATTTCGTTTCGGCGGGGGATGCTGTCCTGCAATCCGCCTGCCGCATGGATCTGGAAGGCATAGTGTCGAAGCGGCTCGACGCGCCCTATCAGTCAGGCCGCAGCGCCACCTGGACGAAGTCCAAATGCCGTCAGGGGCACGAAGTCGTCATCGCCGGATGGACGACGACAGGCGACGCCTTCCGTTCTCTTATTGCTGGCGTCTACAGGAACGGCGAACTTGTCCATGTCGGGCGGATCGGAACGGGCTTCGGTCGCGATACGGTGGCGCGCATCATGCCGCGCCTGAAGGCTCTTGAGACCGGGCAGAGCCCCTTTAAGGGCAAGATGAGCCCCAGGAAGACGGCCGGAGTCCACTGGATCCGACCCGAACTGGTGGCGGAAATCGAGTACGCGGGATTCACCGGCGACGGGGCGATCCGCCAGGCGGCTTTCAAGGGACTTCGCGAAGACAAGCCGGCCGCTGAGGTGCAAGCAGAGGTTCCGGCGCCCGCCAAGACGACGGTTCTCATTGACCCGGAGGCAGCTGAGCTTAGCACGCGGGTCGTCAAGCCGCGGGGCTCAGCCTCTGTCATGGGAATGACTATCTCGAATGCTGACAAACCTCTTTGGCCGGACGACGGGCAGGGCGGTCCTGTCACCAAGAAGGACCTCGCAGAATACTATGCAGCGGTCGGCGAGTGGATGCTGCAGCACGTAAAGGGCCGCCCCTGTTCCATTATCCGGATGCCTGACGGCATAGAGGGCGAGCAGAAGTTCTTTCAACGGCATTCGGGCAAGGGGCAGTCCAACCTGATCACCGAGGTAGAGGTGCGGGGGGACAAGAAGCCCTACCTGCAATTTGACCGGGTCGAGGCCCTTGTGGCCGCCGCCCAGGTCGGCGCTCTGGAACTGCACCCGTGGAACTGCGCGCCCTTTGCGCCGCTCCAGCCAGGGCGTCTGGTTTTCGATCTCGATCCTGCCCCCGATGTGGCGTTCGAGGCCGTCATAGAAGGCGCCAAGGAAATCCGTGATCGACTGGACCGGCTGGGCCTGGTCAGCTTCTGCAAAACGACGGGGGGTAAGGGATTGCATGTTGTGACCCCCGTAATCGCCGAGGGGATCGACTGGGACACGGCCAAGACCTTTGCGCGAGACGTCTGCAAGCGCATGGCGGCGGAAGCCCCGGACCGCTATCTCATCACCATGGCGAAGAAGGATCGGACAGGAAGGATCTTCCTCGACTATCTGCGCAATGATCGCATGGCGACGGCGGTAGCCCCCCTGTCTCCGAGAGGCCGCCTAGGGGCGCCTGTTTCTATGCCGCTGAACTGGAGCCAGGTGAAACGCGGGCTGGACCCGCTTCGATTTACCGTGCGCAGCGCGCCCGCCCTCGTCCGCAAGCTTACGGCCTGGGAGGATTATGATCAGTCAGCACGTCCTCTTGCCGTTGCGATCGAGCGTCTAGGCCGGGCCTGAGCTCAGGCCGTGCGGATGAGCGTATAAGCCAAAGAATGCGGGCGAAGGTCCGCGGCGGACGGTCTCTACGGCTGCGGCCGGCTGGCGGACGAGATAACCTTGAGGCCTCTACGAGACGGGATAATTTTTTTCAAAGTAACGCTCCGTATGGTATTCTGCATCTCTGGATGCATCCTGCCGGTTCGGCTGGAAAACTGGTGGTCCCGTGTTGTCAATACGTCTCGAAAGATGACGTAATCACGCGTTTTTTACATCGGTTAATTTTCTCAATGTTTTCAGAATACTTGAATTTCGTCGGTTTCTGGATCAGCGTTAGCTGGTCGAGCTTGAGGGAAATTTCTGTAAATACAAATAGTTATACGGGTTTTGCGCCATCGCGTGGGAGTGAGGGAAGCCCGCGTCGGCGGAGGCTGCCGCTAGACGCGCCCCTTGACCGGCAGGAGCGCGCCCGTCACCGCCGAGGCGGCGTCGCTGGCGAGGAAGAGCATGGCCGCCGCCAGCTCACTCGGCTGGACCCAGGTCGAGAAGTCGGAGTCGGCCATGTCGGCGCGGTTGGCGGGGGTGTCGATGATGGAGGGCAGGACGGCGTTGACAGTCAGGGCGGTCGCCTTGGTCTCTTCGGCCAGGGCTTCGGTCAGCTTATGCACGCCGGCCTTTGAAGCGGCATAGGCGCCCATGCCGGCGCCGGCCTGAAGCGCGCCCAGGGCGCCGACGTTGACGATGCGTCCGGCGGTCGATTGCGACAGATGGGGCAGGGCGGCGCGACAGGCGTTCAGCACCGTCGTCAGGTTCATCCGGTGCATCCGCTCCCAGTTCTCCAGCGGGCCGTCGGTCATCTGCCAGACGAAACCGCCGACCGCGTTCAGCAGGCAGTCGATGCGGCCAAACCGCTGAACCACGGCGTCGATGGCGCTCGCGGCGGCGGCGGGATCGGTCAGGTCGACGCCGCCGAGGCGCATCCAGTCGTCGCCGTCAGCACGCTCAACGGGACCGAAGTCGATGGCGGCCACCGCGTCGCCGCGCGCCAGGGCGGCGTCCGCGATGGCCCGTCCGAGCACGCCTGATGCGCCGGTGATCACTGTGACTCGCTTGCTCATCGCACTCTCTCGTATTCGGCTTTCGTGCAGCTTCGGGCGGCGGCGCGGTCGGGTCAAGGCGGGCGCCGAGCCCGGCCTTCGCCTAAAAGCCTCTCCTACGTAAACAGTGATTTTCCAGCGAGCTTCCTCGGCGCCTAGCCGTTGTCGGAGCGGGGCTTTACCGCCTTAACTGTCTTTCCTCCGGGGCAGGTTCCCGGTGCTGATGGATCGGCTTCATGTCTCTTGTTCAGGTCGAGAACGACGGCGGAGTGGCGGTTGTGAAGCTCAACCGGCCAGAGAAGCACAACGCCCTGAACGCCGAGATGATGGTCCGCCTGGCCGAGGCTTGGGACCAGATCGCACAGGACGATAGCGTCAGAGTGGTGCTGCTGACCGGAACGGGCGACCGGGCCTTTTGCGCCGGGGCCGACCTGGGTTCGTTGGCGCCGTTGGCGACAGGGGCGAAGGCGCCCGATACGGCCTACGAACAGCGCTGGGTCGATGAGCACCAGTCTTTGGTGGACCGCGCCCTGCTGCGCCACACCGACTTTCTCAAGCCCGTGGTGGCGGGGGTTAACGGACTGGCGGTGGCCGCCGGGTTCGAGCTGATGCTGGGCGCGGACATCCGCGTGGCGTCGACGGCCTCGACCTTTCAGTTGAGCGAGGTGCGGCACGGCCTGATCCCCAGCGGCGGATCTCTGGCGCGCCTGCCGCGTCAGATCGGCTGGACGAACGCCATGGAGATCATCCTGGCGGCCAGCGTCATCGAGGCTGACCGCGCCCTGACGATGGGTCTGATTAATCGCGTCGTAGCCCCCGAGGATGTGCGCGCCACGGCCAGGGATCTTTGCGACCGGATTGCCGAAGGGGCGCCTCTGGCTCTGAGCAAGGCCAAGGAGGCGATTCTGCGCTCCAGCGGTTGCGACCTGCCTGGGGCCTTTCAGATCGAAGAAGAATGTCAGGCCGTGGTCATGGCCAGCGAGGATGCGCGCGAGGGGCCGCGGGCCTTCATGGAACGCCGCGCGCCCCTGTTTGTGGGTCGCTAGCCATGAAGCGCTGGATCGTCAGTTTTCTGAATAGTTTCGTCACGCGAACAATTGTCATGATCAGGCGGACATGTAGGGTGAGCGTCAGGGCCGGATGCAGCACGTGGGGGCGTGAGGCGATGGACCGCGTAGCGTGTGGCCGGGGGAGGCTGTGATTTCTATCTGGGACGGCATCGAAGAGTATATTTCGGTTGTGGAGACGGGCAGTTTCACCGCCGCCGCCGACCAACTGGGCGCCTCCAAGTCCTTCGTCAGCAAGAGGGTCAGCGAGCTGGAGACGCGACTGGGGGTGCAGCTGCTGAAACGCACCACGCGCCAGGTGTCGATGACCGCCATCGGCGAGCGCTTCTACGCCTCGTGTCGGGACATGCGCCGCTCGCTGGCCTCGGCCAGTCACGAGGCGGCGCAGATGCAGCAGACGCCGACCGGCAAGCTGAAGGTGTCGTTGAACGACACCTTTGACGTCAACTTCATCTCGGCGGTCATCGCGGACTTCGCCTGCCAGTATCCCGGCGTGGGCATCGAGGTCCACGCGGGCTCGCGCGAAGTCGATCTGATCGGCGAGGATTTCGATGTCGCGATCCGCTACGGCGACCTGATCGACTCTAGTCTGCGGGCCGCCCGGATCGGCTACCTGTCCTTCTGCATGTGCGCCTCGCCCGCCTATCTGGCCGAGCACGGGACGCCCAAGGGGATCGCCGACCTGAAGAACCACATCTGCCTGTCGGACCTGAGCGGCCACTGGTGGTTCAACTCCACCGACGGCGCCGAGAAGGTGCGGGTCAATGGCCGGTGGAAGAGCAACAAGGGAGCGGCGTTGCGGGTCGCGGCGGTGCGCGGCCTGGGTCTGGCTCAGCTGCCGATCGCCTTCGTGCGCAGCGAACTGGCGTCGGGCGCTCTGGTCGCGGTCGAGGACGAGTGGAGCTATTACGACCGTGAGGCCTGGGCCATTTTCGCGCCGGGCACGCCGGTGCCGGCGACGCTGCGGTTGCTGCTCGACTTTCTTTCCAGCCGCTTCGCCCGCACCCAGCTGCGGCCGTGGATGCAGACCTCGCTGGCCGAGCTGGACGTCTTCCTGGCGGGCGGAAGTTCGCTCGAGATGGAGAAGGTCAGCTGAAGCCCGCGCGGACCGATTGTCCGTCCGTACGAACGCTCAGTCTGACCACGACGCCTTATCGCTGCGTCCGATCTTGATAACGTGCGGGCTCAGTCTGCACCGTCACAGGCGGGCAGGCACCGCTATCGCTGAACTTTAGACGTCGGGCCAACCGGCGCTTTGGGAGGATTATCCATGGTCGACCGGTTCCCCATGCCGATTCCGTTCGGTTGGTTCTTTGTCTCCTATTCGAATGAGTTGGAGGTCGGCGACGTCAAGCCGGTCCGCTATTTCGGCGAGGATCTGGTGCTGTATCGCACCGAGGGCGGCGTCGCCGGTCTGGCCGAGGCCTATTGTCCGCATCTGGGTGCCCACATCGGTCACGGCGGGGTCGTCGAGGGCGAGACCATTCGCTGCCCCTTCCACTCCTGGGCCTTCGACCTGAGCGGCGCCTGCAAGGAGATCCCCTATTCGCGGATCATTCCGCCGGCGGCGCGCAAGCCGGGCTGCCTGAAGACCTATCCGATCACCGAGACCAACGGCGTGGTCTGGGCCTGGCATCACCCGCAGGGCGTGGCGCCGATGTTCGAGGTCGAGGTGCTGGACGAGGTGTCATCGCCCGACTGGGGCGCGCCGATCCGTTATGAGTGGACCTTCGACAGCAATCCGCAGGAGATCGCCGAGAACGGCGTCGACCTGGCCCACTTCAAGTACGTGCACAAGATGGACGCGGTGCCCGAGGGCGAGAGCCACTATGAGGGCCACATCCGCCGCAGCCTGGCCGCCGGCCAGCGCACGATGGAGCTGCCGGACGGCACGGTCCGCACCCTGGATACCGAGGTCCGCACATTGCAGACCGGCGCGGGTCAGAAGTCGACCCGTTTCAAGGGCATGGCTGACCTTCTGCTCCAGGTCCTGGCCACCCCGGTCGAGCATGACAAGGTCGAGCTACGATTCGAATTCCGCCATCCGAAGTTCCCGGAAGGCGCGCCCGAGAATGAGATGATCCGCCGCTCTATCGCCGGCATCATCGGTCAATCGGGTGTCGAGGGGGATATTCCCATCTGGCACACCAAGATTCACCGCGTCCGCCCGCTGTTGTGCGACGGCGACGGTCCGGTCCTGCGCTTCCGCGAGTATTTCGAGCAGTTCTACCAGTTCGACGGCGACCCCGCCGCCCGCGTCGCAGCTGAATAGCCGCACCTTTCCCTTTACCGAGTAGACAGGCGTTCTGATGGGAATGGCGATGGGATCGGAAAAGCGCGCGCACGAGCCCGCGCCGATTCCGATCCAGCAGTGCTCGATCCGGATCGACAAGGAGGACATCAAGTTCTCCGCCGGCCACTTCACTCTGTTCGCTGATGGCGCGCGGGAACGGCTGCACGGCCATAATTTCAATGTCGCCGCGATCATCTCGACGCGTGTGACGGCGCATGGAATGGCGTTTGATTACAACATCATCAAACGCGCGCTTCGAGCCTTGTGCGAGGAGCTGGACGAGTATGTCCTGATCCCGACGCTGGCGCCCTCGCTGGCCGTCAGCACAGTCGGGCGCAGCGTGGTCATTGTGTTCGGCGAGGACGAGTTCCGTCTGCCCGCCGACGACGTGCGCTTGCTGCCGATCCGCAATACGACCGTCGAGGAACTGGCCGCCTATCTGCTGAACCGGCTGGTGGCGCAGGAGGCCTGGTCGGCGCGCTGGGGCGTGACCGAGATCGCGCTGGAGGTTTCGTCCGGCCCCGGTCAGTCGGCCCAGTGCCGCTGGCGGAGTGTCGGCGCATGAGGCGCGGCGTCGTCGTGACCGGCGGCAGCCGCGGCATCGGTCTGGCCACGGCGCGGCTGTTCCAGAGCCTCGGTTATGAGGTGATCAGCCTGTCACGATCAGCGCCGCCGACTGCGGAGATCGAACATCTGGCCGGCGACATCACCGACCTGGGCTCGGTCGAGCGCGGGGCAGAGGTCCTGATTCAGCGCGTGGCCGACTGGGACCAGACGGTCCTGATTCACAACGCCGCCATCCATCGGCATGACACCGTCGCCACCTTGTCGCCCCGCGATTTTCTGGCCGTGCTCAGCGCCAATCTGGCGGCGCCCCAGGCCCTGAACCAGGCTCTGACCCCGATGATGAAGCCGGGGTCCTCCATCCTCTATGTCGGCTCGACCCTGGCGGAGAAGGCGGTGCCGGGCGCCGCCTCCTATGTCGCCAGCAAGCACGGCATGGTCGGCCTGATGCGGGCGACCTGTCAGGATCTGGCGGGCAGCGGCGTCCACACCGCCTGCATCTGCCCCGGCTTCACCGACACGGAAATGCTGCGCGCCCACGTGGGCGACGCGGTGGAGGCGATCACCGGCATGGTGACGGCGGGTCGCCTGCTGAAGCCCGAGGAGATCGCCGAGCTGATCCGCGTCTGCGCCGACAGTCCGGCCCTGAACGGGGCCGTTCTGCACGCCAACCTGGGCCAGATCGAACGGTGAGCCGAGTGTTCGTGATGGGAAACAAAGCCGTCGTTCAGGCGGACTTATCCCGATGGCGCCGCTGAATATAGTCGAGTGATCGGATCGCTTCCGTCGCCCTTTTCATCCCTGAGAAAGATCATTGATGACCGTCCTGGATGATGCGCCAGTAACCCGGGTGATCCCCGATGACGAGCCGGCGATGAAGGCTGGCGAACCTGCAGCCAGTGTCGAGAAACAGCCGTCGAACGCCTATGCCTGGGCGGTCGTGATCCTGCTGTTCGTCTGCTACACGATCTCGGCGATCGACTCTCGGGTCATGACCCTGATGGTGTCGGACATCCGCCAGGATCTGAAGCTGGACGACTTCCAGATCAGTCTGGTCCAGGGCTTCGCCACCGTGCTTCTGGTCGCGGTCGCCGCCGTGCCGATCGGGCGCATCGTCGACAACGGCCGCAATCGCGGCAAGCTTCTGGCCGGCGGCATCGTCCTGTGGTGTCTGGCCACGGCGGCCAGCGGTCTGTCGCGGACCTTTGGTCATCTGTTCGGCGCGCGGGTGGCGGTGGGCATCGGGGAATCCACTCTCGGCCCGACCGCCTATTCGCTGATCAGCGACTATTTCGAGCCCAAGCGCCGCGCCTTCGCCATCAGCGTTTTCGCCCTGGGCTATCCGGTCGGCGGCGGGCTGGCGCTCGTCATCGGCGCCTATGTATTGCAGCTGGCCAAGGCGCACGGCGCGGTGGTCGTCCCGATCATCGGCCTGGTTCAGCCCTGGCAGATGGTCTTCTTCGTCGTCGGCCTGCCGGGCCTGCTGGTCGCCGGTCTTGTCGCCATGATCCGCGAGCCTAAACGCCATGCATCGCCGACGGCGGTGATCGGCGTCGAGCGCCTGACCCTGCGTGAAACCGGGGCCTTCCTCGCCCGTCGCTGGAAGGTCTATTCCTCGCTGATCGGCTCGGTCTCCCTGTTGGGGATGCTCGCGATCGGCACGGCCATCTGGTACCCGACCTTCCTGATCCGCACCTATGGGATGAGCGCCACCGAGGCGGGCTATTCCTTCGGCATCCTGATGATCGTCTGCGGCGGTCTGGGCAATCTGACCGGGGGTTGGTTCTCGGGCTTCTTCATGCGTCGCGGCCATCCGGGCGCCAATCTGAACATCATGATCTGGGTGACGCTGGTAAAGGTCGCGCCTCTGGTAGTTGGGCCGCTGATGCCGACGGCGGGCGGGGCCCTGCTGTTGATGGGGATCGCCACCTTCATCGGCCAAGGCACCAACAGCGTCGCTTTGGCTTCGTTGCAGGACATCACCCCCAGCCGCCTGCGCGGTCAGATGACGGCCCTGATGCTGATGTGCGTGACCACCATCGGCATGGCCCTGGGCTCCAGCGTTATCGCCGCCGTGACCCAGTTCGTTTTCCATGACGACAATGCGCTGCGCTACTCGCTGGCGATCCTGCCGGCCATCATCGGCCCGCTGGTGGCGCTGATGTTCTTCATGGCCCGCAAGCCCTATCGCAACGCCATGATCGAAATGGGCGAATGGCACGAGAAGAAGAAGCCATGAGCGTCGCCACCCTGCCTCAGGCGGTGATCGCCGCCGCCGCCCGCTTCGGCGAGGCCCTGGCCATCGTCGATGATGAACACCTGACATTCGCCCAGCTGGAGCAGCGCGTGCTGCAAGGCGCGGCGGCCCTGATCGAGACAGACCTCAACCCCGGAGACCGGGTCGCTATCTGGGCCCCGAACAGCGCGGAATGGATCGTCGCCTGCCTGTCGGTCCAGTCGGCCGGCGGGGTGGTCGTGACCATGAACACCCGGCTGAAGGGGCTGGAGGCGCAGTACATTCTCGACAAGACCCGCGCCCGCATCCTGCTGACGGTCGGCGACTTCCTGGGACAGGACTACCGCACCCTGCTGGACGGGCTGGACCTGCCGCATCTGGAGCGGACGCTGACGCTGGACGGCGACTGGACCGCCTTCGCGGCAACTGGCCAGGATCTCGAGCGCGCCCGCGCCGCCATGCTGGCGGTCAAGGGTGAAGACCCCGCCGACATCCTCTTCACCTCGGGCACCACGGGCCATCCCAAGGGCGTGGTCAGCGGCCATGCCCAGAGCGTTCAGGCCTTCACCTGCTGGGCCGATTGCGCCGGGCTGGGCGAGGGCGACCGCTATCTGATCGTCAATCCCTTCTTCCACACCTTTGGCTACAAGGCCGGCTGGCTGGCCTGCCTGTTGAAGGGGGCGACGGCCTATCCGATGGCGACGTTCGATCCGGTGCGGGTAGTCGAGCTGATCGAGGCCGAGGGCATCACGGTCCTGCCCGGACCGCCGACCATCTTCCAGCAGATGCTGGCCAGCAGCGCCGAGACGGGCGTGACCCTGTCCTCTATCCGCGTCGCCGTGACGGGGGCCGCCTCGGTGGCGCCGTCGCTGGTGCAGCGGATGCAGGATGAACTGGGCATCCGCAATGTCCTGACCGCCTATGGCCTGACCGAGAGCTCGGGCATGGTGACGATGAGCCAGATGGGCGACGGCGTCGAACGCATCGCCAACAGCTGCGGCAAGCCTATTCCCGGCGTCGAGGTGATGTGCGTCGATCGTCTCGGCGAGCCGGTCGCGACCGGGCGCGAGGGCGAGATCTGGGTGCGCGGCTTCAACGTCATGGCCGGCTATTTCGAGGACGCGGCCGCGACCGCCGAGGCGGTGGACGCCGACGGCTGGCTGCACACCGGCGACATCGGCTGTTTCGACGCCGACGGCTATCTGCGGGTCACGGACCGGATGAAGGACATGTTCATCACCGGCGGCTTCAACTGCTATCCGGCTGAGATCGAACGCATCCTGTCGGCCCACCCGGCCATCGCCCAGGTGGCGGTGATCGGTACGCCCGACGAACGCATGGGCGAGATCGGCAAGGCCTTCATCGTTCTGCGGTCTGGCGCCGAGGCCAACGCCGAGGAAATCCGCCAGTGGTGCCGCGCCAACATGGCCAACTACAAGGTCCCGCGCCTGTTTGCCTTCATCGACGCCCTGCCGGTCAATCCGGCGGGCAAGGTGCAGAAGTTCCTGCTGGCCGCCATGCCTTCCGACGAAGGTCTGCGCCATGTCGGGTGAGGGTTCGGTCACGGTCGATCTGGCCGGGCAGGTGGCTCTGGTCACGGGCGGGGCCAAGGGCATCGGCAAGTCCATCGCTGAGGCTCTGCTGGAGGCGGGATGTCGCGTCGTCGTCTGCGGTCGCAGCGCGCCAGAAACCCTGCCGACGCATGACGGCCATAAGGCCGAGTTTGTACCCTGCGACGTGCGCGTCGCCGATCAGGTACGGACCCTGGTCGATGGCGTGGTCGAGCGCCACGGACGGCTGGACATCGTCGTCAACAATGCCGGCGGCTCGCCCATGGCCGAGGCCTCGACCGCCTCGCCCCGCTTCAGCGACGCCATCGTGGCGCTGAACCTGATGGCGCCCCTGCACGTCTCGCAGGCCGCCTGGCGGCATATGCAGGCGCAGCCGAACGGCGGCTCCATCGTCAACATCTGCAGCGTCTCCGGCGTGCGGCCCTCGCCGGGCACGGCCATCTATGGCGCGGCCAAGGCGGGGCTGATCAACCTGACCCAGAGCCTGGCGATGGAGTGGGGGCCGAAAATCCGCGTCAACGCCGTCATCGTCGGTCTGATCGCCACCGAGGGCGCGGCGGATCACTATGGCGCGGGTCACGCCGCCATCGCCGAGGCCCTGCCGCTGAAGCGCATGGGCGTCGGGCGCGATATCGCCAATGCGGTTCTGTATCTGTCTTCGCCCTTGGCGTCCTACGTCAGCGGGACGCGGCTGTCGGTCGACGGCGGCGGCGAACGGCCTTCTTTCCTCAACCTGGTCTAGGCTCCGGCCAGGACCGGCGAACTGGGCCTCTCCGATGCGGAGAGGCCCAGTTTTTATGCTGTCAGGCGTGCAGGGCGCCGCGGGCTTCGCGGGGCAGGCCCAGGGCGCGTTCGGCGATGATGTTGCGCTGGATCTGGTTGGTGCCGGCGTAGATGGTCTCGGCACGCGACATCAGATGCATGTGGGTCAGGGCGTTGAAGTCAGCTTCACCCGTGCCGATCTGACCCGACAGACCCTGAACATCCATGGCCAGTTCGCCCAGCGAGCGATGCCATAGCGCCCAGTAGAGCTTGTAGGTATAGGCGCCCGAGGTCGGGGTCTGCGGGTCCTGATTGGCCAGCATCCGCAGGGCGCTGGCGCGCATGACGGTCAGGCCGACATGGGCCTTGGCCAGGCGCTGACGGATCAAGGGCGAGCGCGCCGCGCCATTGGTTTTTGCGAGGGCGACCAGCTCTTCCAGCTCGTTCCTGAAATGCATCTGCTGGCCCAGGGTCGAGACGCCGCGCTCGAAGGCCAGGGTGGCCATGGCGACCTTCCAGCCCTCGCCCGGCTGGCCGACGATGTTCTCGGCCGCCGTCTCGGCGTTGTCGAAGAAGACCTCGTTGAACTCGGCCTCGCCGGTCATCTGGCGGATGGGGCGGACGGTGACGCCGGGCTGATCCATCGGCACCAGCAGATAGGCCAGGCCGCTGGCTCCGCGCGTGCCGGAATCGGCGCGGCAGATGACGAAGACCCAGTCCGAGAACTGGGCCATCGAGGTCCAGACCTTCTGGCCGTTGATGATCCAGCGACCGTCCTTCAGCCAGGCGGTGGTGCGCACGTTCGACAGGTCCGACCCCGCGTTGGGTTCGGAATAGCCCTGGCACCAGATGTCGGCGCCCGAGGCGATGCCGGGCAGGAACTGCTGCTTCTGCTTTTCCGTGCCGTGCAGCAGAAGGGTCGGCCCGGCCAGCTCGACGCCGATGTGTCCGATGCGCGAGGGCGCTTTGGCGCGGGCGTATTCCTCGGCGAAGATGACCTGTTCCGCGATGCTGGCGCCGCGACCGCCCCATGCCTCGGGCCAGCCGATGCAGCCGTAGCGCGCCTCGCCCAGCGCGGCCTCCCATTCCCGGCGTTCGGCAATGGCGTCGACGTGGTTGTTCAGCCCGCGCAGGTGGGCGAAGGGGCCGGACAGCTGCTCGTCCAGCCAGGTTGCGACCTGACGACGAAAGCCCTCGTGTTCGGGTGCGAAATTGCGGCTCATCCCAGCCTCCTAGATGGCTTCGGCGATGGTCAGGGTCAGGCCGTCCAGGGCGTCGCTCATCTGGATCTGGCAGGCGAGACGCGATGTGGGACGGACCTCGATCAGGTCGCCGATGGCCTCGATCATCTCGCGCTCGTCGCCCTCGGCCTGGGTCAGCTTGGCCAGCCAGGCGTCGTCGACATAGACGTGGCAGCTGCCGCACGAACAGGCGCCGCCGCAAGTGCCCTCGACCGTGGTGCCGCCGTCGCGCAGGGCTTCCATCAGCCGCCGCCCGGACGGAACCTCCAGCGCCAGTTGCCGGCCGTCCTGCTGGGTCACGAAGATCTGGGGCATCAGAACACCTCGAACAGGGCGGCGGCGCCCATGCCGCCGCCGACGCACATGGTCACGACGGCGTGCTTGACGCCGCGACGCTTGCCTTCAAACAGAACGTGGGCCGCCGTGCGCACCCCGGTCATGCCGAAGGGGTGGCCCACCGCGATGGCCCCGCCGTCGACATTGAACAGTTCCGGGTCGATTCCCAGAGTGTCGCGGCAATAGAGGGCCTGACAGGCGAAGGCCTCGTTCAGCTCCCACAGACCGATGCCGGAGACTTTCAGTCCGTGACGGGCCAGCAGCCGGGGCACGGCGAAGACCGGGCCGATGCCCATTTCGTCGGGGCGGCAGCCGGCGACGCTCATGCCCAGACAGGCGCCGAGCGGCGACAGGCCCGCGCGCTCGGCGGCGGCGGCCTCCATCAGCACCACGGCGGCGGCGCCGTCCGACAGCTGCGAAGCGTTGCCTGCGGTGATGTGGCGGCCCTGCTTGATGATGTCGCCGTCCTTGAACACCGGCTCCAGCGCTGCGAGGTTTTCCAGCGTGGTCGAGGCGCGCGGGCCTTCGTCGGCGGTCAGGGTGACAGTCTCATGGCTGATCGCCCCGGTGGCCTTGTCCACGACCTGCTTGCGCGTGGTCAGGGGCGCCAGTTCGGTGGCGAAGCGGCCCGCGGCCTGGGCGGCGGCGGTGCGCCGCTGACTCTCGAAGCTGTACTGATCCTGCGCCTCGCGGCTGATCCCATAGCGGTCGGCGACCAGTTCGGCGGTCTCGATCATCTGCATATACATATGCGGCGAATGGGCGAGGACGCTCTCGTTGCGGGCGCGATAGGCGTTCTTGTGCTTGTTCTGGGTCAGGGTGATGGACTCGACCCCGCCCGCGACCACGATTTCCATGCCGTCGTCGCGCACCTGTTTTGAAGCCGTGGCGATAGCCATCAGGCCCGAGGCGCACATCCGGTCAACAGCCATGCCGGCGACGCTGTCGGGGAAGCCGGCGGCGGCGGCGGTCAGGCGGCCGATGTTGTAGCCTTGCGTGCCTTGCTGGGCGGCGCAGCCGACGATGACGTCCTCGATGCTGGCGGGATCGACGCCCGCCCGGCGCACGGCCTCGGCGGCGACATGGCCGGACAGGGCCGTGGCTTCGGTGTCGTTGAAGGCGCCGCGATAGGCCTTGGCGATCGGGGTGCGGGCGGCGCTGACGATGACGGCTTGGCGCATGAAATCTCTTTACGGATAATAGCGGCTGATGGCGTCGAGGACGCAGGCCGGCTTGGCCTCGCCCTCGATCTCGATGGTGATGCGGACGGTGGCCTGGACCGATCCGGCCTTGGCTTCCTCGGCGTGCAGCAGGACGCCCGAGCCGCGCAGACGCGATCCGACCCGGACGGGGGCGAGAAAGCGGATGTTGTCGCAGCCGACGTTTACGCCCACCGAAAAGCCCTGCACCTCGATGATCTGGGGCAGGAAGAGGTTGGCCAGCGACACGGTCAGATAGCCGTGGGCGATGGTGGCGCCGAAGGGGCCGCTCCTGGCGCGTTCGGGATCGACGTGGATCCACTGGTCGTCGCCGGTGACGTGGGCGAAGCCGTCGATCCGGTCCTGATCGATCTCGACCCAGTCGCTGACGCTGAGCGCTTCGTCGCTCAGGCCCAGCATGGCCTGTGGGGTCTCAAAGACGCGCATCCGGCTCAGGCCCGCTGGCTCGAGACCGACAGCACTTCGCCGGCCATGTAGGACGACAGGTCCGAGGCCAGGAACAGCATGGCGTTGGCCACTTCCCAGACCTCGGCGGGACGGCCAAAGGCCTCCTGCGCCGCCAGCGACTGCAGCAGTTCCGGCGTCGTTACCTTGGCCAGGAAGGCGTGCATGGCGATGGAGGGGGCGACGGCGTTGATGCGCACGCCATGCTCGGCGGCTTCCAGCGCCGAACAGCGGGTGAAGGCCATGACCCCGGCCTTGGCGGCGGCGTAGTGGGCCTGAAGCTTCTGCGCTCGCCAGCCCAGAACCGAGGCGTTGTTGACCACGGCGCCGGCGCCTTGGGCGTACATGATCGGCAGGAAGGCGCGGCTCATGCGGAAGACGCTGGTCAGAGTCACGTCGATGACGCGGGCCCATTCGCCGTCGGCCATGTCCACTACGGCGGTCGAGCCGCCCAATCCGGCGTTGTTGACCAGGACATCGACCCGGCCCAGCGCCTCGACCGCGCGGGCGGCCAGGGCCTGGACCTCGGCCTCGACGGTGACGTTGCACAACTGGGTGGCCGGGCGCTGGCCGACGGCGGCCTCGATGGCGTCGGCGGCCTCGTTCAGGCGACGCTCATGCAGGTCGCTGATCAGTAGGGTCGCGCCTTCCTCGGCGAAGCGCTTGGCGACGGAAAAGCCGATGCCGGTGCCGGCGGCGGCGGTGATGACGGCGGTCTTGCCCTGCAACAGGTTGCGAGCGACCGGATAGGGCGGGGCAGGGGTCATGTGGCGGGCTCCGACGCCTCGTCCAGACCCATCAGGCCGGCGACGGCTTCGTAGTGATGTGAGGGGCCGCCCAGCAGGGCGGCGCTGGCGCGGGCGCGCTTGAAATAGAGATGGGCGTCATGCTCCCAGGTGAAGCCTATGCCGCCGTGGATCTGGATGGCGTCGCCCGCGCATTGCAGGAAGGCCTCGGAGCAGCAGGCCCCGGCGACAGCGGCGGCCTCTTCCATCTCGTCCGGCACATCCAGCAGACGCACGGCGTAATAGAGGGCCGAACGGGCGGATTCCACGGCCATCATCATGTCGGCCAGCTTGTGCTTGATGGCCTGGAACGAGCCGATGACGCGGCCGAACTGGACCCGTTGCTTGGCGTATTCAGTGGTGATTTCCAGCGTCCGCTCGGCCCCGCCCAGCTGCTCGGCGGCCAGCATGACGGTTCCGACTGCCAGCATTCGGCGGATGGCGTAGGCCGCCTGGCCGGGCGCGCCCAGCAGGGCGTCGTCGCTGACGCGGACTTGATCAAAGCGCACGCGGCTGAAGGGTCGGGTCAGGTCCAGACTGGTCAGGCGCTCGACGCTGATCCCTGGCCTGTCGGCGGCGAGGGCGAGCAGGCTCAGACCCTCCCAGCCCGTCGTCCCTTCGATCCGGGCGATGACGATCAGCAGATTGGCGGCGTGGCCCATCAGGACGTATTCGGCGGTCCCGTTCAGCGTCCAGCCGTCGCCGTCCGCCGTCAGATGGATGGCGACATCGCCGGGAACGGGCGCGCCGCTGGCGCCGGTCAGGCAGACGGCGGCGCGGATTTCGCCCTCGATCAGCCGGGGCAGGAACTCGGCCTGGCGCGCTTCGCAGCCCGCCGACATCAGGGCGGGCAGGGCCAGACCCAGGGTGGGAAACAGCGGGGCCGCCGTCAGGGTGCGTCCGGCCTCTTCATGTAGGATGGCCAGCTCGACCAGGCCCAGGTCGCTGCCGCCGAAGCGTTCCGGCGCAGCGACGCCCAGCCAGCCCATTTCCTGGGCCATGGCGCGCCACTGTTCAGCGTCCCAGCCGTCGGCGGATTCGATGGCGGCGCGCAGGCGGGCCGAACTGCCGTGTTCGTCCAGAAACGCCCGGGCGCTTTCCGCGATGGCCAGTTGTTCGTCGCTGAGGGTGATGTTCATCCGCCCGCCCTCAGCCCGCGCCATAGACGGCTTGCGCCGGGGTGCGCTGGGCCAACAGGTCTTGGACGACGGCGCCGACCTCGGACGGACGCCAGCGGCGGGCCTGGTCCACGCCGGGGCCGTTGCGCCAGCCTTCGGACAGCATGATTCGCCCGCCCTGCAGTTCGAAGACCTGGCCCGTCACCTCGGCGGACTGGGCGCTGGCCAGCCAGACGACGGTCGGTGCGACGTTGGCGGGATCGTTGGCGTCGAAACCGTCCTCGGGCGCCTGCATAGCGGCGGCGAAGGCGGTCTCGGTCATCCGGGTGCGCGCCGCCGGGGCGAGGGCGTTGGCGGTGATCCCATAGCGGCCCAGTTCGGCGGCTTGCACCAGGGTCAGGCTGGCGATGCCGCCCTTGGCCGCCGAATAGGCGCTCTGACCGATCGACCCCTGAAGGCCCGCGCCGGACGAGGTGTTGATGATGCGGGCGTCAGGATTGCGCCCCGCCTTCTGCTTGGCGCGCCAGTAGTCGACGGCGGCGCGGCTGACGCAGAAATGGCCGCGCAGGTGGACGCGCAGCACAGCGTCCCATTCCTCGGGCGTGCAGGAGACGAACATCCGGTCGCGCACGAAGCCGGCGTTGTTGACCACGGCGTGCAGGTCGCCAAAGGCGTCGAGCGCCGTCTGGACCATGCGCTGCCCCCCCTCGACCTCGGTCACGTCGTCGGTGTTGGCGACGGCCTTGCCGCCCGCCGCAATGATCTGATCGACCACGGCCTGAGCCGCGCCGACCATCTGAGCGGCCTCGCCGTGCGTGCCGACGCCCAGGTCATTGACGACGACCTTCGCCCCCTCGGCGGCTAGAGCCAGGGCGTAGGCCCGGCCCAACCCGCCGCCCGCGCCCGTGACGATGACCACGCGGCCTTCACAGATACCGAACATGGACGCTTCCCTCACAGACGCTCGATGATGGTGACATTGGCCTGACCGCCGCCCTCGCACATGGTCTGGAGGGCGTAGCGGCCGCCACGGCGCTCCAGTTCGTTGAGCATGGTGGTCATGATGCGCGCTCCGGTGGCCCCCAGCGGGTGGCCGAGCGCAATGGCGCCGCCGTTGACGTTGACCCGGTCGCGCGGAATGCCGAGCTCCTTCATCCAAGCCATGGCGACCGAGGCGAAGGCCTCGTTGCACTCGAAAAGGTCGATGTCCTCGATCCTCAGGCCGGTCTTTTCCAGCGCGTGGCCGGTGGCCGGGATCGGCGCGGTCAGCATCCAGATCGGGTCATCGCCGCGCACTGAGATGTGGTGGATGCGGGCGCGAGGCTTCAGGCCGTGATCCTTCACGGCTTTAGGCGAGGCGATCAGCAGGGCGGCGGCGCCGTCGGCGGTCTGGCTGGCCACGGCGGCGGTGATGCGGCCGCCGGGCGTCAGCGGCTGAAGCGTCGCCATCTTTTCCAGCGAGGTCTGGCGCGGGGTCTCGTCGCGCGTCACGCCTTCCAGCGGGATGATCTCGTTGTCGAAACGTCCGGCCTCGGCGGCGTCGAGCGCGCGCTGATGGCTCTCCAGCGCGAATTGCTCCATCTCGGCGCGGCTGATGTTCCATTTGTCGCCAATCATTTCGGCCGAGCGGAACTGGCCGACCTCCTGTTCGCCATAGCGGGCCCGCCAGCCGGTCGAGCCGCGGAAGGGGTCGGCGAAGCCATAGGCCTGGCCGGCCAGCATGGCCGCCGAGATCGGGATGGCGTTCATGTTCTGCACGCCGCCGGCGACGACCAGATCCTGGGTTCCGCTCATCACGCCCTGGGCCGCGAAATGCACCGCCTGCTGGGCCGATCCGCACTGGCGGTCGATGGTCACGCCGGGGACGTGTTCGGGCAGGCCCGCCGCCAGCCAGCAAGAGCGGGCGATGTCGCCGGCCTGAGAACCGATGGTGTCGCAGCAGCCGAAGACCACGTCCTCGACCGCCCCGGGATCGACCCCGACGCGCGCCATCAGGGCCGACAGGACGTGGGCGCCCAGATCGGCCGAATGGACGTGAGCCAGTCCGCCCTTCTTGCGCCCGACCGGGGTGCGGACAGCGTCGATGATATAGGCCTCATGCGGCATGGGCGGCGTCTTCCTTCAGGGCGGCCCAGGCGAAGCTGTGGTCGATGTCGGGGGAGGAGAGGGCGCGCGTCTTGACCCGCGCGCGGTGGAAGCTTTCGTCGCCCCAGGCGCCGGTCAGCGCCAGGCCGCGCTTCAACAGGAAGTGGACGTCCACCTCCCACGAATAGCCCATGGCCCCGTGGACCTGGATGGCGGTGCGGGCGGCCAGAGACGCGGCCTCGGTTGCGGCCAGCTTGGCGTGCGAGGCGCGGGCGCGCGACAGGGCGTTGTCGGCGGCGCGCTCGGTCGCGGCGGCGAAGACGACGGGGCGGGCGAACTCGATCTTGACCTGAGCCGTGGCCAGCAGGTGCTTGACCGCCTGATTGACGCCGATGGGCTTGCCGAACTGGGTGCGTTCCTTGGCGTAGTCGACGGCCAGTTCGACGTTGCGTCCCGCCAGACCGATGCACTGGGCGGCGGCGAAGATGGCGCCGCGCTCGAAGGCGATCTCCAGCAAGGGGGCCGCCGTCGCGTCGGCAGCGATCAGGGTGTCGGCGGACGGCGTCCAGACCACGCGCGACAGGCGACGGAAGGGATCGATGCTGGGTTGAGCGATCAGTTCAACCGCCGAGCGCTCGACCAGATGCAGGGCGCCGTCGTGGACCAGCAACAGGGCGCCCGCCGTCTCGGCGTCGGCGATGAAGGGATTGGAAGGGTGGCCCAAGGCCACGGTCGTCTCGCCCGCCAGCGCCTTGTCCAGCCACTCAGTCGCGCGCGGATGATCGACCGCCGCCAGCAGGGGCAGGACCACGCCCGCCAGTTCGACCAGAGGCTCGGGCAGGTCGGCGTGGCCACAGGCTTGAGCGATCAGGACGAAGTCGATCTCGTCCAGACCCAGGCCGCCTCTGGCCTCAGGGACCATGACGCCGGTCAGGCCCAGATCGATAATCTGACGCCAGCGCGCATTGTCGCGCGCATGCCCGCTGTCCATCAGGCGGCGAAGATGCGCGCCCGTGCATTCGGCCCGCAGCAGGCTGCGAACGACCTCGGCGATGGCCTGTTGTTCGTCGGAGAAGGTGAAATCCATGATCAGCCTCTCGGCAGGCCGAGCAGGCGCTCGGCGATGATGTTGCGCTGGATCTCGTTTGATCCGGCGTAGATCGGCCCAGCCAGCGAGAACAGGTATCCGACCAGCCAATCGCCGGTTTCCTCGTCGTCGGGCGCGCTCGTCAACAGCTCGGCGCGCGGCCCCAGGATGGCCATGGCCGTCTGGTGCAGGGCGATGTCCATCTCGGACCAGAAGATCTTGTTGCAGCTGGCCTCGGCCCCGATCGTGCCGCCCGCCGTCAGGCGACAGGCCGTCGAATAGATCGACAGGGCATAGGCCTCGGCGTTCATCCAGGCCTGGGCCACGTCGCGCCCCAGCGCCGGATCGACCTCAGCTTCATGGCGGCGATAGAGGGCGGCCAGTCGGCGCGCGGCCTCCTGATAACGGGCCGGACTGCGCAGCATCAGGCCGCGCTCGAACCCGGCGGTGGCCATGCAGACGTGCCAGCCCTGACCCTCTTCGCCCAGCCGGTTGGCGACGGGCACGCGGGCGTTCTCGAGGAAGATTTCGGCGAAGCCGGCCTCGCCGTCGATCTGCGGGATCGGCTGGACGCGGACGCCGGGCGTCTTCAGGTCCATCATCAGCAGGGACAGACCCTTGTGCCGCGACGACCCCGCCTCGGTGCGGACCAGGACGAAGGCCCAGTCGGCGAAGACGGCGCGCGAGGACCAGATCTTGTGGCCGTTCAGGACATAGTCGTCGCCGTCGATGACGGCGGTGGCGGCGACGGCGGCCAGGTCGCTGCCCGCCTGCGGCTCGGACCAGGCCTGGGCCCAGATTTCATCGCCGGCGGCCATGGCGGGCAGGAAGCGCGCCTTTTGCTCCGGCGTGCCGAACTCCATCAGGGTCGGGCCCAGCAGGAAGATGCCGTTCTGATTGACCCGGCCCGGCGCGCCCGCCCGGTAGTATTCCTCTTCGAAGATCAGCCACTGGACGAGGTCCAGCGCCCGGCCGCCATAGGCTTTCGGCCATGTCACCATGCCGAAATTGCCCCGGCTCAGGGTGCGCTCCCACTCGCGGTGGGCTTCGAAGCCTTCGACGGTGTCGAACGAGGGCAGGGGCTTGGCGGGCACATGGCCGGCCATCCAGGCGCGCACCTCGTGCCGAAAGGCCGTCTGCTCAGGGGTGTAACTCAGGTTCACTGGGAGGACCTTCAGAACTGGGCGGTCTTGTTGTCGTGGACGAAGGCGTCGCGAGAGGCCTGGCTGTCCGCGTGCATGTACATTTCCAGGGTGAAGCCCTGCTCGAAGCGGTAGCCGTGGTCGACATCGCGCGGCTCCAGCCCGTTCAGCGCCTGCTTGGCGAGAACCAGGGCGGTGCGGCTCTTGGCGGCGATGACGGCGGCAAAGGCGCGGGCCTCGGCGTGGAGCTGATTGCGCGGGACCAGCTTCTCGACGCCGCCCAGACGCCAGGCGTCCTGAGCCGTGATCCTGCCGCCGGTAAAGAAGGCGGCGCGCACGGTGTGCAGGGGCAGCATCCGCGACAGGTGCGAGGCCCCGCCCATGGCGCCCCGGTCGATCTCGGGCAGGGAGAAGTAGCAGTCGTCCGAGGCGATGACGGTGTCCGCCGCGCCGCAGATGCCGATGCCGCCGCCGATGACGAAGCCGTGGGCCGCGACCACGACCGGCACGGGGCAGTCGCGCACGGCCTTGAAGGTCAGGTAGTTGCCCCGGTTCAGGGCCACGATCCGCTCGGGATGGGCCTGCATCTCCTTGATGTCGACGCCGCCGCAGAAGCCCCGTCCCTCGGCGCGGATCAGGACGCAGCGCACGTCTTCGCGGCTGCCGACCTCGGTGATGAGCCCCGGCAGGGCGTTCCACAGAGTGGAGTCCAGGGCGTTGACCGGCGGGTGGTCGAGGATGACCTCGCCGATGCGGTCGTTGATGTCGGTGCGGATGGGCATATGGGGTTCCCGTCAGGCCGCTGTTGTCAGGTTGGGGGCGAGGGAACTGGTCACAGCCTCCAGCCGCGCGCGGGCCTGGGCGACGATCTGTTCGATCAGGTCGTGGCAGGTCGGCAGGTCGCCGAGACGTCCCGCCACCTGGCCGGTGGCCATCAGGCCGTCGTCCGGCTGGCCTTCGACCACGGCGCGCTGGATCAGCATGGGGGCGCTGGCGGCCATCATGGCCTGGGCCAGGGTCAGCCCGCCGTGGCTGGTCATGGCGCGGGCGGCGGCCAGAAGCTCAGGCACGGAGGCCCCGGTGGCGTTCTTCATCATCAGGGCGCTTTCCAGCGCGCGCAGCCACATGGAGACGGGACCGGCGCTCTCGATGCGCGCCAGACGCCGGTTGCGGATCATGCGCTGGGGCAGGCCGTCGACCTTGGTCGAAACCAGGATGTCGTCGGGACCGGCCTTGACGTAGTGGGCCTTGGTCACGCCCGGCACCGGGCTTTCGGCGGTCATCAGGAAGCGTGTGCCCATGGCGATTCCGGCGGCGCCATAGGCCAGGGCGGCGGCCAGGCCGCGTCCGTCGCTGAAACCGCCCGCCGCCACGACCGGCACCTTCACGGCGTCCAGAACCTGAGGCAGCAGGACGGTGGTGGCGACCGAGCCGGTATGACCGCCGCCTTCGCCGCCCTGGACCGTGATCATATCGCAGCCCAGTTCGACCATCTTGCGGGCGTGCTTCAGCGCGCCGACGGTGGGGATGCAGACGATACCGGCGTCGCGGAAGCGGGCGATGATCGCCTTGTCGGGACCGCGTCCAAAGCTGACGGCGCGGACCTGAGCGCGCTCGGCCAGGATGATCTCGACGATCTCGGCGGCGCCCGGCTGGAACATGTGGAAGTTCACGCCGAAGGGGTTGGTCGTCAGCGCCTTCAGTTGCGCGATGGCCTGACGCAGTTCGTCGGGCCGCATCACCGCGGCGCCGAGGAAGCCGAAGGCCCCCGCCTCGCTGGTCGCGGCGACCAGCTCAGGCGTGGCGATCCAGCCCATGGCCGTCTGGATGATGGGATAGCGGCAGCCGAGGCGGGCAGTCAGTTCGGTATTGAGGGTCATGCCTTGCCCTCGTCCGTGCGCTTGTTGCCGGCGGCCATGGCCTTGCCGTCCAGCCCGCCGAGGCTGTTGCCGCTGACCAGATCATTCTGGGCGTGGGCAAAGTGGTGCATGTGGAAGACGGCGTCCATCGCCGTGCGCTTGCCGCGCAGATCCTCGACGTGGTTCACCGCCTGCTTGGTCAGCGACAGGCCGAGGCGCGGCAGGACGGCGATCTTCTCGGCGATGGCGCGGGTCTGGTCCTCCAGCTGATCGCGGGCGACCACGCGGTTGACCATGCCCAGTTCATAGGCGCGGGCGGCGGGCATCCGCTCGCCCAGGAACAGGAACTCCTTGGCGATGCGGGGGTGCATCTCGAAGGCGTGGGCGAAGTATTCGACGCCGGGAATGCCCATACGCACGACCGGGTCCTGGAAGTAGGCGTCGTCGGAGGCGACGATCAGGTCGCAGACCCAGGCCAGCATCAGGCCTCCAGCGATGCAGGCCCCCTGAACCATGGCGATGGTCGGCTTGGGGATGTCGCGCCAGCGACGGCACATTCCCAGATAGACCTCGTGCTCGCGGGCGTAGAGCAGCTCTGCGCCCGGCTTGTTGACGTGGTCATAGGTCAGATGGCGACGATCAAAGCTCTTGTGCAGGTCGCGGCCCGGGGTGCCGATGTCGTGGCCGGCCGAGAAATGCTTGCCCGCCCCGCGCAGGACGATGACCTTGACCGCATCGTCATCGACGGCGCGGCGGAAGGCGTCGTCCAGCGCATAGGTCATCTGTGAGTTCTGGGCGTTATGGAACGCCGTGCGATCCATGGTGATCCAGGCGACCGGCCCCTCGACCGCATAGGCGACGGGCGTCTCGGTCTCGTAGGTGATCTCGACGTCTTTCGGGGGGACCAGGTCGCTCATGGTCAGGCCGCGTCCTGCAGGCGGCGGTCGCCGGCGGGGTCGCCCTTGAACAGGGTGGCGCGCAGGTTGTGCGGGTCCAGCCGGTTGCGGATGATCGACAGCTGCTCAGGCGTCGGCGCTGCGGTTTCAGGGATGGTCTCGGGCCGCGCCAGGGCGAAGCCGGTCTTGTCCTGAACCTCGTCGAAGGTGACGCCGGGGTGGAGGGATCGCACCCGCATCGCCTTGTTGGCGCCGCTGAAGTCCAGCACGGCCAGGTCGGTGATGACCATCCGCAGGTCGAGGCCGGCGGGCTTTTTCCCATCAGGCCAACGAGCTGGGTTGTAGCCGACGCCGCAGACGAAATCGACTTCACCCGCCACGAAGGACCGCGTGTTGTGGGTCGGCACGAAATAGCTGTTGGGGTGGCTGATCGAGTTGCCCGGATAGCCGCGCGCACCCAGCAGGGCGGCCTTGGGCTTGGCGTGGTCGCCGATGACCGAGATATTGGTCTGGCCAAAGCGGTCGATCTGGGTCGGCACGACCATGGCGTGACGCTTGCCGCCCCACAGATTGTCGAAGGTGCGGGAAAACGGCATCCAACCCTCGACCTTGGGCACATAGCCGTTGCGCGGGCCGACCGGGACGGGTTCCGAGACGAAGTGGTTCTCGCCGTCGGTCAGCATCAGGGCCGGGTTGACGGTCAGCTTCGCCAGACCGGCGGCCAGGCGCGGCATCAGGGTGATGCCGGTGGCCAGAACCTCGCCGTCGTTGCGCCAGGCGTCGGCGGCGGCGGCGATGCAAAGTTCGGCCAGGGTGTAGGATGTCTGGGTCATGTCGGCGGGCCTCAATAGATCGGCGCGGGCAGGGCGCGGACGTGGTCGGCGCCGCCGACCGCCGCGAGATAGGCGTCGGGCGTCGCGTCGATGAAACGAGCTCGATAGTCGGCCCAGTCCTCTGGCGAGGTGGCGCCGACGTAGGTCTTCAGGTGGGCCATATCGATCCCGTAGTCCGGCGAGGCGCCGGTCGGGTGGGCGCCCAGCGGGGCTTCGATGACCCCGGTGACGACGCTGCGCTCGAACGGGTGGAAGCGGGCGTTGGTGGGCAGATCCAGCCCCTCGGTCGTCACCACCTGTTCGGTCGAGACGAAGACCTGATCGGCGGCGCGGGCCATCAGGTCGTCGAAGAAGGGGTCGGGGCTGAAGATCAGGGTATTGCCCGCCTGATCTGCGCGGTGGACGTGCAGAATGGCGGCGTCCAGCTTGATCGCCGGCATGGCCAGCAAGGTCTGGCCGTCCTCATAGGGCGAGCGGATCGTCTTGATGCCCTGCGAGGGAATGTCCGTCGCCAGGCCGAAGTTGGCGGGCAGGAAGGGCAGGCGCATGGCCGCGGCCCGCAGGCCCCAGTGCAGCAGGCCTTCGTCCAGTTCCAGAATCTCAAGCGCGCCCGCCTGTCGTGCGGCGCGGAAATGCGGGTCCAAGGGGAAATGATCCAGAGAAACAAAGCCGAAGATCAGATTCTTCACCTTGCCCGACGCCACCAAGACCCCGACGTCGGGGCCGCCGTAGCCGACGATGGTCAGGTCCTTAAGGTCAGAACGCGCGATGGCGCGCACGAGGGCCATGGGCTTGCGGCGCGTGGCCCAACCCCCGATTCCGATGGTCATTCCGTCGCGCAGGCTGGCGACAAAGCCATCCAGATCCAGCCGTTTATCCAGCACGCCGTGACACTCCGTGAAGCAGGGAAGATTGGTTCCTGTCACGACGCTATGAGACCGGCCGGAGACGGTGAAGGGTCCCCAAAGGAACGGATTGTTTGCGTCCGAAGACAATGCGGACGGCCCCCCGAAATAGGGCTGCTGGCGAAACACTCTGGTCGTGTTTCGCGCCTTATCGCGGCGGTCGGCTTGGGCTCTATTTTCCCGATCGGCGGCCTGGTCCGCCCGCGACATTCATAAGGTCGCCGCGCGGGAGACCCGTTTGCTTCAGAGACTTCGCAACACCCCCGGCGCGCCCCTGACGGGGGAAACCACCCTGTCCAAAGGCGTGTTCGCCCTGATCTTCGTGGTGTCGATGGCCATGGCCGTGGGCAACCTGGGCCTGGTTTCAGTCATGCCCGCTATCGGACGCGCCATAGGCATTTCCGATCATCTTGTGGCGGCGATCTTCTCGCTGTCGGCCCTGCTGTGGGCCATCAGCGCGCCGTACTGGGCCAGGGTCTCGGACGTGCGGGGGCGCAAGCCGATGATGATGCTGGGGCTGGGCGGCTTTGTTTTCTCCATGCTGGGCTGCGCCCTGGTGGTCTGGGCCGGGCTGCAGGCCCTGCTGGCGCCGATGGCGGTCTTTCTGGCCTTCGCCGCGATCCGCGGGGTGTTCGGTCTGCTGGGCTCGGCGACCGCTTCGTCCAGCCAGGCCTATGTGGCCGAGCGCACGTCCGAGAAGGATCGGACGGCCGCCCTGTCGGCCCTGGCCGGCGCCCTGGGCATGGGAACCATCATTGGTCCGGCGGTGTCGCCGCTTCTGGTCTTCGGCTTCCTTGGTCTGGCTGGGCCCATGACCATCTTCGCCCTGATCGCGGCGGCGATTCTGATTGCGGTGGCGGTGATGATTCCGTCGGATCGTCCGCCCGTGTCGGTGCGCGAGGCGGGGCTGAAGGCGAACGCGGCGGGCGGCAAGCCAGCCCGCGCCAAGGCGGGAACCGGAGTCTGGCGCGACAAGAACATCGGACCCTATCTCTGGTACGGCCTGCTTTCGGCCTGCGCCCAGGCGATCAATGTCTATACCCTGGGTTTCGTCATCATGGACGAGATGGCCCTGCCGGCGGCGGAGGCTCAGGGCTATATCGGCATCGCCATGGCGGCGGGCGCGGCGGCTGGCCTGGCGGGTCAGTGGGTCCTGATCCCTGGGCTGAAGATGTCGCCGCGACAACTGTTGCGGGCTGGGGCGGTTCTGGCGCTGGCGGGCAATCTGATCACCGTTTTCGCCGGCGACATCTGGCTTCTGACGCTCGGCTATGTGGTGCTGACCCTGGGCTTCAGCTTCTGCCGGCCCGGCTTTACGGCGGGCTCTTCGCTGGCGGCTCGCCCTGATCAGCAAGGCCTCGTGGCGGGCATGGTCTCCAGCTTGTCGGGGGCGGCCATCGTCGTCACCCCTGTGATCGGGGTGCTGCTTTACGAGTTCGCACCTGCGGCGCCTTTCATCCTGAACTGCGTCGTCATGGCCGGACTGGCGCTCTACGCCTGGAAAAACCCCTCGCTGCGGCGCGGCGAGCCCGGCCTGGCGCGGACTTCGATTGTTTCCTGATGCGGATAAACCGTCTGCGTCCACGTGCTTGTTGTCGACGAGCGTCGGGTAATAATCGCTCCATCAAGATTTAAAAATCGGCTGACGAACAGACTAGTTCGTGATGGTCAAAGAAACGTGGGAGTGTTCCGTGGATCGGTATCTGGTAATTTCGTCCGATGGTCATGCCGGTTTGCCCCCGGAAAAGTATCGCGAGTATCTGGACCCGCAGTATCGAGCCGAGTTTGACGAGCGCATCGTCAAGGAAATCGCGGCCCGCGAACAGCACGAGAAGAACTTCCTCCTCGACGACTTCAACAACAAATGGCGCGCCGATGCCGGCGAAGGCATGGAGGGCGCCTGGGACTCGACGATCCGCAGCCGTATTCTGGATGAGGACGGCGTCGCCGCCGAGGTCCTCTATCCCGATGGCATCACCGAGCGGAACGCCCCGCCTTTCGGCGCCGACATCGGCCTGAGGCCAGTCCTGAAGGACGCGCACCTGCAATGGGCGGGCGCCCGCGCCCACAATCGCTGGATGGCCGAGTTCTGTCAGATGGACCCGGTGCGCCGCATCGGCCTGGCCATCATCCCGGCCCTCTACGACATGGAAGAGAACCTCAAGGAAATCCGTTGGGCCAAGGAGAATGGTCTGAAGGGCGTGGTCCTGCCGACCTTGATGGAGGGCTACGACTTCTACAACCATCCGAAATACCACCCGATGTGGGCCATGCTGCAAGAGTTCAACATGCCCGTGAATTTCCACTCGGGCGCGGCGCCGGCCTATGACACGGCCCAGCCTGGCTGGATCGGCATCTACCTTTCGGAGTACGCCTTCTTCCTGACCCGCCCGATGTCGGCCCTGATCTTCGGCGGCGTGTTCGAGCAGTTCCCGAACCTGAAAGTCACCTTCACCGAAGCGGGCGGCGAGTTCTGGTTCCCGTGGATGCTGGAGCTGATGGACGTCCGCGCCTCGGTCAAGCACACCAGCGGCAAGCTGGGCGATCACCGCTCCAACCTGTCGATGAAGCCGAGCGAATACTTCAAGCGCAACATCTGGGTCGGCTGCTCGGCCCTGCCGGACGAAGAGACCACCGAGTCCTACTACAACATCGGCATCGACCGGGTGCTGTGGGGCACTGACTATCCCCACCCCGAGGGCACCTGGCCCCACACCCTGCCCAAGATGATCGCCAGCCTGGGCGGGCTGCCCGAAGCCGACATCTCCAGGATGTTCGCGGGCAACGCCCTGGAAGTCTACGACCTGGATGAGAAGGCGCTGAACGCCATCGCGGCCCGCATCGGCCCGCAGAAGACCAACTTCATCAAGGCCGCCGCCTGATACCGACCGGGAGCGGTCGCGTTCGCGCCGCTCCCGTCCAAATCCTCATAAAAAACGACTGGGAGAGACGACGTTGGCCAAGCTTCGCTACGTTCAGGACGTGAATAAACTCAAGGCCGCGATGGAGGCTCGCGCTTCTGGCGGCGGGCTCAAGAACACCGTGCAGACCCTGCGCGCCTTCTATGAGACCGATCCCGAGATCGTGGCGGCCCTGCTGCCCAAGCCGCTGCAGCCGACGGCGACGCCGAAGATCCTGATCCAGTTCTCTTATGTTGAAATGCGTCCGACGCCCGACAATGTCGTCGTGTCGGCGGCCATGACGGTCGGCGTCGAGTCCACCTACAAGGGCAAGACCGGCTGGTACGTTCTGGCCATGCCCATGGGCGGCGAGTTCGTCGTCATCAGCGGCCGTGAGCGTTTCGGCGAGCCCAAGAAGATCGCCGACGTCAAGTTCACCAAGGACGGCGACCGCCTGCACGTCACCTGCACCCGCAACGGCATCGCCTTCGTCGAGCTGGAAGGTCAGATCGGCGAGAGCCTGGGCGGCAAGAAGTTCACTGAGAACCTGTTCTGCTACAAGGGCATGCCGGGCATCGACAACGGCTTCGGCTTCGACGGCGATGTCTTCCTGACCCAGCTGAACTGGGATCGTGACTGGGACATGCACCATGTCGTCAATGGCGGCAAAGTCACGCTGCGCGAGTCCGCCGCCGACCCGCTGGTCGATGTGCCGGTGCGCAAGCTGCTGAAGATGGAATACTCGGAAGGTCGCAGCATCACCGGCGGCGAAATCCTCGAGAAGGTGCCGGGCGAGTGGCTGCAGCCCTTCTGGTTCGGCCGCTACGACGACAACCCGACCGGCGGCATCGAGATCGCGCTCGCTTCGGAGGCGGCGCTTCAGGATGCGTGATCTGAAGGGGAAGGTCGCCGTCGTCACCGGCGGCGCCAGCGGCGTGGGCCGCGCTCTGGGTGAAGCCCTGATCGAACGCGGCGCCAAGGTGGTTCTCAGCGACATCAACGCCGAGGCGCTGGAAGCCACCGCCGCCGACCTGCGCGCCAAGGGCGGTGACGTCGTCGGCGTCGTCGCCGACGTGATGAAGCAGGATTCCATCGAGTCCCTGGCTGATCAGGCCTATGCCCGTCACGGCGCGGTCCACCTGCTGTTCAACAACGCCGGCGTCGGTCTGGGCGACTTCCGTGAGCCGATCTGGACCCTGGCGCTCAAGGACTGGGAGTGGGGCCACAACATCCACGTCATGGGCGTGGTCCACGGCATCCGGGCCTTCGTGCCCCGGATGCTGGCGGGGGGTGAAGACGGCTATGTCGTCAACACCACCTCCACCAACGGCGGGCTGGTGCCCTCGGCGCGAACTCCCGTATACGCCTCGACAAAGGCAGCGGTGACGAGCCTGACGGAGGTGCTCCATCATCAGCTCACGGCCCAGGACGCCAAGGTTAAGGCGGCGCTGCTGTTCCCCGGACCGCACCTGGTCAACACCAACCTGATGCGCTCGGCGCGACCGGCCGACTATGTCGATCCGGCCAGCCCGCAGCCCGCTGGCAAGTCGATGGCGGAACTGGCCCAGCAGAACGGCGGGGTCCCGGTCACGGAGCCGGAGGAAGTGGCCGCCTTCGCCCTGGACGGGGTCGCGGCGGGTCGCTTCTGGCTCCTGCCGGAAAGCGAGCGGTCGGACGGCAACATCCGCCGCCGCACCGACAGCATACTGGCCCGCAGCGCCCCCATCGGGCTCGGAGGCTAAGGCCGCAGAAGACTGGAACACGGCGAGGAGGAGGGGGCTCGTCTCTGCCGTAGATCCACAGTGACGTTATGTAAAAACAAAATAAAAACAGCCAATTAGATCAGAAAATGGTCATAGGCTATTAGGGAGGGTTACATGACACGACGCATGACTCGCACCGCGACCATTCTGCTGGCCGGCACGGCTCTGGCCGGCGCCTGGCCCGCCATGGCCATGGCTCAGGACGCCGCGCCGCCCGAACAGGCGACCAGCCTTTCTGACGTGGTGGTCACGGCTCAACGCCGCGAAGAACGCTTGATCGACGTGCCGCTTTCGGTCTCGACCCTGGGGGGCGAGGCTCTGCAACGCGCCGGGGTGGCCGACATTTCCGCCATCGGCGGCTATGTGCCGAACATCCAGATCAACCAGACGGTCGGCGGCGCCTTCGGGCCGCTGATCTCGATGCGCGGCCTGGCGCCCTCTGCCGACACCAGCCTGGGCCGCGACCAGCCCGTCGGCATGTACATAGACGGCGTGCCGATCGCCAAGTCGACGGGCGCCGCCTTCGACACGGTGGACCTGGAACGCATCGAAGTGCTGCGCGGCCCGCAAGGGACGCTGTACGGCAAGAACACCATCGGCGGCGCCGTCAACCTGGTGACACGCCAACCGACCGGCGTCTTCGGCGGCAAGTTCATGCTGGGCGTCGGCAGCGCCGACCTGTTCGAGCAGCGGCTGTCGCTGGATCTGCCGCGCATCGGCGAGATCGGCCAGGGCATCGGCGCCTTTGACGTCAAGGTCGCCTATTCGGGCCGCACGCGCGACGGCTTCTTCGACAACACCCATCCCAACGCCCGTTTCTCCACCTTCGGCGAGCAGAACCAGCAAGCTGGTCGCGTCGATGTGGTCTGGCGTCCGACTGAGGATATCAAGGTCGCCTACGGCTACGACGACACCTCCAGCCGCAGCTCGCCGGCAATGCTGGCGATCAGCGCACCGGGCGCCATCGGGCCGGGCGGCGCCTATGCCTCCCTCTATCCCTATATCCAGAACGCCATCTACACCTCGCGCCCGGACGGCATCGCCAACGACTACGCCAACCGCAGCGACTTCTTCGTCAAGGGTCACTCGCTGACGGCCGAGTACAACGCCGACGCCGTGCCCTTCTTCGGCGACGTCACGATCAAGTCGATTTCGGCCTACCGGAACATGAAATCGCGCAGCCAGACCGATTTTGACGGGACGGGCGTGGACCTGATGCACTTCACGCTCAACAACAACTACGAGCAGTGGTCGCAGGAACTGCAGCTGATCGGCGCGAACGGCCCGGTGAAGTACACCTTCGGTCTGTTCGGCTTCAAGGAAGAGTACGGCGTCTTCAACCCGCGCTGGAACTTCCAGTTCGGCGGCAACAAGTACGACCTTCAGGAGCGCTCCGCCGACAACACCTCTATCGCCGCCTATGGTCAGATGACCTGGACGCCGACCGCCTTCGACGAGCGGCTCAGCCTGACCCTGGGCGGGCGGATCAACAAGGACGAGAAGTCGGCGACCTCGCTGAGCCAGTCCTATAGCGCCTATCTGGCCAATCCGGCGGCGCCGGGTTCGGGCGTGTTCCAGCGCGACGCTGCCGGCAACCCGATCACGCGCAGCGGTGGCCCGGCTCTCGGCGCGCTTCCCGGTCCGGGCAATATCGGTCCGTCCGACCTGATCCCGCTAACGGCGACGGGTTCGTGGTCGGAGTTCACGCCCGAGTTCAATGCGTCGTGGAAGCTGGCCGAAGACTGGAACGTCTATGGTCGTGTGGCGACGGGCTTCAAGAGCGGCGGCAACAACGACGTCGCCGCCACCAACGCCAGCTTCATGACGCCCTATGAGCCCGAGAAGCTGACGGCCTATGAGATCGGCACCAAGGGTCAGTGGTTCGACCGTCGCCTGAACCTGTCGGCGGCGGTCTATTACAGCGATTACCGCGACTTCCAGGTCGGGGTCTTCGTGCCGGCCCTGATCACGACGACCATCATCAACGCCGGCAAGGCCCATATGTCGGGCGTCGAGCTGGAAGGCACGGTGCGGCCCGTCGACAACCTGCGGATCAACTTCGGCTACGGCTACACCAAGGCCGAGTATGACGAGTTCATCCTGCCCTCGGGCCAGGACGTGACCAACACCTACGTCTTCCCGCTGATCCCCAAGCACAATTACACCCTGGGGGTCGACTATCGCTGGCCGGGCGTGGCGGGCGGCGAGGTCGTGGCCAGCCTGAACTACAGCTGGCGCAGCGAGCAGGCGGGCGGGATCACCAACGACCCGCTGTCCTACCGCAAGGCCTACGGCCTTCTGGACGGTCGCCTTTCGCTCGCCGACATCAACATCGGCGACGGACGCACGGCTGAAATCTCGCTGTGGGGCAAGAACCTGCTGGATGAGGAATACTGGGTATCGGGCATCAACCTGACCCTGTTCACCATCCGCCAGTGGGGCGATCCGCGCAGCCTGGGTCTGCAGGCCAGCGTGAAGTTCTAGGCCGACATCTCGGCAGGAGATCGGCGGCCTCAGCCTCGCCGGTCTCCTGATCGGGACTTTTGTTTTCCGGGTAGAGCCAGGGTTCATGAGCGACAGCGCGCGCATCGTCATCGTCGGAGCCGGACATGCGGGCGGAACCGCCGCCGCCCTGTTGCGCCAGTACGGCCACGTCGGCGCAGTCTCCCTGATCGGCGCCGAGCCCGTGGCCCCCTATCAACGACCGCCGCTGTCCAAGGCCTGGCTGAAAGGCGAGGCTGATGAAGACGCCCTGCGTCTCAAGGCCCCCGAATGGTATGGCGACAACCAGGTCGATCTGCGCCTGGCGCAGACGGTCGAGACCATTGACCGAGCCGGACAGACGGTTCGGCTGAGCGATGGCGAAACATTGGCCTACGATCACCTGATCCTGGCGACGGGCGCACGGGCGCGCTGGCTGGATATCGACGGCGTTGAGCTGGACGGCGTCATGGCTTTGCGCACAGCCGCTGACGCCGAGGCGCTGAAGGCGGCGCTTGCGCCAGTGCGCCATCGCGTAAAGCGGCTGGTGGTGATCGGCGGCGGCTATGTCGGCCTGGAGGCGGCGGCCTCGGCCCGTGCGCTCGGCGCCGAGTTGGTCATCGTGGAGCGCGAAAGTCGCATCCTGGCCCGCGTCGCCTGTCCGATTCTGTCACGCTTCTTCCAAGCCTATCACCGCGAACGCGGGGTTCATTTCATTCTCGATGCCACGGTTGAGCGCCTGAGCGGCGAGGACGGGCGGGTGAAGGCCGTCCATCTCGGCGACGGCTCCGTGCTGGATTGCGACGCGGTTCTGGTCGGGGTCGGCGCCCAGCCCAACGACGAGCTGGCGCGGGCGGCGGGCTTGGAGTGCCAGGACGGAGTCCTGGTCGACCTGGCGGCGCGAACCAGCGACCCGGCGATCTTCGCCATCGGCGATGTGACCCGACGACCCCTGCCGCTTTATGATACGGTCATGCGGCTAGAGAGCGTGCCGAATGCGCTGGAGCAGGCGCGTCAGGCCGCCGCCGCCATCGTGGGACGGCCCGCTCCGGAACCCGAGACGCCGTGGTTCTGGTCGGACCAGTATGACCTCAAGCTGCAGATCGCGGGCGTGCCGATCAGCTGCGACGACATGGTCGTGCGCGGCGTCCCTGACGCCCCGGGCTTCGCCCTGTTCCACATGGCGGGCGACCTGATACAGGCCGTCGAAGCTGTCAACGCGCCCGCCGAGTTTCTGGTCGGACGCCAGTTGATCGGCCGCCGCACGCCCGTTTGTCGCGCAAGGCTGGCCGACCGTGCGACGGCGATGAAGGCGGTCGCGCTGTGATTATATCTTGCCCAATTCCCTCGTCCCTGGAGGCGTCATGACCGACCATCTGAAATTCTACATTGACGGCGCCTGGGTCGATCCCGTTGCGGCCCGCACCCTGGATGTCATCAACCCGGCGACCGAGCAGGCCGTGGCCCGCATCAGCCTGGGCGGGGCGGAAGACGTGGATCGCGCGGTCAAGGCGGCTCAGCGCGCCTTCATCAGCTTCAGCCGAACCTCGCGGCAGGAACGGATCGACCTGCTGGAAGCCATCCTGGCCGAGTACGTCCGTCGTCAGGACGAGATGGCCCTGGCCATCACGACCGAGATGGGCGCCCCCGCCGCACTGGCGCGTAATGCTCAGGCCTATATGGGCGCGGCCCATCTGAGCACGGCCATCGCCGTGCTCAAGGACTATGAGTTCGAGGAGGCGCGGGGTTCGACCCTGATCAGCCGCGAGCCCATCGGTGTCTGCGCCTTCATCACCCCGTGGAACTGGCCGTCGAACCAGATCGGCTGCAAGGTCGCCCCGGCCCTGGCCGTGGGCTGCACCATGGTGCTGAAGCCGTCAGAGGTCGCGCCCCTGTCGGGCCTTCTCTGGGCCGAAATCATGGACGCGGCGGGCGTTCCGGCGGGCGTGTTCAACCTGATCAACGGCGACGGGCCGGGTGTCGGCGCGGCCCTGTCCGGCCACCCTGGCGTGGACATGGTCAGCTTCACCGGCTCGACCCGCGCGGGCGTCGAGGTGGCCCGAAACGCCGCCCCCACCATCAAGCGCGTACATCAGGAGTTGGGCGGCAAGTCCGCCAACATCATTCTGGACGACGCCGACATTCCGGCCGCCGTGGCGGCGGGCGTGGCCCGCATCATGAACAACAGCGGCCAGTCCTGTAACGCCCCCACACGGATGCTGGTCCCTCGCGCGCGGATGGACGAGGTCAAGGCCGCCGCCAAGGCCGCCGCCGAGGGTCTGACCGTCGGCGATCCGACCGGCGACGTCACCCTGGGTCCGGTGGTGTCGGACGTGCAGTGGAACAAGATCCAGACCCTGATCGCCAAGGGCATCGATGAGGGCGCGACCCTGGTCGCCGGCGGCGTCGGGCGTCCAGACGGCCTGACCGCCGGCTATTTCGTCAAACCGACCGTCTTCGCCGACGTGGCACCTGACGCCACCATCGCCCGCGAGGAAATCTTCGGTCCGGTCCTCTCGATCATTCCCTATGACACCGAGGAAGAGGCGGTCGAGATCGCCAACGACACCGTCTATGGCCTGGCCGCCTATGTGCAGTCCGGCGACATTGCTCATGCCCGCGACATCGCCCGCCAGTTGCGCGCGGGTCAGGTGATCATCAACAACGCGGGACCTGACCTGATGGCGCCCTTCGGCGGCTTCAAGCAGTCGGGCAATGGCCGTGAATGGGGCGATCACGCCTTCGCCGAGTTCCTGGAGGTCAAGGCCACGCTCGGCCACGCCTGACGCGCGGCCAGACGGAGACAGACGGCGTCGCCCCTCGGGACGGCGCCGTTCTCTTTTGTCAGGCCAGACGACGCAGGTTGGCCCGGTCAAAGGGCAGGGCGGACTGGCCGGTTCTGACGCGCTGCGGCCACTGCGGGTCGTTCAGGATGGCCCGGCCGACGCCGGCAAGATCGAACTCGCCGCGCGCGATCCGCTCGCGCACCGCGTCCAGATTGTCGAGAGGCGTGGTTTCGCTGCTGCCGCTCAGGGTTTCACCCAGACCATTGCCCAGACCGATCCCGCCGATGGCGACTGTGGGCTTGCCCGTTAGCCGACGCGCCCAGCCCGCCAGCGACAGGGGTGAGCCGTCAAAGGCCGCACGGTCGAAATGCCGCCCGCTGGCGTCGAACAGATCGACGCCGCTCTGGGCCAGGGGCTTCAGCAGGGCGCCCAGGTCCTCTGGCGTATGGCCGAGGCGGGCACCGTAGTCCTGCTGCTTGTGCTGCGAGAAGCGGAACATGATCGGGGCGTTGCCGATCTCGGCCCGCACCGCCGCCACGATCTCGGCGCCGAAGGCTGCGCGGCGGGCCGCGTCGCCGCCATAGCGGTCGGTCCTCAGGTTGGTGTCGGCCCACAGGAAGCTGTCGATCAGATAGCCGTGCCCGGCATGCAGGGCGATCCCGTCAAAGCCGACCTCCATGGCGTTGCGCGCTGCGCTGGCGAAAGCCGCGATCACGGCCTTGATTTCGGCTGTGGTCATGGGCTCGGTCGGCGCCCGCATCGCATCGACATAGTCGTCGCCATAGGAGGTGTGGCCGGGCCTGCCCCAGTGCCCAGAGGGCCGGGCGCCAATCAGGTCGGGACGCAGCGACCGCGACGGATCGCGCAGCGGTCCCTGATGCCAAAGTTGCGGGAAGATGCGCCCGCCCGCCGCGTGGACCTCCGCGACCACGCGCCGCCAGCCGTCCAGGGCGGCCTTGCCGTGCATGTGGGGAATAGCCGGGTCGTCAACGGCGGAGGGATGATCCACGCCCACACCCTCAGTGACGATCAGCCCGGCGCCGCCCTCGGCCCGACGGCGGTAATAGGCGGCCACGTCCTCGCCCGGCACGCCGCCCGGCGAGAAGTAGCGGGTCATCGGCGACATGACGATGCGGTTAGCCAGAGTCAGGTTGCGGATCGTCAGCGGCGTGAACAGAACGTCTGTCTGGACCGGGGCGTCGACCTTCATGTCCATGGTCAGGCCGCCTGGTCGATGGTGCGCAGCACGGCGCGGGCCTCGTCGGAGCCGTTCAGCAGACGGTTCGTGCGGCGCAGCACCTTCCAGCCTTCCTCGGTGCGACCCAGCGTCCAGTGGTTGACCGATACTCGCCACACCGTGAAGGCGCCGTCCACGTGCTTATAGACGCGAGAATAGTTGACCGCCGTGGCGCGGTCGCCATCGACCGCTACATGCGGCACGCTGGGAATATGGGCCGCGCCATCGCGCACCAGGGCGCGGTGCACGTCGTTGTCGAGCAGACCCGCGATCCCTTCCGGCCCCTGACCCGCCCAGCCCTCGGCCAGTTCATAGACCCCGTCCTCGGCCCACAACGCCCCGACCTTCAGCCCGCGCTCATAGGTGTCGGCGGTGTCGGCCTGGGGCCCATAGCGGGCGATGAGCTGACAGACGGCGACATGGTCCTGCAACGCCTGAAGCTGGGCTTCCAGCCGGGCGAGGCGGGCTTCGGTATCGGACATGACGTATCCCTTGTTTGTTCGCAGCATCCGACATTCCGCGCCGATGATTAGCCGGTTCCCCGGAAACGCTCTGTTCCGGCGGGGCGTCTGGCTGTGGCGGATCGGCCCCCGGATAGTGTTCCCCATCACACAGCCGGAGCCGCGCCATGTCCGTCGCCGACCGCGTCAATCGCCAATGGGTGCTCGCGCGCCGTCCCCAAGGCCAGGTGCGCCTGGAAGACTTCGCGCGCCGTGACGCCTCCGTGCCGGTCGCTGATCTGGCCGCCGGTGAAGTCCTTGTGCGCATGGTGTTGTTCGGCTTCGATCCGGCCCAGCGCGGCTGGATGGACGACAGGCTCAGCTATATGCCGCCCATAGCCATCGGCGAGCCGGTGCGCGGCAGCGCGGCGGCGCGCGTGGTCGCCTCGACCAATCCTGCCTACCCCGAGGGCGCCCTGGTGCGGGGCCTGTTCAGTTGGCAGGACTACGCCGTCGTGGCGCGGGCGGGCGAGGCGGCGCCGGTGCTGATCCCGGAGGGCGTGACGCCGGAGGAGGCTCTGGGCGTTCTGGGCGGCGCCAGCCTGACCGCCTGGGTCGGCCTGAAGACGGTCGGTCGGCTCGGCGCGGACGACACGGTCCTGATCTCGGGCGCGGCGGGCGCGGTCGGGTCGCTGGCGGTGCAGATTGCGCATCTGAACGGCGCGCGAGTCATCGGCATCGCCGGCGGGACGGAGAAATGCCGCTGGCTGGTCGAGGACTACGGCGCCGACGCCGCTATCGACTATCGGCATGAGGATGTCGCCGCGCGGCTGGCGGCCCTTGCGCCCGACGGGATCGACCTCTTCTTCGATAATGTCGGCGGTGAAACCCTCGAGGCCGGGATCGCCCACATCGCGCGCTTCGGCCGGATCGTCCTGTGCGGCGCCATCGCTGGCTATAACGACGCGACGCCCGCACCCGGTCCCCGCAACCTGATGCGGATGATCGCCCAGCGCGCCGAGATGCGCGGTTTCATCTTGTTGGATCATCTGGCTGAGGTTCCCGTCGCCATGGCCGAGTTGGAGGGCTGGCTGCGCGCCGGCCAGATCCAGTATCGTACCGACATCCAGCAGGGGTTCGACGCCATCCCCGCAACCTTCCTGCGTCTGTTCAGCAGCGCCAGTCAGGGCAAGCAGCTGCTGCGGATCGAGGATGCGGATGTCAAGTCTGGTCTGCCCCCGGCTCCTGCAGCTAAGGTTATGCAGGAATATCCATCGCGCAGTTGATGTCGTGCCCGCCGCTATGATTTCACGGATAAGATCGGCTCAGCGGTGACGAAGGATCGCCAGCTTCAGTCTCGCAAGGGGGGGCGATAGAAGGCGACATCACTCGAATTTTTTCGCTGCCAGTTTCGCCATTGTTTTCAATAGCCACTACTGGCTGACGGCACCGTCGCCGGTGTATTATCTTAAGTCAACGAAAGGTGCTTACAAAACAGCGCCTTGTGAGGTGCCGAGCAATCGAGTGGGAGTGAGGGAAGGGCGCGCGATCCTGCAGGTCTGCGGTAGCAGATCTAAGGATGCTGCAGGGGCACGGTTTGCTTGGGGCCCATGCTGAAGGTCAGCTTCTGGCTCTCATTCGACCGGTGTCAGGACGCGCAGCACAGTGTGACGGCTGTCGGGGACTAGAGCCCGGTCATACGGCTCAAGCGTCGGATGCTCGTCTGACCGGGCGATTGTCTGGGCGCCGTATATTTGCGGCTCGCCTTTCATGCTGGAGATACCGCTCCCAAGACGCCGCGGCGATCCAGCCGGCTTCATCGGAGCCGCGCCCCCCTGCCGCCACCGCCAGACTGTGCACCATGAGATAGTCGTTGGTTTCGGCGCCGTTCGATGAAGAGTCCCATCGGGCGGGACAGGCGCCCCACTTCATCCGGACTGGCCAGCCAGGCCGGTGAGCCGGGTCAGACAGGCAAGGGGCGGTCTGCGAGGACCGCCCCTTTCTGTTCTAGAACAGCTTCATCAGTCGCAACCTCAGACCGTGGCTGGACAGGTCCGAGCCCAACTGTCCCTGATAGTCGACGCCGTAACTCCAGCCCGACACCGCCCGCCACTGCACACCGGCCCCCAGGCTCACGCTGTCGCGAGCCCAGCGCTCCAGACCGACCAGATAGTCGGGGCTGGCCAGCCAGTCGGCGTAGGAGACGGCTTGGTCGTCCGCGCCCTCGAACTCGTGACGCCATTCGACGCGCAGGCTGGGCGTCAGCACGCCCGAGCGACGTTGCAGGGTCCAGTCGAAGCTGGTCCCCAGAGCCGTGGCCAGGGTGTCGACCGTCATCGCGTCATAAGTCAGGGCGAAGACGTCCGCCCCCGTTTCGGAATAGCCGTCCAGCTCGACCTTGCCGAACTGCAGGCGGGCGTAAGGCGCCCAGGCCAGACCCGCGCTGCGGCGCTCCAGAGCGACCGAGGCCGAACCGAACAGCACCGAGCCCGAGCGCTCGCCGAAGGCGAAGTCGTCGGCGTCCGACGACCAGCGTCGGCTGTCGAACTCCAGCGCGCCGTAGCCCAGCACGCCATCGACGACCAGATCGCCGGTGGCGCGCCAGCTGCCGTAGAGGGCGCCGACATAGCTGTCGCCCTCGGACAGGGTTCCGTTGTCGCCGACCTTGGTGCGGTCATGGCCATAACCGACGCCGACGCCGGCGATCAGACGATCCGAGATCGCCATGTCCACGCCCGCGCTGACGCCTGAGGTGCTGAAGCGATAGTCGCGCTGACCCTGGGCGTCGCGACGCCCCCAGTCGATGGCGCCCGCCGTCCAGACGCCGACCTTGCCCGGCGAAGCAGAGGCTACGGGCGCATTGGCTGCGGGCGTCTCATCCCCATCCACCGCGCGCGCGCGGACCGCCGCGAGAGTGTTGAAACCGTCATCGCGGTCGCCGGGCGACTGGCCGAGTTGCTGACGCAGGGCTTCACGGGGATCCTGGTTCAGGCCGCCGTCGCCAAGGTTCATGCGCATCTGGTTGCTGAGGCCCGTAACGCCCCCGCGACGCACCTGTTCAAGACGGCGATGGAAGTTGTCGGCCTGCGAACGGGCGAAACGGCGGGCCGTATCCGCCTGGGCCGAGACCAGCCCACGCACATCCGGGTCCAGCGAGGGATCGGGACGCGCCTCGACCGTGATCGCCAGCACGCCCGTCGCCGCGCCGCCTGCGTTGGACAGGCTGTAGGTCACATTGGCCAGGCCGGTGAAATCGCCGGCGGGGGTGAAGGTCAGGGCATAGGTGCGGTTCCCCGCAACGCCGCCCTCGGTCAGGGTCGCGGTCCCGGCGTCGTCCGAAACGCTGACCACCGTGGCGGCCACGAAGGGTCCGCCCGTCGCCGTGTCCGTCAACGACACCGTCACTGGACGCCCGGCCAGGGTGGTGGCGATCAAAGGCGTCAGGGTGGGAGTGGTCGCAGCCGCTTCGATCTCGATGGTCCCCGGCAGGGAGGCGCCGAAGGGCAGGATGACGGTGTATTCCATCGAGACCGGGCCAGCCGCCGGAGCGACTGAGGCCGATCGCATAGCCATGCGGCGCGACGCCGACCCCGCGCTGGCCGCTGGGGTGTAGATGATCCTCAAGCCATCGACCTGAGCCGTGCCGGAGTTCGGCTGGCGGGTGATCGCCAGGCCTTGGAAGGGGCCGCCCGTCAGGCTGGCGGTCGGCTCGAACGTTAGGGTCGCACCGTCCAGCGTCGTCCCTTGCAGGTCCGGCGCCGCGCCCAGCACGCGGAAGGTCATGGTGGCGGGAGCGGACTCGCCCGCCGGTCCCACAGCCACCACGGCGATGGTGTCTTCGCCCATGAAACCGGGCGCTGGCGTATAGGCCACGCTCCAGCCCGACGCCCCGGCGCCGGGCGGCTGGATGACGACCTGACCGTGCGCGGGCTGATCCTCCACGCGATAACTCGTCACCGTGCCCGAGGACGCGGGCGGCAAGTCGACCGTGGCTGCCCCGCCCGGCGTCGGCTGAACGACGACCGGCGCAGGTGGATCGATTTCCGGCGCCGTCGGCGCCGCCACCGTCAGGCTGACCGTGGCCGCAGCCGAGGTCCCGCCAGGGCCTGTCGCCGTATAGGTGAAGCTGTCCGCGCCGAAATAGCCGGCGTTCGGCCTGTAGGTGACGATGTCGCCCGAAATGGTAGCCGTGCCGTGCGCAGGCGCCGTGCCGATGGTGATGCTGGCGTGAACGCCCGTGATCGACGCCGACAGGTCAATGGCCTGTCCCGCGCTGTCATAGGCCACCGCGACGCCGGTGACGTTAGCCGCCACCGGCGCGCCCGGCGCCGCCACCGTCAGGCTGACGGTCGCCGCAGTCGAGGTCCCGCCAGGACCCGTGGCCGTATAGGTGAAGCTGTCCGCGCCGAAATAGCCGGCGTTCGGCCTGTAGGTGACGACATCGCCCGAAATGCTGGTCGTACCGTGCGCAGGCGCCGTCCCGATGGCGATGCTGGTGTGAACGCCCGTGATCGACGCCGACAGGTCAATGGCCTGGCCCGCGCTGTCATAGGCCACCGCGACACCGTTGGCGTTAGCCGCCACCGGCGCGCCCGGCGCCGCCACCGTCAGGCTGACCGTGGCCGCAGCCGAGGTCCCGCCAGGGCCTGTCGCCGTATAGGTGAAGCTGTCCGCGCCGAAATAGCCGGCGTTGGGCCTGTAGGTGACGACGTCGCCCGAAATGCTGGCTGTGCCGTGCGCAGGCGCCGTGCCGATGGCGATGCTGGCGTGAACGCCCGTGATCGACGTCGAGAGGTCAATGGCCTGGCCCGCGCTGTCATAGGCCACCGCGACACCGTTGGCGTTAGCCGCTACCGGCGCGCCCGGCGCCGCCACCGTCAGGCTGACCGTGGCCGCAGCCGAGGTCCCGCCAGGGCCTGTCGCCGTATAGGTGAAGCTGTCCGGGCCGAAATAGCCGGCGTTGGGCCTGTAGGTGACGATGTCGCCCGAAATGGTAGCCGTGCCGTGCGCAGGCGCCGTGCCGATGGTGATGCTGGCGTGAACGCCCGTGATCGACGCCGACAGGTCAATGGCCTGTCCCGCGCTGTCATAGGCCACCGCGACGCCGGTGACGTTAGCCGCCACCGGCGCGCCCGGCGCCGCCACCGTCAGGCTGACGGTCGCCGCAGCCGAGGTCCCGCCAGGGCCTGTCGCCGTATAGGTGAAGCTGTCCGCGCCGAAATAGCCGGCGTTCGGCCTGTAGGTGACGACATCGCCCGAAATGCTGGTCGTACCGTGGCCCGGCGCCGTGCCGATGGCGATGCTGGCGTGAACGCCCGTGATCGACGCCGACAGGTCAATGGCCTGGCCCGCGCTGTCATAGGCCACCGCGACGCCGGTGACATTAGCCGCCACCGGCGCGCCCGGCGCCGCCACCGTCAGGCTGACCGTGGCCGCAGTCGAGGTCCCGCCAGGACCCGTGGCCGTATAGGTGAAGGTGTCCGGGCCGAAATAGCCGATGGTCGGCGTGTAGATGACCGACGAGCCCGACCATTCAACCTCACCATGTGTCGGCGCGCTAACTATCGTTATGCTGGTGTGAACGCCGGTGATCTGGTTCGCCAAGGCGATCACAACGTTGGGGACGCCATAGGGTATCGACACGCTCAGGTTCGATGAGACCGGAGGCGAAGCCGTCACGAAAGAAACCGGAAGCGACAGCGACGAGACGTTGCCGGCCGCGTCAGCGGCCGAGGCCTGAACAGTGTGCGGACCGTCCACGAGGTCTCCGCTGATGATCATCCAGTTGCCGGAGCCGTCGCTTATCACCGTGCCGGCCAGGGCGCCGTCGACGAAGACGCGCATCATGGAACCGATCTCCGCCGTGCCCTGGAACGTCGGCCTCCGGTTCGCCCCCGGAGTCAGGGGGGTCACTACAGGCGGCGCCGGGACGATGGTGTCGATCGTCCAAGCGTAGGTGGTTACGTCGCTCTCGACGCCAGAGATGACGGACTTCACCCTGAATGTATGCGCGCCGTCGTTGAGGGCGGTGAAGGTCAAGGGATTGGTCGCAGGCTGGAAAGCCGCCCCATCTAGCGAAGAGAGGGCGCTCGCCCCGGCCGACAGGTCGAACGCAAAGGTCGCCGAGGTTGCGTTCGTGATCAGCGGCGGCGCGCTGGTGAATGTCGGCGCCGCGGGCCGCTGGACATAGGTATAGGTCGAGGCTCCGCTCGCGCTGCTGCTGCCCAAGGCCGTGGTCACCGTGACCGGGGCCGCGCCCCCGCCGGGATTGGCCGGCGCGATTGCAGTGATCCGGGTTGCGCTGTTCACCGTAAACGAGACCGCGTTCATGGAGCCGAACATGACGGCGGTCGCGCCGGTGAAGTCTGTACCGGTGATGACGACGCTGTCGCCGCCGTCCGCCGAGCCGGTGCTGGGCGACAGGCTGGTGATGGTCGGTGCGGCTGCTGCCGCCGTGCAGGTCACGGTCGCGCGAAGCGTAGCGTCGCCTGAGCCGCTCCAGCCATAGACGATGAAGCCGACGTTGTCGTCAGTCAGGACATACCGGCCGTTCAGCGAAAGTTCCGCGCCTTGTGACCCGTATTCTTCGATCAGGATGTCGTCAGGCCAGGCGGTACCTTCGTTCTTGTAAAGGGCGAAGCCGCCCCCGCTGGGAATATGCGTATTGGTGCTGCCTGTCGTCGATGCAACGTAGACGACCTCGTCGCCTGCCTTCATCGGCGGCAGGGGCCAGGGCTCGTACAGTTCGAGGCCGTTGTTCAAGGTCACGCCTCCGCCCCAGATCGCATTGATCGCGTCACACCCTGGCGACGCCGCGGCGGCTCCGGCGAAACCCAGAACAGCCAGGCCGAAGCCTGCGGAAACGGCAATGCGCTTCGCCCGACCGGCGACGGTCGTCACGACATTGAACATCAGATCATCCCCGGCGCCCCCAAAGCGCCCACTCGGTTCACAGAGCCCTTGCCCCGGAACCTCGGTCGCCAGTCGCACACTTCAAATCGGATGTCAGGACAGAGGGGTAGTAAACGTTGAGTTTACTTTTTCACCGGGGCTAGCGCGACACGGTGCGGCAGTGGTCAGCGAAGCCGCCGACGGCCCGAACGAAAGCGATAGCGTCTTTGATGCGCGCTTCGGGGTTGGAAAAGTTCGACGGGCTGGCGTGTCAGCGACAGGCGGCGGGAAGGGGAAGTAGGAATAAGAAGTCGGCAACGGCTGGGCCCAGATTGGACGCCAGATCATTGCCAGTGTCGGCTTTCCACGCTGTTTCGACATCGCCTCCGCAGGCGCTCATAGATCACTGACCTTGCCAGTCCTTCCGAGCCTTTCCGGGGGTCTTTGGTAGTCTTGAAGCGCCGGCGGTCGGACCGGCTGCCGGCTTAAAAGTCGGCCCCGGCTAGGCGGGCCTCTCTACAGGCTGCATGGGCCAGGGGCGACAGCATCGCGACGGTGTCGGCGGCCTTGGGGTTCGACGCGTTTCCGGTCTGCATTCGCTTCTTGACGCCCTGAATGATCCCGACCAGGCGGAACAGGTTGAAGGCGAAATACCAGTGCAGATCCGGCAGGTCGTCGCGTCCGGTTTGGACGCAGTATCGGCGCGTGATCTGGTCCAGCGTCGGGATTCCGGTCGCGGAGAAGTCCGTGCCGTTCAGGCCGGAGCGTCCGTCTGCGGGCAGAATCCAGTTCATGGCCAGATAGGCGAAATCGGCCAGGGGATCGCCCAATGTCGCCAGTTCCCAGTCCAGCACGGCCCTGACCGTCATGGCGTCGGGCGCGTAGATCAGATTGTCGATGCGATAGTCGCCGTGGATGATTGAGGTTCGCGTCTGTTCTGGGATGGTGCGCGGCAGGAACTCGATCAGGGCTTCGACCTCGGACAGGTCGTCGGTCTGGGCGGCGCGGTACTGTTTGGTCCAGCGGCTGACCTGACGTTCGAAATAGTTGCCAGGCCGTCCGAAGTCGTCAAGGTCGAGAGCCTGGTAGTCCAGCGTATGCAGGGCGGCCAGCGCATCGACCATGGCCTCATAACCCTGGCGTCTTTCGTCGGGCGACAGGTCGGGCAGGGCGCCGTTCCAGAAGGTGCGGCCTTCGACCATCTCCATGACGTAGAATTCGGCGCCGATGACGACCTCATCCCGACACAGGGCAAGGGGCTTGGGGACGGGATAGCCTGCCGAGGATAGGGCGGAAATCAACCTGTGTTCCCGATCCACGGCATGGGCCGAGGGCAGGAGGTCGCCAAAGGGGCGGCGGCGCAGGACATAGGCCTGGCCATCGACGGTCATCCTGTAGGTCGGGTTTGACTGACCGCCGGGGAACTTGTCCAGCGCAAGGGCTGTCTGCGCCGTTGGCAGAAGGGTCGCCAGCCAGTCCGCCAGCCGCGCGGTGTCGATGTCGCTCACTGGCCAGTCTCCGCATAGCGAGCGAACTCGGCGCGGGCGATGGCGCGGGCATGAACCTCGTCGGGACCGTCCGCAAAGCGCAGGGTGCGGATATTGGCCCACATGGCCGCCAGCTCGAAGTCCTGCGAGACACCGGCCCCGCCATGGGCCTGGATGGCGTCGTCGATGATGCGCAGCGCCATGGTCGGCGCCTGCACCTTGATCATGGCGATCTCATCCCGGGCGGCCTTGTTGCCCGTACGGTCCATCATGTCGGCGGCCTTCAGGCAGAGCAGACGGGTCATTTCGATATCGATCCGTGCGCGGGCGATCCGCTCTTCCCAGACCGAGTGTTCGCCGAGCCGCTTGCCGAAGGCTGTGCGCGACAGCAGGCGACGCGCCATGGCCTCCAGAGCTTCCTCGGCGGCGCCGATGGTCCGCATGCAGTGGTGGATGCGGCCGGGGCCCAGGCGCCCCTGGGCGATTTCGAACCCTCGACCCTCACCCAGCAGGATGTTGGCGGCGGGTACGCGCACGTTCGTCAGGGTGATCTCCATGTGACCGTGCGGGGCATGGTCGTAGCCATAGACGGTGAGGGCGCGCTCGACCGTCACCCCAGGGGCGTCCAGCGGGACCAGGATCATCGACTGCTGGCGATGGGGCTTCTCGCCGGGATCGGTCTTGCCCATGACGATGGCGACCTTGCAGCGCGGATCGCCGGCGCCGGACGACCACCATTTCCGGCCGTTGATCACATAGTCGTCGCCGTCGCGGCGAATGTCGGTCTGGATATTGGTGGCGTCCGATGAGGCGACCGCCGGCTCGGTCATGAGGAAGGCCGATCGGATTTCGCCCTGCATCAGCGGCGTCAGCCATCGGTGTTTCTGTTCGAGCGTGCCGTAGCGGTGCAGCACCTCCATGTTGCCTGTGTCGGGCGCGGAGCAGTTGAACACTTCGCTGGCCCAGTCGATGCGCCCCATCTCCTCGGCGCAGAGGGCGTATTCCAGATTGGTCAGGCGCTCGCCGGTGAATTCGAAATCGTCGTCGGCTTCGGTCATGCCCGCTGGAGCCGGCGGCATGAACAGGTTCCACAGTCCGGCGGCGCGAGCCTCGGTCTTGAGTGTTTCGATTGAGGGAAGGGGGGCGGTCCAGCGGTCGCCGCCGGCGATTTCGGCATGAACCGCGGGCACGCGCGGGCGGACCTTGTCATTCATGAAGGCGCGGACGCGCCCTTGGAATGCGCGTTCGCGTGAGGTCGGGCTGAAGTCCATCTTTGCGTCTCCTCAATCGTCAAAAGCGTGTCGTTCGGACTGGCCGCCCGATTGCGAAAACGATGTTTGCCAACTTGCAACGAGCGTGTCACATATTTTCGGTACACCAGCGAGCCGTAAATGGCCGGGCGATGTCGAAGGGCATCGAGTGTTTCGGGAGGAACCGTTAGCTATGAAGAAATCCTGCCTATTGGCGGCGACCATGCTTTGGGGGGCGGGGTCCGCCTATGCGCAGTCGCAACCGCAGACGTCGCCTGTTCCTGAGCCGGCTTCGGAAGTCGGAGAGATCATCGTGACGGCGCAGAAGCGCACGCAGCGAATCTCCGAAGTGCCCATGTCGATCAGCGCCTATGACGGCGCGACGCTGGAGCGGCTGGGGGCGACCGAGCTCGACCGTGTCGCCCAGATGACGCCGGGACTGGTGATCCAGTTGCAGGACCGTCTTTTGCCGGGCATCTCGCTGCGAGGCATCACGTCGGACGATACCTCTCCGGCGGCTGAGCCGCGGGTGGCGCTGTTTCAGGACGGGGTTCCGATTACTCAGATCGCTTCGGCTTACGGCGAGATGTTCGATGTGGATCGGGTTGAGGTCGAGAAGGGGCCGCAGTCGACCCTGCATGGCCGCTCGGCGTTGAACGGCGGTATTTCCATCTTCCAGAAAATGCCGGGCGACACCCTTGGGCTGGAGGCCAAGGCGGGCGCCGGAGACCATGGCCAGCGGTTGTTGCAGGCCGTGGTCAACATCCCCGTCAGCGACAGCTTCGGTCTGCGTTTCGGCGCGTTGACGCGGCAGAGAGACGGCTTTCTGAAGGACACGCAGGGCGGAACCTACAACAGCGTTGACGGCCAGGCCTATCGTCTGACGGCGCGCTACATGCCCAATGACGTCTTCAGCTTCCGCTTCGCGGGGACCTATGACGTCGATGATACGGACAGCGGCGGTGCTTTCAAATCCAACGTCTTCGCCCCTCGCAACCAGCAAACTGGCGCTCTGGAAGGCGATCGTCGCTTCTGGACGCCTACTCATCTGAGCACTTTCGGCGACCTGGCGCAGGCCTATAGCCGACGCGAGATCGTCGGGCTGAGCGGGACCTCGGATCTGACCCTGACGGATCGTCTCGATCTGACCGCGATCAGCGGCTACCGCTGGTACACGGCCTGTCAGGCGGGCGACATCGACGGCACGCCGACCAACATCATCGCCTATGATCTGTGCAACGACGGCGAGCAGTTCTCACAGGAAGTTCGCCTCAACATTCGACGCTCTGGCCCGCTCGAGGGCTTTGTCGGCGCCAGCTATTTCACCGCCAGCAACGCCCAGGCGACGGACCTTGGGGCCGATGAGCGCGCCATGGCGTTGCTATTGTCGGGAGTGCTGCATCGCTATGCGCCGAACGGCCTGACGAACAACCAGATCAACGCCGCCCTGGGCGCGGCTGCGGCCAACTACAAGCCCTTCCACCTGGATCGCCGGCGCCAGACCGCAGATATCGAGACCTATGATCTGTTCGCGGATGGGACCTTCCACCTGTCCGGCCGCCTCCAGGCCTTTGTCGGCGGCCGCCTGACCTGGGACGACAAGGCGGTCTCGATGCAGGTGAGCACCCCGGCGGGCGTATCGCGCCTGACGGGCGCGGCCCTGTTGATGACCATGACGCCGGGTGGCGCAGTTGTCAGGGGCAGCCATTCCTCCAGCCTGACGACAGGTCGTGCAGGGGTCAGGTATGCGCTGACGCCTGATGTGAACGTCTATGCGGTTTATGGCGTTGGAAAGCGTCCGGAGGGGATCGATCTGGACCCGTCCGGCGGGGCCAGAATCCTGCCTGCCGAGGAGTTGGCGTCGGCCGAAGTCGGCGTCAAATACCGGCTCTTCGATGGAGCTTTGTTCGGCGACGCCTCGGTTTATCGCTTCGACTACTCGAACTTCCAGACCTTCCAGCGCAATGGCGATCGTCTTGAGCCGGTGAATGCCGGAGCGGCTGAGGCGACCGGCTTCGAAACCCAGGCAACCTGGCGGCTCGCGGGCGGCCTGTCCCTGTTTGGAAGCTATGCCTACAATCATGCTCGATTCAGCGGCGGCGCCTATGACGGCAACCGTTTCCGCAACAGCCCTGACAACAAGTACGCCGTGGGGGCAAATGCAGTCATCCCGACCGACCTGGGGGAGTTCACCATAACGCCTGTCTACAGTTGGCAGTCAAAGATCTTCTTCTCTGACGACAATGATCGCGCCGATCTTCAGGTTCGTTCGCGGCCGGCGTTTTCGGACAAGTCGGTCGACGAATATCAGGACGCTTTCGGCCTATTCAATCTTCGCATCAACTTCACGCCCGAGCGCGGCAGCTGGTCCTTCACCGTCTTTGGCGAGAACCTGCTGGATGAGAAATACGTCGTGGACGCCGGGAATACCGGGGATTCCTTCGGCATGCCGACCTTTATCGTGGGATCGCGCCGCAACGTTCGGTTCGAGGTCAGCGCCCGATTCTGATGACAACGGGCGGCCGGGCGCGGCGTCTGCGCTGCGTTCGCCGCCCTTTCCTCAAGGAACAGAAACATGAAACTAGACCGACGCGCGGCCCTTGGCCTTGTCGGCTTGGCCGCCTGTGCGGCGACCGCGGGGCAGGCGGCGGCGGCTTCCAACGAGCCGGCTGATTTTCTGCACGGCGTCGCTTCGGGCGATCCTCTGCGGGACCGGGTTATTGTGTGGACTCGAGCCACGCCCCGAAGCGCTGACGCCGCCGCCGTTTCCGTGGAATGGGAGTTGGCCGAGGATGCAGACTTTCAGCGTGGTGTCCGCCGCGGCGTGGTCACGACGAACAGCGCCCGCGACTTCACCGTCAAGGTCGATGTGACTGGGCTGCGGCCGAATACTGAATATCTCTATCGCTTCCGCTGCGGCGATCAGGTTTCGGCGACGGGCCGCGCGCGCACCCTGCCGGTGGGGCGGGTGTCGGAAATGGTTTTGGCGGTGGCGTCCTGCTCGCTCTATTCGACCGGCTTCTTCAACGCCTATCGCGACATCGCCGAACTTGAGCGTGTCGACCTGGTGCTGCACCTGGGCGACTATATCTACGAGTACGGGGGCGGGCCTGACCAGCTGGGCATGAGCATTGGCCAGAAAATCGGCCGTGCGCCCACGCCGGCGCATGAAGCGCGCACCTTGGCCGACTATCGCGAGCGGCACGCCTGCTACAAGCTGGACGCCGATCTGCAGGCGGCGCACGCTCGGGCGCCGTGGATTTGCGTCTGGGACGATCACGAGACGGCCAACGACGCCTGGAGCGGCGGGGCCCAGAACCATCAGGCTGAAGATGGCGTGTGGAGCGACCGCCGCGACGCCGCTGTTCGCGCCTTCTATGAGTGGATTCCCATTCGCGAGCCTGAGCCCGGCGCCTCCTTGCTGGCGATCAACCGCACCTTCGAGCTGGGCGATCTGGCGACCTTGATCATGGTCGAAAATCGTTTCCTCGGTCGGGATCGTCAGATCAATCTGCGTAATCCCGCGGATGTGACGTGGAATGCGGTGGATCTGAGTAACCCGGATCAGCCTGTCGTGATCACCGATCCGGCTCTGAGGCGCGAAATCCTGACGGCGTTCAGTCAGGGGCGACCGGCGCTGGCGCCCTATGGAGTGAGGATCGATCCCGCCTCCATCCTCCGTTCCATTTCCCGGCCTGAGCGCAGCGTCTACGGCGTCGCCCAGGAGGCGTGGCTGCGTGATCGTCTCGAAGGCTCGGTCAAAGCTGGGAAACCCTGGCAGGTCATCGGCAATCAGATGGTCATGGCGCGCACGACCGGCGCGGACATCGTCGGCTTCATGGGTAAGGCGCGGTGGGCGCAGGCCTTCGAACAGGCGTCCCCGATCCTGCGACCCTGGCTTCAGCAGTTGGAGACCCTGCCGACAGACGTGCCTTTCGAATTCGACGGATGGGATTCTTACCCCGCGGCCCGCGCCCGCATGGATCGCATGTTCGTCGAAACGGGCAGCCGTCCATTGGTCCTGTCGGGCGACAGTCATGCCTTTTGGGTCAGTGAACTGCACGATGCCGAGGATCGGCGTGTCGCCGCTGAGGTGGGGGTCACGGCTATCACCAGCAGCAGCCTGGGAAATATGTTGGGCGATGTGGAGTTGGGGGCGGCCTTTTCCGAAGCCTGTCCCGAGGTGCGCTTCTGTCAGCACCTGACCAAGGGCTACGGCCTTGTGACCTTGCGGGCGGACGAAGCCCGGATCGACCTGATCGGCGTGAGCACGGTACGTCAGCGCGACTATCAGCGGTTTGTCCTGAAGTCGTATCGCGTTCGCCCGAATCTGTCGGGCGGGGTTGGGCCTGTCGAGGAGGTCTGAGCCTAGGGGCGGTCGTCGCTGCCGATAGGCAACATGGCGATCGCCCTGTCCACCAAGGCGTCGATCTGCTGGGGCGTCAGTTGGATCGGCCGAAAGGTCAGATGGTAGACCACGCTGCCCAGAAGCGTGTGAGTCACGAACTGCAGTTGTTCGATGTCGGCCTTCGGGGCCAGACGTCTGAACTGGCGAATATAATAGGGTTCGGTCGATTTGAGGTGGATGTCGAGAATATCGGCCACTTCTGGCGAGCGCCGCGCCAACGAGGCGATGTGGAGAATGGCGGCCGGGCGCGCGTCAGAGAGGTAGGCCACAGCCGTATCCACCAAGGCATGCAGGGCGTCGCGCGGGGCGGTTTCCTCGTCGATGATCGGGGCGAACGACAACAGGGTTTCGCGCAAAACCGAGGCCACGAGCTCTGCCTTTGACGCATGCCGTCGATAGATGGTGGCGCGGTTGCATCCGACTTCACTGGCCACGGCATCAAAAGTCAGAGCATCATAACCGCGTTCTGACAAAACGTTCCATGTCGCAATTGCGATTTGGCGACTTTTTTCCAAGTCGATAGGGCGTCCGCGCGCCTTCTTTTGCTCGGTCAAGGATGAGTCTCCATTTGAGATCGTGATGATATTATTAATAAAAATTCAAATCAAATAAAGCTTTCTCATTTGCCTTAATGTTGATTATCCCTGCATGTCGTGATCCCGATTTGAGGATTGGCGCGTCCAGCCCCGCACCGGCCTGGAGCGTCTTGCTTCCATCCACATCCCGGATAGGCGTCGACCATGACATTTTCCGCCCCTGCCGCCGCCCCTATCTCCGCCGATGAGCGGCGCACGCGCCTGGAGGCCATGGCCGCGCGCTTGCGGGCGGAAGGCCTCGCGGCCCTGTTGCTCGGGCCGACACGGTCGTTACGCTATTTCACGGGGCTGGACTGGCATCCGTCGGAGCGGCTGACCGCGGCCCTGATCCATGCGGATGGACGGCTGGAGTACATCTGTCCCCAGTTCGAACGGGACAAGATCAGGGGGCTGACTGCGGCGGCGAACGCGGTGGCCGGCGACATCTTCACCTGGGAAGAAGATGAGAGCCCTTATGCGCAGGTGGCGACCCGGCTGTCGCCAGACGGTCGGCTGGCCGTTGACGATCAGGCGGCGGCCTTCATCTGGCTGGGCCTCAGCCGGAGGCTGGGCGCGGATCGCGTGACCGACGGCGGCGCCCTGATCACCGCTCAGCGTAGCCTGAAGTCGCCGGCGGAGATCGCGCTTCTGATCCGGGCCAAGGCCATCACCCTGGAGGTGCAGCGTCGTACGCGGCATTGGCTGCAGGCCGGGGTGCTGACGTCCGAGGTCAAGCGGTTCATCGACGCCGAGCATCGCAAGCTGGGCGGCGAGGGCGGCTCGTCCTTCTGTCTCGTCTCTTTCGGCGACGACACCTGCCTGCCGCACGGCGGCGAGGGCGACCGGGCGTTGAAGGTCGATGACGTGGTGCTGATCGACACGGGCGCCTTGATGGATGGTTATCACTCCGACATCACGCGCACCTATGTCTTCGGGACGCCCAGCGACGACTTCCGTCGGGTCTGGAACCACGAGAAGCAGGCCCAGGCGCGGGCCTTTGAGGCGGCGCGCCTGGGGGCGTCGTGCGAGAGCGTGGATGCGGGCGCGCGCGACTACCTGACCGGCCTTGGCTATGGCCCGGACTACCAGCTGCCCGGTTTGCCGCATCGCACCGGCCACGGAGTCGGTCTGGACATCCACGAGGCGCCCAACCTGGTGCGCGGCGATGCGACCCTGCTTCAACCTGGAATGTGCTTCTCCAACGAGCCGATGCTGGTCATTCCCGGCCGCTTCGGCGTTCGCCTGGAAGATCATTTCTATATGGACGACAGAGGGCCGGTCTGGTTCACCCCGCCGTCGCACAGTCTGGATGACCCGTTCGGCGAAAACGTCGCCGCGGGATGATGACGCCCCTCGGATGACGGTTCGCAGTCCAGTCGCCCTTGACGCCAGCCGGCAGGGGGCTAGGAACCGCGACCGCTCCCCCCGCAGGTTCTCCTCCTATGACGTCCGCGACCCCCGCCACCATCGGCATTGACTTCGGCACGACCAATACGGTGGTGTCGCTGACGCACGGCGACGGCCCCGCGACCCTGGTGCGGTTCCAGGTCGAGGAGAAGGACCTGTTCGCCTTCCGCTCGGCGCTGAGCTTCCAACTGCACGAAGCGCGCGACGGCGGCTCGCCCGAGCGGGTGATCGAGGCCGGCCCCTGGGCCATCGACGCCTATGTCGAGGACCCGCTGGACACCCGCTTCATCCAGTCGTTCAAGACCTTCGCCGCCAGCGCCGCCTTCACCGAGACGCGCATCGACAACCGCCGCTATCGCTTCGAGGACCTGCTGTCGGCCTTCCTTTTGCGGCTGAAGCACCATGCCGACGGGGCGATGGACGATCTGCCGCCGCGCATCATCGTCGGCCGTCCCGTCACCTTCGCCGGCGGCAATCCCAACGAGGCCCTGGCGCTGGAACGCTATGAGGCGGCGTTCGCCCGTCTGGGCTTCACCGACATCCGCTACGCCTACGAACCCGTCGGCGCGGCCTTCTTCTTTGCGCGCGAACTGAAACAGGACGCCAATGTCCTGGTCGCCGACTTCGGCGGCGGCACCAGCGACTTTTCCATCGTGCGGTTCGAGCGGGCCGACGGCGCGCTGAAGTCCACGCCTCTGGCCCGGTCGGGCGTGGGCGTGGCGGGCGACGCCTTCGACTATCGGATCATCGACCAGCTGGTCTCGCCGGAACTGGGCAAGGGCAGCCTTTACCGGGCCTTTGATAACCGCCTGCCGATCCCGCAGCGCTACTACAGCGCCTTTGCGCGCTGGGACCAACTGGCCCTGTTGCGCGCGTCCAAGGACATGCGCGACATTCGTGGCCTGGCCTCCACCGCGCTGGAGCCCGAGAAGATCGAACGCCTGATCGAGGTGCTGGACGACAACCACGGCTACGCCCTCTACCGCGCCGTCTCGGGTCTGAAAGAGGCCCTGTCGCGGGACGAGGAGGCGGTCTTCTCCTTTGTCGCCGGATCGGTGCGGATCGAGAAGCCGGTCAAACGCACGGACTTCGAGGGCTGGATCGCGCCCGAGCTTCAGGCCATGGAGGCCGCCGTCGACGAAGCCATGGCTCAGTCGGGTCTGGAGGGGACGCAGATCGACCGCGTCTTCCTGACCGGCGGCACCTCCTTCGTCCCGGCGGTGCGCGACATCTTCATCCGCCGCTTCGGCGCCGACCGCATAGAGACCGGCGGCGAGTTCGAATCCATCGCCTCGGGGCTGGCCCTGATCGGGCGTGAAGCCGATCTGGACCTGTGGAGCCAGAAGGCGGCCTGATCGCGCGTCAGTCCCGATCCGGCGCGCCCAGCGGAAAATAGGAACGGTAGGGCCGCGCCTCGTCCACCGCCCGCGCCATCGACGGCCGGGCCAGCAGCCGGGCGCGATAGGCCTTCAGCGTCGCGAACCGGTCGTCGATAGGATGCGACCAGTCGGCGTAGAAGAGCGCGGGCGCGGCGGCGCAGTCGGCCAGGCTGAAGCCGTGATCAGTCGCCCATTCCCGCCCCGCCAGCCGTTCGTCCAGCCAGGCGTAGGCGGTGGCCAGCATCCGCTTCGCCTCGGCCACGCCATAGGGATCGCGGTCGCCCTCGGGCCGCAGAGCGTCAGCCACCAGCTTCTGCTGCGGGCTCGAGACATAGTGATCGAACACCCGGTCCATCATCCGCACCTCGACCGCATCGGCGGGATCGGCAGGGATCAGGCGCACCGGGCCGAGATGATGCACGGCCAGGTGCTCGATGATGCCGGTGGCCTCGACGACGGTGCGCTCGCCGTCCTGCAATACCGGGAACTTGCGCACTGGCCACAGCGCCGTCAGTTCCGCGAAGGCGGCCTCGCCCTCGAGCAGTTCGAAGGCAAACGGCGTGTCGTTCTCATACAGCGCGATCAGCGCCTTCTGGCAGAAGGACGAAAAGGGGTGGGCGTAGAGCTTCATGCGCGTCTCCTTCAGCGGAAGTGCCAAATGTCCTCGACGGGTGGGAAGCGGAAGATTTCAGCAGTAGGTCTGCGACCTTACAAGCGGCGCCCGAATAGGTCCGCAACGGGTCGCGAGCGGATATTCGCTTCCAGCCACACTGCGGAATTTGACCCCTCCGCCTCGCGATGCCAGATCGCGGCTCAGTTTTGCGAGGAGCGCCCCATGGCCATCACCCTGTACGGCATCAAGGCCTGCGACACGATGAAGAAGGCGCGGGTCTGGCTGGATGATAACGGCGTGGACTACGCCTTCCACGACTACAAGGTCGCCGGCGCGAACAAGGCCGATCTGGAACGCTGGATCGCCGAGCATGGCTGGGAGACGGTGCTGAACCGCGCCGGGACCACCTTCCGCAAGCTGCCGGACGCGGACAAGGCCGACCTGAACGCTGACAAGGCTGTGGCCTTGATGCTGGCCCAGCCGTCGATGATCAAGCGGCCGGTGCTGGACCTGGGCGACGGGCGGACGCTGGTCGGCTTCAAGCCTGAACGCTACGCCGAGGCCTTCGCAGCCTAGTCCTCGACCTCGGTTTCCGGGCGGTCATGGCCGTCGGCGCGTTCGGTGATCCACTGGCCCGAACTGTCCTCGAACTCGATCCATGAGGTGCGGTCCGGCACCTGCTGCTCGCGCGACACGGCGACGGCGGCGGCGCGGGCGGCGTCATGCGTGGCGAAGGTCTCGGAGAAGCTGTCGCCCAGCTTGTAGGCCCAGCCCCCGTCGTGGGGGACGATGCGATAGATGATGCGGGTCACGCGGTTTCCTTTACGCGAGGGCCACCGCCGACAGGCGACGACGGCGGGACAGGAGTTGCAGGGTCACGCCCAGGATCAGCAGGACCAGAACGGTCAGCTGGAAGCCGACGACCAGAGGGTCCTCGACGCCCGAGGCGACGGGATCGCCCGCCGGCAGCCGGGTCAGGGTCTCGGTGACGCTGGGCAGCAGCAGGGTGAAGTAGGAGACGCTCAGCGCGATGGTCTCGATCGACCAGCGATAGCGGATCAGGGGCTTGATGAAGCCGACCGTCGCCCCGACCGTCAGGGAGATCAGGCTGAGCGCCGCCACGGCGGCCCCCGGCGGGGTGCGGATGACGAAAATGGCCGAGATGGCGCCGATGAACATGAAGAACAGATAGGCCTTGCCCAGCCGCGTGGCGGGGTCGATCCGGCCGTGCATCAGCAGCAGGATCAGGCCGATGGGCACGGCGGGCAGGCTGCCGAGCGTATGAAACCAGCCCAGCGCAGACAGTTGGGGCAGCATGGCGACACCTCAGGGTCAGGAGGAAGGATCAAGGCCACTGCACGCGCGAACAACGCCGCACCGTCAGCGTTGATCGACCGGGGGGCGCTGTCGAGTCACGCTGTGGTGACAAAATGCGAAGTCGCCCGCATCCATTTCCGCGTTCGGCGACGACTACTCTATGAAAGCGCAGGGGCGATGGTCGCCGAGGCGCAGGGGTAAGAGCGATGGAAAGCCTGTTTCGTGACTTCTGGTGGCTGATGTTTCCGCTGGCGTGGATCGTCGGCGGGGGCGTGTCGAGCTTCTTTCGTTATCGCCGACAGAAGGACGCGCTGGACCTGATGCGCACCTACGCCGAGCGCGGGCAGGAGCCGCCCGAGGTCTTGTTGAAGATGGTCGGTGAGGCGGAGAAGGACGTCGATCTCTGGGACACGACCGGGCGGTCGTCGTCCTGTGCTCGTCGACCGGCGAACTACTGGTCGCTGTTTGGGCTGTTCTTCGCCCTGGCGGTCGGTTTTGCGGCGACCGGATATTTTACCGGCATCGACGGCGGCAGCGGCGCCTTCATGGTCGTGGGCGTCACCATGGGCGCCGTGGCGATCTGGGCGCTGATCAACGCCATCGCACGGCAGGACGGACGCTCCTGAGCGGCGCGCGCCGGGGGGCGGACGATCATGACCGATGCGGAACTGGCCGCGCAGGCGCGAGCGGGATCGGACACGGCCTTCACCCGCCTGATCGAGCGGCATCAGGCGGCGGTGCGGGGGTTCCTGCGCCGCACCCTGGGCGGGGGCTGGGCCGAGGCGGACGATGTGGCGCAGGAGGCCATCCTGACCGCCTGGCGTTCCCTGCATCGACTGAAGGACGTTTCGAGCTTTCGCAGCTGGCTTCTGGGCATAGCTTGGCGGCGGGCGCAGGACCGCATTCGCGCCTCCCGGCGCGGCGCGGCGCGGGAGGCCGCGTGGCTGGAGACCCTGGAGGCGCCGAGCGGCGTCTCGCCCGCCGAGCGGTTGGCCCTGGCCCAGGCCATGGCGGGATTGACGCCGGATGTGCGGGCCTGCGTCGCCCTGTGCCTGGCCGACGGCTGGTCGCACGCCGAGACGGCGCTGGCCCTGTCCTTGCCTTTGGGCACGGTGAAGTCCCATGTTGCACGCGGTCGCGCGCGTCTGTTCGAGGCGCTGGGAGGCTCCGATGACGCCTGAACAGAAGCTGGCGGCGATCTTCGCCCAACAGGCCGCGCCCGCGCGCGACCTGGTCTTCATGGCGGTCGTGGCCCAGAGGATCGCGCGGCGTCGCGCCGTCCTGTCGGTCCTGGCGGGTCTGCCCTGGGCGCTGGTGGCGGCAGTGGTGCTGTGGGCCCTGCAACCTGTATTGCAAAGGGTCTGGACCGGGGGCAGCGAATTGGCCCCGGTGCTGGGGATGCTGGGTCTGAGCGCCGTCGCCCTGGCGGCGGCCTTCGAGGCGGTGCGCCGTCTGACGCCGGGCTGAGCCACCTTACAAAGAGTTCATGCCGGGGCCTGCATCTGATCGGTGCGATCACCGCCTCTTGTTATCAGAAGGCCGCAGCGTCACGCTCGGCTCCAACATTTCAAGAAGGGGCGAAACCCATGGCCGAAGAATTCATTCCCATCGCGTTTTTCATCATGATCGGCGCGATCGTGCTTGTGCCAGCCTGGCTGAAGAGCAAGGAGCGCAAGGAGATGCAGGCGACGCTGCGCTCGGCGATCGAGAGGGGCCAGCCGCTGCCGCCCGAAGTCATCGACGCGCTCAGCAAGGAAAACATCAAGCCGCCGGCGACCGCGTCTCGCGACCTGCGCGTCGGGGTCATCCTGCTGGCGGTCAGCCTCGGCTTCGCGCTCTTTGGCTATGCGGTCAGCTTCGCCGAGATGGACGCCTTCTATCCGCTGGTCGGCATCGCCGCCGTGCCCGGCATGATCGGTCTGGCCTTCATCGTCTTGAGCGTCTTCAACAAGAACAAGGGCTGAGGGGCGACGGGGAGGGGGGACCGTCATGGCCAAGCCTTTACGCGACCTGCATGATGTCGAGCTCGCCGCCCTGTCGGCGGCGGGCGGGCGTCGCGAGTTCGGAGAGTTGGTGCGTCGCCACAGTCCGGCGGTGCGCGGGTTGCTGCGTCGGATGGGGGCGCAGCCCGCTCTCGCCGACGACGTGGCTCAGGACGCCTTTCTCTTGGCGTTCGAGAAGTGCGCCGAGTTTCGGGGCGAGGGGACGTTCGGCGCCTGGATCAAGCGTATCGCTGCGCGCCTGTATCTGAAGCGTCGCTCGAAGGACGCCCGCTATGTGGCCGAGATCGAGAACGACGAGGTCGCACCCCATGTCGACAGCGCCGGGCGCGTGGATCTGGACGAGGCGATGAAGGGGCTGACCGAGCCGGAACGCCTGTGCGTCTCCCTGTGTCACGGGGCGGGCCTGTCCCATCCCGAAATCGCGGCCGCCATTAATTTGCCGCTTGGAACGGTGAAATCTCATGTCAAGCGTGGTCTGGATAAACTTCGGGCCCGGCTCCAGCCGGAACCGGTTGCTCACGGGAGCGCATCCCATGTCGGTTGATGAATTCGATCCAGCTATCGAACGCCTGTTCGCGCGGGCGCCCGGCTTCGCCGATTCGGCCCAGTTCGAGGCCGGCGTGGCGGCGAAACTGTCGAAAACCTCGCGGTTCCGCACCGTGGCTCTTTCGGTCGCTGGCCTGGTCGGGGGGCTCATCGCGGTCCGTGAGGTCCTGAACGTCAATTTCAACTTCACCGAGTCGTCGGCGTCCGCTTCGACGGGCGCTGAACCTGTCGCGCAGGGTCTGAGCATGGCGGGTGTGGACGCGGGTCTGGCTGTCCAGTCCCTGCTGGATCGGCTGGGGCTGAGCGGCCTGGACATGAGCGCCATGGGCGGGATGCAGATGTTCTGGGCCACAGCCGGGGTGCTGGTCGCCCTGTTGGCGGCGGGCGTCGTTAAGCTGTCCCAGGAAATCTGACCGCCGTTTTCCTGCCGAAGTCACGACCTACTGCTGAAATTTCGGGTCGTGGCGCGAACGCCTGCGTTGCGGGCGCGGCGACGACCCTCTAGGGTCGCGCCGGTTTAGCGACCAGTCTTGGCAGCGGTTTTTGGGGCGACGTTTCGTGGTTGATGTCTTCGAACAAGTCGAGGAGGAGCTTCGCTCCGATCGATACAATCGTATGGCCCGCACCTGGCTGCCGATCGGCGCGGGCTTGCTGGCGGTCGCCCTGGTCGCCGCCCTGGCCTGGTGGGGCTGGCAGAGCTATCAGACCAATCAGGCCGATAAGGCCTCGGCCGCTTATGACCGCGGCATGACCGCGCTTCAGGCCAACAACCCGTCGGGCGCCGACGCCGCCTTCGCCGAGGCCGCCAAGTCTGGCAATGGCGCCTACAAGGCCCTGGCCCTGATGCAGCAGGCCGGAATCGCCGTCTCGGCCAACAAGACCGATGACGCGGTCAAGCTGTTCGACGACGCCGCCAAGGCCGCGGGCGATCCGATCATCGCCGACGCCGCCGCGCTGAAGGCCGCCTTCCTGGTCATGGACACGGCCCCGCTGGCCGACATCCAGAAGCGTCTGGAACCTCTGGCGAAAGACAAGCGTCCGCTGCACGCCTTCGCCCAGGAAGCCCAGGCCATGGCCCTGCTGCAACACGGCAAGACCGCCGACGCCCGCCAGATCTTCGTCCAGCTGCAACTGGGCCAGGACGTGCCTGATTCGATTCGCCAGCGCGCCCAAGCGGGGGTTCAGGCGGTTGATTCCGGCACCGCCGCCGGACTCGCCGCCATTGTGAAAGCCGCCGCCGCGACGCCGGCGCCCGTCATTGCGCCGGCGCCCGCCGCCGCCCAGGCTCAAGCCCCGGCCCAAGCTCAGGCCCCCGCTGCAGAGGCGGCGCCCGCCGCCGCTCGCCCGTAATCGCCGCTTTCAGGACGCCATCCATGAACCGTACGCTGAAAGTCGCCCTGCTGTGCGGCCTCGCCCTGACCGTCGCTTCTTGCGGCACGGTGCGCAACGCCCTGCCGTTCGGTCTGGGCAAGGCCAAGGAGGATGTCGCCAAGGCGACCGAGGGGCAACGCATCTCGATCCTGGAATTCGAGCAACAACTGGCGCCGTCGGCCGCCCTGTCGGGGCGTGACTTCTTCCTGCCGGGCCCGCAGGCCGCCACGGCCTGGACCCAGCCCGGCGGCAACGCCGAGAACGCGGTGGAACACGTCATCGCGGCGCCTGACTTCACCGTCGCGTGGAAGCGCAACATCGGCGCCGGCTCCAGCGATACGCGTCAGGTCATGGCTCCGGTCGTGGCGGACAACGGCAAGGTCTTCGTGCTGGACGGCGAGGCCGGCGTCACCGCCGTCGATGCTGGTTCCGGCGCTGTGTTGTGGAAAGCCGACGTCAAGGTCGAGGAACACGACAAGGGTTCGCGCTTCCTGGGCATCGGCTTCGGCGGCGGCGCGGGCGGCGGCGGCTTTGGCGGCGGCGTGGCCGTCAGCGACGGCAAGGTCTTCGTCTCCTCGGGCTATCGCACCATGACGGCGCTGGACGCTGCGACGGGCGCCGTCCTGTGGCGTTCGACGGTCGACCTGCCGATCCACGGCGCGCCGACGGTGGCGGGACAGCGCGTCTTTGTCATCGACGTCGACAACCAACTGATCGCCTTCAACACCAATACGGGTCAGCAGGACTGGTCCTATCGCGGCATCACCGAGCCGGCCCGCATCATGCGCGCCGCCAGCCCGGCGGTCAGCGGCGATACGGTCATCGCGCCCTTCTCCTCGGGCGAGCTGGTGGCCCTTCGCGCGTCGAACGGTCAGCCTGTGTGGCAAGAGGTCCTGTCGCGCACCAGCCGCACCAGCGCCCTGTCCGAGATTCGCGACATCGCCGGTCGCCCCGTCATCAGCCGCGGCTCGGTCTACGCCATCAGCCATTCCGGCGTCCTGCAGTCGATGGATATCCGTTCGGGCCAGCCGAAATGGTCGCTGCCGGTCGCGGGCGTCAACGCGCCCCTGCCGGTCGGCGACGTGGTCTATGTCGTGTCCAAGGCCGGTGAACTGACCGTGGTCAACCGCGAGAACGGTCAGGTCTACTGGACCCGCGATCTGAACGAGGGTCGCGTCCGCAAGGAGGGCGGCGTCCTCGGCTTCGGCAAGCGCACGGTGCGTCCGACCTGGTCGGGCCCGATTCTGGCGTCCAACCGTCTGGTTCTGGTCAATTCGGACGGCGAGGCCGTGGCCTTTGATCCGAAAACCGGCGCCCAGCAAGCCAGCCTCAAACTGGGCGCAGCCGCCTATATCGCTCCCGCCGCCTACAACGGCGCGCTCTATGTCCTGACGGACAAGGGCGAACTGGTCAGCATCCGCTGACCTTTTCTCTGTTTTTGAGTTAGAAAGCCGACATGGCTCTAAAAGTCGCCATCGTCGGCCGGCCCAACGTGGGCAAGTCGACACTGTTCAACCGACTCGTCGGCAAGCGTTTGGCGCTTGTCGATGATCGCCCGGGCGTGACCCGTGACCGTCGCTATGCCGACGGCAATATCGGCGACATGGATCTGACGCTGATCGACACGGCCGGCTACGAAGACGTCACCGACGACAGCCTGGAAGCCCGGATGCGCGAGCAGACCGAGGCCGCGCTGGACGACGCCGAAGTGGTCATGTTCATGATGGATGCCCGCGAGGGCGTGACGTCGCTGGACCGCATCTTCGCCGAGCGTCTGCGCAAGGTGCACAAGCCGATCATCCTGCTGGCCAACAAGTCCGAAAGCCGCGAGAGCGGCGGCGGCGTCGGCGAAGCCCACGCTTTGGGCTTTGGCGAGCCGGTCGCCATCTCGGCCGAGCACGGCGAGGGCATGGCCGATCTGTATCAGGCCCTGCTGGCGGCTTCGGCCGACATCTTCATCGAAGAGATCGACGAACCGGACAAGCCGATCCGCATCGCCATCATCGGTCGCCCCAATGCGGGCAAGTCGACGCTGATCAACCGGATGCTGGGCGAAGACCGGCTGCTGACCGGCCCCGAGGCGGGGATCACCCGCGACTCCATCTCGGTCGACTGGGAATACGAAGGCAAGGCGATCCGCTTCGTCGACACCGCCGGGATGCGCCGCAAGGCGCGCGTCCAGGAGAAGCTGGAAAAGCTGTCGGTCGCCGACACCATCCGCGCCATTACCTTCGCCGAGGTGGTCGTGCTGGTGATGGACAAGGACGACGCCTTCGACACCCAGGACCTGCAGTTGGCCGACCTGGTCGAACGCGAAGGCCGCGCCCTGGTCTATGTCGCGTCCAAGTGGGACCTGGAAGAAGAGCCGCAGGCCAAGATGGCAGAGCTCAAGTCCTTGGCCGAAAACAAGCTGCCGCAGCTGAAGGGCTCGCCCTTCGTCGCCCTGTCGTCGCACAACGGTCGCGGCGTCGAGCGGCTGATGCCGGCCATCATCAAGGCCTATGAAACCTGGTCGGTGAAGGTCAAGACCAAGGACCTGAACACCTGGCTGGCCATGGCCACGCAGAGGCATCCGCCGCCCGCCGTCAACGGCAAGCGCGTGAAGCCTAAATACATGGCCCAGACCAAGGCCCGTCCGCCGACGTTCGTGCTGATGGCCAGCCGCGCCTCGGACATGCCGGAGCACTATCAGCGCTATCTGGTGAACAGCCTGCGTGAAAGCTTCGACCTGCCCGGCACCCCGATCCGCCTGACGGTCAAGTCGGGCGCGCCAAACCCCTATGCCGAGGGCGGCGCCAAATCCGGTCCCGAACGCTACAAGGGCACGGCCAAGACCGCGCCGCGCAAGGTGCTCAAGGCCGAGAAGGCCGCTGAGGCCCTGTCCAACCTGCCCGGCAAGGCGCTGGAACAGAAGAAGTCGGGCATCAAGCCCAAGGTCAAGGCGCTGGGCGGTCTGAAAGCCAGTTCCAGCAAGAAGGCTGGTCAGTCCATCGCGATCCAGAAGGGCGCCCGTGGCGGTGCGCGTCAGGTCTCGCGTTCGGGCCGGGTCCGCACCGGCCAGAAGCACGCGCCGAAGAAGTAGGCCGCCGTCACAGGCAGCCAGGGTTGAAGGGCGAGCGGTCGGCGACGACGGCTCGCCCTTCTGCTTTGCGGCCTTGGCCGTTATGATCGCAGTCGGGGTTAGCGCGCGGTTCCGCGCGCCCGTGCGCCCAAGGGGACGACGCGGGGCGGGGCGTCCTGATCGCCGATGACCGCCTTGAGCGCCAGGGCCACGATCAGGACCCAGCGCAGGCTGTGCCAGTTCATGGTGATGCTCTCGGTGAGCATGGTCAGGGAGTAGGCGGTCATCATCGGCATCAGCAACCAGCCGGAGGGCCGGGTATAGGCGGCCCACAACGAACGCCCCCACATCTCGATGAACCAGGCCGCCAGCAGGATAATGCCGGGTATGCCGAGCGCCAGATAGACCTCCATCCAGCCGCTGTGGGCGTGTGCGGCGCTGAACTTGGCCTCATAGGTGATCCAGGCGTGGGCGCCGCCAGGCGAGGTGTCGTCCCAGACCGCGCCATAGCCGAAGCCGGTCCAGGGACGCTGCTCCATCTGATGCATGATGGCGGCCCAGATCTGGGTGCGACCGGTCAGGGTGGCGTCCTTGCCCAGCAGGTCGAACAACAGATCGCTGCGCATGGTGATGAGCAGAATGGCGGCGCAGGCGACCACGACGGCCAGCCAAGTGCCGACCACGGCGCGCTTGGGGCCTGCCTTGACCAGGGCGACGAAGCCCATGCTGGCGAAGGACAGGATCAGCACCACCAGGCCAGTCTTGGAGGTAGACAGGATGACCAGCATGGCCGCGACGGCCGCCAGGACCAGCCACAGCCGCCGTCGCGCAGGGACCATGACGGCTGCTGCGACCATGAACAGGGCGGCCAGGCCCATGTTCTCGCCCAAGGCGTTCTTTTCCAGCCAGAGGCCGCGCCAGGCGCCGGGGAAGATCTCGTGCATCCGTCCCCAGTCGGGCATCAGGGCGCCGAGGAAGAGGGAGGCGAGCATCATCACCGCCATGGCCGTAGCGAAGATCTCGGTCAGGGTGGCCCAGCGCCAGCGGGAGGCCAGGGCGACGCCGCCCAGGGTCGTGAACAGCAGGGCCAGAACTCTGCGCAGCGTCACATCGGGCGAGACCGACCACATGAAGGAGGCCGCGGTCAGGGCCAGCAGCAGGAGCATCAGCGGCGAGCGGGCCAGAGCCTGAAGCGCTACGCCTGGTCGGGTCAGGACCAGACCGACCGCCAGGGCATAGGCCGGATAATAGCCGTTGCGCAGGAAGTCGGCCGAACGCGCGCCATAACCTGTCATGGGCGCGGCCCAGGACTGGGAATAGATCAGGACGATCAGGACGGAGGCCAGAAAGGCCAGGATCTCCGCATAGGGCCGCGCGCGGGCCACGGGGGCCGGGCGCGACGCGCGAACGGTTTGCGCCGTCGGTCCTGAAAGTCGCGCCCCCGACGACTGGATCGACATGGCCGTGGTCCTAGACCGGAGCGCCGGCCGACTGACCCTGCTTCCAATCCTTGAAGCTGACGGTCAGGGGCGGGGTCAGGTCGGGGCGGGCCAGTTCGACCATCAGGGGGCCGATCTCGGACGGATGGGGCAGGATCTCGGGGTCTTCGCCGGGGAAGGCCTGGGCGCGCAACTGGGTGCGCATCCGGCTCGGATCGACGATGGCGGCGCGGACGGGCGTGCTTTCGATTTCGTCGGCCCAGCATTTGACCAGGGCCTCGGCCCCGGCCTTGGTGGCCGCATACATGCCCCAGAAGGCGCGCGGGGCAGTGGCGACGCTGGTGGTCAGATAGATGGCGCGACCGGCGTCAGAGGCGCGCAGCAGCGGCTCCAGCGAGCGGATCAGACGATAGACGCCGGTGAAGTTGATCTTCTCGACCTTGGCGAACTCGCGGGGTTCAGCGTGAGCGACCGGCGTCAGACCCGACGGGCCCATCGTGGCGGCGGCCTGAACCCAGATGTCCAGCTTGCCGAACCGCTCGAACAGGGCGCCGCCCAGACGGTCGATGGCCCCGCCATCCACCAGATCGAAAGGGATCAGCGTGGCGTGGCGACCCGTGGCCGCAAAGATGGCGTCGTCCAACTCTTCCAGACCGCCTTGCGTGCGGGCCGTCGCCACGACATGAGCGCCGGCCTTTGCCAGGGCCAGGGCGGTCTCATAGCCGATGCCGCGCGAGGCGCCGACGACCAGAGCAATACGGTTGGCGAGGGGAAGAGAAGCGTGTTCGGACATGGTGCGCTGATAGCGCGACCCGTCGTCGGGCGAAAGGCTCAGTTCAATAGCCCGGCGCGGGCTGCCACAGGCTGAAGCTGACGCCCTGATCGTCGGCGACGATGGCGGACAGGCCCGACGGGCTTTGCGACGGCATGGCCGCGTGTCCGCCCAGCTCTCTCACGCGGGCGCAGGTCGCGTGAATGTCGTCCACGCGGAAATACAGATGCGGAAAGGCCCGGTGCTCGCCCTTGGTGATTCCGAATGCCGGTTCGGAATCCCTGACATGGGCGTAGGTCGGGTGCGAGGCGTCTTCGTCGAACGTCCAACCGAACAGACCCGCGTAGAAGGCGCGGGCCTTTTCGATGTCAGGTGTGTCGAGCGTGAAGTAGCCGAGCTGGATCATCCCGCCTTAAGCGGTCACCAGCAGGGAAAGTTGCGAACCGCGTGCGTCGCGGCCGCCTTCCTCGATTTCGCGGTCCACCAGACGGGTCGGATAGTCGCCCGTGAAATAGTGGTCCGTGAACTGCGGCTGGGCGGGATCGCGCGGACCCACGCCCATGGCGTCATAGAGGCCGTCGATGGATAGGAAGCCCAGCGAGTCGACCTCCAGGATGGCGCGCATCTCGTCCATCGTGTGGGTCGCCGCCATCAGCTGCGTCCGCTCGGGCATGTCGATGCCGTAGAAATCGGGGAAGAGGATCTGCGGGCTGGCCGAGCGCAGGTGGACCTCCTTGGCGCCCGCCGCGCGCACGGCGCGAACCAGCTTCAGCGAAGTGGTGCCGCGCACGATCGAGTCGTCGATCAGCACGACGCGCTTGCCTTCCAGCGCGGCGCGGTTGGGGCTGTGCTTCATGCGCACGCCCTTCTGCCGGGCGCCCTGGCTGGGTTGGATGAAGGTGCGGCCCAGATAGTGGCTGCGGATGATGCCCATTTCGTAGGGGATGCCGCTTTCCTGGGCATAGCCCAGGGCTGCGGGAACGCCGGAGTCCGGCACCGGCACGACCACGTCGGCCTCGACCTGGAACTCGCGCGCCAGACGACGGCCCATTTCCTTGCGGACATTATAAACCGAGCGGCCGTTCACGATGCTGTCGGGGCGGGCGAAGTAGACGTATTCGAACAGGCAGGGTCGGGCGGCGCGGGCGGGGAAGGGCTTGATCGAGGTCAGGCCGTCCTCGTCGATGACGACCACTTCGCCATGCTCGACGTCGCGGATGAAGGTGGCGCCGATGGTGTCCAGAGCGCAGGTCTCGGACGCCAGCACCCAGGCCTCGCCGACCTTGCCCAGCACCAGGGGGCGAATGCCCAGCGGATCGCGGGCGCCGATCATCTTGAAGCGGGTCTGGGCGACCAGGGCGTAGCCGCCCTCGATCCGGCCCAGGGCGTCGATGAAGCGCTCGACGATCTTGGCCTTACGGCTGCGGGCGATCAGGTGAAGGATGGCCTCGGAGTCCGAGGTGGACTGGAAGATGGCGCCTTCCGACACAAGCTGCGCATGCAGGTGTTTGAAATTCGTCAGGTTGCCGTTGTGGGCGATGGCGATGCCGCCCTGGTCCAGATCGGCGAACATCGGCTGGATGTTGCGCAGGAAGCTGCCGCCGGCGGTGGAATAGCGGGTGTGGCCGACCGCGGCGCCGCCGGGCAGGCGGGTGGTCAGCTCGGCATTGCCGAAGGCCTCGCCGACGAGGCCCTGATGGCGCTCGGTATAGAAGCGGTCTTCAAAGACGCTGGCGATGCCGCAGGCTTCCTGACCGCGATGCTGCAGGGCGTGCAGGCCCAGGGCCACGATAGACGACGCTTCGTTCTCGGGCGCCCCCCAGACGCCGCAGACGCCGCACTCCAGACGGAGCTGGTCATCCTCCGGCTCGCGCCAGTGTTCGCGGTGAACGATGGGATCGGCGATATGGTGGCGCATCGTCAGGCTCCGATGACCGGGAACAGGGTAACTCAGGCGGTGGCGCCGCGCACGTAGTCCGCTATTGGGGCTGGGGCAAGGCTCATTGATCCGAAAACCCTTCGCGGACGGAAGATCCGACGACCGGTGTTAGGGCGTCGGCGCCTTTTCCCAGCGTCGGCAGCACGATCTGGATGACCTCGGCGGCCTTGGCGCTGACCGGAGCCAGGGCGGCGTCGGTCAGCCAGCGCGGGGGATTGTCGGTCATCACGCCCATGATGGTCAGGTGGGCGCCGCCGATCAGGGCCAGGGCCCTCACCAGCCCGAGGGCCAGACCAAAGGTCTGATCGAAGACGCCGAGCGTGTTCCCGCGCGCCCCCTTGGAAATAGCCGAGCCGAGGAAGCGCAGGCCGAAATAGAGAATCAGAAACGTCAGGCCCACGGCCAGCACGGACCCGGCCCAGTCGGGATCGACCAGCGACCGCCCGAACGGCGCGGTCCAGGGCAGGGTGATCAGGGCCAGCAAGCCGGCCAGAAAGAAGCTGAACAGAGCCGTCAGCTCGCGCACGCCGCCCCGGAACCAGCCAGCGGCGCCGGAGGCCAGAAGCACAAGGATGACAAAGACGTCGTAGCCGGTCACGCGAACTAGGGTCCTTGGAAGAAGGGGGCGCTGGGGGGCAGAAGCCGCCTCAGTAGCGGTTTTGAGAGATTCGCTCGACCACCTCGGTCAGCAGCCCGGCGGTTGTCAGCGCCACGTCGCCTTTTTTGACCTTGTCCTTGGCCTGGGCCGGGGCCAGGGCGCGGTCGAAGCCGAGCTTTTTCGCCTCTCTCAGCCGGGCTTCGGCGCGATTGACGGCGCGAACCTCGCCCGACAGGCCGATCTCGCCGAAGACGACGCAACCCTGCGGCAGGGGCTTGTCCAGGGCGGAACTGATCAGGGCGGCGGCGGCGGCCAGGTCGGCGGCGGGCTCGCTGATCCGCAGGCCCCCGGCGATGTTCAGATAGACGTCCTTGTCGCCGAAGCCGAGACCACAGCGCGCTTCCAGTACGGCGAGCAGCATGGCGAGGCGACCATTGTCCCAGCCGACGACCGCGCGTCTTGGCGTGCCGTATGCGGAGGGGGCTACAAGTGCCTGAATTTCCACCAGAACTGGCCGCGATCCTTCGATTCCTGCGAAGACGGCGGCGCCGGGCGCGCGGTCCTTGCCTTCGCCGAGGAAGAGGGCTGACGGGTTGGTGACTTCGCGCAGGCCGACGTCGCTCATCTCGAAGACGCCGATTTCGTCGGTGGCCCCGAAACGGTTCTTGCCCGCGCGCAGGATGCGGAAGGGATAGCCGCGCTCGCCCTCGAAGCTGAGTACGGCGTCGACCATGTGCTCGACCACGCGCGGCCCGGCGATCTGGCCGTCCTTGGTGACGTGGCCGACCAGGATGATGGCGGGGCCGCCATCCTTGGCCAGCCGCACCAGTTCGGCGGCGCAGGCGCGGACCTGCGTGACGGAGCCCGGCCCGGCTTCGTGGGCGTCGGACCACAGGGTCTGGATGGAATCGATGATGACTATGTCGAACTTGTCGCGCTTCAGCGTCGTCAGGATTTCGCGCAGGGCCGTGGCCGAGGCCAGGGACACGGCGGCGTCGGCCACCCCCATGCGCTTGGCGCGGGCGCGGATCTGCTCGATGGCCTCTTCGCCCGAGATATAGGCCACGCGGGCGCCGTTGCGCGCCGCCTTGGCCGTGACCTCCAGCAGCAGGGTCGACTTGCCCACGCCGGGATCGCCGCCCAGCAGGATGGCCGAGCCGGGCACCACGCCGCCGCCGCAGACGCGGTCGAACTCGGTCACGCCGGTGACGATGCGCGGCGGCTCGGGGGTGTCGGATTGCAGGGTTTCGAATTGAAGCCCGCGCCCGCGCGCTGTGGAGGCGGGCTTCATCGCGCCGGGCGGGGCTGACTTGGACTCCTCGGACAGGCAGTTCCACTCGCCGCAGCCGGAGCATTGCCCCGCCCACTTGTTGTGAACCGCCCCGCAGGACTGACAGACATAGAGAAGGGTGTCGCGCGCCATGACCCTGACCTAGCAGGAATCGCGGCGCGGGCGAGTGGGGATGCGCAGGTCTGCGTCCGGGTCTGACGCAGGGCGAGGTGCGCGGGTTGCATTGCCACTCATATGCCCGTCATCCTGCCAAGCTATAGCGTCGTTACGACTCACCCCCGCCGAGGCCCCCATGACCGCTCCGAACCCGCCCGCCATTGATCCGGGCCTCGTCGCCCGCGTGCAGAACATCCTGATGCGGCCCAAGCTGGAGTGGCCCGTCATCGACGCCGAATACGCCACGACGCGCAGCCTGTTCGCCCGCTACGCCATGCTGCTGGCCGCGATCGGCCCGGTGGCCAGCCTGATCGGCGGACAGCTGTTCCCGATCCATATCTTCGGCTCGGTGATGCGCACGCCCGTGGTCGGCGGCCTCTTGGGCGCCATCGTCACCTGGGGCCTGTCGTTGCTGTCGGTCTTCGTTCTGGGCCTGATCATCGACGCCCTGGCGCCGACCTTCAACGGGACCAGGGACAAGGTGCAGGCGATGAAGGTCGCCGTCTATTCGATGACGGCCGCCTGGGTGGCGTCGATCTTCAACCTGTTCCCGGCGCTTGCCTGGCTGGGCGGCCTGTTGGGGCTCTACGGCTTCTACCTGCTCTACCTCGGCCTGCCGACCGTGATGAAGGCGCCGCAGGACAAGGCCCTGGGCTACACGGCAGTCGTCGTTGTCTCCGCCATCGTGCTGTGGATGGTCGTCGGCGCCATCGCCGCTGGCGTCGTCGCCAGCTTCGTGGTCGGCACGGTCGGTCTGGGCGCGCTGGCGCTCAGCTAGAGCCTAGCCGACGTACAGGCGCGGCACGCGCGGCGTGATCGAGGTCAGCATTTCGTAGCTGATGGTTCCCGCCGCCGTCGCCGCGTCGTCCACCAGACGATTGGCGCCGAAGATCTCGACCGTGTCGCCGGCCGCCACGTCCAGGCCGGTGACGTCCACCGCCAGCACGTCCATCGACACCCGGCCGAGGATGGGACGAAGCTCGCCTGAGACCCAGACCTGACCGCGTGGACTATTGCTGCGCATGACGCCGTCGGCATAGCCGGTCCCGCAGGTCGCCACCCGGATCGGCGCCTCGGCGCGATAGCCCTGCGAATAGCCGACCGTCTCGCCCGCCGGCACATCGCGCACCTGCATGATCTGGGCGTTTAGCGTGGCGACCGGGGCGATGCGGCTGTCGGGCTTGCCCTCCGGCCCGCCGCCGTAGAGGCAGATGCCCGGCCGCACGACGTCAAAGGCGAAGTCCGCTCCCAGGAAGCAGCCGCCCGAGTTGGCGAAGGACCGCGTCACGCCGGGATAGCGCGTCACTGCGGCGGCATAGGCGTCGCGCTGCGCTCGGTTCAGCGGATGGGCGGGTTCATCGGCGCAGGCCAGATGGGTCATCACCAGCTCCAGCCCCTCGAAGGGCTCGGGCGCATCCTCGACGCGGAAGCCCAGCCGGTTCATGCCGGTGTCCAGTTGCAGACCGCAGGCGCCGCCGCCCGCTGCCGTCCAGGCCGCGATCTGACCCGGCTGGTTCAGCACAGGGCGCAGGTTCGCCGCCTTGATCAGGCCTGCCGACGCGCCGTGGCAGCCGTCCAGCACATAGATGACCGGCTCAGCGCCCAGGGCCTCGCGCAGCAGCACGCCCTCGGCCGCCCGAGCCACGAAGAAGGTCCGCGCCCCCTCGGCCATCAGCCTTTTCGCCACCGCGGCGGCCCCCAGGCCATAGCCGTCGGCCTTGACGACCGGATTGACCGGCACGCCCGTCAGGGCCTGCAGGGTGTGGAAATTGCGCGCCAGAGCGTTGAGATCGACGGTGAGGGAGGCGGGGAGGGACATGAGCTTTTGCATAGCCGGGACGCAGCCGTTTGCGAAGCAAGACTTCAGTCGGCGGCCGTCGCCAATACGGCTTCTACGGGCTTCGAGCTGCAGTCGAGCATGCCTTCCATAATGTAGTTGCCAGCCTGCGCGCCATAGCCGGGGTTCACGAAGGTTTGGCGGATCGCGGCATAGATGTTGCCGCGATAGTCCGTGTGGCCGCAGATTTCTGCCGCGCGGCGATCCCAGTACTGGCGGGCCAGATTGGGGTCGGGGATGGTGGCGGGCAGATAGACACGGATCATGTGCGTGCCGTCCGCATTCTGCGAGTCCGTGTAGCCGAAGTAGGTCTTCTTCGCCGGATCGATGCGGGCGTATTCATGGCTGACACAGGCCGTCAGCGACAGGGAGAGGAGAACTCCCCCTATCACCGTGACCGCTGTGAGGCGGGTGACGGGCATGATGACTACTCCGTCTTGCGACGCGATTCCTTGCGTAGTTCCTGCATACGCTCGGTCCGGTCCTTGGCGATGGATACGGCGTTTCCGTAAGTTGAGAAGCTGCCCGCATGGCCGGCAAAGGAGGTGTAGGATCCGGCTGTCGCCCCCGATCCGACGCGCAGAATGGTGCGACCATCCGCTTGTGTTTCCACCAAGGTGTCAGATCCGCCGTCAATAGACGGAACCACGGTCCGGTTGAGGTCAAGCAGGGCGTAACGTGCGACGAAGGCGTGGGCGTTCGCGATTTCCGCTTTCAGCTGGGCGCCGTTGTCCTTGAGCCATTCGCGGGTGAGGAAGATGGCGATCTCTCCCTTGGTCAGGCTGTTGTCCTGAGCCTGTTCCAGTTCCTTGGTCATCGACTTGAACTCGTCAGTGTCTTCCGCGGGCAGGGCGCCGTTTTCGTCGCGCGCGCTTTCCTGGATCGAGGCGATCAGGCGCTCGCGCAGTTCCGGTGTCAGTTCGGGTGCGGGCAGCGACCGAGAGAAGTAGGTGAAGGTGTTGCGATAGGTCGGACCCGTGGTCTCTGCCTTGGGCGGGGCGCCCTCGAACGCATAGGGCGTCACATAGGGCAGGGCGGCGTTATGATACGTAACCTCAAAGACGATGCGCAGGGTGCTGGCGTCTTCGGCAAGGACGTAGGACGCCGAGACATTGATGGCGTCGTCGCTGGGCGTCTCGTCAATCAGACGCTGGGCGGTCGAGATCTCGGTGAAGCGCACGCCTTGAGCAGCCGCGGATGCGGCGGCTTGAGACTGGAATTCCCGAACCAGCGACGCGTTCAATTCTTCGAGGGAAATGATCTCGGCGATTTCTGACGCCGACTTCTCTGCGCGTTTGGAGGGGCCGTAGTTGATGATGGCGTCCATCACGACCGAGGTCAGGGCGCCGATCAGGCCATAGGGCGCCCCGGCTGCGGAACTGTCGGCCATGAACCAGCTCTTGCTGACCCCTGCGTTTTCCTCAGCCAGAACGACCGGCGTGGGGCCCATCGCCTCGATCTGCGCCGTGTTGAGCGGACGAGCGTTCGGCACGGGCGTGGTGGCGCAGGCGGCGAGAAGCGATGCGCATGCGATCGCGCAGATAGCCAGTTTCATGGATTCCCCCGAATCTTGGTCTCTCAAAAGAGATAGGGAAATCCTATTGCGATCGGCGATTTGTGAGTCAACGAAAAGCTCAGGCTTTCAGTCGGTTTCAGGCCGTCCTCACCCTACTCAGGAATATCGGCGAAGGCGCTGCCGTAGCGGTCGTCGTGGGCCAGGTTCCCGAAGCGGACGGTGTCCGCGTCGAAGGCCAGCTTGACGATGCCGATGGGGCCGTGACGCTGTTTGCCGATGACCACCTCGGCCTGGCCTTGCAGGCGGTCCATGTCCTGCTGCCATTGCAGGTGTTCTTCGGAGCCTTCGCGCGGCTCGGCCCGGCCCAGGTAGTAGCTCTCGCGATAGACGAACATGACGCAGTCGGCGTCCTGCTCGATCGAGCCGGATTCACGCAGGTCGGACAGTTGCGGGCGCTTGTCTTCGCGCTGCTCGACCTGACGCGACAGCTGCGACAGGGCGATGATCGGCACGCCCAGTTCCTTGGCCAGGGCCTTCAGGCCGCCGGTGATCTCGGACACTTCCTGCACCCGGTTCTTCTGACCGCCGCCTTCGCCCGTCGTCACCAGTTGCAGGTAGTCGACGATGATCAGGTCGAGGCCGTGCTCCATCCGCTTCAGACGTCGCGCCCGCGCCGCCAGCTTGGAGATGGAGATGCCGCCGGTGGCGTCGATATAGAGGGGGCTCTCGCCGATCTCGACCGCCGCGTCGCGCAGCTTGCCGAAGTCCGAGGCGTCGATCTCGCCCTTGCGCAGCTTGTCCGAGGATACGCCGGATGCGTCGGCCAGAATACGCATGGCCAACTGTTCGGCGCTCATTTCCAGCGAATAGAAGGCCACGACGCCGCCGTTGACCGTCTTGCGGCCCTCGGGCGTCGGCTCCCACTGATAGGCGCGGGCCACGTTGAAGGCCATGTTGGTGGCGAGCGCGGTCTTACCCATCGACGGACGACCGGCCAGGATCAGAAGGTCGGAGGGGTGCAGGCCGCCCAGCTTGCGGTCCAGATCGTTCAGGCCAGTGGCCAGACCGGCCAGCTTGCCCTCGCGCTGATAGGCCTCGCCCGCCATTTCGACGGCCCCGGCCAGGGCGGTCGAGAAGCTGACGAAGCCCGACGACGGCTTGCCCGTCTCGGCCAGCGAATAGAGGGTCTGTTCCGCCTGTTCGATCTGTTCGTCGGCGGGCGTCTCTGGGTTGGGCGCCTCCTTGATCATCTCGCCGCCGATGCGGATCAGGTCGCGACGCAGGGCCAGGTCATAGATGACGCGGGCATAGTCGGGGGCGTTGGCCGCCGGAGGGGCGCGGTCGACAAGGTCGGCCAGGTAGCGCAGGCCGCCGAACTCGTGGAAAGCCGGGTCCTGCTTGAACCGCTCCATCAGAATGGTCGGCTCGGCCAGCAGCCCCTGGCGGATGTGATCCTCGATCGCCTCGAACAGCCGCTGATGGAAGGGCTCGTACATATGCGAGCCGCGCAGTCGGTCGCTCAGCCGCTCGAACACGGCGTTGTCGAACATCAGCGAGCCCAGCAGCGCCTGCTCCGCCTCCAGGTTGTGGGGCATGGACGAGACGGAGACCTGGTCTGTGTTTCCGTAGGGCATGGGAGCGAAGGCGTTCATGGGCTAGCCATAGCCCTAAGCGACGCCTGCGTCAGACCCGGCCATGGCCTTGATCGTGGACATTCGACGGCGTCTGTGGACGGTCCTGAAAACCCCTGTCGGATCAGCGGTCGGGCTAGGCCTCAGGCCGGGCAGGGATGCTCCGCCGCCATCCATTCCCGCACCGCCTGGGTCACGCTGATGTTGCGCCGCGCCGTCGGGATGGCGTTGAAGCGGGTCAGGATCATGTCGGGCGACAGGCTGATCTTGGCGCCTTCCGGAATGCAGGTGGCGGCGCGCCGGTTCGCGGCCTGTGCCGCTTTCTGCTCATCACCGACGGTTTTGAAGGCGCCGTTGATCTCGTTCATCAGCCGCCGCGTGTCCGACCGCAGCAGGGCGGTCGGGTTGCGCGGGATGCGGTTGGCCGAGGTCAGGAACTCCTGAACCGTCATGGCGCTGGCGCTGCTGGCCCACAGGCTGGCGGCGAGCGCGAGGATGAGCGTGGTCTTCTTCATGCGAACCCCTCCGATTGGAATGGCCCAGCTTGGCGTCCGGTCCGTGGCGGAACAATGGCCGTTGAACGTGGTCAGGTTTCCAGCGGCAGGGTCGGCAGGGTATTGGGATAGACCCGCTCGATATCGCCGCCCGCCGCCTTGGCCGAGCGGACCATGCGGAAGGCGTTCACCGGCTGGGTCTCGCCGATCCACAGGGCGTTGATCAGGTGGTCGGCGTAGGGATCGTCGGTGTTGGGGTGGATCAGGATCTTCAGCCCCAGATGGTTCAGCATCAGCCAGGGGATGACCGTCGGGACCTGCTCCTTGGCGAAGCCGAAGTAGAAGGAGGGCGTGGTGTGCGGGCCGCGCGGTCCCTCGTTCCATTCCCCCAGCTCGACCTTGAATCGATGGATGACCCAGTCACGCAGATGGGCCGCGCGATAGGCCGTGTCCTCGTTGAAATAGATATGGGCGTGATAGCTGCTGATCTCGCTATAGGCGCGGGGATCGGCGGGCAGGTCGATCCCGCGTGGCAGCGGCTCGGGCGGGCCCTTGGGGCGGGCGCCCCAGGGGCTGAGGGTGCTGTCGTCGCCGACCTGCACCGCCGCTTCGGCCGGGCGGGACGCAGCGGCGGCGGTCGCCGCCGCAGCCGCCACGCCGCCCCCGACCAGCAGGGCCCGGCGCGAGGCGGAGGGGAGGGCTCCCTCGCGCTCGGGTCCCGCCGTCGTCACCATTTCACGCTCAGACGGGCGTAGCCGTAGCGGCCGTTGAAGCCGAAGGGCGAGTAGTAGGGGAAGCCCAGAACCCCGTTGCTGTTCAGGGCCAGCGGCACGGCGTCCGGGTATTCGTCAAAGACGTTGTCCACGCCCACGGCGACGCCGACACGGTCCGTGATCTGGAAGCGGCCTTCCAGATCGACCGTGGTCTTGGCCCCGGTGGAGTAGTCGTTGGCCGGGGTCGAGCCGGCTTGCAGGACGCTGGCGTAGTAGGTGGCCCGCGCCGTCGCGCCCCAACGGCCCTGGCTCCAGTCGGCCGAGGTCGAGACCTTCGTATCCGGCGTGCCTTCCTCGATGGTCAGGATGCGGCTGCGGGCGAACAGGGTCGGCACCGGGTTCAGCACCGACGACGAGGTCGGCAGCTTGGTCACGCTCACGTCGTTGACGTTGGCGGCGACGGTGAAGTCCCAGTTCCCGGCGCTTTCGGTGCGCAGGCGGTAGCGGCCGACGATGTCCACGCCCTCGGTCTCGGTCGTCACGCCGTTGAGGAAGAAGCGCGCGGCCTGGACGCCCAGCGGGTCCAGAAGGCCGGCGACCTGGGGCGAGAAGCTACGGTTGATCAGCTCGGACAGGACGATCTGGTCCTCGATGGTGATCTTGTAGGCGTCCACCGTCAGGTCGAAGTTGCCCAGGCGTACGACGGCGCCCAGCGAATAGTTGGTCGAGGTTTCGGGCTTCAGCGCGCGGGCGCCGAGGGCCGTGGCGACGGCGCTAGTGGCCGGGAAGGTGCCGGTTTCAACCACGGCGCCGTTCTGGATCACCGACGAGGTCGAGGTGAAGAAGCTCTGCTGCAGCGAGGGCGCGCGGAAGCCGGTCGAGATCGAACCCCGCAGGGCGAAGTTGGGGCTGAAGTCGTAGCGCGCCGCCAGCTTGCCGGTCTGGGCGTCGCCGAAGTCGGAATAGTCCTCGACCCGCAGGGCGCCCTCGACCGTGAACTTGTCGGTCAGCGGGATTTCGACGTCGGCGTAGACGGCGACGGCGTCGCGGTCTTCATCCACCTCGTTCGAGGGCTGGAAGCCGGGGAATCCCTGCGCGCCGCCGGCCAGGGCGGTGTTGCTTCCCAGCGGGCCGCGGTTCCAGGATTCCGGCTGACCCGCCTCGATCTTGTAGCCTTCACGACGGGCCTCCAGACCCCAGGCGAAGTTCAGCGGGCCGGTGAGGCCGACCTCGAACTGGCGGGTGAAGTCGGCGCCGAAGACCAGTTGGTCATAGATCAGGCTGCCGGAATCGAAGCTGGTCAGCGAGGCTGCGCCATAGGTGGCGTTCAGGGAGTCCTCGGTGCGGAAATCCAGGGCGTTGCGGCCATAGACCAGGCTGAAGTCGGCGCTCCATCCGGCGATCTCGCCCTTCACGCCGCCCGCCAGCGACAGGTCCTTCGAGTTGATGGCGATCTTGGGCAGGAAGCCGTTGGGGTAGATGGCGGGCACGTTGTTGGCGTTGTTGGCCAGGCGCGGGAAGGCGGCGCCTTCGCTGTCGCGGTCCTGATAACCAGCCCAGCCATAGGCTTCCCAGTCTGCATTCAGCGGCTTGCCGGCGTTGGCGAAGACGGTCCACTGCTCGACCTTGGGGTCGCCGAGGCGGGCGGTGACGGCGTTGGGCGTCACGCGCGGGTCCAGGTCCGAGCGGTTGGTCGGCTCGCGGTTCAGATACTCGGCCGAAAGGGTCAGGAAGCCGTCCGAACCGAGGCCCAGACCCTGCCATGCCGAGGCGGTGACGGTGCGGCCGTCGGTCTCGTCACGCTTGCCGCGAGCCGTCTCGACCGTCGTGGCGTATTGGCCGTAGGTGATGCTGGCGCCGCCGCCTTCGCGGGCCTCCTTGAGGCGCAGGTTGATGACACCGGCGATGGCGTCCGAGCCGTATTGCGCCGAGGCTCCGTCGCGCAGCACCTCGACCCGGTCCAGAGCCCCGGTCGGGATGGCGTTCAGATCGACGGCGGCTGAGCCGCGCCCGACCGTACCGTTGACGTTGACCAGGGCCGAGGCGTGACGGCGCGTGCCGTTCAGCAGGACCAGGGTCTGGTCAGGCGACAGGCCGCGCAGGGTAGCCGGGCGGATGGAGTCGGAGCCGTCATTGGCCGACGGGCGAGCGAAGCTGAGCGACGGCACGGTCTGGGCCAGGGCGGCGGCGAACTCGGTCGTGCCGCGGTTGGACAGGGTCTCGGCGGTTACGACATCGACGGGGGCCAGGGTGTCCAGGCGCGAGCGGCTGGGGACGCGGCTGCCGGTGACGACGATGTCGTCCACGGATGTGGTGTCGGCGGGGGCTTCCTGGGCCGAGGCCGCGCCCGCGATCAGCAGGGCGGCGCCGGAAGCGGCGAGGAACAGACTGGAACGGTAGGCGAAGGGGCGGGTCATCTCGAGAGGTCAGCTTTTCTGAATTGGGCGCAAGGGGCCGGCGACGCCGTTGAGGGGCGCGTGTGGACTGCGTCTATTGTCTGGGTGGTCAGGGCCGGCGGCGGACCGGCCGGAAGGCGATCAGCGGCGGGCTGGACGACATCGCGCCGGTCGAACGACCGGGCGGTGTGTGGTGGCGTACAGGCGCATTCGCATCATCGTCTCCCGCCCATCGGGGAGGATGAGCCATGGCGATATTGCGGTGCGAAAGCGGCGCGGAATATCGAGAATATGTCGCTGAATGCGTAGAAAAGCTAAATGAATGAGCCAAAGAAAAAGGGGCGCGTCCCGAAGGACGCGCCCCTTGATCGATACCGTCAGTCGACAGATCAGGCTTCGTCGCCGAAGCCTTCTTGTTGACCGGCGCCGCCTTCGATCAGTTCTTGGGCGGCTTGTTCGGCGGCGTTACGCTCGTCGTCGAACTGGGCGCGGATGACATCCTCGCCCTTCGCTTGACGCTCGGCTTCTTCGGCCGAACGCGCGATGTTGATCTTGACCGTGGCGCGGACCTCGGGGTGCAGGCGAACCGGCACTTCGTGGACGCCCAGGGCCTTGATCGCGACGTTCAGCACGACTTGCGAACGCTCGACCTTGCCGCCTTCGGACTGAATGACTTCAGCCACGTCGCGACCGGCGACCGAACCGTACAGGTGACCGGTTTCACCGGCCTGACGGATCATGACGTAGGTCTGGCCGTCGATCTTGTCGGCGACCTTCTGTGCGTCGGCCTTGTTCTTCTCATTGCGGGCTTCGATAGCCGCGCGGTCGAGTTCGAACGCTTTCAGGTTGGCCGAGGTCGCGCGGCGAGCCTTGTCGCGCGGCAGCAGGTAGTTACGAGCGAAGCCGTCCTTGACGGTGACGACGTCGCCGATGGCGCCGAGGTTCTCGACGCGTTCCAGCAGAACGACCTTCATCTTACTTCACCACGTACGGCAGGAGGGCCAGGTAGCGGGCGCGCTTGATGGCCTTGGCCAGTTCGCGTTGCTTCTTGGCGGAAACGGCGGTGATGCGCGAGGGCACGATCTTGCCGCGTTCGGAAACGTAACGCTGCAGCAGCTTCACGTCCTTGTAGTCGATCTTCGGCGCGTTGGCGCCCGAGAACGGGCAGACCTTGCGGCGGCGGTAGAACGGACGACGGCCGGCGGAGCCGGAGCCGGCCGGAGCGCCCGGGGTGGGTGCGGTGGTGTCGGTCATGATCCGGTTCCTTATTCCGAAGCCGCAGCTTCGTCGGTGCGCGCGGGGCGATCACGATCGCGCTCACGTTCACGACGGGCCAGCAGGGGCGACAGTTCCAGGTCGAGTTCCTCGACGCGGACGGTCAACCAACGCAGAACGTCTTCGTTCAGCGACAGCTGACGCTCGACTTCGGCCACGGCGGCAGCCGGGGCGTCGATGGCGAGCAGGGAATAGTGAGCCTTGCGGTTCTTCTTGACCCGGTAGGTCAGGTTGCGCAGACCCCAGTACTCGATCTTGGCGACGCTGCCGCCGCCTTCTTCGATCAGAGCCTTGATGGTGTCGTTCAGCGCTTCGGCCTGTTGCGCCGAGATATCCTGGCGCGTCATGACCGTGTGCTCGTAAAGAGCCATGCGGTAGTCTCCCTTGTGGGCGTCGGCGTGAAACGGACCGGGTAAGTCCTGTCCACGATGGCTCCTGAAGCGGCGGCCGGGAGGACTTCCCGAACCCTTTGGCGTTCCGCATCAGGACCGAAGCCCTGGAAAGGCGGCGCGTATAGGGGAAAAAGGCCGCCAGAGCAAGGCTGACGCAAGGCTGGCGGGCCGTGTTGCCAGGCAAGGGCGAAACAGCGGAGGGTCCCAGCCTGACCGGAGACGCCGCATGACCCCATCCGAGCCTAACCCCGCCCTGAAAAGGCGCTGGTCCCTGATCGGGCCGGGGATTGTCGTGGCGGCGACGGGCGTGGGGGCGGGGGACCTGGTGGCGACCCTGATCGCCGGCTCGCGCTTCGGCTACGCCCTGCTGTGGGCGGCCATCATAGGGACGGTGCTGAAGATCGCCCTGGCCGAGGCCGTGGGGCGCTGGACCCTGGCCAGCGAGCGGACGATTTTTGACGGCTGGTCCAGCCTGGGGCGGGGGCTGCTGCCCGGCGCCATCGGCGGGCGGCTGAACTGGGCCGGGCTCTATTTCGGCCTCTATGTGGTCATCTGGGGCTTCGTCTATGGCGCGGCGGCCATGACGGCGACGGCCCTGCCGCTGGCGGCCCTGTTCCCGGTGCTGGACCTGAAGGCCTGGGGGATGCTGAGCGGGATCGCGGGGCTGATCTTTGTCTGGTTCGGCGGCTACGGCCTGTTCGAGAAGGTGATGACGGCCTGCGTCGGGGTGATGTTCGTCACCGTCGTCGGGCTGGCCGTGATCGTGACGCCGGATATTCCGGCCCTGCTGACCGGCCTGTGGCCGACCCTGCCGCAGGGATCGGTCTTCTATACCCTGGGCCTGATCGGCGGGGTGGGCGGAACCATCACCATGGCGGCCTATGGCTACTGGCTGAACGCCAAGGGCTGGAAGGGACCGGGCTGGATGGCGGTGATGCGGCTGGACAACCGGGTCGCCTATGTCGTCACCGGGGTCTTCGTGGTGGCCATGCTGATCGTCGGGGCCGAGTTGCTGCACGCGGCGGGGATCGCCCTGCAAGGCGGCGACCGTGGCCTGCTGGATCTGGATCAGGTGCTGAGGGAGCGGTTCGGACGGCCGATCTCCATCCTGTTCCTGGTCGGTTTCTGGGCCACCAGCTTCTCCAGCCTGCTGGGCGTCTGGCAGGGCGTCAGCCTGATGTTCGCCGACTTCACCGCCCATGTGCGGGGCAGGGCGGGGGACGAGGCGGTGCGCGGCGACCGCAGCCGGGCCTTCCGGGGCTATGCCCTGTGGCTGACCTTTCCGCCGATGGCCTTGCTGTTCATGGACCGGCCGTTCGGGTTGATCGTGGCCTATGGCGTGCTGGGCAGCCTGTTCATGCCCTTCCTGGCCGGAACCCTGCTGTGGCTGCTGAACAGTGACCGGGTGGCGAGGGAATGGCGCAGTCATGGGCTGTCGAACGCCCTGCTGGCGGCGGCGGGGCTGCTGTTCGCGGTGCTGGCGGGCAAGGAACTGGCGGGGCTGTTCTGAGGGGCGCATGGCGTCAGCAGGGATTGCAGGGCTACGGCTAGGGCCGACTTTAGAGCGGCGACCCTCACCCTTTTGCGCGGCCAATCGCCTTCGGCTCTTGGGCGCTCAAGCCCTCTCCCAGCGGGAGAGGGTTGTACGGTGCAATGAAAAAAACAGTGCAATTGGTGCAATGGGTGCAATCGGCGGGGTCTGCGATCCTCCCTTGCGAAGCGGGGGAGGGGGGCCATGCAAAGCATGGTGGAGGGGGCGAGGTCGGGCATAGGCGGCGAGAGTTTCAGGGCGGGCGTGTTGGGCGGAATGGCTCGAGAGGTTGTGACTGTGGCCGCCCCCTCCACCGCCTGCGGCGGTCCCCCTCCCCCGTGAACGGGGGAGGATTTAAAGGGGGCGGGGCTGTGACGGATCATGAGGCCATTGTGGCTCAGGTTTGGGTGGGCGCGCGTCGATGGGGGCGAGAGCGGTTCAATCCCTGTCATTCATGGGGATTGGCGCGTTCGGTTTTGCACAAGGTTTCGGCGCGAGAGGGCGAGTTCTTGCCGTAGGGGCGGGTTTCGCCTACGCCTCGGCGCCTTGAATCAACGGACCACGGATCGTTTCGCATGACCCTCGCGCTTCTCTTCCCCGGACAGGGCAGCCAGAGCGTTGGCATGGGCGCTGCTCTCGCCGAGGCCTTCGCCAGCGCTCGCGAGGTCTTCGCCGAGGTCGACGACGCGCTGAACCAGAAGCTGTTCGACCTGATGCGCGAAGGCCCGGAAGACCAGCTGACCCTGACCGAGAACGCCCAGCCGGCCCTGATGGCCGTATCGGCGGCGGCGGCGCGGGTGCTGAAGGTCGAGTTCGGCGTGGACGTGACCAAGGCCGGCTTCGTCGCCGGTCACTCGCTGGGCGAATATTCGGCCCTGACGGCCGTCGGGGCGATCAGCCTGTCGGACACCGCCCGCCTGCTGAAGCTGCGCGGTCAGGCCATGCAGCGCGCCGTGCCGGTGGGCAAGGGCGCGATGGCCTCGCTGATCGGTCCCAAGACCGACCTGGCCCTGGCCGAAGCCGCCGCCGCTGCGGGTTCGGAAGTCGGCGTCTGCGTCGTCGCCAACGACAACAACAACGGCAACGTCGTCATCTCGGGCGACAAGGCCGCCGTGGACCGCGCCATCGAGAAGGCCAAGGAACTGGGCGCGCGCGCCATTCCGCTGAACGTCTCGGCGCCCTTCCACTGCCCGCTGATGCAGCCCGCCGCCGATGAAATGGCCGGCGCCCTGGCGGACGCTAAAATTTTCGCCCCGGCCGTGCCGGTGGTCGCCAACGTCACCGCTCGCCCGGAAACGGACCCGGAAGTCCTGCGTCGCCTGCTGGTCGAGCAGGTCACGGGCCGCGTGCGCTGGCGCGAGAGCATGGAGTGGATGGCCACCGACGGCGGCGTGACCCGCTTCGCCGAGATCGGCTCGGGCAAGGTCCTGACCGGCATGGCCAAGCGCATCGCCCCCGACGCCGAGAGCCTGGCGCTGAACACGCCGGAAGACCTGGAAGCGTTCGCGAAAAGCCTTTGATCCTTCTCCCCTTGCGGGAGAAGGTGCTCAAGCAATGAGATTAATGGAGGGGTCGGCGCGACCCCTCATCCGGCCCTTCGGGCCACCTTCTCCCGCAAGGGGAGAAGGAAGAGGAGAGACCAATGTTCAACCTTTCGGGAAAGATCGCTCTTGTGACCGGCGCGACCGGCGGCATCGGCGGGGCCATTGCGCGTTCGCTGCACGCTCAGGGCGCGACCGTGGTGCTGTCGGGCACGCGTGAAGCGGTGCTGGCTGACCTGGCCAAGGAACTGGGGGAGCGCGCCTTCTTCGCCGCCGCCAACCTGTCGGACCCGGACTCGGTCGACGGTCTGGTCGCGCGCGCCGAGGAAGCCGCCGGCGGTCCGCTGGACATCCTGGTCGCCAATGCCGGCATCACCAAGGACGGCCTGCTGATGCGGATGAAGGACGAGGACTTCCAGTCCGTCATCCAGATCAACCTGGAGAGCTATTTCCGCCTGACCCGCGCGGCGGTGAAGGGCATGATGAAACGCCGTTCGGGCCGGATCATCGGCGTGACCTCGGTGGTCGGCGTGACCGGCAACCCCGGCCAGACCAACTATTCGGCGTCCAAGGCCGGCATGATCGGCTTCTCCAAGTCGCTGGCTCAGGAAGTGGGTTCGCGCGGGATCACGGTGAATTGCATCGCGCCCGGTTTCATCGCTTCGCCGATGACTGACGTGCTGAACGACCAGCAACGCGAGGCCATCCTGACCAAGATTCCGTCAGGCCGACTGGGCACGGGCGAGGAAATCGCGGCGGCTGCGGTCTATCTGTCGTCCAACGAAGCCGCCTATGTCACGGGGCAGACCCTGCACGTGAACGGCGGCATGGCGATGATTTAAGGCGTTGCGCGTCGTCATCACGACGCGCAACAATCTATTTCCCGCCCCGATGGCTGTGCTAAAGGGCGGGAACGCTTCGCGGTTGTGAGTCTCTTCGGGGGCTTGCCTCCCAAGAGCTGCCGTGACACGGCGAACCAATGAGACCCCGCCTTCACGGCGACAAACAACAGGCAGAGAGACACTCATGTCCGACACCCTCGAACGCGTCCGCAAGATCGTTATCGACCACCTGGACGCCGATCCGGACAAGGTCACGGAAAAAGCCTCCTTCATCGACGACCTGGGCGCCGACTCGCTCGACAACGTCGAGCTGGTCATGGCCTTCGAAGAAGAATTCGACGTCGAAATCCCGGATGACGCCGCTGAGCACATCCAGACCGTCGGCGACGCTGTGAAGTTCATCGACGAGAAGCTGGCTGGTTAATCCAGCTGCGATCCGTCGCACTTCCTGAGTGATGGCCGCCGTGGCGGGCCCCTAGCGGGACCGTCCGGCGGCCATTATTGTTTCCGGTCACGATTCTTACAGTCCAAGGAGCGCGAACCATGCGCCGCGTCGTCATCACGGGCCTCGGCCTTGTCACTCCGCTCGGTTCGGGCGTGGAACATGTCTGGCAGGGCATCGTCGAGGGCCGCTCGGGCATCGGTCCGATCACCTGCTTCGACACCGAAGGCTATGGCTGCACCATCGCCGGCGAAGTGCCGTCCGTGGACGGTCGTGGACGCGGCGCGCCGGATCAGCCGGGCGTCTTTGATCCTGATCAGGTGATGTCGGCCAAGGACAGGAAGCGCGTCGACGACTTCATCCTCTACGCCATCGCCGCTGCCGATGAAGCTCTGGCCGATGCCAACTGGAAGCCCGAGAGCGAGGACGACAAGGAAGCCACCGGCGTCATGGTCGGCTCCGGCATCGGCGGCCTGGGTCCCATCGCCGACACAGCCATCATTCTGAAGGAACAGGGCGTCCGCCGCGTCAGCCCCTTCTTCATCCCTTCGGCGCTGATCAACCTGGCCTCGGGCCAGATCTCGATCCGCCATGGGCTGAAGGGACCGAATCACTCGGTCGTCACCGCCTGCGCCACCGGCGCCCACGCCATCGGCGACGCGGCCCGGATGATCGCCCTGGGCGACGCCGAGGTCATGGTGGCGGGCGGCGCGGAAAGCTCGGTCGTGCCGATCGGCATCGCCGGCTTCCTGGCCTGCAAGGCCCTGTGCACCGCCTATAACGACACGCCCGAGAAGGCGTCGCGTCCTTATGACCGCGGCCACGCCGGTTTCATCATGGGCGAGGGCGCCGGCATCATGGTGCTGGAGGAATACGAACACGCCAAGGCGCGCGGCGCCAAGATCTACGCCGAGGTCGTCGGCTACGGCATGAGCGGCGACGCCTATCACATCACCGCGCCGTCCGAGGACGGCGACGGCGGTCTGCGGGCCATGAAGATGGCGCTGAAGCGCGCCGGGATGGAGCCGTCGGACCTCGACTACGTCAACGCCCACGGCACCTCGACCATGGCCGACTGGATCGAACTGCGCGCCATCGAGCGGCTGGTCGGCGATCACGCCAAGGACGTCGCCGTGTCCTCGACCAAGTCGATGACGGGCCACCTGCTGGGCGCCGCCGGGGCCATCGAGAGCATCTTCTCGGTTCTGGCTATCCGCGACCAGATCGCGCCGCCGACCATCAACCTGGACGACCCCGAGCACGAGACGGCTATCGACCTGGTGCCGCACAAGGGCAAGCCGATGAAGATCGATGTCGCCATGTCCAACAGCTTTGGCTTCGGCGGCACCAATGCGGCCGTGATCTTCAAGAAGGTCGACTGATTTGGCCAAGGCTCCGTCGCGTCGTCCCACGCCCAAGGTTCGCATCCCCAGGAACCGCGTGCCGAAGCGAGGCGGGGGAGCATCTAAATCGAGTTTCGGCGTCGGCCTGATCACGGCGGCGGGGACGCTGGGCGTCTTCGTGACGGCGGCCCTGATCGGCCTGTGGGTGGTCTATTGGGGGCCGGGGCCGAAGGCGGCGGAGGGGGACGCGACCGTCGTCACCCTGCCGTCGGGGGCGGGCGTGTCGGCCATCGCCGCCAATCTGAAGTCCTCGGGCGTGATCCGCTCGACCGACCTGTTCCGCGCCGCCGTCAGCCTGAGCGGCGCCGACCGCAAGATCCGCGCGGGCGAGTACGAGGTGCCGTCGGGGGCCTCGCTGGCCACCGTGGTCGGCCTGCTGGTCGACGGCAAGGCGGTGCGCCACTACGTGACCCTGCCGGAGGGCTGGTCCTCGGCCCAGGCGGTCGACATCCTGATGAAGCAGCCGGTCCTGACCGGCGAGGTCGAGGTTCCCGCCGAAGGGAGCCTGTGGCCGGACACCTATGAGGTGTCGCGTGGCGAGACCCGCGCCTCGGTCGTGGCGCGGATGCAGCGCGCCGCCAAGACCAAGCTGGCCGCCCTTTGGGCCGCACGGTCGCCCAACACCATCGTCACCACGCCGGAAGAAGCCATGGTCCTGGCCTCCATCGTCGAGAAGGAGACCGGCCTGGCCTCGGAACGGCCCCAGGTTGCGGCGGTCTTCACCAACAGGCTGCGGCTGGGGATGCGGCTGGAGAGCGATCCGACCATCGTTTACGGCGTGACCAAGGGGCGCCCGCTGGGACGCGGCATACGCGCCTCTGAACTGCGCGCGCAGACGCCGTGGAACACCTATCTGATCGACGGCCTGCCGCCGACGCCCATCGCCAACCCGGGCGAGGAGGCGTTGAAGGCGGTGCTGAACCCGCCGCGGTCGGAATACGTCTTCTTCGTCGCCGACGGCACGGGCGGGCACGTCTTCGCCCGCACCTATCCCGAGCACCTGCTGAACGTGGCGCGCTGGCGCGAGGTCGAGCGGCGCAAGGCGGGGCTGCCGCCGGGTCAGGCGGCCTCGGTCCCCGACGCGGCGGCGACGCCGATGGGCGAGGGGGCGGCCGTGGTCATTCCGCCGGGCGCCAAGGTGATCTCGGTTCCGACGGCGGCCCCGCAATGAGCAATCCTATTTCAGGCCGCATCTCTGGCATGACCGGCTTTGGCCGGGCCGACGGCGCGCTGGGCGGCTGGACCTGGACCGTCGAGGCGCGTTCGGTCAACGGGCGCGCGCTGGAGGTGCGCTATCGCGGGCCTGGCGGCTTCGACAATCTGGAGCGGCTGACCAAGGCGGCGGCTCAAGCTCGTCTGAACCGGGGCCAGGTGACGGTGGGCGTTTCGGCCAAGCGGGCCGAGGGGGCGGAGCCCGCGCCGCGCGTCAACGAGGCCGTGCTGGCCGCCTATCTGAAGCTGGCCAACCAGTTGGCGGAAGAGGGGGCGACGCCGCCTTCGGCCGATGGCCTGCTGTCGCTGCGCGGCGTCATCGAGGTCGCCGAGGAGGACGAGGACCCCGAGGCGCGCGCCGCCGTCGAGGCCGCCATCGCCGTCACCATCGAAGAGGCGCTGGACGCCCTGAAGCTCTCGCGTCAGCGCGAGGGCGAGCAACTGACGCCGGTGATTCACGACTTTGTCGGGACCATCGAGGCTCTGGTCGCGCGCGCCGAGCTGGAAGCCTCAAGCCAGACCGAGGCGATCCGCGAACGCTTCACGCGCCGGATCAGCGAACTGGCGCCGGATGCGCCGGGTCTGGAGGAGCGAATCTTCCTCGAAGCCGCCGCCCTGGCGACCAAGGCGGACGTGCGCGAAGAGCTGGATCGCCTGACCGCCCACGTCGATTCCGCGCGGACACTGTTGCAGCAACCCCCCGCCGGACGAAAACTCGACTTCCTGATGCAGGAATTCATGCGGGAAGCGAACACGCTCTGCTCGAAATCCGCTACCACGCCGCTCACCGGAATCGGCCTCGAACTGAAGGCCGTCATCGAGCAGCTTCGAGAACAAGTTCAGAATGTCGAATAACCGCACTCCCCGCCGTGGCGTCCTGCTGATCGTGGCCAGTCCGTCGGGGGCCGGGAAGACGTCGCTGTGCCGCCGCCTGATGGCGGACCACAAGAGGCTGGAACTGTCGGTTTCGATGACCACGCGCGGCATCCGTCCGGGCGAGGTCGACGGTCGTGACTACAACTTCGTGACCAACGAGGAATTCCAGCGCCTGATCGACGGCGACGCCTTCCTGGAATGGGCCGATGTGCACGGCAACCGCTACGGCTCGCCCGCCGCCCCGGTGAACCGCGCCCTGGCCGAGGGCCGCGACGTCCTGTTTGACATCGACTGGCAGGGCGCCCGCGATGTGGCCGAGAAATGCCCCGGCGACGCCGTCCGCGTCTTCGTCATGCCGCCCAGCCTGGAAGAACTGCGCCGTCGTCTGGTGACGCGGTCGCAGGACGCGGAGGATGTGATCGAACGCCGCGTCGCCAACGCCAAGGGCGAGATCGAGCACTGCGACGAGTTCGACTACGTCCTGGTCAACGAGGACTTCGACAGCAGCTACGCCGAGTTGGCCCACATCTATCACGCCGAACGCAGCCGTCGTCACCGCAACCTGTGGGTTGAGGGCTACAAGGCCGCGCTTCTGAAGGAAGTGGTCTGACGGCCATGACCGCTTAGCCCTCTCCCATTGGTAGAGGGGTTGAGCGCTAACTTGAGGTGCTCACACCCACCTCCGTCATCCTCCGGCCAGCGGCGCCCGGAGGGCGAAGGTTCACGCGCCGCGCTTGCGGTTAAAGATCGCCTTCGGCGCCGCTGGGTCCCCCGGTCTCGCGATGCTCGCCGGAGGATGACGGAAGGGGAAGCGGGGAGCCTTGACTGCCCCGAAGGGAGCGCATCCTGCGGTTCCGGATAGCGGCTGTGCCGCTTCAGGGATGACGGCTGGCAGTTAGCGGAAGATCACCCGCACGCCCGGTTTGACCTTGGACGCCAGCTGTTCGGCGTCCCAGTTGGTCAGCCGCACGCAGCCGCTGGAGAAGGTCTTGCCCACCTTGGACGGATCAGGCGTGCCGTGGATGCCGTAGGTGTCGCGCGACAGGTCGATCCAGACTGAACCGACCGGATTGTTCGGCCCCGGCGGCACGATGACCTTGCGGTCGCCCCGATCATAGCTGACCCGGTCGGGGTCGTAGGTGTAGTTGGGCTCGGGCGCGACGCCGATCACGGTCAGGTCGCCGGAGGGCGCGGGCCGGGCCGAACTGCCGATGGTGGCCGGATAGAAGGCCAGAAGCTTGTCATTGGAGTCGTAGGCGCGGACCGAACGCTCGGTCTTGTCCACCACGATGCGCGCCACATCGCCGGCCAGATCGGTCTGAGCGACGGCGGCGACGATAATGCTCTGACCCGCCTTGCCGAAATCGACTCCGGGGTTGAGGGCGCGCAGCAGACCCTCGGTCATGTGGAACTTCTCGGCGAAGGCTTCCAGCGGCGTGGCGTAGCCGACTGTGGTCAGCTTCGACATGGCCTGAAGGTCGGAGGGGACCTGACCGATAAAGGGCCCGGCCAGATCGGCGGCGGTGATGGTGTAGTCGGCCATGACCTTGCCCGTGTCGCCCGCCGTCAGGCGTCGGAAGACCTCGGCGTCCAGCACGCCGTCCTCCGGCAGACCTGCGGCCTTTTCGAAGGCGGCGATGGCCTGACGCGTGTTGTCGCCGCCCAGGCCGTCGATGACGCCGGGCGAGAAGTTGGCGCGGTCGAGCAGGATCTGGGCGCGGGCGATGGCGGGATCGGGCGTCGCGGGCGCCGTCTGGGCGTTGGCGGGTGGCGGCGGCACGGCCTCGAACATAGCCGCTTCGATGGCGTCGCGCGTCACGGTTGGAGCGGCCGCGGCCGACGGCTGTTCAGGCTTTGGCGTCTCGGCGGGCGATCCGCAGGCGGTCAGGAAGACCAGGGCGAAGGGCAGGGCGGCGGAAGCGACGAGACGCGATTTCGGCATGAAGGCTCCGAAGGTTTCGGGCCCTGACGAACGCGCCTAGGCGCTGAGACGTTCCTCCCTTTGATCCTCCCCTGCGAAGCGGGGGAGGGGGACCATGCGCAGCATGGTGGAGGGGGCGAGTTCAATCAGGCGACGCAGAGTGAGTTGGCGGAGCGTCTGTATCAGCCCCCTCCACCGCCCACGGCGGTCCCCCTCCCCCGTAAACGGGGGAGGATCAGCCTAGTTCTAGTTCACCCAGCTTGGCGCGCCGCGAAGAAGGGCTTGATGCGGTTGAGGGCGTCCTCGACCTGGGGCGTCGAGACGGCGAAGCTGAAGCGGATGAAGCGGTGGCCGTTGACCGGGTCGAAGTCGACGCCGGGGGCGGTGGCCACGCCCGTTTCGCGCAACAGGGCCTCGCAGAAGCCGATGCTGTCGTCGGTCAGGTGGCCGATGTCGGCGTAGATGTAGAAGGCGCCGTCCGGCGGAGCGATGGAGCGCAGGCCCATGGCGGGCAGGGCGTCGAGCATCAGGGCGCGGTTGGCGCGATAGACGTCGATATTGGCCTCCAACTCGTCCTCGCAGTCCATGGCGATCAGGCCGGCGTGCTGGCTGAGCGTGGCGGGCGTCAGGAACATGTTGCCGACGCGGGCGCGGGCCTGGGGCACCTCGGCCTCGGGCAGGAGCAGCCAGCCCAGGCGCCAGCCCGCCATGCTCCAGTATTTGGAGAAGCTGTTGACGATCAGGGCGTTCGGCTCGAACTGCAGCATGGACGGCGTCGGGCCGGTGTAGGACAGGCCGTGGTAGATCTCGTCCGAGATGACCGAGATGTTGCGCTCGCGGCAGACCTCGGCGATGGCCTTGAGCTCGGCCTCGGGGATGATGGTGCCGGTCGGGTTGGCGGGGCTGGCGATGATGACGCCAGCGGGCGCGGGATCGAGAGCGCGGAGGGCCTCGGCGGTCAACTGGAAGCGCACCTCGGGGCCGCAGTCGATCTCGACCGGCGCCATGTGCAGGGCCTTCAGGGTGTTGCGATAGGCGACGTAGCCGGGACGCGCGATGGCCACCCGGTCGCCGGGCTGGAAACGCATCATCAGCGCCAGCACCAGGGCGGGCGAGGCGCCCGCCGTCATGACGACCCGCTCGGGATCGACGCTGACGCCGTAGCGGTCGTCGTAGAGCTTGGCGATGCGGGCGCGCAGGGCCGGGCTTTCCCAGTAGCCGCCGGGCTCTGAGTCCAGAATGCGGTGCGCCTGGGCGATGGCGGCGTCGGGCGCGCCGGTCGAGGGCTGGCCGAACTCCATATGGATGATGGAGCGGCCCTGGGCCTTCAGCTCATGGGCCAGTCGGCTGACGCTGATGGCGCGGAAGGGGTCGATTTCAACGGTCATTGCAGGGCGTCGGCCAGGCGGAGGAAGCCGGCGATGTCGATGACTTCGGCGCGGGCGTCGGGTTCGATGCCGGCGGCTTCGCACAGGGCGGCGCCGCCGAGTTGCTTCAGGCTGGAGCGCAGCATCTTGCGGCGCTGGCCAAAGGCGGCGGCGGTGACGCGCTCCAGCTTCTTCAGCCGCTCGGGCGAGGGGCGATCGGCCAGCGGGACCACATGCACGACCGCGGAGGCCACCTTGGGCGGCGGGGTGAAGGCGGCGGCGGGCAGGTGCATGACGATGCGGGCCTCGGCCACGGCCTGGGTGATGACGGCCAGACGGCCATAGGCGTCGTCGCCGGGGCCGGCCACGATGCGCTCGGCCACTTCCTTCTGGAACATCAGGGTCAGGGCGCAAGGCTGCCACGGCCCGGTCAGCCATTTGATCAGCAGGGGGGTGCCGACGTTATAGGGCAGGTTCGACACCAGATGGGTCGGGCCGTCGGCCAGTTGCGCCTCGCGCACGTTCAGGGCGTCGCCCTCGACGATGGTCAGGCGGCCGGAGCCGTCGTCCAGTTCGCTGAGCAGGGGGATGAAGCGGGGGTCCTTCTCGACCAGAACCACGCGCCCTGCGTCGCTTTCCAGAATGGCGCGGGTCAGGCCGCCGGGGCCGGGGCCGACCTCGATCACGGCGCGGCCCTCGAAGGGACCGGCGTAGCGGACGATCTTGCGCGTCACATTGAGGTCCAGCAGGAAATGCTGGCCGAAGCTCTTCTTGGCCAGCAGGCCGTGGGCGTCGAGCGTTTCGCGAAGGGAGGGAAGGTCCGTCATACGGACGCCTTAGCGCGTGGCGCGCGCCGCCGCCATCTCTGAAGCCAGTCGCACGGCGGCGATGAAGCTGTCGGCGCGGGCGATGCCCTTGCCGGCGATGTCGAAGCCGGTGCCGTGGTCGGGCGAGGTGCGGACGATGGGCAGGCCGAGCGTGGCGTTGACCCCGCCCCAGAAGTCCAGCGTCTTGACCGGGATCAGGGCCTGATCGTGATAGAGGCAGACCGTCGCGTCATAGCGGGCGCGGGCTTCGTCGTGGAACAGGGTGTCGGCGGGCAGGGGATCGGTGATGTTCAGCCCCTCGGCGCGCAGGGCGGCGGCGGCTGGGCGCAGGATCTCGATCTCTTGCAGGCCGATCGAGCCGCCTTCGCCCGCGTGAGGGTTCAGGGCGGCCATGGCCAGGCGCGGAGCGACGATGCCGAAATCGCGCTTCATCGATTCGTGGACGACGCGGGCGACGCGCATGACGCGGTCCGCCGTCACCAGCTCGGGCAGTTGGTCGATGGCGACGTGGATAGTCACCAGACAGGCGCGCAGATCCTTGGCCGTCAGCATCATGACCGGGCCGCGCGTACCGCTGAACGGCATGTCGGCGGTCAGTTCGGCGATGAACTCGGTGTGGCCGGGGAAGCGGAAGCCCGAGGCGTACATGGGCGCCTTGGCGATGGGGGCGGTGACGACGCCGGAGCCTTCGCCCGAGATGACCAGATCAACAGCGCGCTCGATCCAGTCGGCCACGGCGACGGCGTTGCGCGGATCGGGCTGGCCCGGCGTGACCGGGGCGGGGGCCGGGTGGTGCAGGACGGGAATGGCGCGGCCAAAGACGGCGGCGGCCTCTGACGGGCTGAAGATCTGCTCGACCTTGACGCCGTGCCCGGCCAGCACGTCGGCGTCGCCGATGACGGCGAAGGGTGTGACGGGGGCGAGCGGGCCGGGCGGCGTGGCCAGAATGGGCCACGCCTTGGCGATGATCTCTGGCCCCACGCCGGCGGGGTCGCCCATCGTTACGATGAGCGGCCGCCCGGTCGTCATTGCTTGACTTCGATCAGGGCGTCGGCCCGCAGGTCGCGCAGATAGCGGCGGCCCAGCATGGCGTAGTTCTGATTTTGCAGGCGGGCTTCGACCTGTTGCGCTGAGGGTGCTTCCGGGCCGCCGAGACGGCGACCGCAGACGGCGAGCAGGTGGACGCCCAGCGGGCTGCGGACGACGCTGCTGACCGAGCCGACGTCGGCAGAGCGGGCGACCTGCTGGAACTGCGGCAGGAGGTTGGCCACGTCGCTTTCGCCCAGGTCGGCGCCGAGAAGGCCCTGTTCCGAACGGGCGCGCTCAAGGATGTTGTCGCAGGTCAGGCCGGTGCGCAGGGCCTCCAGACGCTGGCTCGCGGCGGCGACTTCGGCCTCGCTGGCGGTTTCCGGCAGTTCGACCATGACCTGCTTCATCTGAACCAGGCTGGTGGCCGCGCCGGAACGCTTGTCACGCATGTAAAGGATATAGACGCCGCCATCGACGGGGATGGGATTGGACAGCTGGCCGACCTCCAGCGTCTCCATCGCCTGTTGCAGGGCGGGCTGGACCGAACCTTGAACCACCCAGCCGGCGTCGCCGCCGCGGGCCGCCGAAGGGGCGGCGGAGAACTGTCGGGCGACGGCCATGAAGGGCGCGCCCTGGATCATCTGCTGGACCAGTTGGCGGGCGCCGTTGACGGCTTCCTGCATACCGCCGACGCGGTTGGCCTCGATGTAGATTTCGCCGACCAGATATTGAGGCTTGGTCGCCGACTCGGTCAGTTGGCGCATGGCCTGCTCGACCTGAGCGCGCGTCACCTTGGCGCGGTCGCGGAAGCGGCCGCCGACCAGTTCGCGCCAGCCGATCTCGGTGCGAAGCTGCTCGCGGAAGGCCTGGGGACGGATGCCGCCCTGTTCCAGGAAGGCCATGTAGTTTTCAGGCGTCGTCCCAGCCTCGCGGGCCATGCCGGCGATTTCCTGATCCACTTCGGCGTCAGAAATCTTGAGCTGTTCGAACTTGGTGAGTTCGGCGGCCTGAAGATGCTGTTCGATCAGGTCGTTCAGCGCCTGTTGCTGGATGGCGCCGATGTTTTCTTCGGTCGGCTGGACCTGGGTCATGGCCATCAGGACCAGCATCCGCTGACGCAGGTCGAAGCCGGTGATGATCCGGTCATTGACGGTGGCGATGATGCCGTCGGACATGCGGAACTGCGGCGCGGCGGCGCGCGCGCGTTGCGGCGCCTCCTCGGCGGCGGGGTTCAGGGTGCCGGCGGCGGGGGCCGTCTGGGCCAAGGACGGTCCGACAGCCGTGCAGGCCATGAGCGCGGCCATTGCCACGCCGGTCGTGTAACGCATCAAACGCATCGTCAGTCCTGATTCCCTAAAGCGGTCTCGACACGGATCGGCGGCGCCATCAGACGTTCCGAGCCATCTTGGGCGCACGCCCCTGCACGCCATGCTTACCGCATATCATTTCGATCATAACCTGAACCTCCGAAAGTGGCGAGGTTAAGTCGGATATAGACGCCCTCGGAGGGGCCGGTCGGGCGCACGCGGGTGTTGTCGCGGCGCCAGCCCAGTTCGAATCGGAAACAGTCGTCGTCGAACAACAGGCCGACTTCGGAGCGGGTGATGACGTCGCGTTCCAGGTCGGCGATGCCGTTGACCGCCACGCCCCAGTTCCCGTGGACGAATTGCTGGCCGGAAAGCTGAACGAATTCATAGTTGCGGTTGAGCGGGCCGGCGACCGGGTTCGAGCGGTCGATGATGTAGCTCATGCTGGCCGCGTTGCGACGCCCCCAGCGCCCGTCCACGGTCGTTTCCGCGCGGCGAACCTCGCCGCTGCCGTCCACGGTGGCGTGGAACCAGCCGCGGATACGGTCCGAAGGCGAGAAGGTCGCCTGAACGACCCAGTCGGAGGTGCGCGACGCGACACCGGCGGGATCATAGAGGCGGGCCGGATCGTCCGGGATCGGCGTCAGGAACTCGCGCTGGTCGTCAGCGCGGATGCTGCGGCCCAAGAACAGGCTGGCGGAGCGCATATCGTCCCAGCGCAGAGTGGCGCGGGCGCCGGCGGTGAAGCGCACGCCGCCTTCCATCAGGTCCTGACCGGGGAAGCGATCCATGCGGAACAGGGAGGTCTCGTCCAGTTCCAGCGTCTGGCTGTCTTCGTTGGGGATGCGCGGGTCCAGATCGGCCCTGGTCGAGGCGGACAACTGGGCCATCGGCTCCAGAATCAGGTCGGAAGAGGCGCTGAGGCGGCGATAGAGCGGATAGCTGACGTCCACGCCGGCGCTGGCGCGGCCGCGCGACAGAACGTCGGAGGTCTGACCCAGCATGGGCGGCAGGTCGTCGACGGAATAGACGTCCAGGCGGGCGTCCACAAAGGGCTCCCACCGCAGGCCCATCGGGGTGATGATGGTCCGTCGCCAGTCGACCTGGCCGGTGATGCGGCGGCTGTCCACGCCCGGGAGGCCATCGGTCGGGCCGACAGGGATCAGTTCCGGGCGCAGGGTGGGGAAGCCGACATAGGCGTCGCGGGTCAGGGCGACCGCCGAACCGCGCAGGCGCAGGCGTCCGCCGAAGACGGGACCTTCCGGCTCCCACCGGGCGTCGATGATGGGCGCCACCAGAGGCAGGGTGTTCTCGCGCTCGAACACCTTGAAGCCGTCAGGGTCGCGGAAATCCGTCGCCGAATAGCGCGGGTCCAGTCGCAGGCTCTGGATCGAGAAGGCGGCCACCGACAGATAGGACCGCTCGGTCTGGCGTTCCGCGTAGACCTGGCTGATCAGGCGGCGGCGGTCGCCGTAATAGAGGCCGTTGTCCTGATAGGGAGAACTGACGTCGTAACGGTCGAACAGGGTCTTGTCCGACACCCGCTCGGCGGTGAAGCCGAAGCGCCAGGGGCCTTCGATATCGAACTTGCCGTGGGCCAGAAGGTAGCTGCGGCTGGTGCGGTCGCCGAAGCGGACATTGCTTTCAGTGTCGCCGTCGCCGTCCAGGTCGAAGTCGCCGAAGTTGCGGCCATAGGTGTAGCCGCCGCGCGCGACGATGGTCCCGGTCTCGAACCGGCGACGCCATTGCAGGTTCAGCAGGGGCGCAACCTTGGTGTTGATCTGCGGACTGATCAGCCAGTCCTCGGACGGCGACACCACCACCAGATAGGGCGCCTCGACCGAGCCTCCGCGGCCTTCGTCCCAGTCCACGCGAGGGATCAGGAAGCCCGAGGCGCGATCGACGCTGGGATCGGGGTGCGCAAACGCCGGCAGGTAGAAGACCGGCACCCCGCCGACGCGGAAGACCACGTTGCGATACAGGATGGCGCGCAGGTCCTGATCCTGGACCGCCTTGTCGGCCTCGATGGAGACGCTGGGCTGCTTGGGCCCGTCCACGTCGCAGATCGGGCAGGGGGTGAAGATGACCCGGTTCAGTTCGCTGACGTGTTCCGAACGGCGCACGGCGGTGGCGGCCATCAGGCTGGCGCCGTTGGCCAGGCGCAGCGCCAGATCGACGGCGACGCCGGCGGTGAAGTCGGAATCCAGTTCGACACGGCTGGCGTGAAGGACGGCGCCGTCGGGGGCGACCACTTCGGCGCGACCGGCGGCGGTCGCGACGCCGCTTTTCAGGTCGTAGGTGACTTCTTCGGCGCGGATGCTGTGGTCGCGGGTGCGCGCGAAGACGCGGTCCTCAGGCGTGCCGCGGGCGGTGACGACATCGCCTTCGCGGCTGGCGGCGTCGGCGTTCACATAGAGGCTGCCGGGCGTCAGGCCGTCGGCGCCCGGCGTCGTCGGCGGGGGCGCAGCCGCGGAAGGCTGGGCCGCCTCCTGTGTCGCCTCTTGGGCCAGGGCCGGCAGGGCGGGCATGCACGCCATCAGCGCCGCGCCGGCCAGGAGCCGGACGCGCAGGGCTCCCTCACGGGGAATGCGGCGATCACTCATGCGGAATCCACTCATTTGCCGGGCGACCGGAAACCGTCCGATTAGCCGTCTTCTGTATAGAACAGCAAGGTAAAGGCGGCGAGCGCCGTCAATACAGGCGGCAGCCAGGCCGCGAGGAAGGGCGGCACGACCTCCGCCGAGCCCATGGCCGACGAAAACTGGTTCACGAAGAAGAAGGCGAAGCCCAGCACCACGGCCGCCACGGTCATCCGCGCCAGATCCCCCAGACGCATCAGGCGCAGCGAGAAGGCGGCGGCCAGAATCGACATGGCGGCGAACATCAGGGGCGTCGCCAGAAGCTGTTGCAGGCGCAGTCGATAGGCGGTCGAGGCGAAACCGGCGTCCTCGATTCGCTGGATCTGGTTGGGCAGGGACCAGAAGGGCGTCGACTGGGGCCGGGCGAATCGCTGGAACGCTTCTTCGTCGGCCAGGTTCGAGGGCAGGTCGAGGGTGGCGTAGCGCACGGCGCGTTGCCCCGTCTGAGCCCCGGTGGCGTCCGTCAGGCGCCAGCGGCCGGCGGTCAGCGACGCCGTGGCGGCGTCGATGCGCTCGGTGAAGGTGCGCCTGCCGTCCGGGGTGGTGGTGTAGATGAAGAAGCTGGCGTCCAGCAGGCGGCCGCTGGCCGGGTCCTGTCGTCCGCCGCGAATGATCATCTGCCGGGCGGCGTCGCCTTCCCGCAGCCAGACGGCCTGTTGCGCCTCCAAGCCGGGGGTCGAGCCGGAAATACGGCCCCGCTCGCGCTGCCACAGGCCGTCGCCCGCGGCCGCCATGGGACCGAAGACGGTGACGCTGACAACGCCCAGCACCAGGGCGGCGCCGGCGGCCGGCAGGACGAAGCGCCAGGCCGAGACGCCGGCCGCGCGCATGGCGATCAACTCGCTGCGGCGGTTCAGGCCGACGAAGGCCGCCAGGGTGCCGAACAGGAAAACGAAGGGCAGAAGCTGGATGATGACGCTGGGCGACTTCAGCAGCACCAGGCCGAAGATGCGGGCTCCGGACAACTCGCCGGACGAGTTCAGCCCGCGCGACACCTCGACGAAGTCGATCAGCATCACCAGGGCGGAGATGATCGCCAGAGCGACGGCCAGCGCGCGGAACTGCTGGACCAGGACGTAGCGCTCGATGCGGCCGAGACGGAGCCTCATGCGAACCTCGCCTTGAAACGCTCATAGGGGGCCCAGACTCGCCGCCGGTGCGGCTTGAGCGCGCGGAACAGCAGACGCAGGGCGACGAAGCTGACGCCCAGCGGCAGCAGGTATTGCAGCAGGTTCAGCGCCCCGTTCCAGGCGCTGGCGGCGACCAGGCCGTATCCGACGACGCGCACCACCAGAAACACGCCCGCCGCCTTGGCGATGCGGCCGCTGTAGCCGGTCCGGCTGAAGGAACCGCCCAGGATGGCGGTCAGGGCCAGGGCCATGGCCGCCAGGGCGTAGAGGGGCGAGGCCAGGCGCGAATGCGCCTCGGCCATCAGTTCGCCGCGCGTGCCGGCGCTTTCCAGCAGAGCAGGCGTGGGATCGAACAGTTCCGTCAGCCACAGATCGGACGGCTTGAAGCGGATGCGCTCGGTCGTCTTGGTGTAGGGCGACAGGTCGAAGACCTGCTGGTCGAACGACAGCTGGTTCAGCACGTCGCGCGACGAATAGCGCTGCATAGAGCCGTTCTGCATGGTCAGGATCGGGACCCCGTCGATGCGGCCGAAGCGGGCGGTTTCGGCGTCCCAGGTCGTCACCGTCTTGCCGTTGTCGAGATAGACGAACAGGTTCTTCAGCAGGCCGTTCTGCTCGATCTGCTGCACATAGACGGTCAGGCCGCCAGGGCCCTGAACGAAGCGGCCTTCCTCGACCAGCAGGGCGGCGAGATCGGTGCGGATGGCGAAGGCCTGACGCCGCGCCTCGCGCTGGGCCCAGGGTTGGACGAAGACGTTGGAGAGAAGGGCGACCACGGCCACGATGACCGCGATCTGGACCGCGGGCCGGATCAGCGACCAGCGGCTGACGCCCGCCGCATAGGCGGCGGTCAGTTCCTGCTCGCGTTGCAGCCGTGTCAGGGCGATCAGGGCGCCGACGAACAGGCCGATGGGCAGGATGACGGCGATTAACTGGGGCAGGGTCAGCAGGGTCAGCTTGGCCATGACCCAGATGCTCTGGCCGCGCTCGACGATGACCTCGAGCTGATCGAGGCTCTGGCTCAACAGGCCGATTCCGGCCAGCGCCGCGCACGCCGCCACGACGGGCAGACCGATCTGGCGGAAAAGATAGCCCTGAATCAGCGTCATGGTCTGGAAAGAAAGGGTTTTGGGGGCGAGCGAGTTGCAGCCGCGAGCGATGCGGGCCATGTAATACACATCCGAGCGCAACGGCGAAACAGCCGGTGCGCCCATGTCTGATTCAAGCACGACCGGGGCATAGAACCTCGGCCTGGAGTAGGTTTCATGAAAATCGAGTTCGTCGCTTCCCCCAGCGCCGCTCAAATCCTTGCCGTCCTGGTCCATGACGGCCGGGTGCTGGCTGGCACGGGCTCGGCCCTGGACGCCGCCGCCTCGGGCGCTCTCAGCAAGGCGATGGGCAACAGCCGCTTCACCGGCGCCCCCAACAGCCACCTGACCGTGGCGGCCCCGGCCGGCGTCGACGCCAACGCGGTGCTGCTGGTCGGCGCAGGTGCGGCGGACAAGTTTGACGATCTGGCGGTCGAGACCGCTGCGGCCGCCGCCTATCACGCCGCCAAGCTGTCAGGCGCGGAAGTCCTGACCATCGACGCCGCCCACCTGTCGGCGGAACAGGCCGCCCGCGTCGGCTTCGCCGTGCGTCTGGCCGCCTATCGCTTCGCCAAATATCTGACCAAGCAGAAGGCCGACAAGATTCCGTCGGTGACGACCGTGCGCGTCGTCACCGCGGACGCCGCCGCCGCCGAGGCCGCCTTCCAGCCGCTGTCGGCCGTGGCCGACGCCGTCCTGTTCTCGCGCGATCTGGTCTCGGAGCCGGCCAACGTCCTCTACCCGGCCGAGTTCGCGCGCCGCGTGAAAGAGCTGGAAGCCCTGGGCGCCACGGTCGAGATTCTGGGCGAAGCCGAGATGGAAAAGCTGGGCATGCACACCCTGCTGGGCGTCGGCTTGGGCTCGGAGCGTGAAAGCCAGCTGGCCGTTATCCAGTGGAACGGCGGCAAGGCGGGCGAGGCCCCCATCGCCTTCGTCGGCAAGGGCGTCTGCTTCGACACCGGCGGCATCAGCCTGAAGCCGGCCGACGGCATGGAAGAGATGAAGTGGGACATGGGCGGCGCCGCCGCTGTGGCCGGCCTGATGCACGCCCTGGCGGGCCGCAAGGCCAAGGTCAATGTGGTCGGCGTCCTCGGCCTGGTCGAGAACATGCCTGACGGCAAGGCCCAGCGTCCGGGCGACGTGGTCGTGTCCATGTCGGGCCAGACGGTTGAAGTCCTGAACACCGACGCCGAAGGCCGCCTCGTTCTGGCCGATGCGCTCTGGTACACGCAGGAGCGCTTCAAGCCGAAATTCATGATCGACCTGGCCACCCTGACGGGCGCCATCATCATCTCGCTGGGTCTGGAATACGCCGGCGTCTTCTCGAACAACGACGACCTGGCCAACGGCATCCTGGCCGCCGGTCCCAAGGTCGGCGAGAACGTCTGGCGCCTGCCGATCCCGGCGGCCTACGAGCGTCACATCGACAGCCCGATCGCCGATGTGAAGAACACCGGCAACGGCCGCGCCGGGGGCTCGATCACCGCCGCCCTGTTCCTGCAACGCTTCACCAACGGCGTGCCGTGGGCGCACATCGACATCGCCTCGACCGCCTGGGTCAAGGACAGCCGCAACCCGACCGTGCCGGACGGCGCCGTGGGCTATGGCGTGCGTCTGCTGGACCGCATGGTCGCTGACAAATACGAAGCCTGATCCGACGTTTTCAGAGGGTAGGGCCGGGTGTCTGACGCAAAGCCGGAAATCTGGTTCTACCACCTGGAGCGCTCGACGCTGGATCAGGTGCTGCCGGGCCTGCTGGAGAAGACCCTCCAGCGGGGCTGGCGCGCCCTTGTGCGCGGGGCGGTTGCGCATCGCCTCGACGACATCGACGAGCACCTGTGGACCTGGCGCGCCGACAGCTTCCTGCCGCATGGCCTGGCCTCAGAGGCGCACGCCGTTCGCCAGCCCATCCTTCTGTCCGAATCGGGCGAGAACCTGAATGGTGCTCAGGCGCTGTTCATCGTGGATGAGTCAGAGCTGGGGGCCACGGAAGGGTACGAGCGGTGCTTCATCATTTTCGACGGTCGAAACGAACAGGCGTTGCAGCAGGCGCGCGAACGCTGGCGCACGCTGAAGGCGGTCGGCGCCAATCTGGCCTATTGGAAGCAGACGGACGAGGGGCGCTGGGAAAAGGCGGCCTGATCGTCTCTCTTGCCGCCTTGGGGCTGCTGGCGGTCGCCGGCTGCTCATCCTCGTCGCCCACGACGCGCGCCTCCGCACCCAGCATGGTCGAGCAGGCCCGGCAGAGCCAGCCGGTCGGCACGCGCATGCCGCAAGGCGAGGCCGATATGTGCAAGGCGGGAGATCTGCAATGGCTGGTCGGGAAACCACGCACCGAGATACCCGTTCCGGTGGATGTGGTGAACCGCAGGGTGGTCTGCACCACCTGTCCCGTCACTGAAGACTATTCGCCTTACCGATTGAATATATTCTACAATCAGCAAACCGGCATCGTCGAGCGCGTGAGCTGCGGCTAGGTCGAACAGGAGAGACGCCATGAAGACGATTCTGATGCTGACGGCCTTTGCGGGCGCTGTGGCGCTGTCCGCCTGCGCGCCGGGCATGACCGCGCCGGGCGGCGAGCCGACGCCGGTGATGTGCAAGGCCGGCGACTATCAGGAGTATGTGGGGCGTAACCGCTCTGCCATTCCGACCGCGCCCGCCGGCCGCATCTTCCGTGTCCTGTGCAGCAGCTGCGCCGCCACCATGGACTATCGCGATAACCGCGTGACCTTCACCTATGACGACACCACCAATGTCGTGACGCGCGTTTCGTGCGGATAAGGGCCTTGCCAATCCTGGGGGCGGCTTTGGTCGCCCTCGGGGCCTGCGCCCCGGTCACGACGGCTGAGCCGGTCGATCAGGCCCAGCGTTGCGATCCGGCGGCGGGCCAGTCGCTGATCGGCAGCCATGTCGGGGCGGTGGATTTTGCTTCCAACGCCAATGTCCGCATCATCTGCACGACCTGCCCGGCGACGATGGATTACCAGGCGGAGCGGACCAATATCCGCTTCAACGACAAGACCGGCATCATCGAAAAGGTCGACTGCGGCTGATCCGCTTACAAGTCTGAATGACGCCAAGCGGGGCGGGTCTAGCGGCCCGTCCCGCTTTCGCGTTCCAGAGCGTAGATGGCGTCGGCGATGTCCTCGGCCTTGGCCGTGACTACGGCCTGGGCGTCGGCCAAGCCTCGATTGTAGAACCAGCCGCCGATCTGACCGCCGAAGAATTCCAGCACCATCTCGGCCTGAAGCTGGCTGATGTCCTGATCCAGCTCCTTGCAGAAGAAGTCGCGGATGCGGCCGCCGATGGCGGTGCGCTCCTCCTTGGTGAACTGGATCGGCTTGCTCATCAGGACACGGCGGCCAGAGCTTCTTCGGCCTCCATCCAGGCGGCCTCGGCGGCCTCCAGATCGGACTGGGTCTTGGCGCGGGCGCGCGTCAAGCCTTCCAGCGCCTTCGGGTTCGACACAGCGGCGTTGGCCAGGTCGTCGTCGATGCGGCCGACCTCGGCGGCCAGGGCGGCCATGCGTTCTTCGGCTTTCTTCACCGCATGACGCAGGGTCGAGGGCGACGGTCCTGATTTCTTGTCGTTTTTCTTCTTTCCGCTCTGCGAGGGGGCGGCGGCGACGGCCTCGTCCTTGATCTGGGTTGGTTTGACGGCTGCGGCCTTGGCGCGGTCGAGGACGAACTTCTGATAGTCGTCCATGTCGCCGTCATAGGGCTTCACCGTGCCGTCGGCGGCCAGCCACAGGCGGTCTGCGACCATCTCCATCAGCGAGCGGTCGTGAGTGATCAGGATGACGGCGCCGTTATACTCGTTCAGCGCGTCCAGCAGGGCGCGGCGGCTGTCGATGTCCAGGTGGTTGGTCGGTTCGTCGAGGATCAGGACGTGGGGCGCATCCATCGCCACCATGTTCAGCAGCAGACGGGCGCGCTCGCCGCCCGACAGGCTCTCGACCGTGGTTTCCTGCTTCTCGAAGCCCAGACCGAACTGGGCCAGCTTGGAGCGGCGGCTGCTTTCGCTGGCCTCCGGCATCGCCCGGCGGATGATCTCCAGCGGGGTGTCGGTCGGGTCCATGGCCTCGATCTGATGCTGGTGGAACCAGCCCACGCGCATCTTCCGGTCGCGATGCAGTTCGCCGTCGGACACGGTCAGGGCGCCGGCGATCATCTTGGCGAAGGTCGACTTGCCCGCGCCGTTGACGCCCAGCAGACCGATGCGGTCGTCCAGGTCCATGCGCAGGTACAGATTGCGCAGGATGGGCTTGCCGGTCTCATAGCCGACATTGGCGCGTTCCAGACGGATCAGCGGCGGCGCCAGGGGGCGCGGCGGCGACGGCAGGGTGAAGGGGGCGACGCGTTCCTCGATGGTGGTCGAGACCGGCTCCATCTTGGCCAGGCGCTTCATCCGTGACTGGGCCTGGGCGGCCTTGGAGGCCTTGGCCTTGAAGCGGTCCACGAAGGCTTGCAGGTGGGCGCGCTCGGCGTCCTGCTTGGCCTTGGCCGACAGTTGCAGACGGGCCTTCTCGGCGCGCGCCTTCTCGAACATGTCGTAGCCGCCGGTGTAGAGTTCGAGCTTACGGTTCGCCAGGTGCAGGATGTGGGTGCAGGAGTTGTTCAGCAGTTCGCGGTCGTGGCTGATGATCAGGGCCGTGTGCGGATACTTCTGCAGGCGGCTTTCCAGCCACAGGGCGCCTTCCAGATCGAGGTAGTTGGTCGGTTCGTCGAGCAGTAGCATGTCCGGTTCGGAGAACAAGGCCGCCGCCAGGGCCACGCGCATGCGCCAGCCGCCCGAGAACTCGGACATGGGGCGTTGCTGGTCGGCCTGGCTGAAGCCCAGACCGGCCAGGATCTCACCGGCGCGGGCGGGGGCTGAATCGGCGTCGATGTCGATCAGGCGCGCCCAGATCTCGCCCATCTCCTCAGGCTCGGCCGTTTCCAGCCGGGTCAGCAGGGTGTGGCGTTCTTCGTCCGCTTCCAGAATGGTGTCCAGCACGCTGTCGGGGGTGGCCGGGTGTTCCTGATCCACCGAGCCGACGCGGGCGGTCTTGGGCAGGCTGACCTCGTCGCCGTTGGCGGCCAGCTCCCCCAGAATCAGCTTGAACAGCGTCGACTTGCCAATGCCGTTGCGGCCCACCAGGCCGACCTTGGCGCCGGGCGGCAGGCTGACAGAGGCGTCGTCGAGGAACTGGCGGCCCCAGGCGTTGAACGTCAGGTTGGTGATCTGGAGCATGGAAAACGACTGACGTTGAGGTGGCGGTTGGAAAGCGGGGAGGGCGCCGCTATAAGCCCGCGACCCTCAAACTACCAAACCGCAAAGAGTCTTCCCATGACCGAACGCACTTTCTCGATCATCAAACCCGACGCCACGCGCCGCAACCTGACCGGCGCGATCAACGCCGTCATCGAAGGCGCAGGCCTGCGCATCGTCGCCCAGCGCCGCATCAAGCTGACCGAAGCCCAAGCCAAGAAGTTCTACGAAGTGCACGCCGAGCGTCCCTTCTACGGCGAACTGGTTGGCCAGATGATCGCTGAGCCCGTCGTCGTGCAGGTGCTGGAAGCCGAAGGCGCTGTCGCCAAGTACCGCGAAGTCATGGGCGCCACCAACCCGAACGACGCCGCCGAAGGCACGATCCGCAAGCTGTTCGCCCTGTCGATCGGCGAGAACTCGGTCCACGGTTCGGACTCGCTGGAAAACGCCGGCATCGAAATCGCTCAGTTCTTCACCGACGCCGACATCGTTGGCTAAGGAGCTTTTGAGGGGCCGCGATCGTCGGCCCTTCGGGAACTCCCGATCCGACGCGGCTTAGTCGCGACAATTCGGCCCGCCTCCGGAACCGGAGGCGGGCCGTTTCGTTTTCACGGTCCTGTTACCTGTTCAGCCATCAAGGAAGACCGCCCATGAAGACGATCCTCAAACTGGCTCCGGTTATCGGCGTCGTCGGCCTGTTGGCGGCTTGCGGTACGACCACGGAACAACGCGCCGCCTCGGGCGCCCTGGGCGGCGCGGTGGCCGGTCAGGCGATCGGCGGCAATACGGGCGCGACCGTCGCCGGCGCGGCCATCGGCGCGGTGGCGGGGGCTGTGACCACGCCCAAGTCGCACTGATTTCATCGGGCCTGGCCCGGATACAAGAACGGCGTCAGCTGCGAAGCTGACGCCGTTTTCGTGTCCGCTGTCGGACGCGCCGTTTACCAGATGCGGGCGCGGCTTTCCGGGGCGATGTACTGCGCCTGATCGGGCGTGACGCCGAAGGCGGCGTACCAGGCGTCGATGTTGCGCGGCGGGGTCGAGGCGCGGGCGGCGCCCGGCGAGTGCGGGTCGGTCGTCAGTTGCTCCTTAAGCGCGGCCTCGCGCGATTTCTCGCGCCAGACCTGAGCCCAGCCGAGGAAGACGCGCTGGTCGCCGGTCAGGCCGTCGATGACGGGCGCCGGCTGGCCGTTCAGGCTGCGGTGATAGGCGTCCAGGGCCATCAGCAGACCGCCGAGGTCGGCGATGTTCTCGCCCATGGTCAGGTCGCCGTTGATGGGCGTGCCCGCAATCGGCTCCTGAGCATCGTAGATGGCGCCCAGGACCTTGGCGCGGGCGTCGAAGCGCGCAGCGTCCTCGGGCGTCCACCAGTCGCGCAGGACGCCGTCGGCGTCCGACTTGCGGCCCTGATCGTCGAAGCCGTGGGTGATCTCGTGGCCGATGACGGCGCCGATGCCGCCATAGTTGACCGCCGGATCGGCGTGCGGGTCGAAGAAGGGCGGTTGCAGGATGGCGGCGGGGAAGACGATCTCGTTGCGCGGCGGGTTGTAGTAGGCGTTCACCGTCTGGGGCGTCATGCCCCATTCCAGCGGATCGACCGGCTGGCCGATCTTGCCGCGCTTCCAGGCCCAGTCGAAGGCCGAGGCGCGCTCGACGTTGCCGTAGAGGTCGCCGGCGGACAGCTCCAGGCCGTCATAGCTGCGCCATTTCTCGGGATAGCCGATCTTGACGCCGAACTTCGACATCTTGAGCAGGGCCTGCTCGCGCGTCGGCTCGCTCATCCAGTCCAGCTTCTTCAGGCGCTCGGTCATGGCGGCGCTGAGGTTGGCGACCAGGGCCTCCATCTGGGTCTTGGACGAGGCGGGGAAGTGCAGGCGAACGTATTCCTGGCCCAGAACCTCGCCCAGCTGGCCGTCGACCAGGGCCACGCCGCGGTTCCAGCGCGGACGGTTTTCGGGCTGACCGCGCAGGGTCTTGCCGCGGAACTCGAAGCGCGAGTCGACAAAGGCGTCGGACAGATAGGGCCCGGCCTGATCGACGATCTGGAAGGCTTCCCACGCCTTCAGCGTGTCCAGCGAGGTGTCGGCGAAGACCTGGGCGATGCCGGGGATGGCGGTGTTTTCCATCAGGACGATGGTCGGCACGTTGGAGATCTGGGCGCCTTGCAGGAAGGCGGTCCAGTCAAAGCCGGGGGCCAGCTTGGCCAGGTCTGCGGTGGGGGCCGGGTTGTAGATCTTGTCGATCTGGCGACGCTCGACCGTGGTCCAGTGCTTCTCGGCGACCTTGGTCTCGAAGGCGAGGATGTCGGCGGCGGCCTGCGCCGGGTTGTCCCAACCGGCGGCGGTCAGGGCGCGGGTGATGTAGGCGACATAGGCTTCACGCTGAGGCGCGAAGTCGGCCTTCAGGTAGTAGTCGCGGTCGGGCAGGCCGAGGCCGCCCTGGCCCATGTAGGCCGAGTTGAGGTTAGGGTTCTGCAGGTCCTCGAACACATCGACGCCGAACAGGGAGCCGCCGAAGCCGGCGTGGCTCTCGCCCATCAGGCGGGCCATGCCGCTGTGGTCCGCGACGGCGCGGACGGCAGCCAGGTCAGCGGCCAGGGGTTGGGCGCCCAACTGGTTGACGCGGGCTTCGTCCATGAAGCTGGCGTAGAGGGCGCCGACCTTTTGGGCGTTGGCGTTGGTGGGGTTGGCGGCGCTGGCCTCGATGATCGATTTCAGCTGGCCCTGGGCGTTTTCGTACAGGACGTCGAACGGGCCGAAACGGGCCTTGTCCGAGGGAATTTCGGTGTTCCGCAGGTAGGTTCCGTTGGCGTATTCGTTGAAGTCGTCGCCGGGCTTCACCGCCAGGTCGCGACCGCCGAGGTCAAAGCCCCAGGGGTGGATCTGAGGGGCGTCGGCAGCGGCGGCGTGGCCGGCGTGGGCGTTCTGGGCCGAGGCGGCTTGGGCGGAGAGCGCGAAGGCGAGCGCCAGGCCGGCGGCGCCCATCAGGCGGGTCTTGGACATCGGGTCTTCCCATGTGGAAACAGCGAGCGGTCTCCGACAGGGCCGGGCCGATCTTGGCCGGGAACCTGCTCCCCCCTGCGACCGCCTGTCGCATTAAAAATCGTTAAGGTTAGGCCTGCCTCTGGCGCGTGACGAAGGCCGCCAGCGTCCGTGGATAGAGGGTGTGTTCCGCTTCCTTGACCCGTTCGGCCAGGGTGTCGGCCGTGTCGCCGGGCAGGATCGGCACGCGCGCCTGGCCCAGGACGGGGCCTTCATCGACGCCCTCGGTGACCACATGGACGGTGCAGCCCGCCTCGGCGTCGCCGGCCGCGATGGCGCGGGCGTGGGTGTTGAGGCCCGGATAGAGGGGCAACAGCGACGGGTGGATGTTCAGCATCCGCCCCGCCCATTTCTGCACCAGCCAGGGCGTCAGCAGGCGCATGTAGCCGGCCAGGGCGATGACCTCGACCTCGCGTTCCACCAGCAGGGCGTCGATGGCGCGCTCATGCGCCTCACGGTCCTTGCCGAACGGCTTGTGCTCGACCGTCAGGGTCTCGACCCCGGCGGCGCGCGCCTTATCCAGACCGGCTACGTCGGCGATGTTGGAAATGACGACCACGACCTCATACGGCGCGTCAGCCGCCTGACCCGCAGCGATGAGCGAGGCCATGTTGGTGCCGGAGCCGGAGATCAGCACGGCCACGCGCGTCTTGGGCCTCGGGATCGGGGGCTGGGCGGTTTCAGTCGGCATGGCGCGGCTCGGTCGTCGGATCGGGGAGGACGCGCGAGGGATGCGGCCGCAGCCGCTGCTTGGCAAGCCCATGTCGTTATTCGGGACGGTACAAAGTCCGTTGCCGGAGTGCCCAGCTTGGCGCTAGCGTCCCGGCGCCGGGGTGTCCGGCGCGTGAGGGGGAGTTTCACAATGCGTCATCTGCTTACCGTCGCCTGCGCGGCGGCCATGCTGGCCGCGCCCATGACCGTCATGGCGCAGGACGCGTCCGGGGGCGGCTCCGGCCCGGTCCGCTCGGCCGCCGACCGTCTGCGCAACGCCAACGCCGAGCAGGTCGAGCGCAACTGGGCCCGCGCCACGCCGGAAGAGAAGGAGGTGACGACCAGCCATTCGATCACCGCCCACGGCCGCACCATGCGCTACAAGGCCACAGCCGGCACCCTGACGATCCGCGACGACGCCGGGATGCCGACGGCCAGCCTGTTCTATGTCGCCTACACCCTGGACGGGCAGCCGGTCGGGCGCCGTCCGGTGACATACCTCTACAACGGCGGGCCGGGCTCGCCGACGGTGTGGCTGCACATGGGCGCATTCGGCCCCGTGCGCGTGTTGACCGATGATCCGGTGGTCGAGCGCCCGGCGCCCTTCAACGTCGGTCCCAATGACATGACCCTGCTGGACAAGAGCGACCTGGTCTTCATCGACATGGTCGGGGCCGGCTATTCGCGCCCCCTGGCCGAGACGCCGGGTTCGGCCTTCTGGGGCGTGGATCAGGACGCGGACGCCTTCACCCGCGCCATCATGCGCTACACCTCCAAGTTCAACCGCTGGTCCAGCCCCAAGTACGTGCTGGGCGAAAGCTACGGCACCCTGCGCACCGGGGCGGTGGCGCATCAGCTGGAAAGCCGGGGGATGTCGCTGAATGGCGTCATCCTGCTGTCGTCGATCATGAACTACGGCGTGCGCCAGCCGGGCTATGCGCAGAACTTCATCACCCTGCTGCCGACCTATGCGGCGACGGCCTGGTATCACAACAAGGTGCCGAACCGCCCCGCGACGGTCGAGGCCCACGTCCAGCGTGCGCGCGACTTCGCCATGGGGCCCTATGCGGCGGCCCTGGCCAAGGGGCACATGATCTCGGACGCCGAGCGGGCCCAGATCGCCCAGCAGATGAGCGAACTGATCGGCGTTTCGCCCACCTTCATCGACAACGCCAACCTGCGGGTCGAGCTGTCGCCGTTCCGCAAGGAGCTGCTGCGGGATCGGCGCGAGACCATCGGCCGTCTGGACACCCGCTATCTGGGCATGGACGCCGACGCCGTGGGCGGCGAGCCGGAAGAAGACCCGTCGAGCAGCGCCGTCACCGGCGCCTATTTCGGCATCTTCAACGACTACATCGCCAATACGCTGAACTACCGGACCGACATGGACTATCGCCAGTCGGCGCGCGGCCTGCCGGGCTTCAACTGGAACTGGAGCCACCGGCCGCCGGTCGGCGGGATGCAGACCACGCCGAACACGGCGGTCGATCTGGCCACGACTATGCGGCGTAACCCACATCTGAAGGTGCTGTCGCTGAACGGCTACTACGACGCCGCCACGCCCTTCTTCTCGACCGAGTACGACCTGGCCCAGATGATGCTGGAGCCCAGGCTGCGCCAGAACCTGGAGTTCACCTACTATGAGGGCGGACACATGATGTACACGAGCCGCAAGGCGCTGGAGGAACTGCACGTCGATCTGGCCAGGTTCTACGACGAGACCCAGAACGGCGGGGTTCGTTGATCTGGGCCCAGGCTCAGCGCCAAAGAAAAAGGCCCCGGTCTCGCGACCGGGGCCTTTGTCATTTCGGCGTTGGAAGTTCAGGCGGCTTCCAGTTGTCCGCAGATGAAGGCTTCTTCGCCGGCGTTCAGCAGGGCGGCCAGAACCGGCTCGGCGTTTTCCGGCGAGACGATCAGCATGAAGCCGACGCCGCAGTTGAAGGTGCGGCGCAGTTCGTGGTCGGAGATGCCGCCCACCTGACCCAGCCATTGGAACACCGGGGGCAGGGCCCAGGCGTTCCAGTCGAACGCGGCCTGAAGGCCCTCGGCGATGCAGCGCGGCGGGTTTTCGATCAGGCCGCCGCCCGTGATGTGGGCCGCGCCCTTGATCAGGCCGGCCTTCATCAGCGGCAGGACCGGCTTCACATAGATGCGGGTCGGCTCCATCAGGGCCTGGGCCAGGGTGCGGTCCTTGGCGAAGGGGGCGTCGTCGCCCCAGGCCAGGCCGGACTTCTCGACCACCTTGCGGATCAGCGAATAGCCGTTCGAGTGCGGACCCGACGAGGCCAGGCCGATGATGATGTCGCCGGCCTTCTGCTGGTCCAGATAGGGCAGGACCTGACCGCGCTCGACCGCGCCGACCGAGAAGCCGGCCAGATCATAGTCGCCGCCCGAATACATGCCGGGCATTTCGGCCGTCTCGCCGCCCACCAGGGCGCTGCCCGACTGACGGCAGCCCTCGGCGATGCCGGCGACGACGCGGCGCGCGGCGTCCACGTCCAGCTTGCCCGTGGCGTAGTAGTCCAGGAACATCAGCGGCTCGGCGCCTTGCGCCAAGAGGTCGTTGACGCACATGGCGACCAGATCGACGCCCACGCCGTCATGACGGCCGGTCTCGATGGCGATCTTCAGCTTGGTGCCGACGCCGTCCGTGGTGGTGACGATCAGCGGGTCTTCAAAACCGGCGGCCTTCAGGTCGAACAGGGCGCCGAATCCGCCCAGCGAAGCCTCGGCGCCGGGGCGGCGAGTCGACTTGGCGAGGGGCTTGATCGCGTCGACCAACATTTCTCCGGCGTCGATGTCCACGCCCGCATCGGCGTAGGTGAGGCCGGAATTCGGGGCTTCTGGGGTGTCGCTCATCGGTCACGGCTCGAAATCGGGGGCGAAAATCTGTCGCGGCGCTCTTGCCACAACGGCGTCGCGCGGGGCTATAGCATCGGAATGACGCCAATCACCACCAATGACGCGCTAATCGAGTTCTGTGAACGGCTGGCCAAGGCCCCGTTTATCACGGTCGACACCGAGTTCATGCGCGAGACGACCTACTGGCCCAAGCTGTGCCTGATCCAGGCGGCTTCGCCCACCGACGCCGCGATCATCGACCCGCTGGCCGAGGAACTGGACCTGGAGCCCTTCCTCGCGCTGCTGCGCGACGAATCGATCATCAAGGTCTTCCACGCCGCCCGTCAGGATGTCGAAATCTTCAACCGCCTGGGCGCCATGCCCAAGCCGATGTTCGACACCCAGGTCGCCGCCATGGCCGCCGGCTTCGGCGATCAAGTCAGCTATGAACAGCTGGTCCGCCAGATGCTGCGCCAGGAACTGGACAAGGGCAGCCGCTTCACCGACTGGGCGCGCCGTCCGCTGTCGGAGGCGCAACTGGTCTATGCCCTGGGCGATGTGACCCACCTGGCCGCCCTCTATCCCAAGCTGCGCGACCGCCTGGAAAAAGAAGGCCGTCTGGACTGGGTCATGTCCGAAATGGGCGCCCTGACCGATCCGGCTCTCTATGACACCACGCCGGAGAATGCGTGGAAGCGTCTGAAGCCCAAGAAGTTCAGCGCCAAATATCTGGCCGCCTTCGTCGCCACCGCCGTCTGGCGTGAGCGCGCCGCGCAGGAACGCGACCAGCCGCGCGGCCGCATCCTGAAGGATGAAGGCATCGATGAGATCGCGACCCAGGCCCCGACCGATCCCGAGGCCTTCAACCGCCTGCGTTCCGTGCCCAAGGGCTTTGGCGGTTCGCGCCTGGGTCTGGAACTGGCCGCGGAACTGAAGCGCGTCCTGGCCGACCCGGAAGCCCATGCGCCCAAGCTGGAACGTCCGGCCCACAGCCAGCCGGCGCCGCCCTCGGTGGTGGAACTGCTGAAGGTGCTGCTGAAGGCCAAGAGCGACAACGCCGGCGTGGCCACCAAGCTGATCGCCAACGTCGCCGATCTGGAAAAGATCGCCAACGACGACAACGCTGACGTCGAAGCCATGAAGGGCTGGCGTCGCCAGCTGTTCGGCGACGACGCGCTGAAGCTGAAGCGCGGCGAGATTGCTCTGGTGCTGAACGGCTCGCGGGTCGAAGTCGTCGAGATCGAAGGTTAGTCGGGATCAAGCCGGCGGCGACGCCGGCTCCCACAACTCGATCGGATTGCCCTCGGGGTCATGGATGCGCGCGAAGCGTCCGATCTCGGGGGCAGCGTCCCATTCCGGCTTGGTGATGACCGCGATCCCCGCGGCGGTCAGGGAGGCGATCAGGTCGTCCAGACCCTCGACCCGCAGGTTCAGCATCCAGCGGTGATCGGCGGCGAAATAGTCGCTGTCTTCCTTGAACGGGGCGAAGACCGTCGGCCCTGCCTGCTGGTTCCATATCCAGACGTTTTCCGGCGCGCCGACGCCGAGGTGGGTCAGATACCAGTCGGCCAGGGCCTTGGTGTCCTTGGCGCGGAAGAAGAAGCCGCCGATTCCGGTGACTGGCATGGTCGTTCCCTAGATTTTCAGCGTCAGGTTCATGGCCTCGGCCAGGGCCTTGGCGCGGCGGCGGGTTTGTTCGCCCAGCAGCATGTCGGCGTAGCCCTCGGCGGCGGTGATCCGCAGGGCGCCCTTTTCGACCGTGGCGGCGGCGTTGGCCAACAGTTGCGGCGAGCGGCCCGACAGGTCGCAGGCCAGCCGCATGGCCAGGCCAAGGGCGCGGGCGCGCTTCTGGCCCGGGGCAGACAGCAGGCGGTCCACAGCGCCGGGAGCGGGCGTCTTGGCCTCGCCGCCATAGCGGGCGTTCATGGCCACGGCCAGAAAGGCGCGTTCGGCGTGGGTCTGGCCTGGAATGGGTGAGCGCAGGACCTGATCGAAGACCAGATCGACCCGGTGGTCAGGATGCAGGCGCGCGCCGAGGTCCGCGAGACGACAGACCGAAGAGGTCAGGACCGCGTCGCGTTCCTCGCCGAAGGCCTCCGGCATGGCTGAGACGACGGGCTGCAGCCAGCCGTCCAGAGCACGGGGCAGAGCCGGGTCGACGCCCTGACGGCCGCCCCAGGCCGAACAACCGGCCAGCAGGGGATCGACCGCCGCCATTTCGGGCGACAGGCCGGCGTAAAGCAGGCCCTCGCGTACGCCCCAGGCGGAGAAGGTGATCGACTTCAGGCCCAGGGCCTCAATCAGGCCATCCAGCACCAAGGCGGCGTAGGGCAGGGTCTCGGCCCGGCGCTTTGACACGCCCGGCAGCTTTTCCAGCGCGCCCTTGGACTGACGCGCCACCAGGCGGGCCAGATCGCGGGCGTCGGCGGCGGTCATGGCGTATTCGTGGACGATCCGCAGCGGATGGTCGGTCATGGCCATGTGCATCTGGGCCAGGCTGCGCCACGCCCCGCCGACCGCGTGCAGGGCCTCGCTGGCGAAGGGGGCGGCCACGGGGGCCAGACGTTTGGCGATCCGGGCGCGCAGCCGGTCGATGTCGAATCCCTTGGGATCGGTCAGGGCGAAGGGGCCGAGCGGCAGGGTCACGCCCTTGTCCAGCGGACGGTGGCGACCGCCGTCGCCGATGCGGGTCAGTTCCAGGCTGGCGCCGCCCATGTCGGCGGCCACGCCCTGCGATCCCGGCGCGCCGGCCAGGACGCCGAGCGCGGAATAGCGGGCTTCTTCCTCGCCGCTGAGCACGCGGACCTGCAAGCCCGTTTCGGCGGCCACGCGGGCGCAGAACTCGACCCCGTCTTCGGCCTCGCGCACGGCGGCGGTGGCGGCGACGATGGTCTGATCCGGCTGAACGCCCTCGATCAGGGCGGCGAAGCGGCGCAGGGCCGTCATGGCCGAGACGACGCCCGGCACGGACAGGCGTTTGGTCGCCGCCAGATCCCGCCCCAGACCGGCCAGGACCTTCTCGTTGAACATGGTCCAGACCGCGCGGCCTTCCAGCCGGTAGAGGACCAGGCGCACCGAGTTGGAGCCGATGTCGATGACCGCGATCTGACGCGACGGGTATTCGGCCTCGACGCCCATCAGCGGCGCTTCCGCGGCTTGAGTCCCGAATAGGACAGGGCGCCGGGCAGGGTCTTCACCTTGCGCCCGCGGCCCGACAGGCTGGGGTTGGTCATGAAATACTTGTGCGCCGAGAAGGGACGGTCCGAACCGGAGGGCGTGACGCGGCGATAGGTTCCGTCCGCGGCCAGGGTCCAGCTCTGGGCGTCGTCCTTCAGGTTGGCGACCATGATCTGATCCAGCACCTGATCGTGGACGGTGGCGTTCAGGATGGGCGTCATCAGCTCGACGCGGCGATCCAGGTTGCGCGGCATCCAGTCGGCGGACGAGATGTAGAGCTTGGCCTTGTTGCTGGGCAGGTCGTGGCCGTTGGCGAAGGCGACGATCCGGCTGTGCTCCAGGAAGCGGCCGACGATCGACTTGACCCGAATGTTCTCAGACAGACCCGGCACGCCCGGACGCAGACAGCAGATGCCGCGAATGATCAGTTCGATCCGCACCCCCCACTGACTGGCGCGATAGAGGGCGTCGATGATCTCGGGATCGACCAGGGCGTTCATCTTGGCCCAGATGGCGGCGGGCTTGCCCTTGGCGGCGGCCGACATCTCCTTGCCGATCATTTCGAGCAGGCTGGTCTTCATGTTCAGCGGCGAGACGACCAGGGCCTCCAGCTCGTCCGGTGCGGCGTAGCCGGTGATGTAGTTGAACACCCGCGTGGCGTCGCGGCCCAGCACCGGCTCGCAGGTGAACAGGCTGAGGTCGGTGTAGATCTTGGCCGTGGTCGGGTGATAGTTGCCGGTGCCGAAATGGCAGTAGGTCCGCAGGGCCTCGCCCTCGCGCCGCACCACCACGCTCAGCTTGGCGTGGGTCTTGTATTCCACAAAGCCGAAGACGACGTGGACGCCGGCCCGTTCCATCTGCCGCGCCCAGCGCAGGTTGGCCTCTTCGTCAAAGCGCGCCTTGAGCTCGATCAGGGCGGTGACGTTCTTGCCGTTCTCGGCCGCCTCGATCAGGGCGGCGACGATGGGGCTGTCCTTGGAGGTGCGATAGAGGGTCTGTTTGATGGCGATGACGTTGGGGTCGCGCGCCGCCTGCCGCAGGAACTGAACCACCACGTCGAAGCTCTCGAATGGGTGGTGGATCAGCATGTCCTTTTCGCGGACCGCGGCGAAGATGTCGCCGCCGTTGTCGCGCACCCGCTCGGGGTAGCGCGGCTCATAGCCCTTGAACTTCAGGTCAGGGTGGCCGCCGGGGATCAGTTCGGCCAGTTGCGCCAGCCCCAGCATGCCCTCGACCAGAACCACGTCCTGCGGCTGGGCGTGCAGTTCGGCGATGATGAAGTTGCGCAGATCCTCGGGCATGGAGGCCTGGATCTTGATGCGGACGACCGAGCCCATGCGGCGCTGTTTCAGCGCCTCCTCGAACTCCATGACCAGGTCTTCGGCCTCTTCCTCGATCTCGATGTCCGAGTCGCGGATCAGGCGGAACAGGCCTTTTTCCAGGATTTCGCATCCCGGAAACAGGTGGTCGATGAACAGCAGCAGCAGGTTTTCCAGCGAGACGAAGCGCTTGCGCCCCGGCGCCGAGCGTCCGTCCGTGGCCAGGGCCCAGAAGCGCCGCACCTGGGTCGGGACCGGCACCAGGGCGTAGAGGATGCGGTTATCGCTGTTCCGGCGCAGCTTCAGCGCCAGCGAGAAGCCGAGGTTGGGCAGGAAGGGGAAGGGGTGGGCCGGGTCGATGGCCATGGGCGTGAGCACGGCGAACAACTGGTTCAGGAACTCGGGCTCCAGCCGCTCGCGCTCGGTGCGGGTGATCTTGGAGCCTTCGACCACCTCGATGCCGGCGGCGGCCATTTCCTTGCGCAGGACGCGCCAGCGCCTCTGCTGCTCGGCCATCAGGCCGCCGGCGGCGGCGTTGACCTGCTCCAACTGTTCCGCGGGGGTCAGACCGTCGGGCGAGACGACGCGGACGCGCTCGCGCACCTGCCCCTTCAGGCCCGCCACGCGGGTCATGAAGAACTCATCGAGGTTGTTGGCGGAGATCGACAGGAAGCGGACCCGCTCCAGCAGCGGATGGCCCTCGTTGGCGGCTTCTTCGAGCACGCGCCCGTTGAAGGCCAGCCAGGACAGCTCGCGGTTGATGAAGCGATCGGGCGAGCCCATCAGCGCCTCGGACAGCTCCAGCTGCGGGGCGCGCGAGGAGGGGACTTCCTCACCGGTGGTGTCGACGGCGATCGGCGCGATTTCAGTCATTTGACTGTTGTCGCGCGGCCCTGTGACGGCTGCAACCGCGATCTGACCCGATCAGTCAGACAGTTCGTCGCTGTCGCCGAGAACCTGACGGGCCAGAACCCGTGTGACGGGGCGGTGATAGGCGTCCAACTGGTCGACGATGCGTTCAACCGCGGCGGCGGAGCGGTCGATGCGGCGGGCCAGATAGTCGATCACTTCCTCGCCCGGGGTGATGTTGCGGGTGGCGAAGGCGCGCTTGAGCATGGCGCCCAGCACAGCGTCGTCGGGGGCCTCGACGCCCACGGTGCGGATGGCGTTCAGGCGCGAGCGCAGGTCGGGCAGGTCGCAGGCCCAGGCTGCGGGCGGATCGCGCGACACCAGCAACAGGGCGCCGCCGCCGGACTGGGTCAGGTTGATGAGGTGGAACAGGCTCTCGTCGTCGGCGTCCTGGGCGCGGTCCAGCAGGACGAACTGGCCCTCCAACTCCAGCGGATCGACCAGGGCGGCCTCGGCCCCGTGCAGGGCCACCGCGCCGGTGCGCTCGACCCAGGCGGCGGCCAGATGGCTCTTGCCGCTGCCGGGCGGGCCGAAGATCGACAGGACGGAACCGGCCATCTCGGGCCAGATCGTCAGCACCGCGCTGGCCGCCGAATTGGATTCGGACACGACGAAATCCGCCGCGCGTTGCGACGCTTCCTGCCGCAGAGGCAGGCGCAGTTGATGGATGTCGGTCCCGAGGGCGGTCATGACCTGAACCATAGCAGAGGCCGCCAGATGCGCTGTGGGCAGGTTCTCTGGGGCGGTGGACAACCGTGCGGCGCTGTGGATTTAGCCGCCAGCCTTGACTTTCCGGGGCGATGATGGGCCTTTCGCCCCTCCTAATTCACGCTGTTCTACAGCCGTTTTCAGACGATATCCGATCATGCACGCCTATCGCACCCATACCTGCGGCGCCCTCCGTTCGACGGATGCGGGCGCGAATGTTCGTCTGTCGGGCTGGGTTCACCGCAAGCGCGACCACGGCGGGCTTCTGTTTATCGACCTGCGCGACCACTATGGCCTGACCCAACTGGTGCTGCACCCGGAGACGCCGGGCTTTGAAGCCGTCGAGCGTCTGCGCGCCGAAAGCGTCATCAAGATCGACGGCGAAGTGGTCAGCCGCTCGGCCGAAACCACCAACGCCAACCTGCCCACCGGCGAGATCGAAGTGCGCGTCCTGGCCGTTGAAGTGCTGTCGGAAGCCGCCGAGTTGCCGCTGCCGGTCTTCGGCGAGCCGGAATATCCTGAGGAAATCCGCCTCAAGAACCGCTTCCTCGACCTGCGCCGCGAGACCCTGCACAAGAACATCGTCCTGCGTTCCAAGGTCATCCACTCGATCCGCCAGCGCATGGTCGAGCAGGGCTTCCTCGAGTATCAGACTCCGATCCTGACGGCGTCGTCGCCGGAAGGCGCGCGCGACTTCCTGGTGCCGTCGCGCATGCATCCGGGCAAGTTCTACGCCCTGCCGCAGGCCCCGCAGCAGTTCAAGCAACTGCTGATGGTCTCGGGCTTCGACCGCTACTTCCAGATCGCGCCCTGCTTCCGCGACGAAGACCTGCGCGCCGACCGTTCGCTGGAATTCTATCAGCTCGACGTCGAGATGAGCTTCGTCACGCAGGAAGACGTCTTCGCCGCCATCGAGCCGCTGATGAACGGCGTCTTCAACGAGTTTGGCGACGGCAAGCCGGTCTCGCCCATCGACGGCGTCCATACCTTCACCAACGACTTCGGCGAGACGTTCGAGCACAAGGGCTTTGAGCGTCTGACCTATGCCCAGTCGATGAAGTGGTACGGTTCGGACAAGCCGGACCTGCGTAACCCGATCAAGATGCAGGACGTGTCGGACCACTTCCGCGACGGTGGTTTCGGTCTGTTCGCCAAGATCCTGGGCGCGGACGCCAAGAACGCCGTCTGGGCCATCCCGGCCCCGACCGGCGGTTCGCGCGCCTTCTGCGACCGCATGAACTCGTGGGCGCAGGGCGAGGGCCAGCCGGGTCTGGGCTACATCTTCTGGTCGGACGACCAGCAGGCCTGGAGCGGCCCGATCGCCAAGAACCTCGGCCAGGAGCCGACCGAGGCCCTGATGGCGAGCTTGGGTCTGGGCAAGGGCGACGCCGCCTTCTTCACCGCCGGCGACCCCGCCGTCTTCGCCAAGTTCGCCGGTCTGGCCCGCACCCGCGTCGGCACCGAGCTGAAGCTGGTCGACGAAGAGCAGTTCAAGTTCTGCTGGATCGTCGACTTCCCGATGTTCGAATGGTCGGAAGAAGAGAAGAAGGTCGACTTCAGCCACAACCCCTTCTCGATGCCGCAGGGCGGGATGGAGGCGCTGGAAACCCAGGACCCGCTGACCATCCGCGCCTATCAGTACGACATCGTCTGCAACGGCTATGAGCTGTGCTCGGGCGCGATCCGGAACCACAAGGCCGAGATCATGCTGAAGGCCTTCGAGATCGCCGGCTACGACGCCTCCGTGGTCGAGGAGCAGTTCGGCGGCATGCTGAACGCCTTCCGCTTCGGCGCCCCGCCGCACGGCGGTCTGGCCCCGGGCATTGACCGTATCGTCATGCTGCTGGCCAACCAGACGGCTATCCGCGAGGTCATCGCCTTCCCGCTGAACCAGCAGGGCCAGGACCTGCTGATGAGCGCGCCCGCCGAGGCCGCCGAAAAGCAGTTGAAGGAACTGTCGATCCGCACGGCCCTGCCGCTCAAGTAGGCGGCGGCGTCAGCCGAATTGAAAAGGGCGGCCTTCGCGGGCCGCCCTTTTTGTTTGGGGGTCTGGCTTGGCCTAGTGGCCGGAGGCGACGACCAGATTGCGCTGGCGCGGCGGGACCGGCGGCGCGGGCGGGGCCGGGGGCGTACGGATGACGCGGACGCCGCCGCAGGAGCGCACGGTCAAGCCGCCGGGCAGGCGGGTCGCGCCGTCTCCGCAGGCGTCATGCACCTGATCCTGGGTCAGGCCGCGGGCGCCGGACAGGTCGGCGCCGCGAATGTCTGTGCGGGTCATCGAGGCACCCGAGAAGTTGGCGCCGTCGAAACTGGCCCCGGTCAGACGGGCGCTGTCCAGCGAGGCGTTGCGGAACGAGGCCCGATCAAAGACGCCGTTGGTCAGGTTGGAGGCGTTGATCTCGGCGTTGGAGAAGTCGGCGCCCGTGGCGCGGACATTGGCCAGGGTGGCGCCGAACATCTCGCTGCTGTTGAATTTGGTGCGGGTCAGGACGGCCCGGTTGAAGTTGGCGCCGTTCAACTCGGCCGAGGACAGGTTGGCGTCCTGGAAGTTGGTGCTGATCAGATTGGCGCCGGTGGCCTCGGCCCCGGTCAGGTTGGCGCTGATGAAGGTGCTGCTGGTGAAGTTGGCGCCCATCATCTCGACGCCGCGCATGTCGGCGCGGCTGAAATCGCTGCCGGCGAAGTTGGAGCCGAGCAGTTCGGCTCCGCGCAGGGTGGCGCCGACCAGGGTGGCGTTGGTGAAGCTGGCGCCGGTGAACGTGGCGCCCGACAGGTCGCGACCGGACAGTTCGCAGCGATTGCAGCTGCCGCCCAGCGAGACCATGCGCGCCACGTCGCGGTCCTGCATCTGCGACAGGTTCACCACCCCGGCGAAAGCGGGGGCGGCGACCAGCACGCCAGCCAACCCGCCGGTGAGGGCGGCGGCGGCGGGGGCCAGGCGACGGAGGAGGGCGAGCGGGCGTTTCATCACGCTATCTAGATGCGCCTGCTGGCCGAATAACCCTACTTAAATCGCGGTAACGAAGGCGACCTTCAACAGGCGGGAATGCGCAGGCCCGACGGCAGGACGGTGGCGTCGTCGCCGCAGGCCTGATTGAGCTGGCTTTGGGTCAGGCCGACGGCCCGCGCCAGTTGCGCGCCCGACAGGTTGGTCCCGCTGAGTCGGGCGCCCGAAAGGGTAGCCCCGTCGAGATAGGCGCCGACGAAGCTGGCGTTGGTCAGGTCCGCCCCGGCGAAGTTCGAGCCCGAGAAGACGCCGCCATAGGCCTCGACGTCGCGCATGTCGGCGCGCGAGAAGCGGGTGCGGTTCATGACGCTCAGGCTGAGGTCGGCCTGACGCAGACGGGCGCCGGCCAGATTGAGGCCGCGCACCTCCAGACCCGAGAAGTCGCCCTGGAACAGGTTGCAGCCGGGGCAACTGGCGCCGTTGCGGACGCTGGTGATCTGGGAGGCGTTCTGGGCGGCGGCGGGAAGGGCGACCGCGGCGACCAGAGCGGCGGCGAGTGCGATTGCGAGACGGTTCATGCGAAGGCTCCGGGATTTGACGCTCTCGCAGCAAGAAGCGGGCCGCAAGGGCGTCTGGGTCAGCCCTGCATCTGCGGCGCGGCCCCGCAGGTGTCGCAAATCCAGCCGCCGCCGCGATTCTGCAGGCTCAGATCGCCACAGGCCGGACAGGCGACGGCTTCGGTCGGGGCGGCGTCGCGCGGCGTCTCGGCCTTGCGCCCAAATGGGACGACGACGAGGTTGTCGGGGGCGGCCCCGCGCGCGAAGCCCTTGGAGATGAAGCGGGCGGCGGGAACCGGTTCGGCGTCGTTCGTCGCCGCGCCCAGACCATCTGGATTGCCCTCGGGCTCGGCGTTGGCCAGTTCCTGACGCTCGAGATAGGAGACGCCCAGTTCGCGGAAGATGTAGTCGAGGATCGAGGTCGCGGAGCGGATCGAATCATTGCCGGTGACGCGGCCTGCCGGCTCGAAGCGGGTGAAGACGAAGGCGTCGACGAACTCGTCCAGCGGCACGCCGTATTGCAGGCCGATCGAGATGGCTATGGCGAAATTGTTCATCAGGCTGCGGAAGGCGGCGCCTTCCTTGTGCATATCGATGAAGATCTCGCCCAGCTCACCGTCTTCGTATTCGCCGGTGTGGATATAGACCTTGTGGCCGCCGACAGCCGCCTTCTGGATATAGCCCTTACGGCGGTCGGGCAGCTTGCGGCGGGTGCGGTCGCGCTCGATGACCTTTTCGATCACCCGTTCGACGGTCCTGGCCTCGGGCTCGGGGCGGCGGGACGGGGCGTTTTCCGGCTCAGCCAGGTCCAGCCGGAAGCCGGCGGGCGGCGCACAGCGGCGCAGGGCGACGGCGCGGCGACCTTCACGCGCGGCCTCGCCAAGGGCGCGGGCGGCTTGCAGCGGGCCGGCGCGCCAGTCGATAAGGTCGGGGGTCATGTCGGGGACGTCGCTGAAAGGCTCGACCGCGCGGCGCAGTTCGGCCTCGAAGGCGGCGGGATCGGCCGCCAGCAGGCCTTGCAGCGCTTGGGGCGCAGCCTCCCAGCCGCACAGATCGGCGTGACCGAAGGCTGAGGCGCGGGCAGCCTCGATGGCGGCGGCGTCGAAGCCCAGGCGCGGCAGCAGGTCGGCGCCGTCCTCGACCGACAGGCCCAGAACATCGCCGATGAATCCCGCGTCCAGGACGGGTGGGGCGAAGACCGCAGACAACTGGTCGGTCTGTCCCAGAGCGAGCTCGACGGCCTCAAGCTCGACATCGGTGAAGCCCAGGTCGCGCAGCGCCGAATGGTTGACCCCTGGCGCGCCGATCAGGGTACGACGGCCGAACAGGCGGCGCTCGGCGTCCTCGACGTCGCCGCCGGCGCGAGCGATGGCGCGGGCCAGCGAGGGACGCAGACGACGCTCAGTCTCGCCGTCCTCGGTCTGGAACAGGTCGGTCGCGGCGAAGGGCGAGGCGCCGAGGCGCAGTTCCAGTTCGGCGTCGCGCACGAACAGGTTGATGGCGGCGTGACGGCGACCGCCGCGTTTCAGCGTCTTGACGTCCTGACCGCGCTGGGCGGCGGCGTCCACGACCTCGTCGCTGACGGCGTCCCATTCGGCGCAGGGACCAAGCCGGGCGGCGAGGTCCGCCGAGGCGGCGTTGGCGGCGGCGGACAGTCGCGCGCCAATCGAGACGGCGAGAGCGGTCGCGTCGTCGGCGTTGGTCGCGAGGACCCAGTCGGCCAGACCAGACAGGCCAATGGCGATGGGGCGCACGGCGTCGCGTCGGCCGGCGTCGGCGGAGACGCCGATGGCTGTCTCGATCTCCAGCGCAATGACCCAGAGGCGGCTCAGATCGTCCAGAGCCTCATCGAAGCCCTCGCCGGTGAAGGCGGCCAGGGCGGGCAGGTGGAGGGCGGTCCGGGCCTCCAGGGCGGCGTCGGACAGGGCCTCGGCGTCGCGGGGCGTGAAGGTCAGGGCCAGATCGCCTTCCAGCGCGGCCTCGGCCACCGCGGCGGCTTCGGGACCGCCCGAGGCGATGCTGTCGCGCGGAGCGAGGACGGGCGTGAGGCCGTGTCGAGTCGGGGCGGGCGCGGCGATAACGGGGCTTTCACCCTCGACGGCGCGGATGATGTCGGCGTCGCCGGCGCCGCAGCGGCGGGCGGTCAGAGCGGCGCGGGCCAGGGCGGGGTTGGCGGACGGATCGGCGCAGGCGTCGCGCGGGCCTTGGCAGCGGTCCACGGCGTCGGCGACACCCGCGAGCGCTTCCGACAGGGCCTCCGCGGCCTGGGCGGCCAGACGCGCGCCGCGACGGGCCGCAGTCAGGTCGGCCAGACGCCGCGTGGCGCCCGGTTCGCTGAGGGAGAGGTAGGCGTCAGCGGAAGGACGCTCGGCGGCGCCGGGCGCAGCAAGACCGAGGAGCAGGGAGGCCCAAAGCTCGTCGGTGAAGGTCTCGGCGTCGTCGGCGCTGTCGAACAGACCCAGTTCCCGGCCCCAGGCGCCGAGGCGATGGGCCCAGCGGTCGGCGGCGCCGCCCAGCAAGGCCGCATGATCTTCGTCCAGAGCGGCGACGTCCTGCGGCAGGTCGGTCGGCAGGCTGTCGGCCCAGTCCAGCCAGGCTTCCACGCGAGCATCGGACCAGTCGGCGGGCGCCAGCATCGACGTCACGACGCCAGGGCGTTCAATCCGACGGGGTTCAAGCGCCACGGTGGCGGCGAGGGGGGCGAAACGGGCCTTGATGCGCATCTGACGTCTCCGCGCGTGTCCTGATCAGCACATTAACGACGCCTCAAAAGTCGTTTCAATAAATCTTGGGCCTTTGGGGCGTGTTACCCCCAAGATGTTGATGTCGAGCGGCGACGCTGTGCGCTTCGCTCGGACTGGACGCGGACGGCTGCGGTTTCTATGATCGCGCTTGCGTCGTCGGACCTCCCCGAGCGGCGGGATACAAGTGAGTACGACGACGTGCTGAGCAAGATCTTCACCTGGTGGAACGGCGCCACGATCGGCACCCTGTTCACCGTCGGCAAGCGCGGCCAACTGGTCGGCACGGACGAATTCGGCAACCGCTATTACCAGTCGCGCGACAACGTCAGCTATGACGGCCGCAAGCGCCGCTGGGTCATCTATGACGGCTATGCCGAGGCGACCAAGGTTCCGCCGGAATGGCAGGGCTGGCTGCGCTACACCTATGACGAGACCCCGGCCGAAAAGCCGCTGCCGCGCCGCGCCTGGGAAAAGGATCACCTGCCCAACATGACCGGCACGCCGATGGCGTGGCGACCGCAGGGTTCGCTGGTCAATGAAGGCAAGCGTCCCGCCGCCACCGGCGACTATCAGGCCTGGAGCCCGGAATGACCGCACGCCGCCTCCTGCTCGTCGGCGTGGCCGCAGCGGGACTGGCGGTCGCGGGCGCCGGCATGGCCAGCGCCCTGATGGATCTGCCGCAGGACGCGGTTCCGATCCAGGACCCGGTCGGTGATGCGCTGCGGGACGCCAACCGGGCGCCTGTCCAAGCCCCTTCACCCCAAACTCCGGCGACGCCGGCGTCGCCTTCGACCGTTCCGACGGCGGCCCCCGGCGCGCCTGTCGTCGTGGCGACGCCTGAGGCCGAGATCGCGGCGGTTCAGGAAGACGTTCCTCCGGAAGTCGAGGCCGTGGCGCCCAAGCCTGTGCCTGAGGCCGTGGCCACACCCGGTCGCCGCCAGCGTCGGCCCGTGGCGATCATTCAGGCCATCGACAAGGTCACGGCCGAATCGATGCTGTTCGAGGTCGAGGTCGGCGGCCGCCCGGTGCGCTTCAACAAGACCCTGATCTTCAGCGCGCGCGCCTGCGAGGTTTCGGCCTCGGACGAGCAGACCGAGGACGCCATCGCCTACCTGGAAGTCGGGGTTCAGCCGCGCGGCATCGCCGTGCCGACCGAGGCCCGCCAGATCTTCAAGGGCTGGATGTTCGCCTCGTCGCCGGCCATCAGCGGCCTGCAACACCCGATCTACGACGCCTGGGTGGTCGGCTGTAAGGCATAGGTCACGGCCTCCGCGCCTGTCAGGGGCGCGGTCAGGGCCGACTTGTCCGGGGTCAGGCGCAGGGCGGGCTTGAGCAGCCGCAGATAGGCCGCCTGCGGCGTCTCGACGGCGCCGAACTGGCTGAGATGCTCGGTCAGGAACTGGGCGTCCAGCAGGCTCCAGCCGCCCAGCCGCAGCCGCGCCACGAGATGCACCAGGGCGACCTTTGACGCATCGCGCGCCCGGCTGAACATGCTCTCGCCGAAGAAGGCGCCGCCTAGCGTCACGCCGTAGAGACCCCCGACCAGAACCTCGTCCTGCCAGCACTCGATACTGTGGGCGTGGCCGCGCGCGTGCAGTTCCAGATAGAGGCGGCGGATCGGATCATTGATCCAGGTGTCCTCGCGTCCCGGCATGGAGGCGGCGCAGGCGTCCAGCACGGCATTGAAGGCCGTATCGACGCGCACCTGATAGGGCTCGCCCCGAACGGTGCGGCGCAGGCGCGTGGGAATGTGGAAGCGATCCAGCGGCACGACGCCCCGCTGGTCCGGCTCGACCAGGAAGACGCGCGGATCGTCGCGCGCTTCGGCCATGGGGAAGACGCCCCGAGCGTAGCAGGCCAGCAACGCCTCGGGTCCGAAGACGCTGGAGGGGCTGCTGGCGCTGAACTCGGGTTCGTCCAAGAGGGGTTAGGCCTTGGCCTTCTGGGCGGCGGCCCACTTTTCCAGCCAGTGGATGTCATAGTCGCCCGACAGGATGTCCGGCTCCTGCAACAGCTTCTGGAACAGGGGAATGGTGGTGTCGACGCCGCCGATGACCATCTCGCCCAGCGAACGCTTGAGGCGAGCCAGGGCTTCCTCGCGATCGCGGCCATGCACGATCAGCTTGCCGATCAGGCTGTCGTAGTAGGGCGGGATCGAATAGCCGGCGTAGATGGCGCTATCCAGACGCACGCCCAGGCCGCCGGGGGCGTGGAAGTCCGTGATGGTGCCGGGCGACGGGGTGAAGGTCTCGGCGTTTTCAGCGTTGATCCGCACCTCGATGGCGTGGCCTTCGAAATGGATGTCCTCTTGCGTGAAGGACAGCGGCAGGCCGGCGGCGATGCGGATTTGTTCGCGGACCAGATCGACGCCCGTGATCATTTCCGTGACCGGGTGTTCGACCTGCAGGCGGGTGTTCATCTCGATGAAGAAGAACTCGCCGTCCTCCCACAGGAACTCGATGGTGCCGACGCCCAGGTAGCCGATGGCGGCGATGGCCTTGTTGACCGTCTCACCGATGGCCTTGCGGCCTTCCGCCGACAGGGCGGGCGAGGGGGCTTCTTCCAGCACCTTCTGGTGGCGGCGTTGCAGCGAGCAGTCGCGCTCGCCCAGATGGACCACGTTGCCGTGGCTGTCGGCGATGACCTGGATCTCGATGTGGCGCGGCTTCTGGAGGTAGCGCTCCATATAGACGGCGCCGTTGCCGAAGGCGGCCTTGGCCTCGGTCTGAGCCGTCTGCACGGCCTCGACCAGATCATCGGCGGTCAGGGCGACCTTCATGCCGCGTCCGCCGCCGCCAGCGGCCGCCTTGACGATCAGGGGGAAGCCGATGGTCTTGGACGCCTCGATGGCGGCTTCGACGGTTTCGACCTCGCCGTCAGAGCCGGGGACGACGGGAATGCCCGCCTCCATGACCGTCTTCTTGGCGGTGATCTTGTCGCCCATGACCCGGATATGGTCGGGCTTGGGACCGATGAAGGTCAGGCCGTGGGCCTCGATGATCTCGGCGAAGCGGGCGTTCTCGGACAGGAAGCCATAGCCCGGGTGGATCGCCTGGGCGCCGGTGATTTCCGCCGCCGCGATGATCTGCGGGATGTTCAGATAGGACTTGGCCGCCGGCGCGGGGCCGATGCAGACGCTTTCGTCAGCCAGCCGCACCCACATGGCGCCGCGATCGGCCTCGGAGTGCACGGCGACGGTGGAAATGCCCATCTCCTTGCACGCCCGGTGGATGCGCAGGGCGATTTCGCCGCGGTTGGCGATCAGGACCTTGGTGAACATATCGGGTCTCAGGCTTCCAGCAGGACCAGAGCTTCGCCGTATTCGACGGGCTGGGCGTCGCCGACCAGGATTTCCGCCACGACGCCGTCGCGCGGCGCCTGGATCGGGTTCATGGTCTTCATGGCTTCAACGATCAGCAGGGTCTGGCCCTTCTTGACCTTGTCGCCCGGCTTCACGAACTGGGGGGCTTCCGGCGAGGCTTGCAGGTAGGCGGTGCCGACCATAGGCGACTTCACTTCTTCACCCTTGCGCGAAACCATGGTGGCCGGGTCTGACGGCATGGCGGCCGGAGCAGCGGCGGCGGGCGCGGCCTGCGCGACCGGCGCGGCGGCGTACTGGATCGGCGTAGCGGCCGTCATGGTGATTTCGCGGGCGACGCGGATACGCAGTTCGCCGCGCTCGACCTCGATCTCGGTCAGGTCGGTTTCGTTGAGGATGTCGGCCAGGCTGCGGATCAGGCCGGCGTCGATGCCTTCGTTCTTGTGCTTGTCGTCGGACATGGGGGTCTCTTCTACTTGATCTTCTTGCGGCGCGAGGGGGTCAGCCCTGAGCCCCGGCGCGGCGCGCCAGGTCCAGAGCGGCCCGGACGGCCAGTTCGTAGCTGCGGGGACCGAAGCCGGCGATGACGCCGGTCGCGGCCAGGGAAACATAGGAATGATGCCGGAACGCCTCGCGGGCGGCGGGGTTCGACAGGTGGCATTCGACGACCGGGAGGCTCAACGTTTTCAACGCGTCCAGCAGGGCCACCGAGGTATGGGTAAAGGCGGCGGGGTTGATGACCAGGGCGCTGGCCTCGCTCCGGGCTTCCTGAATCCAGTCGACCAGTTGGCCCTCGTGATTCGATTGCCTGAAGACGACGCGCGCGCCGCCGGCCGCCGCCTCACACATGGCCTGCACGTCGGCCAGGGTCTCATGGCCATAGATATCCGGCTCCCGAACCCCGAGAAGGTTCAGGTTGGGGCCGTTCAGGACGTAGAGAGTCAGGGTTTCGGGCATTCGCTCGCAAAACAGGCGCGCCGTGTCCGCGCGGAATCGAGCGCGCGTTGTAGCTCAGGTGTGGCGCGGCGCAAAGCGGGCCGTTGAAAAGGTTGACGCCGGGGCAGGTGCAGCACGGCGCAGGAGGCTCGGAGGCGCTCTCAGGCGGGCGCTGTCAGCGTCCGTTAAGGGTGGTTAGCAGCCGTTCGCAGCGTCCCGCCCCAGCCACCGGTAGCGGACGCCAACGGAAGCCGGTCTGGACACACTCCGGTCCTCTGTCGCTCGTCGCGCAAAATAAGTGATTTCGATTAGATCATCGTCCAGCCAACGCACGTCGAGATGACAAACTCTCTCTAGACTAGCAACTCGCTCGCTCATCCGTAGCGAAGCACCTCGGTCCACGACAAACACCTCCTCATAGGGCCCAACAGTCGCGCCGCCGCCCAGATTCGTTGCGTAGATCGCATCGCGCTTGCCGTCGGGCGATACCACCCGAGCTATAATCTGCCTGCTATCCAAGCCAGGGTCACAGGCAGACAGCCCGAGCGCGCTTGCTAGAAGTCCTGCCGAGATGATCCGCGAAAATCTATTCATAGGTCATAGTAGGCTCACGCAGATTATCCGCAATCGGGCGTTCATTGCCATCGCGACCTGGCCTGGAAATGTCCGCTACGGGTCGTTTGCGGTCATTGGCTCAGGGATTTGATGTCTCGGATGCAAACCCCCATTATCACCGCTAATTGAGCGAGGCTCGCCCTCCGCGCGCACCCTTGGAGCGAACAGTTTGCGTATCGAAGTCAACGGCGAGGGGCGGGACACCGCCGCCACGACCATTCTGGGTCTGGTTCAGGAGTTGTCGCTGGACCCGAAGAAGGTGGCGGTCGAGCGCAATCTGGAGATTGTGCCGCGCTCTTTGCACGGCGAAACGGCGCTGGCCGAGGGCGATCGGATCGAGCTGGTGCAGTTCGTCGGGGGCGGGTGAAGCAATACTTTGAACTCCGCTCATCCCGGCGTCCGCCGGGATAACGGGTTGAGAGGGGCAAGCCATCAAATCCGGCAACGGCGCTTCCCCCCGGCGCAGCGTGGCGCTAGGTCAGGGGCATGACCGATACCGCCCCCCGCACCGACAGCTGGACCGTCGCCGGCCGCACCTTCAACTCGCGCCTGATCGTGGGCACCGGCAAGTACCGGGACTATGCCCAGAACGCGGCGGCGGCCGAGGCTTCGGGCGCTGAAATCGTCACCGTGGCCGTGCGCCGGGTGAACCTGACCGATCCGAACCAGCCGGTGCTGACGGACTTCATCGATCCCAGAAAATACACCTATCTGCCCAATACGGCCGGCTGCTTCACCGGCGAGGACGCGGTGCGGACCCTGCGTCTGGCGCGCGAGGCGGGCGGCTGGACCCTGGTGAAGCTGGAGGTTCTGGCGGACCAGCGCACCCTGTTCCCCGACATGGAAGAGACCTTGCGGTCGCTGAAGCTGCTGACCGCTGAGGGCTTCGAGGTCATGGTCTATTGCACCGACGACCCCGTCTATGCGCGCAAGCTGGAGGACGCGGGGGCGGTGGCCATCATGCCGTTGGGCGCGCCGATCGGCTCGGGTCTGGGCGTGCAGAACCCTATCAACATCCGCCTGATCGTCGAGCAGTCCAAGGTGCCGGTCCTGGTCGACGCGGGCGTCGGCACGGCCTCGGACGCCGCCATCGCCATGGAGCTGGGCTGCGACGGCGTGCTGATGAACACGGCCATCGCCGAGGCGCGCGATCCCATCCTGATGGCCAGCGCCATGAGGCATGCGGTGATCGCCGGTCGTGAATCCTATCTGGCCGGGCGGATGAAGAAGCGCCTCTATGCCGATCCGTCCTCGCCGCTGGCGGGTCTGATCTAGGCTGCGACAGGGGCGCGACTTGCTGCATTCCTGATCCGGGCGCACTCTCTTCTCGGCTGTGGGAGAGGGAAGATGCGTTTTGGATTGATGGCCTGCACGGCCATGGCGGCCTGCATGTTCGGGCCGATGGCCGTGGCAGACGCGACGGCGGACAAGGCGGTGCGCGACCTGCTGGAGCAGCCGCAGGTTTGCGGTCCCGGCGGCTCGGCCATCGAGGTCATCCCGACCAACGACATCGTCATGGTCGAGGGCTTCGGCACGGGCGGGTTCAAGATCGATACGGTCAATCCCGAGGCCCAGGCCTGGTTCGACCACGGGGTGAGGCTGCGCTGGGCGTTCGAGCACACCGAATCGGTGCGCGCCTTCCGCAAGGCGCGGGCGCTGGACCCGTCGTGCGGCATGTGCGCCTGGGGCGAGGCCTGGGCCATCGGCCCCAATCTGAACGGCGGCGGTCAGGACAAGGCCTCGATAGAGGCGGCTCGGAAGGCCGCGCGTGACGCCCGCCGTTTGGCTCGCGACGCCACGCCGGTGCAGCGACAGATGATCGACGCCCTGATCCAGCGCTATTCCGGCTCGGAAAAGAGCCGCGCCGACCGCTTCGCTCAGCGCATGGACCGCATCGCGCGTCAGAACCCCGACGACGGCGCCATCGCCAACATCACCGCCGACGCCTGGCTGCTGGCCGCCGACGAATGGTGGGACGACGAGGGCAAGGCGGCTGATCCGGCCATCCCGCGCGCCATGGGCCTGCTGGAGCAGGCGCTGGCCAAGAACCCGAACGATCCGGGCGCGATCCACCTCTATATCCACCTGACCGAGTGGTCGGACGACCCGCACAAGGCCATTCCGTACGGCGAGAAGCTGGCCCTGCTGGCTCCGGCGGCCAGCCATCTGGTGCATATGCCGTCGCATACCTACTACCGCGTCGGGCGTTACCGGGATGCGATGATGTCCAACGTCAACGCCGTGGCGCTGGACCGGCGCTATGACGCCCTGGCCAAGCCGCCGGGCGGGGTGCCGGCGATGCGGCTGCATGGCCACAACATCCACTTCGGCATGGGCGGCGCCCTGATGGCCGGGGGCGGCGAGGAGGGGCTGAAGCTCGCCGACTGGTTCCTGAGCACCTATCCGAACATCGGCGCCCAGGACTACTGGCGGCAGATCGTCGCCAACAACGCCTACGCCCTCTATGGCCGCTTTGGCACGCCCGAGCAGGTGGCGGCGCTGAAGGCGCCGCCGGAGACCCATCCTCTGCTGCGCATCAGCTGGCGCTATGCGCGTGGCGAGGCCGCCGCACGGGCGGGCGACGCGGCCGCCGTTCGTGCCGAGGCCGAGGCCATCAAGACGGTGCGTGAGGCCTCGCAGTTCGTCGGGCCGATGGCCGAGCAGCGTGCGGTCTTTGCGGAGTTGTCCCAGCGGATTCTGGAAGGCCGCGCCGCCATGATCGAGGGCAATGCGACAGCCGCCGTCGCCGCCTTTACGCGCGCGGCGCAGATACAGGCCATGGAAGACGAGGGCGGCGATCCGCCGGTCATCTGGTATCCGACGCGCCGTAGTCTGGCGGCGGCGATGCTGGCCAATGGCGACGCCGCCGGGGCCAAGGCCAAGATCGAGGAACTGCTGAGCGACTGGCCCAGCGATCCCTACAGCTACTTCGTCCTGGCCGAGGCCGAAAAGGCGCTGGGGAACGTCGACGCCGCCGCTGAGGCGACGCGACGTTCTAACATCGAGTGGATCGGCGGCGAGCGGACGCTGGCGGCGGCTTAGTTTTCCACGACGAGGGTTAGCGTTTCGCCGCTTCGATCTGCTTGGCGACTTCGCCGGGTTCGATGCTGGCGCTGGCCTTGCCGTTGATGAAGAAGGTCGGCGTGCCTTGCAGGCCCAGGGTCGCTGCGACGGTGTGGATGTCGGTGACGTGGCGGGTCATCTCGGGCGAGGCGATGGCGGCCTGAGCCTTGGTCATGTCCACGCCTTGCTTGACCAGGATGGCGTCGATGGCGGCGCGGTCCAGGGCGCGCTCGGTCATCAGGGCGTCATAGACCTCCAGATACTTGCCCTGCTGATGCGCGGCGAGCGCGGCGCGCGCAGCGTATTGCGAGGTGACGTCGTCGCCCCGGTCCAGAATCGGCCAGTCCTTGAAGACGAAGCGCACCTCTGGGTGGGCGGCCATAAGGGCGCGGTAGTCGTGGGCCACGGCCTTGCAGCCCGGGCAGCGGAAGTCGAAGAACTCGATCACCGTCACCTTGGCGTCGACGGGGCCGAAGCTGGGGTCGCGCGCGTCGGGGGCCAGCAGGGCCGGGTTGGCCTTGGCGGCGGCGTTGATGGTGTCGACGCGGGCGTTGTCCTCATGCGCCTGACGGGCTTGCAGGACCTCGTCCAGCACCTGGGGGTTCTGGATCAGATAGGCGCGCACCCGCCCGCCGAAGTCGCCGCCGGTCAGGTAGGGGGCCGCCGAGAGGCCCAGGGCCGCGACCGACACAGCCAGAGCGGCGCCGGCAAGCGTCTTGCCTGACAGCGACGACAGGATGCTGCCTTTCGGCGCGGGCGTTGGGGTCAGGGGGGCGTCAGGGCGGGCGTCGTCGGTCATGCGGGTCTCGGTATCAGAAACTGGGCGGCCTTAGCCGTTGGGCAGGATGACGCCGCGATTGGTACGCTGCTCGTTGCGGCGTTCGGCGTCGTCGATGTCTTTTTGCGAAGCGCCCGACGAAAAGACGATGTCGGTGGCGCGGCGCCATTCGATGGAGTTGCGGTCCAGCATGTCGCGGGCGCGCATGGCGAACTGGTTGGCCTGTTCCGTGCGGCCCAGGGCGAACCAGTATTCGGCCGAGGCCAGACGCGCCTCGCCCTCCTTGCCCTGACTGGCGTAGGCCTGACCCAGCAGGCGCCAGGCCAGGGTGTTGTCTTTCTCCAGCGCAACGGCGCGTTTCAGTTGATCGACGGCCGCTTCCAGATTGGCGGCGTCGTTGGTCTCGATCAGGGCGTGAGCCAGATTGATCTTCAGCAGCGGGGCGTCGGGCTTCAGCTCGACGGCCTTCTGATGGGCGCCGATGGCCTCGGCCGGACGGCCTTCCTCGAACAGGATCTGGCCCTTCAGTTCCCAGAAGTAGGGGTTGGCGGGCTGCTCGGTCAGCAGGGCGTCGACCGCATCCAGCGCCTTGTCCGTCTGGCCGTCGCGATACCAGGCGATGGCGCGGGCGTAACGGGCGGGCAGGGAGGTGTCGGACGACGGGTAGTCGCGCAGCGCCGCGTTCGGGGATTCCATGAAGGAGCGGATCTTGGCGACCACCAGGGCGTGCTGGGCCATCCGCTCGGGGCTGTCCTGATGGCTGTAGTGGGGGGCGGCCTCGACGGGACGGCGCAGGGCCTCGATGCGGGCCGAGGACAGGGGGTGGCTGCGGAAATAGGGGTAACGGCGCTGATCCGAGAAGACTTCCTGCGAGCGGAAGTTCTCGAAGAACTCGACCATGCCCTTGCCGGATTCCCCGGCGCGTTCCAGGGCGCGGGCGCCGGTGATATCGGCCTCGCCTTCCTGGCTTTGCATGTAGCGCAGGGCGCCAAGGGTCCCGAAATACTGGCTGGAGGCCAGAAGCGCCGCGCCCGCGTCCGGCGCGCCGGCGATCGCGGCCAGGGCGCCCAGGGCCATGGTCATGATCATCGGCTGCATGCCGGCGTTCTGAGCCCCGTCGCGCAGGGTGTGGCGGTTCTTGATGTGGCCGGCCTCGTGGGCGATCACGCCCAGAAGCTGGTTGGGGGTCTTGGTCTGCAGGATCAGGCCGGTGTTCAGGCCCATGATGCGCCCGCGCGTGGCGAAGGCGTTCAGGTCCTGGTCGTTGACCAGCAGAATCTCCACCTCGGTCGGGTCCAGGCCCATGGCCACGAAGACCGGCTCGGACCACTCGTGGATGATGCCTTCGATCTCGGTGTCGCGGATCAGGCTCTGGGCCGAGGCCGATCCCGCCGCCGCCAGCACCGCCACGGCGGCCGTAGCGGACACGAGGAGGCGGGAGGCCACGCGGGTGGCGGCAGAGGTAGCGACACGGGGAAGCCTGGTCATGACGTACTCCAGAGCGACAGTCTCCCCCGTGTCTTCAAGCCTAATCGTGTCCGATCAACGGCGCCACCAGCCGCGCTTCGGCTTCTCGGGCGGGGCGCCGATCTGGTTCGGGTCTTCGGCGATGATGGAGGCTACGTCGACCTCGGGGGCCGGCGCAGGCGTCGGCTCGACGAGGATGACCGGCTCAGGAGCAGGTGCTGGCGCCGTAGCCTGCTCAATGGCGGCCTCGACCTTGGCGGCGACCACCGGCTCCACGTCCAACTGGGCGGGGATGACGACGGGTTCAGCCTCGACAGCCGCTTCGACGTCCATTTCAACGGGGGCTTCGATCACGGCGACGCCGGCGATATCGGCGCTGACCTTGCGGCGCACGCGGCGACGCTTGGGCGCTTCAGCCGCTTCGACGACCGCTTCAGGAGCTTCCGCTGCGACGGCGTCATCCGTGGGGATGACCGTGGCGATGGGCGTGTCCGGCGAGCCGACGGGAGGCAAGCCCTCGTTGCCGGCGCGGTCTTCGACCTTGGCGTCATGCGGCAGGCCGCCACGGTCACGACCGCGACCACGACCGCGACGACGGCGCGAGCGGCCGCCTTCGCGTTCAGCGCGTTCGCCCTCGGGGCGTTCACCGACGACTTCCTCGACGTCGCGCGCTTCAGAGGAGGCTTCGACCGGCGCACGCTCGCTGCGGGGCGAGGGCGTGGGGTTGATCGGGTCGAACCAGACGTAAGGGTCGTCCAGCGACGGCGTGCGGCCGCGCACCCAGGTGAAGGCGTCGCGTTCGCCGTCTTCACGCATGCGGCGTCCGCCACGGCGACCGCGACGGCGGCGACGGCCGGCCTCGCTGTCGTCGTCTTCGTCGTCAGCCGAGACCACGTCCACGGCGGCGGCTTCATCCGAGCCCTCTTCCTGGCGACCGCCACGACGGCGACGACGACGGCCACGACCACGGCCTTCGCCGTCGTGCGATTCCGAGCGCTCGCGCGGCTCATCGTCGTCGTTGTCTTCGCGATCCAGGTCAGCGTCGTCCTCGTCGTCGCCGGCGATGATCTCATCGTCCTCGTCTTCGTCCTCATGGTCGAAGGCGCTGTCGTCGAAGCCGTCGTCCAGTTCGGCCGCCGAGATATGGGTGACGGACGGGATGAAGTCTTCGTTGGTGGCGGTGCGCTCGATGGCGTGCTCGCCCTGAGCCAGGGTGTCGTCGATCAGGATGACCACGTTCAGGCCGCGCTGTTCCAGCAGGCGCTGCAGATATTCGCGCTTGTGGTTCAGGATGTAGAGGGCGACGGCGGTCGAGACGCGCAGGTTGACCGAACCGGCGCCGTTGCGGCCCGCCTCGATGTCCACGGCGCGCAGCGTCACCAGGGCCGCCGATTCCGCCGAGCGGATACGGCCGGCGCCCTGGCAGTGCGGGCAGACCTCGGTAGCGCCTTCGATCACGCCCAGGCGGCGGCGCTGGCGGCTGATTTCCATCAGGCCGAAGCCCGAGATGCGGCCCATCTGGATGCGGGCGCGATCCTTGGCCAGCGCGTCCTTCAGCGCCTTCTCGACGGCGCGGTTATTCTTGCCTTCATCCATGTCGATGAAGTCGATGACGATCAGGCCGGCGAGGTCGCGCAGACGCAGTTGGCGAGCGGCCTCAACGGCGGCTTCCAGGTTGGTCTTGGTCGCGGTGGCCTCGACATTGCGCTCCTTGGTGGAGCGGCCCGAGTTCACGTCGATGGCGACCAGGGCTTCGGTCTGGTTGATCACCAGATAGCCGCCTGACTTCAGCGGCACGACCGGCTGGTGAATCTGGGTCAGGACCTCTTCGATGCCATTGGCGGCGAACAGGGGCTTTGAGCCTTGGTACAGGTGGATCTTCTTGGCCTGCGACGGCATCAGTACGCGCATGAAGTCGCGGGCTTCCTTGAAGCCTTCCAGACCTTCGACCTGAATGCCGTCGAAGTCCTTGTCGTACATGTCGCGCACGGCGCGGCGGACCAGGTTCTCTTCTTCGTAGATGACGGCCGGGGCGTTCGACTTCAGCGTGTTCTCGCGGATCGTCTCCCACAGGCGCAGCAGGTATTCATAGTCGCGCTTGATCTCGGCCTTGGTGCGCTTGGCGCCGGCCGTGCGGATGATCAGACCCATGCCCTTGGGCACCTTCAGCGCCGAGGCGGCGGCCTTCAGGCGGCGCCGGTCGGAGGTGTTGGTGATCTTGCGGCTGATGCCGCCGCCCTTGCCGGTGTTCGGCATCAGGACGCAGTAGCGGCCGGCCAGCGACAGCCAGGTGGTCAGGGCCGCGCCCTTGGCTCCGCGCTCGTCCTTGACGACCTGCACCAGCAGGATCTGACGGCGCTTGATGACGTCCTGGATCTTGTAGCGGCGCATCAGGCGGCGCTTCAGACGTTCCTCGTCGGCCAGACCGCCTTCGGACTCATCGTCGCCTTCACGGCCCAGATCATCGTGATCGTCGTCGTCCGAATGCGCTTCGGCCATGATGGCTTCGCGGTCGGCGACCGGGATCTGATAGTAGTCCGGGTGGATTTCGTTGAAGGCCAGGAAGCCGTGACGATTGCCGCCGTACTCGATGAAGGCCGCCTGGAGGCTGGGCTCTACGCGCGTGACCTTGGCGAGATAGATGTTGCCGCGAAGCTGGCGGCGGGCCGTGGATTCGAAATCGAATTCCTCAACCTGGCGTCCGTCCACGATGGCGACGCGGGTTTCTTCCGCGTGCGCCGCATCGATCAGCATTGTTTTTGACATGGATGGTCTCTCTCTGGCGCGCCAGGCCGGGCCCTGCGGATGCATCCGCGGACAAGGGGGCGGCTCGCCGAATGGAAATGGGGGCCAGGGCGCGCGTCATCCCCTCGCGAAGTGCGAGAGCGGCAATGGTCTGCCGGTCGGGAGCGCAGGCGGGTCGGCCCATGAGGTTCTGTCGGTCCTGGATCCGAACGCGCCGTTCAAGGCCGCGTCCCGGACCCGTATCTTCGGATCGTCGGCCAGGCCGGGCGATCCTCGGAATGAGGTGAAAGTCAGCGCCGCGAGGAGGGCGCGCCCGAACCCTGATGAAACCACAGGGGGCGCGATCATTCGCTTGCGGAACAGATCATAGGCATATGTAGCGGAAAATAAAAGAACCACGACCGTTACAGGTATTAACGAAATCCTTAGTGGCTTGGCCCATCCTGTCTTCTGAACCAGAAGGGTGAAGTCCGTCCATGTATGGCCGGTGGCGTAACAATCTGGCCCGTTGGGGCGTGCGCGAATGGGCGATGACGGCCTTGGCCTTCGTCGTGATTTGCGCCGTCGTGCTGACGGCTGGGCGCGGCTTGGCCTTTGGACCGGATGGTCAGATTTCGGGCATTCGTTTCGGCGGTGACGCCCAGCGCACGCGGGTCGTGCTGGACCTGGGAAAGACCACGCGCGGACAGGTGATCGAGGACGGCGCGACGGGGCGGGTGATCGTCGCCCTGTCGGATGTGGCGCCGGGCCGGGGGCTGGACGGCAACGGTTCGGGCTTGGTGCGCGGCTATGAAGTCAGTTCCGCTGGTACCTCTTCCCGCATCCGTCTGGACCTGGCGCGCGGCGCCGAGATCGAGCGCCGCTTCCTGCTGCCGCCCGGCGACGGGGTTCCGCACTATCGTTACGTCATCGACCTGAAGGCGACGGGCGCCGCCGCTGCGGTGGCCGCCAGCACGCCGCCGCGTCGCGAGCAGGCGCGCAAGGAAAAGCCGCTGATCGTCATCGACGCCGGTCATGGCGGCCGCGATCCGGGCGCGCAAGGCGTTCATGCCCAGGAAAAGGCCGTCACCCTGGCCGCCGCGCGCGAATTGAAGGCTGCAATCGAGCGCACAGGCCGCTATCGCGTGCGCCTGACGCGCGACAGCGACGTCTATGTCATTCATGGCCGCCGGGTGCAGATCGCGCGCGATGCGGGGGCTGATCTCTTTATCTCTCTGCACGCGGACGCCGGGACCGATCCCGCCCTGCGCGGAGCCAGCGTCTATACCCTGTCGGAACAGGGGGCGGGCCGCGCGGTGCGCGAGTTCACGCGCGGTGAGGACTGGCAGCGCGATCTGCGCCTGCCGGGACGTGATCCTTCGGTCGATCGTATCCTGCTGGACATGACCCAGCGCGCCACTCAGAACCGCTCGGCCCAGTTCGCGCGCGTCCTGCTGACCCATCTGGAAGGCGACAGCCATCCGCTGCTGCGGCGCAGTCATCGCGACGCCGGTCTGGCCGTCCTGCTGGCGCCCGACGTTCCGGCTATCCTGCTGGAGATGGGCTTCATCACCAATCCTCAGGATGAGCAGGTGCTGACGGATGAGCGCGCCCGTCGCCGCCTGATGCGCTCGGTCGCTGAAGGCATCGACCGCTACTTCCGCGAGCCCTCGGCGCCGGTCATGGTGGCCGGCGAGGTCGCCGGCGGCGGCTGACCTATTCCTCCAGCGCCTGCTTGGCGCGGTGGAAGATTTCCTCGAACATTTCCGGCGTCAGGCGGCCCGTGTTCGTGTTCAGCCGCGAGCAGTGATAGCTGTTGATGATGGTGTAGCCGCCGACCTTGCCCTCGACACCATGCCCGGCGGGAATGGCCGTGCCGGGATAGCCGAGCGTCCGCAGGATGCTGCGTCGCGACACGTCGCCCAGGGTCACGATGACCTTCAGGCGGGGCAGGGCGGCCAGGCGGTCGATCAGGAAAGGGCGGCAGGTGTTTTCCTCGTCCCCTGTCGGCTTGTTCAGCGGCGGGGCGCAGCGCACCGCATTGGTGATCATGGCGTCGGTCAGCGTCAGGTCGTCCTTGCCGTCAGGATCGTAGGTCCCGTGGGCGAAACCGGTCTTCCTCAGGGTGTCGAACAGCAGCCAGCCGGCGTGGTCGCCGGTGAAGGGGCGACCTGTGCGGTTGGCGCCCATACGACCGGGCGCCAGGCCCGCGATCAGCAGGCGGGCGTTGGGATCGCCGAAGGAGGGGGCAGGGCCGTTCCACCAGTCGGGGTTCTGGCGGATGTTCTCCTGCCGATAGGCGACCAGGCGCGGGCACAGGGGGCAGTCGCGCGCCGGTTCAGGGTTCAAGGGGCGGTTCATGCCCGATCGCTCCGGTCCAGGGTGCGAGCGACGCCCTGGTTCATCGCGGTCTTGGGCTTGCTGAAATGGGTCATGACGTCGGACAGGTCGATGAAGGCGTCGGCCTGACGGCGCAGTTCGTCGGCGATCTGGGGCGGCTGGCAACGTGTCGTCGAAACCGCGGTGACGCGCACGCCCTTGGCCTGGATGGCCTCGACCAGTCGGCGGGAGTCGCCGTCGCCCGAGAACAGGAAGATGTGATCCAGCCGCGGGGCCAGCTCCAGCATGTCGACGGCGATCTCGATGTCCATATTGCCCTTGATGCGGCTGTGGCCCTGGGCGTCGGTGAATCGTTTCACCGGCTTGGTCACGACCGTGAAGCCGTTGTAGTCGAGCCAGTCGACCAGGGGGCGGACCGGCGAGAACTCTTCGCCCTCGACCACCGCCGTGTAATAATAGGCGCGCACCAGCTGGCCCTTCTGGCCGAACCAGTCGGACAGCTTTCTGAAGTCGAGATCGACGTTGAGCGCGCGAGCCGCCGAGTAGAGGTTGGCGCCGTCGATGAACAGGGCGATGCGGTCGCTCGTGTGGCCGGTCATGAATATGAGTCCGTGGAAATGGTCGAGAATATGAGCGTCCCGACCGAAATCCCCGATGGCGACCTCGATCTGGATGAAGCAGTCATCGTCGCCCTGGGGTGCAATGACAAGGGCGTCTGGGTCTCTTGTGAAGAAGCGCTTGAGGCGGCGCTGGCTCGGTTCCGGGCCGAAGGCATTGATGTTCTGGCGCGGTCGTCATGGTGGTCGTCGCAGGCCTGGCCCGACCCGTCCGATCCGCCCTTCCTGAACGGGGTGGTGGTCGTGCGGACGGCGCATGACCCTGGAGCCTTGATGAGCAAGCTGTCGCGGATGGAGGATGTGTTTGATCGGCGTCGTAGCGTGCGCAACGCGCCACGTACCCTGGACCTGGACCTGATCGCCTATGGGCGGCTCAGCGGCGATCTGGAGGGGCTGATCCTGCCGCATCCACGCGCGGCCGATCGGCTGTTCGTCATGGGTCCCCTGGCCGAGATCGCGCCGGAGTGGCGGCACCCGACGGCCGAGGCTGCAGCGAAAGACCTGGCTGCGACCTGCACGGTCGGGGTCGACGCCCGACCGTTGCGGCGTCTATAGGGAGGTTTGCGCCGTATTCCGGCCTTCGCGGCGTTGCACAATCACGCCTAACCCTATATTTTGTGCGGTTCTCCCTGCCGCCTGAGGAATTTCATGGCCCGCGTCACTGTCGAAGATTGCATCGAGAAGGTGCCGAACCGCTTTGGTCTGGTTCTGCTGGCCGGCCACCGCGCCCGCAACATCGCCAATGGCGCCGCCCTGACCATCGATCGCGACAACGACAAGAACCCTGTCGTGGCGCTGCGCGAAATCGCCGACGACACCGTCGTGCCGACCGAGCTGCGCGAGAATATCATCACCACGCTGCAACGCGTCGATGAGCGGACGGAAGCCGAGGATGAAGCCGAAGTCGTGGCGCTGCTGGCCGAGCCGCAGCACATGAACATGGCCGAAGCCGAACTGATCCGCGCGCTGCAAAGCGACCGGGACGGCGGCCAGGAGGAACGCTACTGACGGCTGAGCCAGTCAACGGCGTAACCATCCTTCCGGCGCGGTCCTCCGCGGGCTCGTCGCCGGACAAGGTCGCGAATCAGATAGACCAGACGGCGTCGCTCCTTTCCGGGGCGGCGCCGTTGTCGTCTGAAGCCCCCCTCGAGTCCGAGTCTCCCCAGTCCGTGTCCCAAGCGTCCGAAGCCAAACGCGCCCCGATCATGCGCCAGTTCGAACTGATCGAGGCGGTCAAGGCCTACGACCCAACCGCGGACGAGGCTTTGCTGAACAAGGCCTATGTCTATGCGATGAAGATGCACGGCTCGCAGTTGCGGGCCTCTGGCGATCCCTATTTCGCGCACCCGATCCAGGTCGCGGGCATCCTGACAGACTATCGGCTGGATACGGCCACCATCGTCACGGCCTTGCTGCATGACGTGGTGGAGGACACCTCGGCCACGCGCGACGACATCGCGGCCATGTTCGGCGAGGAGGTCGCTGTCCTGGTCGAGGGCGTGACCAAGCTGTCGCGGCTGGAGCTTCAGGCTGAGCACACGCGTCAGGCTGAAAACCTGCGCAAGTTCATCCTGGCCATTTCCAAGGACGTGCGCGTTCTACTGGTCAAGCTGGCCGACCGCCTGCACAACATGCGCACCCTCCAGTACGTCAAGCCGGAGAAGCGCGAGCGCATCAGCCGCGAGACCCTGGAAGTCTATGCGCCGCTGGGCCGCTCCATCGGCATCCACTCCATCGCCTCCGAGCTGGAGGAACTGGCGTTCGAGCACCTGAACGCCACCGCGCGCGTCGCCATTCAGCGCCGTCTGGAGGCGCTGAAGCTGGAACACGGCCGCGCCATCGAGGGCGTGTCGCGCGAGATCGAGACCGTGCTGAACGAGGCCGGCATCGCGGCGCAGGTCAAGGGGCGTGAAAAGACTCCCTATTCGATCTGGCGCAAGCTGCAGCGGAAGTCGGTCGGCTTCTCGTCCTTGTCGGACATCTACGGCTTCCGGGTCATAGTGGAGGCCGAAGACGACTGTTACCGCGCCCTGGGCGTGATCCACCGGGCCTGGCCCATGGTGCCCGAGCGGTTCAAGGACTTCATCTCGACGCCCAAGTCGAACAACTATCGTTCGCTGCACACCACGGTCGTCGGACCGGGCGGTCTGCGCATCGAGATGCAGATCCGCACGGAGATCATGGACCGGGTCGCCGAGGACGGCGTGGCGGCGCACTGGGCCTACAAGAACCACTCCTACGGCTTTGACCGCGAGGCGATGGAGGCGGACGGCGGGCGCGACCCGCTGCTGAACCTGCGCCACCTGGTTCAGGTCATCGAGCACGGCGAGGGCGGCGAGGACTGGGTCGAGCACGCCAAGCTCGAAATGTACCTGGATCAGGTCTTCGTCTTCACGCCCAAGGGCGCGCTGATCACCTTGCCGCGCGGGGGCATGGCGTTGGACTTCGCCTATGCGGTCCACACCGAGGTCGGCGACACAGCGGTAGGCGTCAAGATCAACGGCGAACTGAAGCCTATGCGCACGGCGCTGCAAAACGGCGACGTGGTCGAGATCATTCGCGGCGCCAAGCGCGAGGTGCCGACCGACTGGCGCAGCCTGACCGTCACGGGGCGCGCCCGCTCGGCCATTCGCCGCCACATCCGAACGTCAGAGCGCGACGAGTTCGTGCGTCTGGGGCGGGCGACGCTGGAGCAGACGCTGGAGCGCGCCGGCAAGTCCCTGGCCGAGGTTTCACTGAAGCCGGTGCTGGAAACCCACGCCATCGCCACCGAAGACGATATGTTCGACGCCATTGGCCGGGGCCGTCTGGCGGCGACCAAGATCGCCGAAACCATGTTCCCCGCACTGAAGGGCCAGCTGAAAGCGGGGCCGGAGCGCAAACGGATCGGCAATGAACATGCCCGCCTGTTCGTGCGCGGCAGCGGCCTGACGCCTGGAGTCAGCATCCATTTCGGCGCCTGTTGCAGCCCTGTGCCGGGCGACCGCATCGTCGGCATCCTGGAACCCGACAAGGGGCTGACGGTCCATACGATCGACTGTCAGAGCCTGGCCGATTTCGCCGACGACGACAGCGTCTGGCAAGACCTGCAATGGACGCCTCAAGCTGAGCAGGATGCGGTGGCGGCGGCTCGTCTGCGCGCCACCATCCGCAACGCGCCCGGCGTTCTGGGGCAGGTGGCGACCATCATCGGCGAGGCCGGCGGCAATATCCTGAACCTGTCGATGGCGCATCGTCAGCAGGACTTCTTCGACGTGGATATTGATGTCGAGGTCGAGGACGCCCGCCACGCCACCATGATCATCGCCGCGCTGCGCGCCAACCCGTCCGTCGATACCGTGGACCGCGCGCGCGGTTGATCGCCCGCGCGTCTGACTGAAGGCCGAAATGTCTCCTGAACAGCAAGAACTCGCCAACGCCGCTCAACTGGCGTCGCCCTCCTATCGTCTGGCCGCCCTCGATCGAGACTTCCTGCTGGGGGAATCGATGCGCGGCGTGCGCTTCCTGATGGAGTACGAAAAGGCCGAGGAGGCGCTGAAGGCCTGGGGCGTGCGCTCGACCATCGTGGTGTTCGGCAGCGCTCGCGTCGGCGCCAACGGCGGCGGTCGTCACGCCTATTGGTATGAACAGGCGCGCCAGTTCGGCCGCATCGCCTCGGAGCGGGGCGGGGCCTTCCGCGGGGCGCCGGGCGAGGTGCGCGACAACGTCATCGCCACTGGCGGCGGTCCTGGCATCATGCAGGCCGCCAACCAGGGCGCGCACGAAGCGGGCGCGCCGTCGATCGGCTTCAACGTCACCCTGCCGCACGAACAGGTTCCGAACCCCTGGTCGACGCCGGAGCTGACGTTCCAGTTCCACTATTTCGCCATGCGCAAGATGCATCTGGCCATGCGGGCCAATGGTCTGGTGGTCTTCCCCGGCGGGTTCGGCACGCTGGACGAGTTGTTTGAGATCCTGACCCTGCGTCAGACCGACAAGGCGCCGCCGATCCCCATCGTTCTGTTCGACGAGGCCTATTGGCGCTCGGTCATCAACTTCGACACCCTGATTGAGCACGGCATGGTCAAGGCCTCGGACATGGCGCTGTTCGCCTTTGCCGACGACGCCGAGACCGTCTGGACGAAGCTGCTGGAAGGCGGACTGAAGCCGAACTGCGACATCAAGTAGGTCGCTCGGCTTGAGGGGCGGGGATGCAGGGTCTAAGGGACGCTCTCATGAACACTGAAGACGTCCTCAACGAATTCCGCGACGCCGGCGCCCTGCGCGAAGGCCATTTTGTCCTGTCGTCGGGCCTGCACAGCCCGGTCTTCCTGCAGAAGAACCTGGTCTTCATGGACACGCGCCGCTGCGAGCGCCTGTGCAAGGCTCTGGCCGAGAAAATCGTGGCTACGGTCGGTCCGGTGGATGTGGCGATCTCGCCCGCCGTCGGCGGCATCATCCCTGGCTATGAGACGGCGCGGCACCTCAACGTGCGCTCGCTCTACGTCGAGCGCGAAGGCGGCGAGTTCAAGCTGCGCCGTGGCTTCACCGTCGAACCGGGCGAGAAGGTCGTCATGGTCGAGGACATCGTCACCACCGGCCTGTCGTCGCGCGAATGCATCGCCGCCATCCAGAAGGCCGGGGGCGAAGTCGTCGCCGCCGCCTGCATCGTCGACCGCTCGGGCGGACGCGCCGACGTGGGCGTGCCGCTGATCGCCCTGGCGACGCTGGATGTCCCTGCCTATCCGGCCGACGCCCTGCCGCCCGAACTGGCCGCTCTGCCGGTCGAGGATCCGGGCAGCCGCCGGTTGTCCAAGTAAGACGTTGGCCAAGTAAGAAGAAAGAGCACGGGATGAAGCGCGAGCGGGTTCGTCTGGGCGTCAACATCGACCACGTCGCCACGGTTCGTAACGCGCGCGGCGGCGCCCATCCCGATCCTGCCCGCGCGGCCGAGGCGGCGCTGGCGGCGGGGGCGGACGGTATCACCGCCCACCTGCGCGAGGATCGTCGTCACATCACCGACGCCGACATCGACGTGCTGACGGCCCTGTGCCGTCGCGCGAACAAGCCGCTGAACTTCGAGATGGCGGTGACGGAAGAGATGCTGGCCATCGCCCTGCGTCACCGTCCGCACGCCGCCTGTCTGGTGCCGGAGCGGCGTGAGGAGGTCACGACCGAGGGCGGTCTGGCCGTCGCGGGCCACGAGGCGCGCATTGCCCCCGTGGTGAAGGCGCTGTCTGAAGCAGGCATCCGCGTCAGCCTGTTCATCGAACCGTCTGAAGCCCAGGTCGAGGCCGCCGCCGCCGTGGGCGCCCAGGTGGTCGAGTTTCACACCGGCCGCTATTGCCACCTGACGGATCCGGCCGAGCGCGCCTTCGAGCTGGACCGTCTGGGCGCCGCCGCCGCCCAGGCCGACATCCTGGGGCTGGAGGTCCACGCCGGTCACGGCCTCGACTACGCCACCGCCAGCGTGGTCCTGGCCATCCCCGAGATCAAGGAGCTGAATATCGGCCACTTCCTGATCGGGGAGGCGGTTTTTGTCGGACTGGACGCCGCCATTCGCCGGATGCGCACGGCGATGGATGAAGCGATCGGGGGAGCAGGCCGGTGATCATCGGCATTGGCGCCGATATGTCGGACATCCGGCGGATCGAGGCGTCGCTGACCCGATTTGGCGACCGCTTCAAGAACCGCGTCTTTACCGAGATCGAGCGCACCCGTTCGGACCGCAAGCCGGACCCGGCCTGGAGCTACGCCAAGCGGTTCGCGGCCAAGGAGGCCTGCGCCAAGGCGCTGGGCACCGGGATGCGATCCGACGTCTATTGGCGCGACATGGGGGTGGTGAACCTGAAGTCGGGTCAGCCGACCCTGGCCCTGACCGGCCACGCCGCCGAACACCTGGCGCGTCTAACCCCGCCGGGGCATGAACCGCGCATCCATCTGACCCTCAGCGACGAACACCCTTATGCTCTCGCTTTCGTGGTCATCGAAGCCTTGCCCGTGGCGTAATCAGCCTTTACGCCTCAGGCTTTCTACCCCGCGTTCTGCGGGGGATTCGAGCAGACCATGAGCGACGACCCCAAGGCGAACGGCGGCGCCGGCAATCCTGCCATCGACCCGACCGAGCAGCGACCGATCTGGAGCGACGACGGCGACGCCCCCTTCGATATGGGCGACGATCCCGAAGCCCTCGACAGCGACAAGCCGATCTACGCCACGCCGCGTCCCAAGAAAGCCAAACGTGTGAAAAAAGAGAAGTCCGCGAGCAACGAGACGGTCGAGATCATCAAGACCGTCGTCTTCGCCCTGCTGATCGCCTTCGTGCTGCGGGTGCTGCTGTTCCAGCCCTTCACTATCCCGTCGGCCTCGATGGAGCCCAACCTCTATGAGGGCGACTACATCGTCGTGTCGAAGTGGTCCTATGGCTACTCGAAGCACTCGATCCCGTGGAGTCCGCCGCTGTTCGACGGCCGCATTCTGGGCAAGGACCCGGCGCGCGGCGACATCGTCGTGTTCAAGCTGCCGCGCGACAACAAGACCGACTACATCAAGCGCGTGATCGGCCTGCCGGGCGACAAGGTGCAGATGATCGCCAACAAGCTCTACATCAACGGCGCTCCGGTGAAGGACGTCGTCGTCAGCCGGGCTGAGATGGCCGACATGTTCGGCCCGCGCCCGATCGCCAAGGTCCGCGAAACCCTGCCCAACGGCAAGAGCTTCATGACCCAGGACTTCGGACCCGGCGGCGATCTGGATGACACCCCGGTCTATGAGGTGCCCGACGGTCACTTCTTCATGATGGGCGACAACCGCGACAACTCGATCGACAGCCGTGTCGAAATGTCCTCGGGCGTAGGCATGGTCCCAGCCGAGAACCTGGTCGGCAAGGCCGAGATCATCATGTTCTCATGGTCGCCGGGCGCGTCGCTGTTCAATCCGGTCAGTTGGTTCGCCAATCTGCGTCCCAGCCGGTTCTTCAAGATTCTGGACTGATGGCGAACGCAAGGGCCGAGGCCGTCGCCGCGCTCCGGCGTCGGCTGGGCCATGATTTCGCCGATCCAGGCTTGCTGGAACGCGCCCTGACCCACGCCAGCGTGGGCGAGGGCGGCGGACAGGTCGACGGCCGCACCATCCCTGACAACGAACGTCTGGAGTTCCTGGGCGACCGGGTGCTGGGCCTGCTGGTCGCTGACCGTTTGACGCGGGACTTTCCGTCGGCGGACGAGGGCCAGCTTTCGGCGCGTCTGCACGCCCTGGTGGACAAGAGCGCCTGCGCCCGCGTCGGCGAACGCTTGGGCGTCGGCGCGGCTTTGCGCCTGTCTGCGGGCGAGACGAAGACGGGCGGCCGCAGAAAGGCCGGAGTCATCGCCGATGCTGTCGAGGCTATCCTGGCGGCCGTTTATCGCGACGGCGGCCTGACGGCGGCCAAGTCCATGTTCGACATCGCATGGGCCGAGGAGTTCGCGTCTCCGCCGGCGCCGGCCGTAACCAATCCCAAGTCCGCTCTGCAGGAGTGGGCGCAAGGCCAGGGGCGTCCGCTGCCGACCTATCGGGTGGTGGAACGCACCGGATCAGATCATGCTCCGACCTTTGTGGTCGAGGCGACGGTGGTCGGTTTCGACCCCGTTAAACAAACAGGACGTTCGCGTCAGGAGGCGGAAAAAGCCGCCGCCACGGCGCTGTTGAAACGAGAAGGCGTAATTTGACCGAGACCCTCAACCCGAACCAGCGCGCGGGCTTCGCCGCCATCATTGGCGCGCCCAACGCCGGCAAGTCGACGCTGGTGAACCGCCTGACGGGCTCCAAGGTCTCGATCGTGACCCAGAAGGTCCAGACCACGCGCTTTCCCGTGCGCGGCATCGCCATCGAGGGCGACGCCCAGATCGTTCTGGTGGACACGCCTGGCATCTTCACCCCGCGCCGTCGTCTGGACCGCGCCATGGTCGCCTCTGCCTGGGGCGGGGCTCAGGACGCCGACGTGGTGCTGCACCTGATCGACGCCCAGTCGCACATTGACGCCGAAGGTCGTGAAGGCACCGCCGCCGACCGTCGCTCGGCCGAAGACACCGAGACCATCATCGCCAACCTGAAGGCGACGGGCACCAAGGTCATCCTGGGCTTGAACAAGATCGACGGGATGCGCCGCGATACCCTTCTGGCCCTGTCGCAGCGGCTGTTCGAAACCGGCGTCTATGAAGAGGTCTATATGATCTCGGCCCTGAGCGGCGACGGCGTGGACGACCTGAAGAAGCGCCTGGCGCGTTCCATGCCCGTCGGGCCTTGGCTCTACCCGGAAGATCAGTCGGCCGACGTGCCGGTGCGCGTGCTGGCCGCCGAGATCACCCGTGAGAAGGTCTATCTGCGTGTCCACGAAGAACTGCCTTATTCGGCGGCGGTCGAGACGACCGCGTTCGAGGAAAAGGCCGATGGTTCGGCGCGCATCGAGCAGACCATCTATGTCGAGCGCGAAAGCCAGCGCCCCATCGTTCTGGGCAAGGGCGGTCAGACCCTGAAGTGGATCGGCCAGAAATCGCGCGAGGAGCTGATCGAGCTGCTGGACCGCCCCGTTCACCTGTTCCTGACCGTCAAGGTCGACCCGAAATGGCAGGACAGCCGCGCCCTTTACGCCCAGTTCGGCTTGGAGTTCGACGTCTAGGATCGTAGTTTAGTATCGTGTTTGTAGTTCCCAAAACGGCAGGCGGGCGGCCCTGGTTCCTCGGATCCCTGGCTGCGGTCGCCCTGGTTTGCGCCGGCGCCGGCGCCTGGATCGTCCACGCCGTCGCACCGGAGACCCAGGCCGCGACAGCGACCAAGATCCGCCTGCCCGAGCGACCCCCGGTCGAGGTCGTCGAGGCCCTGCCGCAGTTGAAGGCGCGCCTGGACTATCTCGGCGAGCGCAAACAATTCATGGGGGCCATCCTGGTGGCCAAGGGCGATCAGGTCCTGTTCCGGCAGGTCTATGGCAAGGCCAACTACGAAAACGATCAACCGCTGAAGCTGGACACCCGCTTCCGGCTGGCCTCGGTGTCCAAGCAGTTCACCGCCGCGGCCATCCTGAAGCTGCAGGACGAGGGCAGGCTGTCGGTCGACGATCCAGTCTGTAGATGGATCGAGCCCTGCCCGGACGCGTGGAAGCCGTTACGCATTCATCACCTGCTGTCGCACACCTCGGGCATTCCCGACCTGATGGCCCAGTCGGAGTGGGGGCGCATCCGCGTTACCCCGCGCACGCCGCAGGAACTGACCGAGACGTCGGCCAGATACGGCCTGCAGTTCGAGCCGGGCACCAAGATTCGCTACGATAACGCCGCCTATAACCTGGCTGCCGAGATCGTCGCCAAGGCCAGCGGCAAGCCCTTTGAGACCTATCTGAACGACGCCATCCTCAAGCCTCTGGGCCTGAAGGATACGGGATCGGACGCCCACGCCGACGCGCAGGGCCTAGCCATGGGATACGCCAACTTCCCCGGCGGTCTGGCGGCCCAGCCGATCGCCAACGTCAGCGTCGTCTTCGGCGCCGGCGCCCTCTATTCGACCCTGGACGATATGCTGGTGTGGAACCGGGCCCTGCACAACGGCCACGTCCTGAGTGAGAACTCCTACGCCCAGATGATCGCTGACCATGCGCCTGAGGGGACCCCCAAGGAGCGGGGCCGCGCGCACCGGGCCTATGGCTACGGCATCTACGTCAACAGCCTGGGCGAGCAGGTTTCACCCGCCTTCGACGACAAGCAGATCTATCACACGGGAAGTTGGGCTGGGTTCCGCAACCTGGTCCTCTATCAGCCCGAAGCGGATGTGACGGTGGTTGTCCTGTCCAACAACTACCACCAGCGGGACCTGGTCTTCATGCTGAGCCAGCAGGCCATGGCCGAGGCCCTGGGACGACCCTTCCCGACCAGTCTGCACCGCTAGAACGAAATCGATCGAGAGTGATGCGATCCAACGGCGGATCGGAGACTTCAAAAGGAACTAGGCGCAGCCCCCGGCAGGCAAACCCGACCAGTCGATAGCGGTGAAGGCGGTCGGCAGGCGTACCTGAATGTCGTCGCCAGCCAGCTCGGTAAGGCGATCCAGGGTCTGGTCGAGGCGGTCGAGGGCATAGGGCAGGGGCGCCAGCGGCTGATCCAGAGACCGGGTGAAATCGTCCCAGTGGATGGGGACCACCACCCGCGCCCCGCTGGCGAGGACGGTGTCGCGCCAATAGGCGTCGACCGCCTCTGGGCCTTGTCGCGACAACTGCCCGACGCCCAGCAGAAGGACATCCGCCCGGACATTCCTGAAGGTTTGGCCCGGCAGGCCCGCGCTGGGTACGATCAGGATACGGCAGCTTCCGTTCTGGACCAGAAATGAATGGTTGCCGCCCTCGGGATAGGCGCGCGCGCGGGCGGGGGGCTTGAAGGCGGCGGCGTCTGCACCCGCCGCGACATCGCCGGGAGAGTGAGGGGTAGGAAAGGGCGTGACCTGAAAACGTCCAATGGTGATCGGCTGGCCCGCCTGCAGAAGATGAACCGGCGAGGGGGCTCCCTCGGCTGCCGCGATGGCCGCCAGGGTCTTGGTCCCATAGAGGGCGGCGCCGCGCGATTTCGCCAGGGTGGCTGAGTCCAGAGCGTGATCGAAATGGGTGTGGGCGACGAAGATGGCCGAGATTCGGTTCAGTCCGGCGTGCTTCATGTGGCGGGCGATCGCCGCTTGATCTGGTTTCAAGGGGCGGGTCAGCAACGTCACCAACCCCGGACGGCTGAGATAGCCGTCGATCAGGACCACGTCCTGACCGTCGTCCAGCGCCACGGTGGAGGCGCCGAGGAAGCGCACCGTCAGCCGGGCGGGCGCGGCGGCGTCAGGTCGTATGGGCAGGGTCGGATAGCCGTCGATCGAAGGCCGCAGCACAAGGGCCCCGACCAGGGCCGCGACGGCCAGCCCTCCCGCACCCAGGACCAGACCCCAGACCAGGCGGCGTGACGACCTCGCCTTCGGCTTCGGGCCGGCGCCCTTCAATCTGTCGTGTGGCATCCGTCGCTCCCCCGCTTCGGGTATCGACGGTATCAGAGCTCTAGGGCTTCATCGACCCTGTTTCGATGAAGCGCTGATGCCAGGACAGGGCCTCGGTCAGCAGGTGCGGCGATTGCAGCCCATAGGAGCCTTTCAGCGCGCGGGCGTAGTAGTCGCTGAGCGCGTCGCGATAGTCGGGGTGGGCGCAGTTGGCGATGATGACCTGGGCGCGCTGCTTGGGCGACAGGCCGCGCAGGTCGGCCAGGCCCTGTTCCGTGACGATGACCTGCACGTCCTGGGTGATGTGGTCGACATGGCTGGCCATGGGCACGATGGCCGAGATCTTGCCGCCCTTGGCCGTCGACGGCGTGACGAAGCAGGAGATGTAGGCGTTGCGGGCGAAATCGCCCGAGCCGCCGATGCCGTTCTGGATGCGCGAGCCCATGACGTGGGTCGAGTTGACGTTGCCGTAGATGTCGGCCTCGATCAGGCCGTTCATGGCGATGCAGCCCAGACGGCGGATGATCTCCGGGTGGTTCGAGATTTCCTGCGGGCGCAGGATGATCTTGCCGCGGAACTGCTCCATCCGGCTGTTCAGGTCGGCGGCCGCCTCGGGGCTGAGCGAGAAGGCGGTGGCCGAGGCGACGGTCAGCTTGCCCGAGTCCAGCAGGTCCAGCATCCCGTCCTGCAGCACCTCGGTATAGGCGGTCAGGTTCTCGAACGGACTGGTCGCCAGTCCCGCCAGCACGGCGTTGGCGACATTGCCCACGCCCGATTGCAGCGGCAGCAGATGGGCGGGCAGGCGGCCCAGCTTCACCTCATGCTGCAGGAACTCGATCAGGTGCCCGGCGATGGCCGTGGCGCTGGCGTCCGGCGCGGCGAAGGGCAGGTTGCGGTCAGGGCTGTCGGTCTCGACGATGGCGGCGATCTTCGACGGATCGACGCGGAAGACGGTCTCGCCGATCAGGTCGGTCGGCTTGGTCAGCGGGATCGGCACACGGTTCGGCGGCAGGGCCGTGCCGTAGTAGATGTCGTGCATCCCCTCCAGCGCCGGGTTCTGCCAGCTGTTGACCTCCAGGATGATGCGGTCGGCGCGGTCCAGCCAGGTCTTGTTGTTGCCAATGGAGGAGGAAGGGATCAGGGCGCCGTCCTCGCGGATGCCCGAGACCTCGACCACGGCGGTCTCCAGCGGGCCGAGGAAGCCCTGCCAGGCGACGGGCGCCACCTGCGACAGGTGCATGTCCAGGTATTCCATCTCGCCCCGGTTGATCTTCTCACGGGCGATGGGGTCGGAGTTGTAGGGCAGGCGGAACTCGATGCCGTCCGCCTTGGCCAGGGCGCCGTCCAGTTCCGGCCCGGTCGAGGCGCCCGTCCAGACCTTCAGCTTGAAGGGATTGCCCGCCGCGTGCTCGGCCTCGATCCGCTCGGCCAGGGCCATCGGCACCACCTTGGGATAGCCCGAGCCGGTAAAGCCGCTCATGCCCACGGTCGAATTGGCCGGGATCAGGGCGGCGGCGTCCTGGGCGGACATGATCTTCGATTGCAGGGCGGCGTTGCGGACGCGGGACATCGGAAACCTGACGGCTGCGGCCCGGGGAGGGCGCGGGGAAGTGAGGCGGACATAGGCGCCGCATCACCCTGATTCCAATACGGCTTTGGTCGTAACAGTCCGTGATCACAAAGGCGTCAGCCGCCCAGTTTCCACCCCTCGGACGCCGAACCTGGCGATCAGGGCGCCGACCGTCGTCAGCTCGCAGGGCGAGCATCCTCCACCCGCAAGGGGAGAAGGAACAGGTTTGTCCGCCTCGGCGGAACCGGGCGGTGGAAGGGCTGGGCGGGGCTCGATGTGAAAGCGCGGCCCTTTCACCGCTCATCCCGGCGGACGCCGGGATCCAGTACGTGCTCCGCGCGCGGCGTTTGCAGCCAAAGGACTGGACCCCGGCGTCCGCCGGGGTGAGCGGGAGGGGGCGTCGTTCCGTCTCCCCTTGCGGGTGGAGGTCGGATGAGGGGCGCGCGACAGTGGATCAAGCGCACGACTTTCGAGGGCGGCGAGACCCCTCATCGGACTGCCACCGTCTCCCGCAAGGGGAGAAGGAAGCGCGCTCTGCTGCTTGTGAAGAAGGAAGGCGAGAGGTTCTTTCACCTGTTGGAGAACAGGACTAGAACAAAGCCATGATCACCGCCGCTCTGATGATGCTCCAACTGTCCGCCGCTCCGGTCCAGGCCGCGCCTGCCGCCGAAGCCGAGACCGCCCCCGTCGAGCGCGTGCTGGACGCCATGCACGCTGCGGCGTCAAAGGCCGACGGCGAGACCTATTTCGCGACCTTCACGGCGGACGGCCGCTTCATCGGTACGGACGTGACCGAGCGGTGGACCCTGCCGGAGTTCCGCGCCTACGCCATGCCCTATTTCTCGCAAGGCAAGGGCTGGACCTATCGTCCGTCGGGGCGGGTGGTGACGATCGCCCCGATCGACTGCCGCTGCGTCGCCTGGTTCGACGAGGTGCTGGACAACGACGCCTATGGCACGACGCGCGGCTCCGGCGTGCTGCGCCTGACTGAGGACGGCTGGAAGATCGAGCAGTATGTCCTCAGCTTCGCCGTGCCGAACGACAAGGCGCGCGCCGTCGTCGATGCGATCAAGGCCGACTGATGGAGGTTCAGGACGACGCCTTCGTCCTGTCGGCGCGGGCGCATGGCGATACCGGGGCCGTGGTCGAACTGCTGACCGAGCGGCACGGACGACGCGCCGCCTATGTAGCGGGCGGGGCGTCGCGGAAGATGCGGCCCTTCCTCCAGGCCGGGGCGAGGGTGGTGGCGGATTTGCGGTCGCGGACCTCGGACCAGCTGGGATCTGCAAGGCTGGAGCCTGTGGGCGAGGGGCCGGCGGCCCTGTTTGACGATCCTCTGGCCCTGGTCGGGCTGAACGCAGCGGCGGCGGTGGCGCAAGGGGCCTTGCCGGAGCGCGAGCCGCATCCGGGGGCGTTTCTGGCCTTCGAGGCCATGATGGGGGCCTTTGCCGTGCCCGAGGTCTGGCCCGCCATCTTCGTGCGGTTCGAGGCGGGGCTGCTGGACGACCTGGGCTTTGGGCTGGATCTGTCGCGGTGTGCGGCCACGGGGTCGATGGATGACCTGATCTATGTCAGCCCGCGCACGGGCCGCGCCGTCAGTCGCGAGGCGGGCGCACCCTATGCCGACAAGCTGCTGAACCTGCCGCCCTTCATGCTGGGGGCGCAGGCGGGGTTGGGGGAAGGTGATGTGAAGGCGGGGCTGGACCTGACCGGGCATTTTCTTGAGCAGTTCGTCTTCCACGCCCTGAACAAGCCGCTGCCGCCCGCGCGGGTATGGATGATCGAGCGGCTGGCCGAGGCCGGGCGCCTCTAGTCAGCCGAAGGTGAAGGCGAAGACCTGAACGCCGGGGTCGAGGAATTCGATCTCGAAGGTGCGTTCGCGGGCGCCGCCCGACTGGCGCACCAGTTGATAGAGGCGCTGGCTGTCGATCCGCCCCAGGCCCTGAGCGTCGATATCCACGCCGGCGTCGGCGCCCGGCGCCTGGCCGTCGATGCGGACGCGGAAGCGCACGGGTTGGCCCATGTTGCTGGGCCCCATGACCAGATGCAGGTCGCGGGCCTTGAAGCGGAAGGCGAGGCGTCCGCCCGGCGCCTGAAGGTCGGCATGTTCGGGCCGCACGATCCAGTCGCCGGACAGGCTCCAGTCGTTCAGTTTCAGAGGCGCGGCCGCATAGGTCTTTCGCACGTCGAAGCCGAAGCCGCCGGGCGAGACGAAGTGCTTGGCGCGGGCGTAGCCGACGTAGGTTTCGGGCGAGGCGACCTCGGCCATGTCGGCGGCGGCCTCGGCGCCCTGACCGCGCACCTGAACCACGGCCTGATCGACGCCGGTCGCCCCGGCCTCCTTCAGCAGTTGCTGGATGACCCGCTCGGAGTGCTCGTAGTCGCCCTCGCCGAAGTGATGGTAGCGGATGTTCCCCTTGGCATCGACGAAGTAGTGGGCCGGCCAGTAGTTGTTCTGGAACGCCCGCCAGATGGCGAAGTCGTTATCCATGGCCACGGGGTAGGTGACGCCAAAGCGGCGCACGGCGTCGCGGACGTTGGCGGGCGACTTCTCGAAGGCGAACTCGGGCGTGTGAACTCCGATCACCACCAGACCCTGATCGCGATACTTCTCGGCCCAGGCGCGGACATAGGGGATGGTCCGCACGCAGTTGATGCAGGAGTAGGTCCAGAAATCGACCAGCACGACCTTGCCGCGCAGTTGTTCGGTGGTCAGGGGCGGGCTGTTGATCCACTCGGTCGCGCCGGTCAGCGGCGGCATGGCGCCTTCGATCGGCAGGGCGTTTAGCGGCGCGACGGGGGCGTTCACGGGCTGACCCGCGCCAAAGCGGCTGAGCAGGCTCTGCTCGATGCGGTTGGTGCCGCCGCTGGACAGGCGGGTCAGCAGGCCGGTGTCGAGACCGAGCGCAATGGCGGCGACGCCGATCAGGACGAGCACGCCCAGACCTTTTCGCACCCATTCGCCGACGCCCAGCGACTTCTTCATCGTCTGGAAGACCTTGCCGCCGATCAGCAGGGCCAGGGCCAGCGAGGTCGCGGCCCCGGCGGCGTAGGCGGTCAGCAGCAGGGTGGTGCCGACGCTGGCCCCTTGCAGCGCGGCGCCGGTCAGGATCAGGCCCAGGATCGGCCCGGCGCACGGCGCCCACAGCAGGCCGGTCGCCACGCCCAGCAGGAAGGAGGGCCAGACGCCGCCGCCCGTCTGTTGCTCCGCGCTGGCCTTTTCGGTCAGGCGCGAGCCCAGCGCGACCAGAGGCCGCGTCAGTCGATCCGCCAGGGCCGGAAACACCAGGGTCAGCCCCAGCACCGCCATGACCGCCAGGGCAATCCAGCGCCCGACCTGATTGGCCTGCACCGCCCAGCCGCCGCCGACCGCCGCCAGCGTCGCCACGCCCGCGAACGTCAGGGCCATGCCCAGCAGCAGGGGCAGGCCGCTTTTCACAAAGGGCTGGCCCGCGCGTGCAAACACAAAGGGCAGGACCGGCAGGATACAGGGGCTGAGAATGGTCAGCGCCCCGGCCAGATAGGACAGCAGGATCAGGAGCATGGCGTCGTCCTTGGGCGTATCGCCCTCGGGAGAGGATACGCCTCAATGCGCCATCTGGATGCAGGGCGCCGGTTTTCCCGACTTTACCCCCTTCTGATTCCGTCAGTGGGCTAGACTTCCGGCGTCCGATCTCCGATTCGAAAACACATGACCATCCACACTCCGACGCCCGAAGGCGGCCGCATCGTTGAAGAGCCGATGAGCGAGGCGCTGTCCAAGCGCTACCTCGCCTACGCCCTGTCCACGATCACCAACCGCGCGCTGCCCGACGTGCGCGACGGCTTCAAGCCGGTGCACCGGCGCATCATGTACGCCATGCACCAGATGCGGCTGAACCCGCAGGCGGCGGCGCGCAAGTGCGCCAAGGTCGTCGGCGAGGTCATGGGCGGCTATCACCCGCACGGCGACGCCTCCATCTATGAGGCTCTGGTCCGTCTGGCCCAGGACTTCGCCCAGCGCTATCCGCTGGTCGACGGTCAGGGCAATTTCGGCAACATCGACGGCGATAGCGCCGCCGCCATGCGTTACACCGAGTGCAAGCTGACGCCCGCCGCCGTCCTCCTGCTGGACGGCATCGATCAGGACTCGGTCGATTTCCGCGCCACCTATGACGATCAGGACGAGGAGCCGGTGGTGCTGCCGGCGGGCTTCCCCAACCTGCTGGCCAACGGATCGTCGGGCATTGCGGTGGGCATGGCGACCTCGATCCCGCCGCACAACGTCGGCGAACTGATCGACGCCTGTCAGCTGCTGCTGGAGCGGCCCGAGGCGACGACTGAGGAGCTGGTGCAGATCGTGCCGGGGCCGGACTTCCCGACCGGCGGGGTGTCGGTGGAAGGTCATGCCTCGATCCTGGACGCCTATGAGACGGGCAGGGGCGGGGTGCGCCTGCGCGCGCGCTGGGAGACCGAGGACCTGGGTCGCGGCGTCTGGCGCATCATCGTCACCGAGATGCCCTATCAGGTGCAGAAGAGCCGCCTGATCGAGGCCCTGGCCGACCTGATCGAGAACAAGAAGGCGCCCCTGCTGGGCGACGTGCGCGACGAGTCGGCGGAAGACATCCGGCTGATCCTGGAGCCGAAGAACCGCACCATCGAGCCCGAGATGCTGATGGAGAGCCTGTTCAAGCTGTCCGATCTGGAGGTCCGCTTCCCGATCAACATGAACGTGCTGGACGCCACGGGCACGCCGCGCGTCATGGGCCTGAAGGACTGCCTGCAAGCCTTCCTGGATCACCGCCGCGTGGTGCTGAACCGCCGGTCGCAATGGCGGATCGAGCGGGTCGAGAAGCGACTGCACCTGCTGGAAGGCCTGCGCATCGTCTTCCTCAACCTGGACGAGGTGATCCGCATCGTTCGCGAGGAGGAGCAGCCGAAGGCGGTCCTGATCGCGCGCTTTGGTCTGAGCGAGCCGCAAGCCGACTACATCCTCGACACCCGTCTGCGCCAATTGGCGCGGATCGAAGAAATGGCCATCGACAAGGAATTCAATGCTCTGGCCGAGGAACTTGCGGCACTGAAGGCGCTGACATCTTCGGAAGGCAAGCAGTGGAAGGCCATTTCCAAGGAGCTGGAGGTCGTGCGCAAGGCGCTGATCTCCCCGCGCCGCACCACCATCGGCGAGGCGGTCGACGCCTCGGCCTTTGTGGCGCCCGAAGCCTTCATCCCGCGCGAAGCCATCACCGTCATCCTGTCGGAGCGCGGCTGGATCCGCGCCGCCAAGGGCAAGGTCGAGGACCCGTCGGAACTGAAGTTCAAGGAGGGCGACAGCCTGGCCTTCCTGGTGCCGACCTTCACCACGGACAAGCTGCTGGTGGGCGCCTCGGACGGGCGCATCTTCACCATCGGCGCCGACAAGCTGGCGTCGGGGCGCGGTCACGGCGAGCCGCTGCGTCTGATGATCGATCTCGACGAAAAGGCCGAGATTATCAATGTGGTGGCGCACGAACCGAATGCGAAGCTTCTGGTCGCGTCCAAGGCCGGTTACGGCTTCGTCGCGCCGGAAAACGACCTCCTGGCCCAGAAACGCGGCGGCAAGCAGGTGCTGAACGGCGACATGCTGGCCATGCTGCGGGTGACTGGCGACCACGTCGCGGTCATCGGCGAGAACATCAAGGCGCTGATCTTCCCCATCGCTGAACTGCCTGAAATGGGCCGTGGCAAGGGCGTGAAGCTGCAGAGCTACAAGCAGGGCGGTCTGGCCGACGTGGCGGTGTTCAACGCTGAGGCGGGACCAGAATGGGCCGACGGGGGCGGTCGTCGCCGCAACTGGCCCGATTGGAAGGACTGGCTGGGCAAGCGCGCCGGCGCCGGTCGTCAGGGGCCGCGCGGGATGCGCAAGTTCCGCTAGCAAAAAAAGTCGCCGTCATCCTCCGGCGCTCCGCAGGAGCGACCGGGGGACCCAGCGGCGCCGCGCGGCGGCGCGGCGAAAGCCCCGGCGAAGTCTTTGACAGGTTCGCGCTCTTGCGCGCCGCTGGGTCCCCCGGTTCCGCGCTGGGCGCGGCCCGGAGGATGACGAAGGAAAGAGTGCTCTCGCCTTGAGCCTTGGTGACGACGAATTCATTGGTTGCTGAGGCTGCGGCCCCCCATATTCCTCCTGCAATGCTGGAGGAGGCTCAATGATCACCCTGATCATCATCGCCGTTATCGTCGTCGTTCTGCTGTTCGTCGTCGTCGGCGCCTACAACAGACTGGTGGCGCTGGATCAGTCCGCGAACCAGTCGTTCGCCGACATCGACGTGCAGTTGAAGCAGCGTCAGGACCTGATCCCCAACCTGGTCGAGACGGTGAAGGGCTACGCCACGCACGAGCGCGGCACCCTGGACGCCGTGACCCAGGCCCGCGCCGCCGCCGCCGGCGCCCGCACCGTTGATGAGAAGGTGCAGGCCGAGAACATGCTGACCGGCGCTCTGGGACGTCTGTTCGCCGTGTCCGAGGCCTATCCGGATCTGAAGGCCAACGCCAACTTCCAGCAGCTTCAGATGGACCTGTCGGACATCGAGAACAAGCTGGCCGCCGCGCGCCGCTTCTTCAACAATGCCGTCAGCGAGTTCAACGCCGTGCGCCGCCAGTTCCCGACGGTGCTGTTCGCCGGCATGTTCGGCTTTGCCTCGGACAAGCCCTTCTTCGACGTGGGCGAGGGTGAACGTGCGGCCCTGAACGCGGCCCCGCCGACGGTGAAGTTCTAAGCCCCAATGGCGGTTTTCGGTCAGGCCGTCGGCCTCAAGACCCACATCTGGCAGAACAACACCCGCTCGGCGATCCTGCTGGCCGGGTTCCCGGTGCTGTTGGTGCTGATCCTGTTCGGCATCCAGGTGCTGATGATGGGGTTCGGTCTGCTGCCCAACTCGGGCGGCAGTCTGTCGCAGGATCTGGCGCTGGCGGCGTCCATGCTGGGCTGGACCGTGCCGACGGCGCTGGTCGTGGCCGGCATCTGGTTCGTCATCGCCTATTTCGGCAATCAGGTAATGATCGACGCCATGACCGGGGCGAGGAAGGTGGAGCGGCGGGTGGAGCCAGAGCTCTACAACCTGCTCGAAAACCTGGCGATCTCGCGTGGGCTGCGGACGCCGACGCTGCGGATCATCGAGAGCCCGTCGCTGAACGCCTATGCGTCCGGCCTGCATGAGGGGAACTACAGCGTCACCGTCACGCGCGGCCTGATGCAGACCCTCAGCCGGGACGAGATGGAGTGCGTCCTGGCCCATGAACTGACCCACGTCATCAACAAGGACGTGCGGACCATGGTGATCGCCTCGATCTTTGCGGGGATCATCAGCGTGGTCGCCGAACTGGTGTTCCGCAGCCTGTTCTATGTGCGCGGCGGTCGCGGCGGGAACAACAAGAACGCCATGCCGCTGATCCTGATCGGTCTGGCCATCGGGGTGATCGGTTTCGGCCTGGCGGCGGTCATCCGCATGACCCTGTCGCGGACGCGGGAGTATGTGGCCGATGCGGGGGCGGTAGAGCTGACCAAGAATCCGGACGCCATGATCTCGGCGCTGAGGAAGGTGTCGGGCCAGTCCAAGCTGCGGGCGCCGGACGAACTGCGCGGCATGTTCCTGGACAATACGGCGGACAAGGCGGGTTTCTCCGGCCTGTTCGCCACCCACCCGCCGATTGAGAAGCGGATTGCGGCCTTGGTGAAGTTCGCGGGCGGTCGGGACGAGGGGCCGACGCCGTCGGTCACGTCGGGGACGGCGGTTCCGACGACCTGAGGCATCTTCTCCCTCCCCTTCATGGGGAGGGGGGTCGCGAAGCGACCGGGTGGGGAGGGCGCGGTGGTCCTGGGTAATGCGCTTGAATAGCCGGGCCGCCCCCACCCGGCTTCGGCCTTCAGCCTCAGCCACCCTCCCCATGAAGGGGAGGGAGAGGCGCGGCGCTAGTCTTCCAGCCGTTCCCAGCCTAGCGGGCGCAGCGCTTCCATCGGGCGGAACCTGGCCTTGTAGTCCATCTTGGGCGAGCCCTGGACCCAGTAGCCGAGATAGACGTAGGGTAGGCCGACCTGGCCTGCCTGACGCAGGTGATCCATGATGGCGAACTGGCCCAGGCTGCGGCGTTCCAGATCGGGGTCGAAGAAGCTGTAGACCATCGACAGGCCGTCATGCAGCAGGTCGGTCAGGCAGACGCCGATCAGATCGCCGGGGGCCTCGTCGGTGGCGGGCGTTCGGTATTCGATCAGGTGGGTGCGGACGGCCGTATCCTCGACCATCGACACATAGTCGGACCAGCCCATGTCGCTCATGCCGCCGCCGGGGTGGCGGGCGGTCAGATAGCGGCGCAGCAGGTCGAACTGCTCCATCGTCGCCTCGGCCTCGACCAGATCGCGCGACAGATCGGCGTTGCGGTTCAGGATCTTGCGCTGGGACCGGGAGAAGGCGAAGTCGGCCACCGGAATGCGGACCGAGACGCAAGCCGCGCAGGCCTCGCACGCCGGGCGATAGGCGATGTTCTGGCTGCGGCGGAAGCCGGCCTGGGTCAGGGCGTCGTTGACGTCGGCGCCGTCGCTGAAGGGCAGGTTGGCGAAGACCTTGCGCTCGAACTGGCCGGGCAGATAGGGGCAGGGCGCGTTGGCGGTCATGAAAAACCGCAGCTGCCGGGTCGGAAAATGCTGGGTCACGGCCTTAGGTCCGAGCCCGATCGTATCGGCAGGTTTGCGCGTGGGTCGTCATGTCTCGATTTGGCGCGCAACCGGAGGATTTCGCAAGCGCCGAGACGTCGGCGCCTGCGGTCACAGGCTGGTGTCCGTGGGCAGGACCGGAGCCTCGCGCAGCAGGACGATGGCGATGCGGCGGTTGCCGGCCAGCGACGGATCATCGGGATAGAGAGGGTCCGAACCCGCCTTGCCCGCCACCGAATAAACCCGGTCAGCGTTGACTCCGGCGCCCTGTAGCACAAGGCGGGAAGCGTCGGCGCGGGCCGACGACAGGGACCAGTCGCCCGCGCCGCTGGCGCGGCTGGAACCGGCGACGGCGCTGGTGTGGCCGGTGATGGAGATGCGGTTGGGCAGCTGGTTGATGACCTTGGCGATGGCCCGCAGCAGCAGCTGGGCGCGCGGGTTGGGTCGGGTCGAGCCGTTCTCGAACATCGAGCGGCCTTCCTGATCGACCAGCTGGATGCGCAGGCCCTCGGGCGTCTGGTCGATGATCAGCTGTTTGGACAGCTCGGCCAGCTCGGGCATGGCCTGCATGGCCTGACGCAGGGATTCGGCGGCGCTGGCGAAGTCGGCGGCCTCACGCCTGGCGATCTCGGCCCGCAGGGCGGATTCGCTGGCGCCGGCCAGATTGGTGCTCTGACCGGCCTCTTCGGAGGTTTCCGGGGCCTCGGGCGCCAGTTGTTCGATCATGGCCATGGAGCCGGAGCTCTTGGCGCCGTCGTCGCCCAGGGCCGTGCCGCCGAGAATGCCGCCGGACCCGGAGGTCGAGGCGGAGACGTTGGCCGGGGCGAAGTATTCGGCGATGCCGCGCTTCTGCTCCGGGTCGGTCGTGTTGATCAGCCACATCAGCAGGAAGAAGGCCATCATGGCCGTGACGAAGTCGGCGTAGGCGACTTTCCACGCGCCGCCGTGGTGACCGCCGGCGATCACCTTCTTTACCTTCTTGATGAGGATCGGGCGATCGCTCACGGACATGGGCAGGCCAATCTTAACGTCGTCTGTTAGCCGTGAATCACACGCGGGCCGTTAAGAAGCGGTTGCGGTGCGGGCGTTTCCGAACGCCACCTTGCCGCGCGGCGAGCCACGGCTTAGGTCAGGCCTGTGACCATGACCTCATCTCCTTCCGAATTCGACGCCAAGGCCTATCGCAAGGCGCTGGGCGGTTTCGCCACCGGCGTCTGCGTGGTGACGGCCCATACGGCCGAGGGGCCGCTGGGCATTACGGTCAACAGCTTTACCTCGGTGTCGCTGGATCCGCCGCTGGTGCTGTGGTGCATGGACATCAAGTCGGATCGTCACGACGCCTTTGCCGGCGCCGAGCGGTTCGCGGTTCACGTCTTGCCGGTCGAGGATCAGGCCATGTCGGACCGCTTCGCCTGGGGCGTCTGCACCCTGTCGGACGATGAGTTCGAGGTTGGCGATCCCGCGCCGCCGCGCCTGCGCAACGCCGTGACGCGGCTGGACTGCACCACCCATGACCGCATCGTCATGGGCGACCATCTGGTGATCGTGGGCCGGGTCGCCGCCTTCGAGGCTCACCCCGGCGACGCCCTGACCTATTTCCGCGGCAAGTACGGGCAGGCGGTCGATCCGGGAGCGTGAACTTTCTGTTCGTCATCCTCCGGCAAGCCGCGCAGCGGCGCTGACCGGGGGACCCAGCGGCGCCGAAGGCGATCTCTATTGCAAGTGCGGCGCGTGGGCTTTCGCCCTCCGGGCGCCGCTGGGTCCCCCGGTCTCGCTGCGCTCGCCGGAGGATGACGGAAGTGGGATTTACGCCCCCAGCAGCCTCGCCGCCTTGGGGGCGAAGTAGGTGAGGACGCCGGAGGCGCCGGCGCGCTTGAAGGCGTGCAGGGTTTCCAGGATGGCGCGGTCTTCCTCCAGCCAGCCGTTGGCGATGGAGGCATGCATCATCGCGTACTCGCCGGACACCTGATAGGCGAAGGTCGGGATCTTGAAGGTGTCCGAGACCAGCTTGACGATGTCGAGATAGGGCAGGCCCGGCTTGACGATCAGGGCGTCGGCGCCCTCGGAAATGTCCATCGCCACCTCGCGCAGCGCCTCGTCGGCGTTGGCGTAGTCCATCTGATAGGTCTTCTTGTCGCCGGTCAGGGACTTGGACGAGCCCACCGCGTCGCGGTAGGGGCCGTAGAAGGCCGAGGCGTACTTGGCGGCGTAGCTGATGATCAGGGTGTCGGGCAGGCCGTTGGCTTCCAGCGCCTCGCGGATGGCCTGGACACGACCGTCCATCATGTCGGACGGGGCGACGGCGTCGGCGCCGGCATGGGCGTGAATGAAGGCCTGTTCCACCAGACGTTCGATGCTGGCGTCGTTGACGATGCGGCCGTTCTCCATGACGCCGTCGTGGCCGTGGTCGGTGTAGCAGTCGAGCGCCACGTCAGTCATGACGCCGATCTCGGGGGCTGCGTCCTTGATGGCCTTGATGCAGTCGGGGATCAGGCCGTCCGGGTCGCTGGCGGCGGTGCCGACACTGTCCTTGATGGCGCCGTCCACGTTCGGGAAGAGGGCGATCATCGGGATGCCCAGATCGCGCGCCTCGACGGCGGCCTTGGCGGCTTCTTTCGGAGACAGGCGGAAGACGCCCGGCATGGAGGGGACCGCTTGGCGGTCGTCGGACCCGTCATGGACGATGATCGGCCAGATCAGGTCGGCGGGCGTCAGGGTCGTCTCGGCGACCAGACGGCGCACCCAGGGCTGCGAGCGCAGGCGACGCGGGCGGGCGTAGGGGAAGGCGGCGGGCTGGAACGGCATGGTCATGCAGGGCTCATAGTCCGGTAGGCGGGGCAGGGAAACGGCCTTGGCGGTCGCATATCGGACCTCAGCGGCGAAAAAACAGAGTCCAATTCGTCTGAATAGTCTGAAAACGTCTCTTCGAGAGGCAGAGACTAGCGCGCCTCTGCGTCACGAGCGGACACAGGATGCGGCGCAGGGCGTTGTCGGGGTGACGTTTCCCAAGCGCTTGGCTAAAAGCAGCATGAACGCCCCGTCAGAGGGCTAGAGTCGGGAGTAAAAGATCATGGAATTCGCCCTCAACGACGACCAGCGCGCCATTCAGGACGCGGCGCGGGCCTTTGCCGACGCCGAGCTGGCGCCGCATTCGGCCCGGTGGGACGAGGACAAGCACTTCCCGGTCGATGTCATGCGCCACGCGGCCGAGATGGGCTTCTGCGGCATCTATACCGGCGAAGAGCACGGCGGCATGGCCCTGGGGCGGGTCGAGGCGGCGCTGATCTTTGAGGAGCTGTCGCGCGGGGACGTGGCGACGGCGGCCTTCATCTCGATCCACAATATGGCGACGTGGATGATCGACAAGTTCGGGTCTGACGATCTGCGGTCGCGCTTCGTCCCGTCGCTGACGACGATGGACAAGATCGCCAGCTATTGCCTGACCGAGCCGGGCTCGGGGTCGGACGCGGCGGCGCTGCGCACGACCGCAGTGCGCGACGGCGATCATTTCGTGCTGAACGGGTCCAAGGCCTTCATCTCGGGCGCCGGGACGTCCGACGTCTATGTGGTCATGGTCCGCACGGGCGGCGAAGGGGCCAAGGGCGTCAGCGCCGTGGTGGTCGAGGCGGGGACGCCCGGCCTGTCGTTCGGCGCACAGGAAAAGAAGATGGGCTGGAACGCCCAGCCGACCGCCGTGGTCAGCTTTGACGACTGCCGGATTCCGGTCGCCAACCTGCTGGGCGAAGAGGGGGCAGGCTTCAAATATGCCATGGCCGGTCTGGACGGCGGGCGGTTGAATATCGCCGCCTGTTCGCTGGGCGGGGCGCGGCTGGCGCTGGAGACGGCGCAGGACTACGTCGCCACGCGCAAGCAGTTCGGTCAGGCTATCGGCCAGTTTCAGGCGCTGCAGTTCCGTCTGGCCGACATGGCGACGGACCTGGAGGCGGCGCGCCTGATGGTGCTGCGCGGGGCCTGGGCCATCGACAACAATCACCCGGAAAAGACCAAGTGGTGCGCCATGGCCAAGCGGCTGGCCACTGACGCCTGCTTCCACATCGCCGACGAGGCGCTGCAGATCCACGGCGGCTATGGCTACCTGAAGGACTATCCGCTGGAACGGATCGTGCGCGACCTGCGGGTGCACCGCATTCTGGAAGGCACCAATGAGATCATGCGCGTCATCATCGCGCGGGAGCTGGCGCGATGAGCGATCAAATGGCCGAAGCTGAAGTCATCACCCGCGTCGACAACGGCGTCGGTCGCATCACCCTGAACCGGCCCAAGGCGATCCATGCCCTGAACCGGGCGATGTGCGAGGCGATGACCGAGGCGCTGCTGAGTTGGCGCGACGACGAGGCTGTGCGCTCGGTGCTGATCGACCATGCGGGCGAGCGCGGCTTCTGCGCCGGGGGCGACATTCGCATGATCGCCGAGAGCGGGGCGGGGGATGCGTCGGAGGCGAAGGCCTTCTTCAAGACCGAGTATCGGCTGAACCATCTGATGTTCGAATATCCCAAGCCGATCGCGGCCATCGTCGACGGCATCGTCATGGGCGGCGGCGTGGGCATCAGCGAGCCGGCGGATGTGCGCATCGCCACCGAGCGGACCACCTACGCCATGCCTGAGACGGGCATCGGCCTGTTCCCCGATGTGGGCGGGGGCTGGTTCCTGTCGCGTCTGCCGGGACAGACGGGCGTCTGGCTGGCGCTGACGGGGGCGCGGCTGAAGGCGGCGGATACGGTGGCCCTGGGCATCCACACCCATTTCGTCGAGAGCGGCGCGACGGCGGCCTTGAAGGACGAACTTCTCGCCCATCCGGCTGATCCCAAGGCCGTGGCCGACCGCGTGGCGGGCGAGGCCGGGCCGGCGCCGCTGGATGCGCACCGCGAGGCCATCGACCGGCTGTTCGCCTTCGATACGGTCGAGGAGATCTTCGCCGCGCTGGAGGCCGATGGGTCGGAATGGGCGCTGGCGCAGTTGAAGACGCTGAAGACCAAGTCGCCGCAGTCGCTGAAGGTGTCGCTTCGTCAGATCCGCATCGGCGCGACTCTCGCGTCGTTCGCCGACAACATGGCGATGGAATACGCCCTGGGCGGTCGGGTGGTGCGCACCCATGATTTCCAGGAAGGCGTCCGCGCCGTCATCGTCGACAAGGACAATGCGCCGAAGTGGTCGCCCGCCGACCTTTCGGGCGTCAGCGACGCGACGTTGGACGCCCTGTTTGCGCCTCTGCCCGCAGACGAGGCCTGGTCGCCGCTCTGAAAACGTCGCTGCGGCGCAACATTTGTTGTTCCAAGTCGCCTTGAGGGCTATCTAGGCGGCATGAGTACGCGCTGGACCCCTGAATCCTGGAGAAACAAGCCCGTCGTGCATATGCCGACGGACTATCCTGACATGGCCGAACTGGCCCGTGTCGAAGACGAGCTGCGGGCCATGCCGCCCCTGGTCTTTGCTGGCGAAGCCCGCAAACTGACCCAGCATCTCGCACAGGTGGAGGCGGGCGACGCCTTCCTCCTTCAAGGGGGCGACTGCGCCGAGAGCTTCAAGGAGTTCTCGACCGACAACATTCGCGACACCTTCCGCCTGATCCTGCAGATGGCGGTTGTCCTGACCTTCGCCGGGCGCAAGCCGGTGGTGAAGGTCGGCCGCATCGCTGGTCAGTTCGCCAAGCCGCGATCATCGCCGCTGGAGGAAATCGGCGGCGTCGAGCTGCCGTCCTATCGCGGCGACATCATCAACGGCATGGGCTTCACGCCGGAAGAGCGCGTGCCCGATCCGCAGCGCCTGCTGAAGGCCTATAACCAGTCGGCCTCGACGCTGAACCTGCTGCGCGCCTTCGCCGGCGGCGGCTATGCCGATCTGTACAACATCCACCGCTGGACGCTCGGCTTCGCCGACAATGGCGCGGGCGCGGCCTATCGCGAGCTGGCCGACAAGATCACCGAGGCCCTGGCCTTCATGGAGGCGGTCGGCGTCACGCCGGAAACGCATCCTGACCTGTCGCGCGTCGAGGTGTTCACCAGTCACGAAGCCCTGCTGCTGAACGTCGAGAGCGCCCTGACGCGCCTGGAAGGCTCGTCAGGCGAGTGGTTCGACACCTCGGCCCACATGCTGTGGATCGGCGAGCGCACCCGTCAGCTGGACGGCGCGCATATCGAGTTCATGCGCGGCATCTCGAACCCCATCGGCGTCAAGTGCGGGCCGACCATGACGGCGGAAGACATCCTGCCGCTGATCGACGCCCTGAACCCGAACAATATTCCAGGCCGTCTGACCCTGATCGGCCGCTTTGGCCACGACAAGGTCGGCGATCGTCTGCCGGCCCTGATGCGGGCGGTGAAGGCCGAGGGCAAGCGCGTCATCTGGTCGATCGACCCGATGCACGGCAATACGCTGAAGGCCGCCAACGGCTACAAGACCCGGCCGTTCGACCGCGTCATGGGCGAGGTCCGCACCTTCATCGATGTGGCTGAGGCCGAGGGCGTCCACCCCGGCGGCGTCCACCTGGAGATGACCGGCCAGAACGTCACCGAATGCATCGGCGGCGCCCAGGCGGTGACTGAGGACGAGCTGTCGAGCCGTTATCACACCCACTGCGACCCGCGCCTGAACGCGGATCAGTCGCTGGAGCTGGCCTTCCTTGTGGCTGAACGCCTCAAGGCCGGGCGTCAGGCGCGCGCCGAGGCCGCGTGACCTCGGCAGCCGAAAACGAAGGGTCGGGCCGCGTCGCCTATCAGGGCGCGCCCGGCGCCTTCAGCCATGAAGCCTGCCTCGACCTGCGCCCGTGGGACGAGGCGGTCGGCTTCGAGACCTTTCAGGGAGCCATTGAGGCCCTGCTGTCCGGCGACTGCCAGTTCGCGCTGATTCCGGTCGAGAACTCGACCATCGGCGTGGTTGAGCCCGCCGCAAGCCTGGTGCGGGAGGCGGGTTTGACGGAGGTCAGCGAAGCCTGGCGGCCGATCCGCCTGGCCTTGATGGCCCTGCCGGAAGCGCGGCTGGCGGACATCAGGACAGCCGAGAGCCACCCAGTCGCCTTGCAGCAATGCTCGAAGGCGTTGGGCGAGATGAAGATCGCCTCGGTCGAGGTGTTTGACACCGGCGGCGCCGCCGCTGCGGTGGCTGAAGCGGGCGATCTGACCCGCGCGGCGGTGGCGCCCGCGCGCGCCGCGGAGGTCTATGGACTGTCGGTTCTGCGCAACGATTTGCAGGATTTCAGCGACAATCGGACGCGATTTGTCCTGCTTAGCTCTCCCAAGGCTTGACCGCGCATAGAGTTTGCGCGCTTAAGAGGGGATCGGATCGACCCTGATCCTGAAACCGGACCGGATTCATGTCCTCGCTGCGCGCACAACTGACCCTTGAAACCACCACGCGCGCGGTGGCCGGCTTTTATTTTGGCTACGGCTATTACGGCTTTCGATACGCCGGCTGAGGCGTCGAGTTTTTCCAAACTCTGACTGTCTCACCGGCGACCGCTCTGACGCAGAGCGGCGACGCGATCACACGCATCCCCCCATCGAAATTCGAATGCTGAAAGCCCAATCCCATGCCCAATTCCAATATCCAGCAAGTCTGGCCCGCTGACCAAGCCGAACTGTCGCCCGAGCAGAAGGCGCTGGCCGCCCTGCGCACCGAGATCGACAGCCTGGACGACCAGATCCTTGAGTTGTTCGAGCGCCGCCTGGCTATTGCCGCCCAGGTGGGCAAGGCCAAGGACGCGCCGACCGGCCCGCACACCAAGCTGCGTCCCGACCGTGAACAGGCCGTACAGGCGCGCGTCCTGAAGCAGTGCGAACCTGAAAACCGCGAGGCGGTCGAGCACCTGTGGCGCGAGATCGTCGGCTGGGGTTTGGCCCGTCAGGGTCGGTTGCAGGTCCACGTCTGGGCCCCCATCGACCCGGCCAAGGCCGTGGACGGCGCCCGTCTGCGCTTCGGGGCCGCCGCCGACATCAAGCTGGTCCGCGATCCGCAGGCCGCGCTGGCGCACGCCGCCGAAGGTCATGGCGTCGCGGTGCTGTCGATCAACACCGACGACGCCTGGTGGATGGGTCTGCGTCGCGAATGGTCGATGTTGAGCGTTTTCGACGGCTACGGCGGCGACACCCCGACCTCTCTGGCCGTGGGCAAGATCGATCCGCCGGCCCTGCCGACGGGCCGCCGCGTGGTGGTGACGGTCGGCGGCGACGCCGGCGACGGCTCGGGCGCGCGCCGCTGGGGCCTGAACACCAACCACGGCTGGACCCTGGCCCTGACCGACGCCGACGTGGCGCCGGGCGACGTGGAAGGCTGCGTCGGCGCCATCGGCTGAAGGCGAGGGCTTAACGCGCGTTAAGCCTGTTCCTCAACCCTGTCTCAAAAGACTGCGTTCAGCATGGCGGCATGAACGCTTCCGTCATCCTGCGGCTCGGATCGGTCGGCGCCCTCGCGGCGCTGCTGTCCGGCTGTGGCATGGCGGAGGCCGATCCGCATCGGCTCGAAGGCGTGGCGGATCAGATCGCGGCCATTCCTCTGACAAGCCAGGCTGAGCCAGTGAGGGCAACTGCCGCTTCGCGCAAGGTCGATGAGCCGGCGCGGCGTCCGCTGAAGGTCGAGCTTCTGACGCCGCATCAGCTATGGGACGCCCGCGACGGGCTGACGAGCAAGGCGGCGGCTGTCCTGCCGGCCATGCCCTCCGTGTTCATCGACCCTGAAGCGCCGCCCGCTGTGCAGGCGGCGCAGCAACAGCAGGCCGCCAAGCCCGCGCGGCCGCAGGCGGTCGCCTCGCCTTCGAACGCCGTGCTGATCCAGCTCGGCGCCTACGCCAGTCAAGCTTCGGCCCAGGCGGCATGGGAGCGTCTGGGGCAGGGCAGCCAAGGCCTGAGCCCGGTGTTCGAGCCGGTCGAGGTTCAAGGTCGGCGCCTGGTTCGGCTGAAGGTCCGGGCCGGTTCGGCCCAGGCCAAGGCGCTGTGCGAGCGTGCGGCGGCGTCCGATCCCTGGTGCGTCCGGGCCGCAGAGGCGGCGTCGTCCACAGGCGCGGCTTAAGGTTTCGTTGACGACTGACGCCCTTGGCCCGATCTAGGGCGTCTGGGATGGGGAGCGCACCTATGAGTCGCGCCCGTCGAAACAACGGAACACAAAATGGCGCAGCCTCAGGTCATCGTCATCGGCAATGAAAAGGGCGGGGCGGGCAAGTCCACCCTGGCCATTCACATCGTCACCGGCCTGCTGCACGCGGGTAAGAAGGTCGCCATCATCGACCTGGACCTGCGCCAGCGCTCCATGGAGCGGTTCTTCTCGAACCGCGCCGTCTGGACCGCGGCCAACGGCCACAACCTGCCCCTGCCGATCGTGCCCGACATGGGCGACGGCAAGGCGCTGGCCAAGGCCGACGAGGCCGAGCAACTGGCGCGCTTCGACGCGGCCTATGCCGAGGCGCAGGGCGTGGCCGACATCATCCTGATCGATACCCCCGGCGGCGATACGGCCCTGTCGCGTGCCGCCCATGGTCGCGCCGACCAGATCGTCACGCCGATGAACGACAGCTTCGTCGACTTCGACCTGCTGGGCGAGGTCGATCCGGTGACGCTGGATCTGCTCAAGCCGTCCATCTACTCCGAGAGCGTCTGGGAGGCGCGCAAGCACCGCGCCATCAACGAGGGCCGTCAGGTGTCGATCGACTGGATCGTCGTCACCAACCGTCTGGCCGTGGCCGAGGCGCGCAACCGTCGCCGTCTGGAGGAGAAGATGAAGAAGCTGGCCAAGCGCGTCGGCTTCCGCGTCGGGCCGGGTCTTCGCGACCGGGTCATCTATCGCGAGCTGTTCCCGTTCGGCCTGACGGTCGCCGACCTGTCGAACGACATCCGCCCGGTTTCGGTGTCGCTGGCCCACGTCGCGGCGCGTCAGGAGATGCGCAACCTGATGCAGGCCATGGGTCTGGAAGACGCGGCGGGCGGATCGCTGGCTCCGCTGGACGCGGCGGCGGCCTGATCGTCGCATGGGCCTGATCTGGCTGGGGCTGGCCGCCGTGGCGGTCTGGGCGCTGGCCCGGCTGGGGCGTCAGACCGAGCGCGCCCGGCGCGGCCACTGGCGCATTTCCGCGACCATCCTCAGCACGGCCCTGTTCGCGGGGGCGGTTCTGGCTGCGTCGCGTGGGGTCTGGCTGGCGGCGATCGGGCTGGCGGGGGCGGGGCTGTGGCTGGCGGTTCAATCGCGGGTTCGCACCGTGCCGCCGCGTGCGCCGGGGGCTGAGCGGCTGACGGAAGCTGAGGCGCGGGCCATTCTCGGCGTTTCCCCTGACGCCACGCCTGAGGCGGTACAAGCTGCCTGGCGTCGGCTTATGGCGCGGGCGCATCCCGATCAGGGCGGGACTGAGGGGCTGGCGGCGCGGGTCAATGCGGCGCGGGATCGGCTGCTGAAGGGGTAGGGGCTTTCCTTCTCCCCTTGCGTGAGAAGGTGGCCCGCGCAAGCGGGTCGGATGAGGGGTCGCGCAGCGCTCAGAAGCGCGCACCCTCGTTAAATGTCGAGAAACCCCTCATCCGTCGGCCTGCGGCCGCCACCTTCTCCCGCAAGGGGAGAAGGAAGAGAGTTACCCCACCTTCACCCGCGTAGCGGCTTCGGGCAGGTCCTCGCCAAAGGCGCGTTGGTAGAACTCGGCGATGGTGGGGCGTTCCAGTTCGTCGCACTTGTTCAGGAAGGTCAGACGGAAGCTGAGGGCCAGGTCGCCGCCGAAGATGATGGCGTTCTGGGCCCAGGTGATGACCGTGCGGGGCGACATGACGGTCGAGATGTCGCCGTTCATGAAGGCGTTGCGGGTCATGTCGGCGACGCGGACCATGGCGGCGATGCGGCGCTTGCCCTCGGCGTCGTTCCACTCGGGGATCTTGGCGGCGACGATCTCGGCTTCGACGTCGTGGTCGAGGTAGTTCAGCGTCGTGACGATGTTCCAGCGGTCCATCTGACCCTGGTTGATCTGCTGGGTGCCGTGATAGAGGCCCGAGGTGTCGCCCAGGCCGATGGTGTTGGTGGTCGAGAACAGTCGGAACCAGCGGTTCGGGCGGATGACGCGGTTCTGATCCAGCAGGGTCAGGCGGCCCTGGGCCTCCAGCACGCGCTGGATCACGAACATGACGTCGGGACGGCCCGCGTCGTATTCGTCAAAGACCAGGGCGACCGGGCGTTGCAGCGACCAGGGCAGGATGCCCTCGCGGAACTCGGTGATCTGCTTGCCGTCCTTGAGGACGATGGCGTCCTTGCCGACCAGATCGATACGGCTGATGTGGCTGTCCAGATTGACGCGGACCAGAGGCCAGTTCAGGCGGGCGGCGACCTGCTCGATGTGGGTCGACTTGCCGGTGCCGTGATAGCCCTGAACCATGACGCGGCGGTCAAAGGCGAAGCCGGCGCAGATGGCCAGGGTCGTCTGCGGATCGAAGCGATAGCTCTCGTCGATCTCGGGCACATGACTGTCGCGCGTGTCGAAGGCGGGCACGACCATGTCGGAATCGACGCCGAACGCCTCCCTGACCGTCACCTTGCGGTGCGGCTCCAGCGTGACCAGGGGATCGGGCGAGGCGTCGAGGGGGGAGGTCATGACAGGTCGATTAGCGCAGCACGACCGGGTGGTCGAGACCCAGACCGATGCGGGCGACACGTTCGATCAGGAAGGGCAGGCGGGTGACGACAGGAATGGCGGCGCGGCGGGCCAGATCGGCCCCGGCGCCGGTGTTGCGCACGAAGCTGGTCAGGGCGCGGACGCGGCGCACCACGGCCTTGTCCACCGGACGACGCAGGCGGTCGTAGTCCTCGATTCGGTCGGTCTGGCCGCTGAGGAAATCGGCGGCGCAGTCGGTGAAGATGTAGGCGTCCTCAATCCCCAGGTTCAGGCCGCGCGCCCCAATAGGTGAATGAATGTGGGCGGCGTCTCCGCCCAGGGCGACGCGCCCCAGGCTCATGGCCGAGGCCATACGGTGCGAGATGTGAAAGTCCGAGCGCCAGAGCACGGCGCCGGCGCGCCAGCCCTCGGGCAGGTTGTCCAGCAGCGGCGGGCCGAAGCCGATCAGGCGGAAGCGCGTGCCAGAGTAGGGCAGGCAGACGAAGACGGCGTCGTCGCGGAAGTCGATCCAGGCCTCGTCGGCTGGCGGGCCGTCCAGCTCGACGTCGATCAACTGCCAGGGCTCGGCCCAGGCGTCGCCAGGAAAGCCGAGGTTTAGCGCCTTTCGCACGGTGGAATGGGCGCCGTCGGCGGCGAACAGCAGCGGCGTCCGCACGTGCTCGCCGGACGATAGGGTGGCGGTGACGGCCTCGGCGTCTTGCGACAGGCCGGTCAGGGCCAGGCCGCGTTCGACCGTGACGCCGCGCGCAGCCAGGGCCTCGGTCAGCAGGGCCTCGGTGCGGGCCTGGGGCAAGATGGACAGAGGGAAGCGGGCGCCAACGTCGATTTCGTCCAGATGGACCACGGCCAGGGTCTGGCCGTGACGATGGATATGCAGCCGGGCGGCGGTTCCGGCCTCGGCCAGGATGCGGGCGGTGACGCCGGTCGGTTCCAGCAGGTCGAGGGTGCGGGGATTGACGCCGAGCGCCTTTGACGTGGCGATGGGCGTCTCGGCGGCGTCGATCAGGCGAACAGGCACGCCGCGCCGGGACAGGAAGAGGGCCGCCGCCAGTCCCGTGGGACCGGCGCCGACGATCAGGACCTGGGGCGCGGCGCTCATGGCCTCAGCCGGCGCTCAACGTCACGTCGATATTGCCGCGCGTGGCGTTGGAATAGGGGCAGACCTGATGCGCCTTGTGGATCAGGTCCTCGATCACCGCCTGATCGAGGCCGTGGTCGGTGATGTGGAGCGTGACATCGAGGTTGAACCCCTCGCCGCGCGTGTTCTTGCCGAAGCCGACGCCGGCGGCGACCTTGGTGTCGGGGCCGACCGGGGTTCCGGCCTTGCCCGCGACCAGGCGCAGGGCGCCGAGGTAGCAGGCGGCGTATCCGGTGGCGAAGAGCTGTTCGGGATTGGTCCCATCGCCGCCCTTGCCGCCCATTTCAGTCGGGACGGACAGGTGAACGTCGATCTTGCCGTCATCGGTGGCGGAGCGGCCCTCGTCGCGGCCACCTCCCGATGCCGTGGCGTGGGCGCGGTAGAGAACTTCCATGAGGCGACTCCTTTGGTGATCGAAGGATTCGGATATGGGGCTCAGTCGTTCAGAAACAACGGTTCTGTGATTCGGGAGAACCACAAGGTGGTGTTAACAATTCGCTCACAACTTCCGTCGGGGAAGAGGCCATGCATACGAACGCGCAGTACTTCTGCTATGTTTATGACGCGACTGAAGGCACGCCTCAGATGTTCGCTCTGGACGCGGACAGTTGGCCGGAAGCCGTCAGCGAAACGCGCCGCGTCATGCTCGATGAGGCTGGCAGCGCCTTTGCCGAAATCTGGGACGGCGCGGGCGAGAGCGTCATGCGTATTGACGGTCCGCCCCAGGCCGGCGGCCTGCTGAGAAGCCTCAGGCGTGCCCGGCCTTTTTCAAGACTTTCCAAGCCTTGATGACGGCCTGAAGCTTGGCCTCGGCGCCACGGTCGCCGCCGTTGGTGTCCGGGTGGAAGCGTTTCAGCATCTCATGATAGCGGGCCTTGATGGCCGCCTTGTCCGCGCCGGGCTTGAGGCCCAGGTCGGCTAGGGCCCCAGCTTCGATCTTGCCGATGCGATGCACCTCGGCGGCGGCGGGGCCCGCCTGTTCCTGAGTGCGGCGACCGAACAGGCCGTAGCTGTCTCGCCACGATCCGGCGCCCTCCGTGGTCGCCCCGCCCATCTTGGCGGCGGCCGCTGCCGCTTCCCGCGTGTTCTTGCCGGCCTTCATCTCCCAGGTCGGGCGGCCGCCGGTCATGGCCTCGTTTTCCTGGGCGGCGCGGATCTGGCCTTCGCTCATGCCCGCGTAGAAGTTCCAGTTCTTGTTGTACTGGCCAGCGTGGCTCTGACAGAACTCGTAGAAATCGGCGAGTTGCTCGCGCGACTTCGGAGCCTTGGCGGTCGCGGGGCGGGTGCAGTCCGGCCATTCGCACGACTTCTCACCCTTCTTCCGATGCAGGACGTCGGCCTCGGCCTTTTCCTCATCGGGCTTGGGCGGCTTCACGCGAATGTCGGTGAAGCGGGGTTTGTATTCAAAGGACGCGGACATCGCCGTCAGTGTAAGCTCGATTTGGACAGCTTCAAGGAACGACCCATGTCAGACGGCCCGATTGCGACACTTATCCGCGAAAAACTGACCGCGGCCTTCGCCCCTCAGCGGATTGAGCTGGAAGACGACAGCTGGAAGCACGCCGGCCATCATCATGAGGGCGGCATGGACGCCAGAGACGGCGGCGAAAGCCATTTCCAGCTGACGATCGTGTCGGACGCCTTTGAAGGGCAGGCGCGCGTGGCGCGTCAGAGGGCGATCAACGCTGCCCTCAAGGAGGAACTGGCCGGGCCGGTTCACGCCCTGGCGGTGCGGGCCATGACCGTGTCCGAGGCCGCCGGCGCCTGATCTTGTTCCGTTTCGATACGTAAAAAAACCTATTCACCTCGTCTTAGAACCTTCAACCTAGCGTCCGCTCCGGACTTATTTGCAATGGCGGGGGCGTGCGAATGGTGGGAGATGGGATCAAGGGGCTGGACGGGCAGGCGCCCGGCGAGGCCGCACAGGCGCTGACCGCGATCCTGCAAACCCACTATCTGCGCTATCTGATCATCGTCAGTTGGGCTGTCGGCGTCGTCGCCACGGTCGGACTGGTTCCGGGGCTGATCTGGTTCGTCGCCACCCTGGCCGCCGGCGCCCTGCGCGGCGAGGTCGAAAAGCGCGTGAGTCAGCGCGTCGGCGCGGGCTGGGGCATGGTCTTCCCCGCCGTGGCGACCGTCACCACCGCCGTTTGGGCCGTGGCGCCGCTTCTGGCCTGGTTCTCGCCTTCCGCCTTTGGCCACGAGCTGGCCATTGCCCTGCTGGTGTCGGGCTATGTGCTGGTTTTCGCCCAGCTGCGCAGTTCGCCGCGTCAGGCGATCATGATTTCATCGCCCTATGGTGTGGCGGCGGCGATTATCGCCGTCAGCCTGGCCGGCGGGCCCTTGTTCTGGCCGTTCCTCGCCCTGGTGCCCTTCACGGCCGCCAGCCTGTTCGTGCTGGTGACGATGACGGTCCTGCGCGAAGACCGCATCCGCGCCTTCCAGGAGCATCAGGCCCACCTGATCGAGGAACTGGAAGCCGCGCGCGACAAGGCGGATGCGGCCAATGAGGCCAAGTCCAGCTTCCTGGGCGTGATTTCGCACGAACTGCGCACGCCGATGAATGGGGTGCTGGGCGCAGCCCAACTGCTGAGCGCCACCCGGCTGGAAGGGACGCAGCGCGAGTATCTGTCGATCATCCGCAACTCTGGCGACAACCTGCTCAGCCTGCTGAACGACATCCTCGACATGACCAAGATCGAAGCCGGCAAGATGAGCTTCGACATCGTGGACGTGGAGGTCGACGACCTGCACCGCCGGATCACGGGTCCGTTCGAGGCCCAGGCGGAGGCCAAGGGCTTGCGCCTGATCTCGACGCTTGAGGGCGAGATTCCGGCGGTTGTGCGCGGCGATCCGCTGCGGGTCTGCCAGGTGGTTCAGAACCTGCTGTCGAATGCCGTCAAATTCACGGATCAGGGCGAAATCCGCTACACCGTGCGCGGTCGCCGGATCTCGGATCGACGGGTCGGGTTCGAGTTTTCGGTCACGGACAGTGGTTCGGGGATTTCGCGCGAGGACCTGGATCGTCTGTTCCAGCCTTTCACCCAGGTCGACAATTCCTCGACGCGCCGATTTGGCGGAACGGGCCTGGGCCTCACCATCGCCCGTCGCATGGCGCACATCATGGGCGGCGACATCAGCGTGAGCTCGCGTCTGGGCGAAGGTTCGACCTTCACCCTGTCGATCGAGGGCGAGGTGGTGGAGTGGAGCCGCGCCGAGCCGGTCGAGATCATCGACGCCGATATCGACGGCGGCGATCGCATGGATGTGCTGGTGGTCGAGGATCACCCGGTCAACCGCATGATCCTGGAGGCCTGGATGGGGTCGGCGGGGCACCGCACCAGCACGGCGGAGAACGGCCAGCTGGCCGTTGATCTGGCCAAGAACCAGCGGTTCGACCTGATCATCATGGACGTGAACATGCCGGTCATGGACGGGCTGACGGCGACGCATATGATCCGCGAGGGCGGCGGCGTGAACGTCGATACGCCCATCGTCGTCCTGTCCGCCTCGGCGCGGATCGAGGATCACGAGGCGGGGCTGGCGGCAGGCGCAGACGCCTATCTCAACAAGCCGATTGATTTCCGCAGCCTTGCGGGGCTGATGGCCCAGGTGCCGGGCGGGCGGACGGCGCTGCGTCAATCGGTGGAAACGGTCGAGACGTCGGCGGTCGCCGCCTGAGCCTCGGCGGATCCGCGTCCGGGGCTGCACGCCGTCCATCAGTTTCATCGCGGATTGCGGGCTTTAGAGGAAAAGCCTGAGGCGCGGGGCTTCCATTCGCGGGGGCAGGCGCTAGACCCAAGGTCATGTCTTCCTTGCACGAAACCCTGACGCAGGCCGTCGTCGTCGGTGAGAAGCGCCTGACGCTCGACGCCGCCATTCTGGCCAAGCTGGCTGATATGGCGGGCGATCTGGCGATCAACCTGACCATTGCGGCGCTGATCTTTGTCGCCACCCTGTTCATCGCGCGCTGGGCGTCGGGCGTGACGCGGCGGGTGCTGGGACGTCTGCGCGCCTTCCGTCACGACCAGACCGTATTGAGTTTCGCCGCTCAGGTCGTGCGGGTGGTCGTCATCATCATCGGGCTGATCGCCGTGCTGCAACGTCTGGGGGTGCAGACGACCTCGATCATCGCGGTGCTCGGCGCCGCCTCGCTGGCGGTCGGCCTGGCCTTGCAGGGCACGCTGTCGAACGTGGCGGCGGGGGTCATGCTGCTGATGCTGCGGCCCTATCGCGTGGGCGAGGTGATCGATGTCGGCGGCGCCTCAGGCACGGTGCAGAAGTTGGACCTGTTCACCACCCAACTGACCAACGCCAACAACCACAAGATCGTCATTCCCAACTCCAAGGTCCTGAGCGACGTCATCATCAACCTGACGGGGCAGCGGACGCGGCGGATCGAGATCAAGTTCACCGTCGGCTACGGCGAGAACCTCAAGGACGCCTGCGACCTGCTGGCAGGCGTCGCGGCAGGCCATGACAAGGTGTTGAAGGACCCGACGCCCTGGACCGGCGTGACCGGCCTGCTGGACAGCTCGGTGCAGATCACCTTGCACGCCTGGGTCAAGGTCAACGACTGGTGGCAGACCCAGGCCGATCTGATGCAAGGCGGCAAGGAGGCGCTGGACGCCGCCGGAATCGAGATACCCTTCCCGCATCAGGTCGAGGTCCCGGCCAGGGACGCCCAATTCGCTCGCGTCGTCATGGCGCCGGCACAAGAGGAAGACTGACGCGTGCGTTACGATTTCGGATCAGACAATACGGCCGGAATGGCTCCTGCTGCGCTCGACGCCCTGGCTGCGGCCAATAGCGGGTTCGCGCGGGCCTATGGCGCCGACGAGACCACGGCGCGGGCCGCCGATATGATCCGTCAGCGTCTGGACGCCGACGCCGAGGTGCGCTTCGTCTTCAGCGGTACGGCGGCCAACGCCATCGCCGTCTCCATGCTGGCCCAGCCCTATGAGGCGGTATTGACGCACCATGCGGCCCATATCTGCACCGACGAGACGGGCGCACCGGGCTTCTTCGGCCAGGGCGTCGGCCTGATCGGCCTGCCGGGCTATTCGGGCAAGATCGACGGCCTGGCCCTGCGCGCTGCGCTGGACGAGCCGGTCGTCGGCCATCGCCAGCCAGCGGCGGCCCTGAGCCTGACCCAGGCCACCGAATACGGCGCCGTCTATTCCGAGGAAGAACTGCGTCATCTGATCGAACCGGCCAAGCAGGCGGGGCTGGGCGTCCATATGGACGGGGCGCGGCTGGCCAATGCCGCGGCCGCGGGGTTCGACCTGAAGGATATTCCGCGTCTGGGCGTGGACATCCTGGTGTTCGGCGGAGCCAAGGCGGGCGCGAACTGCGCCGAGGCTCTGGTCATCTTCAACAAGGCCCTGACCCGTCGGATCGACAACCGGCTGAAACAGGCTGGTCAGACGGCCTCGAAAGCCCGCTTCCTGGCGGCGCCGATCCTGGGGCTGTTGGAAGCGGGCGCCTGGGAAACCGGCGCTGCCCACGCCAACCTGATGGCGCAGAGGCTGGCTGACGGCATCGAGGCCCGGTCCCATTTCGTCCTGGCCCATCCGGTCGAGTCCAACGCCGTCTTCGTGCGGATGCCGGACGAGGCGCATCAGCGTCTGAACGCTCTGGGCTGGGCCTGCTACCAGTTCGACGATGGTTCGGTCCGCTTCGTCTGTTCCTGGGCCACGACCGAGGACGCGGTGGATGAACTGGTTGAAGCGATATCGAGCCTGAACTGAATGTCGGTTTCGCTCCGGCGCGGCGCCCCCCATATGCTGGAGCATGACCATGCGCGGTGAAAGATCCGGCCGACGCGGAGATTCCACGGTCAAGGCCATGGCCGCCGGCCAAGGCGAAGTGAAGCAGGAGGCGCCGCCGACCTGGCAGGCGCTGACGGACCTTTTGCGCGTGGTCGGTCGTTCCGGCGCGCCGCAACTGCCCTGGCGCGTGGCGGGCGCTATAGGCCTGACGCTGGCGGGCAAGGGGCTGGGCGTGCTGGCGCCCCTGATTCTGGGCGCGGCGGTCAACCATCTGGCGGCGGGGCAGGGCGCAGCGGCGGCGGTCGGCTGGGGCTTTGCGGCCTTCGCCGTGGGCTGGGCCGTGGTGCGCTTCCTGTCGGCGGCGACGCCGCAACTGTCAGACGTTCTGTTCGCCCCGGTGCGGGCGGCGGCCCAGCGCAAGACGGCGGCGGAGACCTTCGCCCACGCGCTCAGCCTGTCGCTGGACTTCCACCAGACCAAACGGTCGGGCGCCCTGTCGCGGACCATGGATCGCGGTTCGCGCGCCGTGGACTTCCTGCTGCGGATTCTGGTGTTCAACCTCGGCCCGACCGTGGTCGAGCTGGTGCTGGCGGCGGCGGTGCTGAGCGGCAAGTATGACTGGCGCTTTGGCGCGGTCGCGATCGGGGTGGTGGCCGTCTATGCGGCGACGACCTTCGCCATGGCCAACTGGCGGCTGGAGCATCGCCGCGCCATGAACGCCGCCGACAGCGAGGCGGCGGGCCTGTCGGTCGACGCCCTGCTCAATTACGAGACGGTCAAGGCTTTCGGCGCCGAGACGCGCGCGGCCGAAGCCTATGACCAGTCGCTGTCCACCTATGTCGATGCGGCCTTGAAGGCCAATACCTCGCTGGCGGCGCTGAACCTGATTCAGGGCCTGATCATGAACATCGGCCTGGGGATCATGGCCGTCATGGCCGGATTCGAGGCGGCGGCGGGGCGCATGGGGCCGGGCGACGTGACGGCGGCGGTGCTGATCATGATCTCGCTGTATGCGCCGCTGAACATTCTGGGCTTCGCCTATCGGGAAATTCGTCAATCCTTCATCGACATGGAGGAGATGCTGAAGGTGACGCGTCAGGCGCCGCAGGTGGCCGACGCCCCTGACGCCATCGACCTGCCGCGACCCGAGCGCGGGCAAGGCGCGGAACTGGTGTTTGATCATGTCGGCTTCCGCCACGACGCGCGCGCGGCGGGTCTGGACGACGTCAGCTTTGTCACCCCGGCAGGAACGACGACAGCCCTGGTCGGGACGTCCGGGGCGGGCAAGTCCACCATCGTCAAGCTGGCCCTGCGCCTGCTGGACCCGAAAGAGGGACGGGTGCTGATCGACGGCCACGATGCGCGGTCAGTGACGCAGGCCTCGTTGCGGGCGGCGGTGGCCCTGGTGCCGCAGGATGTGGCCCTGTTCAACGACAGCATCCGCGCCAACATCGCCTTTGCCCGACCGGAAGCAGACGAGGCCGCCATCTGGGCGGCGGCCGAGGCGGCGGAACTGGCGGACTTCATCCGCGACCTGCCGGAGGGGATGGAGACGCGCGTGGGCGAGCGAGGGCTGAAGTTGTCAGGCGGCGAGCGTCAGCGCGTCGGCATCGCACGGGCCCTGCTGGCCGATCCTTGCATCCTGATCCTGGACGAGGCGACCAGCGCCCTGGACAGCCGCACCGAGGCCGCGATCCAGAAAACCCTGCGCAAGGCGCGCGCGGGACGCACGACCCTGGTGGTGGCGCACCGCCTGTCGACCGTGGCCGACGCCGAGCAGATTCTGGTGCTGAAGTCCGGGCGCATCATAGAGCGCGGCGCCCATCATGAACTGGTGGCGCGTCAGGGCGGGGAATACGCCAGCCTGTGGCGGAAGCAGACGCGGGGCGCCAAGAGTCAGGCTCAGTCGTCGGACTGAGCCCCGCCCGGAACCTTGGCCTTCAGCACGTCCTTGAGACTGGCCAGGACCTGGGTGCGGGCCTCGGCGGCCTCGGCCGGCAGGGTCAGCAGCAGACGCAGGGCCTGGGCGTGCACAGTGACGATGCGCCAGTCGAAAGGCTTGTCCTCGGGCGCAGCGTCGATCAGGTCGCACAGATTGGCGGCCGCCGCGCACAGATCCTTGAGTTCAAACGGACCCGCCGCGTCGATCAGGGCGCTGGAATGGTCGTAGGCCTGATCCAGAAGGCGTGCGGCCTCCTCCGGGGCGACGGCCGCTGGCCGCAAGGCCGCGAGGGCGGCGACCTGCTCCTCGATGACCGCGCGGCTGCGTTCCGCCATCTCCGCCAGATTGGCCTTGGCCTGGGTCAGGGCGACGCCGGCGCTGATGCCGCCTGGCTGGTCGATCAGAGTCGAGAGGCGAGAACGGCGGCGGTTGTGCGTGATGACGGTCATAGCTCGATCGACGCTCTGCGTTGGGCTTCGAATTCAGCCTTGCGGATTTCTTCTGAACGACGCTCGAGACCCTTCCAGGGTTCCGAGCGGAAGCGCCGGTCAGGCCCGAAATAGTCGCCGACCTCGAGGAAGGGGCGGGCGTCGCGGGCGACCCAGACGATGCGCTCCAGCAGGACGCCGGCGCTGAACGGTTTGGTGATCAGGAAGTTGGCGCCGCAGTCGCGGGCCTCGGACACCTTGGAGCGGCGGACGTGGGCGGCGGTCATGATGACGGGGGCGAAGGCGTTGGGCTCCAGACCCGAGCGGCGCAGCCACCGCACGAACTCATAGCCGCTCATACCCGGCATCTCGCAGTCGACCAGGATCAGATCGACAGGGTGGTCACGCAGGACAGCGATGGCTTCGGCGGCGCTGCTGCAAGCGTGACGCACCTTGATGCCAAAGCCGAGAATGGCCTGGGTCGTCAATTCCAGCGCGAACGGGGAATCGTCGATGACCATGGTCACCGCGCCCGCAAAGTTAAACACCGCGCTTTCGCGCAGGGATTCGCCGACCCCGTTCATGCTGCGCATGACGGGGGCCCTGGCAGGGTGGGTATGACAGGCACGAATCGCATGGCGTCAGCTTCGACGGCCCAGGGCCGTCATGCAATGCGAAGGATCAGCCGGCGCGACCGATGGCGTAGAAGCGATCCGCGCGGGCCTTGCGGATCTCATCCGCCGACAGCGTCGACAGCGTCTTCAGCTCGTCTTCCAGGACATCGCCGACCGATTGAATGGCCGTTTCGCGCGCGGTGTGGGCGCCGCCCAGGGGTTCGGGGATGACGCGATCGACGATCTTCATGGCGATCAAGTCAGGGGCGGTGATCTTCATGGCCATGGCGGCGTCCTTGGCGCGCTTGCCGTCACGCCACAGGATGCCGGCCGCGCCCTCAGGCGAGATGACCGAATAGATGGAGTGTTCCAGCATCAGCACACGGCTGGCGGCGGCGATGGCGATGGCCCCGCCCGAGCCGCCTTCGCCCGTCACGGTGGCGATGGAGGGGACGCCCAGGGTCAGGCCGCGCTCGGTCGAGCGGGCGATGGCCTCGGCCTGACCGCGCTCCTCGGCGCCCAGACCCGGATAGGCGCCGGCGGTGTCGACAAAGCTCAGGACCGGCAGGCCGAACTGTTCGGCCATGTCCATCAGGCGCACAGCCTTGCGATAGCCCTCGGGCCGCGCCATGCCGAAATTGTGGGTGATGCGGGTCTGGGTGTCGTGACCCTTTTCGTGGCCCATGACCACCACCGCCTGGCCGCGGAAGCGGGCCAGACCGCCGATGATGGCCTGATCGTCGCCGAACTGACGATCGCCGTGCAGTTCCACAAAATCAGTGAACAGGCTGTCGACGTAATCGACAAAATGCGGACGCTGCGGGTGGCGCGCGACCTGGGTGCGCATCCAGGGATCGAGGTTGGCGTAGGTCTTGACGCGCAGGGCGTCCGCCTTCTTGCGAAGAGCGGCGATCTCGGTCTCGAACGACCCGCTGGTCGGCGCGAGCAGCGACAACTCCGCGATCTTGGCTTCCAGCTCAGCGATGGGCTTTTCGAATTCGAGGTAGTGCGTGGCCATAAGGCGTCCGTGAGGAGGAAGCGCGGTTGGCGCTACGGAAAGCGGCGGAAACTAGAGCGGTGAACGCCGTGGGGCAAGCGGGGTTCAGAAAGCCTTGGGCAGACCGGCCTGTTTGAGCACGGTGTTGGCGGTGTGACGGCTCTTGGAACGCGGGACGATGACAGTATGGGCGACCTTGGGATGCCGGTCCTTTCAGAACCCGCTCATTGGGCAATTGCGCGAAGCACCGGGCAACGCACGCTCATCGTCAGCATTTCAAGCCGCCAGAACTTCAAAGCCGCCCGAAGCCTCGAAGCGGATAGGCACCGGACCATGGATGTCGAGATTTTCGGCCAGAAGTTCGGACGCGAACTGCCGCGCCAGACTTTCGAACTCAGCCAAGGTCGCGGTTTCGAGCACCAGGCCGGGAATGTCGGATTCGCTGCACCAGACCTGTGCTTCCGGGTCCCAGATCGCCTTGACGTAGAAGGTGCGTGCCATGGGCGAACTATGGGCTTTCAGTCGTCCTTCGCCAAGGGGTGCCTGGAATGGACGACCTGGGCCAGCCGGTCGGTGGCGACGTGGGTGTAGATCTGGGTCGTCGAGATGTCGGCGTGGCCCAGCAGGGTCTGGACCACGCGCAGGTCGGCGCCGCCTTCCAGCAGGTGGGTGGCGAAGGCGTGGCGCAGGACGTGAGGGCTGACGCGGGCCGGGTCGATGTTGGCCGCAAGGGCCGCCTGATCCAGCAACTGGGCGAAGCGGCGAGGGGTCAGATGGCCGGTCTTGCCGTGCGAGGGAAAGAGCCAAGGGCTGTCGGGCGAGTTGGGCTTGCGTGCGGCGTCGCGGGCGTCCAGCCAGGCCTTGATCGCCTGGCGCGCGGCGGCGTTGAGCGGAGCCAGCCGCTCCTTGCCGCCCTTGCCGCGCACGATCAGATAGGCGGGATCGCGGCGCACGGCCTCAACCTTGAGCCCCAGCAGTTCGGAGACGCGCAGGCCGGAGGCATAGGCCATTTCCACCAAGGCCACGAGGCGCAGGCCCGCTGCGCTGTCGGCGGCGCCGGCAGCGATCAGCAGAGCCTCGATCTCGTCGCGGCTGAGGGTCTTGGGCAGGCTGCGGCCCTGTTTCGGGGCGTCGATGCGGCGGGAAGGGTCGTCGGTCCGCCAGCCTTCGCCCAGGGCGAAGCGGTAGAACTGGCGCACCGAGGAGCGGCGGCGCGCGGCGGTGGCGGCGGACAGGCCGCGTCGGGACAGATCGGCGAACCAGGCCTCCAGCGCCGCTTCGTTTGCGGCCATCAGGCCGCCCGCGTCGCCCAGCCAGGCCTCGGCGTCGGCCAGGTCGCGACCATAGGCGGACAGGGTGTGGGGCGAGGCGTCGCGCTCGACCGCCATCATTTCCAGAAAGGCCTCGACCTGGGGCGTCATGCGGCGACCTCAACAGAGGTGTGGAGCGAACGGCTGTGTCGTGTAGAGGATATGGGAACCATGCCTGCCGACGCCTCGCCCGATTCCTCGCCCTTGTCGCCTAACCTGGCGCTCGACCGCACCATAACCCTGGTGGGGCTGATGGGCGTGGGCAAATCGACGGTGGGGCGCAGGCTGGCGCAACGGCTGGGGTTGCCCTTTCACGACGGCGACCATGAAATTGAAGCCGCCGCCGGAATGAGCGTCAGCGAAATCTTCGCCAGCCGGGGCGAGGCCGAGTTCCGGGCGGGCGAGGCGCGAATCATGCGGCGTCTGCTGGAAGGCCCGCCTATCGTGCTGGCGACCGGCGGCGGGGCCATGCTGAACCCCGAGACCCGCGCCCTGATGAAGCAGCATTCGGTCAGCGTCTGGATGCGCGCCGATCTGAAGGTGATCGCCGAGCGGGTGCAGCGTCGCGACACCCGGCCCCTGCTGCGCGGACGCGACCCGCTGGAGGCCCTGAGCCAGTTGGCCGAGGCCCGCTATCCCATCTATGCCGAGGCTGATCTGACGGTGGACGTCGGCGGGGGTTCGCACGGCCAGGCGGTCGAGGCGATCTATCGAGAACTGCGGCGCCACGCCCGCGAGGAGAGCAAGCGATGACGACGACGATCCGGGTCGGTGGCGAAGGCTTCGCCGCCTATGAGGTCGTGGTCGGGCGGGGGCTGCTGAAAGAGGCGGGGGCGCGCGTCGCCGCCTTGAAGCCGACCAAGGCCTTCGTCGTCAGTGATGAGACGGTGGCGGCTATCCACGGCCAGACGGTGCGGGCGGCGTTGGAGGGCGCAGGCCTGACGACCGGGATCGTCACCGTTCCGGCGGGCGAGGCGTCGAAATCCTTTGAACAGTTGGAAGCCGTGCTGGACCGCCTGCTGGCCGAGGGGCTGGACCGCAAGAGTCTGGTCGTAGCCCTGGGCGGCGGCGTGGTCGGCGATCTGGCAGGGCTGACGGCGGCCCTGTTCATGCGCGGCATCGACTTTGTGCAGGTTCCGACGACCCTGCTGGCCCAGGTGGATTCCTCGGTGGGGGGCAAGACGGCCATCGACACGCCGCGCGGCAAGAACCTGATCGGCGCCTTCCATCAGCCGCGACTGGTGCTGGCCGACATCGAGGCTCTGGCGACCCTGCCGCTGCGACAGGTGCGGTCGGGCTGGGCCGAGGTGCTGAAGCACGGGCTGATCTGCGACGCGGCCTTCTTCGACTGGCTGGGCGGCGAGGGGGCCTCCGGGGCCGACGGGGACCCGGATGCGCTGGAGCGGGCGGTGATCCGTTCGGTCGAGATCAAGTCCCAGATCGTCGGCGAGGACGAGAAGGAGGCGGGGCGGCGCGCCCTGCTGAATCTCGGACACACCTTTGGTCATGCGCTGGAGGCTGAGTTGGGCTTTGGCGACGCCCTGACCCACGGCGAGGCAGTAGCGTTGGGTTGCGCCATGGCCTTCCGCTTCTCGGCCCGTCAGGGACTGTGTTCAGCGGCGGACGCCGAAAAGGCCGAAGAGGGGATCAAGGCTGCCAATTTGCCGACGCGGCTGGCCGACGTGGATCAGGTTTTCAATGCTGACGCCCTGATCGGGCGGATGGCCGGGGACAAGAAGGCCGAGGGCGGGCGGCTGACGCTGATCCTGGCGCGGGCCATAGGCGAGGTCTTCACCGACAAGAATGTGGACGCGGAAGCGGCGCGCGCCTTCCTGATCGAGGAAGGGGCGGCGGCGTAAGGCGCAGCGCCTTCGTCAGTCCACAGCGCGGCATTCTGTGGGATCACGGTTGTCGGCCGTCCAGGTCGCCTGGACGCCCTTGCCGCGCAGTTCATAGCCGCTGGCGCGATACCAGATGCCGTCCGCGGCGCGTTCCTGGAACAGGTCGACGGCTTCGCCGGACGAGTTGCGCACCGTCGCCATCTGGCGCGGATTGTCGAAGTCGACCGACAGGCGCTCGCTGTTGTTGCACAGATAGACGGTGCGGATGACACGGTTGAGGGCGCGGTCCTGAACCTCGGCGCCGGTGCGCCGGCGCGCGGTCTGGGCCTCGATGGCCCGTTCGCGGACCGCCTCGCCGTCGTTGGGGGCTTCGCGCGGTTCCGGGCCGCAGGCGGCAAGCAGGGCGGTCAGGACGAGGGCAGGGGCGGCGCGAGGGATCAGGTGCGGCAAACGAAGCGCCTCCAAGGTCAAGCTTATGCCGTCAACGCACCGTGGCGGCGCGCGTTCCGCGTCGGGCGCGGAAGAAGGCGCGCAGGGTCTCGGCGGCGGGTTCGGCCATGACGCCGCCCTCGACGGCGGGGCGCCAGTGGCAGGTCGGCTGATCGAAGAAGCGACCGCCGTTGACGACGGCGCCGCCCTTGGGATCGTCGGCCCCCCAGACGACCCGCCCGATGCGGGCGTGGCTGATGGCGCCGGCGCACATGGCGCAGGGTTCCAGCGTTACATAAAGTGTCAGGTCGGTCAGGCGATAATTCTGCAACGTTGCCGCAGCATCACGCAGGGCCACGATCTCGGCATGAGCCGTCGGATCATGGGCTGTTATGGGGCCGTTCTGCCCACGACCAACCACTTTGCCGGTCGATTCATCGACAATTACTGCGCCGACCGGCACTTCGCCCGCTTGCGCCGCAGCTTGCGCCAGATCGAGCGCCATGCTCATGAACCGCTCATCATGGATCGCCATCCCAAAGACAACGACAAGAACCCCCGCTTCCGTCAAGACGACGGCCCACGCGGTCCCCGTAAATTCGCCGGCGCGCGCCCCGAAAAGGGCGGCTTCGCAGACCGCAAAGGCCCGCCACGCGGCGACCGCAAGGATGATCGCGACGACAAGCCTTTTGTGAAGGGCGCCGGCAAGGGCGGCCCGAAAGGCGCCTCCGTCGGCAAGGAATCGGCTACGCCCGCTCGCAGCGAGCGAATCGCCAAAGCCATGGCCCGCGCCGGCATCGCCTCGCGCCGCGAGGTCGAACGCCTGATCGGTCTGGGCAAGGTGGCGGTCAACGGCCGCATTCTGGACACGCCGGCCACCCTGGTGACGCGCGACGACGTCATCACCGTCAATGGCAAGCCGATGGGCTCGGCCCAGGCGACCCGCGTCTGGCGCTATCACAAGCCGGCCGGCCTGCTGACCAGCCACAACGACCCGGCGGGCCGCCCGACCGTGTTCGACGCCCTGCCCAGCGGTCTGCCGCGCGTGATCTCGGTCGGCCGACTGGACATGAACACCGAAGGCCTGCTGCTGCTGACCAACGACGGCGAACTGAGCCGGGCGCTGGAAATGCCGGACACGGCCCTGGTGCGCCATTACCGAGCCCGCGCCCGCGGTCGCATCACCCAGGCCGAGCTGGACAAGCTGAAGACCGGCTGCACCGTTGACGGCATTCACTACGGCCCGATGGAAGCGACCATCGACAAGGCTAAGGAAAAAGAGGACGGCGAGCGCAGCTCGGCAAACCTGTGGATCAGCGTGTCGATCACCGAAGGCAAGAACCGCGAAGTCCGCAAGGTTCTGGAGTCCATCGGTCTGACCGTGAACCGCCTGATCCGTCTGGCCTATGGTCCGTTCCAGCTGGGCACTCTGCCCGTCGGGGCGGTCGAGGAAGTCGGTCCGCGCGTGATCCGCGAAATGCTGGCCGAGCACATCCGCCCCGAGAACCTGCCGACCGGCAATACGGTTTCGACGCCTGCACCGATTCCGGGCCGCCGCACGTCTTCGCCCATCGTGGCGGGCCGTTCGGGTTCGGCCATGTCGGACCCTTCGCGCAAGCCGAGCCGCGTCCGCGCCGCCACCGAGGCGACTGAGAACGCCGCCGACCGTCGCGACCGCCCCGCCAAGAAGGAGGGCTGGGCCAAGGCCGCGCCCAGGTTTGAGCACACCAAGACCTTCAAGCCGCGCGCCCGGCCCGAAGCCGCCCAGGGCGGCGAATGGTCGGACCGTCCGCGCAAGCCGTTCAATCGGTCGGAGCCTCAGCTCATTGATGACCGTCGCGCCCCGCGTGACGGCGCCAAGGGCGGTTTCGGTGATCGTCCCAAGCGTGATTTCCAGCCCCGCGACGGCGCCCGTTCGGGCGGCGATCGTCCGCAACGCGATTTCAAGCCGCGCGAAGGCGGTTTCGGCGACCGTCCGAAGCGCGACTTCCAGCCCCGCGACGGCGCGCCCCGTTCAGGCGGTGATCGTCCGCAACGCGATTTCAAGCCGCGTGAAGGCGGTTTCGGCGATCGTCCGAAGCGCGACTTCCAGCCCCGCGACGGCGCGCCCCGTTCAGGCGGTGATCGTCCCCAACGCGACTTCAAGCCGCGCGAAGGTGGTTCCAGCGACCGTCCGCAGCGTGACTTCAAGCCCCGTGACGGCGCTCCGCGTTCGGGCGGCAAGCCCGGCGGTTTCGGCTCGAAGCCGGGCGGCTCGCGTCCCGGCGGCGGCAAACCCTTCGGCGGCAAGCCCTCGGGCGGCCGCGGCGGTCCTCGCGGCTAAGCCGTGCGGATTGTTGCGGGCAGCCTGAAGGGCCGGGCCATCCTGGCGCCTGAAGGACAGAACACGCGCCCGACCTCGGATCGGGCGCGCCAGGCCATCTTCAACGTGCTGGAACACGCGTCATGGGGCGAAAGCCTGCACGACGCGCGGGTGATGGACATCTACGCCGGCTCGGGCGCCCTGGGGTTCGAGGCCCTGTCGCGCGGCGCGGCCTTCGCCGTCTTTGTCGAGACCGACGATAGCGCGCGCGGGGTGATCCGCGAGAACATGGACGCCTATGGCCTGTTCGGGCGGGCGCGGGTGCATCGCCGCAGCGCTACCGATCTGGGCGAGCGGCCGGGTTCGGTGGGGGAGGCCTTCGACATCGCCTTCCTCGATCCGCCCTACGCCAAGGGGTTGGGCGAGCAGACGCTGGCGGGACTGCTGGCCGGCGACTGGCTGAAGCCTGGCGCCATCGTCGTGTTCGAGCGCGGTTCTGACGAGCCCGACATCGACACGCCCGGCTATGAACGGCTGGATGCCCGCGACTATGGCGCGGCGCGGGTGTTGTTCCTCAGGCGCGCTGACGCAGGCTGAGCGCCAGACCGCGCGCGCCCTCGGTCACATCGGCCCAGGTGATATCAAAGCCGTCGTCGTCGCCGAAATAGGGATCGGCGACCGGGTGGCCTTCACGACCCTCGACGTGATCCAGAAGCAGGCTGAGGTTCGCCGTGGCGTCGGCGGGGGCGAGGCGGCGCAGGTTGGCGAGGTTGTCCTCGTCCAGCGCGATGATGTGGGTGAAGCGTCGGAAGTCTGCGGGCTTCACCTGACGCCCGCGCAGGGCGGAGATGTCGACGCCGTTCTTACGCGCCACGGCCTGGGCGCGCGGGTCGGGTGGAGCGCCGACGTGCCAGTCGCCGGTGCCGGCGGAATCGACCACTACGTCCAGCTTCAGGCGGAGGGCCTCTGCGCGGAAGGCGGCCTCGGCCAGCGGCGAGCGACAGATGTTGCCGAGGCAGACGAAGAGGACGCTGTAGCCCATTGAACTATCTGCGCCCGAACAGCTTTTCGAGGTCGTTGAGCTTCAATTCCACATAGGTCGGGCGGCCGTGGTTGCACTGGCCGGAGTGGGGCGTGGCCTCCATCTGGCGTAGCAGGGCGTTCATTTCGGGGGCGCTGAGGACGCGGCCGGCGCGGACGCTGCCGTGGCAGGCCATGGTGCCGCAGACCTCGGCCATGCGCTCCTTCAGCGACAGGGCGGCGCCGTGTTCGGACAGGTCGTCGGCGATGTCGCGGATCAGGCCCTGAACATCGGTGTCGCCGAGAAGCGCGGGCGTTTCGCGGACCAGGACCGCGCCGACCCCGAAGGCTTCGACGATCAGGCCCATTTCGGCCAGTTCCTCGGCCTTGGCGGCGACGCGCTCGGCCTCGGCGGGGTCCAGTTCGACCACTTCGGGTGTCAGGAGGGCCTGGCGGGTGACGGCGCCGGTGGCCATCTGGGTCTTCATCCGCTCATAGACGAGACGTTCGTGGGCGGCGTGCTGATCCACCACCACCAGGCCGTCGCGGGTCTGGGCGACGATATAGGTGCCATGAAGCTGGGCGCGGGCGGCGCCGAGGGGGTAGTCGATCAGGTCGGCGGGGGCCTGGGCGCCGGGCGCGATCTGGCCCGCGTGATCGGCCTGGATTTCGCCCAGGGTGCGGAAGCTGGGGGCGGCGGCTTCGCCGCTCCAGGTGTGCTCGACGCGGGCGGAGCGTTCGTTGAGGCCGGGCAGGTTCTGGGCGGCGGCGGCCGGTTGCGACCAGCCCTGCCAGCCGCTCCAGCCCGGCGCCGCCTGACCAAAGGACTGGGCCGAGGGGGAGGAGGGGCTGTAGAGGGCCTCGCCGGTGTGCGGGCGGAAGCCCGACAGTGCGTCGGCGGCGACCGTGGTCGAGGCGCGGTGGCCCGCCGCGTGCAGGGCGTGGCGCAGGGCGCCGACGATCAGGCCGCGCACCAGGGCGGGGTCGCGGAAGCGGACCTCGGCTTTCGCCGGGTGGACGTTCACATCGACGTAGAGCGGATCGATGTCGAGGAAGAGGGCCGCCGCCGGATGGCGGTCGCGGGCCAGGAAGTCGGCATAGGCGCCGCGCAGGGCGCCTTGCAGCAGGCGGTCGCGCACCGGGCGGCCGTTGACGAACAGGAACTGATGCGCCGCATTGCCGCGCGAATAGGTCGGCAGGCCCGCATAGCCGGACAGGCGCACGCCGTCGCGCTCCTGATCGATCAGCAGGGCGTTGGCCTCGAAGTCGCGGCCCAGCAGGGCACCGAGGCGCTTCAGGCGGCCCTCGAAACCCGGATGCTCGGCGGGCAGGCGCAGCGTCACCTTGCCGTCCAGCGACAGGGTGAAGGCGACGGCTTCGTGGGCCATGGCCTGACGCTTGATCTCTTCCGAGATGGCCATGGCCTCGGACCGCTCGGACTTCATGAACTTGAGGCGGGCGGGGGTGGCGTAGAAGAGGTCGCGGACCTCGACGCGGGCGCCGTGCGGGCCGGGGAAGCCGGCGGGGGCGACCGGGCGCTGGTCGCCGCCGTCGACGGTCACGGCCCAGGCGTCGGCCTCTTCGCGGGCGCGGGTGGTGATGGTCAGGCGGGCGACCGAGCCGATGGAGGGCAGGGCCTCGCCGCGGAAGCCGAGGGTGTGGATGCGCAGCAGGTCCACGTCGCCCGCGTCGTCGGGCTCCAGCTTGGAGGTGGCGTGTCGTTCGACCGCCAGCGGTAGTTCGTCTTTCGGGATGCCCTTGCCGTCGTCGGCGATCAGGATGCGGGTCAGACCGCCGCCGTCCGCCTGGATCTCGACGCGCGAGGCCCCCGCGTCCAGCGCGTTCTCGACCAGTTCCTTGATGGCGCTGGCGGGGCGTTCGACCACCTCGCCGGCGGCGATGCGGTTGACGGTTTCGGGGGGGAGGCGGCGAATGGGCATGTGAGTCGCAAGATAGGCGGGCGACGCGCAAGGCGCACCTCAATCCGCATTTTTGCACGCATGGGGCTTGAAGGACTGCAATCGCAACTTATACTGTTGCAGTCCGAGCGGCGCGCCGACGGACAGAGCAACCGTTTCTGGACCTCGTGTCCAGCCCGAACCATCAACGAGGTCCATCCCATGAAGATCAAAGCCGCCATCCTCGCCGTTTCGGCCGCCGCCCTGCTGGCCGCCTGCAGCCCCGCCGCCGACAAGGGCGCTGCGCCCGCCGCGGACGCCGCCTCGACCGCTCCGGTCGAGCTGAAGGCCCCGGCCGGCGTCTATGTCATGGACCCGACCCACGCCTCGCTGCAGTGGTCGATCGGCCACAACACGATTTCCAACTACACGGCGCGCTTCAACAAGTTCGACGCCAAGATCACGCTCGACCCGGCCAACCTGGCCAATAGCTCGGTCGAGGTCAGCATCGACCCGACCTCGGTCGACGCCAACTATCCGGGCGACTACACCGGCACCCACGCGGCCACCGGCTTCAAGAGCTGGAGCGAGGATATCGCCAAGAACAAGAACTTCCTGAACGCCGGCGCCTTCCCGCAGATCACCTTCAAGTCGACCAAGGTGGAACTGACCGGCCCGCGCACGGCCAAGGTGACGGGCGACCTGACCTTCCTGGGCGTGACCAAGCCGGTGACGCTGGACGCCACGTTCGGCGGCGAGATCGAGAAGCACCCCTTCATGCAGGTCCCGGCCATCGGCTTCGCGGCTGAAGGCAAGTTCAAGCGCTCGGACTTCGGCATGCCGGTCGGTCCAGTGGGCGACGAAACCACCATCCGCTTTGACGGCGAGTTCCTGCAGCAGGTGGCTCCGGCCGCCGCTGCCCCGGCCGCCTAAGCCGGGATGATTGAGCGGGCGGGGCCAGACGGTCCCGCCCGTTTTCTTTGAGTATTCTGCGAGCTTTTTCATGACCGCGTCCCCCAGCCGCTACACTCCCGTCGCCATCGCCCTGCATTGGGCCATCGCGATCGCCATCATCGCCATGATCCCGATGGGCTGGTGGATGAGCGAGGCGATCAATGCGCCGGGCAGTCAGGCGCTGGCCTATCGCGTGTTCCAGATTCACAAGTCGGTCGGGTTTTTGATCCTGGCGCTGACGGCCTTGCGGCTGGTCTGGCGACTGACGCACCGGACGCCGGGGATGCCGGCGGAGATGGAAACCTGGGAGACGTTCGCGGCGCGGGCGACCCATGCGGCCTTCTATGGCCTGATGCTGGCCCTGCCGCTGACGGGTTGGCTCTATGTGTCGGCGGGCTGGGCCGTGGCGACGGATATGCCGCTGGCGGTGGCGACCAGCTGGTTCGGCCTGTTCACCGTGCCGCACCTGCCGTTCATAGGCGAGGCGGCGGCGGGTCTGCGCCGTGCCGTGGCTTTCCAAGCCATGGGAGCTCACGGGCTGATGGCCTGGGGCGCGGTCGTGCTGATCGTTCTGCACGTCGGGGCGGCGTTGAAGCACCAGTTCATCAATCGCGACGGGGTTCTGGCCCACATGATCCCGGCGCTGAAACATGGTGAGGGCCGGACGGCGCCCGAGCCCAAGCCCCTGCTGCGCCGGACCGAGCGTCTGGCCGGGCTGGGCTTCATCGCCGCGCTGGCGGTGGCGGGCGGCATCGCGGCCAAGCCTGCGCCTCTGGCTGAGGGGGCAGGGGCCGAGGCCCATGCTGCGGCTGCGCCCGCTCAGGTCGAGGCGGCGGTCACGCCGGGGACGGCGACGGCCTGGACCATCGATCAGGCGGCCTCGACCATCGAATTCACCGGCACCCACGCGGGCAAGGCCTTCAAGGGGCGGTTCGAGCAGTGGGAGGGTCAGGTCTGGTTCGATCCGGCTGATCTGGCGGGCTCCAAGGCCGTGGTGCTGGTCAAGACCGGCACGGCCAGGACCGGCGACGCGACGCAGGAAGGCAGCCTGACAGGCTCCGAATGGTTCGACCCGAGCGCCTATCCGACCGCGCGGTTCGAGGCGACGACGTTCAAGGCCCTGGGCGGCGACCGTTATGAGGCGACAGGGACGCTGCGGATCAAGACTGTGACCGTGCCGGTGGTCCTGCCCTTCACCTTTGACGAGGCGAACGGCGTGGCGACGGTGGCCGGCAAGCTGGAGCTGGACCGCACATTGCTGGACCTCGGCATGATGTCGGACGCCAGCGGGGACTGGGTGTCCAAGGCGATCGGGGTTGAGATCAGGGTGACGGCGAAGCGGGCGTCGTAACGCCTTCTACTTTCGTCATTCGCCGGGCCGCGCTTGCGCGGAACCGGGGAACCCAGCGGCGCCCGGAGGGCGAAAGAACCATCCGCCGCATTGACCGTGAAGATCGCCTTCGGCGCCGCTGGGTCCCCCGATCTCCGCTTCGCTGCGTCGGAGGATGACGAAGGTGAGAGCGCTTAGGGGTTTGCCCGACTCCGCGCGGGGCGTTACAGCCTTCGGCTTCTTCTCGAACGTCCGAAGATTGACGCCATGCACGACATCAGAGCCATCCGCGACAACCCCGAAGCCTTCGTCGCCGGCTGGTCGTCGCGCGGGGTGGAGGACGCCGCTGAGGTGGTGGCTCGCATTCTGGCGCTGGACGTGGACCTGCGCGCCGCCCAGACCAAGGGGCAGGAGGCGCTGGCCAAGCGCAACGCCGCCTCCAAGGCCATCGGCGCCGCCATGGGCAAGAAGGACATGGCCGAGGCCGACCGGCTGAAGGCCGAGGTCGAGGCGCTGAAAGCCGAGATCGCCGAGGCGGGCGAGGCCGAAGCCGCAAAGGGCGCCGAACTGCGCGACCTGCTGGCGGGGCTGAAGAACCTGGCCGCTGCTGATGTGCCGGACGGCGCCGACGAGAATGACAACGTCGAAGTTCTGAAGTGGGGTAAGCCCCGCACGACCGGACCGGCCAAGGATCACGCCGACCTGGGCGAGGCCCTGGGCCTGCTCGACTTCGAGGCCGCCGCCAGGATGTCCGGCTCGCGCTTCGCCGTGCTGAAGGGCCAGTTGGCGCGTCTGGAGCGCGCCATCGGTCAGTTCATGCTGGACTTGCAAACCGACACGCATGGCTATCTGGAAGTGAACCCGCCGTTCTTGGTCAAGGACGACGCGATGTTCGGGACCGGGCAGTTGCCGAAATTTGAGGAAGACCTTTTCAAAGCGGAAGCTATCGACTGGGATGCCGTTCGCCGTGTCAGCGAGCATCGTGGTGACGTTACCGGTAAGGCTGCGGCTGCAAGGCTTGCCTTGATTGAGACGGACCTCAAGGACAGTTTGGATGCCGAAGACGCTGAGGCCGCATATGAAGGCGCAGTGGAACAGATCCGTGATGAAGTCACGGAGCGAGAAGTTGCGGCTATCGTAGCTCGGATTGAGGGTGGCGAATTTTCAGACCGTCGCTACCTCATCCCCACCGCCGAAGTCTCCCTGACCAACCTCGTACGTGAGCAGATCCTGGGCGAGGACGAGGTGGCCGAGCCCATGCGTCTGACGGCGCTGACGCCTTGCTTCCGGGCTGAAGCCGGGTCGGCGGGGCGCGATACGCGCGGCCTGATCCGCCAGCACCAGTTCAGCAAGGTCGAGATGGTTTCCATCTGCCGGCCCGAGGATTCCGAGGCCGAGCATGAACGCATGACCGGTTGCGCCGAGGCGGTGTTGCAGGCGCTGGAGCTGCCCTATCGCAAGGTGCTGCTGTGCAAGGGCGACATGGGCTTCTCGGCGCAGAAGACCTATGACCTCGAAGTCTGGCTGCCGTCGCAGAACACCTATCGCGAGATCAGCTCGGTCTCGAACTGCGGCGACTTCCAGAGCCGCCGCATGGACGCCCGGTTCAAGCGCGCGGGCGAGAAGAAGACCGAGTTCCTGCACACCCTGAACGGCTCGGGCCTGGCGGTCGGCCGCACCCTGGTCGCGGTGATGGAGAACTATCAGCAGGAGGACGGCTCGATCGCCGTGCCGAGCGCGCTGCTGCCCTATATGGGCGGGTTGAAGTCGGTCGGAGGCGCTGCATGATTCCTTCTCCCCTCGGGGGAGAAGGTGGCGTGCGAAGCACGACGGTTGAGGGGGCGGTGTCCACGCTCTCGACGCTCAAACTGTTTAAGCCTACCCCTCATCCGAGCGCCGCTGGCGCCCACCTTCTCCCCCAAGGGGCGAAGGAATACGAGTTTGCTGAATGAGAATTCTCCTCACCAATGACGACGGCATCGAGGCGGAAGGCCTTGAATGTCTCGAGAGGATCGCTCGCACCCTGTCGGACGACGTCTGGGTCGTCGCGCCCCAGACCGAGCAGTCGGCCAAGGGGCGCGGGATCACCCTGACCGAGCCCCTTCGCGTCAACCAGCTGGGCGACAAGCGTTTCGCCGTGACCGGCACGCCGACCGACTGCGTCATCCTGGCGGTCAACGACCTGATGCCCGCGAAGCCCGATCTGGTGCTGTCGGGCGTCAATCGCGGCCACAACGTCGGCGAGGACGTCAGCTATTCCGGCACGGTGGCCGGCGCGTTGCAGGGCATGGCCTTCGGCATCCGATCCATCGCCCTGTCGCAGTCGCTGGAACGCTTCCACGACGACGTGGTGGCCCACTGGGAGACGGCCGAAGCCTTCGCTCCCGGCATTATCGCGCGGCTGCTGGAGCAGAAATGGGAGGACGGCGTGGTCATGAACGTCAACTTCCCCAAGCTGCCGCCGGAGCTGGTCAAGGCGGTCGAGGTGACGAAGCAGGGTTTCCGCGACATCGGCGAGATGCACGCCATCCGCCGCACGGACCTGCGCGGTCGCGACTACTACTGGATGGCTTTCCGCGGCGCCCCGCAGGAGCACGCGGAGGGCACCGACCTGCGGGCCATGGACGAGGGCCGGATCTCGGTCACGCCGCTGCATATCGACCTGACGCATATGCGCAGCGTCAATGACCTGAAAAAAGTGCTGGGCGGCGCGCCCCCCAAAGGACCCGCCGGATGAGCCTCTCGGACGATCGTGCGGGCCGGTTGATCCTGTCGCTGCGGCGGCAGGGGGTGACGGATGCGCGGGTGCTGAAGGCGATGGAATCCGTCGACCGGTCGCTGTTCGTCCACGAGAAGTTTCTGGATCAGGCCTGGGAAGATCAGGCCCTGCCGATCGACTGCGCCCAGACGATCAGCCAGCCCTATATCGTCGGCCTGATGACCCAGGCGCTGGAGGTCGGTCCGCGCCACCGCGTGCTCGAGATCGGCACCGGCAGCGGCTATCAGTGCGCGGTGCTCAGCCGCCTGGCGCGTTTTGTCTATTCGGTGGAACGCTACAAGAGCCTGCTGACCGAGGCCGAGGCCAAGCTGAAGCTGCTCGGCGTCGACAACGTCTTCACCCGCCACGGAGACGGCGGACAGGGCTGGCTGGAGCAGGCGCCCTTTGACCGCATCATGGTCACCGCGGCCTCGCCGCACGAGCCGACCGAGCTGCTGAAACAGTTGAAGCCCGGCGGAGTTCTGGTCGCGCCGGTGGGGCGTGGTTCGGTGCAGATGCTGAACCGCTATACTGGCCAGGACGACGGCAGCTTCCGTCGCGAAAGCCTGTGTGAAGTGCGGTTTGTGCCCCTGGTCGAAGGGACGGCGAAGGAGGGGTAGGGGCTCGCGTTTCGGCGCGCGGTTAACCTTTCCGCCCCACTTTGGCGCTGTTTGGCGGGTTGGCTTGGCGGCGCTTCCGGGGCACACCGGGAGCGAACGTATTTAAGGTTAAGAAGGAGGGGCGCATGGGCGGCTTCAACGGCTGGATCAGGGCGACGGTCATCGTCGGCGGGGCGCTGGTGGTCACGGCGTGTTCGACCTATCCAGATGAGCCGCGCTATTCGACCCGGCCCATGCCGGTCGGCGGGCAGGGCGCCTATCCGGCTCAGCAGCCGGGCGCCGCTCCAAACAGCAATCCCTACTACGCCCAGCCGGTCCAGCCTCAGACGCCGCCGCCCGCGCGCCCATACGAAGAGCAGGGGCCGCGCGCGCCGTCGGGCAGCATCGAGGGCGGCGGACTGCCGCCCGCTGGCGGACCGGCCTATCCCTCGACCAGCGCGCCGACGTCGCCCGCGAACCCTGCGCCGCCGCGTCCGACCAGCGGCCCGGTCATTCCGGGCGTCGCCTATGTGATCCAGTCCGGCGACACGATTTCGGGCGTCGGGCGTCGCTTCCAGACCCCGGTCCAGACGCTGATCGACCTGAACAACCTGGGTCCGCGCGGCGCCATCAGCCAGGGTCAGCGCATCATTCTGCCGGACAGCGCCGTGGACACGGGCTCGGACCCCTATGCCACCGGACCGTCGCCGGTCGGCGTTCGGACGCCGAACAATGGCGTGGTTCCGCCGCCGCCTCCGCCGCCCAGCGGCAACGCCGCCCTGCCGCCGCCGCGTGCGCCCGCCATCACCTCCTCGACGCCGGCCTCGCCGCTTCAAGGGGCGGCCGTGGGCCAGGCTCTGGCGATGCAATGGCCGGTGCGGGGCGACATCCTGCGCCGCTTCGGCCCGGTCGGCATGGGCGAGCGCAACAACGGGATCAACATCGGCGCGGCCGCCGGCGCCGAGGTCAAGGCCGCCGCCGCCGGACGCGTGGCCTATGTCGGCGACGATCTGGTGGGGCAGGGCCTGACGGTGCTGATCGTCCACAAGGACGGCTGGCGCACGGTCTACGGTCATCTGGGCTCGGCCACGGTGCGCGACGGCGCCGAGGTCCGCGCGGGTCAGGCGATCGGCACGGTCGGCCTGACCGCAGGCGATGGTCGTCCTTCGATCCACTTCGAGACGCGCCAGATGCGGGGTGATGACCCGGTTGCGGTCGATCCGTTGGGCGTCCTTCCGCGCTGACGAAATGGCGGCCCGGCCTGTCCGGGCGCCATCGGCTGCACGCAGGAGACGTCAGGCCGCGTTGCAAATCGGCACGGCGCGCCCTAGGTTCCGCGCCTTGTTTTAATGGGGCCCCCGTTTCGAGGTTGGCCCGGTTCGGGGAGTTTCCATGCCTACTGGTTCCGAAGGCGGCCTGATGGCCATCGTGGTGCAGATCGCGCCGATCGTCGCGATCTTCATCCTGTTCTACTTCCTGATGATCCGCCCGCAGCAAAAGCGGATGAAGGCTCATCAGGCCCTGATCGCCGGCGTCAAGCGCGGCGACGAAGTCGTCCTGTCGAACGGCATGGTCGGCAAGGTGACGCGCGTCGAGGACGCCGAGGCCATGGTCGAGATCTCGCAGGGCGTGAACGTCCGCGTGGTCAAGGCGATGATCGCCGAAGTGCGCAACCGCACCGCCATCGCCGCCAACGACAAGGGCTGAGCGGCTCTTTCGCCGCTGACGCCCGCCCGAAATAGAGCAATGACATGATTCAGCTAGCGCGCTGGAAAGTCACCCTGGTCGTGCTGTCGCTCGTTTTCGGGCTGCTGCTGGCCTTCCCGAGCGTGCTCAGTCAGGCGCAGCGCGACGCGCTGCCCGGCTGGCTGCCCAAGAACGGCCTGAACCTGGGTCTTGACCTGCAAGGGGGCTCCTACCTCCTGCTCGAGGTCGATGTGCCGGAGATGCGCGCCAAGCGCGTCACCAACCTGATGGAAGACGTGCGGGTCGCCCTGCGCGAGCAACAGGTCAACATCGGCGCCATGCAGCGCGAGACGGGCGGGGTGGTCGTCACCATCGCCGATCCGGCCCAGTTCGACACGGCGCTGACCGAGCTTCGCAAGCTGGCGCAGACCGGCGCGGCGGCCAACGGCCAGCCGGATCGCACGGCCACGCGTCTGAGCGGCAACCGCATTCGCTTCGCCTATACCGACGCCACGCTGAACAGCATGGGTGCGACGGCGGTGGATCAGTCCATCGAGGTCGTGCGCCGTCGTCTGGACAGTTCGGGCACCAAGGAAATCGCCATCACCCGTCAGGGCGCCGACCGTATCGTCGTCCAGGCGCCGGGGCAGAGCGATCCGGCGGAACTGGAACGTCTGGTCGGTCGCACCGCCCAACTGACCTTCCAGATGGTGGACACCTCGAGCACCGGCTTGCAGGACGCCATGGCCGGCCGCGTGCCGCCGGACGCTGAACTGCTGACCGACGATCAGAACACGCCCTATCTGGTGAAGAAGCGCATTCTGGTCTCGGGTGAAAACCTGACCCGCGCCGGCGTCGGTTCGGATCAAAACGGCCGCCCGGCCATCGACTTCCGCTTTGACGGTCAGGGCGCGCGTCGTTTCGGCGAGGCCACCGCTCAGAACATCGGCAAACCCTTCGCCATCATCCTGGACGGCAAGGTCATCTCGGCCCCGACGATCCAGGGCGCCATCACCGGCGGCACGGGCCAGATCACCGGCAACTTCTCGATCGAGTCGGCTGCGGAACTGGTCAATCTGCTGAACGGCGGCGCCCTGCCTGCGCCGCTGAAGGTCGAGGAACGCCGCGTCGTCACCGCCGAGCTGGGCGCCGACGCGGTTCAGGCCGGCATGGTTTCGACCATCATCGGCTTCATCCTGATCTGCGTCTTCATGATCGGGGCCTATGGCCTGCTGTTCGGCGGCGTGTCTGTGCTGGGTCTAATGCTGAACGGCATCCTGATCATCGCCGCCATGTCCCTGTTCGGCGCGACCCTGACCCTGCCCGGCATCGCCGGTCTGGTGCTGACCTTCGCCGTGGCCGTGGACGCCAACGTGCTGATCTATGAGCGGATGCGTGACGAAGCGCGGGCCGGTCGGTCGGTCATCGCCTCGATGGACGCCGGCTTCAACAAGGCCATGGGCACGATCGTTGACGCCAACCTGACGACCCTGGTGGCGGCGCTGATCATGTTCATGTTCGGCGCGGGGCCGGTTCGCGGCTTCGCCTGGACGCTGACCATCGGCGTGTTCACCTCCATGTTCTCCTCGGTGATGGTCGCCCAGGTCCTGCTCGGGTACTGGCTGAAAATCGCCAAACCCAAAAAACTGCCGATCGCGGAGTGATGGCGATGCGTGGATGGCCCCTCATCAAACTGCTTCCGCAGAAGACGAACTTCCGGTTCGTCAAATACGCGCCCGCTGCCGGCGTGATCTCAGTAATCCTGTGCATCGCGTCGATCGTCGGCTGCTTCTATCCCGGCCTGAACATGGGCATCGACTTCCGGGGCGGCGCCTCGATGGAAGTGTCCAAGCCGGCCGGCCAGGTGCTGGAACTGGATCAGGTGCGCAGCGCCGTCAGTGAATTGGGTCTGGGCGATGTCCAGGTTCAGGGCATCGACAGCGCCGCCAGCGCCATCGTTCGCTTCCAGATTCCTGAAGACGAGGGTCAAAGCGCCGTCGTCGCCCGGGTCGAGAAGGCGATCGACGACGCCGTCGGCGAGGTCAAATACTCCGGCGTCAGCGTCGTGGGCTCCAAGGTCTCTGGCGAGTTGTTCACCAGCGGCCTGCTGGCCCTCGCCGCGGCCATTGCTTTGATGTTCGTCTACATCTGGTTCCGGTTCGAGCCGCAGTTCGGCCTGGGCGCCGTGGCGGGTCTGGTGCACGACATGATCCTGACCTTCGGCCTGATCGCCCTGTTCCGGTTCGAGTTCAGCCTCAACACCGTGGCGGCCATTCTGACCGTCATCGGCTATTCGATGAACGATACCGTCGTGGTCTTTGACCGTCTTCGCGAGAACCTGCGCAAGTACAAGACCATGCCCCTGCGCGAGGTCATCGACCTGTCGCTGAACGAGACCCTGTCGCGCACCATCATCACCGGCGTCACCGCCGTGGGCGTTCTGGCAGTTCTGGCTCTTTACGGCGGCGAGGCCCTGTTCGGCTTCTCCATCGTTCTGATGATCGGCATCGTCATCGGCACCTATTCGTCGATCTATGTCGGCGCGCCGATCATCCTGCTTTGGGGCGTCAAGCGCGGCGGCTCCATCGATGAAGACGCCAAGCCGGTCAAGTTCGGCATGGCCAGCCGCCCCTAAGGGACAGGTTCACCTGTAAATGCTCCTCCTTCCCCCCGGCGGGGAGGGAGGAGTAAGGTCACGCTTCCTGATTCCGACCCGGGGAGGGGCGCATGGCCAAACTGCTTTCAAACTTCAGAACGACTTTCCTGCTCAGCATCGTGCTGGCAGGCGTCATGATCTTCGCCTTCGGCCGCATCGCGCCGGGCGGTTTCGATCTCGGCTTCGCCCAGGCGGCCTTCCGCTGGGTCCACGTCGTCGCCGGCATCCTGTGGATCGGCCTGTTGTATTACTTCAACTTCGTGCAGATCCGGGTCATGCCCGCGATCCCGGCCGAGCTGAAACCCGCCGTCAGCAAGCACATCGCGCCCGAGGCCCTGTTCTGGTTCCGATGGTCGGCGCTGGTGACGGTGCTGGCCGGTCTGGCCGTCATGTTCACGCGCGGCCACGCCTATGCGATGGAAGTGCTCAGCTTCGGTCTGGCCGGCGGTCTGAACGCCGGCGACCAGCAGTTCACCTTGATGGGCATCGGCGTCTGGCTGGCCATCGTCATGTTCCTGAACGTCTGGGGCGTGATCTGGCCGAATCAGAAGCGGGCGCTGGGCATCGTCGCCGTGGATGACGAGCGGAAGGCCAAGGCCGCGCGCATCGCCATGCTGGGCAGCCGCACCAACCTGTTGCTGTCGCTGCCGATGCTGACCTCGATGGCCATGTATCAGACCCTGTTCGGCTGAGGCTTGCACCGCATCCCGCAATGGCCGATGGCCTTGCGGGATGACTACCTCTGTTGATCTCGATGCCCAGGTCCGCGCCGCCGACCCCGACCGATGGATGTCCAGCCGGTTCGTGGCCGATGTTCAGGCGCGCGCGGACCTGATCGCCCTCTACGCCCTTGAGGCGGAGTTGCTGTCCATTCCCACCCGCGTCACCCAGCCCATGCTGGCGGAGATGCGCTACACATGGTGGGCCGAACAGTTGGACGGCGTCTTCGCCAATACCCCGCGCGTCGGCCATCCCGTGCTGGAGGCCCTGACCGCCGCCGTCGCCCGTCATGGGCTGGACCGCGCGCCCTTTGACGCCCTGATCGAGGCCCACATCGGCCGAGTGCATGGCGAGCCGCACGACCTGGACGCCTTTTACGTTGGCCCCATGCAGGCCGCAGCGCGGATTCTGGCGGGCGAGGGACACGACGCCGCCGTCATTGAGGCCGGTCGTCTGTGGGCCCTGTCGCAGACGGGGCGTGGAGAGGAAGCGAAGACTCAGGCCGCCGCCGCCAACGCCGCGCTCAAACGCTTGCCGACCGCGGGCTTTCCCGCCGTCGCCCATGCGACGCTGATCCGTGCAGACGAGCCAGAGCCGCTGAAGCGGTTGCGTCTGTTCTGGGCCGTGCTGCGCGGCCAGATCTAGATCGCGTTCAGCGGCAGCTTCAGGAAGCGCTTTCCTGACGCCTCGGCCGGGGGCAGGGCGCCCGCGCGAATGTTGACCTGCAACGCCGGCAGGATCAGTTGCGGCGGGGGCAGGGTGGCGTCGCGGGCCTCGCGCATGGCGACGTAGTCGTCCTCGGTGCGTCCCGCCAGGTGGATATTGGCCTTCTCCTCGCCCACGCTGGTTTCCCATCGGAAGTCAGTGCGGCCCTCCGGCAGGTAATCGTGACCGACGAAGACGCGCGTGGCGTCGGGCAGGGCCAGGATCTTCTGGATCGAGCGATAGAGGGTCCTGGCGTCGCCGCCGGGGAAGTCGCAGCGGGCCGTGCCGTAGTCGGGCATGAACAGGGTGTCGCCAACAAAAACGGCGTCGCCGATGCGATAGCTGACGCAGGCCGGCGTGTGGCCGGGCGTGTGCATCACTTCAACTGAAAGCGAGCCCAGGGCGAAGCGGGCGCCGTCGGCGTAGGTCTCGTCGAAGACCAAGGCGTCAGGCGTCACGTCGGCGGCCTCGAACAGGTCGCCAAAGGTTTTCTGCACGCGGGTGATCTTTTCGCCGATGCCGACGGGCGCGCCGGTTCGGTTACGGATTTCGTCGGCGCCGGTCAGATGGTCGGCGTGGGCGTGGGTTTCCAGCACCCGTTCCAGCTTCAGGCCTCGGTCACGGACAGCCTCCAGCACCCGCTCGATCGAACCGGTCGAGGTGCGCGCCGCCGCCGGATCGTAGTCCAGCACAGGGTCGATGATGGCGGCGGCGCCTGTGGCCGGGTCCGACACCAGATAGGTCACGGTGTGGGTCGCGGCGTCGAAAAAGCCGACGACGTCAGGCCTGTCAGTGGGGATTGGGGTCACGATGTCTGCCTCCTTGGCTGCGACCAATATATTAGTAGTTGCTAATTTAACAAGTGCTCATATATTGGCTGCATGATCGACCTGAACGCCATCGGACTGGAGCGCTTTCAAGCCAATGCGGGCGACGCCGCCCGGTTGCTGAAATCCCTGTCGAACGAGAACCGCCTGATGATCCTGTGCCAGATCGGCGACGGCGAGCGGCAGGTCGCGGACCTGTTGCCGCTGGTCGGCCTGTCGCAATCAGCCCTGTCCCAGCATCTGGCGCGCCTGCGCGACGACGGGCTGGTCAGCGCGAGAAAGAGCGGCACCGCCGTCTTCTATCGCATCGCCGATCCCGCCGCCCTGCAGGTGATCGGCGTTCTGGCCGAAATCTTCTGTCCTCCGGCTTCGGCCTGAGGTCCCCCCAATCCTAAGGACTATGACCATGAATCCGCTTGTCTCCCTGTCGCCCGCTGAAGTCGCCGCTCGCCTGAAGGCGCGGACCGCCGTGCTGGTCGATATCCGCGAACCCGACGAACATGCGCGCGAACATATCGTGGGCGCCGTCGCCGCTCCCCTGTCCGCGTTCGAGGCCGCTCATCTGGCTCTGACGCCGGGCAAGGACGTCATCTTCATGTGCCGCAGCGGCAACCGCACGGCGGGGCACTGCGACCGGCTGGCCGCGCGCGTCGACGGCCCGGCCCATGTGCTGGCCGGCGGCCTGGACGCCTGGAAGAAGGCCGGCCTGCCGGTCAAGACCGACACGAAGCAGCCCCTGGAGTTGATGCGTCAGGTGCAGATGGCGGCGGGCGGTCTGATCCTGGTCGGCGCCCTCTTGGGTACGCTGGCGCATCCCGCCTTCTGGGGCCTCAGCGCCTTTGTCGGGGCGGGCCTGTTCGTGGCCGGGGCGACGGGCTTCTGCGGCATGGCGCGCCTGCTGGCGGTCATGCCGTGGAACCGGAACATGAAGCGGGTCTGAGGTCATGGATCCGATCCAGCTTCTTCTGGCCGCCCTCAGCGGCGGCGTCGTCGCCCTGCTGCTGACGGTGTTCGGCGGCGGCGGGTCGGTTCTGGCTGTGCCGCTGCTGCTCTATGTCGTCGGCGTGCGCGATCCGCATATGGCCATCGGGGCCTCCGCCGCGGGGGTGTCGTTGAACGCTTTGACCGCCCTGGCGGGTCAGGCCAAGGCCGGGCGGGTGCGGTGGCCCTGCGCCGTTCTGTTCGCCGTGGTGGGATCGGCGGCGGCCTGGGCTGGATCGTCAGTCGCGAAGGCCATCGACGGTCATCACCTGCTGCTGGTCTTCGCCGTGGCTATGGCGGCGGTGGGCTTGGCTATGCTGCGGCCCAAGACGGACGCCGGTAATCCCGGAGTCCGCCTGAATCGCGGCCTGGCTCCGCGCATCGCTGTGTCGGGCGCCGGCGTCGGCGTGGCCTCAGGCTTCTTCGGCATCGGCGGCGGCTTCCTGATCGTGCCGGGTCTGATGTGGGCCACCGGCATGACCCTGGCGGCGGCGCAGGCGACGTCGCTGCTCAGCGTCGCGGCTTTCGGCGCCAGCACGGCAATCAACTACAGCCTGTCCGGCCTGGTCGACTGGGGCGTGGTCGCGGCCATGGCGGTCGGCGGCGCGGCGGGCACGATGGCGGGCTTGCCGCTGTCCAGGCGGCTGGGCGCGAACGCAGCCCTGGGGCGTCAGTTGTTCGCCGGCCTGATCCTGATCGTCGCTGTCTATGTGGCGTTCAAGGCGATCACGGGCGGCTGACCTCAGTCGCAGAGTCCGCCGATCAGCCTGGCCAGCAGGGTGTTCAAGGTCTTCTGCTCGTCAGGCGAGAGCGGCGCGAGGATGTCTCGCGCCGCTTCTTCGTGTTCCGGCATGATGGTTTCGATCAGGTCGAGGCCCTTGTCCGTCAGACGGACCAGGGTGGCGCGTCGGTCGGTCGGGTGAGGGCGGCGTTCAACCAGCCCGGCCTTTTCCAGCCGGTCGATGCGGGCCGTCATGCCGCCGGACGACATCATCGCCGCCTCGAACAGGGCGGTCGGCGTCAGGCCCTCGGGCGCGCCCGAGCGGCGCAGGGTCGCCAGTGCGTCGAACTCGCCCTGGTGCAGGCCGTAGCGGGCGTAGAGGGGGGCCTGGCGCTCGCGCGCGACCAGGATGGAGGCCTCATGCAGACGGCCCAGCGCCTCCATCGGCAGCATGTCCATGTCGGGGCGCTGGACGGCCCATTGGGCGGCGGCGCGAGAGGCTCTATCGGGCATGGGTTATCTTGACATCGAGATACTTGAGGTCGAGAGACTAGCGCGATTTTCAAGTGGAGTCCTGTCCGATGACCGCACGGTCCGAAGCCGAGCCGGCGCGCGGCGCGTCCTTGCTGCTGCTGGCGGCCATCTTCGCCCTGGCGCTGAACCTGCGGCCGGCGATGGCGGCGGTCGGGCCGCTGCTGGACCTCATCGAAGACGCGACGGGGATGGATTCCACCGCCGCCAGCCTGTTGACCACGCTCCCGGTGCTGATGATCGGCCTCGGCGCCCTGTCCATCCGGCCCTTGCGGTGTCGGTTGGGCGAGCGGCGCGGCATTCTGCTGGGCGCGCTGCTGATCGGCGGGGCCTGCCTGGCGCGGGCCTTGTTCAGGGAGACAGCCGGACTGATCGCCAGCGCGGCGGTCGTCGGCGTTGGCGTGGCCTTGATCCAGGCCTTGGCGCCAGTCGTCATCAAGCGGGCCTTTCCGACGCGGTTCGGCACGGTGATGGCTATTTACACCACGGGCATCATGGGCGGGGCGGCGGTGGCGGCGGCGAGCGCGGCCGGCCTGGCCGAGGCGGTCGGCTGGGCCTGGACGCTGGCGCTGTGGTCGGCGCCCGCCTTTATCGCGGCGGTCGTCTGGCTGCTGGCCGCGCGCGATCAGGCGGCGGAAGAGCCAGATCGAGACGCCGTGATTGAGGTGGTCCATCCCGAGACGCCCTTCTGGCGTCAGGGCCGGGCGTGGCGCCTGATCGTCATCATGGGGCTGGGCACCTCGGCCTATACCCTGGTCCTGGCCTGGCTGCCGCCCTTCTACGTGGATCTCGGGCAGGCGAGGGCGACGGCGGGCTATCTGCTCAGCGGCATGACCGGGGCCGAGGTCATGGCCGGGGTTCTGGTCTCGGTGTTGATTGGGCGCTTTCCCGACCGACGCGGGCCCATCCTGACGGCTCTGGTCCTTGCCCTGATGGGTTTGGCCGGGCTGGTGGTCGCGCCGGTCGCTCTGGCGGTTCCGGTCGTTGTAGTCATGGGACTTGGCATCGGCGCCATCTTCCCCCTGACGCTGATCCTGGCCATGGATCAGATCGACGATCCCGCCCGGTCCGGGGACCTTCTCGCCTTCGTTCAGGGCGGCGGCTACATCATCGCCAGCCTGTCGCCCCTGGCCGCCGGCCTGCTGCGCGACCACATGGCCGACCTGACGGGGGCCTGGGTCCTGATGGGCTTCGGCGTCGTGGTTCTTGGCGTAATGACTTTGGCGTTCCGGCCAGGCCTGCCCAAGCTGCGCTGAGGTTGGAGGACGCCCGCCAGCGTGCGTAAGTAGAGAGCGAGACGTTTACCGCTTGTTCGCGCCGCCTATCGGGCCTCAATATACCGCTGTCATGTCGCGGGCCAGGGACGCTCATGCTGCTGGTCTATTTCGCGACCTTCGCCATCTTCTCGATCATCTTCACGAGGGAGGTCATCGCGCCCGCTTCAGGCGCGTCATGCGACAAGCGTTGGCGCATCTATGCGGGCGGGCTGAACGCCGCCAACCTGGCCGTGGTCGTCGCTGCAGGGTTTCTGTTCAAGGGCTGGATCGACGGCCATTCGCTGCTGGGGCTCGGTGATCGGCTGGGTATCGGATGGGGCGGTGTGGCCACCTTCCTGTGTTCGAGCCTTGTGGCCTATGGCTATCATCGCGCGGTCCATGGTTCGGACCGTCTCTGGCGCTGGGTCCATCAACTGCATCATAGCCCGACACGGATCGAGGCGCTGACGGCCTTCTACGTCCATCCGTTCGACGCTCTGTTGGCAAGCTTGCTCAACGCCTTTGTCGCCTATGTGGTGCTGGGCGTTCACGCCCCGGCGGCGGGGTTGGCTCTGCTCTATGTGACCCTGTTCAATCTGATCGCCCACGCCGATTTACGCACGCCGCAGTGGCTAGGCTTTATCGTGCAACGCCCCGAGATGCATCGGCTGCACCACGAGCGGGGCGTCCACGCCAGCAACTACGGCCTGCCGATCATCGACATGATGTTCGGCACTTGGCGCAACCCAGGGACCGTCGATGTCGAGTGCGGCTTTCCGGACGACAAGGAGAGGCTGATCGGCCAGATGTTGATGCTCAAGGACGTCGACGGCTGAAGTCGATCAGCCCGCGTCGCGCCAGGCCTTCAGCGCCGTCAGGCCGCGCAGGCTCATCAGGCGCTTCTTGGCGCGGCCGCGTTCCTTCAGCGGGATTTTCTGGCCGGCTTCATCCACCTTGGGCGCTTCCAGGGGAGGCAGAAGGCCGTAGTTGATGTTCATGGGCTGGAACTTGGAGCCCTCCAGGTGGCCGCCGGTGATGTGTTCGACCAGGGCGCCCATGGCGGTTTCCGGCGGCGGGGCCGACAGGTCGCGGCCCAGAGCTTGCGCCGCGGCCAGACGGCCCGTCAGCAGACCCATGGCGGCGCTTTCGACATAGCCTTCGACCCCCGTGACCTGACCGGCGAAGCGCAGGCGCGGCATGGACTTCATGCGCAGCTGCTTGTCCAGCAGATGCGGGCTGTTCAGGTAGGTGTTGCGGTGCAGACCGCCGAGGCGCGCGAACTGGGCGTTCTGCAGGCCGGGAATCATGCGGAAGGTCTCGGCCTGAGCGCCGTGCTTCAGCTTGGTCTGGAAACCGACCATATTGTAGAGCGTGCCCAGCGCATTGTCCTGACGCAGCTGGACGATGGCGTAGGACTTGACCTTCGGATCGCGCGGATTGGTCAGCCCGACGGGCTTCATCGGTCCGTGACGCAGGGTCTCGCGACCGCGCTCGGCCATGACCTCGATGGGCAGGCAGCCGTCGAAGTAGGGGACATTCTCCCACTCCTTGAACTCGGCCTTGGGGCCGTCCAGCAGGGCGTCGATGAAGGCCTCGTACTGGGCCTTGTCCATCGGGCAGTTGACGTAGGCGGCGGCGTCGCCGCCGGGGCCTTCCTTGTCATAGCGCGACTGACGCCAGGCGATGTCGAAGTCGATCGAGTCAGCGTGGATGATGGGGGCGATGGCGTCGAAGAAGCTGAGGCTTTCCTCGCCGGTCAGCTTCAGGATGGCTTCGGCAAGCGCAGGCGAGGTCAGCGGGCCGGTGGCGACAATGACGTTGTCCCAGTCCTCGGGCGGCAGGCCGTTGATTTCCTCGCGGACGATGGTGACGAGCGGGTGGGCTTCCAGCTTGGCTGTCACGGCCTGGGAGAAGCCGTCGCGGTCGACGGCCAGGGCGCCGCCCGCCGGGACCTGATGGTCGCCGGCGGCCGCCATGATGATCGAGCCCAGCTCTCGCATTTCCTGATGCAGGAGGCCGACGGCGTTATGCTCCCAGTCGTCGGAACGGAAGGAGTTGGAGCAGACCAGCTCCGCCAGACCGTCGGTATGGTGGGCGTCGGTCTTCACGCCGGGAACGCCGCGCATTTCATGCAGGATGACAGGCACGCCCGCCTGGGCGATCTGCCAGGCGGCTTCGGAGCCGGCGAGGCCGCCGCCAATGACGTGAATGGGTTTGGGAGAGGAGGCTGCGTTCGACATGGCGGCCTTCTAGCGGGCCGCGAGCCCCACGTCAGCCTGTCATTACGACGGGCTGGCGAAGCAGCCTCGCTCTGGAGTATGACCCAGCTTCAGAGGAGCCCGGCATGACCAAGGCGTTTTCCATCGGTGAGGCCCTGGCATCCGGCTTTCGGCTGACGCGGCGCAGGCCTCTGCAAGTCTGGGTCTGGGGCATGGTGTCCGTGGCGCCCTCCTTGTTGATCGGGGCCTTGATGCTGCGTCTGTTTGGGTCGATGGCCCTGACGGATATGGCGTCGGGAGAACCCTCGGCCGCCTTTGTCGGGCAGATGATTCAGTTTCAGGCCCTGTCAGGGCTGGCGAACATCCTGCAGATGCTGATCTGGGTGGTGGTGACAGCGGCGATTTTCAGGGCCGTGCTGTTTCCGGGGCGTCCCGCGCCCTTCGCGGGCTTGCGGCTGGGTATGGATGAGGTGCGCGTCGCCGTAGTCGCCTTGGCCATGATCGTCGCCTTCTACGCCGCCGCCATCGTGATCGGTCTGGTCGCCTTCGCTATCGGCGCCGGCCTGTGGTTCATATCCGAAATGGTCGCCGTGGCGCTTGGTCTGTTGACGGCGCTGGCCGCGGGGGTAGCCGTTTGGGGCGTCCTGTTGCGAGCCTGCCTGATTATGCCGACCAGCGTGGCGCTGGGCGACTTCGCCTTCGTGCAGGGGTGGATGGTGTCGAAGGGGCAGGTGTTGCGGCTGCTCGGGTTGAGCCTGGCCGTCATCGTCGTGGTGCTGGCGACCGAACTGGCCCTGCTGGCCGTGCTCGCCGTCGTGTTGTTCCTGGCGGCGGGGATCAATGTCTTCAGTTTAGCGGCCATGCTGGATCAGGGCGCGCCGCCGACGGTCAACTGGGGCGTTCTGATCCCCTGGGCGCTGGTCGCCTTCGTGCCCCTGTCGTGGCTGCAGGGATTCCTGACCACGGTCATGATGGCGCCCTATGCCGACGCCTGTCGTTCGCTTCTGGCGCAAGGGCCGCAGGACGAGGCGGGTCCGGTTGCGCTAGGCTGATCGGGAATAGAGGACGACCGTATGACTTTTTCCGCCACCGACTGCGCTTTTGAGGGATTCCGCCTGACGCGACGCGCGCCTGCCGCCGTCCTGTCGTGGGCTGCGGCCTATGCCGTCTTCTTTGGCCTGCTGTTCCTCTTGGTCGGACCGCATTTCGTCACCGTCATGTCTGTGATCACCGAGATGCAGGCGCAGGGCCAGACCGAGCCTTCGCCGGAAGTCATGGAACGGCTCGCGCAGGCCTATGGCTTCATCCTTGTCTGGGCCATGCCGCTGGGGCTGTTGTTCAGCGCCGTGATCAGCACCGCCATCACGCGGTCGGTCATCCGGCCCGAAGACCGCAAGTTCGGCTACCTGCGCCTCGGCAAGGACGAGTTGCGGGTGCTGGGCGCCAGCCTGATCGTGTCCCTGATCATGTGCGCGGTGTTGTTCATCGGCTTCATGATCGTCGGCATGGCGATGGGGGCCGCCATGGCCCTGCCGGCGCTGTGGCTGGTCGTGGTTCTGCTGTCGCTGGCGATTATCGGCCTGCTGATCTGGCTGTCGGTTCGGCTCAGCCTGGTCGTGCCGGCGACCTTCGCCGAGGGGCGGATCGTGGTGAAGCCTGCCTTCGCCATGACGGGTCAGAAGGTGTTCTGGCCTCTGCTGGGCATGGCGATCATCGCCGGGGTCCTGGCCATGCTGGTCGGCCTGTTGGGCTCGGCCGTGGCGGCGCCGCTGAGCCTGATGGTCGGCGGGAACGAGCGCCTGATCACCATGGAGGGGGCGAGCGTCCCCAGCCTGCTGAGCGCGCTGGGCCCCATGCTTGCGGTGTCGCTGGTGGTCCAGGCCGTCCTGTCGGCGGCCCAGATCGTGATCATGTACGCGCCGTTCTCGGCCGCCTATCTGCAGCTCAAGGGCGCGGCGCGCCCCTGAACTGACGGCGAGGGCGCCTGACCGATCCGGTCAGGCGCTCTTGCGGGTGCGGGGCTTTTTCTCGGCCTTTTGAACTTCCGGCAGGGCGGCCACGCGCGCCTGACGGCGTTCTTCGTGGCGATCCAGCACCTCCTTGAGGTATTTTCCGGTCCAGCTGGCGGGGTTGTCCGCGACCTGCTCCGGGGTGCCGACAGCCACGATCTCGCCGCCGCCGTCGCCGCCCTCGGGACCGAAGTCCAGCAGGTAGTCGGCGACCTTGATGACATCCAGGTTGTGCTCGATGACGACGATGGTGTTGCCGGCCTCGACCAGTTCCTGAAGCACCTCCAGCAGCTTGCGCGTATCCTCGAAATGCAGGCCGGTCGTCGGCTCGTCGAGGATGTAGAGGGTCTTGCCCGTGGCCCGTTTGGACAGTTCCTTGGACAGCTTGACCCGCTGCGCCTCGCCGCCCGACAGGGTGGTGGCGGACTGGCCGACCTTGACATAGCCCAGCCCGACGCGGGCCAGGGTCAGCATCTTGTCGCGGATCGGCGGGACGGCCTTGAAGAAGCTGGCGGCCTCTTCAACCGTCATATCCAGAACGTCGGATATGCTCTTGCCCTTGAAGACAATTTCCAGGGTTTCGCGGTTGTAGCGTTTGCCCTTGCAGACGTCGCAGGTGACATAGACGTCGGGCAGGAAGTGCATCTCGATCTTGATCAGACCGTCGCCCTGACAGGCCTCGCAGCGGCCGCCCTTGACGTTGAAGCTGAACCGGCCGGGACCATAGCCGCGCGCCTTGGACTCGGGCAGACCGGCATACCAGTCGCGGATGGGGCCAAAGGCGCCGGTATAGGTGGCCGGGTTCGAGCGCGGGGTGCGGCCGATCGGCGATTGGTCGATGTCGATGACCTTGTCGAACTGTTCCAGCCCCTCGATGCGGTCGAAGTTGGCGGGCGCGTCCGAGGCGTTGTGCAGGCGGCGCGCGGCGGCCTTGTACAGGGTCTCGATGGTGAAGGTGGACTTGCCGCCGCCAGACACGCCGGTGACGCAGGTGAACAGGCCGACCGGGATCTCGCCCGTGACGTTCTTCAGATTGTTGCCGGTGGCGCCGCTGATCTTCAGCATCCGCTTGCGGTCGACCGGGCGGCGGCCCTCGAGCGGCAGTTCGATCTCGCGCGCGCCGGTCAGGTACTGGCCGGTCAGGGAGTTGGGGTTGGCCATGACCTCGGCGGGCGTGCCCTGGGCGCAGATTTCGCCGCCGTGGACGCCGGCGGCCGGGCCCATGTCGATGACATAGTCGGCGGTCATGATCGCCTCCTCGTCATGCTCGACCACCAGGACCGAGTTGCCGAGGTCACGCAGACCCATCAGGCTCTCCAGCAGGCGGGTGTTGTCGCGCTGGTGCAGGCCGATGGAGGGTTCGTCGAGCACATAGAGGACGCCGGTCAGGCCCGAGCCGATCTGCGAGGCCAGGCGGATGCGTTGGCTCTCGCCGCCCGACAGGGTGCCGGAACTGCGGGACAGGCTGAGGTAGTCGAGGCCGACATTGTTCAGGAAGCGCAGCCGGTCGGTGATCTCCTTGAGGATGCGGCGACCGATCTCACGCTGCTTGTCGGTCAGGTTCTCTTCCAGGGTCGAGAACCAGAGGTAGGCCTTTGAAATCGAGAGCCAGCTGATCTCGGCGATATCGGCGCCGCCGACCTTGACCGCCAGGGCCTCGGGCTTCAGACGCTTGCCGCCGCAGACTTCGCACGGCGTCTCGGACTGATAGCGGCCCAGTTCCTCGCGGACCCAGGCGCTGTCGGTCTCGCGCCAGCGGCGCTCCAGATTGGGTAGGACGCCTTCAAAGGCCTTGGCGACCTCGTATTTGCGGGCGTTGTCGTCATAGACGAACTTGATCTTCTCGCCGCCGGAACCTTGCAGGATGACCTTTTGGGCCTGTTCCGGCAGGTCGCGCCAGGCCTTGTCCATCGAGAAGCCGTAGTGCTGGGCCAGGGACTGCAGGGTCTGGGTGTAGAGCGGCGAGGGGCCGCGCGCCCAAGGGGCCACCGCGCCCTTGTGCAGGGTCTTGTCACGGTCCGGGATGACCAGATCGGCGTCGAAGGCCAGCTTGACCCCAAGACCGTCGCAGGTCGGGCAGGCGCCGAAGGGATTGTTGAACGAGAACAGCCGCGGCTCGATCTCGCTGATGGTGAAGCCCGACACCGGACAGGCGAACTTCTCGGAGAAGACGATCTTGCGCGGCTCTTCGCCATCAGGCGCGTTGGCCCATTCGGCGGTGGCGATGCCGTCGGCCAGGTTCAGCGCGGTCTGGATGCTGTCGGCGTAGCGGGGTTCAAGACCTTCTTTGGTTACAATGCGGTCCACCACGATATCGATGTCGTGCTTGAACTTCTTGTCGAGCGCGGGCGCGTCCTCGATGGCGTAGAATTCGCCGTCGATCTTGACCCGCTGGAAGCCGTTGCGCTGCCACTCGGCCATCTCCTTCTTGTACTCGCCCTTGCGGCCACGAACGACCGGGGCGAGCAGCAGGATGCGCTCGCCGTCGGGCAGGGCGGTCAGCTTGTCGACCATCTGGCTGACGGTCTGGCTCTCGATCGGCAGGCCGGTGGCGGGCGAATAGGGGACGCCGACGCGCGCCCAGAGGAGGCGCATGTAGTCATGGATTTCAGTGACCGTGCCGACCGTCGAGCGCGGGTTCTTGGACGTGGTCTTCTGTTCGATGGAGATGGCCGGCGACAGGCCCTCGATCAGGTCCACATCCGGCTTGCCCATGAGTTCCAGGAACTGACGCGCATAGGCCGACAGGCTCTCGACGTAGCGACGCTGGCCCTCGGCATAGATGGTGTCGAAGGCCAGGGAGGACTTGCCCGACCCCGACAGCCCGGTCATCACGACCAGCTTCTCGCGCGGGATATCGACGTCCACGCCCTTGAGGTTGTGCTCGCGGGCGCCGCGAACGCGGATGAAGTTGTGCTTTTCGGTCATGGGCCCGGAAACGGTAAGCGGGAACGCGGGAGACCCCGAAAACGGTTCGGGGAGACGACGCTATATGGGGATGAATTTGGTCGAAACAGCAAGAACAATATGAGAACTTTTGCTCAGTCCTCAGGCGTCCAGGCGGGTTCGGGGCGGCGGTAGCGTTCGCCAGGGCCGACGAGGACGCCGTTGGCGTTGGCGACGCCTAGTTCCAGGCTTTGGGCGATCTGGCGGGCGCGGGCGATGAAGTGGTCGGCGGCGAGGGGCGGGCAGAGGTCGCGGGCGGCGGCCTCGAAGATCGCCAGCCAGCGGTCGAAGTGGCGGGCGTCGATGGGCAGGGGAAGGTGCTTGGGCATGGGGCGCCCCTGATAGACGCCGGTGGCCAGGGCGACCGAGGACCAGAAGAGCTTCATCTGTTCCAGATGCGGCCCCCAGTCGTCGATCCGCTCGGCGAAGATGGGGCCGATGACGTCGTCGTCGCGAACACGGGCGTAAAAGCCCTCGACCAGGGCGTCGATCAGGGCCTCGTCGATGCCGGTCTCGTCCCGGATTCGCTGGACGGCTGCGGCGCGGCGAGCGGCGGCCTCGGCGCGGTCGGGCAGGGGCTTGTCGATGCGGAAGGCGACGGTTCGGTCGGGCGCGGTCATGGCCTGAAGATAGGCCTGCCGCGCTGCAATGCAAAAGCGCAGCAGGAGAATTGGGGTTGCGCTGCGAAAGATCAGGACCCATCTTTCCAATCAGCCAACGTATTTGACGAGGAGGCACGACGATCATGATCAGCGCTTTGGAAATCGGTATCGCCCTTTCCGCTCCGCTGCTGGTGCTCGCCTTTGTCCTCGCTCAACCCAAGCCACAGCCCGTCCGTATCCGCGTTCGTGACGCTCAGCAGCGTCGCGGCCCGCACGCCTGACGGACACCCCCTCTTCGATAATCTGAGCCTCGCCTTCGGGCGCGAGCGCACGGCCGTCGTGGGCCGCAACGGCGTGGGCAAGACCACGTTGCTGCGCCTTGTCGCCGGTCTGGCCGAACCCGCAGAGGGGACGGTCTCGCGCGCCGGAACGGTGGGCTGGCTGGCGCAGACCTATGAGCCTGCGCCCGGCGAGACCGTGGCGGAGACCCTGGGCGCGGCGGAGCCTCTAGCTGTGCTGGCGCGGGTGCTGGCGGGCGAGGGCTCGGTCGAGGACATGGCCGAGGCGGACTGGACGCTGGAGGCGCGGCTGGACGAGGCCTTGTCGCAGGTCGGCTTGGCCGGGCTGGCGCTGGATCGCCTCACGGCCAGCCTGGGCGGGGGCGAGCAGACGCGGCTGCGGCTGGCGGGCCTGATGCTGGCGGCGCCGGACCTGATCGTGCTGGACGAGCCGACCAACCATCTCGACGCCGAGGCGAGGGCTTTGGTGGCCGAGGTGGTGGGGCGCTGGCCGGGCGGGGTGCTGACCGTCAGTCACGACCGGGGTTTGCTGCGGCGGATGGATCGGATCGTGGAGCTTTCGAGCCTGGGCGCGCGCGTCTATGGCGGCGGTTGGGACCTCTATGTCGAGCGGCGCGAGGCGGAGCGGGCTGCGGCGGAACGCGATCTGGACAGCGCTGAGCGTGAGGTCGGACGGGCGGCGCGCGAGGCGCAGACGGCGCTGGAGAAGAAGGCCAAGCGCGACAAGGCGGGCCGGGCGCATCGGGCGGGGACGTCCGATCCCAAGATCATGCTCGACGCCAAGGCGCAGCGGGCCGAGGAATCTGGGGCGCGGGAAGGGCGGCTGGCGGAGCGTCGGCGCGCCGAGGTCGAGGCGCGCTTGACGGAGGCGCGCGAGCGGGTCGAGCAGGCGCGGCTGCTGTCCGTGCCCATGCCTTCAACGGGGCTGGCGGCGGGGAAGACCGTGCTGGGGCTGGACGGTGTGGCGTGGCGCAGTCCCGAGGGGCGGCTGATCGTCGGGCCTGTGACGCTGCGCCTGACCGGGTCGGAGCGGGTGGCGATCACCGGGCCGAACGGGGCGGGCAAGACCACGCTGCTGAAGCTGATCGCGGGCGAACTGGAGCCGACGGCCGGGCGGATCGAACGGCCTGTGGCGGCGGCGCTGCTGGATCAGACGGCGGCGATCCTGAAACCGGACGAGACCCTGATCGAGGCCTGGCGGCGGCTGAACCCGGAAGGGACGCCGAACGAGGCCCATGCGGCTCTGGCGCGGTTCCTGTTCCGCAATACGGCGGCCCATCGGACGGTGGGGACGCTGTCAGGCGGCGAGCGGCTGAGGGCGGCGCTGGCCTGTGTGATGACGGGGGCGAAGCCGCCACAGCTGCTGATTCTGGACGAGCCGACCAACCATCTGGATCTGGATTCCATCGCGGCCATCGAGGCGGCGCTGGCGGCCTATGACGGGGCGCTGGTGGTGGTCAGTCATGATCGGGACTTTCTGGACCATGTGGGGGTGGAGCGGGAGGTTCGGCTGGAGCGGGCGGATTGCACGGTACGGTGAAAAAAACAGTGCAATTGGTGCAATGGGCGGGGTGGCGTTTCTGCCCTTCTTCCGATGGGAGAAGGCGGCCCGAGCAGCGGCTGACGCCGACCGCGAGGTTGAACCCTCACCCTTTTGCCTGTCCCGATCGCTACGCTCTGGGAGGCTCAAGCCCTCTTCCAGCGGGACAGGGAAGGAAGATCGACGTGTCAAAGACCGTCGCTAATATGGCTCAGGCCGTGACCAGGGCGAGCGAAAGGAGGCGAGTTGTTCGCAATCCCTGAAAATCCTTGGGATTGGGGCGTCGAACTAGGTCAGCCCCAGGCCTCAATCACGCCCTGACGGCGGGCGCGCTGGGCGACGGGGCCGGTCGTGACGGGCTCGGGCTCCGCGCGGCCGAACAGCCAGCCCTGGCCGTGGTTGACGCCGAGCGTCTGAAGGGCCTGGGCGGCCTCCTCGGTTTCGATCATCTCGGCGATGGTGGTCAGGTTCAGGGAGCCGCACAGCCCAACCAGGTGGCCGATCATCGTGCGGGCGCGAGCGTCGCCTTCGATGCCGCGCACCAAGGAACCATCGATCTTGATCGCATCCACCGAGAGGCCGTGCAGGTAGTCAAAGGCGGCGGCCCCCGCGCCGAAGTCGTCGATGCAGACCTTGATCCCGGCGTCGCGCAGGGCGCTGAGGCGGCGGTTGGCGGCGCCGATGTCGGCCAGGGCGGCGGTTTCGGTGACTTCGACGATCAGGCGGCGTCGGTTGTCGGGTTCCGACGCCGTCATCCGCAGCAGGGCCGCGACATAGGCGTCGTTGGCCAGGGAGGCGCCGGAGACGTTGATGGCGATCTTGAGCAGACCCGATCCCGGCTGACGCAGCCGATGGACGATCTTTTCTGCGACGGCCAGATCGAAGCTCTCGATCAGGGCCAGTTCCTCGGCCATGCGGATGGCGGAGGCGGGGCCGCCGGACTGGCCGAAGCGGGCCAGGGCTTCGAAATGGTGGACCGCCCGCGTCTTCAGATCGACGATGGGCTGATAGAAGAGGGCGAACTCCTTGTCGCGGACGATGCCGCGGAAGCGGTCGGCGTCCTTGAGTGTGCGCGACAGGGAGTCGGCGAAGCTGAGTTCGGGCTGGGCGCTGTTGTCCTTGAGACAGCCCTCGATGGCGAAGCGCATGGCGCGCAGGGCGCACAGGGCGTCGGAGCCGACGGCGACCTCGCTGGCGCGGGAGGTCAGGGTCAGGCCTTCGGCCAGGCCGGCCTCGCGCACCTCGGCTTCGAGATCGCGGCCGTCGTCCGCCGTCTTGATCAGGGCGTAGCGATTGGTCGTCAACTGGCCGGCGCTGGCCCCGTCGTGCGCGGCCAGTTGCAGGCGGGCCCCGATGCGGGCGGCGACGCGTTCATTGGCGGCGTGATTGGCGGCGCTGAGACCCTGGACCTCGATAAAGGCCATGGCCAGGCGTTGCAGGGCGGCCTCGGTCTTGCCGCTGAGGCCGTCGCGGGCGAGCGCCATGAAGCCGTCGGCGTCCGCCAGGCCCGAAGCGGCGACCTGAGCCGACAGCGCGAACGGCGGACCTTCATAGACCAAGGCGCAGGATACGGCGGGCGCGAGTTCCGGCAGGACGAAGGCGCGGAAGACGGCGCGGCGCACCCGGCCGTCGCCACAGTCGGCAAGAACCGCCAGGGGCTCGCTGCGGCCGCCGGCGATCAGGGTCTGCAAGGCTTCCATGACGGCGGGGCGGCTGGACGAAGCCAGCAGGGCGATGAGCGGGCGTCCGATCCAGCTGGCGGACGTCTGTCCCGCCACCGGCCCGGCGCCCAGAGCGAAGGTGATCTGAGCCTTGTCGTCCACCTCGATCAAGGCGTCGGCGGCGGCGAAGGCCAGACCAAGGAGGCGGGATTTGAGGCTCATGCCCCAATCATGCGGCGCCTGCGGTTAAGAAAACGCGGATTTGGCGCGCTCGGATCAGGCTTTTCGATTCAGGGCCACAGCCCGTCCATCGCCCTCGGTCGCGCGGCCAGAAGCGCCGTAGCCGACGCCTTGAGCACGGGCGCCCGCGACCTCGGCGGCGATGGTGCGGACCAGCCCTTCAGACACCTGTCGCGCGGCGTCGACCGTTGAGGCGTGGTCCGCCAGAACGGCCTCGAAATCCTGGGTCGCGGCGATCAGGGCGTCGCGAACCTCGGCAGGAATGACCGTCAGGAAGGCCGGAGCGGCCTTGGCCTGAGCCGATTCACGGCGATAGAGGTTGGCCAGTTCCTGGGTCTCGGCCATGCCTGCGGCGACATCCTGGGCGCGATGAGCGCGAAAGGCGGCGCTTTCGGCGGCGAGGCGCTCGGTCAGGGCCTGGGTCAGATTGGTCAGCTGGCGGGCGCGCAGGGTGGAGGTTTCGACGTCGGCGGTCACGCGGGCTGTTCCTGCATCTTGAGCATTTCTGACATGACTGTGTCGGACAGGCCGATGCCGCCGGTCTTGACGGCCTGCTTGGCCATGGCGTCGATCAGGAAGCTGCGCCAGGTCGATTCAGCCTCGCCGCCGCCGAACTGGCCGTCGGTCTCCAGGCCCTCGAACATGGGCTTGAGCATCTGCGACAGGAAGCTGGCCTCGAAGGCCTGGGCGGTTTCGCGCATCTGTTCGGGCGACTGGCCGCGCGGGGCGGTCGGGTTGGCGAGGAAGCCTGTGGCGACGGGCAGGGCGTCCATTACATCACCTCGATGTCGGCTTGCAGGGCGCCCGCGGCCTTGATGGCCTGCAGGATGCTGATCATGTCGCGCGGGCTGACGCCCAGGGCGTTCAGACCGTTGACCAGGGTCGAGAGCGAGGTCCCGCCGTTGACGATCCGCATCTGGCGGCCGGTCTCTTCTTCGACCGAGACATTGGATTGCGGCACGACGACTGTCTGGCCCCCGCGGCTGAAGGGCTCGGGCTGGCTGACCATTGGGTTCTCCTGAACCGAGACGGTCAGGTTGCCCTGGGCGATGGCCACGGTGGAGATGCGCACAGCGTCGCCCATGACGATGACGCCGTTGACCTCGTCGATGATGACCTTGGCGGGGGTATCGACCCGGACCGGCAGGTTCTCGACGCGGCTGACGAAGCCGGCCATGCCCATGGTCTGGGGCGCGCGGATGGCGACGACCGTGCCGTTCTCGGCGAAGGCGCTCTCGGGATAGGACTGGTTGATGGCGGCGGCGACGCGTTGGGCCGTGGTGAAGTCAGGGTTGCGCAGGGTCAGGCGCACGATGGGCATGGCCGACAGATCGAAGCCGGTCTCGCGCTCGACCACGCCGCCCGAGGCGATGCGGCCCGCCGTCGGCACGCCGCGCGTGACCGAAGAACCCGAGCCGCCCGAGGCCGAGACGGCGCCGGTCTGAACCGAACCTTGCGCCACCGCGTAGATCTCGCCGTCGGCGCCTTGCAGGGCCGTGACCAGCAGGGTGCCGCCCAGCAGGCTCTTGGCGTCGCCCATGGCCGAGACGGCGACGTCCAGGCGCGAGCCCGGCGTGGCGAAGGGCGGCAGGTCGGCGGTGATCATGACCGCCGCGACATTCTTGGTGTTCAGGTTGGCGCCGCGGATATTGACGCCCTGGCGCTCCATCATCCCTTCCAGCGACTGGCGGGTGAAGGGCGAGTTGCGCAAGGAATCGCCGGTGCCGTTGAGGCCGACCACCAGGCCGTAGCCGACCAGTTGGTTGGTGCGGACGCCCTCGATGGAGACGATGTCCTTGATGCGCGACTGGGCCTCGGCCGCATTCGGCGCCGCCGCCAGAATCAGGGCGGCGGAAGCGGAGGCGATGAGGGCGGTGAGCAACTTCTGCATACGACAGACGTCCTGTTGAGGCGTTCGTGATTCACCATGCGAAGTTCGTGCCGTCGAAAATCCTGTGGAATTTCAGTGTGCGGCCTGAGGCAGGTTGGGGTTTGGCGGCAGATTCTGCCGGGGCGTTAACCAAGCGGTGACGGTCGTGACCGATGGTCCTGACTGATCGGGAGCATTGATCATGAAGGTCACGGGCCCCTCGGGCGCATCATCATCGCAAGGTTCGCGGCCTGCCAGGGCTGCGGGCGGCTTCAGCCTGCCGGCTAGCGGCGGGGCGTCCGGACCTGCATCGGCGTCGGCGACCTCGTCGGCGTCCAGCGTGGCGGGGGTCTCCGCCCTGATGGCTCTGCAAGGGGTCGAGGACGCCACGGAGCGTCGCCGCCGGGCGATTCGGCGCGGCGGCGGGCTGCTGGACCGGCTGGACGAGCTGAAACTGGCCATGCTGAGCGGCCAGGACGGGGCGCCGGCGCTGGAACGGCTGGCGCGTAGCCTGCGCGAGGAACGGCCGGATGACGCCGATCCGGGCCTGAAAGGCGTGCTGGATCAGATTGATCTGCGCGCCGCCGTGGAAATGGCCAAGGCCGAAGCGGCTCGGGCGCGCGCCTAGAAGTCGCGGAAAGCCCACCGAAATCTGCGGTTCTGGACGGCAAGTGAGGGCAATTTGCCACAGTCGCGCCGCGTTAATGCAGCTTAACAAGAACACGGACTCGCGAACGCCATTGCCGCGACTCTCGACCTTGCCTATACGGCCATTGCGCCGCAGGGGGGCGCAGATAGATGAGCGTGAGTGCGATGAACGCATTAGCGTCTGTGATCGAGGGGGATACGGTCGTGTACCGTCCTACCGACGACGAGCCGTTTATGAACGAGCGGCAGTTGGCCTATTTCAAGGCCAAGCTTCTGGCGTGGAAGGAAGACATCCTTCGCGAATCCAAAGGCACCGTGGTCAATCTGAAAGCCGAGACCGAGAACCATCCGGACATCGTGGACCGGGCCTCGTCGGAATCCGACCGAGCGCTTGAGCTGCGGACCCGCGACCGGCAACGCAAGCTGATCTCCAAGATCGAGGATGCGCTGCGCCGGATCGAGGATGGTTCCTACGGCTATTGCGAGGATACGGGCGAACCGATCGGCCTGGGCAGATTGGAAGCGCGGCCGACGGCGACGCTGTCGGTCGAAGCCCAGGAGCGGCATGAACGCCGCGAACGGGTTCATCGCGACGACTGATCTGAACTGATTGGGCGGATCGACTTGACTTGAGCGGACGGCGGCGCGACCAAGCCGCCTTCCTATCGAGGTCGTTGATCCCCCATGTCCGTCAAGGTTCGTTTCGCTCCGTCTCCCACGGGTAAGCTGCACGTCGGCAATGTCCGCACCGCTCTGGTGAACTGGCTGTTCGCAAAAGGGCAGGGCGGTTCGTTCGTGCTGCGCATCGACGACACCGATGTGGCGCGTTCGACGCAAGAGTATGAGGACGGCATCGAGGCCGACCTGACCTGGCTGGGCCTGACCTGGGACGAGCGCTACAACCAGTCCAAGCGGTTCGACCGCTATGAGGAGGCCGCCGCGCGCCTGAAGGCGTCGGGCCGTCTCTACGCCTGCTATGAAACCTCGGATGAGCTGGATCGCCGCCGCAAGGTGCAGTTGTCGCGCGGCCTGCCGCCCATCTACGACCGCGCCGCGCTGGAGCTGACCGACGCCGAAAAGGCCGCCTATGAGGCTGAGGGCCGCCGCCCGCACTGGCGCTTCAAGCTGGACGGCAAGCGGGTCGCCTGGGAAGACCTGGCGCGCGGTCACGCCGAGGTGGACACCGCCTCGATGTCGGACCCGGTGCTGATCCGCGAGGACGGCCTGTTCCTCTATACCCTGCCGTCGGTCGTCGACGACATCGACATGGACATCACCCACATCATCCGGGGCGAGGATCACGTCACCAACACCGGGGCCCAGATCGAGATCTTTGAAGCCCTGGACGCCAAGGTTCCGGGCTTCGCCCACATGCCGTTGCTGGTCGGCGCCGACGGCGCGGCCCTGTCCAAGCGTCTGGGCTCGCTGTCGATCAGCGACATGCGCGACCAGGGCTATGAGCCGATCGCCATCACCAGCCACCTGGGCAAGATCGGCACCTCGGACAATCTGGAGATCGCGGCGTCGGTCGAGGCCCTGGGCCAGGCCTTCGCCTTCTCCAAGATGGGCCGTTCGCCGGCGCGTTACGACACTGCCGACCTGGACCGTCTGAACGCCCAGGCCCTGCACGCCATGACCTATGTCGAGGCGCAGCCGCGTCTGGCGGCGCTGGGCGTCGATCTGGGCGAGGTCTTCTGGGACACGGTCCGTGGCAATCTGAACAAGTTCGCCGACGTGGCCGACATGGCCAGGATCGTCACTGGCCCGGTCACGCCGGTGATCGAGGACCCGGCTTTCACCGCTGCGGCGCTGGAAGTGCTGCCCGAGGTCATCGACGCGGGCGCCTGGTCGGCCTGGACGACGGCGGTCAAGGAAAAGACCGGCGCCAAGGGCAAGGGCCTGTTCATGCCGCTGCGTCTGGCCCTGACCGGACAGGCGCACGGACCGGACATGGCGGCCATGGCGCCCTTGATCGGGCGCGAGACCATCGTGCGTCGCCTGAAGGGCGAGGCGGCCTAAGCCGCAAACGCCGTCGGATACAAGAAAGGCCGCCTTCTCGCGAAGGCGGCCTTTTTCGTTGGGCGCTGCGCCGGGATCAGCCGGCGTTGCAGGTCGCCAGAGCCTGAGCGTCCAGGGTCTCGCCCTTGTAGCTGAAGGCCGTGACCGGGCCGAGCTTGGCGACCACGCGGCGGCAGGCGCGCGGCGCAGGCTGGCTGGTTCCGCCCGTAGCGGTGCAGGTTGCGCCTTCGCAGCGCCAGGCGGCGCCGTCGACGATGACGCGGCCGGCCGGAGCCTTGGCCGCATCCGCCAGCGTCAGGCTGGTGGCCGGGGCATCGGCAGCGAAGGCGGGAGCAGCGACGAACAGGGCCGCGGCGACGAGAAGAGCACGCATAGGCAAGACTCCGAATGGGTTGGGCGCATAGCCCTGTGACGCCATAGTCCGTTTTCTTTGGAAACTGTCAATGCGGTTTCGGGGTAACGGATCGGCGTTTACTGACCCACGTTTACTTACCGATGATCATGTTTCAAGTGCGGCGTTTCGTCAGCCTTTTTCATGGCGATCACAGCGTCCTCGACCGTGTCGACGCTGATGTAGGCGTCCAGGAAGCTGGCGGGGGTCATGCCTTCCTCCACGCTGTGGCGGATCAGGGCGAAGTAGTTTTCCCAGAAGCCGTTCAGGTTCAGGAAGATGACCGGCTTGGCGTGCAGATCCAGCCGCTTCCACGACAGCAGTTCGATGGCTTCTTCCAGGGTCCCGATGCCGCCGGGAGCCACGACGAAGACGTCGGATTGATCGTACATCAGCTGCTTGCGCTCATGCATCGAGGTGACGACCACGGTCTCGACGTCGTCGAACAGGCGTTCGCGGCTGCGCAGGAAGGCTGGCATGATGCCGACGACGCGGCCCCCGGCTTCGTGGGCCGCACGCGCCGAGGCGCCCATCAGGCCGACGCCGCCGCCGCCATAGACCAGGCGCCAGCCCGCCTCGGCCGTGGCCTTGCCGAAGGCGCTGGCGGCCTGGACGTACTGCGGATCGGCCCCGTCGGACGAACCGCAGAACAGGCAGACCGAACGGCCGTCGAAGGGAGCAATGGTGGCGGGCGGCAAAGACATGGGGCCTCGATACAGGAAGGGAGACAGGGCGGCGTCGACCGCGCTATCTGAGGGAAACAGGCATATCGCTACGCGGGTCAGGATGAAACGTCGGATTGTCGTCGCAGGGATCGGCCTCGCCATGATGCTGGCGGGCTGCAACGCCCCCGTTGAACGCTCCAACGGCGAGGAAGCTCCGCAGGACGGGGGGTGGGCGGCTGCGCCGCGCATCAGCGCCGTCGTGCGTCAGGGGCCTGGTCTGGTCATCCGCGGCGATGCGCCGCCGGGCGCGCGTGTGGTGCTGCGGGGCGATCAGGACACCGCCTTCGCCGCCGGCGCCGACGCCTCGGGGCGATTCGAGCTCTATGTCGGCGTGATGCCGGCGCCCCTGTTGCTGACGCCCGAGGTTCGGATCGGCCAGTTTCCGGCGCCAGGACCCGAACGCCTGCTTCTGGCGGGCGAGCCGGGCGGAGGCGATCAGACCCTGCTGGCGGCCATGCTGATCGAAGGCGGGGCCAGTCGGCGGCTGTCGCCGGGACCCGCGCTGGATTCGGTCGATGGCGACGGGCAGGGGCTGGTTGCGGCGGGCCGGGCCAGGCCGGGCGTGCGGGTGTCCGTCTCGACCGACGGCGGCGCGACGGTCGAGGCGGTCGCCGGCGCGGATGGACGCTGGACGGCGCCCCTGCCAGGCGCAGGCGATCGACGCATGACGATCCGGGCGGGCGGGGCCGTCTTCATCTATCCCGGCCCGGCGGGCGGCGCCGCGCTGGGTCAGATCGAGCGTGTGGACCAGGGGTGGCGTCTGACACGCCTGCTTTCGCCCGCGGCGCGCCAGACCAGTTGGTTCCCCGACGCCGGGCGCGCTTTATCGTTAACGCCCAATTAACCAAACCGGTCGATCAAAGCCGTGTCTTCTTTTCTATCGAGGACACCCACCATCACCGAACGACTTCAACCCGACGCGAAATGCGTCGGGTTTTTTTCTGGCCCGGATGCGCGGGCAGGGCGCTTCGAAGATCGAAACCTTAGGGGCTATGTCGTGGAGGGAGCCACATTCAGCGAGCGGAGCGCTCTGCCATGATTTGTGGGCTTAATGCCCCCGAGTGGCTCCGCGGGTAGGATTCGAACCTACGACCAGCCGATTAACAGTCGGCTGCTCTACCACTGAGCTACCGCGGAACGTCCCCTCGGGGGAGGCCGCTGTATAGCAACGCCTTTTTGATTCATGCAACGGATAAAGTGCAGAAAACGCCGAAATTTATTCAAAGGCGCGCGCTACAAGGTTCGGCATGAATTTGATCCCTGTCTCCGATATCGCCGATCTCCGCATTTCCGCCTTTCGTGACGTGAAGGAGCGCGACCTGACGGGTCGCGAGGGCCTGTTCGTCGCCGAGGGGGAGGTGGTCCTGCGGGGGCTGGCGTCGGCGGCGTCGCGCTGCGCGCCCGTGGCGGTCCTGATCGCGGAGAAGCGGCTGGAGGCGTTGCGCGACGTGCTGGAGAGTCTTCCAGCGGATGTGCCTGTCCACACCGCGCCGCAGGATGTGCTGGACGGGATTGCGGGGTTTCATCTGCACCGGGGCATATTGGCCCTGGGCCGCAAGCCCGAGCCGGTGGGTCTTGAGCGCTTTCTGGACGGCCTGCCGGCGCGGGCTGTGGTGGTCGGGGCCTGCGGCATCGGTAATCACGACAACATGGGCGGCCTGTTCCGCAATGCCGCGGCGTTCGGGGCGGTCGGACTGCTGCTGGACGAGACCTGCTGCGATCCGTTTTACCGCAAGGCCATCCGGGTCTCGGTCGGTGCGGCGTTGAGAACCCCTTTCGTCGAAGGGGTGACGGCGACGGCGATGGTCGAGGCGCTGGAGGCGCGTGGATTCGAAGTTCTGGCGCTGACGCCGTCAGCAAGCGAGACCCTGTCTCGGCTCAAGCCCGCGCCGCGCACGGCGATTCTGTTGGGGTCGGAGGGGCCGGGGCTGTCGGCCGAGGTCATCGCGCGGTGTCGACCCCTGGCGATTCGCATGTCGGGCGGCTTTGATTCGCTGAATGTCGCCGCCACCAGCGCGGTGGCGCTGCACCACCTGACGACCGCCGGCGCCGCCGAGGAATGAACGCGAGACCCTGATCTGACGTCCAGAAACAAGAAAGCCGCCCCGAAGGGCGGCTGACTGTTTGTCGCGATGGAGGCCTGACCGGGAATCGAACCCGGGTGCAAGGATTTGCAGTCCTCTGCGTCACCACTCCGCCATCAGGCCATTGAGACTCAAAACCGAGCCCCGAACCATCGCGAGGGGCGTCAGCTATCAGATCGGATTGTCGGCTGCAACGCACGGACCTATAAGCGCCGCAGATTTATTCGCTTACGCCGACCCGAAGGACGCTTGAACCATGGATTTCGCCGCTGCACGCAAGGTCATGCTGGACTCGCAAGTCCGGGTGAACGACGTCACCGACCGCGACCTGCAGGCGGCTTTCGGCGCCGTCGAGCGCGAGCGATTCTGCGCCGCCGACCGCGCCTTCTCGGCCTATGCCGACATTGAACCGGAAGTCGCAGGTGATCGCCGCCTGATGCTGCCGCGCGATCTCGGCAAGCTGATGCAGGCGCTGGACGCCCGCGCCGGTGAAAAGGCCCTGGTGCTGGCCGGACCCTACGCCGCCGCTGTTCTGGCGCGGATGGGCCTGAACGTGACGGTGCAGGATTCGGACGCCGCCGTGTTCGAGGTGACGGGCGCCGCCCTGGCAGACGAAGGCGTCGCCACCGTGGTCGCGCCGCTGAGCCAGCCGCAAGGCGAGGGCTATGATCTGATCGTCAGCGAGGCCGCCGTGCCGGTTCGCCCGGAATCGTGGATCGCGGCCCTGCGTCCCGGCGGTCGTCTGGCCGTGGTCGAGCGCGACGGGCCGGTCGGCAAGGCTGTCCTCTATGTCCGTGGTCGGGAAGGCGTCTCGCGCCGTGAGCTGTTTGACTGCGCTCCGCCGGTGCTGGCCGAGTTGATTCCCGCGCCGGCCTTCGCTCTTTAAAGACGCGCAGGCGAGCGACGGACTTTGTTGTCGTTAGCGTGAAAAAAACTTAACTGGCGTAAGGCGAGGCTTGCCTCCAACTACGCCGTTGAAGGCACTTCAGGCGCGCCATCGGGGGCGTCAGGCAGGAACAGGTTCATGTTGAAACGCTCGCGCGCGCTCGCTTCGGTCGCTTTGGTCACTCTCGCGATGGGAGCCGGCGCGGCCCCCGCGTGGGCGGAAACCCTGCAGGAAGCGATCGGCCTGGCCTATCGCACCAATCCGACCCTGTTGGCCCAGCGCGCCAATCAGCGGGCTCTGGACGAAACCATTGTCCAGGCGCGCTCAGGCCTGCGCCCGACCATCAGCGCTTCCGGCGGCGTCGAATACAGCCGCGTGGACACCGACGGCCTGGGCGTGGTGGAAAGCGACGGCGCGACCGCCAGCGTCAGCCTGTCGCAAAACATCTGGACCGCTGGCCGCACCGCGCGCGGGATCGACGCGGCTGAAGCCAATGTCCGCGCCGGTCGCGAGAACCTGCGTGAAGTCGAGCAGCAGGTGATGACTTCGGTCATTCAGGCCTATGCCGACGTGGTGCGGGACATGGAGATCCTGCGCATCCGCCAGGAGAACATCACCGTCCTGCGTCGCCAGTTGGACGAATCCAACGCCCGCTTTGAAGTGGGCGAGATCACCCGTACCGACGTGGCCCAGTCCGAGGCGCGTCTGGCGCAGTCCGACGCCGATCTGGCCAACGCCCAGGCCCAGCTGTCGGTGTCGCGCGCCGCCTATGCCGCCGTGGTCGGCCAGGCGCCGGCCGATATGGAAGCTCTGCCGGTCCTGCCGGGACTGCCGACCGATTTCGACGGTGCGCTGGATGTGGCCCTGGTCGAGAACCCCCGCGTCCGCTCGGCGACCTATGCCCTGCAGGCCGCCGAGGCCAGCGTAGCGGCCGCCCGCTCCGAGTATCTGCCGTCAGCGCGCCTGACGGCCTCCTATGGCGGCACGGCCAGTGACCTTTCGGGCTTTGATCTGACGGACCGTACCGCCTTCAACGCCGGCGCCACCGTGTCGGTCCCGCTGTTCACCGGCGGTCTGACGCGCTCGCGGGTGGCCCAGTCGCTGGAACGCGCCAATGCGGCCCAGATCAGCGTCGAGGGCGAACGTCGCGGCGTGCTGCAGAGCGTCAGTTCAGCCTACGCCCAGACCGTCGCGGCCAAATCGACGCTGCAGGCCGGTCAGGAATCCGTTCGCGCCGCCTCGGTCGCCGCCGAGGGCGTGCGTCAGGAGGCTCAGGTCGGCCTGCGCACCACCCTGGACGTGCTGAACCAGGAACTGGAGCTGCGCTCGGCTCAGGTGACGCTGGCCAGCGCCCGTCGCAATCAGTACGTGGCCCAGGCTCAGCTTCTGGCCGCCATGGGCCGTCTGGGCGGACCGAACCTGGACCCCACGATCGACGCCTATGACGCCGAGGCCAACTATAATGCGGTCCGCAACCGCGGCGGACTGCCTTGGGATGGCGTGGTCGAGGCCCTGGATCGCGTCGCTTCGCCGGTCGTTACGCCCGCGACCGACGTCGAAGATGCGCCCATCGACGCCCAGTTGAAGGGCGAAATCGTCCGCACGGCGCCGCGCAACTAAGCCGGGATTAGCCTGACAGGCGAAAAACGTCCGTTGATTCCGACGGGCGATGGTGCGACGACAGGTTAGGGGGAGGGCGAGTCTGCTTGCTTGACCCCTGATCGTCGCGCGCCGTCCGGCGCCTGTCGGCGGTCCCTTTCAGGTTCAGCCCCGCTCGCCCAAGGTTCTGCCATGACCGACCAGACCGCCCAGGAACCGACGATGGAAGAAATTCTGGCGTCGATTCGCCGGATCATTTCTGAAGACGACGCGCCGGCCGAAACCGCTGCAGCCGCGCCCGAGCCGGTTGTGGAAGCCGCTCCGGAGCCTGAGCCCGTGGCCGTTGCCGTTCAACCGGCCCCGGTCGAAGACGAGGTTCTGGAACTGACCGAGCGCTATGAGGCGCCCGCCGCCGAGTCGATCGGTGATCTGGAAGTCGCTGACGTGGCCCCGTTCCCGGCGGCTGAACCGGCGGCCGAGCCGATCGCCGCGCCGGTCTATGATTCCCTGGTCGGTGAAAGCGCCGCCGCCAGCGCCGCCTCGGCCTTCGCCGGTCTGGCCGCCACCTTCCAGAAGCCGGAAGCGCCGGCGTCCGCCCCGCAGGACATGCCCTTCGTCAGCGGCAATACGGTCGAGGCCATGGTTCAGGCCATGCTGCGCCCGATGCTGAAGGACTGGCTGGACGCCAACCTGCCGGGCATCGTCGAGGCCCAGGTACGCAAGGAAGTAGAACGCATCGCCCGCAACGCCGGCTAGCCCTTCGCTTCACCAGACACTAAGTCATTGAGGGCGGCTCCGGCGGGGCCGCCCTTTCGCTTTTTCAGAAACCCACCCTCATGCAGCGACGCACCGCGTGCGGAGCGGTAGGGCGCTAAAGAGAATAAAATGCTCGAGAAGACCTTCGAACCCCAGGCCGCCGAACCGCGCCTCTATGCCCAGTGGGAAGAGAGCGGCCTGTTCAAGCCGCGCGACGCCAAGGCCACGGACGGCGCAGCCGACGCCTATTCGATCGTCATCCCGCCGCCGAACGTGACGGGCTCGCTGCACATCGGCCACGCGCTGAACAATACGCTGCAGGACATCCTGGCTCGCTATCACCGGATGAAGGGCAAGGCCGTGCTGTGGCTGCCCGGCACCGACCATGCGGGCATCGCCACCCAGATGGTGGTCGAGCGTCAACTGGCCGCCGCGGGCGCGCCGGGACGCCGCGACATGGGCCGCGACGCCTTTATCGAAAGGGTCTGGGAGTGGAAGGCGGAATCGGGCGGCACCATCGTGCGCCAGCTGCGCCGCCTGGGCGCCAGCTGCGACTGGTCGCGTGAGCGCTTCACCTTGGACGAGGGGCTGAACGCCGCCGTCCGCAAGGTCTTCGTCAAGCTGCATCAGGACGGTCTGATCTATCGCGACAAGCGTCTGGTGAACTGGGACCCGCATTTCCAGACGGCCATTTCCGACCTGGAAGTCGAACAGCGCGAGCAGGACGGCCACTACTGGCACTTCGCCTATCCGCTGGCCGACGGCGTCACCTATGAGCACCCGGTCGCCTTCGATGAGGACGGCAAGGCGACAGAGTTCGAGACGCGCGACTTCATCGTCGTGGCCACCACGCGCCCGGAAACCATGCTGGGCGACACCGGCGTTGCGGTTCACCCCGAGGATGAGCGCTACAAGGGTCTGGTCGGCAAGGCGGTGATCCTGCCGATCACCGGGCGTCGTATTCCCATCGTCGCCGACGACTACGCCGATCCGACCAAGGGCTCGGGCGCGGTGAAGATCACCCCGGCCCACGACTTCAACGACTTCGGCGTCGGCAAGCGCGCCGGTCTGGCCGCGCTGAACGTGATGGACGCCTTTGCGCGCATCACCAACGACGACGTGCCGGAAATCCCGGCTGAACTGGTCGGTCTGGACCGCTTCGCCGCGCGCAAGGCCATCGTCGCCCGCGCCGAGGAAGAGAACTGGCTGCGCGAGATCGAGAAGACCAAGCACGTCGTTCCGCACGGCGACCGTTCGGGCGTGGTCATCGAGCCGTGGCTGACGGATCAGTGGTACGTTGACGCCCACACGCTAGCTCAGCCGGCGCTGAAGGCGGTCGAGGACGGCGATACGGTCTTCGAGCCCAAGTCGTATGAGAAGATCTATTTCGAATGGCTGCGCAACATCGAGCCCTGGTGCATCTCGCGCCAGCTGTGGTGGGGGCACCGCATTCCGGCCTGGTACGACGCTGACGGCAAGATCTACGTCGCCGAAACCGAAGCAGAGGCGATCGCTCAGGCGGGCGGCAAGGCCCTGACGCAGGATGAGGACGTTCTGGACACCTGGTTCAGCTCGGCCCTGTGGCCTTTCTCGACCATGGGCTGGCCCGAGAAGACCGAGGATCTGGAGCGCTTCTATCCGACCAGCGACCTGGTGACGGCGGCGGACATCATCTTCTTCTGGGTCGCCCGGATGATGATGATGGGGCAGCACTTCATGGGCGAAGTCCCGTTCAAGCGCGTCATCATCAATGGTCTGGTCCGCGACGAGAAGGGCCAGAAGATGTCGAAGTCCAAGGGCAACGTCATCGACCCGCTGGGCATCATCGACGAGCTGGGCGCCGACCCGCTGCGCTTCACCATGGCCATCCTGTCGGGCACGCGCGACATCAAACTGTCGAAGCAGCGCATTGAAGGCTATCGCAATTTCGGCACCAAGCTGTGGAACGCCGCGCGCTTCAGCCAGATGAACGAGGCCAAGCGCGTCGAGGGCTTTGATCCCGCGACGGTCCAGCAGACCATCAACCGCTGGATCCGCGGCGAGCTGACCAAGGCCGAGCGCGCCGTGTCGGACGCCATCGAAGGCGGCCGTTTCGACGACGCCGCCAGCGGCCTGTACCGCTTCGTCTGGAACGTCTTCTGCGACTGGTATCTGGAACTGGCCAAGCCGGTGTTCAACGGCGCGGATGAGGCCGCCAAGGCCGAGACGCGCGCCATGACGGCCTGGACCCTCGACCAGACGCTGAAGCTGCTGCACCCGGTCATGCCCTTCATCACCGAAGAGCTGTGGGCCGAACTGGGCAAGGAAGGGCCGGCCCGCGACGGCCTGCTGATCGGCGCCGAATGGCCGGTCCTGCCCGACGCCTTCATCGACGCCTCGGCCGAGGCCGAGATCGGCTGGCTGGTCGATCTGGTCGGTGAAATCCGCGCCCTGCGGGCCGAGATGAACGTGCCGCCGTCGGCCAAGCCTCCGCTGGCCTTCATCGCGCCGGACGCCGTGACCGCCGAGCGCATCGCGCGCCACCGCGACCTGATCCTGACCCTGGGCCGCGTGTCCGAGGTCAACTCGGCCGAGGCCGCGCCCGCCGGGGCCGTGACCTTTGTCTCGGGCGGAACCACGGCGGCGCTGTCGCTGGCCGGGATCATCGACCTGACCGCCGAACGCGCGCGTCTGGAGAAGGAGATCGCGGTCTTCGAGAGCGACATCGGCCACGTGAACAAGAAGCTGGGCAACCCCAACTTCGTGTCGCGCGCGGCGCCGGAAGTCGTCGATGAACAGCGCGCCAAGCTGGCCGAGGCCGAAGAGGGCAAGGTCAAGCTGCAGGCCGCGCTGGCGCGTCTGGATGCGATGGCCGGGGCGTGAGGAAGGTCCGTCTGGATCAGCTTCTGGTCACGCGGGGCCTGGCTGAGAGCCGGGCCAAGGCCAAGGCGGCCATCGAGGCGGGCGGCGTCACGGTGGAAGGTGCGCCCGCCAAGGCGGCCTCACAGTCGGTCAGTGAAGACGCCGAGATCGGCTATGCCGCCGCCCACCGGTGGGTGGGGCGCGGCGCCTTGAAGCTGGAACGGGCGCTGGACCTGTGGCCGGTCGCCGTCGAGGGGCGGACGGTTCTGGATGTCGGCGCCTCGACCGGCGGCTTTACCGAGGTCTGTCTGGATCGCGGCGCGGCTCAGGTCTTTGCGGTGGATGTCGGCTTTGGCCAGATGCACCCGAAGGTCGCCGCCGATCCGCGCGTGGTCAATCTGGAGCGGACGGACGCGCGCGATCTGTCGTCCGAGAACATTACCGAGGCGCCGGCGCTGATCGTCTGCGACGTCAGCTTCATCGGCCTGGCGAAAGTGCTGTCGGCGGCCTTGGCATTGGCCACGCCGGACGCGGACCTGATCACCCTGGTCAAACCGCAGTTCGAAGGGGCAGGGCCTCAGGATGCGGGCAAGAAGGGCGTGGTCAAGGATCCCGAGGTCCATGCGGCGGCGGTCGAGGGCGTGCGGGCCTGGCTGGAAACCGTCGGCTGGACGGTGCGGGAAACGGCGGAAAGCCCGATCACCGGCGGCGACGGCAACATCGAGTTCCTGATGTGGGCCAAACGAACCTGAGCCCCACAGAATAGAGGGCCGCCGGATAACCGGCGGCCCTCTTCACGTCGTCGATCGACAGGGGGGCTGAAACTTAATCGACGACGCGATAGCGGCCGTTCTGGTCGGGGCAGGTGCGCACGTAGCGCGTCTCGTTGCGACCGTCGGGCAGACGAATGACGCTCTCGGCGAGGCGGCATTGGTCGTTGTTGTTCTGATAGCGATAGTCCGGGGCCGGCTGGCTATAGCCCTGGTCGTAGTCCCGGTAGTCGCGGTCATAACGGTCGTCATAGCGACGGTCATAGCCGGAGTTGTCGTAGCCATAAGCCGGCGGAACATAGGTTCCGCCATAGGGCTGGCTGTAGCCGTAGCCGGTATTGGAACGATAACGGCTGTCGCAGTTGGCGGAGCTGTTGCCGACGCCAGCGCCGATGGCGGCCCCCAGCACGCCGCCCAGAACGCTGCCTTCCGTACGGCGACCGCGCGCCGCCAGCTGTGAGCCGGCCACGGCGCCGATGGTGGCGCCGAGCACGCCGCCGGTCGTCGTGCGGTTGCGCTGATCGCCGACGCAGGGATCGTTGTAGCGGCCCTGCGAGCCATAGCTGTTGTAGGCGGGGGGATAGCCGTAGCCATAGGTCTGGGCGCTGACGACGCCGGGAACCATGAGCGAGCCAGCCACGGCGAGGGCGGCGACAGCGGCGGCGGATGCCTTCCTGGGCAGATGAGCGATCATCGTTCGTGTTCCTGTGACAAGTCCCGAAGCGAAACGGCTGCGGTGCGCTGTCTGTTGCATCATCAGATAGGCGGTCGAAGCTGAACGGCTTTTGATCGTGTCGTTCATCTTCGTTCAGGTTTCAGATTCGACGCGGGAAAGGGTAGAAGCCGCGCCATGACGCAAACGCTGACCATCGCCCGCATGGGCCACCAGGGCGACGGGATCGCCGAAACGCCCAACGGCCTCGTCTTTGTGCCAGGCGCATTGCCGGGCGAAGTGATCTCCGCCGAGGTGAAGGACGGACGGGCCGAGCAGTTCGACCTGATCGCCGCCAGCCCCGATCGCCGCCCCATTCATTCCGAGACCTATGCCGAGTGCGGCGTGGCGCCGATGCAGCATTGGGCGGATGAACCCTATCTGGCGTGGAAGCGCGACGTGGTGATCCAGACCCTGGCGCGTGAAGGCATCGAGACGGAGGTCGAGGCGACCGTCGCCGTGCCTCAGGCCAGCCGCCGTCGCCTGGCGTTGCACGCCCGCAGCGGACCGGGCGGGCGCGTCCTGCTGGGCTTCAAGGCGCGGCGGTCGTGGCGGCTGGTCGAACTGACCGATTGTCCGGTGTCGGATCCGGCGTTGGTCGCCGCCCTGCCGGGGCTGGCCAAGGTGGCGGCGCCCTTCCTGGGGCACCCGAAGTCCGCGCCGACGCTGCACGTCACCCTGACCGACACCGGGCTGGATGTGGACGTCACCGGGGTCGAGAAGAAGTCGGGCGGCCTGACGGCGGACGTGACGGCGCGGGCCATAGCGGCGGCGGCCGAGGGCGGTCTGGCGCGGCTGAGTCTGGACGGAGACACCCTGGTGATGGCGCGCCAGCCGCGTATTACCTTCGGCCGGGCGACCGTGCCCCTGCCGCCCGCAGCCTTTCTACAGGCGGCGCCGGCGGCTGAGGCGGCCATGGTCAGCCGTGCGGTGGAAGCGGTGAGGGGGGCCAAGAAGGTCGCCGATCTGTTCTGCGGCGCCGGCACCTTCACCTTCCCCCTGGCCGAGGTGGCCAGCGTCATCGCGGCGGATTCGTCGGCGGCGTCGATTGCGGCGCTGAAGGCGGGCATCTCCACGGCCCAGGGTCTGAAGACCATCGAGGCCCAGGCGCGCGACCTGTTCCGCCGCCCGCTGTCGCCCTATGACCTGAAAGGCTGCGAGGCCGTGGTCATCGATCCGCCGCGGGCCGGGGCCTTGGAACAGACCCAGCAGTTGCCGGGAACCAAGGCGTCCGTGGTCGTCGGCGTGTCGTGCAACCCGCAGACCTTCGCCCGCGACGCGCGCATCCTGATCGACGGCGGCTTCCGACTGGAGAAGGTCACGCCTATTGACCAGTTCCTGTGGTCGACCCACGTCGAACTGGTAGGCGTTTTCCGCCGCTAGGGTTCAGGACGCGAGGTCGAACAGGTCCATCTGGGGCCTCATGTCGGGCGGGACACGGAACTGTGTCACGTCCAGCGGCGTGCGGGGCGTGTCCAGGTCGTAGCGTTTGATCGCCGCCTTGAACCGGGTGGCGATCAGCTCGGCCACGGGGCCGGTTCCCTTCATGCGCTGGGACCAGTCGGGGTCGTAGTCCTTGCCGCCGCGCGTCTGGCGAATCAGGGACATGACGCGGGCTGCGCGCTCGGGCCGGGCGTCGGCCAGCCACTCGCGGAACAGGTCCTTGATCTCCAGCGGCAGGCGCAGGGTCACGTACATGGCCGAGGTTGCGCCGGCCTTTTGCGCCGCCTCGAGGATGGCCTCCATCTCGTGGTCGTTCAGACCCGGGATGACGGGGGCGAAGCCGACGCCGACAGGACAGCCCGCGTCGGCCAGGCGGCTGATGGCCTCCAGCCGCTTGGCGGGGGTCGAGGCGCGCGGCTCCATCGCACGGGCCAGACCGCGATCCAGGGTGGTGATGGAGATCATGGCCGAGGCCAGGCCCTCGCGTCCCATCGAGCCGAGGATGTCGGCGTCGCGGGCGATCAGCACCGACTTGGTGATGATGCTGAACGGCTGTCTGAACCGCTGCATGACCTGCAGGATCGAGCGCGTGGAAAGGGTCTCGCGTTCGACCGGCTGATAGGGGTCGGTGTTGCCGCCTATGTGGATCCGCTTGCAGACGTATCGGGGCCTGGCGAGCTCCTGTTCCAGCAGACTCGCCGCGTGGGGCTTGAAGAAGATCCGGCTCTCGAAATCCAGACCCGGGGATAGGCCCATCCAGGCATGGGACGGACGGGCGTAGCAGTAGATGCAGCCATGTTCGCAACCTTTGTACGGGTTGATGGAGCGATCGAAGCCGACGTCGGGACTGGTGTTTTTGGCGATGATGGTGCGGGCGTGTTCCGGCGAAAGGGTGGTCCGCAGCGGCGCGGCCGCTTCGTCTCCATCCGTCCAGCCGTCGTCGAATTCCTCGCGCCGGTCGGCTTCATACCGGCCCGAGTCGTTGGAGCGTGCGCCGCGTCCTTTCATCGCCGTCTTCATGCAGGGAGGATGGCACAGGACCGGAACAAATCAAGAACAAAATGAACCAGGGCTATCGTCGTCCGAAACGGCGAGTGTTTTCAGGCTGCTGCGGCCGCGAGCGCGACTTCGTGTGGCGTGGGAACTTGGACGGCGGGAGCGACCGGACGGCCGGTGGCCTCGGCGATCAACTCGGCGGTCTTGCCTTCGATGGCGGCTTCGAGACGGGCCAGGAACTCGTCCTTGGGCAGGCCGGTCGGGATGGGTTCGAGGAACTCCAGCGTGGCGGTCCCCGGCGTCTTGCGTGAGGCTTCCTGAGGCCAGAACAGGCCGAGATTGGTGGCCAAGGGCACGACCGGCATGTCGAAGTCGCGATACATGTGCCAGACGCCCGAGCGGTAGCGGAACTTCTCACCGACCTTGGCCAGATGGCCTTCGGGGTAGATCAGGATCTTGCGGCCTTCCCTGTGGGCGTCGGCGGCGCGTTCCTTGAGCGCGGCGCGCGCGGTGTGGCCGCCGCAGCTGTTGACGACGATGGCGCCAAGTTTCCTCAGGACCGTGCCAAGCAGGGGGAATTTCTCGAGGTGGTCGCCGGTGACGAAGGCCAGGTCGTCGAACTGGTCATAGGTGGCGAAGCCGTCGCCCCAGCTCTGATGCTTCGAGGCGACGATGAAACCGCCCTGCGGCAGTCGTTCCTTGCCGCGAACCTGTATTTTGATGCCGGCCAACAGGCGCATGGACTGAACCATCCGGCGCACATAGCGGCGAATGACCCAGGTGGTCGCGCGACGGCCAGGCACGAGGGCGGCGAAGGCCGCGACCAGGCAATAGGCGATCGACAGGATCCAGTAGGCGATATTGAAGGTGAAGCTTCTCATCCCGTCGTTATGACACGGTGAGGGGGCGGTTCGGCAACCGCTTAGGCGGCGGCCTGTTCCTTGAGATCGGCGTTGGTGACGCAGTTGCGGCCGCCGCGCTTGGATGCGTAGAGGGCCTCGTCGGCGCGCTCCAGCACGCCCAGAGCGGTTTCGCCCGGGCGGCGTTCGGCGAAGCCAACCGAAATGGTCACGGCGCCCAGATCGTCATTGGTGGAGCGGCGACGCAGCGAGCGCGAACCGATCTCTTCGCGGATGGCGTTCAGAGCCGCCTCGACGGCGCCGGGGGTCTCGCCCGGGAAGATGACCGCGAACTCCTCGCCGCCATAGCGGGCGGCGACGCGCGGATTGCGGGCGATGCGGCCCAGGACGCTGGCGACGTAGCGCAGCACCTGGTCCCCGGTCTGATGGCCCCAAGTGTCATTGAAGCGCTTGAAATGGTCGATGTCGACGATGGCCAGGGTCAGGCCCTTGCCTTCGGCCTCAGCCTCGTCGCAGAGGCGCGCGAGTTGTTCGTCGAAGGTCTTGCGGTTGGCCAGGTTGGTCAGGGCGTCGGTCATGGCTTCACGCCGGACCTGTTCCAGGTGCTCGCGCAGGCGGACGACTTCGCGGTTCGAGGATTCCAGCCTCTTTTCCAGAGCCGAGGTATGGCGCTGGACCTTGCGGGTGGCGGTGGACAGGGTGCTGACGATGGCCGTCAAATCGGTCGGGCCCTCGGCATCCTGCATCCGGGCGGAGGCGGTGCTGAGGGTCTCGCCATAGGCGGTCTGAGTCTTGCGGGCGTTGTCGATGGCCTCGGCCACGGCGGCGAGTTCGCGGTTCAGAACGGCGCCGACGTCGCGAATTTCCTCCGACAGGCGGCCGCGGGGCAGGAACTCGGCCGCCAGCATTTCAGCGGTGGCGTCCGTGAAGGGGCCGTCGCTGGCCAGCAGCCGTTGAAGCTCGCGGCCCAGGGCCCCGTCGGGGTCGCTGAGATAGTGCAGCCAGAGTTCAAAATTCAGCGGGGTCGGCCAGACGGAGGCCTCCTGCATGGCGTCCACGATGCGGTGCGCCAGGCCATAAGCTTCCGGGCCCCGAAGGGCTGTTTCGACCTGCGCCGTCATTCTGATTCTCGCGCCCCAAGTATTGTTACGTAGATCCTAGAGTGAGGAACCGTAATGACCGGTTAAGCCGACCATGGGGGCGGTTGCTGATTAGTCGGAAAAAACGACCGGGCGACGCAGGAAGGCGGGGATATCGTCGCCGAAGCCGCCGGGCGCGGCCTGAAGACGCGGCTCCTTCTGCGCTTCGGGCTTCTTGCCGTCGCGCGGGGCGCGGTCGCGGGTGCGTTCGCGGCGCTGAGGTTCGACCTTGGCGGGCGCGGCTTCGGGTTCCGGCGACGTGTCCGAGGCGGCGGCCATGACAGCGTCCACAGTCTCGACGGCGGTTTCCGTCTTGGTCGAGCGCCGGCTGCGCGAACGGCGCGGGGCCTCCTCGCGGGCTTCCTCCACCTTCTCGGTGCGGGGCAGGGGCGTGGTGATCGGCTCCATCGAGGCGACGTTGTCGCTCTTGGGGATGGGGCGGGGGCGGTCGCTGCGGCTACGGCTGCGGCCCTTGGCGTCGTCCGTGCGCGGGCGATCCTTGATGGAGGCGAAGTCGATGCCTTCCAGGGTCAGTTCCTGCGGGTCCATCTTGATCAGCTTCAGCACCTTATCCAGCGACTTGTCGTCGGACGGGGTGACGATCATGAAGGCCTGACCCAGCTTGCCGGCGCGGCCGGTGCGGCCGATGCGGTGCACATAGTCGTCGGCGTGGTGCGAGACGTCGTAGTTGAAGACGTGGCTGACGTCCGGGATGTCCAGGCCGCGCGCGGCGACGTCCGAGGCCACCAGGATCTTGAGTTCGCCCGAGCGGAAGTCGGCGAGCGTCTTCATCCGCAGCGACTGATCCAGGTCGCCGTGGATCGGCGCGGCGTCGAAGCCGTGGGTCTTCAGCGACTTGGCGACGATATCGACTTCCGACTTGCGGTTGCAGAAGACGATGCCGTTCTTCACGTCCTCGCGGCCGACCAGGGCGCGCAGCGCGGTGCGCTTGGCCTTGGGGTCCGAGGTCGGGATGCGGACGATATACTGGGTGATGGTGTCGGCGGTCATGGCCGGACGCGAGGCCTCGATCCGGGTGGGATCCTTGAGGAACTGCGTCGTCAGGCGCGTGATCTCGGGCGGCATCGTAGCCGAGAAGAACAGGGTCTGGCGGCGCGGCGGCGTCAGCTTGAAGATGCGCTCGATGTCGGGGATGAAGCCCATGTCCAGCATACGGTCGGCTTCGTCGATGACCATCATTTCGACGCCGGTCAGCAGGATCTTGCCGCGTTCGAACAGGTCCAGCAGACGGCCCGGCGTGGCGATCAGGACGTCGACGCCCTTGTTGAGCAGGGCCACCTGGTCGCCCATGGACACGCCGCCGATCAGCAGGGCCCAGCTCAGCTTGGTGCCCTTGGCGTATTTGGCGAAGTTCTCGGCGACCTGATCGGCCAGTTCGCGGGTCGGGGCCAGGACCAGGGCGCGCGGCATGCGAGCCCGAGCGCGGCCCGAGCCGAGGCGGTCGATCATGGGCAGGGTGAAGGCGGCGGTCTTGCCAGTGCCGGTCTGGGCGATGCCCAGGACGTCGCGGCCGGCCAGGGCCACCGGGATGGCGGCGGCCTGAATGGGGGTAGCTTCGGTGTAGCCCGTATCGGCGACCGCTTGGAGGGTCGTGGCCGAGAGGCCCAGCTTGGTGAATTCTGTCATGTAACCTTGAGGACGGAGGAAACGTCGTAACGTCTTCAGCTTACGGAACCGCCCCTTGTGGGCGAGTGGGCGGCGCGCATCGCCAGTCCTATCCCGAGCCTGCGGCGGTATATGGAAACCCCTACGCCTCAGTCAAGTATTTCCGTTCGGGAACCAGGTGGTTGGCAAGGCCTTACAGGTCTGTAAAGTCGCCTTGGGGTAGGGAAGGGTTGTCGTATGCGGTTGAAAACGCTTGCGTTCGCCTTGGCTGTTTGCTGCGCGACGGCGCTGCCGGCCCAAGCGGAGATGGAATCGGCTTTCGGAAACACGATCGTCTCCCACTATCCCGACGGGGCCTGGGTCAAACACTGGTTCGATCGGGACGGGAGCTATCGCGCGGCCTTCTCGGATGGGCGCCGATTGACGGCGCGTTGGGCCATTGAGGGCGAGCGCGTCTGTCTGAACGGGATCCGGCCGAGGATGCTGCTGTCGCGATTCTGCACCACCCTGGTTGAGGCCTCGGTGGGCCAGACCTGGCCCGGGCGTGATCCGCTAGGGCGTCGAGTGCGCAACGAACTGGTGGCCGGGCGCTAGGCCTCCCGATCCGCGGGGCGGACCGGGAGGGCTTTAGCGATCTACTCGGCGTCAGCCGCCTTCTTGGGCGCGGCCTTCTTGGCGGCAGGCTTCTTGGCCGCCGGCTTTTTCGCCGCAGCCGGCTTCTTCTCCGCAGCAGTCTTGGCCGGAGCCTTCTTCGCTGCGGGTTTCTTGGCGGCAGTCGCCTTCTTCTTCGGCGCCGCGCCGGCCTTGGCGGCCAGCAGGGGCAGGGCGGCTTCCAGCGTCAGGTCTTCCGGCGCCATGCCCTTCGGCAGGGTGGCGTTGACCTTGCCCCACTTGACGTAGGGGCCGAAGCGACCGGCCATGACCTGAACGGGAGCCTCGTCGTCCGGGTGAGCGCCCAGTTCCTTCAGCGGAGCCGTCGCCGAGCCGCGACCGGGGCGACCGGCGCGCTTTTCAGCCAGCAGGGCGACGGCGCGGTTGATGCCGACCTCGAACACCTCGTCGATGTCCGAGACGTTGGCGTAGGTGCCGGCGTGCAGGACGAACGGGCCGTAACGACCCAGACCCGCCGTGATCATCTTGCCGTCCTCGGGGTGAGGGCCGACTTCGCGCGGCAGGGCCAGCAGGCGCAGGGCCTGTTCCAGCGTCAGGGAGGCAGGGCTCCAGCCCTTGGGCAGGGACGAGCGCTTGGGCTTTTCCTCGCCGGGGGGCGTGGTTTCGACATAGGGGCCGAAACGACCGATCTTGAGCTGCACCGGCTGGCCGGTGGCCGGATCGACGCCCAGTTCGCGGTCGCCGCCGTCTGCACCGCCCTCGGCGCCGTCAGGCGAGGCCACGGGGCGGGTGTATTTGCAGTCGGGATAGCGTGAGCAGCCGATGAAGGCGCCGAAGCGGCTGGTCTTCAGGCTGAGCTGGCCCTGATGGCACAGCGGGCATTCCCGCGGGTCCGAACCGTCGCCCTTGTCCGGGAAGATGTGGGCGCCGAGGGCGTCGTTCAGGTGATCCAGGATCGCCGTGGTGCGCAGCTCGCCGGCGGCTTGCGTGGCGGCGTGGAAGTCGGTCCAGAAGCTGCGCAGCAGCGCCTTCCAGTCCAGTTCGCCGGCCGACACCTCGTCCAGCTGGCTCTCCAGCGCGGCGGTGAAGTCGTATTCGACCCAGCGCGTGAAGAACTGCTCCAGGAAGGCCGTGACCAGCCGTCCCTTGTCCTCGGGATAGAAGCGGTTCTTGTCCATGCGGACATATTCGCGATCCCGCAGGGTCGTCAGGATCGAGGCGTAGGTCGAGGGACGACCAATGCCCAGCTCTTCCAGCTTCTTGACCAGGGTGGCTTCCGAGAAGCGCGGCGGCGGCTCGGTGAAGTGCTGGTCGGTGCGGATGGCCTCGACCTTGGCCTTGGCGCCTTCCTTCAGCGCGGGCAGGCGACCGCCTTCGTCCTCTTCGTCGTCAGCGCCCTTCTGCTTCTCATCGCGGCCTTCTTCATAGGCGGCGATGAAGCCGTCGAAGGCGACGACCTGACCTGTGGCGCGCAGGCCGGTCAGGCCGTCGGGCGTCTCGATCTCGACCGTGGTGCGGTCCAGGCGGGCGCTCTCCATCTGCGAGGCGACCATGCGCTTCCAGATCAACTCGTAGAGGCGCTGCAGGTCGCCTTCGAGGCGCAGAGATTCCGGGTGGCGCGCGATGTTGGTCGGGCGGATGGCTTCGTGCGCTTCCTGAGCGTTCTTGGCCTTGGTCTTGTAGTAGCGCGGTTCGGCCGGGACATAGGCGGGGCCGAAGCGGTCGGCGATGACCTCGCGCGCCTGGGCGATGCCCTCGGGGCTGACGAACAGGCCGTCGGTCCGCATATAGGTGATCAGGCCGCCGGTGTCGTCGACGCCCTCATACAGCTTCTGCGCCGCCTGCATGGTGCGCTGGGCCGTGAAGCCCAGCTTGCGCGAGGCTTCCTGTTGCAGGGTCGAGGTGGTGAAGGGCGGGGCGGGCGAGCGCTTGGCGGGCTTCTTCTCGACCGACTTGATGGTGAAGTCGCCGGCCTGGATGGCGTCGCGGGCGGCGAAGGCCATCTCCTCGGTCGGGATGTCCAGGCGCTGGATGCGCTTGCCGGCGTGCTTGACCAGACGGGTGGTGAAGGGCGGGCTGTCGGCGACCAGATCGGCTTCGACCGACCAGTATTCCTGAGCCTTGAACTTCTCGATCTCCATCTCGCGATCGACGACGATGCGCAGGGCGACCGACTGCACCCGACCCGCCGAGCGGGCGCCGGGCAGCTTGCGCCACAGGACGGGCGACAGGTTGAAGCCCACCAGATAGTCCAGCGCGCGGCGGGCCAGATAGGCCTCGACCAGTTCCATATCCAGCTGACGCGGATTGGCCATGGCCTCCAGAACGGCGGACTTGGTGATGGCGTTGAAGGTGACGCGCTGGACTTCGGTGTCCTTCAGCGCCTTCTTCTTGTTCAGGACTTCCAGAACGTGCCAGCTGATCGCCTCGCCCTCACGGTCGGGGTCGGTGGCGAGAATAACGCGGTCGGCGCGCTTGGCCGCCTCCGCAATCTCGGACAGGCGCTTGGACGCCTTGGCGTCGACCTCCCAAACCATGGCGAAATCGTCGTCGGGCAGGACGGAACCGTCCTTGGACGGCAGGTCGCGGATATGGCCGTAGGAAGCCAGCACCTCGTAGCCGGAGCCCAGGTATTTATTGATGGTCTTGGCCTTGGCGGGGCTCTCGACGATGACGAGATTCATGGCGCTCTGTTCGGGAAATCGGGGCGCGAACGTGGTTGGCGTCGGAGGGGAAGTCAATCGCGACGTTTGCATGCGCGCCTTTAGCGTGTTTACGACCTTGCGATGCTACTATGGGTTGTGTCTAACTGAGGCGGTCAACTGGAGGGTTTGAGCGTGCCGCAAGCAGCAGGACCGCAGACGCCGGAACGCGACGGGCGGACGCCGCCCGATCTCGCGGACTATCCGGTTCGGGAATACGTCGCCGGGATGGCCGCAGAGCTGGCGGGGATGGCGCGATGGGACGGCGATGAGGCTCTGGCGGCGGTGCTGGAAGGCGCCGCCCAAATGGCTCGACAGGCCGCGCCGACCTCGCGCTAGGTTGAGACGAGCCCGCCGGGCAAGAGGCTGGCGCGACCCGCGAGGTTGAGCTCCAGCAAGGCCGCCGCCACGACGCCGACTGGCAGGTCGAGCGCTCGCGCCAGTTCATCGCGCGGCGTCGGCACAGGCGACAGCAGGGCGGCGACCTGTTCGATCAGGGCCTCGTCGAGGTCCTCGGGCACGCCGTCGAAGGGCGAGGCGCCGGGGGGCTCGCGCAGGGTCCGAAGGGTAGAGAAGGCGCGCTCGACGTCCTCCAGCCCCTCGCAGAGGATGGCGCCCTGGCGCAGCAGTTCGTTGGGGCCCTTGGAGCGTGGGTCCAGCGGCGATCCAGGAACCGCGAAGACGTCGCGGCCCTGTTCATTGGCCAGGCGGGCGGTGATCAGGGAGCCGGAGCGAATCTCGGCCTCGACGACGATCACGCCGCGCGACAGACCGGAGATGATGCGGTTGCGGCGAGGGAAGTCGCGGGCCTGGGCGCGGGCGCCGACCGGGCTTTCCGAGACAATGCAGCCCTGCTCGACGATCTGGCGATAGAGGTCGGCGTTCTCGGACGGATAGATGTCGTCCACGCCGCCGCCGAGCACCGCGACCGTGCCGGTCGGCAAGGCGCCCAGGTGCGCCGCCGCGTCGATGCCGCGCGCCAAACCCGAGACGACGACATGGCCGGCCTCGCCCAGTTGTTGCGAGAGGCCACGCGCGATGCGCTGACCGCCCGCCGAGGCGATGCGGGCGCCGACGACGCCGATGCAGGGGCGCGACAGCAGGGTGATGTCGCCGCGGGTCCACAGCAGGGGCGGAGGCGGATCGACCGCCGCCAGCAGGTCGGGATAGTCGGCGTCGCCCAGCAGGATCAGTCGCGCGCCGACACGCTCGCCCGTCGCCAGCTCAGTCTCGACCCGTTCGACAGCGGGCAAAGCGTAGCCGTCGCGCCCGCTGCGTCGCACCAGATCAGGCAGGGCCTCAACCGCACGGACGGCGGACCCGAAGCGTTGCAGCAGTTGGGAAAAGGCCACGGGACCGACGCGGTCGGTGCGGGCCAGCCGAAGCCGGGCGAAGCGCTCGGCGTCGGACAGCGCGGTCAAGCCTTCTTGGCCCCGATCTTGGGCTCGGCGCCTTTCAGCAGCCGGGCGATGTTCTCATGGTGGCGGATATAGATCAGCACAGCTGTGAAGATCGCCAGGATCAGGATGGGCGCGGGGGCCGGAAGGTTCAGCATCGACAGGGGCAGAAGCGCGTAGAAGGGCGTGGCCGCCGCCGCGACCAGGGCCGCCAGCGAGGAATAGCGCAGCGCGAAAGCCACGATCAGCCAGGTCGCCGCCGCCATCAAGCCCAGAGGCCAGCAGGCGGCCAGGATCAGGCCGAAGAAGGTCGCGACCCCCTTTCCGCCCTTGAAGCCCAGCCAGACGGGGAACAGATGCCCCATGAAGGCCGCGCCGCCGGCGATGGCGCCCGCGACTTCTCCAAACAGATAGCGCGCGATCAGCAGGGCGACCGCGCCCTTGCCAGCGTCGAGGATCAGGGTGGCTATGGCCAGGTCCTTGCGGCCCGTGCGCAGGACATTGGTCGCGCCGATATTGCCCGAGCCGATATTGCGCACGTCCCCGGCGCCCGCAGCGCGGGTCAGGATGACCCCGAACGGAATTGAACCGAGCAGGTATCCGCCAATCGCGACAAGCCCGAGCGTGAGAAGCGCCGGTGCGGCCAGATCCTGCAAGTGATTCTCTCCCGTTTAGCGTGCGTCGTGGACGATGCGTCCACCGACGACCGTGAGCAAGACCTTGCCTTGCAGGCGACGCCCGTCGAAGGGCGAATTCTTCGATTTCGAACGAAGCGTGGCCGCATCGACCACAACCGGCGCGCCCGCATCGAACAGGACGAGGTCTGCGGGCGCGCCCGTCGCGAGAACGCCGGCGTCCAAACCCAGCAGACCGGCGGGGCCCTGGGTCAGCGGACGCAGCACGTCCAGCAGGTCCAGCCCATGCTCGTGGTGCAGCATCAGGGCGGCGGGCAGCAGGGTCTCCAGACCCACGGCGCCGGGCGCGGCCTCGGCGAAGGGGCGGCGCTTGTTCTCGGCGGGCTCGGGCGCATGGGCCGAGGTGATGGCGTCGATCAGGCCGTCGCGGACGGCCTCGACCAGGGCCTGACGGTCGCTTTCGGGGCGCAAGGGCGGGTCCAGCCGGTAGAAGGTCCGGTAGTCGCCGATGTCGATCTCGTTGAAGCAGAGGTGGTTGATCGAGACCGAGGCCGAGACCTCAAGCCCGCGAGCGCGTGCGCGGGCCAGGGTCTCCAGCGCGCCCTCGGTCGAGATCTGATCGACCAGGAAGCGGGCGCCGGTCTGTTCGACCAGGGCCAGGTCGCGTTCCAGCTGGATACGCTCGGCGATGGCGGGGGCGCCAGACAGGCCCAGACGGGTGGCCAGTTCGCCGGAGGTGGCGACGGCGCCTTCCGACAGCCAGGGCTCGGCCGGACGGCAGGCGATCAGGGCGTTGAAGGCGGCGGCGTAGCTCATCACCCGTTGCAGGGTGCGGGTGTTGACGATGACCCGGTCGCCGTCAGTGAAATAAAGGGCGCCCGCTTCGTGCATCAGGCCGATCTCGGCCATGCGCTGTCCGTCGCGCCCTTGCGTGGCTGCGCCCGCCGCGCGGACGTTGACCAGGTCGAGCGCCGCGCCGCGCCGCTGGATGTGGTCGATCAGGGCAGGGTCGTCGATGGCCGGGTCGGTGTCGGGCTGGACCACGATGGTGGTGACGCCGCCCGCCGCCGCCGACAGGCTGGCCGACTTCAGGGTTTCCTTGGGCTCGTTGCCCGGTTCGCCAGTCTTGACGCGGATGTCGATCAGGCCGGGGGCGAGGCAGCGGCCTTGCGCGTCGATGACGGTGACGCCGTCGGGACGCTGGGTCGCCTGGCCGTGGACGACCTCGACGATGCGACCGTTCTGGATCAGGACGGCGCCGGGGCCGTCGTAGTCGCTGGCGGGATCGAGCAGACGGGCGTTGATGATGGCCAGCGTGTTCGGAGCGACGGTCATGCGGCGGCTCCCGCGCGGCGGTGGGCGAGGGCGGCCAGGACGGCCATGCGGGCGGCGACGCCCATCTCGACCTGATCCTGGATCAGGGAGACGGTCAGATCGTCGGCCACGTCGGAATCGATCTCCACGCCGCGGTTCATCGGGCCGGGGTGCATGACCCTGGCGCCCGGCGCGGCCCAGGCCAGTTTCTCGCGGTCCAGACCCCAGAAGCGGAAATACTCGCGGGTCGAGGGGATCAGGGCGCCGGTCATACGTTCCAGCTGAAGGCGCAGCATCATGACCACGTCGCAGCCGGCCAGACCTTCCTTCATGTCGTGGAAGACCTCGCAGCCCCAGCGATCGGCGTCGCCAGGCACCAGAGTCGGCGGGCCGATCAGGCGCACGCGCGCCCCCATCATCGACAGCAAGGCGACGTTGGAGCGGGCCACGCGGCTGTGGGCGATGTCGCCGCAGATGGCCACCGTCAGGCCGCCCACGTCGCCGAAGGCGCGGCGTAAGGACAGCAGGTCGAGCAGGGCCTGCGTCGGGTGTTCATGGCGACCGTCGCCGGCGTTGACGACGGCGCAGCCGACCTTTTGCGACAACAGATCCACAGCGCCCGAGGAGGCATGACGCACCACCAGGATTTCCGGCTTCATGGCGTTCAGCGTCACCGCCGTGTCGATCAGGGTCTCGCCCTTGGCGACCGAGGAGGCCGAGACCGGCATGGTGACGACGTCGGCGCCCAGACGCTTGGCGGCGATCTCGAACGATGAACTGGTGCGGGTCGAGTTCTCGAAGAAGAGGTTCACGACCGTCTGGCCGCGCATCAGGTCGATGCCCTTGGCCGACTGTCGGTTGAAATCGACGAAGGCGTCGGCGAGATCCAGCAGCGCCAGTGCGGCGGGCGGGTTCAGGTCGCCGGCGGCGAGGAAGTGATCGCGGGGGAACGGCGTCAGTCGCTCCTCGATGGTTTCGGTGACGGAAGCGGCATGGGTCATCGAGACGCCGCTATAGAGCCGACTCTGCTTGAGGGGAAGATCAGGCGCGCAGACGGTCCAGCGCGCCCTGCAAAATCCAGGCGGCGGCGGTGCGATCCACGACGTCGGCGCGGCGTTTTCGGCTCAGGTCCAGTTCGTCGATCAGGAAACGCTCGACCGCCGTGGTCGACAGGCGCTCGTCCTGGAAGGCGACGTTGACGGGGCGCAGGCGTTCCAGATTGCGGGCGAAGGCGCGGCAGGACTGGGCGCGGGGCCCCTCGGTTCCGTCCATGTTCAGCGGCAGGCCGATGACCAGGGCCGAGACGTTGCGACCGTTCATCAGCTTGATCAGTTGCTCGGCGTCTTGCCTGAACTTCACCTTGCGGATCAGCTGCAGCGGGCTGGCGATCATGCGGCTGGTGTCGGACACCGCCACGCCAATGGTGTTCTCGCCCAGATCGAGCCCCATCCAAGCGGTGTCGGGCGGGCAGGCGGCGGGCAGGTCTGTAAGGTCGAATACGGGCACGGCCTCCCCATATTGCAATGCGGAACGCTTGTCGAAGCCGCATCGGGCGGTTAACCCACGACAGGAGTCAGTCTGGGCGACTCCCTTGCGCCCCGACTGGATGAATTTCGGAGATTTCCATGGCTATCGACGCCGCGACGGTGAGGCGTGTCGCCCACCTCGCCCGCATCAAGACCCCCGAGGACCGCCTGGAGCCGCTGGCCCAGGAGCTGAACGGCATCCTGAACTGGATCGAACAGCTGAACGAGGTCGATGTGCAGGGTGTCGAGCCCATGACTTCCAACGTCGCCCAGCCCCTGCGCCTGCGCGAAGACGTCGTCACCGACGGCGCCAAGGTGGACGCTGTCCTGTCGAACGCCCCGAAGTCTGCCGACGGCTTCTTCGTCGTGCCCAAGGTGGTCGAATAGATGTCTGACCTCACCAAGCTTACGCTCAAAGACGCCGTTGACGGCCTGAAGGCCAAGACCTTCTCGTCGGAGGAGCTGACCCGCGCCTTCCTGACCAACATCGAGGCGTCGAACCCGGCGCTGAACGCCTATGTCGAAGTGACGGCGGACAAGGCGCTGGCACAGGCGCGCGCCTCCGACGCCAAGCTGGCCAAGGGCGAGGGCGGCGACCTGGAAGGCGCGCCGCTGGGCATCAAGGACCTGTTCTGCACCGAGGGCGTGCAGACGACGGCGGGCTCCAACATGCTGCGCGGCTTTGTGCCGCCCTATGAATCCACCGTCACCGCCAATCTGTGGCGCGAAGGTGCGGTCATGCTGGGCAAGCTCAACATGGACGAGTTCGCCATGGGCTCGGCCAACGAGACCTCGGCCTTTGGTCCGGTGAAGAACCCGTGGAAGGCCAAGGGTTCGGACGCCGAGCTGACGCCGGGCGGCTCGTCGGGCGGTTCGGCTTCGGCTGTGGCCTCTGATCTGTGTCTGGCCGCGACGGCCTCGGACACCGGCGGCTCGATCCGTCAGCCCGCCGCCTTTACCGGCACGGTCGGCATCAAGCCCACCTATGGCCGCGCCAGCCGTTTCGGCATGGTGGCCTTCGCCTCGTCGCTGGATCAGGCCGGGCCGATCACCAAGACGGTGACGGACGCCGCCATCCTGCTGAAGTCCATGTGCTCGTTCGACGCCAAGGACTCGACCAGCCTCGACATCCCGACGCCCGACTGGACCCAGTCGGTCGGTCAGTCGGTCAAGGGCCTGCGCATCGGCGTCCCGGCGGAATACCTGATCGACGGGATGTCCGAAGAGATCAAGGCGCTGTGGCAGCAGGGCGTGGCCTGGCTGAAGGCTGCCGGCTGCGAGATCGTCGAGATCAGCCTGCCGCACACCAAATACGCCCTGCCGGCCTACTACATCGTGGCCCCGGCCGAGGCCTCGTCGAACCTGGCCCGCTATGACGGGATGCGCTTCGGCCACCGCGCCGAGGACTTCTCGTCGCTGGACGACCTCTATGCCGCCTCGCGCGCCGAAGGCTTCGGCAAGGAGGTCCAGCGCCGCCTGACCATCGGCACCTATGTGCTGTCGGCGGGCTTCTATGACGCCTACTACGTCAAGGCGTTGAAGGTGCGTCGTCGCATCGCCGAGGACTTCGACAATGTCTGGGGCAAGGTGGACGCCATCCTGACCCCGTCGACCCCGACGGCGGCGTTCAAGCTGGGCGACAAGCAGATCGACCCGCTGACCATGTACCTGAACGACGTCTTCACGGTGACGACCAACCTGGCCGGTCTGCCCGGCATCTCGGTGCCCGCCGGTCTGAGCAGCGATGGTCTGCCGCTGGGCCTTCAGGTCATCGGCAAGGCCCTTGATGAGGCGACCGTCTTCCAGGTCGCGGCCGCACTGGAAGACTCCGCCGGTTTCGTCGCCAAACCGGCCAAGTGGTGGTGAGCATGTCTGACAACAAAACACTGATCAAAGGTCGCACCGGCGACTGGGAAATCGTCATGGGGCTGGAAATTCACGCCCAGGTGGCGTCGAAGGCCAAGCTGTTCTCGGGCGCCGCCGTCGGTTTCGGCGCGGGTCCGAACGAGCAGGTGTCGTTGGTCGACGCCGGCTTCCCCGGCATGCTGCCGACCCTGAACAAGCATTGCGTCGAGCAGGCGGTGAAGTCGGGTCTGGGCCTGAAGGCGCAGATCAATCTGAAGAGCCAGTTCGACCGCAAGAACTACTTCTATCCCGACCTGCCGACCGGCTATCAGATCAGCCAGCTGTATCACCCGATCGTGGGCGAGGGCGTGGTCGAGGTCGAGGCCGAGGACGGTTCCTTCTTCAACGTCGGCATCGAGCGCCTGCACCTGGAGCAGGACGCGGGCAAGCTGATCCACGACCTGTCGCCGACGGAAAGCTTCGTCGACCTGAACCGGGCCGGCACGGCGCTGATGGAGATCGTCTCGCGCCCCGACATCCGCACGCCGGAAGAGGCGGTCGCCTACGTCAAGAAGATCCGCACCATCCTGATCTATCTCGGCACCTGCGACGGCGACATGGACAAGGGCAACCTGCGCGCCGACGTCAACGTCTCGGTCTGCCGCGTCGGCAACTACGCCAAGTTCAAGGAAACCGGCGACTTCGGCTTCCTGGGCACGCGTTGCGAGATCAAGAACGTCAACAGTTTCCGCTTCATTTCTCAGGCGATCAATTACGAAGCGCGCCGTCAGATCGAGATCCTCGAGGACGGCGGCTCGATCACGCAGGAAACCCGTCTGTATGATCCGACGGCGGGCGAAACGCGCTCGATGCGCTCCAAGGAAGAGGCGATGGACTATCGCTACTTCCCCGACCCTGACCTGCTGCCGCTGGAAATCGAGCAGGCCTGGATCGACGAGATCAAGGCCAACCTGCCGGAACTGCCGGACGAGAAGCGCCGTCGCCTGATGGCGGACTACGGTTTGTCGCAATACGACGCCGTGGTGCTGATCTCGGAACAGGCCAAGGCCGACTACTTTGAAGCCGCCGCCAAGGGGCGTGACGCCAAGCTGGTCTCCAACTGGGTGACGAACGAGGTCTCGGCGCGTCTGGCGGCTGACAACAAGGACTTCAGCCAGAACCCGCTGCCGGCGGCGCACGTCGCCCAATTGGTCGAACTGATCGAGACGAACGTCATCTCGTCCAAGATCGCCAAGGAGGTCTTCGACTACGTCTGGAACGGCGAAGGCTCGCCCGCCGAGGTCGTCGAGAAGCACGGCCTGAAGCAGGTGACTGATACTGGCGCCATCGAGAAGGCCGTCGATGACATCATCGCCGCCAACCCGGACAAGGCGGCGGCGGTGGCCGAGAAGCCGCAAGCCCTCGGCTGGTTCGTCGGTCAGGTCATGAAGGCGACGGGCGGCAAGGCCAACCCGGCGGCGGTGAATGACATCCTTAAATCAAAGCTCGGGCTTTGATTTAAGAGCCTTGCCTGGGGGCTTTGGCCCCCAGACCCCCGTTGGTCGCTAACGCTCGCGACGCGGTCGCTCGCTGCTTGAGCGACGTCTTTGAGCACGCGCGCAGCGCCAGGCCGCGTCGGGTCGAAAAGGCGGAGCCTTTTGACCGCGGCCCACAAAAAAGCCCCGAGGTGCGATCCTCGGGGCCTTTCTGTTTACCCGGCTACCAGTTCCAGGCGTCGCGGACGACGTCGATGATGTAGCCGTCGTAGTCGTCGATCAGATAGATCGTGTTGTCGACATAGACCCAGCGCGTCCCTTCAGGCGGGTAGCCGAGGCCATAGGTCCGCCAGTCGTTGACCTGATAGCGCCAGAAGACCTCAGGCAGGTACTGACCAACCTGGTACTGACGGTTCCAGTAGCTGCGCGGCACGCTATAGTAGCCGTAACCCGGTGCGAAATAGAAGCCGAGCCGCACGCCGTTCCAGCCCCGGAAACGGCTGTCGTTGCGCCACCAGTCGCTGCGGTGGCGACGATCCCATTCGCGCCGCCACTGGTCGCGGTTCCAGCGGTTGTGGAAGTCGCGATAGTCGCGGTTGTTGCTCCAGTTCGGCCGGTCCGGGCGGTTCGGACGATCCGATCCAGGGCGCTCAGGCCTGTGAGGTCGGTTGGGCTGCTGGGCGCCTGGGCGGTCAGGGCGGTTCCAGTCAGGCCTGTCGGGGCGGTTCGGCTGAGCCGGACGATTGGGGCGGTCGGGCCGGTCGCCGTCCGGGCGGCTCGGGCGACCGGGCTGCTGAGCGCCAGGACGATTTGGCCCCGCGTTGGGCCGATCCGGCCGATCCTGTCCCGGACGATCGGGTCGGTCGGGGCCGTTCGGCCTGTTCGGTTGCTCGGGGCGAGGCGCCGGGGGGCGACCCTGATCCGTGGGGCGCGTCGGCGCGGCCGGGCGTTCGCCCTCGGGGCGGGTCGGGCGCGACGGGCGTGGCGTCTCCGGCCGCTCAGGCCGCGCTTCGGCCCTCTGTCGGGGTGACACGGACTGATCGCTGCGCTCTGCGCGGTGTTGCGGACGCTGGCGCGGGCTGTCTTCGGCCTGGGCTTGTCGCGACTGCGCCAGGGTCGCGACGGGCGCGAGGGCCGGAAGGGCGAAGCTGGCGATGGCCGTGAACACCATCAGGGAACGTTTCATGGTCTTCTTCCTCGCACGCCGAGAGGGCGGCTTGAGCATCAATCTGGCGCTTGCGCCATGAACCACGGCTGAACGCCGGTCGATGGAAACATACAGAAAGCGTCATGAAAAAAGCCCCGCAAAGCTGAGCTTTGCGGGGCGTTTCCCAAGACCTGCGCGAGGCCTAGTAGACGTCGTGCAGCACGCTAGCAATCAGGCCGGTGGCGACCGCGATCAGCAGGATGTCGTTGTTGGCGTGGACATAGCGATACCCACGCGGCGCCGGACGCAGGTTGTAATAATAGGGATCGTCGACGTAGTAGCCGCGATAGGCCGAGGGCAGGTAGCCGCCTTGGCGCCAGCGATAGCTCTGATAGCGCGGATCCACGCGGTAGTAGCCGCGGCCCGGCGCGTACCAGTAGCCGTTGCGCGCGCCGCGATAGTCGCGGAACTCGGGGCGGCCGCGCCACCAGTCACGATTGTTGCGATCCCAGCGTTCGGCGCGGCGCTGATCCTGGCGATAGTCCCGACGGTCGTCGCGGCGGTCGGCGCGCCACTCACGTCGGTCTTCGCGGCGATCCTGGCGATAGTCGCGACGATCATCGCGGCGATCATGTCGATCCTCGCGGCGCTCCTGCCGATACTCGCGGTGATCGCGGTTCTGGGCCTGAGCCGCCAACGGCGCGGCCGTGGTGGTCAGCGCCAGGGCGACGATGGCGGCCTTGGTGAGGCGGTTCATCTGGTTCGTCTCCGTGGTCTGGGCGCCGAAGAAGCTTGCGGACAGCCCGTTGAAACAGAAGGCCAAGGTCGGCCCGGGCGCATGAACTCGTCCTGAACGGCGCCGTCAGGTTTCAGCCTTGTCTGTTCATCTCGGGCGCGCCATCTCTGGACGATCCGACACGAGTGAAGGCGACCGCGATGACCCAGCCGATCGAGCTCTGGTATTGGCCCACGCCGAACGGCTGGAAAATCTCCATCGCCCTGGAGGAAATGGGCCTGCCCTATGTGGTCAAGCCGGTGAACATCGGCGCGGGCGAGCAGTTCACGCCAGCCTTCCAGGCCATCAGCCCCAATGGCCGGATGCCCGCCATCGTCGATCCCGAAGGACCGGACGGCCAGCCGCTCTCCATCTTCGAGTCCGGCGCCATCCTTCAATATCTGGGCGCCAAGTCGGGGCGCTTCTACCCTGCTGATCTGCGGGCGCGGGTCGAGGTTGACGAGTGGCTGTTCTGGCAGGTGGGCGGCCTGGGGCCGATGGCGGGGCAGACCCATCACTTCCGCCAGTACGCCCCGGCCATGATCCGGGACCAGCGTCAGATCGCCTATGGCGTGCAACGCTACACGAACGAGACCCACCGACTTTACGGCGTGCTGAACCGCCGCCTGGCGGACCGGGACTATGTCGCGGGCGACTATTCCCTCGCCGACATGGCGATTTGGCCCTGGATTTTGCCAAATCATCAGGGGCAGGACCTGAGCGAGTTCCCGCATCTGGCCGCCTGGATGGAGCGGGTCGGCGCGCGGCCCGCGGTCAAGGCGGGCAGGGCGGTCGGCGAGGAATGGCGGGCCAATCTGGCCGCATCGGGCAAGGCTGCGGAAGCCGCGCGCGCCGTTCTGTTTGGACAGCGGGGCCGTTAACGCTAATTTCAAACCGGCGGTATTTGAATAAGGCTCGAAAGGCAGGGTCAGAATGACCAAGGCCTGGAGGACTGGCTATGACCGCGCACCCTACCGCGCCTGAGGCTATCGAAACCGCGGCCCTGCCGCTGCCGACCATCGACATGGACGGGGACGCCCTGTTCCGACTGGGGCTGGCCTATTCATCGGGTCTGGACGGTTGTCCCATCGACCGCGTCTCGGCCCACATGATCTTCAACCTGGCGGCCATGAAGGGGTCAGTCGAGGCGCGGGAATATCGCCGCGACCTGAGCCAGGAGATGGAGCACGACGAGATCGCCGAGGCCCAGCGCGCCGCGCGCCGCTGGATCGACGCCGGTTCGAGCGCTCTGGCCGCCTGAAGTCGCGGCGGACGGCTGGACCGGGCGACGAGGTCGGGTTATGGACCCGGCCAAGACACGTCGCTCAAGGATTACGCCCATGCTCGCTCGCATCTATCGCCCGGCCAAGACCGCGATGCAGTCGGGCAAGGCCAAGACCCACGACTGGCGGCTGGAGTTCGAACCCGCCTCGGCGCGGACCCAGGACCCGCTGACCGGCTGGACCAGCACCACCGACATGAACGGACAGGTGCGCCTGAACTTCGAGACCAAGGAAGAGGCGATCGAATACGCCGAACGCCACGGCATCGCTTTCCGCCTGCACGAACCGCAGGAAGCGCCGATCATCCTCAAGGCCTATGCCGACAACTTTGCCACCAACCGCAAGCAGTCCTGGACCCACTAGGGTCGGCAAGGCTTGAAGAAAGCGCCGCCCGGATCGCTCCGGGCGGCTTTTTCATGTCTAGAGGCGCACCAGCGCCTTGCCGATGTTGCCGCCGGTCAGCAGGCTGCGGAAAGCCTCGGGCGCGGACGCCAGGCCCTCGCTGACGGTCGTGAAGGATTTGACCGAGCCGTCCGCCAGCCAGGCGGCGATGTCGCGCTCGAAGGCCGGCTTCAAGTCGTCGTGGTCGCCCAGAAGGAAGCCCTCCAGACGAATGCGCTTGCTGATGGCGTGGAACATTCGCGCCTGAAGCGGCGGTTGGCCGTTGCCGTATTGGGCGATCATGCCGCACAGGGCGAAGCGGGCGCCGATGGCGGCGTTGTCGAGGGCGGCGTTGAAATGGTCGCCGCCGACATTCTCGAAATAGACGTCGATCCCGGCAGGCGCGGCCGCCGCCAGAGCGGTGGACAGGTCCGCCTCGGCGCGATAGTCGATGGCATGATCCACCCCGACCTCGTTCAATAGGAAGGCGGTCTTGGCCGCGCCGCCGGCCGAGCCGATGACGCGGCACCCTTTCAGTTTGGCGATCTGGCAGGCCGCCGTGCCCACGGCGCCGGCGGCGGCCGAGACGAAGACGGTGTCGCCTTCCTTCAAGCCCGCGATACGCAGCAGGCCGACATAGGCCGTCATGCCCGTCAGTCCCGCCACGCCCAGATGGTCCTGCGGAGCGATTGAGCTCGGCACGATCTGCGTCAGCCGCTTGCCGGGCGCGGTGAAGACCTCGCGCCAGCCATAGGTGTTGAGCACCAGGTCGCCGGGCTGGAAATCAGGGTGGGCCGAGGCGACGACCTCGCCCACGGCCCCGCCGTCCAGCGGCTTGCCCAGCTTGAACGGCGGCACATAGTTGGGCCGATCATAGAGGCGGTTCAGCATATAGGGATCCACGGACATCCAGAGGTTCCGCACCTGAACCTCGCCCTCGGCGGGTGCGGGGGCGATCCCGTCGACAATCTCCAGGTTCGACGCCGCCAGATCGCCGTCGGGGCGAGTGGTCAACTGGACAAGGCGGGTGGGAAGATCAGACATGGTGAAACTCCGAAAGCGAGCGTTATTGTAAAATAATTTTACCAATATGGACAAGCGACGGACTCCTGTCCGATGTCGCCCCTTGCCGCCGCGCGCGAACCCTCATAGGCAGACACCCGCTCCGGCGCCCATAGCTCAACCGGATAGAGCACCCGCCTTCTAAGCGGGATGTTGCAGGTTCGAGTCCTGCTGGGCGCGCCACGCCTCGAAACCCCTATCGAGATCTTCGATCAGGTCGGCGGGGTCTTCCAGTCCGACGTGCAGGCGCAGCAACTGGCCCGGCAGGTCGGGCGTGTGCTGGCGATGAGCCAGTTGCGGGGTCTCGTGGGTGATCAGGCTCTCGAAGCCGCCCCAGGAATAGCCCATGCCGAACAGGTTGAGGGCGCCCATCAGGGCGTGGGCCGAGGCCTTGTCGCCGCCCTTCATGACGAGGCCCATCAGGGCCGCGCCGCCGGAATAGTCGCGTCGCCACAGGTCGTGACCGACCGAGCCGGGCAGGGGCGGGAACAGGACGCGCTCGACCTCGGGCCGGGCTTGCAGCCACTCGGCGACCTGAAGCGCGGACTTGAGCGCCTCGTTGTAGCGCAGGGGCAGGGTGCGCAGGCCGCGCAGCGCCAGCCAGGCGTCGTCGGGCGAGACGTGCCAGCCCATGTCTTCGATGGCGTGCAGGATGGCGCGGGCGATCCCGGCGTCCTGAACCGCGATGGCGCCCATCAGCAGGTCGGAATGGCCGGCCGCGTACTTGGTCACGGCCTGGACGCTGACATCAACGCCGTGGGCCAGTGGGCGCAACGCCAGCCCCGCCGCCCAAGTGTTGTCCATCACCGTCAGCACGCCGCGCGCCTTGCAGGCCTTGGCCAGGGCCGGCACGTCCACGATCTCGAACGTGAGGGACGACGGAGATTCGATCAGCAGGACGCGGGTCCGCTCATTGCAAAGCGCCAGGATGTCCGAGGTCGAGGCGCCGGCCGGATGAAAGTGCGTGACGACGCCGCGGGCCGCCATGTGCCGGGTCAGGAAGCGGCGCGTGGGGCCATAGGCGGCGTCGCTGGTCACGACCTCGTCGCCCGGGCGCAGCAGGGCTAGCAGGGGGACGGTGACGGCGGCGAGGCCGGACGGGACGAGGAAGGCCTCGCTCGCCCCCTCCAGATCGGCCAAGGCGGCGCGCAGTTCGCGGGCGGCGCTGGTCCCGTCCAGGCCATAGACAGGTCCCGGCGTCGAATCCTGCATCGAAGCCGGGTCGTCGCTGAGCATGGTTGAGGCGCGCTCCAGCGGCGGATTGACCGGGCGGCGGCCCTGGCCTCGTCGCGTGGCGGAGGCGATCAGGCGGGTCCGGTCGGAAAGGCGAGGCATGAAGGCTCCGGCGGGTTGCGGTTCGGCGCCTAGAGGGCTCTAAAGAAGGCGGGGGCGCAAGCTGGAGAGGGTGCCGGAATGCGGGCGTCGAGGATCGTGACGGGAATATCGCTGGCGCTGCTGCTGGCCACGGCCGCCTGCGAGCGGCAAGGCAAGACCGATCACGCCGAGACGACCCCGACCTCGCGCCCGACCGCGACGACCATGCCGGCGGAGGTCTCCAGCCCAACCCTGGCGGCGATCAAGCAACGCGGGCATCTGAACTGCGGCGTCAATCAGGGGCTCGTCGGTTTCGCCTACACCGACAATCGCGGGGCCTGGCGCGGGTTTGACGTCGACTTCTGCCGAGCGACGGCGGCGGCCATCTTCGGTGATCCCGATGCTGTGCGATTCGTGCCGCTGACGGCCGAGCTGAGGTTCGAGGCTCTGCGCGACGGTCGTGTGGACGTCCTGTGGCGCAACACCTCCTGGACCATGAGCCGCGACACCGGTGGCGACCTGAGCTTCGCCGGGATCAACTATTACGACGGTCAGGGCTTCCTGGTGCGCCGCGCGCTGAACCTGAACAGCGCCTCTGAACTGAACGGCGCGCGCATCTGCGTGCAGACCGGCTCCACCACGGAACTGAACGTCGAGGACTATTTCCGCACGCGCGGGATCGAGTTCCGCCCCGTCATGGTCAAGACCGAGGAGGAGGCGCGTCAGGCCTATGCGCGCGAGGAGTGCGACGCCTTCACCGCCGACATCTCGGCCCTGGCGGCGGCGCGAACGACCCTGGCCAATCCGCAACAGCACGCCATCTTGCCGGATGTGATTTCCAAGGAGCCGCTGGGGCCGGTCGTGCGGCGCGGCGACGATCAGTGGACGGCGGTGATCCGCTGGACCCTGAACGCCCTGATGCTGGGCGAAGAACTGGGCGTGACCAAGGGCAATGTGGCCGCTCTGGCCCGCGACAGCCAGGAACCGCGCATCCGTCGCTTGCTGGGTGACGAAGGGGAATTCGGGCCGTCCGTCGGCCTGCCAAGGACCTGGGCGCGGGACGCCATCGCGGCGGGCGGCAACTACGGCGAGATCTTCGAGCGGAACCTTGGCCAGCAATCGGCGCTGAATCTGGCCAGAGGCCTGAACGCGCAATGGAGCGCGCGGCCCAGCGGCCTGATCTACGCCCTGCCGATCCGATAGGGCGCCGGTCGGTCGCCTGATCGGGGGATGCATGACCGCCACGACCAGACCGAAACTTCCGCTGCATCTGTTGATGCTGATCGGCTTTCTGGTCGGGCTGCTGGGCGGGCTGGCGGTCAACCTGACGATCGGCGGCGAGACGCCCTGGGTTCAGTGGCTGACCGCCAACATTACCGGGCCGGCGGGGCAGATCTTCCTGCGGCTGCTCTTCATGCTGGTGCTGCCGCTGCTGTTTTCGGCCTTGGTGGTGGGCGTGGCCGAGATGGGCGACCTGAAGACCCTGGGGCGGGCTGGGACCAAGAGCCTGCTGTTCACGGTCTTTATTTCGGCGGTCGCTGTGATCATCGGCCTGGTCATGGTCAATGTCTTCCGACCCGGCGACGGCGTGGACCCAGCGCTGGCCCAGCAACTGCTGGAGCAGGGGCGCAGCGGCGCCGCCTCTATCGTCGGCAGCGCGCCGGATTCGGTTCGCGCGGGCGACTTCTTCCTCGATCTGGTGCCGTCCAATGTCTTCACGGCGGCGGCGCAGAACGAAATCCTGCCGGTCATGGTCTTCGCCCTGCTGTTCGGCATCGGGCTGGTGATGACCAAGAGCCCGGCGACGGATCGCCTGCAACAGACCATCGAAGGTCTGTTCGAGGTGATGATGAAACTGATCAACCTGGTCATCCGACTGGCGCCCATCGCCATCGCCTGCCTGATGTTCAATCTGGCGGCCCTCTTCGGGTGGGAACTGCTGGTGAGGCTGGCGGCCTTTGTCGCCGTGGCGGTAGGCGCGATGGCGATCCACATGTTCGTGGTCTATCCGATCTGCATCGCGACTTTGGGCGGGATGTCGCCGTTGAAGTTCTTCCGCGACATTCGCGAGGCCATGGTGGTGTCCTTTTCGACCGCCTCGTCGAACGCCAGCCTGCCGGTGTCGCTGCGTGTGGCCGAGCAGAACCTGGGCTTGCCCCGCAAGATCGCCCGCTTTGTCCTGACGGTCGGGGCCACGGCCAATCAGAACGGCACGGCCCTGTTCGAGGGGGTTACGGTGCTGTTCCTGGCGCAGTTCTTCGGCGTTGATCTGAGCCTGGGTCAGCAGCTCATCGTCATGCTGGTCTGTATTCTGGGCGGGGTCGGCACAGCGGGCGTGCCGGCGGGGTCGCTTCCGGTCATCGCCATGATCCTGGCCATGGTGGGCGTGCCGCCGGAAGGGATCGGCCTGATCCTGGGCGTCGACCGCTTCCTGGATATGTGTCGCACCACGCTGAACGTGACGGGCGATCTGGTCGTGGCGACTGTGGTGTCGCGCGGAGAGGAGGACACCGACGCGGCAATTCCGGCCGCGGCCTAAGAGTCAGCCGACCTCGACCGGAGCGTCATCGCGCGCACCCCATTCGGCCCATGACCCGTCATAGAGCCGCGACGACCGGCCCAGTTCGGCCAGGCCGAGGGTCAGGATGGCGGCGGTCACGCCGGAGCCGCAACTGGTGATGACGGGGCGATCCAGATCGACCCCTGCGTCGCGGAAGGCGGCTTGCAGCGCCGGACCGCGCTTCAATGTGCCATCCGCGTTCAATAATTGGCCGAAGGGCAGGTTCAGCGCGCCGGGCATATGGCCGGAGCGAACGCCCGCGCGCGGTTCGGCGGCTTGTCCGCGGAAACGCGGGGCCCCTCGGGCGTCCACCACTTGAACCTCGCCGCCCAGCGCCTGGCGGACCTGTTCCAGATCGACCACGCTGTCGGCGGCAAAGACGGGATTGAAGGTCGAGGCGTCTCTTGCGGCGACGGGGCCATGTTCCAAGGGCCGTCCTTCGGCGCGCCATTTCGGCAAGCCGCCGTCCAGAACGCGCACCCGTTTCGCGCCCATGATCCGCAGCGTCCACCAGACCCGCGCGGCTGAGAACAAGCCCTGGGCGTCATAGACGACGATGTCGTCGCTCTCCGCCACGCCCAGCGCGCTCATGGCCTCAGCGAAGGCCAGCGGCGTCGGCAGCATATGCGGATAGGGGGCGTCGTGGTCGGAGATCGCCTCCAGATCAAAGAAGACAGCGCCGGGCAGCCGTTCCGCCTCGAAATCCGCGCGGGCGTCCCGTCCATCCAGCCACCAACTGGCGTCCATGATCCGCAGATCAGGCGCGCCGAGGCGATCCGCCAGCTCTTGCGTCGAGATCAGGGGGCTGTTCGAGGGCGTGTGCATGGCGGCACGATAACACAGGCTGCCCAGCTGTGTGGTCAGGCGCTGAGTCGCCCTGTAGGTTGCGAAGCTGAGGGTTCGACGCCACCTGTCGGACGCAAAGTTGCGCCACAAACCGCGACTTTATCGATTCAAACAGCCGAAAGCGCCGCCGTGAACCGTCCCAACGCCGTCATCGAACTGTCCGCTGGCCTCAAAAAGCCCGTCGTGATCGGCGGCGGACGTCGTATCGTCTTCATCGCCGGCCCCTGCCAGATGGAAAGCCGCCAGCACGCGCTGGAGACGGCCCATCGGCTGAAGGAAATCGGCGAGCGTCTGGATGTCGGCATCATCTACAAGACCAGCTTCGACAAGGCCAACCGCACCAGCGCCACCGCCGCGCGCGGCATCGGCCTGAAGGACGCCCTGCCGATCTTCGCCGAAATCCGTGAAGTGACCGGCCTGCCGACTCTGACCGACGTCCACTCCGAGGCCCAGTGCGAAGGCGTGGCCGAGGCCGTGGACGTGCTGCAGATCCCGGCCTTCCTGTCGCGCCAGACCGACCTGCTGCTGGCCGCCGCCGCCACCGGCAAGGCGATCAATATCAAGAAGGGTCAGTTCCTGGCGCCCTGGGACATGAAGAATGTCATCGCCAAGGTGGTCGGCGCCGGCAACCCCAATGTCATGGCCTGCGAGCGCGGCGCCAGCTTCGGCTACAACACCCTGGTCAGCGATATGCGCTCGCTGCCGATCATGCGTGAAATCGGCTGTCCCGTCGTGTTCGACGCGACCCACAGCGTGCAGCAGCCGGGCGGGCAGGGCACGTCTTCGGGCGGCCAGCGTGAGTTCGTGCCGGTTCTGGCGCGGGCCGCCGTGGCCGTGGGCGTGGACGCCGTCTTCCTGGAAACGCACGAAGACCCCGACAACGCCCCGTCGGACGGCCCCAACATGGTGCCGCTGGACCAGTTCGAGGCTCTGGCCGCCGAGCTGATCGCCTTCGACGACCTGGCCATCAAGGTCGGCGCAAAGGCGCCGATGGCGAACCCGGCCTGAATCCGGTAGTTCGGCGTCATGGCTGAACGATCACTTGATTTGGGCGCGCTGCAAGGTTTGCTGGCGCAGGTGCATGAGCTGAAGGTCGCCTGCGTCGGCGACCTGATGCTGGACCGCTATGTCTATGGCGAGGTCAGCCGGATCTCGCCCGAGGCGCCGATCCCTGTCCTGCGCGCGCGCCGCACCGTGGCCATGCCCGGCGGCGTCGGAAATGTGGCGCGCAATGTCGCGGCTCTGGGCGGCTTTGCCCGGCTGGGCGCGGTCGTCGGTCAGGATGCGGCGGGCGCCGAACTGTCCGATCTCATCGCTGCAGAGGACCGGGTCGAGGACGCCCTTGTCCGTCCCGAGGGCGCGGCCACCATCGTCAAGACGCGGTTTGTCGCCGCCGGTCAGCAACTGCTGCGGCTGGACGACGAGCAGCCGGCCGTCGGCGGTTATGGCGAGAAGACGGTGTTCAAGGACGCCCAAGCCATCCTGCTGTCCGACTACGCCAAGGGCGTGGTGGACGACGCCCTGATCGCGGCGGCGCTGTGGGCTGGCCGTGAATACGGCGCGCCGGTCATCGTCGACCCCAAGGGCCGCGACTTCGCCCGCTATGGCGCGGTGGACCTGATCAAGCCGAACGCCAGCGAACTGGCGGGCGCGACCGGCCTGCCGGTCGAGACGGACGCCGAGGTAGAGGCCGCTCTGGCAGCCCTGCTGGCGGCCAGCACGGCCAAGGCGGTCGTGGTCACGCGGGCCGGCAAGGGCATGACCCTGGCCCGTCGCGACGGGGCTGTGGTGCATTTCCCCGGTCGGGCGCGCGAGGTCTATGACGTGTCCGGCGCCGGCGACACCTCGTTGGCGGCCCTGGGTCTGGCGCTGGGTGCGGGCGCGTCGCTGGAGACGGCGGTTCAGTTCGCCATCCTCGCTTCGGGCGTGGTGGTCGGCAAGAGCGGTACGGCGGTCGTCACGCCCGCCGAACTGATCGAGGCCGAGATGAGCCAGCACGCGACCCTGGCCCAGTCCAAGGTCACGCCGCTGGACGAACTGTCGGATCAGGTCGAGGCGTGGAAGCGTCAGGGCCTGAAGGTCGGCTTCACCAACGGCTGCTTCGACATCCTGCACCGCGGCCATGTCGCCTATCTGGCCCAGGCGCGCAGCTGGTGCGACCGGCTGGTGGTGGCGCTGAACACCGACGCCTCGGTGCGCCGCCTGAAGGGCGAGGGGCGGCCGGTCAATGATCTGGACAGCCGCGCCGCCGTCATCGGCGGTCTGGCCAGCGTGGACCGGGTGACGGCCTTTGACGATCCGACGCCGATGGCCCTGATCGAGCGGCTGCGCCCCGATGTCCTGATCAAGGGCGCGGACTACACCAAGGACAAGGTGGTCGGCGCGAGCGAGGTCGAGAGCTGGGGCGGCGTGGTTCGTCTGGCTGATTTTGCCGACGGCTATTCCACCACGAAGACCATTGAGAAGATGACGACCGGAGCCGCCGAATGACCCCTCGCATGATCGTCGTGACGGGTGGGGCCGGCTTCATCGGCTCCAACATTGTGGCGCGCCTATGCGAAGCGGGCGCCTGGGACGTGGTGGTCTGCGACCGGCTGGAAACCGCCGACCTCGCCAAGTGGAAGAACATCGCCAAGCATTCGATCGCGGACATCTGGGCGCCGGAAGAGCTGTTCGAGCAGTTGGAACGCCACGCCGACCGCATCGAGGCCGTGGTGCATATGGGCGCCATCTCCTCGACGACCGAGCCGGACGCCGACCTGATCCTGCGCACCAACTTCAGCCTGTCGCGCGACATCTGGGACTGGTGCGCCCTGCGCGGCGTGCGGATGATCTACGCCTCATCGGCGGCCACCTATGGCGACGGCGAGACAGGTTTCGAGGATCGCGACGATCCTGAGAGCCTGAATGCGCTTCGCCCGCTAAACGCCTATGGTTATTCGAAATACCTGTTCGATCAGTATGCGGTGCGTCAGGCAGATCGCCATCAGGCGCCGCGTCAGTGGGCAGGGCTGAAATTCTTCAACGTCTATGGCCCGAACGAGGGCCACAAGGGCGGCATGAAGTCGGTCGTAGCCCAGATCTGGCCCAAGGTTCAGGCGGGCGAGACGGTCAGCCTGTTTAAATCGCACAACCCCAACTATCCCGATGGCGGCCAGTTGCGCGACTTCGTCTATGTCGACGACGTGGTGAACATCATCGAATGGCTGCTGCAGACGCCGGACGTGTCGGGCGTGTTCAACGCCGGATCGGGTCAGGCGCGGTCCTTCGCCGACCTGGCGCGCGCCACCTTCGCGGCAGCGGGCAAGGAAGCCTCCATCGCCTATGTGGACATGCCCGAGGCGATCCGCGACCGGTATCAGTACTTCACCGAGGCCAGCATGGACCGCATCCGCGCCTTGGGCTTCGGCGGCCAGTCGACGCCGCTGGAAGAGGGCGTGCGTCGTTACGTCCAGGGCTTCCTGTCGCAGCCGGATTCCTATCGATGAGATTTCCCAGCCTGACCTTGCGTCAATGGGTCGGCGTTACGGGTTTTGTGCTGGTCTTCATTCTGGTGGCCGCTGTCGCTGTCTGGCGAGGCGACATCCTGAAGGCGGGGCTGGACCCCCAGGTGCCGTTCCAGACCTATGAGCCGCCGCCCGCGCCGGACTATGGTCTGGCCTCAGCCTGGGCGCTGCGTGACGCGCGCGCGCCGGAGGCAGGCGCCGCCCATGTCTTCTTCGTGCATTCGACGACCTATGAAGGCGGCAAGCACTGGAACGGCCCCATCGATGACCGAGACGCCGACGACGACCTTCGTCGTGGGGTCCTGCCTAACTATGCCGCGCCATTTGGGCGGGCCGGCGACGTCAGCGCGCCGCGCTATCGCCAGGCCAGCCTCTATACCCGACTGACTCTGCGTGAGGACGCGCGAGAGGCGCGGGCCTTCGCCTACCAGGATGTTGATGAGGCTTTCAGCCGCTGGCTTCAGGCCCATCCCTCTGGCCCGATTGTGCTGGTCGGGGTGGAGCAGGGCGCAGATCTGGTCGATCGCCTCCTGCATGATCGCATCGCAAACCAGCCTGCGCTGAAACAAAGACTTGTGGCCGCCTACCTCATGGAAGGCCTGATCTCCGAGGCGCGGTTCACGGACGTCCCGCTTTGTCAGAGCCGAGACGCCTTCGGCTGCGCCCTAGCCTGGCGATCGGTGGAGCAGGGCGACGAAACCGAAGCCAAGCGGGTGTTGCGACGCGCCCTGGTCTGGGACCAACGCGGCGCGTTGGTCGGCGCCAACGAGGCTCCCACGGCCTGCGTCAATCCGGTGACGGGTTCGACCCAGCACCCCACGTCGGCCATGCGCGACAGTCGCGGGGCCACCAATGCGACCAATCTGGAATGGGGCGCGCGACCGGCCTTCCAGAGCCGGATCGTGGCCGCCGAGTGCCGCGACGGGATACTGTGGCGCTCGCCGCTGAACTCTGAATCCTTCCGGCCGAAGGGCTCCTGGGCCGATCGCCGCAAGATTCCGCCTTTCAACCTCTTCTATGCCGATATCGAAGCCGACGTGATGAATCGTATCGGCGCCTGGGAAAAATCCAATGCCGCTTGATGCTGCCGAATCGTGGGGCGTCGACGGCGTCATCGTCTTGAACCTGGACCGCCGCCCGGATCGCTGGGCGGCGTTTCAGGACGCCTGGCGGGACGTCCTGCCATGGGACCGGGTCGTTCGTCTGTCGGCGTCCGACGGCCAGAAACTGCCTGGCTATAGCGAAAGGCCGTGGTTCAGGGGTCGCAAGCGCGACCAGACCTGGGCGGGCCGCGCTGGCTGCACCCTGTCGCACGCCAGGGCCCTGCGTGAGGCGCGGCGTCTGGGCTGGGCGCGCGTGCTGATCATGGAGGATGACGCCATTCCCGCCGGGTCGCCCGCGGCCCTGTCCAAGACCCTGTCCACGGCGCAGGCCTCGACGGTCGGAGACATGCTGTATCTGGGAGGGCGAGAGCCGATCGGCGTGGGAGAGACGGTCGACGGCCTCATGGCGATCCATGGCGTTCATGACACCCATGCCTATGTGGTGAACGGGCCGCTGAGAGATTGGCTGATCGCACACCTGCCCGACGAGACCAACGTCTGGGGCTGGATCGCCCGCGAGCGCGCGGTCGATCGCTGGATGCGCCGCGAGATCGGACGGCGGTTCTCGGTCAAGCTGTGCCAGCCGCAGTTGGCGATCCAGGCCGACGACGTGTCCGACATCACCCAGCGTCGCGAAGGCGCCTATGCCGCAGGGGCCGCAGCCAAGAATTCGGCTCGACGCCCTTCCGAATTGGCCCGGATCGTCGAGATGGCCGAGGACCGCGTTCGGGCAGCTGTGAAGCGGGCGGTCGGCTTCTAGTCCACGCTTGGCCGGTCGGTGCGCCAGTCGAACAGGGATTCCAGCACCCGCACGGCCTCGCCGCGCGGACTGGCCAGGTCGGGATCGCGGCCCAGGATCAGGCGGGCGTCATCCGACGCCGCCAGCATCAGCGAGCGGTGCTTGATCGGGTCGGCGAAGCGATAGGCGGGGAAGCCGCTTTGCTTCAGGCCCAGAGGATCGCCGCCGCCGCGCAGACGGAAGTCCTCCTCGGCGATCTCGAAGCCGTCTTCGGTGCGGCGCAGGGTTTCCAGGCGCTCGCGCGCGGTCTCTCCTAACGCCCCGTCCTGACCGCCGTACAACAGGATGCAGGTGCTGGACTTGGCCCCGCGTCCGACCCGACCGCGCAGTTGGTGCAGTTGGGCCAGACCGAAGCGGTCGGCGTGTTCGATGACCATGATGGAGGCGTTGGGCACGTCCACGCCCACCTCGACGACCGTGGTGGCGACCAATAGCGGGATGCGCCCTTCCGCGAACTCGGCCATGACGGCCTCACGCTCGGCGCCCGGCATCTGGCCGTGAGCCAGGCCCACCTCGACCTGCAGGATGCGGCGCAGATCGTTGGCGCGTTCCTCGGCGGCGGCCAGATCGATGGCCTCGGACTCGGCGACCAGAGGGCATATCCAATAGGCCTGGGCGCCGCTGTCGATCGCCGCCTTCAGTCGCTTGGCCACTTCGCCGATGCGGACCAGAGGCACCACGGCGGTGGCGACCGGGGTGCGGCCCGGCGGTTTCTCCATCAGGCGGCTGACTTCCAGTTCGCCGTACTGTGTCAGTTCCAGCGTGCGCGGAATCGGGGTGGCCGACATGGTGAGCAGATGGACGCCGCCGAGGCTCGGGTCGCCCTTGGCCTGAAGTCTCTGGCGCTCATTGACGCCGAAGCGGTGCTGTTCGTCGATGACGGCCAGGGCTAGGCGTTTGAACTGCACTGCGTCCTGGAACAGGGCGTGGGTGCCAATGGCGACCTGGGCCTCGCCGGAGGCCAAGGCCGCCAGCCGTTTGCGTCGCTCGGCTTGCGTGTCGCGGCCGGTCAGCAGAATGGTCGCTATCCCGGCTTCTTCCAGCATCGGGCCGAGGCGTTGATAGTGCTGACGCGCCAGGATTTCAGTCGGAGCCATCAGGGCGGACTGGAAGCCGCTGGAGGCGGCGTCGGCCAAGGCCAGGGCCGCGACGGCGGTCTTGCCCGAACCCACGTCGCCTTGCAGCAGCCGACCCATCTGCTCGCCCGAGGCCAGGTCGCCGCGGATTTCCTCGATGGCGCGGGCCTGGGCGCCGGTCAGGGTGAAGGGCAGGCCGGCCAGCATCCGGCGCGAGGCCTCGCCCGCCGTAATCCGCGCCGCCGGTGTGATCTGACGCGCGCGGCGTCGTCGCGCGAGAGCCAACTGGTGGGCGAACAGTTCATCGTAGGCCAGGCGCTGACGCGCCGGCGCCTCAGGCGTCAGGTCCATTTCGGACGCGGGTGCGTGCAGGGTCTCCAGCGCCGCGCGCCAGCCGGGCCAGCGCCGGGCCGCCAGCCAGGCGGCGTCCTGCCACTCGGCCAACTCTGGAGCCAACGCCAGCGCGCCCTGCGCCAGCTTCCTCACCACCCGCGAGGTCAGCCCCTGCGTCGCCGGATAGACGGGTTCGGACAGCGGAATCTCGTCCGCCTTGTCCAGCGGCAGGATGTAGTCGGGGTGCGCGATCTGCACCTCGTTATTGAAGCGCTCGACCTTGCCTGTGACCAGCCGCCGCTCGCCGCGCGGGGCCAGGCTCTCGATATGGCGCGGCGAACCCGCGAACCAGATCAGGTGAACGAATCCGGTCTCGTCTGACGCTCGCATCTTCAGCGGGGCGCCGATCTTGTGCGGCGGGATCAGTCGGTCGATCAGAACGTCGAAGACGCCGATCTCGCCCTCGACGGCGGCGGCGGCGGTCGTGCGGCGGCGCTGGATGATTCCGGACGGCGACAGGAACAGGACATCGCGCACCAGCGGACCCGCCAGCTTGTGCACGAGAGGCGCGCTTCTGGGCCCCACGCCCTTCAGGGTGGAGACGTCGGCAAACAGGGGAAAGAGAATCTCGGGCCGCATTAGCCTCAGCATAGCTGGCGAAAACGGAACGGGAACGCTATCTGATCGAACTCTTCACATGAACGGACCGGGCAAGGAACCGCGTGGCCGAAATTGACGCACGTCCAGAGGACAATCTGAAGCACCAGCGCCTGGGTCGGATCTCGTATCGCGCCTGGCGACGCGGCTTCCGCGAAGCCGACATGGTGCTGGGCCCCTTCACCGATCAGGTTGGACCGACGCTGAGCGACGAGGAGCTGGATCAGCTCGAGACCCTGCTGGATGAAGAGGATCAGTACCTCTACGCCTGGATCATCGAGAAGGAGCCGACGCCGCCGGAGTTCGACGGGCCGATGCTGGCGCGCATCCGGACTTTCATGCGCGAACACGTTGCGGCGGAAGTGGCCAAGGGTATCGGTTGATGAGTGAGGCGATGGCGCGGCGTGACGTCGAACTGGGCGGCGCGCCCGAGGGGCTGGATGCGCTGGTCGTCGCCGAGCGGCTGAAGGCGCAGGGCGGCGTGGGCCTGCTGGTGGCGCGGGATTATCAGCGGTCAGGAAATTTCACCCAAGCGCTCGGCTTCTTCGCCAGGGACATTGAACTTCTTGAATACCCGGCCTGGGATTGTCTGCCCTATGACCGGCTGAGCCCGACCGCCGCGGTCGCGGCTCAGCGGATGGCCACCCTGACCCGGTTGGCCCAGCGTGATCCGTCGGACACCAAGCCTCTGCTGGTCGTCGCCACCATCGCCGCCGTGACCCAGCGCACGCCGCCGCGTCAGGCTGTCACCGGGGCCGGGTTCGAGGCCCGCGTCGGCCGCGATCTGGATACGGCGGCGCTGGAACGCTACGTCTCGGCCAACGGCTATGTGCGCGCCTCGACCGTGTCGGAGCGCGGCGAGTACGCCATTCGCGGCGGCGTCATCGACGTCTTCCCGCCGGGCTTTGACGAGCCGGTGCGTCTGGACCTGTTCGGGTCCGAGCTGGAATCGATCCGCGCCTTTGATCCCGAGACCCAGCGCTCGACGCGGCAGCTGAAGCAGGTTTCCCTGCTACCCGTCTCCGAGGTGCTGCTGGACGCCGAGACCATCTCGCGCTTCCGCACCGGCTATCTGAACCTGTTCGGCGCAGCGGGCGACGAACCCATGTACGCCGCCGTCAGCGAGGGCGCGCGGCGTCAGGGGCTGGAGCACTGGCTGCCGCTCTTCTACGAGCGCCTCGACACCTTGTTCGACTTCCTGCCCGACACGGCGCCGGTCTTCCTCGACAGTCAGGTCGAGCAGGCGCGCGCGGAGCGCTGGACCCTGACGACCGACGCCTATGAGGCGCGGCGCGAGGCGGCCAAGGGCAAGGGCGGCGCGGCCTATCGCGCGCCCGCGCCGCAGAGCCTCTATCTGGACGAAGGCGAGTGGAACAGCGCCCTGGCCGGTCGCGCCGTGCGCCGCCTGTCGCCGCTGGCCGCCGATACGACGCGAGGCGGAGAGGACGCCGGCGGGCGTCTGGGCCACAGCTTCGCCGCCGAACGCACCCAGGACAGCGTCAACCTGTTCGCCGCCGTGGCCCAGCACGCCGAGCGGCTGAAAGCCGACGGCAAGCGGGTCCTGTTCGCCTCGTGGAGCGAGGGCTCGTCCGAGCGTCTGGCGGCCATGCTGGGCGATCACGGTCTGGAGCACGTCCTGCCGGTGCGCGATTGGGCCGACGTTCTGGCCTCGCCCAAGGACATCTATCTGCGCGCCGTCCTGCCGGTCGAGCATGGCTTCGTCACCGACGAGGTGGCGGTCATTTCCGAGACCGACATCCTGGGCGACCGTCTGGCGCGGCCTCGGCGCAAACGTCGGGCCTCCAACTTCCTGGCCGAGGCCTCGGCCCTGACGGCGGGCGATCTGGTGGTCCACCTGGATCACGGCATCGGGCGCTATGAGGGCCTGAAGACGCTGGAGATTCAGGAGGCGCCGCACGACTGCCTGGAGCTGCTCTACGCGGGCGACAGCAAGCTCTATCTGCCGGTCGAGAACATCGACCTGCTGACGCGCTACGGCACGGACGCCGACGGGGTGCAACTGGATCGTCTGGGCGGGGCCGGCTGGCAGGGGCGCAAGGCCAAGGCCAAGGAGCGTCTGCGCGCCATGGCCGAGGGTCTGATCGCCCTGGCCGCCAAGCGCGCCATGCGCGTGTCCGACGCCATCGTGCCGCCGTCCGGCCTGTTCGACGAGTTCTGCGCCCGCTTCCCCTACGAGGAAACCGACGACCAGTTGAACGCCATCGGCGACGTGCTGGAGGACCTGGGCAAGGGCACGCCGATGGATCGCCTGATCTGCGGCGACGTCGGTTTCGGCAAGACGGAAGTGGCCCTGCGCGCCGCCTTCGTCGTGGCCATGACGGGGCAACAGGTAGCGGTCGTCTGCCCGACGACCCTCCTGGCGCGTCAGCACTTCAAGACCTTCAGCGAGCGTTTCGCCGGATGGCCGATCACGGTGCGGCACCTGTCGCGCATGGTCACGGCCAAGGACGCCAACGAGACGCGCGCAGGCCTCAAGGACGGCACGTTCGAGATCGTCGTCGGCACCCACGCCGTGCTGGCCGAACAGGTCGGTTTCCGTGATCTGGGCCTGGTGATCGTCGACGAGGAGCAGCACTTCGGCGTCAAGCACAAGGAGAAGCTGAAGTCCCTGCGGGCCGATGTTCACCTGCTGACGCTGACGGCCACGCCCATTCCGCGCACCTTGCAGATGGCGCTGTCGGGCATCCGCGAGATGTCGATCATCGCCACGCCGCCGGTCGACCGTCTGGCGGTGCGGACCTATGTCACGCCGTGGGACCCGGTGCTGGTGCGCGAGGCCCTGCTCCGCGAGAAGTATCGCGGCGGTCAGGCCTTCTATGTCGCGCCGCGTCTGAAGGAACTGCCGGAAATCGAGAAGTTCCTGCGTGAGCAGGTGCCCGAGGTGAAGTTCGTCGTCGGTCACGGCCAGATGACCCCGACCCAGTTGGAAGACGTGATGAGCGCCTTCTATGACGGCAGCTATGACGTGCTGGTCTCGACCACCATCGTCGAGAGCGGCATCGACATTCCGACGGCCAACACCCTGATCGTCCACCGCGCCGACATGTTCGGCCTGGCCCAGTTGCACCAGATCAGGGGCCGCATCGGCCGGTCCAAGGCGCGCGCCTTCGCCTATCTGACGACGGACCCCAAACGGCCGCTGAGCTTGTCGGCCGAGAAGCGTCTGCAGGTCCTGCAGTCGCTGGACAATCTGGGCGCCGGCTTCCAACTGGCCAGCCACGATCTGGATCAGCGCGGCGGCGGCAACCTGCTGGGCGACGAGCAGTCGGGCCACATCCGCGAGGTCGGCGTCGAGCTGTATCAGCAGATGCTGGAAGACGCCGTCGCCGAGCTGCGCGAGCAGGGCGAAGAAGTGGCGGATCGAGGTTGGTCGCCGTCGATCAATGTTGGCGCGGCGGTCCTGATTCCAGAAGCTTACGTGCCGGACCTGAACGTTCGCCTCAGCCTGTATCGTCGTCTGTCGGACGCCGAACGCAGCGAGGATCGCGAAGCCCTGGCCGCCGAACTGATCGACCGGTTCGGCCCGCTGCCGGACGAGGCGCAGCAGCTTCTGCGGATCGTCGGCATCAAGGCCAACTGCCGCACCGCCAGCATCGAGCGCATCGACATCGGGCCGAAGGGCGCAGTGCTGACCCTGCGCAACAACAGCTTCCCCAACCCGATGGGACTGGTCGGCCTGATCCAGAAGAACCAGGCCTTCTGGAAGCTGCGTCCGGATCAGAAGATCGTGGTGAAGGGCGAATGGCCGACGCCCGGCGACCGTCTGAAGGTGGCCGAGCGCATCACCGCCGATCTGGCGCGGGTGGCGGGGGCGGCTTAGCCAGCCAGAGGTCCCGGATAGCGGCTGGGCCGCTTCCGGGATGCTGGACTAGCCGTGTCCCTTCATCTGGCGGACCAAGGCGCCGAACAGGTTGACGTAGTCGTCGGTCCAGGGCCGCACCTCGGTCGGGGCCAGCTTGCGCCAGCGCCCGTCGCCCTTGAAGTCGGCCAGGCCTTCGGGCGTGCGTGATAGGGCCAGGGCTTCGGTGGAGGCCTCGGCCATTTCAGGCGCGTCGGGCCGCTCTATATAGATTTGATGCAGGTCTGCGGCGCCTAGCTGGCGTGCGGCGGCGACGGCCGGCATGGTGATCTCGAGGTTGCGGTTGGACAGATGCAGCACCACCACGCCGTCGGGCTTCAGCAGGTTCAGATAGCCCTGGATCGCCTCGACCGTCAGCAGATGCGTCGGCACGGCGTCTGACGAAAAGGCGTCGATGACCAGCAGGTCATAGGTTCCGGGCGCCTCCTTGGCCATGGTCAGGCGGGCGTCGCCCAGAACGGTACGGATCGGGCCGTCGGCGCATTTCGAGATATAGGTGAACCAGGACGGATCGCGCGACACGCGGTCCACCATGGGGTCGATTTCGAAGAAGGTCATCTCGTCTTCGGCGCGCTTGTAGGCGGCCATGGCCCCCGAGCCTTGACCCACGATGCCGATCTTGGCGGCGGGTGTGCGCTGCTGGATGCGCTGGGCCGCCTGACCCAGTGGCGTGGCGGGTGCATAGTACATGGTCGGCATGCAGGCGAAGCCCGGCGCCCGCGCCTGGGCGCCATGCAGGGTGGTGCCGTGCATCAGGACGTGCACATCGCCGCCCATGCCATCGTCTCGCGTGACGGCGACACGCATGACGCCGAAGAAGCTGCGCTCTGTCAGGTTCCAGTCATAGCCCCTCGCGACGTGGTGGGCGGACAGGGTGATGACGGCGATGACGATGGTGAACAGGATCGCACGGTCGCGCACCAGAAAGGCGCAGATCGCTGCGCCGCCCAGAATGAACTGCACCATCTGCAGCCGCGCCTGATCGCTGAGCAGGGCGCGGAACTCGGGATTATAGCGCATGATCTCGAGGATGATCGGCGGCGCCGCTGCCGTGGCGATGCCGATCAACAGAAGGATGATCTCGCGCCGTGACAGGGCGCCGTCGCCCCAGGGGCGGGCCAGACCGACCAGCACCATGACCAAGGGGTATTCCCAGACGCCATTGAAGATGGCCGGCGCGATCAGGGCGTTGAACGCCCCGCCAACGACGCCGCCCAGCGACAGCAACAGATAGAATTCGGTCAGACGATCCGGCGCCGGCCGCCGGGCCGCCAGCCGCTGGTGGCACATCAGGGCCGTAAAGAAGAAGGCCGCCAGATGCCCGAGCAAGAGCAGCAGCCAATGGCCCGTGGCCATGCCGACCAGGCTGACGACAATGGCGCCCAAGGCAGCCTGGATCACAAGCGTCGTCGGCAGGCTGATCCAGGGCCTGGCCTGGAAGGCGATGACAAAGGTCAGCAGATAGAGGGCCAGAGGCGCGACCCACAGGAAGGGCGCCGAGGCCACGTCGGTTGACAGGTGGGCGGTGACGCCCAGCATCAGGCTGGACGGGGCGGCGGCCAGCAGGACCAGTATGCCCTTCTCGCGCCAGGGGATGGTTGCGCTGACGGCCAGGGGCGCGGGCTCGGGTGCGTCCTGAACCCGGCGACGCCAGACCGCGACGGCCAGTCCCACCACCAGCAGGACGAACAGGCCGTAACCGCCGGTCCAGCCTGTCCTTTGGCTCGACAGGGACATCAGCGGCTCGATCAGGGCCGGGTAGGCGAGGAGGGCCAGGAAGCTCCCGAGGTTGGAGGCCGCATAGAGCACATAGGGGTTCTGGCCGTCCGCATGACCGGCGCGAACTCGCGCATACCAGGCCTGAAGCAGGGGCGCGGTGGCCGACAGAACCGCGAACGGCGCCCCGACCGACAGGGCCAGCGTAGCCAGCAGCCAGGCCGTGGGCGCGGCGGGATCTGGCTCGCCCAACAGGCCGCTGATCTGTAAGGGCAGGAAGAGGGCTGCGGCCAGCAGGAGGCAAAGATGGATGACGGCCTGGCCCTTCAGCGACCGGACCCGCTGCAACAGGTGGGCGTAGCCGTAGCCGATCAGCAGCGCCGTCTGGAAAAAGACCATGGAGGTGTTCCAAACCGACGGCGACCCGCCCAGCATGGGCAGGATCAGCTTGGCGGCCATGGGTTGGACCACAAAAACCAGCGACGCCGACGTGAAGATGGCGACGGCGAACAGCGCGGGTGTTATCGCATCAGACTTGCGAAGGGCCGTCGTCATGGTGGAATCGGTCATTCGCGATCCGCTGGCATCGGCTGGGTCGACAGACCCGCCACCTGTTCAGCAGGTTTAGACCGACTCGCAGACGGAGCCAGCGCCATGTTCCCCGATGATATTCAGGCCCTGTCCGCCGCCGTCATCGCCTCGGCTCTGAAGGCCGGCGTGATGGTGGCCACGGCGGAAAGCTGCACCGGCGGCCTGGTGTCCGGCGCCCTGACGGCCATTGCGGGGTCGTCGGCGGTTCTGGATAGGGGCTTCGTCACCTATAGCAATGAGGCCAAGACCGAGATGCTGGGCGTCCCCGACGACCTGCTGGCGCGGTTCGGGGCGGTGTCGGAACCTGTGGCGCGGGCCATGGCCCTGGGCGCGGTCGCCCGGTCGCGGGCGTCGGCTTCGGTGTCCATCACCGGCGTAGCGGGGCCGGGCGGCGGTTCGGTGGAAAAGCCCGTCGGCCTGGTCCATTTCGCGGCGGCCGGCCCTGACGGGGCAATCGTGCACGTCGAGCGGCGCTTCGGCGATGTTGGGCGCGAAGCCGTGCGGCTGGAAAGCGTTCGCGTCGCCCTGAGCCTGCTTCTGGAAGCGGTGTCGGCGTGAACCAGCCGGTTGTCGTGGATGCGCGTGGCCACCGTTGTCCGGTGCCGAGCCTGCGGCTGCGCAAGGCGATGGAAACCGCCCCCGTTGGCGCGCGCCTGATCCTGCTGGCCACCGATCCAATGGCGCGGATCGATGTGCCCTATCTGATGCGCGAGCAGGGCGGCCGGATCTGCGAGATCGAGGACGTGGACGGCGCCCTGCGGATCACTGTCGAGACTGGCGCCGTTCCGAAAGATTGACGACCGAACCGCCGGTTTCGATTTCCGGCTCTTCCGGCTTCCACGCGATCTCAAGTTCGGTGGCGAAGGCGCCGCCGTAGAAGATGGCGTTGACGTTCCACGACAGCCAGATCAGCAGCACCACCACGGCGCCGACCGAGCCATAGGTGGCGCCAAGCTGGGCGATCTGCTCGACGTAGATGGCGCACAACCACGAAAAGACCGACGACATGACCGTCGCCGTAAGCCCGCCCAGCATGGCCGGCCCCCAGGCCACGCGCGTCTTGTGAGACATGGCGTAGCGATAGAGCATGGTCAGCCCCAGCCACAGGCCCAGCGACGGCCACACACCGTCCAGCGGCACCGTCAGCCAGGCCAGAGGTCGCGCTGCCTGGGTATGTTCCAGCAGTCGGGACGTCACGACCGCGCCCGAGACCACGGTGAACAGAGCGAAGGCGAACAGGGCGACGAAGACGGCCAGAAGATTGAACTTGAAGAAGCCGTGCGGCTCCGTCTCATCATGGATCAGGTTAAGTCCGGCCAGCAAGGCCTTGAACCCGCGGTGCGCGGCATAACCGCCGATCACCAGGGCCAGGGCGCTCTGGGCGGAAACCGTGCGCGCGGAGGTGTGGGCCAGGCGGTCAACCTCGCCGACAAATATGGCGCGCGCCGCGTGCGGAAGGACGTCGGCCAGCGCCGCCGCCTGCTCGCTGACCTGACCGATGGACAGGACCGCCTTGTAGAAGCCGATCAGGATGGCGATGGCCGGGAAGACCGCCAGCAGGGCGAAGAAGGAGACGCCGCCCGTATAGAGCATGACATCGCGGCCCCAACTGCGAGTGAAGGCGCGAACCGCCAGCTTGCTCCAGAACAGGGGCAGGGCCGTCAATCGGGATCGTGGGTTCAAGCCGGAAGCCTCGGTCGTCGTCAAAGCGACCGATTAACCGCATTCGGCGCGCGGCGATACCCTCTGGCGGGGTCGCTTAATTTGTAACGCTGGCGGGCGCAGTCCCCATTGCTAGACCGGGGGCGGCGTCAGTATCATCCACGCAGCCTGGAACATCGGTGTCGGGGGCGAACCGACCAGGCCACTAGGAGAAAGTCTTGGATTCCGATCCGCGCGTACTGGTCGTCGCTGTTGATGACGCCCTGATCGGCCCTCTGTGCGAGGGGCTGGACCAGGTGGGCTGGCCCACGATGACGGCGCGGACGCTGGACGCCGCTGTCATGGGGGTGAAGGACCTCATGGTCGACGCCGCCATCGTTGAAGCGCGCGGGCTGGAGGGGCAGACGGTCGTCGCTCGACTGCGAGACGCCGCCGCGCCGCGCTACCTGCCCATCCTGATGATCGGGGGCGGCGAGGGCGCCGGCGACGATGTGGATCTGATGATGTCGTCGCCGCCGCATCCGGCCCAGGCCGCCCTGCGACTGGAACAGTTGACGCGCGCCGGGATCGCCGAAGAAGAATTCCGCTTGCGCCAGGCGACCTTCGCCGCTCACGGCGTGACCCTGAACGCGCCCGACGTGGGCGAAACGCCGTTGCAGATCCTGACGGCGGGGGCGGCGGATCGCCGCTTCCTGGCCATGTCCAACGCCCTGTCGGCCTCCGGGGCCGAGGTGGTCGCTGCGCCGACGCCCTATACGGCCTTCGACTATCTGCACGAGCGGGCGTTTGACGCCGCCGTCCTGTGGGGCGGTCAGGATCATGCCCCGGCCCTGTCGATCGCCTCGGGCATGAAGCGCAACACCCGCCTCTATCATATCCCGCTGATCCTCTATCTGCGTGGCGCGGGCGAGGTCGAGCTGGCCGATCTGTTTCGCCGGGGCTTCGCCGACGTGGCGGCGGCGGAAACGCCGGAAGACGAGACCGCGGAGCGGGTGCTCGCCTTGGCGCGCAATCATCGCCGCCGTCAGGCCATCCGCCGGGCGCTGGATTCCGTGCGCGGGTCAGACCTGATGGACGCGGCCACGGGCCTGTTCACCCGCGATCTGTTCGCCGCGCATCTGGCCCGCGTCGCCGAGGGCGCGCGGTTGCGCAATCGCGCCCTGTCGGTCTGCGTGCTGAGGGTGGCCGATCGCGATCCGGTGGCTCAGGCGCGCGGCGGCGGCTGGCTGGATCGCGCCATGCCGCAGATCGGCGCCATGGTGTCGCGTCTGGTGCGGGTCGAGGACACGGCGGCGCGTCTGGGGCCTGAGTTGTTCGCCCTGGTCCTGCCCGCGACAGGCGTGGCGGCGGCGCGACTGGCGGCCGAGCGGATTTCGGCGGTCATCGCCTGCACCGCCTTCGACGCCGGCAAGGACCGCTCGCCCTTCGTGGTCGAGTTCGATGTCGGCGTGGCCGAAATGCAGCCCGGCGAAACCCCCGCCGCCGTGCTGGAGCGGGCGTCGGCCGACCTGCCCAAGGCCTAGGCCGGCAGTTCGACCATGACCACGGCCTGAGCCGCCAGGCCTTCGCCCCGGCCGGTGAAGCCCAGACCCTCGGTCGTGGTGGCCTTGACGCTGACCGCGTCGAGAGGAAGCTTCAGCAGGTTCGCAAGGCGCTCGCGCATGGCCAGACGATGCGGCTTCACCTTGGGCTGTTCGCAGATCAGGGTGACGTCGACATTGACGATGCGTCCGCCGCGCGCGGCCACGCGTTGGGCCGCGTAGACCAGGAAGCGGTCGGACGCGGCGCCCTTCCACTGGGGATCGCTGGGCGGGAAGTGGTCGCCGATGTCGCCGTCGGCGATGGCCCCCAGAATGGCGTCGGTCAGGGCGTGCAGGCCCGCGTCAGCGTCCGAGTGGCCGATCAGGGTCTGGTCATGCGGAATCTCGACGCCGCACAGCCAGACCGAAGTTCCCGGTCCCCAGCGATGCACGTCATAGCCCTGGCCGATACGCAGGGTCTTGGGGGCAAAGGCCTCGGCCATGGCGAAATCCTCGGGATAGGTCAGTTTCATCAAACGGGCGTCGCCCTCGACCAGCCGCACCCGGCCGCCGGCGCGTTCGACCACGGCGGCTTCGTCGGTGGGTGCGTCGGCCTCAGTCCAGGCGGCGTAGGCGTCGCGGATGGTCTTGAGGCGGAAAGCTTGCGGCGTCTGGGCGCGCCATAGGCCGTCGCGCTCGACCCCGCCGACGACCAGGCCCTCGACGCCGCGACGCAGGCTGTCGGCCACGGGCAGGGCAGGCAGGGCGCCATCGGCATCGTTCAAGGCCTCCAACAGGCGGTTGATCACGACGCCGCTGAGGAAGGGGCGGGCGGCGTCGTGGATCAGCACCGGAGAATCGTCCCCGATCTCGAGCGCTGTGAGGCCGGCCTGAACCGAGGCGGCCCTTGTGGCGCCGCCCGCCGCTGTGCGCCAGCCCGACAGACCCGTCAGAGCCTCCACGGCGCGCGGCTCGGCGCCCGGCGCGACCACGACGACGACCGAATCGGCGCCCGCCGTCAGCAGGGCCTCGACGGACCAGCGGACCATCGGCCGCCCGCCGACGGCCCGCCACTGCTTGTCTCCACCGGCCCGAGACCCTGAACCGGCGGCCACTACGATTGCTGAGAATGCCATGTCGGCCTTCTAAGCGCCCCAGTTCCGCTTGACGAGAGGGGCAACAGTCGGCGGTAAGGGCGGCATGAACGCAGGATTGCAAATCGGGGACGTGCGGATCGCCGGGCGGGTGCTGATGGCCCCGATGACCGGGATCACGGATCTGCCCTTCCGGCTGCTCGCATCGAAGCTGGGCGCCGCCTATGTGGCGACCGAGATGGTGGCCTCGGCCGAGTTGGCGCGTGGGCGGCCCGACGTGGTGCGACGAGCGGCGGTCGGCGGCGGTCTGCCGCTGACGGTGATCCAGTTGGTCGGTCGCGATCCCGAAGTCATGGCGCAGGGCGCGCGCATGGCTGAAGCGGCGGGCGCGGACATCATCGACCTGAACTTCGGTTGTCCGGCCAAGGAAGTGACCGGCTCGGCCTGTGGCTCGGCCCTGATGCGGACGCCCGATCTGGCCTGCCGTCTGATGGAGGCGGCGGTGAACGCGGTCAGCCGCCCGGTGACGGTCAAGATGCGCCTGGGCTGGGACGACGACTGCCGCAACGCCGCCGAACTGGCGCGCCGCGCCGAGGACCTGGGCGTCAAGGCGGTCACGGTCCACGGCCGCACGCGCAAGCAGTTCTATACCGGCCAGGCCGACTGGGGCGCTGTGGGCGAGGTCAAGGCGGCGGTGTCCAGCATCCCGGTCATCGTCAACGGCGACATCATCACGGCGGAACAGGCCCGCGAGGCGCTGAGCCAATCGGGCGCGGACGCCCTGATGCTGGGACGCGGGGTCTATGGCCGGCCCTGGCTGGCGGCGCATCTGGAGCGAGCCTTGGCTGACGGGACGCGGTTGCAGGAGCCGGGCCGGGCGGAGCGGCTGGACATCGTCATCGAGCACCTGCGGGCCTCGGTCGCCTTTTACGGTCTGCCGCTGGGGCTGAAGATGTTCCGCAAGCATCTGGGCTGGTACGTCGAACAGGCGCCCTGGCCCGACGCCCCTCTGGAACGTCGCGCCGCCAAGGCGCGGTTGTGCCGATTGGACACCCCGGACGAGGTCGAACAGGCGCTTTCAGCGCTTTGGCGACCTGCGGTGGATCAATTCAGCAACTCTGGTGTTGAAAACCAGCCACAGCTGGTTGAAGCTGCGAGGTAATGACGGACCTCCCCGCCGCGCAGACCGAAGGCCAAGGCCCCGAGCGATCGCTCTGGGGGCGTCTTTCTGGCAGTCGTGTTCGGGCCCTGTTCGGCACCGCCTATGTCGTGGCCTTTCTGGTCACAGCGGCGGCCATCTGGCTGGTGGCCATCGCCCCCGGCGCGACGGCGGGCGGCGACGCGCGCACCGCAGCCAGCCGGGCGGTTCTCTTTATTCTCCTGGCCAATCTGATCCTGATCGGCGGTCTGGCGGCTGTGATCGGCGGACGCGTGCTGCGTCTGACGCGGAACCGCAATGATCCGGGCGCGCGGCTGCATCTGCGCTTTGTCACCTTGTTCTCTCTGGTGGCGGTCGTGCCGGCGGTGCTGATCGCCCTGGTGTTCGGGGTTCTGGTCAACCGGGGCGTGGATCAGTGGTTCAGCACCAATGTCCGCTCGGCCGTCGAAAACGGGGCCGAGATCGGTCGGGCCTATGTCGCCGACGTCGGCGCGGGACTGGAGGTCGATCTGGAGACCATGTCCACTGAACTGGGCGGCGTGCGCGGCCTGTTCGACAACCGCATCCAGTTTTCGCGCGCCCTGGCCCAGATCGGCGACTTCTTCGGCTATCCCGCCCTCTATATCCTCAACAGTGACGGCGAGGTGCTGGCCAGCGGCGAGCAACCCGGCGCGCCGCCCTATGTCGCGCCGCCGCGTGAAGCCTTCGAGACCGTGGCGGCCGGCGAGGTCGCGCCGACGACCGTGACCGAGAACCCCGACATGGTTCGGGCCCTCTATCCGCTGCCTGACTATGGTCACGCCTACCTCTATGTCGTGCGACCGCTGGCGCCGGGCCTGATCCAGCGGATGCGCAACGGCGAGGAATCCATCGCCGCCTATCGCGCCGCCGAGGAAAGCCGGGCGCGGATTCAGGCGGCTTTCGCCCTCAGCTATCTGGAAACGGCGCTGCTGGTTCTGGTCGGTGCGGTATGGCTTGCCATGTCGGCCGCCAGTTCGATCTCGGCGCCCATTGGCCGGTTGGTGAAGGCGGCCGATCAGGTGGCGGGCGGCGACCTGAGCGCGCGCGTCGACAACACCGGCGCGCCATCAGAACTGATCGTCCTGTCCGAGGCCTTCAACCGGATGACCGGCGACATCATGACCCAGCAGGCGGCGTTGAAGACCGCCAGCGACGACGCGCGTGGCCGCAGCCGCTTCATTGAGACCGTGCTGTCGGGCGTCAGCGCCGGGGTCATCGGCCTGGACCGCGTGGGACGGATTTCGGCCATCAACGACAGCGCCAGTCAGCTTCTGGCCATCGACGAGGCGGACGTGCAGGGACGGCTGCTGGCCGAGGTCGCGCCGGAACTGGCCGAGCTGTCCGAGCGCGCCGAGGCCCATATCGAGGAAGACATCGACGTCAGCCGCGGCGGCGAGACGCGACGCCTGCGGGTTCGGATCGAGGGGGGGCAGGGCGGCGAGATGGTGCTGACCTTCGACGACATCACCCGACTGGTGACGGCCCAGCGCAACGCCGCCTGGCGCGACGTGGCGCGCCGTATCGCCCACGAGATCAAGAACCCGCTGACGCCGATCCAACTGTCGGCCGAGCGTCTGCGGCGTAAATACCGTTCTCAAGTCGGCGACGACGTCGAGGTCTTCGACCGCTGCACCGAGACCATCATCCGTCAGGTAGGCGATATCGGCCGCATGGTTGACGAGTTTTCCTCCTTCGCCCGAATGCCGGCGCCGCGCTTCACCCGCGAGAACCCCGCCGAGATGCTGCGCGAGGCCGTCTTCGCCCAGCGCGTTGCAGCGGCGGACATCGGCGTCGAACTGATCGAACCCCTGCCGGACGTGGTGCTGCAGTGCGACGGACGCATGGTTGGGCAGGCTCTGGCCAATATCCTCAAGAACGCGGGCGAGGCCGTGAGCGCCAAACGGCTGCGCGAGCCCGTGGCGGCCGGCGCGACCGGCATCATCGCCCGGCTGACGGTCGAGGGCGGCATCGCCACCTTCGTCATCGAGGACGACGGGATCGGCCTGCCGGCCAAGGATCGCGACCGGCTGACGGAACCCTATGTCACGACACGCGAGAAGGGCACGGGCCTCGGCCTGGCCATCGTCAAGCGTATCTGTGAAGACCACGGCGGCGAGCTGAAGCTGGCCGACGCCGAGACCTTGTCAGGCGCACGCGTGTGCCTGACCTTCCCCCTGACCCAAGACAGCAAGGCTGCTCACCGTGCCTCCGGCGCGGCGCGAGCGGCGGAGTAGAGAGGCGTCATGCGCAATACCGGTGCCGACATTCTGGTCGTGGACGACGAGGCGGACATCCGCGAGCTGGTCTCGGGCCTGCTTGAAGACGAGGGCCATTCGGTCCGCACGGCCGCCAACTCGGACGAGGCCCTGGCCGCGATCCGGGCGCGCAAGCCGTCGCTGGCCGTGCTCGACATCTGGATGCAGGGCGGCGGTCTGGACGGGCTGGAACTGCTGGACGTGGTCAAGGGCCTGGATGAGGACCTGCCGGTCGTCATGATCTCGGGCCACGGCAATATCGAGACCGCCGTCAGCGCCCTGAAGCGCGGCGCCTATGATTTCATCGAGAAGCCGTTCAAGTCGGACCGACTGGTGGTGGTGGTCGAGCGCGCGCTGGAAGCGGCCTCGCTGAAGCGCGAGAATCGGCGTCTGCGGGCGCAGACCATGGCCCCGACCGGCCTGATCGGGAAGTCGGCGGCGGCGCAGCTGCTGCGCGGCACCATCGCCAAGGTGGCTCCTGCCAACAGCCGCGTGCTGATCTCGGGCCCGCCGGGCTCGGGCAAGGAGCTGGTGGCCCGCCAGATCCACGACGCCAGCCCGCGCGCCCGGTCCGAGTTCGTCGCCATCTCCGCCGCCGGCATGACGCCGGAACGTCTGGATGTGGAGTTGTTCGGCGAAGAGGGCGGGGACGGTCGCCCCCGCAAGATCGGCGTCTTCGAGCGCGCCCACAACGGAACCCTCTATCTGGACGACGTGGGCGACATGCCGCGTGAGAGCCAGAGCCGCATCCTGCGCGTCCTGGTCGAGCAGCGCTTCCGCCGGGTCGGCGGCGAACAGGATGTCCAGGTCGATGTCCGCGTCGTCACCTCGACCGCCCGCGACCTGAAGGTGGAGATCGCCGAGGGCCGCTTCCGCGAGGATCTGTTCCACCGTCTGAACGTGGTGCCAATCCGCGTGCCGCCCTTGTCGGAGCGTCGCGAGGATATCGCCGAACTGATCGAGTATTTCGTCGACAACCTCTCGGCGTCGCAGGGCTTGCCGCATCGTCGGATCGCCGACGACGCCCTGGCGGTGCTGCAGGTCCATCCCTGGCCGGGCAATGTCCGGCAACTGCGCAACAACGTCGAGCGCCTGCTGATCCTGGCGACAGGCGATGCGGACGAGCCGATCACGGCCGACATGCTGCCGCAGGAGGTGGCCTCGTCGGGCGGGGCGTCATCGCTCGGCGCCGACCGCATCATCGCCCTGCCTCTGCGCGAGGCGCGCGAAGTGTTCGAGCGGGACTATCTGGCGGCGCAAATCATGCGTTTCGGCGGAAATATCTCGCGCACGGCCGCCTTCATCGGCATGGAAAGATCCGCACTGCATCGCAAACTGAAGTCGCTGGGCGTTTCGCCCGCTCGCGGCGGCGAAGACGAAGAAGGAGAGGGCGCCTGATGTCCAGGATCGCCTATGTCAACGGGACCTATCAGGCCCACAGCGGCGCCACGGTCCACATCGAGGATCGCGGCTTCCAGTTCGCCGACGGCGTCTATGAGGTCTGGTCGGTGTTCGACGGCCGACTGGCCGACTTCGATGGTCACATGACGCGCCTGGCCCGCAGCCTGACCGAGCTTCGCATCCCTATCCCCATGACGGCCCAGGCCCTGGAGCGCGTGCTCAAGGAGACCATCCGGCGCAACCGGGTGCGCAACGGCATCGTCTATCTTCAGGTCACTCGCGGGACCTCGCCGCGCGACCACGCCTTCCCGAAGGACATCCCGCCCAGCGTCATCGTTACGTCGAAGACCATCGACCTGGCCAAGGGCGAGGCTCTGGCCGCCAGGGGGGCGGCGGGCGTGACCATGCCCGACATCCGCTGGGGCCGCTGCGACATCAAGACCGTGGGCCTGCTGCCCAACGTCCTGGCCAAGCAGGCCGCCCGCGAAAAGGGCGCCTATGAGTGCCTGATGGTCGATGAGATGGGGCTGGTGACGGAAGGTTCGTCCACCAACGCCTGGATCGTCGACGAGAGCGGCAAGCTGCGCACCCGCGACACCCAGGCCAACATCCTGCGCGGCATCACCCGCACGGCCATCCTCAAACTGGTCGAGGCCGAGGGCATCGAACTGGACGAGCGTCCGTTCAGCGTCGACGAAGCCAAGCGCGCGAAGGAAGTCTTCGTCACCGCCGCCAGTTCCTTCGTCATGCCCATCGTGTCGCTGGATGGCGCCCGGATCGCCGATGGCAAGCCCGGCCCGATCGCGACCCGCCTGCGCAAGGTCTATCTTGAACAGGCGCGCAGAGAGGCCATTTAGGGCGTTGCCGCGACTGCGGAGGCGCGTCTAAGGTTGCGTGCGGACCGACGAGTCCGCACCGGCTGATCCCGTCGGCGAAAAAGAACCAAGAACAGGACCAACCTGCCATGTCGCAAGACAAACGTCAGAACCTTCAGGACACCTTCCTCAACAGCGTCCGTAAGACCAAGACCCCGCTGACCATCTTTCTGGTCAACGGCGTCAAGCTTCAGGGCATTGTGACCTGGTTCGACAACTTCTGTGTGCTGCTGCGTCGCGATGGCCAGTCGCAGCTCGTCTACAAGCACGCCATCTCGACCATCATGCCGTCCGCGCCCGTGCAATTGTACGAGCCTGACGCCGAAGAAGACTGATTGACCTCCAAGCTTATCGACCACGCCGTTCCGCTGATCCGGGCGGTCGTCATTCATCCCGATCGTCGCTCGGACAGTCCACGACTGGCCTCAGAGCGTCTTGAGGAAGCCGCGGGCCTGGCCCGCGCGCTGGACCTCGACGTGCGCGCCGAAGAGATCGTGCGCCTGCGCTCCACCACGCCTGCCACCCTGTTCGGGTCCGGCAAGGTCGAGGAACTGGCCGCGCTGGTTCGCGCCGCCGACGCCGAGGCCGTGGTCATCGACGACGACCTGTCGCCGGTGCAGCAGCGTAATCTGGAGAAGGCGTGGGAGGTGAAGGTCATCGACCGCACCGGCCTGATCCTGGAAATCTTCGGGCGCCGCGCGCGGACCAAGGAAGGCCGGTTGCAGGTCGAACTGGCCCGGCTGGATTATGAACGCTCGCGTCTGGTCCGCACCTGGACCCACTTGGAGCGCCAGCGCGGCGGCACGGGCTCGACCGGCGGCCCGGGCGAAACCCAGATCGAACTGGACCGACGCCTGATCGCCGACCGCATCGTCCGCCTGAAGGCTGAGCTGGAAGAAGTGCGCCGCACGCGCGGTCTGCATCGCAAGGCGCGCAAGAAGGTGCCTTTCCCTTCGGTGGCGCTGGTCGGTTACACCAATGCGGGCAAGTCGACCCTGTTCAATCGGCTGACCGGGTCCGAGGTCTTCGCCAAGGACCTGCTGTTCGCCACCCTGGACACGACCCAGCGCACCATCCGTCTGCCGCAGGGGCGTCCGGCCATCATCGCCGACACCGTGGGCTTCATTTCCGACCTGCCGCACGAACTGGTCGAGAGTTTCCGCGCCACGCTGGAAGAGGTGGGCGAGGCCGACCTGATCCTGCACGTCCGCGACATCGCCTCGCCCGACAGCGACGCCCAGGCCAAGGACGTCGAGGCGGTGCTGGAACAGATTCCGACGCCGGAGGGCAAGACCCGCCGCATTCTGGAAGTCTGGAACAAGATCGACCTGCTGGACCCCGACGTGCGCGAAGCCGTTACGGGCCAGGCCGAGCGTCTGGCCCGCGAGGGCAAGGCCGTCGCGGTCTCGGCCTGGACCGGCGAGGGCATCGAGCCCCTGCGTGAAACCATCGCCGGCCTGATCGATGACGATCCCGAGACGCGCCTGACGCTGCAGCCCCATCAGGGCGAAGCCCTGGCCTGGCTGTACGAGAACGGCCGCGTCACCTTCCGCGACACCGACGCCGACGGTCGGACCCATCTGGTCGTGCGGCTGCATCCGTCGGCCCTAGGGCGGCTGGAGCGCCTCTACCCCGACATCATTGACTGACCCATGCACCTGATTGAGACGATCCTTTTCCTGCTGCTGGCCGTCGTGCTGTCAGGGTGGGTGGCGCGGATCACGCGGATCGCTCTGCCGCTGGTGCAGATCGGCTTGGGGGCGCTGGTCGTTCTGATTACGGGTCAGGCGGTGGACCTGAAGCCGGACATCTTCTTCCTGCTGTTCTTGCCGCCGCTGCTGTTCGTCGATGGCTGGCGCATTCCCAACGAGGCGCTGTTCCGCGACCGGGTGGTGATCCTGGAGCTGGCGCTGGGCCTGGTGGTCTTCACCGTCGTCGGCCTGGGTTTCCTGATCCACTGGATGATCCCCGCCATGCCTCTGGCCGTGGCCTTCGCCTTGGCCGCCATCCTGTCGCCGACTGACCCCATCGCCGTGTCGGCGGTGGCCGCGCGCGCGCCGATCCCCAAGCGGCTGATGCATATTCTAGAGGGCGAGTCCCTGCTCAACGACGCGACGGGCCTGACCTGCATGCGGATCGCCGTGATTGCGGCGACGACGGGGGCCTTTTCGTTGACCCACGCCATCGGCACCTTCGCCTGGCTCGCTGTCTCGGGAATCGCCGTCGGCATCGTCGTGACCCTGGCCATCGGCCTGCTCAAGGGCTGGATCAGCCGCCGCTGGGGCGAAGACGTCGGCGGGCAGATCCTGATCAGCATCCTGATTCCATTTGCGGCCTATCTGGCGGCCGAAGCGGTGCACGGATCGGGCATCCTGGCCGCCGTCGCCGCCGGCGTGACCATGAGCTTCACCGAGCGTCAGGGCTCGGCCATGGCTGCGACCCGCATTCGTCGCGCCGTCGTGTGGGATACGGTGCAGTTTGTCGCCAACGGCCTGATCTTCGTGATTCTGGGCGAGCAGATGCCCTCCATCATGGCGCGCGCCGCCGAGGTCATCCAGACGACCCAGCACCGAGAAGTCTGGTGGCTGGCCGTCTATGTCTTCGCCATCGTCGCAGCCCTGGCGGCGTTGCGGTTCGTCTGGGTCTGGACCTCGCTGAAGCTGACCCTCTACCGCAAGCGGGGGCAGGGAGCGCCGCCCCGTGTGGGGCTGCGGCTGGTCGCCGTCATGTCTCTGGCCGGCGTGCGTGGGGCCATCACCCTGGCCGGCATCCTGACCCTGCCCTTCGTGCTGAGCGACGGCTCGCCCATGCCGGCGCGCAACCTGGCCATTTTCCTGGCGGCGGGGGTGATCATCGTCTCACTGGTGCTGGCCACGGTCGCCCTGCCGCGCCTGCTGAAGAACGTCGAGCTGCCGCCCGAACCTTCGCACCTTGAAGAAGAAGACCGCTCGCGCGTCGCCGCGGCGTCCGCCGCCCTGCGCGCCATCGAGGATCGTCAGCATGCCATGGCCGAGGGCCGCTCCGACCCCGACCTCTACGCCGAGACCGCCGCCCGCTTGATGGAGGTCTATCGTCGTCGCATCGAGAACCGCAGCCATAACGAAGGCGACGACATCGCCCGCACCCAGCGGGGCGACGAGATCGAGCGCCAACTGCGCCTGGCGGGCCTCGCCGCGGAACGCGACGAACTGGTCCGTCTGCGTCGACAGCGACTGGTGGACGAAGAAATCGCGCGGCGTCTGATCCGCGAGATCGACCTTCAGGAACTGCGCTACGTGTGACGGGCCTGTTCAGGCGTCGAGGATGGCGCTGATCGCGGCATAATCGTCGGCGATGTGATGAGCCCCTGCGTGTCGCAGACGATCGCCGTCTCCCTCGCGCATATGCCCACCGGCGCAAAGCCCGACGACGGTCATCCCGGCGGCGCACCCCGCCGCCACGCCGCTTGGGCTGTCCTCGATCACAAGCGTTCGGGCGGGATCGGTCTGCATTTCGGCGGCGGCATGCAGGAACAGGTCGGGGTGGGGCTTGCCACGGGTGACGTGGACGGTCGCACTGAAACCGGGCCGCCGAACGTCGAGGCCAGTCCGAAGCGGGTCAGCCCCATGGTGATCCAGTCAAGCGGGCTGGACGAGGCGATGCAGCGGCGCTCGCCCCGTGACTCCAAAAAGTCGAGCGCCCCGGCGACGGGAGCAAGCTCCACTGGCGCGCGGGCGTGGCAACGCCGGGTCCACTCGTCGTGCAGCCCCTCTGGGCAGGGGCCGAACCGCGCCTCGATCAGGGCGAGGCAGTCCAGCCAACGCTTGCCCACATAGGCCGAAAGGGCGTCATCCAGCGTCGTCGGCATCCCGACGTCTGTGAGCAGGTCTGCGAGGATGGTGTTGTTCAGCAGTTCGCTGTCGGCGACGACGCCGTCGTAGTCAAAGATGATGAGGTCGAACGCCGCCAGGATCAGGCCTTCTCGGCCGCCTTGGCGGCGTCCCACAGAGCGTCCATTTCGGCCAGGTCGGACTGTTCGGGCGTGCGGCCGTCCTTGGCCAGTTCGGCTTCGATGAAGCCGAAGCGGCGAATGAATTTGGCGTTGGCGGCGCGCAGGGCGTCTTCGGGTTCGACCTCCAGCTTGCGGGCCAGGTTGGCGACGACGAACAGCAGGTCGCCCAGTTCCTCGCGCGCCTTTTCCTTGTCGCCGGCGGCGATCTCGACGCGCAGTTCCTCGACCTCTTCGGCCAGCTTGTTGAAGACCTCGTCCGTCGAGGGCCAGTCGAAGCCGACGCGGCCGGCGCGCCGGGTCAACTTGGCGGCGCGGGTCAGGGCGGGCAGGCCGACCGGCACATCGTCGAGGACGCCGTGCTGGGCCTTGGCCTTGCGCTCGGCCGCCTTGATGTCCTCCCAACGCGCCTTCTGAGCCGAACCGCTGGGCTTGGCGGCTTCCTCGCCGAAGACGTGCGGGTGGCGGCGGACCAGCTTGTCGGCCATGGCGTCGGCCACATCGTCAAAGGCGAAATGCCCGGCCTCTTCGGCCATGCGGGCGTGGAAGACGACCTGGAACAGCAGGTCGCCCAGTTCGACCTTCAGTTCCTCCATGTCAGCCCGCTCGATGGCGTCGGCGACCTCGTAGGCCTCCTCGATCGTATAGGGAGCGATGGTGGCGAAGGTCTGCTCGACATCCCAGGGGCAACCGCCGTTCGGATCGCGCAGGCGAACCATGATCTCTTTCAGGCGGTCGACGGAGTGGGTCATTCAGGCGGTCCCGGCGTCGCGAAGGGCCAAGGCCTCGCGGATTTCATCATGCCGTTTCGGCGTCAGGGGATAGCCCTTCAGCACCCAGGCGGCCGCCGCCAGTAGCAGACCCGGCACGGCGATGAACAGGATTTGCAGCGCCAGCAGCGAAAACTCGCTGTTGCCTGCCGGTCCGGGCAGGGCCTTGAACCCCACCCATTGCAGGATCAGGTAGGGGATCAGCGCCACGACGTGACCGATCTTGGTCGTCGCCGACAGGATGGAGAACATCAGGCCGGTGCGATCCACGCCCGTCTCCAGCCGCACCTCGTCGCCCGCATCGGCCATCATGGCCCGCAGCAGGAACAGGCCCGCCGCATAGGGCAGGCCGGCGATGAACATGACCACAGCGGTCACGGCGAAGTTGCCCCCGGGGACCAGGGTGGCGGCGATATAGAGGCCGGCGAAGATCAGACTCGCGACAGCCAGCGCCCTGTCCTTGCCGATCCTGGTCGCCAGCCAGGCCCAGATCGGCGCCCCGACCAGTCCCGCCACGAAATAGAACAGCATGAACAGCGAGGCCTGGGTGTGGTCGTAGCCCTTGATTTGGCCGAAGAAGAAGAACAGCAGCGAGCCGGTGATGCCTGGCGCGACGCCCAGCAGCAGGTCGGCGATCAGCAGCTTGCGCACGGTCTTCATGCCGAACAGGGCTAGATAGGCGCTCGGCCCGCCGTGCGGCGGCGCGCCGACGTTGACGGGTTCGGGCACGGCGACCATGGCCAGGCCGATGGTGACGGGCAGGGCGATCAGGATGGCCCAGCCCATGATCCGCACGCCGTCGGCGTAGTCGCCGATGCCGGTCTTCACCACCACGGTCGGCAGGATCAGGATCAGGATGACGCCGATGATGTTGAACACCTGCCACCAGCCATAGACCCGGCTGCGCTGGTCATACTGGGGCGCCAGAACCGCCGCCCAGCCCAGTTGGCCCAAGGTGCCGATGGAGAAGCCGAGGTAGAGGACCAGCAGCCAGGCGAACAGATAGGCGGGCCCGGCGCCCGGTTGGACCAGGACAAACATCATCAGCGCCGACAGCATCAGGATCGGCGTCGAGACGATCATCCACGGACGATAGCGGCCGAACCGCGTCTTGGTCTTGTCCATGCCCCAGCCGATGAAGGGGTCGAAGACGATGTCGATCAGCCGCACGGCCATGAAGACGGCGGCCACCACGCCCAGCTCCAGCCCAACGTGCGTGGCGTAAAACTCCGGCAGGGTGACGGGCAGGGCGACGCCGAACGCCGCCAGCGGCAGACACGGCCCGGAAAAGGCGGCTAGCACGGCATTGGAGCGGCGGGGAGCGTCAGCAGTGGAAGCGGATGACATCAGGCGTCCGAACATGGTCGGCCTGAGTCGGCCGCAGCTTCACCATGCCGGTTTTCTGCGAACAGGCGAAGACGCCCTTGCGGTTCCCGGCAAGCTGGGGCCTGCTGGCGTCATGTCAGTGCGATTTGCGATCCTTGCCGCCGCCTTTCTGGCGGTCTTCGGCGCCGCCGGAGCGGCTCAGGCCCGAGACGACGCCGCGTCCGATGGCGGCGCCCAGATCTGCGACCGGCCCACCACGGCCTGGGACAGCGCGGCCCTGGCCAACGGCATTTCGCTCTACACCCTGGAATGGTCGCCGTTCGGTTCGGCGGAGTGGGGATGGGAGACCTATGCCCCCCTGATCCAGCGCGAGATCGGTTCGCCGTGCGACCCGGCGTCAGCGGGTTTCGCTGAGGCCCTGGCGGGCTTTCAGGCGCGTCGAGGCCTGACGGCGACCGGCCAGTTCGACCAGCCGACGTTTCAAGTGTTTCGTGGTCTCTGGCAGGAGCGGCGCCCCTTCGTCATGGCGCGGGTGAGGGGGGAGTGCCCCGAACCGCCGCCGATCAGCCTGCTGGGCTATCTGTCGCCGCAGGAAGAACACGCCGAGCGGATGACGCGCCTGCTGCGTCGCGACGTGCTGGACGCCTATCGCCGCATGGCCGCCGCCGCCCGCGCCGAGGTGCCGGCCATCGCGGCCGACCCCGAACTGATGCAGATATTCTCGGGCTTCCGCGATCCTGAGGCCGACGCGGCCCGCTGCGCCTCCCAAGGCAATTGCGACGGAGTTCGCCGCGCCGTCTGCTCGCCGCACCGGACCGGAACCGCCGTCGATATCCACGTCGGCCATGTCGCGGGCATGGGCGTGGACTCGACCGACCCCTTGAGCCGTCGCCACATGGCCCAAGGTCCGGCCTATCGCTGGCTGGTGGCCAATGCTTCCCGTTTCGGCTTCACGCCCTATGTCTTTGAACCTTGGCATTGGGAATGGACAGGCAATGATACGGCCGCTGGCGGACGGTGAAGCGGCGCTGGCGCGCGAGGTCTTCGGCGCGGCGCTGAGACTGGACGACGTCCGCTTTCTGGCCTCACCCTGGCCGTTCGACCGCGCCTTTGTGCCGGGCCGCTGGTTTGGGCGCGACTGGATTGTCTGGCCGAGCAAGACGCTGGAGCCCGACCTGTCGCGCGCGCCGCTGCGGACCCAGGCCGTCTTCGTCCACGAAATGGTCCATGTCTGGCAGGCGCAGAACGGCGTGAATCTGCTGACCGAAAAGCTGCGCGCGGGCGACGGTCCCGCCGCCTACGACTATCCGCTGGACGACCTGTGCGATTGGCGCGGTCTGAATATCGAGCAGCAGGCCATGGTGGTCGAGCACCGCTTCATCCTGTCGCGGGGCGGGCGCGCCCCGGCCGGCCAAGCCTTCTATGATCGGGTCTGCCCCTTGGCGCATCGTGTGGAAATTTGACGACGGGGACTTGCGGCGCCGCAACATGTCGCTAAATCAGGCACTGATGCAGTTGCTTTTGCGTCAGTCAGATTTAGCGGAGCGTTTGATGCCCAAGATTCTCGTCCTCTATCACTCGACCTATGGCCATATCGAACAGATGGCCGAAGCCGTCGCCGAGGGCGCGCGCGCCGTCGAAGGCGCCGTGGTGGACATCAAGCGCGTGCCGGAAACCGTGCCCGCCGACCTGGCCAAGGCCTCGGGCTACAAGATGGATCAGGCCGCGCCGATCGCCGAGGTCAACGAACTGGCTGATTATGACGCCATCATCCTGGGCGCCGGCACCCGCTTCGGCACCGCCGCATCGCAGATGCGCGCCTTCCTCGATCAGACCGGCGGTCTGTGGGGACAGGGCAAGCTGATCGGCAAGGTCGGCAGCGCCTTCAGCGCCTCCGCCACCCAGCATGGCGGTCAGGAAACCACCTTCGCCGGCCTGCACAACTATTTCATGCACCACGGCATGGTCGTGGTGGGTCTGCCCTATTCCTTCGCCGGTCAGATGAACATGGACGAAATCACCGGAGGCACCCCCTACGGCGCCACCACCCTGACCAAGGGCGACGGGTCGCGCATGCCCAGCCAGAACGAACTGGACGGCGCCCGCTTCCAGGGTCAGCATGTCGCGGAAATCGCGAAGAAGCTGCACGGTTAAGATCATGCGCCAGCCCGCTATCTTCTTTGGTCACGGCTCTCCGATGAACGCTCTGGGCGGTCCCTTCGCGGACGCTTGGCGCGCGCTGGGAGAAGAGATCGGCAAGCCCAAGGGCGTGGTCATGATCTCGGCCCACTGGGAGACCCGCGGGCTGGGCGTGACGGCGCAGGAACAGCCGGAAACCATCCATGATTTCGGTGGCTTCCCGCCCGAACTTCACGCCATGCAGTACCCCGCGCCCGGTTCGCCCTCGCTGGCGGCCCGGGTGGCGGAACTGACGGGCGCGCAACAGACGACGCAGTGGGGACTGGACCACGGCGCCTGGTCGGTGCTGGCCCATGTCTGGCCTGAAGCCGACGTGCCGATCGTTCAGCTGTCGCTGGACCGCACCCTCGACACGCGCGGCCATTATGAACTGGCCAAGCGCCTTCAACCTCTGCGGGACGAAGGGGTGCTGATCGCCGGTTCTGGCGATTTCGTGCACAATCTGCGGACCTGGAAGCGGGCGGGCGGCGAGCCCTATGACTGGGCCATCGACTTCAACGAGGCGGTCAAGCGCGCCTTTGTCGCGGGCGACCACGACGCCCTGATCGACTGGGTGCATCTGGCCGAACAGGCCGAGCTCAGCGTGCCGACCGACGAACACTATCTGCCGCTGCTCTACGTCGCGGCTCAGCAAACGCCGGGCGAGGCGGTGCGCTTCTTTAACGACGCCATCGAAGGCGGCTCGATCTCGATGACCGGCGCCCGGATCGGCTGATCCAGGCGCCGATCTGATCGGTCAGCGGCGGCGGCCGCCGCTGCGCATCATGCTGTCCAGAGCGATCGGGCCCGGACCGGCGAAGAAGAGATACAGGAAGACGAAGCAGTAGAGCGCGGCCAGTTCGCCCCCATTGTTGATCGGATAGGGGCTCTGCGGCGCGTGCACCATCCAGTAGGCCACGGCGGTGAAGCCCGACAGGATGAAGGCGGTCGGGCGGCTGAACAGGCCCAGCACCATCAGGACGCCGCCGACCAGTTCAATCGGACCAGACCAGCCCGCCAGGGTCGACAGACTGGACGCGTCGAAGCCGCCGCCCTGTCCGCCGGGCGGGAAACCCAGGATCTTCTGCGCACCGTGCTGAAGGATCAGCAGACCGGCGACGATCCGCAGAACGCTCTGGAAACGCGGGGCCCAGCCCGAAATAGACGCTGCACTCGCCATTCGTTTTTTCCTCCCGTTGGCGTCCGACCGTCAGGTCCGGGAACCGAACCGACGCGGGGCGCAAGGGCGGAGGTTAGGCGAAGCAGCGCGCGCCGCAAGCCATCCTGATCAGGCGGCCTTCAGAGCTTCCTCAACCAGCTTCTGGATGGCGACATAGTCGGTCTTGCCGGTGCCCAGTACCGGAATGACGGCGATCTTGATGATCTTCTTCGGCACGCCCAGCTCCGGCGCGCCGTTGACGCGGGCCCACTCGGACAACTCGGCCGAGGCGGCGCCCTGGTGGTCTGTGACCAGGATCAGACGTTCGCCCCGCTTGCTGTCGGGCACGGACACCGCCGCGTGGCGATGGTCAGGCCAGACGGCGCCGGCCATGTCCTCGACGCCCAACAGGGAGACCATTTCGCCGCCGACCTTGGCGAAGCGTTTCACCCGGCCCAGGATGGTGATGTAGCCCTCGGCGTCGATGTCGACGATGTCGCCCGTGTCATGCCAGCCGCCTTCCAGCGGCTCGATGCTCTCGGGGTCAGTCGACGAGATATAGCCCGCCATGACATTGGGACCGCGCAGGTACAGCCGGCCGCCGCCCTCAATGCCCTCGACCTTGTCCAGGCGGTATTCCATGCCCGGCATGATCTGACCGACGGTGCCGGGACGGTTGCGGTCGGGATGGTTGACCGCGACCACGGGCGCAGCCTCGGTCGCGCCATAGCCTTCCAGCAAAGTCAGGCCGCCAAACTTGGCGTTGAAGGCGGCGCGGGTTTCCTCGCGGACCTTCTCGGCCCCGGCGACAGCGAACTGCAGGGTGGCGAAGTCACCCGGCTCGGCCACGCGGGCGTACTGGTTCAGGAAGGTGTCGGTCGCGAAGAGGATCGAGGCCTTCACCTGCGGCAGCAGGTCGGTGATCTGCTTGGCGTGCAGGGGCGAGGGGTATTCGAACGCCTTCATCCCTTGCAGTAGCGGCAGGATGACCCCGCCGGTCAGGCCGAAGCAGTGGAAGGTCGGCAGCGGGTTGAACATGACCCACTCCGGCTTCAGGTCGATGTGGGCCGCGACCTGACGGGCGTTGGCGACCAGATTGCGCTGGCTCAGCACCACGCCCTTGGGCGCGCCGAAACTACCCGAGGTGAACAGGACCACGCCCGGCGAATCCGGGTCGGTCTTTGTGCGGAAGCGGCGCGGGGCCATGCCGGCGCTGAGGCCATACAGCTTGTCGGCCAGGCCGATGGTCTTGCGCACGTCATCCAGCCAGATGATCTCAGCGACCTCGCCCAGGGCGGTCATCAGGTCGTCCAGCTTGGCCTGGGTGACGAAGCGCTTGGCCGACAGAATCTTGGTGACGCCCGCCGTCTTCAGCGCGGCCTTCAGATTGGCCTCGCCCGAGGTGAAATTCAGCATGACCGGCACGCGGCCGAAGGCGTGCAGGCCGAAGAAGGTCACCACCACGCCCGCGCTGGACGGCAGAAGGACGCCGACGCGCTCGCCCGCCTTCGTCATGGCGGCGATCTTGCGACCCAGCACAAAGGCGGCGCGGATCAGGCCGGTATAGGTCAGGGGGTGACGATCCTGGTCCTCCAGGATTTCCTTGTCGCCAAAGCGGGCGCGCGCCTCAATCAGCGCGTCGAACAGGGATTCGTCATAGACCTTGGGATCCAGGGCAGCCCGCAAGCACGTCCTCCTTCGGAGAGCTCTCAGCGGCTCTCTCGGTTACAAGAGGCCGGAACCTAGTGACGTAAGGTCGCCTTGAAAAGATGCGTAACGTCGCGTGAACGTCGCATCTTCCTCACTGAAACCGTCTGTGGCTTGCCATTGGCGGTCGGAAAGCCGACATACCGCCCTTCTGCACAGGAGCCAGACCGCCGGCTATGGTCACGCTGATCGACACCCTGACGAAGAAGCCTTCAGAGCTGCGTCACCCGGAAAAACAGAACCGCCCGGAATCGGCGGTGCTGAAGAAGCCTGACTGGCTGCGCGTCAAGGCGCCCGGCTCGGGTCAGTATAATGCGACCCGGGAGATTGTTCGCTCCAAGGGTCTGGTGACGGTCTGCGAAGAAGCCGCCTGCCCGAACATCGGCGAGTGCTGGAGCCAGAAGCACGCCACCCTGATGATCATGGGCGACACCTGCACGCGGGCCTGCGCCTTCTGCAACGTCAAGACCGGCCTGCCGCAGGCCCTGGACCCGGAAGAACCCGCCAAGGTCGGCCTGGCCGTCCAGCAGATGGGCCTGAACCATGTGGTCATCACCTCGGTGGACCGCGACGACGTGGCCGACGGCGGCGCCGCCCACTTCGCCGAAGTGGTGCGCCAGATCCGCCTGCAGGCGCCCAACACCACCATCGAGATTCTGACGCCCGACTTCCTGCGCAAGGACGGCGCGGCCGAGGTCATGATCGACGCCACGCCCGACGTCTTCAATCACAACCTCGAAACCGTTCCGCGCCTCTATCTGAAGATCCGCCCCGGCGCCCGATACTTCCACAGCTTGCGTCTGCTGCAGATGGTCAAGGAGCGCGACCCGAACCAGTTCACCAAGTCCGGTATCATGGTCGGTCTGGGCGAGACCAAGGAAGAGGTCATGCAGGTGATGGACGACATGCGGTCCGCCGGCGTCGACTTCATCACCATCGGTCAATATCTCCAGCCGACGCGCAAGCACGCCGCCATCGACCGCTTCGTCACGCCGGAAGAGTTCAAGGCCTATGAGGCCATCGCCCGCGCCAAGGGCTTCCTGATGGTGTCATCGTCGCCGCTGACGCGGTCGTCGCACCACGCCGGGGACGACTTCGCTCGCCTGAAGGCTGCACGTCAGGCCCAGGCAGGCCGTGCGGCTCGCTAAGCCCTGAATGGCGGTCCATCGCGTTACGCGCATCCTTCCCTATGCGCCCGAAGATCTGGCCAACCTGGTCGCGGGCGTTGAGGCCTATCCAGAGTTCGTGCCGTGGATCACCTCCATGCGCGTCTGGAACAAGCGCGAGGAGGCGCCGGGTGTCCGCCTGCTGGACGCCGAGGCGGGCGTGGGCTTCGCCTTCCTGACCGAGCGGTTCTCGACCTGGGTCCGTCATGACATCCACGCGCCCAAGGTCGAGGTCGGGCTGATCCGCGGTCCGTTCAAGCACCTGAAGAACCGCTGGGAGTTCCATCCGCACCCCGAGGGGACCCGGCTGGAGTTCTTTATCGACTTCGCCTTCAAGTCGCGCATGCTGGACATGATGCTGCACGCGAACTTCGACCGTGCGGTCGACAAGCTGATAGCTTGTTTTGAAGGTGAAGCGGCTCGGCGTTTTCGCTGAAGGGGGCGCAATGTCGGAACACGAGTCCGTCTTGACCAAGCGTCGTAGCAGGCTCTTGCTTGTGGCTCTCATCCTGTCGACAGCCGCCTTTATCCTAGGCTCCCCCATGTTGCTGCTGTTTGCAGCCATGTCGGGAATGGGGGGCGATTCCTGTGCAGGATGGCCAGCCTACCTCTTCGTCTTGGCTGGCGTGACTTTGCCTTTCGGCATAATCGGCGTGCTGATCAACGGATGGAATGCCTTCATAGTCCGCAACGAGCCCCGGGCATGGTGGGGCTTTCTGACCCTGGTTTTGTGGCCATTAGCAATATTCATCAGCGTTAAGGTGCCTGACCTATGCTGACGCCTTTCGACTTCGACGCGACGGTCGTGGGGGCGGGGGCTGTGGGGCTGGCCTGCGGGCGGGCGCTGGCCAGACGCGGCCTGTCGGTGCTGGTGCTGGAGAAGGAGCCCCACATCGGTCAGGGCGTGTCCTCGCGAAACTCCGAGGTCATCCACGGCGGGCTCTATTATCCGACCGGTTCGCTGAAGGCGAAGTTCTGCGTCGAGGGGCGACGGGCCCTCTATGACTTCCTGGCCAGTCACAAGATCGACCACTGGAAATGCGGCAAGCTGGTCGTGGCGACCGAGGAAGCCGAGGTCGAGCGCATCGAGACCATCTTCCAGCAGGCCACGACCAACGGCGTGGAGGGGCTGAAACATCTGACCGGCACCCAGGCGCGGGCGCTCGAGCCGGAACTGAACGCCCACGCCGCGATCCTGTCGCCCGAAAGCGGCCTGTTCGACAGCCACGGCTATATGCTGGCCCTGCAGGGCGAGATCGAGGACGTAGGCGGCTCAGTCGTCCTCTCCACGCCGTTCGAGCGCGCCGAGCCGCTGCCTGACGGCGGTTTCCGCATCACGGCGGGCAGCTCAGATTCGGGGGAGGGCGGGGCGGTGCTGACGACGCGGTTGCTGGTCACGGCCCCCGGCCTGTCGGCACAGACCGTCGCCGCCGCCATTGACGGCTATCCCGCGACTGACATCCCGGCGCGTCACCTCGGCAAGGGCGTCTATTTCCGTCTGACGGGCCCGGCGCCGTTCAACCGACTGATCTACCCGCCGCCCATTCCAGGGGCGCTGGGCACCCACTATCGCAAGGATCTGGGTGGGCAGGGGGTGTTCGGCCCCGACCTGGCCTATGTCGAGACCGAGGACTATTCGGTCGATCCGGCCAAGGCTGAGGCGTTCGCGGGCTATATCCGCCGCTTCTGGCCGGGGGTGACGGTCGAGCGGCTGACGCCCGACTACGCCGGCATCCGGCCCAAGCTGCACGGCCCCGGCGAGCCGCAGCCGGACTTCCAACTGCATGGCCGCGAGCATCACGGCATCGACGGCCTGATGGCCCTGTTCGGCATCGAGAGCCCCGGCCTGACCAGTTCCCTGGCCATCGGCGAAGCGGTCGCGGAGACCCTGACGAAAGCCTCGGTCTGACAAGGCGCGGCGAATCACTCTGGTCGGCCAATCGTGAACCGCGCGGCGCCCTGGCCTGGGGATCGGGGCCTATCGGCCCCTGATCCGGTCGCGAAACCGCCGTATTCCCTACGAAAATCGGGCTATCGCCATCCATCGACGCTCATCCGACGGACGCCCTTGAAATCGGCAGCGTCTTCATGCATAAGCCCGGCCTCGCGTGGCGGCTCTTATCGGGGGGCCGCCACTGTATGTTTTCGCGTCTTCACGGCGCACCGACTTAGAGATTGAGACGGACATGGCCGTTCCGAAACGCAAAGTATCCCCCTCGCGTCGCAACATGCGTCGCGCACACGACGCCCTCGGCGCCAACTCCTATGTCGAAGACAAGGACACGGGCGAGCTGAAGCGTCCGCACCACATTGACCTGAAGACCGGCACCTATCGCGGCCGTCAGGTCATCACGCCGAAGGAAGACTAGTCTTCATTACGGCCTCGGCTTCGGCCGGACGATAGATTTTAACGGCGCGCGATGACATCGCGCGCCGTTTTCGTGCGTTGTGTGCCGTGAAGCTGAACCTGGAGCGCTCCACATGATCCGCAACACCGTCCTCTGTTCCGTCGCCCTGTTGGCCCTGGCCGCCTGCAACGCCCCGGAAGCCGCCAAGACGCCCGAGGCGACGGCCCCTGAAGCCGCCGCACCAGCAGCAGCAGCCGACGCCGCCTCCGCCACCGTCCTGACGCCGCTGGGCTATGGTCCGCTGAAGATCGGCATGACCCAGGCCGAGGTGGACGCGGCCGTGGGACCGCCTTCTACCAATGCGGCTGAAGCGAACCCCGCAGAGTGTCGCTACTACCATCCGGCCCGCGCGCCCGAGGGCGTGCTGGTCATGCTGGAGAATGGTGTTCTGACGCGCCTGACCGCCAAGAAGGGTTCGACCATCAAGACCGAGGACGGCGTCGGCGTGGGCGATGACGGCGAGCAGTTGAAGGCCCGCTACGGCGCCGCGGCTACCGTGACGCCGCACAAGTATGAGGGCGCGCCCTCGGCCTATGTCACCGTCTGGCCTGGCAAGCCTCAGTTGCAGGGCGCCTATGTCACCGACCCGACCGCGCGCGGTCTGGTGTTCGAGATCGGTCAGGACGGCAAGGTCGCCTTTATCCACGCGGGCGGCCCCAGCATTCAGAACGTCGAAGGCTGCAGCTGACGCCGAAATCAGGGAAGACGCGTCGCCCGGTTGGCGATTCGGCGGCGGCTGGTCTAAACCGGCCGTCGCACCTTCTTCTCCTGACAGAGCGCCTTCCTCATGACTGACATCGCCGACATCGTCGCCCGCCAGATTCTCGACAGCCGGGGCAATCCGACGGTCGAGGTGGACGTCACTCTGGAAGACGGCAGCTTTGGCCGCGCCGCCGTGCCGTCGGGCGCCTCGACCGGCGCGCACGAAGCCGTCGAACTGCGCGACGGCGACATGGACATGTGGGGCGGCAAGGGCGTCCAGAAGGCGGTCGACGCCGTCAACGGCGAGATCTTCGACGCCCTGTCCGGTATGGACGCCGAAGACCAGCGCCGTCTGGACGAGGCTCTGATCGAACTGGACGGCACCGACAACAAGGCCCGTCTCGGCGCCAACGCCATCCTGGGGGTGTCGCTGGCTGCGGCCAAGGCCAGCGCCCTCAGCTCGAACCTGCCGCTGCACCGCTACATCGGCGGCGTCTCGGCCCGCGTCCTGCCGACCCCGATGATGAACATCATCAACGGCGGCGCCCACGCCGACAATCCGATCGACATTCAGGAGTTCATGATCCTGCCGACCGGCGCCGACAGCTTCTCGGACGCCCTGCGCATGGGGGCTGAAATCTTCCACGCGCTGAAGAAGGCGCTGAAGGATGCCGGCCACAACACCAACGTCGGAGACGAGGGCGGCTTCGCCCCGAACCTGGCCTCGGCCGAAGAAGCCCTGGCCTTCATCACCAAGGCAGGTCAGGCCGCCGGCTACCTTGCCGGCGAGGACTTCCACCTGGGCCTCGATGTCGCCTCGACCGAGTTCTTCAAGAACGGCAAGTACAACCTGACGGGCGAGGGCAAGTCCTTCGACGCCGACGGCATGGTCGGCTATCTTGCCGATCTGGTCGAACGCTTCCCCATCGTCTCGATCGAAGACGGCTGCGCCGAAGACGACTTCGACGGCTGGAAGCTGCTGACGGACCGTCTGGGCGACCGCGTTCAGCTGGTCGGCGATGACTTGTTCGTGACCAACCCGCGCCGTCTGGCCGCCGGGATCGGCGAAGGCCTGGCCAACTCCATCCTGATCAAGGTCAACCAGATCGGCACCCTGTCCGAGACTCTGGACGCCGTCGATATGGCGCACCGCGCCGGCTACACCTCGGTGATGAGCCACCGTTCGGGTGAAACCGAGGACTCGACCATCGCCGACCTGGCCGTCGCCACCAACTGCGGACAGATCAAGACCGGTTCGCTGGCGCGTTCGGACCGGACGGCCAAGTACAACCAATTGCTGCGCATCGAAGAGATGCTGGGCGACCAGGCCGTCTATTTCGGCGACGGCATGCTGCTGAAATAGGCCTTCTCACAAAGAAGTGCTGAGCGCCGTCTCCGAACCTCGGAGGCGGCGTTCGCAATTACGGCCAAGCTACGGTTCGTTAGGCATTTTCAGTCAGGATCAGGAAACTGTGTTCACGCTCAGAAGGAGCGTCCGTCGTGCCCGAACAGATGAAGCCCTATCTTCCGTCCGCCTTCCTGTTGTTTCTGATCCTCTATCTGGGCGTTCAGGCCCTGACCGGGCAGCGCGGTCTGCTGAGCGGCGGCGAGCGTGATGCGCTTCTCGCCAAGCGCGAGGCCCAGTTGGCCCACCTGACGGAGCAGCGCCGCGACCTGGAAGTGCGCGTGCGTTATCTGCGGACCGAGAGTCTCTCGAAGGATCTGCTGGAAGAGCGGGCGAGGGCGGTGCTCGGCTTTGCCGATCCCCGCGACTACGTGGTTCGCCTGAGCAGTCCGGCCGCGCACAACCCTGACGCGATCCGCACCTCCTGAACTATTGTTACAGCCAGACCAGCGCGCTTTGCGTTTCGGGAACGAAGGCTGCTAAAGCCCCTTTCCGTAACGATAAGAGTCCCTGAAACTGGGGGCGCAGCCGGGAGATGCCGGATGGCGAAAGCCGCCGCTCATAAATCCTCGTCCAGCGCGGACGACACCAAGATTCCGAACACGCCCCAGGCTTCGAAGGAAGACCTGCTGCGCTTCTACCGCGAGATGGTCCTCATCCGCCGCTTCGAGGAGCGCGCGGGCCAGCTTTACGGCATGGGCCTGATTGGCGGCTTCTGCCACCTCTACATCGGCCAGGAGGCCGTGGCGGTGGGCGTTCAGGAGAGCGTCAAGCAGGGCCACGACAAGATCATCACCGGCTACCGTGACCACGGCCATATGCTGGCCGCGGGCATGGACCCGAACGCCGTCATGGCCGAGCTGACCGGACGCATCGGCGGCTCGTCCAAGGGCAAGGGCGGTTCGATGCACATGTTCGACACCGCGACCGGCTTCTACGGCGGTCACGGCATCGTCGGCGCCCAGGTGGCGCTGGGCACCGGCCTGGCCTTCGCCGGCAAGTACCGTGGCGATGACAGCGTCTCCTTCGTCTATTTCGGCGACGGCGCCTCGAACCAGGGGCAGGTCTACGAGAGCTTCAACATGGCCCAGCTGTGGAAGCTGCCGGCCATCTACATCATCGAGAACAACCAGTACGCCATGGGCACGAGCATCGAACGCTCGTCGTCCACGACCGAGCTCTACATGCGCGGCGCCAGCTTCGGCATTCCGGGCGAGCAGGTTGACGGCATGGACGTCCTGGCCGTGCGCGACGCCACCGCCCGCGCCGTGGCCCGCGCCCGCGCTGGCGAAGGTCCCTACATCCTTGAAGTGAAGACCTACCGCTATCGCGGCCACTCCATGTCGGACCCGGCCAAGTACCGCACCAAGGAAGAGGTCGACGAGGTCAAGAAGACCCGCGACCCCATCGACCATCTGAAGATGCTGCTCGCCGCCGCCAAGGCGACCGAGGAAGAGCTGAAGGCCATCGACAACGAGGTGAAAGCCATCGTCGCCGAAGCCGTGCAGTTCGCACAGGAAAGCCCGGAGCCGGATCCGTCCGAGCTCTATACTGACGTCTACGTGGAGGCCTGATCCGTGACCGACATTCTGATGCCGGCGCTGTCCCCCACGATGGAAGAGGGCACGCTGACCAAGTGGCACATCAAGGCAGGCGACACCGTGTCGGCCGGCCAGGTGATCGCCGAGATCGAAACCGACAAGGCGACGATGGAAGTCGAAGCCGTCGATGAAGGCGAAGTGCTGGAAATCCTGGTGCCGGAAGGCTCCGAGAACGTGAAGGTCAACACGCCGATCGCGCGTCTGGCCGGTGAAGACAGCGCGCCCGCGCCTGCGCCCAAGGCTGAAGCGCCTAAAGCCGAGGCCGCTCCGGCTCCGGTTGCTGCGGCTCCGGCTGCGCCCAAGGTCGAACTGCGCGACCCGGAAATTCCGGCCGACGCCAAGCTGGTCAAGACGACCGTGCGCGACGCCCTGCGCGACGCCATGGCCGAGGAAATGCGTCGTGACGACCGCGTCTTCCTGATCGGTGAGGAAGTCGCCCAGTATCAGGGCGCCTACAAGGTCAGCCGCGACCTGCTGCAGGAGTTCGGCGAGCGTCGCGTCATCGACACCCCGATCACCGAGCACGGCTTCGCCGGCCTCGGCGTCGGCGCCGCCATGGCGGGCCTGAAGCCGATCGTCGAGTTCATGACGTTCAACTTCGCCATGCAGGCGATCGACCACATCATCAACTCGGCGGCCAAGACCCTCTATATGTCGGGCGGTCAGATCCGTGCGGACATCGTCTTCCGTGGTCCCAACGGCGCCGCCAGCCGCGTTGGCGCCCAGCACAGCCAGGACTACTCGGCCTGGTACGCCCAGATTCCGGGCCTGAAGGTCATCGCGCCCTATGACGCCGCTGACGCAAAGGGCCTGCTGAAGGCGGCCATCCGTGACCCGAACCCGGTCGTCTTCCTCGAACACGAAATGCTGTACGGCGCCGAGTTCGACGTGCCGGAAGGCGATGACTACGTCCTGCCGATCGGCAAGGCCAAGGTCCGTCGCGAAGGCAAGGACGTGACCATCACGGCCCACGCCCGCATGGTCGGCTTCGCCCTCCAGGCCGCTGAGAAGCTGGCCGAGGAAGGCATCGAGGCCGAGGTCATCGACCTGCGCACTCTGCGCCCGCTGGACCACGAAACCATCGTCGAAAGCGTCAAGAAGACCAGCCGTCTGGTTTCGGCCGAAGAAGGCTGGGGCCCGATGGGCGTCGGCGCCGAGGTCGTGGCTCGCGTGATCGAACACGCCTTCGACTATCTGGATGCGCCGCCGCTGCGCGTGCACCAGGAAGACGTGCCGCTGCCCTACGCCGCCAACCTGGAAGTGCTGTCGCTGCCGGGCGTGGACAAGATCGTCGCCGCCGTGAAGCAGGTGATGGCCTGATGGACGCCGCTGCTCTGGAACAACGTTCCCTGCCGATCCCCGAGGGCCTGAACGCCCCCGAGGATCAGGTGATTGAACTGGCCCGCGTCTGGTGGAACGGCGCCGGCCCTATCATGAACATCCGCCCGGCTCTGGCTGAGCCCGGCAATATCGGCGTCGTCCTGGCGGAACTGGCCTGGCACTATTCCCACGCCTACGCCGAGCATCACGGCTTTGATCAGGCGACGGCGTTCAAGGCCATCTGCGACAGCTGGGACGCAGCCCACGCCAAGGCACAGGCTGCGAACACGGAGTCCGCTCAATGACCGACATCCTGATGCCGGCCCTGTCTCCGACGATGGAAGAGGGCGTTCTGGCCAAGTGGCACGTCAAGGTCGGGGACGTCGTCTCCGCCGGCGACGTCATCGCCGAGATCGAGACCGACAAGGCCACGATGGAAGTCGAGGCCGTCGATGAAGGCGAAGTCACCGACATCCTGGTCGCTGAAGGCACGGAAGGCGTGAAGGTCAACACTCCGATCGCTCGCCTGAAGGATGAGGGCGGCGCGGGTGCGCCTGCCCCTGCCGCCAAGGCTGAAGCGCCCAAGGTTGAGGCCGCTCCGGCCAAGGCTGAAGCGCCCAAGGCTGCTGCTCCCGCAGCACCGGCTCCGGCTGCGCCGAAATCGGCCAGCGGCGAGCGCATCTTCTCTTCGCCCCTGGCCCGTCGCATCGCCGCCCAGAACGGCGTCGATCTGAAGTCGATCAAGGGCACCGGCCCGCACGGCCGCATCGTCAAGCGCGATGTCGAGGGGGCTCCGAAGGGCGCCGCTCAACCGGCCGCCTCCACCACGACCGCCGCTGCGCCCACGGGCATCGCCCCGCGTCAGGCTCAGTCGCTGGCCCAGATGGGCATCCCGGACGGCAGCTACGACCTGATCCCGTTGGACGGGATGAAGAAGGCCGTGGCGCGTCGCATGGTCGACAGCATCCAGAACGTCCCGCACTTCCCGCTCTTCATCGACGTCGAGATCGACCAGCTGATGGCCGTCCGCGCGAAGGTGAACAAGATGCTGGAGCCGCAGGGCATCAAGGTCTCGGTCAATGACTTCGTCATCAAGGCCGCTGCCCTGGCGCTGAAGATCGTGCCGGAGGCGAACGCCTCCTACACCCCCGAAGGCATCGCCATGCACCACAACGCCGACGTCTCGATGGCGGTGGCGATCGACGGCGGCCTGATCACCCCGATCATCAAGAAGGCCGAGACCAAGGGCCTGGCGCAGATCGCGACCGAGTCCAAGGACCTGGCCAAGCGCGCGCGCGAACGCAAGCTGAAGCCGGAAGAGTTCCAGGGCGGCACCTTCTCGGTGTCCAACCTGGGCATGTTCGGCATCAAGCAGTTCACCTCGATCATCAATGAGCCGCAGGGCTGCATCATGAGCGTGGGCGCTGGCGAACAACGGGCTGTCGTCAAGGACGGGCAACTGGCCGTGGCCACCGTCATGACCGTGACCCTGACCTGCGATCACCGCGTGGTCGACGGCGCAACGGGCGCTCGCTTCCTGCAAGCGTTCAAGCCGCTGATCGAAGATCCCGTGGCGATGCTGGCCTAGTCACATGATCCCGAAAAGTGTCAGCGGTTTTCGGATGAGATCATGTGCTGAAAAAGTGGGAGGAGAGGGGTCATGACCTCGGTTTATGACTTCTCCGCCCGCGCCATCGACGGCACGGACGTGGCGCTGGACCGCTATCGCGGTCAGGCGCTGCTGATCGTCAATACGGCGTCCAAGTGCGGCTTCACCGGTCAGTATGACGGGCTGGAGAAGCTGCACCGCGACTTCGCCGACGCGCCGTTCGAGGTGCTGGGCTTTCCCTGTAACCAGTTCGGCCAGCAGGAGCCGGGCAGGGCGGCGGAGATCGCCGCCTTCTGCGCCACCAGCTTCGACGTCAGCTTCCCCCTGTTCGACAAGGTGGAGGTCAACGGGCCGAACCGTCACCCCCTCTATGCCTGGCTGACCCAGCAGAAGCGCGGCTTCCTGAGCTCCCAGGCCATCAAGTGGAACTTCACCAAGTTCCTGACCGACCGCGAAGGCCGCGTCGTCGCGCGCTATTCGCCCCAGACTGAACCTGAGGCCATCAAGGCCGACATCGAGAAGTTGATCTGACCATGGCTGCTGAATTCGATCTCGTCGTCATCGGTTCGGGCCCCGGCGGGTACGTCGCGGCGATCCGCGCCAGCCAACTGGGCCTGAAGGTCGCCATCGTCGAGCGCGAGAACCTGGGCGGCATCTGCCTGAACTGGGGCTGTATCCCCACCAAGGCCCTGCTGAAGTCGGGCGAGAAGTTCGAGAGCCTGAGCCACCTGAAGGAATACGGCCTGTCGGCGACGGGCGCCGCCTTTGACTTCGACGCCATCATCCAGCGCTCGCGCGGGGTCGCGGCGACGATGAACAAGGGCATCGGCTTCCTGATGAAGAAGAACAAGATCGAGGTGATCGAGGGATCGGCCACGCTCGAAAAGGGCGCGGTGGCGCCCAAGGTCGTCGTGGCCCTGAAGGCCGGCGGCACGCGCGCCATCGAGGCCAAGACCGTCATGCTGGCCGTCGGGGCCCGCGCCCGCGCCCTGCCGCAGATCGGTCTGGAAGCGGACGGCGACAAGATTTGGGCCTACCGCGACGCCCTGGCGCCCAAGAAGCTGCCCAAGACCTTCGTCGTCATCGGCTCGGGCGCCATCGGCATCGAGTTCGCCAGCTTCTATCGCGCCCTGGGCGCTGAAGTGACCGTGGTGGAAGCCGTCGACCGCATCATGCCGGTCGAGGACGAAGAGGTCTCCAAGGCCGCGCAGAAGTCGTTCGAGAAGCGCGGCATCAAGTTCAAGGTCGGCGCCAAGGTCACGAAAGTCACCAAGGATTCCAAGGGCGTGAAGGTCGCTGTTGAAGTGAACGGCAAGGCCGAAACCCTGGAGGCCGAGGTCTGCATCTCGGCCGTCGGCATCACCGCCAACACCGACGGCATCGGTCTGGAGGCGCTGGGCGTCGAGCTGGACCGCGGCCACATCAAGACCGACAGCCACTGCCAGACCAACGTCAAGGGTCTCTACGCCATCGGCGACTGCGCCGGCGCACCCTGGCTGGCGCACAAGGCCTCGCACGAAGGCATCCACGCCGCCGAGCACATCGCCGCCTACAAGACGCCGAACGTCCATTCGCCCATCGCCGGCTGCACCTACGCCCAGCCGCAGGTCGCCTCGGTCGGCGTCACCGAACAGGGCGCACGCGCCGACAAGCGCGAGGTCAAGATCGGCCGCTTCCCGTTCCGCGTGAACGGCAAGGCCGTGGCCGCGGGCGAGGTCGACGGCTTCGTCAAGGTCATCTTCGACGCCCAGACCGGCGCCCTGATCGGCGCCCACATGATCGGCCACGAAGTCACGGAAATGATCCAGGGCTACGTCACCGCCATCACCATGGAAGCGACCGAGGAAGACATCCACGGCATCGTCTATCCGCACCCGACCATGTCCGAAGCCATGCACGAGGCGGCTCTGGACGCCTACGGACGCGTCATCCACATCTGATCCGGTTGTTAGAAAATCTGAACTGTGGCTAAGAGAACTGCGTCTTCTCCCAGTTCGGATTTTCCATGATCGTCGCGCCTGATGTTCTCGGCCTGATCGGCAACACGCCTCTGGTGCGCCTCAAGCGCGCGTCGGAGCTGACAGGCTGTGAAATCCTCGGCAAGGCCGAGTTCATGAACGTCGGCGGCTCGATCAAGGATCGCGCGGCGCTCAGCATCATTCGCAAGGCGCGGGCCTCGGGCGCGCTCAAGCCCGGCGGCGTCATCGTCGAGGGCACGGCGGGCAATACCGGCATCGGTCTGGCCCTGGTCGGCGCGGCTCTGGGCCACCCCGTCGTCATCGTCATGCCGCGCAGTCAGACGGATGAGAAGAAGCGGGCGGTTCGCCTGCACGGCGCGCGCCTGATCGAGGTCGATCCGGCGCCCTTCGCCAGCCCCAACCACTTCGTCGCCTATTCCCGCCGTCTGGCCGAGGAACTGAACGAGAGCGAGCCGAACGGCGCCTTCTACGCCGATCAGTTCGACAACCTGGCCAATCGCGAAGCCCACTACGAAGGCACCGCCCCGGAAATCTGGAAACAGACCGACGGCGCCATCGACGGCTTCATCTGCGCCGTCGGTTCGGGCGGGACGCTGGCGGGTTGCGCCGCCTACCTGCGTGAACAGAAGCCCGAGGTCGCCATCGGTCTGGCCGACGTGCCGGGCGCCGCCCTCTACAGCTGGTTCACCGAGGGCAAGCTGGCCGGCGAGGGCTCCTCGATCACCGAGGGCATTGGCGTCAACCGCATCACCGGCAATCTGGACGGGCTGGCGGTCGATCACCCCTACCGGATCGAGGACGCCGAGTTCCTGCCCATCCTGTTCGACCTGGTGAAGCATGAGGGCCTGTCGCTGGGCCCGTCCAGCGGGGTCAATATCGCCGGGGCCATCCGCATGGCGCGCGATATGGGACCGGGCAAGACCATCGTCACCGTCCTGTGCGACTCCGGTCAGCGCTACGCCAGCAAGGTCTATGACCCCGCCTTCCTGACCGCGCGCGGCCTGCCGACCCCGGACTGGCTCGCCTGATGAGCGGCAAGAAGGACGTCGCCGTCGACAGCCGCATTCCGCCGCTGAACGCGCTCAAGGCGTTCGAGGCCGCCGCCCGCCGTCTGAACATTACCCGCGCCGCCGAGGAGCTTTCGGTCACGCCCGGCGCCATCAGTCAGCAGATCCGCATTCTGGAGCAGCACGCGGGCGCGCCCCTGTTCCACCGCGAGGGGCGCCAGATCGCCCTGACCGATCTGGGGGCGGAACTCTATCCGCTTCTGCACGACGGCTTCGATTATCTGAAGCGGGCAGGGGACCTGCTGTATCGCCCGGACCGTCGTCATGCCCTGGCGGTCAGCGTCCCGCCGTCCTTCGCCGCCAAATGGCTGGCCCCGCGCATCGCCCGGTTCGCGGCGGCCCACCCCGAGGTCGAGGTGTGGATGTCGGCGGACATGCGGCTGGCCGACGTCGGCGGCGGACGGGTGGATGTGGCCGTCCGCTACGGTCGCGGCGACTATTCTGGCGTGCGGTCCGAGCGTCTTTTGTCGGCGGATGTCACTCCGGTGTGCAGCCCGGCCCTGCTGACGGGGCCCAAGGCGCTGAAGCGCCCGGCCGATCTGGCGCAGCACGTCCTGATCCACCTGCGCGCTGGTGAGCTGGAAGAGCCGCGTCCCGACTGGGCCTCATGGTTGAAGGCGCGAGGCGTGGACGGCGTCGACGCCACCGCCGGACCGCGCTTCGATCAGACGGCGCTGGCCATCGAAGCCGCCGCCCACGGTCAGGGCGTGGCCCTGGCGCCCTATGCCTTCGTGGCCGAGGATCTGGCGTCGGGGCGGCTGGTGTCGCCCTTCGCCGACGGGGCGCTTTCGACCGAGATGGCCTACCACGTCCTGACCCGACGCAGCGGCGTGTCCGAACCCGCCCGCGCCTTCGTCCGCTGGATGAAGGCCGAGGTGCAGGCGGCGGAGCAGCGCGTGGACGACCTCTGATCGGGCTTTCCTGTCCGATTTGTAACTTGAAGAGCAGGCGTTGAATCCGTCAGCGTAAAGCACCTTTTACACGCGGGGGCGCTCAATGCTGACCATCAACAATCTGGTCCATGTCTACGGCAACGGGACACGGGCTCTGGACGACGTCAGCCTGACGATCCCGACCGGGATGTTCGGCCTGCTGGGGCCGAACGGCGCGGGCAAGTCGACGCTGATGCGCACGATCGCCACCCTGCAGACCCCGACCTCGGGCGAGATCCGTTTCGGCGACATCGACGTGATCCGCCAGCCGGAACTGCTGCGCCGCACCCTGGGATATCTGCCCCAGGACTTCGGCGTCTATCCGCGCGTCTCGGCCTACGACATGCTGGACCACATGGCGGTGCTGAAGGGCATCGCCGACGGCAAGGACCGCAAGCAGACGGTCGAGGCCCTGCTGAACCAGGTCAATCTGTGGAGCGTGCGCAACAAGGCCCTGGCCGGCTTCTCGGGCGGGATGCGCCAGCGTTTCGGCATCGCCCAGGCCCTGATCGGCAATCCGCGCCTGATTATCGTCGATGAGCCCACCGCCGGTCTGGACCCGGAGGAGCGTAACCGCTTCCTCAACCTGCTGGCCGAGATCGGCGAGAACGTGGTGGTCATCCTGTCGACCCACATCGTCGAGGACGTGGCCGACCTGTGCCCGCGCATGGCGGTGCTGGCGGGCGGCAAGATCCAGCTGGAAGGCGCGCCGCTGGAGCTGATGAAGCAGATGTCCGGTCGCGTGTGGAAGAAGGCCATCGCCAAGGAGGCGCTGCCGGAACACCGCGCCCGTTTCGAGGTCATCTCCACGCGCCTGTTCGCCGGTCAGACCGTGATCCACGTCCTGGCCGACGCCCAGCCGGGCGAGGGCTTCGAGCCGGCCTCGGGCGGTCTGGAGGATGTCTATTTCTCGACCCTGGCCGCCTCGCGCCGTCCCGCCGCTCAAGCCGCCTGAGGCCCGGATCATGTTCGGGAAAGTCGCGGCCTTCGAGTTCCGCTATCAGCTTCGCCAGCCCGCCTTCTGGGTCATTTCCATCCTCTTCTTCCTGCTGAGCTTCGGTCTGGTCGCCAGTCCGAACGTCAGCCTGGGCACGGGCGGCAACGTCCTGAAAAACGCGCCCTATGCGATCGCGCAGGCCCATCTGGCCTTCAACCTCTTCTTCATGCTGGCGACGACGGCCATTGTCGCCAACGTCGTGGTGCGTGACGCCACGACCGGCTTTGGCCCCATGATCCAGGCCAGCCGGTTGTCGAAGTTTGACTACCTCTATGGTCGCTTCCTCGGCGCCTTCGCCGTGGTGGGCCTGGCCTTCCTGAGCGTCGCGCTCGGCATCCTGATCGGCACCCTGATGCCGTGGGTGGACAAGGAGACGGTCGGGCCCTTCCGTCCACTGGACTACCTCTATGGCTTCGTCGTCATGGGCCTGCCGGGGCTGCTGTTCAGCTCGGCGGTCTTCTTCACCCTGGCGACGGTGACGCGCTCGATGATGGCCACCTATGTCGGCGTCGTCGGGGTCTTCATCCTCTACATGACCACGACCACAGTGTTCGGCTCCAAGCCGGAGCTGGAGACCCTGGTGGCCTGGCTGGAGCCTTTCGGCGCCGGCGCCTATGGTCTGGCGACCAAATACTGGACGGCGGCAGAGCGGAACACGCTCAACGCGCCGCTGACCGGCATCCTGCTGGGCAACAAGCTGCTGTGGCTGGGGATCAGCCTGGCCTTCCTGGCCGTCGCCTATCCCCTCTATCGCCCGTCTCCGCGCGGATCGAAGCTGCGCAAGCAGGAGAAGCTGAAGGCCCTGGCCGAGGCCGCGCCGGATGCCACGGCGCCCATCGCGCCGCTGGCCGCGCCGACCTATGGCTTCAAGGCCGGCTGGACCCAGCTCGTCTCGCGCACCGCCTTCGAGATGAAGTCCGTGTTCAAGAGCCCGGCCTATGGCGTCATGCTGGCGCTGGGCTTCGCCTTCGGCGTCGCCGTCCTGCTGTTCGCGGGCGAGATCTACGGCGCGCCGGTCCTGCCGGTGACGCGGGTCGTGATCGAGACCCTGGGCGGCTCGTTCGGCCTGATCGTGATGATCATCTCGATCTATTATTCGGGCGAACTGGTCTGGCGCGACCGCGAGCGCCGCACGCATGAGATCATCGATTCCACGGCGACGCCCGACTGGACCTTCCTGCTGCCCAAGACCCTGGCCCTGATCCTGGTCCTGGTCTCGACCCTGCTGGCCGCCTCGCTGGCCGGGATGATCGTGCAGACGATCAAGGGCTACACCAACTATGAGATCGGCAAATACCTGTTCTGGTATGTCGTGCCCCAGTCGATCAGCTTCGCTCTGACGGCGGTGCTGGCCATCTTTGTCCAGTCGCTGTCGCCCAACAAGTTTGTCGGCTGGGCCGTCATGGTGGTCTATCTGATCTCGACCATCGTCCTGTCCAACATGGGCTTTGACCACGTCCTCTATCGCTATGGCGCGGGGACGGGGATGCCGCTGTCGGACATGAACGGTCTGGGCAAGTTCGCCGGATACGCCGGCTGGATGCAGGCCTATTGGTCGGCCTTCGCCATCGTCCTGCTGGTCATCGCCTATGGCCTGTGGCGTCGCGGCGCGGAGACGCGCTTCATGCCGCGCCTCAAGCGTCTGCCGCGTCGCCTGATGGGACCGGCGGGCGTGGTCGGCGGCGTCGCCCTGACCGCCTTCGTGGCCCTGGGCGTCTACGCCTACGTCAACACCAACGTCTGGAACGAGTATCGCACCCGCGATCAGCGCGAGCAGTTGCTGGCGGACTATGAGAAGACCCTGCTGAAGTACGAGAAGACGCCTCAGCCCGCGATCACCGACGTCAAGCTGGACCTGGACCTCTATCCGCACCAGCCGCGCCTGACGACCAAGGGGACCTATGTCATCGAGAACCGCACGGCGGCGCCGCTGAACGAGGTGCACCTGCGCTGGAACCACGGCCTGAAGATCGAGAAGATCGAGGTTCAGGGCGCGACCCTGGCCAAGGCGTGGCCCGAGTTCGAGTATCGCATCTATCGTTTCGCCACGCCGATGCAGCCGGGCGAGAAGCGCACCGTCGCCTTTGAAACGGTGCTGGAGCAGCGCGGCTTCAAGAACAGCGGCGACACGACGCGGATCGTCGACAACGGCAGCTTCGTCAGCAATGGCGAGTTCGGCCTGACCATCGGCATGGGCCGCGACGGCCTGCTGTCCGACCGGGCCAAGCGCCGCAAGTACGGCCTGCCGCCCGAACTGCGCATGGCCAAGCTGGAGGACGAAAGCGCGCGCGGCCACAACTACATCGGCGCCGACTGGGTCAATGCCGACATCACCGTGACCACGGTGGCCGATCAGACCCCGATCGCGCCGGGCTACAAGGTGTCGGACGTAACCAGGGACGGCCGCCGCACGGCCCGCTTCGTCACCGAGGCCCCTGTGCTGAACTTCTTCTCGGTGCAGTCAGCGGACTACCAGGTGGCCAAGCAGCAGCACGGCCCCATCGAACTGGCCGTCTATTATCAGAAGGGCCACGAGCGGAACGTCGAGCGGATGCTGAACGGCATGAAGTCGGCGCTGGACTACTACGGCACGGCCTTCAGCCCGTATCAGTTCCGTCAGGCCCGGATCATCGAGTTCCCCGCCTACGCCACCTATGCTCAGGCCTTCGCCAACACCATGCCCTACTCGGAAGGGCTGGGCTTCATCGCTGACCTCAGCGACGAGGAGAAGATCGACTACGTCACCTATGTCACCGCCCACGAAGTCGGCCACCAGTGGTGGGCCCACCAGGTGGTCGGATCGAACCAGCAGGGATCGACCCTGCTGTCGGAATCCCTGGCGCAATACTCGGCGCTGATGGTGATGGAGAAGCTCTACGGACCCGACAAGATCCGTCGCTTCCTCAAGTATGAGCTGGACCGCTACCTGCGCTCGCGCGGCATGGAGCGGCTGGAAGAGATGCCGCTGATGCGGGTCGAGAACCAGCAGTACATCCACTATCAGAAGGGCGGCCTGGTCCTGTATCTGCTGCGCGATCAGATCGGCGAGGAGGCGGTCAATCGCGCCCTGCGTCGGGTGCTGGCGCAGTACGCCTTCAAGTCCGCGCCCTATCCGCGCTCGCTGGACCTGGTTGCGGCGCTGCGCGCCGAGGCCCCGGCGGACAAGCAGGCCCTGATCACCGACCTGTTCGAAAAGATCACCCTGTATGACGTGAAGGCCAAGTCGGTCACGGCGACCCAGCGCGCCGACGGCAAGTGGGACGTCGCCCTGACGGTCGAGGCCCGCAAGCTCTACGCCGACGGCAAGGGCGAGGAGACGGAGGCCCCGTTGAACGAAACCTTCGACGTCGGCCTGTTCTCGGCCGAGCCGGGCAAGGGGGTGTTCGACCAGAGGTCGGTCATGCTGATGGAGCGTCGGCCCCTGCGCAGCGGAACCCAGGTCTTCCGCTTCGTCACGGACAAGAAGCCGGCCTTTGCAGGGATCGACCCCTACAACCGCTGGATCGACCGCAACTCGGACGACAACGTCAAACCGGTCAGTTGATTGGCCGGCGAGCAGGAACAAAGAGGGGGGAGGGCGAAAGCTCTCCCCCTTTTTTCTTGAGCGTCCCTGCGCGTTCATTCCGCCCGTGCCCCACGCCATGCAGGGCCGGCTTTCACAACCGGCTGCGCCAATCCCGGTAAAATCCCAGGATTGCGGTGTCTTCGATCAGATCGGCTCGCCTGAGGCTAAAGCGGGATCACACTAGAGGCTGTCTTTGACATTCCTGGCCGCCATCGCCCGTTTAGGGTCGTGGCCTCCACCGAGGCTCAGCGAGCCCGTCTGCAAGAGTGGCTCCCAGGGCGGCTGCAAGGGCGGCTGCGAGCGACGCCCATTGCACGATTTGCACTGTTTTTTTTCTGACAAGGGTGCAATCGCGCCGCCCCACAGGGGCTCTGACCAGCACGAAATACAGACTCAGCCTCAAGGCCAAGCTTGGCGTCTGGTCTCTATTTTTGAGGAACTACAGGCTCTTGATGGGCGGGGCGCGCCATTCTCTTCGCTGAAGAAAATGGCGCGAGTGACGGGACTCGAACCCGCGACCTCCGGCGTGACAGGCCGGCACTCTAACCAACTGAGCTACACCCGCATTCCCCTCCGCGAGGAGGAGAAGAGGGCGAATAAGGGCGTCTCACGATGCGGTCAAGCGCCGAACGTTCGGCCTGCCGAAAAAGGTCGCGCACGGTCCAGCGGGGCGCGATTTCGGGGCGCAAGAACGCGCAAGCGAACGGCCTGATGGTCAGGATAAAATTAGAGGGGACGTTCTTGGTGATGGGCGGGGCGCGCCATTCTCTTCGCTGAAGAAAATGGCGCGAGTGACGGGACTCGAACCCGCGACCTCCGGCGTGACAGGCCGGCACTCTAACCAACTGAGCTACACCCGCATTCCCCTCCGCGAGGAGGAGAAGAGGGCGAATAAGGGCGTCTCACGATGCGGTCAAGCGCAATGTCGAGAAACGCCAAAAATAGCTGAAAATTCAGCTTCTAGTGTCCGCAATCCAGACCGTTGGCGTCCGGCGCGACGGTCGCACCCAGGCCCAGCGCCTTCTGCATGAAGACCACGTCGCGCCAGGCGTCGAACTTCCATCCCGCGGCATGGAAGACGCCGACGTGTTCAAAGCCTGCGGCGGCGTGCAGGGCGATGGAGCCGGCGTTGGCGCTGTCGCCGATCACCGCCACCATCTGACGCATTCCCAGGGCCTCACAGGCGCTCAGCAGGGCCTCCAACAGGGCCTTGCCGACCCCGCGCCCGCGAAACGCCTCGGCCACATAGATCGAGTCCTCGACCAGGAAGCGATAGGCGGCGCGCAGGCGGTAGGGCCCGGCATAGGCATAGCCCGCGACCTGCCCATCGATCTCGGCGGTCAGGACGGGCAGGCCGAGCGCTGCGGGCGCGGCCAGGCGCGCCCGCATTTCCTCGACCGTGGGGACGTCCAGCTCGAACGTCCCCGTGCCGTTCAGCACGCTGTCGGCGTAGATGGCCGTGATGGCCATCAGGTCGGCGTCCGTGGTCGCTCGGATGATCACGCCTTCAGCCAGCCCTTGTCGACGGCCCAGACGGCGAAGGCGTAGTCGTGGGCGACATCCTTCAGATAGTCGAAGCGGCCCGACGAACTGAAATGGCCCGCCGTCATGTTGATCTTCAGCAGGACCGGATTGCCCGAGGTGGTCGCGGGCCGCAGCTTGGCCACCCACTTTTCCGGCTCCCAGTAGGTGACGCGCGGGTCGGACAGGCCGCCGGTCGCCAGCACCGCCGGATAGGGCTTGGCCTCGACCTGATCATAGGGGCTGTAGCTGTACATATAGTCGTAGGCGGCGGCGTCCTCGATCGGGTTGCCCCACTCGGGCCACTCGGGCGGGGTCAGCGGCAGGCTGGTGTCCGACATGGTGTTGATGACGTCGACGAAGGGCACGCTGCCGATCACCCCGGCCCACAGGTCGGGGCGCATATTGGTGACGGCCCCCATCAGCAGACCGCCGGCCGACCCGCCCTGGGCGACGATCTTGCCCGCCGTGGCGTAGTTCCGGTCGATCAGGTGTTCGGCGCAGGCGATGAAGTCGGTGAAGGTGTTCTTCTTGGTCATCCGCCGGGCGTCCAGGAACCAGCCCCAGCCCTTGTCCGAACCGCCGCGAATATGGGCGATGGCATAGATGAAGCCGCGATCCACCAGCGACAGCCGGTTGGTCGAGAAGCTGGCCGGCATGGGGATGCCGTAGGAGCCGTAGCCGTAGAGCAGAAGCGGCGCCGAGCCGTCGACCGGCGTGTCCTTGCGGCGCAGCACCGTCACCGGCACCAGCTGGCCGTCCGAGGCCGGGGCGTTCAGACGCTCGACCACATAGTCCGCCGGATTGTGGCCCGAGGGCACTTCCTGAACCTTGCGCAGAGTCCGCTCGCGCGTCTTCAGGTCGTAGTCATAGGTCGAGGTCGGCGTGGACGGCGAGTTGTAGCCATAGCGCATGACCGTGGTGTCGAACTCCGACGCCCCGCCCAGCGACAGGGCGTAGGCGGGCTCGTCCACGGCGATCTCGTGCTCGGCGCCGGCGCGGTCGCGGATGACGATCTTCGTATTGGCGTCGGCGCGCTCCTGACGGCCCAGATAGTCCTTCACCATGGCCACGCCCTCGATGAAGCGGCCTGGCGTGTGCGGGATCAGGTCCTTCCAGTTGGCCTTGGCCGGGGCGTCGGTCGGGGCCTCGACCACCTTGAAGTCGATGGCCTCGTCGGCGTTGGTGCGGATCACCCAGCGGTCGCCCCAGTGGTCCAGATCATAGAGGCGGCCCTCATAACGCGGCTCGACCACGACCGGCGTCGCCGTGGGCGTCGCGCCCGGAATGATGCGGCCTTCCGAGGTTTCCTGGTTGCCGATGCCGATGACGATGAAGGCGTCATCCGAGGTGCGGCTGACGCTCTGGAACATGCCGTCGTCGGTTTCCTCATAGACCAGGGTGGTCTCGCCGCCGCGCGCCGGGCGACGGAAGATCTTGTCCGGGCGGCCGTTGTCGTCGCGGTTGGTCCAGAAGATCCACTGGCTGTCGGGCGAGAAGGTGAAGTTCTCGGTCGCCGATTCGATGGGGTTGGGCAGGACCTCGCCTGTGGCCAGGTCCTTGACGTAGATCTTGAAGACCTCGGAGCCTTGGGCGTCCTCGGCATAGGCGAACAGGGCGTGGTCGGGGCTGTGCTCGGTCGCCGAAACTTCCGAATAGGCCTTGCCCTCGGCCAGGGCGTTGCAGTCCAGCAGGAGCTGAGGCGTCGGGGCCTTGATGAAGGTCTTGGTCACGGGCTGGCCGTCGACCATCCAGGTCCCCTGGCGCTCGACCCGCATATAGCGCGGGTGCTGCTCGCCGGTGCGGTACTCGGTGAAATACTCCCAGGCGCCGTCGGCGGCGGGGACGGAGCTGTCGTCCTCCTTGATGCGGCCCTTCATCTCTTCGAACATCGCCGCCTGCAGCGGCAGGGTCGAGGCCATGACGGCCTCGCGATAGGCGTTCTCGGCGGTCAGGTGTTCCTTGACGTCGGCCTTGATCAGCGACGGATCGCGCAGCACGGCCTGCCAGTTGTCGTCCTTCATCCACTGATAGTCGTCGGTGCGGACACGGCCCAACTGCTCGATGCGGACGGGGACCTTCTTGGCGACGGGCGGTTGGGGCAGGGACATCGAGGCTCCGGTAGTCGAACGGGCGAGGGCAGGGGAGGCGGCGGCGAGGCCGGCGGCGGCGGTCGAGGCGATCAGTTCGCGGCGATTCATCAATAGGCTCCCCAATGGTTCGGGCGGACCTTGTGCCCGCCGACGGGCGGCGTCAAATGGCGACATGATCTCTCAGGATGTTCCGCCCGCACCGCCCGCCGCCGTCGCGCCCGCCCCTTGGGACCTCACCGTCGGCCTGATCAACGCCACAGTGCAGATCGACCAGCCTCTGGACCAGAGCACGAGGAAGGTCGGCACAGGCTTCCTGATCTCCGCGCCTCGCCCCGACGGTTCGCCGCGCGTGGTTCTGGTCACCGCCGCCCATGTGCTGAACGTCATGCCGGCGGCGGAGGCCCGCATCGGATGGCGCACGGCCGAAGCCGACGGCGCCTGGAAGTTCACGCCCGCAAACCTGACCATCCGCGACGCTGACGGGACGCCGCTGTGGACCCAGCATCCCGAGCGGGACGTGGCGGTGATGGAGATCACCGCGCCCTCCGCCTTCGCCCAGGCGGCGATCCCGCTGGGCTGGCTGGCGGATGAGACCACCTTCGACCGCTGGCGCGTCGGGCCGGGCGACGAACTGATGGCCCTGGGCTATCCCCACGGCCTGTCGGCCAACAAGGCGGGCTTCCCCATCCTGCGCCTGGGCCGGATCAGTTCCTGGCCGCTGACGCCGATCCGCCACTTCCCGATCTTCCTGCTGGATTTCGCGGTGTCGCAAGGCAACTCGGGCGGGCCGGTCTTCTGGACGCCTGCGGTTGATCGCCTGCCCGGCGGACCGAGCCCGGATCACCCCTATATCGCCGGCGTTCTGGTGCAGGAGGTCCAGGGCGGCGGCGAGGGGCTGGAACTGGGCGTCGTCGCCCATGCCCAATATGTCCGCGAGGCGATTGCCCTGCTGGACGCGCCAAGTCCCTAGCGCGAGGGCCCACACTCGTAGCGGGCGCAGTAGCGGCGGCGAAGCTCCGCATCGGCGGCGGCGCCATCGAATTGGTCTGCGCTCGCCGCCGCGAAGCGCCTGTTCCAGGTTGCCTCATCGAGCGGACGGGTCGGCGGCATCTCGGGAAGGCCGATCTCGGCCAGCAGGCGTGCGGCGGCGACGGTGAATATCTCCTGGGTCTTCTGACGATCAGGATACAGTTCGGTGATCCATGCCGTCACGACGGCTCGACGATCACTCGGCAGATCTTCCAGCCCAAAGCGGGCGAGGCGAGGCATTCGTGAGACCGCCCGCACAGCCCAGCGCCGTGCAGACTCCCTTTGCCCAGCGGTGGGCTGGGGGCCCGTCCAGGGGCCGGGCGGCGGGGACGGCTCCGAGGAGATGCGAAACGGAATGCGCGTCTGGATGCGGCTGGTCACCGGGGTTCCGTCCACGGTGCGTGGAGCGGCGAGGCCGCGCTGGACCACACGCACGGCCTCGTCTCCGAATCCCAGATCCGCTGGCTTCTCCGACATGGCCGTGCAGGCCGACAGGGCGCCCGTCGGCAGGGCGTCGCATTGCACGGTGACATGGCCCTCGGCCCTGACGATGCGGGCAAAGCGCGGATAGTCCTCTGGACGGGCGACGGGCGCGGTGACCCAGGTGGCGTTGACCACTTCCGGGTCCTCGCCCGACACGGCGAGGCTCAACAGCAAGGCGGTGATCAACGGCATGAAGGCTCCTTCAAGCTGAAGCCTCCCATACCGTCGATATTCGTCAACCCGCCAGTGCTTCCACGCTCAGGCCCTGCAGCAGCTCACCGCCCTGACCCACGGCGGCCAGGCGGCTGGAGGCGTGGCCCAGGACGTTGGCGGCGTAGAATTCATACAGGTCCAGCTTGCCTTGCAGCCAGACGGGATCGCCAGCGCCGGCGTCCAGACGCGCCTTCGCGGCCAGGGCGCCCTTGGCTAGCATCCAGCCGCCGACCACGTCGCCCATCAGCTTCAGATAGGCGTCGGCGCCGGCCAGGACGTCGGCGGCGCCATCAGCGGCGGCCTTGCGGTCCAGCAGCCAAAGGGTGGCGTCCTCGACGGCCTCGATGGCCGTGGCGAAGCGCTCGACCGGCTTGCCGACATAGAGGCGGTCAATCTCGACCAGGGTCGCCTTCATGTCAGCGATCAGGGCGTGGGCCGACTGGCCGCCGTCCATCGACAGCTTGCGGCCGACCAGATCCATGGCCTGAATGCCGTTGGTGCCCTCGTAGATCGGGCTGATGCGGGCGTCGCGATAGTATTGGGCCGCGCCGGTTTCCTCGATGAAGCCCATGCCGCCGTGGACCTGAACGCCCAGCGAGGCGACCTCGCAGCCGATGTCGGTGGACCAGGCCTTGGCGATGGGGGTGAACAGGTCCTCGCGGCCCTTCCACAGCTTGCGGTCGGCCTCGGTGGCGGCGTGCTTGGCCAGGTCGGCGGCGACGCCGGTGGACAGGCAGATGGCGCGGGCGGCGGCGATCTTGGCCTTCATGACGCCCAGGGTGCGGCGCACGTCGGGGTGGTCAAAGATCGGGGCGTTCTTCTCGCCGGTCCAGACGCTGCGGCCCTGACGGCGGTCCAGGGCATAGGCGAGGGCGTGCTGATAGGCGCGCTCGGCGATGCCGACGCCCTCGACACCGACGGCCAGGCGGGCGGCGTTCATCATCACGAACATATGGGCCAGGCCCTCGTTCGGACGGCCGACCAGTTCGGCGCGGGCGCCCTCATAGGCCATGACGCAGGTGGGCGAGGCGTGGATGCCCAGCTTGTGCTCGACCCCGACCGGGTGGAAGGCGTTGCGTTCGCCCAGCGAGCCGTCGGCGTTGACCGCGAACTTGGGCGTCAGGAACAGGCTGATGCCCTTGGGGCCGGCAGGGGCGTCGGGCAGGCGGGCCAGCACCAGGTGGACAATGTTGTCCGTGGCGTCGTGGTCGCCCCAGGTGATGAAGATCTTCTGGCCGTTCAGGGCATAGGTGCCGTCGCCGTTCGGGGTGGCCGTGGTGGTCAGAGCGCCCAGATCGGAGCCGGCGTGCGGCTCGGTCAGGACCATGGCCCCGGTCCATTCGCCCGAGACCAGCTTGGGCAGATAGGTCGTCCGCTGGTGTTCCGTGCCGACCGCTTCCAGCGCCTCGATCGAGGCCAGGGAAAGCATGGGGCAGAGGCCGAAGGCCATGTTGGCGGCGTGGACGGTTTCATAGGCCGCCAGTTCCAGCGCCTTGGGCAGGGCCTGGCCGCCGGCCTCGACCGAGGCGGTCAGGCTGGTCCAGCCGCCTTCGGCGAACTGCTTGTAGGCCTCGGCGAAACCGGGGGCGGCGGTGACGGCGCCGTCCGCATACTTGGCGCCGGCCAGGTCGCCCGGGCGGTTCAGCGGGGCCAGGACCTGTTCCGAGAATTGACCGGCGGCTTCCAGCACCGCGCCCATGACGTCGGCGTCATAGTCGGGAAAGGCGCCCGTGGCGGCGACCTGATCAATGCCGGCGACGGCCTCCAGGGCGAAGGCGAGGTCACGGACGGGGGCGCGGTAGCTCATGGCGGTCTCCAGAATCTTCAACATGCTTCTGACGCCGAGGGCGGCGATGATGCAAGGGTGCTTGGACTTTGGTCGTGGTTCGCGGCAATCTCTGCCCCAGTGCCGTCGCGGAAGGAAAGACCTTGGCCGAGCCTCGAAACCGCTATTCGACCGTGTCGTTGATCCTGCACTGGGTCATCGCCTTGGCCGTGGTGGCGCAAATCCTGTTGATCATGGCCCACGACGCGACCGAAGGCGCGCTATCGCGAGAGTTCACCCAGACCCACAAGGCCGTGGGGGTGACGATTCTGGTGCTGACGCTGGCGCGGCTGGGGTGGCGACTGGCCAACCCGTTGATCGCCCTGCCGCCGGAGACGCCGAGGTGGGAGCGGATTCTGTCGCGCGGGACACAAATCGCCTTCTACGCCGTCCTGCTGATCATGCCGCTGACCGGGTGGCTGGCGTCGTCGGCCGCCGGGCGCGACATCAGCTGGTTCGGCCTGTTCCAGTGGCCCCTGCTGCCGATCGGCGGCGGGCGCGAGGCGGCGGGCCAGTTTATGGACACGCACGAGATGGTGGCCAAGCTGCTCTATCTGCTGATCGTCCTGCATGTCGGCGGCGCGCTGAAGCACCAATTCATCAACCGGGACAACGTGCTGCACCGCATGATCCCCCTGATCCCGCGCCGGCCATGAAGGGCGACACCCCTGAGATCGCCGCAGAGGCGCTTAAGACCGGCCGGCTGGTCATGCTGCCGACCGAGACGGTCTATGGGCTGGCGGCTGACGCCTCGAACCCGCAAGCGGTGGCGCGCATCTTTGAAGCCAAGGGAAGACCGCGCTTCAACCCCTTGATCGCGCACGTCGCCAACGCCCTGGACGCCGAGACGATCGCCGTGTTCGACGACCGCGCGCGGGCGTTGGCCGAGGCCTTCTGGCCCGGCCCCCTGACCATCGTGGCGCCGGTGCGGGACCGCGAGCGGGTCTGCGATCTGGCCCGCGCCGGTCTGGACAGCGTGGCTGTGCGGGTGCCAGGGCATCCGCGCGCCAGGGCGGTGATCGCGGCCTTTGGCGGGGCGGTCGTCGCGCCTTCGGCCAACCGTTCGGGCCGCCCCAGTCCGACGACGTTTGACGACGCGCTGGAGGAGACCGGCCATGCGGTCGGCGCCGCCGTGGACGGCGGGCCGTGCGCGGTCGGTGTCGAGAGCACCGTCGTGTCCGTGCTGGACGGTCAGGTGGCCCTGCTGCGTCCCGGTTCGGTGACGCGCGAGGAGTTGGAGGCCGTGGTCGGGCCGCTGGCCGAGAACGGGCAGGGGCATCGCTCGCCCGGCCGACTGGCCCTGCATTACGCCCCCGACGCCCCGGTGCGGATCGAGGCCGAGGCGGCAAAGGAAGGCGAAATCCTGCTGGGCTTTGGCCCCGCCGTCGGCGAGCCGCGCTGGAGCCTGAGCCCGACCGGCGATCTGCGCGAGGCGGCGGCCAATCTGTTCCGCCTGCTGCGTGAAGCCGACCGCACCAAGCCCGCCGGCATCGCCGTGTCGCCGATCCCGGCGACGGGGTTGGGCGAGGCGATCAATGATCGACTGCGACGCGCGGCGGGCTTCGTCGGCTGATCGCCGTTGCACTGCGCTAAGAAAAAAACAGTCCAATTGGTGCAATGAGCGGAGGGCGCAGCCGCAGCGCGCCGGGCTGTTAAGCGAGGCGGCTGGGCGTGGGGCGGGAGCCGGGGTCCTGATGCGGACGGCGGCGAGCGGGTTTGTCAAAGACCGTCTGAAGGTCTGCAGTGTGACGCGACCGGTCGCTCAGGCGAGCCATTTGGCCGTGGGGGCTCGCGACGCCGGGTTTTATCAGGGATTGGCGCACGGCGTTGCGATAGCGGAGCCGCGACAGTGCGCAGACCGCAGCTTCTTCGCCTAAAGGAAACGGGCCTTCAGATCGACGCTTGAGGCCTGGCCGACCTGAGGCGCGCAGGTTTCCAACCATTGCTCCGCCGCTTGCCGTCCGCGCGACTTCAGGTCGTTGAGGAAGCTCCATTCGGTGTCGAACTTGGTCGACAGCGACAGACTGCCCAGCCAGTCGTCGGCCTCGATGGCGTGCATGCGGACGGCGCGATGGCGGTCCTCGTTGCGGCTGAGCCTGCCCTCGGCGATCAGGTCCTGAACGAAGGCGACGGCGCGCAGTTCGGCCACCAGCGGCGCATTAAACAGGATCTCGTTCAGCCGATCCATGATCTCGCCTGCCTCACGCGGGGCATCGTCGCGGACGAAGGGGTTCAGCGGCAGCAGCAGGAGGTCGTCCGGCGTGTCGGCGTAGAACAGCGGCCACAGCGCCGGATTGGCCAGATAGCCGCCGTCCCAGTAGGGCTCGCCCTCGATCTCGACCGCCTGAAACAGATGCGGCAGGCAGGCCGAGGCCAGCAGAACGTCGGGGGTGATCTCAGGTGTTCGGAACAGGCGCGACCGACCGGCGCGAACCGCCGTGGTGGAGACGATCAGCTGGATCTTGGAGCCCCGCACAGCATCGAAATCGACAGCGGTTTCCAGCACGCGCTTCAACGGGTTCAGGTTGAACGGGTTGAAAGAGTAAGGGCTCATCGACATGGCCAGCGTCTCGCCCGCCTTCCACATCGGGCTGTCCTTGAGCCAGCCGGGGGTAAGGGCCTTGGACCAGATAGCGCTGTCGCCGAAGACGTTGCGGCCGCCGGATTGATTGACCTCACGCCACAGCTTGTCCAGCGCGGCGCGGCCGCCCTCGGCGCCGCCCTGTTCCAGTCCGGTGATCAGGGCCGCAGCGTTCATCGCCCCCGCCGAGGCGGCGGTGACAGCGCGGATGTCGAGAAGGTCGGCCTCAAGAAGCCGGTCCAGCACGCCCCACTGAAAGGCGCCGTGCGAGCCGCCGCCCTGAAGCGCCAGGCAGATGGGTTTGCGTTTCGTCGCCATACCTCACTCCGTTATCCCGGCCACAGCGTAGCGAAGAGCCGGGGCCGCCGGAAGCGCGAGCGCCGGGACAGTCGTGTCTCTAGCGGTCCTGGATAACGGCTGCGCCGTTTCCGGGATGACGGGGGCGCGGCCTATTGCGCGGTCCAGCCGCCATCGACAGAGAAGTGCGAGCCGTTGGCCGAGGCGCCGAGATCGGACACCAGATAGAGGAAGATGCCCGCCAGTTCGTCAGTCGTGACGAAGCGCTTGGTCGGCTGCGAGCCCAAGATGACGTTCTTCATCACGTCCTCGGGCGTCATGCCGCGCGTGCGGGCCTGATCCTCGATCTGCTTGGCGACGATGGGGGTCTCGACGAAGCCGGGGCAGATGGCGTTGCAGGTGATGTTCTGCTGGGCCAATTCCAGCGCCACCGTCTTGGTGAAGCCGATCACGCCGTGCTTGGCGGCGACATAGGCCGACTTGAACGGGCTGGCGACCAGGCCGTGGGCCGAGGCGATGTTGACGATGCGCCCGCGGCCTTGCGCCTTCATGATCGGGATCGCCGCCCTGGTGGCGTAGAAGGTCGAGGACAGGTTGATCGAGATGATCTTCTCCCACGCCTCGGCGGGGAAGTTTTCGACAGCTTCGACGTGCTGGATGCCGGCGTTGTTGACCAGGATATCGAGGCGGCCCAGTTCGCGGTGCGCCGTGGCGACCATGTCGGCGATCTGATCCGGCTGGGTCATGTCGGCGGGGTGGTAGAGGACGCGGACGCCGGTCTCAGCCGCCAGATCGGCGCGGGTCTGTTCGATGACCGCCGGATCGCCCAGGCCGTTCAAAACCACGTCGCCGCCGCATTGCGCGACGGCGCGGGCCAGAGCCAGGCCGATGCCGGAGGTCGAGCCGGAGACGACGGCGACCTGGCCCTTGAGATCGTTCATGGCGAACATGCAGAGAAAACCCGTGGATTAGTATGCTGCCAAGCAGCCTAACCGCAGTCGTTCAATCTGGCGATCAGGAATTTCCCTCTCTGATGAATATCCAGTCCGCATCCGTCGAAAGCGCCTTGTCGAAGCGGTAGCCGTCGCGGTCGAAGGCCTTGAGATCCTGGGCTTTTTCGATGCGATTCTCGATGGCGTAGCGGGCCATGGCGCCGCGCGCCTTCTTGGCGAAGAAGGAGATGATGCGGGCCTCGCCGTCCTTGCGTTCCTTGAAGTGGGGCGTGATGACCGGCAGCTTCAGCGCCTTGGCGTCGACGGCGCCGAAATATTCCTGGCTGGCCAGATTGACCAGGGTGCGGTCGGGCAGGGGCGCCGCGTCCTCGTTCAGGCGCAGCGAGATGCGCTCGCCCCAGAAGTCGTAGAGGGTGGCGCCGCGCGGGGTCTTCAGGCGCGTGCCCATCTCCAGCCGATAGGGCTGGATGGCGTCCAGCGGACGCAGCAGACCGTAGAAGCCCGAGAGGATCCGCAGGTGATCCTGAGCCCAGGCCAGATCGGCGGGGGCCAGCGAGCGCGCGTCCAGTCCATCATAGACGTCGCCGGCGAAGGCGAAGACGGCCTGGAGCGCGCCCTCGGTCGTCTCGTTGTCGAAAGCCTGGAAGCGTTCGTAATTCAGGTCGGCCAGAGCGTCGGAGATCGACATCAGGCGGCGCAGGTCGGCCCGGCTCAGCTTGCGCGTCACCTTGGCCAGCTCGGCGGTCTCATCGGCGCAGCGACGCGGGGTCGCGGGCACGTTGAGGGCAGGGGGCGTGAAGTCCAGCCGTTTGGCCGGGGACAGGACGATCAGCAAGGCGACACAGGCTCCGAAACATCGGGAAGCGGGCCTCATAGGCCGCTTCCGTGACGATTTGAACCGTCGGCGGCGTCACATGCGGTCGTGAGGCCTAGAAGAGGACCGCCGGATTCATGATCCGCTGCGGGTCGATGGCCTGACGGACAGCCTGCATGGTCGCGATCTCCAGCGGCGACTTGTAACGGCGCGCCTCGTCGGTTTTGAGCCGCCCCAGACCGTGTTCCGCCGAGATGGAGCCGTTGTAGCGGGCCACGATGTCGTGGACGATTTCGGAGCCTTGCATCCAGCGGGCGATGAAGGCGGGGACATCTTCGCCGACGCCGGGGATCACGTCATAGTGAAGGTTGCCGTCGCCGACGTGGCCGAAGACCGAGACACGGCAACCGGGGTGGAACTTCTCGACCGCCGCCGTGGCCTCGTCGATGAAGTCGGCGATTTGCGACACGGGGACCGAGACATCGTGCTTCCAGCCGCCGCCCTCGGGCTTGAGCCCCGCCGAGTGTTCTTCGCGCAGACGCCAGAAGGCGGCCTTCTGGGCGTCGTTCTGGGCGATGGCGGCGTCGATGATCAGGCCTTCCTCGAAAGCGGCGGTCAGCAGCCGCTCCATGGCCGAATCGGCGCCGCCGGGCTCGCCCGAGGTCAGCTCGATCAGGACGTACCAGGCGGGCGTGGATTCCAGCGGCTCGCGCGTGTCGGGAATGTTCTTGAGCACCAGGGCCATGCCGAGACGCTTCATCAGCTCGAAGGCCTCAACCCCGCCGCCGGTCTCGGCCTTGGCGCGGGCCAGCAGGGCCACGGCGGCGTGGTGGCTTTCCAGCCCGACGATGGCCGTGGCGCGGCTGCGCATGATGGGGAAAAGCTTCAGCGTCGCCGCCGTGACGACGCCCAGCGTGCCCTCGGCGCCGATGAAAAGCTGCTTCAGGTCATAGCCGGTGTTGTCCTTGCGCAGGCGCTTAAGGCCATTGAACACCTGGCCGTCGGGCATGACGGCTTCGATGCCCAGCACCAGGTCGCGCATCATTCCGTAGCGCAGCACCGCCGTGCCGCCCGCGTTGGTCGAAATGACGCCGCCGATGGTGGCCGAGCCTTCAGCGGCGAGGCTGAGCGGGAAGAAGCGGTCCTTCTCCCGGGCCAGTTGCTGCGCCTCCAGCAGGGTGACGCCGGCCTCCAGCGTCATGGCGTCGTCCAGCGGCGTGACGTCGCGCACGGTGCGCAGCTTGCGCGTGGATAAAAGGACTTCGCCGAACGGAATCTGGCCGCCGACCAGGCCGGTGCCGCCGCCCTGGGTGACGACGGCGACGCCGTGGCGGGCGCAGATCGCGACGGCTGTGGCGACTTCTGCGGTCGTGCGCGGCTGCAGCAGGATCGGGGTTTCGCCCGTCCAGCGCCCGCGCCATTCGGTCAGCCAGGGGGCCATGTCGTCGGCGTCCTGGGTCCAGGCGCCGGGCAGGGCGGCTTTCAGCTCTTCGATGGCGGCGGGCGTGGGGAGGGTCATATCCGCCTTGTGGCAAAAGGCGTGGCGTGGTGGAAGCGCAAAACCCTGCCTCCAGGCGGTCAATTTGCGGAGAAAACATGATTCCGACCCCGGCTGTGGGCGTGGTCTGCCTGAAAGGCGACGAAGTCCTGCTGATCCGGCGCGGCACGCCGCCGCGTCAGGGGGAGTGGAGCCTGCCCGGCGGGCGACTGGAGCCGGGCGAACGGCTGGCCGACGCGGCCTTGCGTGAACTGCGCGAGGAGACGGGCGTTGAGGCGGAGTTGATCGGTCTGATCGACGTGGTCGACGGCCTGTTTCCAGAGGCGGGGCGGCACTATGTCCTGATCGACTACGCCGCGCTGTGGACGGGCGGCGATCCGGTGGCGGGCGACGACGCCGCCGAGGCGGTGTTCGTGCCGTTCGAGGACGCGCTGCGGCGGGTGGACTGGTCCGAGACGCGGCGGATCATTCGTCGGGCGCGGGCGATGGCGGCGTCCCATGGAGCGAGAGGGGGCGCTGACGGCCTTGTCATCGCCGGTGAACCGGATTCGGTGGCGCGAGGGCAGGGCGACCGTTAAGCTCCGCTCTCAACCGGAGGGGCTTATGGATTTCTCGATTTTCTTCTTTGTGGTGTTCGCGGCCTTCGCGATCATCTTCCTGTTCAGCGTCATCAAGATCGTGCCGCAAGGCCGTGAATTCACGGTGGAACGCTTTGGCAAATATACCAAGACGCTGAAGCCGGGCATCAGCATCCTGACTCCCTTCGTCGAACGGGTCGGTCGGCGCATGAACATGATGGAGCAGGTCCTGGACGTGCCCCAGCAGGAGGTCATCACCAAGGACAACGCCATGGTGAAGGTCGACGCCATCGTCTTCATTCAGGTGATGGAAGCCTCGGCCGCCGCCTATCGCGTTGAAAACCTGCCCTACGCCATCACTCAGCTGTGCATGACCAACCTGCGCACCGTGGTCGGTTCGATGGAGCTGGACGAGGTCCTGTTCCAGCGCGATTCGATCAACTCGCGTCTGCTGACCGTCATCGACGCGGCGACCGAGCCGTGGGGCGTCAAGGTCAACCGAATCGAGATCAAGGACCTGACCCCGCCCGCCGACATCACCAACGCCATGGCGCGTCAGATGAAGGCCGAGCGCGAGAAGCGCGCGGTCATCACCGAGGCCGAGGGCGAGAAGCAGGCCGCCATCGCCCGCGCCGAGGGCGCCAAGCAGTCGGCCATTCTGCAGGCTGAAGGGCGCCGCGAAGCCGCCTTCCGCGACGCCGAGGCCCGCGAGCGTGAAGCCGAGGCCGAGGCCAAGGCGACCGCCATGGTGTCCGAGGCCATCGCCCGCGGCGACGTCAACGCCATCAACTACTTCGTGGCCCAGAAATACGTCGAGGCCTTCGCCGAACTGGCCCGCAACCCGACGGCCAAGACGGTCATCGTGCCCGCCGAAATGGGCGGTCTGGTCGGCACCATCGCCGGTCTGGGCGAACTGGTCGGTCTGGCCAAGGAGCAGCAGCAGAGCCGCACGGACGTTCGTCGCGAGCCGGCGCGCACGCCCGCGCCTTCGCCCGCCGCCCCGCCGCCGGCCCGCACGGTCGCGCCGCGTCGTCCCGGCGGCGCTGTGCCGACCACGGAGTAGGTCATGGACTTCATCCAGAACCTCTATGCTTCTCAGCCCTTCTGGCTGTGGCTGGCCATCGGCGTGGTCCTGCTGGCGATCGAGGCTGCGGCCTCGACCGAGTGGCTGCTGTGGCCTGCGGTGGCGGCGGGCGTCGTCGCGCTGATCGCGGCGATCTCGCCCAACCTCGGATTGCCGGTCGAGGCGGGGATCTTTGCCGCCCTGACCGTGATCGCCACCCTGGCGTCGCGGACTCTGATCAAGCGGGTCAATCCGACCGATGAGCCGGACATCAACGACCGCGACCTGCGCCTGGTCGGTGCGCGGGCGCGGGTGGTCGAGGCCTTTGTCGACGGTCGCGGCCGGGTCTTCGTCTCGGGCGCCGAATGGCCGGCCGATATCGAAGGCGCGGCGCCCCTGGCCGGCGAGAGCGTGGTGGTCGAATCGGTCGCCGGTCCGCGTCTGCGGGTGCGCGCCCTCTGAGGTCGCCTATTATCGCTCACCCCGGCGAAGGCCGGGGCCCAGATTGTAAGACGCGAGTCTGTCGTCTTGGGCGCACTCGCCTCGAATGGCCGCCGCTCGAGTTCTGTATCTGGATCCTGGCCTTCGCCGGGATGAGCGGAAAAGGGAGCGGAATGGCTGCCGATATGCAGCCTAGCGGCGTCGCATCTCGTCGACGCCGCGATTCGCCAGAGCGTCGGCCCGTTCGTTCAGGACGTGGCCGGCGTGGCCCTTGACCCAGTGCCATTTGACCTCGTGGCGGCTGCGGGCCTCGTCCAGGCGTCGCCAGAGGTCGTCGTTCTTGACCGGCTTCTTGTCGGCGGTTTTCCAGCCGCGGGCCTTCCAGCCCCGGATCCACTCGGTGATGCCCTGCATGACGTATTTGCTGTCGGTGTGCAGGTCGACGCGGCAGGGGCGCTTCAGGGCCTCCAGCGCGGCGATGGCGGCCATCAACTCCATGCGGTTGTTGGTGGTGTTGGGTTCGCCGCCCCAGAGTTCCTTCTCGTGACCGCCGCCAGTTTGCAGAATGGCGCCCCAGCCGCCGGGACCGGGATTGCCCTTGCAGGCGCCGTCGGTATGGATGATGACATGATCAACGAGACTCATGGTCGGGTCCCTACAGCGTCCCTTGGCGCGCCGCCATCAGTCAGCCTATATGACGCACAACAATCAGTCGGATGGGACCGCTTCCGTGGTTCCTTTGAGGAGGTAACGCCATGGGCTCCATGAGCATCTGGCACTGGGCCATCGTCATCGTCGTCGTCGCCCTTCTGTTCGGCGGACGCGGCAAGCTGTCCGGCATCATGGGCGACGCCGCCAAGGGCATCCGCGCCTTCAAGGACGGCCTGAAAGACGACACGGATTCCAAGGGCCCGAAGGACGGCGTCAGCTCGCTGCCCCGCACCGAGGCCGAAAAAGAAGAATTGAACCGCTGATCGCCTTCGCGGAAAGACGCTGAATCATGGGTGGTCTTGGCCCTGGAGTCGGCGGGTTCGAAATCCTTGTCATCGGTCTGGTGGCCCTGCTTGTCGTAGGGCCCAAGGATTTGCCGGTGCTGATGCGCAAGGTCGGTCAGTTCGTCGCCAAGGCGCGCGGCATGGCCAACGAATTCCGCGCGAGCTTCGACGAAATGGCGCGCCAGTCCGAGCTGGACGACCTTCGCAAGGAGGTCGAGGCTCTGCGGACGGGGCAGGGGATGCACCCGCTCGGCGTCGAGGCCGAGGCGGCCTTCAAGGACATCCGCAAGGATCTTGAGGCGCCGTTGGAGGCTCCAGCCCTGGCTGCGCCCGTGGGGGAAGCCGCGACGGTCGCCACAGGCGTGGACGAATGGCCGGACGATTTCCAGCCTGCACTCGAACCGGTCGCCGCGCCCGTCGTCGCTGCTCCCAAGGTCAAGACGACTGCAAAGCCCAAGACGGCTCGCAAGCCGGCGTCGAAGGCCGGCGTCGCCGTCGCCGAGGCTGCTGCGACCAAGCCCAAGACCGTGCGTAAGAAGAAGGTCGATCAATGACATCGCTCGACCGGGACGAGGCCGAGATCGAGGCCTCGCGCGCCCCCTTGATGGATCACCTGATCGAGCTGCGCGGGCGGCTGCTGATCTGCGTGGTGGCCTTCATTGTGGCCTTCATCGGCTGCTTCGCCTTTTCCGAGAAGCTCTACCTGTTTCTGGTCCAGCCCTATGTGGTGTCGGCGGCCTTCCATCAGACGGTGGGCGCGCACGGCCATGTCTCGCCGTTCGATCTGATCCTGGGCACGGCGCGGCTGATCCCGGTGCCGGACGTGGACCACCAGAGCGTCAAGCTGATCTACACGGCGCCGCTGGAAATCCTGTTCACCAAGATGAAGCTAGCGGGTCTGGGCGCCGTGATCGTGGCCTTCCCGGTCCTGGCCTGGCAGCTCTATCGCTTTGTCGCGCCGGGTCTTTACCGCAACGAGAAGGGCGCCTTCCTGCCGTTCCTGGTCGGCGCGCCGGTCCTGTTCCTGCTGGGCGCAGCCCTGGTCTATTTCGTCATGCTGCCTTTCGTCATGTGGTTCTCGCTGAGCCAACAGATCATCGGGCAGGGCGTCTCGGCCGAGCTGCTGCCCAAGGTGTCGGACTACCTCAACCTGGTGACGGCGCTGATCCTGGCCTTCGGCCTTTGCTTCCAGTTGCCGGTCGTCATGACCTTGTTGGGCCTGGCCAACCTGATCAGCTCCAAGGTCATGGCCAAGGGCCGCCGCTACGCCATCGTGGCCGTGGTCGTGGTCGCCGCCGTCGTCACGCCTCCGGACCCCATCAGCCAACTGATGCTCGCCGTGCCCATGGTGCTGCTCTACGAAATCTCGATCTGGTGCGTCCGCATCATCGAACTGCGCCGCAAGAAGGCCGACGCCGCCGAAGGCGTGACCGCCTAGGCATCACCAGGAAGGGCCCGCGCGACGTATCGCGCTCGACTAGACACGAGCTTTTCGCGCACGATCCTAAGCGCCTAAGATATATTATGCGAAGGTCGCCATCTTTGCAGCGGGCGCAAAAGCTGTACGGAGTCGGATTCGCGCCGTCAGGCCTGGGCGGACAGTACGTTGGACGAGCCGCCGGACGCGCTGATCTGGTCCAGGGCCTCGTAGAGGGCCGAGGCCGTGATCGGCTTGGGCAGGTGAAGGTCGGCGCCGGCCAGAAGCGCGCGCGCCACATGCTCGGCCAGGGTGTTGGCGGTCAGCATGATGATGGGGGTCCGGCCCAGCCCCTGCGCCGTTTCCAGATCGCGAATGGCGCGGGTTGCTTCCAGGCCGTCCATTTGCGGCATCATCATGTCCATCAACACGGCGTCGAATTGGGTGGCGCGACAGGCTTCCACGGCCTGAACCCCGTCCTCGACCGCCGTGGTCATGATACCGGCCGCCGACAGGATAAGCTCGGCCACACGGCGATTGGTTTCACTGTCGTCCGCGACCAGGATGTGCGTTAGGCGCGGGCCGTCGCCCTCAACCGCCGGGGCCGCTTCGCGTTCAGGCGCCGCCCTGCCCTGCGGCAACTTGATGTCGAACCAGAAGGCCGAGCCCGTGCCGGGCGTCGACCGACAGTCGATGGAGCCGCCCATGGCTTCCACCAGCTCGCGACAGATCGACAGTCCCAGCCCGGTGCCGCCATATCGGCGGTTGATGCCGCCGTCGGCCTGCTGAAACCGCTCGAAAAGGCTTCGGCTTTGTTCCTGCGAAAACCCGATGCCGGTGTCCCACACCTCGAAACGGAAGACATCGTCCGCGAGCCGCATCACGCTGATGGACACCGACCCGGAGTCGGTAAATTTGATCGCATTGTTCAGCAGGTTGATGATCACCTGCCGTAGCCGCAGGGGATCGCCGACGACAAGTCCGATGTCGTCGTCGTGACACAGGACAAGGTCGAGCCCCTTCTCAGAGGCCTTCAGCGCGCAAAGCTGACAGGCACGCTCCACCTCGGCGGACAGATCGAAGACTTCCTGAGCGATCTCGATCTCGCCAGACTCGATCCGCGCCAGGTCCAAGATGTCGCCGATCAGGCTTCGCAGTTGGTCCGCGGAGGTCTGGATGATCCCCGCGAGTTCCTTCTGGTGATCGGACAGCGGCGTGTCCGTCAAGAGTTCCACCACCCCGATGACCCCGTTGAGCGGGGTTCGCAGCTCATGGCTCATGTTGGCGAGAAAGGCGCTCTTGGCGACGCTGGCGGCCTCGGCTTCGGTCTTGGAGCGGATCAGGGCTGCCTTTTGCGCCTTGCGCTCCGAGATGTTGCGGAGGGTCGCGCTGGTGCGCCTGACGCCGTTTTCATGCCAGACAGCCAGAGACACCTCGACATCGATGATCGAGCCGTCCTTGCATGTGGCCTTGGCCTCGGCGCGCGCCCCGTCAAGCTCGCCGTGGCGGGGCTCGAATCCCTCGCTGCGGGCAAGGGTCTCGATGTCATGACAGGTCAGGCCGATCAGTTCACCGGTCTGTCCCAGGGCTTCTGCAGCCGAATAGCCGAACAGGCGCTCGGCGCCGATGGACCAGTGGATGTAGCGGCTGTTCTCGTCCGCCATGATGACGGCATCCGATGCCGCCTCAAGGGCGCGCTCCAGCGCCCGGTAACGGTGCAGCCCGGCCAGCCGCTCGGCGACAATCCGGCTCAGATCCTGAAGCAGGACAGCGATACCGGCGTCATGCTCGCGCGGTTCCGGGGCGACCAGACAGAGACTTCCCACCGCCCGACCGTTCACCACCAGAGGGGCGCCGGCGTAGAAACAGATGGCCGGAGGGCCCACCACCAGGGGGTTGTCGTGAAACCGCTCGTCCAGACGAGCATCGGGCACCCACAAAACGTCCTCGGGATGCAAAATAGTGTGCCCGCATAGAGCGATAGAGCGGTCTGTCTCGGTCAGATCCAGGCCGCTTCGGGCGATAAACTTCTGATGATCTTCATCCAGCAAAGAGATGAAGGCGGCAGGCGCGCCGGAATGGCGGCGCACAAGATCAAGAATCCCGGCCAGGACAGTATCGTCCCGATACCCTTCTGTGCCCAGGGAGCGGACCATCGCCAGCCGCTCGATCTCGTCATGCGGTTTTTGGGGGATCAACATGCACACCTCACAGGTTCTACCCTTTCTACCCGCCGCATTGACCGTGAGTTAATCTGGGCGTCCATAAGGAAACCTACGTAATCTCGATCCGCCTGTCGTCTTCGACCGCATGGTTGGAGATGAGCAGCCCGTCGTTGAGCGTCAGGCGGCGGGTGCACCGGGCGGCGACGCCCTCGTCATGGGTGCAGATCAGGAATGTGGCCCCCTCCTCCCGGTTCACCTCGCGCATCAGGTCCAGCACGCGGTCGGCCGATTCGCGGTCCAGGTTGCCCGTCGGCTCATCGGCGATGATCAGGTCGGGCTGGTTCATCAGGGCGCGGGCGATGGCGACGCGCTGCTTCTGGCCGCCTGACAGGCGTGTGGCCGGATAGTCGATGCGATCTTCCAGCCCCACCCGCGCCAGAAGGCCCCGCGCGCGGTCGCGCATCTGGCGCGAAATCCCGCCGGCGGGCGCGGCTGCGGGAAAGGCGACATTCTCCATGGCGGTGAAGTCGGGCAGCAGGTGATGAAACTGGAAGACGAAGCCTAGCCGTTCGTTGCGGAACCGCGCCCGCCGAGCTTCGGACAGGCCGTCAACCGCTTCGCCGCTGATCGCCAGAGAGCCTGCCGACGGACGCAGCAACAGGCCGATGATCGACAGCAGGGTCGACTTGCCCGATCCCGAAGCCCCCAGCAGGGCGACCAACTCGCCCCGGTCCAGATCCAGGTCGACGCCTTTCAGCACGCGGGTCTCTTCCTCCCCGTTGCGGAAGACCTTTTCGATCCCCCGCGCCTGCAACACGCGCGTCATTGCTGAATCGCCTCCAGCGGATCGACTTTCGAGGCCGAACGAGCCGGCAGGATCGAGGCGATCACCGCCCCGAGGGTGGTCAGCACCAGAGCGGCGACATAGCCCCCCTGCTCCGGCGCAATGGGCAGGGCCGAAGTTCCGTCAGGCTTGACGATTCCCTCCAGCCAGACGCACAGGCCGTAGCCGCTGACGCAGCCGATCAGGGCGCCGACCAGCCCGATGATCAGGCCCTGCAGCAGGAAAACCCACAGGATGAAACCGCCCGGCACGCCGAAGGCGCGCATGATGCCGACCTCGCCGCGCCGTCGATAGGCGGACAGGACCAGAGCGCTGGCCACGCCGATGATGATGGAGATCAGCGAGAAAATCTGGATCAGGGTTCCGGTCTGGCCCTGCGCCTTCAGCGCGTCCTCCAGGCTCAGGTTCTTTTCCTGCCAGGGCGTGGCGCGCAGGCCCGTCGCATCGGCCAGAAAACGCGCCACCGCGCGGGCGTCGTCCGGGTCCTTCAACTTGACCTCGATATTGGTCACGCCCTCGGGCAGGACGAACAGGGGCCGGGCCGTCTGCAGCGACATGAAGGCCACTCTTTCGTCCAGACTCTCCAAGCCTGTGCGGAACACGCCCTTTACCGTCAGCTGGCGTTCCACGCCGCGGTCGGTCCGCAGCAGGATGGATTGACCGGTGCCAAGGCCCAGATCCTCGGCCATGCGCACCCCGATCAGCAGGCCGTCCGCGCCCAGATCGCCGTCGCCGCTGATGATCTTCGGCGTGATCTGGGAGATGGCGTCGATACCCTGCGGGTCCACGCCCAGGATCGACACCGGCGACACCGCCTCGCTCTTGACCAGGAAGGCGCTGCCCGAGATCTGTGGACTGATGGCCGAAACGGCAGGATTGGCGCGCAGAAGATCGACGATCATCGGCCAGTCGCGGATCTGCTTGCGCTGAAAGGTGGACACCAGGGCTAGCGATTCCACCGGCAGGTCCGGCCCCGCCAGGACCCGCGCCACGCGGGTCGGGGGCTCCAGGCTGACATGGGCGCTGTCGCCCGTGACCTGATCGGTCAGCCGCACGGCCAGGCCGGCGATCAGGGCGGTGATGAAGACGAACACCGTCACGCCCAGGGCCACCCCCGCGATCAGCAGCAGGGTCTGACTGGGGTTGGATAGCAGATACCGCCGCGCGACCTTGAAGGCGAACACGGCCTCAACCACCCGTCTTGGGCGCTACCGGACGGACGCGGGCGCCGACGCGCGCCGAGGCGGGGTCCAGAACCACGCGGTCGCCCGCCGTCAGGCCGCGCTCGATCAGGGCGTTCACCGTGGGCCAGCGCCCCACCACGACGGCGCGTTCACGCACGATGTCGCCGGCGTCGACCACATAGACCTTGGGCGCGGCGGTGGCGTCCACGATGGCGCTGCGCGGCAGGACGATGGCGCCCGGCCGTTGACCCACGACAATGGTCACGTCGACCGAGCGACCCGGCGACAGGGACGGCCCCGCCTCAGGCGCCAGCTTCACCAGCCGCCCGCCCGTGGCCGCGTCGACCTGGGGGGAGACTTCGGTCACGCGCGCCCCAAAGATCGCCGCGCTTCCAGACAGGGCAGCGCGGGCCGTCATCCCCGGACGAAGGGCGTCGGCATAGGCTTCCTCCACCTCAGCCCGAATCTCGACCCCGGTGGACGATCCCAGTTCGAACAGGGTCTCGCCGGCGGCCACCACCTGACCGTTGTCGATGGGCCGCACCAGCACGACGCCGCTCATCGGGGCGCGGATGGTGAACTCGCGTGCGCGTTCAGCCGAGGCGCGCACGGCGGCGGCGGCGGCGGCCACATTGGCTTCGGCCGCCTGAAGCGTGGTCAGGGCGGCGTCCAGAGCGGCGGGCGCGGCGAAGCCCCGCTCGCTGAGCGTCCGGGTGCGGTTGTATTTCAGGCGGGCGTCGGCCGCCTCGGCACGGGCAGCGCGTTCGCGCGCCAGATCGGCCTCAGTCTGGGCTTGCTCTACGGTGGCTAGAATGACCGCCAGGGGCTCCCCGGCCGCGACGCGGTCGCCGTCGTCGTGCATCAGGCGCACGACCTGGCCCGGATTGGGCGACGCCACCTGAACCAGGTCAAGGGAACGGGCCCGACCGACGACCGACAGCCCCAGTTCCACCGTTTGCGGCTTGACCGCACTCACCGCCACCTCAGGCGGCCGGCGCCACAGGACCGCAACGGTTGCGGCCAGCCCGACCAGTACGACCAGGCAAAGGATGGTCAGTTGTTTTCGATTGGGCCGCATGAAGGCTCTCTGACATCGCCGTCTGCGACGAAAACGATCCTGCGGCGGACGCCGCGGATCGGCAAGCGGTTCACCTCAGGTGCAAAGCACCTGACGCTCAAGAAGATGGCCCCGGAGCCAGGCAGCAGCCCCGGGGCCTCGGCATTAGAAGGCGAACCGCGCCCGCACGGTCAGCGGCATATAGGTGCGATCACCAACGCCATTGATCGACGCCAGTCCCAGACCGCCGATGGCGCTGTCGTCGTCGCTGAGGCTGGAGATATAGCGAATGCCCGTCTCGGCCTGCACCGACACCTGCTCGTTGAAGGCGTAGGACAGGCCGACATCCAGACCGGCCGTGAAGCTGGTTGAGCTGTCATAGAAGGGCGCGTCGGCGATAGTGATGGCGGCGTCCGGGATTTCGAACGTAGCGTTGATCTTGTCGGTGAAGACCGCGCCCACACGTCCGGCGACATAGGGCTTGAGCGGGCCGGAGCCGAAATACTGACGGTAGCCGGCTTCAAGAGCATAGGCCTTGTACTCGTCGAACGTGCCATAGACCGGCAGGGTGGTATCCAGCGCCGGTACGAAGGCGCCGCCGACCTGAACCCGACCCTCATCGGCCTGCATGTAGCGCAGCGACCCGAAGATTTCCGCGTTGTTGCTCAGGCCATAGGCGAACTCTGCGCCGATATTCATGCCCTCGCCATAGATGTCGTCGAAGCTGCGCGATTGGATCCGCAACTCGGCGTCCACTCCTTCCAGAGCGGGATTGAGCGGGCCGAGGTTCGGCACGGTTGCGGTCGCCCCGCCATGCACATCGCCGCTGGTGGGAAACTCAGCCCCAGCCTCAAGGCTGACGGTCCAGCGGCCGGGCGCCGTCTGAGCCTGGGTCGCGCCGGCCGCCGAAAGCGCGACGACGGTGGAAAGCAAGATCGTCCTGAACATTCTTCATCCCTCTTGATGACGCCGAAACGCGGCCTTGACGCCCACATCGCGAGCGCCGGAAAAGCGCCCCGGCAAGCCAGTGTGACATCTCACTGGCACAAAAAACGATTTGATGCTGTCAGACAGCGGCGAGTTTACGCGTCATGCCCGCAGGTGGATCAGGATGTCGCAGAATTTCCTGCGCGATCAGGCCATGACCGACATCTTCTTCCCTCTCCGACACCATACGTCCTGCGAATCTCAAAGGGTTTCGGGTCGCTGGACGCGCGCTTTTTGGTCGGCTCCTATGCGCCGTCACGACCCGGCCGCGGCGAGCGGATTGCTTCGTCCGCGCCCGCGCCGCCGGCGACACTGAAGGTTCGAACCTCGGCGCGAATCCGCACCCTCATCATGGCGGCGTTCAACGCGCTGAAGATCAGGGCGAACCAGATCAGGCCGAAGGTCAGGGGCAGGATCAGGATCTCGGCGGCCACAACCACGTAGTTTGGGTGGGACAAGAGGCGATAGGGCCCGCGGCGGATCAAGGGCGCGCCAGGCAGCGAGATGATCCGCGTTGTCCAGCGATCACCCAGCGTCGCGATGACCCAGACCCGCGCAGCCTGCAATCCGATAAAGACGGCAAGAAGTCCCATGTTTGGCGGTCGATCCCAGGCCAGGAGCCACAGACCGATCAGCCAGGCGGCGTGAAGGGCCACGATGAAGGGATAGTGGCCGGCGCCGGCCTCGACTGCGCCACGCGCCATCAGCCGTCGCGTGTTTCTTCGGGCCAACGCCAGTTCGCCGATCCGCTGGGCCGTCACGAGGCTGAGGATGACGACCGAAAGGATCATCGGGCGCTCAGGCTGACGGTGCTGGCGGTGAAGCCGGGACCCAGGGCGACCAAAACTGATCTTTCAGGCATGTCCGCCTTTCTGGTCCGGTCCAGGACATAGAGGACGGTCGGCGCCGACATGTTGCCGTGTTCGGCCAGGACAGCCCGCTCGTGATCCAATCGGCCAGGGTCCAGCGACAGAGCGCTTTCAATGGCGTCGATGACCTTCATCCCGCCTGGATGGCACAGGAAGCGGTCCACGTCGTCCATCGCCAGCCCTTGCGCCGCCAGCATCTCCTCCATCGCCGGCCGCAGGTGGTTTTTGGCGAAGGGCGGAATGGCCCGGTCGAAGACGACGCCAAAGCCCGTCTCCCCGACACGCCAGCCCATGATGTTCAGCGTGTCCGGCCAGGTGAGCTCCGCCGCGCCGTCGATCCGGGCGAACCCGCCCTCGCCCGTTCGCAGGACGCAGGCGGCCGCGCCGTCGCCGAACAGGGCTGTGGCGACGATGTCGGCCTTGCTCAGGTTCTCCATGCGGAACGACAGCGTGCAAAGCTCGACCACGACCAGCAGGACCACGCTGCCCGGCGTCGCCAGCGCCAGCTTGCTGGCCAGGCCCAGACCCGTCGTGCCGCCGGCGCAGCCCAGGCCGAAGACAGGAATGCGCGCCGCGTCCGGGCGAAACCCCATCCGCTCCATCGCCCGCGCCTCCAGGCTGGGGGTTGCGATGCCGGTGGAGGATACGGTGACAATGGCGTCGACGTCGGAACCTTGCAGGCCCGCCTCATCCAGCGCCCTCTGCGCGGCCTCAACGAACAGATCGACGGCGACCCTCAGATAGACGTCTGTCCGCTCCGGCCAGCCGCGCGGCGCGAAGAACCAGTCGATCGGCATGGCGGACTGGCGCGTATCGATGCCCGCCGTGGTGAAAACCGGCGCCATACGGTTAAAGCCGGGAAAACGATCCTGGAGCAGCCAACGCGCCGCTGCCGCGACCTCGTCCTGGCGCAGGACGTGCGGCGGCGACGCCGTGGAAAGCGCTAGCAGAGCGACCGGCGACGGCACTACTCCACGACCGCCGTGCCCTTCATGCCGAACGACGAATGCATGAAATGGGTGCAATGGAAGGCGTAGGTTCCGGGCGTGTTCGGCGTGAAGCGCAGTTCGACGCCGCCTTCGCCGACCTCGACCTTGCCGTCATGCACCAGTTGAGCGGTGGCGGGGTCCAGCGTCGAGGCCGCAAACAACTCGGGCGCCGCGAAACTGTGGGAGCCGGCGGTTTCAATCAGTCTCAACACGACCGGAACGCCGTGTGGCAGTCGCAGCGTCGACGGGGCGAAGGCATAGTTCTTCAGTTGCACCTCAATGACCAGGGGGCTGGCTTGCTGAGGGGGCGAGAAGGCCGCGCCCAGGGTCAGGGCGGCGACGGCTGCGGCGATCGTAAGGCCTGTGCGAAGCATGGCGTCGATCCTCATCCGAAACCCGTACAACGTCGTTGCTGAGCGTCGGTTCAGAGCCTGATCCCGGTGGGTGAACTACAGATCGAAACGGCCACTCCAGCCGTCAAAGGCGACCTCGACGTTTTCAGGCAAAGCCGCCGACAACGCATTGTAATCCAGATCAATATGCAGGTTCGTCAGAACGGCTCGACCGACCTGGGCCCGGGCTATCCAGTCCAACGCCTTGTCGACATGGGCGTGGGTCGGATGGGGCGTGTAGCGCAGGGCGTCGATGATCCAGAGGTCAGCGCCGCGCACCGCCTCTAGCGCCGCCTCATCCAGATCGGATACGTCGCTGGAATAGGCGACCGGCCCGATGCGATAGCCGACCGAGCGGATCGGGCCATGGGCCTGATCAAAGGTCACGACGGGGATCTCCCCGCCCGCGCCCTCGACGCTCCAGGTCTGGCCGTGCGGGGGAATGCGATGCGCCTCCAGAATGGCCGGATAGCCGTGGTGGCTCTCGAAGATGTAGTCGAAGCGGGTCGTCAGGGCCTGATGCGTGGCGGGGTCCATCCAGGCCTGGATGCGGTGCCGCGCATGAATGGCGAAGACGCGCAGATCATCGATGCCATGCGTCTGGTCGGCGTGGTCGTGGGTGTAGAGGACGGCGTCGACGTGCTGGATTTCGGCGGCCAGAGCCTGTTGCCGCAGGTCGGGCGAGGTGTCGATCAGGACGCTGGTCGTCCCCTGGGGACCGTGACGTCGCGCCAGCATGGAACAGCGGGTGCGCCGATTTCTGGGCTCGGCCGGATCGCAGTCGCCCCAGTCGCCGTCGCCGCGCGGCACGCCGCCGGATGACCCGCATCCGAGGATGACGATCTCCAGCTCGCCCGACTTGCTCATTCGGCGGGCCGGGGAATGCGGTCGAACAGGGCGAAGAAGGCGTCGGTCGTGCGGTGGTCCGCCTCCTCAGGCGACCAGCCCCGGATTTCGGCCAGCTTTTGCAGCACCAGCCCGACATAGGCCGGCTCGTTGCGACGCCCTCGATGCGGGATGGGCGCCAGATAGGGGCAGTCCGTTTCGACGATGATCCGATCCTCGGGCATCCGGCGAACAACCTCGCGCACGTCCTCTGCCGCCTTGAAGGTGGCGATCCCGGAAACGGAAAACCAGGCGCCAAGTTCCGCTGCTGTTTCAGCGAGTTCGATGCCGCTAGTGTAGCAGTGCATCAACAGCTTGAACGGCCCCTTGGCGTGCTCCTCGCGCAGGATATCAGCCATCACGTCGTCGGCTTCTCGCGTATGCACCACCAGCGGCAGACCCGTTCGGCGCGCCGCCTCGATATGCTGACGGAAGACCGCCGCCTGAATGTCGCGCGGGCTGAAGTCATAGTGGAAGTCCAGACCGCATTCGCCGATGCCGATGACGCGCGGGCGCTGAGCCAGGGCCACCAGGTCGTCAGCCGTCAGTGCGACGTGATCCTTGGCCTCATGCGGGTGAGCGCCGACCGTGCACCAGATGTCGTCGTGGGCCATGGCCAGGCCGTGGGTGGCCTCAAAGGTCGACAGCTTGTCCGAAATCTCGACCATAAGGCGCACGCCGGCCTGACGGGCGCGAGCGATGACTTCGTCGCGATCCTCGTCGAACTGATGGGCGTGCAGGTTGACGTGACTGTCGATGATCATCGAAGGGCCTTGGTGCGGGCGATATCGGCGAGCGCGCCAGCCAGAACGTCGGCGCGATCCAGGTTGATGGCCGCCGTACGATCGGGCAACTCGGCCAGCCGGGTCCACAGTTCGGCCCAGCGCGCGCCTTGCCCCGCCGGCGCCTCCAGGGCGCGCATCTTCACCGCCGCGATCAGGCGATCCATCAGAGCCTCGAACCGGGCCTGTCCCTCGGCTCCGCGAAACCCGTCCGCGACCGCCATCTGTTCGGCGCGATCCACAGCGTCGCCCAGCACCCAACTGCGCGCCAGGGCGTCGACTTCCTGCATGGCGCCAGAGGACAGGGCCAGGGCCGCGCCGGGCGATCCGCCAGCCATATCGGCAGCCAGTCGCGCATCATCAGGGTCGGCGCCCGTCCGGTTGCGCACCAAGGTCTCCAACTGATCCGGCGTCCAGATCGGGAAGCTGAGGCGGCGGCAACGCGAGCGGATCGTGGCCAGCAGCCGGCCCGGCGCATGGGTCACCAGCAGCAGGACGCCGCGCTCAGGCGGTTCCTCAAGAATCTTCAGCAAGGCGTTGGCCGCGTTGACATTCAGATCATCGGCGGCGTCGATGATAGCCACGCGATACTGGGCCTGAGACGGGCTCTTGGCGAAGAAGCCCGGCAGGTCGCGCGCCTGATCGACCGAGATGGTCTTCTTCTGCTTGCCGCCTTCAACCAGCCGCTCCATCACCAGCAGATCGGGGTGGGACTGAGCGGCGACCAACTGGCTGACCGGGTCATAGGGCGCGGCGCCCAGCGGCCCGCGGGAGGGGTCGGGCGCAGCCCCCAGCAGTCGGCGCGCGGCGCGATAGGCAAAGGTCGCCTTGCCGCTGCCCTCGACGCCGCACAGGAGCCAGGCATGGTGCAACCGCCCGCGATTCAGGGCGTCGAGAAAAGCCTCTTCGGCCGCGACGTCCGGGACCAGATCGTACCGGTCGCGCGGGTGTTCGCTCACAGCAGCCGCTCGGACACGGCGCTCCACAGCCGTTCGGACACGGCCTCAAGCTCACCAGTGGCGTCGATCACGACGCAGCGTTCCGGGTGACGGCGCGCCACGCCCAGGAAGCCCTCGCGCAGCTTCTGATGGAAGGCCAGGCCCTTGGACTCGAACCGGGTCTCGAACAGGCCGCGACCAAAGGCGCGTTCCAGCCCGACCTCGACCGGCAGATCGAACACCAGGGTCAGGTCCGGCTGATCCTCGGCCACGATGGCGGCGTCCAGCGCCTCGATCAGGCTCTCGGGCGCGCCGCCGCCGGCCCCCTGATAGACGCGGCTGGAATCGGCGAAACGATCGCAGACCACCCACTTGCCCTCGTCGAGGGCCGGGCGAATCGTGCGCTCCAAATGGTCAGAGCGGGCCGCGTACATCAGCAGGGTCTCGGTGCGCGGCGACCAGCGCCCGGCGTCCCCTGCGACGACGATGTTGCGAATATCCTCGGCGCCCGGCGAGCCGCCTGGCTCACGCGTTTGAACGACGTCGATTCCAAGCGAGCGAAGATGCTCGACCAACAGGCGCGCCTGCGTGGTCTTTCCGGCTCCCTCGCCGCCTTCGAATGTGATGAACTTACCGCGCTGCACCCGCGCACAATGGCGACCGCCGCGCGCCAGGCAAGCCTTAACCGCCTGATATCAACAGGGCGTCGCCAAACCCGCGTGCGATGACAGCCTGACGGGCCTGTTCGGCGGCGTTGGCGTCGGGCCAGGGACCAATGATCACCCGAAACTGAGGCTGACCGCCGCCGCTCAGGTCCTGAATTGTCGCCCGGCCGCCCAGACGGTCAGCGATTCGCTTGGCCGCCCCACGGTCGGAGAAGGCCCCCGCCTGAACCCAGTAGGCCGATCGATCCGCCGCCGCAGGCGCGCCCCCAGTCAACGGCGGGCTATAGGGCCGCGGTGGCGTGGGCGCGACCTCCGCCCGCCGCATCGCCGATCCTCCGCCCGTCCTCGGCGCGCGGCCGACGTAGCGGACGCGCACCTCGCCCACGCCTTGCGACAGCAGACCCAACTCCTCGGCCGCCGCCCGCGACAGGTCGATGATCCGACTGTCGACGAAGGGCCCGCGATCATTGACACGAAGAATGACACGACGACCATTGGCGCGGTTGGTCACCTCGACCAGGCTCGGCAGCGGCAAGGTCTTATGCGCCGCCGTCAGGGCGTTCATGTCGAACAATTCGCCGGTCGATGTGGGGCGGCCGTTATGCTGCGCGCCGTACCAGGACGCCATGCCGACCTCGTCATAGGCGGGCTGTTCGGCCGGACGGTACCAGCGACCGCGGATCTGATAGGGCCGCATCGTGCCGGAGACGATGGGCGCGGGATCGGTCACGACCGGCGGCCCCAGCGGGGCATCCCGCCCTCCTCCGAAACTGGCGCACGCCGCCAGGGTGGAAAAGGCGGCGGCGGTCAACGCGCCCCTCAGCAATCTCGCCATCATGGCTTTACGCACTCCTGCCTACTCAGGGAGATCCTGGCCGAGGACGTTTCCGGTTTGGTTAACGGCAGGTTTGAAGCTATGCGTCCTGGCGTCGCGGCGACGGCATCGCGCCCGCGCCACTTGTTGAAGCGAGCGCCTTGAACTCCTCCCTCTCCCAGACCCGTTCGGGCGTTTTCGCATTGGCGACCCTGTGCTGCCTCCTGTGGGGCAGCGCCTTTCCGGCGGTCAAGACCGGTTACGCCCTGCTGCATATCGCGCCTTCCGACATCGCCAGCCAGATGCTGTTCGCGGGCTGGAGGTTCGCGCTCGCGGGCCTGATCCTGCTGATTGTTGCGGCGGCGATGAAGAAGCCGATCCTGGCGCTGAACGAGCGCCAGATGCGCCAGGTCGCCCTGCTGGGCCTGACTCAGACGACGATCCAGTATGTCTTCTTCTATATCGGACTGGCCCACGCCAGCGGGGTGAAGTCGTCGATCATGAACGCCACCGGCGTCTTCTTCAGCGTCGTCCTGGCCCACATCCTCTATGCTGACGACCGGCTCAACCGACGCAAGGTGTTGGGCTGCCTGATCGGCTTCCTGGGCGTTGTCGTGGTCAACCTGGGCGGCGGCGCCCTGGGCTTCGAATTCAGCCTTCTGGGCGAGGGCTTCATCATTATCGCCGCCTTCGTGCTGGCGGCGGCCTCCATCTATGGCAAGCGCCTGTCCGCCGACATGGACCCGATGGTCATGACCGGCTGGCAGTTGTTCATCGGCGGCGTAATCCTGACCGGGTTGGGCATGGCGGGCGGCGGCCATCTGGAGGCCTTGGGAATTCAGTCGGGCGCCCTGCTGCTCTATACGGCGCTGCTGTCGGCGGTCGCCTTCGCGGTGTGGAGCCTGCTGCTGAAGCACAATCCGGTCGGCATGATCGCAGCCTTCAACTTTCTAATCCCGGTGTTCGGAGTGTCGCTGTCCGCTCTTTTCCTGGGCGAAAACCTTATGCGGTGGAGCTATCTGGCCGCCCTGTTCCTGGTCTGCGCCGGCATCTGGCTGGTGACGCGCCCATCCGCTCCACGCCCCGCCTGACCCTCCATGCGCGCCAGCCGCGCTTTATGCTTGGGCGACGGCGAACTTGACGCTATGCACGCCTCCGCGCGCTGTCTCGACTCGCGCTGGACAGGTGGCCGAGTGGTTTAAGGCAGCGGTCTTGAAAACCGCCGTAGGTGGAAGCCTACCGTGGGTTCGAATCCCACCCTGTCCGCCACCATTCTTGAATAAAATCGATCTAGCGCCACGACGCCCGGATGACGGCGCCTCGCTGGGCGCGCACTGTTCGAGAGCGACATGGGCCAGAATGACGGTTGAGGCCGCGACTGTCGTCCGACAGCGTCGCCTCCATGCCCTGAGACAATCTCGCTTTCCCCCGTCGTCACGGCGATGTGGGCTCCGCCGGCAGGCGGGCGATGAAGTGACCCTTCATGCCCTCGGGCCGGTCACGGTCTGGACGACAGGTCGAGTTCAAAAGGCTCGCCCCAGGCCGCCTCAGCCCCACGCCCCATGGCGGCGATGGCGCGGGTCATGGCGCCGTTGCGGTTCAGATGACGGTCGGCCAGGGCCACGATCAGCGGATTGGGCGTGGCGGTGGGAGCGGCGGCGCGCAGGCGTTCGGCCCAATCCGCTTCTCCGCCAGGGGCAGATTTGGCGCAGGCGACGGCATAGGCCGCCGCCGTAGACCGACTGATCCCTGCCCAGCAGTGAATCAACAGAGGCCGAACCCCGTTCCAGCTCTCGGCGAAGACCAACAAGGCGTTGATGTCGGCCGGGCTCGGCGGCGTCAGGCCCGGCCGAACCTCGGCGATGTCGTTGAACCTCAGGTCCAGTCGATGAACCAGCGGATCGGCCAGAGGATCGTCGACGTGACCTGGCGAGGCCAGACTGACAAGATGCGACGGTTGATACCGCGCCAGCAGACCGCCGACCTCACGCAGGGGCGCGACGATCAGCTTCATCCAACCACCAGCCCGGCGACGCCCAGCAGGAAGCCGACCTCGAACGCCTGCTCGACCGCGCCCAGAACGTCACCCGTGCGCCCGCCGATCAGGCGCCAGGCCAGCCAAGCGGGAACGGCGCCGAGCAACAGGCCCAGCGCCACGCCTCCGCCTCCCATGGCAGGTGTGAAGAAACTCAGGGGCCATAGAGCGGTGAGAACGGCCACCGTCAGTCCCGCCAGCGAGGCACGATCCGGCCTGCCCTCCTTGGCCATGCCAGGGTCGCCGCCATAGGGCATGATCGTCATCGCCATGACCGCCGCCGCACGCCCCAACCCATGCGCCGCCAACAAGGCAACGGCGGCAAGCAGAGGCGAAACCTGCGTCAGCATGGCCAGGGCCGCGACGCGCAGCGCCAGGGTCAGACCCAGCGCCAAGGCGCCGTAGGAGCCCAATCGGCTGTCCTTCATGATCTCCAGCCGGCGCGCGCGTGTCAGCCCGCCGCCCAGACCATCGGCCGTGTCGGCCAGTCCATCTTCGTGGAAACCGCCGGTCAGGACGACGCCTGCCGCCACGGCCAGCAGGGCTGCGATCCACGCGCTCCAGACCTGGGCCGCGCCATAGATGACGAGCGCCGACAGTGCCCCGACGATCTGGCCCACCAGTGGATAATAGCGCGCGCTCTGCTGAATCCATTCTGATCGGAAACCGACCAAAGGCGGCGTTGGGATCCGGGTCAGGAACTGCACGGCGCAGACGAACAGCCTTCCCTCATGCCGGATCAAACCGCCGCCTCCAATACTTCAGACAGGTCCGCGACCTCGGACAGCAGGGCGCAGGCGGCCTTTGCCAAGGGCACGGCCAGCAAGGCGCCGGTTCCCTCGCCCAGCCTCATGTCCAGTTGCAGCAAGGGACGCGCTTCCATCGCCTCCAGCATCAGACGGTGCCCTGCCTCCGCCGAGGCATGAGCAAAGAGGCAATAATGGCGCGCGGCCGGCGCCAGGCGCACCGCCAACAGGGCCGCTGCTGTGCCGATAAAGCCGTCCACCAGCACGGGAACTCCAGCGTGGGCCGCCGCCAGCAGCCCCCCGGCCATCATGGCGATTTCATAGCCGCCAAACTGGCTCAGGACGTCGAAGGGCGTGGTGACGTCCGATCGCGCCGCCGCCTTGGCCAAAACCTCCCGCTTCCTCGCCATGCCTTCTGGCGCATGACCCGCCCCCTGCCCCACGCATTGCTCCAGGGACGCGGGAGCCAGCCGATGCATCAACAGGGCGGCCGAGGCGCTGTTGCCTATTCCCATTTCTCCGAGCGCGATCAGATCGGCGCCGTTGGCGATCGCCTCGACTGCCACACGCGCTCCGGCCAAGAGGGCGGCCTCGGCCTGAACGCGCGTCATGGCTGGCTCGACCGAGGCGTCAGCCGTGCCCCAGCCGACCTTGGCCTGAACCAGCCCCGAACGGTGGGACAGATCGGCGGCGACGCCCGCATCTATCACGCGGACCTCGACGCCAACGACACGGGCGAAGGCATTGGCGCTGGCCTTGCCCGCCAGCAGGGCATCGACCATGGAGACGGTTACGCCAGGGGGAAAGGCCGCCACCCCCGAGCGGGTCAGACCGTGATCGCCCGCGAAGACCAGAAGCACGGGTCGCTCGATCATCGGCTGCATGCGCCCCTGGATCAGGCCCAGAACCAGGGCCAATTCCTCGATCCGGCCGAGAGCCCCGGGCGGTTTAGCCTTACCGTCAAGCGCCCGCCGCAAGGCAGGCTCCAGCCTTCTATCCAGGGCTGGGACGGCCAGAAGTTCGGTCAGGTCGGTCATGTCAAACCCGCGATCCGGCTCAGGGCCGGGATGTCGAAGTGTTGTTCCAAAACGGCGGCGATGCGGTTCAGCGCCTGATCGACACGGTCCGTCTGATCGACGCCGTCGGACGCCACGCCCATTTCCGCCAGCAAGGCGTGTCGCGCGTCCGCCCGGTCAAACAGGCCGTGGACGTAGAGCCCCGCAATTCGCCCGTCGGGCGAACGCGCGCCGTGCGGCTGCCCATCGACGACAGCAACAGGGCGCCCAGTATCAGGACCGTTGGTCGAGCCGATGTGAATTTCATAGCCCTCGAAGACGGCGCGGGAGGAGACCATGCAGCCGCTCACCCGGCGCAAGATTTTTTGGCCCGCCAGCACGGTCTCTACGTTCAGCAACCCCAGGCCCGGCGCAGTTCCGGCCACGCCTTCGACGCCCTCCGGGTCGCTGATCGTCCGTCCCAGCATCTGATAGCCGCCGCAAACGCCCAGGACCCTTCCCCCTCGCCGCGCGTGGGCGGCGATGTCCACGTCCCACCCCTGCGCCCGCAGAAAAGCCAGATCGGCTAGCGTCGCCTTGGTCCCCGGAAGAATGAGCAGGTCGGCGTCGCCCGGCAGGGGCTGGCCGGGAGGAACGAAGCCGAAGTCCACGCCCGGCTCGTGTCTCAAAGGATCGAAGTCGTCGAAATTGGCGATGCGCGACAACATGGGGACGGCGATACGAACTCGACCGTCCCCCTCGCGGCCAGCCCTGTCCAACACGACCGCGTCTTCCGCCGGCAGAGATCGGGCGTCACTCATCCAGGGCGCCATACCCAGGTCCGTCCATGTGGTGCGTCTTGCGATTTCGGCCCGTCCTTCATCGAATAGCGACGGATCACCTCTGAACTTGTTGATCAAAAAGCCTTTGATCATGGATCGGTCTTCGTCTTCCAACACGGCATGGGCCCCAACCAGGGACGCGATGACATGGCCCCGATCAATATCGCCGACCAGAATCACCGGTACATGTGCGGCCCGCGCAAAGCCCATGTTGGCGATGTCTCCAGCGCGCAGATTGGTCTCGGCCGGACTACCCGCCCCCTCGACAATCACGAGATCAGCTTCCGCCTCCAGTGTGCGGAAGCTCTTCAGCACGACATCGAGAAGCGCGGCCTTGCGCCCTTGATAGCCCGCCGCCTGCCAGACGCCCTCGACCTGCCCGCGCACGACCAGTTGCGCGCCCGTATCACTCTGCGGTTTCAGCAGGACCGGGTTCATGTCCACGTTTGGCGGAACGCGGCAAGCCAGGGCTTGCAGCGCCTGGGCGCGACCGATTTCACCCACCTGCCCCTCGGCGCCGGGCGCGGTGACGGCGGCGTTGTTGGACATGTTCTGCGGCTTGAACGGCCGCACTGTCAGGCCGCGATTGGTGAACAGGCGGCACAGGCCCGCAACCAGCACCGACTTGCCCACGTCCGAGCCGCACCCCTGGATCATCAGCGCGCCCATGCGAAACCTCCGGCGATCAGCAGCAACATCAGAACAACGCAAGCCATGCCATAGACGCGAAGACCTCGGTTCAGGTCATGGGCGCGCGGGGGCGCCCAGTCGCCGAAATCGGGGCGGTAGGTGGTGATTCCGTCATAGCGAACCGGCCCGCCCAACCGAACCCGAAGCGCGCCCGCCATGGCCGCCTCGGTCCAGCCGGCGTTGGGCGAGGCGTGCTTGCCCGCATCGCGCCACATGACGCGCCAGCCCTGCCAACCGCCCAGCGCGATCAAGGCCCCGGCGATCCGTGCCGGGATCCAGTTCATCACATCGTCGGTGCGCGCCGCCGCCCAGCCGAAAGCGCGCCAGCGCGGCTCCATATGGCCGATCATGCTGTCGGCGGTGTTGACCGCCTTGTAGACGAACAGACCCGGCAGGCCGCCGACCACGAACCAGAAGACCGGCGCGACCACCCCGTCGCAAAAGCTCTCGGCCAGACTTTCCAAGGCGGCGCCGGCCACCTCGCCTTCGTCCATCGCCTCTACGTCGCGGCCGACGATCATGGCCACGGCCAGCCGCGCGGCGGGCAGATCGCCTGCCGCCAGCGGACGCGCCACGGCGCGGACGTGGTCGAACAGGCTGCGCGCCGCCAGGCCCGTCGCCCCCCAGATCACCAGGATCGCCTGTCCCGGCCAGAAGGGCGCCGTGGCGGCCAGCCCTTCAAGGCCCCAGCCCGCGCCGCCCGCCACGACCAGCAGGATCAGAACCGTCAGGACGCCCAGCGCGCGCCGTGACTTCGCCGACCACGCCGCGCGGTTCCAGCGCCGTTCCAGCGTCGCGATCAGACCGCCGATCCAGACGACCGGATGGCTCAGACGGCGCGGCCAGCCGATCGCGCCTTCCAGCAACAGGGCGCCCGCGACGATCCAGGGCGTCGGTACGCTAGCGGGCACGGCCGACCATCTCCAGCACCGGGCCACGCAGGCCGTCCAGCGTGCGGGCCTCGACGCCATAGGCTGCTTTCAGCACCTCGGGCGACAGGGCCTCGACCGGCGCGCCGTCGGCCAGCACCCGCGCCTCGGCCAGAACGATCACGCGGTCGGCCACGCGCAGGGCGGCGTCGAGGTCGTGCAGGGTGATGACGACGCCACGCCCCTCTTCATCCGCCAGTCGCCGGAACAGGTCGCAGGCGTCCAGAACATGGCCGGGGTCCAGACCGGCCAGAGGCTCGTCGGCCAGCAGCCATTGCGGATCGCCGGCCAGAGCACGGGCGATCAGGACGCGCGCCCGTTCGCCGCCCGACAGGGTCGAGACGACGCGATCGGCAAACGCCTCCACGCCGGTCACGGCCATGGCGCGGTCCACGGCGACCCGGTCCTCGGCGGTCAGGCCCCAGGCGCCGACATGGGGGGTGCGGCCCAGACCGACGAAGGTGCGCCCGTTCACCGCCCAGGCGATCTCGGCGTTCTGTGGCAGATAGGCGATCCGGCGGGCCCGTTCCCGCGGCGGCAGGGTACGCAGGGCGCGACCGTCCAGCGTCACCTGACCGGCATCGGGTTTTCGCAGGGCCGCCAGACAGTCCAGCAACGTGGACTTGCCCGCCCCGTTCGGTCCGACCACCGCCGTCACCAGTCCCGGCGCAAAGGCCGCGCCGACGCCGTTCAGCACCGCCTTGTCGCCCAGACGGACCGACAGATTTTCCGCGCTCAGAAGGCTCACGCCAGCTTCCTCCGCATGCCGATCAACAGGGCCAGGAAGAAGGGCCCGCCCAGAGCCGCCATGGCCACGCCCAGCTTGATCTCGGCGGCCGACGGGGTCAGCCGCACCAGAATATCCGCCGCCAGCACCAGGACCGCGCCGCCCAGAGCCGAGGGCAGCAGCAGCCCGCCGGGCCGGGCCCCGATCAGCGGTCGCAGCAGATGAGGCACGATCAGGCCGACGAAGCCGATAGACCCTGTCACCGCCACCGCGGAGCCGACAGCCAGCGCCGCACCTAGGGCGAGCATCAAACGCCCCCTATCCAGCCGAACCCCCAACGACCGCGCCCCGGCCTCGCCTAGGATCAGGGCGTCCAGCGTTCGACCCTGCGTCAGCAACAGCAGAGCCCCCAGGATCATGCCCGGCGCGGCCAGCTTCAGTTCGACCACGCTGCGGTCGGCCAACGAGCCCATCAGCCAGTTGACGATCTCGTTCACCGCCCAGGGGTTGGGCGCGAGGTTCAGCGCCAAGGCCACCCCCGCTCCGGCCATGGTCTGGATCACCACGCCCGCCAGAATGAAGGTGACGACACTGCTGGTCGCCCCCGCCAAGGCCAGTAGAAGGACCACGCCCAGTCCGGCCCCGAGCATGGCCGCACCGGGCAACACCCAGGGCGCGCTCGCCGCCGCACCCAGATAGAAGGTCAGCACCGCCCCGAGCGCCGCCATGGTCGAGACGCCCAGCATCCCCGGATCGGCCAGCGGATTGCGGGTGTAGCCTTGCAGCGCCGCCCCGGTCAGTCCCAGAACCGCCCCGACCATCAGAGCCAGGATGGTGCGCGGCAGGCGCAGTTCAAACAGGATGGCCCAGGCCGGACCACCACGCTGGCTGGCCCAGTCGCTCCATGGAATCCAGACGCGTCCAGCGCTCATGCTGGCGACGAAGAGGACGGCGATCAGGGCCAGCAGCCCCGCCATGATCAAGGGTCGCGGCACGGTCATAGGGCCTCCAGCGCCGAGCGGCGCGCCCGAGCCAGGGCGGCGGCGGTCTGAATCAGCACCGGGCCGCCGCAATAGAGCAGCTTCTCGTCCAGTTGCGCCTGGACCATCCGACCTGACAGCGAGGCCAGCGCCGGGTGGCGCATCACCCGGTCGGCCCAGGTGCGCGAGCCCAGGGCGGGCGTGCCGCTGAGCAGGACCTGAGGCGGATCGGCCAGCAAGCGCTCGACCGGGACATTGCCCCACTTGCCGAGGCCATAGCGCCCGGCGACGTTATCGAACCCGGCGCGGGTCATCATCTCGTCCATCAGGGTGCCGCGCCCGGCGGCGAAACCGTTGGGCTGATAGATCAGGGCCTTGAGCGGTCGCGATCCCGGCGGCGGCGCGGCGGCGGCGATGGCGGTCTCAATGCGGGCGATCAGGGCCGCGGCTCGCGCCGGGCGACCAACCAGACGCGCGACCTCCCGCACCTGATCCAGACTGGCTGAGACGCTGTCGGGAACGGCGAACAACTCCGTAGGGATGTTCATCCGCCCCAGCGCATTGCGGGTTGCGAGCGCGCTGTGGCGGCTGGTCAGCACCAGATCGGGGCGCAGGGCGATAACCTCCTCGGCCGTCTCCCAGGTGAAGGGCAGGGTCTTCGCCACCTCGGAAATGGTCGAGCCAACCGGCTCGCGCGCATAGTGGCTGAGCGCCGCGATCTGGCCCCGGTCGGCGACATGAACCAAGATGGCGTCGAGGCAGGCGTTCAGGGAAACGACGCGACGCGGCGCGGGCTTGGCCACGGCGGGCGCGGCGATCAGGGCCGCGCCTGCACCGACCAATGCGCCCCGCCGCGTCGTCCTCACGAGAAGGTCTCCAGCGCGCGGGCCAATCGCGGCAGATCGCGTTCGGTCGGCACGCCGAAGCGCAGACCGTCGGGCGTATGATCGAAGGGCCGGGTCAGGATGCCCGCCCGGCACAGGTGCTGAAACCAACGCGCCGCGTGGGGCGTGCGCGTCATGCGAAATAGGCTGGTTCCGCCAATGATCTGAAATCCGGCGTGGACTAGCAGATCATTGAGCCGATCAGCGCGATCCGCCAGGGCCGCCTCGGTCCGCCGCCGCCATCTGCTGTCGGCATAGGCGCCCCGCCCCATGATCAGGGCGTCGGCGCCGACAGGCCAGTCGCCCAGCAGGGCGCGCAGGCGTGAGATCACATCCGGCGCGGCCAGCATGAAGCCCAGCCTTACCCCGGCCAGACCATAGAACTTGCCGAACGAGCGCAGGACGATCAGGCCCGGTTCGGCCAAATCCGACACGCTGTCGTCGGGCGCGCATTCGATGAAGGACTCGTCCACCACCAGCCAGCGGCCCGCCGCCGAGCGCTCGCGCGCCATGGCGATCAGGTCGGCGCGCCGGGTCAGGCGGCCGTCGGGATTATTCGGATTGACGATGACCAGCACTCCCGCCTGCGACGCCGCCGCCTGATCCGGTGCGATCAGGCGCGTCGCTACGCCCGCCGCCCGCCAGGCCTCGGCATGAGCGCCATAGGTCGGACCGACGATCTCGACCGAACGCACGCCCAGCAACAGAGGCAGAAGACGGATCGCCGCCTCGGCCCCGGCCACAGCAGCCGTCCGATCCGTCGTCGCGCCGAAGGCCGCCGCCGCCGTCGTCTCCAGCGCGACCAGGGCGCCGGGATCAGGCAGGCGGTTCAACTCGGCCTCCGCCGCACGCGGCCCGCGCCATGGTTCGGGGTTGATCCCGGTGGACAGGTCCAGCCAGGGGCGCGGCGCGTCGGGATAGGCGGCGGCGGCCCTCATCAGACCGCCGCCGTGCCGGGTCGCCGTCGTCAGAAACGCGGCGTCATGCATCAGATCAGAACCGGACGCGAACGCCGCCGAACACGCCGCGACCGGCCGTGCCGTAGTTCAGGACCGTCTGATAGTCCTCGTCGAAGGCGTTCTCGATCCGGCCATAGACCTCGAGGTTGTCATCGATCGGATAGGAGACCCGGAGGTCGACCAGGGTGTATTCGCCCACGACGACGGTGTTGGCGTCGTTGTTGAACGTCTCGCCCACATAGCGCACCGCCACGCCCGTCTTCAGGCCAAAGGCGAAGGCGTAGTCGGCGGCCAGGTTGGCCATGTGCTCGGGGCGACGCGTCAGACGCTTGCCGTCCGTCGCGCCCGAGGCGCTCTTGGCGTCGGTCCAGGTGTAGTTAGCGCTGAGGTTAAGGCGGTCGGTCACATCGACGCGAGCGACCAGTTCGACGCCTTGCGCCTCGGTCTTCTGGACGTTCTTGTAATAGCCCCAGCGGCCGACGCCGTTCACCGTGCACAGCGGGTCGGTCGTGCCGAAGTCGCAGCCGTTGTAACGGATCTCGTTATCAGCCTGACGGTTGAAGTAGGTCGCCGAAACCACGGCGCGATCGAACAGACGCTGCTCGACGCCGACTTCCCAGCTGTCGAACTCTTCCGGCTGCAGCGTCAGATTGCCGTACTCACTGTAAAGCTCATACAGACCCGGCGCGCGGAAGCCCTGCCCCCAGCTGGCGCGCACCACAGTGTCGCCGTCGTTCAGAGCCCAGGCCGCCGCGACCTGACCCAGCAGGTTGTCGCCGTATTGGGCGTGGTCGTCGTAACGCAGGCCGCCGGTCAGGGTCAGGCCGTCGAGCACGGTCCACTGAACCTGGGCATAGGCGCTGTCCAGGTCCGCCTGACCGCGCGCGAAGGCCGGGTTCAGATTGAAGGCCGACGGCGAGCGGGTGCGCATTTCCGAACGCTCGCTCTCGATGCCGAAAGTGGTGTTCAGCGCCTCGGTAACGGCGAACGTGCCCTGGTATTCCCAGCGACGGTTCTCGCCCGCTGCGTCGAAGGTCAGCGGCTGAGCCAGGGTCTCCGGGTTGTAGTTGCGGCGGTTGGTGTCGGTGTAGGCATAGCCGATCCGGTTGCGGAAACGGCCGTCCAGCAGGTCGAAGTTGAGGCCCGCATAGCCGACCAATTCCTTGGTCTTGCCGTACTCGCGGCTGTCGCCGTTCCAGGCGTCAAAGTCATTCTGACCGCTGGACCAGACCGAGCGCAGGTCCAGCGAGACGGCGTCCGTGATCTTCAGGTTCAGGCGGCCCGACAGGCCGGTGTTGGTGTAGCCGTCGTCCTCGGTTCCCGTCGCATAGGCCGAGAAGCCGTCGGTATCATAGCGGCTGGCCGCCAGACGCCAGCTCAGACGGTCATTGGCGCCGCCGACGCCGCCGCGGAAGTAGGTCGTGCCGCGCGAACCCGCTTCGGCGTCGAGCGAGCCTTGCAGGGCCTCGGTCGGTTCGGCGGTGACGATGTTGACCACACCGCCGATGGCCTGGCTACCCCACAGGGTCGACTGGGCGCCGCGCAGGACCTCGATGCGTGCGGTGTCGCCGACCAGCAGGTTTCCGAAGTTGAAGCCGCCCTGGGTCGAGGACGGGTCGTTCAGCTTGACCCCGTCGATCAGGACGACAGTGTGCTGGCTCTCGGCGCCGCGAATGTTGACGCCCGCGGCAGCGCCGACGCCGCCATTCCGAGTGTAGCTGACGCCCGGCGTCTGGGCCAGAAGCTCGGCCACGGCGGGGGTCTGGCGGGCTTCGATGGCGGCCTGGGTCAGGACCGTGACCGAGGCGCCGACGCGCTCGATGGGCTGGGCCGAACGGTTGGCGGTGACGATGACGTCGGCCACGGCGGTGGCGCCGGCGCGACCGGCCACGTCAGGCGCGGCGGCCTTCTGATCCAGATCTTCGGCGGCGGCGGGGAATGCGGCCAGAAGGCTGGCGGCAGCGAGGGTGGCATAGGCGATCCGGTTCATCCGGCGGCTCCTTGACGACGCCGGCCAACAGCCTCCCAAATGCCCATCGGACACGCGGAAGGGACCGCTGGCGCGGCTGGTTTACGACTGTCGTCACACGAGTCACCTCGACCGCTCGGCACATCCCGACCGCGCGGAGAACGACGGCGACAGGCAGGTCTCCTGGCTCACGGATCAACGCCGGTGCGCGTCGCCTTCCCAGAAATCCTTCGGGTCGAAACCGTCCAGATCGCCAGTGGCTATTGACGCGCGGGCTAGCCGCTTACAGTTGCGGGAACAGCCGGAGCATTAAACTCCGTTCCCTTTTGATCCCCTCACGGGGAACCTGACGCGATGGTGGCAGTAGGACCGCGCGCTGCTCAGGTCAACCGGAGACGATCAATGAGCCTAACCCTGGTCCTGGGCGGCGCCCGCTCGGGCAAGAGCGCCTATGCCCAAAAGCAGGCCGAACGGGCGGCTGCGGGCACGGGCCGCCCTCCCCTGATGCTCGCCACCGCCGAAGCCTTCGACGACGAGATGCGCGACCGCATCAACCGCCACCGTGAAGAACGCGGCGACGGCTGGCGTACCCGCGAGGTTCCGCTGGACCTGGCCGCGGCCATCCGCGACCTGAGGCCTGAGGATGTCGTGGTCGTGGACTGCCTGACCCTGTGGCTCAGCAATCAGATGCTTGGCGGCCGCGACGTCGCCGCCGCCATTGACGACCTGGCCAGCGCGCTTGCGGCCTGTCCTGCCGCCGCCTGGGTCGTCAGCAACGAGGTCGGCTGGTCATTGGTGCCGGAGACCGCGCTTGGGCGCCGTTTTCGCGATGCGGCCGGGCGATTGAACCAGCGGATCGCGGCTGTCGCTGACAGCACCTGCCTAATCGTCGCCGGGATGCGCCTGGCCCTTCATCCCGCCTAGAGCCCCGGACGCGCCGCCCTGTCCCCCTCCATGAAGATCTCGGCGTGTATGGCTGTTCAGCGCCAGATGCGGGCATCGGTTCAATGAGGCAAAGCAGACCTGGCGACTGACAGCGCGGCTGGATCCGATCCGGGCGTCAGGACGCCGAGAAACGTCTTGTCATATAGTCCATCAACGCGGCGACACGCGCCGGACGCGGTCCGCCGCCGGGCGCGACAAGGTGGACGGAAATAGGCGGCAAGGCCCAATCCGTCATGACGGTCTCTAGCCGCCCCTCGGCGACGTCCCGCCCGTAGATGAAGTCCGGCTGGACGGCGATGCCCAGGCCGGCGCACAGGGCGGCGGTCAAGGCGTCGGCGTTGTTGGCGCGCAGCGGGCCGGTCGGGCGCACCAAGACCTCTTCTCCGCTCTCATGCACCAGACGCCAGGTCTCGCCGCTAGGCAAATAGGCGTATCCAAGGCAGGCATGACGGGCCAAATCATCAGGATGGGTCGGACGGCCTCGTTGCTCCAGATAGTCGGGAGAAGCCACCAGATGGCGACGAACTGGCCTTAGCTTACGAGCGGTAAGCGACGAATCCGGCAGTGCGGCGATGCGAAGGGCGCAGTCAAAGCCCTCCCCCACCAGATCCACAGTCGCGTCCGACAGGTGCAGATCCACCGATACGTCAGGGTGTGTAGCCAGGAACTCAGGCAGGGCCGGCGCCACATAGGCCATGCCGAACGACATGGGCGCGGCCAGACGCACCAGCCCGCGCGGCATGACAGCCTGATCCAGAGCCTCGCCCTCGGCGGCTTCCGCCTCGGCTACCATCAGACTGGCGCGCGCCGCCATCGACCGTCCTGAATCCGTCAGGGAAAAGCGGCGCGACGTCCGGTGCAGCAGGGTGGTGCCCAGGCGCAGCTCCAGTCGCGACACCGCCTTGGACACCGTCGCCTTTGACAGGGCCAGGGCGTCCGCAGCGCCCGAGAAGGACTGGGTCTCAGCGACCTTGGCGAAGATCGCCATGGCTTCAAGATCGGGGAGCTTTGACATCACTTCTCCGAAACGATGAGTTTCATTCGTTTCTATTTCTGAACTCAACCTGATCGCTATCCTGATTTCACACAAGAGCGCCGGGCGGTTCCGGGCTCTGAGAGACATTCAGGATCAAGACCATGATCGAACTGCGCCCCTTCGACAGCCTCGGCGGCGAAAACCACGGCTGGCTGAACGCCAAGCACCACTTCTCCTTCGCCAACTACTATGACCCGAAGCGCATGAGCTGGGGTTCGCTGCGGGTCTGGAACGACGACGAAATCCAGGCGGGAACAGGCTTCCCTCCCCACCCGCACTCGGACATGGAAATCATCACCTACGTCCGCGACGGGGCCATCACCCACGAGGACAACCTGGGCAACCGGGGTCGTACCGAAGCCGGCGACGTTCAGGTCATGAGCGCCGGCAACGGCGTGCGTCACTCCGAGTTCAACCTGGAATCCGAAACCACTCGGATCTTCCAGATCTGGATCGAGCCGACCCGTCGTGGCGAAGACGCCAGCTGGGGCGCCAAGCCCTTCCCCAAGGGCGACCGCGCCGGACAGTTCGTGGTCCTGGCCTCGGGTTTTGAGGACGATGCCGACGCCCTGCCGCTTCGCACCGACGCCCGCGTCGTAGCGGCCACGCTTAAGGCCGGCGAGACGGCGTCTTATCCTCTGGGCGCCCAGCGCCGCGCCTACCTGGTCCCCGCCAAGGGCTCCATCGACGTCAACGGCGTGGTCGGGAACGCTCGCGACGGCCTGGCCGTTCGCGATGTCGAGACCCTGATCGTCACCGCCCTGACCGACAGCGAAATCGTGCTCGTCGACGCCGCCTGATTGTCTCTCTGTAAGCGTCCTTCAGAACCCTCATTCAACGGAATCCGACCATGCCCTTCGTCACCACCTCCGACGGCGTCGACATCTTCTACAAGGACTGGGGGCCGCGCGACGGGCGCCCCCTGGTCTTCCACCACGGCTGGCCGCTCAGCTCGGACGACTGGGACGCCCAGACGCTGTTTTTCGTCAACAGAGGCTATCGCGTCATCGCGCATGACCGTCGCGGCCATGGGCGCTCGACCCAGGTCTCCGATGGTCACGATATGGATCATTACGCCGCCGACTTCGAAGCCGTGGCCGCAGCCCTGAACCTGAAGGGCGCCGTCCATATCGGCCACTCTACTGGCGGCGGCGAAGTGGCTCGCTATGTCGCAAAATACGGCGCCGGTCGGGGCGTGGCCAAGGCTGTTCTGATCGGCGCCGTGCCTCCGATCATGCTCAAGACCGAAGCCAATCCCGAAGGTCTGCCGTTGGAGGTCTTCGACAGCTTCCGAGAAGGCGTCGCCAACAACCGCGCGCAGTTCTATCGCGACGTGGCGGCCGGCCCCTTCTACGGCTTCAACCGCCCCGGCGCCGAGCCGGTCGCCGGGGTGATCGACAACTGGTGGCGTCAGGGCATGATGGGCGGCGCCAAGGCCCACTATGACGGGGTGAAGGCCTTCTCGGAAACCGACTTCACTGAGGACCTGAAGGCGATCGAGGTTCCGACCCTGATCCTGCATGGCGACGACGACCAGGTCGTGCCGATCGCAGATTCCGCCCACAAGGCCATCAAGTTGCTGAAGAACGGCCAGCTCAAGGTCTATCCCGGCTATCCGCACGGCATGGCGACCGTCAACGCAGACGTCATCAACGCCGACCTGCTGGCCTTCATCGAAGGCTGAATTCCTCAGTAATCCTCATCAAAAGGGCCGCCCCGTGTGCGACACGGGGCGGTCGTGCTGGACCGCGACTAATTCTCGATGGCCGAGGACGAGATCGTCCATGTCGAGAGCGACCTGACCCTGCTGGGCGGCCAGGTGGTCTGGGGCGCCGTCTCCATTCTGGCCGTGCTCGGGGTCCTTATTCATGGAGCGGCGACAGGCCGTGGCCGGCGCCCTGCCCGCCAGTTCGGTCTACGGCGCTGCGCGCGCGAGAAGGCGTCCGTCGCCATAGGTTCCGTCCAGCCGGCCTGTCCGCGCCCAGTCCAGCACCGCCTGATAGTAGCCCGAGGCATAGCCGAGCGAGGTTCTCGCGCCGTCTGGCGCCGTTTCGAACCGGACAATGCCGTGGTCGGTATCCGGGTATTCCAGCAGGGTGACGGGTCGGCCCTGCGCCGCCAGATCAATGAGCCGCTTGCGGGTCGCGTCAGGCGGGGCGCCGATATCATTTTCCGCCTGGATCCACAGCATGGGCGTATCCAGACTGTTCAGCACCGGCAGGGGATCATAGTCCCAGGATGTCCCCAGATCGAGGACAGGGGCCATGGCGATGATCTGATCGTTCGGCGTGTTCAACAGAAAGCCGGTGAACTCGCCCTTGATGTCCGCGAACCAGGGCTCCGCGCCATATCTGGCCCGCACGGCCTCCAGATCGCCAAAGCCAGTCTTGCCGTGGGAGGCGATGAAGGCGCTGGAGACGTCGGTGATCGCGCGCGCCTGTTCGAGGACGTCGGCGCCCCACCCCTTGGCCTTGAGATCCAGAATCACCTGATCGCTGTCTTCCGAAAGCGCGCCATAGGCTAGGCCGAAGGCCACGGTGACGAAGTCGACAGGTGTCTGGCTGGCGGCGAGCGGCGCGATCCAGCCGCCCTGGCTCGCGCCGTGCAGACCGACCCGTCCAGCTCGCGTTCCGGCAAGACGGCGCGCCTCCAACACCGCTGCCGCTGCGTCTTCAGCCAGCACATGAAAGTCTTGCGTATAGCGCCCCTCCGATCCGCCCGACCCTCGCTTGGCGTAGACAAAGACGCCGACACCCGACGCGGGCGCGAACCGCTGGAAGGGGTTGAAGTCCAGCGCATTGGCGCCTTCTGACCCGTGCACCTCGACCATGATCGGAACTGGTCCATCTCCCGGCGGCAGGATCAGGCGTCCGTTCAGACGGGTTCCGCCCTGCCCGATGAATGTCGTGGCCAGGGTGTCCAGGGCCATCCGATGGCCAGGCTTCCCTTCAAACGCGATCCGCGCCTCGTCGCAGCGCCCAAGCTGAGGTTGCGGGCCTTCGACACGGGTAGTCCAGCCCAGCGTGCTGACCCAATGACCGTCGGCGCCCGGCATCATCTTCGCCGAGGTCCCGTCCAGGCGACGCCACCGAAGCCCCCTGCTCTCAAGCGGTGCGACATCCACCCAACTGCCGTCTTCAAGTCGGTAGATCCCCACGTGGCACGCCACGGCCGGGTCCGGTCGCGCATCGACATCGGCGCCTGGCAACTGGGCGGCCGCAGGGAATGCTGCTGAAAAGATGATGAAGGCCAGCGTGCTGGCGAGCCAGGATTGCGACACGGGTTTTTCCTGCGTGAAGGGTGTGTTCTCGCCCAACGCCATTGCTCCGGGAGCGACGGCTCGCTAGGCCCGAATTCGCGAACGGCGCCACAGGTGCGCGAACGGGGCTGCATGGGTCACAGCGACAAGGTCATCATCGGAACGGGGACCGCGCGACGCCGGGTGATCGACGCCGTCATGCTCGTTGCGATGGGGGTGCTGCTGGGCTTTCTCGGCCCCTTCGACTCGGACAGCGCCCCAATCGGAACCCGTTACGCCTACTGGATCGCCTGCATGCTGGGCGGGGGACTGATCGCCGTCGCGGTGGACGAAGGGTTCGGCCGACGCTTGCCTGTGGCGTGGAAACGGGTGGTTGCAACCTCGACGCTCGCAACGCCGCTCGTGGCGCTGTTCGTCCTGACCACTCAGTGCTTCCTCTTCGGCGAGATCCTGGGATGGCCGATCTACATGCCGCTGCTCTGGCAGGTCTTGCCGATCATGCTGGCGGCCATGACGGTCAGAGCCCTGGTTTGGCGGCAATTGCCTGTGCGGGTCGAGGCGCGAACCATCGTCGCGCCGCCGCTGCCCGAGGCCGAGGCGGCGTTCCGGCGACGGCTTTCAGCCAAGCGTCGCGGGGCGCGCTTGATCGCTGTCGAGGCCCACGATCATTACCTGAAGGTCCATACCGACGCTGGCCCGGAGTTGATCACGCTTCGCTTTTCGGACGCGATGGAGGACCTGGCGCAAGCGCACGGATGGCGGGTACACCGCTCCTGGTGGGTGGCGGCTGACGCAATCGAAGAGGTGCGCTGGCATCGTGGCGGCGGCGAGATAAGCCTCACTGGCAACCGGAGGGCCCCCGTCAGCCGGACCTACATTGCCCGATTGAAAGAGGCCGGCTGGTTCTAAAAAGCGGGTCCGACCATTCGCTATGTCAACCGATGACATGCAGCCACGACGTGAATGCGCCAGGCACGGTCCTTCGATCACCACCGAGCCCCGACATTCGACGGGGGCGGATGCGATGAAACCCCGCCGATCTCAGGCCCCGGACGAGACCGAAACAGCCTCTCCGTCCCGACGCTGTCCTCGTGTGCTGTCGTCGATCCAGTTTCGCGCTTCTTGCAAGATCTCATCGGACAGGGCGGGATCGTCGACGGTGCGCGCCATGACCAGCGCGCCCACCAGAGACGCCCAGGCGCCGATCGCCGCCCGCCGGGCGTTTGGCGATTCTGTCTGGCCGATTGCTGACGTGATGCGATCAATCTGGGATTTGAAACCAGAGGTCATCGCCTGGCGCGCAGCCGGGGTCTGACGGCGGACGTCGGCGATCAAGGCGGCCGTAGGACACCCTCTGGCGACGCTGTCGCGGTGCCTGGGGGACAGATAGGCGTCGAGGATCTCGACTAGATCCTCGGGGCCTGACCGCTCCGTGCCGAAGATGTGGGCGATCGTCTGGGCGATCAGATCGTCCTTTGATTCAAAGTGCCCGTAGAAGCCGCCGTGGGTCAGGCCGGCGGCCTTCATCACCTCCGCCACGCTGACCGCCTCGAAGCCCTTCTCGCGGAACAGCCGTCCGGCGGCGTCCAGGATTCGCGTCCTGTTGGCCTGCATCTGCTCGCGCGTCACTCTCATTCCGAAATCCTTCGAACCGTCTGTTGACACTTAGATGATGGGCATCATATTTGGCAACTAAGATGATGCCCATCATGAAAAAGACCCTCAAGGAGCCGCATCCATGTCTGATCTGCCGTCCGTTCTGATCACCGGCGCTTCAAGCGGTATCGGCGCCGCCTACGCCGACCGCTTTGCCCGCCGCGGGCACGATCTGGTGCTTGTCGCTCGGGACGCGGCGCGAATGGAGACGCTAGCCGCGACGCTGCGGGCCGAAACCGGTGTCTCGATCGAAATTCGGAAGGCTGACCTCACGCATGGCCCGGATCTCGAAACGGTCTCCAGCCGCCTGCGCCAGGATGATCGGATCGGGGTGCTGGTCAACAATGCCGGCGCCAGCATCGGCGGCCAGTTCGCCAATCAATCCGGCGCCGACCTCCAGAAGCTTATCGCCCTGAACGTGTCAGCGGTGGTCGAACTCGCCAACGCCGCCGCGCCGCGCTTCGCTCGGGAAGGGCGGGGGGCCATCGTCAACATCGGCTCCGTCGTCGGCCTCGCGCCTGAGTTCGGCCTGTCGATCTATGGCGCGACCAAGGCCTTCGTCCTCTATCTGTCCCAAGGGCTCGCTATCGAACTCACCCCCAAGGGCGTCTATGTTCAGGCGGTCCTACCCGCCGGAACCCGAACCGAGATATGGGAACGGTCGGGCGCCGACCCCGAAAAGCTGCCGCCGCTTATGGAGGTTGCCGAGTTGGTGGACGCCGCACTGGTCGGTTTCGACCGGCGGGAGCCGGTCACCATCCCGCCGCTTCAGAACGCCGCCCTGTGGGACGCCTTCCAAGGCGCCCGCCAGGCCATGCTGCCCGGCTTCGCCGCCACCGTGCCCGCCGACCGCTACCGCTAACCCTCCTGACGCCCTTCCCGTCACAGACCCTGTGAGAGATCAGAGATCCCCATGCCCGACACCAGCCTGTTCGCCCCCTACGCCCTCGGTCCCATCACACTGTCCAACCGGATCGTCATGGCGCCCCTGACGCGCAACCGGGCCGGACCGGGCTTCGTGCCCGGCGACCTCGCCGTGGACTATTATCGCCAGCGCGCCACGGCCGGGCTGATTATCACAGAAGCAGCGCAGATCTCTCAACAGGGCCAGGGATATCAGGACACCCCCGGCATCTATGACGCAGCCCAGATCGAGGGCTGGCGCAGGGTGACTGAGGCCGTTCACGCCGAGGGCGGGCGCATCTTTATCCAGCTCTGGCACGTCGGGCGCATCTCGCACATTGACCTTCAGCCCGGCGGCGCGGCGCCTGTCGGGCCGTCCGCCATCCGGGCCGCGACCAAGACCTTCGTCAACAACGGTTTCGTCGATGTGTCGGAGCCTCGTGCGCTTGAGCTTGAAGAGATCCCCGGCATCGTCCAGGACTTCCGCCGGGCCGCAGCGAATGCGATCTCGGCCGGGTTCGACGGCGTCGAGATCCACGGCGCCAACGGCTATCTTCTGGACCAGTTCGCCAAGGACGGCGCCAATGTCCGCACGGACTCCTATGGCGGATCGGTCGAAAATCGCGCGCGTCTGATGCTGGAGGTCGCCGCCGCCGTCGCCGAGGAGATCGGGGCTGATCGCACAGGCATCCGGCTTTCGCCCGCATCCCCCGCCAACGCCATCTCGTCCAGCGACCCGCAATCCCAGTTCGACTACATCGTCGATCAGTTGAATGCGCTCGGGCTGGTCTACATCCACGTAGTCGAGGGCGCGACCGGCGGCCCCCGCGACGACGCCGCCTTTGACTACGGTTCGCTGCGCCGGCGCTTCGCCAACACCTACATCGCCAACAACGGCTACGACCGGACGCTCGCCGAGACACGACTGGACGCCGGAGAGGCCGATCTGTTCGCCTTTGGCCGCCCATTCATCGCCAATCCCGACCTGGTGGAACGGCTGAAGACCGGCGGGCCCCTGGCCGATCTCAACCCGGCGACCCTCTACGGCGGCGGCGCCGAGGGCTACACCGACTATCCCGCCCTCGACGCGGCTCGCCAATAAGCGACAGACGACCTGCGGAACGGAGATCCCCGATGAAGGCCTATATCCTCGACCGCTACGCCAGGAAGGCCGTTCTGCGTCTGGGCGAGCTGCCCGAGCCTGCGCTGCGTGAAAACGACGTCCTGATCGAAGTGCATGCTGCGGGTCTGAACCTGCTCGACTCCAAGATTCGGGACGGCGAATTCAAAGCCATCCTGCCCTATCGACCGCCCCTGGTGCTCGGTCACGACGTGGCGGGCAAGGTCGTTCGCGTCGGATCTGGCGCAAGGCGGTTCAAGCTCGGCGACGCCGTCTACGCCCGCCCTCGTGACGGCCGGATCGGGACCTTCGCCGAGTTCATCGCGGTCGACGAAGCCGATGCGGCGCCAAAGCCCGTCAACCTGACCATGGAGGAAGCGGCCGGCCTCCCCCTGGTCGCCCTGACGGCCTGGCAGGTCCTGGTCGAGCGCGCCGGGCTGAGCCCAGGCCAGAAGGTTCTGATCCATGCGGGTTCGGGCGGCGTCGGGGTCTTCGCCATCCAGTTGGCCAAACACCTCGGCGCGGCGGTCGCCACGACCGCCAGCGCCGCCAACGCCGAACTGGTCCGCAGCCTGGGGGCCGATGTCGTCATCGACTACAGGACCCAGGATTTCGCCCGCGAACTGTCGGGCTACGATGTCGTGCTGAACAGCCTGGACGGCGAGACGCTGGAGCGCTCTCTGAATGTCCTGAAACCCGGCGGCAAGCTGATCTCGATCTCGGGGCCGCCGGACCCCGCCTTCGCCAAGGCCCAGGGCCTGAACCCGATCCTCAAGCTGATCATAGGTCTTCTGAGCCGCAAGATCAGACACAAGGCCGCCGCGAAGGGGATCGACTATTCCTTCCTGTTCATGCGTGCGGGCGGCGAACAGCTGCGGCGGATCACCGCCCTGATCGAAGCCGGCGACATCCGGCCGGTGCTGGATCGCACCTTTGCCTTCGCCGACCTGAACGCCGCCCTCGCCTACCTCGAGACCGGCCGGGCCAAGGGCAAGGTCGTGGTCACTCTCAAAGAGGATGCGCAATAAGCGCCGTCCACTCAAACGCCCTGTCCGCCACTCCGGCTCGCGGCCTAGTCGGAGACCGCCCGCGGATCGTGGGTGCTGAGCAGATCATCGATGTCCGCCTGAGCCAGGCCCTGACCGCGCAGGGCGGGACCGTTTTCAAGCTTGACCACGCCTGAGGCTGGTAGGCTAGCAGGTGAGATGGCGCCGCTGAGTTGCGTCAAACGCTGGCCGATCACGTCTTCAAAGGCGCACAGTTCCAACAGCCCCAGGAGACGACCCTCCAGCCGGCACAGCGCCGCGTCATCGCCGTCCCGAAACCTGGCGATGTCGTCCAAACCCGCCTCGTGGACCGCCAGAAGCGCCTCTGTCGCCGTCGCCAGCTCTTGCCGTATCTCGCTGACCAGGTCGGCGAAGGCGGCGGCCGCCATGTCAGAATTCCCCCAGCACGGCCGTCAGCTTCTGCTTCAGCACAGCGTGCGTGAAGGGCTTGATGATGTAGCTGTTCACGCCCGCTTGCCGGGCGGCGATGACGTTCTCGATCTTGGCCTCAGCCGTGACCAGCACGAAGGGCAAGGCCCTGGTTTTGGGCTCGGCGCGCACCGCCTTCAACAGTTCGAACCCCGTCATCGGCGCCATGTTCCAGTCGGACAGGACCAGTCCATATCCATTCGCGGCGATCATCGTCAGCGCCGTCGGCCCGTCCGTCGCCTCGTCCACATTCATGAAGCCGAGCTGGTTCAACAGCCCGCGCACGATCCGAACCATTGTCTTGTAGTCGTCAACAACCAGGATCTTCATCGATTTATCGACAGCCATGCCTTCCCCCAATCACCCTCCGTGACCCCAAAACAAGAACACCGATATTCTGAACAAATTCTGGACATTGATTCAGATCAAAATGACGAATTGAAGAATATAAAAATCAATAGTTACACCTAGAGCGTATATTTTTCATCGTAGTGCGCCACTACAAATACCAGAGGAGCCGTTTGATAGCGGTATTTTACACCGACTATATTTGGATAAATTATCGGAACCATCTTTCCACCTAGCGAAAACTCCGAATCTACAGATAACAGCGCCATCCCACGCATTCGTTCGCATGGCGCCAGGCCCTACGGAACTGCGCCTCAACTATCAGGAGGGGCCGTGGACGAGATCTTGGGCGACTTCATCGCTGAGACCCGCGAGGGCCTAGAGGCGCTGGACAGCGAACTTGTGCGTTTCGAGCGTAATCCGCACGACCCCGAGCCCCTGGCCAGCGTCTTTCGCCTGATGCACACCATCAAGGGCGCGTGCGGCTTCATCGGCCTGGTGCGACTTCAAAGGATCGCCCACGCGGCGGAAGAGGTTCTAGGCGGTTTCCGCGACGGCTCTCTGATCGTGACCTCCGCCGCCGTCACCACCATCCTGGAAGCCGTGGACGTGATCCGCGGCCTGATCGACGTTCTGGACGCAACGGGCCAAGAGCCGACCGGCGAGGACGGCGCGCTGATACATCGCCTCGAAGCGGCCTGCGTGGCCGTCGCGTCGGCCTCGCCGCCTCCGGCGACCTCAACCAGACCCCTGATCGAACGAATTGGCGGCGACGCTACACTGGACGCCGCCGCCGAGGCGGCCGCTGCGCGCCTGATGCGGTTGGCCCCGTTTGAGTCTCTGCTCGGCGCCGCCGACCCCATCCTGTTGCAGGCGGCCCTGTTGCAGGGCCTGCTGGGCGCCGCTCGCGGCAGCGAGGCCGCCACCCTGAGCCGGGCGCTGGAGGATATCGCCGAGATTCGCCTTGACGCCGAAATGCTGGACACCCTGTTCAGCGTAGTCGCGGCGGCGCTGGAGGCCTTGGACGCCTCGCCCGAGGACGTGGCGGAGTTGCGCATCCGCGCTCAGATCGGGACGAACGCCGCCGCACCGGCCTCGGCCCCGCCCGCGCCTGAAGACGTCGCGTTCGTCGCCGGCGTCGGCAAGTCCGCCGCCACCATCCGCATCAACGTCGAGGTGCTGGAACAGCTGATGCGCTCGGTCAGCGAACTGGTGCTGATCCGCAACCAGATGATCCAGACCCTGCGGCTGGAACCGGAAAGCCCCTTCAAAGGTCCGCTGCATCGCCTGAATCAAGTGACCAGCGAGATCCAGGAGAAGGTCATGGTCGCCCGGATGCAGCCGATCGGCGGCGCCTGGGCGAAGCTGCCGCGTCTGGTGCGCGATCTTGAGCAGGAACTCGGCAAGCGCATCGAACTGCATATGTCCGGTCAGGAGACTGAACTGGACCGACAGGTCATGGAGCTGATCCGCGACCCGCTGACCCACATGATCCGCAACGCCGCCGATCACGGACTGGAAACCACGGAACAGCGCCGCGCCGCCGGCAAGTCCGAGGCGGGCCGCATCACCCTGGCCGCGCGCCACGAAGGCGGGGCCATCGTCATCGAGGTGTCCGACGACGGGCGCGGCCTGTCGGTGTCGCGCCTGCGAGCCAAGGCGGTCTCTCTGGACCTGCTGACCGCCGCCGAAGCCGAGCAGATGAGCGACGCCGAGGCGATGCAACTGATCTTCCGCGCCGGTTTCTCGACGGCGTCCCAGGTCACCAGCGTCTCGGGCCGGGGCGTCGGCATGGACGTGGTGCGCTCCAACATCGAACAGATCGGCGGGGTGATCGAACTGAGATCCACCGAGGGTCAAGGCGCCTGTTTCACCGTCCGCATCCCCCTGACCCTGACCATCGTCTCGGCCCTGATCGTCGAGGCGGGCGGCGAGCGGTTCGCCCTGCCCCAGTCGTCGATCATCGAACTGGTCAGCGCCAGCGGCGCCTCGGGCCGCTGTATCGAACAGATCGAAGACGCGCCCGTCCTGCGGCTGCGCGAGCGCCTGTTGCCGCTGGTGTCGCTACAACGCCTGCTCAAGCTGGACGACGAGGCCCCGCCCCAAACCCAGGGCAAGGCAGCCAACGAAACCTGCATCGTCGTCACCCATTTCGGAGCCAGCACCTTCGGCGTCATCGTCGACCGGGTCTTCGATATCGAGGAGATCGTGGTCAAGCCGGTGGCCGGGGTGCTGCGCCACCTCAACCTCTATTCCGGCGCGACCATCCTCGGCGACGGGGCGGTCATCCTGATCCTGGACCCCAAGGGCACGGCGCGCACCGCCGGGGTCGATCAGATTTCCGGCCACCTGGCCGGGCTCGCCAGCGACGCCGCCCGCAAGGCCAACGCCGCCCCGCCGCCGAAGGAGGAAGCCCTGCTCCTGTTCCGCGCCGCCGACGCGACCCTGCGCGCCGCCCCGCTGACCACCGTGTCCCGCATCGAAGAGGTCGAGGCCGCCCAGATCGAACAGGTCGAAGGCCGCGCCGTGCTTCAATACCGTGGACGGCTCATGCCGATCCTCGGCGCCGACGGTCGCGCGCCGGACTGGAGCGGCCCCGGTCGTCGCCCCCTGCTGGTCTTCGCGCGCGGCGATCAGGCCCTGGGCATGTTGATCGGCGAGATCGTCGACATCGTCGAGACCGCAGCCCAGCCCGAGATCAACAGCGCGGGCGGACTGACGCTGGGCAGCCTGATCGTCATGGACCAGGCCGCCGACCTGATCGACGTCGACGCCTATTGGCGGCGAGCCTTCGACGCCGCCGCGACGACGGAGGCCAGCCCATCCGGCGACGCCCTCTCCGCCCCCATCGCCGGCCTGAAACGTCTGCTGATCATAGACCCCAGCACCTTCACCCAGTTGCTGCTGGGGCCGCTGCTGGCGCGCGCCGGCTATGTCGTGATCGTCGCCCCGGACGCCGAGGCGGCTCTGGCCCACCACGACGCCAACGAGGTCTTCGACCTGATCCTAGCCGACCTTCAGCCCAGCCGCGCGCGCGAGTTCGCCCGGATTTTGGCCAGCGCCGAGCAGTGGCACGCCACGCCGCTTCTCAGCCTCAGCCTGCTGAACGGCGGCGGTCCCGCGCTGGACGCCACCCGACTGCTGGACGCCGTTTCCAGCGCCCTGACGCCCGAAAGCGCGGCGGCGTGAACGCGCTCAACCCTACGACCGAGGCCGGGCTGGTCTCGGTCCAGATCGGCGGCCAGACCTTTGGCGTGCCGGTGCTGGAGGTGCAGGACGTGATCGCCGAGACCGCGATCAACCGCGTGCCCCTGGCCCCGCCCGAGATCGCCGGTTCGTTGAACCTGCGCGGCCGCATCGTCACCGCCATCGACATGCGCCGCCGCCTCGGCCTGCCGCCACAAGCCGAAGACCAAAGAGCCAGCGGCGTTTCGGTCATCGTCGAACAGGCCTCAGGCGAGCTCTACGCCCTGATGGTCGATGACGTCGGCGACGTGCTGTGGCTGCCGCCCTCGGCGCACGAGCCGACGCCGCCGACCCTGTCGCCCGCCTGGCGCGACCTGTGCGACGGCCTCTACCGGCTGAAAGATGACCTCATGCTGGTGCTGCGGACTGAGGCGGTCCTGACCCTGGCCCCGCCGCCTGTCGGCGACACCCCCGATACCCCTCGCCGCACGGCGGACCTTGTCACTCACGGAGACCGATCATGACCAACGGAGCCACGGCGCGCAGCGCCCGTCCCCTCGCCCCTCGCAGCCTGGACCAGACCGCTCAGGCCTCGGCCGAATGGACGCCCGACTTCCGGCAGTTGCTGGAAGACGCCCCGTTCAACGTCATGATCTGCGACCTGATCGACTTCCAGATCACCTATGCCAACAAGGCGACGCTGACGACGCTGCGATCGATTGAACACGTCCTGCCGATCCGGGCCGACGATCTGGTCGGCGCCTCGATCGACGTCTTCCACAAGGCCCCGGCGCATCAGCGCCGGATGCTGGCCGACCCGCGCAACCTGCCCCATCAAGCCACCATCGAGATCGGCGGCGAGTTCCTGGACCTGCTGGTCAGCGCCGTGCTGGATGACCAGGGCCGTTACGTCGCCGCCATGACGACCTGGTCGCTCCAGACCGAACGGGTCAAGGCCGAGCGCGACAACCAGCGCCTGCTGCAGATGCTGGACGACATGCCGCTCAACGTCATGCTGTGCGAGCCCGAAGAGCTGCGTCTGACCTATGTGAACCGCCGCTCCATCGAGACCCTGCGCCCGCTGCAACACCTGCTGCCGATCCCGGTCGATCAGATGCTGGGCCAGTCCATCGACATCTTCCACAAGCACCCCGAGCATCAGCGCCGCATGCTGGCCGATCCGCGCAGCCTGCCGCACCGGGCCATGATCCAGTTGGGCGATCAGAAGCTGGACCTCAACATCGCCGCCGTGAAGAACCCCGAGGGGCGGATGACAGGCATGATGCTGACCTGGGGGGTCGTGACCGAACAGGCCCGCTTCATCGACCGGGTCAACGACTTCAGCCAGGACGTCGCCGGCGCCGCCGCCGCCCTCAGCACCATGGCCCAGGGCATGGCCGCCAGCGCCGAGGAGACCAACAGCCAGGCCTCAGCCGTCGCCGTCGCCTCGGACGAGGCCTCGTCCAACGTTCAGACCGTGGCTGCCGCCGCCGAAGAACTGTCAGCCTCGATCCAGGAGATCACCCGTCAGGTCGAGCAGTCCAGCAGCATCTCACGCCACGCGGTCGAGGAAGCCCTGTCCACCGACGAGACCATGCGCGGCCTGGCGGACTCAGCCGAGCGCGTCGGCGAGGTCGTCGGCCTGATCCAGGAGATCGCCGCCCAGACCAAGCTGCTGGCCCTGAACGCCACCATCGAGTCCGCTCGCGCGGGCGAGGCCGGCAAGGGCTTCGCCGTGGTCGCCTCGGAGGTGAAGAACCTGGCCGATCAGACGGCGCGCGCGACCAAGCAGATCGCCGATCAGGTCAACTCGATCCAGAAGGCCAGCCACGCCGCCGTCAGCGCCATTGAAAGCATCCGCCGCACCATCGAACGCGCCAGCGAAGCCTCCTCGGCCATCGCCAGCGCGGTCGAGGAACAGGGCGCGGCCACGCAGGAGATCACCCGCAACGTCCAGGAAGCCGCCATGGGCACGCGTGAGGTCTCGTCCAACATCGTGGCCGTGACCGCCGCCGCCTCGGACAATGCTCAGGCGGCGACCGACATGCTGTCGGCCACGGCGGCCCTGACGGAAAAGGCGCGCGAACTCGACACCCTGCGCGCGGAGATCGAGTCCTTCATGCGCGGCTAGGACATGGCCGCCCGCAGCGTTCAGACGGTGCGGGCGGCCTTGCCTGAGGCGCGGCGGAACAGCCCCGCCGCGCCGGGGGTCAGTTCAAAGGCGTCAGTCACGCCCAGCACCGTCTCGGCGCTGCCCAGAAACAGGCCGCCGTCCTCGGCCAGGGTCCGCGCCATGCGTTGCAGCACGGCCCGCTTCTGATCCACGTCGAAATAGATCAGGACATTGCGGCAGAAGACCACGTCGAACACGCCCGGCAGACTGTCGCTCAACAGGTTGTGCGGACGGAAACTGACCAGCGACCGCAAGTCGGGGCTGACGCGCCAGCCGTGCCCCTCGCGCAAAAACCAGCGATCGCGGCGCGCGTCGGTCAGCCCCCGACGAACCTCGAAGTCGCTGTAGAGCCCCTCCTCCGCCTTCCTCAGGATCGGTCGCGACATGTCGGTGGCCACAACCTCCAGCCGCCACCCCGCCAGTTGAGCGCCCATCTCCTTCAACAGGATGGCGATGGAATAGGGCTCCTGACCGCTGGAACAGGCGGCGCACCAGATTCGCAGCGTCCGCGTCGCCGCCCGCGCCTCGACCAGTTGCGGCAGGACCCGCCCGGCCAGCAGGTTGAACGGCGTGCCGTCGCGAAAAAAGAAGGATTCGTGCGTCGCCATCGCCTCGACGCAGCGAACCAGAAGCGGCTCCGCCGATGCCCCGCCGAGGCGCAACCGCTCCAGCAGCTGCGGCACGCCCGCCAGACCCTCGGCCCGCGCCAGCGGGGCCAAACGGCTCTCGACCAGATAGCCCTTGTGCGCGGTCAGAATCAGACCCGAACGGTCCTTCACCAGACGACAGAAGTGCTCGAAATCCGGCCCGGTCACGCGGCGGTCTCCGTCACGCGTCTAAGCCAGGGCCCGATGTCGTCCAGCGGCAGAACCGCCTCGGCCAGCCCGGTCGCCGCCGCCGCCGCGGGCATGCCCCAGACGGCGCTGGTCGCCTGATCCTGGGTGATGAATCGCCCCCCGGCGCGCACCACCGCCTCGCAACCCAGCGCGCCGTCCGCACCCATGCCCGTCAGGATGGCCGCGAGCGCCCCGTCGCCATAGACGGCGGCCAGGCTTCGCAGCATGGGATCTACAGCCGGGCGACAGAAGTGCTCGGGCGCCCCTTGGTCCAGCCGGATGACGGGTGAGGTCGGACCATTCTCGAGCCGCATATGCCACCCCCCGGGCGCGACATAGATATGGCCAGGCCGTACCGGCTCGCCGTCCTTGCCCTCGACGCAGGGACGGCCCGCCGCACGTCCGATCTGCTCAGCCAGCAGCGTGGTGAAGGTCGCAGGCATGTGCTGCGTCACAAAGACAGGCTGCCACCCGACCCCGCCCTGCAAGGCCCGGAACAGGTTCAGCAAGGCGGGTGGCCCGCCGGTCGAAGCGCCGATCCCCAGAGCTCGCACCACAGGCCGGCGCGTGGGCGCATAGCGAGGCACGGAGGTCGGGCTCGAGGCGAGGCTCACGCGCGAAGGCCGACGCGTCGCCAACGCCTTCACCCGCGCGATCAGGTCGCGTCCGAACTCGGCGGCGGTGGCGATCCCCGCTTCAGGCTTGGCCACATAGTCGGCGGCGCCGATCCTCAAGGCCTCTAGACTGATCTCGGCGTTGCGGCGCGTCAGGGTCGAAACCATGATCACCTTGACCGCCGGGTAGTCCACGACGATCCGCCTCAGCGCCGTCATCCCGTCCATGACCGGCATCTCGATGTCCAGCAGCACGACATCCGCTGCATGCTGGCGCAGTTCCTTCAGGGCCAACTCGCCGTTCGACGCCGCCGCCGCGACTTCAATCTGAGGCTCCGCCTCCAGCAGGCGCCGCAGGACACCGCGAACAACAGCTGAGTCGTCAACAATTATGACTTTAATCGCCTGTGAGGCGTTCATCATTGCCTTCCCCCCAAGACATCGCCACTGAACGTTTCAAGAAAGCCGTTCATCTTTAATTCGCTCGGCGCCTACAAAAAACTGCGGCAATGACTAAACGTCAAATAGTTATGAGGAAACTCGTAACGAAACGCGATCAGCATATGGGGAGATGGAATCATCGGATAACTTACATCAGGTATGTAACAACATCAGAAATGCCTATTACAAACCTTTGTGGGCATTAATTTACACCCTGGGTGCAATCCGATTTCTTTACGTAAACGATGGCTTTCAATATTCTAATGCTTACAGGCGAGCAAATACGCGCCGCCCGCGCCCTTTCGCGGATCGAGCAAACCGAGCTGGCGCAAATTTCCGGCCTCAGCCTTGAGACCATCAAACGGCTGGAACGTCTCCGCGGGCCGGTAGACGCCAACGCCCGGACGCTGCGCGCGATCCAGGACGCCTTTGAAACCATCGGGGTGCAGTTCGACGGCGACGACACCGGCAAGGTCGGCGTGCTGCTTCGCCCCATGCGACAAGCCGCCCTGCGCCCCTCCGGCCTTGCTGCCGAACCGCAATCGACGCCGCATCTGCATCGGCTGATCTGCCATAGCCGGATCGCGAGACAGGGCGAGGAAAGCCTCCGGCCGGCCCTGACCGCCCTCCATGACGAAGCCCAGGCCCTTCACGCCGATCTCGGCGTCACCGGCATCATCTTCGCACGCGAGGGCCATCTGCTTCACGCCCTGGAGGGCGACAGGGAGGTCGTTCATCAGGCCTATCGTGACATGGCCCGCTCCCCCCGACGCCAAGGCCTTCACCTGCTCGAAGATCGCGCCACCACCCGGCGTCAATTCCCGGAATTCAGCTTCTGCTGCGGCCTGTTCACGGAGGACCTCGATGTCATGGCCGGTGAAAAGGCGCTTCAGCGTGGGTTCAGTCCCGGCGACCTGACGCCGAACGCGGCCTCGGGCTTGCTGGGCATCGCCCGCGACCTTCAACAAACCGCGCCCCGCAACGCACGCGGAAACCCCCGCGCCTGCACCCTCGCCTCATCCTGCCTCGACACCACCTGCGGCCGCGGCCGGTCCGCGCCAACCCACGCCCTTGCCCCTCAGGCGCACTGAATCGCCGCCCAGGATAAGGACGATGCCTTTTTGATGCAACGTAATGATTTTACGGGAATAATTTTCTTACAATGAGAAAACGCCGATCTTGAATCGGCCAGTTTCTCGCTATGAAGGGATGGCAGGCGGCGTGCGCCGATCCACACCCTTGAACAGAGACCGGCCGGGAAAATCCCAACCATGAAGAGCTCCAATGGCGGCGAACAACCCAGCGCCAATGACTCCCGGTCGCGCTGGCGACATGCCCGCGACGCACTGAAAAAGACGTTGGCGGTTCAGGCCGGCCTTCCCGAAACCCTCGAGGACATCTTCAGCAGCATCCTGAACATCTCGTCCGAGGGGATCATCGTCGCCGATCAGGACATGCGGATTCTGCTGTTCAGCAAGGGCGCGGAGGTCATCTTTGGCTATACCGCGCCTGAGATCCTGGGGCAGTCGATCGACCTGCTCATTCCGCACGACCGGCGTGAGGCCCACCAGCAGCGGGTTCAGGGTTTCGCCGCCGGCGCCATCCTGAGCCGACGCATGAGCAATCGCCAGGACGTGACCGGTCTGACCAAGGACGGACGACTGGCGCCAATCGAGGTGGGCCTGTCCAAGACCACGACCCGCGGCGGGATGATCTACACCGCCATCATCCGCGACATTTCCGAAAGCCTGCAGGCCGAGGCCGAACTGAACCAGGCGGTCAGCGAGGCCAATGCCGCCAACGCCGCCAAGTCCGCCTTCCTGGCCGCCATGAGCCATGAGGTGCGCACCCCGTTGAACGGCGTCCTCGGCATGGCTCAGGCTATGGCGCGCGACCCTCTGCCGCCCAGGCAGGCCGAGCGCCTGGAGGTCATCCGCCAGTCGGCGGAGAGCCTGCTCGGCATCCTCAACGACATGCTGGACCTGTCCAAGATCGAGGCTGGCAAGCTGGAGATGGAGACTCTCGAGTTCGACCTCGACGACCTGATGGCCGGGACTCACAACACCTTTTCCGCGTTGGCGGCGCAGAAGGGCCTGCAGTTCGACCTGCACGTCGCCCCTCGCGCCAGGGGCGCCTATCTCGGCGATCCGCTAAGGCTGCGCCAAGTCCTGAACAACCTGATCTCGAATGCGATCAAGTTCACCGAACGAGGCCTGGTCCAGGTGGACGTGGATCGCCAGGACGCCCTGCTGATGATCTGCGTGCGGGATACGGGGATGGGCATTTCGCCCGACGCCCTCACGCGCCTGTTCAACAAGTTCGAGCAGGGCGATCTTTCGACGACGCGCCGTTTCGGGGGCACCGGCCTGGGTCTGGCCATCTGCCGGGATCTGGTCCGTCTGATGGGCGGCGACATATCGGCGGACAGTTCCCTCGATGAAGGCGCGACCTTCACCGTTCAACTGCCGCTGGAACACGTCGGTCACGCCCCCGCCCTGCCCGACCTGGCCCGTACAACGGAGTCCGCCGAAGACGCCCGCCAGGTCCGCCTGCTGGTCGCAGAAGACAATCGCGCCAATCAACTGGTCATCGACACCCTGTTGCGGCAGGTCGGCATTGCCCCTGTCATTGTCGAGAACGGGCGTGCGGCTGTCGCCGCCTGGGAGGATCGGCCCTGGGACCTCATTCTGATGGACGTCCAGATGCCGGAAATGGACGGCCCGACCGCGACCTCGATCATCCGTCGCCGAGAACTGGACAACGGCCAGGCCCGCACGCCTATCCTGGCCCTGACGGCCAACGCCATGGATCACCAACTGCACGAGTATCGTCAGGCGGGCATGGACGGCCTGATCGCGAAGCCGATCGAAGTCGACAAGCTGTTCGCCGCCATTTCCCAGGCCATCAAGACCGGCGGCGTCACCGCCCAGGTTTCTCGCTGAAGTACTTCTCGAACTTGCCCGTTTCGCGCTCATAGACGGCGCGGTCAGCGGGCGGCTCGCCCTTCAGCGTGATATTGGGCCAGAGCCTGGCGTAGTCGGCGTTGATCTTCAGCCACTTCCCGTCGGGCTCGTCTTCCGTGTCCGGCTTGATGGCGTCCACCGGGCATTCCGGCTCGCAGACGCCGCAGTCGATGCAGTCGTCCGGCGAGATGACCAGGAAGTTCTCGCCCTCATAGAAGCAGTCGACAGGGCAGACTTCGACGCAGTCCATGAACTTGCATTTCACGCAGGCGTCGGTGACGAGATAGGTCAAAGGGATAATCCAGTCGGAGCGGCGGCCTAGAGCCAGCCGCGTTCTGCAAGAAGTCGACGCACCGCATCGGCCGCTGAGGACGGCGACAACTGTTCGGTGGCCAAGGTCAGGTCCGGAGCGCTGGGCGCCTCATAGGGGGCGGCGATCCCGGTGAAGCTGGCGAGCGTCCCCGCAGACGCCTTGGCGTAGAGCCCCTTGGGATCACGCGCCTGGCAGCTTTCCAGCGAAGCGTCCACGAAGACCTCGACGAAGCGATGGTCGTCAAAGCGCGCCCGTACGGCCTCCCGGTCCGCCTGACGCGGTGAGATCAGGGCGCAGATGGCGATGACGCCCGTATCGGCGAACAGCCGCGCCGCCTCGCCGGTCCGCCGCACGTTCTCGGCCCGATCCTCGTCCGAAAAACCGAGATCGCGGTTCAACCCATGGCGCAGGTTGTCGCCGTCCAGCAGAACGGTGCGGCAGCCCTGCCCATGCAGGCTCTGCTGCAGGGCCTGGGCCACGGTAGACTTGCCCGCGCCGGACAGGCCCGTCAGCCACACCACGCCGCCACGATGGCCGTTCAGCAGTTCATGCGCTTCGCGTGAGACGGCGGCGGGGCTGTGATGAATATGGGCCGCCTGATCGGAGGCGCCGACGACCACGCCTGCCGCCACCGTGACGCCGGTCGCTCGGTCGATCAGGACAAAAGCGCCCTGAGCCGGATCGTCTCGGAAGGCGTCCACGGCGACCGGCGACGGCAGGGCCAGGCGCCCGTCTGCTACCTCATTGGGCGCCAGACCGACCGCGGCCTCCGCCAGCGTCAGACGTGCCGGCAGGGTGCGGGTGCCCAGCTTGACCTGATACCGCCGCGCCGGATCAAAGGGCCGATCCCCCATCCAAAGCAGTCGCACATCCAGCCGATCAGAGGCCGCCGGGCGGTCATCGGCAGGCGCCAGGACGTCGCCGCGCGCCACGTCCACATCCTCAGCCAGAACCAGGGTCACGGCCTCGCCAGCCCGCGCCTCGGCCACATCGACATCGCCGGACAGGATGCGCGACACGGCCGCCGTCCGCCCGCTGGGGCAAACCGCCAGAGCGTCGCCGACCCTGATCTCGCCCGAGGCGATGGTTCCGGCGTAACCTCTGAAATCGGCATGAGGCCGGTTTACATACTGGACCGACAGGCGAAACGGCCGCGCAGCGCCGGTCTCGGCCACCGGCAGATCTTCCAGCGCTTCGATCAGACTAGGACCGTCGTACCAGGGCGTGGCGGCCGACCGCGCTGTCAGGTTGTCGCCCCGACGCGCGCTGACCGGAATCGCCGTCACCGAGCGGAAGCCCAGATCCGCCACCAGATCGGCATAGGCGTCTCTGATACGCTCAAACGCCGAAGGATCGTCCGCGACCAGATCGATCTTGTTGACCGCCAGAATGACGTGGCGAATGCCGAACAGGGCGACGATGCGGCTGTGCCGCGCCGTCTGGGCCGTGACGCCCTTGACCGCATCGACCAGCACGACCGCCGCGTCGCAGGTCGAGGCGCCGGTGGCCATGTTGCGCGTATATTGCTCATGCCCCGGAGTATCGGCGACGATGAAGCTGCGGCGCGCCGTCGACATATAGCGATAGGCCACGTCGATGGTGATGCCCTGCTCGCGCTCGGCCTCCAGCCCGTCCAGCAGCAGGGCGTAATCCAGGTTGGTCCCGTCGGTGCCGAACCGGCGCGAATCGCGCTCCAGCGTCGCCAGCTGATCCTCGGGCACCTGCCCCGTCTCGAACAACAGCCGCCCGATCAGGGTCGACTTGCCGTCGTCCACGGAGCCGCAGGTCAGGAAACGCAGCAGGTCGCGTTCCTCGCGCCGGGTTTTCGGCGGAAAGGCCGTCACGGCGCCGTCCATCAGAAGTAGCCCTCGCGCTTCTTGCGCTCCATCGAGGCGGTCTCGTCGGCGTCGATCAGCCGTCCCTGACGCTCGGATTGCTTGGTGGCGCGCAGTTCGCGGATGACGGCGTCCAGACTGTCCGCCTCGGACTCCACCGCCGCGCTCAACGGATAGCAACCCAGCGAGCGGAAGCGGACCCGCCGCAACTCAGGCGTCTCGCCCTCGCGCAACGGCAAACGCTCATCATCGCGGACGATCAGGGCGCCGTCGCGCACCACGACTGGTCGCAGAGCGGAGAAATACAGCGGCACGACAGGGATGCCCTCAGCCTGGGTGTATTCCCACACGTCCAGCTCGGTCCAGTTCGACAGGGGGAAGACGCGCAGGCTCTCGCCCGGCCCCAGGTTCGAGTTCCACAACCGCCACAGCTCCGGCCGCTGGCGACGCGGGTCCCAGCTGTGGTCCGCGCCCCGGAACGAGAAGATGCGCTCCTTGGCCCGCGACTTCTCCTCGTCGCGACGCGCGCCGCCTATGGCCACGTCAAAGCCATGCAGGTCCAGCGCCTGCTTCAGCGCATCCGTCTTCATCGCCTGGGTGTGGGCCGACGATCCCGAGGTGATCGGGCTGATCCCGCGCGCCAGCGCCTCATGATTGGTGTGGACCAGCAGCCGCGCGCCATAGAGGCCGGCCACATGATCGCGGTGGGTGATCATCTCGCGGAACTTCCACGTCGTGTCGACGTGCAGAAGCGGGAACGGCGGCCGCCCCGGATAGAAGGCCTTGGCGGCCAGATGCAGCAGGACGCCGGAATCCTTGCCGATCGAATACATCATGACCGGGTTGCGCGCGGTCGCCGCCACCTCACGCAGGATTTCGATCGCCTCGGCCTCAAGCTGACGCAAATGCGGGGGCAGGACGCGACGCGCGGTGGCGTCTTTCTGCTTTTCGACGGTCGCCTGCATAGGCTGCGGTCCTCACTGGTCGTCATGAACGAGGGATATTTGAAGCGTGGAGGGCCGGTCCGCGTCGAACGATATGATCTCGTGCCGGCCGATAGGAAATCTGCGGGGTCAGCCGACGAAGGCGCGTTCCAGCACATAGTCGCCGGGTTCGGCGTTTGAGCCTTCGCTGAGGCCATGGCTTTCCAGCAGGGCCGCCGCCTCGCGGATCATGGCGGTCGAGCCGCACAGCATGATGCGGTCAGACGCCGGATCAAACCGACGCTCCAGGCCCAGATCGTCGAAGAAGGCGCCGCTGGTGATCCGGTCAGTGATGCGGCCCGGCGTGTCGAACGCTTCGCGCGTCACGGTCGGATAATAGGTCAGACGGCCCTGCGCCGTTTCCCCGACCAGAGGGTCTTCAAACAGCTCGGTTTGCAGGAAGTCGCGATAGGCCAGATCCGCGACCTGACGCACCGTATGGGTGACGACCACCTGCTCGAACCGCTCATAGGTTTCGGGATCGCGCGCCACGCTGAGCCAGGGGGCCAGGCCGGTCCCGGTCCCTATCAGGAACAACCGACGCCCTGGCTTCAAGGCGTCCAGCACCAGGGTCCCGGTCGGCTTCCTGCCCAGCAAGACCTCGTCACCCGGCTGGATATCGACCAGACGCGACGTCAGCGGCCCGTCCTCGACGCGGATGGAGAAGAACTCCAGCTCGTCGGACCACGACGGACTGGCGATGGAATAGGCCCGCAGCGTCGGCTTGCCCGCGCCGTCCAGCGACGGCAGGCCGATCATGACGAACTCGCCGGAGCGGAAGCGGAAGTCCTCGGGCCGGTCGATGGCGAAGCTGAACAGATGATCGGTCCAGCGCCGCACCCAGCGCACCCGCTGCGGCGTCCAGGGCGCGGGCGCCGCGACACGGGAACGTTCCAGAACTGCCACTTCGCTCACGACCGACCTCCTGCTTGAAGGCCTTCGACATAGGGCGGGACGCGTCAGTCGAGGAAACGATCAATCCTGTTTTGACCGTGCAGAAAATCTGACGGCGGTGTCAGAGCTGGTCCAGATTGTTGTCGTAGTCGATGGCCTGCTTCTTCAGCCAGGCCACGAAGGCCTTGGTTCCGGGCGAAGCCGGGCGGTCCCTCGGAAGAACGACGTAGTAGGCGAAACCCAGCACCTGGCTGCCGTCCGCGAAGGGCGCGACCAGACGCCCGGTGGCCAGATCGGCCTGGGCCAAGGTACGCTTGGCCAGAGCCACGCCCCGTCCCGCCGCCGCCGCCTCGATCAACAGGCTGGACTGGTCAAAACGCGAGCCGCGTCGAGCGTCGGCATGGCTGGCGTGCCGCGCCTTCAGCCACATGGCCCAGTCGGGCCGGGAGGCGTCGCCGTCCTCGGACATGTCGTGCAGCAAGGTGTGCCGGGTCAGGTCCTCGGCGGTGCGGATCGGGTGCGGCGCGGCCATCAGGGCGGGCGAGCAGACGGGGATCACGGTCTCGGTCAGCAGGCGCTCGACCACATGGCCGGGATAGTCGCCGGGACCATAACGGATGGCCAGATCGACCTTGCCCTTGCCCACAGTCACCGGCTCCATATCCGCGGAAATCCAGACCTCGATGTCCGGGTGGGCGGCGTGGAAATCGTCCATGCGCGGCATCAGCCATTTGGACGCAAAGGACGGCGCGACGCTGATCGCCACCGTCCGGTTCAGCGGCGGCTCACGCAGGATGGCCGAGGCGTCCATCAGCCGCTCGAACCCTTCGCGCAGCAGCGGCATGGCCGCCCGCCCCAGCTCGGTCAGTTGCAACCCGCGCGCTTCTCGCGTGAACAGCGGCCCGCCGATGATCTCCTCCAGCAAGCGGATCTGCTGACTGACAGCCCCCGGCGTCACCGACAGCTCATCCGCCGTCCGCGAGAAGTTGAGATGCCGTGACGCGCTTTCGAAGGCACGCAGGGCGTTGAGGGGCAAAAGCGGTCGAACCATGCGCTTGTAGAAAACCTATCAGGGCGTCGAAGACAATCTGGTTTGTGGAAGGATCGTGCACGACGGATGCTGAATGTCGAGCCGCCACGCAATAGCGAAGGCGGAAGGCAGCAGATCATGGAATCGTCCGATGCGCGTCTTTCTGGCATCTATCCCCCTGGAACGGACGAAAGTCGTCGTCGTCGGCGCCGGCGAACCGGCCCTGGCGAAGCTGCGACTGTTCCTGAGCAGCCCGGCTGAGCTGGTCTGGTTCACCCCTGACGGCGCGCCCGCTGCGCTGGAAACGCCGCAGGGCGCTCCGACGCCGGCGACGCGTATTCCCGACGCAGCCGACCTGACCGGCGCCCGGCTGGTCTTCATCGCCCTTCATGATCTCACCCTCGCCCGCGACATCGCCGAGGCCGCCCGCAAGGCCGGGGCCCAGGCCAACATCGTCGATCAACCCGCCTCCAGCGACTTCCACACCCCGGCCCTGATCGACCGCGATGACGTGGTCGTGGGCGTGGCCACTGGCGGGAACGCCCCTATCCTTGCCCGCGATCTGCGCTCCCGGATCGAAGCCGTCTTGCCGCAGGGCGTGGCCTCGGTCGCCAAGCTGGCGGGCGAACTGCGCGGCGCGGTGAAGGAATCCATCCCCGACTTCCTCGCGCGCCGCCGCTTCTGGGAAAAGGCCTTCCGCAGTCCCGCCGCCGACCTCGCCGCCGACGGCCGCATGGCCGAGGCCCGCCGCGAGATGGTCCGCCTGTTGAACGTCGCCGCCTCGCCGCATGATGAGGCCGCCCAGGGCATGGTCCACATCGTCGGCGCCGGGCCGGGCGATCCCGAACTTCTGACCCTCAAGGCCCTGCGCGCGCTGCAAGACGCCGACGTCATCATCCACGACAAGCTGGTCTCGACCGAGGTGCTGGACCGCGCTCGTCGCGACGCCAAACGCATCTATGTCGGCAAGTCGCGCGGCGACCATTCGGTGCCGCAGGATCAGATCGAACAACTGATGATCGACGAGGCCCGCGCCGGCCACCGCGTCGTTCGCCTGAAGGGCGGCGATCCCTTCGTCTTCGGACGCGGGGGCGAAGAACTGGAGGCGGTCCGCGCCGCCGGGATCGAGGCCATCGTCGTGCCGGGCATCACCGCCGCCCTCGCCTGCGCCGCCTCCACCGGCCTGCCCCTGACCCATCGCGACCACGCCCAGGCCGTCACCTTCGTGACCGGCCAGCCCAAGCCGGGCGGTCAGGGCGCGGACTGGACCCGTCTGGCGGCGCCGAACCACACCCTCGCCGTCTACATGGGATCCGGTCAGGCCGAGGGCATCGCCTCCAGCCTGATCGCCGCCGGTCGCGACGGCGCCACCCCCGTCGCCGTGGTCGAGAACGGCAGCCGCCCTGAACAGCGCACGTTCAAGGGTCGCCTCGACGGCCTCGCCGCCCTGGTCGCCCGCATGGATCTGACCGGCCCGGCCCTGCTGTTCATCGGCGAGACCGCCGCCCTGGCCGTCGCCAGTGAAGAGCGCGCCTTGATCGAGGTCGCCGCATGAAACTGCTGACCGCCAACCGCCTCAATGACGGGCGCGTCATCTATCTGGGCGAGGCCGACGCAGCCGTCGAGACCATCGCCGCCGCCCGTCCGCTGGACGCCGAGGCCGCCGAAACCGCCCTGGCCCTGGCCCAGTCGCGCCCGGCCGTCTTCGTCAATCCCTACCTGATCGAGGTCGAGGACCGCACCCCCACCGGCCGCGACCGGCTGAAGGAGCGCATCCGCTCGGCTGGCCCCACGGTCGGCCACAGCCTCGGCTTCGTCGTCCGAAACGAGACCGCCTGATGTACCGCTATGACGAGTTCGACGCCGCCCTGGTCCGCGAGCGCATCGCGGAGTTCAGCGATCAGGTCGAACGCCGCAGCAGCGGCGCGCTGACCGAGGACGAGTTCAAGCCTCTGCGGCTGATGAACGGCGTCTATCTGCAACTGCACGCCTATATGGCGCGGATCGCGGTCCCCTATGGCGTGATGAACAGCCGTCAGATGCGCCAACTGGCCCATGTCGCCCGCACCTATGACAAGGGCTACGGCCACTTCACCACCCGCACCAATATCCAGTTCAATTGGCCCGCGCTGCAGGACCTGCCGGCCATCCTCAGCGATTTGGCCGAGGTCGAGATGCACGCCATCCAGACCTCCGGCAACTGCATCCGCAACGTCACGACCGACGTCTTCGCCGGCGTCGCCGCCGACGAGATCGAAGACCCACGCCCGTGGTGCGAGATCATCCGTCAGTGGTCGACGATCCACCCGGAATTCTCCTTCCTGCCGCGCAAGTTCAAGATCGCCATTGTCGGCGCGCCCAAGGACCGGGCAGCAATCCGCACCCACGACGTGGGGCTTCAGATCGTGCGCGGCGAGGACGGTCAGACGGCGTTTCGCGTCTTCGTCGGCGGCGGTCAGGGGCGCCTGCCTCACATCGCGCAAGAGATCGCCTCGGCGGTGCCGGGGCAGTCCTTGCTGGCCTATCTGACCGCCATCCTGCGCGCCTACAACCTGCTGGGGCGGCGCGACAACATCCACAAGGCGCGCATCAAGATCCTGGTCGCCGCCATCGGCATCGACGCCTTCCGCGACGAGGTCGAGCGCCAGTTCGCCATCCTGCGCCTCGAAGACCTGCACATTCCCGACGAAGAACTGGCGCGCATACAGACCTATTTCACCCCGCCGCCGTTCGAGGCCCTGCCCGCCGTCAGCCCCGCCTATGACGGCGCCCGGCGCCTGAACCCCGAGTTCGCGCGCTTCACCCGCTCAAACCTGCGATCGCACAAGCAGGCCGGCTATGGCGCCATCATCATCTCGCTGAAGCCCATTGATGGCGTGCCGGGCGACATCACAGCGGATCAGATGGAGGTCGTCGCCGACCTGGCCGAACGCTATTCCTTCGACGAAGTCCGCGCCTCCTACGAACAGAACTTGGTCCTGCCGCACGTCCGGCTGGAGGACGCCCACGCTGTATGGAGCCGCCTGCGCGAGGCCGGTCTGGCCACGGCCAACGCCGACCTGGCCACCGACATCATCGCCTGCCCCGGCCTGGACTATTGCAGCCTGGCCAACGCCCGCTCCATCCCGGTGGCGCAGGCCCTGTCGCGCCAGCTGGCCGACGCGGCCTTGCAGGAAAAACTCGGGCCGGTGCGCATCAACATCAGCGGCTGCATCAACGCCTGCGGCCACCACCACGTCGGCCACATCGGCGTCCTCGGCGTCGATCGGAAGGGCGAGGAATATTATCAGATCACCGTCGGCGGCTCGCCCGACGAGCAGGCGGCTCTGGGCGAGATTGTCGGACGCAGCCTGCCCGCCGACGAGGTCGCCCCCGCCATCGCCCGCGCCCTGGACCGCTATCTGGAGATCCGCACCGACGGCGAGCTGTTCATCGACACGGTCCGCCGCCTCGGCGCCGATCCCTTCCGCACCGCCATCTATGAGCCGATCTATGCAACTGCTTGAGCAAGCCCAGGACGGCGTCCGCCTGAGTGTTTCCACGCCAGAGCAGGACATCCGCGCGGCGGCCGCCGCCAATGACAGCCTGATCCTGGAGTTCGAGGCCTTTCGTGACGGACGCGGCTTTTCGCTGGCCGCCATCCTGCGCGGCCAAGGCTATCAGGGCCGCCTGATCGCGGCGGGCAAGGTCCTGCCCGATCAGGCCAGGCATCTGCGCCGCAGCGGCTTTGACGCCGTCGAACTGGCGCCGGGCGCCGACCCCACGCCGTGGCGGCGCATGGATCAGGCCTTCAGCGCGGCCTATCAAACCGCTTCCAGCGACGACCGTCTGGTCTGGCGTCAACGCCACGCCGCGTCCGCCAGCGACGACGCCATCGCCCTGGCCGCGCGCCTGAACGCCCAATGGGGCGACGCTGACTCGGAAGACCTGCTGCGCGCAGCGCTGGCCCCGGAACTGGGCCGCAAGGCCGCCGCCATCTCTTCCTTCGGCGCCGAGGCGGCGGTGCTCCTGCACCTGATCTCTCGCATTCAACCCGACCTGCCGGTGCTCTTCCTCGAGACCGGTCAGCACTTCTTTCAGACCCTGGCCTATCGTCGTGCGCTGACCGACCGCCTCGGCTTGACCGACGTGCGAGACATCACGCCCGACGCCGCCGCCCTGTCCAAGACGGACCCGAACGGCGACCTGTGGCGCAGCGCCCCAGACGCCTGCTGCGATGTCCGCAAGGTGCAGCCGCTGGCCCAGGCCCTGGCCGGGTTCGACACCCGCATCACCGGCCGCAAGCGTTTCCAGAACACCCACCGCGCGTCGCTCGCACCGTTCGAGGCGGCTGACGGGGTGCTGACGGTCAACCCTCTCGCCAGTTGGACCGCCGAGCAGATCGAGGCCTGGCTTCGCGATCACCAACTCCCCCGCCACCCTCTGGTCGAGCAGGGCTACCCCTCCATCGGCTGCTGGCCCTGCACCCGCGCCATCAAGACCGGCGAGGACGCCCGCGACGGTCGCTGGGCCGGTCAGGAGAAAACAGAGTGCGGCATCCACGGACGGACGCTGGCCCCGGCCTGTTGACGCTCTCTCTCCGTCCCATCCCCCGCTCCCATTACAAGACCTGAAGCAGAGACATCCCGTGTCCATCGCCAGCATCGTCAACCTCATCGGCGACACGCCGCTCATCCGCCTGAACCGCCTGTCGGACGCCACCGGCTGCGAGATTCTGGGCAAGGCGGAGTTCCTGAACCCCGGCCAGTCCATCAAGGACCGCGCCGCCCTGTCTATCGTGCAGAAGGCCAAGGCCTCGGGCGCGTTGCGCCCCGGCGGGGTGATCGTCGAGGGCACAGCGGGCAACACCGGCATCGGTCTGGCCCTGGTCGGCGCGGCTCTGGGCCACCGCGTGGTCATCGTCATGCCGCGCACCCAGTCGGAAGAGAAGAAGCTGGCCATCCGCGCCTTGGGCGCCCGGCTGATCGAGGTGGACGCCGCCCCCTTCTCCAGCCCCAACCACTTCGTGCATTACTCCGAAGAAGTGGCGCGAAAGCTGAACCTCAGCGAACCAAACGGCGCCTTCTGGGCCAATCAGTTCGACAACACGGCCAACCGCGCCGCCCACTATGAAGGCACCGCCGCCGAGATCTGGGAACAGACCCAGGGCAAGGTCGACGCCTTCGTCAGCGCCGTCGGCAGCGGCGGCACCCTGGCCGGCGTCGCCGCCTTCCTGCGCGAGCGCAATCCGGCGGTGAAGATCGGCCTGGCGGACCCGGCCGGCGCCTCGCTCCACAACTGGTTCACTCAAGGCCAGATGACCGGTGAAGGTAGTTCGATCACCGAGGGCATCGGCGTGGCCCGCATCACCGGCAATCTGGAAGGCTTCACGCCCGACTTCTCCTATCGGATCGAAGACGCTGAATTCCTGCCCATTCTGTTCGATCTCGTGACCCACGAAGGCCTATCGCTGGGCGGATCGTCGGGCGTCAATCTGGCCGGCGCCGTGCGACTGGCCCGCGACCTCGGACCGGGCAAGACCATCGTCACCGTCCTGTGCGACCCGGGCACGCGCTACGCCTCTCGCCTGTTCAATCCGGAGTTCCTGCGCAGCAAGGGCCTGCCGACTCCCCATTGGGTGACTGAAAACGTCAGGGAACTCGCATAATGACCGGCCTGATCCCCAACCGCCGCGGTCTTCTGATCGGCGCCGCCGCGCTTCCTTTCATCGCCCCGGCCTTCAGCGGCTGCGCCCAGAGCCAGGGGACGCAGGCCGCCCTGCTCAACGTCTCCTATGATCCGACGCGCGAATTCTACCGCGCCTACAATGAGGCCTTCCTCGCCCGCTGGCGTGAAAAAGGCGGCGCGCCCTTCGCCGTCGAACAGTCGCACGGCGGATCGGGCAAGCAGGCCCGCGCCGTCATCGATGGCCTGCCCGGCGACGTGGTCACATTAGCCTTGGCCTCCGACATCGACGAGATCACCGCGCGCGGCCTTATCAAGCCCGACTGGCAGACCCGCCTGCCCGACAACGCCTCGCCCTACACTTCGACCATCGTGTTTCTGGTGCGCAAAGGAAATCCGAAAGGGATCCACGACTGGCCCGACCTGCTGAAGCCCGGCGTCGAGGTCATCACCCCCAATCCCAAGACCTCGGGCGGCGCGCGCTGGAACTATCTGGCGGCCTGGGCCGACGCCCTGCGGCGTCCAGGCGGCGCCGAGCAATCGGCTCAGGCGTTCGTCACCGAACTGTTCCGCCGCGTGCCTGTGCTGGACACCGGCGCGCGCGGATCGACCACCACCTTTGTCCAGCGCGGCATCGGCGACGTCCTGCTGACCTGGGAGAACGAGGCCTTCCTCGCCGCCAAGGAACTGGGGCCGGACAAGGTCGACATCATCGCCCCGCCCTTCTCCATCCTGGCCGAACCGCCGGTGGCCGTGGTCGACAGCGTCGTGGACCGCAAGGGCACGCGCGACCGGGCCGAGGCCTATCTCGCCCAGCTCTATGATGAACCCGCCCAGGTTCTGGCCGCCGAGCACTTCTATCGCCCGCGTAACCCGGCCGTGGCGGCGCGTTTCGCTGACCGCTTCCCCCACCTGACGCTGGCCGACATCTCCGATTTCGGCGGCTGGACCGCCGCCCAGAAGCGCCACTTCGCTGACGGCGGCCTGTTCGATCAGATCTATCAGCCCGGCCGACGACCATGACCCGACAGGCCGGTCGCTCGTTCTGGAAGGCGCCCAGCGCCCTGCCCGGCTTTTCCCTCTCGCTGGGGGTCACCGTCGCCTACCTGTCCTTCTTCGTGCTGATCCCTCTGACGGCCTTGGCGATCAGGCCCTGGGAGCATGGACTGGATGGCGTCGTCGCCGCCGTCACTTCACCGCGCGCCCAGGCCGCCCTCAGGCTCAGCTTCGTCGCCGCCGCCATCGCCGCTGCGGTCAATGCGGTCATGGGCGGCCTGCTGGCCTGGGTGCTGACCCGCTATGAGTTTCCGGGCAAGCGGCTGGCCGACGCCGTCATCGACCTGCCCTTCGCCTTGCCGACGGCGGTGGCCGGCATCGCCCTGACCGCCCTCTACGCCCAGAACGGGCCGATCGGGGGCCTGCTGGCGCCGCTGGGGATCAAGATCGCCTACACCCCCGTCGGCGTGGTCGTGGCCATGATCTTCGTCGGCCTGCCCTTCGTCGTCCGCTCCATCCAGCCCGTGCTTCAGGATCTGGATCAGGAGGTCGAGGCCGCCGCCGAGACCCTAGGCGCCTCGCCGTGGCAGAGCGCCACGCGGGTCATCCTGCCCGCCATCCTGCCCGCCCTGCTGTCCGGCGTCGGTCTGGCCTTCGCGCGCGGGGTCGGGGAATACGGCTCGGTCATCTTCATCGCCGGCAATATGCCGCTGCGCTCCGAAATCGCCCCTCTGCTCATCGTCACCCAGTTGGAGCAGTTCGACTACGCCGGCGCGGCGACCATCGGCATGGCCATGCTGATCCTGTCCTTCCTGATCCTGCTCGGCTTCAACGGCCTGCAAGGCCTGATCGCGAGGCAAGGCGTATGACGGTGGAGGTCATGACCGGCGCGCCCCCGGCGACGCCCTCTCGCTATCGCCGCCGCACGGCCAGTCGTCGGCTGCTCATCGGTCTGGCCCTGCTGTGGCTCACCCTGATCGTGCTGGCGCCTCTGGGCGTCATCCTGGTTGAGGCCCTGAGAAAAGGTCTGGGCGCGGCCATCACCAGCCTGTCCCATCCCGACGTCTGGTCGGCCGCCCGCCTGACCCTGCTGACCACGGCCATCGCCACGCCGCTGAACGCCGTCTTCGGTCTGGCCGCCGCCTGGTGCGTCACCCGGTTCGACTTCGTCGGCAAGACCCTGCTGATGGCCCTGATCGACCTGCCCCTGTCGGTGTCGCCGGTCATTTCCGGCCTGGTCTGGGTCCTGCTGTTCGGCGCCTCGGGCTGGTTCGCGCCCTGGCTCAACGCCACCGGGTTGCAGATCATGTTCACCCCGGTCGCCATCGTCCTGGCCACGATCATCGTCACCCTGCCCTATGTGGCGCGCGAGTTGATCCCCCTGATGCAGCAACAGGGGTCGGACGAGGAACTCGCCGCCCTGACGCTGGGCGCGCGTCCCTCCGCCATCTTCTTCTTCATCACCCTGCCCAACGTGCGCTGGGCCCTGCTGTACGGCGTCCTGCTGGCCAACGCCCGAGCCATGGGCGAGTTTGGCGCCGTATCAGTCGTGTCCGGCCATATTCGCGGCCTGACCAACACCCTGCCGCTGCACGTCGAGATTCTTTACAACGAGTACGACTTCGTCGGCGCCTTCGCGACCGCCGCCCTGCTGGCGGTTCTGGCGCTTGTGACCCTGGTGCTGAAGTCCTTCCTCGAGCACCGCCACGCCGACGACCTCGCCGCGAGGGGGCGGCGCTGACATGACCCTCGACATCCAGTCCATCACCCGCGCCTATGACGGCTCCCCCGCTCTGGACGACGTCAGCCTGACGGTGCGCGACGGCGAGTTCCTGGCTCTGCTTGGCCCTTCCGGTTCCGGCAAGACCACCCTGCTGCGGATCATGGCAGGTCTGGACAGCCCCACCGCCGGGCAGGTCCTGTTCAACGGCGAGGACTTCCTGGCCCTCAGCCCGCGCGAGCGCCGCGTCGGCATGGTGTTCCAGAGCTACGCCCTGTTCCGCCACATGACGGTGGCCGACAACATCGCCTTTGGCCTGAAGGTCCGCCCGCGCGCCACCCGCCCCGGCCGCGCCGAGATCGCCGACCGAGTCCGGGACTTGCTGCGGCTGATCCAGCTGGAGGGTTACGGCGCCCGCTACCCCAGTCAGTTGTCCGGCGGCCAGCGTCAGCGCGTCGCCCTGGCCCGCGCCCTGGCCATCGAACCGCGCCTTCTGCTGCTGGACGAACCCTTCGGCGCCCTCGACGCCCGCGTCCGCCGCGACCTGCGCCGCTGGCTGCGTCAGGTGCATGAGCAGACCGGCGTCACGACCGTCCTCGTCACCCACGATCAGGAGGAGGCGCTGGAACTGGCCGACCGCGTCGCCATCCTGAAACAGGGGCGCATCGAACAGGTCGACACGCCGCAAGGCCTCTACGACCGCCCCGCCTCGGCCTTCGTCCACGACTTCCTCGGCGAAGGGTTGCAGCTTCAGGCCACCGTGGCGCGGGGCGAGGTCGTGTCGAACGACTGGCGCGCGCCGTCCGACGCCCCGACCGGCGACGCCTTCCTCTGCATCCGGCCCGAAGATCTGGAGGCCGGCGATACGGGCCTGGTCGGCATCGTCATGTCCAGCCTGAGGCGCGGCGACCGCGCCCGCGTGGCGGTGTCCCTGCATGGCCGCCGCCTGGAGCTGGAACGTCCTGTCGGCGATCCCCTGACGACCCTGGCGCCCGGCGAAGCGGTCCGGCTGCATCCCCGCCGCTTCCATGTTCTGGCGAAAAGCGCATGAGCGGCCCGACGGTCGCGGTCGTCGGTGCGGGGTTCAGCGGCCTGCTGACCACGCTGAACCTGCTGCGCCTGTCGCCCGACCTCTCGGTGCAGTTGATCGAACGGCGCGGCGTCTTCGGCCTCGGTCCCGCCTATGCGACCGGCAACCCCAAGCACCTGCTCAACGTCCGCCTGTCGAACATGAGCGCCTTTCCCGACCGGCCGCATCATCTGACTGACTGGATGGCCGAGCAGCCCGCCTGGTTCGCCCGCGACGACTTCATTACGCGCGGCGACTATGGCCGCTATCTGGCCCATCTACTCGACGACGCCCTGCGCCCCGACCGCGACGGCCAACGCCTGAGCCTGATCCGAGGCGAGGTCAGCGCCATCCGCCCGGACGACGGCCGCTGGAAGATCATGCTGGACGGCCGCAGCTCGACGTTCGCCGACGCCGTGGTCCTGGCCCAGGGCAACCTCAGTCCAGCCGCACCCCCCGGTCTGGACCCCGACCTGATCGGCTCCCAACGCTATCTCAGCGATCCGTGGAGCGCCCTGGACGCCCTGCCTGCCGACGCCGACGACATCCTGCTGATCGGGACGGGTCTGACCATGGTGGACACCGCCATCGCCCTGCGCCGGCCCGGCCGCCGCTTCACCGCCGCCTCGCGCCACGGTCTGCTGCCGCGCAGTCACGCCTCGACGCCTATGCCCTCGCCTCGTCGCCTGTATCTCGGCAGTCCCGCTGCGGTCTTCAGACAGGCTCGGCAGGCGGGCCTGAAAGACGACTGGCGCGTCGTCGTCGACGACGTGCGCCATTCCGCCCGTGACCTCTGGGCGGCCTGGTCCCTGCCCGAACGCAGCCGCTTCCTGCGGCATCTCCGGGCCTTATGGGACAATCATCGCCACCGCCTCGCCCCCGGCGTCGCGCGCGAGGTGACGGCCATGCTGGCGTCCGAGGAACTGCAGGTGACGGCTGCCCGGATCAGCGCCCTTACGTCCGGCGAGAGCGAGGTCGAGGTGATTCTGCACGGTCGCGGCGATCTGCAGCCCCGCGCCCATCGCTTCGATGCGGTGATCAACTGTAGCGGGCCGAGCGGCGACATCGTTCACAGCACCGATCCCCTGCTGAAAAACCTGCTGAAACAGGGGCTGGCCGCCCCCGCCGCCTTGGGTCTCGGTCTCGCGGTCGACGCCAAAGGGCGGCTGATCGACGGGCGGCTGGCGACCCACAGCCGCCTTTTCGCCATCGGTCCCCTGACCCGCAGCCTGTTCTGGGAAGCCACCGCCGTCCCCGACCTGCGCGAGGACGCCGTGAGCATCGCCCGCGCGGTGGTTAAAACCTTGCAACGGAATCAGGAATACAGACCGCCCACGCAGCCCGACGCCCCACACCCGAACCTTGCTGAGTATCGCTGAGAAATAAAAAAGCCGCCCAAGATCATTGAGCGGCTACATCTCTGGATGATGTTTACAACCATCGGGTGGTTGGCTGGGGAACTAGGACTCGAACCTAGAATGACGGTACCAAAAACCGTAGTGTTACCATTACACCATTCCCCAGCAGGACCAGTGCGCCCCGCAGTTCGTCGCTGCGAGGAGCGGTGAAATACGCCAAGCTTTTCGGGGATGCAACACTGAAAACAAAAGAATTTTCATCGAGCAGCGACTTTTTTAAAAGCCGCAAAATCCCCGCTTGCGAGGTCCGGAACGGGTGGCTATAAGCCCCCTCCTCGACGCAACAACGGCCTCTGGCCCGCGCCGGGAAGAAATGTCGGAGTGTGGCTCAGTCTGGTAGAGCACTGCGTTCGGGACGCAGGGGTCGGAGGTTCGAATCCTCTCACTCCGACCATTTTTCCTTACATCGTCAGATGATTTTCCCCTCGCGGGGCCGTGCTTTCGCGTCGGTGCACGCTAAGCTGGCGGCATGAGCCCCCTGCCTGACCCCGCCGACATCGTCGCCTTCTGGATCAAAGCCGGACCTGATAAGTGGTTCGCCAAGGACGCCGCCTTCGATACGGCCTTCATCGAAGGATTCCAGGAAGCGCATTTCGCCGCCGCCCGCCGCGACCTCGATCATTGGGCCGCCACGCCCGAGGGCGCGCTGGCCCTGATCCTTCTGCTGGATCAACTGCCGCGCAACGCCTTCCGCGACACCGCGCACATGTTCGCCACCGACTCACTGGCGCTGATGTTCGCCAAGGCGGCGATTGCACGCGGGCACGACCGCCATGTGGCCGCCGACCTGCGCCCCTTCATCCTCATGCCCCTGATGCATTCCGAATCCCTGGCGGACCAGGAAAGACTTCTGACCCTGCTGAACCCGGAAGAAGCGCCGGACACCTTCAAATTCGCCGTCATCCATCGCGACATCATCGCCCGCTTCGGGCGATACCCTCATCGCAACGCCTCCCTGGGTCGAGAAACAACCGAGGATGAGGCGATCTTCCTGAAATCAGGCGGCTTTGCGGGCTGAACGCCACGGCTCGCGGTTGCTTTTTCGATATGGCAAAGCTAGAGAAATGAGGCTTTTTCAACAACCATAAGCCATAATCATGACCCATTTTGCACGCGGTCTGACTGCCGCCGCCTTGACCCTCCTGCTGACATCCCCGGCCGAAGCGCAGATCTTTGGTCGCCGCAGCAACGAGTCGGCGGCGACGGTCATCAACGAAACGCCGCGTTGCACTCAGAACCTCGGCACGGTGACGATCGCCGACACCCAAGGGGCCTTGTTCAATCAACTGGGCCTCGGCGCGCCGTCTGAACTGCTGCGCTATCTGGTCCGCGAATCCGGCTGCTTCACATTGATCGAACGCGGGCCGGGCATGGACGTGGTCGAGCGCGAACGCGGCCTGGGCGCCGCCGGGCGCATCCGCACCGCAGATTTCGTCCTGGTCGCCGAGTTGGCCAATCCGATCGAAGCGGACAGCGGCGACAGCCGTCGGGGCCTGCTTGGCTCCCTGGCCTCCAGTGGGGGGCGCATACTGCTGCAAGCCGGCGTCGCCGCGGTCACGGGGGGCGAAGGCGCCGAAATGGGCGCAGGCATGTCCCAGATGCTCTCTGCGGGCGCCAACGCGGCCGGCAATCAGTTGGACCAGGCGCTGAGCAATCGCACCGTCAACGCCATCAAGGACCTCAAGAAGGACCTCGCCAAGGGCAAGGAGGGCGCTCAGGTCGTCTTCTCCCTGTCCAGCGTGCCCCTGGCGGAAACCGTGGGCTACACTCGCGCGCTGGCGAACAAGGACGACTGGCGCCGCCTGCGCATCCGCGACAATCAATTCGGCGGCCGCGTCGGCGCCGGCTATGAGACCGAGGATGAGGGCAAGACCGTCGCCCTGGCCTTCGTTCGCGGCTACGCCGACCTCGTGACCAGCCTGGGCGGCACGGGCTCGACGGTGCCGGAAGTCACCCTTGCCAACCGTGAAGCCCTCCGCGCCCAGGCCAGCGCAGAAGCCGCCCAGGCCGCGCGTCGCCCTGAACCCGCCCGGCCGGGACGCGGGCGTCAGGAACAGCGCGGCGCCCCGCAACCTGCCGCGACCAGCTACACCCTCGCCAGAGCGTCCATCCTGCGCAGCGCGCCGGGCGGCGACGTCGTTCGCCCGATGGCCGCCGAGGACACCGTCTTCCCGACCGGCAACACAGACGGAGACTGGATCGAAGTTCTGGACGCCGACGACAACGTCGGGTGGCTGCAGCGCGATCGCCTGACGACCGAAGACTGAACATCGCCCGCCGCTCATGTCAGGGCGGCGGCGCTTGAACCCTACAGGAGTTTACCTTGAACAAGCCTATGATGGCCCGCGGCCTCGCCCCCGCCCTGGCCGTGCTGATGGCCGCCTCTGCCCTGCCGACCGCCTCGGAAGCTCAGGCGCGCCGCAGCAACGCCCAGCAGACCCAGGACGCGCAAATGGCCCAGATCCCGCGCTGCGCCCGCAGCCTGGGCACCCTCACCCTGGCCGACGGTCAGTCCGACTACTGGCGCGAGCTGCAGCTTTCGCCGCCGCAAACCCTGCTGCGCGTCGTGATCCAGCGTTCGGGCTGCTTCACCCTGGTGGACCGCGGCACAGGCATGAGCGTCGCCCAGCGCGAGCGTGAACTGGCCTCGGGCGGCAACCTGCAGCGTGGCTCCAACGTCGGCGGCGGTCAGGTGCGGGCGGCGGACTTTGTCCTCGTCGGCGAAATCGCCAGCCAGAACGCCAACTCGGGCGGCAGCGCCCTGGCCGGCCTGGCCGGCGCCGCCATCGGCGGCCGCGCCGGCGCCATCGTCGGCGGTCTGCGCACGCGCCGGATGGAGGCCAATACGGTCCTGTCCCTGACCAATGTCCGCACCTCGGAAACGGCGGCCGTGGCCGAAGGCTACGCCTCCAAGAGCGACATGAGCTGGGGCCTGGGCGCCGGCGGCTTCGGCGCGGGCGCGCTCGGCGGCGGCAGCTACGAGAACACCGAGATCGGCCGCATCGTGTCGCAGGCCTTCATCCAGGCCTATGCCGACATGGTCATGCAGATGGGCGGCCTCGACGGCGGCTCGCCGGCCCATGAAGCGCCGGTCCAGAGCTATACGGTGCAGCAAGCCTCGACGCTGCGCTCGCGGCCGAATGGCGGCTCGGTCGTGCGCGCCCTGCCCACGGGCCTGCGCCTCTATCCGACCGGCAACCGCGAGGGCCCCTGGTGGGAGGTCCTTGACGACAACGACAACCTCGGATGGGTCCAGAACGAACGCCTGGCTCCGGGTCGCTGATCCTGGCCGAACCGACTAAATGGAAGAGCGCCCGCTGACCTCATCGGCGGGCGCTTTTCTGTTGCCCTCTCGTAACCGCTCATCCCGGCGGACGCCGGGATCCAGTCCTTTGGCTGCATCCAAGGTCATTTCGGTTCGGTGTGCAGTGGCTCTTACTGGATCCCGGCGTCCGCCGGGATGAGCGGGGATAAGGAACCCGACTTTTCTGTGAGCAAGCGAATCAGACGTCTGCCCAGCGACACGAATCAGCGGCATCCTCCCTTCCCATGACCGCCGCACTCGCCCTCGCCGATCTGGAAACGCTCAGCGGGGCGGCCCCGGCCGATCACCCCGAGTGGCAGTATCTCAACCTGCTGCGCGACATCCTCGACAACGGCGTGCGCCGCGACGACCGCACTGGCACCGGAACTCTCGGCGTCTTCGGGCGGCAGATCCGTTTTGACCTGTCGAAGGGCTTTCCCCTTCTGACCACCAAGAAGCTGCACACGCGCTCGATCTTCATCGAGCTGCTGTGGTTCCTGCGCGGCGAGACCAATATCGGCTGGCTCAAGGACAACGGCGTCGGCATCTGGGACGAATGGGCCGACGCCAACGGCGACCTCGGCCCCGTCTATGGCAAGCAATGGCGCTCCTGGGCCGCCCCGAACGGCCAGAGCATCGACCAGATCGAAAAGCTGGTCCACGGCCTGAAGACCAATCCCAACAGCCGCCGCCACATCGTCAGCGCCTGGAACCCGGCTGACGTCGACGACATGGCCCTGCCGCCCTGCCACTGCCTGTTCCAGTTCTTCGTCGCCGACGGCAAACTGAGCTGCCAGCTGTATCAGCGCAGCGCCGACGTCTTCCTCGGCGTGCCGTTCAACATCGCCTCCTACGCCCTGCTGACCCTGATGCTGGCTCAGGTGCTGGGGCTGGAGCCCGGCGACTTCGTCCACACCTTCGGCGACGCCCACCTGTATCTGAACCATCTGGAGCAGGCCGAGCTGCAACTTAGCCGCCAACCCCTGCCCTTGCCGACCCTGACCGTCGCGCCCAAGTCGGACCTGTTCGCCTATGAGCTGTCGGACTTCGTCCTCAGCGACTACGCCCCCTGGCCGCACATCAAGGCCGCCGTCGCGGTCTGACCCCCATGAAGATCGCTGACCTCAAGGCGGACGTCCTCCGCATCTCCGACATCTATGCACGCGAGCATTCCATCGACCGCGACCGTGACTGGGCCCTGCTCAAGCTGCAGGAGGAACTCGGCGAGTTGACCAAGGAACACCTCAACCTCACCGGACGCGCCCGCGGCGCGCCCGACGCCTCTGCCCTCGGCGACGAGGCCGCCGACGTGCTGGGGATGCTGCTGATCTACTGCGACCACGCAGGCATCGACATCGAAGCCGCCATGCAGCGTAAATGGCTGAAGTGGCTGGCGCCGGAAGCGCTCAAGACCGAAGCGTAAACTCCCGTAACATCGTATGGTGAACGCCTGAGACTCGGCGCACCCTCCCCTGATCCGCGTCGCTGCGGGCGCATGAAACGGGAGGGTTGTCATGTTGAAGAAGTTTGCGGCCGAACTGGTCGGGACGATGGTTCTGGTGCTGTTCGGGTGCGGCGCCGCCGTGCTGGGCGGGTTCGACCATGTGGGACAGTTGGGCATCGCCCTGGCCTTCGGCTTCGCCATCATCGCCATGGCCTATGGCATCGGGCCGGTGTCGGGTTGCCACGTCAATCCGGCGGTCAGCCTGGGCGTCTTCGTCGCCGGGCGGATGAGCGCCAGGGACATGGTCATCTACTGGATCGCCCAGTTCATCGGCGCCGTCGTCGGCGCGGCCATCCTCGGCCTGATCGCCAAGACTGGTTTCGCCAATCTGGGTCAGAACGGCTTCGACGCCGGATCGCCCGGCGGATACGGCCTGCACGCGGCCCTGATCTTCGAGATCGTCGCCACAGCCATCTTCATCATCGCCATTCTGGGCGTGACGGGGGCCAAGGGGCATGGCGCCTTCGCCGGCGTCGCCATCGGCATCACCCTGGCGGTCATCCACATCGTCGGCATCCAGGTGACGGGCGTGTCGGTCAATCCGGCTCGCAGCTTCGGCCCAGCCTTGCTGGCTGGCGGCCAGGCCCTGAGCCAGGTCTGGGTCTTCTTCGTCGCCCCTGCCGTCGGCGCGGTGATCGGCGCGCTCTTCTTCCGCTTGAAACTGCTCGAGCCAGAGGCCTAAGTCCGGATAAGGGGGCGGTGTTCAGCCGCCCCCGTCTTTCGGAGCCTGTCCAGTGTCCATTCCCAAGATCGCCCTCGTCGTCGCCCGCGCCAGAAACGGCGTCATCGGACGCGACGGCGACCTGCCGTGGCGGCTGCGCTCCGACCTGCAACGTTTCAAGGCCATCACCGTCGGCAAGCCCTGCATCATGGGCCGCAAGACCTGGGAAAGCCTGCCGCTCAAACCCCTTCCCGGCCGCCTGAACATCGTCCTGACCAAGGACGGCTCCTATGAGTCTGAAGGCATGTCCAAGGGCGCGCTGGTCTGCTCCAATCTGGGCGAGGCCCTGTCCATCGCCCGTGAAACCGCCGAGGAAGACGGCGTGGACGAGGTCTGCATCATCGGCGGCACCGCCCTGTTCGAGATGGCCCTGCCCCGCGCCCAGCGCCTCTACATCACCGAGGTCGACGCCGAGCCGGAAGGCGACGCCCGTTTCCCTGCCTTTGACGAGAGCGCCTTCGTCGAGACGGCGTCCGAGCCCCATCCGGCGGGCGAGAAGGACGACCACGCCTTCACCTTCCGCACCCTGGACCGCCGCTAGATCGGAGACATGACCATGCTCGTCGCCACCACCAATGACCTGCCCGGCCACCGCATCGTACGCCATATCGGCATGGTGCGCGGCGTCACCGTGCGCTCTCGCAACGTCATCTCCGACGCCATCGGCGGTGTGCAGTCGATGATCGGCGGGCGCGTAGGCGCCTATGTGAAGCTGGCCGAGGCCGCGCGTCAGGAAGCCTATGACGAACTGGTCGCCCATGCGCGCGACATGGGCGCCAACGCCATCCTGGCCATGCGCTACGACGCCAACGAGATCATGCCCGGCGTGACCGAGGTCCTGGCCTATGGCACGGCCGTGGTGGTCGAACCGGCCTGACGGATCAGGCGGCGGGGATCACCGCCCCGTCGTACTTCCTGGCGATGAAGTCCTTGACCGCCTGACTGCGCAGCGCCGTAGCCAGGGCTTGAACGCGCGGGTCGTTCTGGTTGTCCGGGCGCGCCACCAGATAGTTGACGTAGGGGCTGTCGGCGCCTTCCAGCGACAGGGCGTCCGTCTTCGGCTTCAGCCCGGCGTCCAGCGCATAGTTGGTGTTGATCACCGCCGCATCGACCTGGGGCAGGATGCGCGGAATGGTGGCGGCCTCGACCTCCTGGAACTTCAGGCCCTTGGGGTTGGTCGCGATGTCGCGCACCGTCTGCAGCGGATTGGCCGGGTCGCGCAGGGTGATCAGGCCGGCGCTTTGCAGCAGCAGCAGCGAACGCCCGGTGTTCGAGGCGTCGTTCGGCAGCACCACCTGCGCCCCGTTCGGGATCGCCGCCAGCGTCGTGTGCTTCCTGGAATAGAGGCCCAGCGGCTCAACATGAACCCCAGCGACCACCACCAGATCGGCGCCGCGCGCGGCATTGAACTCGTCCAGATAGGGCTTGGTCTGGAAGTAGTTCACATCCAGCCGTTTTTCAGACAGTTGCACGTTCGGTTGAACGTAGTCGTTGAAGACCTTGATCTCGATCGGCACGCCCTCGGCGGCCAGGATCGGTTTCACGACCTCCAGGATCTCGGCGTGCGGCACGGCGGTGGCGCCGACCAGAAGCGGCGCGCCTTCAGCGCCGGCCTTCTTGCCCGCGCCCTGGCCGCAGGCGGCGAGCGTCAGGACAGCGACGGCGGACAGCAGCAGCGAACGGCGGATCATGGGCGGGCTCTCAGGAAATCAGCGGTGCGAGACCTTAGCGACCAGACGGTCGCCGATCATCTGCAGAATTTGTACGAGGATCAGCAGCAGAACTACGGTCACGACCATGACATCGGTCTGGAAGCGCTGATAGCCAAAGCGCACGGCCAGGTCGCCCAGACCCCCCGCGCCGACCACGCCCGCCATGGCGGTGTAGCTGACCAAGGCGATGGCTGTGACCGTGACTCCGGCGATGATGCCCGGCATGGCCTCGGGCAGCAGGGCCCGTGTGACGATCTGGAAGGTCGAGCCGCCCATGGCCTGGGTCGCCTCGACCACGCCCTTGTCCACTTCGCGCAGCGCCGTCTCGACCAGTCGCGCATAAAAGGGCGCGGCCCCCACGACCAGAGGCGGAATGGCGCCAGCCACCCCCAGCGAGGTGCCGACCAGCAGCACCGTCACCGGCAGCATGACGATCAGCAGGATGATGAAGGGCACCGATCGCAGCACGTTGACGATCAGCGACAGCCCGGCGTTCAGCACAGGATTCGAGGCCAACCGCCCCTTGCCCGACAGATAGAGCAGCACGCCCAGCGGCACGCCCAGAATGACGGTCAGCACCAGCGACCCGCCCAGCATCAACAGGGTGTCGATGGTGGCGCGGCCGATCTCGGCCCAATCAACGTTGTCGAACATCAGACCGCCTCTACCGTCACGCCGCGCGCGGTCAGTTGCGCCACGGCCGCCTCGGCGTCGCCGCCGGTGAAGGCCACGACCAACTGGCCATAGGGCTCGCCCCGGATACGGCTGATCCGCCCCGACAGGATGGAATAGTCCACGCCCACCGTCCGCGCCACGCGGCTCAGCTCGGGCTCATAGGTCGAGCCGCCGCGGAAGGTCAGCCTGGCCATCCGCGCGCCGGCGGGCACGACTGAGGCGTCGAACGCCTCTTCGCCCTCGGCCAGCATGGCGCGGGTCACGGCGTGCTGCGGATGCAGGAAGACGTCGGCCGTCGCGCCCTGCTCCACGATCCGACCGTCCTTCAGCACCGCCACGCGGTCACAGACGCGGCGCACCACCTCCATCTGGTGGGTGATCAGGACGATGGTCAGGCCCAGGTCGCGGTTCAGACCGTCCAGCAGGGTCAGGATGTCCTCGGTCGTCTCTGGGTCCAATGCGCTGGTCGCCTCGTCGCACAGCAGGACGCTGGGACCGCAGGCCAGGGCGCGGGCGATGCCGACGCGCTGCTTCTGACCGCCCGACAGCTGGGCCGGATGCTTCTTGGCGTGTTCCGCCAGACCCAGCTGATCCAGCAACTGCGCCGTGCGCGCCTTCACCTCGGCCTCGGGCCGCCCCTCCAGCCGCAGGGGAAAGGCGACATTGTCCTCGATGGTCTTGGCGTTCAGCAGGTTGAAATGCTGGAAGATCATGCCGATCCGCCGCCGGGCGGCGCGCAACTCGGCGGGCTTCAACGCCGTGATTTCCTGATCGTCGACGAAGATGCGGCCCGCGTCGGGCGTCTCCAGCCGGTTGATAGCGCGGATCAGGGTCGACTTGCCCGCGCCGGAACGCCCGACCACGCCGAACACCTCGCCGCGCCCGATGGTCAGGTCAACGGCGTCCAGCGCAGTGCGCTCGCCCGCCGCGCTGCGATAGCGCCGGGTCACACCCTCCAGTCGGATCATTCTAGTCGGCGTCCAGGGCGGCGGCGGGGATGATGGTCACGCTCTCGCCGCAGCCGCAGGCGTCGGTCTCGTTCGGATTGCGGAACACGAACTTGGACGCCAGCTTGGTCGTCTCATAGTCGATCTCCGAGCCGATCAGGAACAGCACGGCCTTGGGCTCGATCAGGATGGTGACGCCCTTGTCCTCGACCACCTCGTCCAGCGGCTCGATCTGTTCGGCATAGGCGAAGGTGTATTCCTGCCCGGCGCAGCCGCCGTTCTTCACCCCGACGCGCAAGCCGACGTAGTCCTTCTCCGCGTTGGACATGATCTCGCGCACGCGCGCGGCGGCGGCGTCGGTCAGGGTCACGGCCTTGGGACGGGGGCGGCGCGGTCGGGCGGCGGTCTGAAGCTCGGTCATCGCTGCGTCCTCAGAACATGTTCAGGGCCAGCTTGGCCTCGTCGCTCATCTTGGAGGAGTCCCACGGCGGGTCGAACACCAGATTGGCCCGCGCCGACTTCACGCCCGGCACCTTCTTGACCGCCTCCTCGACCCAGCCCGGCATTTCGCCAGCCACGGGACAGCCCGGCGCCGTCAGCGTCATCTCGACCAGAACGTCGCGGTCGTCGGACACATCGACCTTGTAGATCAGGCCCAGCTCATAGATGTCGACCGGAATTTCCGGGTCGTACACCGTCTTCAGCGCCTCGATCAGGTCGTCGGTCAGCTTGTCCAGCTCAGCCTGCGACAGGGCGCTCTTTTGCGGCTCGTCCCAGCTGGCGGCGAAGGCGTCGCTGTCGCTGATGGCGGTTTCGGTCTTGGCGTCGTCCATACTCATCACACGAAGAAGTTTCGCGCCTTGATCAGCGCATCCACGAAGGCGTCTGTATCCTCCACGGTGTTATATAGGGCGAAGGAGGCGCGCGTGCTCGAGGTCACGCCCAGTCTTTTCGCCAGCGGTTCGGCGCAGTGCAGACCGGCCCGCACGGCGACGCCGTAGCGGTCCATGATCTGGGCCACGTCATGGGCGTGAGCGCCCTCGACCGAGAAGGTCAGCAGCGCACCCTTGCCCTCGGCCTCGCCCAGAACCCGCAGCCATCCGGCGTCGGCCAGCCGGGCGCGGGCGTGGTCATAGAGGGCCATTTCGTGCGCGGCCACCGCCTGACGGTCGAAGCCGGACAGCCATTCCAGCGCCGCGCCCAGACCAATGGCCTCCAGGATCGGCGGCGTGCCGGCCTCGAAGCGATGCGGCGGCGGCGCGTAGGTAATCCGGTCCTTCTCGACCGTCTCAATCATCTCTCCCCCGCCCTGATAGGGCGGCAGGCTCTCCAGAGCCTCGGTCGTGCCATAGAGGGCGCCGACGCCGGTCGGGCCATAGAGCTTGTGGCCGGTGATCACATACCAGTCGCAGCCGACAGCCTGAACGTCCGGCGTGGCGTGAACCGCGCCCTGACAGCCGTCGACCAGCACCCGCGCGCCAGCCGCATGGGCCAGACGGGTGATCTCGGTGATCGGGTTGATGGTGCCCAGGACGTTGGACATATGCGTCACGGCGACGACCTTGGTCCTCGGCCCCAGCAGTTCGGCATAGGCCGCAATGTCCAGCGAACCGTCGTCCTTGATCGGCGCCCATTTCAGCACCGCGCCCTTGCGTTCGCGCAGCAGGTGCCAGGGCACGATGTTGGAGTGGTGCTCCATCTCGCTGACGATGATCTCGTCGCCCGGTTCGATGCTCAGGCCGATCCCGTTGGCGACCAGATTGATCGCCTCGGTCCCGCCCTTGGTCCAGACGATGTTCTCACCCGACGGCGCGTTCAGGAAGCGGGCGACGATCTCGCGCGCCGCCTCGAACGCCTCGGTCGCCTCGTTCGACAAGGTGTGCAGGCCCCGGTGGACGTTGGCGTAACTGCCCTCCATCGACGCCACCAGGGCGTCGATCACCGCGCGCGGCTTCTGCGCCGAGGCGGCGTTGTCTAGATAGACCAGCGGCTTGCCGTTCACCTGTCGCGACAGGATCGGGAACTGCGCCCGCGCGGCGTAGGGGTCGAAGGTCTTCACAGGCACATCTTTCAGAGTCTGGCCGTCAGCCATGCGCGAACAACCTCCTTGGCCGCCTCGTCCTCGATGCGGTCGATGACCTCGAACAGGAAGGCCTGGACCAGCAGGGCGCGGGCCTCGTCGGCTGGGATGCCGCGCTGCTGCATGTAGAAGAGCGCGCTTTCGTCCAGCGTCCCGACCGTATTGCCGTGGGCGCACTGCACGTCGTCGGCATAGATGATCAGCTCCGGCTTGGCGTCGATCTCGCCGCGTTCACTGGCGATCAGGGCGTTGTGGGCCATGCGGGCGTCGGTGCCGTCGGCCCCGCGCTCGACGATGATCTTGCCCTGAAACACGCCGCGCGCCGTGTCGTGAACGACGCCCTTGGTCAGTTGGCTGGTCGTGCCGTCGGCGGCGCGGTGATCGACCACGGTCGTCAGGTCCGCATGGCGCGAACCCTTGAGCAGATAGAGGCCGTCCAGACGCGCATCGGCGCCCTCGGCCCCGTGGCTCAGTTGCGTCTCTATACGTTGCAGCTTGGCGCCGGTCGTGATGATGGTCTGGCGATAGCGACCGCCAGCCTCCAGCCGCACCTCGGCGTTGATCACCGAGATGGCGTCCTCGGGCTCCTCGATCAGGACGATCCGCGTGACCTCGGCGTCGCGGGCGACATCGATCTCGATCTTGTTGTGAGCGACATAGGCCGAGCCCTTGCCCTCGTGCGTCTCCAGCAGCAGCAGGCGCGCGCCGGGGCGAGCGACGATCCGCGCCGCCGCCGTGTGGCCGGTGCCGACCGCGTCGGAAATGAAGCGCAGACGCAGGGTCTGCACGCCCGAGGCGATGAAGTCGGTGACGCCGACCGGGCGCCCGTTGGCGAAGACGATCGCCTCGCCGCCCAGGTCGTAAAACGGCCCCGGCGCGCCGACCAGCGCCGTGCCCGACGGTTCCGGCGCTTCGCGAAGCCAGCGCTTCAGGTCGCTGTATTTCCACGCTTCCGTGCGCCGAGAGGGAAAGGTCTCGGGATTGGTCAGGTCGATCTGCGGCGCCGCGCTCATGCTGCGGTCGGCAGGAACTTGTCGTACCCTTCCGCCTCCAGCTCCAGCGCCAGTTCAGGCCCGCCCGAGGCGACGATGCGGCCAGCGGCCAGCACGTGCACCTTGTCCGGTTTGATATAGTCCAGCAGGCGCTGATAGTGGGTGATGACCAGCATGGAGCGGTCGGCGCGACGCAGGGCGTTCACCCCCTCTGACACGATGCGCAGGGCGTCGATGTCGAGGCCGGAGTCCGTCTCGTCCAGGATCAGCAGCGACGGTTCCAGCAGGGCCATCTGCAGGATCTCCATCCGCTTCTTCTCACCGCCGGAGAAGCCGACGTTCAGCGGTCGCTTCAGCATGTCGAAGTCCATCTTCAGCGCCTGCGACGCCGCCTTGACCTGCTTCAGGAAGGCCGGGGCCGAGACCTCCTCCTCGCCGCGCGCGCGCTTCTGGGCGTTCAGCGCCGTGCGGATGAAGGTCATGGCCGGCACGCCGGGAATCTCCATCGGATACTGGAAGGACAGGAAGACGCCCGCCGCGGCGCGCTCGGCGGGGTCCAGGTCCAGCAGGTCCTGACCGTTCCACGAGGCGGACCCGTCCGTGACCTCATAGCCGGGACGACCCGACAGGCTGTAGCCCAGCGTCGACTTGCCGGCCCCGTTCGGCCCCATGACGGCATGGACTTCGCCCGCCGGCACTTCGAGCGTCAGGCCCTTGAGGATCGGCTTGTCAGCGACCGAGACATGGAGGTTGTTGATCGAGAGCATCAGGCTTTTTCAGTTCGAGAAATGATCACCGCATTGAGCGGGAAGGAAGCAATCATAAAGGCGATGAAGATCGCCGCCGAAATCCAGATGTTGATCCAGGCAAAAACCAACATCCCCGCAAGGCCGAGAACCGCGATGGCGGCCGTCGCCAACCAAATGCGATAGCCGGTCGGGTGTATTGGCTGCCATCCGTACCAGCGGCGCCGGAACCAAGGCTCCATCACCCCACGCTCCCCTCAAGGCTGATCGCCACCAGCTTCTGCGCCTCTACGGCGAACTCCATCGGCAGCTTCTGCATCACGTCGCGGACGAAGCCGTTGACCAGCAGGGCCACGGCCTCCTCCTCTGACAGGCCACGCTGCTGGGCGTAGAAGAGCTGGTCTTCCGACAGGCGGGTCGTCGTCGCCTCGTGCTCCAGCTGGGCCGAGCCGTTGCGGGCCTCGATATAGGGGATGGTGTGCGAGCCGCACTCCTTGCCGATCAGCAGGCTGTCGCACTGGGTGAAGTTGCGCACGCCCGTCGCCTTGGGATGCACCGAGACCAGGCCGCGATAGGTCGAATCCGACTTCCCCGCCGACACCGCCTTGGCGATGATCCGCGACTTCGAATTCTTGCCCAGATGGATCATCTTGGTGCCGGTGTCGGCCTGCTGATGCCCATTGGTGATGGCGATTGAGTAGAACTCGCCCGAGCTTTCCTCGCCCTTCAGGATGCAGGACGGGTACTTCCAGGTGACGGCCGAGCCGGTCTCGACCTGGGTCCAGCTGACCTTTGAGCGGTCGCCGCGGCAGTCCGCGCGCTTGGTGACGAAGTTGTAGATGCCGCCCTTGCCCTCGGCGTCGCCAGGATACCAGTTCTGCACCGTCGAGTATTTCACCTCGGCGTCGTCCAGGGCCACGATCTCAACGACCGCGGCGTGCAGCTGGTTCTCGTCGCGCATCGGCGCGGTGCAGCCTTCCAGATAGGAGACGTAAGAGCCCTTGTCGGCGATGATCAGGGTGCGCTCGAACTGGCCGGTCTGGCTGGCGTTGATGCGGAAATAGGTCGATAGCTCCATGGGGCATTTCACGCCCGGCGGGATATAAACGAAGGACCCGTCGGAAAAGACCGCGCTGTTCAGCGCCGCGAAATAGTTGTCCGACACCGGCACGACCGATCCCAGATATTGCCGCACCAGATCAGGATATTCGCGCAAGGCCTCGGAAATCGGCATGAAAATCACGCCGACCTTGGCCAGTTCCTCCTTGAAGGTGGTCACGACCGAGACGCTGTCGAACACGGCGTCCACGGCCACCTTGGGGGCGCCCTGCACACCCGCCAGGACCTCCTGCTCCTTCAGCGGGATGCCCAGCTTCTTGTAGATCTCCAGAATCTCGGGATCGACCTCGTCCAGCGACTTCGGCCCTTCCTTCTGCTTCGGCGCGGCGTAGTAGAAGAGCGACTGATAGTCCACCGGCTCATACTTCACCGCCGCCCAGGTCGGCTCCTCCATCGCCAGCCAGCGCTCATAGGCGGCCAGACGCCATTCCAGCATCCATTCCGGCTCGCCCTTCTTCTCGGAGATGAAGCGGACGATGTCGGCGTTCAGGCCGCGCGGCGCATATTCCGTTTCGATGTCCGAGGTGAAGCCATGCTCATACTTCTCGAGCGCGGCGACAGCTTCGACAGTTTCCTTAACAGCAGCCATGACTTACGCGACTTCCTTCACGCGCTCAGACAGGCGCGCTTGATGCTTGTTCCAGGCCGTGACCCAGGACTCGGCGAACCGGTCCCAGTCGCCTTGCGTGGTGCCCCAGCCGCCCGAGACGCGCACGCCCCCGGTCGCCAGATGATGCAGGCCCATGGCGCTGATCGCCTTGGACGGCTTGACCTTGCCCGACGAACAGGCCGAGCCGGCCGAGACCATGACCCCGACCAGATCGAGCGTGATCAACTGCTGCGGGCTGTCCCAGCCCTCGACGGCCATGAACAGGGTGTTGGGCAGACGTTCGACGGCCCCGCCAATGATGGTCGCGCCCGCCGCCTTGACCCTGGCCTCGGCCGCGTCGCGCCAGACGACGTGCGCCATGGCCGCGTCCAGATCGCGCGCGGCGCAATCCGCCGCCAGGCCAAAGCCAGTGATCCCCGGCACGTTCTCGGTCCCGGCGCGCAGGCCGCGCTCCTGACCCGCGCCGTGCAGGATACGCACGGCGGCCACGCCTTCCTTGAGCACCAGAGCGCCCACGCCCTGCGGCCCGCCCAGCTTGTGCCCCGACAGGGTCAGGCTGTCCGCGTCCAGCGCCCGCATATCGACCGGCGCCTTGCCCGCCGACTGGATGGCGTCGACGTGCAGCCAGCCGCCCGCAGCACGGACCAGAGCCCCCGCCTCGGCGATGGGCTGGATCACGCCGCTTTCATTGTTGGCATGATGGATGGCGACCACGGCCCGGCCCGGACGCGCCAGCGCCTCGGCCAGCCAGGCCAGGTCGACCACGCCGTTGCCATCGACCGGCAGCACCTCGACCGGCGCGCCGGACGCCGTCGCCGCCTCAGCCACGCAAGGGTGCTCGGTCGCGCCGACGATCAGCCGCTCGCAGCCTGCAGCCAGGGCGCTGACGATGGCCTGAGCATTGGATTCCGTGCCGCCGGACGTAAAGACCACGGCGGTCGGGTCAGCCCCGACGAGTTCCGCCACCTGGGCCCGCGCCGTCTCGACCCGCGCCCGCGCCCGACGCCCGGCGGCGTGGACCGCCGAGGGATTGCCATTGTCAGCCAGGGCCTTGGCCATGATCTCCTGAACCTCAGGACGCACCAGACCCGAGGCGTTGTAATCGAGGTAGACGCTCACGCCGCCGCCTCCATGCTCGCGGCCGCCGGGGCCGCCCCCAGCCGCGCCTGACCGGTGCGGTTCTGGATCACGTCTTCCAGACTGACGCTGGCGAGATAGCGGTGGATCTCCTGCCCCAGATCTTCCCAGAGGTGGTGGGTGATGCAGCGTTCGCCCTTGATCATGCAGCCCTTGGGCGATCCGGCGCCGACGCAGCGCGTGGCGCGGATCGGTTCATCGACGGCCAGAACGATCTCGGCCACGGCGGTCTCGCAGGCCTCCCGCGCCAGCCGATAGCCGCCGCCGGGACCGCGCACGCTCTTGACCAGACCGCTTTTACGCAGCCGCGCAAACAGCTGTTCCAGATAGCTGAGGGAGATTTCCTGACGTGTCGCGATCTCGGCCAGCGACACCGCCCGGTCCGCGCCATTGCGCGCCAGATCGGCCATCGCCATCACGGCGTATCGTCCCTTTGTCGACAGGCGCATGGAATGCCCTCAAAAATTTCACGCTTTTCGGGGCTCATGTGTTAGAACCCGCGCCCTCGCAGACAAGTGCGCCACGCTGGCTCGACTTAGAAAGTCCTACCGCGTTGGTCAAGTATTGTCCGCCCGCGAAACGACAGTTGAAGACAGGATTCCGCTGATCCATGCCTGAAGTCATTCTTCCCGGCGCCTCGGGCCGCATCGAAGGCCGCTATTCGCCCGGCAAGCGCCCGAACGCGCCGATCGCCCTGATCCTGCATCCGCACCCCAAGGCGGGCGGGCACATGAACAACCCGGTGGCTGTGACCCTGCACCAGCTGTTCGTCCAGCGTGGCTTCGCCACCCTGCGCTACAACTCGCGCGGCGTCGGCAAGTCCCAGGGCGAGTTCGACAGCGGCATCGGTGAACTGGCCGACGCGGCCACCGCTTTGGACTGGTTGCAGGCCAACAACCCCGCCGCCACCCAGACCTGGGTCGCCGGTTATCAGTTTGGCGCCTATATCGGCATGCAACTGCTGATGCGCCGCCCTGAGACGGACGGCTTCATCTCGGTGTCGCCGCCCTCGAACATGTACGACTTCAGCTTCCTGGCCCCCTGCCCGGCGTCTGGCCTCTTCCTGCACGGCACCGCCGACACCGTGGTGCCGCCGGTCGAGGTCGAGCGCGTGGTCAACAAGCTGCGCACGCAGAAAGGCATCGTCATCGACTACGAACTGGAAGAAGGCGCGAGCCACTTCTGGCAGGACCATATCGGTGCGGTCGAGCGTCGCGTCGGCGCCTATCTGGACAAGCGTCTGGAAGAAAAACCAGCCTGATCGATGGCCTTATGTGTCGGCCCGGGTTTCGGCCCGGGTCTTCCATACCGACCACAGAATACCTGCGGCCAGGATGGCGGCCGTCACGCAGAGCGAGATCGCCGGCGGAAACTTCTCCAGCCCCATCAGCGGCGCGGCGATGACCTTCCCCCCGATAAAGACCAGCAGGATCGCCAGCGCCTGCTTCAGATAGGCGAAGCGGTGGATTACCGCCGCCAGCGCGAAATAGAGCGCCCTCAAACCCAGAATGGCGAAGATATTGGACGTGTAGACGATGTAGGGGTCCGTCGTGATGGCGAAGATCGCCGGCACCGAGTCCACCGCGAAGATCACGTCGGCGAACTCGATCGTCACCAGGGCCAGAAACAGCGGCGTGGCGTGCCAGACCATCCGCCCGACCGCATTGCTTTCGCGGACGAAGAACCGGGCGCCGTGCAGTTCGTCTGTCACAGGCATACGCCGCCTCAGCCATCTGACCACGCCCTGGCCTGTCTCGGCCTCCTCCTTGGGGCTGGTGGCGATCATCCGGCCGCCGGTAAAGATCAGGAAGACGGCAAAGACATAGAGCGCCCACTCATAGCGGCTGACCAGGGCCGAGCCCGCTGCGATCATCACCGCCCTCAGGACAATGACGCCCAGCACGCCCCAGAACAGGACACGGTGCTGGTGCAGGCGCGGAATGCCGAAGGCGCTGAAAATCATGGCGATCACGAAGACATTGTCCATCGCCAGGCTTTTTTCGATGGCGAAGCCTGTCAGGTAGTCCAGCCCGCTGTCCGCCCCCAGCCGCACCCAGACCCAGACCCCGAACAGCAGGGCGACCCCGATATAGAAGGCCGACAGCAGCAGGCTTTCGCGCACGCCGATCTCGTGCGCCTTGCGGTGCAGGACGCCCAGGTCGAACACCAGCAGGGCGACCACGACCACCAGAAAGCCGGCCCACATCCACGCGGGCTTGCCCATCCATTCGACCGCCAAGAATTCCATCGACGCCTCTGACCGCTCACGCCGCCGACGCCCGAACGGGCAGTCGGCGCGGTCCGACATCACGACCTGAAAGCCAGTCGCCAGAGGGGCCCGGTCCGCTGAGCCTGAAACGCCGAAAGGACCAGGTTGTTCAGCCCTGCGTCAAACCGCCTAGTGATCGCCTTCCGCCGCCGCGACCGCCGCCGGGCGGTGCGCCCGCACGCACCAGACGACGCTGACGACCATCAGGATCATGGCCACGATCTCGATCAGCGTCGGGCCGCGACCTTCCCACAGAAAGCCGTAGAGGAAGGCGAACAGGGTTTCCGACACGATCATCTGCCCCAGCATGGTCAGGGGCAGCAGGCGGCTGGCCTGGTTCCAGAAGGCGTTGCCGATGATGGACGCGAAGATCGCCACGCCGAGGCTGACACCCATGAACCGCAACCAGACCTCGCCCGACCAGACCCCCATGGTCAGCACCGCCGGCGCGGCCAGCACCAGGGCGAACCCGCCCGTCACCACGCCGGTCAGCAGCGACCAGTCATGCGGCGAAACCTCAGGCAGCCGGCCCATCCAACGGCTGTTGCCGACCGCAAAGGCCGACCACGACAGCAGGGCCGCCAGCGCGCAGACCAAACCGATCAGGGTCTGAACCCCGTCGTGACCCACGCCCCCGCCCCGGCTCAGCGATTCCCAGCCGATCAGGCCGACCGCCAGGGCCGCCGCCGCAATGGGCGGCGCCACGCGCGTCAGCGGCGGGGAATCCTTGTCCTTCAGCCCCCACAGGGCGACCACGACCGGCACCATGCCGACGATCAGGGCCGAGGCCCCAACCCCCGCGAAATGGACGCCGACCACCAGAAAGACGAAATAGACGATATTTCCGGCCAGGCTCAGCCAGGCCAGCGCCCGCCACGCCTTGAAATCCAGCGCCGCCGTCACCCGCCGCCAGCGCGGCGCGATCAGCAGGGCGGCGATCAGACCATAGGCGAGATAGCGCCCCGCCGTCAGCATCATGGGCGAGGCCTCGGGCGCCAGCTTGGGCGCCAGAAACACCAGACCCCACAGTGCGCCGGCCGCCGCCCCGCTGGCGACGCCCCAGAGACGCTGCGTCGCGGCCGTGGTCACTGTTCGCCGGGCTCCACGATACGGCCGCCGGTCATCGGCTCGGGCACGCCCGTCGTGCCGGGATAGCTGATCGGCAGGCCCAGCAGGCAGCGTGCGGCCAGGAAGGCGAAGGCCTCGGCTTCGATGGAATCGCCGCGCCAGCCCTCGTCCTCGGCGGTTGTCACCGGCACGCCCGCGCGCTCGCGGATCGCCGCCAGCAGGACCGGATTGTGCCGCCCGCCGCCGCAGGCCACGACCTTGGCCGGCTTCTCGGAACAGCGCGCCACGCCCAGGGCCACAGCCTCGGCGGCAAAGGCCGTCAGCGTCGCCGCCGCGTCTTCCAGCGACAGGGCCGCCACCGGGTCCAGCGAGAAATCGAAACGGTCCAGCGATTTCGGCCCGGTCGCGGCGAAATAGGGATGCGCCAGATAGCCGGCCAAAACCGCCTGATCGACGGTCCCCGCCGCCGCCAGTCTGCCGCCCTCGTCCATGCGCTTCTTGCCGCGCGACTGGACCAGCAGGTCGACCATGCCGTTGGCCGGGCCTGTGTCGAAGGCTTCCAGCCCGCCGTCGGCGCGGATCAGGGTGATGTTGCCGACCCCGCCCAGGTTCAGCACGGCGACCGGCCCGCTCAGGCCCGACTTCTTCACCAGCGCCGCGTGATAGACGGGGGCCAGCGGCGCCCCCTGCCCGCCCGCCGCCACGTCCGCGCTGCGGAAGTCATAGGCGGTGCGCACGCCCAGCCCCTCGGCCACGCTCAGGGCGTCGATCAGCTGCACCGTCCGGCCCGGCAGCTCCGGCGTCGGCGCCTCGTGCAGCACCGTCTGGCCATGCACCCCGACCAGATCCAGCCCGCTGGCCTTGACCCCGTTGACCGCCATGAAGCTGAGCGCCGCCGCCAGATGGGCGTCCGCGACCGCCATGCGGGCGTCCTCGAAGCTGTCGGGTTCTTCCTCGTCGCGCTCCCAGTCCAGGGCGTCCTCGATGGCGTCCTCGACGATGGCGCGCGTCTCGGCGTCCAGCTTCATCTCGCCGGCCGGGCCGAAGCTGATGATATTTTCGCCGTCGGTTTCGATCACCGCCATGTCCACGGCGTCGAGCGAGGTGCCGGTCATGAAACCGAGCACGCGGAGGGTCTTTGTCGAGGAGGAGGTCGTCATGGCGGGTTGACTGCCACGTCGCGCACGCCGTAGCTAGCGCCCATGATCGCCGCCCGCGCCATTTCCGGCCTCTATTACCGTTCGCTGAGCTAGCGAGCGGCCGCGATCTCGTGCCGCCTTCGCTGGCGGTGCGGCTTCCTCGATAAGGAAGACGGCCGCCGGCATCCCTGCTACGGAACCGTCCATGACCGACCAAGCCTTCAAGTCCGACTTTCTCAAGACCCTGCAATCGCGCGGCTATATCCACCAGGTGACGCACCCGGTGGAGCTGGACGACGCCGCCTCGAACGGGATCGTGACGGCCTACATCGGCTTCGACGCCACGGCGCCGTCGCTGCACGTCGGCAGCCTGATCCAGATCATGATGCTGCGCCGTCTGCAGCAGGCCGGGCACAAGCCCGTCGTCCTCATGGGCGGCGGCACCACCAAGGTCGGCGACCCCACCGGCAAGGACGCCTCGCGCCCGCAACTGACCGACGAGACGATCCAGGCCAACATCGCCTCGATCAAGACCGTGTTCGAGAAGTTCCTGACCTTTGGCGACGGCCCGTCCGACGCCGTCATGGTCGACAACAACGACTGGCTGTCCAAGTTCGGCTACGTCGAGTTCCTGCGCGACTACGGCACGCATTTCACCATCAACCGGATGCTGAGCTTCGACTCGGTCAAGCTGCGCCTCGAGCGCGAGCAGCCGATGACCTTCCTCGAATTCAACTACATGCTGATGCAGTCGGTGGACTTCCTGGAGCTGAACCGCTCGCTGAATGTGACGCTGCAGATGGGCGGCTCTGACCAGTGGGGCAACATCACCTCGGGCGTCGATCTGGTGCGTCGCGTGGATCAGAAGGCCTCCTTCGGCCTGACCACGCCGCTGCTGACCACGGCCTCGGGCGGCAAGATGGGCAAGACGGCCCAGGGCGCCATCTGGCTGAACGCCGAGCAGCTCAGCCCCTACGACTACTGGCAGTTCTGGCGCAACGTCGAGGACGCCGACGTCGGCCGCTTCATGCGCCTGTTCACCGACCTGCCGCTGGACCAGATCGCGCTTTACGAAGCGATGGAAGGGGCCGGCATCAACGAAGCCAAGAAGGCCCTGGCCGACGCCGCGACCTCGATGCTGCACGGCTCGGAGGCTGCACAGACCGCCCGCGCCGCCGCCGAAGCCGCCTTCGAGAAGGGCCAGCTGTCCGCCGACCTGCCCACCGTCGAACTGCCAAAGGACGAGGTGATCGGCGCCATGATCGCCGCCGTCGTCACCAAGGCCGGTCTGACCACGTCCAACGGCGAGGCCCGTCGCCTGGCCCAAGGCGGGGGCTTGCGCCTGAACGACGAGGCCATCGCTGACGGCGCCCGCCTGATCGAAGACGCCGACGTCAACGCTGACGGCGTGCTGAAACTGGCCGCCGGCAAGAAGAAGATCGTCCTGGTTCGGCCGGTCTAAGGAGCAAAGAGGATGACCGACATCACCGAAGGCCAGGCCGCCCCCGCGTTTGATCTCGCCACCGATGGCGACGGCCGCGTCACGCTGGACGGGCTGAAGGGCCAGTCGGTCGTCCTCTACTTCTACCCCAAGGCCGACACCCCCGGCTGCACGACCGAGGGTCTGGACTTCTCGGCCCTGGCCGATCAGTTCGCCGCCGCCAATGCCGTCGTCATCGGCGTCTCGCGCGACGCGGTGAAGAAGCTCGACCGCTTCAAGGCCAAGCATGACCTCAAGGTCATTCTGGGCTCCGACGAGGACGGCGTGGTCTGCGAGGCTTACGGCACGTGGGTGATGAAGAAGCTCTATGGCCGCGAATATATGGGCGTCGAACGCGCCACCTTCCTGATCGACGGCGCGGGCCTGGTCCGCCGCGTCTGGCGCAGCGTCAAGGTCAAGGGCCACGCCGACGAGGTGCTTCAGGCCGTTCGCTCGCTTTGATCCGAGGCCAAGCTTGCCTCAGCCGTCGACCTGCTCCTAACTGCCGCCCAAGGGGCTATGAGTAGGATTAGGCCGGCCTTGCTGGCGAGATGCGGAGAGCACCATGTTCAACAAGAGCAAGCCTTACGACAGCGGCCCGTCCAGCGGCATGGGCATCCCCCCTGCGCCGGAACCGACGCCCGCCGCCACGCCTTCGGCATCGCCCAGCGTCGCCTCGCGCGCGCCTGAGGCTTCGCGCCCGGCCGCCGCGCGCTCGTCCAGCCTCTCGACCTTGTCGGCCGGCGTGAAATACGAAGGCAATATCTCGGGCGCCGGCGAGCTTCAGGTTGACGGCTCGCTGAAGGGCGACATCCGTGTCGTCCGCGTCACCATCGGCGAAGGCGGCTCGGTCGAGGGCACCGTCCACGCCGACATCCTTGAGGTGCGCGGCCGCGTCTCGGGGGCCATCGTGGCGAAACAGGTCAAGCTGTTCGCCACCGCCCGCATCGAGGGCGATATCACCCAGGAGCAACTGTCGATCGAACAGGGCGCCTGGTTCCAGGGCCGCTGCACCCAGGCCAAGCGCGACACGCCCGGCGCCAATATGCTGGACGCCCCCGAAAAGCCGGCGGCTCTCTCCGCGCCCAAGGCTGAGAAGGCTGAAGCCAAGCCCGCCGCCTGATCGGCGCAACGAACACATGAAAAGGGGCGGCCCGCCGGGCCGCCCCTTTTTTAGTTGCCGTCGCGGGTCTCGCCGACCCGGGCCGCCAGGGCTGCGCCCATGAACTGATCCAGATCGCCGTCCAGAACCCCCTGCGTATCCGAGGTCTCGACCTCGGTGCGCAGGTCCTTGACCATCTGATACGGCTGCAGGACGTAGGATCGGATCTGGTGGCCCCAGCCGATGTCGGTCTTGGCGTCGGCCAGGGCTTGCGCCGCCGCCTCACGCTTCTGCAGTTCCAGCTCGTACAGACGGGCGCGCAGCATCTTCCACGCCATGTCGCGGTTCTGGTGCTGCGAACGGCCGGCCTGACAGGCGACCACGGTATTGGTCGGAATGTGCGTCAGACGCACGGCCGAGTCCGTCTTGTTGATGTGCTGACCGCCGGCGCCGGACGCGCGATAGGTGTCGGTCCGCACGTCGGACGGGTTGATGTCGATCTCGATGGTGTCGTCCACAACCGGCGACACCCCGATGGAGGCGAAGCTGGTGTGGCGCTTGGCCGCCGCGTCATAGGGGCTGATGCGGACCAGACGGTGCACGCCCGATTCCGACTTCAGCCAGCCATAGGCGTTGGGGCCTTCGATCAGGATGGTGGCCGACTTGACCCCCGCCTGTTCGCCCTCTTCGTGAGCCTCGATCGTGACCTCGTAGCCGTGAGCCTTGGCCCAGCGCGAATACATCCGCAGCAGCATCCCGGCCCAGTCGTTGGACTCGGTGCCGCCGGCGCCGGAGTTCACTTCCAGATAGGCGTCGTTGCCGTCGGCCTCGCCGGACAGCAGGGCTTCCAGTTCGGCGCGGGCGGCGCGTTCCTTGACGGCGCGCAACTGTTCACGCGCCTCTTCGAGGGTGGCTTCGTCGCCCTCCTCGTCGGCCATTTCGGCCAGCATGACGCCCTCTTCCAGCGCGCTTTCCAGTTCGCGGACGCTGTTGATCTGAGCTTCCAGACGCGAGCGGTCGCGGCTGACGGCCTGGGCCTGTTCCGGGTTGTCCCAAAGGGTCGGATCTTCGACCCGAGCGTTCAGCTCATCCAGTTTTCGAAGGGAGACATCCCAGTCAAAGACGCCTCCTGAGCAGAGCGGCGCTCTGCTCGATGTCGGCCTTCATGGCCTCGACATCCGGTCTCATCGCAATCTCCTGCGAAACAAACGCCTTCCCTCAAGCAGGGCCGCATCGCGTGCGGACCGATAGGGAAAGCAACGATATTCGGCGCGCCTGCGGACAGGCGCGCCGAATGATGGGCCTACCTAGAGCCTCAGTAGAGTCCGCTCAAGTCCTCAGCCGGCTGCTTCTTCGGCGGCGGCGGCGCGACGGCGGCGGGCGCAGCGGCGGCCGGCGCCTGTGCGGCCTCCTGTTCGCGGCGGACCACGTCGTTGTAGTTCTGCGGACCGACGGGCTGGACCGGACGCGGCGCCTCTTCGCGGATCTGACGCTCGGTGCCGGGTCGGAAGGCTTCCTCGATGCCGTTGACCGTGCGGAAGACGGCGTTCTTGGGCCGGACGAAGGGCCGCGCGGGACGCTCTTTCAGGGCCACCTGCATGAAGTCGGTGAAGATCGGCACGGCGGTCGCCGCGCCCGCCTCCCCGCCGCCCAGCGAACGGTTATCGTCAAAGCCGACGAAGACGCCGACCACCACGTCGCTGGAGAAGCCGACGAACCAGGCCGAGCGGTACTCATTGGTCGTGCCGGTCTTGCCGCCGACCCAGGGGCCCAGGCTGCGCGCCCCGGCCCCGGTGCCGCGCTGGATGACGCCTTCCAGCATCGAGCTGATCTGATAGGCGGTGATCGGGTCGATGACCTGGGTCCCGCGATCCGGCAGACGCGGCGACTCCTGGCCGCTGAAGCCGCGGCTGCAATCGCGGCACTGGCGACGGTCGGCGCGGTGGATGGTCTGACCGTTCCGATCCTGAACCATCTCGATCAGATAGGGGTCGATGCGGCGCCCCCCGTTGACGAAGGCGGCGTAGGCGGCGGTGATCCGGTACGGCGTCGTCTCTCCAGCCCCCAGCGACATGGCCAGATTCGGCGACATGTCGTCGACCACGCCCATCTTCTTGGACAGGTCGACGATGTTCTTCATGCCCACGGCCTGGGCCAGACGGACGGTCATGACGTTGCGCGACAGCTCCAGACCACGACGCAGGGTCTGCGGACCGTAGTACTGGCGGCTGTAGTTCTCAGGCGTCCAGCGACCGCCATTGGCGCCGCCGGGGAAGCTGATCGGCGCGTCCAGCACGATGCTGGCGGGGTTGAAATCTCCCTCCAGCGCCGCCGCATAGACGAAGGGCTTGTAGGCCGAGCCCGGCTGGCGCCTGGCCTGGGTCGCCCGGTTGAAGCTGGACAGGGCGTAGGAATAGCCCCCCACCATCGCCAGAACGCGGCCCGACTGCGGCTCGATCGCCACCAGGGCGCCGTTCACGGCCGGCACCTGTTTCAGTGCGAACTGGCCGCCCTGCGGCTCGACAAAGATCAGGTCGCCGCGCTTCAGCGGGCGGTTGGCGTTGGCCCAGGCGGCGTCGGACGCGATCAGCGACCCGGTGCGGTCGTCCCGCGCCGTGCGGATGCGGACGTTGTTGCCGCTGACGCTCTCCACCGCGGCGGCCTGCCAGGTGCGGCGCTCGGGCGGGGTGTTCTTCTTCAGGGCGTCGGCCTGCCAGCCCGGCGCGAAGTCGGTCGTGCCCCAGGCCCCGCGCCAGCCGTGGCGGCGGTCATAGCGTTCCAGGCCGTTCATCAGGGCGTCGCGCGCGGCGGATTGCAGCTTGGGGTCCAGCGTCGTGCGCATGTAGTAGCCGCCGCGATTGACCTCTTCCTGACCGAACAGGCCGATGGCGCGGCGGCGGGCCTCCTCAACGAAGAAGTCGGCGTCGGCGTATTCGGCGCGACGCGGGGCTGCGCGGGTGTTCAGCGGCCGCGCCAGGGCCGTCGCCAGTTCTTGCTGCGTCAGCCACTTGTTGTCGGCCATCTCGCCCAGAACCCAGTCGCGACGCCCCTTGGCGGCGGCCGGGTGGCGCTTGGGATTATAGTTGTTCGGTCCCTTGGGCAGAGCCGCCAGGAAGGCCGCTTCGTCCGGCGTCAGCTGGTTCAGCGACTTGCCGAAATAGTTGTAGGCCGCCGAGGCCACGCCATAGGAGCGGTAGCCCAGGTAGATCTCGTTCAGATAAAGCTCAAGGATCTGCTCCTTGGTCAGGGTCGCTTCCAGACGGCTGGAGAGGATGGCTTCCTTCAGCTTGCGGTTCAGGCTGGATTCGTTGGTCAGCAGGACGTTCTTGGCCACCTGCTGGGTGATGGTCGAACCACCTTCAAGCCGCCGTCCCGACAGGACGTTGAACACGTTCTTGAACATGGCCCGACCGATACCGGACACGTCGATGCCGCCGTGCTGGAAGAAGTGGCTGTCTTCAGCCGCCAGGAAGGCGTGGATGACCTGCTCCGGCACCTGGTCATAGGTGACGTAGATGCGCCGTTCGTCCGAAAACTCGCCGATCAGGGTGCCGTCGCCGGCGAAGACGCGCGTGGCGGTCGCCGGGCGATAGTCCGCCAACTCGGACGCATCCGGCATGTCATGCAGCACCCAGGCCGCATAGATGGCCACGACCAGCCCGGCCACAGCGATGCCGCCCAGCAAGGCGACGCCCGCCATCACGAACCAGCGTTCGGCTATCTTCACCGTGAACTCCGCAAGACGCGCCCCATGAAATCGTCGTTTATCGCGCGTCGGTCCCGCCGCAAAGCGGAACCGCAAACTCAGCCCTTGTCGCGCATCAGGCGAGCCTTGTCGCGCTGCCAATCACGCTCGGCCGAGGCCTCGCGCTTGTCGTGCAGCTTCTTGCCCTTGGCCAGAGCGATCTCAAGCTTGGCCTTGCCCTTTTCGTTCAGATACAGGCGCACCGGAATGATGGTTCGCCCGTCGCGCTGGACGGCGCCGATCAGCTTGTCGATCTGCTTGCGGTGCAGCAGCAGCTTTCGGTGGCGGCGCGGCTCATGGTTGAACCGGTTGGCCTGCTTGTAGGGCGGAATGTCCGAGTTGATCAGGACGATCTCACGCCCCTCCACCGCCGCATAGCTTTCGGCGATGTTGGCGCGACCGTCGCGCAGCGCCTTGATCTCGGTTCCCAGCAGTTGGATCCCGGCCTCGATATAGTCCTCGAGGAAATAGTCGAAGCGTGCGCGCCGGTTCTCGGCGATCACCTTCCTGGGCGCATCAGCGGACATCAGGCGACCCCGGCTTCCGCCATCGCCTGGTCGATCTGCGGCTTGACGGCGTCGCGGGTCAGCGACAGCGGCAGACGGACTTCCTCACGGCACAGGCCCAGCTTGGCCAGGGCGTACTTGGCCGGCGACGGCGAGTTGTCGAGGAACAGGGCCTTGTGCAGGTTGATCAGACGGTCCTGCCAGGTCCGCGCCGTGGCGTAGTCGCCGGCCGCGACCGCGTCATACATGGCGACCATGGCTTCGGGTGCGACATTGGACGTCACCGAGATCACGCCCACGCCGCCGCTGGCCGCATAGCCCAGCCAGGTGGCGTCATCGCCGCTGATCAGGTCGAACGGGCCATTGATATGGTTGCGCATCCAGCTGACGCGCGAGATGTCGCTGGTGGCGTCCTTGATGCCGACGATGTTGGGATTCTTCGCCAGGTGCGCGACCGCCTCGTTGGACAGATCGACCCCGCAACGGCTCGGCACGTTGTAGAGGATCATGGGGATCTGAACGGCGTCGGAGATCGCCTCGAAGTGGGCGATCATGCCGTCCTGCGAGGGCTTGTTGTAGTAGGGCGTCACCACCAGGGTCGCATCGGCGCCGACCTGCTTGGCGAAGGCCGACAGCTCGATGGCCTCATGGGTGGCGTTCGAGCCGGCGCCGGCGATCACGCGCACGCGGCCGGCGGCGATGGTCACGCATTGCTCGATGACGCGCTTGTGCTCGTCCATCCTCAGGGTGGCGCTTTCCCCGGTCGTGCCGACAGGGACCACGCCATGGACGCCAGCAGCGATCTGACGTTCCAGGAGTTTTTCAAAAGCCCCTTCGTCCACGTTTCCGTCACGAAGAGGTGTGATCAAGGCGGTGATCACGCCCTTGAACAAGGGGGCGGTCATTGAAACAAGTTACCTGCGCGGTGTTTCGGGCGGCGTCCGCCCTTTTGAAGAGGCAGGGAGCGTAGGTTGCTCGCCGCTCGGCCGCAACCAGTGATGAATGAGGATCGGACATCTGATGATCGCGACGACTGTGGCCGCCGCCCTGGCGATTCTGACTCCGCCAACCCAGGACGTGCTGAACAGCGCGCCTGCGCCCTATGCCTCCAGCCAGAACGGCATTCTCAGCGGCCAGGACATGGCCCTGTTCCAGCAAGGCCTCGCCTCGGCCCGCGCCCGCGACGTGATCGGCACGCAGTCGGTCATCAGCCGCATTTCCGACCCCACGGCGAAGAAGCTGGTCGAATGGGCCCTGGTCGACACCTCTGACAGGCAGTTGTCCTTCACTGATCTGGCCCGCGCCCAGACCGACCTGGCCCACTGGCCGCGCGGTGATTCGCGCCGGGCGGCGGGAGAGCGCGCCCTCAGCATGGCCAACGCCTCGCCCGACACCGTCATCGCCTTCTTCAACGGCACGGCCCCAACGACGGCTGACGGCGCCATCGCCCTGGCGGCCGCTCTGGATCAGAAGGGCCAGCGTCGCGAAGCTCAGGACCTGATCCGCGACTGGTGGCGCACCCGTTCCTTCGAGGAAGCCCAGCAGTCCACGATCGCCAACCGCTGGGGCGGCTGGCTGAACGCTGAAGATCATGTCGCCCGCCTGAATATGTTGCTGCTGGGCCCGCACGGCCCGGCCACGCGCGCCATGGTCGCCATGGTTCCCGCCGACCGTCAGGCCGTGGCCAACGCCGTCATGGCCCTGCGCACCGCCTATGCGCCCGACGCCATTGTGGCCGGCCTCAGCCCCGCCGTCGCCAACGACCCGGCCGTGGTTCTGGAACGTGTGCGTCTGCTGCGCTCGGCGGGTCGTCAGTCCGAGGCCTTCCCGCTCCTGTCCGCCCTGCCTGCCGCGCCGTCGCACAAGGAGGGCCAGGACACCCTCTGGACCGAGCGCCGCAACTACTTCCTCGACGCCCTGCAGCAGGGCAATCCCCGCGCCGCCTACGCCGCCATGAACGGCCACGGCTTCCCCTCGGGCGAGCGCAAGGTCGATGCCGAGTTCTTCGCCGGCTGGGTCGCCCTGACCAAGCTGAACGACCCCGCCTCGGCCGCTCAGCACTTCGAAATCCTGCGCAACAGCTCCTCGACCCCGATCACCCAGGGCCGCGCTCTCTACTGGCTGGGCCGCGCCGCCGAGGCCCGCGGCGACCGGGCTGGCGCCCAGGCCTGGTACAAGGCCGGGGCCGAACACTGGCAGACCTTCTACGGCCAACTCGCCGCCGAAAAGGCCGGGATCACCACCCTGACCCTGCCCGGCGACCCGGCTCCCACGCCCGAGGACGTCAACCGCTTCGAGGGCAATGAGGTCGTGCGTGCTACGCGCATCCTCGGCGCGGCGGGCGAAAAGACCCTGCTGCGGGTTTTCGCCTATCACCTCGACGACACCCTGCCCGCCTACGACCTGGCCCAGGTGTTCGACCTGATGCAGGGCTATGGCGACCAATTCGGCTCCATGATGGTCGGCCGCGCCGCCAGCCAGCGCGGCTTTGTCATGCCGGAACGGATGTATCCCTTGCGGATGCCGCCAGTGGTCTCGGGCGCTGCGCCGCCGGAGTTCAGCCTGGCCATCGCGCGTCAGGAATCCAGCTTCGATCCCCTCGCCCGCTCCGGCGCCGATGCGCGCGGCATGATGCAGCTTCTGCCCGCCACCGGTCAGGGCGTGGCCCGCCGCATGGGGATCAGCTATTCGGCGGAACAGTTGTGGGATCCTGACTTCAACATGAAGCTGGGCAGCTATCACCTCGGCGAACTGATCAACAATTTCGGCGGCTCGCCCCTGCTGGCGACGGTTGGCTACAACGCCGGTCCGGCCCGCCCGCCGCAATGGGTGGCCCGCTGCGGCGACCCGCGCAGCCAGCAGGTCGACCCCATCGACTTCATCGAGTGCGCCCCCTTCACCGAGACGCGCAACTACATGATGCGGGTGATGGAGAACATGCAGGTCTATCGCGCCCGACTGAACGGCGGCTCTGCGCCTCTGACCCCTTCCGCCGACCTCGCGCGCGGCACGCCGCCGAACAGCGGCCCGCGTTCGTATCAGCCGTAACGCCATGCGCCTTGCCCCTCTCGGATCACGAGAGGGGCAAGGCCATGTTTTTATCTTCAGCAGAGCCAACCCAGACACGGCGGGCCTTCCAGCCCCATTTCCAGCCTTCAGCGCGCCGCGCTCCAAAACCGGACTAGGATCGCCTTCCTGGTCTTTGACATCGCAACAATCGCCTCGCGACCCCGCCGTCGCCCCACACCCCTCAATGCCGTCATCCTCGGACTTGCCCCTAGGATCCAGCGCCGGGCGCGCGCTCACCCTGGCCAAGGCGGGGCGGAGGCCCCCCCGATCCTCAGGTCCAGCCCGAGGATGACAGCGGCATTCACGACCCGCCCATTGCACGAATTGCACTGTTTTTTTCGCCGCACCGTGCAATCAGCCCGCCCCTCAGCCGCCGCCGGAAAGCCGCCTCGCCGCCAACAGGGGCCCGTCGGGCCCCTCGACCCAAACCCCGTTCAGACCGAAGACAGACCGTAGCACGGCGGGCGACAGGGCCTCGACCGGCGCTGCATCTGCGACCACGCGGCCAGCGCCTAGCACGACCACCCGGTCCGCCACTCGCGCCGCCAGCGTCAGGTCGTGCAGGCTGACCAGCACGCCCCCGCCCGCGTCGGCCCGCGCCCTCAGACGCTCCAGCACCAACAGCTGAGCATCAGGGTCCAGCCCGGCGATGGGCTCGTCCGCCAGCAGCAGCGGCGCCTGAACCACCAGGGCCCGCGCCAGCAGCACCCTCGCTCGCTCGCCGCCCGACATCTCGGCCACGCCGCGCTCGGCCAGGTGCCCCGCCCCGACCTCGCCCAGCGCCGCCCGCGCCCGCTCAAGCGCCTCGGCGCCTGACAGGAAGGGCGCGCCCAGAGCCGCGACCTCGATGGCCTGCAGGTTCCAGGCGATATGACGCTCCTGCGGCAGATAGGCCGCCCGCGTCCCGCGCTCGCGTTCCGACAGACGCCGCACATCCTCGCCGCCCAGCCTGGCCGCGCCGCTCTGCACGGGCGTCAGGCCCAGCCCCGCGCGAATGGCGCTGGACTTGCCCGCGCCGTTCGGGCCGCACAGAGCGACCAGCTCACCTGCGCCGACCGACAGGCTGACCCCGTCCAGCACGGTCGCCGCTCCCATGCGCGCCACCACGCCGTCCAGCTCCAGCAAGGCGCTCACAGCCGCCACTCCCGCGCCGCGCGCCATGCGATCAGGGCGAACAGGGGCGCCCCGACAAGGGCCGTGAAGACGCCCAGCTTCAGTTCCTGATCCGTCGGCGCCAGCCGGGCCGCCAGATCGGCCAGCACCAGCATCAGCCCGCCCGCCAGCGCCGAGGGCCACAGCAGCCGCCCCGGATCACCGCGCACCGCCGCCCGCACCAGATGCGGCGCCGCCAGACCGACAAAGCCGATCACCCCGGCGACCGCCACCGCCGCCCCCGCCGCGACCGCCGACGCGATCAGGGCCAGAACTCGCATCCGGCCCATCGACAGGCCCGAAGCCCGCGCCGCCTCCTCGCCCAGGGTCAGCATCCGCAGGCCGGGCGACGCCCCGGCTGCGAAGACAGCGGCCACGGCAAGCGCCGGCGCGACCCAGGCCACGTCGATCCAGCTGCGGTTCTGCACCGAGCCCAGCAGCCAGTTCATCACCTCGGCCGAGGCGATCGGCGACGGCGACAGGTTGAAGATCAGGGCCGTCAGCGCCCCGGCGAAGCTCGACAGCGCCACCCCGAACAGGATCAGCGCCTCGGGCGCCCGCACCCTGGCCGCGATGGCCACCAGCAACAGGCCCGCCAGCGCCGCTCCGATCAGGGCCGCGCCCTCGACCAGACCGGGGATGGCCGCAGCCCCCAGCACGATGGCCCCCGCCGCGCCCAGCGCCGCCGTGGCGGATACGCCCAAGACGCCGGGGTCCGCCAGCGGGTTCCGCAACAGGCCTTGCAGCACAGCCCCCGCCAGCCCCAGCGCCGCCCCGACCATCAGGGCGCAGACCGCGCGCGGCGCCCGCACCTGCCACAGCACCTCGCCCGGCCCCGACGCGGGATCGGCCACGGCCTGCCCGTACTGGGCCGCCGACAAGGCCGTCTCCCCGAACAGGACCGCCGCGATCACGGCCAGCAGGATGGCCGCCGCCAGCCCCAAATTCAGGATCAGATGGCGCCTCATCGCCCGGCCTCCGCCAGTTGAGCGGCGGCGTCCGCCGCGAACCAGGCCGGGCAGCCCAGCGCCGAAGCGGGCAGGTCCGCCGCCGTCCGCCCCCGCGCCGCCCTCTGAACCACCGGATGTCGACCCGCGCCGCGCCAGTCCGCTCGCCACTGCTGGAAGAAGCCGCGCACAAACAGGGCCGGCGGGCTCAGAGCGATCTTCTCGATCCCCAGCGGCTGATAGCCCGGCGCCGTCACGCCGTTGCGGAACCCCGCCGCCCTCAGCACGGCGTCGATCAGCGAGCCCGCCCCGCTCGTGTAGCCGCCCGGCGTGACATAGACGACTTCCCGTCCACGCCCTGCCCCCGCCGCCTGGGCCAGCCGCCGATCCATATGGGCCGCCAGGGCCTCGCCCCGCGCCTCCTGCCCCAGCCCCTGCGACACGGCCCTCAGGTTCTCGCGGACCCCGTCCATGTCTGTGGCGTCATCAATGTTCAGCACGCGCGTCCCACGCTTTTCCAGCGCCGCCAGCAGGCGCGGCTCGCCGCCCCAGTAGCGGACCACCACGTCCGGCCGGAACCCCACGGCGGCCTCCAGCGTCGGACGAACCTTGGGCCGGCCCCGCGCCGCCTGCCGCATCCAGGAATCGGGATCGTCCGCCCGCGACGACAGGGCCAGCTCGGCCTCCGGCGCCAGGGCCAGCACATACTGGTCCGCGCATTGATCCAGCGACAGCACCCGCAAGGGGCGCGCCTCGGCGGCCGTCGGCGTCAGAACCAAAAGGGCCAGCCAGGCCCCGCGCACCGCCCTCACGACCTGAGCAGCCCCGCGAACAGGGCGTCCAGCATGGTCCGGGTCAGTTCGTCCTTATCCGCCCATTCGAAATAGGGCTTGGTGATCCGAAGGGAAACGATGCCGTGACCGCAAGCCCAGATGGCCTGGGCGATGGTGGCGGGGTCCCCCTGCATCCGCCCGGCCGCCACAGCCTCCTCGACCACGGCGGCGAAGGAACGGAACAGTTCGGCGCCGGTCTCCTGGGCGACCGTCTGCGCGCCCTCGCGCGCCTCGACCGGCCGCGTCAGATAGGTCAGCCGATAGGCGTTGGGGTTGTCGAAGCCGAACTGGATATAGGCCTCGATCATCCGCCGCAGCCGCGCCTCGGGCGCCTCGTCCGCAGCCAGGATCTGCTGATGGGAGGCGATCAGCGCCTCAAAGGCCCCGCGGCAGATCTCATGCAGCATCTCGCTCTTGTCGGCGAAATGCATGTAGAGCGCGGTCGACGACAGGCCGACTTCGTCGGCGATCTTGCGGATCGTCGCGCCCTCATAGCCGTGCTCGACGAAGATGCGCTCCGCCGCCGTCAGTATCTCTGCGCGCCGAACATGGCCTTCGCCCTTGGGCTTGCGGGCCGAGCGCGGCGGGGGGGTCGAGTCGCCGGACAATCCAGAACTCCAATTCGGGAAGCCCCCTGCATAGCCGCCCCGCTGCGAATCGCCAATCGCTTGCCATTTCGCAAACACTAAAGTTAATAAGCGTCAACAACCACAGGTCGGGGGACCTGATGCACGGACGATGGCCCAAAGGCCCGGCGACAGGTCTATTTGCGGACAATGCGAAGATCACGGCGACTCCAGGGCAACTCTGGGTAGCCATTCTTCTAATCGTCGCCACGACGGCCTCGGCGCTGACCCTTTCCCTCGTCGGCCGGACCCTGACCTACCTCGTGCAGATCAGCTTTCTGATCATCGTCGGCTGGCGGCTCCTGACCATTCTCGTCAGCCAACGCCCTGGCCCGGCGGCGCCGGCGGCGCCCGATCGCTGGCCACGCTATTCCATTGTCGTCGCGCTTCATGACGAGGCCGCGATCCTGCCTCATCTGGTCGAGCGTCTGTCGCGGCTGGACTACCCGCCGCATCTGCTGGACGGCTACCTGGCGCTGGAGGCCCACGATCAGGTCACGATCGACGCCGCCCTGGCGCTCAACCGGCCCGCCTGGCTGCACGTCCTGATCGTTCCGCAGGGCACGCCCACCACCAAGCCCCGCGCCCTCAATCACGCCCTGGCCGTAGCCAGAGGCGACTTCCTGACCGTCTATGACGCTGAAGACGACCCTGACCCCTTGCAGTTGCAAGAGGCGGCGGCCCGGTTCGCCGCAGAGGACGACGACCTGGCCTGCCTGCAAGCCCCGCTGCGTATCCGACGTCTTTACAAGGGCTATGAGAACTCCCCCTTCCTGGATCGCCATTTCGCCGCCGAATACGCCGCCCTGTTCGAGATCACCCTGCCGGCGATGGCGCGCATGGGCCTGCCCTTCCCGCTCGGCGGCACCAGCAATCATTTCCGGGTGTCCGCCCTGCGCGCCCTGGGCGGTTGGGACGCGTGGAACGTGACCGAGGACGCCGACCTGGGTTTTCGCATCTGGCGGCGCGGCTGGCGGCTCGGCGTGCTCGCCCGCCCCACCTATGAAACGCCGCCCGGTCGCCTGCTTCACTGGCTGCCCCAGCGGACCCGCTGGCTGAAGGGCTATATGCAGACCTTGCTCGTCCATACCCGCTTCGCTGCCGGCATGGGCTGGCGAGGGTGGAGCGCCATGAGTTTGACGCTCGGCGCGGCCCTGGCGTCGGCCGCCCTGCACGCCCTGTCGCTCGCCTGGATTACAACCTTCTTCCTGACAGCGATGCTGGCGCGGCAACTGCCCGCAACGCCCTGGCTGGGGCTGGGGATTCTGTTGAGCGGCACGTCGGCGGCTGTTCTGACGACCGCCATCGGCGCCCGACGGGCCAGTACGCCGTTCAGCGGTTGGGACATGCTGGCGGCCCCCGCCTACTGGTCGCTGCTCAGCCTGGCCTTCGCCCACGCCTTGGTCCGACTGATCGCCGAGCCTCACCGTTGGGACAAGACAGCCCACAAGCCCGACGTCGCGCCCCAGGATTTCCCGGCGATCAGCGAGCCATTGGTCGCCGACGCTGGACGAGCAGCCGCCTGAGCGCCTATCAGCCGCAGATGGCTCCCGTTCTCTCCTCCACGCCCGAAACCCTCGTCACGCGAGGCTGGTCCGACTATGCGCTGCTGGACAGCGGCCACGGTCGCAAGCTGGAGCGCTACGGCCGCTTCACCGTGGTCCGGCCCGAGCCGCAATGCTTCTGGGCGCCGCGGGATCCGGCCGCCTTCGAGCTTGCCACCGCCGTCTTCGATCCGCAGCAGGAAGAAGAGGACGCCGGTCGCTGGCGCTTCGACACCCATGGCCCCATCGACGCCTTCCCGCTGAAATGGCGCGACGTGCGCTTCACCGGCCGCTTCACCCCCTTCCGCCATCTGGCCTTCTTCCCCGAGCAGGCGGCGAACTGGGAATGGATGGACGCCCGCATCCGCACGCTGACCCAGCCCAAGATCCTGAACCTGTTCGGCTACACCGGCGTGGCCAGTCTGGCCGCCGCCGCCGCTGGCGCGCACGTGACCCACGTCGACGCCTCCAAGAAGTCCGTGGCCTACGCCCGCGAGAATGCCGAACAGTCCGGCCTGTCCGACCACCCGATCCGCTGGATCGTCGAGGACGCCCGCAAGTTCGTCGCCCGCGAGGTCCGTCGCGGCTCGAAGTACGACGGCATCATCCTGGACCCGCCCAAGTACGGTCGCGGCGCGAATGGCGAGGTCTGGCGGCTGTTCGAGGACATGCCCGAGCTGCTGAAGGACTGCGCCGCCCTGCTGTCCGACGACGCCTCCTTCCTGCTGCTCAACGCCTATGCCGCGCGGATTTCCGGCCTGTCTCTGGCCCACGCCATGGCCGAGGCGACCCATGACCGCGGCGGGCGCATCGACTGGGGCGAACTGGCCCTGTCGGAGGATGGCCCGAACGCCCGCGCCATCGGCCTCAGCTTCTTCGCGCGTTGGAGTAAAGATGGGGGTCCCGCCTGATGTACGAGCGCGTCATCACCTCCCTGACCAACGACACCATCAAGTCGGTCCGCGCCCTGCATATGCGCAAGGAACGCGACCTGACCGGGCGCTTCCTGGCCGAAGGTCTGAAATTCATCGGCGAGGCGCTGGATCAGGGCCGCGCCCCGGTCATGCTGCTGGTCGGCGAAGAGGCTCGGCCTCACCCCCTGCTAGACCGCGCCAAGGCCGAAACCATCAAGGCCGGCGGCCAGATCATCGTCGTCACCCACGCCATCCTCGAAAAGATCAGCCGTCGCGACAATCCGCAGACGGTTCTGGGCGTGTTCGAGCAAGTCTATACCCCGTTGGAGGCTATCCAGCCCGACGCCAAGCCCTGCTGGGTGGCGCTGGAGCAGGTGCGCGATCCGGGCAATCTGGGCACCATCATCCGCACGGCGGATTCCGCCGGTTGCGGCGGCGTCATCCTGATTGGCGACTGCGTTGATCCCTTCTCGGTCGAGGCCGTGCGCGCCACCATGGGCTCGGTCTTCGCCGTCACCATCAGTCGGACCTCTAAGGAAGACTTCCTGACCTGGCGCGCCAAGTGGCCGGGTAGCGTCATCGGCACGCGTCTGGACGCCCAGCATGGCTATCGCGACAGCCCTGTGCGCCATCCGGCCCTGATCCTGATGGGCAACGAACAGGCCGGACTGACCGACGAACTGGCCGCCGCCTGTGACCTGAACGTCAAGATCCCCATGCGCGGCCGGGCCGACAGCCTGAACCTGGCCATCGCCACCGGCATCATGGTCTATGCCGTGACCGACGCGGCCTACGGCACAGACATCTAGGCCCTACGCCTCGCCGTCCGTCTTGATCCGGTTCATGCCCAGCAGGGCCAGAATGGTCAGGACGGCGGCGACGGCCAGATAGGCGCCCACGGCCTGCAAGCCGTAGTGACCGGCCAGCCAGGTCGCCGCGAACGGCGCCAGCGACGCCCCCAGAATCCCCGCCAGATTGAAGGTCATCGACGCCCCGGTGTAACGCACCGCCGTCGGGAAGGGCCGCGCCAGCGCAGCGCCCAGCGGCCCATAGGTGCAGCCCATCAGGCTGAAGCCGATGATGAAGAAGGCCACCACGCCGGCCAGCCCGCCGCTGCCGAACAGCGGGGCCAGCACCATCCCAAACAGGGCGATGCCGACCGAGGCCGCCAGCAGGGTCCGCCCCTGCCCCCAGCGATCCGCCGCCAAGGCCGACAACGGAATGAACAGCCCGAAGAAGCAGACCCCCAGCAGTTGGATCGGCAGGAACTGCTCGCGCGTATAGCCCATCGCCGTAGTGCCCCAGCCCAGGGCGAAGACGGTCATCAGATAGAAGAGAACAAAGGTCGCCATCCCCGCCAGCGTCCCGGTCAGCAGGGCGAACTTGTGCCGCGCCAACAGGGTCAGGATCGGCGTCTCGACCCGCTCGGCCTTGTCGATGGTCTTCTTGAACTCCGGCGTCTCGGTGATCCGCAGGCGGACCCAGAGGCCGACAAAGACCAGCAGCGAGCTGGCGATGAAGGGAATGCGCCAGCCCCAGCTCAGGAACTGCTCGTTCGGCAGGGTCGCCGTCAGGATGATGAAGCTCAAGGTCGACAGGATGAAGCCGATCGGCGCACCCAGTTGCGGGAACATCCCGTACCAGGCCTTCTTGCCCGGAGGCGCATTCTCGGTCGCCAGCAGGATGGCCCCGCCCCACTCGCCGCCCAGACCCAGACCCTGACCGAAGCGGCACAGGGCCAGCAGCAGGGGCGCCAGCAGGCCGACGGACTGGTAGGTCGGCAGCAGGCCGATGGCCACCGTCGACAGCCCCATGGTCATCAAGGCGGCGACCAGCGTCGCCTTGCGCCCCACCTTGTCGCCGAAGTGGCCGAAGACAACGGCTCCGACCGGCCGCGCGAAGAAGGCGATGGAGAAGGTGGCGAACGAGGCCAACATGGCCGTCGTGGCGTCCTCGCCCGGGAAAAAGAGGGCCGGAAACACCAGCACCGCCGCCGTGGCGTAGATGTAGAAGTCAAAGAACTCGATCGTCGTGCCGATCAGGCTGGCGAACAGAATTCTCCGCTTGGAGGCAAAAGGCGGTGAGAGTGCAGCGTCGGCCACGCGAAATCCTTGCATTGATGCAAGGTCATTGCGGCGCATCGCGGTCCGCCGTCAAGACAGGCCTATGTCCCGCGCGGTTTGACCCGGTTGGTCGGGGCGGCATTGGCGGGGTCTTCCGGCCAGGGGTGGCGCGGATAGCGTCCGCGCATCTCGCTGCGCACCGCCGCCCATGACCCGCTCCAGAACCCGACCAGATCCTTCGTCACCTGCACCGGCCGCCGCGCGGGCGACAGCAGGGACAGAGTCAGCGGAACCCGCCCGCCGCCGACCGTGGGGTGGGCCTTCACCCCGAACAGCTCCTGCACCCGAATCTCGACGCGCGGCCCGCCCTCGGCGGCGTAGTCTATCGAGGCCGAACCCAACGGCGTGGTCAGGCGCGGTGGGGCCAACTCATCGAGCTTGCGCTGCAAATCCCACGGGATCAGCCCACGCAGAGCCTCAGCCAGCTTGGCGTCGCCGATGTCGCCCAGCGACCGCGCCCCGTCCAGCAGCGGCCACAACCAGTCCTCGCGCAGCGCCAGCAGCCCCTCGTCCGATACCTCGGGCCAGGTCGCATCAAGCCCGTGCAGGAAGGCCAGCCGCGCCCGCAGCGCCCCCGCCTGCTCGCCCCAGTTCAAGGCCTTCAGCCCCGCTGCCTCGACTTCGGATTTCAGCGCCGCCGTCATGGTCGCCCGATCCGGCGCGCCGACGACCTTCTCGTCCAGCACCAACGCCCCGATCCGGCGGATACGGCGGATCACCGGCTTGCCCGACGGTTCGCGGGCCAAGCGGTCCTCGACCTCGATCCGGTGGGCCAGATCGGTCTCCAGCGTCGCCGCGTCCAGCGCCGCAGCCAGACGAATGCGGTCGCGCGCGTCGCCGCCGCCGAGTTCCGCCACCGCCAGCCAAGGCTCGCGCGCCATATGTTCGGTTGGATCGAGGAAGGCACCACGCCCGGACGCCAGCAGCACCTCGCCCGGCTTGCCGCGCGCCCGCGCGATCCGCTCGGGGAAGGCCTCGGCTAGCAACAGACCGGCATCCGCCTCGCCGCCTTGCCCGCCGCCCGCCGCCCGCGCCCAGCGCTCGGCAAGCTTCATCGCATCGCGCGCCCTTGGCGAACGGTCGCGCTCCAACCCCTTCAGCCGGTCGTGCAGATCGATAGCGTTACCGCCTAGGCCCGGCTCGCTCAACACGGCCGCTATCTTCGCCCCGCTCAGGGCGTCGTCCTGATCCGAGGCAATCGCCACCATGTGCGCCAGTCGCGGCGGCAGGGGGATGCGGGTCAACCGCCGCCCGTGCGCCGTCAGATCACCCTTGGCGTCCAGCGCCCCCAGCCGTGTCAGCACCTTCCGCGCCTCGGCCAGCGCTCCGGCGGGCGGCGGGTCCAGCAGGGCCAGACCCTCGACCGACTTTGCGCCCCAGCGCGCCAGGTCCAGCGCGAAGGCGGTCAGGTCGGCTTCCTGAATCTCCGGCCGTTGATGCGGGACCAGACCCCGCGTCTGCTCCTCGTCCCACAGGCGATAGCAGACACCCGGCTCGACACGCCCGGCCCGCCCTCGCCTCTGCTCCGCCGAGGACCGACTGACCTTGACCGTCGCCAGCCGGGTCAGACCGCTGGACGGCTCGAACCGCGGCACGCGCGACAGGCCGCCGTCGATCACCACCCGCACGCCTTCGATGGTCAGGCTGGTTTCCGCCACCGAGGTCGCCAGCACCACCTTGCGCCGTCCGGGCGGCGCCGGTTCGATGGCCCGATCCTGCTCGCCCTTGTCCAGCGCGCCATAGAGGGCGACCACATCGACGGAGGGATCGCGCAGCCGCTCGTTCAGACGCTGAACCGTGCGGTGGATCTCGCCCTGCCCCGGCAGGAAGACCAACACGGACCCGGTCTGGTCGCCCAGCGCCAGCATGATCGCCCGCGCCACGGCGTCCTCGAATCGCTCAGTGGCGTTTCGGCCCAGATAGAGGGTCTCGACCGGGAACATCCGCCCCTCGGCCTCGATCACCGGGGCGCCGTCCAGCAGCTTGGACACCCCCGCGATATCCAGCGTCGCGGACATGACCAGCAGCCGCAGGTCGTCGCGCAGCACCGACTGGCTCTCACGCGCCAGGGCTAGCCCCAGATCGGCGTCCAGGCTGCGCTCGTGGAATTCGTCGAACAGGACCGCGCCGACGCCCTCCAGCGCCGGGTCGTCGAGAATCATCCGCGTGAAGACGCCCTCGGTGATGACTTCGATCCGGGTCTCGGGGCCGATGCGGCTTTGCAGCCGGGTGCGATAGCCGACGGTTCCGCCCGCCTTCTGGCCCAGGGTTGTCGCCATCCGGTCCGCCGCCGCCCGCGCCGCCAGCCTTCGCGGCTCCAGCACCAGCACCTTCTGGTCGCCCAGCCAGGGCTGATCCAACAGGGCCAGAGGCACGACGGTGGTCTTGCCCGCCCCTGGCGGGGCGGCCAGAACGACCGCAGGGGTCGCGGCCAAGGCCGCCTTCAGCGGCTCCAGTACGGCGTGAATCGGCAGCATCCGATGGGCCTTAGCCGCAACGCCCCGGTTCACGAAAGCGTCGTCATCACTTCATCATTCGGAAACCGCGTTGCGCGCGGGCCGATCCATGGTTAGCGTCCGGCCCCAAGAAGGCAGCCCGGGGAGGGCCTGCCGTGTGTATCGATGGGGGCGCGACTACATGTCCGCAAACGGCGTAAAGCCAACTGGCAACCAGCTATTTCTCAAGAAATCCATTGCCCAGATCCAGAAGGAAGCCGCCAAGAGCGAGCTGAAACGGACCTTGGGCCCCATGAATCTGATGAGCCTGGGCATCGGCGCCATTATCGGCGCCGGTATCTTCGTTCTGACGGGTCAGGTCGCCTCGGCGCACGCCGGTCCGGCCATCATGTTCTCCTTTGTGATCGCCGGCATCGCCTGCGGTCTGGCGGGGCTCTGCTATGCGGAACTGGCCTCGACCATGCCCGTGTCGGGTTCGGCCTACACCTATGCCTATGGCACCCTGGGTGAAGTCTTCGCCTGGATCATGGGCTGGCTGCTGGTGCTGGAATACGGCGTCGCCGCCTCGACCGTCGCGGTCGGCTGGTCCGGCTATGTCGTGTCGATCCTGAACGACTTCGGATTAAGCGCCAGTCTCTTCCCAACGATAAGTTTCGCCGGCGGTGAAGGCCCCCAGTGGGCGACGCCCCTGATCCAGTACATCGCCAGCGGCCCTGATGCGGGCTTCCCGATGACGGGCACGTTCAACCTGGTTGCAGCCATCGGCATCGCCGCCGTCTGCGGCCTGCTGGTGCTTGGCGTGTCGGAATCGGCCAACATCAACAACGCCATCGTCGTCATCAAGATCATCGTCCTGCTGACCTTCATCGCGGTCGGCATCCAGTACATCAACCCGGCCAACTGGCAGCCCTTCATCCCGGCTCAAGGCGCGACCTGGGACCAGTTCGGCGTCGGCGGCATCTTCCGCGGCGCGTCGATCATCTTCTTCGCCTACGTGGGTTTCGAGGCCGTCTCGACCGCAGCTGCCGAAGCCAAGAACCCGTCCAAGGACGTGCCGGTCGGCATTCTGGGCGCCCTGTTCGTCTGCACCCTGATCTACATGGCTGTGGCTGCTGTCATGACCGGCGTGGTTCCCTACCTGGAACTGGCCTCGCCGGCCCCGATCGCCGTCGCCATCGACCGCATGGGTCTGGAATGGGCCAATGTGCCGCTGGCCGCTGCGCCCAGCGGTCAGCTGAACCTGATCGCCTTCCTGATCAAGATCGGCGCCGTCACCGGCCTGTCCTCGGTCATGCTGGTGCTCTGCTACGGCCAGACGCGCATCTTCTACACCATGGCCCGCGACGGCCTGCTGCCGAAGGTGTTCGCCACCATCCACCCCAAGTTCCGCACCCCCTGGATCGGCACCATCCTGCTGGGCATCGTGATCGCGATCGCGGCGTCCTTCCTGCCGATCTCGATCCTGGGCGACCTGGTGTCGCTGGGCACGGCGACGGCCTTCGCCATCGTCTGCCTGTCGGTCATCGTGCTGCGTATCAAGCACCCTGAGATGGAGCGTCCGTTCAAGGTCCCCGGCGGCGTTGTCACCGCAGTTCTGGGTATCGTGGCCTGCCTGGCGCTGGCCTCGTTCAACTTCATCCCGATGATCCAGCACGCCCTGAACGACAATCCGCTGCCGCTGACCATCCTCGGCGTCTACGCCGTCGTCGGCGCCCTGATCTACGCCCTCTACGGCTTCGCTCACTCCAAGCTGGCCAAGGGCATCGACATCACCGAGGACTCGACGCTGGAAACGGCCGTCGAAGCGCTCGGCCACGGGGTCGACAACAAGAAGGACTGATCCTCGGATCAATCTTTCCTGCGAGACAGAAAGGCCCCGGAGCGATCCGGGGCCTTTTTTCATGGCTGGTGGTGCGATGGCCGATTGCCCAATCCCGCGCCCTCGCCTACAGGCATCGGCCTACCTATGCGGATGTGGCGGAACTGGTAGACGCACCAGATTTAGGTTCTGGCGCCGAGAGGCGTGGAGGTTCGAGTCCTCTCATCCGCACCACAGGCTTCAGCCGCGATAAAGGTCGGCCAGAACCGTCGGGACCAGGTCCGGCAAATCCTCGGCGATCAGCCCCGGCCCGAAACGATGCGCCGCGTCCGCGTGCATCCAGACCGCCGCGCAGGCCGCGTCAAAGCTGTCCATATGCTGGGCCAGCAGCCCGCCGATCATCCCGGCCAGCACGTCGCCGCTGCCCGCCGTCGCCAGCCAGGGCGAACCGTTGCCGTTGACCACACAGCGCCCGTCAGAGGCGGCGATGACCGTGGCGCTGCCCTTCAGCACCACGACCGCCCCTGCCCGCTCTGCGGCCTCTACAGCCGCCGCCTCACGCCCCTTAGTCAGCAGACCAGGGAACAAGCGTTCGAACTCCCCCTCATGCGGCGTCAGCACGTCGCCCCGGTGCAGACAGGCGAACAGGTCGTCGGGGCGGTCGCGAAACAGGGTCAGGGCGTCGGCGTCGATCACCAGCGCCGCGCCAGAGCGTCCCAGAGCCGCGACATTGGCCGCCGTCGCCTCTGTCAGGCCCGCTGCGGGGCCGATCACCACGGCGTCCATCGGTTGAGCCAACGTAGCCAGTTGCTCGGCTGTGGCGAAGCTGGCCAGCATGATCGCCTCCAGCCTCGGCGCCAGGACCGGCGCCGCATCCGGCGGGCAGAAGACCTTCACCAGGCCAGCGCCGATTCTCAGACCCGCCCGCGCCGCCAGCCGCGCCGCGCCGGTCGACAGGGCGCCGCCCGACACCACGCCGAGCCGTCCGCGCGCATGCTTGTGCGCCTCCGCGCCAGGCCAGGGCAGCAGGCTTAGCCATGTCATGGGGTCGTTGATCGGGTTCATGATCGAATTCCGTTCACGGATGTCCTCTGAGCACGAAAATTGCTTGCCTTATGGTGCAATGCAATGTCCCTTTACGACCCGAGCGTCGGACCAACCAAGGAGCCCGCTCGGGACTCGCCATGAAGAAGATTGAAGCCGTCATCAAGCCGTTCAAGCTGGATGAAGTGAAAGACGCTCTCCAGGATATCGGAGTCCAGGGCATGACCGTGCTTGAGGCCAAGGGATATGGCCGTCAAAAGGGTCATTCCGAGCTTTATCGCGGCGCCGAGTACGTCATCGACTTCCTGCCCAAGATCAAGATCGAGGTCGTCGTGGCCGATGATCTGGCTCCTGCGGTCGTTGACGCCATCCAGACCGCAGCTCGCACCGGAAAGATCGGCGACGGCAAGATTTTCGTCTCCGCTCTGGAAGACGTGATCCGCATCCGCACCGGCGAAACCGGCGCCCAGGCGATCTGACCACCACCACGGCCGTCCCTTGCGGGCGGCCGCCTTTCGTTCCTCCTCTCCTCCCCGAACCAACAGGACTTCGAGCATGAGCGCCGCCCAAAAGATCCTTCAAGAGATCCAGGACAAGGACGTCCAGTACGTCGACATCCGTTTCACCGATACGCGCGGCCGCTTGCAGCACGTGACCTTCGACATCGGCATGGTCGATGAGGAATTCCTCGAAGAAGGCACCATGTTCGACGGTTCGTCGATCGCGGGCTGGAAGGCCATCAACGAGTCCGACATGCTGCTGAAGCCGGACCTGACGCGCGCCTACATCGACCCCTTCTATCAGCAGACGACGCTCTTCCTGTTCTGCGACGTCCTGAGCCCCGACACGGGCGAGCCCTACAACCGCGACAGCCGTTCGATGGCCAAGAAGGCCCTGGCCTATGTCCAGTCTTCGGGCGTGGGCGACGTGGTCTATTTCGGCCCGGAAGCCGAGTTCTTCATCTTCGACGACGTGCGCTGGAACACCGCGCCGCACAACACCGGCTACAGCTTCGACTCGATCGAACTGCCGTCCAACACCGGCGCTGAATACGCCGAGGGCAACCTGGGCCACCGCCCGGGTCACAAGGGCGGCTACTTCCCGGTCAACCCGGTCGACTCCGCCCAGGACCTGCGCGGTGAAATGCTGGGCGTGATGAAGGACTTGGGCATGGACCCGGAGAAGCATCACCACGAGGTCGCCCCGGCGCAGCACGAACTGGGCTTGAAGTTCAGCGACCTGCTGACCATGGCCGACCGCCTGCAGCTCTACAAATACGTGATCCACAACGTGGCCGCCGCCTACGGCAAGTCGGCGACCTTCATGGCCAAGCCCATGTTCGCCGACAACGGCTCGGGCATGCACGTCCACATGTCGATCTGGAAGGACGGCAAGCCCCAGTTCGCAGGCGACAAGTACGCCGGCCTGTCGCAGGAATGTCTGTGGTACATCGGCGGCATCATCAAGCACGCCAAGGCCATCAACGCCTTCGCCAACTCGACCACCAACTCCTACAAGCGTCTGGTCCCCGGCTATGAAGCCCCGGTGAAGCTGGCCTATTCGGCCAGCAACCGTTCGGCCTCGATCCGCATTCCGCACGTCTCCTCGCCCAAGGCCAAGCGTCTGGAAGCCCGCTTCCCCGACCCGATGGGCAACCCCTACCTGACCTTCGTCGCCCTGCTGATGGCCGGTCTGGACGGGATCGAGAACCGCATCGATCCGGGCGCGGCCGCCGACAAGAACCTCTACGACCTGCCGCCGGAAGAGCGCGGCTCGATTCCCGAGGTCGCCGGTTCGCTGAAGGAAGCCCTCGATGCGCTCGACGCCGACCGCGCCTTCCTCAAGAAGGGCGGCGTCATGGATGACGACTTCATCGACAGCTACATCGCGCTGAAGTCGGAAGAAGTCGCCCGCCTGCAACTGCACCCGCACCCGGTCGAGTTCGACATGTACTACAGCTGCTGATCCCCGGATCAGGCTGACGATCAAGGCGCCGGGCGGCAACGTCCGGCGCCTTTTTCATGAACTGGCGTCCAGGCTGAGGGCGCCGCCTCGAGGACGCGTATAGACAGACAGGCAAGGCGAGGGCGAAGCGATGACGCACCAGATCGACAGGCTGATCGGAAACGCACAGGTCGAGGAATCCCGACTGGGCAATCTCGAGACCGATGTCTGGGGCCGGATTGAGCAGCTACAGTCCGAACGGCGCCTGGGTCAGGTCCGCATGGCGGCCCTGGCCATGGCCCTGGTCGTCGGCGTGGCCAATGGCGGCCTGTTCGCCCTCACCCGCCCCGCGCCCCCTTCCGAAATCCAGGTCTTCAGTCTGGCCAGCGCCTCCTCCCCCCTGTTCCGGCTGGAGGCCAGTCGATGATCGCGAGCTGGAAGTCCATCGCCCTGACGGCTCTGTTGGCCGCCCTGGTCAGCGGCGCCGGAGTCTGGCTCGGGGCCGGATGGGTGTCGCAGCAACGCGCGGCGCCCAGCCTGCACGACATCGTCCACAATGATCTCGACCTGACCCCCGAACAGGCCGCCCGCCTCAAGGTTGTCGAGGACCGCTTCGCCACGACCCGTCCCGCGCTTGAAGAAGACGTCCGCGCCGCCAACCGCGAACTGGCCGCCGCCATCGCCGCCAATCAGGGCGACAGCCCCCAGGTCCAGGCCGCCGTCGATCATTTCCATGACGCCATGGGCGCGCTGCAAAAGGCGACCATCGCCCATGTCTTCGAGATGCGCGCCGTCCTGACGCCCGAACAGACCCGCGTCTTTGATCGCGGCATCTCCGACGCCTTGCTGCAAGAAACCCGATAGGTCCGAGGGTGGAAGACGAGGCTTCCCTGCCGGCGCGCGCCGCGCGCGGCGACCGCGCAGCCTTCACCGCGCTGATGGAGGCCACCAAGGCCGACCTGCATCGCTTCGTCCGCCGCTATGTGGGCGAAGACGACGACGCCTATGACCTGGTTCAGGAAACCTATGTCGCGGCCTGGCTGGCCATTCGTCGCTACGACCCCGCGCGGCCCTTCGCCGTCTGGCTGAGGGCCATCGCCATCAACAAATGCCGCGACTGGGGCCGCAAGCGCGCTGTCAGACGCGCCGTGCGCGGCGTCATGGGTCTGGATGCGCCCGAAGCCCTGGCGGTCGGCGACGACGCCCCCGCTGGCGAAGTTCAGTTGGATGACCGGCGGCGCATGGCGGCTCTGGATCGCACCGTGGCGAGCCTGCCGGACACCTTGAAGACCCCCCTGCTGCTGGCCACGCTTGAGGGCCTCTCGCACGCCGAGATCGCCCGCCTGATCGGCGTGACGCCCAAGGCGGTCGAGACCCGGATCGCGCGCGCCCGGCGGGCCCTGGGGGCGGCGCTGGGCCGCACGCCCTAGCCCCTCGTTCTAGACGAGGCGGCTCTGCACCACGGCGGCGCCGATAAAGCTGGCGAAGAGGGGGTGGGGCTTGAACGGGCGGCTCTTCAGCTCCGGGTGGTACTGGACGCCGATGAACCAGGGATGGTCCGTTCGCTCGACCGTTTCCGGCAGGACGCCGTCAGGCGACAGACCCGCAAAGACCAGACCGGCCTTCTGCTCGATCGCCTCGCGATAGTTGATGTTCACCTCATAGCGGTGACGGTGGCGCTCACTGATCTCTGTGGAGCCGTAGATGTCGGCGATCTTGGACCCCGCGATCAGAGTCGAATCATAGGCGCCCAGACGCATGGTGCCGCCCAGGTCGCCGCCCTGCTGACGCAGGACGCGCTGATTGCCCTGCGTCCACTCGGTCATCAGACCGACGACGGGTTCTTCCGCCGGGCCGAATTCGGTCGAGGTCGCCTTGGGGAAACCCGCCAGATTCCGGGCCGCCTCGATCACCGCCATCTGCATGCCGAAGCAGATGCCGAAGTAAGGGATCTTGCGCTCACGCGCGAAGCGCGCCGCCTCGATCTTGCCCTCGGCCCCGCGCTCGCCGAAGCCGCCGGGGACCAGGACCGCATGGGCGCCCTGCAGACGCTCCTGGCAGGCCTGGGGGTCGCCTTCAAACGTGTCGGCCTCGACCCAGTCGATGTTGACCTTGACGTTGTTGGCCACCCCGCCGTGATGCAGGGCCTCGATCAGGGACTTATAGGCGTCCTTGAGCACGGTGTACTTGCCGACCACGGCGATGGTGACTTCGCCGTCCGGATGCAGGCGACGACGCACGATCTCCTCCCAGCTCGACAGGTCGGGCTGAGGCGCGTCGGTGATGCCGAAGTGGGCCAGGACTTCGCTGTCCAGACCTTCGTGGTGGTAGTCCAACGGCACGGCGTAGATGTCGGCCGAGTCCATCGCCTGGATGACGCCGCTCTCGCGCACGTTGCAGAACTGTCCGATCTTGCGCTTTTCCTCGGCCGGGATCGGCTGCTCGCAGCGGCACAGCAGGATGTCGGGCTGGATGCCGATGGAGCGCAGCTCCTTGACCGAGTGCTGCGTCGGCTTGGTCTTCATCTCGCCGGCCGTCTTGATGAAGGGCAGCAGGGTCAGGTGGACAAAGCAGGACTGACCGCGCGGCAGGTCCTGGCCGAGCTGGCGGATGGCCTCGAAGAAGGGCAGACCCTCGATGTCGCCGACGGTGCCGCCGATCTCGACCAGGACGAAGTCCACGTCCTCGCCCGCGTCCGTCTTGGCCGGGCTGAGGCAGAACTGCTTGATCTGGTCGGTGACGTGCGGAATCACCTGGACGGTCGCGCCCAGATAGTCGCCGCGACGTTCCTTCTCCAGGATGGTCGAATAGATGCGCCCGGTCGTGACGTTGTCCGACTTGGCGGCCGAGACGCCGGTGAAGCGCTCATAGTGGCCCAGATCGAGGTCGGTCTCGGCGCCGTCGTCGGTCACGAAGACCTCGCCGTGCTGATAGGGGCTCATCGTCCCCGGATCGACGTTCAGATAAGGGTCCAGCTTGCGCAGACGGACCTTGTAACCTCGTGCCTGCAAAAGAGCGCCGAGAGCGGCGGAGGCGAGGCCTTTTCCTAGCGAGGAAACCACGCCGCCGGTGATGAACACATAGCGAGCCATGGGCGGACACCTTACTCCATGATTCGCGGCGGGAGCATGGCCCGACGCAAAACATCTGTTGAACATAAGAAGAAAGCGCGCCCTGCGGCGCGCTTTCCGGGATTTCTTAGCTGTCGGGGGCCTATTGCGCCGGCGCGGGGGCCGGAGCCGCGGAGGCCGGAAGGCTGGCTTCCAGATCGTCCAGCGAGGGCGCCGCGGGAGCGGCCGGTGTCGGGGCGGCCTGTTCAGCCGGCGCCGCCGGCTGCTCATTGCCGACCGCGATGGCGCCCACGGCGTCGGCGTCGATCACCGAACGCGAACCGCGGGCGAAGTTGCCGGCGATGGTCAGGCTGATGGCGCAGACGAAGAAGGCGACGGCCAGGATCGACGTGGCCCGCGTCAGCAGGTTGCCCGCGCCGCGCGCGGTCATGAAGCCCGACGGGCCTCCGCCCATGCCCAGGGCCCCGCCCTCAGAGCGTTGCAGCAGGATCACGGCCGTCAAAGCGACCGAGATCAGGATCATGGCGACGAGCAAGATGGTCTGGAGCATGGTGTCAATCATGTGGGCGCGCAGATGCGCCGATCAAGCGGCGGCGTCTAACACCGATGCGGGACCGGGGCAAACGCCGAACGAAATGTGGCGCGAAATCCTCGCCTAGACGGCGCGGACAATGCCCAGGAAGTCCTCGGCCTTCAGCGACGCCCCGCCGACCAGGGCGCCGCCCACCTCCGCCACAGCCAGGATTTCCGCCGCGTTCGACGGCTTGACCGAGCCGCCATAAAGGATCGGCGCGACGCGACCGCCCTCGCCCAGCCTGGCGACCATGGCGGCGCGGACGGCGGCGTGGACTTCCTCGATCTGTTCCAGCGTCGGCGTCAGGCCGGTGCCGATGGCCCAGACCGGTTCATAGGCCACGGCGAAGGCCTTGCCCGCCAGCGACGACGGCAGCGAACCGGCGACCTGACGGCTGACCACCTCGACCGCCTCCCCGGCTTCGCGCTCGGCCAGGGTCTCGCCGATGCAGATGATGGGCTCCAGACCGGCGGCCAGAGCGGCCTCGACCTTGGCGGCGACATCGGCGTCGGTCTCGCCAAATCCTGCGCGGCGCTCCGAGTGCCCCAGAATCACCAGGCTGGCCCCAGCATCGACCAGCATGGCGGCGGACACCGACCCGGTGAAGGCGCCCGAGGCTTCGGCATGGCAGTCCTGCCCGCCCAGTTCGACCGAGCCGCCCGCCAGGGCGCGCGCCATCCGCTCCGTCAGCGTCGCGGGCGGGCACAGGGCCACGCGGCAAGCCGCAGCCTGTTCCTGCAAGGCTTTCGCCAGGGCTTCAGCCTCGCCCAGGCTCGCGCCCAGGCCGTTCATTTTCCAGTTGCCGGCGACCAGCTTCGCAGATTGTTTCATGCGGCTTGTTTAGGTCCCGTTGTCGCGGAAGCCAAGATGTTGGGGTGCGTCCGCTTGCGGCGCCCTAGGGACTGCCCGTATAGGCGAGCGTGGCGCCCCTTTGACGCCGGCCCTCGTCAGGTTCTTTCTCGATGATCACGCTGTTCCGCAACTTCTCCAAGTCGAAATGGGCTGCGGGCCTGTTCGCCTTGATCATCCTCAGCTTCCTGATCGTGGGCGCTCAGTCGGATGTCTTCTCCAACCTCGGTCCGAAGCACGTCATCGACGCCGGCGACCGCAGCGTCGGCGCCCAGCAGTTCCGCGCCGACTTCGAGCGGGTGCGTAACAACCTGCAGGAGCAGGCCGGTCGCCCCGTGTCCTTCGAGGACATGGTCAAGGAGAACATCCACACCCAGTATCTGGAAAGCCAGACCCAACGCATGGGCTTCCTCGCCTGGGCCTGGAACGCCGGCATCCGCCCCGGCAAGGAGCTGGTGCTGAAGGAAATCCGCCAGATCCCGGCCTTCTTCAATCAGGTCAGCGGCCAGTTTGATCAGGACCGCTATGAACAGGCGCTCGCCGCCCAGGGCCTGACCTCGGAAATGCTGGAACAGGACCTGCGCGACCAGTACGTCGCCAGCCAGTTCGGCGCCGCTGTCTTCGCCGGCGCCCGCGTGCCGCGCATCTATGGCGCCCTGCTCGCCGGTCAGGCGCTGGAGACCCGCGACGGTCGCTGGTTCGATGTGACCCAGGCCATGGCGGGATCGACTCCGGCGCCCACCGACGCCCAACTGACCGCCTTCATCAACGAGAACGCCGCCCAACTGCGCCGTCCCGAATTCCGCATGGTCTCGATCGTGCTGTTCAATCCGGGCCCCAACAGCCAGCCGACGCCGATCACCGAGGAGCGCATCCGTGAGCGCTTCGAGTTCCGCAAGGCCGCCCTGTCGAACGCCGAGAAGCGCACCTTCGTCACCCTGACGGCGCCGACCAAGGCCGCCGCCGACCGCATCGCCGCCGACCTGCGCGCCGGCAAGACGCCGGCCGAAGTCGCCGCCGCCAACAAGATCGAGGCCAGCAACTACAACGACACGCCGCAGAGCGCCGTGGGCGACCCGGCCGTGGGCGCCGCCGTCTTCGCCCTGCCCGCCAATCAGGTCTCCAACCCGATCCAGAGCCGTCTCGGCTTCACGGTCGCCAAGGTCACCGCCGTCACCGCCGGCGCGCCGGCCACGCTGGAAAGCGTCCGCAGCGCTCTGGTCGAGGAACTGCGCGCCGAAGACGTCAAGGGCGCGACCTACGCCAAGGTCGAGCAGTACGAGAAGGCCCGTCAGGACGGCAAGAACCTGGCCGATGCGGCTCAGGCCGTCGGCGCCCGCCTGATCCAGCTGCCGCCCTTCACCGCCGAGGGCCGCCTGCCCGACGGTCAGCCTATCAACGCCCCGCGTCAGATCTTCGAACAGGCCTATGCCCTGTCCAAGGGCGGCGAGAGCGACATCATTGACGCCGGCGAAGGCCAGTATTTCGCCGTCCGCGTCGACGACATTCGCCCGTCCGCCCTGCCGACCCTGGCCGAGGTTCGCGCCCCCCTGGCCCAGCAATGGACCATGCGGGAGAACGCCCGTCGCCTCTCGGCCAAGGCCGAGGAACTGGCCCAACGCGTGCGCGGCGGCGAGGACATCGCCAAGGTCGCCGCCTCGGTCGGCGCCCAGCTGACGACCCGCACCGCCGTCCAGCAGAGCCGTGAAAGCCAGACGCAACTGGGCGAAGGCGTCCTGCGCGGCCTGTTCGGCCAAGGCAAGGGCCAGGTCTTCACCGGCCAGACCCAGACCGGCTTTGTCGTCGGCCACGTCGACGCCATCCACGGCGCCGTGCCGGCCCTGGCCGCCCCGCTGGTCGAGCAGGTCCGTCCGCGCCTGACCCAGGAGCTGGCTAACGCCATGGTCGAGCAAAGCTTCAACGCCGGCGCCGCCCGCGTGAAAGCCAAGAACGACCCGGCCGCCGCCATCGCCGCCCTGGGCATCGAAGCCCCGGCAGCCGCTCCGGCGGCTCCGGTCCCCGCGCCTGCCAAGAAATGAGCCAGGGCGTCGGACAGGAAGCTGAACGCACCGCGTTTGTCACTGGCCTGACCTCAGGCCGCCCCCAGGTCGTCGTTCGCCGCTTGATCGACGACCTGGAGACGCCCGTCTCGGCCTTCCTCAAGGTCGGGCACGGGCGGCCCTACGCCAGCCTGCTGGAGTCGGTCGAAGGCGGCGCCGTCAACGGTCGCTACTCAATCGTCACCCTGGCCCCCGACGTCGTCTGGCGCTGCCGCGACGGCCAGGCCGAGATGGCGCGCGGCGAGGCGGTCCTGGCCGATCGCTTCACGCCCGAAGACCGGCCCGCGCTGGAGTCCCTGCGCGCCCTGATCGCCGCCACCCGGTTCGACCTGCCCGACGACCTGCCGCCCATGGCCGCCGGTCTGTTCGGCGTCTTCGGCTATGACATGGTGCGTCTGCTGGAGCCGCTGGGCCCGGCCAACCCCGACCCGCTGAACCTGCCCGACGCCGTCATGGCGCGCCCGTCGCTGGTCGCCATCTTCGATTCGGTGAAGCACGAGATCGTCCTGATCGCCGCCGCCTATCCCGATAGCGCCGCTGATCCCGACACCGCGTTCAACGCCGCCATCGCCCGCCTCGACGATTTCGTTGAGCGCCTGCGCAGCCCGCTGCCGATCCAGCGCGAAGCCGAGCCGGCGCCCGCGCCCGACTTCCACACCCCCGTCGACGCCGCTGGCTTCGACGCCATGGTCGCCAGGGCCAAGGACTACATCACCGCTGGCGACATCTTCCAGGTCGTGCTGGCGCACCGCTTCTCGGCGCCGTGGAGCCAGGACCCGTTCGCCTTCTATCGCTCGCTGCGTCGCGGCAACCCGTCGCCCTATCTCTTCTTCCTCGACTATGTCGATTTCCAGCTGGCCGGCTCCAGCCCGGAAATCCTGGTCCGGTTGAAGGACGGTCGCGTCACTATCCGCCCGCTGGCCGGCACCCGCCCGCGCGGCGCCACGCCCGAGGCTGACAAGGCGCTGGAAGCCGAGCTTCTGGCTGATCCCAAGGAGCGCGCTGAGCACCTGATGCTGCTCGATCTGGGCCGCAACGACGTGGGCCGCGTTTCATCGCCCGGCTCGGTCGAGGTGACGGAAAGCTTCGTCGTCGAGCGCTACAGCCAAGTCATGCACATCGTCTCCAACGTGCACGGCGCCGCTGATCCCAGGCTGGACGCCGTGGACACGCTGCTGGCGGCGCTTCCCGCCGGCACCCTGTCGGGCGCGCCCAAGGTAAGGGCCATGGAGATCATCGACGAACTGGAAACCGAGAAGCGCGGCGTCGGCTATGGCGGCGGCGTGGGCTATATCTCGGCCAATGGCGAGGCGGACATCTGCATCGTCCTGCGCACCGCCATGTTCGCCCAGAACCAGATCTTCGTTCAGGCCGGCGCCGGCGTCGTGGCCGACAGCGACCCTGCCGCCGAATACGCCGAAACCCTGGCCAAGGCTCGCGCTCCGATGAAGGCGGCCGAGGACGCGTGGCGATTCAACGCGACCACGCGTGGCCAGGGCGCCGACGGCAAGATCTAAGGATTGGAAACCGTGGAGCCCTGGTCGAACGACACGCCGGGGCCCACGACCATGGTCCCCGCCAGCATCACCGCCGCCGTCGCGGCGAAGGCCGCCGCCGCCAGCAGGCGCAGCGGCTTGGGTTGCTCTGTGGCCGGCTCATCGAGCAGGGCCTGGGCGTCGCGGATGGCTTCTAAGCGGGTCAAGACGGATTTCTTCCGATGGCGATGCTCCTGTATCGCGCGGACAGCTTAACGTCCGCTTTCCTCCCGCCTTCGCTTGGCGCGTCGTCCCTCCCACCTTAAGAACCCTGTCATGATCCTCGTCGTCGATAACTACGACAGCTTTACCTACAACCTCGTCCACTACCTCGCGGAGTTGGGCGCCCAGACGCATGTCGTCCGCAACGACGACCTGACGGTGGAAGAAGCCTGGGCGCTGAAGCCCGAGGCCGTGCTGCTGTCGCCCGGTCCCTGCGCCCCGGATCAGGCGGGCATCTGCCTGCCCCTGATCACGACCGCGCCGCTGGACATGCCCATCTTCGGCGTCTGCCTGGGCCATCAGGCCATCGGTCAGGCCTTCGGCGGCGACGTCATCCGCGCCAAGACCCTGATGCACGGCAAGACCTCGCCGATCCTGCATGAGGGCCGCAGCGTCTTCGCCGGCCTGCCCTCGCCCTTCACCGCCACCCGCTATCACTCGCTGGCCGTGCGTCGCGAAACCCTGCCGGATGAGCTGGAAGTCACCGCCTGGACCGCCGACGGCGAGATCATGGGTCTGGCCCACCGCACCCGGCCGATCCACGGCGTGCAGTTCCACCCGGAATCCATCGCCACCGAGCATGGCCATGACATGATCGCCAACTTCCTCGATCTGGCGGGCGTCAAGCGTCTGGCCACGGTCTGACGCCATGGATGGTTTCAAGCCTCTGCTGGGCAAGCTGGTGGACGGGCGCGTCCTGACGCCGGACGAGGCCCATGCCTTCTTCTCCGCCTGCCTGCGCGGCGAACCGACCCCGTCCCAGGTCGCCGCCGCCGTCACCGCCCTGCGCATCCGCGGCGAAACGGTGGACGAGATCGTCGCCTTCGCCACCGCCATGCGCGACGCCGCCCTGTCGCTGGATCATCCGTTTGATGAGGTGATCGACACCTGCGGCACCGGTGGCGACGGCCAGCACACCTATAATGTCTCGACCGCCGCCGCCTTCGTCCTGGCGGGCGCAGGGCTCAAGGTCGCCAAGCACGGCAACCGCGCCATCAGTTCCAAGTCCGGCTCGTCCGACGTGCTGGCCGCTCTGGGCGTCAACCTCGACGCCACCGTCCCGCAACAGGCCCGCGCCCTGGATCAGGCCGGCATCGCCTTCCTGTTCGCCCCCACCTATCACGGGGCCATGCGCCACGTCGGCCCGGTGCGGGCCGAGATCGGTTTCCGTACGGTCTTCAACCTTCTGGGGCCGCTTTGTAATCCAGCCCATGCAAACCGTCAGGTCATGGGCGTCTATGATCCCGCCCTGCTGGAGCCTCTGGCCGAGGTGCTGGGCCGTCTCGGCGCCCGGCGCGCCTGGACCGTCCATGGTCAGGGTCTGGACGAACTGACCACCACAGGCCCGACCGAGGTGGCCGAGTGGAAGGACGGCGCCGTCCGCCGCTTCACCGTCACCCCCGCCGACGCCGGACTGCCGCTGGCGACGCTGGACGACCTGCGCGGCGGCGACGCCGAGCACAACGCCGCCGCGCTGACGGCCCTGCTGGCGGGCGAGCGCGGCCCCTATCGCGACATCGTCGTGCTGAACGCCGCCGCCGCCCTGGTCGTGGCCGACCGCGCCGCCGACCTGCGTGAAGGCGCCGAACTGGCCGCCGCCGTCATCGACGACGGCCGCGCCGCCCGCGCGCTGGAAACCCTGGTGCGCGTCACCAACACCCCTATCGACCCCGAGGCCGCATGACCGACGTTCTGGCGAAGATCGCCGCCTACAAGCGCGACGACGTGGCCGCCCGCAAGGCCGCCACCTCTCAGGACGCCATCGAGGCCCTCGCCCGTGAAGCCTCGGCCCCGCGCGGCTTCCGCGCCGCTCTGGAACGCAAGGCCGAGGACACCGGCCGCCCGGCCCTGATCGCCGAGATCAAGAAGGCCAGCCCGTCCAAGGGCCTGATCCGGGCCGACTTCGACCCGCCGGCTCTCGCCAAAGCCTATGAGCGCGGCGGCGCCACCTGCCTGTCCGTCCTGACCGACGGTCCCAGCTTCCAGGGCGACGACGCCTTCCTCGTCGCCGCGCGCGACGCGGTCGCCCTGCCCTGCCTGCGCAAGGACTTCCTGGTCGATCCCTGGCAGGTGGCCGAGAGCCGCGCCCTGGACGCCGACTGCATCCTCATCATCCTCGCCATGGTGGATGACGCCCTGGCCGCCGACCTGCTGGCCGAGGCCGAGCGCTTCGGCATGGACGCCCTGATCGAGACCCACGACGAGTCCGAAATGGCCCGCGCCTGCGCGCTCGGGGGTGATCTGGTCGGCGTCAACAACCGGTCCTTGCGCACCTTCGAGGTCGACCTCGACGCCACCGAGCGCCTGTCCATGCTCAGCCCGGTCAAGGCCCTGCTGGTCGCCGAAAGCGGCATCTTCACGCCTGACGATGTCCAGCGCGTCGCCGACGCCCACGCCCAGGCCATCCTCGTCGGCGAAAGCCTGATGCGTCAGCACGACGTGGAGGCTGCGACCAAGGCCCTGCTGTCGTTGGGCTAATGTCGGATATCGGCTGAGCGGTAAATGTCCGCTTTCGACCGTAGCAGACCTTGAGGCGCTCCGGCTAAGCTATCTATATCAGCTGAAACTCGCTGCCGATTATCCCGAGCGGGCGTTTGAAGTGCATTTCAACGATGAACCAGGCTTGGACAGCATCGACTATGAGCTGACGTTCTTCCAAGTTCCCGCTGCCTTCGAATGATGCCGACTTCCCACCCTTACGCGACATCCAGAGAGGCCGCATTGAGCGGCAACGCCCGCTCAATGCGGCCGAGTTGACATTCAGCAAGAACACTTACAGAACATCGACAACGGTTCACGCCTTGTTCTGGAAGCCTTGCGCCCATGCTCACCAAGAAGCAGCACGAACTCCTGATGTTCATTCACGAACGGATTCAGGAAACGGGCGTCTCGCCCTCCTTCGACGAGATGAAGGAGGCGCTGGATTTGGCGTCCAAGTCGGGCATCCACCGCCTGATCACGGCGCTGGAGGAGCGCGGCTTCATCCGCCGCCTGGCCCACCGCGCCCGCGCGCTGGAAGTGACCAAGCTGCCGGAACAGGCCACCGCAGGCGCGCCGCGCGGCCATGCGGGCTTCAAGCCCGGCGTCATCGAGGGCGGCGGTCGCCCCAAGGCGGCTGAGCCCGCCAACGACAGCCGCGAACTGGCCCTGATGGGCAAGATCGCGGCGGGCACCCCCATCGACGCCATCGAGCATGAGACCGCCCGCTATCCGGTGCCGGAAGCCATGCTGGGCGCGGGCGAACACTATCTGCTCGAGATCGAGGGCGACTCGATGATCGAGGCCGGCATCCTCAACGGCGACATGGTCATCATCAAATCGACCGCCGACGCCTCGTCCGGCGAGATCGTGGTAGCCTTGGTCGAAGGCGAACAGGCCACGCTGAAGCGCCTGCGCAAGAAGGGCGCCTCCATCGCTCTGGAGCCCGCCAACCGCAACTACGAGACCAAGATCTACGGCTCGGATCAGGTCGCGGTTCAGGGCAAGCTGGTCGGCCTCATCCGCCGCTATCACTGAAGTCGGGATCGGCCTGACGCGTCCAGGGCCTCTGCCCCCGCACGTCAGCCGCCCACACCGCCTTCCAGCCCGCGCCGACGCGCCACAGCTCGACCGAGCCGCCGCGCCCATAGTCCACGCCGTCCAGCACCAGCCGCCCGGCGCATGAGGCCGGCAGCGACGGCAGTTCGGCGCGGCTGCTGACGACTGCCGCCGACCGGCACAGAACGTCCAGTTGCTCCGCCGACGGCGCCTTCTTGCCCCACCAAAGCGCGACCGGCCCGGCCTCAGGTGCTTCCGGCGCGCAGAAGGACCGCTTGCAGGTCCAGCCCGCCTCCGGCCTCGGCGTCAGTTCCAGCCCGCGCCGCCGCGACCACAGGTCCGCCGCGAACTGCCTTACGCCGGGCCTTGCCACAACCGCCGCATCCACCTGCCGCCAGGCCGCATTGGTCCCGCCATCGCCGATCCACAGATCGGGCGCAGCCGGGCGCGGCCAGATCAGCACCGCCGCCGCCAACGGCAGGCCTAGCCAGCGCAGCCTTCCCCGCCACAGGCAGATGAAAAGGATGCCGATAAAGGCGACCGGCAAGGCCGCCGCCGGGGCGCTGGCCACCGTCTGCACCGCGCCCGGCAGACCCGCCGTCCAGTGGCCGATGGCCAGCATCATCTCGACGCCCTTGCCCGCCAGCCACAGGAAAGGCGCGCCCAGCCCCAGCGGCTCCAGCGCGGCCCCCAGCGCCAGCGCCGGCATCAGGATGAAGTCCGCGACCGGCGAGGTGGCCAGATTGGCGATCAGGCCATAGACGGCGGTGCGGTTGAAATGCTGCATGGCGAACGGCCCGGTCGCCATGCCCGCCACCAGACTGGCGGTGCAGGCGATCAGCAGCCAGCTTCCTAGGCGCTGCGCCGCCACGATCGGCCAGGGCGCCGAAATCTCCTTGATCCGGCGCGGCCAGACCTCGGCCAGCGCCACCAGGGCCGCCGTCGCCGCAAACGACATCTGGAACCCCGGCGTGACGATGGCCTCGGGCTGCAGCAACAGCACCGCAAAGGCCGCGACCGCCAGGGCGTGCATGGTCACCGCCTGTCGATCCAGCAGGATGGCGAAAAAGGCGATGGAGGCGGTGATGGCCGACCGCTCCGCCGGCGGCGGCGCCCCCGACACCACCAGATAGGTCCCGACCGCAATCAGGCCCGCGACCGCCGCCACCTTCTTGCCCGACACCCTGAGCGCCAGCCACGGCCAGGCCGCCACGCCCAGTCGAACCCCAAAGAAGACAAAGCCCCCGACAATGGCCATGTGCAGGCCCGAGATCGACAGGATGTGCGCCAGCCCGGAATCGCGCATGGCGTCCAGATCCTCGCGCCCGATCCACGTCTCGTGCCCCGTGGTCATGGCGGCGGCGATCCCGCCGGTCCGCTCGCCCAGCCGCGCCACGATCCGCTGCGCCAGGGCATAGCGGGCGGCATTGATCTTCATCGCCATCCGCACTCGCCACGGCGGCTCGGCCAGCACCGTCGGCCGCGTCTGGCCCAGGGCGAACAGCGTCCCGCCCATGCCCTGGAAATAGGCGTTGCGGCCAAAATCATAGGCCCCCGGACTAGCCGGCGACGGCGGCGGGTTCAGATTGCCGAACAGCCGCACCGCCTCCCCCGGCGCGGGCGGCTCGCCCCGCACCGTGGCCCGCAGCCGCACCGGCGTCGCCTCGGGCGCCAGCCCCCTGATCCGCACCGGCGCCACGACGATTCGCGCGCCGCGCTCGCCGGGACTCTCGACATCCATGACCCAGGCCTCGACCACAGTCGGCTCGGCCAAGGCCGGCGCAATCGGCCCGCTGACGGCCTCGGTCCTCAGCTTGGCCGCCGCCGCCCCGCCGCACAGACAGGCCAGCATCAACAGGATCAGGGTCCACCGCCGCGCCAGCCCGAACCGTCGCGCCGCCAGCCAAACGGCGAAGGCCAGCACCGCCGCCAGTATCAGCGGCCAAGTCGCCGGTTCGCTCTTCAAAGCGAAATAGGTCGCGCATCCGCCGCCAAAGAAGACCGGCGCCCACAGCCGCCAACGATCCGTCTGGTCCGCGACTTCGGCACGAACGCCGTCAAGAACCCGTCCGGCAAGGCTTCGCTTTGGCGCGCGCGGGCGTATAAGGGCCTCCGCAACGGACCCCTTGTTATGACCTCCCCTTCCTCGACTGTCGTCACCCGCTTCGCCCCCTCGCCCACAGGCTACCTCCATATCGGCGGGGCGAGAACCGCGTTATTCAACTGGCTCTACGCCAAGAGCCGGGGCGGGAAATTCCTGATCCGCGTCGAGGACACGGACCGCGAACGCTCGACCGACGAGGCGGTCAAGGCCATCTTCGACGGCCTGTCCTGGTTGGAGCTCTTCGGCGACGAAGAGCCCGTCTTCCAGTTCGCCCGCGCCGACCGTCACCGCGAGGTCGCCGAGCAGTTGCTGGCCTCGGGCCACGCCTACCGCGACTTCCTGACCGCCGAGGAAACCGGCGCGCTACGCGATCAGGCCAAGGCCGAGGGTCGCGAATTCGTCTCGCCCTGGCGCGACCGTGAGCCGAGCGTCGACGATCTGGCCAAGCCCTTCACCGTTCGCTTCCGCCGCCCGCTGGACACCTCCGTCCTGGTCGAGGATGCAGTTCAGGGCCCGGTGCGCTGGGATTCAGGGTCGCTGGACGATCTGGTCATCCTGCGCTCGGACGGCGCGCCGACCTATAACCTGGCCGTGGTGGTGGACGACCACGACATGGGCGTGACCCACGTCATTCGCGGCGACGACCATCTGAACAACGCCGCCCGCCAGAGCCTGATCTATGACGCGCTCGGCTGGGCCCGCCCGACCTTCGCCCACATCCCGCTGATCCACGGCCCCGACGGCGCCAAGCTGTCGAAGCGCCACGGGGCCCAGGCGGTCCATGAATACGCCGAAATGGGCTATCTGCCCGAGGCCATGCGCAACTATCTGGCGCGTCTGGGCTGGGCGCACGGCGACGACGAACTGTTCAGCGATGAACAGGCGCTGGAGTGGTTCGACCTGCCCGGCGTCGGCAAGGCGCCCGCCCGCCTCGACTTCGACAAGCTGGCCCACGTCAACGCCCACTGGATTCGTCTGGCCGACGACGACCGTCTGGCCAAGCTGACCCTCGACGCCCACCTGACCAAGGGTCGCGCCCTGCAACCCGACGACGAGTCCCGCCTGCTGCGCGCCATGCCCTTCGTCAAGGATCGCGCCAAGACCATTGTCGATCTGGCGGCCCAGACCGACTTCGTGCTGAAGGCGCGTCCGCTCGCGCTGGACGAGAAAACCGTGGGTCTGCTGACCGGCGAAGGCCGCGACCGACTTTCACGACTCCGTGAACGGCTCCGTCTTTTCCAGAGCTGGGACGTTTTCGCCCTCGAAGCCGAGCTTAAGGCTTTCGCCGAGGAAGAAGGTGTAGGCTTCGGAAAAATAGGGCCTTCCATGCGCGGCGCCCTCACCGGCGGCTCCGTCTCGCCGGACATTGCGCGAATTCTTGCCGCCCTGGGCCGCGACGAAGGTCTCGGGCGCTTGGATGATGCGCTGCAACAGACTAAGTGATCACCCATAACCATGCAGACTGGACGCCTCCCCGCGCCCGGCCGGAAGAAGAACAAGGGGCCTAGATGACTGAACAAGCTAAACCCGCCGGCACGGCGACCTTCGCCTACGGCGACAAGACCGTGGAACTTCCCGTCCTTTCGGGCTCCACCGGACCGGACGTCGTCGACATCCGCAAGCTGTACGGCGCGACCGGGGCCTTCACCTTTGACCCCGGCTTCACCTCGACGGCGGCGTGCGAAAGCGCCCTGACCTTCATCGACGGCGACGAAGGCGTCCTGCTGCACCGCGGCTATCCGATCGACCAGCTGGCCTCGCAGTCGAACTTCATCGAAGTCTGCCACCTGCTGCTGCACGGCGAACTGCCGACCGCAGCGCAATATGAGAAGTTCGAAGAGAGCATTACGCGGCACACCATGCTGCACGCTCAGTTCGACCGCTTCTTCGAAGGCTTCCGCCGCGACGCTCACCCCATGTCGATCATGGTCGGCACCGTCGGCGCCCTGTCGGCCTTCTATCACGACAGCCTGGACATCCATGATCCGGTGCAGCGCGACATCTCGGCCATCCGCCTGATCGCCAAGATGCCCACGATCGCCGCCCGCGCCTACAAGTACCACGTCGGCCAGCCCTTCATCTCGCCGCGCAACGACCTGTCGTACGCCGAGAACTTCCTGCGCATGTGCTTCGCCGTTCCGGCCGAGGACTATGTGGTCGATCCGGCCCTGGTTCGCGCCATGGACCGCATCTTCACCCTGCACGCCGACCACGAGCAGAACGCCTCGACCTCGACCGTCCGTCTGGCCGGCTCGTCGGGCGCCAACCCCTTCGCCTGTATCGCAGCCGGCATCGCCTGCCTGTGGGGCCCGTCGCACGGCGGCGCCAACGAAGAGGCGCTGAACATGCTCAAGGAAATCGGCACGCCGGACCGTATTCCCGAGTTCATTCAGGGCGTTAAGGACAAGAAGTACAAGCTGATGGGCTTCGGCCACCGCGTGTACAAGAACTACGATCCGCGCGCCAAGGTCATGCAGCAGTCGGCCTATGAAGTGCTGGCCGCCACGGGCCGCGAGAACGACCCGCTGTTCCAGGTCGCCAAGGAACTGGAGCGCGTCGCCCTGTCGGACGAGTACTTCACCTCGCGCAAGCTGTTCCCGAACGTCGACTTCTATTCGGGCATCACCCTGTCGGCGATGGGCTTCCCGACCACCATGTTCACCGTCCTGTTCGCCCTGGCCCGCACCGTGGGCTGGATCTCGCAGTGGCAGGAAATGATGGCCGATCCCTCGCAGAAGATCGGTCGCCCGCGTCAGCTCTACACCGGCCCGACGCAGCGCGACTACGTGCCGATCGAACAGCGCGGCTGATCGACGGCCATAGGCTGAAATGGAAAAGGCCGGGGTTCACACCCCGGCCTTTTTGTTTGTCTCCTCATAGCGTGAGAGCGGCGACGCCGCCCCTCTATTCCCCTGGCTTTTTGGGCAGGTCTCGCAGTCGCGCCTTATCAAGACTGAGCGCCATCCCCGCGTTGCGGCCCGCCAGCGTGACAACCCTGTATTCCGCCGCCGTTCCCAGGATCAAGGACGCCTCCGAGAGGCTGAGGCCGTAGTCCTGCTCCAGCCACTGGACCATAGAGCCTGTCGCCGCGCGCACCGCCTCATCCAGTGAACCGGCCTGACCAATGACCGTGATCGCGTCCGCGGTTTCGACACGCGGGCTGGAAAGCGGACGGGCCGGCAAAACCTCCACGCTGAACTCCACGTCCAGCGAGGTCTCCAGCGCCCACTGGGTGGTCTCGCCATCGCCCTGAAGCGCGTGCCCGTCACCGAGGAAAAGCAGAGCCCCCGGCTGATAGACCGGCAGATAGAGAGTCGCGCCCTGTCCGACCTGGTTGAAGTCCATATTGCCGCCAAAACGGCCGGTATCGCCGGCCGAGAAGGGCGCGAAGCCGAAGTCGGGCGCCACGCCGACGCCGCCCAGCATCGGTCGCACCGGAACAACATAGTCCTTCAATCCGGCGGGCGGATTCTCCAGCCGGGCCGTTCCGGCGGCGCGATCCAGTCGCCACCGCACCCGCTGGCCCAGGTCAGCCGACCGCGCAGCCAGCCTCAGCGGCATCGCGCTGCTGGTGAAGCCGTCCAGGCTGTCGGCGTAGTCCCGGTTCAGCGCCAACTTTCGGATGTGGACAGCCAGGACATCGCCGGGATTGGCCCCGGCGACGAAGAATGGCCCCGTCTGCGGATTGCCATAGAGGGCCACGGTGCGGCCGTGCTCATCGACGCCGCCGGAATCGATCGTGCGCGTGGCGATGATGTCGCCCGGACGGATCACCATGACCGGCGCCCGCTCTGCCGTGAAGGCGTTGGAGAAGGTTTCGGGGTCATAGGTGCGCCGTTGCGGCGGACCGGCGGGGATTTCCAGCCGTTGCGCGGTGAAGGCGTGCCTGGCGCGCGCCTCGGGCGTGTTGGTGTCGGGGTAGTCGGCCCAGCCGGACAGGACATTGCCCGCCTGCGACGCCTCAAAGCGATAGCGGCCGCCGTCAGAGTCCACAGCGGTGAAGACGAGGCGATCCCCCTCACGCCGCCCCTCGACCGCCAGGTCGTTCAACCGACCCGAAAGCAGGTCGCCTTTGTCCTCAAGCTTCAGCGTGCTCCGTTCGGCATTGCCCCATCGATCAACCGAGAGAACCCAGGTCTGCGTCTCGGCCCACGCGGGCGACGCCGACAGCAACAACAGGACAGCGGCAAGGCCACGCATCGACGATCTCCCCGAGAAGATATCGACGGTAGCCGGGGCGGATGATCCGGCAAGTTAAGCTTCGGCAACCCTTCGGTGGACGCCGCCGGCGCCCCTATGTCCTCGGAAACACCCGGATGGTGATCCGCTCGCGTTCGCCTTCATTCCGTTCGACCAGCAGCCGCGCCACCTGGCTGTCGTCGTGGAACAAATAGCCCTTGATGGCGTCCAGCAGGGCCTTGGCCAGGTTGTCCAGGTCCATCCACGGCGCGTCGCCGACGTGCTCCATGCGGATCTCGACGACATAGTCGCCCCAGGACGGCCGCGCGCTCCATTCCTTGCGAAAGAACTCATAGGCCAGGGGCTTGTAGTATTTGGCCTGAGTGGTCAGGCCGTCGATGGTGATCTCGACCGTGTCGCCGACCTCTCGCCCGCGCACCTTGCCTGTCCCGATCCAGCCTTCCACGTGCGCTCGCTCCTTTAGCCAATGGTCGGGCCGATCTTGCCCCGCCGCGTCTGCGTGCTACACCGCCCGGCATCCTCCCGCCACGTCTGATGAGAAGCGCAGCGCCATGAGCAACGTCCGTATCGAAACCGACACCTTCGGCCCCATCGAGGTCGCCTCGGACCGCTACTGGGGCGCACAGGCCCAGCGTTCGCTCGGCAACTTCAAGATCGGCTGGGAAAAGATGCCCCTGCCGGTCGTCCGCGCCCTGGGCATCGTCAAGCGCGCCGCCGCCGAGACCAACCGCGATCTGGGCAAGCTGGACGCCAAGCTGGCCGACGCCATCATCGCCGCCGCCAATGAGGTCATCGAAGGCAAGCTGAACGACCACTTCCCGCTGGTCGTCTGGCAGACGGGTTCGGGCACCCAGTCGAACATGAACGCCAACGAGGTGATCTCGAACCGCGCCATCGAGATGCTGGGCGGCGAGATGGGCTCCAAGAAGCCGGTCCACCCCAACGACCACGTCAACATGAGCCAGTCGTCGAACGACACCTATCCGACGGCCATGCACGTCGCCTGCGCCGAACAGGTGGTCAACGACCTGCTGCCCGCGCTGAAGCACCTGCACGCCGCCCTGGACGCCAAGTCCAAGGCCTGGGCCCACATCATCAAGATCGGCCGCACCCACACCCAGGACGCGACCCCCCTGACCCTCGGTCAGGAGTTCGGCGGCTATGCGCAACAGGTCGCCAACGGCATCGAGCGCATCGAGCAGACCCTGCCCAAGCTGATGGAACTGGCCCAGGGCGGCACCGCCGTCGGCACCGGCCTGAACGCCCCCATCGGCTTCGCTGAAAAGGTCGCCGCCAACATCGCCGCCATCACCGGCCTGGCCTTCACCACGGCGCCGAACAAGTTCGAAGCCCTGGCCGCCCACGACGCCATGGTCTTCAGCCACGGCGCGATCAACACGGTCGCCGCCTCGCTGTTCAAGATCGCCAACGACATCCGCTTCCTCGGTTCCGGCCCGCGTTCGGGTCTGGGCGAACTGGCCCTGCCGGAAAACGAGCCGGGCTCGTCGATCATGCCGGGCAAGGTCAATCCGACCCAGTGCGAAGCCCTGACGCAGGTCTGCGCCCAGGTGTTCGGCAACAACGCCGCCCTGTCGTTCGCCGGCTCGCAAGGCCACTTCGAGCTGAACGTCTACAACCCGGTCATGGCCTACAACTTCCTGCAGTCGGTCCGACTGGTCGCCGACGCGGCCATCAGCTTCACCGACAACTGCGTCGTCGGCATCGAGCCGCGCGTCGACAACATCGAGCGCGGCCTGAACAACTCGCTGATGCTGGTCACGGCCCTGAACGGCAAGCTCGGCTACGACGCCTGCGCCAAGATCGCCAAGACCGCCCACAAGAACGGCACCACCCTGCGCCAGGAAGCCGTCGGCGGCGGCTACCTGACCGACGCCGAGTTCGACGAGGCCGTCCGCCCCGAAAAGATGATCTCGCCGGGCTGAGACTGAGCGACACACTAGACATAGCGCCGGTCAGGTTCGCCCTGACCGGCGTTTTTTGTTTCCCCGCTCACCCCGGCGGAGGCCGGGGTCCAGTCCTTTGGCTTCAGACGCGCTCGAAAGCCTAATGACGCTCTCACTGAGGTCAGCGCTTGTCCCTGATCGTCCGCCCCACGGGGGCCAGCGACAGCTTGGCCAGCTCGACGTTCTTCAGCGCAAAGGGGATGCCGATCAGGCTGACGAACTGCGGCACGGCGATCAGGATATGGGCCAGGGCGATGTACCAGCCCGCCAGCACCAGCCAGATCACGTTCAGCCCCAGACCGAGGCAACCCGCTCCCAGATCGGCGGGATTGGGATCACGCCAGACGATCTCGCGCCCGAACGGCCAGAAGGAATAGCTGGCGATCCGCCAGGCCGCGAACGCCCACGGCAGGCCCACCACCGTCAGGGCCAGCAACAGCCCTCCGAACAGCCAGGCCAGCCCAGAAACAAAGCCGCCCAGGAAGAACCACAGCAGGTTCAGGATCAGTCGGATCAAGGTCGTCTCCCCGGCGCGAGATCGCGCAACGCCCCTGATATGGCGAAAAGGCCCCGCCTGTGACAGCGGGGCCCGGGTAAATTCGCGGTAAGGCGGCCTAGTGCTTAACGACCCAGCGCGCCTTGGCTTCGTCCTTGGTCATGTTCAGATGGACGTGTTCATCGACGTGATCGACCCAACTGACCGGGATCATATGGTGCTTCAGGCCGGAGCCGAGATCCATCTTGGCCAGCTCGATCTGATCGCCCATCACATGGTCCACCCGGCCGACGTGCCCGCCGTCCGAACCCACGACTTCGAGATGTTCCTTGATCATCGAGGCGCTTACCATGGTTGTCTCCATTACTGATTGCGGGTGATGGTGAAACGGTCCAGGCCGCGTTCGGGTCCATCACAATGGTCGATCACAGGAGCTCACGATGTCGCTGACCGTCCATCCCGCGTCTGACAGAGGCCACGCCTGATGGGCGAGATCGTCAACCTGAACAAGGCGCGCAAAGCCCGCGACAAGGCTGAGGCCAAGCGCGCCGCCGACGGCAACCGCCTGGCGTTTGGCCGCACCAAGGTCGAGCGCCTGACCACCCAGACGGAACGCGACCGCGACGCCGCCCGTCTGGACGGCCACAAGCTGGATGAACCTGAGAGCTAGGCCGCCGACCGCTTCGGCGCCCGGATCAGGAACAACTGCCCCGCCAGCACCAGGGCCAGCCCCAGGAGGGCGATCCAGCCGAACCGCGCGCCCTCGAACATCACCGACACCAGCATGGCGATCGGCGGCGTCAGGGCCGAGACATAGCTGGCCAGGGCAAAGCCCCTCATTCGGGCGATGGTGAAATACAGCCCGAACGCGATCACCGAGCCGAACAGAGATAGATACAGCAGCGAGATCACATAGGCCGGGCTCCACGCCACCGACCACGACACCCCGGTCGCCAGCCCGTAAAGCGCCAGCGCGCCCGTGCCATAGGCCATGGCCCAGGCCGTGCCGGGCAGGACCTGAGCCCCCGCCTGCTGACCCTTCCAGGCGAACCAGTTGCCGAATGCCGAGGCGACGACGGCGATCACGGCGAAGGTCACGCCCTCGACCGCGTGCAGACCCAAGCCGGCGCCCATGACCTCGCCGCCCGACAGCACCGCCACCCCGATCACCCCCATGCCCGCGCCCAACCAGGCGGCCGGCGCCGCCTTCTGCTTCGAGGCCACGCGGAACAGGATCAGGTTGAGGAAGGCCAGGGCCGCAAAGATCACCGCCACCACGGCGGAGGCGATCTTCTCCTCGGATGCATAGACAAAGGCGTAGCTGATCGAGAACGAGAACAGCCCCTGCCCCATGGCCATCAGGTGCTGCGGCCGCGTCATGGCCAGCTTGCCGCCCGTCGCCTTGACCACCAGGGCCAGCACCGCCGCCGCGATGGCGAAGCGCATCACAACCGACACCACCGGATCGACCGCCCCCAGTTGGAAGGTGATCGCATACCAGGTCGTGCCCCAGATCAGGGCGCAGACGCCGATCCCGGCCAGGGCCAGGGCGGCCGGCGACAGGGGAAGCTTTGCAGACTGGGTCACAGGCGGGCCTCAACGGCGACTCAAGGGAAACGAAACCGGAACCTCGTTATCACCGCTTCCCCGACAGCGCCGCCCCCAACTTGCAGCCTTATGCCTTGCTGGCGCGTTCTGCTAAGCTGGCTCCCTCAGACAGGACATTTCGTCATGCGCTTTCTTCCGCTGATCGCCCCGCTGGCCCTGGTGGTCGCCGCCTGCTCCAGTGTCGCCGGCCCCGAGTCCGGTTCGACCCCGATCGAAGTCACCGCCGCCTATCGCGAACGCATCCTGCTGCCGCCCGGCCATGTCCTGACGGTCAAGCTCGAGGATGTCAGCCTGATGGACGCCCCCGCACGCGTCCTGGCTGAAACGACCATGCCGCTGGAGGGCCGCGGCCCGCCCTACGCCGTCACCCTGTCGGCGCCCAAGGCCCAGATCGACCCGCGCCACACCTATGCCGTCCGCGCCGAAATCCGCGACCCGGCCGGCGTCTTGCGCTTCACCACCGACACCCGGCATTCGGTCCTGACCAACGGTGCGCCGAACAAGGCCGACATCATCATGGTCGGCGTCCGCTAAACCGTGAGCAGCCTCGCCAAGCGTTCCGTCCTCCTGTCCGGCCACGCCACCTCAGTGGCGCTGGAGCCAGAGTTCTGGGCCGTTCTGGACGCCATCGGGGCTGAACTGAACCTCGGACGCGCCGCCTTGTTGATCCGCATCGACGCCTGGCGCGGCCGTCGCCCCCTCGCCTCGGCCTGCCGCGTCCTGGCTCTGCAATGGGCGAGCGGCGACCGCAGCTTTGCCGGAGAGAACGATGAGCCCTGACAACCGCCTGATCCCCGCCGCCGTCATCGGCGGACTTCTGGCCATCGGCCTGATCGGCGGCGGCGCCCTGATCGGTCAGGGTGTGGTCAACGCCCGCGCCGGCGACCGCTCCGTCACCGTGCGCGGCCTCGCGGAAAAGGACGTAAAGGCCGACCTCGCCGTCCTGCCCATCCGCTTCACGGCCTCGGGCGAGGTTCTGTCGGACGTTCAGGCCCGCATCGACGGCGACCTGGCCATCGTGCGCCAGTTCCTCAAGGCTCAGGGCTATCCCGACGCCTCGGTCGATCTGGGCCAGCTCGGCGTGGCCGACACCCGCTCGCGCGAATACGCCAGCCAGACCGGCGGTCCCCGCTTCATCCTGAACCAGACCGTCATCGTGCGGACCAATGACGTGGACCGGGTCCAGACCACGACCCGCAACCTCAATGATCTGGTGCATCAGGGCGTGGTGCTGCAGGACTTCCAGGGGCCGTCCTACATCTTCACCAAGCTGAACGACGTGCGGCCCGTCATGATCGCCGAAGCCACCGCCGCCGCCCGCACCGGCGCGGTCCAGTTCGCCAAGGACTCCGGCGCCCCGCTCGGCCCCATCAAGTCGGCCGGTCAGGGCTCCTTCGAAATCCTGCCCCGCGACGGCTTCGGCGACGAAGCCACCTCCCTGAACAAGAAGGTCCGCGTCGTCACCACCATCAGCTACCGGCTGAAATAGGCATCAACTCACTCCCTCATCCCGGCGATGGCCGGGATGAGGGCTTTGGCGACGACGAAACTTCTCAACCGACAGGTCAGCGTCAGGTCGCGGGCTCCGGGGTCGGCGCCGTGACCGTCGGCGGTTCGGCTGGCCGCGGCACATCGGGCAGACGCGGCGCCTCCGGCAGCTTGGGCGCCGGGACATTGATGTCCAGATTGACCTCCGGCCGCTCCGGCGGGGCCATCGGCCGCCCATCGGAATAGAGAACCCAGCCGATCACGGCCACGGCCACGATCAGACCGCCGACGATGAAGGCCAAGGCGCCGCCGCCCTTTCGCTGGGGCGGAGCGGTATTGATCGTCGTCTGATGCACCACGCGATCAGACGCCACGCCGTCAGAGGGCGGGATATTGGGATCGGTCATGTCCGCCCTCCTATTGGCCGCTCGGCACGGCCGGGGCCGACACCTCGGGCAGTTTGACGTCGACATCGACATTCTTTGTCTCGGGCGCGCCCCCGCGACCCAACAGGAACCAGGCCAGAACCGCCACCACGACCACCAGGCCGCCGACGATGAAGGCCAGTCCGGCGTTGCCGCCTCCGCTTGAACTCTCTGCCATTGGCTTTCCCTTCCTTCGCATCCCCTGAGGTCGAGAGAACGAGGGTCAGGCTTGGCGGTTCCCGCCGGCCATTTTCAATCGGGGCCTGACTTTGGCCTCTGTGCTGCTTATGTTCTCGTTTCGAATCCGCCTAGCGTGAGCCGCTTATCCTGTGACCGACCTGCCCGCCCCCCGCATATCCGACCTCGCGCGCGCCCCGTCGCCCGACGGCGTCGCCGGCGTTCGCGACTACCTGTCCGGTCTGAACCCCGAACAGAGGCTGGCGGTCGAGACGACCGAGGGGCCGGTCCTGGTCCTGGCCGGCGCCGGCACCGGCAAGACCCGCGTCCTGACCACCCGCCTGGCCCATATCCTGGCCACAGGCCGGGCCAAGCCCTGGGAACTGCTGGTCGTCACCTTCACCAACAAGGCCGCGCGCGAGATGCGCGAGCGGATCACCCACCTGATCGGCCCCTCGGCCGAGGGCCTGCGCTGGCTCGGCACCTTCCACTCGGTCGCGGCCCAGATCCTTCGCCGTCACGCCGAACTGGTCGGGCTGAAGTCCAGCTTCACCATCCTGGACACCGACGATCAGGAACGGCTGCTGAAACAGCTGCTCGAAGCCGCCAATATCGACACCAAGAAGCACACGCCCAAGTCGCTGGCCCACCTGATCGACCACTGGAAGAACCGCGGCTGGACGCCCGAGAAGCTGCCGCCGGGCGAGGATTTCGCCAACGGGAAGGGCCACGCCCTCTACGCCGCCTATCAGAAGCGGCTGGCCACGCTGAACGCCTGCGACTTCGGCGACCTGCTGCTGCACAACCTCACCATTCTGTCCCAGCACGTTGATCTGGCGGCGGAATATCGAAACCGCTTCCGCTACATCCTGGTGGACGAGTATCAGGACACCAACGTCGCCCAATACCTGTGGCTGCGGCTGCTGACCTCCTCGACCGGCAATGTCTGCTGCGTCGGCGACGACGATCAGTCGATCTACGGCTGGCGCGGGGCCGAGGTGGACAACATCCTGCGCTTCGAGCGGGACTTCCCCGGCGCCAGGATCGTCAAGCTGGAGCGCAACTACCGCTCGACCAAGCATATCCTCGGCGCCGCCTCGGCCCTGATCGCCACCAATCAGGACCGTCTGGGCAAGACCCTGTGGACCGAGGACGACAGCGGCGACAAGGTGCGCGTGCGCGGCGTCTGGGACGGCGAGGCCGAGGCCCGCCTGATCGCCGACGAGATCGAAACCGCCCGCAAGTCGGGCATGAAATACCGGGACATGGCCGTTCTGGTCCGCGCCTCCTTCCAGATGCGGGCGTTCGAAGAGCGCTTCGTCATGCTGGCCGTCCCCTATCAGGTCATCGGCGGCCCCCGCTTCTTCGAGCGCGCCGAGATCCGCGACGCCCACGCCTACCTGCGCCTGATCCAGTCCGAGGACGACGATCTGGCCTTCGAGCGCATCGTCAACGTGCCCAAGCGCGGCATCGGCGACACCAGCGTCCAGAAGATCCTGCACATCGCGCGCGAGAACGGCGTGTCGGCCATGCAGGCCGTCCGCCACCTGATCACGACGGATGAGCTTCAGGCCCGCACCCGCACGCCCCTGGCCAATTTCGTCCGTGACCTCGACCGCTGGCGCGATCTGGCGACCATGGGCACGCCCCACTGGCAGGTCACAGAGACCCTGCTGGACGAGAGCGGCTACACCGACATGCAGAAGGCCGACCGCACCAGCGGCCAGACACGCCTGGACAACCTCAAGGAACTGACCCAGGCCATGCAGTCGTTCGAGACGCTGCAGGGCTATCTGGAGCACGTCTCCCTGGTCATGGACCTCGACCGGGCCGCGCCCGAATCCGAAAGCGGCGCGGTGCAAATCATGACCCTGCACGGCGCCAAGGGGCTGGAGTTCCCCCTGGTCTTCCTGCCCGGCTGGGAGGAAGGCGTCTTCCCCTCGCAGCGCAGCATCGACGAAAAGGGCGTGAAGGGTCTGGAGGAGGAACGCCGCCTGGCCTACGTCGGCGTCACCCGCGCCAAGCAGGACGCGCGCATCAGCTTCGCCGCCAACCGCCTGGTCTATGGCCGCTGGACCTCGCAACTGCCCAGCCGCTTCGTCGACGAACTGCCCCTCGCCCACGTCGAGCCGCAGTCGGACACCGGCTACTATGGCGCCTCGACCGGCATGAAAGAGGCCAAGAGCCGCTGGGACGACGCCCCCTCCTTCGGCGCCGGCTATTCCAGCCCCGGTTGGAAGCGCGCCCAGAGCTTCACCTCGACCCAGACGCCCAAGCCCGCCTACGCCCGCCGCGCCGTGATCGAGGGCGAAGGGCGCCTGATCGCCACCGCCGATCCCAAGACCGGCTCCGGCTGGTCGCGCGGCGACCGCGTCTTCCACCAGAAGTTCGGCTACGGCGCCGTCCGCGCCGTCGAGGGCAACAAGCTGATCGTCACCTTCGAAAAGGCCGGCGAGAAGAAGGTCATCGACAGCTTCGTCGAGAAGGTCGCCCCCTAGGCTGCTTGACGACGGCCGACGCTCTCCCAGATCGCGACCACCACCAGAACCGTAGTCGACAGCATCGTCAGCGCCACCGGCGTGAGCAGCGGGCTGGCGGCGGCTGCCAGCCCCAGCGCCGCCATGCCCGCCACGCGCGGCCAGGCGACCTTGCCCCAGACCGCCAGGATCGACAGGCTGGTGCCCAGCAGGAACAGCAGCGGCCCGCCGATCAGCACCGCGGCGGTCGCTGTCGCTGTCGCCCCCAGCGGATGCGCCAGCGTCAGTTCGTCCCCCACCGCCGTCACCACGATCCCGGCCACGACGATAATCGGGCAATAGGTATAGGCCCGCCGCGCCACTGCGCCGGGATCAGCGGCGTGGACAAAGGTCTCCGACGCCGCCTCGTGCGCCTCGCTGAAGAAGAGCCACCACATGGTGATCGCCGCGACCAGGGCCGAGACGAAGGCCGCCACGACCGCCGGGGTCCAGGCCAGCTCAGCGAAGGTCGCGCCGGTGATGATGATGGATTCCCCCAGGCAGATGATGACGAACAGGCCGACCCGCTCGGCCAGATGCGCGCCCTCGACATCCCAGTCCGTCGTGACGGACCGCCCCAGCCCCGGCACGACATAGCCGAGCGCCGGCGCCGTGAAATCCAGCGATAATGCGACCAGCCAGATCAGCAGCCGCGCCTGCCCCTCGGCCAGGCCTCCGCCGATCCAGAACACGGCTCCCAGCACGGCCCAGGCTGAAATCCGCTGGAAATTGGCCCTCTGAACCGCCGATCCGCGCACCGCCCACAGGGTGAACAGGCTGCGCCCCACCTGCATGACGGCGAAGGCGCAGGCGAAGACCAGTCCCTTGTCGCCAAAGGCCTGCGGCAGCGAAGTCGACAGGATCAGCCCCGCCGCCATCAGCCCGAACAGCATCAAGCGCACGGGGCCGCGCTCGGGATCGAGCCAGTTGGTGATCCAGCTGGTGTCGATCCACACCCACCACACCGCCGCCAGCAGGATGGCCGCCTCCAGCGCGCCCAGCGGCGTCAGGTGCGCCAGCAACAGGTGGCTGACCTGGGTGATGGCGAAAACGAAGACCAGATCGAAGAACAACTCGACGAAGCCGACCTTGGCGTGCTCCCCGTCCCGACGGACGCGCATCAGACTGGTCATGACCGGCTCTATCCCTTGAATTCCACCCAAGCTTGCGTCCGTCGTTCCCGCGCGTCCAGCCAATCGGTGGATATCGGGCGCCAATGGCCGCAAGGCTTGCTCCTGCCCGGCGCGGGGCCTACCTGTCCGGTCCCCGAATCATCGCAGACTGCGTAGATGGCTGACCTTTTCTCCACGCTCGACGACGCTGAACCCACCCAACCGAGCGTGCCTGAAAAGGCGCCCGCGCCCGCCCCTGCGGCGGTCCCAGCGCCCGCGCCCGTCGCGCATGAGCCCAAGGTCGAGCTGGCCACGCACGCCAGCACGGCGACGGCCGCCGCCACCGGCTACTCCGCTTCCTCGATCGAAGTGCTGGAGGGGCTGGAGCCCGTCCGCAAACGCCCTGGCATGTATATCGGCGGCACAGACGAGCGCGCCCTGCACCACCTGTTCGCCGAAGTCCTCGACAATGCGATGGACGAGGCTGTGGCCCGCCACGCCAAGCTGATCACCGTCGATCTGGACGCTGACGGCTTCCTGTCGGTCCGCGACGACGGCCGCGGCATCCCCGTCGACCCACACCCCAAACATCCGGGCAAGTCGGCGCTGGAAGTCGTCATGACCGTGCTGCACTCGGGCGGCAAGTTCTCGGGCAAGGCCTATGAGACCTCGGGCGGCCTGCACGGCGTGGGCGTCTCGGTGGTCAACGCCCTGTCGGACCAGTTGGACGTCACCGTCTGGCGCGACGGATTCGAATGGCGGCAATCCTTCAGCCGCGGCCTGGTTCAGGCCCCCATCCAGCAGGTCGGTCCCTCCAAGAAGAAGGGCACGCGCATCCGCTTCCATCCGGATGAGCAGATCTTCGGCGTCGGCGCCGCCTTCAAGCCCGCCCGCCTCTACCGCATGGCGCGCGCCAAGGCCTATCTGTTCCGCGGCGTCGAGATCAAATGGACCTGCGCCCCGGAACGCATCACCGACGCCACCCCGGCTGAGGCCACCCTGCACTTCCCCGGCGGTCTGGCCGACGCCCTGGCCGAGCGCGTGGGCGAGCTGGAAACCGTCACCCCCGTCTTCGCCGGGCGCGCCGAGCGCAAGGGCGAGGCGGGCGCGCTGGAATGGGCCGTCACCTGGTCGCCCATCGGCTTCGGCGACGCCGACAGCTTCATCGGCTCCTACTGCAACACGGTCTCGACCCCCGACGGCGGCACGCACGAGGCGGGCTTCCGTTCGGCCCTGGTCAAGGGCCTGAAGGCCTATGGCGAGTTGATCAACGAGAAGCGCGCGGCCCAGATCACGGCCGAGGACGTCATCGCCAACGCCGGCGCCCTGATTTCGGTCTTCATCCGCAACCCGGAATTCCAGGGCCAGACCAAGGACCGCCTGTCCTCGCCCGAAGGCCAGCGTCTGACCGAACAGCTGCTGCGCGACCCCTTCGACCACTGGCTGACCGAAAGCCCCAAGCAGGCCAACGCCCTGCTCGGCTTCGTCATCGACCGCGCCGAAGACCGCCTGCGCCGCCGCAAGGACAAGGAAGTCCAGCGCGCCGCCGCCACCCGCAAGCTGCGCCTGCCGGGCAAGCTGTCGGATTGCTCACGTCAGGCCGCCGAGGGCACCGAACTGTTCATCGTCGAGGGCGACTCGGCTGGCGGCTCGGCCAAACAGGCCCGCGACCGCACCACCCAGGCCATCCTGCCCCTGCGCGGCAAGATTCTGAACGTGGCCTCGGCGACGGCGGACAAGTTGCGCGCCAATATCGAACTGTCGGATCTGGCCCTGGCTCTGGGCGTCCAGCCCGGCGCCCGCTTCAACATCGAAGACCTGCGCTACGAGCGTATCGTCATCATGACCGACGCTGACGTGGACGGCGCCCACATCGCGGCCCTGCTGATCACCTTCTTCTACCGTTCCATGCCCGAGACCATTCGTCAGGGGCGCCTCTTCATGGCCCTGCCGCCGCTCTACCGCATCAGCGCCGGTCCCCTCTCGGAATACGCCCGCGACGACGCCCACCGCGACGAGCTGCTAGCCACGGTCTTCAAGGGCAAGAAGGTCGAGATCGGCCGCTTCAAGGGCCTGGGCGAGATGATGGCCTCCCAGCTGAAGGAAACCACCATGGACCCGAAGAAGCGGACCCTGGCGCGCGTCTCCCTGCCCGACAGCGAGGAAGAGATCGAGGACCTGGTCGAACGCCTGATGGGCCGCAAGGCCGAGGCCCGCTACCAGTTCATCCAGGAAAACGCCCGCTTCGCCATGGCGGATCTGGACGTCTGATATCACCAAAATCCGCTCATCCCGGCGAAGGCCGGGATCCAGATTGTAAGGCGCGATGCTGACAGCCGGTGACGCCATAGCGTCATTTGAAGCCAGCCTCTCCGTCATACGATCTGGATCCCGGCCTTCGCCGGGATGAGCGAGTAAAGTGTGGCGCGCGCCCCCTCCCCAACCCGCCTTCCTTCTCCCTACGGGAGAAGGTGGCCCGCAGGGCCGGATGAGGGTCGACGGCCGCCTTCGGCAAAGCCGCCGCCTCAACGGCTAACCCGGCCCGAAGGGGAAATTTGCGCGCGCTATCGCCGCCCTGCCATCATAAGTCGGCGGCGCAAGACCTTGAAATCAAAGGCCCCAATCCGGCAAGCAGCGTCATCTGCTCGCCCAGGCGCCAGATCGGCCCAAACTGCGGGCTGTTCTTTGACATCACCGCCCGCCACGGTCCGCCCAGGCCCCCGGCTCGACCACGCGCACTGACACCAGCAACGCCGTGATCCCGTCCCCGCTCCTGTCAGCTCAAGCCGAGCTGGAGCGGGACAGGAAACCGCCCCCGCCGATTGCACTAATTGCACTGTTTTTTTCAAACGCAGTGCAACGCCATCCGGCGGCGGGGCTATCACCGCCCCGACGACGCAGCAGATTTCTAAGTCTTTTCAGACCCTCAAGCCCTCAGAGGCCGAGACCTTCGGCCACCCTGGCCGCCACCGCCGCGAACCGGGCCGCAACCTCGCCGTCCGGTTCCGCCGAAACCAGCGGCTGCCCTGCGTCGCCCGCCTGACGCAGGGCCGCATCCAGCGGCAGGTCGCCGAGGAAGGCCACGCCCAGCCGCGCCGCCTCGGCCTCGGCGCCGCCGCGCCCGAAGACCTCGCCGCTCATGTTCTCGATCAGGCCCAGCGTCGGCACATTGACGCGCTGGAACAGGGTGTGGGCCCGGCGCGCATCGGCCAGCGCCACCTCCTGCGGGGTGGAGACGATGACCGCCCCGTCCAGCGGCGTCTTCTGGATCAGGGTCAGCTGCACGTCGCCGGTGCCGGGCGGCAGGTCCACCACCAGAACGTCCAGCGGCGCTGCTTCGGTGCCCCAGCGCGTCTGGGTCAGCATCTGGGTGATGGCCTGCGAGGCCATCGGTCCGCGCCAGATCATGGCGTCGTCGGCCTTGGTCAACAGCCCCACCGACATGGCCTTCAGCCCAAACGCGACGTGCGGCACGATGGCCCCGTCCACATAGTCCGGCTGGCCCGACAATCCCAGCATGGTCGGCAGCGACGGCCCATAGACGTCGGCGTCCAGAATCCCGACCGAAAGGCCCCTCGCCGCCAGCGCCGCCGCCAGATTCACCGCCACCGTCGACTTGCCGACCCCGCCCTTGCCGCTGGCCACGGCCAGAACCCGCTTCACATGGGCCGGACGCTCGGTCGGAACCGGCGCCTTGGCCCGCCCCTGATCGGTCGCGGCTTTCGACAGGCCCGCCGTGCGACGGGGAGCCGCAGCCGCCACGGCCTCGGCTGTCAGCACGACGGAAACCCGCGCCATGCCCGGCATGGCCTTCAGCGCCGCCTCGGCTGCGTCGCGCACGGGGGCGTAGATGGCCGTCTCGCCCGCCGGAACCTCCATGACGAAGCCCGCACGGTCTTCGCCCACCATCAGCCCCTGAACCAGACCGGCGGCGGCCAGCCCCTGGCCCGATTTCGGGTCGATGACGGCGTCGAGGGCGGCGGTTACAGCGGTGCGGTCGATCAAGGCTCTGCTCCTTGGCCCTTGCCGGGCCGGTCGCGGGCGTTCTATCGCCCTCTGATCCTGTTCGCGAGCCTGTTTCCTTGACCAAAGCCCCCCGCCTCACCCTGATCGCCGGCGCGACCGCCTCGGGCAAGTCGCGTCTGGCGATGGACATGGCCGAACGGACCGGCGCCGTCATCATCAACGCCGACAGCCAGCAGCTCTATAAGGACCTGCGCATCCTGACCGCCCGCCCGTCAATCGAGGACGAAGCTCGCGCCGAGCACCGCCTCTATGGCGTGGCCGACGCCGCCGAATCCTGGTCCGTCGGCCGCTGGACCCGCGCCGTCATGCCGCTGCTGGACGAGTTGGCGGCGCAAGGTCGCCCCGCCCTGCTGGTCGGCGGCACCGGCCTCTACTTCAACGCCCTGACACGCGGTCTGGCCGACATTCCCGCCGTGCCCGACGCCCTGCGCGACGCGGTCCAGGCCGCCTATGACGCCGGGGGTGAAGCCGCCTTCCGCCGCCGTCTGGCCGAGGCCGATCCCCAATCCGCCGCCGCCATCACCCCCGGCGACCGTCAGCGTCTGATCCGCGCCCTCGCCGTGGCCCAGGCCACCGGCCGCTCGCTGAGCGACTGGAAGGCCGACACCCAGCCGCTTCTGGCCCCCGGTTCCTACGACGCCCTCGTGGTCGAGCCGCCCCGCGACCGCCTCTACGCCGCCTGCGACGCCCGTGTCCGCCTGATGATCGACAACGGCGCCGTGGACGAGGTCCGCGCCCTGCTGGCCCGCAACCTCGATCCTATCCTGCCCGCCATGAAGGCCGTCGGCGTCCCCGAACTGACCGCCCACCTGACGGGCGTCATGACCCTGGATCAGGCGATGGCCGCCATCCGCCTGTCCACCCGCCACTACGCCAAGCGCCAGCTCACCTGGTTCCGCAACCAGACCTCGGACTGGCGGCGTATCTAGCCAGGTAGTTCGGACGCGTATAACATCGTTTTCATATAACAAGTCAGAGTGGACCAGGTCATGTTGATCGCCTTCATTTTCGCCGCTTTCCTCTCCGGTCAAACGCCGCCGCCCGCCTCAGGACAAGCGGCGGCGTCAGCAGAAACGTCAGCCCCGCCCTCTCGTCGACAGGGTGTGGTTTGCCGCCGCGAAACGGTCATGGGCTCCAATCGGCCTCGCCGAGTTTGCACGACGATCGCAGATCGTGATCTGCGTCGCCAGAACGCCGAGCACATCATCGAGCGCACCACCAATGGCAATCCGACCAACAATCCAACCTTGGATGGCAACTGAGCCTTTCCGGGTTTGATCGGGTCAGCAGCTCTGCTGATATTGGCTTGATCAGCTTGCGTCCGCCATTCAGCGGCCTATATTGATCCTGTCCGGGTTCGCCCGGACTATGGCGATAAACGCGCCTGTAATAAGCGGACCGGACCCGGGTGCGATTCCCGGCGGCTCCACCAATCTCTCACCGCGTTATCGGCGGGAGCTGCGGGGCCGACTAGCATCGACGGACGTGTAAAGAGGATGCTTTTGCCCGTCTTGGCCCACCGTATCGGGCCATTTTATAACTGCGAACGATAACTTCGCTGGAGAAGTCCGCCTCGCCGCGTAATGCGGTTCGGTTGATTTCGAACACTTAAGTCCTGGGGGTTCAGATCCTCAGGCGGGGCCCGGAGGGCGCCTGGCAACAGAAGCCCTCCACTTCCTCTGAGACATTGCGGGAGCCTGGCAACAGAATCCCGGCGCTTTCCTCAAATCCGCATCTTCCGTCGCTCGCCTGTCGCGGGTAACAGTCGCGCGTACCCAGTTTCGAGGCTCCCGATGACGGATCAATCTCCCCCGGTCGACGAGATGTTCTATGAGCAACTCGCCCAGGACGCCCTTCGCGGCGTGATCCGCTCTGCGCTGGAACGCGCCGCCGAGCCGGCCGGCATCCCCGGCGCGCACCATTTCTACATCACCTTCAAGACGCGGGCGCCCGGCGTCTCGGTGCCGCCCGACGTTCTGGCCAAGTACCCCGACGAGATGACCATCGTCCTGCAGCACCAGTACTGGGATCTCGACGTCCAGCACGACCGCTTCTCGATCATGCTGAAGTTCGGCGGCATGCCCAAGGTTCTGGCCATGCCCTATTCGGCCGTGACCCGTTTCTACGACCCCAGCGTCCAGTTCCTGCTGCAGTTCGAAGAGCCGGAAATCGTCGAGGCCGAGATCGCGCCCCTGACGCCGCCGGCCCGCGACCCGAACGCCGCCCCGCCCCCCTCGGGCGACGACGACGGCCCCAAGGTCGTCTCCCTGGACCAGTTCCGCAAGAAATAGGCGCTGGCCCTCATGACCGCCCCCGACGACAAGCCCGCCGAAACGCCCGCCCAGCGCGCGCTGCGCCTGAAACAGGCCGCCCAGAAGACCCGCCCCGGCCCGCCGCAAAAAGGCGGCCTCCAGCGCGACCAGTCCATCACGGTCAAATCCGGCTCGAACAAGCCCTGGATGACGCGCTAGCCGGGGCTACTCACCAGACTTTCTGGTGGCAGCCTTAGGGTGGAAAGCGGGAGTTCGTGGTCTTGGTTCAATCGTCCAATGACACGAACTTCAGGTCCAGATACCGCTGAAGCCAACTGTCAAAAGACGCCGCTAAGAGTGCGATCTCGCCGCTATCGTGGTCGAAGAACCACACTTGGGAATTTTGGCTTAGCCCACCGCTATCAAAGACGAACAAATTGCCCATGCAATCCGAAGCAAAGGCGATTTTGTCTTTTGGCAAACCCATCTGTCGCCATGCCTGGGTCGTTTCGACCATCTCGTCTGCTGCGAGAAACTCTGCCACATCCGAAAAATCGGCTTCCTCTTCACAGATGCTGTGCAGAAGAGCAGTTGTCGGCCTCGGCAAGCCAATGCTGAGGACGGCATCACGGTAGTCGCTAGGCAAGCGGCTATCGAGCTGATCCTCCGCTCGCTTGAGGTCGGCAACTAGGACCCGTACAGGCGGGTATTCGGGATGCGACCATTTCGATGAAAAATCGGCGAGCGCGCGCATTATGCCCCCTGAGCGTTGTGGGCATGATTGCCAGCTTGGCTGCTAGGCTAGCCGACGTTGTACATGTCGCCTATGGGTCGAAACAGTCTTTGGCCTGAACCGGCCATTCAGCTCTTACGTGCCGCGATAACTCGCAACACCGCGTCCGCCGCCAACTCTGACGGATCGGGACCGCCTCGCCCCATCAGATCAAGGGCCGCCGTCTGGCGCGCAGCCTGATCGGCCGCCGCCTGCGGGTCCGACAACAGGCGCCCCACCGCCTCGGTCAGTTTCTCGGGCGTGGCGTCGTTCTGGATGAACTCGGGGGCGATGCGGTCGTCGGCGGCGATGTTGAACAGGGTGATGTGCTTGGCCGTCACCAGGTTTTTCATCAGCAGGTAGGACAGGCCGTCGATCTTGTAGGCGATGACCATGGGCGCGCCGGCCAGGGCCAATTCGGTCGAGACCGTGCCACTGGTAGCCAGGGCGACATTGGCGGCCTTCATCGCATCATACTTGTCGGCTTCGGGCGCCAGATGGGCGCGGAAGGGCCAGGCGGCGACGCGGCCCGCCACGTCGGCGGCGACCGTGCCGGCGGCGATCACGGCCACCTCCAGCGACGGGTTCGCCGCCTTAAGACGCTTCACTGTCTCCTCGAAGACCGGCGTCATCCGCGTGATCTCGCTGGGGCGACTACCTGGCAGGACCAGCAGCAGGGGCGCTTCGGCGGCGATGCCGCGCGCGGCGCGGAACCGGGAGCCGTCGGCGCTGGCCATGTCGACGTGCAAAGCCTGAGAGCCAACGACCGTCGTCGGCAGACCCTCGCGCTCGAACCAGGGCGCGTCGAAGCTGTAGAGCGACAGCAGATGATCGACGCTGGCGGCCAGGGTCTTGGCCCGGCCCGGACGCGAGGCCCAGACCTGGGGGCCGACATACTTGATCAGCGGCACGCCCGGCAGCACCTCGCGCAGGGCCTTGGCCACGCGGATGGTGAAGCCCCAGCTGTCGATCAGGACCACGGCGTCGGGCTGCTCAGCCTTGGCCAGAGCCACCGTATCGGCCACCCGACGCTTGACCAGACCATAGGCCTTCAGTCCCTCGATCCAGCCCAGGATGGACAGTTCGGCGATGTCGAAGGGGCTGACGACGCCCTCGGCGGCCATCTTGGGACCGCCGACGCCGACAAAGCTGACATCCGATCCCAGCCGCGTCTTCAAGGCCTGCGCCAGACCGGCGCCCAGGGCGTCGCCCGAGGCCTCGGCGGCGACCAGCATGATCTTCAGGGAGTGGCTCATCGTACGCCCCAGACGAACAGGCCCAGTCGATCCGCCGTCGCGACCAAGGCTTCATGGTCGATGATGATCAGCCGCCCTGCGAACCCGCCGATGCCCGCCAGACCCGCAGCGGCGGCCAGTTCGACCGTCGTGGAGCCGATGACGGGCATGTCCACGCGCAGGTCCTGAATCGGTTTGGGCGCCTTGCCCAGCGCGCCCTTCAGCGCGCCGGGCGCGCCGTGCAGGTCTGCGGGCAGCCCCGCCACGCGGCGCAGCATCTCGTCGGTGCCTTCCTGCGCCTCGACCGCCAACACCAATCCGTCGCAGACGACCGCGCCCTGACCGATATCCAGTTCACCTGATTTTTCAGCGACGTGCAGGGCCTTCTTCAGGTCGGCAAGCTGCTCCGCCGTCGGCGACACGGCGCCGAGCGCGCCGGGCGCCAGGGCCTCGCCGCCCAGAATGTCGTCGGCGCCTTCGACTGCGTACCCCTCGGCCTCGAACACCGACAGGATCTTGCGCAACAGGGCGTCATCGCCCTTGGTCGCCGCCGCCACGATGCCGGGCAGCAGGGTCGCGCCCTTGAAGTCGGGCTTCAAATTCTTGAAGTCAGGCCGGTTCACATAGCCCGCGAAACAGACGGCCTCGCAGCCCTCAGCCTTCATCGCCTTCAGGATACGGCCAATCTCGGCCATGCCGAACTCTTCGCCCGGCCAGCGCACCAGATGCTCGTCGGCGAAGCCCGCCAGACGGATGATGAAGACTGCCCGCCCCTCGACTTCGCACCGCGTCGCAATACGGATAGGCAGATCACCGGAACCCGCGATCAGGGCCAGCTTGGGCGCCCCAAAAGCCGGGCTTGTCATTCCGCGTCCGGCAGACAGAGCGGCCGCTTGGCGCCGTCGCGGATGAAGGCGACGATCTCCATGATCTCGGGCAGGTCGGCATAGATCGCCTCGACCCGGTCCAGGCGCTCGGCGAAGACGCCCTCGCCCTCGAACAGGTCGCGGAAGGCGGCCAGCAGGCGGCGCACCGCGTCCTTGCCGTAACCCTTGCGCTTCAGCCCGATCAGGTTGAGGCCGTGCAGGCTGGCGTGGTTGCCCCAGGCCGAGCCGTAGGGGATGACGTCGCGCGTCACAGCGGCCAGACCGCCGACGATGGCGCCCTGCCCCACCCGACCGTTCTGGTGCACGGCGCACAGGCCGCCCAGGAAGACCTTGTCCCCGACCTGGGCATGGCCGCCCAGGGTGGCGTTGTTGGCCATGACGACATTGTCGCCGACGACGCAGTCGTGGCCAACGTGGGCGCCGGTCATGAACAGGCTGTTCGAACCGACCCGCGTCACGCCCGTCCCCTGCGGCGTGCCCCGGTTGAAGGTGGCGTGCTCGCGGATGACGTTGTCCGAGCCGATCTCCAGCCGCACCGGCTCGCCCTTGTAGCCATTGTGCTGCGGGTCGCCGCCGATGACGGCGAAGGGATGGATTACGGTCCGCGCGCCCACGCTGGTGTCCTGCTGGACCACCACATGGCTGATCAGCTTGACGCCCTCGGCCAGGCTCACGCCGGGGCCGACAATGCACCAGGGACCGATGACGACCCCGTCAGCGATCTGGGCCGAGGCGTCGATGACGGCGGTCGGGTGGATGGTCACTGGGCGGGTTCCGCCACGGTCACGACCATGGCCATGAACTCGGCTTCGGCGGCCAGCTTGCCGTCGATGAAGGTCTCGCCACGGAACTTGTAGGCGTCGCCGCGCGCGCGGATCACCTTGACCTCCATGCGCAGCTGGTCGCCCGGACGGGCGGGCTTGCGGAAGCGCACGCCGTCGATGGACATGAACATGATGACCTTGTCGGCCACCGCCACGTCCAGCGACTTGGACATCAGCAAAGCGCCCGTCTGGGCCATGGCCTCGACGATCAGGACGCCCGGCATGACCGGATCGATCGGGAAGTGGCCGGGGAAGAAGGGCTCGTTGTGGGTGACGTTCTTGATCCCCACGATAGAGGTCGCCGCTACGAAAGCCTCGGCCTTGTCGACCAGCAGGAAGGGATAGCGATGCGGCAGCCGCCGCATGACTTCCGCGTAGTCGATCCTGTCAGCGTCGCTCATGATTCTCTCGGGGTCTTTTTCTGGGACGCCTGTTTGGCCAGCCAGATGGCTTCACGCAAGGATTGGCGAAGGGGTTTTGCAGGATAGCCGGACCAGGTCTCGCCCGGCGGCACATCGGCCAGGACGCCGCCGCCGGCCGCGACACGCGCCCCTTCGCCGATGGTGATGTGGTCGCCCACGCCCGCCCGTCCGCCGAAGATGCAGTTGTCGCCGGTCGTGACCGATCCCGCCAGACCGACGTGACCGGCCATCAGGTTGTTGCGGCCGATGACGCAGTTGTGGCCGATCATGACCAGGTTATCGATCTTGGAATTTTCACCGATCACGGTGTCGCCATAGGCGCCGCGGTCGATGCACGAGTTGGCCCCGACGGTGACGCCGTCTTGCAGAATGACGCGGCCCAGTTGCGGAATATCCACGGGCCCGGCTTTCGACCCGGCGGCGCCAAAGCCCGCCTCGCCGATGCGTGCGCCCGACAGCAACTTCACCCGATCGCCCAGCAGAGCGAAGCCGATGGAGACATTGGAACCGATCAGGCAGTCACGGCCGATCTGAACGCCCGGACCGACAACAGTATTGGCGCCGATGCGCGTGCCGCGACCGATGCGGACGCCCTCGCCCAGCACCACGCCCGGCTCGATGACGACGCTGTCGTCCTCGATAGCCTCTGCGACGCTGGCCACGCGATCCAGCCGGATCGGGTGGTGCAGCAGGGCCGAAGCCCGCGCCCAGGCGGCCTGGGCTTCACCGGACACGATCACCGCCGCGCCCGATGGCGCCGCCTCGACCGCCGAGGCCGGAAGGATGACGCAGCCCGCGTGGGTTTCCGCCAGAGCCGCCGCGAACTTCCGGTCGCCCAGAAACGCAATCGCGCCCCGGTCCGCTGAGGACAGGGGCGCAACGGCCGAGATGACGACGTCGCCGCCCCGGACCACCTCCCCGCCGATTTGCTCGGCGAGGGCGGCGACCGTCAGGGGCGACAGGGTCTGAAAGAACCTCGGATCGGGCATGGCCCGTCTTACGACTGCGGCTGAGCCGGAACCGGCATACGATTGAAGCTGAGCGTCGGCAGGGCCGCGTTCAGGCGCTGGATGACCAGCGGCGTCACATCCATGGCCGGGTTCATGATGAAGACGCTCTCACGGTCGACCAGGATGCCGCAGCCCTTTTCCTGATAGACGGCGACTAGGATCGGCTCGATGGCTTCCGAGATCTTCTTGCGCTGTTCAGCCAGGGTGTAGCGCAGTTCGCCGTCGCGGGTCTGTTCCAGCTGCTGGGCTTCCTGGGCGCGCTGTTGCAGGGCCTGACGGCGTTGGTTCAGTTGGTCGGCCGGGATGGTCGACGCGCCCTGTTGCAGGGCCTGATACTCGGTCTGCAGCTGCGTGGCGTAGGGAGCGATTTCACCCTGAACGTCCTTGGCCAGTTGCTCCATGCGGGCTTGAACGGCTTGGCCGACCGTCGACTGGGCCAGCGCCTGCTGGTTGAAATAGACGCAGACGCCCGGGATGGCCGGACCGGGGTTGGCCGGACCTTGCGCCTGGGCCATGGCCGCCGAAGCGGAGAGCGAGACAAGGGCGGCGGCGCCGATAGCAAACAGTTTCATCTTGAACCTTTGAGCAGTCTGGAAGGCTGCGGTTAGAACTGGGTCGAGGTGGAGAAGCGGAAGGTCTCGGTCTTGTCGTAATCTTCCTTCGACAGAACCTTCGACAGGTCGAAGCGGATTGGTCCCATCGGCGAACGCCAGTGGATGCTGAGGCCCGCCGCGGCCCGCAGGGCCAGGTTGTCGACGATGTTCGGGTTGGGCAGGCCGGTGACGGAGTTGACCGTATAGCGGTCGTCCAGCAGGCCCAGGGTGCCGACATCGGCGAACAGCGAGGTCTTGATGCCGTATTCGTCGGGCAGATAGTTCGGCACCGTCAGTTCAACCGTGCCGATGGCGTAGAAGTTGCCGCCCAGGGCGTCGGTCGTCGTCAGGTCGCGCGCGCCCATGCCGGCCGTCTCGAATCCGCGGAAGGTGTTGCCGCCCTTGAAGAAGCGGTCGTTGATGCGGATCGGATCGCCGTTCCAGCCGGTGACATAGCCGGTCGAGCCTTGCACGCTCACGACCCAGGCAGGGCTGATGCCATAGTACCAGGAAGCGTCCGCCTCGGTCTTCAGATAGTTCACGTCGCCGCCGATGCCGGCGAGATCCTGACGCACCGAGGCCGACCAACCGCGCGTAGGGCGCACAGGATCGTTACGGCGGTCAACCATCAGCGTATAGCCCGCCGACGAGTTGATGAAGGCGCCGGCCTGATCGCACAGGGCCGACGACCCCTGGCCGCTGCCGCAGTAGCCGCTCGGGATGATGACTTCGTCATTCTTCAGGAAGTAGCGGACGCTGAACAGCGAATAGCCGTTCAGGGGGTAGCTGAGCCGCAGACCGCCGCCCGTCGAGCGATAGTCGTACGAGGAGTATTCGCTGAGGTCGTAGCGGGTGTGGAACAGGTCGAAACCGGCCCGCAGGTCACGGCCCAGGAACTTCGGCTCGGTGAAGCGGAAGTCGATCTGCTGGCGCAGCGAACCCCACTCGGCGCGGGCCACGACGTTCTGGCCGCGCCCGCGGAAGTTGCGCTCGGTGATGCCCAGGTTGAGCACAAAGGAATCGACCGAGCTGAAGCCCGCGCCGACCGACAGTTCACCCGTCGGCTGCTCCTCCACCGTCACGTTGACGACGCTGCGATCCGGCGCGCTGCCACGCGTTTCCTCGATCTTGACGTCCTTGAAGAAGCCCAGGGCGCGCAGGTTGTTGCGCGACCGCTCCACCAGCGACCGGTTGAAGGCGTCGCCCTCGCCGACCATCAGTTCGCGACGGATGACGGAATCCAGGGTGCGGGTGTTACCGACGACGTTGATGCGGTCGATATAGACGCGCTGGCCTTCCTTCAGGTTGAAGGTCACATCGACCGTGTCGGTCTCGGGGTTGGCGCGATAGCTGGGGTTGATCTCGACGAAGGCGTAACCGGCGGAGCCCGCCGCAAAGGTCAGGGCGTCGACGGCGCGCTCGATCCGGTCGCTTTCATACAGGTCGCCCGAGCGGATCGGCAGCAGACGTTGCAGGAAATCGGCGTTCAGGCGGTCGTTTTCGGTCACGACCTTGACGTCGCCGAACTTGTAACGGTCGCCCTCTTCCACGGTGATCGTCATGCCGAAAGCACTGTTGTCCGGCTTCAGTTCCGCCACGGAAGACAGGATACGGAAGTCGTAATAGCCCCGGTTGGTGTAGAACTTCCGCAGTTGCTCGCGGTCGTAATCCAGACGGTTGGGGTCATAGTTGTCGTTCGAGCTGAACAGACGCCACCAGGACGATTCCTTGGTGACCATGACGTCGCGCAGGTCGCTGTCCGAAAACGCCGTATTGCCCAGGAAGGTGATGGCGGCGACGCCGGTTTCGGGGCCTTCGTCGATCTCGAAGACCACATCGACGCGGTTCTGTTCCAACTGGACCAGCTTGGGCGTCACGGTGGCCGAGATACGGCCCGACAGGCGGTACAGTTCGATGATCTTGCCGACATCCTCCTGGACGCGGGCGCGGGTATAGATGCCGCGCGGCTTGATCGTGACCTCGTCCGTCAGCTTCTTCTGCGTGAGGGCCTTGTTACCCTCGAACGTCACCTGGTTGATGATCGGGTTTTCCGCGATCTCGACCACCAGGTCGCCATTGGGCTGAAGGCCCAGTTGCACGTTGGCGAACAGGCCGGTGCGCGACAGGGTGCGAACCGCAACGTCGATGGTCGCGGCGTCGATGGTGTCGCCCGGCTGGATCGGCAGATAGGACAGGACCGTGGTCTGGTCGATGCGCTGATTGCCGCGCACCAGGATGCGGCTGACGACCGCGCGGTCCTCGGCCGGGGCGGCGACCACGACCTGCGGATCCTGCTGCGCGCCAGCGGTCACGGCGGCGGGCGCCGTCTGCGCCAGCGTCGGTCCGGCAAGGCCGGCGGCGACAGCCAACGCCAATGCGCTGGGTCCAAGGATACGGCCACGGGTTCGGATCATGAGGCGACTGTCGTTCTGAATCATTCGGGGAACCATCGGGGGCTGGCGTCGGCTCACGAGACGAGCCCGCCGAGGAATTTGAAGAGATTGAGTTTCTGCAGGTCGTTCCAGGTCGCGAACAACATTAAACTGGCGAGCAAAGCAAGACCGACGCGATAGCCCGCCTCCTGAACCTGAGCGGCGACAGGCCGACGCGCCACCGCTTCATAAGCGTAGAACATCAGATGCCCCCCATCCAGAACCGGAACAGGCAGCAGATTTAGAAAGCCGATTCCGACCGAAAGTATGGCGGCGAAGCTGGTCAGCGTCAGCAGGAGATTTCCAGCCATGGCCAGGGGATCAGGATTGGCCGCCACCGCCGCATGGGTCAGGGCCCCCGAAGCCTTGGCGATGCCCAAGGGGCCGCTGAACTGATCGCCCGATTCGCGGCCCGTAAAGATGCGGCCGATATAGGTGAAGGTGGTGCTCAGGATGTTGCCGGTTTCCTGGAACCCACGGCCCGCGGCGGCGATCGGTCCATAACGGACGTGGCGCACCTCATCGCGGCTGGAGCCCATGACCAAACCGATACGGCCGACCGAAACCCGTCCGGCGATGGGGTTGTCTTCCATCTTGCGTTCCGGCGTCCCGGTCAGCAGCACCTCGGCGCCCGCGCGCTCGACCGTGAACTGAACCGGATCGCCGCTGCTCAGCGCCACGACCTTGCTCACCTCTCCGCCGTCCACGATCAGCTTGCCGTTGACGCGGGTAATCAGATCGCCCGGCATGAAGCCCGCGGCGGCGGCTGGAGAATCCGGCATCACTTGCACGACCCGCGCCGGACGAAGCTCGACCCCGACCAGGCTGAACAGCAGGGTGAAGATGGCGATGGCCAGCACGAAGTTGGCGATCGGACCGCCCGCAACCACAAGGGCCCGTTGCCACAAGGGTTTGAAATACAGGTAGTCTTTTTCGGCGCCAGGCCCGTGGGCGGCGATCACTTCCTTCTTGAGGGCCTCCAGGCCCGCCTTGTCCGGCACGCCCGTGGCGTCCAGGTCGCCCGCGAACTTGACGTAGCCGCCCAGCGGCAGCCAGCCCAGACGCCATTCAACGCCGCGCTTGTCCGTGCGCTGCAAGATGGCGCGACCAAAGCCGATGGAGAAGCGCTCCATCTTCACGCCAAAGGCCCGCGCGGTCAGGAAGTGGCCCAGTTCATGGACGGTGACGACCAGCGTCAGCACCAGTAAAAACGGCACGACATAGATCAGGGCCTGCCCAAGAACACCTAGCATCCCAGTCATGTCTCCTGTCGCCCTCAGGCAGCAATCGCGAGCGAGGCGATGATGTCGTTCGCAATCCGTCGGGCCGCCGCGTCAACGGCCAAGGCCGCGTCACAGGCGTCGTCGGAACCGGAACTCACCCCCGAAATCGTCGCGCGCTCCAAGGTGTCGGCGACGACTGCGGCAATATTGAGAAAGCCCAGCCGGCGGTCAAGGAAGGCCAGGGCCGCGACCTCGTTCGCCGCGTTGAAGACGATGGGCGCCACGCCCCCCGCCGCCAGAGCCTCTCGCGCCAGCTTGAGCGCGGGAAAGCGCGCCATATCGGGCGCCTCAAAGGTCAGACGGCCCAGCGCTGCAAGGTCCAGCCTGGGCGCGGGCCAGGCCATACGGTCAGGCCAGGCCAGAGCGCAGGCGATCGGCGTCTTCATATCCGGCGGCCCCATCTGGGCCAGGGTCGAACCATCCACATATTCCACAAGGCTGTGGATGATTGATTCAGGGTGGACCACGACATCGATCCGGTCACCGCCCATGCCGAACAGATAGGCGGCCTCGATCAGTTCCAGACCCTTGTTTGCCATGGTGGCGCTGTCGACCGAGATCTTGGCGCCCATGCTCCAGTTCGGGTGAGCCACAGCCTGTTCCGGCGTGATGCGGCCCATGGCCTCGCGCGGCAGAGTCCGGAACGGCCCGCCCGAGGCGGTCAGCACCAGCTTGGCCACCTGCTCGGGCGCCTCTGCAGGAAACACCTGGAAGATGGCGGAGTGCTCGGAGTCGACGGGAATCAGCTTGCCGCCGCTGCGCTTGACCCGCTCGATCAGGGCCGGACCGCAGCAGACCAGGCTTTCCTTGTTGGCCAGGGCCAGGGTCGCGCCGGTGCCGGCGGCCGCCCAGGCCGAGCGCAGTCCAGCCGCCCCCACGATGGAGGCCATGACCCAGTCCACGGGCCGCGTCGCCGCCTCGACGATGGCTTCGGGCCCAGCGGCGATATCGATCTCGGTTCCGGCCAGCGCGTCGCGCAGTTCCGACAGGCGCGCTGGATCAGCCGTCACCGCCAGCCTGGGCCGCCAGCGCCGAGCCTGTTCGGCCAGACGGGCGATATTGTTCCCGCCGGTCAGAACCTCGACCTGAAACGCGCCGGAGCCCGCCTTCTCGGCCTGATCCATCAGGTCCAGCGTCGAAGTGCCGACCGAGCCGGTCGAACCCAGCACGCTGACCTTGCGGGTGATCATGTCCCCTGCCCCAGCATCAGGACGATCACGCGGCCCGCCGCCACGACCACGACCGCGAACATCAGGCCGTCCACCCGGTCCAGCAGGCCGCCGTGGCCTGGAATGATGTTGCCCGCATCCTTGACGCCAAAGCGGCGCTTCAAGGCCGATTCCCAGAGGTCCCCGGCCATCGTGGCCAGGGCTGCGGCGAGGCCGAGCACGCCGCCCCAGAAGATGTTCAGACGGCCCATTTCCAGCCAGCCGGCCATGGCGGCGCCGGCGATCATCCCGGCGATCAGGCCGCCGATGAACCCGGACCAGGTCTTGTTGGGCGAAAAGCGCGGCCACAGCTTGGGCCCGCCCACGGCGCTGCCGACCAGATAGGCCAGGATGTCGGACGCCCAGGCCACGGCGAAGACCAGCACCGTCCAGTAGAGGCCCTGGGCGTCGTTGAGGTCGCGCAGCCAGATCAGGAGGACGCAGGGCCAGCCGAGGTAGAGAACGCCATAGGCGGCGTCCAGCGCCTCGCCGCCGCGCGAGCGGGCGAACAGGCCCGCCGCCAGCGCGCCGAAGACCAGCAGGATGAGGGCCAGCGACATCTGCCCGATGTGCGCAGCCACCACGGCGATGATCAGCGCCAGCGCGACCGCCGCTCCCACCGAACGCCAGAACCGCGGCGCGCTCATTCGCGCCCACTCGAACGCCAGCAGGCCGCAGGCCGCCACCACCAGGGCGCAGAACCAGCCGCCGCCGGCCCAGGTGGCCAGGACCGCCGCCGGCGCCAGGACCACGGCCGAGGCCGCTCTCAGGCCGATGTCGCCTATTTTCAAAGCCATCAGTTCGCCGCCGCCTTCACTGACGCCACTTCCGGCAGGGCGTCGCGGCCGCCATAGCGCCGCTCGCGACCACCATAGAGGGACACCGCCTCGCCCAGCGCCTCTGCACCGTAGTCAGGCCAGAGAATGTCCTGAAAAACCAGTTCGGCGTAGGCCGCTTCCCACAGCAGGAAGTTGGACAGCCGCTGTTCGCCCGATGTTCGCACGATCAGATCGACCGGCGGCGCCCCCGCCGTCGACAGGCCAGCCCCCAGATCATCCTCGGTCACATCGCCGACGAACTGTCCGGCCCGCGCCTGATCGACCAGCTGCTGCGCCGCGTCGACCAGATCGGCGCGGCCGCCATAGTTGAAGGCCACCTGCAACAGAAAGCCGTCGTTGTGGGCCGTCTGCGCCTCGGCGCGGTCGACGATGGCGGCGATGTCGGCCGGCAGACCCTTGCGACGGCCCAGGATACGGATACGCACGCCCCCCGCCTCCAGCCGTTTCAGGTCGCTGCCGACAAAGGCCCGGACCAGGCCCATCAGGTCCGAAACCTCGTCCGCGGGGCGGCTCCAGTTCTCGGTCGAGAAGCCGAACACCGTCAGGCAGCGAATGCCGAAGTCCGGCGCCGCCTTGATCGTGCGACGCAGCGCCTGGACGCCCTCGCGGTGGCCCATGACGCGCGGCAGACCGCGACGCTCGGCCCAGCGACCGTTGCCGTCCATGATCAGGGCGACGTGACGAGGCCCCTTTTCAGGCGCCGTGGCGACGGTCTCGGCCGACATTGCTGCAATCCCTCCTGACGCGCTCTGCGTCAGACCTGCATGATCTCGACTTCCTTGACCTTCAAGGCCTCGTCGATCTTCTTGATGGCGGCGTCGGTGTCCTTCTGGACCTCGGTTTCCATCTTCTTCTGTTCGTCCTGGCTGATCTCGGTCGCCTTTTCAGCCTTTTTCAGGTCGTCGTTGGCGTCGCGGCGCACGTTGCGAACAGCGATCTTCTGCTGCTCGGCGTACTTGCCGGCCAGCTTGACCAGATCCTTGCGGCGTTCTTCGGTCAGCGGCGGCACCGGGATACGCAGGGTCTGGCCGTCCACGATCGGGTTCAGACCCAGGCCGGCGGCGCGAATGGCCTTCTCGACGGGTCCGACCATGCCCTTGTCCCAGACATTGACCGAGATCATACGCGGCTCCGGCACGCTGATGGCGGCCACGGCGCTCAGCGGGGAGTTGGAGCCATAGGCTTCGACCTGAACCGGGTCCAGCAGACCCGAGTTGGCCCGGCCGGTGCGCAGACCCGCGAAGTCTTCCTTCAGCGAGGCGACGGCCTTTTCCATGCGGTCGCGATAGGTCTTGAGGTCGGGCTTGGCCATGGTGGTTGTCCTTGGTCTGTCGTTCGGGTCGAGAGCCGCTTACGCGGCCTTGTTGGTAATGACGGTGAAGGTGCCTTCGCCGCGGAGGGTCCGGCGCAGCGAGTCCTCTTCCTGGATCGAGAAGACCACGATCGGAATGTCGCTGTCGCGCATCAGGGCGATGGCCGAGGCGTCCATGACCCGCAGGTCCTTGGCCAGGACCTCCTGATAGGTCAGCGTCTCGTAACGGGTGGCCGAGGGGTCCTTCTTGGGGTCGGCGGTATAGACGCCGTCCACGCTGGTGCCCTTCAGCAAGGCGTCGCAGCCCATCTCGGCGGCCCGCAGCGCCGCGCCGGAATCGGTCGTGAAGAAAGGCGCGCCCACGCCGGCGGCGAAGATCACCACCCGGCCCTTTTCCAGGTGCCGCATGGCGCGACGACGGATGTAGGGCTCGGCGATGGCGGCCATGGGGATGGCGCTCTGGACCCGCGTATCGACACCGATCTTCTCCAGTGCGCCCTGCATGGCCATGGCGTTCATGATGGTGGCCAGCATGCCCATGTAGTCGGCATTGGCGCGGTCCATGCCCTCGGCGGCCTTGGACAGGCCGCGGAAGATGTTGCCGCCGCCGATGACCAGGCAGATCTCGACGCCCGCGCGCGCCACCTGGGCGACAGCCGCCGCCACGACATCGACGGTCTTCATGTCGATGCCATAGGACTGATCGCCCATCAGGACCTCGCCCGAGACCTTGAGCAGGACGCGCTTGTATCGGAATTCAGGAGAGGCGTCGGGCATGGGTCTGGGTCCGTGGATACTGGGGTTAGGCATCCGCGCGAGGTGAATCGGCGGTTCATCATAGACGAAGGGCGCGCCGGCCATCAAAGCCGAACGCGCCCTTTTGAAAATTCTTCCCTTTCAGGAAGAAACTTCGATCTTAGTTGCCGCCCATCATCGAGGCCACTTCGGCCGCGAAATCGGGGACTTCGACCTTCTCGACGCCTTCACCCAGGGCCAAGCGGACGAAGCCGGCCAGCTTGAGGTTCGAGGAGCCCAGTTCCTTGCCCGAGTTGGCGACCAGTTGTTCGATGGTCACGTCCGGGTCCATGACGAACGGCTGCTTCGACAGCACCACGTCCTTCTGGAACTTGTTGATCTGACCTTCCACGATCTTTTCGATCATGTTTTCCGGACGACCTTCTTCCTTGGCTTTTTCGATCAGAACAGCACGTTCCTTCTCGATGGCGGCCGGGTCCAGGTCGTCGGTGTTCAGCGACAGCGGCGCGGTCGCAGCGACGTGCATGGCGATCTTGCGGCCCAGTTCGCGCAGAGCGGTCTTGTCGCCCTCGCCTTCCAGAGCCACCAGAACGCCGATGCGGCCGACGCCCGGCGACACAGCGTTGTGGACGTAGGTCGAAACGACGCCTTCGGACACCGACAGGCGGGCGGCGCGACGCAGTTGCATGTTCTCGCCGATGGTGGCGATCATGTTGGTCACTTCGTCCTGAACCGTCTTGCCCGCTTCCAGCTCGGCGCCGTGGAGGGCTTCGAGCGTGTGGTGGTCCAGACCCAGTTGGGCGAAGGACTTGGCGGCGTTCTGGAACAGGTCGTTACGCGCGACGAAGTCGGTTTCCGCGTTGAATTCGATGGCGGCGGCGACTTCGCCCTTGCCGTCTTCCTTCGACGCGACGGCGACCAGGCCTTCAGCGGCGACGCGGTCAGCCTTCTTGGCGGCCTTGGACAGGCCCTTGGCGCGCAGCCAGTCGATTGCTGCTTCGATGTTGCCGTCGTTTTCGACCAGCGCCTTCTTGCAGTCCATCATGCCGACGCCCGAACGCTCGCGAAGTTCCTTCACGAGGGCGGCAGTGATCTCGGCCATGTTCAGTCTCCTGGAAAATCAGATGAGCGGCCGGGCTTGAATAGCCCGGCCGCATGTCAGTTTGGCAGCAGGCCCGATCAGCGACCGGGCCTTGAGGGCGTCTTAGCCCTCGACCTTTTCTTCAGTCGCCAGCATTTCAGCGGCGACAGCTTCCGTGCCGGCCGGAGCGGCTTCGGCTTCAACCGGAGCAGCAGCGGCTTCGCGCAGCATCGGCTCGACCGGAGCTTCCGAAGCGCCCAGATCGATACCCGAAGCCGAAGCGCCGGCGGCCAGGCCGTCCAGGACGGCGTCGGCGATCAGGTCGCAGTAGGTCTGGATGGCGCGGGCGGCGTCGTCGTTGCCCGGGACCGGGTAGGTGATGCCGTCCGGGTCCGAGTTGGTGTCCAGGATGGCGATGATCGGGATGTTCAGCTTGCGAGCTTCCTGGATCGCGATCGCTTCCTTGTTGGTGTCGATCACGAACATGATGTCCGGGATCGAACCCATGTCCTTGATGCCGCCCAGCGACAGTTCCAGCTTGTCCTTCTCGCGCTGCAGCGTCAGCAGCTCTTTCTTGACACGGCCTTCGCCGCCGTTGGCCAGAAGGCCTTCCAGTTCACGCAGGCGGGCGATCGAGCCCGAAACGGTGCGCCAGTTGGTCAGCGTGCCGCCGAGCCAGCGGTTGTTCATGTAGTATTGAGCGCAGCGCGTGGCGGCTTCAGCCACCGGGCCGGCAGCCTGACGCTTGGTGCCGACGAACAGAACGCGGCCGCCCTTGGCGGCGACGTCGCGCACAGCCACCAGAGCCTGGTGGAACAGCGGCATCGTCTGCGACAGGTCGATGATGTGGATGTTCGAGCGCGAGCCGAAGATGTAGCGGTCCATCTTCGGGTTCCAGCGGTGCGTCTGGTGGCCGAAGTGAGCGCCGGCTTCCAGCAGCGTACGCATCGAGAATTCAGGCAGAGCCATGATCGTGGTGTCCTTTTTCCGATCAAACCTAGCGTGAGCGATTAAAAGGACCGGACGGTCCCTCGGAACGGTGCAGGCCGGGATGTCTCCCCGGACCGCGCCACGCCCACGTGCGAAGTGCGCGCGCTCTCTAGGCGCATCACTGAAAAAACGCAAGGGCGAGAACATGATCGGGATTTAACTTGTCCGCGCTTTCGAAGCCCCGCCTGATAGTCGGATGCGGATTTCCCACACCCTCTTCGCCGCCCCATTGGCCGTCCTGATCGTGGCTGCCGCCGCCGCCGCCCAGACGCCTGATCACACCGCCGACAACTATCGGAACGACGCCCTGTCCCTGCCCGCCCTCGTCGCGGAACAGTATGCCTATGTCGAACGTCTGCCCGGCGGCGCCTTTCCCGAGACGGATATTCTGAGGGCCGAAGCCGAGGCGGTTCATGACCAGGCCGGCCTGCTGCGCTATGCGGAACACGCTCTGACCGCCCTGGCTGATCACCACGCCATCACCGGCTCATCCTTCGCTGACAGTTGGGCGGTCACGCCCAGCTATTCGGATCTGTGGATCGAGCCGCGGGACGGGGTCTGGATCATCACCGCCGTTCGCGCGGGCTCGCCGGCCCAGGCGGCCGCCGTTCAGCCGGGCGATCGACTGACGGCCGTGGGAGATCAGACGACCCGCGACGCCGTCACCGCCTTCTGGCGTGACATCGGCCTACCGCCCGAAGGCGACCGCGCCGGCTACGCCGCGCGCGTCCTGGCCGCCGGCCGCCGCGACCGCCCGCGCGACCTGACGATCACCGACGCCGACGGAACCGCCCGCCGCCTGAACCTGCCCAGTCTCTACAAAGCGCCGCGAGACCAGGCCCCGGTCGAAAGCCGTCTTGAGCGAGACGCCCTCGTCATCCGGGTGAACGATTCCCTCGGGGACCAAGCCGCCATCGCGGCCTTTGACGCGGCCATGGCCACCGCGTCCGACGATCAGTTGGTGGTCATCGACCTGAGCGAAACGCCCAGCGGCGGCAATACGATCGTCGCACGCGGGATTATGGGCTGGTTCGTCGACGCCCCGGCCGCCTACCAGATCCACGTCTTGCCCGCGGAGGCGCGCGCGACGGGAATAGAGCGCCGCTGGGTCGAACAGGTCCTGCCCCGCGCGGGCAAGCGCCATCACGGCCCCGTCGAGGTCCGCGTCGGACGCTGGACCGGCAGCATGGGCGAAGGCCTGGCCATCGGTCTCCACGCTCAGGGCGCGCGCGTGGTCGGCCAGCCCATGGCCGGCCTGCTGGGCGCCATCTATGATCTGCGCCTGCCGCGCACCGGACTTGTGATCAAGCTTCCGGTCGAGCGGCTCTACGCCGTCGACGGCACGCCGCGCGAGCAGTTCCGCCCCGACCCGGATTGATCAGAACCTGCGCCCGTCCACCCGCTTCGCCGTCCAGTCCCAGGGCTCCACGTCGGTCAGCGTCCGCACATTGATCGCCGCCACCTCGGACCCGTCCGGCGCCACGCCATAGCCGAAGGGCTGAACCCCGCAGGTCTTGCAGAAGCGATGGTCGATCTTGTGTTGGTTGAAGAAGTAGGAGGTCATGGCCCCCTCGCCCGCCGTCAGCTGAAAAGCGGCGCGCGGCGCGAAGGCAAGAACGAAGCCTTTGCGATAGCAGTGCGAACAGTTGCACTCGACCAGGCCCTCCAGCCCGACCTCGACCTCATAGGCCACCGCGCCGCAGTGGCAGGACCCCTTATGCACGGCCATGGTCGATCCTCCTTCAGGATGTCGGCAGACTGTATTCCAGATCGTAGTGGTGAACGCCGTTCGCGATCGTCAGGTGAAACACCCCGGCGATCCCTGCCAGCCCGTCCGCGCCGGATCCGGGCACGATAGTGATCAGCAGTTCCTGTGCGCCCCGATCCATCAGACCGCGATGCACTAGGGTGAAGGCGCCCTCCCGTCCGTCGATCACGCCATGCACCCGATCCAGCGCCACATAGGCCCCCGACCGATCCGGCCCCATGGCGCCCAGCATCTCCCCGACCGCGGTCCCGATCAGGTCGCCGTGAAAGGTCTTGGCCAGCAGCATCCGGCCCGGCGCGTCCGCCGCCGTACCCTCTGCCGGCTGAACCGGGGTGATGAGGACATCGAACGTCCCGCGCGCATGCTTCACAGCCAAACCATCGGTCATCAGGCATCCTCCAGAATGATTACGCCCGGCGCCGACTTCAGCGCCCCGCGCAGGGCCGCATCCAGGCGATAACGCCCCGGCAGCTTGATCTCGACCTCGGTGCGGCCGCCCAGCGTCGCCTGCAGCCAGACCTCGCCGCCCTTGCCCTGGGCCCGCGCCCGGTCCAGCCGCGCCTTCAGCGCCTCGGCGTCCGCCGACTGCGCCGACAGCACGACCCGCAGCCCGATCTGGGTGTCGTCCAGCAGGGTCTCCATTCGGCTGGCGTCGTCGCCGAAGAAACGCACCTCGCCGTCCGCCGACTTGGCGCGCACCTTGACCAGAACCGAGGTCCCGACCTCCAGGATATCCCGGCATCGCCGCAGTTGTTCCGGCGGGAACAGGCATTCGAACTCGCCCGTCGGGTCCGAAAAGGTGACGAAGGCGAACTTCTCGCCGCTCTTGGCGCTGGCCCGCTCCTGACGACGACGCACGACGCCGGCCATCAGGAAGGCTTCGTGGCCGGCCTCGGCCAACCCTTGCGCCTCGGCCACAAAGGTCACGCGCTTGCGTTTCAGCGCGGGCGTCAGATCCTCCAGCGGGTGGCCCGACAGGTAGAAGCCGACCGCCGCCAGTTCCTGATCCAGCTTGTCCGGCCCGGCCCAGGGTTCGACGCTGCGCAGGCGAGGACGCGAAGCCCCCGCCTGATCCGCCCCGAACAGGCTGACCTGCGACGAGGCCCGCTCGGCGGCGACGCTCTGGCAATAGGCGATCAGGATGTCGGCCTGTTCGAACAACTGGCGACGGTTGGGGTTCAGGCTGTCGAAGGCGCCCGCCTTGGCCAGGCCTTCCAGCGCCCGCTTGTTGACCGCCTTGGGATCAACCCGTTCCAGGAAGTCGAACAGGTCAGTGAACGGCCCGCCCGCCTCGCGCACCTCGACGACGTGCTTCATCGCCTCCAGACCCACGTTGCGGATGGCGCCGAGCGCATAGAGGACGCTGCCCTGACCGTCCTTCCACTGGACGTCGAAGTCCGCCGAGGATCGGTTGATATCCGGGGCCAGGACCGGCACCTCGAAGCGGCGGCAGTCCTGATAGAAGACCGCCAGCTTGTCGGTGTTCGACAGGTCCAGACTCATCGAGGCCGCGAAGAACTCGACCGGGTGATTGGCCTTCAGCCAGCCCGTCTGGAACGAGATCAGCGCATAGGCGGCGGCGTGCGACTTGTTGAAGCCGTAACCCGCGAACTTGGCCACCAGATCGAAGATGGAGCCGGACTGGGCCTCGGGCACGTTCTTCTCGGAGGCGCCCTTGACGAAGCGGAGGCGCTGGAAATCCATCTCCTCCTTCTTCTTCTTGCCCATGGCCCGGCGCAGAAGGTCGGCTTCGCCCAAGCTGTAACCCGCCAGGACCTGGGCGATCTTCATCACCTGTTCCTGATAGATGATGACGCCATAGGTCTCGGTCAGCACCTCGGTCAGCGACGGGTGCAGATAGTCCACCTCGGCCCGGCCGAATTTTCGGTCGATATAGGTGTCGATCATCTCCATCGGCCCCGGCCGATAAAGGGAGATCAGGGCGGTGATTTCCTCGATGGAGCCGCAGCGCATCTTGCGCAGCGTGTCGCGCATGCCCTGGGATTCCAGCTGGAACACCCCGACCGTCTGGCCCGAGGCCATCAGCTCATAGGTCTTCGCGTCGTCCAGCGGCAGCAGGTTCCATTCCGGCGCCGCGCCGCGCCGTTCCAGATACTCCCGCGCCCGGTCCAGCACCGTCAGGGTCTTCAGGCCCAGGAAGTCGAACTTGACCAGACCCGCCGGCTCAACCCACTTCATGTTGAACTGGCTGGCGGGGATGGTCGAACGCGGATCCTGATAGAGCGGCACCAGTTCGGTCAGCGGCCGGTCGCCGATCACGATGCCGGCGGCGTGAGTCGAGGCGTTGCGGTACAGCCCCTCCAGCTCCAGCGCGGTTTCCAGCAGGGTCCGCACCGCCGGTTCGGCGTCGCGCGCTTCCTTCAGGCGCGGCTCCAGATCAATAGCCTGGGCCAGAGTGACCGGGTTGGCCGGGTTGTTCGGCACCATCTTGCAGAGCCGGTCCACCTGCCCCAGCGGCATCTGCAGCACACGGCCGACATCGCGCAGCACGGCCCGCGCCTGCAGCGTGCCGAAGGTGATGATCTGGGCCACCCGGTCCTTGCCGTAGTGGTCCTGCACATAGTCGATCACCTCTTCCCGCCGCTCCTGGCAGAAGTCGATGTCGAAGTCGGGCATGGAGACGCGTTCGGGGTTCAGGAAGCGCTCGAACAGCAGGCCGAACCGCAAGGGGTCCAGATCGGTGATGGTCAGCGACCAGGCCACCAGCGAGCCCGCGCCGGAACCCCGCCCCGGCCCCACCGGAATGCCGTGAATCTTGGCCCATTTGATGAAGTCGGCCACGATCAGGAAGTAGCCTGGGAAGCCCATCTGCTGGATGATGCCCACCTCCCATTCGAGGCGGGTCCAGTATTCTTCTTCTGGGGCGGCGGGCGTGACCTGTTGCAGACGGGCCTTTAGCCCCTCGCGCGCCTGGTGCGCCAGTTCGTCGGGCTCGGAGCGGCCGGCGCCGGTGTCGAAGCGCGGCAGGATGGGCGCGCGCGTGGGCACCAGGAAGGCGCAGCGGCGGGCGATGTCGATGGTGTTGTCACAGGCCTCGGGCAGGTCCGAGAACAGCTGACGCATGGCCTCCGCCGTCTTGAACCAGTGTTCCCCGGTGATGCGGCGCCGGTCTTCCTGGCCGGTGAAGGCCCCGTCAGAGATGCACAACAGGGCGTCATGCGACTTCGCCTGCGCCGCCTTGGCGTAATAGACGTCGTTGGTGGCGACCAGAGGCACGTCATGCGCGTAAGCCCATTCCACCAGCCCCGCCTCAGCGATCGGCTCCTGCGGCAGACCGTGGCGCTGCAACTCGACGTAGAAACGATCACCAAAGACGCGTTTCATCTCCTCAAGAGAAGACAGCGCATCACCATGTTTGTTCTGGACGAACAGGGGGTCGATCGGGCCGTCCGGACCGCCTGACAGCAGGATCAGCCCCTCGGACTTATCCACAACCTGCGACCAGGGCACGCCTGGCTCGGACATCTCGCCAGCGTCGAGGTAAGCAGCGGACGACAGGGCGCACAAATTGAGCCAGCCCTGCTCGTTCTGGACCAGCAACACGACGGTCGGGGTCTTGGCCCAACGCTCGGCGACCTGGCCGCCGATGCCCAGAACCGGCAGGGCGCAGGCGACGATGGGTTGAACCCCGGCGTCCTTGGCGGTCTGGCTGAACTCCAGCGCGCCGAACAGGTTGGCGCGGTCAGCAACGCCGACCGCCGGCATTCCCGCGTCTGCGGCCATCTTGCCGATCTTGCCGGCCTTAATCGCCCCTTCCAGCAGGGAATAGGCGCTGCGGACCCGCAGATGGACAAAACCCTGACTGTTGGCCGCTTCCGTCAATACAAACTCCGCTGGTCCCGGCTGCCGAGACCTCTCATGTCCGACCGCCGCGCGGCCGAAGTTTGATCATGCAGGGAGTCGATGCGGCGATCACGTCACCAGGAAAGACGCCTGCCAGATCATCCAGACGAAGCCGCCGCACGACGCAAGCGACAGCATATCCCTCACCCAACGCGACATCGGCTTATCCCCAGTTAGCGTGTTCCTGAAACGTTCTATATTCCCCCTTTGTTCTCATTGCAAGCGGCTCGCTGTGCAAAGCCATCCGTCTTCCCATATCGTTCGTACCGAGGGGAGAATGACCGGGAGCCTGTCATGTCGCGTCTGCCGCCTCTGATTGTCCTGATATTGGCTGCGGCCTGCTCGCCGGGCGAAGCGCCGGTGAAGGCCGCCGCGCTGGAGCCGGCCCCGCCAGGCTATCAGACCGCCATCTTCGCCGGCGGCTGCTTCTGGACCGAAGAAAAGGCGTTCGACGGCCTGCCTGGCGTGCGTTCGGCGGTGTCGGGCTTCGTCGGCGGCACGGCGCCCAACCCCACCTATGAACGCGTCGTGCGTGGCGGCACCGGCTATCGCGAGGCGGTGCTGGTGACGTTTGATCCCGCCGTGTTCAGCTACCGCACCCTGGTCGATCGCTACTGGCGCACCATCGACCCGACTGATCCCACAGGACAGGTCTGCGATCAGGGTCCGTCCTATGTCACAGCGGTCTATGCCACCGAGGCCCAGACCGCCACGGCCCAGGCGTCGCGCGCAGCGGCGCAAACGGCGCTGGGGGCCAAGGCGACAAGACCCTTCATCACCCCGGTCTATCCGGCGATGCGGTTTTGGCCCGCAGGCCAAGAGCATCAGGACTTCGCCCGTCGACACCCGGCCCAGTACGAAGCCTATCGCATCGGCTGCGGCCGCAGCGCGAGGCTGCGCGCCCTGTGGGGGGCCGCCGCCGTGGGCTAACAGGCCCGCCTAGTAGGCCTGAGCCTCGGCCGCGCGTTCTTCCAGATGGCCATCCTTCAGGGCGAAGACACGATCCATGTGACCGGCCAGCTCCATATTGTGGGTGGCGATCAGGGCGGCGACGCCCGTGGTCTTGGCCAGTTCGCGCAGGGACTCGAACACCGCATGGCTATTGGTCGGGTCCAGATTGCCAGTGGGTTCGTCGGCCAGCAGCAGGCGCGGGCTGTTGGCCAGCGAGCGGGCGATGGCGACGCGCTGCTGCTCGCCGCCCGACAACTGGGCGGGTTGGTGCAGGAAGCGTTCGCCCAAACCCAGGCTGGTCAGCAGAGCCTCGGCCCGGCGGCGCGCCTCAGCCTCGGAATGACCGGCGATGCGCATCGGCAGCGCCACGTTATCCCGCGCATCAAATTCCGGCAGCAGGTGGTGGAATTGATAGACGAAACCGATGCGCGACAGACGCAGACGCGTGCGCGCTCGCTCGTCCAGACCGCCGACGTCCTCGCCGTCGATCATGACCTGACCGCTGGTGGGACGCTCCAGCAATCCAGCGGCGTGCAGCAGGCTGGACTTGCCCGAACCTGAGGGTCCGATCAGGCCGACGACCTCGCCCGGCATGATGTCCAGATCGACGCCCTTCAGCACCGTCAGCCCGCCCGAGGCGGTCGGATAGGTGCGGGTGATCCCGCGCAGGCGAAGCGTCGGCGTGGTGTTCAGCGGACTATTCAAAGCGCAGGGCCTCCACCGGGTCGATCCGCGACGCGTTCCACGACGGCGGCAGGCTGGCGAGGCAGCTCATGAAGAAGGAGAAGACCGCGACCCAGGTCACGTCCCACGGATCCACCAGGGCCGGAATGGCGTCCAGCATATAGACGTCGGCGTTGAACAGCTGAACCCCCAGCAGGGCCTCGAGGAAGTGCTGGATCGCGCCGATGTTCAGGCAGAACAGCAGGCCCAGCACCAGACCGGCGATGGTGCCGCCGATGCCGATGGCCGCGCCCGATATGAAGAAGATGCGCAGGATCGACGAGGGGCTGGCCCCCACGGTGCGCAGGATGGCGATATCGCGGGTCTTGTTCTTCACCAGCATGACAATGCCGGAAATAATGTTCATGGCGGCGATGGCCACGACCAGACCCAGGATGATGCTCATGGCCACGCGCTCGACCTTGAGGGCGCCCCAGAAGGCGGCCAGACGCACGCGCCAGTCGGTGACGATGCTGCCCGGCCCGGCGGCCTGCTGCACCGGCGTCAGCAGGGTTTCAACCTGATCGGGCTCGGCCACCTTCATCTCGATCACGTCCCAGAGGCCGTCCTTGCCGAAGAAGAGCTGGGCCTGTTCCAGCGGCATGAAGATGAAGGCGCGGTCGTAGTCAGCGGTGCCGGAGCTGAAGATGCCGCCAACGCGATAGGTCTTTTCCAGACCGCCGAGGTTGCCAAAGGCGCTGTCGGCGCCGGTCGGCGAATAGATAGACAGGGCGCTGCCCACGCTCAGACCCATCTGGTCGGCCAGAGCCTTGCCGATCAGGATGTTGTCGCCACCATAGGCGCCCTGACCGAAGGAGGCGCGCATCTCGGGCGTCAGGCTGTCATAGACGAACTTGGTCGAGGCGAGATCCTGCGGACGCACGCCGCGGACGACGCCGCCCGTCATCTGACCGCCCGCGCGGAACATGGCGGGCGATTCCGTCAGCGGCGACACCGAGACCACGCCGGGCACGTCGGAAATCCGCTTCAGCGCCGCCTCGCGGTCGGGAGAGGTCAGGACCGGGCCCTGAACATACATATGCCCGTTGAACGACAGCATCCGCCCCAACAGTTCGCTGCGGAAGCCGGCCATGATGCTCATCACGCTGATCAGCACCGCCACGGCCAGCATGATGCCGACGAAGCTGATGATGGCGATCAGGGCGACCCCGCCCTCCTTGCGCTTGGCGCGCAGGTAGCGAAGGGCCAGTCCGATCTCCCAGGCGGAGAAGGGACCGGCAGGCTTTACGGCAGGCGGCGCGGGGGCCGTCGCGGCGTCGGTCATTTCGTCAGCAGCTCCAGGGCGGCGTCCAGCGGCAGGGTTTGCTTCTCGCCGGTGGCGCGGCGCTTCAGTTCGACCACGCCGTCAGCCAGACCCTTGGGACCGATGGTCAGCTGCCACGGCACGCCGATCAGGTCAGCGGTGGCGAACTTGCCGCCCGGACGCTCGTCGGTGTCGTCGTAGAGGACGTCCTTGCCCAAGGCTTCGAGTTTGGCCACGGCCTCTTCACAGGCGGCTGAGACGGCTTCGTCGTTGGCGCGCAGATTGATCACCACCACGTCGAACGGGGCGACAGAGTCGGGCCAAATGATGCCGCCCGCGTCGTGGCTGGCCTCGATGATGGCGCCCATCAGACGCGACACGCCGACGCCGTAGCTGCCCATGTGGACCTCGGTGTCCTGACCGTCGGGTCCAGCGACCTTGGCCTTCATCGGGGCCGAGTATTTTGTGCCGAAGTAGAAGATGTGGCCGACCTCGATGCCGCGCGCCGACAGGCGGTCGCCCTCGGCGGTCTGGGCCTCGAACTGGGCCGCGTCGTGCATTTCCTCAGTCGCGGCGTAGAGGGCCGTGCGCTCGTTGAAGACGCCTTCCAGCTGCTCGACGCTGAGGTTGTGGCCGGGCGCATCCATCTCGACTAGCTTGCGGTCGCAGAAGACCTCGCTCTCGCCGGTCTCGGCCAGGACGATGAACTCGTGGCTCAGGTCGCCGCCGATGGGGCCGGTGTCGGCGCGCATCGGCACCGCCTTCAGGCCCAGACGCGAGAAGGTGTTCAGGTAGGCGGCAAACATGCGCTTGTAGGCGATGCGGGCCGAGGCCTCGTCCAGATCGAAGGAATAGGCGTCCTTCATCAGGAACTCGCGGCCGCGCATGACGCCGAAGCGCGGACGGCGCTCGTCGCGGAACTTCCACTGGATGTGGAAGAGGTTCAGCGGCAGGGCCTTGTACGACTTCACATAGGCCCGGAAGATATCCGTGACCATTTCCTCGTTGGTCGGTCCGTACAGCAGCTCGCGCTCATGACGGTCGGTGATGCGCAGCATCTCGGGGCCATAGGCGTCGTAGCGGCCGCTCTCACGCCACAGGTCGGCCAGTTGCAGCGTCGGCATCAGCAGTTCGACCGCCCCTGCCCGCTCCTGCTCCTGACGCACAATCCCTTCGATCTTGCGCAGGACGCGCAGTCCCAGCGGCAGCCAGGCGTAGATGCCGGCGGCCTCCTGTTTGATCATCCCGGCGCGCAGCATCAGCTGGTGCGACACGATCTGGGCGTCGGAGGGGGCTTCTTTGAGGGTCGGCAGGAAAAAGCGCGACAGGCGCATGGGAGAATCTCTGCAAAATCAGTCTGGCCCGAGGTTAACCGGGCGAATGGGGCGAAAGCTAGAGCGCAGGTCCGCGGCTGAAGTCAGGCAGCGGCATCCACCCGGACCAGACGATGAAGACGATGACGGCCCAGACGATGGCCGACACCCAGGTCGTGGTGATGAATTTCTTCTTCAGCTGCGGATCAGCGGGTGCGCCCCACTGGCTGCCGTCGGTCGGCGGCGTCTCGGTCTGTTTCGACGAACCCAGCGGCAGGATGGTGAACAGCACGATCCACCAGGAGGTCAGATACAGCGCCACCAGGGTAAAGGGGCCAAGAGGCATCGAGCATTCCATCCATCAGTTCGTGCGCCCTCCGCATTCCGCCCGCGTCAGCAGCGGGCTAAGAAAGGCGCGAAACAAGGACGCCCTCATGCCACAGATCACCCTGGAACACTCCCCCCATTTCGACGGGACAGATTGGCGCGCCCTGGCGCTGGAGATCCACCAGCTATGCGTAGACCTGGTCGGGGCGACGACCCAGGCCTGCAAGACCCGCATCGTGCGCTGCGACGACCTGATCATCGCCGACGGCGACCCGGCCCAGGCCATGGTCCACTGCGACCTGCGCATCCTGGCCGGACGGACCCAGGAGCAGAAGACGGCGCTGGGCGAGGCCGTTCAGGCGGCGTTGCTGGCGGGGGTGAAGCCCTATGCCGGTCCGGCGCAGATTTCCGTCGAGATCGGCAATCTGGACAAGGAAAATTATCGCAAGGTCACGCTGTAGCGCTGAGTTCGTCCTTTCCTCCCCATTTCATGGGGAGGTGGATCGGCGGCGCAGCCGACGAGACGGAGGGGGCGACACGACGGCTAAGGTTTGCGCCGCCCCCTCCACCACTTCGTGATCCCCCTCCCCACACGTGGGGAGGAAAAGAACCCTATTTACGGGTGCGGTCGCCCGATCCCGTAGCGCGCCGCCCAGTAGGGCAGGATGTCGTCGTCCTGCAAGAACCGGGCGCCGGTCTCTGCGCTGACCTGGGCGTCGGGCCAGTCGAACTCGCCGTCCAGCACCAGCAGGGGGCAGCTCTGGTTGGCCTCCCCCACCTCGGCCACCACGGCGGCGCGAGGACGGGGGTGGTCCAGATGCGTGACCTGAACCTGCTCGCGCAGGCGCGGATAGAGGCCGAGCACGCCCTCGATCCGGGCGCCGGGCGGGCAATACCAGGGCCCGCCCTGCTCGTCGAACCAGTCGGCGTTCAGCAGATAGAGCCGGTCCGTCATTACAGATGCAGGATCACGGTTTCGACGATGGGACGGCGATCCCAGATCTGCTGGCTGGCCTTCTTCAGCACGCGGCTGACGGCCTGTTCGACCACCAGTTCATCGTCCAGCGCCTCGCCCTTCAGCTTGCGAACCGCCTGTTCGGCGCGCTCGGCCAGATCGTCGAGGATGTCGCCCAGAGGACGGTCCTCGTCGCCCGGCAGACCGATGCCGCGCACGTCGATGTCGCTGACGATCTTGCCGCGCTTGTCCATGGCGAAGCTGACGACCAGGACGCCGTTGGAGGCCGCGTGCCGGCGCTCGCGCAGGGCCTCGCCCGCCTCTTCGACCAGCATGCCGCCGTCGACGAACAGACGGCCCGAGGGCACTTCGTCGATGATCGCGGCGGGTCCGGGGGCCAGACGCACCATGTCGCCGTTGCGCGGCGTCACGGTTTCGGGGACCTGCATGTCCTTGGCCAGGTTGGCGTGTTCCATCAGGTGACGGCGCATGCCGTGGGTCGGCACCGCGATCTGCGGACGGGCCCAGCTGTACATCTCGCGCAGTTCGTCACGGCACGGGTGGCCCGAGACGTGGATGCCCGGATGGTCCTTCTCGGTGTAGAGGCGCACGCCCCGGTCGGCCATCTTGTCCTGCAGACGACCGATCGACAGCTCGTTGCCCGGGATGACACGCGACGAGAAGATGCAGTGGTCGCCCTTGCCCAGCTTGATGAAGGGGTGCGTACCCTCGGCCACGCGCGACAGGGCCGCACGGACCTCGCCCTGGCTGCCGGTGCAGAGATAGAGAATCTCGTCGGCGGGCCAGACGCGGGCCTCCTGTTCCGACAGGAAGGGCTTCACGTCGCTCAGCATCCCGACCGACTTGGCGGCGGCGCTGATGCGGTGCATCGACCGCCCGGCCAGGGCCACGCGACGGCCAGCGGCCTCGGCGGCGCGAATGACGCTGTCCATACGGGCGACGTTGGAGGCGAAGCAACCCACGGCGACGCGGCCCTTCAGGTCCTTGATCAGGTCGGCCATGGCCACCTTCACATCGCCTTCGGAGCCGGCCACGCCGTCCACGAAGACGTTGGTGCTGTCGCACACCATGGCCAGCACGCCCTCGTCGCCGAGACGCTTGATCGTCTCGACGTCGGTGCGCTCGCCCACGACCGGATCATTGTCGATCTTCCAGTCGCCGGTGTGCAGGACCGTGCCCAACGGGGTCTTGATAGCCAGGCCGTTCGGCTCGGCGATCGAGTGGGTGATGGTGACGAAGGTCACGTCGAACGGACCCAGGTTCAGGTCCCCGCCCAGCGGGATCTCGTTCAGCTCGACCTGATCCAGAATATTGGCGTCGCGCAGCTTCTCGCGGATCAGATAGGCGGTGAAGGGCGTAGCATAGAGCGGCGCCTGAATGCGCGGCCACAGCCAGCCCAGGGCGCCGATATGGTCTTCGTGGGCGTGCGTCAGCACGATGCCCAGGATGTTCTCGCCTTCCAGGAAGGAGGGATCGGGCACGATCACATCCACGCCGGGCGTGGACGGGTCGCCGAAGGTCACGCCGACGTCGACGAGGATCCACTTGCGGTCGTGCGCCGGGCCAAAGCCATAGGCGTTCAGGTTCATGCCGATCTCGTTCGAGCCGCCCAGCGGCAGGAAGACGAGTTCGTCGTTTTGAGTTTTCTTTGTCATGTGTCCCTAGAGGTGGGTATTCCGCCGCCAGATTTCGAGTAGGCCGCGGATAGTCAGGTCCGGATCGAACCGGTCGATTGATTGGGTTGAACCCTCAAAGAGGGAGGCGACGCCGCCGGTGCCGACGACCGTCATGGGCTTGCCCCACTCGGTCTTGATGCGGTCCACCAGGCCTTCGATCAGGGCGATATAACCCCAGAAGACGCCGGATTGCATGGAGGTGACGGTATCGCGCCCGATGACGACATCGGGGCGTTGAATGGCGATGCGCGGCAGCTTGGCCGCCGCTTCGTGAAGAGCCTGCAGCGACAGGTTGATGCCGGGCGCAATCAGTCCGCCCTCGAAGGCGCCCTGCCCCCGCTCGGCCCCGCCGGACACCACGTCGAAGGTCGTGGCGGTGCCGCTGTCGATCAGCAGCAGGTCGCCCTCATAGACCTGGAGGGCGCCGATGGCGTTGACCAGACGGTCCGCCCCGGCCTCGCTGGGCTTGGGAATGCGCACCTCGATGCCGAGGTTGACGTTCTCGCCGATCACCAGAGGTTCGACGTGGATGTAGCGCCGCGCCAGGTTGCGCAGGTTGAAGATCGACTGCGGCACCACGCTGGAGATGATGCAGCCGTCCAGATCCTTCATGTTCAGGCCAGAACTCAGCTTGGCCCCGCCCATCTCGAACAACTGATGCAGCCAGACGGCGTATTCGTCCGCCGTCCGCATGGCGTCGGTGGCCGTGCGCCATTGCGCGATCCACTCATGGCCGTCGTGAACGGCGAACAGGGTGTTCGTGTTGCCTTGCTCGATCGCCAGCAGCATCAGGCGGCCTCTCCGAAAAAGACGTCGCCGGCCGAGATCACCCGCAGCGATCCGTCCGGCAGTTTCAGGCGCAGCGAGCCGTCCGCCTCGACCCCGTCAGCCACGCCGGTCAGGGTCTCATGGGTCAACCGCGCCGTGCAGGGGCCGTGCAGACCAGGCGTCCGCGCGGTCCAGGCGTCAAGAATGGGTTGGAAGCCCAAGGTGGTCCAGCGATCCAGCCAGACACCAAAGGTCTCGGCCAGGGCCTTGGCCGCCTCTTCCACCGACGGCGGAGAGACGATTCCGTTGGCCAGATGCTCGGCGATGCAGGTGGCGGGCCGTTCGGTCTCGTCCGGCGTCTGGCTCAGGTTCACCCCGATGCCGACGGCCAGCCACAGGCCGCCTGACGGCGCGGGGCCGGACTCGATCAGGATGCCGGAGGTCTTGCGACCGTCCAGCAACACGTCGTTGGGCCATTTGATCGTGACCAGAGCCGGCGGAACGTAACGATCCAGCAGGTCCGCCACGGCCAGCGACGCGGCGAAGGTCAACTGCGCCGCCTCCGCGGGGGATTTCCGCGTCAGCAGCAGCAGGGTGGAGGCGAGATTACCGCTCTCGCTCTCCCATTTGCGTCCGCGACGGCCACGGCCAGCTGTCTGGCGCCGCGCCGTGATCCATAGAGGACCGGGCTCGCCCGCCTCGGCGCGGCGTCGCGCCTCGGCGTTGGTGGAGTCGGTTTCGTCGAGGATCAGGACCGGGGCCGTCAAGCGCCCTTACCCGACGCCGACGCCAGAGGCGGCGGCGCGGGTCAGCGGCTCCAGCCAAGTCAGAGCGACGATCACCAGCGGGAAGCAGAAGGCGGCGGCCGCAAGCGCGATCCACTTGGCTTCCAGCGGCGACTTGTCCGGCGCGACGTCGGTCGCCGGGGCGTCGAACCACATCACCTTGATGATGCGCAGGTAGTAGAAGCCGGCCACGACCGAGGCGACCAGACCAGCGGCGCCGGCCATCCAGTAGCCCGCGTCTGCGGCGGCGCCGAAGACGAAGAACTTGCCCCAGAAGCCCGACATCGGCGGAATGCCGACAGCCGACAGGGACAGGACGGTCAGGGCGACCGCCATCAGCGGGCGATCCTTCTTCAGACCGGCCAGATCGGCGATCTTGCGGATCGGACGACCGTTGCGGCTCAGCGACAGCAGGACGGCGAAGAAGCCGAACTGGTCGATGACGTAAAGGGTCATGAACATCAGCGTGGCCTGAACCCCGGCTTCAGTGCCCGCCGCCACGCCCAGCAGGGCATAGCCGATGTTGATGATCGACGAATAGGCCAGCAGACGCTGGATGTCCTTCTGCATCAGACCGCCGAACGAACCGACGGCGAAGCTGATCAGCGAGATCAGGATGATGACCTGGGCCCACTGGGCGTGCGCGACACCGAAGCCTTCGACCAGGACGCGGATGATCAGGACCATGGCGGCGATCTTGGGCGCCGTGGCGAACAGGGCCACGACCGGGGTCGGGGCGCCTTCATAAACGTCAGGCGTCCACATGTGGAACGGCGCGGCCGAAACCTTGAACGCCAGACCGCAGATCAGGAAGACCAGACCGAAGATCAGGCCCGGACCAGGGTTGGCGGTGGCGAAGGCGGCGATGTCGACGAAGCGCATCGAACCGGCGAAGCCGTAGATCAGGCTGGCGCCGTAGAGCAGCAGGCCCGACGACAGGGCGCCCAGGACGAAATACTTCAGGCCCGCTTCCGAGGCCTTCAGGTTGTCGCGGTGATAGGCGGCCAGGACGTAGAGGGCCAGCGAGTGCATCTCGATGCCGATGTAGAGCGAGATCAGGTCGCCCGACGAGGCCATCATCGACATGCCGACCGAGGCCAGCACGATCAGGACGGGGTACTCGAACTTGGCGATGCCGTTGCGGTGGATCCAGCCGTCACCGAGGACGATGGCGACGGCCGCCGACAGGAAGATGGCGACCTTGCCATAAACAGCCAGCGGATCAGCCACATAGGCGCCGTTGAAGGCCGTACCCAGCGGACCGACTGCGGCCAGAACCGAGGCCGCGGCCAGCAGCAGGATCGACAGGCCCGAGATCAGGCGCGTCGACTTCTCGCCGGTGAAGGCGCCGAGCATGAGCAGCACCAGCCCGCCGACCGCAAGGGTCAGCTCCGGGGCGGCGAGTTGAAGGGCGGAAGACAGATCAGTCATTATGCTCTCACCCGCCAATGGCTGCGCGATAGGCGGTCGTCAGGGCCTCAACGGTCGGCCCGGTGTAGTCGAGGACGGCGTTGGGATAGAGACCCAGCCAGATGGTGCCCACGATCAGCGGCACGAAGATCAGCAGCTCGCGCTTGTCGATGTCCGTGATGGTCTTCAGCGCCGGGTTCGTGATCTCGCCGTACATGACGTTGCGGAACAGCGTCAGGGCATAGACCGCCGAGAAGATGACGCCCGAGGCGGCGATCAGGGCGGCCCAGGTCGAGACCTTATAGGCGCCGGTCATCGTCAGCACTTCGCCGATGAAGCCCGAGGTGCCCGGCAGGCCGACGTTGGCCATGGTGAACATCAGGAAGATGGCGGCGTACCAGGGCATACGCGCCGTCAGGCCGCCGTAGAAGGCGATCTCGCGGGTATGCATCCGGTCATAGATGACGCCGACGCAGAGGAAGAGCGCGCCCGAGATCAGGCCGTGGCTCAGCATCTGGAAGACCGCGCCCTGCACGCCGGTGTCGTTGCCGGCGAAGATGCCCATGGTCACGAAGCCCATATGGGCGACGGACGAATAGGCGATCAGCTTCTTGATGTCCGTCTGACGGAAGGCGACCAGCGAGGTGTAGACCACGGCGATGACCGACAGGGTCAGCACCAGGGGCGTAAACATCTGCGACGCCACCGGGAACATCGGCAGGTTGAACAGGATGAAGCCGTAACCGCCCAGCTTCAGCAGGATGCCGGCCAGGATGACCGAACCGGCCGTGGGCGCCTGAACGTGGGCGTCGGGCAGCCAGGTGTGGACAGGCCACATCGGCATCTTGACCGCGAACGAGGCGAAGAAGGCCAGCCACAGCAGGGGCTGAACGGCGGGGTCGAAGGCGTATTTCTTCAGCTCGGGGATGCTCGTGGTGCCCGTCTCATGGGCCATCCACAGCATGGCCAGCAGCATCAGCACCGACCCCAGCAGGGTGTAAAGGAAGAACTTGTACGAGGCGTAGATCCGGTTCGCCCCGCCCCAGATGCCGATGATCAGGAACATCGGCACCAGAGTGCCTTCGAAGAAGATGTAGAAGAGGAAGAGGTCCAGCGACGTGAAGACGCCGATGACCAGGGTCTCCAGCACCAGGAAGGCGATCATGTATTCGACGACGCGCGTCTCGATCGATTTCCAGCTGGCGATGATGCAGATCGGCATCAGGAAGGCCGTCAGCAGGACGAACAGGATCGAGATCCCGTCCACGCCCAGGTGATAACCGGCGCCGGCGAACCAAGCGTAGTTTTCAACGAACTGATAGGCCGGGTTCGACGGATCGAACTGGGCGACCAGCAGGACGGACACGGCCAGCACCACAAGCGTAGTGGCCAGGGCGATCCAGCGCGCGGCCGGAGCCGCGGCGTCCTGACCGCCCTTGTTCGTCAGGCAGGCCAGCAGCAGCAGGCCGGCGCCGACCAGCGGCAGGAAGGTGACGATGCTCAGAATGTGAGGCACGAGGCTCAGGCTCCCCACGTGAAGATGGCGAAGGCAAGGAACGCAGCCACGCCGATCAGCATCACGAATGCATAGAAATAGACAAAACCGGACTGGAAGCGGGCCAGCCAGCCACCGGACTTCATCGACGCCCAGGCGGCGCCGTTGGGACCGAGGCCGTCGATGATCTTCACGTCGCCGATCTTCCAGAAGAAGTCGCCGATCGCCTTGGCGCCCTTCACGAAGACGGCGTCATAGAGCTCATCGAAGAACCACTTGTTGTAGAGGAAGGTCCACAGCGGGCCCTTGCGATCGGCCCACTGCTTGGCGACGCCTTCCTTAAGGACGTAGATCCAGAAGGCGGCGAAGGTGCCCAGCAGGGTGACGACCAGCGGCGACCACTTCACCCAGGTCGGGACGTTGTGGCTCTCGTGCAGGACGTGGTTGTCGCTGCCGACGAAGATGGCGCCGCGCCAGAACTCGGCCTCATGGTGGCCGATGAAGTGCGGGGCGAAGATCATGCCCGCGAACACGGCGCCGATCGACAGCACCAGCAGCGGCAGGACCATGGGCGCCGGGCTCTCATGCGGCGACAGCGGACCATGGTGGTGGTCGTCGTGCGCATGGTCATCACCGTCGAGCGGCTCGGAGTGGGTCTCCAGCTGGGCGTGCGAAGCGTGGTCGTCGGCGGCGTGATGACCGTCGTCCTTCCACTTGGCCGTGCCGTGGAAGGTCATGAAGACCAGGCGCCACGAGTAGTAGGCCGTCAGCAGGGCCGCCGAGATGCCGATGACGAAGGCGAACATGCCCGCAGCCGAGTGGCCCGACGTCGCCGCCGCATAGGCGCTCTCGATGATGGAGTCCTTGGAGTAGAAGCCGGCGAAGCCGCCGACGCCGGGCAGACCCAGGCCGGTGATGGCGATGGTGCCGATCATCATGACCGCATAGGTCACGGGCAGCAGCTTCCACAGGCCGCCCATCTTCCGCATGTCCTGCTCGTGGTGCATGCCGTGGATCACCGAACCGGCGCCCAGGAACAGCAGCGCCTTGAAGAAGGCGTGCGTGAACAGGTGGAACATGGCGGGCTGATAGGCGCCCACGCCAGCGGCGAAGAACATGTAGCCCAGTTGCGAACAGGTCGAGTAGGCGATCACGCGCTTGATATCGTTCTGCATCATGCCGACGGTCGCGGCGAAGATGGCCGTGATGCCGCCGATGATGGCGATGAACAGCGACGCCGTCGGCGCGTGCTCATACAGAGGCGACAGCAGGCAGACCATATAGACGCCGGCGGTGACCATGGTCGCCGCGTGGATCAGGGCCGAAACAGGCGTCGGGCCTTCCATGGCGTCCGGCAGCCAGGTGTGCAGGAAGAACTGGGCCGACTTGCCCATGGCGCCGATGAACAGCAGCAGACCGGCCAGATCGAGGGCCGACCAGGTGTGGCCCAGGAATTCCCAGCCCGAGCCGACCTTGCCGGCGATCTGCGGGAACAGCTCGGCGAACTGGATCGTGCCGAACATCCAGAAGATGGTCATCATGCCCAGCAGGAAGCCGAAGTCGCCGACGCGGTTGACCACGAAGGCCTTGATGGCGGCGGCCGAGGCCGTGGACTTCTTGTACCAGAAACCGATCAGCAGATAGGAGGCCAGACCCACGCCTTCCCAGCCGAAAAACATCTGCAGGAAGTCGGCGGCCGTCACCAGCGCCAGCATCATGAAGGTGAACAGCGACAGGTAGGCGAAGAAGCGAGGACGGCTGTCGTCCTCGGCCATGTAGCCCCAGGAATAGAGGTGAACCAGCGACGACACCGTCGTCACCACGATCAGCATGGTGGCCGACATGGCGTCCACGCGGATCGACCAGTTCGACTGGAAGTCGCCGACGTGGATGAAGGGCGCGATGTGGACGGTGAAGGCTTCGAGCCCGCCCCAGGTCCACTGGCTGAACACGATCCACGAGACCGCGCACGAGAAGAACAGCAGGCCGGTCGTGACCGACTGCGAGGCGATGTTCCCGATCCTGCGACCGAAGAAGCCAGCGATCATCGCCCCCAGCAGGGGGGCGAAGACGCCAAGAGTGACGAGAGTCTGGATAGTCACGTTCCGATCAGCCCTTCATCACGGAGGCGTCGTCAACCGCGATGTCGCCGCGGTTACGGAAGAAGGTCACAAGGATCGCCAGACCGACAGCGGCTTCAGCCGCGGCGACGGTCAGGACGAACATGGCCATCAGCTGACCCGACACGTCGTTGAGATAGGTCGAGAAGGCGACGAAGTTGATGTTCACCGCGAGCAGGATCAGCTCGACCGACATCAGGATGATGATGACGTTCTTGCGGTTCACGAAGATGCCGAACACCCCGATGGTGAACAGCATGGCGGCGACCGCCAGATAGTGCTGGAGCGAGATGTCCATCACAGAAGCTCCTCGGGGGTGACGCCCTGGCCGGTGGCGACCGACTTGACCTCGACGGCCTTGGCCCGTTCGCGGTTGGCCTGGGCGGCCAGGTCCTGACGACGGACGCCGGGACGATGACGCAGGGTCAGGACGATGGCGCCGATCATGGCGATCAGCAGCACGATGCCCGCAGCCTGGAAGAAGTAGACGTAGTCCGTATAGAGCACGCGACCGATCGCCTCGATGTTGGTGGCGTCAGCCGTGGCGACCACGGGGGCGATGGAGGCCTTGGCCGCACCGCCCTGCACCACGGTGATCGACACCATGATCATCTCGGCCAGCAGCACCCCGGCCACGATGGCGGCCAACGGCAGGTAGCGGGCGTAGCCTTCGCGGAGGCGGACGAAGTCGACGTCCAGCATCATGACCACGAACAGGAACAGCACCGCGACGGCGCCGACGTAGACGACCACCAGCAGCATGGCCAGGAACTCTGCGCCCAGCAGGACGAACAGGCCGGCGGCCGAGAAGAAGCTGAGGATCAGCCACAGGACGGAGTGCACGGGATTGCGCGCGGTCACGACCAGAAGGCCCGAAACCACGGCGACCGTCGCCAGAAGATAAAACGCTATGCCTTGCAGCATGGGTGGGACAAAGCCCCCTTCAAAATCTTGCGCTGCGATCCCATGGCGGAATCGCGGCTCGGTTTAGCGATACGGAGCGTCGAGTTCCAGATTCTTCGCGATCAGCCGTTCCCAGCGGTCGCCGTTGTCCAGCAAACGGGCCTTGTCATAGAGCAGTTCTTCGCGCGTCTCGGTGGCGAACTCGCTGTTCGGTCCCTCGACGATGGCGTCCACCGGGCAGGCCTCCTGGCACAGGCCGCAGTAGATGCACTTGACCATGTCGATGTCGTAACGCGTCGTGCGGCGGCTGCCGTCGGCGCGCGGTTCGGCCTCGATGGTGATGGCTTGCGCCGGGCAGATGGCCTCGCACAGCTTGCAGGCGATGCAGCGTTCTTCACCGTTGGGATAGCGGCGCAGCGCGTGTTCGCCACGGAAGCGCGGCGACTGCGGGTTGCGCTCGAACGGATAGTTCACCGTCGCCTTCGGCTTCATCATGTACTTCATCGACAGGCCGACGGCGCCGAACACGTCGGTCAGCATCGCGCCCTTGGCCGCCTGAACGATACGGGTCAGCATTACGATTTCACTCCGGCGCACTCGCGTTCATAGCGCGCGCTTTCCTTGTCGAGGGTTCCGCACAGGCGCGCACGTTCAGCGTCTTCACGCTGAATTCGCTCTACCTTGCGTTCCCATTGATAGACCGAGACGGGCTCGGCCTCATACGCAGCGCAACCGCCGGCCGCGCCCAGGAGAACCAGGCCGATCAGTGCTGTGGCGCGCACGCCCATCACGCACCTACCGCGAAGACGCGCCAGGCCGCCACGGCCACCACGGCGATCAGCGACGTCGGCAGGAAGATCTTCCAGCCCAGGCGCATCAGCTGATCGTAGCGGTAGCGCGGCACGAAGGCCTTGGTCAGGGCGATCATGAAGAACCAGAAGACGATCTTGGTCGCCAGAACCAGGAAGTAGAACAGGTTGGCCAGGAAGGTCGGCCAGCTGTCGAGGAAGTCGGTCGGGAAGCCCGGGTTCCAGCCGCCGCAGAACAGCAGGCTGATCATGGCGCACATGAAGACGATGTTGGCGTATTCGCCGATCATGAACAGCAGGTAGGGGGTCGACGAATATTCGACCTGATAACCGGCCACCAGTTCCGACTCTGCTTCGGGAAGGTCGAAGGGCGGGCGGTTGGTCTCGGCCAGGGCCGAGATAAAGAAGACGATCGTCATCGGGATCATGACCACGATGGTCGGCAGGGTGTCCAGGCCGCCGCCGAACATGTTCCAGTTCCAGATCCACCCGGTCTGCTGGGTGACGATCTCGGTCAGGTTCATCGTCCCGGCCAGCAGGATGACGTTGATGATGACCAGGCCCATCGAGACCTCATAGGACACCATCTGCGCCGCCGAACGCAGCGAACCCAGGAACGGGTACTTCGAGTTCGAAGCCCAGCCGCCCATGATGATGCCGTAAACGCCCAGCGAGCTGATCGCCAGGATGTAAAGAATGCCGACGTTCAGGTCCGAGATCACCCAGCCCGGCGCGAACGGGATCACGGCCCAGGCGATGAAGGCCAGGATGAAGGTGATCAGCGGCGCGGCCAGGAAGACGACCTTGTCGGAACCCGACGGGACGACAATTTCCTTGAGCACGAACTTGAAGAAGTCGGCGAAGGACTGCAGCAGGCCGAAGGGGCCGACCACGTTGGGGCCTTTGCGCATCTGCACGCCGGCCCAGATCTTGCGGTCCGCCAGCAGCAGGAAGGCCAGCGAGATCAGAATCCCGACCGTGACGATCAGAATGCCGCCGAGGGTGGCGAGGGTCCAGCCGAGGGGGGTGGCCCAGAAGGAGGTCGCAGCGTCCATGATTTACTCCGCCGCCAGAACGACCGGGGCAGTCCGCTCGGCGGACAGCTCGGCCATGGTTTCGCTGGCGCGCGCGATCGGGTTGGTCAGGTAGGGATCGACGATGGTCGAGACGAAGGCGACGTCGCCCAGATCGCCTTTGGCGCCCAAGGCCGCCACGTCGAACGACGCCGCCGGGGCCAGATAGTCGATGCGGCCAAAGGTCGGATGGTCGCCCATCAGCTTGGCGCGCAGCTGCTCCAGGGTGTCGAACGGCAGCTTGCAGCCGACCCGTTCCGACAGGGCGCGGATGATGGCCCAATCTTCCTTGGCCTCGCCCTTGGGGAAGACGACGCGTTCGGCCATCTGCACCCGGCCCTCGGTGTTCACGTACAGGCCCGACTTCTCGGTATAGGCGGCGCCCGGCAGGATGACGTCGGCGCCGTGCGCGCCACGGTCGCCATGCGAACCCAGATAGACGCGGAAGGCGTCCGAGGCGGAGGCGTTGACCTCATCGGCGCCCAGCAGGAACAGCACGTCCAGCGCGCCCGGCTTCAGCATGCCGGCGACGTCCAGACCGCCGTCAGCGGGAACGAAGCCCATGTCCAGACCGCCGACGCGCGCCGCTGCGGTGTGCAGGACGTTGAAGCCGTTCCAGCCGTCCTTGACCACGCCGACCTTCTTGGCCAGCGCGCCCAGGGCGTTCAGCACAGCCGCGCCGGTGTCGCCGATCAGGGCGCCCGCGCCGACGATGATCGCCGGGCGTTCGGCCTTGGTCAGGAAGTCGACAGCCGCCTTGGGCAGCTTGCCCAGGGTCTTCGAACCGGCGCCCAGGTAGTTGTAGTCATAGGTCAGGTCGACCTGCTCGCCGATGACGCCGATCTCGGCGGCGCCCTTCAGCCAAACTTTGCGCAGACGCGTGTTCAGCAGCGGCGCTTCCGTGCGCGGGTTGGCCCCGACGATCAGGATGGCGTCTGCGTTTTCAATGCCTTGCAGGCCGGAGTTGAACAGCCAGCCCTCACGAGCCCCCTGCCCGATCGCGGCGCCGTCCTGACGGCAGTCGGTGTTGGCCGAGCCCAGGGCGCGGAACAGGTCCAGCGTCGCCTTCATCGACTCGGCGTCCTGCAGGTCGCCGGCGATGACGCCGATGCGGTCAGCCGAAGCCGACTTGATCTTGGTGGCGACCGCGGCCAGCGCCTCGTCCCACGAGGCGACGCGCAGCTTGCCGTTTTCACGCACCCACGGGCGGTCGAGGCGACGGGCTTGCAGACCATCGACGGCGTAGCGGCTCTTGTCCGACAACCACTCCTCGTTAATGCCCTCGTTCACGCGCGGCAGCACGCGCATGACCTCGGCGCCGCGCGCGTCGGCGCGGATGTTCGAGCCCAGGGCGTCCATGACGTCGATGGTCTCGGTCTTCTTCAGCTCCCACGGGCGATAGTGGTACTGCCACGGGCGGTGCGTCAGGGCGCCCACCGGGCACAGGTCGTTGACGTTGCCCGACAGCTCGCTGTCGATGTTCTTTTCCAGATAGGTCGTGATCTCGGCGCCTTCGCCGCGCGAGATCATGCCGATGTCAGGAACGCCGGCCACTTCGGTGATGAAGCGGACGCAACGCGTGCATTGGATGCAGCGCGTCATGAACGTCTTGACCGTCGGGCCCATGTTCTTTTCTTCGACCGCGCGCTTGTTCTCGCCGTAGCGCGAACCGTCACGGCCATAGCCGACAGCCTGGTCTTGCAGGTCACACTCGCCGCCCTGGTCGCAGATCGGGCAATCCAGCGGGTGGTTGATGAGCAGGAACTCCATCACCCCTTCGCGGGCCTTCTTGACCATCGGCGTGTCGGTGAAGATTTCCTGACCTTCAGCGGCCGGCAGGGCGCAGGACGCCTGCGGCTTCGGCGGTCCGGGCTTCACTTCAACCAGGCACATCCGGCAGTTGCCGGCAATGGACAGACGCTCGTGGTAGCAGAAACGCGGGATCTCTTGCCCGGCCAGTTCTGCGACCTGCAGAACCGTCATGCCGGGTTCGAACTCGGTTTCGACGCCGTTGACCTTGGCGATAGGCATACGATTACTCCGCCGCGATCGCGTGGCCGGCGAAGTTCGCGCGGCGGCTGCGGTAGGTTTGAATTCGGTCTTCGATCTCGTGACGGAAGTGCCGGATCAGGCCCTGAACGGGCCAGGCGGCGGCGTCGCCGAGGGCGCAGATGGTGTGGCCTTCGACCTGACCGGCCACGTCGAGCAGCAGGTCGATTTCCGACGGATCGGCGTCGCCCACGGCCATGCGTTCCAGCACGCGCCACATCCAGCCGGTGCCTTCGCGGCAAGGCGTGCACTGGCCGCAGCTCTCATGCTTGAAGAAGTAGCTGATGCGGGCGATCGCCTTCACGATGTCGGTGGACTCGTCCATGACGGTCACGCCGGCGGTGCCCAGCGACGAGCGCATTTCGCGCATGGAGTCGAAGTCCATCAGCACGGTTTCGGCCTGTTCGCGCGTGATGACCGGGCAGGAGGCGCCGCCCGGGATGATGGCTTTCAGGTTGCCCCAACCGCCACGCACGCCGCCGCCGTGATCTTCGATCAACTGGCGCAGCGGGATCGACATGGCCTCTTCGACCACGCAGGGCGTGTTCACGTGACCCGACAGGCTCATCAGCTTGGTGCCGGTGTTGTTCGGGCGGCCGAAGCTGGCGAACCAGTCTGCGCCCCGGCGCAGGATGGTGCCGACCACGGCGATCGATTCCACATTGTTCACGGTCGTCGGGCAGCCGTAGAGGCCAGCGCCCGCCGGGAACGGCGGCTTCAGGCGCGGCTGGCCCTTCTTGCCTTCGAGGCTCTCCAGCAGGGCGGTCTCTTCGCCGCAGATATAGGCCCCGGCGCCGTGGTGGATATAGACGTGGAAGTCCCAGCCATGGACGTTGTTGTCGCCGATCAGCTTGGCCTCATAGGCCTGCTTGACGGCGGCTTCCATGCGCTCGCGCTCCAGCACGTACTCGCCGCGCAGGTAGATGTAGCAAGCATGGGCCTGCATCGCGAAGGAGGCGATCAGGGCGCCTTCGATCAGCAGTTGCGGATCATGGCGCATGATCTCGCGGTCCTTGCAGGTCGCGGGCTCGGATTCATCGGCGTTGATGACCAGGTAGTGAGGACGATCCTTCACTTCCTTCGGCATGAAGGACCACTTCAAGCCGGTCGAGAAACCGGCGCCGCCGCGTCCGCGCAGGCCCGAGTTCTTCACGTTGGTGATGATCCAGTCGCGGCCAAGGTCCAGCATGTCCTTGGTGGCGTTCCACGCGCCGCGCTGCTTCGCACCCTCCAGGCCCCAGTCATGGAAGCCGTAGAGGTTGGTGAAGATGCGATCCTTGTCTTCGAGGATTCCGACCATGAGCCCTTAAAGTCCTTCCGCCAGACGGCGCTTGTGGTGGCGGGTGCGCAAGAAAATAGCCGTAACGACCATCGCCCAGCCAGCGGCCAGCAGGCCGTAGGCGACGATCAGCAGGTCTTCCGACAGCCACTTGCCGTCCTTGACCGCCAGCACCATGCCCGCGGCAATGACGATCAAGGCCAGCCCGCCCCAACGCAGGGGCCAGCCGACTCGGCGCAGTTCGGCCCGATAGGCCGCCCTGCCCTCATCGCTGTCGAGGTTCGGTCGCGTCATCAGGCCGGAGCCTTCTCGACGACCGGTTTGGAGTTCGGCAGCGACTTGATCTTCTTGGCGCGCGAACCGTCGTACAGCGTCGGGTCCGTCAGAACCCTGGCGCCGCCTTCGGGCTCGGACGTGTGACGACCGACGCGCGAACCCGGCTTCGGCGACTTGCCGGCGGCGAAGTCATCGATGATCTGGGCCATCGTCTCGGGCGTCAGGTCTTCGTAGTAGTAGTCGTTGATCTGGGCCATCGGTGCATTGGCGCAAGCGCCCAGGCACTCGACTTCCTGCCAGGTGAAACGGCCGTCAGCGGACAGTTCGTCCTTGGGCCCGATCTTCTCCTTGCAGACGCGCATCAGCTCATTGGCGCCGCGCAGCATGCAGGGGGTGGTGCCGCAGACCTGGATCAGGGCGGCCTTACCAACCGGCTCCAGTTGGAACATGGTGTAGAAGGTCGCGACCTCCAGCACCCGGATGTAGGCCATGCCCAACAGTTCGCCGATGGCGCGGATGGCGGGTTCCGAAACCCAGCCTTCCTGCTTCTGGACCAGCCACAGGATCGGGATCACCGCCGACTGGCGACGCGATTCCGGGTACTTCTTGATCCACCACTCAGCCTTGGCCTTCGTATCCTTTGAAAAGGCGAAGGATTCAGGCTGTTCCTTGGCGAGGCGACGAACGCTCATCGGTCCACTTCTCCGAACACCATGTCGAGCGAGCCGAGGATAGCCGACACGTCCGCCAGCATGTGGCCCGTGTTCATCCAGTCCATCGCCTGCAGGTGACGGAAGCCCGGGGCCGACAGCTTGACGCGGTAGGGTTTGTTGGTGCCGTCCGACACCAGATAGACGCCGAACTCGCCCTTGGGCGCTTCGACGGCCGCATAGACCTCGCCTTCCGGCGTCTTGAAGCCCTCGGTGTAGAGCTTGAAGTGGTGGATCAGCGCTTCCATCGAACGCTTCATCTCACCGCGGCGCGGCGGGGTGATCTTGTGGTTTTCGGTCAGGACCGGCTCGCCGGGGCAGTTGCGCAGCTTGTGGATGCACTGCTCCATGATCCGCACCGACTGCTTCATCTCTTCGATGCGGCAGAGATAGCGGTCCCAGCAGTCGCCGTTCTTGCCGACAGCAATGTCGAACTCGAGGTCCGCATAGCAGTCGTAAGGCGTGGCCTTGCGCAGGTCCCAGGCGATGTCCGAGCCGCGCAGCATGACGCCCGAGAAGCCCCAGGCCAGAGCCTGTTCCTTGGACACCACGCCGATGTCGACGTTGCGCTGCTTGAAGATGCGGTTCTCGGTGACCAGGCTCTCGATGTCCGCCAGCTTGGCCGGGAACTCGGCGCACCAGCGGCCAATGTCGTCGACCAGTTCCGGCGTCAGGTCCTGATGGACGCCGCCGGGACGGAAGTAGTTGGCGTGCAGACGCGCGCCGCAGGCCCGCTCGTAGAAGACCATCAGCTTCTCGCGCTCTTCGTGGCCCCACAGCGGCGGGGTCAGGGCGCCCACGTCCATGGCTTGCATGGTCGTGTTCAGCAGGTGGTTCAGGATACGGCCCATTTCCGAGTACAGGACCCGGATCAGCTGGCCGCGATACGGCACGTCCAGTTCCAGCAGGCGCTCGATGGCCAGGCAGAAGGCGTGCTCCTGGTTCATCGGCGAGACGTAGTCCAGCCGGTCCAGATAGGGGATGTTCTGGAGGTAGGTGCGCGCCTCCATCAGCTTCTCGGTGCCGCGGTGCAGCAAGCCGATATGCGGGTCGACGCGCGTCACCAGCTCGCCGTCCAGCTCCAGCACCAGACGCAGCACGCCGTGCGCGGCGGGGTGTTGCGGGCCGAAGTTGATGGTGAACTTGCGGTCGTCCATCGCCCGCGCATGCGGGGTCAGGCCGTCTTCATAGTCCTCGAACGGGTCGATCGCCTTGGGGGCGGCCGTCGCCGGAGTGTTCTCGCCAACAGCCATTACTTGGCTCCCGCCTTCTCGTCGCCCGGCAGGACCGGAGCGGGGTATTCAGCGCCTTCCCACGGAGAGAGGAAGTCGAAGTTGCGATATTCCTGGGCCAGCTTCACCGGCTCATAGACCACGCGTTTCTGCTCTTCGTCGTAGCGGACCTCGACATAGCCCGTCATCGGGAAGTCCTTGCGCAGCGGGTGCCCCTGGAAGCCGTAGTCGGTCAGGATGCGGCGCATGTCGGGGTGGCCCGAGAAGATCATGCCGTACATGTCGAAGGCTTCGCGCTCGAACCAGCCGGCCGACGGATAGACGGACGTTACGCTGGGAACCGGCTTCACCTCATCGGTCGAGACCTTGACGCGCACACGCGCGGCGCGGGTCAGCGACAGCAGGTGATAGACAACTTCGAACCGCTCGGCGCGGTCCGGGTAGTCGGCGCCGCAGGCGTCCATCAGCAGTTGGAAGCCGAATTGGTCGCGCAGGGCCGCCATGACCTCGACGATGTTCTCGCGCGGGGCGATCAGCGTCAGCTCGCCATAGGCGACGACGGCCTCGACACCGAGAGCCGCCACCATTTCGGTTCCCAGCGGGGTCAGGGCGGATTCGCGCTCCGCGACGCGCACCAGTTCGCTCATCGCTCGATCGTCCCTGTGCGGCGGATCTTCTTCTGCAACTGCAGGATGCCGTACAGCAGGGCCTCAGCGGTCGGCGGGCACCCCGGGACATAGACGTCCACCGGCACCACGCGATCGCAGCCGCGCACGACGCTGTAGCTGTAGTGATAATAGCCGCCGCCATTGGCGCAGCTGCCCATCGAGATGACGTAGCGCGGGTCCGGCATCTGGTCATAGACCTTGCGCAGGGCCGGAGCCATCTTGTTGGTGAGGGTGCCGGCGACGATCATCAGATCCGACTGACGCGGCGAACCGCGCGGGGCGGTGCCGAAGCGTTCCAGGTCGAAACGCGGCATCGACAGGTGGATCATCTCCACGGCGCAGCAGGCCAGGCCGAACGACATCCACATCAGCGAACCCGTGCGGGCCCAGTTGATGACGTCGTCCAGCGAGGTCGTCAGGAAGCCCTGCTCGCCGAGCTCGGTGTTCACCGCCTCGAAGAACTTGTCGTGAATTTTGGGGTCGTAACCCTCAACGGTCGAGCGCGCAGCGGAGCCGGCGGGGACCAGGGGCGACGCCAAGGGCGACGAAGGCGCGATTATTGCCATTCCAGCGCTCCCTTCTTCCATTCGTAGATAAAGCCGACGGTCAGGACGCCGAGGAAGACCATCATCGACCAGAAGGCGAAGACCATGCCGCCGGTGGACAGGTCGAACATCGACACCGCCCACGGGAACAGGAAGGCCACTTCCAGGTCGAAGATGATGAAGAGGATCGACACCAGATAGAACCGGACGTCGAACTTCATGCGTGCGTCATCAAAGGCGTTGAAGCCGCACTCATAGGCCGACAGCTTCTCAGTGTCGGGGTTTTTCGGCGCCAGAGCCCAGGCGGCCAGCATGAAGCCGAGGCCCAGGACGGCGGCGATCGCCAGGAAAACGACGATCGGGAGGTATTCCAGAAGAAATGCGTTCATTCGAGCTGCCTCGCCCGCCGAGGGAGGGGGCGGATTCGGGGCTTCTTAGACCCAACCTTCGGCAGGTTCAAACCCATGTCGGCAAAGGTTTTTTGTTGAGAATGGTTCGCAAGCCTGCGCGCGTTTTGCCGCAGCCCGCACCGTTGCCAGTTGCACGGCCCATACGCGTAAATGGCGACTTTCCCATACCTCTGTAATCAAGGTCGCAGCATGAGCCTGGCAGCCCGCTTGCTGAACACCATCGAGCGCGTCGGCAATCGCCTGCCCGACCCTGTTTTTCTCTTTCTGTGGCTGATCCTGGGCCTGATCGCGCTCAGCCTGATCGGCGCCGGTCTGGGCTGGTCCGCCCTCAACCCGGTGACGGGCGACGTGCTGCAGGCCGAGAGCCTGTTATCGCCCGCCAATCTGGAGCGGCTCTTCATCGGCATGCCGCGCACCTTGGCCGATTTCCCGCCCCTGGGGATCGTGATCACAATTATTTACGGCGCCTCGGTCGCCGAGAGAACGGGGATGTTCTCGACCGCCATTCGCGGCGCCCTTCTGAACGCGCCGCGATTCATCCTGACGCCGATCGTGGTGGTGACGGGCATGGTGTCGCACCACGCCTCCGACGCCTCCTACGTCGTGGTCATTCCTCTGGCCGCCGTCATCTTCGCCGCTGCGGGCCGCCATCCGCTGGCCGGTCTGGCCGCTGGATTCGCCGCCGTCTCGGGCGGATACGCCGGCAACCTGTTTCCCGGCGCCAGCGACGCGCTGATTCTGGGCATCACCGAGCCCGCGGCCCACCTGATCGACCCGTCCTATGCGGTCAGCATCGCCGGCAACTGGTTCTTCATCGTCGGCGTCGTCTTCGTCTTCACCCCCATCGTCTGGTTCCTGACCGACCGGGTGATCGAGCCGCGCCTCGGCCCCTGGGTCCCCTCCTCCGCCGCGCCCGCCACTGCCGAGGAAAAGCAGCCCCTCTCCAGCATGGATAAGCGCGGCCTGATGTTCGCGGGCCTGACCATCCTGTCCATGATCGCCCTGTGGACCCTGATCACCCTGTTGCCCGGCTCGCCCTTCGTCGACGCCGACGCCGAACCCGCCCAGCGCTACAATCCTCTGTATCGTTCGCTGGTCGCCTTCTTCGCTCTGACCTTCTTCGGTTCCGGCGCGGCCTTCGGCGTCGGCTCCGGCTCGATCAAGTCGCACCACGACCTGGTGCGCATGATGCGGGAGGGGATCAGCCAGTTGGCCCCCTATATCGTCCTGGCCTTCTTCGCCGCTCACTTCGTGGCCATGTTCAACTGGTCGGGCCTGGGGCCCATCCTGGCGGTCAACGCCGCCGCGTCATTGCGCGAACTGGCCTTGCCCAAGCCCCTGCTGCTGATCGTGGTGGTGCTGGTGTCCTGCGTCTTCGACCTGTTCATCGGCTCGGCCTCGGCCAAGTGGTCGGCGCTGGCGCCCATCGTCGTGCCCATGTTCATGCTGCTGGGCATCAGCCCCGAGATGACGACCGCCGCCTATCGCATGGGCGACAGCGTCACCAACATCGCCACCCCGCTGATGAGCTACTTCCCGTTGATCCTGACCTTCGCGCAGCGCTGGGATCCCCGGTTCGGTCTGGGGTCGCTGATGGCCACCATGCTGCCCTATGCTGGAGCCTTCCTCGTCGCCGGCCTGATCATGGTGGCGGCGTGGGTGGCGTTGGACCTGCCGCTCGGGCCGGGCGTGGGCGTCCACTACGAGCCCCCGCCGCCCGCCGTCGCCTCACACCTGCCGGCGGATGGCGGCATCTCCGGTCCCGTGGCGCCGCCTCAGGCTGCCGCCGGAGCGGCCAAGTAACGGAGGTCTCGCGATATTCCCACTTATCCACAGTCGGATCGCTTGACAGTAACCGGCCGGCCCGCCTAAACGACGCCCCTCGCCGGGACGCATTGCTTCCCAGCGGGCAACGCGGGTGTAGCTCAGTTGGTTAGAGTGCCGGCCTGTCACGCCGGAGGTCGCGGGTTCGAGTCCCGTCACTCGCGCCATTCTCTTCAGCGAAGGGAATGGCGCACACCGCCCCCGCTGATATCATTATATCATCAGTAACGCCGCCAAGCGCTTTCGCGTGCGCCGAACGTCACGCCGCTAGTTCAGCGGCGCGACCTCCTGCGGCATGACGAACTCGGGCCGGCCGCTCAGTTCGCCATAGAGCATCGACAGGTCCTCGAAGACCCGGTTCCAGGCGAACTGCTCAACCATCTTGACCCGCGCCGCCTGGCCCAGGGCCTCCACATCACGCTCGAACAGGGTCTCGATGGCCTCGGCATAGTCCGCTGGATCGGCGGACGCCGCCAACTGCCCCACGCTCTGATCGACCGTCTCGGCCACGCCGCCGGCGTTGACGCCCACGACCGGGCGGCCACAGGCCATGGCTTCCAGCACGATGAGGCCGAACGGTTCCTTGTCGTTGGCGTGAACAAAGGCGTCGCAGCTGGCGATGATCCGCGCCACGGCCTTGGGGTCCTTCTCATAGGGCAGGGAGATGACGCGATCCTCGGGCGGCATCCCTGCGCCTGCGCCGACCAGCACCAGATGATAGGGCGCGCCCAGCCGCTGCACGGCGTCGATCAGCACGTCGACGTTCTTCTCCTTGGCCGGACGACCTGCGAAGCACAGCAGGCGGGCGTCCGCGCCCAGACCCAGCTTCTTCAGCAACCAGTCGCGATCGCGGCGATCCGGGCGGAAGGTGTCGACCTCGACCCCCAGGGGGCGAATCACGATGCCGCCGACGCCCGCTTCCTCCAGACGCCGCGCGATGAAGCGGCTGGGCGAGACGACGCGGTCGAATTGCGAAAACAGTTTGGCCCAGCGCTTCTCGACCGGCTTCTTGGCCCATTCGCCGAAATGCAGGGCCGCCAGACCGGCCGGGTCCGAGTGGCAGAAACCGACGACCGGGCAGCCCGCCCTCTGACCAGCCTCCAGCGCGCCCTGCCCCGGCGTGTAGGGATCGCCGGCCTCGATCACGGCCGGGTTCATCGAGGCGACCCAGGCGCCCCAGCGACGCACCGAGCTCGGCCAGCGATAGCCGTCGCCGAAAGGCAGCTTGGCGGCATGAAGCTGGACGATGCCGTCCGCACCCGCCTTATGCCGAGCTCCGGGCACCACCAGAGTGTGCGCGACCGAGGGCCGATTCGCCTCCAGCCAGGCCTTCTTGGACAGCAGATAGCGTTTCACTCCGCCCGAACGCGGGGCGAACAACATGGTGGTGTCCACCAGCCGTGGACGCGGGTCGGCGGTCGAGGCCTTAAGGATCCTAAGGGTTTCAGCGACTTCTTCGTCCAATCCAGGGATCAGGCGCAGTTCGCCTTCCTGAACATCGATATCGCTCATGGTCATTGAGGCGGTCTCTCCAGATCTCGACGCCGCAACGCGACCGGACCGGCTTTGGATGCGCGGATGACGTTTGGAACTCACCATGAATCGCCCCTAGCCCCGGAAACGGCTGCGCTCAAGCGTCCTTTTCCACAAGGCACCGCGGGCGCTCAAAAACGACGACATTCAGGCGCCGTTCACCTGAGGCTGCCTACGCCGGGCCTTGCAATCGCCTCAAATTCGAGAAATTTGGGGCATGGCGACGCCGAGCCTGATAGACGGACGGCTGACGTCGTTGCGCGTGTGTCCACGAGGGGTTTCTAACTTATGCGTATTCTGCTCGCGACCGCTGTGGCGATCGCCCCCTTGATGGCCGCTGCCGGCGTTCAGGCGCAAACGACGCCGACGCCTGAGACCGTGATCTCGACCGCGCGCACCACGCCGATCTCGACCGCGACCGCCACGGGAACCGCGCCCGACAATATTCGCTTCGCCTCGGGCGGATCGATCGCCGTCACAAGCGGTGCGGCTGTCACCGTCAATTCCAGCCATAATGTCGACCTCGACGCCGGCTCCTCCATCAAGATGGAGAAGGCCGCCAACGGTGCGACCGGCATCCTGGTCCAGGGCGGCAACACCGCCAACGTCACCGTCGGCGGCGCCATCGACATCAGCGACGCCATCACTGAATACACCGACACCGACAAGGACGGCGACCTGGACGGCCCCTTCGCCGAAGGCACGGATCGCTACGGCATCCGCATCTCCGGCGCCGCCCCTCTGACCGGCAATGTGCTGATTGAAGCCGGCGGGTCCATCAAGGTCGAGGGCAATAACTCGGCAGGTGTGGCCATTGAGGCGCCGCTCGTCGGCAAGCTGACCAGCCTGGGAACCATCAGTATTGGCGGCGAAAATTCGTTTGGTGTTCATGTCACGGGCCCTGTGACCGGCGACGTCGCTATTCTTGGAAGCATCGGCGCTCAGGGGCAGAACGCAGTCGGCCTCGCCCTGGATGGCGACGTGCAGGGCGCTGTGAAAATTCAGGGGGCGATCAGCAGCTCCGGCTATCGGTATACCACTCCCCCACCCGCCCGACCGGAGACTGGCGCCAACGCCGACGCCCTTTATCTGGACGAGCTTGATGCCGACGACCTGCTTCAAGGCGGCCCGGCGGTGAGAATCGCCGGCGACGTGACCGGCGGCGTACTCTTCGATACCGGGCCTCAATACCTGATCGGCGGCGTGGACGGCGACGACGATGGTGACGGGGTCAAGAATGGCGACGAGGATGATGACGGCGACGGCATCAAGAACCGAGAGGATACTGATCGCGACGGCGACGGCCTCCCGGACGTCTCTGAAGGAACCGCGACGATCAAATCGCTTGGCGGCGCGCCTGCAGTTCTGATCGGCTCCGCCGCCGACGCCATCACCCTGGGAGCTGTAGGAACAGGCGACAACGCCTACGGCGTCATCAACCGCGGCTCCATTGAAGGGATCGGGCTCTATTCCGGCGTTGCTGCTCATGGCTTGCAGATCGGCGGCACGGGCCAGTCCGTTGCGGTTGCCGGCGGCGTCTTCAACAAGGGGGCAATCGGCGCCAGCGCTGTCAACGCCGACAGCACAGCTGTTCTTATTGGAGCCGGCGCCTCTGTACCGGCCCTGGTCAACACTGGAACCATTCAGTCCACCGGCGTCACCAATGCGGAAAACACCGTCTCGGGCGTCCTGATTCAGTCCGGCGCCAATGTGACGTCGTTCGACAACTCCGGTCAGGTGACAGCTGGCGTCGGCGGCTCGAAAAGCGACGCCGTCGCCTTCCGTGACGAGTCTGGAACCGTCACCAGCTTCCGCAACACCGGCATGATCGCCACCGGAATTTCGCCTACGGCAGGTGTCGATGTCACCGGCGAGGCTATCGCCGTCGATCTCAGCGCCAATACGACGGGCGTCACGTTTATCCAGGACGGCGTCGTCGTTCCCGACACAGAATTGCCCGATGCGGACAACGACGGCGTGCCGGACGGCAAGGAACCACTGATCACTGGCGAGATCCGGCTGGGCTCAGGGGCCGATGTTCTGGACATCCGCAACGGCACGGTCACTGGCGACATCAGCTTCGGCGCCGGCGCTGACATCCTGAGCATTTCCGGCGGCGCAATCGTGACCGGCAAGCTTTCCGACACCGACGGCCTGCTGGACATCGACATTTCCAAGGGCACGCTGGACGCTCGCCACACAGGCCAGTTGAACGTGACCGGCCTCAACGTCGGCGCCGACGGCGCCTTGATCGTGACCCTCGATCCCGCAAACGCGACCTCCGGCGGCTTCAATGTCAACGGCACGGCCACGGTTTCGGCGAACGCCGGCCTGGGCGTCCGCTTCAACTCGCTGATCAACCCCACGGGCGAGAGCCGCTTCACCCTGATTGACGCGGACACGCTCAACATCACCGACGGCGCCATCGACCCGAACGCCCTGCAGTCGAATTCGCCCTACGCCTTTGTCGTTAGCACCGACACCGCGCAGATCGCCAACGGCAAGATCGATGTCGTGGCCCGCCGCATCACGGCCGAAGAGGCCGGCATGATCGGCGTGGAATCAGCTGCCTACGACTCCATCTATGGCGCCCTGGGCCAGAACGAGGCCATTCGCAACGCCATCCTCAGCCAGACCGGCCGTGAGGGCTTCTTCGATATCTATGAGCAGATGCTGCCGGACCATTCGGGCGGTCCCCTGCTGTCTCTGGCCAGCGGCGTCGACGCCGTCACCCGCGCCCTGACGGGTCGAAACGCCTCGGCTGCGCCGGGCGAAACCAGCGCCTGGGTGCAGGAAATCAACTTCTACGCCGACAAGGACAAGACCGATTCCTACGGCTTCCGGTCCGAGGGCTTCGGCGTCGCGGGCGGCGTCGAGCGCGGCACCAACATGGGCGCCATCGGCCTGACTGCGGCCTTCACGTCCTCCGACCTGGAAGACCCCGAGGCCGCCGCCGAAGAGGTCCTGTCGGCCAACCTGCTCGAACTGGGTCTCTACTGGCGCGCTCAGGGCCAGTACTGGACCACCTGGGCGCGGGCGGCGGGCGGCTACGCCTCGTTCAACGCAACCCGCAAGCTGGTCGCTGACGGCATCAATCTGAAGAACGAATCCGACTGGCACGGCTTCACCCTGGCGGCCGCCGGCGGCGCCTCCTACGAGCGCAACTTCGGCCGTCTGAACGTTCGTCCTGAAATCTACGGCGAGTACTTCTCGCTGAGCGAAGACGCCCGCACTGAATTGGGCGGCGGCGACGGCTTCGACCTCAAGATCGACGACCGCGACAGCCACATCTTCTCCGGCGTCGCCGCCGTGAACATCGGCTATGGCTTCGGCCAGAACGGCTGGATTCGCCCCGAGGTTCGCCTCGGCTGGCGTCAGAACTTCTCGGTCGACGCCGGCACGACCATCGCCCGCTTCGCCTCGGGCGGCGACGCCTTCACCCTGGACCCCGCCAGCATCGAGGGCGGCGGCCCCATCCTGGGCTTCCGCCTGAACATCGGCAACGATCTGGGCATGCTGGCCATCACCGGCGACGCCGAACTGCTGGAAGACTACGTCCGTTACACCCTGCTGCTGCGGGCCAGCTTCAAGTTCTGATCGGTTTGATCTGAAACCGAGAGGGGCCGCCGGTTCATCCGGCGGCCCTTTTTCATGGGAGCCTGGCGTCACAGGCCCTCCGCCTTTTGTGATGGGGCCTTCCCCGGCTCGCCGCTCTACCTTCACGACCTGATCAGGAGCCCCGCATGGGCCGCTGGAACACCCGCAAGCGCATCGAAACAACGCCCCAGGACGGCGCCGCCCTGGCCCGCACCCTGAGCTGGCCGCACCTGATCGCCATGGGCGTCGGCGCCATTGTCGGCACGGGCATCCTGACCCTGATCGGCATCGGCGCCGACAAGGCCGGCCCTGCGGTCCTGCTGTCCTTCCTGATCGCCGGCTTCGTCTGCGCCTGCGCGGCCCTGGCCTATGCCGAGATGGCGACCATGATCCCGGCCTCGGGCAGCGCCTATACATATTCCTACGTGGTCATGGGCGAGGTCATCGCCTGGATCATCGGCTGGAGCCTGATCCTGGAATACAGCCTGGTGGTCAGCGCCGTGGCCGTCAGTTGGTCAGGCTACGCCGCGCCGCTGCTGCACAGCTGGTTGGGCGCGCCCATGGCCCTGATGCAGGCGCCCCACGCTGGCGGCGTAGCCAACCTGCCCGCCCTCTTCATCATCGCGGTGGTGGCCGGTCTGCTGATCGCCGGCACGCGCAAGAGCGCCAGCCTGACCATGGTGCTGGTCGCGATCAAGCTGTCGGCCCTGGCCGTCTTCGTCTGGTTCGCCCTGCCCCACTTCAACGCCGCCAACCTGGAGCCTTTCAGTCCCTACGGCTTTGCGCGCAACATGGGCGCCGACGGGATCGAGCGCGGCGTCATGGCCGCCGCCGCCATCATCTTCTCGGCCTTCTACGGCTTTGACGCCATCGCCACCGCCGCTGAGGAAACCCGAAACCCCAAACGCGACCTGGCCATCGGCATCGTCGGCTCGATGCTGGCCTGCGCGGCCATCTATACGGTGATCGCCCTCGCCGCCCTGGGGGCCACGCCCTTCACGCGGTTCGCCAACAGCCCCGAGCCCCTGGCTCTCATCCTGCGCGAGATCAACCAACCCGGCGCCGCCCACTTCCTGGCCGTCACCGCCGTCATCACCCTGCCGACCGTCATCATGGCCTTCTTCTACGGCCAGAGCCGCATCTTCTTCGTCATGGCGCGCGACGGCCTACTGCCGCACGGCCTGTCCAAGGTCACGTCTCGCGGCGCGCCCGTGCGAATCACCCTGTTCACGGGCGCCGTGGTGGGGGCCATCGCTCTCTTCTTCCCCCTGGATGAGATCGTCGCCCTGGCCAACGCCGGCACCCTGGTCGCCTTCAGCGCCGTGGCGCTTTGCATGTTGATCATGCGCCGTCGCGCACCCGACGCGCCGCGCGGTTTCCGCACGCCCCTGGCCTGGGTGGTGGGACCGATCGCCATTGCTGGCTGTCTCTACCTGTTGGCCAGCCTGCCGCAGAAGACCCAGCTCTGGTTCCTGATCTGGAACCTGGCAGGCGTGGCCCTCTATCTGGCCTATGGACGCCGTCACAGTCTGGCCGGACAGGCGGCTGCAGAAGACGACGACAGGCCGTAAGCGGTCACAGAGCGTCAGGGCCGGCGCCGAACCTCCCAGTCCAGGGTCCAGCGCCCCGGCCCCGCGGGCTTCAGCTCGGACTTCTCAGCCGGCGCCGGGCGATCCAGCCCGTCGAGAAGCAGCGACGTGCCGCTCACCGAGGCGATCACGGCGTTGGTCTGCCAGACAGGGCCTGACATGCCGCGAATGGAAAAGCGGATATGGACCGTGTCATCGACCTTCGGCATGGAGCGTCCTCATCTGACGGTCGACGACCGCGCCGGCGCCTTTTGCACGGTCGAGCGGATCCTGTCGCCTGCCCTGTGCCACCCGGCCCTGTTCGGAGCATCCATGCTATAAGGCTCAGCCTGTGGGCGGCCTCGCCCGGCCAAGGGACATCATGGCGCGACCTTCCAGGATTTCGAACCGGCTTTCCGCCGCCAACCTTGCCCATCTCGGCGCGCCTCGCCTGGCGGATCTGCTGATCGAGGCCGGCGCCGGGAACGCCAACCTCAAACGCCGCCTTCGCCTCGAACTGGCGGCTGAACTCGGCCCCGACGTCCTGGCGCAGGAGATCGACAAGCGCCTGACCGCCCTCGCCGCCGCCCGCACCCGCGTCTCCTGGCGCAAGCGCGGCGAACTGATCGACGACCTGAACGCCCACCGCCGGATGGCCAGCGGGCGTCTGGCGACGGAGGCGCCCGGCCAGGCGCTGGCCGTCCTGGTCCGCTGGTTCGACCTCTATCCGGGCCTGGCCGCCCGCGTGAAGGACACCAAGGGCGAACTCGGCGCCATCTTCGACGAGGCCGCGCCTGATCTCTTTCTTCTGGCCGAAACCGTGGACGACGACGCCTTGCGTGACCTGATCGACGCCCTTGGCCGACGCCCTCAGGACTATGGCCGCTGGATATCCGCAGCCGGCGAAGCGCTCGGCGTCCGCACGGCGCGTCGCCTGCTCGACAGTCTGGACGCCTCGGCCAGGAAGACCCCGGCGGGTCGGAATCTGGTGCGCCGCCTGGCGGACAGGGCTGAAGACCTCGATCTCTGGCTCTCGCTTGTCACGCCCGAGCAGGCCGGATCGCCCGACCTGGCCGCCGACATCGCCCGTCGTCTGCTGGCGGTGGGTCGGACCGCCGAGGCCCGCGCGGCTTTGGAGGCCGCCCTCAGCCCATCGCCGCTCAACCGCCGCTGGACCTTCGGCCACAATCCAAAGGAAGGCGCCCCGCGTCTGACCCCGGCCTGGGAAGCCGCCTCCATCGACGTTCTGGACGCCGAGGGACACCGACAGGAGGCCCAGGACATGCGGTGGAGCCTGTTCGAGCGCGACCTGTCGGCGCCCGTTCTTCGCGACTATCTCTCGCGCCTGCCCGACTTCGACGACGTAGAGGCCCTGGACCGGGCCTTCGCCCATGCCGCGACCCACCCGGATTTCGAGGCGGCCATGCGGCTGCTGATGGACTGGCCCGCACACCGCGAGGCCGCCGCCCTGGTCCTTTCCCGCCCCCGAGAGGCGCGCCTGGCCCGCATCCCCGCCGCCGATTGGGCGGCCCGTCTGGCCCAGCGCTTTCCCGAGGCCGCCGAGGTTCTGACAGGATAGCTCCGTCAGAGCGGCCGGCGGCCAAGGCAAGGCGGCTTTGGACGGAACCCTTTGGCTGCAAGATCGTTTGAAGCGCCAAATCGGGGAAAGTGGCGTGATTTCATACTATTGCATCGTTAACATGCCCGGCGTTCCGGCGCGTGAAATTCGGGTTCTGGACGCCTGCGACGACGCCGGCGCCCGACGGGCCCTGGGTCCGGTCATGGCGGAATGGTTCGGCTTCTCGACGCTATGCCTCTACCACGGCGAGCGCCTGATCGAGGTGAGGAGCAATCCCCAACTCGGCTTCCCTTCAGACCCTCTGCTGCCCGGCGCCCTCACGCAGGAGCTCGACGCCGCCGCCTGAGACGCCGCCCCCGCGCGTCCTTTCAGCCCGATCCGACCGCCTTCCTGGCGGCCCGCAAATCCGCGACAAAGGCGTCTCGCTCTCTGGACCGCGCCTCGGCGTCCGGCAGGCGCAGGATATAGGCCGGGTGAACTGTCAGCAGGATCGGAGCGCTGTCGGGCGCCTCGACCACCCGCCCCCGCTCCGCCTGGATCGCAGGTTTTCTTCCCAGCAGCGCCAGCCCCGCCGTGGTGCCCAAAGCCAGGATCAGACGGGGCTTCACCAGCCGCCGCTCCTGATCCAGCCACCAGCGGCAGGCCTGGACCTCGCCCGCGTTCGGCGTTCTGTGCAGTCTGCGTTTGCCGCGCGGCTCATACTTGAAGTGCTTGACCGCATTGGTCAGGTAAACCCCGGAGCGATCAATGCCCGCTTCGGCCAGGGCGGCGTCGAGAACCTGACCGGCTGGCCCGACGAAAGGCTGGCCTGCCAGGTCTTCCTGATCCCCCGGCTGCTCGCCGACAATCATCAGCCGCGCCTCGTGCGGTCCCCGTCCGCAAACGCCCTGGGTCGCATCCCGCCATAGAGGGCAGCGACGGCAGTTCTGCAGCCCTCGCTCCAGATCCGCCAGGTCCGCGGCGACAAGGTCATCGGTCGAGGTTCGATCGACGGTCGGTGCGCGCAGACGCTGGAACTTCTCATTGGGCGGGGGCGAAGGTTCGGAGACCATGACCTCGGTGCGGGTCGCCGCCGAGGCCACCAGTCCGGGGATCAGGGACGCCTCGGGCAGGTTCTTCCAGTACCGCTTCGGCATCTCCGACTGCATCATGCGCGTGCGCAGACGCGCCGGATTGAAGGTCGAAGCGTAGTAGGTGCGCCAGAAATCCTCGACCTCGTCCTCCTGCGGCGCCTCGTCCTGACGACCGGGCGGACCAAAGGTCAGGGCCTCGCCGTCCCAATGAGCAGTCCCGTCGGGCGTCAGGATCGACCACCGCATGGTGCTGAACCGCCGCGCGAAAAAGGGCGCCGTCTTCTCCAGCACGCGATGCGCCGGCTCGAACCAGGCGACCCAGCGCTCGCCGTCCGCATCCCTCGTCTCGCGAAATCGGACGAAGGCCTTCATCTTGTGCGCCGCGCGGTGAACATTCTTCACCCGTTCGGCCGCCGCTGCGACATCGGGATCGGACACCACCCGCATCAGATCGGGCTCGCCCTGCAGCCGCCACAGCAGCCGATACATCAAGTCAAAGCGATCCGGCGCGCGGTGCAGGATCAGGTCGCCTGCCGTGTCCAGGAAGGCGCGCGGGACGGCGAAGGCTTCACCCTGCGGCGGCGGCGTCTCGATGTCCGACCCGAACAGCCCGCCCTGCACCGCCTTTCCGGCGACGAAGCATGCGCCGGCGGGTTCGACGCCGCCGAGACGCAACGCCCGCGCCCCCGCCTTCCACCCCGCGAAATCCGTCTCGCTGGCCAGAACCACCCTATGCATCAGAACAGGCTCAACTGTTCCGGGGCCCGCTGCGGCGCCAGCCGCGCGCGCAGGTCCTCCGCATCCGTCAAACCGCCCGGCGTCCAGTCGAGGGCGATGATCCAGGGCCGCACCTTGTCGATCGACCGCGTCAACCGCGCCACGTCTTCCAGCCGCAAGGTGCGATAGCGCCGGACTGACAGGATGCGATCCACCGCCTTCACCCCCAGCCCCGGTACGCGCAACAGGTCTTCGCGCGCCGCCAGATTGACGTCGGTGGGGAAGATGTCGCGACGCTTCAGCGCCCAGGCCAGCTTGGGATCGACCGCCAGATCCAGCATGCCGTCCGATGCCCCCTCCCCGATCTCGGGCGCGCTGAAGCCATAGAAGCGCATCAGCCAGTCGGCCTGATACAACCGATGCTCCCGCATCAGCGGCGGTTTCGACAGCGGCAGGATGCTGGAACTGTCGGGAATAGGACTGAAGGCCGAATAATAGACGCGGCGCAGGCCATAGCCGCCATAGAGAGAGGCGCTACGGTCGAGGATTTCCGTGTCCGGCGCCCCGTCCGCGCCGACGATCAACTGCGTCGACTGACCGGCGGGCGCAAAAGCGGGCGGCCGATGCCGGTCGCGCTTCTCCGGCTTGGCCGCTTCCAGCCTCAGCCGCACCTGTCCCATGGTCTTGCGGATCAGGCGGACGTCCTTCTCCGGCGCCAGCCGCCCCAGGGCCTCGTCGCGCGGCAGCTCGATATTGGCCGACAGCCGGTCGGCATACCGCCCCGCCAGCGCCACCAGCCGTTCATCCGCCTCCGGGATGAGCTTCAGATGGATATAGCCGCGAAAGTCATGATCCTCGCGCAGACGGCGCGCGACCTCGACCAGTTGCTCCATCGTATAGTCGCCCGAGCGCACGACACCGGACGATAGAAACAGCCCCTCGATATAGTTGCGCTTGTAGAAGGCCAGGGTCAGATCGACGACCTCGTCCACCGTGAACCGCGCCCGTTCGACGTTCGAGGACGAGCGGTTGATGCAATAGACGCAGTCATAGATGCAGAAATTGGTCAGCAGGATCTTCAACAGGCTGACGCAGCGCCCGTCCGGCGTATAGGCGTGGCAGATGCCCATGCCCTCGGTCGAGCCTACGCCCTTGCCGTCGAGAGAGTTGCGCTTAGGCGCGCCGGACGACGCGCACGAGGCGTCATACTTGGCCGCATCGGACAGGATGGAGAGCTTTCGCCTGAGTTCAATACGGGCCATATGTTCATGATATGTTCCGAGATCCGAAAGGTCCAGCGTGGCCGTATGATGGAGACGACGGCGGAACCCTGACCTTCATGGCTCCGTTTCCCTGCCCTGTTCAGGGCCGGGCCCTGATGTCCGACTGGCCTTGAAAGCGACCCTCACGCGCATGTCCCTGCCCGATCACGCTTTCGCCTCGGTCCTGCGACCAACGCCTGGCGGCCTATGGTGCCAGGAAGGCGACTTCTACATCGACCCGCCGCGCCCGGTGGATCGGGCCGTCATCACCCACGGTCACGCCGACCATGCGCGTGCCGGCCACGGCGCCGTCCTGGCCACGCCCGAGACCCTGGCCATCATGGGCGAGCGCTACGGCGCCGACTTCGCAGGGCAAACACAAGCCCTGGCCTATGGCGAACGGCTCCAAGTGGGCGGCGTCGAGGTGTCGCTGGCCCCCGCCGGGCACGTCCTCGGCTCGGCCCAGGCGACAGTGCGCCACGGCGGTGTGACCATCACCGCCTCGGGCGATTACAAGCGTCGGCGCGACCCGACCTGCGCCGCCTTCGAGCCGGTGCCCAGCGACGTCTTCATCACCGAGGCCACCTTCGGCCTGCCGGTCTTTCGCCATCCGCCCGACACGCAGGAGATCGGCCGCCTGCTGCGCTCCGTCCAGCAGTTCCCAGAGCGCGCCCATCTGGTCGGCGCCTACGCCCTGGGCAAGGCCCAGCGGGTCATCCGGTTGCTGCGCGAGGCCGGCTATGACGAGACCATCTATGTCCACGGCGCGCTCGAACGGCTGAACCGTCTTTACGAGCATTTCGGCGTCGATCTGGGACCTCTGGCCCCGGCGACCGGATCAAAGGCCGACTTCGCCGGGCGTATCGTCGTCGCCCCGCCCTCCGCCATCGCCGACCGCTGGAGCCGACGCTTCCCCGATCCTGTCACCGCCTTCGCCTCGGGCTGGATGAGCGTGCGGGCGCGGGTGCGCCAGCGCGGCGTCGAACTGCCGCTGATCCTGTCCGACCACGCCGACTGGGACGAGCTGACCGCCACCCTGACCGAACTCTCACCTCAGGAGATCTGGATCACCCACGGCCGCGACGACGCCCTGCGCCGCTGGGCCGAACTGCAGGGGCTTTCGGCCCGCGCCCTTCACCTGGTCGGTTATGAAGACGAGGACGACGACTGATGCGCGCCTTCGCCGCCCTGCTCGACCGACTGTCCTTCACAGCCTCGCGCAACGCCAAGCTCCGGCTGATCCGCGATCATCTGGCCGATGCGCCCGATCCCGACCGGGGCTGGGCCCTGGCCGCCCTGACCGGCGCCCTGTCCTTCACCGCCGCCAAGCCCGCCATGATCCGACAGGTGGTCGAGGGACGCGTCGACGCCGAACTGTTCCGCCTCTCCTACGACTATGTCGGCGACCTGGCCGAGACGGTCGCCCTGATCTGGCCCGCGCGTCACGGCGCCAACCGCGAGCCCGAACTGTCCGAGGTGGTAGATACCCTGAACACAGCCAAGCGCGCCGAGGTACAGGGCCTGCTGGAAGGGTGGCTGGACGCTCTCGACGCCGACGGACGCTGGGCCTTGCTGAAGCTCGTGACGGGCGGTTTGCGCGTCGGCGTGTCGGCGCGGCTGGCCTGGCAGGCGGCGGCGGACTTCGGCGGCGTCGAGGTCGCAGATATTCAGGAGGTCTGGCACGCGCAGAGCCCGCCCTACGCCGACCTTCTAGCCTGGCTGGACGGCAAGACCGAGCGCCCCTCGGCCATGGCGCACGGCCGCTTTCGCCCCGTCATGCTGGCCCAGCCGATTGACGAAACCATCGACCTGCCCAGGCTGGACCCCGCCGCCTACGCCGCCGAATGGAAATGGGACGGCATCCGGGTTCAGGCCGTCAGCGAGGGCGGAGTCAAACGCCTCTACAGCCGCACCGGCGAAGATGTATCTGGCGCCTTTCCCGATGTCGTCTCCGCCCTGACCTATGAGGGGGTCATCGACGGTGAGCTTCTGGTGCTGCGCGACGGACGGGCCGCCCCCTTCGGCGACCTGCAACAACGGCTGAACCGCAAGACCGCCGACGCCAAGCTGATGGTCAGCCATCCTGCCGGCATACGCGCCTACGATCTGCTGGCGGCCGACGGCGAAGACTTACGCGCCCTGCCCTTCGTCGAGCGCCGCGCGCGGTTGGAGGCCTTTGTCGCCGCCGCCGGGTCAGACCGCATCGACCTGTCGCCCTTGGTGCCGTTCGAGACCTGGGACGCCCTCGCCGCCCAGCGGGCCGAGCCGCCGTCGGGCGACGCACAAGCCGCTGAGGGGCTGATGTTGAAACGACTGGACAGCGTCTATGAAGCCGGTCGCCCCAAGGGGCCGTGGTTCAAATGGAAGCGCGATCCGCACCTGATCGACGCCGTGCTGATGTACGCCCAGCGCGGCCACGGCAAACGCTCCAGCTTCTATTCCGACTACACCTTCGGCGTCTGGACCGAGGACGCGGACGGCATCCATGTGCTGACCCCGGTCGGCAAGGCCTACTTCGGCTTCACCGACGAAGAGCTGAAGCAGCTCGACAAGTTCGTGCGCGACCACACGATCGACCGCTTCGGTCCCGTCCGCTCCGTCACGGCCACGCGCGAGTTCGGCCTGGTGCTGGAGGTCGCCTTTGAGGGCCTGCAGCGCTCCAAGCGCCACAAGTCCGGCGTCGCCATGCGCTTTCCCCGCATCAGCCGCATCCGCTGGGACAAGCCGGCCAAGGAGGCGGACGAACTGGCGACCCTCGAACGGATGCTGGATTAGCCCGCGCCCCGCCCTGTCAGCGACGATAGAGATCGGCGTCCGGGTCATTCTGGCCCCTCAGGGCGGTCGCGACCACCTGGCTGGCGATCACAGAATAGGTGATGCCGTTGCCGCCGAACCCCATCACCGCCCAGGCGTGATCCAAACCCTCCACCGGCGCGATATGGGGAAGCCCCGTCGCGCTTTCGCCAAAGGCGCCCGCCCAGACATAGTCGACCTCCATCTCCACCTCGGGCAGAAGCCGCTTCACATTGGCCAGGATTCGGTCGCGCTTTTTGTGCATCAGCGCGGGGTCCGCATGCGCGGTCGCCGAGGCCTCGTCCTCGCCGCCGACGATCAAGCGCCCGTCTCGACTCGTGCGCATGTAGAGGTAGGGATCAGCTCCTTCCCAGACCATGGTCTCGCTCAGCCAGGCCGGAAGGTTTGCTCCCGGCTTGGAGGCCAGAGCCCAGGTCGAAATCACCTCGGAATCCGGCGCCGAGACGCCCTCCGGCCGCTCATAACCGCAGCAGAAGACCACCGCCGACGCCCGCACGGCCAGGCCCTCGTCGGTCAGCAGCGTGACCCCGTCCGGGTCGGACGCCGCCTGCATGACCTTGACCGGCGAATAGATCCGCGCGCCCCGTCCCGCTGCGCGCCGAAGCAAGCCAGCCGCCAGCTGGGCCGGATCGGCGCTGGCCGAGCCCCCGCTCAGAATGGCCCCTGTCCGCTCGACGCCGAACTGCTCCCCCAGTTCGGCCGCCGTCAGGAACCGGCTGTCCAGCCCGATCACCGCCCGCGCCTCGGCCTCCGCCTCCAGCGCTCGCCGCCCATAGGCGTCGCCAGCCAGATAGAGGGCCTTTCGGGGCTGAAACCCGCATCGAATCTGCTCGTCGGCCACGATACGCCCAAGGTCGTCCACCACCCTTCGGGACCGCAGATAGGCCCGTCGGGCGTCGGCCTGCCCGATTTTCCTGGCCAGCGCCGTCAACGGCAGGTCGATCTCCCATTGCAGGAGCGCGGTCGAGGCGAGGGTCGACCCCGTCAGCGGGGGGCGGCGATCCAGAACCGCCACCTCATGATCCCGCGACAGCTCATGGGCCATCAGCGCGCCGCTGATCCCGGCGCCGACAATAGCGACGTCGACCGAGATCGCCTGCTTCAAGGGGCGAGCCGGCACGCCAAGGAAAGCACTGTCGGCCCATAGGGAGCGGCCGCTCCTCAAATCTCGTTTCCGGGTCAGTCCCGCCATTCGCCCTTCTCTCCAAGCCTTGCTTTGAGACCGGACGACGGAACGCGCCTTGTGGGCGAGGGTTGCTCTCGTCCAGGCCTTGGCGAGGCCCGGCCTCAGTCTCGATCTCCGATGCAGAGGTGAAACAGAACAAGAACGCGCCTATATTCGACTTCCTGCCCCTGGGATCATCACGCTTGGACACCTGCGACCTCGCCTCCGACCGGCTGCCGCCCCGCTTCCGTGACTGGTTCGCCAGCCGCGGCTGGTCGGCGCGCGCGCACCAACTGGCCATGATCGAGAAGGCTGAGCTGGGCTCCGACGTGCTGCTGATCGCCCCAACCGGGGGCGGCAAAACCCTGGCCGGATTTCTGCCCAGCCTGATCGACCTGGCCGAGCGCGGGCCGCGCAACGGGCCGAAATCCCTGCACACCCTCTATATCTCGCCGCTCAAGGCTCTGGCCGTGGATGTCGAGCGCAACCTGCTGACGCCGGTGCGCGAGATGGACCTGCCCATCGTGGTCGAATCCCGCACCGGCGACACCGGCCAGGCCCGCCGCCAGCGCCAGCGGATCGCCCCGCCCGACATCCTGCTGACCACCCCGGAACAACTGGCGCTCTTTTGCGCCTGGGAAGGGGCGCGCGACTATTTCGAGAATCTGCGCTGCGTGGTGATCGACGAGATCCACGCCGTCTACGGCTCAAAGCGCGGCGACCTGCTGGCGCTGGGCCTCGCCCGTTTGCGAAGCTTCTCACCCCATTTGCGCTGCGTCGGCCTGTCGGCCACGGTGGATGATCCGGCGCGCGTGCGGCGCTGGCTGTCGGATCGCGGCGACGATCTGGTCATGGGCCAGCCCGGCGCCCCGCCTCAGCTGGAGGTTCTGCTGTCCGAGAACCGCGTCCCCTGGGCCGGTCACACCGCTCAGCACGCCATGGCCGAGGTCTATGAGACCATCAAGACAGCGGGGACCACCCTGGTCTTCGTCAACACCCGCTGGCAGGCCGAGTTCGCTTTTCAGGAGCTGTGGCGGCTGAACGACGACAATCTGCCCATCGCCCTGCACCACGGCAGCCTGTCCGCCGAACAGCGCCGCCGGGTCGAGGCGGCCATGGCGCGCAACGAACTGCGCGCCGTCGTCTGCACCTCGACGCTGGACCTCGGCATCGACTGGGGGGCGGTCGATCTGGTCATCCAGTTGGCGGCGCCCAAGGGCTCATCGCGACTGGTTCAACGCATCGGCCGGGCCAATCACCGGCTGGACGACCCCTCTCGCGCCGTGCTCGTACCCGCCAGCCGGTTCGAAATGCTCGAATGTCAGGCGGCGGCTGAGGCCGTGGCGGACAATGCCCTAGACGGCGATCCGCCGCGCGTCGGCGCGCGCGACGTCCTGGCCCAGCACGTCATGGGCTGCGCCTGCTCCGAGCCCTTCGACCTTGTAGCCCTCTATGAGGAAGTGATCCGCGCCGCGCCCTACGCCGGGCTGACATGGGAGGCCTGGGAGCAGGTGGTCGATTTCGTTTCGACCGGCGGCTATGCGCTCAAGACCTATGATCGCTTTCGTCGCATCATCCGCGGCCTCGACGGGCTGTGGCGGGTGCGGAACGAAGAGACGGCGCGACGACACCGGATGAATGTCGGCGTCATCGTCACCTCCCAGACGCTGAATATCCGTCTGCCAGGCCGTCGCGGATCAGGCCGCATGATCGGTCAGGCCGAGGAGTGGTATTTTGAACAGTTGTCGCCCGGCGACAGCTTCCTCTTTGCGGGCCAGGTCTGGCGTTTCGAGGGGGTCGAGGGGACCGACGCCATCGTCACCCGCTCGACCTCGGACGAGCCCAAGGTCCCCAGCTGGGGCGGTTCGAAATTCCCCCTGTCCACCTATCTCGCCAAGCGTGTGCGGAAAATGATGAGCGACGAGGCCGCCTGGTCGCGTCTGCCGCCCGATGTCTGCGAATGGCTGCACGCGCAGAAGGACCACTCCAGCCTGCCGGGCGAGGACGACCTGCTGGTGGAGACCTTCAGCCGGGGCAAGCGGCATTTCATGGTCTGCTACGCCTTTGAGGGGCGGCTGGCCCACACCACCCTCGCCATGCTGATCACCCGGCGGCTCGACCGGGCCGGGGTGGGCCCGATCGGCTATCTGGCCAACGACTACGCCCTGTGCATCTGGGCCATGCGGCCGATGGAGGGCCTCGATTTCGACGCCCTGTTCGAGCAGGACATGCTGGGCGACGACCTGGAAGCCTGGCTGGACGAGAGCTTCATGATGAAACGCGCCTTCAAGGAATGCGCCCTGATCTCCGGCCTGATCGAGCGGCGCATGCCCGGGCACGAGAAGAACAGCCGCCAGGTCACCTTCTCCGCCGACCTGATCTACGACACCCTGCGCCGTCATGACCCGGATCATCTGCTGTTGTCCTGCGCCCGCGAGGACGCTGCGCGCGGCCTGCTGGACGTGGCGCGTCTGGCTGAGTTGCTGACGCGTATCTCCGGCCGCATACGGGTCGAGCGACTGGCCCGCCTGTCGCCCTTCGCCGTCCCTCTGCTGATGGAGATCGGCAAGGAGCGCGCGCCCGGAACCTCGGCCGCCGACATGATGCTGGAGGACGCCGCCCTGATCCACGAGGCCATGTCTTGACCGTGACGGAGATGGCGGCCGGCAGTCACGACGGGGCCCTGACGGTCCGCCTGGCCGGGGTGGAGGCGACGCTACGGGCGTCCGGCGCTCTATGGCTGGCGCACGAAGCCATGCTGGTCGTCGCTGACCTGCACCTGGAAAAGGGCTCGGCCTATGCCGCCCGGGGACAGATGCTGCCTCCCTACGACACGCGCGAGACGCTGAACCGCCTGGAACAGGAGGTCGCCGCCCTGGCCCCCCGGTCGGTCGTCCTGCTGGGCGACACCCTTCATGACGGCGGCGCCGAAAGCCGGATCGCCGCGCCCGAAAAGGACCGGCTCCGCGCCCTCGCCGCGCGGCTGCGACTGATCTGGGTCTGCGGTAACCACGACCCGGACGGCGCCGGCGACCTGGGCGGCGAAACGGCGGCGGTCGTCCAGGCGGCCGGCCTCACCCTGCGTCACGATCCCTCGCCGCGCCCGGTTCGCGGCGAGGTGGCCGGGCACCTGCATCCTTGCGCCCGCATTCACGGCCCGGCCGGCGGCGTTCGCCGCCGATGCTTCGCTTCCGATGGCCAGCGCCTGATCCTGCCCGCCTTCGGCGCCTACGCCGGAGGCCTGAACCTTCTCGACGCCGCCTTCGCTCCCCTGTTCGAGACTCGTCCCGTCGGCTTCGCGCTGGGCCGCCGCGTCACGCCCCTGCCGCCCGAACGCCTGAAACCCGATCGCTCCCCGCCTCGCGCCTTCCCCGGCAGCTTGCGCGGCTAGGCGGCGATTACGGCTTCAGGCGGATCTTCTTTTCGATCTCTGCGGTCGCCTTCTCTTCCTTCTTTCGCCGATTGAAGACCGCGCGCATGTGGCGGCGGTCCGCGGGCGTCAGCGCCTCTTCTGCAGCGACAAACTGCTCCTGTTCCTCCTCACGAATGTGATGGAGGTATTCGTCGCGCAGGGCGGCGAAACGGCGGAGCCAGCCTGGAGACGCCATGTCTCGTGCGGCGAGATCCGCCAGAAGTTCGTCGATTTCCTTGTGCTCGGCGATGGCGTGGCGCGCGAAGTCAGTGGTGGCGGGATTCCGCAAGACGCTGGACCAGAGGGCCTGCTCCTCGGCGGCGGCATGCGCCTTCAATTCGTAAACCAGTTCTTCGAATAGCCCCTCGCGCTCGGCGGACCCTGGCTGCGTCTCGTGCATCATCGCCAGAAGCGCGCGGTGGCGATCATGATCCTCGACCAGCCGACCGAAGATGTCCGGGTCGCCCCGGAACTTGGTGGCCGGCGTGCTGCCGATCCGTGCGACCAGATCTGGCGCCGATGATCTCGCCTTGGCGATGGCCTCCGCCTTGGCCTTTTCGGGCGTCACGGCGCGCGCGCGTTTCGCTGTCCTGGCGTGGTCCGCCGCCTTCGTCTTCTGCATGAACTGCTCCTGCTCAGGGCCGTCGATCGCCATCGGCGAGCGACAAGCTCTACATTCGCAGTACGAACCTTTCGCCGCCCGACCGGTTCCGAACGGCGAAGGTCGTTCAGGCGCGGCGGCGCGCTTAGCCGGCGACGGGAATCCAGACGGTGAACCGGCTGCCCGCCCCCTGGCCCCCGCTTTCCAGCTCCACGGCGCCCTCGTGCATCTCGACCAGTTCGCGCACCAGGGCGAGGCCGATGCCGAGACCTTCGCTCGACCGGTCGTCCGGCCCGCTCGACTGCGTGAAGAGATCGAAGACGCGGGCCTGCATTTCAGGGGGCACCCCGACGCCGTTGTCGGCGACATCGATACGCACCCGGTCCTCGACCCGGTTCGCCGACACCTCGATGCGGCCCTCAGACGGCGTGTACTTGGCCGCATTGGTCAGCAGATTGCTGACCACCTGGGACAGGCGCGTGAAGTCGCCGTCGAGCCAGATCGGGGCGCCCGGCATGTCGACCGTCAGGTCGTGGCGCCCGGCGTCTATCTTGGGCCGACTGGTGTCGACCGCCGAGTCGATGATGCTCTGAACCGTCACGCGCTCACGCTTCAGTGAGATCTTCCCCTGGTCGATGCGGGCCACGTCCAGCAGATCCTCGATCAACCGCGACAGGTGGTGGGCCTGAACCTCCATCCGGGCGTGGATCAAGGCGTCCTTCTCCGGGTCCTTCTGACGCTCAAGGAGATGAAGCCCCGCCCGGAAGGCCATGACGGGATTGCGCAGTTCATGCCCCAGCATGGCGATGAAGTCGTTCTTGCGACGGTCGGCGGCGCTCAGGGCGGCTGCATAGGCCTTCAGTTCGTCCCGATGGGACTGGATTTCCTGCCGCTGTCGGTAAAGCTCGATGAAGACGTTCGCCTTGCTCTTGAGGATGTCTGTCTCGACTGGCTTCTGGATGAAGTCCACCGCCCCGGCCTCATAGCCCCTGAAGCGTCGCTGCTGATCGGCGCTGCCGGCCGTGACGAAGATGATGGGGATATGGCGTGCATTGGCGTTGCCGCGCATGAACTCCGCGAGCTGAAACCCGTCCATCCCCGGCATCTGGACATCGATCAGGGCGAGGGCGAACTCATGCACCAGCAGAAGCTCCAGCGCCTCGTCGCCCGACCGGGCCTTGAGACAGACCACGCCGTCACGCTTCAGCAGAGCTTCCAGGGCGAGGAGGTTCTCCTCGAGATCGTCCACAAGCAGGAGATGGATCGGCTTCTCCGGGCTAGTCATGCTTGTCCTAGTCCTTTCAGGAATTCGAGAATGCGCGCGAGCGACATCACTTGCGCCGCCGGGCAGGCGCGAAGCGCGGCCTCCGGCATGGGTCGGGCGTAGGCGGACGCCGGATCTTCGACGACAGCGAGACCGCCGGCGGCGGCGACCGCCCTCAGCCCGGCGGCTCCATCTTCATTGGCGCCGGTCAGGACAATCCCGACCAGACCCCCGCCATAGGCGTCGGCGGCGCTTTCAAAGAGGACGTCGATCGACGGGCGCGAATAGTTGACCAATTCATCGGACGACAGGGCCAGGGTTCCGTCCGTCTCCGCCAACAGATGATAGTCGGATGGGGCGAAATAGACCACGCCAGGCTCCACCGGCTCCTTGTCCTCCGCCTCCTTGACGGTCAGCGCGCATTTGGACGCGAACAGGGGCGCCAGCACATTGCTGCGGTCCGCCGGCACATGCAGCACGACCAGGATCGGCAGCGGAAAGTCGCCAGGCAGCGCCGGAAGGATGGCGAGCAGCCCCTGTACGCCACCGGCCGAGGCGCCGATCACGACGGCGCGGGCAGGATCAGGGATCATGGCTCGCGCATCCGGTAGATTTTCTCTTCCGACACGAAGTCCGCAAAGGCCCCGGCGTGCTTCGAGAAGCGCAAGCTCTCCTTGGAGCCGATCCCCAGAAAGCCGCCGCGCGCCAGGGAGTCCTTGAACAGGCCGACGGCGCGGTCCTGAAGCGGACGATCAAAATAGATCATCACATTGCGGCACGAGATCAGCTGCATCTCGCCGAAGACCGCGTCCGACACCAGGCTATGGTCCGAGAAGACGACATTGGCCCTCAGGGACTTGTCGAACACCGCCCGACCATAGTCGGCGGTGTAGTAGTCCGACAGCGAGGTGCGACCGCCGGACTTCTGGTGGTTTTCAGTGAACTTTCGGATGCGATCCAGCGAGTAAACGCCGGCCTCCGCCGCCCGCAGCGCGTCAGGATTGATGTCCGTGGCGTAGAACATCGTCCGGTCGAACAGGCCCTCCTCCCGGAACAGGATGGCGAGTGAATAGACCTCCTCGCCGGCGCTGCATCCCGCGATCCACACCTTCAGGGACGGATAGGTTCTCAGATGCGGCAGCACCTGCTCGCGCAAGGCCCGGAAATAGGCGGGGTCACGGAACATCTCGCTGACCTGGACCGTCAGGAAACCCAAAAGCTGCGGCAGCATCTCCGCGTCGTGCAGGACGCGCTCCTGAAGCGCCGTCAGGCTCGGCAGGCCGAAATGGCTGCGGGCCTGGAGCAGGCGGCGCTTGATGGAGGCTCGCGCATAATGACGGAAGTCATAGTGGTAGCGCTGGAACAGCGCCTCCAGCAGCAACTGGATCTCTATGTCTTCCACCTCGTGGGGGGCGACCGGGCTCAACGCGGCATCCATACACGTACGAGCGACAGCAGCTTGTCCACATCCAGGGGTTTGGCCATGTAGTCGTTGGCCCCCGCCGCAATACAGCGCTCCTGATCGTCGGGCATGGCCTTGGCCGTCAGCATGAGCACCGGCAGGTCGCGCCAGCGCGGGTCCTTCCTCAGCTCGCGCGTGGCGGTCAGGCCGTCCATGACGGGCATCATGACGTCCATCAGGACCAGATCGATGGACTGCGCCGGATCTTCAGCCGACCGCTCCAGGCGTTCGATCGCCTCCTTGCCGTTGCGCGCGATCTCGATGCGGGCGCCGCGCGGTTCCAGCACATTGGTCAGGGAGTAGATGTTGCGCACATCATCCTCGACGATGAGAATCCGCCGGCCTTCCAGCACAGCGTCGCGGTGGCGGGCCTTGCGGATCATCTTCTGCTGTTCGGGCGGCAGTTCCGACACCACCTGGTGCAGGAACAGGGAGACCTCGTCCAGCAGCCGTTCAGGCGACTTGGCGCCCTTGATGATGATGGAGCTGGAATAGCGGCGAAGCTGCTGCTCGTGCTCCGGCGACAGGTCGCGGCCGGTATAGACGATGACCGGCGGATAGCCCTGCCCGCCCTCGCGGCTGAGCGTCTCCAGCAGGGAGAATCCCGACGCGTCCGGCAGGGTCAGGTCCAGCACCATGCAGTCAAATGTCTGGCTCTTGAGTTGCTGCAGACATTCCGCCGCCGTCCCGACACCCACCGTCTCTACATCTCGGGATTCCAGCAGCTTGCTGACCGCCTCGCGCTGAACCACGTCATCCTCGACGATGAGGACGCGACGCATCGTGCGCGTCAGCTTCTCCTCCAGGGTTCGGAGCACCTCGGCCAGGGCCTCGCGCGCCACCGGCTTCATCACATAGCCGATCGCCCCCAGCGACAGCGCGGTCTGGCTGTGATCGTCGGCAGAGACGACATGGATGGGAATATGCCGGGTTTCGTCGTCACGCTTGAGCACATCGAGCACCGTGAGGCCGGACTGGTCGGGCAGGCCGATGTCGAGCACCACGGCGTTGGGCCGATAGCGCTTGGCCAGCTTCACGGCCTCCTCAGCTGTGCCCGCCAGAATGCACTGGAACCCCATCTCGCGCGACAGGTCGCGGACGATGGCGGCGAAGCGGTCGTCGTCCTCCACCACCAGAAGCAGGCGACGCGCCCCCGCCAGATGATCGCGATCATCGTCCAGAGTACGGGCCAGGGGCCTGGATTCCGCCGTCACAGGCGCGGCCGAGGCCGAAGCGCCAGCCGCAGCAGCCACCGGGGCCTCTCGCGACGCAACGTGGGCGGCGTCGTAGGTGCGCGGCAGGGTCAGGGTGAAGACGCTGCCCTCGCCGGGCCGGCTTTCCAGGCGAATACGCCCGCCGAGCAGCCGCGCGAGCTCGCGTGAGATGGACAGGCCCAGACCGGTCCCGCCGTAGCGACGGCTGATGGTGCCGTCCGCCTGCTGGAAAGCTTCGAACACGCTTTTCTGCTGATCCGGGGTGATGCCGATGCCCGTATCCGAAACCGCAAAGGCCACCTCGTCCGCGCCGACCGCCGAAACCGACAGCGTCACCTTGCCCTTCTCGGTGAACTTGAAGGCGTTCGACAGCAGGTTCTTCAGGATCTGCTCTAGCCTTTGGCGATCCGTCTCCAGCGCATCAGCGCCCGATCCCAGGTCGATCTCGAAGGCCAGGCCGCGATCATCGGCCACCGGCTGGAACATCTGCCGAATGTCATCGCCCAGGCGTTGTACGGACACCGCCTCGGGGCGCGCCTGGATATGGCCGGCTTCGATCTTGGACAGGTCCAGAATGTCATTGATCAGGGTCAGCAGATCATTGCCCGAGGACTGGATCGTGCGCGCGTACTTGACCTGCTCCTCCGACAGCGTCTCGTCAGGATTGTCAGCCAGCAGCTTCGACAGGATCAGGAGCGAATTGAGCGGGGTTCGCAGCTCATGGGACATATTGGCCAAGAAGTCGGACTTGTACTGGCTGGCCTGCTCCAGCTCCCGCGCCTTCAGCCCCAGCGCGGCCGATCCCCGTTCCAGATCATCGCGCTGGGTTTCCAGAACCTGAGCCTGTTCCTCCAGCTGGCTGTTGGTCTGTTCCAGTTCCGCCTGCTGCTGTTCCAGCCGCGCCTGGGATTCCTTGAGGGCGCGCCCCTGCTCCTCCAGTTCCTCGTTCGAGACCCGCAGTTCTTCGCTCTGGACCTGAAGCTCCTCGGACTGACGCTGGGTCTCCTCCAGCATGTCCTGCAGACGGGCGCGATAGCGGGCCGAGCGCAACCCGGCGCCGATCAACGGCGCCGTCTCCTCCAGAAGCGCCATCAGACGATCGTCGGGAAGATGCAGGAAGCCGAGTTCGAGGACGGCGTTGACCTCGCCGTCAGCCCGGCCTGGAGCGATGATCAGGTGCCGCGGCCTGTCGCGCCCTAGCGCCGAGCCGATCGTCAGATAGCCCTCGGGCACATCCGGCACGGCCATGGCGCGCCCTTCGGCGGCCACCTGTCCCAACAGGCCCTCGCGCGAGCCGAAACGGTCTGGGATCGGCGCATCGGCCGGAACGCCGAGCGCGGCGACCCGCCGGAAAACGCCGCCCTCCCCCTTGAACAGCGCCGCCGCCTGAACATCGGCGTAGCGCGCCAGATAGGCCAGGATGCTGTTCGCCAGTTGCTCGACCGACTGATCGCCCATCATGGCGTCCGCCAGACCGACCTGCCCCTTGTGAATCCATTCCTGACGCGCACGTTGACGAACGCTCCGTCGGATGAGGGCGTAGATGCCCAAAGTCAGGGCGGCGCCCAGCAGGCCGGACAGGACGCCGCTGATCAAGGCGGTGCGATAGGCCGCATCCATCGCCTCAAGGCGTGCGAGGCGAAGCTTCTGCTCCTCCTGCCGCATCAGATTCACCTGGGCCCGGATGGCGTCCATCTCCGCCTTGCCGCGGTCCGTATTCATCCGGGCGACGGCGGCCTGCAGACCTTCGGTGCGGCGCCCCTGGATTGTAGCCTCCAACTCGCTCATCTTGGCGTCCACGTGCCTGCGGACCTGGCTCAGATGGGCCTGCTGCACCGGATTGTCCTGGGTCAGGCGCGCCACATCCTCCAGACGACGCGTCACCGCGGCCGATGCGATGTCGTAGGGCTGGAGATAAATGGGATTGCCCGTAAGCAGATATCCGCGCTGGCCGGTCTCTGCGTCTTGAACGGTCGACAGAAGGTCGTCGACCGCAACGATCACCTGATGGGTATGAATGATCTGCTGGTTGTTCGCCTTGAGCACCTGGACGTTGAGCCAGGCCACGCCGCTCGTCGCGAGAAAGAAGGCCAGAACCAGTCCCAGCCCTGCTGCGGACCAGGCTTCGGTCTTCGAGCCCGCGGAGGGGCGACGGAACAACATCATCAGCAGTCTGACCTCGGGCAAGCGACGTGAATCTTCCTGCCTAGAGATCGGAGCGCACAGCGCAATAACCTGTGTTGCTTTTTCCAAGCCCGCATCGCGCTCTCAAGGATCGCTGATCCAGAACCTGAATGGCGCAGGGCCACGCCTCCCCTTGGCGGCAAGACACGCCCGCGAGGAAGACCCCAGGGCGGCAAATATCTGACTTTTCTTGAAAATTGGTAGGCGGCGACGGGTTCGAACCGCCGACCCTCTCGGTGTAAACGAGATGCTCTGACCAGCTGAGCTAGCCGCCCTCATGACGCGTGCGTCAGGCGCGCTTCATGCCTGTCTCTGCTCAGCCGTTCAAGGCGCTTTTCAATCCTTCCCCAACCCGAAAGCGGGCGGTGCGCGACGCGGCGCGGGCGATGGTCTCGCCGGTCTGCGGATTGCGGGCGGCGCCGGCCTTGCGATCCACGGCGACAAAGCTGCCGAAGCCCACCAGGCGCACGTCATGCCCGCGCGTCAGCGCAGCCGTCACATTGTCGGTAAAGGCCTCCAGCGCCAGCTTGGCCTGGTCGCGGTTGATGCCCGCCGCCTCGGCCATGACGCCGATCAACTCGGTCTTGTTCATTGGTTCTGCTCCCCAGCATTTTCCCCGGGGCGCACTTAAGAGCTTCCGAGCCGCCGCGTCAAAGACGCTCGCCTCTGAAACGACAACGCGGCCCGGGTCGCCCCGGGCCGCGCGTCGGTCTTCGAAAGCTCAGTCAGCCTCAGTGGCTGACGGCGGTTCCGTCCTGGGTCGGCGCCGCCTGAGGCGCGGGCAGCAGCGGCTCGGCCGCCTCGTCCCATTCCACGGGCGTCAGCGTACCGGTCAGCGCCCACTTCAGCGCCTCATCGGCGGTCGAGATCGGAATGATCTCCAGCGCCGCCTTCACGTTCTCCGGCACATCCTCCAGATCCTTCTCGTTCTCCTGAGGGATCAGCACCGTCTTCACACCCGAACGCAGGGCCGCCAGCAGCTTCTCCTTCAGGCCGCCGATGGCCGTAACCCGGCCGCGCAGGGTGATCTCGCCGGTCATGGCGATGTCCTTGCGGATCGGGATGCCCGTCAGGACCGAGACCATGGCCACGGTCATCGCCACGCCGGCCGAGGGGCCGTCCTTGGGCGTGGCGCCGTCCGGCACGTGGACGTGGATGTCGGTCTTCTCGAACACCGGCGGCTTGACGCCGAAGCTGAGGGCGCGGCTGCGGACGTAGGAGGCGGCGGCGGAGATCGACTCCTTCATCACCTCCTTCAGGTTGCCAGTCACGGTCATGCGACCACGGCCCGGCATCTTGATCGCCTCGATGGTCAGAATGTCGCCGCCGAACTCGGTCCAGGCCAGGCCGGTGACGATGCCCACCTGATCCTCAGCGTCCGTCTCGCCGTAGCGGAACTTCTTCACGCCCGCATATTCGGCCAGCTTGGCCGCGTCGACGGTGATGGAGACGGCCTTGGTCTTGGCCATCTCGCGCACGGCCTTGCGGGCCAAGCCGCCCAGGGCGCGTTCCAGCGAACGCACGCCGGCTTCACGTGTGTAGTAGCGGATCAGGTCGCGGATTGTCTCTTCCGGGACGATCAGCTCGCCTTCCTTCAGGCCGTGATCCTTGAGCTGTTTCGGCAGGACGTGACGCTTGGCGATCTCGACCTTTTCGTCCTCGGTGTAGCCGCTGACCCGGATGATCTCCATCCGGTCCATCAGGGGCTGAGGCATGTTCAGGCTGTTGGCCGTGGTCACGAACATGACCTGCGACAGGTCGTAGTCGACCTCCAGATAGTGGTCGCCGAAGGTCGAGTTCTGGGCCGGGTCCAGCACTTCCAGCAGGGCCGAGGACGGATCCCCGCGCCAGTCGGAGCCCAGCTTGTCGATCTCGTCCAGCAGGACGAAGGCGTTGGTCGTCTTCGCCTTCTTCATCGACTGGATGATCTTGCCGGGCATGGAGCCGATGTAGGTCCGGCGGTGGCCGCGGATCTCGCTCTCGTCGCGCACGCCGCCCAGGGACATGCGGACGTATTCACGCCCCGTCGCCTTGGCGATGGATTGCGCCAGCGAGGTCTTGCCGACGCCGGGAGGACCGACCAGGCACAGGATCGGGCCCTTCAGGTTGCCGGTGCGCGCCTGGACGGCCAGATACTCGATGATCCGTTCCTTGACCTTCTCCAGGCCGTAGTGATCTTCCTCGAGGATGTCCTCGGCCTTTTGCAGGTCGATCGGCTTGGTCTTGGCCTTGCCCCACGGCACGGACAGGAGCCAGTCGAGGTAGTTGCGCACCACGGTCGATTCCGCCGACATCGGCGACATGTTGCGCAGCTTCTTCAGCTCCGCCTCGGCCTTGGTCCGGGCCTCCTTGGACAGCTTGGTCTTGCGGATGCGCTTTTCGAGTTCCAGCAGTTCGTCGCGCGTGTCGTCGGTCTCACCCAGCTCGCGCTGGATCGCCTTCATCTGCTCGTTCAGATAATATTCGCGCTGGGTCTTCTCCATCTGGCGCTTCACGCGCGAGCGGATCTTCTTCTCGACCTGAAGGACGCTGATTTCGCCCTCCATCAGGCCATAGACCTTCTCCAGGCGCGCGGGCACGTCGATGGTTTCCAGCAGGCCCTGCTTGTCGGCGATCTTCACCGACAGGTGGGCGGCCACGCTGTCCGCCAGCTTGGACGGGTCGCTGATCTGGGGGATGGAGCTAAGGGCCTCGGGCGGGACCTTCTTGTTCAGCTTCACATAGTTTTCGAACTGCTCGATCACCGCGCGCAGCAGGGCTTCGCTCTGAGATGCGTCGCCTTCTTCATCGGCGATCTCGACGGCCTCGGCCTCGTAGTAGTCCTCGCGGTCGGTGAACCGGGTCAGGCGCGCACGGCCCTTGCCCTCGACCAGCACCTTCACGGTGCCGTCGGGCAGCTTCAGCAGTTGCAGGACAGTGGCCAGGACGCCGGTCTGATAGATGGCGTCCGCCGCCGGATCGTCGTCGACGGAGTTCTTCTGGGTGGCCAGCAGGATCTGCTTGTCGCCCTTCATGATCTCATCCAGCGCCCGGACGGACTTCTCGCGTCCTACGAACAGCGGCACGACCATGTGCGGAAAGACGACGATGTCTCTCAGCGGCAGGACGGGGAGGATTTTGCTCTCGGTCATGATGCGTACTTTCCTGGGCCATCGGAGATCTCCGGCCCGCCGCCCTGAAACGCCTCGGCGCGAATGCCGGGACTCCTCAGAACGACCCGCCGATTCCGGCGGCTTTCGTGTGAGTATGTGGTTCGTGTGACGCCGTGTTCAAGCGTGGCGGGCGGATGGCCCACAGATGCGTGTTTCGACGGCCACGGTGGACGTCCTGATCGGCCCTCTCCGACACAGAGGCCGGTTCATGCGCTGTTGGCGGCCGGGTAAGTCATCTCCACCGCGGCGGGTCTGTGGCGCCGGGGCCGCAGATCAGGCCGGAACGGCAAAGGGGGCGGGCCGTCGCCGGCGCCGCCCCCTTCCGACTTCACAGCATCCGATCAGGCGGCGCCGTCGGCCTTCTTCTTGGAGCTTTCCGAATAGATCAGCAGCGGCTGGGCGCGGCCTTCGATCACCTCGGCGTTGACCACGACCTCCTCGACGCCTTCGAAGGTCGGCAGTTCGAACATGGTCTCCAGCAGGATGCCTTCCAGGATGGAACGCAGGCCACGGGCTCCGGTCTTGCGGGTGATCGCCTTCTTGGCGACCGCCGACAGGGCGTCGTCGGTGAAGGTCAGCGTCACGTTCTCCATCTCGAACAGGCGCTTGTACTGCTTGACCAGGGCGTTCTTCGGCTCGGTCAGGATGGTGACCAGCGCCGCCTCGTCCAGGTCTTCCAGCGTCGCCAAAACCGGCAGACGGCCGATGAACTCGGGGATCAGGCCGAAGCGCATCAGATCGTCCGGCTCGACGCCCTTGAGGATGTCGCCCGTGCGGCGCTCGTCGATTTCCTTGACCTTGGCGCCGAAGCCGATGGAGGCCCCTGCTCCGCGGGCCGAGATCACCTTCTCCAGGCCGGCGAAGGCGCCGCCGACGATGAACAGGATGTTGGCGGTGTCGACCTGCAGGAACTCCTGCTGCGGGTGCTTGCGGCCGCCTTGCGGAGGCACGGAGGCGACGGTGCCTTCCATGATCTTCAGCAGGGCCTGCTGCACGCCTTCGCCCGACACGTCGCGGGTGATCGACGGGTTGTCCGACTTGCGCGAGATCTTGTCGATTTCGTCGATGTAGACGATGCCGCGCTGAGCCCGCTCGACGTTGTAATCCGACGCCTGAAGCAGCTTCAGGATGATGTTCTCGACATCCTCGCCCACATAACCGGCTTCGGTCAGGGTCGTGGCGTCGGCCATCGTGAACGGCACGTCGATGATGCGCGCCAGGGTCTGGGCCAGCAGCGTCTTGCCCGAGCCGGTCGGCCCGATCAGCATGATGTTCGACTTGGCCAGTTCGACGTCGTTGTTCTTCGTCGCGTGGTTCAGGCGCTTGTAGTGGTTGTGAACGGCGACGCTCAGCACCTTCTTGGCGTGGCTCTGGCCGATCACGTAGTCGTCCAGGACGTCGCGGATCTCCTTCGGAGTCGGCACGCCGTCCTTGGTCGTCTTGAAGGCGATCTTGTGCTCTTCGCGGATGATATCCATGCACAGTTCGACGCATTCATCGCAGATGAACACGGTCGGTCCCGCAATCAGCTTGCGGACTTCGTGCTGGCTCTTGCCGCAGAACGAGCAATAGAGCGTGCTTTTGGCGTCTGTGCCGGCGGCTTTGGTCATAGACCCTTCTCACTCCCGCGATCCGGCCCGACATGGGACGAAAGGCGCTTACCTCGTCATTGATCCGTGAATCTATGCACGAAGGTCTTCAAAAAAAGACAATCACCCATCACACGTTCCGCCACAACCCTGTTGCGACACGACAATGTCGCTAACAGGGGCGGACAGCACAGTTTCTATGGGGATCACGGCTAATGTCAGACATGGGCGCCGCACAATCGTTTCGCCAGTCCCCTGTGGGGAGCCGTCCCATCGTCGCCTTCGACTTCGACGGCACCCTGACGATTCGCGACAGCTTCACCGCCTTCTTGCGTTGGCGCGCGGGCGCGGCGGGCTGGGCCATCGGTCTGGCCAGGATGGCCCCCGCATTGGCGGCCTACATCGGCGACCGCGACCGGGGCCGGATCAAGGCCGCCTCGGTGCGTGAATTCCTGCACGGCGTGGAGCGTCAGGCGCTTGAGGCCGAGGCCGAGCGTTACGCCGATCAGGTCTGGGGACGCTTCATGCGCCCCGACGCCCTCGCCTGCTGGAAGGCCTGGGGCGAGAAGGGCGCGCACCGCGTCATCGTCACCGCCTCGCCGGAAACGACCGTCGCCCCCTTCGCCCGCCGTCTGGGGGCCGAGGGCCTGCTGGGCACGCAGCTTGTTTTCGATTCTCAGGACCGCGTCACCGGAGCCTTCGCGGGCGAGAACTGCCGGGGCGAGGAAAAGGTGCGCCGTCTGCGCGCCGCCTATGGCGACGACATGACGCTGGCCGCCGCCTATGGCGACACCTCGGGCGACACCGAAATGATCGCCATCGCCGCTGAAAAGGGCTTCCGCGTCTTCACCGCCCGTCCCTGAGCACGCCCGACGCGCAGGGCCGACGGTCAGTGACCGTCGGCGTCCACGTCAAAGACCATGGGCTTGCCGCGCGAGGTCGGGTTCCAACCTGCCTCCATCGCCGAGACCACGGCGTTGCGCACCGCATCGACGTTGACCCGCTGCTTCTCGACGTCCGGCCGGCCGTTGGGACGCAGCGGCGCCGGAAACTGGATGATGGCCTCGCGCTTGAAGTCCACCAGGCACAGGGTAACGGCCATGCCCTCCCACTTCCCGCCCGCCTTGGGCTGAGGCTGCCGGCGGATCTCCCACTCATAGATGTCGCCGTCGACTTCGACGGAGCCTTTGGAATCGCGCGTGTACTGCATGGCCGCCTGATAGCACGGGCGTTGAAACGATTCGAGGCGGAGCCCGTCCCCGGACCCCGCCTCGCTATCTCAGACGATGAACCTCAGGTTCAGACCGTCTTCACGCCGTCGTCGTCGGCTTGCGTGCGCTTGTCATAGACGTGGTCGACGATGCCCCAGGCCTTGGCTTCTTCGGCGGTCATGAAGTGGTCGCGGTCCAGGGTGCGCTCCACTTCCTCATAGGTCCGGCCGGTGTGGTGGACGTAGATCTCGTTCAGGCGGCGCTTGGTGGCGATGATGTCCTCGGCGTGGCGCTCAATGTCCGAGGCCGTGCCGCGGAAGCCGCCCGAGGGCTGGTGCACCATGACCCGCGCGTTCGGCAGGGCGATGCGCTGGCCGGCTTCACCCGCCGTCAGGATCAGCGAACCGGCCGAGGCGGCCATGCCCATGACCACGGTCGAGACCGGGCTCTTGATGTATTGCATGGTGTCGTAGATCGCGAGCGCCGAGGTCACCTGACCGCCGGGGCTGTTGATGTACATGCTGATTTCCTTCTTCGGGTTTTCCGATTCCAGGAACAGCAGCTGGGCGCAGATCAGCGAGGCCATGCCGTCCTCGAACGGACCGGTCAGGAAGATGATCCGCTCGCGCAGCAGGCGCGAAAAGATGTCGAACGACCGTTCGCCGCGGCTGGATTGCTCCACCACCATCGGCACCAGGTTGTTGGAGATGTAGTCGATCGGATCGCGCATGAAGGCCTTCTCGAATGCATGAGGGACGCGACTCACCGAGCGCGCGCCTGTCCCCCTACGATATCGCGTTCATGAGGCCTTGGCGCAAGGCGGCGCTCAAAAGCAAATCCCCGCCCCGGAAAACCGGGACGGGGATCAGAAGCCTCAGCTTGGAGAAGAAGAAGGGGTTTAGCCCTCGTCTTCTTCCTTCAGCAGCTCTTCTTTCGAGATCGGCGTGTCGGTGACGTCGGCGACGCCGACGATCAGGTCGACGACCTTCTCTTCATAGATCGGCGCGCGCAGTTGGGCGGCGGCGTTGGGGTTCTGGCGATAGAAGTCCAGCACCATCTTTTCCTGACCCGGATAGTTGCGGGCTTCGGCCATGATGGCGCCCGAAAGCTCCTGGTCCGTCACGCCGACGTTGTTGGCGCGGCCGATTTCAGCCAGCACCAGACCCAGGCGCACGCGGCGTTCGGCGATCTTCTTGTACTCGGCCTTCAGCTCGTCGTCCGACTTCTTGGCGTCTTCTTCCGGCAGACGGCCGGCGTCCTTGTCAGCCGACACCTGGGCCCAGATGCCTTCGAACTCGGCGTCCACCATCTTGGGCGGCAGATCGAAGCTGTGCGCCTCGTCCAGTTGGTCCAGCAGGGCGCGCTTCAGCTTGAAGCGGGCGGCGCCCGCGTACTGTTGATCCAGATTGGCCTTCAGCAGCTCTTTCAGCTTGTCCAGCGACTCCAGGCCGATGCGGGTGGCGAACTCGTCGTCGATCTTGGCTTCGGCCTCGGCCTTGATGGCCTTCACGGTGACGTCGAAGGTGGCCAGCTTACCGGCCAGGTTCTTGGCCTGGTAGTCTTCCGGGAAGGTGACCTCGATGGTCTTCTCTTCGCCGACCTTGGCGCCCTTGAGCTGCTCTTCGAAGCCCGGAATGAAGCGGTTGGATCCGATCACCAGGTCGGCGTCCTCGGCCGAGCCGCCTTCGAACACTTCACCGTCCAGCTTGCCGACGAAGTCGATGGTCAGTTGGTCGCCTTCGGCGGCCTTCACGGCCTTGCCCTTCTTGTCCTCATAGGACTTGGCCTGCGAGGCCAGTTCCTTCAGGGCTTCTTCCAGATCCTCGTCCGAAGCGGTGTAGGTCGGACGCTCCAGCTTCAGGGTCTTGGGATCGACCGGGGTGAAGTCGGGCATGACTTCCAGCGACATTTCATAGGCCAGGTCTTCCTGACCGGCGATGACCTTGTCCATGTCCGAGATCAGCTTCATCTCGGCCGGGGCGGCCGGACGCAGCTTGGCGTCTTCCAGAGCTTTCTGGCTGGTTTCGTTCAGCGAGGCGTTGATGATTTCGCCCATGAAGTCACGGCCGAAGGTCTTCTTGACGTGGGCGGCCGGCACCTTGCCCGGACGGAAGCCCTTGAGCTTCATCTGGGGCGCAACTTCCTTGATGCGCGCTTCCAGCTTTTCGTTCAGCTCGGCTACCGGGATGGTCACCGCGAGCACGCGGCTGAGGCCTTCGTTCGACTTTTCGACGACTTGCATGGTCGGGATTCTGACGCTCTGTGGCGACGCCGAACGGCGCGCGCGGTGGATAAAGCAATAGGGCCGCCCTTTTGGAGCGGCGCCTCGAAGCCCGCTCTTATGTCGAGAAGGGGCCGAAAGGTCAACGCGCCCGGTTCCTTACTCGCCCTGCTGCCGCTATCTGAGAGGCCATGAGCCAGCCCGCCTCCCCCATCGGCGTCTTCATCACGCCAGTCACGCCCTTGCAGCAGAACTGCACCACCGTCTGGTGCACCCGGACGAACAAGGCCGCTGTGATTGATCCAGGCGGTTCGGCGGATGCGATTCTGGGCGAGATCGCGCGGCGCGGCCTGACGCTGGACGCCATCTGGATCACCCACGGCCACCTCGACCACGCGGGCGGCGCCGCCGAGATGCAGGAAAAGACCGGCGTCCCCATCATCGGCCCCCACGCCGAGGACCAGTTCTGGATCGACCTGATTCCCACCCAGGCCCAGAAGTACGGCCTGCCCGACGCCCGCACCTTCACCCCGACGCGCTTTCTGGGCGACGGCGACGTGCTGACCCTCGGCGAGACGACCTGGGAGGTCGTCCACTGCCCCGGCCACACGCCCGGCCATGTCGTCTTCTTCAACCGCGAAGCCCGCTTCGCCCAGGTCGGCGACGTCCTGTTCCAGGGCTCGATCGGCCGGACGGATTTCCCGCGCAGCGACCACGCAGCCCTACTGAACGCCATCACGACCAAGCTGTGGCCCCTCGGCGATGACGTAACCTTTGTGCCGGGCCACGGCCCCCACTCCACGTTCGGGGCCGAGCGGCGTTCGAACCCCTATGTGTCGGATCAGGCGATGGCGCGTGCGCCGATCGCCCGGCCGGCTTCCGGTCCGTCCTGACCTATCGGGCGGCCAACAGACCGACGATCACGCCGATACCCAGGGCGTAGAGGGTCGCCCGCGTCGGCTGGTCGCGAATGGCGTCGCGCGCCCTTTTGACGCGCCGATCGGCCCAGACCCGCGCCTCTGCCGCGTCCTCCCGGACCGCCCGGCGGATCGGGCGCGGCGGGACACCCTGGGCGAGGATGGAGTCCGCCTCCCGCTCCAGTTTCAGGCTCTCCGTCGAGACGCCGTTGATGATGTCTTCCGGCGAAACGGCGGACGTGTAGGGCTCAGCCATAAGCAATCTCCTGTGATGAGAGGTCGCATTTCAACCCGCCGATCCGCCGCGGGTTCCTGATCGAACCGCCTTCTCTCCCCAGGCGTTGGAGCGGTCCGACAGGAGATATCCATGACCTATATCGAACCCGATACGCCCCAGGGCGCGCCTGAAATCGAGCCGCCCGCCACGCCCCAGCCCGACCTTCAGCCCGGCGAGCGCCCGGACGAGCTGCCGCCTCTCGAACCGGGCGGCGGCGACCCCGGTGATTCCCGCCCCCACGACTGACCGTCCACAGAACAAGGAAATGGTTCTTGTTCGGAACCACGGCGGCGGCGCCGGGTTCTTTCCGGCAAGCGCCACCGTCTTTGAAAGGAACAGCCGAAATGGCCGAAGGTCAGCCTACCCGCGGCTCGGGTGTTTCCAAGCGAGGCTTCGCCTCGATGGACCCCGAACGTCAACGCGAAATCGCCCGCAAGGGCGGCGCCAGCGTGCCTAGCGAAAAGCGAAGCTTCTCACAGGATCGCAGCCTGGCCGCTCAGGCCGGCCGCAAGGGCGGCGAGGCCTCACACGGCTCGCGCAACAAGACCGACAGCGAAACCCCGTCCAAGGGTTAAGCCCTCACCTCCCCCATCAAGGCGGCGCAGCCCAAGGGCGCGCCGCCTTTATGCTGCGCGCCTTTCCCGCGTCGCCTGCCCCCCCCTGGTCAGGCGACCAGCAAGGCCAGCCCGACGGCGGGATCCGAGCCGACTTCAAAAGCCTCCATCTCCCAGCCCGCCGCCTTCGCCAGCGCCACCACCGACGCCCGATCGAACTTGCGCGAGCTTTCGGTATGGATGGTCTCGCCAGCGCCGAAGCGGAAGGCCAGCTTGCCCAGACGCACGGTCATGGGCCGTGTCGCCTTCAGATGCATCTCCATCCTCGACTGGTCCGCGTTCCACAGCGCCAGGTGGTCGAAGGCCTCGGGCTCGAAATCCATGCCCAGTTCGCGGTTGGCCCGAACCAGCAGATTGCGATTGAACGCCGCGGTCACGCCTTGAGCGTCATCATAGGCCGCGACCAGGATGTCCGGCGACTTCACCTGATCGACTCCCAGGATGAACAGGCTGCCCTCGCCCAGCACCTCCCGCGCTGATCGCAATAGGGCGACCGCCGCCTCGGGCGTCAGGTTGCCGATGGTCGATCCCGGAAAGAAGCCGACCCGTCTCCCCTTGCCGGCCTCGGCGGGAGGCGGCGCCAGGTGTTCAAAGTCCCCCACCGTCGGCAGGACCTTCAGCCCCGGATAGTCGCCGCGGATGCGCTCGGCCGCCTCGTTCAGCGCGGTCGGGCTGATGTCGATGGGAACATAGGCGGCCAGGTCGCGCGCCGCGTCCAGCACGATACGCGTCTTCTCGCTGGCCCCTGATCCCAGTTCGACCAGAACCGCGTCCGGGCCGAAACGCCTGGCCCATTCCGGCGCCACCCGCCGCAACAAGGCGGCCTCCTGCCGGGTCGGATAATATTCCGGCAGACGCGTGATCTCCTCAAACAGCCGAGAGCCCTCAGCGTCATAGAACCACTTGGGCGGGAGGGCCTTCGCCCGGCGCGACAGGCCGTCGATCATGTCCTGACGAAAGGCCGCATTCACGCCGGTCTCCTCAATCTGCGTCTCGTCCGCCGCCAGCCGGACCCCGGCGAACATCCAGCGCTGATGCGGATAGTAGAAGTTGCGATAGCTGGGTCGCGCATGCCCCTCCGGCGTGGCGAAGGCTCCGCCGCGCAGGACCATCTGATTGGCCATGAACTTGCCGTTGTACTCGGCGGCCGTTCCCTCGGTCGGCCGGAACCCCGGATAGGGGGCGTAGGCGCTGACCGTCCACTGCCAGACCTCGCCGGTCAGGTTCGAGAAGGCCCCCGCTTCCGTCCGCGCCGCCTGCTCCCATTCCGCCTCTGTCGGCAGCCGCCGTCCCGACCACCGCGCAAAGGCGTCGGCCTCGTAGAAGCTGACGTGGCGCACGGGGGCGGCGGGATCGACAGGCTGTCGCCCGGCCAGGGTCATCGTGCTCCACCCCGCCGTTTCCTCGCGCCAGTAGAGGGGCGCGGTCCAGCCTTCGGCCTTCACCTGGGCCCAGCCGTCCGACAGCCAGAACTCTGCCCGCCGATAGCCGCCGTCGTCGATAAAGGCGATCCAATCACCGTTGGTCGCCAGATCGGCGGCCAGCGAGAAAGGCTCCAGCCAGACCCGGTGCGCCGGGCGCTCATTGTCGAAGGTGAAGTTCTCGGGCCCCGCCCCAATCGTCGTCAGCCCCCCCTCGAACGCCGCCCAGCCTCCCCGCCGAGCTTGAACCGCACCCACACGCGGCTCCGCTTCGTAAGCGGCGGGGTCCAGCGGCGAGCGCGCCATCAGGTTCAGCATATCCATCAGAAACAGCTCCTGATGTTGCTGTTCGTGATGCAGCCCCAGGTCGAACAGATACCGCTCCAGACCCTCATCCAGACCCTCGGCCAGGCGCGCCTCCATGCGACGGTCGATCTCGTCGCGATAGGTCATGACCTCGTCCAGCGACGGCCGCGACATCAGCCCGCGCTCGGCCCGGTCCACGCGCTCGCCCAGCGCCTCGTAGTAGGAGTTGAACAGCCGGTTCAGCCGCGGATCGACCGGGACATAGCCGGGACGCCGCGCCAGGATCAGGGTCTCGAAGAACCAGCTGATATGGGCCAGATGCCATTTTCCCGGACTGGCCTCGGTCATCGACTGCGCCGCCAGGTCCTCCGCCGACAGCCCGGCCGCGAGGCGCCGCAACACGCCCCTTGTCCGCCGATAGACCGCCACATCCTGCTCAACGACGGGGGAAGCCCGAAGGGGTCGGCTCATTCGCTGGGTTCTCGCTGACGGCTGATCTATCCGTCTTTTGAATGCCGCCTGACGCGCACGGTTCCGCTCGCTCACAAGGCCCGGCGCGCGGAACGGTCGTGCAGAGCCCGCGTTTCCGCCACGCGCCCTCCACTGTCGGACCGCGCCGCCCGGCTTTCAGGATTCCCGTTGCATGCCCGATGTTCGCGTGCCTGACGGGCCGCAGGACAATGGCCCGAACTATTCAGCCTCCTCTCGCCCCATCGGGATTGTCGATCCGGCCGACTGGCGTCACGCCATCACCGGCTTCCTGCCCTCCCTGCGCGCCTTCGCCTTCACCCTGTCGCGCAACGCCGCCGACGCCGACGACCTGGTGCAGGAGACCCTGACCAAGGCCTGGGCCCACCGGGCGCGGTTCGAGCCGGGCAGCAATCTGCGGGCCTGGCTTTTCACCATCCTGCGCAATAGCTGGTACACAGGCGCGGCCAAACGCCGGCGCGAAGTGGCGGACGAGGAAGGCCGCTACGCCGCCGGTCTGACCGCCGAGGCCAGCCAGGAATGGACGGCCGAGTTGACCTCGCTACAGGCCGCCCTGAACGCCCTTCCGGCCGAGCATCGCGAAGCCATCGTCATGGTCGGGGCCGCGGGCCTGTCCTATCAGGAAGCGGCCGACATCTCCGGCTGCGCGGTCGGGACGATCAAGAGCCGGGTCAACCGCGCCCGCCACCGACTGGCCGTCCTGCTGGACATTGAAGCCCCTGCGGATGCTGTCCAAAATGTAATCGACGAAGGCAGCTAGGCCGGAGGAACACCCCCTCTTTTGATCGGTTCTAGCAGCAGACTTGGGAGAGTCGAACATGATGAACCCCCTGCATATCCAACCCCGCACTCCGAGCGAAACGGACGCCTCCGCCGCGGGCGCGCCCGAAGCGCCAAGAGCCAAACAGACCGGTTTCAAAGGCTGGCTCAACCGCCACTTTGGCGCCGAGCCGCCCCAACATCACAGCCCCAACTTCTTCATCAGCGACGTGACGGAGGGCGGCATCGGCTCGCACCACCGCCATCAGGTCTTCCGACCAGACAAGCGTCATTAGCGATCAGACCCTGACCTGGTGAACCAGGGGCCATGGCGACCGCCACGGCCCCCTTTTTTTTCAGCGGCGGCCGCCGTGCTTGGCGTATTCCAGCCGAGCAATGGCGCGATTGTGCACCTCGTCGGGGCCATCGGCGATCCTTAGGGTCCGCACCGTGGCGTAGAGTTCGGCCAGAGGCGTATCGCCGGACACACCCGCCCCGCCAAAGGCCTGGATGGCGTCGTCGATGACCTGCAGCGCCATCTTCGGCGCCGCCGTCTTGATCTGGGCGATCTCGGACTTGGCGTTCTTGGCGCCGACCTCGTCCATCATCCAGGCGGCCTTCAGCACCAGCAGGCGGCACATCTCGATATTGGTGCGCGCCTCGGCCACGCGCTGTTCCCACACCGAATGCTCGGCGATGGCCTTGCGGAAGGCGGTGCGCGTCAGCAGACGCTGGCACATCAGCTCCAGCGCGACCTCGGCCGCGCCGATCACGCGCATGCAATGGTGGATGCGGCCCGGGCCCAGGCGTCCCTGGGCGATCTCGAAGCCCCGCCCCTCGCCTGCAATCAGGTTCTCGATCGGGACACGGACATTCTCCAGCACCACCTCGGCGTGACCGATCGGCGCCTCGTCATAGCCGAACACCGACAGCATCCGCTCGACGCGGAAGCCCGGCGTGTCCACGGGGACGATGATCTGGCTCTGCTGCTGATGCGGCGCCGCATTCGGGTCGGTCTTGCCCATGACGATGGTCATGGCGACGTTCGGGTGCGCCATATTGGTCGACCACCACTTGCGGCCGTTGATCACATAATGGTCGCCGTCGCGGACGATGCGGGTCTGGATATTGGTCGCGTCCGACGAGGCCACCTCGGGCTCGGTCATCAGGAAGGCCGAGCGAATCTCGCCCGCCATCAGCGGCTTCAGCCAGCGTTCCTGCTGCGCGGCGTCGCCGTACATATGCAGGACTTCCATGTTTCCCGTGTCAGGCGCGTTGCAGTTGAACACCTCGGCCGACCACAGTCGCCGCCCCATCAACTCAGCGAGCGGCGCATATTCCAGATTGGTCAGACCCGCGCCGTGCTCGCCCGGCAGGAACATGTTCCACAGCCCGGCCTCACGCGCCTTGGCCTTCAGCGCCTCCATCACGGGGGCCTGGACCTTGGGATTGCCGTGAACCTGGGCGCGGTATTCCGCCTCAGCCGGCACGACATGCGCCTCAATGAAGGTCGACAGACGCTCGCGCCACATCAGGCCGCGTTCGGAGGGGGCGAAATCCATGGTCGTGTCCTCAATCTCTTCACCGCGCTTCTGCGAGCGCCGATAGCAAAACGGCGCGGCCCCGAGGGAGCCGCGCCGTTCTTTTTCTGGTGGCTCAGAAACGCATCAGCGCTTCAGCAGCGGCGCCAGCTTCTGGGCGATCATCATGTCGCCGGCGATCTTCAGCTTGCCCTGCATGAAGGCCATCATCGGGTCCAGCTTGCCTTCCGACAGGGCGACGAAGTCGTCCCACTTCATCGAGACGGTGGCGTCGGCGGGCTTGTCTTCGTTCGACACCGAGTTCGGCGTCGAGGCGCCGTCGATGAAGATCTTGCCGACATCGCCCAGGTCCAGCTTGACGGTCTTGCCGAGGCCAGAGTTGTCGCCCACGGCGCTACGAATGTGATCAGTGACGGCGTTCAGGTCCAAGTGCGTCTCTCCCAAGAGCAAGATTGAGGCGCAGGCGTAGCCCGCTGCGAGGGCGGCGCCAAGATCACGCTAGGGAAAGCGGCGACCGGTCGCGCCCCGGACGCCGCCCCGCCGTCCCTAGAAGCTGGCCTTCAGCCCCACCACGAAGCGGTCGTCGGTCAGCGGCCCGTCCACGTCCGTGTCATGATAGCGCACGTCCACCGCCAGGTTGTCGGTCAGGGCATAGGCCAGGCCCAGGTTCCAGGTGGTGTAGTCGTCGGTGACGTCCAGCCACTGATGGCCGACCGCGCCCGAGACGGTCCACTTGTCGGCCAGGGCGTAGGCGGCGTTGGCTTCCAGATAGGTCGCCTCATCATCCACGCCGAAGAAGTCGGGCGAATAATAGACCGCCGCGCCCAGGGTCGCCGGACCGACGGCCCGCGACGCCGCCGCCTTGAACTCCACGAAGTTGTAGTCCGCCGCGCCGGGCTCGTTGACGTAGAGGTAGCCCAGCACGCCGAAGTCCAGGGCATAGCCCGCCGCCTCGGTGCGATACCCGCCGTACAGATCCACCTCCGCGTCGGTGTCGTCGCCAAAGTCGACCGTGGACGCCCAGGTCCCGGCATAGAAGCCGCCGCCGAAGGTCACGTCGACCCCGCCCTGAATCGCCGGATCCTCATTGGTCTGGCTGGCGCCGCGGAAGACGTAGTCGCTGACCACGCCGATGTTGAACGCCACCTCGGGCTGGCTTTGCGCCTGGGCCGAGCCGGCGGCGATCAGGACCAGCGCACTGGCGCCGATAAGAACTCGTTTCATGACATATCCCCTTGATGTCTGTGGTTGCCGCACGTCTGCCCGCAAAGTCGTTGATGAACAGCGACCAGGGGGCCTCTTTCGAAAGTTTCGCTTGTTGATGGCGGGACGCGGCAGGGAGGCGCCGCGTCCCGCCCCTCTTCCTCAGACGCCGTCCAGCACTTCCCCGTGCAGGTGGGCGTCCAGGCCGTCTTCCTCCTGCGCGTCGGTGACGCGAAGGCCCGTGGTGTATTTGCAGATCAGCAGGATGATCAGCGTGCCGACCGCGCTCCACAGGATGGTCCAGACCAGACCCAGGGCCTGGGCCCCGATGTTGGCCCCTTCCGACAGGCTGTTGATCGCGGTGGAGGCGAAGACGCCCGTCAGCAGCGCGCCGACCAGGCCGCCCGCGCCGTGCAGGCCGAAAGCGTCCAGGCTGTCGTCATACTTCAGCAGCTTCTTCAGCCAGACCGACGAGACGTAGCAGGCCGGACCGGCGATCAGGCCGATGACGACCGCGCCCTTGGGATCGACGAAGCCCGCCGCCGGCGTAATGGCGACCAGACCCGCGACGACGCCCGACAGGACCCCGATCAGCGACCATTTCTTCTTGTAGATGACCTCGACGAACTTCCAGGTCAGCGAGGCCGCGGCCGCCGCCAGCAGAGTGTTGATCAGGGCCGCGCCCATCAGGCCGTTGGCGGCGCCCGCCGAACCGGCGTTGAAGCCGATCCAGCCGACCAGCAGCAGCGAGGCGCCAATCATGGTCAGAACCGGATTGTGCGCCGTGATAGGCTCGACGCCGTAGCCCTTTCTCGGCCCAAGGAACAGGGCGCAGACCAGGCCCGCCACGCCCGAGTTGACGTGCACCACCGCGCCCCCGGCGAAGTCCAGCACCCCTTGCGCTCCCAGGAAGCCGCCGCCCCAGACCCAGTGGGCGATGGGGGCATAGACGATCAGCGACCACAGGGCCGTGAACAGCAGCATCCCCGAGTATTTCAGACGCTCCGCAAACGCCCCGGTGATCAGCGCCGGGGTGATGATGGCGAAGGTCAGTTGGAAGGACACCCAGAGGAACTCTGGAATGCCCGGCAACAGGCTATGCGCCGTGTCCACCGTCACCCCGTTCAGGAACAAGGCGTCCAGACTGCCGACATACTGGTTGACCCCCGCATCTCCGTTGGTGCCGAAGGCGATGGTGTAGCCGGCGATGAACCAGGTCAGCGACACGACCGCAAAGGCGGCGACCGACTGGGTGATCGTGGCGATGACGTTTTTGCGGCGCACCATGCCGCCATAGAAGAGCGCCAGACCCGGCAGGGTCATCAGCAGGACCAGGGCGGTGGAGGTCCCCAGCCAGGCCGTGCCCGCCGCATCCAGCTCCAGCGGAACCTGATGCAAAAACAGCGCCGGAGCAGGCTCCGACGCTGTAACAGCGGCACTGGCGATGTTGGCGACGGTCGCGGCGTCCGGCGCCGCAAGCGCCGCACCGACCGCGAACAATCCCCCGGTCAGACAAAGAAGGGCGAGAAGCCCCGGTAGACTATTTTTCAACTGCGTCATGCCTGTATCCCCTCATGCGTTTCGCAGTTGCGAACATTTTATTGCATTTGCTAACTCGGCAAGAGGGAAAATGCGGCGCACTGAGAATTTTTCACCACAAGGTCACGCCGTTCCTCGACGCGAGAGACATTCACCACCCACGATCGAGCCTGAAAGAGAAGATTTACCTCAAAGACTCACCGAAACCGCCACACACAGACCCGCGATCGTCGACTTTACAGGCTTTTACGATGGCCGCCGTCGCGGGGCCCTAGGATGCCCGCAACCCGATGTGCGAGGCCGCGCCATGACCCCCCAGTTGTCTTCCGACGACGCTCACCTGAATCGCCTGTGGCGCCGAACCTTCGGCCAGCCCCTGCCGCTGATCGGCGCGCCGGAGATCGCACGGCGCATCCTCCGCCAGAACGGCGTCTCGGCCAGGGATCTCGCCCGCCCGCTCGCGAACGAAGCCGCATTGCCGCCCGTCACGCCGACAGAACCGCGATGAACGACGGAAAGCAAAAGAAGCGGCGCCCCGCCCTACCCGGCCTAGAGCGCCCGAGGTGGAAGGCCGTCGCCCAAGGCGGCGCCCTCCGGCCACGCCAACGGCCCGATCAGAGTATCCTTCTCGACACAGAACGGGTTCATCTGTCCCTCCCAACCGCCATTCAGCGAGCAGGAATAGCAGCCCGAAACCGTGGCCCCAGCGACAAGGACGGCCATTACCTTCCAGACGCGACCGGATTTGGAAAGGGCGTGCGGGACGTCTCTCATAGCGACAGCCTATCACCATCCGGCGCGACGTCACGCCAGCCGCCATCATCCCTGATGGGCCCAGAACCCGGAACGGGGCTTGAACGTTTGCGATTTTTCGGCTGCCCCCCGACGACGGGGGTTTCTGGCGGAGACGGAGGGCGCGCTACCTTTCCGCTATGACGGAGTTTGCGCGCCGATCTCCTGCTCCGCCCTAAGTCACGCCCTAAGCGGCGTCGGGCGTTTCGGCCAGCAAAGCCTCGAGAGACGATCTGGGGATAACCGTCTTCGCCCCGATTTTCACCCGCCGAAGCTGCCCGTTTTTCATCAGGTCGAAGATCGTGGATCGGCCGACCCCAAGAGCCTCGGCGGCTTCGGCCGGCGAATAGGCCAGCTTGTTGTCGTTCGCAGCGCTCATTGCCAGATGCCCCTTCCCTGCTCCCGCGCCAGCCGCTCCTCGCGCCGGTATGGATCGCCATAGTTGGTCTCGGAAATGGCCAGGCCCTCGCGAACGAGGATGGCCCCCAGGTCGCGGCCGTTGACCGTGCAACGCGCCACGTTTCGACGATAGCGGTCCGTGTCGGTGATCCCGCAGCGGGCGCCGTTGGCGGCGAGTTGGCGGGCGCGGGTCTTGGCGCGCTCGGCGGTGGCCCGTGCGGCTGGAGAACACGCCCACACATCGGGGCGTTGGCGGCATCGGGTGAACGGCGCGACTTCTCCGGCATCGATCCCGGCCAGTCGAACGCGATGGCGCTCGCCGTCAGCGGTCACGCACCGCCCGCTGTCGCCGTCGGACATCAGGAGGGTGGCGCAGATCAGGACGAGCGCACTCATGTAGGATCGCCCTTCGGCAGCGTCGCGCCCCAGGGCAAGATTTCACCCGCGCCGCCCTCGCTGAAATGGTCCAGAGCGCGTTGCACTTCGGGGTGTTCGAACAGGCCCGCGGCGCCAGCCAGCGTGCCGATGACCTGATAGGCCTCGCCGGCCGCATTACCTTCGCGATCGCCAGCCGCGAGCCGTGTTGCCAAGCCGACCTTCTCGCTGGTCGCGTTGAACTTCCGCGCCACTGCAGCCTCCAGATCGATGCCGTAGTGCATGGCGATCAGGTCTGCGCAGATCAGGACGTCGGCCAGTTCGTCCGCCAGTTCGTCGACGGTCGCGCGCGAGCCGAGGATGCCGAGCCGCTCGCGCTCCAGCTTCTTGATGACATTGCAGGCCTCGCCGACTTCGCCAGCCAGCTCGTTGCCCCGATAGGCGGCGGTGATCTGGTTGTCCTGATCCCACTCGGCTTGGCGAGCGATATTGGCGGCGCGGAGGGTCGTGTGCGTGGTCATATTTGTGCTCATAGCAGGCGCCGTCACCTTCTCGCGCGGGCTCATGGTCTCAGGCATCACCACGTCTCCCCGGTCAGTTCGTCGATGGGGCAGGAATAGAGGCTGGGCTTTTTCGGCTTCATGCCGAGCAGATCAGCGACCTTCTCCAGTTCCTTCATCTCGGCGTCGATCTGGTCTCGGATCGCCACGATCCGCTCAACACGTCGCTCCAGCACCCCTATGTCGTGGTTCGCGTTCTCCCATCGCTGCGCCAATTTCTCGGCGCGGCGCTGAACGTCATCGCGAATGGTCTCAGGCATCGGGGCGGTCATGCGTCACCTGCCAGAATATCCTGACGTGCAACCAAGCCCGTCGAGTTGTTCCAATACATGCCGTAGAACGGGCATCCCGGCCCCTGAACGTGACCATAGCCGCGACGCTCCAGGCTGCGCGCAACGGCATAATCAGCGCCGTTCTTAAGCTCGACGCCACAACCCTCATCGCCCGTCACGTCGTCAGGGTCGCTCTCGCAGATCATCGCGCGCTGCTTCACTGTGAAGTTGCTCATTCCCCCGCCTCCCTAGGTGCTGCGGATAGGGATTGGTCAGCCTTCAGCTTTCGATGGTTCCAGTTGTAGGCCGAGGTTTCGTAGTCGCCGTATGCATCCTCGATCTCATCAGTCTGGACACAACCTCGGCGGCACTCGATCCAGCTTTCAACGGCGTCTTCGCACACACGATAGGTCACGTAGCGGGCCTTGGAGCCGCAGTCGCACAAGCGAAGGTCCATCACTGCCCCTTCTGTTGCAGGGCGGTGAGGGCTTGGGCCGCCTTCTCGAAAGCCGACAGTGGCAAGGGCTGTATTACGGGTGAAGGGTTGCCTGGGTCCGGCGCGCATACCTCGACCACGGACCAGCAGCCGAACTTGTCGGCCAGTGCCGCAAACGGCTTCAACGCCTCAACCGCCGCCCGCAGCTTCTCAGCCTCTGGCGCGGGCGGGGTGTGATTGTCGATGATCTTGAGAACGTCGCCCGTAGCGGTAGACGCCTCCTCGTTGTCCAAGCAGAAGTCTTGCTGGAACAGGGCGTGGATCGCGTTGGCGACCGGGCTGTCAGGCCACGGTTCATCCTCGACCGCCTCCGGCTGCGCTTCCTCGCGGGCTTGGGGCTGGGCGCGGAGGCGGCCATTAATCTCAGTGAACGACAACCCGCACCCTTGGCAGGTCCAGCCTTGGATTTCACCGCCGCAACTCTGACACGCCAACGCATCTGCCGGGGCTTCCTCGCGGGTGGCGAGGGCGGCGGCTAGGTGGTCAGCCAGAATGCGCATCTCCTCTTCGCCGGTCGAAATGGTGGTTCCGTCATTCGACATAAGGTCCACCAATGGGTAGCCGACGTGCGGGTCATCCTCCCACGACATGTTGCTGAGATTGTAGTTCCTCAGGGCGCGGAACAGCACCTCAGATGACACGGCCCCGCCTTCCTCGCGCACAGGGGCGGCGGCGAGCATGGCGGAAATCTCCCTGCGCGGTGCCGACAACGGCAACAGGTTCACGGCTCGCTCCAGCAGGGAAACCGGAACGGACACTCGGGGCGTGGCAGGGGCGGTCATGCGGTCCTCGCATCAAAAAGGTCGCGTTGATCAGGGGTGAGGCCGTCGAGGTCTCCCCATTGGTCAGCCATAGCGTTGGCGATGCCGTCGAAGGTCTTGGACCTGAAGGCCCAGCGATCAGCCGATGGCGGGGCGCGGTGGATGGCCGACCACGCCTTGTGTTCGTCGGTTCCAGGTTTCGGCGGCGTCAGGCGGTCGGTCGCAACCAGAGGGGGTAGGCCGCGCAGATAGAGCCCGGTTCCCTTGAAGGCCTTCTCACCGAACCACCAAGGCTGGACAGTCTGAGCCGGACGCCGGAAGTCGCGGATGCGCTCACGGGCATGAGGGTTCATGACCGGGTTCTCAACGCAGATCCGCTCGACAGGTGCGGTCCACAGGTCGGAAAACAGCGCCGCGCCCTGATCCAGGTGCAGCCACATCACGGCCAGTCTCTCGTCCCGCGTCATGCCGGGCCACGCCGCCAACTCCTCAGGCGTGCAGTCCCGTGGAGGGTTCGTCGGCGGCTCCTTGAGCCACCGGACGCCCGAGTTGCAAAGGCGCGTACAGGGCGGATGGAAGACGGCGAGCAGGTCCCATCCGTCGTTCAGGAAGTCGCGCACGTCTCCGACCAGGTGACGGTTCGATCCGTCCGCGGCGGGCAGCAGGTCGCATGACCAGGCATCGTGCCCCCGCGCGGCGAAGGCCCGGCGAACGACGCCGGAGAACTCGCAGCCGATGAGCACCCTCATGCTGCGATCTCCACGGCCGAGAACATGCCCTGGTCGCCAGCGATGCGGCGGCGAGCGATATCGGCGTATTCGGGGTTCAGTTCGATGATGGTGCAGTCGAGCCCGAGGCGGTCAGCCACCAGTGCCGTGGTGCCGGCGCCGCCGAACGGATCCAGCACTTTGCCGCCGGCCGGGCAGCCAGCGCGAAGGCAGCGCTCCACCAGCTCAGTGGGGAACGTCGCAAAGTGCGCGCCCTTAAACGGTTGGATCGCCATCTCGAAAACGGTCAACGGTGCCGGTTCATAGTTCCGAAGGTAGCGCCCCTCGCCACGCGGCGTATTTGCAATGCCGGTGTGGTTGATGTGGCCTTCGTGACGTGGCGAGACCGTCCGGCTCTTGCCCTTTTCCCGGCCCTGTCGATGGTGCGATCCGTGGCCGCCTTCGCCTGTGTCCCACCCATCGGGCATCTTCACCCGGCGGTTGCCGGTGACAGCACGCGGCCCAGGCTCGCCGCCGACGTAGGATCCCCCGCGGTAGGTCGCCGCATCTTCATCAGAGGTCCGGCCCTGCAGCGAGGCTACGGCGTCGTAATAGCTGCCGATCTTGATCCAACGGTGCGCGGATTTAGCCGGGTCGGTGATTAGCGGACATTGCGCGGTCAGGTCCGGCGCAAACGACAGTTCCCCAGTGTCGCGCGCCCTCCAAATGTCGGCATCGGCGGATTTGGTCAGCAAGAAGATCTTTTCGTGCGCAGTGGCGGGCCGCTGCGAGCCGGAGGAGTCGGGCATGGGGTTAGTCTTTCCCCAGATGATCTCGGATCTGACCCACCAGCCCGCATCGCACAGGGCGATGGCAAGACGGTTCGGCAGCATGCACAAATCTTTGGGTTTTATGCCGCCGCCGATGGTCGACATGGGCTTGTCGCGGAAGGCGCGGTCATCCTTGCCTTCAGCCTTCGTGTCGGCGGCAGACCGGCCATTTGGAGCGGTGGCGTAGCAGTCTCCGTAGTTCAACCAGAGCGAGCCGTGAGGTTTCAGGACCCGGCGGACCTCTTCAAACACCTCCACCATGACGGCTAGGTGCTCTGCCAGGGTAGGTTCCTGCCCCATCTGGCCCGAAACGTCGTAGTCGCGCAGCCCCCAGTATGGCGGCGAGGTCACGACAATATCGACGGACTCTGCCTCCATGTCCCGCAGGCGATCACGGACATCTCCAAGAAGGATCGTTACAGCCATCCCCCTCACGCCTCCTGTGCGTTTGCGGAGGGGCGGTGGTCGTTGGCGGCTTTGATGATCGCTTCTCCAGCGGTGGTGTCGCCCGAGACGCCGAAGAGCGCCTGGCACAGGTCAAAGGGGTCGATGTTGAGGGCGGACCAGAAGGCCAGTTCGGCGCCGGAGTGCTGCTTCGTGTGGCAGTCCCGGCAGAGGGGCGTCGTCCAGCGGTCGGACGGCTTCTCGGCCTTGCCGGTGTGGCGCTTGCCGATGGTGATGTCCCCTGCCCTCAGGTGTGCGGCGTCGCAGGGTCCAGCGATCCCGCAGGCGGCGCAGGGCAGCCGGCGGATGAAGGCCAGGTGGCGGTTATCGCGCTCACGCGGCTGGCGCTGGCCGGGGCCTTCGGGGCGGAAGGATCGGGACCGGACGTGGCCGGGGGCGTAGTGCTTGCGCTTCAAGGCCCGCTTCTCCTCACGGAGGCGCGTCAGCTCGGCGTTGATCTGGAACAGCGAGCGGGTCATGCTGAGACCCAATCGCGGGGGAACAGCGTTTGAGCAGTAGGTTTTGGCCGATGTGGGCGGCGCTCGGCTTTATTTTTTGCGCGGGCGCTGCCGCGAGAGTGCTCGAAGCTGGCGTTGATTGGTCTGGATCGACGGCTGCGGACTGGTTCCAGGCTGTGGGCTCGGTTCTGGCAGTCGCCGCCGCGATCTTCGCCGCCTGGACGGCAAGCCGGCAATCGCGGCTGGCTGCAAATGCCGAAGTGGTCCGCACCGTCGAGCTGGTATGCAGCATCGGCTATCTGATGGCGGACATCAGCGCTGCAGCCTTCAATGAATTGAAGGAGGGGTCGTACGTGACGCCAGATAACTTTGAACACGTATCGAGAATGTACGTAGCATTCCCTGTAGATAGATATCCATCTGGTGAGATGGCGCTCTGCTTGGCACGCATTCATCGCCAAACCGAACAGTTCAAAAACGCCTACTTCGGCACGGTTGCAGCAACGGAAGGTCATGATCCGAGGACTGGCGATCGACAGCTCGACACGCGTGGGTTCGTCGATCCGCTGAAACTGTATAAAAGGGTCCAGGCCATTTCGGACGAGTACGATCGGCTTGTGCGCATCGGACAGGCGATCCTCGATCAACTGCCTGGGCCCCGTACAGTCATCCCATCTGGAAATGTTTGACCGGCTCATGCGGCCACCCTGTCGATCTCGACGGCGCGGCTCTGCTTCAGGAGGCTGTTGCGGGTCCGCTCGCCCTCCTGGGTCAGGATGACGGTGAACGGTCGCGCCGGAACATTGCGCTCCGGCCATGGTGCGGCCTGCTGGATAGCGACCAGATAGCCCTTGGCGATCAGGCGCAGGACCAGTTCCTCAGGGAAGGTCAGCCGGTCGTCGTGTCCGCCCATGACCTCGGGCTGCAGGCGGAACGGCACGCCCGCGAAGGCGCAGCGGCTCAGACGCTGTAGGGGACGGACGGCGCGCAGCAGCACGGCTTCATCGGCCACCAGGCGGCGGGGATGCTCGCGAATCATGCCGCCACCTGACTGGCTGTCTCGACGTAGCGGGTCTGAAGCTTGCGGCCCAAGGCGCCGCGATAGCGGAAGGGGCAAGCCTTGAGCCCGGCGCCGTTCTCGGCCTCCAGCATGGCGAGTTGACCGTCGGACATGGCGAGATCCACGCGGCGCTCGAAGGCCTCGGCCCAGCCGCGCCAGTCGGTGGCGGTCAGGTCTTCGGGCAGGAACAGGCGCTCGGACCAGTCCACGTCCTCGACGTATTCGGGCAGGCTGTAGGGGCCGACCTCTTCCTCAACGGGTACTGTCGCAACCTGCTGGACCGGCGGCGGGGCCGGGCTGTCGAGGTTCTGCCGGTCGTCCAGCCATGAGAGGGCCGCGCACAGGCGCTGGGCGAAGACCTCGGCATCGTCGACATAGGCCGACAGGTAGATGACCGGGACCCCTGCCCCGCCCGGTTCGCGGGCGCCGTCGATGCGGACGGTCGTGCGGCCGAACAGGTCGATGTCGCGTTTCGGCGTGCCGGTGCTGACGATGGAATAGAACTCGCGCATCAGGCCAGCGCCCACCAGAAGCAGCCGACGAGGCCGATGATGGGGGTCGCCTGGACGGCGAAGACGAAGACCCGACTGGCGCGTCCGGCGGCGGCCTGAACGGCGGCTTCACGGCGCGCCTGGCTCTGGGCCTCGGAGGCTTCGCGCATGATCCGATTGCACTCGCGCTCAGCGCGGCGGTCACGGACAGCCTGCCAGTTCGGATGGAAGCCGATGCCCAGCGGATGCGGGCGCATGTCGATGTAGCTGTCGTGGGCCATGGGCGCCTCCCCTCTTGGTGTGGGGAGAAGGTTCACACCATTTGAACCAACCGTCAAGTAAATAGTTCACGCCATTTGAACCAACGTCCGCGATTGTCGCATCGCCTATCGACTCCTCCTCGTAGGTCGACGATCAGTGTGCGTTAACTTCTGGGGGCGGGATGAGGAAGGACCAGACCTATCACGTGGCGCAGTTCAAGCGCCGTCGCGGAGAGCTTGCCGCTGGCGAGCTGCTGACCTTCCCCAGCGAAGACGCTGCGTTTCGCAGAGGCAAAGCCATGATGGGCCGCGTCGATGGCCTGGTCTTCTTCAAGATCGAGTGTCGCGAGGACGGGGACATCTGGAGCCGGATCGAAACCTTGGCGACCGTGGGAGACGTCCCACCGGAAGCAGAAGAGTCCGCTTGAGCCTTCACTCGACATAAGCGAACGGTGTGATATCAGTTAGCCAGCGTGCAACAAAGGGTTGCGCCATCTATCGAACCGGGGGGTTCCCATGAAGAAGACCGCTATCGCCGCCACACTATGCGCTGGCCTGGCCCTGACCGCATGCACCACGACCGAAAAGGTCAACGTCATGCAGCCGGGCGACCGCGCCATGACCTGCGCCCAGCTGAAGGACGAGTTTGCGCGGCTCGACACCGTCAAGCGCGACGCCGACAGCGACAAGGGCGTGAACGCGGCGAACGTTGCGGCCGTCTTGTTCTTCTGGCCTGCTGCCGCCGGCAACTACCTGAACGCCCGCGACGCCGAGCGGCTGGTCAGCGAGCGCCGCACCCACCTCATGACCTATTATAACGAGAAGCAGTGCGACAACCCGGCGAACGCCAACCTGACGTTCCAAGTCCCGAGCTTCTTGCTGGAGCCGATCGCCACCGGCGAATAAGGCCGACAGACCTAAATTTGGCGACGGCGGCTCCATCCGGGGCCGCCGTTTTCAATTGAGGATGAGGTGCGGCCGGCCATGACCCGGAGGTCAAGGGGGTGCCGGGCCGCGTGCGTTCTTCCAGAAACGCAATGCGAGCCTATTCGCACGCTTCAAAACTGACAACGGCGTTGATGTAACCCAGTGCTGAGAACCCCGCCCCAAGTGGTAAAAGCCGGAACTGCTCAGCCGGGGGATCGTTGGTGTCGCTTAAAGGAGAACGATCATGATCAAGTGGGCCATCATTTTCGCCATCATCGCCGTCGTCGCCGCCCTATTGGGCTTTGGCGGAATCGCTGGCGCGGCGGCGGGTATAGCCAAGTTCCTGGCGGTCCTCGCGCTGATAATCTTCGCGGTCTTCCTGGTGCTCGGTTTCACAGTGGCAAAGAAGGTCACCTGACCTTCCCTCACGAAATCCAAGAAGCGGCGGCTCCACTCGGGGCCGCCGTTTTCGCATGTGAATTTCAAAGCAGCCCGGCGAGAGCCTCCGGGGGGATTGCCCTACAAGCCAGGCCGCTGATCCCCAAAGGGATGAGTTCAGGATAAGCTCACCGCCATCAGCCCGCAACGCGCTAGGTGACGACATGGAAGAAGCCCCTGACCTCCAGAACGACCCCAGCATACGATTGGGCATGATCATGGGCCGCATGCAGGCGATCACGGACATGATGGCCCTTTTCGCGCATGAAGCAGCTGCCGAGGACGATATTCCCGGCCAGTTCAGGGACATCGTTCAAAGGCAGTTTGCGATCAGCAGATGGCTCGACCAAGCGAAGGCAGAGTGCGACGCGGAGTCGGAGTTGTTGCTTGCGGAGCTTCAAGCTCAAGAACGTGAAGACCCTGCCAGGGGTGAAACCTGAGCCGGCCGCAACTATCGCGGTTGTGGGGGTGATTTGACCGACAGGACAGCCAGCACCAGCATGGCAACGCCAGCGAAAGCCAAGGCGTTCGGACCAAAGCGCGCATAGGCCATCGCCCCCAACACTGCCCCGGCTAGCAGTCCGCCCCAAAGCAGCAGGTACGGAAACCATCCAAATCGGTCACCGCCCCAGAGCGCGACCGTCAGCCGTTTGCCCAGCTTGACCAGCGTGCCCGTCATGTAGGTCAAGCCGACGCTGACTTCGCCGTCCTGTGCGAACACGGCGTTCTGGGCGCCCATCGCCAAGGCGAGCAGCAGCGCGGCGAGCAGGCCTATGCCGAGCCAATGAGTTAGGGCCGCCAGGATCAACAGCACCGCGACGAGCCCGAGGATGGCCGGTTCCTTCCAGCCCCGAGCTGCGCGCCCCACGCTCGCTCCCAGCACGACCCCGGCGACAAATGACAGGATCAATCCGCCAGCGACAACCGCTGCTTCACTTGCCCCGGCAAGTCCGATCCCCAGCCGTGTCGAGTTGCCGCTCATGAACGAGACGAAGAATCCGCCCGTCATCAGGAAGCCGACGACATCAACATATCCGGCGACGGCGGATAGGCAGGCTGCGAGCGTTCTGGAGCGGGCGTCGAGACGGATCATTGTCCCCGATCATTACGCCGGGAAGCCAAGCAGGAAAACGATCCCGTCAGTTTCACTCAAGCCTGGCGGCGAAATCCCCGCCCTTTCGGACTTGGTGACTTAGGACGTTCGGGCACTACACGACAATTTTGAACAACCTCAGGGAACTGGCAGGTCATCCAAGCCCTCAAACGGACCGTAGTCGGAAGGGGCTCAGGCTTGCTCCAGAGCCGCTATCCGAGTGCAGTTTCCGAGTTCCGCTTCATGATGACCCGCTCCTCCCGCTTAGTCGATCTTCGCCAGCTACAGCGCAATGCCGAGAACATGGCTACGCTTTCACCCTTCAAGGCTGACCGCGATCGCTTCGGCCAGATCGCCCAGCGGTATCGTGAGGAGGCGGACACCCTAGAGCGCGAAAGCAAAAACGCCGCCCGTTGAGCAGGTCACCCAGCACCTCCCCTGCCCTGCTCAACCACAGCTGGGTCAGAGGGCCTCGCCTGGAAGGCCTGCTGTAGGGCAATCACCACGAATGCAGCGAAGATCAGCCCGACGATCCTGCGGAACCACACGTCAGCTCGATCGGGCGGGCGCTTCGGCGGATCTCGATCATCGTGCTCCATCCCCCACGCCTCCCTAGCTAGTTCGTCAGCAGCAGGCCGATCACCACAAAGGCCAGCAACACCAGCATCGCGAGAATGACGGCGATGGCTGCTTGGCCTTGCGCTCGAAGAGATCGAGCATCCGCCTCCTGGTCCAGGTAGAAGAGCCCCTCGCCTGCCGGGACGATCACCTTTTGCTTGATCAGCCACTCCACCATCGACCGCGAGTGCTTTTGCGGCAACGGCACTGCTGTCTCCGCGCTCAGCGCGCCGGCTTTCCGGAAATGCTCAATGGCTCGCTTGCGCATCATGGCCGCCATGATTGCAACGTTGCCGCCGGTTGTGGCCGCTACGTTCATTTGACCCTCCCACGAGGTTATCCGTCATTCACCCGTGAATGTTTATGCTGCGCGCCCAGTGCGCTTTTTGCTGTCAGCCTCAGACTTGGCGACGGTGGGCGCCGCTTCTTCCTTCGCCACTTCGCGAACAGCCGCCTCCAGACGCCGGATCCGCATAGCGTCGTCTGGGTGCATCAACAGCTCATGCGGCCGGATGTTCAGCAGTTCTGAAATGGCTTGAATATGGTCGCGGCGGAAGGGCTGGAGCCCATGCCACAGCCGACTAGCCGTATTCTTCGGATAGTCGAGCTTTTTGACCAAGTCATGCTGCTTGAGGCCCGCTGTGGCGAACCACTCATGCAGATACCAGTCCGGGCCGTCGGGTTGTTCCATGTTCACATGATGCGAACTTCCCCACAGGAAGTCGCCCGCCACCATGTGAACTTCTGAGATTGACGAAAGGTTCAAACTATGTGAACCTTTCAGCATGAAACTCGCTCATCATCGCGCAGCCCTCGGCCTCTCGCTTGAGCAGTGTGCCGTGGCCCTTGGCCTCAGCCCTTCCAGCAAGGGTTGGCTGTCTGAAATCGAAAACGGCAAGCGCGAGGCGTCGCTTCGACTGGCGCTCCGGATCGAGAAGTGGAGCGACGGCAAGGTCGCCGCAGGCTCGGTCTGTTCTGAGTTGCGGGTCGCGAACGACCAACCGCAGCAGCCGAAAGCCGCCTGACCATGGCGGGGGGCAACATCAAGGGGACGGGACGGCCAGTCTCGATGACCGAAAGCCTGATCCTGGCGGTGCGGGCGGTGGTCCTGCACGTCGAGGACTATCACCGGCTGCGCCGATCGGGAGCGGACGAGTTCACCGTGGCCCGCGTCCGCAAAGAGATGGTCGAGGCGGCGCGCCTGGCCAGTGAAACGGCCGACCTGTCGACGGCGCTCCTGCGCGCCATCGCCCCGACCGTCGCCCGCCTGACCGTCATCCAAACCGACCAACCCGAACCTCCCTCTGAGCCGCCGCCCCAAGCGGCCTGACCCTTTGACCGTATGGCCGGGCTTCCCGGTCGTCACCTTGCCCCAGACCGGAACTTCGCAATGAGCGAGCTCAACCCTGCCCACATCAAGGCCCTGTTCGATCAGCTGGTGACGGCGGTCGGGACGCATGACGCCGCCGCCGTCTTCCTCGGCATAAGCCGCCAACGCGTGAGCCAGCTGATCAGCACGTCGAACAACGACCTGCCGACGCTGATGCAGATCGCCAAGCTGGAACAGGTCTGCGGCCAGTCGGTGGTCTTCGGCGCCATGGCGCGCATGGTCGAGGGTGACGAGGCCATGAACTGCGCCCTGGCGGCCCACGTCGCCGCCAACGCGGCCAGCGGAGCCGCCCTGAGCACGGTCTATGAGATCGACGCCGACGGCGTGCGCGAGCCGCATGAGATCGAGAAGGCGCAGGACCGCGCCCGCGAGAACCTCGAAGCCGCTCAGCGCGCGTTCGACGCGACCATGCGGATGCGTCCGACGCTGCGGGTGGTGGCGTGATGTTCGGCGCTCAGCGTCTTGCTCAAGGCGGTCGGTGCTTTTCGGCCGGCACAAGTCGCCACGCCTTGCGCCGCGCTCATCACCAGATCACGGCCGAGGGTGTCCGCCTCGTGCTGCCGGATGGACCCGTACTTTCGGACGGGGAGGCCCGCAGGCTTGCCTGGGCAATCCTCGCTGACGTTGCGCCTGATGACGTCGACGCCATGCCCGAGGCGGTCACATACAAGGAAGCACAGCGCCTCGCCGTCCTGCGAGCCCTGAAGGAAGGCATCGATAGCATTGTGCCCCTGGCGACCGCTCTGGGTTGGAAGCGCCGCACTGTCGAACGACGGCTGGGAGAAATGATCACGGACGGCCGCGTTCAGGCGACCGGTCATTCCAAAACCAGGCGCTTTCACATGGCCACCGACGGGGTGCTGTGATGCTGGGAACGGTTTTCTCGCGCCTCCACGCGGCCGTGCTTGCGCTCACGGGCAAGGACAGCCTCCTGCATGGCCAGACCGACCCCTTCGCCACGGTGCAGGGCGTGTTCGACGCTTTGGAGCAACGCGCCACCGAGCGCCGCGACATGACCGCAGTCGGCAAGCTCAAGGCGGCCCGCAACATCGTGACCAGCGAGTGCCTGCGGGGCGCAAGATGACAGTCGCGACCAATAGAGCGAACTCGACCAATACCGGCGCCTTCGCCACGTCCCGCCGCGGCGGCCTGACGCCCCAAGAGGTCCAGATGGCCCGCGAGATGCGCGCCAAGGGCCGAGGCTGGCAGACCATCGCCAACGTCATGGGTCGGTGCCGTGAGGACCTGCAGGGGCTGGAGGCCTCCAACGACGTTGGATTGCCGGTTTGCGGTCCGCGACCGCGCCCTTTCGCCTGGACGGAAGAGAAGCTGGCCACCTCGGAGCGGCTTTACCGGGAGGGCCATGGCGCCAACACCATCGCGTCAGCGGTCGATTGCGACCTGAGGACGGCGGAGGCGCGTTACAGCCTGCTGCGCCGGAAGGTGACGCGATGACGCCTGAACGCCGGATCAAGGCCCGCGCTGTGGTGGAGTTCGTTGCCAGGCGTCACGGCATCAGCCTCGGCGAGATCACTGGCCGCAGGGTGATCCGCTCGGTCGCGCGGCCTCGCCAGATCGCGATGTACGTGATCCGTGACGTCTGTCCGCACCTGAGCCTGCCGCAGATTGGGCGGGCCCTAGGCGGGCGCGACCACACAACCGTCATGCACGCGGTCCGAAAGGTCGAGAGCCTGATGGCGGCCGATGCTGCCTTCGCGGCTGAGGTGAATGGCACCCTGGATTACTTCCGTGCCCTGCCCGCCGATCCGGTCGACCTAATGCTGACAGCGCAGATCGATGCAGCATCCAAGCACCTGGAGGCCCTGATCCTTGAGGCCCGCGGCCGCATCGCCATGGCCGGGCTGGCGACCCTATGAGCGTCCAGGCCATCACATGGGCGCTGGACCAGCCGTGCGCGACAGCGACGGAGAAGGCGATCCTCTTCGTCCTGGCGAACTACGTCGGCGCCGACGGCACCTGCTACCCCGGACAGGACACCCTGGCGGCCCAGTCGTCCTGCTCGGTGAAGAGCGTGGAGCGGTCGCTGGCGGTCTTCGAGAGCCGTGGCTGGATCAAGCGCCACGCCCGTCGTCGACGTGACGGATCGCGCACGTCGGATTTGATCGAGTTCATCGCCACGACCCCGCCGGAGAGGGCTGACACCGCTCAACCCGACACAGAGTCGGCTTGCGAACCAACCCGACAGCCTGTCCGGACCAACCCGACACCCTGTCCAAACCAACCCGACACGGTGTCGGGGCTCACTACGTTTGAACCGCTAGGGGAACCATTAGGTGAACCGCTAGGTGCTGCTGTTGCTGCACAGGCGCCTGCGAACGATCCGGTTCCGGTGGTTCGGGTCGTCGAGGTGGTGGTCAGCGACTGGCCGGAGGGCGACGCCCGGCACCACGCCGAGCTGCTGGCCCACGCCGCCAACACGGTCCGTCTCGACCCGGCCCGCCAGCCCGGCCTGACCACGACGCTGGGCCGCCTCGCCGCCTGGCGCCGAGACGGAGCGAGCTGGGAGCACGACGTCCTGCCTGTCGTCACCGCCATCGCCGCCAAGCGCGGTCCGCCCATCGCGTCGTGGAAGTTCTTCGACGCCGCCATCGCCCAGTCCATCGCCGACAACCGCCAAGCCCTGAACATTCCGGAGGCCCGCCATGCAAACCAGACCCATGAACAGCTTCCCCGTCGCACAGCCGAACGCAGCGCAAACCGTGACCGATCGACTGCCGGCGCTGAGAGGGCCACTGCGGTCGTGGCTGCTCGTCGAAACTTCTGACGCCAAGGCCATCGAGGTCATCGCCGCCAGCGACGTGCTGCGGTCCGAGGCCGCCATGCTGTTGCCCGCGCTGCGCCAGGAGGCCCTGCGCCCCGCCACGCCGGACGAGATCATGCTGATCGTGAAGAGCCGGGAGCAGATCTTCGGCGACTTGCGGATGGAGCGGAGCGAGGTGGAGTGGACCGCGTTCTGGGCCGACTATTTCGAGGCGCTGAGCGGCATGACGGCGGCGAGCATCGAGACGGGCATGGTGGCCTACATCGCCCTGCCGGACAGCGAGTGGGCGCCGAAGCCGGGCAAGCTGGCGCATCTGGCCAGGACGACGCCGACGTGCGGCCGCTTCACTCGGGCCTACAATCGCGCCCGTGCGGCGGTGGTCGCCAGCCAGAAGGCGGCCGAGCCCAAGCCGGTGGTCGAGGACCGTCCGTCGCCTGAGGAGGTCAAAGCCATGGTGGCGAAGACGCTCGCCGCCCTGGCTGAGACGCCGACGGCCAAGGCAGCCGCTGCGAGAAAGAAGGCCCTGCGTCCGACTCCGTCCGCGCCCCTGCCCGCCGGCAGCGCCATGAGCGCCGAGATGCGGGCGATGCTGGAGGCCCGAAAGGTCATCCCGCCCATCGACCACGAACCCTACCAGTACGGAGAAGCCGCATGACGACGATCAAGGCCACGGCCGCGCAGTCCATCGCGCTGGAGCGGCGCCGCCTGACGGACCGTGCCGCCTTGGTGCGCGGGCGGGTCGAGGCGACGCCCGGCTGCAACCTTCTGCCCAAGATCGCCAACGTCGAGAACCGCCTGAAGCTGATGCAGTACGGCGTCGCCAAGACGCTGCTGGACGAGATCGACGACACGCTAGAGGACCTGCGGCGGAAGGCGGATGAGAGTGAACTCGCGCAGGCATGCCGCCAGCAGGACGAGCTGCTTGCGGAGCGCGGGGTGGAGACGTTCGAAGTCGGCGCGGTCCGCGCCCGCGACGGCTGGCAATGGCTGACCAGCCGAAAGCCTGCCCGGCTGTCCGCCGTCCAGATCGCAACGGGTGACCGCTACGCCGCTCTGCATGCCTCGGCGCACAGAGACGGCCTCTCGACGAGCGCCAATGACAACGGCGGCGGTGGTGACCTGACCGTCCAGCAGGTCATGGCAGCCGCCGAGTTGCGGCATGCTCAGCGACAGGCGCTGGCCGCGGTGCACGCCCATATAGCTCGGGCGACAGGATCTGAACGCCTTGCCGCCCTGCTGGAGGCGGTTTGCGGCCGGGGCAGCACCCCTCGCCAACTGGCCGGGAATGACGATCGCAAGGCCGCTGCCGTCGAGGTAGAGCTTCGCCTGGCTCTGGACATGGCGTCTGTGGCGTTCAAGATGACGCCGCGCATGGGGGAAGCGGCATGAGGCGACATCTGATCATCGGGCTGGCGGGAGCATGCTTGGCAGGCTGTTCGCCAGCAATGGAAAGCGATGCTGAGGCCATCGCGGGCGACGCGCTTGCTATGGCGGAAGAAGCCAAGGCTGCCGTCGAGGAGGCTCAGGCTGCAGCAGTTGAGGCACAGAATGTGGCGGCCAACGCTCAGTCTGACGTTCGGGATCTTGAGCAAAAAGTACACCACCTTGAGCGCGAGTTGAACGACCTCGATAGTCGCGCCGTCACTCGGTACTGAGCTATTGCGTTTCCGCGCAAATCAGGCGACAAATCTCTAACGGCGCTTCGCGCGTCCAGATCAGGCCCGCGGGAAACCGGCGGGCCTTTTCCTTGGAGCTTAGCGTAATGACGGCAGGGATAGTCGTTTACGTGTTGGGCGCTGTCGTCGTCTTTTCATGGATGCTACGAACCGCGAGGCACGTGCCGCCTCCGCTTGTTGTTATCAACCTTGCATTCTGGGCAGCGGCAGGTTGGCCATTCTTTGCAGCGGCTGTGGTTTTAGGCATGCTACTCAAGCTGTTGATCCCAGACAGATCCTGACCACGCCTTGGTAGCTCAGTCGGTAGAGCGCCCGCCCTTTTAGCAAGGTGCCCGGGGCTCGATTCATTGCGGTGCCCCTCCCACAACCTCGCACCACGTTCCCCTGGTCTGGCTCCCAAGCGCAGCAGGGCAACCACAACGGACCTTAGAGCTGAGAAAGCAACCGGGGTGCGGGCGGCGCGAGCCGTTCATTGCCGGGAAGGCCGGAACACTTGGGGCCAATCACCGATGGGCCAAGACACCAGAAGCGAAGCCGCTCTCCAGTACCGTAGGCTCTACCGCACCAGGCGCTGGCGCGACGTCAGGGCTAATCAGCTAACTAGGCATCCGCTCTGCGCCATGTGCCTGCCACGCGTCACGGCGGCCACGGTCGTCGACCACGTCACTAAGGACAGCAAGAAGACCGAGGATGGCTTCTTCGCCGGTCCCTTCCAGTCCCTCTGCAAGACTCACCACGACAGCACGAAGCAGCGGGAAGAGAAGCGCGGCCGCATCATCGGGTGCGATGACGATGGCGTGCCGCTAGATCCGAACCATCATTGGAACCGTTAGGCCTCCTCAGTGTCTTGCCGATAGGTCGCAATCTCGCCCGGTAACTCGAACACATACTTTAGGAAGGTTTCGGTGAATAACCTCAGAGGCTTCGCCTCTTCTTCTGTAAAATCTTCCGGATCATGCAGAGCTTCGTTGCCTTCTATCCTCACGCGGTCAGCCCATGCCCACATATCCGGTGTTATGCGATGATTGGTGTGTAGCCATTCGAGGCGCTTGAAAAAGGTCGCGCCCTCCGGCGCATCCGCCATGGTCTTGGTAGCGATATCTAAGGAAGATCGGAACATCGCAACAGCAGCGTTCCAACTCTTGCGCTTATATGCTTCCTCACCCTCGATGTAGCGCTTAGCGACTGGCCAAGGCGTATGAGCCGGAGCCGCTGCTTTTGTTACTTCTGGCCATGACTCACGAATGAACCACTGTTCATTTGTAAGATCACCATTCAACTGGATCAGATCCTGTAGCGCGCCATAGTTGTTTCGAACAGCCGCAGTGATCGGTAAGCGACACGAGCCGCAAAGCATCAAAATCAGCTTTTCGCCGCGTCGATCCGATTGCCAAACAACTTCACAGGCTACCCGCGCCGTAGAGCAGTGCGGGCAGTCCAGACGAAATACACCCATTGATAATCCTCCCCTCCTCAAGTTGAGACGGGGGGCTTTAAAAGTCCAGCGCCGCGCTCTTATGGACCGGCGGGGGCCCACAAAACTAACGCTAATCCAGTTTTCTCGCGCAGGCGCGCGCACGCGGAGGCGGCATGGCTCGCAAGCCTCGGAAGGCCCGCATCGACAGCGCGACCGAAGCGGTTGCCGTCATGCTCAGGGCGGCAAAGGAAATCGAAGCGCCAGCGCACGCTCCGCTTGAGTCGGACGCGCTGCCTTTCTGGGACGACATCATCGCGGCGCGGGCGAAGTCAGAATGGAATGGCCACGACCTGGCCATTGCGTCGGATCTCGCGAACGCTATGGCCATGTTGGTGGAGCAGCGCCGGTTGCTGCGATCTGAGGGCGTGACCACTACCGGGCCGAAGGGCGGCCTGACCACGCACCCGCGCGTGTCCGTCGTTCATGGACTGCACGCTCAAATCAAGGCGGCGCGGCAGTCGCTGAACATTCACGGCCGGGCGGCTGGCGAAGCGCGCGACGTCGCGAAGCGCCGGGCCCAGGCCAAAGAGATCGAGGACGGTAACCCTCTGGCGGACGAAGACCTGCTGGCGAGGCCGACAGCGCTCCAGTGACGAGGGGCGAGAAGGTCATCGCCTTCATCGAGCGGCTCTGTCCTACCCCAGAGGGCAAGCTGGTCGGCAAGCCGATGAAGTTGGATGCGTTCCAGAAGCGCTTCATCCTGGAGGTCTATGACAACCCGCACGGCACGCGCATCGGCATCCTGTCGATCGCTCGGAAGAACGGGAAGTCCGCTCTCATCGCCGGCATCATGCTGGCGCACCTTGTCGGGCCCGAGGCCCGGCTGAACAGTCAGATCGTGTCCGGCGCCCGAAGCCGGAAGCAGGCAGCCGTGGTCTTCAACCTCGCCGCCAAGATGGTGCAGTTGTCGGAGCGGCTGCGGAAGATCGTGCGGATCGTCCCGTCAGGGAAGACGCTGCACGGCCTGCCGATGAACACGGAGTATCAGGCTCTCGCCGCCGAGGCCGGAACGGCGCACGGCCTTTCGCCCGTCCTCGCCATCCACGACGAGATGGGCCAAGTCCGTGGCGAGTTCGACGCATTTATCGAGGCCATCGAGACGGCGCAGGGCGCCTACGACGACGCGCTGCAGCTGATCATCTCGACGCAGGCGCCGAGCGACGCCGACATGCTGTCGATCAGGATCGACGACGCCAAACGGTCGGGCGACCCGACCATCGTCTGCCACGTCTACGCGGCGCCGGAAGACGCAGAACTGACCGACCCCAAGGCCTGGGAGGCCGCGAACCCCGCCCTCGGGACATTCCGATCCCTGGTCGAGATCACGAACAAGGCGGCCGAAGCGGCGCGCATGCCCTCGGTCGAGAACAGCTTCAGGAACCTCTACCTCAACCAGCGGGTGACGCGGCACACGCCATTCGTCAGCCCGTCGATTTGGAAAGCATGCTCTGGCCCGGTTGATCTGGAGGTCTTCCAGCGCAACCCGGTCTACGGCGGCCTCGACCTGTCGCTGACAACCGACCTCACCGCCCTGGTCCTGATCGCTCAGGAGGGTGGGGCCTGGCACATCCTGCCGACCTTCTGGACCCCTGAAGCCACGCTGGTTGATCGGTCGAAGCGGGACCGGTCGCCATATGACGCCTGGGTGCGCGACGGCTTCATGGAGGCCACGCCCGGCCCGGCGGTTGAATATGGCTTCGTCGCGCGCGACATCGCCCGCATCACCGAGGGCATGGACGTCCGCAAGATCGCGTTCGACCGCCACAGGATGAAGACGCTTCAGGCCGAGCTGGACCGGCTGGACGTTACCCTGCCGTTCGAAGAGTTCGGGCAGGGCTTCGTCAGCATGGCGCCGGCCATCGACCGTGCCGAGATCGAGTTTCTACATCACCGCTTCCGCCATGGCGGGCACCCGGTGATGACCATGTGCGCCGCCAACGCGATCCTCGTTCAGGACGCGGCGGGCAATCGGAAAATGGACAAGTCCCAATCGACTGGCCGCATCGACGGCATGGTCAGTCTGGCGATGGCTGTTGGCGTGGCTCTAGGGCCCGCAGAAGGTGAGGAGGCGGGATGGAACGACTACCTCGCCAGCCTGGGAGTGCCCGCGTGATCACGAAGGCTGACCGAAATTATCAGCCGCTGGTTTTGCGAGATGCAGACCAGGACCTCGTTAAGTCGGACTTGGTTCAGCATCTCACCACGACGCGGCCTGACGGCTGGGTCGACAACTCAAACGCGGGCGTGGCTGTCACGGAGACGGGCATTCTCGGCCTGTCGGCGGCCTGGGCGTGCGTCAACCTGCTGGCCGGGACCATCGCATCGCTGCCGATCATGGTCTATCGCACCGACGCGGCGGGCAACCGCGTGCCAGCCAGGGATCACCCGCTCTACCGCGTGCTGCACGACAGCCCGAACTATGATCAGACCTCGCTCGATTTCTGGGAAGGCGGCCAGGCAGCCCTTGAGCTTCGCGGCAACATGCATGCGCGGATCGAGCGCAACGGTGGGCGGATCGTCGCTCTGCATCCGATCTTCAACCCATCCATCACCCGGCAGTCGAACGGCGCCCTTCGCTACCGCTGGACAGAGAACGGCAAGTCGTTCGACGAGCCGCAGGAGAACGTTTTCCACGTGCGCGGCTTCGGCGGATCGCCGCTCGGCGGCCTGTCGACGCTGAGCTACGGCCGTCAGGTCTTCGGCCTGTCGTTGGCAGTGAACGCCGCGGCGCAGACCACCTTCGCCAATGGGGTTCGCCCCTCGCTCATCTTCTCGGCACCGGCCGACAAGACGCTGGGCGAAGCAGTTCGAGGGCCACTGGAGAAGGCGCTTCAGGAGAAACACGCGGGCGCCATGAATGCGGGTCGTCCGATGCTCCTGGAGGGTGGGATCACCCCGCATCAGATTTCATTGTCGCCCGAAGACGCGCAGATGCTCGAGAGCCGGTCGTTCAGCGTCGAGGAGATCTGCCGCTTCTTCGAAGTGCCGCCCCACATGATCGGGCACACCGAGAAGTCCACCAGCTGGGGCACCGGCCTGGAGGAGCAGACGCTCCGCTTCCAGAAGTTCACTCTGCGGCGCCGGTTGAAGCGCATCGAACAGGCCATCGCCAAGCAGCTGCTGACTCCGGCCGACCGCGTCGCCGGCATCGTGGTCGAGTTCAACCTTGAGGGCCTGCTCCGCGCCGACAGCAAGGGCCGGTCCGAGTTCTACCAGAAGATGACCCAGATCGGCGCGATGACCATCAACGAGGTCCGCGCCCTTGAAAACCTGCCGCCGGTTCCGGGCGGCGATGTGCCGCGCATGCAGTCGCAGAACATCCCGATCAAAATGGCGAACCCGCCCGCGCTCGTCGCCGGAGGAGGTGAATGATGCTTCAGACCAAGGACAGCGGCCTCGGCCTGGATGTCAAAGCCGTTGGCGATGATGGAGTGATCGAAGGCTACGCCTCGACCTTCAACGTCATCGACAGCTACGGCGAGATGGTCGCGCCCGGCGCCTTCAAGGCATCAATCGCCGGGCTGAAAAAATCGAAGCGCGGCCTGAAAATGCTGTGGCAGCACGACAGCCACCAGCCCATCGGCATCTGGGATGATCTGGAGGAAGACGCCAAGGGGCTGCGGGTGGTTGGCCGGCTGCTGAAAGATACCGTGGCCAAGGCCGCCGAGGCCTATGCGCTGATCCGCGAAGGTGCACTGGACGAGCTATCCATCGGCTATCGCGAGCTGGAGTCGGCGCCGCACCCTGATCAGCGCGGCGTCACCATCCTGAAGAAGCTCGACCTCCGCGAGGTCAGCCCAGTCACGTTCGGCGCGCTCGGCCAGGCCGCTCGCATCGACACGGTCAAATCCATTTTGACGGCGGGCGAAGCCCCGACCGTCCGCCAGTTTGAGGACCACCTGCGGGAAGCAGGTTTCTCGAAGAGCGCTGCGGCCGCCATGGCCTCAGCCTGCAAGCCGTACCTTCGGGGGGAACCCGAGGCGAAGGCCGATGACGCAATGGACTTCCTCAAAGCCCTGCGCGCCTGACACCTCGCCCGCTTCGGCGGGCTCCAATGACACCCCCCCCCACATTTCTAAAGGAGGTCGCCATGAGCGATCAAAAGACTGCTGCCGAACTGGCAACCGAGTTCAAGGCTGATTTCGACACCAAGCTGGACGGCGTGAAAGCTCTCGCCGAGAAAGCCGTCGCCGAAGCCCAAAAGGGCATCGACGCCACCGGCGCCCAGAAGGAAGTCATCGACGGCGCCCTGACGGCCATGAACGAGGCCAAGGCCCGTCTGGACGATCTGGAACAGAAGATGGCGCGCGGCGGCGGCGATCCCGACCAGGGCGAGAAGTCGATCGGTGACCAGTTCGTGGAGTCGGAAGGCTTCAAAAGCTTCCAGGCCACCGGCTTCTCCAAGTCGGCGCGCGGCGGCGACCTGCAGATCAAAGCCACGCTTACGTCGGCAACGACCGCTGCCGCCGGTTCGGTCGGTGACGCCGTGCAGACCACGCGCCTGCCGGGCATCCTGCCCCTGCCGCAACGTCGCCTGACTGTGCGCGACCTGCTCTCCCAGGGCCGCATGGACGGCTCGACGCTGGAGTACGTCAAGGAAACCGGCTTCACCAACAGCGCTGCTCCGGTCGCTGAAGGCGCCGCCAAGCCGGAGTCGGACCTGCAGTTCGATCTGGTCACCACCTCGGCAAAGGTCATCGCTCACTGGATGAAGGCGTCGAAGCAGATCCTGAGCGATGTGTCGCAACTCCGCTCGACCATCGACCAGCGCCTGCTGTACGGCCTGGCCTATGCCGAAGAGCAGCAACTGCTGAACGGCAGCGGCTCGGGCCAGAACTTGCACGGCATCATCCCGCAGGCCACGGCCTACGCCGCTCCGATCACCATCTCCGGTGCCACCAGCATCGACATGATGCGTCTGGCCATGCTGCAAGCCGCCTTGGCCCAGTATCCCGCGACGGGCCACGTCATGAACCCCATCGACTGGGCGTTCATCGAGACCCTGAAGGACAGCGAGGGCCGCTACATCATCGGCAACCCGCAGGGCACGGCTTCGCCCACCCTGTGGTCGCTGCCAGTCGTGACGACCCAAGCTATCGCGGTCGACAAGTTCCTGACCGGCGCCTTCAAGCTGGGCGCCCAGGTCTTCGACCGCTGGGACGCTCGCGTCGAGACCGGCTACGTGAACGACGACTTCACCAAGAACCTCGTCACCATCCTGGCTGAAGAGCGTCTGGCCCTCGCGGTCTATCGCCCCGAAGCCTTTATCTATGGCGATTTCGGCCGCGTCACCTGATCTCCCTGAAACTGAACCGCCCGGCGGGATCAAACCTGCCGGGCCTCTTTTCGTGGCGGCCGAACACCTCGACCGCCTCGCAAGGAGGCCACCATGATCCAATCGTTCAAAGCCACCCGGCAAGTCCTGTTCGACCGCCTGTATCATTCGGGCGAGACCTACGATGGCAACGCCTCGGAAGTCGCGCACCTGGTCGACAACGGCGTGCTGGTCCCGCTCAAGGGCAAGGCCGCACCGGCGGCGCAGAACAAGGCCGAGCCGAGGGCCGAGAACAAGGCGGCCGACTGATGCTGGACGTCGTCGTCCTCACGACCGGACCGCTGATGTCGCTCGCCGAAGCCAAGCAGCACCTGCGCATCGACGGAAGCGATGATGACACCCTAGTCGAAGCCTATGCCGACGCCGCGGTCCTGTCGTGCCTCGACTACTGCGATCGCAGTTTGGTTCCTCAGGGTGCCGAGGCGGCGTTCAAAGCCGCTGCGCTTCTGACCCTCGGGGGCATCTACGCCAACAGGGAGTCGGTCATCACCGGCACTATCGTGGCCCTCAATCCCACGGTCGAGAACCTCCTGCGGCCGTATCGCACCATCCGCATCTAGGATATCGCCATGCGCACCGTGACGTTCGCCAGACTCTATCGCCATCGCCTGCCCAACGGCCACGCCGACTATCCGGCGGGCGCCAAGCTGACCGTCAGCGAAGACGTTGCAGGCAAGGCTCGCCGCGCCGGCGCCCTGAAGGCTGATCCTCTCGACCACGACAAGAACGGAACCAAGGGCGGCGTCGCGCCGAAGGCCGACTGATGCAGGCCGGAAAGCTGGATCGGCGCATCACCATCCAGCGTGTCACCACCACGCGGGACGAGTTCAACGCTCCGGTTGAAGCCTGGGCCGATCTGGTCACAGTCTGGGCCAGCTACGAGCCTGTGAAAGACGGGGAGCGATACCGCGCCGGAGAGCGCGCCGCCGAGATCAGCGCTCGTTTCCAGATCCGATATTCCTCTACCGTCGCCGATGTCACGCCGACTGATCGGCTGATCTTCGACCGACGCACCTACGCGATCACCCACGTAAAGGAGATCGGGCGACGCGAGGGCCTGGAGCTGTCGGCAGTCGGACGCGGCGATGGCCGGGTCTAAGCACTTCCGCGTCGAGGGCCTGCGGGCGGTCAATGATGCCCTGGGCCAGTTGCCCAAGGCCACGGGCCGCAATGTCCTTCGACGCGTCGCGGTGGCGCGGCTGGAGCCAGTGGCTGAGGCCATGCGCCAGAACGCGCCCGTTCATGCCGCTGATCTTCGCGACAGCATCACAGTCACCACGAAGCGCCCGCGCCGTCACCGCAAGGTGTCGGAGGTCGAAGCCTATGCAGGTCCAGGCCAGCAGCCGCAGGCGCACCTTCAAGAGTTCGGCGCGCCGCAACATGGGCCTCAACCTTTCGCCCGCCCCGCATGGGACGCCGAGAAAGAGAACCTGCTTCCCGGTGTTGGAGAAGACCTCTGGGCCGAGATCGCCAAGGCCGCCGCGCGGCTGGCGCGAAAGACCGCCCGTCTCGCAGCGAAAGGCAGCTGAATGGAAGCCGCTCTGATCAACCGCCTGCTGGTGTCAGCGGGTGTGACAGCGCTTGTCGCCCAACGGATCACGCCGGGCCGCCGCGACCAGGGCGGCGCCCTACCCGCCATCGTTCTTCATCGCATCGACGGGCAGCGCGACTATCACCTGACGGGCGCCTCCGGCCTGGTCGCTAGCCGTATGCAGGTCGATTGTTGGGCCGCGACCTACGGCGACGCCAAGCGCGCCGCGCGCGCCGTGGACGCCGTCATGTCCGGCGTCCGCTGGACGGTCGGCGACGTCCGTATCGACGCCGTCCTGATCGCAGACGAGCGCGACGACACATTCGATGAGGACGGCAACGCCCTCTACCGAACCTCCCTGGACCTGATGGTCCATCACGCCATCGCATAGGAGATCCGCAATGGCCGCTTCTGAAGCCACCATCGGTCTGGGCACCAAGTTCAGCTATCAGACCGACGACGGGCCGCCCGCCGTTTACACCGAGATCGGCGAAGCTGTTTCCATCCAGCCACCTCAGCCGGTACGCGAGACGGTCGATGTGACCCACCTCGCCAGCCCCAACGGAACGCGCGAGTTCCGCGGCACGCTGCGCGACCCCGGCGAGGCCGAGGTCACTTTCAACTTCACCGATGCGGCCTACGCCATAGCCTCGACGCTGTTCATGGCGGACGGCGTGACCATCTTCCGCGTCGAGTATCCTGACGGCGGCACCGAGGACTTTGAAGGCATCGTGACCGGCAAGCCGTCCGAAGCCATCGAAGTCGATAGCGTTCGTCGCTTCAGCCTGCCCATCAAGGTCACCGGCCTGCCCACTTACACCCCGGGGCCTAACTGATGGCGAACCAGATCAAGGGAGAAGTCGGCTTCCAGGCTGACGGGCAGGACTACACCCTCCTGCTGGACTTCAATGCGCTGTGTGAGCTTGAGGCCGTCGTCCCTGGCCTGATGGACGGGACCGCCGAGATCAAGTCACCCAGCGCCGTGCGTGCCGTCTTCCACGCCGCCCTTTCCGAGCACCATCCCGCCGTGGATGTGAAAGCGGCCGGCAGGATCATACACGACGTGGGTATCGCGCGGGCCGGAGAGCTGATTGGCGAGGCGATGGCCGCGTCGTTCGGCAAGTCGGAGGGTAAGGATCCTGCCCGCCCTCCGAAGGCCCGGTAGAGGACTGGAGGTGGGAGCGGGCGCTCTCACTCTGGATCGAGGCGGGGTTCAACGCTGACACCTTCTGGCGTCAGACGCCCCGCCTCTACCGGCTCTGCCTTCAAGCCAGGGGTCAGGCGGCCGAGACGGAACGAAAGAACCGCGCCTGGCTAGCCCACACCACGGCGAGCCTGATGGGTTTCGCCAATCACAACCCGAAGCGGATGCCGACACTCGAAAGCCTGACGAGCGAAACGGTGCCGGCAAGGGTGCAATCTCCCGAGGAGATGAAGGCCGTCTTCGCCGCCATGAGGATGGCCCGCCCGGTCTAGTTGCGAGGTGCTGAGATTCTGGCCGAGTAGTCCGGACCGGTCCGACGCAATCCGTCATCCCCGCAGGCTGCGTCGAGCATGATGTCGCCTGATCCGTCGGGTTCATCGAAGTAAATCGACGGATCGTCGCCGAACGCGACGTAGGCAAACCGTTTCCAACCGGTGTAGGCGCCCAAGCGGTTCTTGGCGTTGACGAACCCGCAGAGCACGTTGGCGTCGCCGCGCACATCTCGGAAGCGAGCGGATGGGAAGTCGAACAGGCGCGCGTCAAGAGCGGACCGTGCGCCGCTGAATAGTGCATTCGTGGGCGGCCCTAAGGGCGGCCTAGCGGGTGGCTCGGCCTGTAATCCAGCCAGGGCCGTCGCGATCAAGATCATCCTCATCCCCGCATTGAGCCTGCCGCGAGCGTTTCGCGCAAGGAGGACACATGGTGTCAGCTACCGTCGGCGCCCTGCGCGTTGTTCTTGGCCTCGACAGCGGCGCTTTCACCGACGGCCTGTCGGCTGCGCAGAAGCACCTCAAGGACGCCGGCGGCAAGATGCAGTCCGTGGGGGCGGGTATCGCCACGGTCGGCGCGGGCATGTCAGCGGCTATCACGGCGCCCTTCATCGCCCTCGGCGTCCATCTGCTGCAAGGCAGTCAGGACGCCGCCCATGCTGCCGGCCAGGTCAAGGCTGCGCTGACCAGCATGGGCGACGCCAGCGGAAAGACCTTCGAACAACTGTCCGCCTCGGCCGAAGCGCTGCGCAATCTCTCTGGCGTCGATGACGACGAGATCCTGACGAAGCTGACAGCGAATATGCTGAGCTTCGGCAGTATCTCCGGCGACGCCTTCGACCGCGCCCAGCTGGCCGCCCTGAACCTGTCGGCCCGCATGCAGGGTGATCTGCAGGGCGCCACCATGATGGTTGGCAAGGCGTTGAACGATCCGGTGAAGGGCCTGGCAGCCTTGGGCCGGGCAGGCATCCAGTTCACCGCGCAGCAGAAAGACCAGATCAAGGCCATGGTCGCGGTCGGCGACACAGCCGGCGCCCAAGGCATCATGCTCGGTGAGCTTGAACGCCAGTTTGGCGGCGCGGCTGAGGCGGCCGGGAACGCCGACGTCTGGAAGCCGATGAAGACGGCGCTCATGGATCTGGAGGGCGCGTTCGAGCCCATCGTCCGCGACGTGATTGGTCCGCTGATCGCCAAGGTAGCTGAGATCACCCGAGCTTTCGCAGGCCTCTCGCCCGAGACTCAGAAGTTCATCGCCATCGGAGCGGCGGTCGCGGCGGCCATTGGTCCCCTGCTGGTCGGCCTCGGCGGGGTGGTGACTGCGGTGGGGGCCCTGCTGCCGGTGTTCGGCGCAGTGGCCGCCGTCATGAGCGGCCCGGTCATTCTGGCGGTCGGTGCGGCAGTTCTCGCCTTTCTTGCCTTCAAGGACGACATCATCCCTGTGGTGATGCAGTTCGCCGCGGCTTTGAAAGAGACACTGGGCCCAAAAATCGAGCCGCTGTTCGACGCCCTGAAGGGAGCTGTCGCCGCTATCGGCGAGGTGTTCGGTGCCATCTTCGGCGGCGGAGGCGGCTCCAGTTCTGCCCAGTTGAAGGCTTGGGGACAGAGCATTGCCCAGGTGTTCGGCGCTGCGCTCGATTTGATCACCGGCGCCATCAACATCATCACTAACGTCTTCCGTGCCCTCGGGGCCCTCCTGCGTGGCGACTTCAGCGCCATGTGGGGCTTCCTGTGGCAAGCAGTGAAGGCCGCTGTCGGCGCTATCCTCAACGCCTTTGAGACCCTATTCCCCGGCGTGATCGCGTCGATGCGCAAGTTGGTCGAGGGCGTCACCTCCTGGCTTCAGGGCAAGCTGTTCGGCGTCCTGCGCGGCGTGATCGACAAGGTAAAGGGCGTCTCGGACGCCTTCTTCAAGCTGTACGACGCCGTCGTCGGTCACTCATACATCCCGGACATGGTCATTGAGATCGGCCAATGGATGCAGCGTCTCGACCAGAACATGGTGGCCCAGGCGCAAAAGGCGACCAACTCGACGGCAGAGGCCTTTGAGGCGGTTCGCGACCGGGCGAACGCCGCGCTGGAAGGCCTGCTGACCGACAGCGAGCGGGCCTGGCGCGAACATGCGCAGACGGTGAAGGCGCTGCAGGACGGCATTGCGCTCGGCGGGCCTGATGCGGCGGCTTGGAAGACCGGCCTGGCGCGAGAGAACGCGGGCTGGGACGCCCGTGGTCTTTCCCTGCCGGAAGGCCAGACACTGACTGACGTCGGCGATATGCCGGGCGTGCAGGCCGTCAACAGCGCCATCGCCCGCATGAACCAGGCGATCACCGACAGCCGTGAGAAGTTCGCGGACGCCTTTGCCTCCGGCATCGACAGCGCCCTGCGTGGTGACTGGGAAGGCGTTCTTCGCGCCATCGTCGGCGACACGTTTCAAGATGCAATCAAGGGCATTGGCCGAAGCCTGTCCGACGCGTTTGGCGGCGGATCGTCCGGCGGCGGCTTCGACTGGGCCAGCCTGCTCAAGAGCTTCAAATTGCCGGGGTTCAAGACAGGCGGCTCGTTCCGCGTTGGCGGTGCGGGCGGCATCGACAGCTCTCTGGTCGCGTTCAAGGCGACGCCGGGCGAGATGGTGGATATTCGCCGACCCGGTCAGGGTCTGAGCGGTGGAGGCAAAGCGCCGATGCACTTCGACCTCACCGGCGCGGTCATGACTGCAGACCTTCTGGCGCAAATGCAGCAGATGGCGACGGCGACCGGCGGCGCGGCCTTCGCAGGCGCCCGCCAGACGGTCCCGTCCGACATGGCGCGGACCAGCCGTTACACCCGAGGGCGTAGCTGATGGCTGTCCTCACGCTGCCGACCGATCCGGCGCCCGCCAAGATGGCCATCGGCATGGTGTCGGCGAAGAACGTGTTGTCCCCTGCGATGGGCGGCGCCGAACAGGAACTGCTCCGCAAGGGCACGCGCTACGCCCTCACCTTCTCCATGCCGGTCATGACCTACGTGCAGTCGATGGACTGGGACGATCTGATGGCTGAGGGCGACACGGTGCTGATGCGCGTATTCCAGCCCGGTCTTGTGATCCCGAACCCCGGCACGCCGCTGGTGAAGGGCGCGGGTCAGGCCGGGACGTCGCTGGTGATCGACGGCCTGCCCAACGGCTACGTCATCCGCAAGGGCCAGTTCCTCTCGGTCGTCTCCGCAGGCCAGCGCTTCCTCTATCGCGCCAAGGCCAGTGCGACGTCTGTCGCCGGCACCGCAACCATCCCCCTCCGCACGATGCTGCGCCGCCCGCCGAACGACAATGACGTGGTCGAGATCGCGCAGCCGATGATCGAGGGGTTCGTCCGTGACCTTGGCGAGTGGGCCGTGGGAATCGAGCGGCTGGTCGGCCTGCAGTTCACGGTCAGGGAGCGCGAGTGATGGACGCTTCCCTCGTCGCCGCCTTCCAGCAGCCCGCGCCAATCAAGTGCACCCTCGTCCGGTTCGACATGCCGGGCGGCGCGATCTGCCTGACCGACGGCGGCTTTGCGGTGTTCGACGCTGGCGAAGGCGAAGGGCCGGAGACCTACTTCGGTCGGCATCCGGTCTATGGCGTCCTGTCGTCGGTCGGGTCGATCAAGGACGGCGCTGATGCGCAGACGACGCGCGTCGATATCGTCATCCTGCCGGCGTCGGACGTAGCCACGGCCGCGCTCGGCAATCCCTCGACCCAGGGCGTGCGCGTCCAGTGGTGGGAAGGCGTCATCGATCCGGCCACCGGCGGGCTGATGGGTCTGCCCGAACTGAAGTTTGACGGCGAGATCGACAAGCCCCGGCTTCAGGTCGGGGACAGCTGGTCCCTGACGCTGGAGTGCGGCACCCAGGCCGAGCGCCAACTGGAGCCGAACGCCGACTGGCGCCTGAACCACGCCTTCCACAGCCGCATCTGGCCCGGCGAGCTGGGTCTCCAGTACGTCGACGGCGTCGCCCGCAAGAATGAGTGGCGCAGCCGGCCCGAGAACCCCGGCCTGTTCAAGCGCCTGCTGAACACCTTCGTCCCCCTGACCAAAAAATAGGCTGACGCATGACTTCCATGCTGAAGCGGGCCGCGGCGACGCAGGCCTGCATGGACCGCTTTGCCGGTCGCTCATACGCGCCTGGTGTTCGGGACTGCGGCAAGCTGGCGGCCCACGCCCTGCACAAGGTGGGGCGGCGGGCCAAGCTGCTGACCGCCGCGCGCCACACGACCGAGGCGGGCGCCGTCCGGTACATCCGCAAGGCCGGGTTCAAGGATCTGGTGGAGTTGATGGATGCTGTCCTGCCGGGCGCGCGCATCGCCCCGGCCGCCGCCCTGCCCGGCGACATCATCGCCATGGCGATGGACGACGGCGATCCCTTCGGCTGCTCGCTGACGGTCGCGCTCGATAACGGCCGCATCCTCGGGTTCAAGGACGGCGTCTGCCAGGTCCTGATCCCGCTGCACTTCGTCACCGCCTGGAGGGTCTGAATGCCTCAGCTCGCCCTTGCGGCCGCGTCCTTCACCGCCAGCGCCGCCCCGGCCGTGGCCGCCACAGCGGCGAAGGTCGGCTTCATGACGACGCTGAAGTCGGTCGCCATGAACGTGCTGACCAACGTGGCCATCTCGGCCGCCATGTCGGCGCTGCAGCCGCAGGTCGGCGCGGCGGGTCGCACCTTCGAATGGACGCTCGATCCTGACGGGCCCATCCCGTTCGCCGCAGGGCGCATCGGCGTGCCGGGCTCGGCGGTCTATCGCAAGACCTTCGGCCCTGACCTCATGTACTACGGCATCCCGTCGGTGCTGTCGGGCGCCGGGCCGATTGACGGCTTCGAGGGCGTCCGCGCCGATGACGAGACGGTGGCCTTCGACGCCACCGGCATGGCGATCACCAGCCAGTACGCCGGCGAGCTCTGGTACCGAAACCGTCTGGGCGCTCAGCCGGATACGGCCCTTGTCTCGCCGACCGGCCTCAAGAAAGGCGCCAGCCTGCCGGGCTGGACCTCGGCCCACAGGCTGTCGGGCAAGGCCAGCTACCTGCTGGTGATGGGCGAGAACTCGAAAGGGACCGCCTATCCGACCGGCGAGGTGAAGCCGATCATCACCTTCCGCGGCCTCCTGGGCTGGGACCCGAGGCGCGACAGCACATATCCGGGCGGCTCCGGCGCCTGTCGTCTGAACGACCCTTCGACCTGGGTCTACATCACCAACCCGATCCTCTGGGCCCTGAAGTGGGCGCTGGGGCTGTGGGAAGGCCCGACCGGCAAGGGCGCGCCGCAGGTCGATTATCAGGTCGGCGGCATCGGGGCGAAGCTGTCGGGCATTGACGTGCCGGCCTTCGTCGCCGCCGCCAATGTGGCCGACGCCAATGCCTGGACCGTCGGCGCCTATCCAACGACCGACGACGACAAGAGCCAGGTGCTGGACGCCTTCCTGCAAGCGGGCGGCGCCATCTACGCCCAGCGCGCCGGCAAGATCAGCTGCATCCAGCGCGCGTCGATCCGGGCGAGCATCGTCACCATCTCGGCCGCCGACACGGCAGGACCGCTGGAGATCGACACGGCCGCCAGCCGCATCGACCGTATCAACACCATCCGCCCCCGCTTCTGGTCCGAGGCGCATCGCTGGCAGCTGACCGCCATCGATGAGGTGACGGCCGCCGCCTATCAGACCGAGGACGGGGCGAAGCGGACGCGCGGGATCGACTATCCCTATGTGACCAACGCCAAGCAGGCGGCCCAACTCGCGGCGCTCCAGATCGCGAACACGCGCGAGGGCATCGCGGGCGTGATCCCGCTGAAGCCGCACCTGCAGCGCATCCGCCCCGGCGACGCCTTCACCATCACCGAACCGGGCTTCGTCCTGAACGGGGTGAAGTGCCTGTGCCTGACGACCGACTATGATCCGGCAACGGGCGTGGTGCGGGTGTCCTTCGTCAGCGAGACCGACGGCAAGTACGCCTTCGCCATGGGCCAGAACCCGACGCCGCCGTCGCCGCCGGTCCTGACGCCGGTTGATCCGACCTATGTGTCGCCGCCGGAGATCGACGACTGGACGATCGTCGTCCGCCCGCCCTCGCCCGCCGGCGGCCAGCTTCCCGGCTTCGACCTCGGCGGGATCGTCAGCAATGACACCGCAACAGCCATCATCGTCGAGCATGGGCCGACCGCGGCCGGGCCATGGACGCAGGCCTATCAGGGCCCGCCGACCGTCACGAAAATCCCGGTGGACGGCCTGCAGCCAGGCGCGACCTACTACGTCGCAGTCCAGTATCAGCGAAACCAGAACTACAGCGCTCGGCAGGTCTATGGGCCCTACACGGCGCCGCTGCTGGACCCGTCGCCGACCGCGCCGACCATCGTCGCCATGCAGGACGCGATCGATGCGGCCGAAACTGGGCTCGGATCGCTGAACGCGGCGATCTACACGCCGGGCACCGGTCTGCTGGCCCGCTCTGACGCGATGTTCGCCAGCCTCAACACGCCGACCACGGGCGTTCTGGCTCGGCTGACGGCGGCCGAGACCGCCATCACCACGAACGATACGGCTTCGACGACCCGCCTTGTGGCTCTAGAAGCCACGGTGAATACGGCTGGAACCGGCCTCGTCGCGCGCATGGGAGTGCAGGAGGCGGCGACGGCGAACCTTGCAACCGGCAAGGCTGATGCATCTCGCGTCACTGCCCTAGAGGCCAAGGTCGACACGCCTGGCACTGGACTACTGGCGCGAATGGCGTCCCAGGAGACGGCGACTATCGACCTTCAGACGCAGAAGGCGGACGTCAGTCGGGTACAATTGCTTGAGGCGTTCGCGGCTGGCGGCGACGGCGTGATGAAGGATGGCGGGTTCCAACTCTGGCCCGCAGCAAACGCCCGACCCGATAATGTCGGGGCGCCGACCGGCCTGACGATCTCCCGCCAGACCACAGGGCTCATCTACGGCGACAAGGCGATGCGTCTGGTCGATCCGGGGACAGGCAACGCTTCCTTCCCCATCGTGACGGCTGGCTTCGCGCCGGCGTCGGACGCCCTGTATTGGGTCGTCGAGTATCAGGTGACGGTCAACAGCGGCGACCTGAAGCGCTTCGGCGTTCAGTTCCGCGCCAACCGGACGACGGGGTATTACGGCTCCACAGTCGATCTGGCGATCAATCACCCGACGACGACGCCGGGCGTAACCTATCGCGGTTCCAAGATGTTCACCGTCGCGCCCTTGGGCGGGGCGGCTGGGATGCCGACGACCTGCCAAGGCTACTTCTACACCAACCTCGCATCGTTCTCGGGCGGGGCGTTCAGCGCCAAAGACCTGACGCTTCATCGGCTGCAGTTCCGCCAGGCGACGCCCGAAGAGATTGCGACGGGCTCAGTCCTGCCGGATGTGGCGTCCCGCGTCGCAACCCTAGAGACCGCTACCGCGAACCTTCAAACAGGAAAGGCAGACGCCAGCCGTGTCACCTCCCTGGAGGCCACAGTCAACACGCCCGGCACTGGCGTCACCGCGCGCCTGACGACGGTGGAGAGCGTCGCGGCATCGGCCAATGGCACGGCCAAGGCGATCAAGGGCGTGGTGCTGGACGTCAACGGCTACGTCAGCGGCTTCAGCTCGACCAATGACGGCACGACGTCGGCGTTCGAAATACTGGCCAGCGCCTTCGGCATCCGCGACCCCGGCGCCGGGGAGCGCACCGAGTACCGGGCGGGCAACTGGTACGTCTACAGCCCGACCGAGAACACCCGCACCCGCTACGGCAAGGCGTTTGGCGGCACGCAAAAGCTGGTCTGGTGGACAGGGCCGACCTCGGTGGCGGAAGGCTCGGAGACCAAGGCCAACGCCTACGTCTACATGAGCCAGAACGCGGTCAGCGGGCCGCGCTTCGGCGGGTCTGACGTGCCTGTCGCTGGCGTTGGAACTGCAGCAGCAGGGCGGGGAGCCGTTACCGGGACGATCAGCAACACAACCTTCGTGACCGTGGCCAGCGTGACATTCGCCAACCGAGCGGCGGCCGGCTTCTGGACAGCAGCGATCAGTGGTCTCGCGGCATCGACAAGCGGTGTGGACGCCAACCTGGAGTTCCGCGTCATCGAGCAGGGCGCATCTTCTCCCCTCGCTTCCAGTTTAGCAGTCGTGCCCGGCGGTGGCTCGTCGTCCCTGATCGACCTGTCCCTGAGCCCCGCTGGTCTTCTTGCCCAGACCCGACCAGCCGGCGCCATCACTCTCAATCTTCAGGGCCGCCGCACAGCGGGCACGGGCACCGTCACCATCAGCGGCGGCGACTTCAACGTCACCTACACCCCCTCAGTTTAACCCAAACAGGACTCCCCATGGCTACGTTCACCAAGCCCAAGACCATCGCCGAAGCCGAAGCTGCCGAAGTGGTCATTGCCAGCCTCTATCTGGACCGTGTCGAAGCCGCCCGCGCCGTGATGACCGGCCCAGAGGCCCAGGCCTTCGAAGCCAAGGTGGCGGAACTGCTGTTCGATGGTCTGCCCAACGGCACGTCGGCGGCTGTAAACATGCCCAGCGTGGCGAAGTGGTTCGTCGACGTGCGCACTGGACTGGACGCGGATTTCGCCCGGCTGGACGCCCTCGTGAACCCGCCGCCAGCGCCGTCGGCGCCCGAAGAGCCCCAGGCCCCGGCTGACCCGGAAGCCTGACGAACCCGGTTCGTCTCCAAACACCACCCATCGCTTAGGAGCCCGCATGTCCGCAGGCCATCACATCGGCATGCCTTTCGCGTCGTGGGAGGGAATCGTCGCGCTTCTGACGGCCCTTGGCCTCGGCGGGGTTCTGACCGCCTGGGCTCAGAGACCCTCGCGCCGCGCCGTCGCCGCCACGGCGGCCAAGGACGAGGCGACAGGGGAAGCGGCCGTCATCGCCGCCATCGCCAGCGCCCTGACCGGCACGACCGCATCCCTGCGCGAAGAGATCGAGCGCATGCAGGACACCCTCAACGAGTTTCGCCAGAGGGTGGCTGAAGCCGAGGCCGAGGTGCGCGCCGCCGTCGCGCGGGAGGCTGAGCAGGCGCGGCTTGTGGCCGATCTGAGGAGGCAACTCGAGATCTCCCATGCCGACGTCGTTCGCCTACGCGCAGAGCGAGACACGGCGACCGAGAAAACTATCCAGCAAGAGGGCGAGATCCGGCAGCTCAAGGCCGTGATCGACGCGCACGCGAGGGCCACGGCATGAACCTACCCATTGTCATCCGCTTCCCGCCCATGCCCCAGACGACCACCATTCTGGCCCTGGGCTTCCTCGCCGGCTGCTTGCTCTACACGCCGATGATCGCTTGGGTGGGCCCGCACATACCCGCCGACTATCGCGAGAGCGTCCAGACCATCGTCGGGCTATTCAAGGACGGCATGCTGCTGATCCTGGGCTTCTATTTCGCCAAGGTCGTCAACGCGGGACAGCAGGACATGGCGAACAGAGCCATAGATGCTGCGGCGGCGGCCCAGCCCGGTGCAGTTGAGGTCGTGAGGACTGAAGGCTAGTCGAGCAACATAAATTCGAAGCGCGCCAGTTCCTCGGACCTGACCCCATCGGCGCGGGCGGCCGCCAGGGCAGCGGTCATCTGCAAACGCCAAGCGTCGGTCGCAATAAGCGACGGCATGGCCTTTGCCTGGCGCACCAACACGCGAAGCGGCTCCAGGTTTTGGCGGTCTTCAGCCATCAGGCCCTCGGTGCAAGGAGCAGCGCGCTGCAGGGCTGCCGGTCACGGGTGGCTAGCTTGTCGATCAATCGCGTTTCCATCGAAGCAGTCTCCTAAAGTAGCGCCATCACTCCCTGAGTGAAAACGATGATGCTTAGTATGGCGAAGATGGCCGTCGCGCCGATCAACAGAATCAGCAAGGCGTGTTCTGGACGTTTCTCCATCTCTGCAGCTCAGTCCTTCTTCTGCCCGGGCTATTGGACGCGGTAATCAAGTACATCGGGGTGGACGCTGAAGCCTGCTCTCTCTGCGAGATGTGCGGCACTTTCGACCGACCCCATCATATGGTTTGGGCGCCGCTTTGCTTGGCCGTTCACGAGCGGGGCGTACTCGTACCAGACACGGTCTTCGCCACCCGGCACCCTTCGCCAGCACCGCAAAATGACCGCTGTCGCCATGCATCGCCCCCATCACCTCCCCCAAAAGGCAACGGGCAACTTGAGCATCGAAAGCACGATCGCTCTCTAACATAGATTAAGCCGACGCAGATCTACCGGCGCCGACTAACCCCACCCCAAAATCGGAACTGGAGACCGACATGGACCGCAAGGCCCTGTTCGATGCTGTGCGCCCCTATGCGCCCGGCGCGAAGCTTAAGCCCGAGTGGGTGCCCATGATCGACGCCTTGGCCGACGCCATGGGTTTGGCGCGCACCGCCGGAGCGCCGGGCGAACCAGACCCCGAACTGATCGCGGCGCTGAAGAAGGACGAAGGCCTGAGATTGAAAGCCTATCCCGATCCGCTGTCGCCAAGAGCTCGAACAGGCAAAGGCTCGGGGGCTCCATGGACCATCGGATACGGCCGCGCGAGGGGCGTTCAGGAAGGCCAGGTCATCACGGAAGCGACTGCGGAGGCTTGGCTGATCGAAGACGCCAGAGAGCACAACGCCGTCATCCACACGGCCCTGCCGTGGCTAAGGCGTCTCGACCCCGTGCGCCGACGCGTAGTCGAAAACATGCACTTCAACATGGGTTGGGACGATCCAAAGACGCTCGCTTTCGAGGGGCTGTCAGGGTTCAAGAACACGCTCGGCCACATCGAGGCGGGCTGATATGCGCAGGCGGCGGCCGGCATGCGGTCCAGTCTTTGGGCCAAGCAGGTGAAGGGGCGCGCCGTGCGCCTGGCTCGCGAGATGGAGACGGGGAGGATCGCTCAGTGATCGCCTTTGCCCTCCGCGTCGCCCGCGCCCTCACCCCGACCGCCTGGCTGATCCTCACCGTCCTCACCGCCGTCCTGATCTTCGGCGGATACTGCGCTCACAGGGGCGCTGAGAGCGTTCGCGACCGTCAGGCGGCCGAGCAAGCCAAGGCCGAGAGCAAGGCCTCCAGCGCGCGGGAAACCGCCGCGAACGGGGCTGTCCACGACAACACCACCATCCGCAACCGGCAAGAGGAGAGAGACCATGCCGCGCAAGCCCTTCCTGATGGCGTGCCTGATGATCGTGAGTTGCAGCGTCGCTGTCGCCAGCTGCGCGACGTCGGGCGCCGCCCTGCCCCGTGCCGAGGACTTGAGGGTCCAGCCTAAGCCGGTGCCGTCTGACGAGGTGCTGACCAGCCGCATCGCAGGCGAGCAGCACGACAACGCGGTCGAGGCCTGGGGCGAGGCTGGATGGGCACAAGTTGGCCGCCTATGCCGCTTCTTCGACACCATTGGAATGAAGGGGCTGGAGTGTCCGCGTGAAAGCGTTCAGTGAGATTCGGCGTCGACGATCGTCTGGGGATGTGGAAATGTCAGTCATCGTTTCGGGGGAAGCGGAATGTTGATCTCCACAATTCTGGGGGAAATCCTGTTTGCGGCGCATAAGATGCGGCGCGGCATCGTGCTGGGCACACCTGTGGCGATGGTGGTGGCCGTGGCAGCTATGATCATCAGAAACTGGCCTCATAGCCATTGAGCCCCCCGCCGACTGACAGATGTACGGATCGAGCAACCTGGTCAAATGAGGGGCGCGCCAACGGCTGAACATCGGACGTGCTTCGAGATCGTGACGGGGAGCGATGCGGTCGATACGGCGGGGGTCGGGCGAATAGAGAGGCCGCTGTGGCGAAGGCTTCTGCCGGGTTAGGCCAGACAAGCAAAAGCCCGCCTGCCACATTGGGACTCAGACGGGCTCACCGAGCCGAAGCTCTGAGTTCTAAATGGGGGCGCGGGCGCTGTCTGCAAGGGTCGAGACCGCGGGCTCCGGCATTATGGCTAGACTTACATGTCTGTGGATATCGTTAACCATTAAGTTGTGGCGACTCAACCTTGAGCCCCTCATCAGGGTGTCAAGCAATGGAGCTGCCAGATGCCCAATGGTTTCAAGCATGCAGTACAGCGTTGGCGTCAAATGTCGCTCGAGGAAAAGGGTGACGATCTCACATGGGCGCGCTTCTCCCGATTGGAGGAGCGCATCATGCGTCACAGCCCCAGAAATCCTGCAGAGGCTGCCGACATGTTGGAAGTCGTCATCGACATGACGGATGGCCGCGGCGATGGTCTGGATTCGAGAGCCCTGCGTTCTGTGCGGCGGCTACTCCTCCAACAAGCTGAAACAGTCTCCAATCTCCGCGCCCCTGGCGCTGCCTAGTTGATATGTCCGCTCTGGTTCGCCGGGGCGGGCTTTTGTCGTTTCAGGCGCGCGGCGTCAGATCGCGATACGGTTGACCCCGCTCGCCCGCCTCGGCGCGGGTCAGCACCTTGGTCTCCTGCGCCGAACCGACGTGGATCACGATGTCCCGGTGCCGCAGCCCGTCATGCAGGGCCGAGCAAGTCGCCCTGACGCCGGACAGCACGTTCACCCAGTGGTCGGTCTGCACCGAGATCAGGCCGGGCAGCTTGTCGGCGTCATCGCCAGCAGCTTTCGCCATGCCGTCCAGCGCGTCGTTCAGTTCGGCGGGGGTCATGCCCGACGGTCTATCTGAGTCGGGAGACCTTGCGCACTCCTACCGCCGACGGCGCCGCCGGCCGCGCCTTCTGGACAGGGGTCTCTGCAGCAGCACGACCAGAATGCCTGTCACTATCGCCATCGGGCCCAACCATGACGCCCATGGATGCTCCCATATTTGTGCGACAGCTATGCCCCCAACGGCGACCAGGCCACCAAGCAGTTCGACGCGGTTTGGCGTCAGCATGTGACGAGCGCTCCATCTGGCAAAGGCCGCTGCAGCTCTTTCGCGATCTCCCACGGCGCCGACATCCAGGCCTCGATCTCGTCGGGCTCGGTCAGGATCACCGGCATGGCCTTGGGGTGGACCGACTTTACCGGTTCGCTGGGCTCGGTCGTCAGGAAGGCGAACAGGTCGCAGGTCTCCATGCCGGTCTTGATCTTGCGAACGCAGGTCCAGTCCTGGACGTGGACGCCGGCGAAGAAGGCCAGCGGCTCCGGGTCGTCGACGGCCAGCTTGAACCAGATCGGCCGGTACTTGCCTTCGGCGTCTCGCCCCGGCTCGCTGAAGGCCGTGAAGGGGACCAAGCAGCGGTGCTCAGGTTTGAGCCATGGCTTCCAGTGCGAGGACGCCGTGTTGCGGACGTTGGTCGTGCCGCTGTCCGGTTCCATTTCCAGCAGCTTGGGGAAATCGACGGCCTTGCCCTTGGCTCGCAGCTTGTCGGCGCGCCTGGTCGCCGCATCCATCAGCGCTTTGCGTGACGACGGCATGCCCCAACGCGCGGCGGTCAGGATCCGATCTTCCCCCTCCCAGCGCACGATGGGCGCCGCGTAGTCGGGGTAGATGTCCCGCGGCTCCATGTTGCCGACGTCAGACCGCATGGCGCGCGACAGGTCGAGGATCGCCTGGGGGCCGCTGCGCTGTCGGTAGAGGTTGCACATGACGGGAACCTCTCACGCGTCCGGCACATTGAAAAGACGGAGCAGGATGCGCTCCAGCTGCCTCGCAGCAGAACACCCCTCGCCCTCGCCGGCGGGGGGTGTTTGCGTTCAGTGGTCCAACGCGCCCAGTTTGATCAGCCCCTGGACCACGTCATCCTCCAGTGAGATCGCCACCTCTTGGGCAAAGGCGCGTCGCGCTTCTGCTTCGTCGAAGATCAGGCGCTCGGGTGTCTTCCTGTGGCTGGTCAACCGGAAGAAGGTCTCCCGTTTCTGGCGTGCCGCAAGGCGCTCTATACGCTCCAACTTCACCCCGGCCTTGGCCTGAACCAGCTTCTTCATGGCGACCTCCTATCCGGCGATTCAGTCGGACGAGTCGGCTTTGGTTCCCCCTTCGGTAGACCCGCCCTTCGTTGCTTCTGAGCGAGCCGACGCCTTTCGATGATGTTTGCCTGGAACAGCCAGTCGCTGTGAGCCTGAAATTTCTGGTCGCCCTCGGCCGTCATCAACCAGTGCGACCGCATGCCGTGATGCGCCTGGAACCGGATCATCCCCTTGCAATCACCGTTGGTGCAGAGGGGAAGATGGTTGAGCATGGAGAAGCTCAGTCCCTTGTGGCGGGCAATGCGCTGAAGATCGACCTTGCCGCCGTCTCTGCACCACTGGCACGACCATGTAACGCGAACGCATTGCTCCAGCAGCGCGCCGACGGTCGTCACGATCATTGCAACTGCACGCCTCGACTTCGCTCTAGCCCGGCCTGCATGCGGGCGATCGAGCCGGGCGCCTTGGCCTCGATCTCGCGCAAGATAAAGCCGGCGCCCGCCCGACCGTCAGCGCAGGTCAGGTCCAGCCCAACCAGCTTCAACATCAGGTCGGCAAGTTCAGCATCCGGGGCGTCGCTCATCATGCGGGCCTCCCCACCAGAGACATGCCGGCGACCAGCCCAGCCAGAAGGCTGACGGTCTTCTCCGGCATCTGGTGATCGGTGCGAGCTTCAAGCTCCCGGTCCAGTTCGGCCAGGTCGCGGGCAAATGCTTCGTCAGGCCCATCTTGTTCGTGCATCTGCGCCTCCTACGCGCGCTTTGGAAACTGTGTGACGTTCCCGACCTTGCCCGTGCAGAAGTCGGCCCAGGCGTCCATGAGGCCACGCCGCTTTTCGAGAGCGTCAGACCGGCGATAGGCACGCTCCACGGCATTGCCGATTTGGTGAGCCAGCGCCTCTTCGATCAGCTCGCGCGGGTGGTGCGTGCAGTCGCCGGCCCAGTCTCTGAACGACGACCGGAAGCCGTGGACCGTGGCGTTCGGGATATTGTTGGCTCGGAGAACCTTGCTGAGCGTCATGTCGCTGAGCGGACCGTTCCAACCGGGGAAGATAAGGCCCGACCGAACGTCCCGCGGGATGCCGTCGAGCAGGGCTATGGCAGCCCGCGACAGCGGCTCCCGGTGTTCTTTGCCCGCCTTCATGCGCTCAGCAGGGATCACCCAGGTCTCGCCCTTGATCTCGGACCAGTCCGCGCCCCGAACCTCGCCTGAGCGTTTTCCAGTAAGGATCAGAAAGCGCAGCGCGAGCGCCGACACGCTCTTGCGGCCAGCCAAGAGGGTGATGAGCGCCGGGACATCGCCGTAAGGCATGGCGTCGAAGTGCGCCTTGTTGCGAGCGGCCTTCGGAAGAAGAGATGCGAGATGGCCCCGCCAACGCGCCGGGTTCTCACCCTGGCGGAGCCCCCTCGCCTTCGCGGCATCGAGAACCCGCTCGATCCTTGATCGCACCCGCGTGGCCGTCTCGGCCTTAGCCGACCAGATCGGCGTCAGCGCCGCGAGAACCATCTCAGTGTCGACGGCCGAAACGTCCGCCTTCCAGATGGCCGGCGCGTGCTGCGTTAGCGATGCCTCCCACTGCCCCCGCTGCTTCGGCGAGCGCCAGCTGGGCTCCAAGGCGTCCATCAGGTCGTTGGCGACGGCGGAGAATGTGCGCGCCGTCGGCGGGATCGCGTCGGCGCGCCGCTTTTCGATGGGGTCGAGACCTTCGCCAAGGTCCTGCCGGGCCCTGCTGGCAGCCGCACGCGCTTCGGACAGCTCCACATCCTCAATGGAGCCCAGCCCCATCTCTCGACGCTTTCCATGCCGGAAATAAATCCAGACCCAACGCCGGGCACCGGTCTGATCGATTCGCAGATAGAGCCCCTGGCCATCAGCGTGCATGCCGGGCTCTCGAAGAGCTTTCGCTCCTCTGGACGTCAGTCTGTTGATCGCGCGCGCCATACGGCCTCCGTGAACGTAAAGAGAACATAGAGGAACGACAGGACCGGTCGCCACCCTAAGTCCGCCCTAAGTTCCGCCCTAAGAGCGAGCGTTGGCTTCGAGCGAACGGGTATGGACTAGAGCGGACAAAAAGCCCGGTAATCTAGGGGTCTGGGAGGTTTGCTGTGGATTGCCACGGACCCCTGCGGACGGGGTTCTGGCGGAGACGGAGGGATTCGAACCCTCGGTACCCCTTACAGGGTACGACGATTTAGCAAACCGTTGCCTTCAGCCACTCGGCCACGTCTCCGGCAGGCGGCGTGGATAGCGAGTCATTCGCCCCGGCGCAACGGGGCAGCTGAAATACTGTCGCGTTAACGCGCCATAGATGGCCGATATGCGAGAAAACCTTGAACCTCACGCCTGTTAGATCGCGCTTTTCCTCTCTCATGACGTCCGCCGACACCCTCTTTACCGCGCCGACCCGAACCGCCGACGCCGAGCAGACGGCGGCGGCGGGCGGGGCTGATTCGCTGACGGCGGGTCAGGCGCGACGCGGGCCGTTTCGTCCCGACCTCTGGCTGAACAGCCGCCAGCGCGGGGCCGCTCGCCTTCGCGTCTTCTACTTCCGGGGCGTGGACATCGTCTGCGTCTGGGGGATGAGCTTCCTCGCCCTGGCGCTTCTTTCCATCGACTACGGCCTGATGGCCGCGCGCGTCATCGAGGCCCTGCCTCTGGCGGTCGGGGCCATGACCGTCCTGGCCCTGCTGCGCTCGCTGGATCTCTACCGGTTCGAGCGAGACCAGTTGCTGGCCCTGCATCTGGCGCGCGTCGCCGCGATCGTTGCGGTGGGTGGTCTCGCGGTCGGCCTAACCGGCCTGGCCCTGCACGGCGTGACCACGCCCTGGTCGGTTTACAGCCAATGGACCGTGGCGACCCTGGCTGTCCTCTTGGCGACCCATATGGCCTGGAGCTATCTGGTCGCGCGCTGGCGCCGCGGGGGAACCCTGACGCCGAATCTTGTCGTCGTCGGCGCGACGCGACACGCCGAGGCCCTGATCCAGGAGGCCTTGCAGCGTCGTGACCTGAATGTCCTCGGCGTGTTCGACGACCGCCTGGCGCGCTCGCCCCGCGCCGTCGAGGGCGTCCCGGTCCTGGGCGAGGTCGACGCCCTGCTGAACCATCGCCTGACGCCCTATATCGACCGCATCGTCCTGGCCATCGACCCCAAGGCCGTGGCCCGCGTCAGCGAGCTGACCCACCGCCTCGGCGTCCTGCCCATTCCCCTGACCCTGCTGGTCGATCCCCGAACGGCGAAGCAGCGCAATGCGGCGCTCGAACGCCTGGCCCAGGCGCCGCTGGCCCTGATGCAGGGAACCGTGTCGCCGGATCGCCGCGCCTTTCACAAGCGCCTGCAGGATTTGGTGCTGGCCTCGGTCGGCCTGCTGCTGCTGGCGCCCCTGCTGCTGTTGATCGCCGCCCTGGTGCGCCTCGACAGCCCCGGTCCGGCCCTGTTCCGCCAGCGCCGCCACGGCTTCAATCAGGAAGAGATCGTGGTGTGGAAATTCCGCACCATGCGTCATGAGACCGCCGACGCCACCGCCAGCCGTCAGGTCACGGCCGACGACGACCGCATCACCCGCCTCGGCCGTTTCCTGCGGGTCAGCAGCCTGGATGAGCTGCCGCAGCTGCTGAACGTGCTGCGCGGCGAGATGTCCCTGGTCGGTCCGCGCCCCCACGCCATCGGCATGAAGACCGGCGAGACCGAGTCCGCACGCCTGGTCGCCGACTACGCCCATCGTCACCGCATCAAGCCCGGCATGACCGGCTGGGCGGCGATCAAGGGCTCGCGCGGCCCCCTGCATACCGAGGCCGAGGTGCGCCGACGGGTGCGGCTGGACATCGACTATATCGAGCGACAGTCCTTCTGGCTGGATCTGTGGATCATCGCCGTCACCATTCCTGTCCTGCTGGGCGACCGGATGTCGGTGCGCTGATGTTCTGGCGCGGCGTGCTGGGCTACCTGCCGGCCAATGTGATGCAGGGTCTGGTCGGTTTTCTGACCATCATCGTCTTCACCCGTCTGCTCAGCGCAGAGGACTATGGGCGCTACGCCCTGGCCCTGTCGGTCATGACCCTGGCCCATGTGGCCAGCTTCAGCTGGCTGGAAGCCGCCATGGCGCGCTTCTGGGCCGCCCAGCGCCAAGGCGCGGACATGGCCAGCCATTTCGCCAGCCTTTATCGCACCGCCTTCATCGTCACCGCCGTCTTCCTGCCGGTGGCGGGGATGGCCGTCTGGCTCTGGCCGATGCCGGCTGAATTCCGCTTCCCCCTGGCCGTGGCCCTGGTCGGCATTCCGGTGCGCTGCTTCGCCAAGCTGGCCCAGGAGCGCTATCGGGCGGCGGGCGAGGTGCGCCAGGCGGCCACGCTGGACATCTGGAACACGGTCGCCGGGTTCGTCGTCGGGGCGGCCTTCGCCCTGGGCGGCGCGGGCGGCGCCTCACCGCTGGCGGGCCTGCTGATCGCCCCGCTGATGGCCCTGCCCTTCTTCCTGCCCGGCGAACTGCGCGAGGCGCGTCAGGGCGTGGTCGATTCCCAGCGGCTTAAGGCCTACGCCGTCTATGGCTATCCGATTGCGGCTTCGCTCGGGCTCTCGCTGGTGCTGGCCTCGACCGACCGCTTCCTGCTGGCCATCTTCCTCGATGAGGCGGCGGTCGGCGCCTATCATGCCGGCTACAGCATCGCCAATCGGACGCTGGACGTCCTCTTCATCTGGCTGGGCGCGGCCGGGGGACCGGCCCTGGTCATGGCGCTGGAGCGCGGCGGGCGTCGCCAGTTGGTCCTGGCCGCGCGCGAACAGGCCTCGACCCTGGTCCTGATCGGCCTGCCCGCGGCGGTCGGCGTCGCCCTGGTCGCGCGACCGCTGTCAGAGTTCATGATCGGCGAGGACCTGCGCGAGGCGGCCATTCTGGTGACGCCGTGGATCGCCCTGTCCGCCTTCCTGTCGGGCGTGACCGTCTATTACTTCCATCAGGCCTTCACCCTGGGCCGCCGCACCGGCTGGCTGCTGCTGGCGATGAGCGTGCCGGCCGTGACCAATGTGGCGCTCAACCTGCTGCTGATCCCGCGCTTCGGCGTCGTCGGCGCAGCCTGGGCCACGGCCGCCAGCTTCGCGGTCGGCCTGCTCGCCTCGGCCTCTATCGGCCATCGCATCCTGCCGCTGCCGATCCCGTGGAACGCCCTGATCCGCTGCTCGCTGGCCGCCGGCGTCATGGCTATGGTCGTCTGGGTCCTGCCCCCCGTCGGCGGCTTCGCCGAGCTGATGCTGGACGCCTCCGTCGGCGCGGTCGTCTACGGCGCCTGCGCCTGGGGCCTGAACGCGGGCGGCGTTCGCCAGCTGGGACAGCGCCTGATCGGCGCCCTTCGCGCCAGAAGGGCCGCCGCATGAACGCCCGACTGCACGACAACCCCGCACGGACTGAGATCCAGCCCATCCTGTCGGTCCTGGTCCCCTTCCTGCGTGACGACCCCGCCGCCCTTCTGGCCCTGCTGGACCGTGAGGCGTCGGCGCTGAACGGTCGGGCCGAACTGGTCCTTCTGGACGACGGCACGGCTGATCCCGCGCTGACCGCCCGCCTGACGGCCCAGATCGACGCCCTGACCCTGCCCGCTCGCCTGATCACCCTCAGCGCCAACGAAGGCCGCTCCATCGGACGTAACCGACTGGCCTCGGCCGCACGCGGGGCCAGCCTGCTGTTTCTCGACAGCGACATGCGGCCCGACCACGACCGCTTCCTGCAAACCTGGGCGGCGCTGGCCCGCGACCAAGCCCCCGCCGTCGCCTTCGGCGGCTTCTCCCTGTTGCAGGCCCCGGACGAGGCCCGCTTCGCCGTCCATCGCCAGATGGCCGCCCGCTCCGACTGCCTGCCCCACGATCAGCGCGCCCTGCAGCCCGAGAAGTACGTCTTCACCTCCAACCTGCTGGTCCGCCGCGACGTGTTCGACGCCGAGGCCTTCGACCCCGGATTCTCGGGCTGGGGCTGGGAGGATGTCGAGTGGGCCATGCGCGTCTCGCGCCGGTTCGCGGTGGTGCATCTGGACAACCCGGCCACCCACATGGGTCTGGACACAGTCGAGGCTCTGGCCGCCAAGTACGAACAGTCGGCCCCCAACTTCGCCCGCGTCGTCGCGCGACACCCTGACTTCGTCGCCGCCTACCCCAGCTATCGCGTGGCGCGAAAGCTGAAGGCCGTGCCGGGCCTCAAGGCCATCCGCCCCCTGTTCAAACGCGCCGCCCGACTGTCCGCCCTGCCGACGCCCTTGCGCGCCTTCAGCCTGCGCCTCTACCGCGCCGCCCTCTATGCGGAGGCGATATGATCCAGCCCTACACGCCTGACCTCAGCCTGAAGGGCAAGCTGCGCCGCCGCCTCGCCCGGCTGACGCACCGCCGCCCGGCGCGACTGGATCTGACCCGCCCGACCGTCAGCTTCACCTTCGACGACATTCCCGTCAGCGCCGCTCACGCCGGCGCCGAGGCGCTTGAGGCCCAAGGCGCGCGCGGCACCTTCTACGTCTGCGGCGGCCTGTTCGGGCAGGAAGGCCATATGGGCCGTTTCGCCGATAGCGGCGAGATCGGCGATCTGATCCGACGCGGCCATGAGGTCGCGGGCCATACCTACGACCATCTGGACTGCCATCGCACGCGCGAGGCGGATCTGACCGCCGATCTGGACGCCAACGACGCCGCTCTGCGCGGCCTAGGCGCCGCCCCGATCCACTTCGCCTATCCCTATGGCGAGGTCTCGCCGCGCGCCAAGGGCCTGCTGGCCGGGCGCTATTCCTCGCTGCGCGGGGTGCACAAGGGGTTGGTCCACGACGGCGCCGACCTGAACCAACTGCCCGGCGTCGGCATCGAGGGGGCGGACGGTCAGGTGGTCGGTCGCCAATGGATCGACCGCGCCGTCTCTGAGAACGCCTGGCTGATCCTCTACACCCACGACGTGCGCGAGGCCCCTTCGCCCTGGGGCTGCACGCCCGACGCCCTGTTACGCCTGATCGCCCATGCTCAAAAGGTCGGCTGCGACATCCGCACGGTGGGCGAGGTCCTGGCGTGACCGCCCCCGACGTCGCCGTCATTGTCCCGACCCTGCGTCGCCCCGACAGTCTGGAGCGCGCCCTGCGCTCCCTCTTCCTCCAGACCGGCGTCGCCGACCGCCTGCGCGAGATCGTGGTGGTCGACAACGATCCGGCGGCCAGTTCTCGTGATGCTGTCGACCGCCTGCGCCCCGCCTCCCCCGTGCCCCTGATCTGGCGTCACGCCCCTCGGCCGGGCGTAGCCACGGCCCGCAACGAAGGTCTGGCCGCCACAGACGCGCCCCTGATCGCCTTCCTCGACGATGACGAGGCCGCCTCGCCCGGCTGGCTGGCGGCTTTGCTGGCGGGCCAGAAAGCCACCGGCGCGGACGCCGTCTTCGGCCCGATCCGGGGCCGCGTGCCCGACGGGACCGGCTGGACCACCCCCTACCTCGAACGCTTCTTCGGTCGCGAAGGCCCGGCGCAGTCGCAACGGATCGACAACCCTCACGGCTGCGGCAACGCCCTGCTGGTGCGCGCCGCCGCCCTGCCCGGCGTCGCCCCCTTCAACACCTCGGCGGATCAGTCAGGCGGCGAGGACGACGCCCTGTTCGCGGCCCTGGCGGCGCGCGGCGGTCAATTCGGCTGGGCCGCTGACGCCTGGGTGGACGAGTTCGCCCCGCCGCACAGGGCCACGCTGCGTTACGCCCTGACCCGCGCCTTCGCCTATGGACAAGGCCCCAGCCAGACCGCCGCTGCCGCCCGGAACTGGCCCGCCGTCGCGCGCTGGATGGTGATCGGCGCCGCCCAGACCGTCGTCTGGGGAAGCGCCGCGCTCGCCCTGACCCTGATCGCCAGCCCCCGGCGCGCCGAGATGCTGGACCGAAGCGCGCGCGGTCTGGGCAAGCTGTTCTGGATGAAGGGCTTCGAGCCGCACTTCTACGGCGCGCGCGAACTGGCGCGGCTGGAGCGTCAGAAGGCCTAGCCGACCAGCCGCTTCAGCATGGGCGGCGGCGTCCAGGTCGAACGGTTCATCACCACCCCGGCGATGCGCCCGCCCACGGCGTCGATCTCGTCGCGCAGGGCCACCGGCTCGCTGGCCGCCGTCGTCTCGGCCGCGACCACCAGAATGGTGGCGTCGACAAAGGGCGCCAGGGTGATGGCCATGTCGCTGCGGTCGGCGGCGGGCGTGTCGATCACCACCGTATCGGCATGGGCGCGCAGGGCGGTCCAGTAACGGGCTTCCGCCACTGGCTCGACCCGCTGGCCGGCGCGTAGCAGCTCGGTATGGAAGCGCGTGACGAACAGCCGCCCGCCCAGACAGGCGCGCGCCGTCACCAGCCGCGCGGGGGCCACCGGCAGGCCGTCACGCCCGCGCATCGGCGGCGTCACCGCATAGAAGGCCGAACCGTCCGGCGAGGCCTGGACCGGCGCCGCCAGACGGCCGAACCGCTCAGGCTCTGCGGCGATGGCGTCCAACTGTCCCTGCTGGGTCAGATCCCCGTCGATCAGCCAGACGGGTCTGCGGGCGCGCACGGCGGCCAGCCGCGCATATTCCCGCGCCACTGTCGAGACGCCGTCGCCGGTCGTGGCGGCGGCGAACTGGATGACGCGGCCGCGATGGGCCGACGCTGGTCCCAGCGCCGCCCACAGTCCCGCCATTTCCGTCGTCAGATCGACCATCGAATCGGTTACGCGCTCACCATTGAAGCATCAGCCTAGCATGGCCGGCGACGTTCAAAGGGATCAGCCCGCCTTCATCGGGGCCACAGCCAGCACCGGCATCTGCAAGGTGCGGCTCGCCGTCGACGGCAAGGCGAAGCCCCGCCGCAGGAAGACCCGCAGCAGACCCACGCACAGGGCCGTGAAACCGGCGAACAGGAAGGCCGCGATCATCAGCGGCGCCTTCAGGCTCTTGCCTTTGGAGGGCGTCTGGGCGCGCTCGATCACCGTCACATTGTCGGCGCCGGCCTTGACCAGTTCGTTGTCGGCCCGGCTCTGGGTCTCGCGTTGCTGGAACTCGCGGATCGACGCGGTCAGGACTTCGCGATTGCCGGCCAGGGTGGCGTTGCGCGATTCCAGCTCGGTCAGGCGCGCCTGACGCGCCCGCAGGTCCGTCACCTGGCGATCCAGCACAGCCAGACGCGCAGCCAGGGAATCCCGCTCGGCCTGGGCGTTGATCCGGGTGGTCTCCAGCTCGACCCAGACAGGATTGGGCCCTGTGCGGACTTCCTTGGCCCCCACCGCCGTTCCGGTGCCGACATAGGCCTGCATCTGCGCGATCCGCGCCTCGATCTCGCGCACAGGCTGGGCGTCGGGCTGATAGCGGCTCAGCAGGTCCTCGCGCTGGGTCCGCAACTGCAGGATCTGATCCTGCGCCGAGATGTTCAGGTCCTGTTGCAAGGCGATTTCAACCGGGGTGCGGCCCTGCTGCCCTGCCAGGGTCATCAGCCGCTGCGCCGCCTGGTTCAGTTGCGCCTGCACCCCCATCCGCTCGGCGAAGACCGACTGATAGGTGGCCGCCAGCGTCGCCTTGGCCGTGGCGAAGTCGCCGATATTATTGGTGCGCAGAAACTCTTCATAGGCCTGATCCGCCGTGGCCAGCTCATCCTCAAAGGCCCGGCGCTGCGTCTGGATGGCGGGCGTGGCGCGGTCCTGGAAGACCTCGCGGCGATAGGTCAGATACTGTTCGATGACGGCATTGAGGACCCGCGCAGACAGGGCGGCGTCGTCGCTCTTGTAGGTCAGGCCGACGACCGGGCTCAGCGGCGTCACCACCACGTCCAGGCCGGCCCCGACCGCGCGGACGGCGTCGTCTTCCTGTTTGGCCCGGCTGGCGGTCGAGGGCTTGCCGTGCTGGAAGCTCTCGACGCCCATGGCGCGCACCACGCGGCGCTTGACCTCGGTGCTGTTCAGGATCGCCGCCTCGGACTGGGCCACCTCCGTCGCGGTCGGCGGCATGCCACGTTCCGATTGGCCCACGCGCGGCTGATAGACGTATTCCTGACCCACGCCGACAAACAGACTGGCCCCGGCGGTATAGGTCTTCTTCAGCGTCAGCACGGCCGCGCCGCCCAGAGCGAACAGGACGGCGAAGACCAGCAGCATCACCCACAGCTCGCGAAACAGCAGCGCCACGACGTCCAGGACGCCGTAACGCGGTCGAGCGGCTGCACGGGACATAGAAGGCATGGGCCGGACGCATCCATCCTGGGAACTTCGCTTCTACCCTTGAAGGACCCGCGTTAACCGGGCGTTACCCATAAGGGTCCAGCTTGGCCTTCATTTGAAAATGACCGTTGTTTCGCGCCCAACATGACCCCTGACCGTCGCCTTGTTCTGATGGGCCTGGCCGCTGGCCTGGCAGGCTGCGCCAGCGGTCGCGGCGCGATGACCGGCGCATCGACGGACGCCCCCGATCTGGCCTTCGCCCCCTGGACCGACATAGCGCCGGAATACCTGCTGTTTCCGGGCGACGAGATCGAGGTCGCCCTGCCCACTGCGACCGAACTGACCCGTCAGCTCAAGATCGGGCCCGACGGCCGCGTCTCCCTGCCCCTGCTCGGTCACGTCATGGCGGCGGACCGCACCCTGGCCGAGCTGGAGGCCGACATCGCCGAGGGCTACGCCGCCCAGTTGCGCCGCCCCGAGGTGGAAGTGACCCTGCGCCTGGCTGGCCCGCTCAAGGTCTGGGTCGACGGCGAGGTGCGCAATCCGGGCGTGTTCGACATGCCGGGCGACATCGACGCCTATCAGGCCGTGGTCATGGCTGGCGGCTTCCTGCCCTCGGCCAGGTCCGCCCAGGCCGCTCTGATCCGTCGCGGCCCCGGCGGCGTCCGCATGATGCGCCCCATCGACCTGCGCCCGCGCCGGGCCGAGGTCGTCACCCTGCATCGCGGCGACATCATCTTCGTGCCGCGCTCGACCCTGGGTGAACTGGCCGCCTTCTTCACCCTGTTCCGGTCCGCCCTGCCCATCGGTTTCAGCTATGCGCTGAACGGCGGCTACGCCTCCACCTGACAGGAACGGAACCGCCAAGCTCGCTGAGACGTTGCCGTGAGCGGGACGCCCATTCAGGGCGGGGATTGTGGGTTCATGGGAATTCGCGCGGCGCATCGGGTCGCCACAGCCAGTTTTATCCTGACGCTCGCGCCGTCGCTGGCTGCGGCCCAAAACGCTGATCAGGCCCCCGACGCCAAGGACCCTATGGTCCTCTACGCTCAGGACGGCGCCACAGTCCGCGCCCACCTCCAGGCGGGGGTGAATCTGGTCGCCGAGCAAAACCTGTTCTGGGATTTCGGAAAGACGGTGGCCGGCGTCACCGACTTCGACTCCAACGCTGAATGGTTCGAGGCCTATGTGAAGCCAGGCCTGACCTTCGAGCGGCGCATCAGCGACCGCGCCGCCCTCTATGGCGGCCTGTCCGGCGTCGGTTCGATGACCATAGGCACGGACGCCTTCGACGCTGGCGACACCGGGCGGGTGACGCTGGAGGAAGGCTATCTCGGCTGGCGCTATCAAGGTGATCAGACGACCTTTGACCTGTCCGTCGGCCCGCGCGTCTTCAAGGCCGGAACCGGAATGCTGATCGAGGCCGGCGGGTCCAGCGGCTTCTCGCGCGGGGCGCTGAAGCTGGGACCGCGCAAGGCTTGGGCCTTCGCCGCCCTGGGTGAGGTCAGCCATGACAAGTTCAAGGCCACGGCCTTCTATCTGGACCCCAATGAGTCGCCGGACAACGACAGCCACAACCGGCTGGCGGGCGTGGACTTCCGCTACGACTCCAACCCCAACGCCCTGATCGGCCTGACGGCGGGCCAGGTGATCGAGTCTGCCTCCCCCTATCCCAAGGCCCCGCCCGGCGGGGTCGGCGTCCCCAGCATCATTCCCGGCGCCCGCGACGGGCTACAGTTCGTGAACCTCTATACGCGCGCCCCGATCGCGGGCCTGCCCAACGCCTTCATGGCGGCGGATCTGGCGTTCGAGCGCAATGACCGCATCGACCTGCGCGCCTGGGCCGGTCGCGCCCAGGTCGGCTATACCTTCGCCGAGCATCGCTGGAAGCCGACCTTCACCGTCGGTTATCAGACCTTCTCCGGCGACGATCCCGACACCGACCGGCTGGAGCGGTTCGACCCCCTCTACTACGAGGGCAACCCCTCGGCCTGGTCCACCGGCACCAAGTCGTCGATGGTCTTCATCAACTCCAATGTGAACTCCTGGCAGGTCGCGGCCAGCATCGCGCCGACGCCGATGGACACCTTCACGGTTCGCATCCACCGCATCGAAGCCGACCAGTTGCGCAGCCCTATCCAGTTCGGCCAGGCGACGCGGGTCGAGGGCGACAACGTGGACAACCCCATCACCGGGGTCACGCGCCGCCACCTCTCGGACGACCTCTATTTTGAATATTTCCGCGTGGTGTCGCCCAACCTCTTCCTGACCGCCGGCTTCTCGATCTCCAACCCGCAGGCGGGGATCAAGTCCATCGTGGCCGACCCGCCCCTCTGGTCCGGCGCCTACGTCAATCTGATCGCCAACTATTGAGCTGAGCGAGGCCTCCATGACCCTGATCCTCCCCCCGTCCAGCCGCCGCAGCCTGCTCGCCGGAGCCGGCGCCTTGGCCGGCGCCACCCTGCTGGGAGGCCGCAGCATGGCCCAGACCGCCCGCGCCGCGCCAGCAACGATCTTCACCGGCGGGCCCATCGTGACCATCGACGACGCCATGCCGAGCGCCGAGGCCGTGGCGGTCCGCAACGGCGTCATCGTCGCCGTCGGCTCGCTGGACGCGGCCCGCGCGGCGGCGGGCCGGGGCGCCCAGACGATCAATCTGGACGGGCGCGCCCTGCTCCCGGGCTTTTTCGACCCTCACGGCCACGTCTCGATGGTGGGGCTACAGGCGCGCTACGCCAACCTGCTGCCCGCCCCCGACGGTCAGGGCGACGACATCCCCGCGCTGCAACGCATCACCCGTGACTGGATGAATATGCACGCGCAGTTGGTCCGCGACACCCAACTGGTCATCGGCTTTGGTTACGACGACTCCCAGCTGAAGGAGCATCGCCACCCGACCCGGACCGAGCTGGACGCCATTTCCGACAGCGTGCCGATCCTGTTTCTGCATCAGTCGGGCCATCTGGGCGTGGCCAACACCGCGGCTCTGGCGGCGGCAGGGATCACGGCTTCGACGCCCAATCCCGATGGCGGGGTCTTCCGTCGCGAGGCGGGCTCGCAGCAGCCCAACGGGGTCATGGAGGAACTCGCCCTGTTCACCGTCATGGGCGCCCTGCTGACCCGACTGGACGCCCAGGCCAATATGGAGATGCTCCGCGAAGGCGCCCGCTTCTATTCCAGCTTCGGCTACACCACGGCCCAGGACGGCCGATCCTCGTCCGACGGCTGCCGGATGGTGGCTCAGTTGGCTGCGCGGGGCGAGCTGCCGATCGACATCCTGTCCTTCCCCGACATCCTGACCTCGACCGACATCATGGCGACCCCGCTGTATCGCAAGAACTATGTCGGCAAGTTCCGCATCGGCGGGGTCAAGCTGACGCTGGACGGCTCGCCCCAGGGCAAGACCGCCTGGCTGTCGCAGCCCTATTATGTCCCGCCCGAGGGCCAGCCCGCCTCCTATCGCGGCTATCCCGCCGTGACCGAGCAACAGGCGCTGGACGCCATCGAGCTGGCCTTCAGGAACGATTGGCAGATCGAGGTCCACGCCAATGGCGACGCCGCCATCGACCTGCTGATCGGCGCCGTGCGCGACGCCACGAACCGGCACGGCGCCAAGGACCGCCGTCCGGTCCTGATCCACGGCCAGACCGTCCGCATGGATCAGTTGGACGACCTGAAGACGCTGGGCATCGTGCCGTCGCTGTTCCCGATGCACACCTTCTACTGGGGCGACTACCATCGGGACTCGGTGCTGGGCCCGCGCCGGGCCGAGTTCATCTCGCCCTGCCATTCCGTCGTGCGGCGCGGCATGCGCTTCACCAGCCACCACGACGCGCCGGTGGCCAATCCCGACGCCATGCGCGTCCTGTCCGCCACCGTCACCCGCCGCACCCGCTCGGGCGACATCCTCGGCCCCGACGAATGCGTCCCGGTCGACATCGCCCTGAAGGCCATGACGCTCTGGGCCGCCTGGCAGCACTACGAGGACGACCGCAAGGGCTCGCTGAGCGTCGGCAAGCTGGCCGACATGGTCATCCTGGCCGAGAATCCCATGACCATCGCCCCCGACAAGCTGGCGGCGATCAAGGTCACGAGCACCTGGAAGGAAGGGCAGGAAGTCTGGTCAGGTTGATCCGGACTAGGGCGCACATCCAAAGTCGGCTTTCGCCCCTTAGCGGACATGACTACCCTATGCGTTCCCGCAGGCGCGGTAGTTCGTGCTCAAGGCTTTGGTGCGAGACGGAGCTCAGATCATCTTCTCCGCAGGTCAATGCATGCAAAGCCGCAACTGGAGGATAGTCGTCAGGGATCGCTACCCACTCCGCTGAGCCTTCCTGACTGCGGCGACTGAGGCCCTCGCCGTCGAAATCATGGCCTCCGAGAAATCGGATACGCTTCGCTGCACAGTCAAACTCAAGCGTGGTGTCGCGGCGAACGATCTCCCACCCCTCAGAGCCAAGAGGATAGATTTCCACTAAGTCGGCCCGCCGCACCGCTCCTTCGCGGCCTATGCTCCCGGTCGGCGTGACGAATGCGGTGTCGCCACTCAGGATCAAAACGATCCCCGGCCTGTCGAGTGACGGCGCGGTTTGGCTCAGCAGCGCGGCTATGACAGTCAGGAGCATCAGCCATAGGCGCGTCAATGCGCCTCCCAGTCAATCGGTGTGACGGCCCGCGACGCGAGTCCGCTATCCACCCTTCGCGGACGTTCGCAGGGTCTGCTTTAGGGACCAGGGGCGAATGTCGATCAACGGAAGCGATCGAAAGGCAGCGCCTCCGCCTCTCGGACGAGTGTAAAACTCATCCAGCCCAAACGGGCTAACCCATGGTCGGGGCGAGAGGATTCGAACCTCCGACCCTCTGGTCCCAAACCAGATGCGCTACCAGGCTGCGCTACACCCCGAACCGATGGAGCGCCCTATTGGCACGGTCGGCGCCGCACCGCAACGCATTCAACGCCTTAATCCGTGTCAGGGCCGAAAGAAGCTGTGGCGAACCTGGTCGCCGGGCTTGGCGCCGATCTCGTCGACCCGGCCCGCACGCAGCTCCAGCACGCCGTTGGCCGCGCCGTTCGACGGCAGGGGCGTCTGCGAATAGGGGGTGGCGTGGCTGGCGATCGAGACGACCCGGCCTTGCGGGTCGATGTAGATGATGTCCAGCGAGCTGGGCGTGTTCTTCATCCAGAAGCTCTGCTCGGACGCCGCCGGAAACTGGAACAGCATCCCGCGGTCGTCGTCCAGCGGCGGGCGATACATCAGGCCGCGCTCGCGCTCGGCGTCGTCGTCGGCGATCTCGACCATGAACCTGTGCTCGCCCGAGGCCGTGACGATGCTCAGCGGCTCCAGCGGCTGACCGGCCGCGTCCACCGGTCCCTTGGGCGCACAGCCCGACGCCAGGCCGGCGACCGCAAGAACAACCGCCAGCAGAATACCACGCGAGAAACCCATGACTTCGCCCCTCAAAGGGCGAAACCTATTCGCCCGGCCTGATCTCGGCCACCACCAGCCCCTTGGGACCGTCGGCGAACCGCACCTGCACCGCGTCGCCGGGGACCAGATCATCCAGCCCGCAGCGTCGCAGCGTTTCGACATGGACGAAGATATCGCCGGCCGCACCGTCGCGCACCACGAATCCATAGCCCTTGGTGCGATTGAACCATTTGACGACGGCGCCCTCCATCGGACCACCGGTCCCCGCGTCGAACGCCGGGCGCGGCGCGGCGGACGCGCGCACCGCCTCACGGCGGATCGGCGTAGGGCTGCCCTGTCCCAGGTCGAGGACGCGCACCACCTGCCAGCCCTTGGCGCGGCGCGCGCATTCGCACTTGATCGGAGCCCCCTCGGCCGCGGCCTCGTGGCCGCCGTCGCGCAGGCTGCTGACATGCAGCAGCACGTCCTTCAGCTCGGTCATGTCGGGCTCATCGGGCACGATGAAGCCGTACCCCTTGCCCGGATCGAACCATTTCACCGTGCCGGCGATCAGAACAATGTCCGGCGCTTCCATCTCGTCGTAGTCCGACAACTCACTAACCCCCGCCTGCAAAGCGTGCAGAGGCTATGATTAACACGGTTCGCTGAACCTCGGAAAAACAAAAATGACGATTTTAAGCCCCCAGCCGGCCAGCCGTCATGATGGCCGACAAAAGCGTCGCAATTCGCGATGTGGGGATAGCTCCGCGTGGCAGTCCCTAGGGGAGTCGAACCCCTCTCTTCAGGTTGAAAACCTGACGTCCTAACCGATAGACGAAGGGACCGCTGCGCGGAGGAGCGGCCTATTAGCCCTGCCTGCCGGGGGACGCAAGTCTCTTTTTCAACTTTCCGAACAAAGACATCGCCTCGCCGCGGCGCAGCCGAAAACACGAGCCGGCTCAGGCTGATGCCGCATGACGATGTCGGGGAAGGGATAGCTCCGCGTGGCAGTCCCTAGGGGAGTCGAACCCCTCTCTTCAGGTTGAAAACCTGACGTCCTAACCGATAGACGAAGGGACCGCTGCGCGGAGGACCGGGGTAATAGCCGCCGATTTCGGCGGTTGCAAGCGTCTGCTGCGCAGTTTGTGCATTTTTTCAAAGACCTGCGCTCGGTCACGTCGAAAACCTAGGCCATGCGGGGGTCGGCCACGTCCTCGATCTCGAACTGCACGCCGCGACGGCCGTTCCAGTCGTCGGCCTTCAGCCGTCCGACCAGGTTCAGCCCGCCCTGCCCCGCCAGCAGCGCCTTGCCGCTGGGCAGGTCGGCGCAGCGCCAGGCGATGGCCCGCACCGAGGCCCCGTCCGGCCCGACCAGGCGACACCGCACATGGCCGCCGTTCATCGCGGCCGGTTCGCGTGCCTGCACGCCTTGCAGCGCAAACAGGGGTTCGGGGTTGGCGGGGCCATAGGGCGCCAGTTGCTCGAAGGCCTCGAACAGGTCGCGCGTCGCCGCGCGCGGGTCGATCAGGGCGTCCACCTCGACCCAGTCCTGGGCCACAGCTTCAGCCCGTTCGCCCGACAGCCGGTCGTTGAGGAAGGCGCGCAGTTCGTCGATCCGGTCGGCGGCGACCGTCAGGCCCGCCGCCATGGCGTGCCCGCCCCCGGCGATCAGCACGCCCTCGTTCCATGCCGCCTGGACGGCGCGCCCCAGGTTCATGCCCGGTTGCGACCGGCCCGAGCCCTTGCCCAGACCATTGATGGCGTCCACGCCGATCACCACGACAGGCTTGCGCCAGCGCTCACGCAGACGCCCGGCCACGATGCCGACCACGCCAGGGTGCCAGTCCTCGCCCGAGACGACCACCAGCGCCGACTCGTCGGCGTGCGCGCCCGTCGCCTCGACCCGGCGCACGGCCTGTTCCGTCACCTGGGCCTCGACCTCGCGCCGGGCGATATTCAGCGCGTCCAGTTCCTGCGCCAGCGCCCGCGCCTCGTCGGGAAAGTCGGTGGACAACAGGCGCGCCCCCAGGTCCGACTTGCCGATGCGCCCCCCCGCATTGATGCGCGGCCCCAGAATGAAGCCCGCATGATTGGACTTGGCTGGTCCCGGCTCGGCCCCGGCGGCGGCCAGAAGGGCCTTCAGCCCCGGATTCTTCCAGTCCGACATGACCTTGAGGCCCAGACTGGTCAGGGCCCGGTTGAACCCCGTCAGTCCCGTCACGTCACAGATGGCGCCCATGGCGGCCAGGTCCAGCCACTGGCGGATGTCCGGCTCGGTCCGGCCCTCGAACAGGCCCCTCGCCCGCGCCTCGCGGTTCAGCGCCGCCAGCAAGACGAAGACCACGCCCGCCGCCGCCAGATTGCCCTGCCCCGAGTTGCAGCCCGGCCGGTTCGGATTGACCACGGCCAGACAGGCCGGCGGTTCCTCGCGCATCATGTGGTGGTCGATGACGACGACGTTCAGGCCAATGGCCGAGGCGTGAGCCACAGCCTCGTTGGCCGCCGCGCCGCAGTCGACGGTGATGACCAGATCGGCGCCGCGGGCCTTTAACGTGTCGAACGCCCGCGCGCTGGGGCCATAGCCCTCGGTCAGGCGGTCGGGGACATAGATGGGCAGTTCCGCGTTCAGCGTGCGGAACCAGCGCACCAGCAGGGCCGCGCTGGACGCCCCGTCCACGTCATAGTCGGCGAAGACGTGGATGCTGCTGCCGGCCTGCAGCGCGTCGATGATGGCGGTCGCCGCCGTGTCCATGTCCATGAAGCTGGACGGATCCGGGAACAGGGCCCGCAGCGTGGGCCGCAGGAAGTTCTCGCCCTGATCCGCCGCCACGCCGCGCGCGGCCAGGGCGCGAGCCATGGGTTCATCCAGGTTCAGCGCCTGCATATGGGCGCGGATGGTCGCCGCCTCGGCCGGGCGCTGTCGCCAGGCGCGACCCGACAGCGAGCGCGTCACGTCGAGGAAGGCGGGAGCGTTTCCACCGTCAGCCATGGGCAATCCTTATTCGCCCGGCCATCATTCCGGGATTCTGTCGTCCAGACGACATGGGCCTGACGTCAGCCGGCGCCTCAGGGGCGCGGACGGTCGATCGGCGGCGGCGCGGCGGCGCGGCGGCGCAGGCTCTCGGCGAAGGCTTCGACCTCGTCCGGGGTCTGGGCGCCGATGGGGGCCATACGCGCCGGATCAAAGCGGCGGCTGATCGATTCCACGAAGGCCGCCGGATCGCTCTCCAGCGTCCAGTCGATGCCCGCCACCTGGGTCGCCAGGGCGCCGCTCTCGGTGTTCAGCGTCCCGACATGGGCGGCCACCTGGCTCGGCTGCGGCAGGTCGGTCGGCGCGGCCGGAAAATCGGCCCAGCGCGGGTATTCGCGGTGGGCGTCCACCAGCTGCTGGATGCGCGGGGCCAGCGGCGACGCGGCGTCCGTCTTCGGATCAAACGAGCCGACACAGCCGCCCGTGAGCAACAGCAGGCCGGTCGTCGCCGGCAGGATCGTCTTTTTCGACAGGAACACGTTCATCTCACCCCCGGTCATATGCCATCATCGCGCCCGGAGGAAGGCTCGCGACCCGACGCGCGCCCGTTCCGGAGGTTCGCCCATGGCCAAGCACCCGACCAAGGCTCCCCCTGCCCCGCCGTCCGCCGCGGCGGCGCCGCGCAAATCGGGTCGCCCGACCTCGGCCAAACCGCGACCAAAGAAAGCCCCGCCGCCGGAGGCTCAAGCCGAATCACCAGCGGAAGCCGCCAGCGCTCCGCCACCGCCGCCCCAGCCCGAGGCCGCCGATCCCTTCGCCTTCGGCGCCGATCAGCGCCATCTGCTGGAAACCCTGTCGCTGAACCTGGCCAAGGCGGCCATGACAGCTCAGTCGGCCATCGCCGAGGCCGCCCTGTCTCAGGCCGACCGCCCCGCCGCCCTGTCGCCCGACCCCTTCAACGTGGCCCCGGCCATGACCTCGATCATGACCAGCCTGGCCGCTCGCCCGGAAAAGCTGTTCCAGGCCCAGGCCGACCTGTTCAGCCGCTACATGGACCTGTGGTCCACGACCTCTCGTCGCGCCATGGGCGAAGAGGTCGCCCCCGCTCCCTCGACCGACAAGCGGTTCCGCGATCCGGCCTGGAGCGAGAACCCCGTCTTCGACGTCATGCGCCAGTCCTATCTGGTCACGTCCGACTGGATGAACGGTCTGGTGTCCAGCGTCGAGGACGTCGATCCGCGCGTGAAGCGCAAGGCCGAGTTCTTCACCAAGCTGCTGACCGACGCCTTCTCCCCCTCCAACTTCCTCGCTTCCAACCCGGCGGCGCTGAAGGCCTTGGCGGACACTGGCGGCGAATCCCTGGTCAAGGGCATGCAGAACTTCGCCGCCGACCTGGAGCGCGGCGCCGGCAAGCTGAAGATCAGCCAGGCCGACTATGGTCAGTTCAAGGTCGGCGAGAACGTCGCCACCGCCCCCGGTCAGGTGGTCTGGCGCGACGAGTTGTTCGAACTGATCCAGTTCGACGCCGCGACCGAGACGCAAGCCGCCATCCCCCTGCTGATCTTCCCGCCGTGGATCAACAAGTTCTACATCATGGACCTGCAGCCGGAGAACTCGCTGATCCGCTGGCTGTCGGCTCAGGGCTTCACCGTCTTCGTCTGCTCCTGGGTCAACCCGGACAAGGACAAGGCCGAACTCGGCTTCGACGACTACCTGCACAAGGGCATCTATCGCGCGGTCGAAAAGGTGCTGGAGCAGACCGGCCAGAGCCGGGTGAACACTGTCGGCTACTGCATCGGCGGCACCTTGCTGGGTGCGGCCCTGGCGCACATGACGGCGAACGGGGACGCCCGCATCGCCTCCGCCACCTTCTTTGCGGCCCAGCACGATTTCGTCGAGGCCGGCGACCTGCTGCTGTTCACCGACGAGCACTGGCTGGCCGAAATCGAGCAACAGATCGACGCCGCCGGCGGCGTCCTGCCCGGCGCGGCCATGGCCGACACCTTCAACGCCCTGCGCGCCAACGACCTGATCTGGTCCTTCTTCGTGTCCAACTATCTGATGGGCAAGGCGCCGCCGGCCTTCGACCTGCTGTTCTGGAACGCCGACCAGACGCGGATGCCCAAGCGCCTGCACCTCGACTACCTGCGCCGCATGTACGGTCAGAACGCCCTGGCCAAGGGCGAGTTCGAGATCGACGGCCAACGCATCGACCTGTCGACCGTCAAGACGCCCCTCTACTTCCTGGCCAGCCGCGAGGATCACATCGCGCCGATGAACTCGGTCTATCGCTCGGCGCGGCTGTTCGGCGGCCCCGTGACCTATACGCTGGCCGGATCGGGCCACATCGCCGGGGTCATCAACCCGCCCGCCGCCAACAAATACCAGCACTGGACCAACCCCGCCCTTCCCGAGACGCTCGCGGACTGGCAAGCGGGGGCGCAAGCGCATCCCGGCAGTTGGTGGCCCCACTGGACCGCCTGGCTGCGCCCGATGTCGGGGGGCCAGATTCCCGCGCGTGATCCCAAGACCGGGCCGCTTGAGCCGATTGAGCCCGCACCCGGCGCCTATGTGAAAGTGAAGTCTTGAAGCGTATCGAACCCAACCTGCTGCTGGCGGTCACGACCGGCATCGCCCTGCTGCTGCTGATCCTGACCGCCAGCGTGTTCGGACAGCCCGGCGCCGCCTTGAAATACGGCATCATCGTCCTGGCGGTCGTCGTCGCCTTCGTCCCGCTGAACGCTCTTCTCGCCAAGCGAATGGGTTGGGCGCGTCCGCCCATGGTCCATCCCGGCGCCGCCTCTACCGCCGCCTGGGCCAGCCTGTTTCCAATGATGGTGATCCTGTCGGCGGCCATCCCGGTGTTCTGGCCCGGCCACGACTATGGCCTGCTGGTGATCATCGCCAGCCTGTGGTTCGGCCTGACGGTCGAATCAGCGCTCAAGGCCCGTCAGGCTGGCTGAAAGGTCAGCGCGACGCCGTTGTTGCAATAGCGCCGCCCGGTCGGCGCCGGCCCGTCCATGAACAGGTGTCCCTGATGCCCCAGACACCTGGCGCAGTGATATTCGGTCCGGGCGATGCCGATCAGGCGGTCGGTCTTGGCGCCGATATTGGCCTGCATGACCCGCGTAAAGCTGGGCCAGCCCGTGCCGCTGTCATACTTCCACCCTGACTGGAACAGCGGCAGGGCGCAGCCCTTGCAGACAAAGACGCCGCGCCGATGCTCGTCGTTCAGGGGACTGCTGAACGGCTGCTCTGTGCTCTCGTGACGCAGCACGCGCCACGAGGCGTCGCCGAGGCGCCGACGCCACTCCGCGTCGCTGATCTGGCGGAAGGGCGAGGCCGCCCAGGGGTCCGCCGCCGCATCCGCCGCCTTGGGCGAACAGCCGGACAGCGCCAGAGCCGCGCTGCCCAGAAGTAACGACCGCCGTTCGAGAAAAGCGTCCATGCCCCCTATACGGCGGCCGGGCGCATTTGGTTCAGATCAGGGCGTTCAGGTCAGACCCGTCGCCTCGTCCAGACCCAGCATGATGTTCAGGTTCTGCACCGCCGCGCCCGACGCCCCCTTGCCCAGGTTGTCGAGCAGGGCGACCAGACGCGCCTGCTCTCCCCCACGATCGCCAAAGACGTGCAGCCGCATCCGGTTGGTGCCGTTGAGCGCTTCCGGCTCGATGCCGGTCATGGCTTCGGTCTCGTCCAGGTCAGCGACCTCGACGAAGCGCTGACCGTCATAGGCCTCCAGAAATGCCCCATGCAGCCGCTCGACCGAGGGCGTCTCCGGCAGGGTCGACAGGTGCAGCGGAACCTCGACCAGCATCCCCTGACGATAATTCCCCACGGCGGGCGCGAACAGGACGGGCAACGTCAGGCCCGTATGCCGGGTCATCTCCGGCACATGCTTGTGCTTCTGGCTCAGGCCATAGGCGCGAAACGCGGTCGATGCGCCCGCGGCCTCAAACTCGGCGATCATGGCCTTGCCGCCGCCGGAATAGCCCGACACCGCATTGACCGTGACCGGCTGGGTGGCCGGCACCAGCCCTGCCCGCACCAGCGGCCCCATCAGGCCGATGAAGCCGGTCGGATAGCAGCCGGGGTTCGACACCCGCGTCGAGGCGGCGATGGCCGCGCGCTGGCCGGCATCCATCTCGGCGAAGCCATAGGTCCAGGCCGGATCGACCCGGAACGCCGTCGAGGCGTCGATGACCCGCACGCTGGGGTTCTCGATCATCGACACGGCTTCTTTCGCCGCATCGTCGGGCAGGCACAGGATCACCGCATCGGCGCTGTTCAGCGCCTCGCGCCGCGCCGCGACGTCACGCCGACGCTCGCCCAGCAGGATCAGTTCCAGATCCGTGCGCGCCTCCAGACGCTCGCGGATCTCCAGCCCCGTGGTCCCGGCCTCGCCGTCGATGAAGATGGTGTGGGTCATGTCGTCGGTCTGGTCCTGTTGTCGGACAGAAAAAGGGCGCTCCGGGTTTCCCCGAAGCGCCCCAAATCCAAATCGCCAGAAAGCGATTAGCGCTTCGAGAACTGGAAGCTGCGGCGTGCCTTGGCGCGGCCGTACTTCTTGCGCTCGACGACGCGGCTGTCGCGGGTCAGGAAGCCGTGCGGCTTCAGGACCTTGCGCAGTTCCGGCTCAAAGTGAGTCAGGGCGTGCGACAGGCCGTGGCGGATGGCGCCGGCTTGACCCGACAGACCCGAACCTTCGACGGTGCAGATCACGTCGTATTGCGTGGCGCGGTCCGAAACGGTCAGCGGCTGGGCGATCATCATGCGCAGCACGGGACGAGCGAAGTAAACTTCCTGGTCCTTGCCGTTGATGGTGATCTTGCCGGTGCCCGGCTTGATCCAGACGCGAGCGATCGCGTTCTTGCGCTTGCCGGTCGAGTAGGCGCGGCCTTGGGCGTCCAGCTTTTGCTCATAGACGGGGGTGTCGTTTTCGACAGTGCCCAGAGCCTTCAGGGCGTCGAAGCCGGTGGCTTCAGCAGTCACGTCGGTCATGCTCAGGCGCTCCGGGTGTTCTTGGCCGAGGCCGACTTGAAGTCGATGGTCTGCGGCTGTTGGGCTTCGTGGTCATGCGCAGCGCCGGCGAACAGACGCAGGTGCGTCATCTGCTTGCGAGCCAGCGGGCTTTCCTTCGGCAGCATGCGCTCAACGGCCTTCTCGAGCACGCGCTCGGGGAAGCGACCGCCCAGGACCTTCTCCGGAGTCGTCTGCTTGATGCCGCCCGGGTGGCCGGTGTGGCGATAGTAGACCTTGTCGGTCGACTTCTTGCCGGTGAACACCACCTTGTCGACGTTGGTGACGACGACGTAGTCGCCCATGTCAACGTGCGGGGTGTAGGTCGGCAGGTGCTTGCCGCGCAGACGGTTGGCGATGAAGGTCGCAAGACGGCCCACCACGACGCCTTCGGCGTCGATGTGGATCCACTTCTTTTCGACCTCTGCCGGCTTCATCGAAGCCGTAGTGCTCTTCAGCATAATGAGGGTCCTGAAAGACGAACGGTGCGGCCCATCCCAAGGCAGGAATGAGCGGAAGGCGTGCTGATAGAGGCTCATCCACAGCAGGTCAACACCGGAACGCGACACGATTTTACATCAAGATATTGATTTAAAACAACTTATTACAAACGGTATTAAAATACCCGTTCATGTTTAGCCCAAACCACCCCCTTCTCCCCTTGCGGGAAAAGCCGCTCAAGCAGCCAAAGGCGTTAGCGCTCCAAAAATCCTTCTCCCCTTGCGGGTGGAGGACAGCCGTCGTCCCCCGCCCAATCGTCGCAGCCACGCAACCGTCACAGGACCGTATCGCCCCTGTCGCCGGCACCCGCTCTAAGCGCGGCGTCACACGGAGTCCCTTCATGCGCCTGCAACGCCGCCAACTGATCTCGACCGGAGCCGCCGCCTTCGCCTTCGCCGGCTTCGCCCGCAACGTCCACGCGCAGGGACGAGCATTGGCCGCCGGCGAGGAAACCTACGTCAATCAGGTCGAGGGCTATGGCCCGCTGAAGGCCGATCCCAACGGCCTGCTCGACCTGCCCGAGGGCTTTTCCTATCAGGTCATCTCCCAGAGCGGCGAGACCATGGACGACGGCCTGCTGGTGCCCGGCCAACCCGACGGCATGGGCTGTTTCGCCCTGACGCCGACCACGGTCGCCCTGGTCCGCAACCACGAACTGAAGGGGTCCAAGGCGCTTCATCGCAACATGGGGCCAGGCGGTTTCCATCATGAACGCCTCGGCCTGCTGGACACCTCCAAGGCCTACGACACCGACAAGGACGGGCGCGCCCTGCCCGGCGGCACGACGACCCTGGTCTATGACCTCGAGAGCCGGAAAACAGTGCGGCAGCACCTGTCGCTGGCCGGCACCTCGACCAACTGCTGCGGCGGCCACACGCCTTGGGGAACCTGGCTGACCTGCGAGGAAACCGTCGAAACCCCCGCCGACGCCAACGTGACCAAGGCCCACGGCTGGGTGTTCGAGGTTCCCGCCGACGCCACCGGCCTGGTCGATCCCGTGCCGCTGAAGGCCATGGGCCGCTTCGATCACGAGGCCGTCTGCATCGATCCGCGCACCGGCATCGCCTACCTGACCGAGGATCAGGGCGACGGCCTCTTCTATCGCTTCATCCCGACCGTCCCCGGCCAACTGGCGCGCGGCGGACGGCTGCAGGCCATGGCTTTCAAGGGTCAGCCCGGTGCCGACAGCGCCAACCACGACGCCCGCCTCTGGTCGGTCAATGACTGGCGCGAGGTCGAGTGGATCGATCTGGACGACGTGGAATCCCCCAACGACGACCTGCGCCATCGCGGCCACGCGGCGGGCGCCGTGAAGGTGGCGCGCGGCGAAGGAATCTTCTGGGGCGACAACGAGCTCTACCTGACCGCCACCTCGGGCGGGCCGCTGCGCCGGGGCCAGATCATGCGCTACGTCCCCTCGCCCGACGAAGGCGGCGCGGACGAGGCCCGCACGCCCGGCCGCATCCAGCTGTTCGTCGAAAGCACCGACCTGCGCACCATGAACATGGGCGACAACCTGTGCATCGCCCCCTGGGGCCACCTGATCGTCTGCGAGGACAACTATTCCGACGAGGTGCGCAACCATATCAAGGGCGTGACGCCCGACGGCCGCCTCTACACCCTCGCCCGCAACGTCTTCACCGGAAACTCGGAGTTCGCCGGGGCCGTGTTCTCGCCGGACGGCAGCGTCCTGTTCGTGAACATCATGTACCCCGGCCTGACCTTCGCGATCAGAGGCCCGTGGAACGCGGTCCGCTCATGAACAGGCGCGGGCGCGAGCGGCGGACCAGCCACAGGTTGACCGTCGCCGCGCCCAGCACCAGGGCCGCCGCCGCCTGGTGCAGCGCTCCCAGGGTGATCGGCACAGCGTGCATCAGGGTGACGACGCCCAGGCTGGCCTGCAGCCACAGCGCGCCGGCCAGCACGAAGGCTGACAGACCCAGACCCTCGGCCAGCCGCCAGCGCCAGGCGTGGATGGCATAGGCCGTGCCCGCCGCCAGCAGCAGATAGGCGCCGATGCGATGATTGAACTGCACCAGCCCCTGATCATGCAGGAAGGCGATGGCGCCCTTGCCCCACTCGACCGGCGGGAAGACCGCGCCGTTCATCATCGGCCAGTCGGTATAGATGAAGCCCGCCTTGGCCCCGGCCACCAGCCCGCCCAGCAGGCACTGAAGGAAGATCGCGCCCAGCAACAGGGCCGCGCCCCAGGTCCAGCCGCGCGGCGACCGTGAATGGTCCGACCCGCTCCAGGCCTCCAGCCCGGTCCAGATCAGGCCGGCGAAGATCAGGAAGGCCAGACCCAGGTGTGTCGCCAGCCGCTCCGGCGCCACGTCAACCCGCTCCGACAGGCCGCTCGACACCATCCACCAGCCGATCAGGCCCTGCAGCCCGCCCAACCCCAACAGAATCAGGCAGCGCCCGATCAACCGCTTCGGCATCCGTCCGATCAGCAGGAAGATCACGAAGGGCGCCGCGAAGACCACGCCGATCAGACGCCCGACCAGACGGTGCAGCCATTCCCACCAGAAGATGCCCTGGAACTCGCCCAGGCTCATGCCGGCGTTGACCTGGGCATACTGCGGGATGGCCTTGTATTTCTCGAAGGCGTCGGCCCATTGCGCCGCATTCAGCGGCGGGATCGCCCCCATGATGGGCTTCCACTCGGTGATCGACAGGCCCGAACCCGTCAGGCGCGTCACGCCGCCGATGACCACCATGGCGAAGACCATCGCCGCGCTGAAGAACAACCACAGCGCCACCGCGCGGCTGCGATCCTGATTTACGAAACGCTTCATTCGACGCCTGCCGTTCGCCCCGATACACTGTCGCCTTACAAGTCGGGCGACCGGGGCGGTATGCCCCCCCAGCGCGGCAAGATCGAGTCGCTTTCGACGCCAAGGCGTCGCACCATTCTGAAGGAGCGCCCGTGGCGCCATATGCGGATATCGCCATCGCCGTCGTCGGCGCTCTGGTTCTGGCCTGGATCGCAGACCTGCTGACCGGCCGTCGCGGACTGGGCGGGACCATTCTGGTCGCTGCCGTCGGCGCCGGCTGCGGGGCCTTCCTGGCCATCCGCGTCTTCGCCGTCGCCACGCTCAGCGACTGGACCTGGATCGTCTGGTCGATGATCGCCGCCGTGGTCTGCCTGGTGGCCTTCTTCCTGTTCCGGAGCAAGCGCTGATGGGCGCCCGGACCCGCCGCTTCGTCGCCACCATCGGCGTCCTGCTGTTCCTGACCTTCTGGGTCTGGGGCGCGGTGTCGATCAACGACGTCCTGCCGAACATCTGGTGGCTGGACCTGCTCTTCTTCGCCGTCGCCGGCATCGGCTGGGGCATTCCCCTGATCCCGATGCTGCGGTGGGCCGAGCGCGATCCCGACGCAAAATAGAGCCGAAATTGCAAAAGGGGCCGCCCGAAAGCGACCCCTTTAACCAACCGATTTCCCTGAGGAAATGGTCGGAGCGACAGGATTCGAACCTGCGACCCCTTGACCCCCAGTCAAGTGCGCTACCAGGCTGCGCCACGCTCCGAAGACGCTCCCTATAGAGGGCGATTCCGCACTCCGCAAACTCTAAAACGCTCTTTGAACAACAAGTTCGCTTCAGCGCTGCAGAACAGCCTCCAGACGCGCCTTCGCCGACTCCAGGTCGGCCAAAACAGCGCCCAGACGCGCGGCGTCAAACGGTCCTGCGGCGACGGAACCGGCGGGTTCGCGCTCCACATCGACGTCAATCTCGAGCACCGTCGTCGGATCGCCATAGGCGGCCAGACGCGCCAGGCCCTGCTCCTTGTGCAGACGCTGGACGCCGCGAATGGTCAGTCCCTCGTCATGCAGCAGCCGCCGTACGCCTTTCAGGACGGCGACGTCTTCGGGCCGATAGAAGCGACGGCCGCCCGCGCGCTTCACCGGGGCGATGAAGTCGAACTTCGTCTCCCAGAAGCGCAGGACATGTTGGGGCGCGCCGACTTCGTCAGCGGCCTCGGAAATGGTGCGAAAGGCGTTCGGGCTTTTGGCCACGCTGGACTAGTCCTCGACGACCGCGTCGTGGACCCGGCTCTTCATGATCTGCGAGGCGCGGAAGCTGATGACCCGACGCGGATTGATCGCCGCCGGTTCGCCCGTCTTCGGGTTGCGGCCCATGCGGGCGCGCTTCTCACGCACCTGAAAGACGCCGAAGCCAGACAGCTTCACCGTCTCGCCGCGCTCAAGCGATTCGACGACGAGTTCGAGCGTGCGCTCGACCAGACCGGAGCATTCCTGGCGGGAAAGCCCGACCTCGTCATGCACCGCGTCGCACAAATCCGCCCGGGTCAGGGTCTGTTGTCCCGTCACTGCGTCTCTCCGCTGCCAATCCGCACGCATAGAAGGGCAAAGTCGCCCCGAATCAAAGCCCTGAATGCAAATCAGAGACGGAAGGCGCAGGCGCCCCAGGTCAGACCGCCGCCCATGGCCTCGATCACCACCAGATCGCCGCGCTTGATCCGCCCATCCTTGATGGCCGCATCCATGGCCAGAGGGATCGACGCCGCCGAGGTGTTGGCGTGCATGGCCACGGTCGACACGACCTTGTTTTCGTCCAGACCCAGACGGTCACCGACCCCGCGAATGATGCGCTGGTTGGCCTGGTGCGGCACGAACCAGTCGATCTCGGGGATCTCGACGCCCGCCGCCTCGGTCGCGCCGACGATGGCTTCGGCGATGTTGACGACGGCGTGGCGGAAGACCTGATTGCCCAGCATCTTCAGGTGGCCGACCGTGCCGGTCGTGGACGGACCGCCGTCGACATAGAGCATGTCCGACTTGGTGCCGTCGCAGCGCAGGGCGAAGCCCAAGACGCCCTGATCAGCCTTGGTCCCCTGCCCTTCGCGCGGTTCGACGACAAAGGCGCCGGCGCCGTCGCCGAACAGGACGCAGGTGGTCCGGTCGTTCCAGTCCATCAGCCGGGTCATTTCCTCGGCGCCGATGACCAGGGCGCACTTGGCCATGCCGCGCGCGACAAAGCCATCGGCCACGCTCATGGCGTAGACGAAGCCCGAGCAGACCGCCTGAACGTCGAAAGCGATGCCCACCGGTGCGCCCAGCTTGGCCTGGACGATGGCGGCGGTAGCAGGGAAGGTCTGGTCCGGGGTGGTGGTGGCGACGATGATCAGGTCGACGTCAGCCGCCGTCTTTCCGGCGTCGGCCAGGGCGCGGCGCGCGGCCTCGACCGCCAGATCGCTGGTCGGCTCGTCGTCGCGGGCCTGGTGGCGTTGATGGATACCGGTGCGCTCGACGATCCACTCATCCGAGGTGTCGACGAACTTGGCCAGGTCGGCGTTGGTGACGACCTTCTCCGGCAGGAAGGAGCCGACGCCGGTCACGGCGCTGCGAATGACGCTCACTGGTGGGTCTCCCCAAGGGTTTCGGCGACGGGCGCGGACTGGTCCAGGGCGGCGAGCCGTCCCAGGTTGGCCCCGACCTTGACCATATAATCGCTGCGCGCCAGGTCGACGGCGATGCGGACGGCGTTTCCATAACCGCGCGGCGTGGCGCCGCCGTGGCTTTTCACGACGATGCCGTTCAGACCCAGCAGAGGCCCGCCGTTAATGGCGTTGGGGTCAATCTTCGCCGCCATGCGCTTCAGCGCCGGCATGGCGATCAGGGCGCCCAGCTTGGCGATCGGGCCCGAGGTCAGGGCCTCTTTCAGCAGGCTGGAGATGAAGCGTGCCGTGCCCTCAGCGGTTTTCAAGGCGATATTGCCGGTGAAGCCGTCGGTGACGATCACGTCCACCGTGCCCTTGGCGATGTCGTCGCCCTCGACAAAGCCATGATAGTTCAGCGGAATGCCGCCCTCGCGCAGGATGGCGTGGGCCTCGCGGACCTCATCGTGGCCCTTCATGTCCTCCGAGCCGACGTTCAGCAGACCGACCGTGGGCTTGGCCACGCCATGCACCGCCGACTGGAAGGCCTCGCCCATGATGGCGAATTCGATCAACTGCTTGGCGTCGCTGCCGATATTGGCGCCGACGTCCAGAACGGCGGTGTAGCCGCGCAGAGTCGGCCAGCTGGCGACGATGGCCGGGCGTTCCAGCCCCGGCGCCGCCATACGCAGCAGCAGCTTGGAGATGGCCATCAGGGCGCCTGTGTTGCCGGCGGAGACCGCCGCGGCCGCCTCGCCCGTCTTCACCGCCTCGATGGCGTTCCACAGGCTGGAGCCTTTGCCCCGGCGCATGGCCTGGGCGGGCTTCTCGTCCATGGCCACGATCTTGTCGGTGTGACGCACGTCGCAGACGGCGTCGGTCAGGCCACAGCGCGCCATCTCGGCGCGGATCGCCGCCTCGTCGCCATGCAGCAGGAAACGCACGCCCTCGCCGTCATGCCGCGAGAGATAGTCCTTCACGCCGCCGACCACGACCGAGGGACCGTGGTCCCCGCCCATGGCGTCAAGCGAGATCAGTGTTGGGGATGCCAAGTGGAAATGGACTCCGTCGCCGTCTTGTCGCGGCTTCATATAGGGATGCAGGACGCAAATGTCGCACCCTTGGGATGCTACCAGCCCGACGTCAGGTCAACCTTCGCCGGAACCGTCCTTGGATTGCAGGCTCTTCAGCACGGCGAAAGGCGAGATTTCACCGGGCTCCGGGGGCTGTTCAAACACCGCGCCCGGCTTGCGCGGGAAGGGATCGAGGCTCAGCGCCAGCTGCTCGACGGCGTATTGGCCCAGGTCCAGGCTGCCGCCTTCGATCTGATCCGGCGAATCGTCGTCCAGCTCCAGATCGATTTCGCCGTCCTCATCAGGCTCGCGCTCGGTCGCCTCGACCATCTGCACCGAGAACTTGCGATCGATATGGACCGGCAGGGGCTCCAGCGTCAGGCCGCAGGTCTGAACCGCATCGGCCACGACCCGCCCGTCCAGACGCCAGCCCGACACGGTCGGGACCAGGTTGATGTCCACCTCGAACAGGTCGAGCGCCTGAAGATCCAGGGCGCGCGCGATCCGTTTGACGGCCTCGGCGTCCGGCGTCAGGCGGCGCTGCACGCCGGCGCCGATGTGGTGAAGCCTCAGCGGCTCGCTGTAGGGCAGCGGTGGAAGGTCGTTCATGCGGTGATCTCCGCCCAGGCCGGGGCCTTGGACACGGTTTCAAACGACTGCGTCGCCAGATTCTGACGCGAAGTCACGGCGTAACGCGCTAGGGCCTGCGCGGTCGCGGCGTCAGCGCTTTCATAGACGTTCTTGGCCAGCGACACAGCCAGGGCCTCGACGTCCTCGGCGCGCAGCGGACCTTCGTAGGCGCTCATGCGGCCATACAGGGACTCGCCCAGCTTGCGCATCTTCTTGCCGACCGAGACGTCGCCGACGCCCAGTTCGCGCAGCGTGTTGTCCAGCGACGAGATATAGGTGTCGAACAGCCTCTGCGCCGCGACCTCGCCGCGCTCGCCGTCCTGCTTCAGTCGCAGGAACAGAATCAGGACGTGCAGGGTGTAGAGCTCGAACCGGGCGTCGATCTGATCGGTCACGCCGAGGGCGGTGTAAAAAGCAGGCTGGCGGGCTTGCGCCACCGCCAGGGCATACAGGGCGTCACCCTGGCGCTCATCGGGCCGTTGTCGGAAGAGATTTCTTAGCATGAGCAACAGCCCCTTTTTCGCCGCGCCGTTGCACTAGGACGCAGCGCCGGTTAGGTCAAAGACCTTGTTATGCTGAGGCGGACGCGGATGCCCCGAATTACACCGATCTTCGCTGCTGTTGCGCTGGCCGCCGCTGCCGGCGCCTGCGCGCCCGTTGTCGCCACCCAGGGCTTCCAGGCGATCGACGCCAAGCCTCAGGATGTCGTGGCCGGCACCGACACTCGGGAAACCGTCCTGGCGCGACTGGGGTCGCCCTCGACCACCTCGACCTTCGAGCCCGACACCGTTTGGTACTACCTGACCCAGACGACCGAGCGTTACACCTACAACAAGCCGCAGGTGTCGCAGCGTTCGGTGACTGAGATCACCTTCAACAAGGCCGACGGCAAGGTCGCCGCCGTCCGCACCCTGGGCCTCGAGGACGGTCGCCAGATCGCCATGGAGCGGCGCGAGACGCCGACCCGCGGCCGTCAGCTGACGATTCTGGAACAACTGCTGGGCAACGTCGGCCGTGGCCAACTGCCGCGCACCGAAGAAGACGTTCCCGGCCAGCGTCGCCCGGACTAAGGGCAGGCCGCTTCACCCGCGGCAGCCCTCTTCGGCCTCAAGCCGCGAGCGACCGCGTCGCGAGCATAGGCCTCTTAAAAAAGCGCCCCGAGGAGCGATCCCCGGGGCCTTTTTCGTCAGACGATCTTCCCGCTCGCCAGCACCGCCAGCAGCAGCAGGGCCACGATGTTGGTGATCTTGATCATCGGGTTCACCGCCGGACCGGAGGTGTCCTTGTAGGGATCGCCCACGGTGTCGCCCGTAACGGCGGCCTTGTGCGCCTCCGAACCCTTGCCGTGGACGACGCCGTTCTTGTCGGTGAAGCCTTCCTCGATCAGCTTCTTGGCGTTGTCCCAGGCGCCGCCGCCCGAGGTCATCGAGATGGCCACGAACAGGCCCGTCACGATCACCCCCATCAGCATGGCCCCCAGGGCGGCGAAGGCGTTGGCCTTGTCCGGCTGGATGAACAGCACCACCACGAACAGGACGATCGGCGACAGCACCGGCAGCAGGCTGGGCACGATCATCTCGCGGATCGCCGCACTGGTCAGGATGTCCACGGCCTTGCCGTACTCTGGCTTGGTCTCGAACGTCATGATGCCCGGATTCTCGCGGAACTGACGACGCACCTCGGCCACGACGGCCTCGGCGGCGCGCCCCACGGCCGTCATCGACATGCCGCCGAACAGGAAGGGCAGAGCCCCGCCGAACAGCAGGCCTACGACGACGTAGGGGTTGGACAGGTCAAAGGCGACCGCCCCCATGCCATGGAAGAAGCTGCCCGGCGCGGCCTCGGCCGAGAAATGCTTCAGGTCTTCCACATAGGCGGCGAACAGGACCAGCGCCCCCAGGCCCGCCGAACCGATGGCGTAGCCCTTGGTCACGGCCTTGGTGGTGTTGCCCACGGCGTCCAGCGCGTCAGTCGAGACACGGACGTCCGACGGCAGGCCCGCCATCTCGGCGATGCCGCCGGCGTTGTCGGTGACGGGACCAAAGGCGTCCAGCGCCACGATCATCCCCGCCACGCCCAGCATGGTCGTGGTGGCGATGGCGATGCCGAACAGGCCCGCCAGTTGGAAGGCCGCAACGATGCCGACGATGATGGTCAGCGCCGGCAGGGCCGTGGACTCCAGCGACACAGCCAACCCCTGGATCACATTGGTGCCGTGGCCCGACACCGATGCGTTGGCCACCGACTTGACGGGGCGGAAGCCCGTGCCGGTGTAGAACTCGGTGATGACCACGATGGCCGCCGTGACCAGCAGACCGACGACGCCGGCCCAGAACAGGTTCATCGGCTGGATCAGCAGCCCGCCGGAGGTCTCGACCGCGCCCGGCAGCAATTGGTTGATCACCCACCACACAGCCACAACCGACAGCACGCCCGTCACGATCAGCCCCTGGTAAAGGGCCCCCATGATATTGCCGCCCTTGCCCAGACGAACAAAGAAGGAGCCGATGATGGAGGTCACGATACAGATGCCGCAGATCGCCAGCGGCAGCAGCATCATCACTTCGACATAGGGCTGGTTGCGGAAGAAGATGGCCGCCAGAACCATCGTGGCCACCGTCGTGACGGCATAGGTTTCGAACAGGTCGGCGGCCATGCCGGCGCAGTCGCCGACGTTGTCGCCTACGTTGTCGGCGATGGTGGCGGCGTTGCGGGGATCGTCCTCGGGGATGCCGGCTTCGACCTTGCCCACCATGTCGCCGCCCACGTCGGCCCCCTTGGTGAAGATGCCGCCGCCCAGGCGCGCGAAGATGGAGATCAGCGAAGCGCCGAAGCCCAGCGCCACCAGGCCGTCGACGACCGTGCGGCTGGTGCTTTCAAAGCCCATGCCCTGGGTCATGAAGGCGTAGTAGCCCGACACGCCCAGAAGCGCGCCGCCCGCCACGAACATGCCGGTGATGGCGCCCGAGCGGAAGGCCAGGTCCAGCCCCTTGGCCAGACTTTCAGACGCCGCCTGCGCCGTTCGCACATTGGCCCGTACCGAGATCAGCATCCCTGCGAAACCCGCGGCGCCGGACAGCACCGCCCCGATCAGGAACCCGAGCGCAGCCCAGGGCCCGATAAGCAAAAAGGCCGCGACCAAGATCACGACCCCCACCATACCAATCGTTGTGTACTGACGCTTCAGGTAGGCCGAAGCTCCTTCCTGAATCGCCGCCGCGATTTCTCGCATCCTGTCGTTACCGGTGCCGGCCTTCATCAGGACGGCGGTCTGGACAGCGCCGTAAAGCACCCCCAGTGCGCCGGCCGCGATGACCAGCCATAGATAGTTCGTCATGGCGTTTCCAAGCCCTTGTGCAACGAGCACACGGATCCTTGGCGCGGGCGGGCTTTGCGCCTCTCACCGCCTTCCGGTCCCCCCGTGCGCCTACGGACGCAATCTCACGTCCCCCGGGAATTGCGACCCAACTGTGTCAAAAGCAGCGCCGTGAAGCAACAGCGGTTTCTGAGGCGGTTTAGACGCCCTGCATTCCGGTGCGACGGCGCGGGGTCTGGCTGACGACCTCGACGCGGGTCACGGCGCCGGGCCCGATCAAGGTGGAGGCCGAGCGGATCAGGCTGGCGCTCAGCGCCGCCGTATCCAGCGCCAGCCAGGTGTCCGGCAGGACAAAGGGCGTGCGGTGTCCGGCGCGGACCAGGGCGTCGCGCAGCCAGGCCTCCTTGGCCCGCACCGCCTCGACCGTGTGGTTAGGGCCGAGATGCAGCTTCAGGACGATGAAGACATAGTTGCGCACCCGCCCCTCGGTGATGATCGGCAAGCCCATGCCGGGCAGGTTCAGGAAGGCGGCGGCGGCCGGTGCGGCCTTCTCACTGGCGTCCGCGCCGCCGGCGAGCGCGGAGGCGGCCCCGGAGGCGGTCAGGACGGCGGCGGCCTGGATCAAAGCGCGACGTTGCATCAGGCTGTTCTGCCCTGCCCCCGTTAGGATTCCGTTGCGGCCCTAGTCGTGGGCCCAGCCGACGCGGGTCGGGGTGATCTCGGCCCCGAGATGGCGCGCCACCACGCCCCGCCCCTCGACCACGCGACCGATGCGGGTCAGGCGCAGATGGCGGCGCTCCGCTTCACGGCGAAGAGCGTTCTCGGCCCCCGCCGGCACGGTCAGGATGATCTCGTAGTCGTCGCCGCCGGCGGCCAGCAGCTCCAGCGCGCCCTGCGGATCGACGCGACTATCCAGCCAGGCCTGGGCCGCCGCCGACAGGGGCAGGACCTCCAGGTCGATCTCGATGCCGACCTTGCTGGCCTCGGCTATGTGGCCGACGTCGGCCAGCAGGCCGTCGGAGACGTCGGCGCTGGCCGTGGCCAGGCCGCGCACGACGGTGGCGAACTCCACACGCGGCATGGGGGTGCGATAGGCGGCCTCCAGCGCATCCATGCGCTCGGGCTCCAGCGACAACGCGCCTTGCGCCGCCTGAAGGCCCAACCAGCCGTCGCCTATCGTGCCGGTGACAAACAGCAGGTCGCCCGGCCGCGCCCCGCCCCGGCTGACGGTAGAGGACGACGGCGCCCAGCCCATCAAGGTGGCCGAGAAACTGGCCGGACCGGGCGTCTTGACCGTGTCGCCGCCCAGCAGGGCGATGTCGAAGATGGCCTGGTCGCGCCGCAGCCCGGCGACAAAGGCCTCGCGCTCGGGCCAGCCGCAACGTTCGGACCAGTGGCAGGCCAGCAGATAGCCGAAGGGCTCTGCCCCCTTGGCGGCCAGGTCGGACAGGTTCACGCGCAGCAGCTTCTGCGCCACGGTGTCCAGCGGGTCGTCGGGCAGGAAGTGGACGCCCTCGATGATGGCGTCCTTGGTCAGGATCAGATCATGCCCCGGACGCGAGGGCAGCACAGCCACATCGTCGGCCAGCCCCCTCGCCCATTCCGGGTGCGCCAGCGGCTTCAGAAGCCGCTGGATGGTCTCGAATTCGCCAGCGACATCAATCGCGGGCATCGCGCGCCACGCCGTCGAGCGCCGCGTTCACGAACTTCGCCTCTGCTTCGTCGAAGAAGGCCTTGGCCAGCTCGACATACTCGTCGATGACGATTTCACGCGGGACGTCGGACTTGAACTTCAGCTCCCAGGCGCCGCAACGCAGGAGGGCGCGAAGCGTGGCGTCCAGACGTTCCATCCGCCAGTTGGAGGCCAGACGCGCCTTGACGGCCTCGTCGATGGCCCGCTGGTCCTCGACCACGCCGTGGACGATCTCCGAGAACCAGTCCTCGTCGGCCTCGGCCAGAGGGGCGCCGTCGATGTCGCCGTCGAAGCGGTGATCGCGGAACTCCTTGACGATGACGTCCACGCCCTCGCCTGCCAGTTCCATCTGATACAGGGCCTGGACAGCGGCCAGACGAGCAACCGTGCGGGCGCGGCGCTGACGCGAGGTCAGTTGCGGCTCGGCACGGGCTTTGTCGGCCTCGGCCAGTTGCGCCATGACTTCGGCGACGGTGGCCGGGGTGGGTTTGCTCTGTTCGGTCACGAGGCCAGTCCTCCGCGCAGGCGCTTGCGCAGCGCGATCAGGTCCAGACAGGCGCGAGCGGCGCCGCCGCCCTTGTCGCCTTCGCTCATCCGGGCGCGCGCCCAGGTCTGGGCTTCGTCTTCGGTCGTCAGGATGCCGTTGCCGATGGCCAGACCCTTGAGGCCCAGATGCATCAGGCCGGCGGCGGATTGATCCGAGACGATCTCGAAGTGGTAGGTCTCGCCGCGAATGATGCAGCCCAGAGCGACATAGCCGTCATAGCGCGGGGCGGTCGGGTAGCGACCGGCCTCCTCGGCCAGGGCGATGGCGGTCGGAACCTCCAGGGCGCCCGGCACGGTGACGACGTCGAACTGCACGCCTTGCGCGCGCAGGGCGTCCTTGGCCCCTTCCAGAAGGGCGTCAGCCAGATCGTCGTAGTAACGCGCCTCAACGATCAGGACGCGGGTGGGGTCGTTCAGGATTGGTCTTCTCCGTCCATGTCGCGCCAACCGGCGATGCGCAGGCCGTAGCCTTCAAGCGCCGTCGGATTGGGGCGGGTCGAACTCATGATGATCATGTCGCGCACGCCGAGATCCAGCAGGATCTGGGCGCCCACGCCATAGGCTTTGATGGCGCGGTCCGCGGCGGCGGGCTTGTCGCCGCCGACCAGACGTTCCGACAGCCGGTGCAGGCCCGGATCGCGCAGGAAGACGGCGACACCGGGGCCGTCCTCGGCGCTGAGCGCCTTGAGCGCGCGGGGGATATAGTCCTGGCGGGCCTCAATGTGCCCCAGCAGGTCGGCGGCGAAGTCGATCTGGTGCATCCGCACGACGGTCGGCTTGGTCGGGTCGATGTCGCCGTGGATCAGGGCGACGTGTTCGGCGCCCTCGATGGTGTCCTTGTAGACGATCATGCGGAACGGGCCGCCGTGGACGCTTTCGAACGGGGTATCCAGCACGCGCTCGACGAAGCGCTCGGTGCGGCGGCGATAGGCGATCAGGTCGGCGATGGTGCCGATCTTCAGCCCATGCAACTGGGCGAAGGCGATCAGGTCAGGCATCCGCGCCATCTCGCCGTCGTCCTTGATGATCTCGCAGATCACCCCGGCCGGGATCAGGCCCGCCATGCGGCTGATATCGACAGCGGCTTCGGTATGGCCGGTGCGGACCAGAACCCCGCCGTCGCGCGCAACCAGAGGGAAGATGTGGCCCGGGGAGACGATGTCGTCGGCGCCGCGCGACGGGTCGGCGGCGACCTGGACGGTGCGGGCGCGGTCGGCGGCGGAGATGCCGGTCGTGACGCCTTCCTTGGCCTCGATCGAGATGGTGAAGGCCGTGCCCATGCTTTCGCGGTTTTCAGCGGCCATCGGCGGCAGGCGCAGGGCCTTGGCGCGATCCGCCGTCATGGCCAGGCAGACCAGACCGCGCGCGTGCTTGATCATGAAGTTGATCTGATCCGGCGTCGCGAACTGGGCCGGAATGATGATGTCGCCCTCGTTCTCGCGATCCTCGGCGTCCACCAGGATGTAGGGACGCCCGTTGCGGGCGTCCTCGAGAATGTCCTCGATCGGGCTGATCGGGCTGTCGTTCATGTTCGCCGCCAGCATTCCACGTTCCATTGGCATCACGCCGTCTCCTGCCACCGCGCGAGGTAGCGCGCCAGCATGTCGATCTCCAGGTTGACCTTGTCGCCGACCTTGAGGCCGCCAAGCGTGGTCGCATCCCACGTATGCGGAATGATGTTCAAGTCGAAGCGGCGCTCTTGCACCCCATTCACGGTCAGGGAAACCCCATCGACGGTGATTGAGCCCTTCGGCGCAATAAAACGGTGCAGCGGCGCGGGCGCCTCGATCACGATGCGGTGCGATCCGCCGTCGGGCGTGATGGAGACCACCTCGCCCAGACCGTCGACATGGCCCGAGACGATATGGCCGCCCAGTTCGTCGCCCAGCTTGGCGGCGCGCTCCAGATTGACCCGCGTGTCCTCGGCCCAGTCGCCCAGCTTGGTCTTGGACAGGGTCTCGCCGGACACTTCGACCGCAAACCAGCCCTCGCCCTTCTCCGTCACGGTCAGGCAGCAGCCCGCGTGGCTGATGGAGGCGCCCAGGTCGATGGTGGCCGTGTCCCACACGGTCTCGACCTCATAGCGACGGTCGCGGTCGGTTTGGCGGACGCTGCGGACGCGGCCGATGTCGGTGACGATGCCGGTAAACATGGAAACTCCGGTCCCTTCGGACCCAAAAAACATGGTCTGAATAGTCTGAATCGTCTGAAATCAGCCGTCGAAGCGCGCGTAGCGTTCCCACAGGTCGTCTCCGACAGGCTCTACGCCCAGACGACGGAACTTGGGGGCGTCGGCCAGCTTTGCAAGCGCCAGAGAGGCGACGCAGGGCCTCCCCTCTCCGCCCAGCAGAATGGGCGCGCGGAACCACTCGATGGCGTCCACCACGCCCGCCGTGAGGAAGGAGGCGGCGACGCGCCCCCCGCCCTCGATCAGCAGGGAGGTGACGCCGCGGGCGGTCAGGGCGTCGAGGACGGCGGCGATGGCGGGGCGGCCGTCGGAGGCGGCGACCGCGACGACCTCGGCCTGGCCGATGGCGTGAACAGCCCCTAGCGTGAAGATCAGCGTGTTCCCGCTGGCGACCTTGGCCGTGATGGGCGTCCGCAGACGGCTATCAAGAACGACGCGCAACGGATTTCTTCTCCCCTCGGGGGAGAAGGTGGGCGGCGAAGCCGCTCGGATGAGGGGGACCTTTAATACGCCCTCGACCTCTGACGATGAGCGCGCTGAACCCGCCCCCTCATCCGTCATGCTCCGCACGACACCTTCTCCCCCGAGGGGAGAAGGGGAAAGTCTGACCGTCAGTTCGGGATCGTCGGCCAGCACGGTCTCGACGCCGACCAGGATGGCGTCATGGCTCGCGCGCAGGCGGTGGCCCTGCTGGCGCGCCTCTGGCCCGGTGATCCACTGGCTTTCGCCCGAGGCCGTGGCGATGCGCCCGTCCAGCGACGTCGCCAGCTTCAGGGTGATGCGCGGGCGCATCAGGCCTTGCCGGGTTCGTCGTTGCTCCCGTCGAAACCCTCGTCGCCGAGGAATTTGGCGAAGTCGCCGGTGTGGCGGAAGTCCTTGTAGACCGAGGCGTAGCGGACGTAGGCGACCTCATCGACCGACTTCAGCGCCTTCATGATGAAGTCGCCGACGATGCTGGACGGGATCTCGGTCTCGCCCAGGCTTTCCAGCTGACGCACGATGCGGCTGACCAGCAGTTCGACCTGATCGGGCTGCACCGGGCGCTTGCGCAGGGCGATGCCCAGCGAACGTTCCAGCTTGTCGCGGTCGAAGGGGGTGCGGCGGCCGTTCCGTTTCAGGATGACCAGTTCGCGCAGCTGCACCCGCTCGAAGGTGGTGAAGCGCCCGTTGCACTGCGGGCAGGACCGACGGCGGCGGATGGCCGCGCCGTCGTCAGACGGGCGGCTGTCCTTGACCTGGGTGTCGGCGTTTCCGCAGAAGGGGCACTTCATTCAGCGCGCCTCAGCCGTAGATCGGGAAGCGGGCGGTCAGTTCGCGCACCTGGGCGGCGACGCCCGCGACGACGGCCGGATCGGCTTCGTCGCCGCCGTTCATCGACGAGACGACGTCGGCGATCCAGTGGCCGATCTGCTTGAACTCTTCCTCGCCGAAGCCGCGCGTGGTGCCCGCCGGGGTGCCCAGACGGACGCCCGAGGTGACGGTGAAGGGCGCGGTGTCGAACGGCACGCCGTTCTTGTTGCAGGTCATCAGGGCCTTCTCGAGCTCATGCTCGGTGGCCTTGCCGGTCACGCCCTTGGGACGCAGGTCGACCAGCATCAGGTGGCTGTCGGTGCCGCCCGAGACGATGGCCAGGCCGCGCTCGATCAGGACGCCGGACAGGGCCTGGGCGTTCTTGACGACCTGTTGGGCATAGCCCTTGAACTCAGGCTTCAGCGCCTCGCCGAAGGCCACGGCCTTGGCGGCGATGACGTGCTCCAGCGGCCCGCCTTGCAGGCCGGGGAAGACGGCCGAGTTGATCTTCTTGCCCAGGTCCGCGTCGTTGGACAGGATCATGCCGCCGCGCGGGCCGCGCAGGGTCTTGTGCGTCGTGGTGGTGACGACGTGGGCGTGCGGGATCGGGTCGGGATAGACGCCGCCAGCGATCAGACCGGCATAGTGGGCCATATCCACCATCAGATAGGCGCCGACGCTGTCAGCGATCTCGCGGAAGCGCTTGAAGTCGATGTGACGCGAGTAGGCCGAGGCGCCGGCCAGGATCAGTTTGGGCTTCTCCTTCTGGGCCATTTCGGCGACGTGGTCATAATCGATCAGGTGGGTGTCTTCCGACACCTTGTAGGTCACGGGGCGGAACCACTTGCCCGACTGGTTGGCGGGCGAACCGTGGGTCAGGTGACCGCCACAGGCCAGGTCCATGCCCAGGAAGGTGTCGCCGGGCTGCAGCAGGGTGAAGAAGACGGCCTGGTTGGCCTGGGCGCCCGAGTGGGGCTGGACGTTGGCGAAGGCGGCGCCGAACAGCTCCTTGGCGCGCTCGCGGGCCAGATCCTCGGTAACGTCCACGAACTCGCAGCCGCCATAGTAGCGACGGCCCGGATACCCCTCGGCGTACTTGTTGGTCAGGACCGAGCCTTGCGCGTCCAGCACCGCCTGGGAGACGATGTTTTCCGAAGCGATCAGCTCGATCTGCTCCTTCTGGCGGCCGAGTTCGCCCTGGATGCCCTTGAAGATCGCCGGATCAGCGTCGGCGAGGCTCTTTGAGAAGTACGATTCGTGCGTGAAGGCGGTCACTGGCGGGCATCCCGAAGGCTGAAGGCTGAAACGGCGGGACCTATCTAGGCCGCGTCGGCGAACACCACAACATCTAGGGGGTCAGCGCTGCGACAACGCTCGTTTCAGTTTGGCGATGGCCACCCGCTCGACCGCGCGCGGCTCCAGCGCGGGGCCCATGGCGGACACTTCGACGCCGCTGGCCACGTGAATGGCCGAGCACTTCAGATAGGTTCCGTTGCGGACGAGCTCGACGATCACCTCGCCGAGTTCGGGGGCGGTTGTCATGCAGCGACCGGACGGCGCGCCACGTTGCAGTGGGAAAACAGCTTGTCCATCGCATCGACCAGCTTGTCGATCATGCCGTCGTCATGGTTGGGCGACGGGGTGAAGCGCAGACGCTCGGTGCCCTTGGGCACGGTCGGATAGTTGATCGGCTGGACGTAGATGCCGTGTTCTTCCAGCAGCATGTCCGAGATCAGCTTGCAGTGGACCGGATTGCCGACGTGGACCGGGACGATGTGGCTGACGCTGGGCAGGACCGGGATGCCGGCCTCCAGCAGGCGGCGCTTCAGGGTCTCGGCGCGTTCCTGATGGGCGACGCGCAGTTCCGGGTGGGCCTTGAGGTGACGCACCGAGGCCAGGGCCCCGGCGGTCAGGGCGGGCGGCAGGCTGGTGGTGAAGATGAAGCCCGAGGCCCAGCTGCGCACTGCATCCACGATCACCGCGTCGGCGGCGATATAGCCGCCCATGACGCCGATGGCCTTGCCCAAGGTGCATTCGACGATGTCGATGCCGTCCAGCAGACCATCGCGCTCGGCCACGCCCGCGCCGGTTTCGCCGTAGAGGCCGACCGCATGGACTTCGTCCAGATAGGTCATGGCGCCGTATTTCTTGGCCAGGGCGATGGTCCCGGCGATGTCGGCGATGTCGCCGTCCATCGAATAGACGCTCTCGAAGGCGACCAGCTTGGGCGCGCCCAGCGGGGCGGCGGCCAGCAGTTCCTCGAGGTGTTCCAGGTCATTGTGGCGGAAGATGTGGCGCGGACCGCCGCCGTGACGGATGCCCTCGATCATCGAGGCGTGATTCAGGGCGTCGGAGAAGATGATCAGGCCTGGCAGGATCTTCTGCAGGGTCGACAGCGTCGCCTCATTGGCCACATAGCCCGAGGTGAACAGCAGGGCCGCTTCCTTCTGGTGCCAGCTGGCCAGCTCGGCTTCCAGATCGACCGCCGAGCGGGTCGTGCCCGAGATGTTGCGCGTGCCGCCGGCTCCGGCGCCCACGGCGTCGATCTCGGCCGTCATGGCGTTCAGCACCGCCGGATGCTGGCCCATGCCCAGATAGTCGTTGGAGCACCAGACCACGACGTCCTGCTCCGAGCCGTCCTCGCGACGGTGCACCGCCTGCGGAAACTGTCCGCGCACGCGCTTCAGATCGGCGAAGACGCGATAGCGACCCTCGCTGCGGACCTGCTCGACCGATTTTTGAAAGGCGGACTTATAGTCGAACAAGACGGTAGTTCTTTCGCTTATACAGCTTTCCCCGCCTAATTGCGCTCGCCGACCAGCCTTGTCCATGTTCAGAGCCGGACAAAACGTCTCAACCCTTTAATTGATAACGGTTCTCACTTTGAGTTGCCCGCGGTCGTCGGCCCTGCGGGACCTCCCGACCCGACGCGGGCTGGATGGGTGGCCCGCGGTCAAGGCTCCGCCTTTTCGACCCGACGCGGGCTGGCGCACCCTGCCGTCATCCCGGGGCGGCGCAGCCGAACCCGGGACCCAGACAGTGGACAACAGGCAGTGTCGTGAGAGAACTAAACGCCTGGGTCCCGGCTCTCCGCTCCGCTACGGCCGGGATGACGGCGGCGGGATTCGCGCCGCCGCTCCCTCAAGCAGATGTCAGTTCGCCAGCGTATCCAGCCGTCCGCGCAGCATCTGGACCATGGCGGAGAAGTCCTTGCCGCCGTAGCCGAGGCCGTTGAACAGGGCATAAAGAGCCTCGGCCTGGGCGCCGAGCGGGGTGGTGGCGCCGGCCTTGGCGGCGGCGTCCTGGGCCAGTTTCAGGTCTTTCAGCATCATGGCGGTGGCGAAACCGCCTTCGTAATCGCGATTCGAGGGGGCGGTCGGGACCGGGCCGGCCCAGGGATAGTAGCTGCTGACGCTCCAGCACTGGCCCGAGGACTTCGACGCGATCTCGAAGAAGCGTTCCGGATCCAGGCCCAGCTTCTCGGCCAGGGCGATGGCCTCGCAGGTGCCGACCATGGAGATGCCCAGCAGCATGTTGTTGCAGATCTTGGCCGCCTGACCGGCGCCATGGTCGCCGGCGCGGATGGTGATGCGGCTCATGGGGTCCAGCGCCGGTTCGACGCGGGCGAAGTCGGCCTCGTCGCAGCCGACCATAAAGGCCAGGGTCCCGGCGTCGGCGGCGGCGGTGCCGCCCGACACAGGGGCGTCAGCGAAGGCGTAGCCCGCCTCCTTGGCCAGACCGGCGACCTTGCGCGCCGTCTCTACGTCAATGGTCGAGCAGTCCAGCAGCAGGGCGCTGGAAGGCGCGGCGCCGATGATCTGTTCGGCATAGACGCTGAGAACGTGCGGTCCGGCGGGCAGCATGGTGATGACCACCTCAGCGTCCTTCACCGCCTCAGCGACCGAGCTGACCGTGCGGCATCCGGCCTCGGCGGCGCGTTCCAGCGCGGCGGGCGACAGGTCGAAGGCGGCGACGTCATGCCCGGCCTTGGCCTGATTGGCGGCCATGCCTCCGCCCATGTTGCCGAGACCGATGAAGGCGATGCGAGTCATCTGAGGCGTTCCCTTATAGATTTTGGGGCAGAGTTAGCCCCTCCCCGACCGCTTCGCCAGTCACCTGTTCGACAGTTTCGGCTCAGGCGGGTTTTCTGAACCGCAGCATGAACTGGCTGGTGTGGCCGCGAATGGACGGGTCGAAGACATTGGCGGTCAGCGGGTCGTCGGGGCGCACCAGAAGGTCGCTGGAGCCATCCAGCTCAAACCCCGCCGCCTCGACCTCGCGCATGACCTGATCGACCTCGATACGGTGGAGGCTATCGGGCGCGTCCGGCCCCGCCCCCGCCGCCGCAGCATGGTCGACGATGACATAGAGACCGCCGGGCTTCAGCGCCCGATACGCCGCCGCATTGACCCGCGCCGCCGTGTCCGTCGCAAAAGGTTTGAGGTGAAGGTCGTGGTAGTTCTGGGCGGTGAAGATCAGGTCCAGACCTTCGGGCCATTCCGGGGCGCCTATGGGCGAGCTGATGGCGTCGGCGTTGTCGAGCGCCGCGGCGGCGGCGAGCGCCTCGCCATAGCTGGCCTGGAAGCCGATGAACTCGGCCGGTTGCCAGGCGGTGACGTGGCCCTCGGGCCCGACGGCGGCCGAAAACAAGCGGGTGAAGTAGCCGCCGCCGATGATCATGTCGCCGATCTGCTGACCCGGCGCCACCCGGGCGAAGGCCAGGGTTTCAGCGGCGTGGCGGGCTTCGTCGCGGGCCACGTCGGCGGCGGTGCGGATCGGGCTGGCCAGCGCGGCCCCATAGGCTTCGGGGGCAATCTGGGCGACGGCCCCCGAGGCGACAATCATGGGCGCGGTCGCCGCCAGCGAGGCGATGACCAGAAAGGAGAGGAAGGGACGCACGGCTACTCCTCCTGTGGTTTCAGCCGGTTCAGCCCGGCTTGCGGAAGCGATAGACGAACTGGTCGGTCTTGCCGCGAATGGCTTCGTCAAAGACGTTCAACGTGTGGTCGTCGGCGGGGTTCGCAACGGCCGAGGTCTCGCCGTCGAAGACGAAGCCAGCGGCCTCGACCTCGCGGCGCAGTTGCGCGCCCTCGATGCGGTGCAGGGTCTCGACGGCGGTGTTGGCGGCGCCGGGCGCGGCCTGGTGGTCGATGACCACGAACAGGCCGCCGGGTTTCAGCGCCTTGAAGATGTCCGCGTTCATTTTGGTCACGTCCACGCCGAAGCGGGGGATGTGGAAGTCGTGGTACTCCTGGCTCATGAAGACCACGTCCAGCGGCGCGTCGAAGGCCATGGCGTCCAGGTCGCCGTTGACGCGGCTGACGTTGGGATAGGCGGCGACCAAGGCGTCTGCGCGCGGGTTTTCACGCTCGGCGGTCTTGTTCGGCACGAAGGCGTAGACGTGACCGCCCTCACCCACGACGCGCGCAAACAGGCGGGTGAAGTAGCCCGCGCCGGGGCGGATGTCGGCCACGCGCTGACCCGGCTGAAGCTGGGCGAAGGCGAGGATTTCGGCCGGATGCCGCAGCGGATCGCGAGCGACCTCGTCGGCGGGACGCAGGGTGTCGGCGACGGCGCTCTGGTAGGCGGCGGGCCCAGCGTTTTGGGCCAGGACCGGCGAACCGGCGATCATCAGGGCGGACAGGGCGGCGGCGAGCAGGCAGGACTTCATGGGGCGACCTCCGGGAAAGCTGGGCCGCATAAGGCGCGTGCAAGAGGCGGCTGACAAGCCGCCTCTTGCTGCAACCATCAACCCGCCGACATCGACGCCGGGGACTGCTTCTCTTTCAGCGTGACCAGTTCCTCGGCCATGGTCGGGTGAACGGCGCAGGTGGCGTCCCACTGGGCCTTGGTCAGGCCCGCCTTCACAGCGATGGCGGCCAGTTGGATCATCTCCGGGCTTTCCGGGCCGACGATGTGAACGCCGACGACGCGCTGGCTGTCGGCGTCGACCACGAGCTTCATCAGCACCCGCTCGTCCGAGCCGGTGAAGGCGTACTTCATCGGGCGGAAGCGGGTCACATAGACATCGACCTCGCCCGGACAGGCGCGGCGCGCCTCATGCTCGGTCAGGCCGACGACGCCGACCGGCGGCTGGCTGAAGACGGCGGTGGCGACGGCTTCGTAGTCGAAGTGCTGCGGGTTGTTCTTGTAGACCGTCTCGTGGAAGGCGACGGCCTCGCGGATGGCGACCGGCGTCAGGTTCATCCGGTCGGTCACGTCGCCGATGGCCCAGATATTGTCGGCCGAGGTCTTCGAGAAGGGGTCGACGGCGATGGCGCCCTCGTCGTTCAGCTCGACGCCCGCGTTCTCGAGACCCAGTCCCTTGACGTAGGGGACGCGGCCGGTGGCGAACATGACCACGTCGGTTTCCAGCGTCATGCCGTTGCCCAGGTGGTTGACCAGCCCGGTCTCGGTCTTCTCGATCGAGGTGTGCTGGCAGCCCAGGATGACCTTGATGCCCCGCTTCTCGATCTCGCCCGCCAGATGGGCGCGCACGTCGTCGTCGAAACCGCGCAGGATGTTGGGGCCGCGATAGATCAGGGTGGTCTCGACGCCCAGACCGGCGAAGATGCCCGCGAACTCGACGGCGATATAGCCGCCGCCCGCGATCAGGATGCGCTTGGGCAGTTCCGGCAGGTGGAAGGCTTCTTCCGAGGTGATGGCGTGCTCGACGCCGGGCAGGTCCTCAGGCTTCCACGGGCGACCGCCGGTGGCGATCAGGATCTTCTCGGCGGTGAAGGTCTGGTTTTTGCCGACAATCTCGACGGTGTGGGCGTCCTTCATCACGGCGCGGCCGTGGACCAGATCGACGCCCGCCTTGCCCAGGTTGGCGGCGTAGATGCCCGACAGGCGGGCGATCTCGACATCCTTGGCCTGCAGGAAGGTCGGCCAGTCGAACCTGGCGTTGTCGAAGGACCAGCCGTAGCCCTCGGCGATCTCCAGCGCGTGGCTGACTTCCGAGGCCATGACCATGAACTTCTTGGGCACGCAGCCGCGAATGACGCAGGTGCCGCCGACGCGATACTCTTCGGCCACGGCCACCTTCTTGCCGCCCAGAGCCGTCAGGCGCGCCGCGCGCACCCCGCCCGAACCGGCGCCGATGACGAAGAGGTCGTAGTCGTAGGTCGTGGTCATCGGGGGCTCCGGGAATCAGACTCGAAAACATGAGTCCAATTCGTCTGAATCGTCTGAAATCCGCACGGCTGAGCCGTAGCGCTGACCCGACTTAGGCGCCGGGACGCGAGGGGGCAAGGCGACGCAACGTCATGCCGGATACGCCAGCCCTGCGAACAACATCCAAGCGGCGTAGAAGAGGGAGAGCATGCAGATGGAGAGGACCGTCCATTCGCTTACCGTGGACAGTAAGGGCGGGTTGGCGCGCTTGCCGGTCGGCCAAAACCACCGGGCGAACCCCACAAAGGAAACGATGAGAGCCGCGGCCGCCAGCGCTATCCTCCACAACGTGGGCGCAACAGCCCACTGAAAATCCACGCCTACCGGAAGGTCCTGAACGCCAACCTGCCGAACATCGCCGAAGCTCAAAAACGCCATGACGGCCGCAACAACGACCGTGACCATGCCATGTCGCCGCATGCGGTTGCGTTCGTCAGATTCGTCGCCCGGAACAACGGCTGCACAATCCTTCTCGGAAGGCGTCTGCCCTAACCCCTCACGAAATTTCGTGATGCGTGACTTCATCTCATGCGCTGACAGCTTCCAGCCCTGAAGAACAAAGCCATGTCGAGGCGCCGAACCAGTCACCGTCAGCCAGGCTAATCCCCTCACTTCCAGTACATCAATGCGGGTCACGTCATTCCAGGACAAAGCAGCGTGCCTAAGCCCACCCTCGCACCTGAGCCCATGTTGATCGACAACTAGCTTGGGCAAGAAAACAAGTCTTAGCAGCGCCGCGAGGAAACAAATGCCAAACAAGACGGCAAAGCTCCAGGCGGCCAGCGGATTCACGGGCGATTGACCAGATGTCGTTGCCGGATTCTGGCTGGCGTAGATCACGTAAACCACCGCGGCGGAACCAACCGCGCAGAATGCAGCCTTGAGACGCGAAGCCTCAAACACTAGCACGTCTGCAGCCCGCCGCTCGGTCAACGACGTCAAGGATTTAGCGTCTCGAACCCCTCGTCCGTGCCGATGATGGCCAGGTCGGTGAGGTCGAGGAAGAGGCCGTGTTCGACCACGCCGGTCAGGCTCTTGAGGTCGGCGGCGAGGCGGGCGGGGTCAGCGATGACCTTGCAGGCCGCGTCATAGATCAGGTTGCCGCCGTCGGTGCGGATCAGGCCGCGGTCGGCCTGACGGACGCGGGCGGGCATGGGGATGTCGTGGTCGGCGAGGACGTCGGCGATGCGGTTGGCGGTGGTCTTGTGGCCGAAGGCGACGACCTCGATCGGCAAGGGGAAGGTCCCCAGCACAGGCACGACCTTGGCCGCGTCGGCGATGCAGATGCAGCGTTCCGACGCCTCCCACACCAGTTTCTCACGGAGCAGGGCCGCGCCGCCGCCCTTGATGAGGGCCAGGCCCGGACCGATCTCGTCGGCGCCGTCGACGGTCAGGTCGATGCGGGGCGTGTCCTCCAGCGTCGACAGGGTCAGGCCCAGTTCGCGCGCCAGATCGGCGGTGCGTTCCGACGTGGGCACGCAGCGCAGGTCCGGCAGGTTGCGCGCCGCCAGGGCTTTCACGAACCAGGCGGCGGTGGAGCCGGTGCCCAGACCGACCACCATGCCGGCCTCGACGTAGGCGGCGGCGGCTTCGCCGGCGTTCTTCTTCTGCAGGTCGCTCATTGGGATTTCGCCGCCTTCTTTGCGCGCATCGTAGCCATGAAGCGGGCGGCCCAGCCCGGCTTGGCCGTCTGTTCGGCTCGGCCCAGGGCCAGGTCGCCGGGCGCGACGTCCTTTGTCACCACCGAGCCGGAGCCGACCATGGCGCCCGCGCCGATGGTCACGGGAGCGACCAGCGAGGAGTTGGAGCCGACGAAGGCGCCCTCGCCCACCGTGGTCCGGTGTTTGAAGAAGCCGTCGTAGTTGCAGAAGATGGTCCCGGCGCCGATGTTGGCTTTCGCCCCCACATGGCCGTCGCCGAGATAGGCCAGATGGTTGGCCTTGGCGCCTGCGTCCATGCGGACGTTCTTGACCTCGACGAAGTTGCCGATCTTGACGCCCTCGCCCAGGTCCGCGCCGGGGCGCAGGCGGGCGTAGGGGCCGACCTCGGCCTTGGTCGCGACGCGCGCGCCCTCGATATGGCTGAAGCTGCGGATGCGCGCGCCCTCGGCCACGACCGCGCCGGGGCCGAAGACGACGAAGGGCTCGATGGTCGTGCCGGCGCCGACTTGCGTGTCCCAGGCGAAGTGGACGGTGTCGGGGGCCGACATGGTGACGCCCGCCGCCAGGAAGTGCTCGCGCTGGGTTTGCTGGAACAGGGCCTCGGCCTGAGCCAGTTCGGACTGGGCGTTGACGCCCATGACCGAGTCTTCGGCGGCGAAGACGGCGCGGGTCGGGGCGCCGCGCTTGCGGGCCAGTTCGACCACGTCGGTCAGGTAGTATTCGCCCTTGGCGTTGTCGTTCTTCACCTCGGCCAGCAGGTCGAACAGCAGGCCGACCGGCGCGGCCATGACGCCGGAGTTGCAGGCGGTAACGGCCAGAACCTCGGCCGAGGCCTCCTTGGCCTCGGTGATGGCCAGCAGGTCGTCGCCTTGCAGGATCAGACGGCCATAGGCGCCGGGGTCGCGGGCCTCGAAGCCGATGACGGTGACGCCTTCATGAGCATCAGCGAAGACGGGCTCGATGTCGGCGGCCTTCAGCAGGGGCACGTCGCCATAGGTCACGACCACATGGCCGATGAAGTCGCCCAGCACGGCCTCGGCGGCGCGGACGGCGTGGCCGGTGCCCAGCGGCGGGTCCTGAACGGCGATGGAGTCTTCGCCCAGACGGCGCACGACGTGGTCGCGGACTTCCGGGGAATGGCTGCCGACCACGACCACGATGCGCTCGCAACCCAAGGCCTCGGCGGCGTCGATGGCGTGATCCAGCATGGCGCGTTGCCCGATGGGGTGCAGCACCTTGGGCAGCGGCGACTTCATCCGCGTGCCCTGGCCTGCGGCAAGGATGATGGCGGCGCGAGGATGTGGTGCGGTCATGAATCGATCCGGCGGCTTGTCGTCCTGCGCGATCTAGCCCATTGCCGGGGTCTGCGCGAGCCGGGAGACAAGAGTGAGCATCGAACGCGATCTGGAAGGCTGGACCATCGCCTTCGACCTGGACGGGACCCTGGTGGACTCGGCGCCCGATCTGATCGGCACGCTGAACCGGATGCTGGCGCAGTATGAGCTGCCGCCGGTGCCCCTGTCCTCGGCCCGGCATCTGGTCGGGCATGGGGCGATGGCCCTGCTGCGTCATGGCTTCATGGAGGCGGGCGCCGCCTGGGACGAGGCCCACGCCCCCGGCCTGTTCGAGCGTTTCATCGAAGACTATCTGGCCCACATCGCCGACGAGAGCACCGTGTTTGACGGCGTGGTCCCGGCGCTGGAGCGGCTGGCCGCGCGCGGCGCCATCCTGTGCGTCGCCACCAACAAGCGCACCGACCTGTCTGTCGCCCTGATCGAGGCGCTGGACCTGACCAGGCACTTCGCCTTCATCGCCGGGCCGGATGCGGTGTCGGCCCGCAAGCCCAGCGGAGCGCACATCCGCGAGGCCGTGCAGAAGGCCGGCGGCGATCCGGCGCGCTGCGTCATGGTCGGCGACAGCACCACCGACACCAAGGCCGCCAAGGACGCGGGCGTGGCCTGCATCGTCGTCGGCTTCGGCTATAACGATGTGCCGCGTGAAGAGCTGGGCGGGGATGTGGTGATCAACCACTACGACGAGTTCGAGGCGGCGCTGGCCGAGGTAATGCTCGGCTGACGGATGAGGGGTTGCGGGACGCTAAACTCGCAGCCTTCATCCGCCGTGGCGAGACCCCTCATCCGGCCCTGACGGGCCACCTTCTCCCGCAAGAGGAGAAGGAAAATCTATCGAACGCTTTAGAACTTCTAACCCTCAATCGCTCCCGTTGCGGTTGCCGTCACCCCTTGCGCCAAACACATAGGACGACCGCTCCTCCCCAAAGGTCGTCATGTTTCGTCGCTTCTTCGCTATCCCGCTCTGGCAGCGCACCGCCGCCGGTTTCGCTCTGGGCATTATCGCCGGCCTGATCCTGCGTGAGCAGGCGACGGTCTGGCTGCAGCCGATCGGCGACGTCTATCTGAACCTGATCCGCATGGTGGTGGCGCCCCTGGTGCTGTTCACCATCGCCAGTTCGATCGCCAAGCTGGGCGAAGGGGTCGGCGCGGTGCGGTTGGGGGTGCGGACTTTGGTGTGGTTCGCGATCACGTCGTTGCTGGCGGTGCTGGTCGGCTTTGCCTTTGGCCATCTGATCAATCCGGGGCTGGGCCTGTCCAACCTGCCGCTGGGCGAGGTACGCGAGCGGGTAATCCCGACGCCGCTTGACGTGCTGCTGGGCATAGTGCCGACCAACCCCTTCGCCGCGCTGAGCGAGGGCAAGGTGCTGCAGATCATCTTCTTCTCCGCCCTGATGGGCGCGGCCCTGGTGGCGCTCGGCGACCGGGCGCAGACGGCGCGGCGGTTGGTGGACGAAGGCGCGGCCCTGGTGTTCCGCATCACCCGCTGGGTGATCCAGCTGACGCCGTTCGGGGTGTTCGGCCTGATCGGCTCGGTCGTCGGCGGCTATGGCTGGGAGGCGCTGCTGCCGCTCGGCAAGTTCATCTTCGCCATCTATGCGGCCTGCCTGTTCCACATCCTGATCGTCTATTCGGGCCTGCTGAAGTTGCACGGCCTGAAGATCCGCAGCTTCTTCCGCGGGGCATTTGCGGCCCAGCAGACGGCCTTCGCCACATCATCCTCGCTGGGCACCCTGCCCATCACCCTGCGCCAGACGGTCGAGCGTCTGGGCGTGCCGCAGGCCTATGCCGCTTTCGCCGTGCCCCTGGGGGCCAATGTGAAGATGGACGGCTGCGGCGCCATCTATCCCGCCATCGCCTCGATCTTCATCGCCCAGTATTTCAGCATCGACCTGAGCCTGACCCAGTATGTCCTGATCGGCCTGACGGCGGTGCTGGGCTCGCTGGGGACGGCGGGCGTGCCCGGCACCTCCATCGTCATGCTGACCCTGACCCTGTCGACGGCGGGCCTGCCGCTGGAAGGCATCGGCTACATCGTCGCCATCGACCGGATCATCGACATGATGCGCACGGCCACCAACGTCACCGGCCAGATGCTGGTGCCCGTCCTGGTCGCCAAGGAAGAAGGCATCCTGAACGAGGACATCTATAACGGTCACGTCGCCTGGTTGCCCGGCGATCCCGAGGCGGAAACCCCGGAAGGGGTCCGCACCGCCGGTATTTGATCAAAGAGGCTTGCCGTCGTCGGAATCGCGGGCTACATCGCGCCTCCCGACGGCCCAAGCCTTTCTGATTTGGCCGTTACTGCGCTGGACGCGTAGCTCAGCGGGAGAGCACCTCGTTCACACCGAGGGGGTCACAGGTTCAATCCCTGTCGCGTCCACCATTTTTCCCCTTACCTTACAACAAGATAGAGCCCACCGACAGGCCCTTGCCCTTGGATGCCTGAGGCTTGACCTCGTTAGGGGGGCGCTAGGGGGGCGCCGAAAACCTCGCTCAAAACGGCGTTTCAGGCTGTTTCAAGCACGAATTCGCCACGAACAAGCATAGTAGCATTGCCGTCGCTTGCCCGGAACGTTCCAGCAAGGCCCCACGAAGGCCCCGTCGGTGAAATGATCCAGGCATCCAGTGACGCCGTTCACTTAGTCCGGAGCAGACGGAGGTGAACTGGTCGCAGCGGGCGGACTCGGATTGCTCGTGCTTCGGGACGGCGTAGTTGTCCCCGATCCTTGAAGCGCAGGATAGCCCGGCGCCTCGGTCGCAACCGCACCATTGACCGTTTCGCTGGATGACGACGCGGCCGGTCCAGTGGGAACATCAGTCAAGGTCCCCACCTCCCCCACAGGCTCCCCTTCCGCCCCGGACGCTTCTCGCGCCCGCCGGTCGGCGTCCCTGCTGCAAGCGGCGGCCAGCAGACCAAGGACAGCCAGGCCCGCCGCGATCTTGATGTAGGTCTTCATGTCGAGCTCCCTTTTCGACAAAACGGAAAGAGCGAGGCCGAGGATTGTTGCGACAGTCGCCTTTCGGTCAGTCGTGAGCGCGAGCGTCATAGCGTCCCGGCGAACCTCAGCCCGCCCGCCTCCGGGGTGTAGCCCTCTTCCCCTTTTCCGCAGCTGCAGGCCGCTTGGCCGTCCGCGCGCCCCTGCGAGGTTCGGCGCCCGAACCTTTCAGGCTGGCGCGGAGCGCGGCCATCAGATCCACGACATTGGTGTCCTCCGGCTCGGCGGCGCGGACAGGCTTGTGACCCTTCTGTTTGGAGGCGATCAGAGCCTTGAGCGCCTCCTCGTATCGATCGACGAACTGGTCTGGGTCGAAGGGCCCGGCCTTCTGCTCGATGATCCGCCGCGCAATATCGACCATGGCCGGATCCGGCGCCCTGTCCGATATGGCTCCAAACACGTCTCGCATGGCGCGAACCTCCCCTCTCGTACGGAGAGAATAGGCGAGAATTCCCTGGTCCCGCGGCTCGAGCGCCAGCAGGCGTTCCCGTGTCGACAGGACCACGCGCCCCAGAGCGATCTTGCCCTCGGAACGCATGGCCTCACGGATGACGCCGAAGGCTTCCTCCGCCAGCGCGCCGGCCGGCGCGAGGTAGTAGGGATTATCCCAGTAGAGGCGGTCGATCTCTTCCTCTGGCACGAAGCGCTCGATATCGATCGTTTTCGTACTCTCCAGCTTGACGGATTTTATCTCCTCGTCGGTCAGGAGGATGTATTCGTCCTTGGCCACGGCATAGCCTTTGACCAAGGACGACCTCTCGACCGGGCCCGTGTCCGGGTCGGTGGTGATCATCCGGATACGGTTGTTGGTCTCGGGATTGATGAGATTGAAGTGAACCTCGCCCCCTGAACTGGTCGCCGTGTAAAGGGCGACGGGGCAGGTCACGAGGGACAGACGCAGGTGTCCCTGCCAGGTGGGGCGATACGCCATTTCGAGCCTCCGGGACGGACGCCGCGCCCGTCGCGCCGAATCAACACCATGAAACGGGTTTCGCTCCCCGGTCGGTCGCGAACTGAGGATGGGCGGGTCAGCCGCAGGTTTCAGCCTGACCGTCTTCCAGGTCGATGACAAAGCAGTGCTCCCGACCTCCTTCCGTATCCGCCACGAAGAGACGGACCTCATTCCCGGCGTTCACAGGTGGAAAGAACAGTTCGGCGTACCCGACCGCCGCGGCCTCAAAGCTCGGGGCCTCGATCACATGGCCATGGGCTCGTCCTGCCCCTTCGGCGTAGACGAAAAAGCGGTTGTGTCCGGTTCCGGACATTGTGACCTCCTCAGCCTAGGCCTGATCGTATTCGACAGCTGACTCGGCTGGCGCCACAAGACCCCCGTGTCGAGCGCTTCGCAGATCAGGCGTCGGGCGGCGTTTCATCGGCCTCCTTCCGAGGCGCTCCTGGGTGACGGCGGCTCCACCGGATCGCCGCCGCCGCAACTGCGGCGAAGACGACACCGAGACCGAAAAGCAGGAAGTTCATGCGCCCTCCCCCGGGCTCCATCCCCGTCCAATGCGTCTGAAAGTGCGGCTGATCAGGAACAATCCCATGGCGACCGGGACAGCTCCGAGAATGACCAGAAGAAAGGCGAGGAGCATCTGCATATCAAACCAGCGCCGGGCGAGCCCCGAAGGTTCCCTGCGGCGTCGCCCTCTCTCAGCCACTCAATAGGGCGTCACGGGTCGCTCCATCCCGTGATGCGGACGCGCGCCCGGGGTTTCTCTTCGGATGAAAAGACCAGGGTCGCCCGCTTTTCGCCGTGTCCCGGAACGTAGTCGAGCGTAGCCCCGGATTTCTCCCCGTCCGCCTCCCCTTCTATCTCCACAGCGGCGGCCGTCATGTCGCCGTTGTTCAGAACCTTGACCTCCAGCGCCCAGCCCGCTCCCACAGGACGAAGAGCTTGGGGCAGGACGGTCAGGTCAGGCGGCCTGCGATCGGCGAAGGCGGATCGCGCGAGCACCGCGATCGCTGCGGCGGTGACGATGAGACCCAATAGGGCGCAGACGCACTGCAGCCGTGACAGCTTCTCGCGAGCGGACTTCTCCCGGTTCTTCATCATCACACCAGAAGCCGCGCAGCTGCCGCCCCCAGGGCGGCTGGCAAGGCGAGAACGACGACATTGGCCATGACGGCGCCCGCGCCATGCCCGTCTACAGCGCCGAACACCCACAGCATGGCGAAGCTCGCAGCCAGGCAAAGGGCGTAGCCCGGCAGGGTGAAATCCAGGAAGGCGCGAAGAGGGCTTTCCTTCTCTTCCTGACCCGCGAAACCCGCCTCGAAGACAATGACGTGCAGAAGGATCAGGGACAGCGCCAGCAAGCCCAAGGCGCCTGACGGGGTCGTCAGGTAGGCGATCAGCCGCATCTCCTCCGTCGGCGCGAGGTTCATGGCGAAATACAAAGCCCCGGCCAGCATGAGGAAGAGCTCGCCGGGATAGGAGGCCTCGTCCTCATCGCCCTCCTCCGTATCCCCCGAAAGCTGGCGACGGGCGACAAGGGCCCCCAAAGCGGCCGGGACCGCCTGAAGCGATATCTGTCCGACTGCCGAAGTCAGGGAGGCGTAGTCAAGGACGTTGAACATGGCCAGAAGGGCGGCCGAGGCTGAGAACCCGACTGCGAGCGCCACAAGCGTGTCCAGACTGTTGTTCACCAGGCCCCTTCGCGCAGAGAAGCCCGCGTAGTGAGCCAGACCGTAGAGGACGGGCAAGGCGACGATCACGAAGGCGAGGCGCCGCGCTGGCGCAGCCGACACGCCGATGGCCCACATCTCCATTGTCATCATCAGGGGAAGACTGAACAACAGGGCGCCGCCGAATGCGCGCCCCAGATCCGACAGATAGTCGATCTCCGCCCCCATCCCGCGGTCTGCGGTCTTCATCCTTCAGTTCCTCCCAACCTGCTGCCGCCTCGCCGAATACAGGCAGTCCTTCACGAGCGCCGTCCGAGAACGCCCGGGCGCATTTCAAGCCAAGGTCCGACAAGCCTTACCGTTCCAGGTTCCGGACGTCGGTCGGCTTCGCCGCTCAGCCGACGCCGGCGCCGCCTGTCACGCCCCAGACCTCTCCGGTGACGAAGCTGGCCTCCTGCGAGGCCAGCAGGACATAGACCGGCGCGATCTCCACAGGCTGACCCGGTCGGCCGAAGGCGCTGTGGGCCCCGAACTGCTCGACCTTCTCCTGCGGCTGGCCGCCGCTGGGTTGAAGCACGGTCCAGAAGGGCCCCGGGGCGACGGCGTTCACCCGTACGCCCTTTTCGATCATCTGCTTGGCCAGGGCCTTGGTGTAGGCGACGATGCCCGCCTTCGTCGTGGCGTAGTCCAGAAGGATGTCCGAGGGCTCATAGGCCTGGATCGAGGCGGTGGTGATAATGGCCGCGCCGGGCGGCAGGTGGGGGGCCGCGGCCTGACACAGCCAGTGCAGGGCGTAGAGGTTGGTCTTCATCGTGGCGTCGAAATCGTCAGTCGAGACTTGGGACACATCCTCCCGGTACTGCTGGTGACCGGCGTTGACGACCAGGATGTCCAGACCGCCGAAGGCCTCCGCCGCCCGAGCGACCATGGTCGCATTCCATGCCTCGTCACGAATGTCGCCTGGCAGGGCCAAAGCCTTCACCCCGGCCTTCTCGATCAAGGCGACCACCTCTTGCGCGTCCTTCTCCTCCGACGGCAGATAGGCGATGGCGACATCGGCCCCTTCGCGGGCGTAGGCGATGGCGGTCGCCCGCCCGATGCCGGAATCCCCGCCCGTGATGAGAGCTTTCCGGCCCTTCAGTCTGCCATGCCCCACATAGCTGTCTTCACCATGATCGGGCTGCGGCGTCATCCGCCCCGCCAGACCGGGTTCGGCCTGGGGCTGACGTGGAAAGGGCGGCCTGGGATATTGGTTGCGCGGATCCTGCATGGCGCGTCGATCAGGCATGGGGTCATCCTTTGAGGGGCGCGCCGCCATCATGGGGCGCTGGGCATGCCGACCTAATGTCCCGGTCGTGCGGCGCGTTCCTCTGTTACGAAGGCGACGCTGGCTCGAGCTCCTCCTTAGAGAAGGCCTTTATGATCGATCCTTCGCCAGAGCTCCGCCCCACAGCGGCCGAGCGCCCACCGTAACGCGGCGGGCCAAGCCGTGGCGTCTTAGCGCCTCCATCGAGGATAATGCCGCCAATTCCAAAGGCCGGTCGTGCCTCAGGGACTCACGCAATCGGGCGTCGCTGAACTGCCAAGCATCGATGGTGTATGGGATCTTTGAGAGCTTTTTGCGGGCATAAGCCCAAGTCTGGGCACCTGCGGGTCGGGGATTTTAAAGTCCGACGACGGCGGCCCTGCCTTCCCCACCCTAGTGTTGAGCACGGTTGTTGTCCTGGGCCAGGACTCGCGAACGAATCGTCTCGACGCCGACAAAAACTTCTGATCGACGCCGGCGCCGGCGGCTTCAACCTCAAGCGCCGCCAGACCTCAAAATCTGGACCGACCTCGCCCTGTATATCTGAAGAAACAATAAGGCAGCCTAGCTCATGAGATAGCTGAGCCGCAGCGCGCCGTTTATCCCTTTAACGCCCATCCGCATGCAAATTGACCGCAAATGCGACCGCACTGTATGGATAGACACGTCAAGCTTGCGGCTGATTTCCTTAGGGGCCTCACCGTTGGCGAGTAGAACAAGAACCGATTTTTCCACTCGGGTGAGGCCAAAGACACAGCCAACCGCAGCCACCTTCTCTTCCTCGATTGGCTTGACCGGACGTACGGTCGCAAACACCCGGCCAGGCGTTTCAATCGCTGTATTTAGATCAAGAATACACCACGCATCGTCCCCAGCACGGAAAAGAATGCGTCCAGCCCTAACCTGACCATCAGCCATGCGCCTAAGCAGCAGGTCCAGTTCGGCACGGCTACGGTGCGTCGAACAAATGAACACGCCCCCGCTTCCCAGCATGCCACAAACTGCAAGAGCCCGAGCAGCGGAATTGCTCGTCAAAACCTGCCCGCTTAGATCGAGTACGAACCGGGCCATGTCATCATTTTCGAACCAAGCCTCCGCTTCGGAAAACCTAGGACTCGACCTGACGCCTAAAGGCCGAACAAAGGACCTCCGCTCCATGATGGGAGCCCTGTGCCCGCCGCTGATCACCTGCATAAAGGAGTCATCGCTGACCCCAGCCGCCGACCCGGCGACATTCTGGCTAATCATCGCTTCCCTGCTCCCGGGGGCGTCACCTAGCCCCAGCACGATCACCTTGACCCATCCGATCACGCGAGACGACTTTCGGCATTTAGGGAATTCATTCAAGACATTTCTAAGAAACTATAGTTTCTCAACTACCTCAAACCATCCGATATAGGCCGATCAAAACAATATTGCTGTTTATCATTTGATAAATAACAGAAATGACAATGACAATTTCTTGAACTAACGATCCACCATTGCGAGAAAATTGAGTTATTTTAACGAAGCATTAATTGTAAATTCATCATATATATGCATATATACTTCCTATCGTGGCGAAACATCGAGCGTGAGCAAGTCTTCATATCGACCACCCATCTGACCGTTTATACGGCCCAAGATAAAGTTCATCGGCAACGAGACCCCGTCCAATGTGCGTGGAGGATCAATTTCTTTTGTCCACAGCGCCGTCAGGTCGACGGCCTCACCGTCAAGGTCGACCGCATAGGGCACTACGGTGGCGTTTTCCGCCTTTTCAACACGATGCATGACACCGCCGTGCTCTGACTTGATCGACAAGATGGAGGGCGCATTGGCCCTGATCTGAACGAAGATGCGGCGTGTGGCCCCGGTAGCCGCCTCGCCGAAATCCACGACCTCGACGCTCAGCCCCTCGCCGAACGCCCCGGCGGCGCCGGCCAGGTTCAACTGGGCGCGCGGCGTTGACTGCAGGACCACCCGGGCAGGGATCGGCGATATCAGTTCCGTCCCATCCACATTCTTGACCAGAAGACGCAGATCGACGCCGTACTCCCCGGCATCAGCTACAGCGCCCCGCACCACCACAGCATCCAGTTGAGCGACCCCCCTTGATCCGGCCGCCAACAGATACTGGAAGACGCCCTTCTGCACGTCAGCCAGTTGGACCCCCGAGGATTCGCGAGGGCGGAACCGCACTTCCACCCCGCCCAGCACAAGGCTGGTCACCTCGATACCGGTCTCGTCGGTAAAGGACAGGCGCAAGTCGCACTCGGCCTGCCCCTTGTTCTCCAGCCCGAGATCCAGAGCGCCAGGGGTCGGAGCGACAGCAAAAGGATTGTATTCGATCCGGGCAGTCTGAGTTCCCTCAATCAAGGCCAGGTCGCAGGCTTTCGCCGTCGTCGCCCCCGCCAGCAGAGCGACCGCCACAAGGGCGCTTCGCCAGAAGACGGGCCCGCCCACCACCTCAAGGCAGCGGACGGGACGCTTTGATTTCGCCGACATCGATAACTCCTTCCACATTGGCGGGAATGACGAACTCCCCGAGCGTTTCGCCACGGACAACCAGGCGATATCGGCCCGGCGCCATACCGTCAGCGACGAAGCGGCCGCCCCTGTTGGTGAAGAAGGGCTTCCCGGGCGCCCCCTCAGGCGCATCGATCGCCACGATAGCGCCGCCGACCAGAGCGATCGGGCCGTCCGGCGACATCAGCACGCCCCTGGCCGTATGCGAGGCGTCGCTGCCGACAACCACGCGGTATCCATTGCCAAAGCCGGGGAAGGTGTTGATCACGCCGCTGCCCAGATCATAGCCGGGCGGTAGGGGATCAACCTCGAGCTCATAGCGACGAACGCCATAGCCGCGATCAATACCGGCGAGCGCCGGGCCGAACCAACCGCTGCGTGCAATCGGATAACCGCTGGAGTCCGTCAGACTGACCTGGGCGTTCTTGAGCGTCGGGTGCGGCCTGGCGATGATGAAGCCCTCGCGCGCAGCCCGGCCGATGCCGAAAGTGCCGTCGGCGTAACCCAGGAGAGTGGACAGCCGCCACAAGGATTCCTGCCGCGTAGCCCCGCCCGGCACCGTCGCCACCAGCCGGTTAGAGACGATCTCGGCGTCGAAGCGGTTGTTGATGTAGCGCAGGTCGCCCGAGATGGTCTGGTTGTTGCGGTCTTCAGAGAAGCGAATGTCCCCGCTCAGATCGTTCAGTCGACCGGAGGACGAACGGGAAAGCCCCACCTCACGGAACTCGTCCTGACTGTCGTACCGGGCTGCGCTGCTCCACCGACCGCCGAAACGCGTCGTCAGGGTCAAGCCAAAGCGGGTCTCTTCGACGCCATCGCTGGTCGCGCCGCGCTGCCAGGCCAAATTGACGCCGAACTTGCGGAAGGTCCGCCCCACAGCCAGGCTGAAATCGGTGCGATCTTCGCTCAGGCGCCCCTTCACATAGGCGGCGCCGAGACTGACGGAATAGGCCTTGTAGCGGATCAGAGCCTGCCCCGCGGCTCGCCACTGCTCGCGATTGAAAGCCGAGTTGTCGAACGCCGTCTGGAAGAACTTGCTGGTCGCCTGGGCCGAGGCGACCAGCCGCAGGTCAATTTCACGGCCCAACGTTGCTTCACGCATATAGTCCAGTGAGGCGATGTAGCCTTGAGCGCTCGTGTCGCCGTTGTGGCTGATGGCGGTGCTGGCCTGGATCAGGCCCAGACGGCTTCCCCAGGTGGCCAGCCCGCCGACCTGACCGCGACCATCCGCCCACTGGGCGTTGGCGCCCAGTGTCAGGGCGTCGGTAATCCCCTTGCGAACAAAGCCGGTCGCCGCGACGGTCGAGCCGTATTCCAGTTGCCCGCCCTCTTCCAGCACCCCCGCCGAGACGCCGAAGTCGAGCACCCCCGGGTCCAGCAACCCGGCTCCGCCGAACAGATCAAAGACGGCGATCTCGCGTTGGCCGCTGTCTTCCTCCACCAGCAGCCGAACCGTGTTGGCGCCCTGACCGAAGGGAAAGTCGGACAGGGAATAGGGACCAGCCTCCAGCCGGATGCGTTCGACGATGACGTCGTTGACCTCGACCACCACCAGTGCTGGACGATCCAGAATAAACTGGCGACGCCCGGACGGACGGACATTCTGGAAAGGGCGTATGGTCGAGTAGGCTCGGGCCGCCGACAGGCCCAGGAAACGCCGCGACCCCTGGAAACTCTCGACGGGCGGCGCGAACTCGCCTGCGGTCAGACGGACAGCTGACTGAAACAAGTCCTTGGACAGCCGGATTTCACGACGACGCCAGCGCTGGTCCTGACTGCCGCCGTCATAATCGACCCCCGCGGTCAGGGTGACGCCGTCGAATCCGCCCCAGTTGGCGAACATGTCGATACCCCCAGCCAGGGGACCGAAGCGTCCCTGGTCGTGCGAATAGAGCTGCGCCATGCTGACATTGGCGCCGGTCGAGAAATGAGCAGGCTGATCGAAGGCCTTGGGATCAATCACCTCATTGCGGGCGAAACTGACGTCACGTCGCGCACGGGCGTCAACCGCCAGTTCGGCCACAAAGGTCAGCGACAGAGGGTCGAACGCAAGAGAAAAGCCCTCCCCTCGCAGATCGGCCATGCTGACGCGCCGCTGCGAGGCGATGACGGCCTTCAACCGCTCCCCGACGCTTGGAGACACCTTGCCCCCCAACAGGTCCATCAAGGCCACAGCGTCGATGACGCCCTCACCCTGCATATCCACCTCGCCGCTGATGTCGCCAAGATAGACGCCATCCAGCGTCAACGGTCCCTGGATCGGGGTCAGTACAGGCGTGGGGCGCACCGTCGGGGCCTCGTCCTGGGTCCCGCCGGTCGCCGCGCCGCTCATGGGTGGAATGACTGGCGCGGCGCCGGCGGCGAGCGGGACGTTGGAGGCGTCCCGCTCGATCGGAACCGTCACGGCGGTCGGAGATCCGAACGCCCCGACGGAATAGTCACGCGCCGTCCGCACCACCTCGTCGTTGGCGACGGTGGCGGCGCGACCGGGCGAGGCGACACTGCCGCCCAGGCAGGCCGCTAGGCCGAGGCGTCGCCAGGTCGTGTCTCGACTGGCCATCTCACAGCAGGGCGATCGACGCGGTGACGTCGCCGGTTGCGCCTGCGGCCAAGGCCGCCGGGATACGGATCCGACGTGTGGCGCCGCCGGCTAGCACGCTGACCTCGCCGACATCCACATCTGCGGCCGCAACCTCGTGCGCCTTGCCATCGGCCGTCGTCAGGGTGAAGCGGGCCTCTCTAAGATGGGCAAAGCCCGTGCCGGTATTGCGGGTCGACAAGAGTACATCGCCGTTGGGCGCCCGCGACACAGATGTCACCTCAACCGCAGCCCGTGCACTGGCTGGCGCGACGAAAACGTAGGTATTGATGGTGAAGGCCACCTTGACGTCAGCCCCGGCTTCGCCATCGGCCGTCGTGGTTTGCATGTTAATGGGCAGTTGCGCGGCGCGGACCAGGTACATGCGACCTTCGCTGTCAGCCTCGCCCATATAGCGAACCTGCACGACCTGCTCACGATTTGGCGGGATGACCGACTGGACCGGGAAGACGACGATGTCGTTGTCTTCCGGCGTCAGGCTGCGGGCGCCGGTCTCATCGACCTGCATCCGATAGACCTCGATCTCGACGGTGGCGGCGGTTGTGCTGTCGTTTCGCACTGTCAGCCGATAGCTGGACCCGCTGCCGGCGGGCGTGATCTTGGCGACCATGGGCGAGACGTCCATGGCGCGACTGTCGCCGGGCGCTCCCAGGGTCAAAAGCAACGCGGCGACCGCGGCCGCGACGAATTGCATCTTCATGACTGCATCCTCCCTGCAGAAATGGGCGCAGAAAAACGGGGAGCCGCTCCATCGGCTCCCCGGTTCACTTTCCGGTCAGGCCGGGTTCAGCGCGAAGGTAAAGACTTCCGTATAGGTGCCGGCAGGAGCCGAGGCTGCACCGGGACCAGCGGGCGCAGCGGCGCAACCCGACGACCCGGGGTTGGTGCCATCGCCTTGGGTGCCGCCCACGCCCGGGCCGCCCGGGACGTTGTAGCAAAGGTTCAGGAACAGGTCGGCGAAGATGCCGTCAGCCAGAGCCTGGCTATAGCCGCCCGAGTTGGTGACAATGGCCGGGCTGCCGGGCCAGGTGTCGACAGCGGCGAAGCCAAGGCTCGGCACACCCTGCACCACCAGATCCCAGTCATAGTTAATCAGAACGCCGGCGGGAGACTTGAAGTCGCCGTTCTGCGCGCTGGAAGTCAGCTTTGCGCCGGTCGCTGAGTTGCAGGACATGCGCAGGGTAGTGACTTTCTGACGGGCGCCGTTGGCGACAGCGACGTTGCCGCCCGCCACATTGGCCAGGCCGATGCCGCAGAAGTCAGTGACGCTGGTCGAGACGCTGACGTTCGTCTGGGCGCTGGATACGGCCGGGATAGCAAGCAGAGCTGCAGCGGTGGCCGCCGCAATAACAAAACCACGCATTATAGCCTCCGAATGACGGTGTTTGAGAAAGTTCGCCGCATCAACTGATGGACGAGCCAATGCGGCGTTGACCACATTGCGGCCATATTGCCTTCCTCATCTGAGCCGGACATCCCTCAAGCGCGTGGTCATGATTGCCTAGTCAATATTGCTAGTGCCCAGGCACGATGAGACCATCTACGGACCGCAGCGGCGAAGCGAAGCGAACAGAGCTCCTCTATCGGGTTACGGGAACACTTCAGCGCAAGGCCTCGCCTGCACCTGGCTGCTCTCGCGCAGCGCCGGTCAATCAGTCTGCAAGCTGAAGATCACGTAGCAACTCAGCGAGGAACCCCTTTGTAACGTCCGTAGTCGGGCTTCCCTCCCCCACCTTGGCGTCAACCGCAAGGAGCAGCTCCTTCACCTCATCCGGCTCCAGAACGCCTTTTCGAACAAGCGTATCCATTAGGGTCAGTTGGAGAGCGATAGAGGCGAGAGCAAGCGATCCCGATTGCTGATTATCCATGACAAGACCCTTTCTAGAGTTCCCTGGATTCTCTTAGCGAAGAACGGTTCCGGTCCGACGTCGGGGGTACCGAAGTTAGGTCGAGACCATAGACGATCGTACGAGCCAGAAGGCTCAACGATGGCACCTGAACTCATAATGGTGCTCCGCTCGAGCCTCAGTTACCGCGCGGCGGCGCGGTCGCCGCCTCTTGCCCGGGCCGGTCGACCTGTTGCGCCGGGGTGTCAGCAATCCCGGTCGTACTCGTGGTCGCTGGACTGGCGGCGGACACGCTTGAAGTGGCGTCCGCCTCGGTGGAGGCGGCTTCGGGGGCGGCGCGTTCAGCCTCCCTGCTCCCGCATGCGGTAAGCGTCAGAAAGGTCGCGGCGCGATCGCCAAGGCAATGTGTTTTCTCACGGAGAGCTCCTTCGCCCGAACCAACGACGGTTGAGCTGAGGCGTTGCAAGACAGGTACGAAAGAGCTTTATCCAGCAAGAGACATTGGCCGTCCGACCCTCGTGAAGGAACGTCGTCTCCCGACGGAAGTTAAGCTGACGGAGGGTATCAGCATGATCATCATCGCCTTGTCCGTCGCACTTTTGCTGAATGTTTCGCCGAATGCAGATACGGCCGCCAAACTCGTCAGCCGCGAGAGCGCAGCACAGGACATCCAGGCTGCATCTCTTGTCAGCGTAGCCGTCACGCTGGAGTGCACGGCCCGTGCAAGCGGTAAGGTGGTGAACTGTCGCGTACTCGGTGAGACGCATCCGGGTCTCGGTTTTGGCGAAGCGGCCCTGGCCTTGATGCAGGATGCTACCGTCGAGCCCGGTGCAGAGGACTTCCAGTTTGCCCGCACAATCCAGTTCACGCCCTGAGCGCCAGCCCAAAACCGCCATAGGCGAGAGCCGCGGCGCCGCGACATCCGGATTCATGTCCTTTCGAACCGAAGCGGCGGCCTCCCACGGCCTGCGTCTCCGCACCAGGATTTGACCTGCAGACAGCGCAGCGGGTCGCCCGGCAGCCCGCCGCCGGAGCCCGGTTTCCCTTGCGGGACAGCGACGCGGCTCCGATTTTGTCGCTGCCGGATCATGATCCACTTTTCACATCGAGCCCAACGCAATGGCGCCCTTTGCGGTCTCAGGCGTTGACCAGCTTCACCGGAGGCGACCTTGATCGACAGACCTGGCGACAGACCCGATGTTCAGACCCTGCGTTCGGCTGCGACCTCCATTTGGCGTGCCGTAAAGGCCAGGGCTGCCAGCCTCAAAACCCATGTCGTCACCCAGGACCCTGTGTGGCTGGCCGTTCGGCGGCCGGGAAAGCCGGAGATCATCGCGGCCTCGATCACTCTTGGATTGATCGCGGGCTTCCTGGTGTTTCTGATGCTGTTCGACTGGAACTGGCTGCGCGGGCCGATCAGTCGGGCGGCCTCCGCCTCAACAGGTCGCGAGGTCTTGCTGAACGGCGACCTCGATGTCAGGCTGTTCAGCTGGACCCCCTCGGCCACAGTGCGCCGCCTCAGCATCGGCGGCCCCGCCTGGGCGAACGATCGCAACACGGCCGACGTCGAACAACTGGACGTCTCCGTCCGACTGCGGCGGCTTTTCCTGGGTCAGGTGGAGGTGTCCTCCCTGGTGATGACCCGTCCGGCGGTTCATCTGATCGTGGACGGGAAAGGCCGCCGAAGCTGGGATCTCCACCCTGATCGACCGGACGACGGCCGCGGGGCGAAACTGCCGGTCATCCAGCGCCTGGTCATCAATGACGGCCGCCTGACGCTGGACGAACAGCGACGGGGCATGAAGCTCGACGCCATGATCACAGCGCGCGAGGCGCGCTCCCCCGCGGACGGCGAAAGCGGCTTTCTGTTTGACGGCAAGGGGACGATGAACGGCGCGCCGCTCACCCTCCGCGTCACAGGCGGCCCCTTCATCAATATCCGCCGCGACCGACCCTACGCCTTCACCGCCGATCTGGCGGGCGCCGGGTCGAGGCTGAGGGCCGAGGGCGCCGTCACCCGACCGTTCGATCTCGGGCGTTTCAATGCCGTGCTAGAGCTTGAGGGCCAGGACCTGGCCGACATCTATCTCCTGACCGGGATCACCACGCCCAACACGCCGCCCTACAGGTTGAGGGGCGATCTGAGCCGGGACGGCGCCCTGTTCCGCTTCGACGATTTCAACGGGCGGGTCGGATCTTCCGACCTGTCCGGAAGCCTCGAGGTGAACAAGGTCGGCGAGCGCCGCCGCGTCGACGCGAAACTGACCTCCCGCACTCTGGACATCGACGACCTCGCCGCCGTCCTGGGCGCTCGGCCGCGGGTCACCAGCGAGGGGACGGTGGCGACCTCGGGCGCGCCCGGCAAGCTCCTGCCGGATGCGCCGCTGCAGACTGAACGGCTCCGGGCGATGGACGGAACTCTGTCCTATCGCGCCGGTACGGTCCGGGCCAACGCCTTCGATATCCGCCAGGTCAGCCTCGGGGCCGACCTGAAGGACGGGATCCTGAAGCTCGACCCGGTCGCCTTCACCTTCAATCGCGGAGAGCTCAACGGTACGGCCCGCATCGACGCCCGCAAGTCCATTCCCTACAGCGTCGTCGACTTCCGCCTAAGCGGCTATCCCCTGGAGTCGATCATCCCAGCGCGCGGGGGAGCCCCGACAGTGACGGGACGCGCTCTGGGGCGGGCCAGGCTGGAGGGGCCAGGCGCATCCATTCACGACCTGGCGGCCAACTCCAAGGGATCCATCAGCCTGGTGGCGCCCCAGGGTCAGATGCGATCGGCCTTCGCCGAACTGCTGGGCATCAATGTCGGCGCCGGGCTCGGCAAGCTGCTCTCCGGGGATCAGTCCACGTCCGGCATTCGCTGCGCGGTTGCGGATTTCAAGGTGGCCGGCGGCGTCGCAACCTCTCGCACCCTTGTGATCGACACGGACGTGGTCCTGGCCCAGGGTTCGGGAACCATCGACCTCGGCGCCGAGACCATGAACCTCCGGATCGACGGCGAAACCAAGAAGCCGCGCCTCCTGCGCGTCTGGGCGCCGATCACGATCAAAGGCCCCCTCATCTCCCCGCGCCTCGGCGTGGACGCCTCGGCGGTGGCGACGCAGGGCGGTCTGGTCGGCGCCCTGGCCACCCTCGTCAGTCCGGTCGCGGCCCTCCTGGGCTTCATCGATCCCGGCCTGGCCGAGGATGCAGACTGCGGCTCCCTGATCGCTTCCGCTCGCTGAGCTCTCTGCGGCCGCACTCCGTATGACGGCTTTCGTCGCCCCGGTCCTGGAAGGGCCGGGATGGAACGCCGACCCTTGTCATCTGTTCGGATGGGGCGCCTCCTCGAAGCGAAACCATGGCCGCAGACACAGAACCGACCTTTGAACCCGATGTCGTCGTCATCGGCGCCGGGCCCGCGGGCCTCACCGCAGCCCTCTATCTGGCGCGATATCGCCGGAACGTCCTCGTGCTGCACGACGGCAAGAGCCGGGCCCTGCGCATTCCCCTCACGCACAATGCTCCGGGATTTCCTGAGGGCGTTGGGGGACCGGATCTGATCGCACGCATGACCCGCCACGCGGTTCAATACGGCGCGACCATCCAGGAGGCCGAGGTGGCGGCTGTCGAGGCCGTAGCCGGCGGATTCAGCCTTCATCTCGCAGACGGTTCCACGCGCGTGAGCCGCGCCGTCGTCCTGGCGACCGGCGTGGATCTCAACCAAGTCGATCTGCCCGAAGCCGTCCATGAGGCTGCGATCCGAGCGGGCGTGCTGCGCTACTGCCCGGTCTGCGACGGATATGAGCATATCGGCAAACGGATAGGGGTGATCGGCTGCGACACCAACGGCGCGGCTGAAGCCCTCTTCCTGCGGGCGTATTCCCAGAACGTCACCCTCATGCCGCTCAACCGCCCTGAACTCTCTTGCGCCGAGGCCCGGACCCTGGCCGATGCGGGGATCCGGCTGGAAACCGGCGCCCTGCTCGCGCTTGAACCCGGCGTCGACGACATCACCGTCCGTCTCGACACAGGCGCTTCGCTGGCGTTCGACGTCATCTACCCAGCCCTGGGGTGTCGACCGCGCTCAATCCTGGCGGAGCAGCTCGGACTCGACCTCACCGAGTCCGGTTGCGTGACGTCCGGCTCCGTCTTCGAGAGCCGGGTGGAAGGCGTCTTCGCCGCAGGAGACCTTGTGGAAGGCCTGGATCAGATCAGCGTAGCCATGGGCCACGGCGCCGTGGCGGCCACCAGGGCCCACAACTGGTTGCGCGAAAAGGAGCTGGCCACGCTCCAGAGCCGGACCTAGCGGCCATGGTGCCGCGCAAACGTCCGCCCCCGGAACAGCAGATGACGCCTGACGTTGCGGCACTATGAGTGAAATCGTCGCCAATATCGTCGGCTCGGCCGCCGCCGTCTGCTCCATCACCAGCTTTGCGCCCCAAGGCGTCAAAATCTGGAAAGAGAGGGACGCCTCGGCGGTGAGCCTGAAGACCTATGGGCTGACCGTCACCTGCTTCATCCTCTGGGTGATCTACGGCGTCATGACCGAGGCCTGGCCTGTGACGATCGCAAACGCCTGCGCCCTGGCCATGGCGTCGGGCGTGCTGTTCATGAAGTGGCGCTTCAGGGACAATGGTCCCCGCGCGGCGAAATCTTAACGCCCCAGCCGACGTCCTCCTTCGCGACCGATCCGGATGAGACGCCTATGCGACATAAGGTCTCCATAGAGCGTCGCCGACGAAAAAATATTTAGGCCGCCTTGGAGCGCGAGGCCCTGACGGAAACGTTGAAGCGCGGACGGAAAACAACGCCGTCAAGCTACGGCCCGCGAGCCCGCCAGATCGGAATTCCATCGGCAAAGCCGCACATGCCGAACAGAAAAGAAGCCGACTGATCGACTTAGCCTTGCAGTTGCGATCCTGATCCGGGTCCGAAGGGCGAGGCCGGAACTCGCATCGGCAAGGCAGATTTGCCCCCTGTCCCCTTTCGACAGGAGCCGTCATGCAGACGCCGGAAAATAACGCCGCTTCTCCAGCCCCAAAACCGCCCACGGCCGCCGGCGCGGCTGATCCCTCCCTGACAGCGGGAAAGGCTGGTGCGGGCGCAAAAGCCTCTCCCGGCGACACCGGGACGGACGCCGGATCATCGGCCGCCGCGAGCCAGGGAAAACCCGGTCAACCGCGAAAGGCCGACAAGACCCCGGACATCGCGTCCGACCCGGGGGCCGACGCCATTGCCCTGCTCAAGGCCGACCATCGCCGGGTGGAGGCCCTGTTCGGAGAGTTCGAGTCCGCCTCCGACCAGCGCAAGGCGGCGATCATTCGCGAGGCTTGCACCGAACTGACGCTCCATACCCTGCTCGAAGAAGAAATCTTCTACCCCGCCTGCCGCGCGGCGGACGGCGAAGAGACCGAGGACGCCCTCGACGAGGCCCAAGTCGAGCATGACTGCGCCAAGCTGCTGATCATCGAGCTGCTCGCCAGCGGCCAGGACGATCCGCTCCAGCCCGCCCGGTTCAAGGTCCTCGCCGAGCAGATCAAACACCATGTCGCCGAGGAGGAGGCGCCCCGGACGGGCGTGTTCGCCAAGGCGACGGCAGCCGGCGTCGACACCGCCGCGCTGGGCCGCCGACTTCAGGAACGGAAGCGACGGCTGTTGAAGGAGGCCGACCGGCTGCGCCCGTCGCACCTCGTGTCGTTTCATCAACTGCAAGGCGAAAATCGCCCAACCCAGGAGTATGGCATGCCCAGAAATCAAGGTCCGGAACGAGACGAACGCGGCCGTTTCGTCAGCGATGACGATGATGATCGCCGCGGCGGATCCTATTCGCGGTCTCGTGACGACGACCGCCGGGACGACAATGATCGAGGCCGTGGTCGCGGCGGCTGGTTCGGAGACTCCGAGGGCCACTCCATGGCCGCGCGCAGCCGTGGCGAGGGTCGCAGCTTCCGAGACGACGACGACGATGGCGACGGTCGGGGCTGGTACGGGGATTCCCGCGGTCATTCCCAGGCCGCTCGGCACGGCTGGGACGAGCGCCGGTCCATGCGCGGCGATGACGACCGCGATCGGGACGATCGGGGCCGTTTCATGAGCGACGACGACCGCTCCGGCCGCGGCGGCGGCGGACGTGGGCGTAGTTCCTCGTCCGACCGGGATCGCGACGACCAGGGCCGCTTCATGAGCGACGACGACCGCTCCGGCCGCGGCGGCGACGGACGCGGGCGCAACTCCTCCTCCGATCGGGACCGGGACGACCAGGGCCGCTTCATGAGCGACGACGACCGCTCCGGCCGCAGCGGCGGCGGACGCGGGCGCAACTCCTCCTCCGACCGGGACCGTGACGACCAGGGCCGCTTCATGAGCGACGACGGCCGCTCCGGCCGCGGCGGCGGCGGACGCGGCCGCAACTCCTCCTCCGACCGGGACCGTGACGATCAGGGCCGCTTCATGAGCGACGACGACCGCTCCGGCCGTGGCGGCGGCGGACGCGGCCGCAACTCCTCCTCCGACCGGGACCGTGACGACCAGGGCCGCTTCATGAGCGACGACGACCGCTCCGGCCGCGGCGACGGGCGCGGGCGCAGTTCGTCTTCGGACCGCGACCGCGATGAGCGGTCCTACCGCGGACGCGACGACGATGATGGCGACGGCCGCGGCTGGTACGGAGACTCTCGCGGTCATGCCGAAGCGGCGCGTCGCGGCTGGGAGAGCAGAGGTCGTTCAGATCGCGACGACGACGATCGCTCGGGACGTTCCGATCGCGGGCATGGCGGCTGGTTCGGAGATTCCCGCGGCCACTCCGAGGCTTCCCGTCGAGGCTGGGAAAACCGCCGCTGACAAGCAGGGATGCGTCCGGCCTTCGGTCCGGACGCATCCCTGCTTCACCGCCGTCATCAGGGGAGAACCATCATGGCCGACAAGACCTTCCTCATCGACTACGAATGGCTGGGCAAAACCCTCTCCTGCCGATTGACTGCAGGCGAATGGGATCAGGCCGAAGAGAGGCTGGACGCCCTGAGAAGCTCGGGCAGGATTGTGGGCGAACTTCTGATGGAGGGCGATGCGGCGCCCATGATGACGAACCGGATCGGATCCTGCTGAAAACACGGCCCCGCTCCTCCTCGACATCCAGCCGTGTCGTCAGGATCACGCCACAGGTCAGGTCCTCGGACAATCTTGCGCCCCCGCCGTCTTACAGAGCAGCTTCCGGGAAGACCGAGGGAACGCCCGAATTTGAGAAGACGGGCGACTTCGAAAAGCCGGCCGCCGCAGGCGCGCCGTCGTCACGTCCGTGAAGCCGCCGCTCCTCGACCGGGATTGCTGGAATCCCCGGCGGAGGCGCTGCCGGAGCGCGCGCTCCGTTCAGCGGCGGCCAGACACCGACGGCGAAGCTGCGTCCAGGTCGCACGACCTTCGAGGGTGAAGACATCCGACTGGGTATAACCTTCGGAGATCATGGCCTTTCGTATTGCGCTGGGGATTGCGAAGCGACCCGAATCCGCCAGTTCGAAGGCCCTCTCTATAGCCGATTTCCTCAACATCCCCGCTCTCCCGCGTTCGCCCGCAAAATGCGGCCCGGGACGCGCCGAAGAGGGGCTGACACGTCGCCGAGCCGCATTACAATTCACCTCCCGAAGTGATTGCCGACTGTAAATGTCCTCTTCCGCTGACGGTTCTGGGTGTCCGGTACCGGACACTTCGACGCGGCTTATCCTCGCCTTGCCTGCTTAAGCCCGAACTTGGCCGGGCGCCCTTGATCCTTGCCCGCTCCGGCGTGCAATCGAGCCGCGAGGAGGCGGCGCCGTCGCGCTCCGGCGGGACCCTTCTTGGCTTCGAACCGGACGGTCTGGTTTTCACCTGAGCCTGCCTCTGGCGAAAGATCGGCTTTCCGGCGATTTGCCGCCCCCGCTATCCGACGCCAGGCGTTTTATATCATAGGTTAGTGCGGCCGTTTCTCCCGCAGATCATGGTGACTCAATGTCGAGAAGAGCCCGCAGGCCTCGACAGCCGTGGGCGCACGTTCCCGCTGCATGGCGGAGTGATCGTTTGCCTCATCAGAACCGCGCCGGGCTTCAGGTTTTTCTGAACCGTCTCAACCTTCGCTCCCAGCTCACGCCCGTCGAACAGCAGGCCGTACTGGACCTGCCCGCCTTTCCATCCGAGCTGGAGGCGAACATCGACCATGTCGCCCTGGGCGAGATGACGGAATTCGCCAGCCTGGTCGTCACGGGGGCGCTGGGACGTTTCGGCCAGAACGCCCGCGGAGACCGGCAGATCACCGCGCTTCACGTTCCCGGCGACATGGCCAATCTGCAGTCCGTGGTGGAGCCCCGCGCGACCTCCGCCCTGCAGGCCCTTTGCCGGACGAAGGTCCTCAAAATCCCTCACCAGGCCCTGCGATCGGCGGCCGCCCGGCACCCCGCCCTGGCCGAGGCGTTCTGGCGGGACTGCATGGTCGACGCAGCCATCCTGTCGCAGTGGGTCGTGAACATAGGTCGGCGGGACGCCGTTGGGCGTATCGCCCATCTCATCTGCGAGATCGCGACGCGCCAGGGCGTCCGCGAAAACGGCACGGACTCTTTCGAATTTCCCCTGACCCAGAACCAGATCGCCGACGCGACGGGGATGACCTCCGTTCACGTCAACCGGACTCTGAAGGCCCTCCGATCCGTGGCGACACTGGCGAGCCGGTCCGCTCAGGTCCTGGACTGGGAACAGCTGGTCGGTCTGGCCGATTTCGAGCCGGCCTATCTGCAGCGGGGCGTCGCTCCAGGCCACAGACTGAGGATCGCCCAGACCGACTGATCCGCCGCGCTTCCTAGATCGGCGCGGCGTCCGGACGAAGATAGTTCGGATCGAAGCCCGCCAGGGCGACCAGCCCGGCGCGGTCATGGATTTCGACCCACCCGGCCCGCCAGCACGCCAGGCCGCGAGAGCGCAACTCGGCGAGCGTCCGGTTCACGTGCACCGATGAAAGCCCGAGGCAGTCCGCGAAATCTTCCTGGGTCATGGTCAGGCTGAATCCGTCCTCGTTCCCCAGTCCCGCCATAGCGATCCGGGCGTCGAGCTCGCACAGGAGGTGAGCCATCCGCCCGAGCGCATCCTGGCGCCCGAGTCGGTGAAACCACTCGCGCTGGATGGCCCCGTCGACGGCCAGCTCCAGCATGAACAGCCGACCGAGGTGCGGATGGGTCTCGATCATATCCGCCAAAGTGCGGTGAGGCAGGGACGCGGTGATGCAGTCGGTCAGCGCCAGGACGCCATGGTCCACCTGTTTCATGACCAAGCCGTGCAGGTCGAGAAAATCTCCAGCTACGCTAAGCTGGGCGATGGAGCGCGCGCCGCTCTGGAAATCCTTGATGCGGGCGACGAGCCCGGAAACGAGCAGGCGGCAGCTCGAAGGACGGGCGCCTGACTGGAGGATCATTTCGCCCGCGCGATGCAGGACGGGGGCGTCGAGCGCCTGTTCCAGCGCGACCCGCTCGTCGGGACTGATCCTGTCCCGCCGCTCGAGTCTGGCGATCAGCCCCTGGGTCGGCGTCTGGCCCGAAATCATCCGATCTTCACGTTCCCGCGTATAGATGTCCATCATGGCGCTTTACAGATATATCGTCACCCAACCGGACAAGGAACTGGTGCTCGAGAACGAGGCCGCCTCGGACGATGTCGCCTACCGCGAAGGGGTCCGCTTCGCCGCCGAGCTGCTGGCCGAACAGTCTACGGCCGCCCCGGCGCCCTTCGGCTTCGACCTTGTCGTCCAGAATGCAGGCGGCCGCGAGATCTGGCGCGTGACGGTCACGGCCCCCGCCAAGCCCGACACCCATTCCTGAGGCATCCCCGGCGTGGCGGAACAGCTCTGCTCCAGCCGCTTTTAAAGGCCATGGTCCTTCCGCTCCTCCCTCCAAAGGCCTCTTCGGATGATCGGCGCCGCCGACCTTCTCGATCCGGAACGCTTCCGCGGTGAGGATCGCCACCTTCAACGTCAACGGGGTCAACGGCCGGGCGCCGGTGCTGCTCCGCTGGCTGGAGTCCACGCGTCCGGACGTTGTCTGCTTGCAGGAGCTCAAGGCCCAGCAGGCTAACTTCCCCGCGCAAGCCCTCGGCGACCTCGGCTATGAGGCGATATGGCTGGGTCAGAAAAGCTGGAACGGGGTCGCCGTTCTGGCGAAGGGAATGGCCATCCACGAAACCCGACGCGGCCTTCCCGACGACCCTGACCCGAGCCAGAGCCGTTACATCGAAGCTGCGATAAACGGCGTTCTCGTGGGCTGCCTCTATCTGCCCAATGGAAATCCGGCGCCCGGCCCCCGCTTTGATTACAAGCTCGCCTGGGCGGAGGCCTTCATCGCCCATGCCGCCCGGCTGATCGAGACCGGAGCGCCGGTGGTGCTGGCGGGCGACTACAACATCATCCCGACCCCTGCGGACGTCTACAAGCCGGAGCGCTGGACGGACGACGCCCTCTTTCGTCCCGAGGCGCGGCGCGTCTTCAACCGCCTGCTCGACCAGGGTTGGACGGACGCCCTGCGTCTGCACCACCCGCAGGCGACCATCTATACCTTCTGGGACTATTTCCGGAACGCCTACGCCCGCAACGCGGGACTTCGCATCGACCATCTTCTGGTCAGCCCCTCCCTCGTCGATCGCCTCCGCGCCTCCAACGTCGATCGCGAGGTCCGAGGTTGGGAAAAATCGAGCGATCACGCTCCGACCTGGATCGAACTCGCCGACTGACGGTATCCACGACCCTCAGACGACCAGGCTCTTCTCGATCTGTCGAAACAGCGTCATGGCCTGGGCGTCGTCCAGGGCGTCGATATCGATCCCGGCGGTGAGATCGACCAGGAGATCGATCACAGTCCCGCAGGCCGCGCCGTCGGCCGGCGCCTCGATCTGCACCCAGGCCGCTATGGCGGCGAGGGTGTGCAGAGCTTCCTGATCAGTCATGGGACTGTCCTGGAGCGCGGCGGCGGCGGCGATCTCGCGCATTTCCCACAGCGCTCTTCGACAGGCGTCCGGATCCTCGCGTCTCTGGTCATCCGTGAGGGCCGGCGCCCCGGCGGAGCTCAGCACCAGCTGGAACAGGACCTCGCCCTGAGGGGATGAGACCGTCATCCGCGCCTCGCGCGAACTCCAGAAGGCGGCGCCGTCGTCCCGAAGAAGCTCGCCCAGGGTGCGCACCGCCTCCACCCGGGCCTCGTCCACTGAGGCGAGGCTCGATCGCCACCTGAACGTCCTGCCGTCAGGCCCTGCGTCGGACTCGAAGAGGAAGCTCTGCATCTCGGCGTCAGCGTGACGCCGTCGCGGCGGCGCCCGATGCGCCGCGCGACGCCCCATTCGTCCGGGAAGGCGCGGAGTCGTCGGCGGCCGTCACAGGCGCATCCGTCGTCAGCCGCCTGCCGGGCTCATCCTGGAAGGCTGCGGCGTCTTCGACCTGGGAGCCGTTATCCACGGGAACGGAGGCGAAGGGCCCCGCCCAGAAGGCCCAGACCACGGCGAAGCCGACAGCCGTCAGCACCAGGCCTCCCAGGAGAACCGCCATGATCCGCGACCCTTTTCGGCCCTGGCGCACGTACTGGGCCTCGACCGGCCGTTTGTTCCGCACGGCCCTGGCCGAGGCTTCATGGGGATTCCGGGGCATGTTGGTCCTTTTCATATGGGCAAGGGGCGCGAACCGCTCGACGGATAGACCTTCGTTCAGGTCCGCCGGTTCAAAGACTCAAGAGACCGAGCACGGCCATGACCACGCCGATGGCGGCCGCACATCCGTACCAGAAGGTCGGGGTGAGACGGGGGCCTCCCGGCTGGAACACAGGTTCCGTGGGCAAGGGGGTCTCAGGACCCTCTTCGGAAGGGGCGACCGAGCGGGCGCCTCCGGCCTCTTCGTCGGCGCCCGCCGGCGCCGTGCCGGGATCGAAGATCGGCCTGGCGCCCTGGCCGCGTCGACGCCACTGGGCGTCCTTTTCCTGAAGGGGATGGGGCATGGGATGTGAAGCCATGGCCCGGCCCGAGGTTCCTAGTCGGCGGACCTGGGTCGGGAAGACGACACTGGGGCGGCTACCTCCTCGCCGACATGATGTTCAATGCGGCCGCTCTCGATCTCCGTTCGCGAAAACACCTCCTCCTGACCGTCCATCAGGAGTTCTTCCGCCTGGTCGTCGGCCAGACTATCGACCGCCTCGGCCGGGCGCTGATGACCGGCCTTTGGAGCGTGCGGGCCGCGCTGATCGCCGTGCCGGGCGTCGTCGGTTTCATGGTTCGTGATCATGGGTCTGCGTCTCCATCCAGTTTGGTCCCACGACACCAATCCCCGACCTCGCCCGGGAGTTCGACCCGACCATGAGCCGCCCGGCCGGTCGGCCCGCTCGGCGTTCGCGGACGCCTGCGTCTGTGACCGATACCGGTCTTGCCGGAACAAGGGCGGGGCCCGGCCCGATTGATCGACGTCACACGGAGTGCAGACCATGAAAGCCGTCAATCTCATCACCCTTGTCCTGGTCATCATCGGAGCCGTGAACTGGGGCCTCGTCGGCGCCTCCGATTTCAACCTCGTATCCGCCCTCTTCGGCGACGGTTCGGCGATCACCCGCGGCGTCTACATCCTCGTCGGGCTTTCGGGTCTCTGGCAGGTCGCCCCCTTCGCCCGAGCCCTGCGGATCGATGAACCCCGCGCTGAAGCCGGCCGTCGCTTCGCTCGCTGAACCGCCCGTCCAGGAGAAACCATGATCTACTTCTGTTTCATCGAGGGCGACGACCGGCATGACGTCGAAATGAAGGTCTTGGAGGCCGTCGAGGACGACCAGGCGATGCAGGAGGCTGGAGCCCTCCGCTTCGGCGGCCGCACGGGCTACGTCTTTGACGGCGATCGCTCGGTCGGATCGGTAGAGACGTCCCGTGAGCCGGAGGCCGAACAGCCCTTCTTCGGCGGGATCGATCGCGAAGCTTTCGGCAAGGCCCTCTTGCCGGCCGCAGGCGCCGAGCCTTCCTGGTGATCAGCGCCTGCGCTTGAACCTCACCCGTTCCTTGCCGGGGATGAGACAGGCGTCGAATCCCGCTGCTCGCCAGGCGCCCTTCTGAACCTCACGGGGCGTCGGTTCGGCCTCGTCGGTCCACCACTGCGGAAGGCTCGCGCCCTTGGGAAGCATGGCGCGCAGCCTGAGCTCGATCTCGGCGAAGCTCAACTCGAGAGCGTCGACCTTCTGTCTTTTCAGGTAGTCGCGAAGCGGATCATATTTCCCCATGGCGCCAGTGACCTTGAAACCGGGGCGGACGCAAGTCGCCGCCGCCCGGGCGACAGGAAGCCGAGCGCGCCCCGCCGCGCATAGCCGCTAGGCTGTGGCCGTTCCAGCCCGCCGCGGCCGCATCAGAAGTCGAAGTCGATCTGATCAGGATGGACGGCGGACCTCGGCGTCCTTCGCGAGGGTCGCGGAGTCGCCCTGGACTTCATCGCCTCAGACTTCGAAGCCAGGCTCTCCTCACAGGGTTTTCCGCTGCGTCGGTCCATTCCCTTGAGACGGGGGCTGGAAGGACTGCGCCAGCGCCGTCTGTCGCGGTTCTTCCGCCAGGCCTCCAGCTCACTCTCCCACCAGCCGACCCGGCCGGGCGAAAGGGCGACAGAGGCCGGAAAACCGCCTGTCTGCTGCAAACGCCAGGCCGTGGTCCGGCTGACGCCGACCAGGGCCCGAACCTCGGACCAGACCAGCAAACGCCCCTCGGGCGCAGGGCCCTCCTCGCCCGAAATCCCTTCCTCAGCCATGGCGACGCGCCCGGGCGGCCGCCGGCGCCGACGTGCGGACTTCGGAAATCTGGTCCAGGGCCCAGGCCCGCAACAGGCCGCGGGGGTAGAAGGGACGCGATCTCACGTGAAGACATGGCGGTCCGTTCCCGCCCATGGACCAGAGGCGAGCCAGGGTGGCCGGCTTCAGGCGCACACCCAGGGCGGCGAGGAAGGCTGAGGCCTCCTTGCGCGTCAGAAGATTTTCCGCCCCGTCATCCGGCGCCGCTCGACCTTGCTCCGGGATCATTGGCTTCTCTCCCGGCTTCGGCAGTCCCGGGCGGACCGGACGTCCCGGCCTGCGGCCAGGGCCAGATAGCAGGACAGGACCAGGTCTACGTAGGCCTCGGTTTCCGGGATTTCCGGAACCCGCCCCAGACGCTCCACCCGCGCGGGCCCCGCATTGAAGACAGGGGCGTGGTCGACAGTGCCGTCCGCCCGCAGCTCTTCCCGGATCAGGATGTTGCGCTTGTTGAGGTAGAGGGCGCGAAACTGTTCGCGCGGCGCATGGGCCAAAGCGATGCGCAGGTAGGTCAGGAGCGCGCTCCAGGACGAGAGGACGGGTCGCCTGCAGGCCTCGGCCCGACCCATGGCCAGGGCCAGGGCCCTGATGTTGCCGAAACTGGCCACAGCCCCGGGCGGCAGACCCGCTCGCGCCAGGGCGGCGGCGTCCGCGGCGGCCGCCCCCGCCAGGCCCCCAAAGGCGGTGATCAGGGCGGCGGCGGCGTCCCGACCCGACCCCGGCAGGTCCCGCTCCAGGAGGGCCGACAACAGGTCCAGATCCGCCGCCTCCTCATAGGGCGTAGCCGGAATGGTGCAGTCCAAAGCGACGAGCGAAGTCATGGCGTATTCCTCCCTGCGCTCCCGAGCGGAGCGCCCCAGAGCGCCCTTTCCTTCCCTCCGGTCCGAAGAGGCCTGGCCTGGCCCAGGGCTGGATCAGATCCGGCGCACGCCCCGTTCACCTGTTCGCCCTGGGCTGGGCGCAAGCGTCGCAAGCAGACGTTAGCCGCTGGAGAGGATCATGGCGGACTTGCGATCCTTCAGATGCAGGGCGCCCTCAGCGTCGATCAGGCCGATGTTGGGAAGATCGACCGGACCACCTGACTTGAATGCGCCCCGCCGCTCCCGCCCCAGAGGCGCGTTCGCAGAAAACGCGTTAGCCATGCAGGCGTGGACCTGCGCCTGACCGAGGCGACGACGGACGAGAGGCTCCGAGACCAGGTGTCGCAGCAGACGATATCCGGGAGCCAGGCCACTGAGACCGGCGCCCGACACAAGCTGGGTCTCGCGCATGGAAAGGAACCATTCCTGTCGGGAGGTCGTCTGTATGGGAGGCGGGCAGGAGCACGACCATGACATCCGATCAATCCCGAGGACGGGCGCGCAACGCCGCGACGCCGGGCGGCAAGCCCGAAGCCGACGAATCCGACGAGGCCGTAGAGCGCGTTGGCCGCGAGTCCCGCAGGCGCGCCGGTCCGGACGGCCCGGACGCGACGGTGGTCGGCGACATCTTCAAGAGGCCGCCTGATCGACGGCGGTCGAAGGAGACCGGCCCCAAATAGTCGGCGGAGCCTCCGCCGAATGGATGACCATCCTGCGCCGCCCCTGAGCCCTGAATCCGCTTCCGGGCCGCGGAACGGCGATCTGCCGGCCTATCTCGGCAAAGGCCTTATCGGCGTCAGGGTTCGCGAGAATCCCCTCTTCGCCGGCATGTTCTCGTCAGCGGCCTGGCCGGCGCCCACCCGGAGTGCGGGATCGAGGCCGCCGCCGCAGCGCCCCATCGCCTGTCCGGGGACCTGGCGATAGACGGGGTCTGGATGAGCGCAACTCAAACCCCTCCTAGTCGACGCCCCTGGTCGCTTGTGATCCCTGGCCGCATCGAAGGCGGAAGGCCACGGGCGAAAACACCTCGCCCGTTCCCCCGTCCTGAATGATCACGCCTGTCAGCCCCTGCGCCTCGAACAACGCCGCCAGGCGCAGGGCGGCGCGGTCGTCGGACACGCAGGTGGCGAGGTCTTTCTCGCCGGCTTCATAGGTGACCAGATAGGACATGGATCGCTCCCTGCTCCCTTCCTTGGTCAAGCGCTCTCGCCGGCCGCCGTCTCCCTGTGTCGGATGCCCGACACAGGGCCAGTTCCAGTATTAGCGGGGCCCCGACCGGGAACCGGGGGACTTTCCAGCGGCAGATGGCGGACGCCGCGCGCCTTGCGACGACGACGTCCGCCCGCCGAAGGATGGAGCGCATCACAGCTCCGTAGCGGCAATGATCAAGGGCCATGCTCTGTTCCGCTTCACGCAGACGTCGAACGTTTTGTTGACGAAGACCGTCCCACCATCCTCGCCGTCAGGAGAGACCGGCATGACCCCTATGGAGCGACGGTGGATTGGAGAGGCCCTGAGGCGGCGCGCGGAGCAGTGGCGCACGCGGATCGGGTTCGGCCTGCTGATCGCCCTGGTCTTCTGGCCCATGACGGGTTCCCTTTTCGCCCTGGCCTGGACCGGGACCTATCTTCTCGTCCAGGCCGGCGAGCGCTTCCTGACGGCCCTGTGGAGCGCCTCCCCCCGGCTCCGGCGACGTCTGACGTTTCCGGGGCTGGCTCTGGTTCTGGCGGGCAACCTGGTCTTCGCCAGCTTCGCCCTGCGTCAGGCCATGACGCTGGACACGCTCGGCCTGGTCTGCGCCGCGGTCCTGGCTTCGGGAGCCCTCCTCAACGGGGCCATGACGACCGGCGGCTCGCGCGCTGTCGCCCTGGCGGCGCTGGCGCCCCATATCGGACTGCTCCTGAGCCTGCCGGTCTTCCTCTACCTCAGCTATGACTCGCCGCTTGCGGCGGTGCAGCTCCTGGTGGCCGGCATGCTGCTGGCGGCCGCGACCGTGGCCGCCGTCAGGGGATTGTCCAGGACCATGGCGCGCCAGCGCGCCGCCGAGGCGGCGGCGGTCGCCGCGCGCCGTCAGGCGGAAGCGGCCAGCCGGGCCAAGAGCGCCTTCATCGCCAATATGAGCCATGAGATCAGAACGCCGCTCAACGGCGTCCTGGGTCTGGCGCGAGCGCTCGCGGGCGCCGACCTGCCGCCGCGCGAGCGCGAGCAGAGTCTGCTGCTTCTGGAATCCGGCGAAGCGCTCAGGGTCCTGCTCAACGACATGCTTGATCTGTCCAAGATCGAGGCCGGTCACTTCGTTCTGGATTCCCGCCCCTTCGCCCTGCGCGACCTGCTCGACCGTCTGGTCCGCCTCTTCGAACCCGCGGCGGCGGCCAAGGGTCTGGAGCTGCGTCTGGCCGCCTCGCCGGACCTTGCGGAGGTCTATGTCGGCGATGAAACGCGGGTGCGCCAGATCATGGCCAATCTCATCTCGAACGCCGTCAAATTCACCGACCATGGACGGATACTGGTCGAGGCTCGCCCCGCCCGGCAGGGCTTGCGGCTGGCGGTGTCCGACACCGGTCCCGGGGTGGCCGCCGACCAGATGGCGCTGCTTTTCCAGAAGTTCGTGCAGCTCGACGAGTCCCCGACGCGCCGTCACGGCGGCGCCGGTCTGGGCCTCTCTCTCTGCGCCGATCTCGTCGCGCTGATGGAGGGCGACATTCGCGCCGAACGTCTTCCGGACGCGGGCATGAGGTTTGAAATCGTCCTCCCGCTGCCCGAACAACGGACCCCGCCGCGGTCTCGGCAAGAGGCGGAACCCGCCCCGCCTGCGGCCGCCGTCTGCGAAACCCCGCCGGGCGACCGGCCCGTTCCGCTGCAAATCCTGGCGGCGGAGGATCACCCGATCAATCGCAAGGTCCTCGAGCTTCTTCTCGAACCAGTCGATGTGGAATGCCATTTTGTCGAAAACGGCCTGGAGGCCCTCGAGGCCTGGCGGCAGCGCCACTGGGACGTGATCCTCATGGACGTCCAGATGCCCGTCATGGACGGCATCGCCGCCACGCGCGCGATCCGCGCCGAAGAGACCTTCCTTGGACGACGGCGCACGCCGATCCTCGCCCTGACGGCCAACGCCCTGCAGCATCAGCAGGAAGAATATGCTGCGGCGGGGATGGATGATTTCGTCGGCAAGCCGGTGCAACCCGAAACCCTCTACGCGGCCATCGAGCGGGCGGTCCAGGCTTCCGGCGACACAGCCGCGGAACGGTCGACTTTCCACGCCTGAGCGCCGACCATCAGAGCGGGCCTTCAGTGGGCCCGGCGGCGCCATGAAGCCGTCGGAACGGATATCTCGCTAAAAGACCCCTCTCTTAACCCTACCTCTCCCGTTTCGGCAGGCGTCAGGATGAGCATGTTATAAGGGTTCGGGCAGGTTCGCCCTCCTCGCAAAGGACCTCATGGCGCGTCAATCAAGACTCTCGACGCGGCTGTCAGCCGCCAGCCTCATCCACCTCGGCGCGCCGCGCCTGGCCGACCTGCTGATCGAGGCCGGCGCCGGAAACCCGAACCTGAAGCGCCGCCTTCGTCTCGAACTGGCGGCCGAGGCGGGGCCTGATGTCCTGGCCCTGGAGATCGACAAGCGCATCACCGCTCTCGCCGCCGCCCGCACCCGCGTGTCATGGCGAAAGCGCGCCGAGCTGATCGAGGACCTCAACGCCCACTTCCGGATGATTGTCGAGCGTCTGTCGCCGGAGGCGCCGGCCGAGGCGCTCGCCGTCCTCATCCGCTGGTTCGACCTCTATCCGGGCCTGGCCGCCCGCGTGAAGGACACACGGGGCGAACTCCCCGCCGCCTTCGAAGCGGCCGCGCCGGATCTCTTCGCGCTCGCAGAGGCTGGCGGCGACAAGGCCCTGCAGGATCTGGTCGACGCCCTTGAACGGCGTCCGCAGGACTATGGACGCTGGATTTCCGCTGCTGGCGACGCCCTGGGCCCCGTCTCGGCGCGCCGGCTGCTGGACGGCCTGGACGCCTCGGCCAGGAAGACCCCGGCAGGCCGGAACCTGCTGCGCCGCCTCGCGGACAGGGCCGGGGACCTCGATCTCTGGCTGTCCCTCGTCACCCCCGAACAGGCCGGTTCCCCCGACATAGCCGCGGACATCGCCCGCCGCCTTCTGGACGCCGGCCGCGTCGCCGAAGCCCGCGCCGCCCTGGAAGCCCCCTTGCGCCCCTCCCCGCTCAACCGGCGTTGGACCTTCGGCCATAACCCGAAGGAGGGCGCGCCCCGTCTGACCCCGGCCTGGGAAGCCGCCTCCATCGACGTGCTCGAGGCCGAAGGAAACCGCCAGGAAGCCCAGGACTTGCGGTGGACCCTGTTCGAGCGCGACCTGGCGGCCCCGGTTCTGCGCGACTACCTCTCGCGCCTGCCCGATTTCGACGACGTCGAGGCCCTGGACCGCGCCTTCGCCCATGCCTCCAGCCACCCTGACTTCGAGGCCGCCATGCGTCTTCTGATGGACTGGCCCGCTCACAGGGAGGCGGCCGCCCTCGTCCTGGCGCGCCCCCGCGAGGCGCGCCAGGCTCGCCCGATGTCTGCGGACTGGGCCTCCCGCCTGGCCCAGCGCCATCCCGAAGCCGCTGACATCCTGGCCAGCTAGGCTCTGCGGTCAGGCCAGGGTCCTGAAGGTGATCGAATAGCGCAGGGCCGTCATCGGCGAGATCGAATGCTCCCAATCCCTCCGCGCCTCGCCTGACAGTCGATAGGCCGATCCAGACGCCAGGGGCGCGGCTGACCGGCTCCATCCTGGCCCGTCTTTCCGGCGCAGGCGCATGACGCAGGGCGCGAGAAAGGAGACGCCGAGGATCTCCCCGTAAACCGGCCGATCCCGGTGCCAGCCGATGCCGGCTCCGGGAGCGTATTCATTGACCAGAGCCTGGACGAAAGCCGCCTCGTCCAGATCGATCCGTCCCGTCAGACGTCGCAGCAGGTCTTGCAGAAACGCCGGCCAGGGATCCGCGGCTTCCAGCCGGCCCCGCTCCAGGTCGTAGCGACGTCCGAAGGCGGCGATCCGCCGGAAGCCCTGGTAGCCCATGTGCTCATAGGGGCTGAAGTCCAGCCCCTGCAATTGCTCGACCACCGCCGCCTGCTCCGCCTCGGTCAGGACCTCCGGCCAGTAGTCAAAGCCCGGCGGAACGGCAGGCGCGCGGACGTGGCCGAACAGATCGGCCTGAAGCATGGCCGTCACAGCGCCAGTTCGCCCAAGTCAGGCTTCGGCGAGCCCTTCTCCAGATTGGACAGGGTCACCCCGACCAGGCGCACGCCTCTGGTCGGAGGATAGAGGGACCGCACCAGCAGGCGGGCGATCTCGCGCAACCGCGCCTTCGAGGCGACCGGCTCATTGAAGGAGCGGCTTCGGGTCGATTGCTGGAAGTCCGCCCACTTGACCTTCACCGTCACGGTCCGGCCGAGCGACCCGGCCTTTTCGCACCAGGCCCAGACATCGTCGGCCATCTCGTCCAGAGCGGCCTCGATCGCCGCCGGATCGACCAGATCGCTGGCGAAGGTGGTCTCCGATCCGCTCGACTTGCGCTCGCGATCCGGATTGACGGGTCGTTGATCCTCGCCCCGCGCCACGCCATGGTACCAGGCGCCGGACTTGCCGAAGTGATGCTGCAGGAAGGCCAGAGACTGACGCTTCAGGTCCGCGCCCGTTTCGATGCCCAGGCGGTTCATCTTCTCCGCCGTCACCGGCCCGACGCCATGGAAACGCTTGACCGGCAGGCCCTCGACGAAGGTCTCCCCTCTCCCCGGCGGGACCACGAACTGGCCATTGGGCTTGCGCTGGTCCGAGGCCAGCTTGGCCAGGAACTTGTTGTAGGAAATCCCGGCGGACGCCGTCAGGCCGGTCTCCTCAAGGATGCGCGCGCGGATCTCCTCGGCCGTCGCCGACGCCGTCGGCAGTCCCCGGATATTGGCGGTGACGTCGAGATAGGCCTCGTCCAGGGACAGGGGTTCAATCAGGCGCGTATAGTCGGCGAAGATGGCGTGGATCTGCGCCGAGACAGCGCGATAGACCTCGAAACGGGGCGGTACGAAGATCAGCTCAGGGCATTTCCGCAAGGCCGTGCTCGACGGCATGGCCGACCGCACGCCGAACCTGCGCGCCTCATAGCTGGCGGCGGCGACCACGCCGCGCGAAGCGGCGTGGCCTACGGCCACCGGCCGTCCGCGCAGGGCCGGATCATCCCTCTGCTCCACCGAGGCGAAGAAGGCGTCCATATCCACATGGATGATCTTACGAAGCGCGGCGACGTCCATTCGCCACGCCTAGCAGAAAGAGAACAAAGCCGGAACTGATATCCTGCCCGTCAGCAACCGTTGAACACCACGCGACCAGGGCGCCCGCCCTGACAAGGGACCGAAACGGGTTCCGCGAAGACCGCCAGGGCCCGCTGCCCGACAGTAGGAACACGGCGTCATGCCGACGGTTCGACAGGCGTGGACCAACAGAGGGAGACACGTCAATGGACCGAGACAAGGACGCCGACCGCTGGGGCGGCCCGGGCTCAAGTCACCAGAACCGGCAGGCCCCGCAGCCCGATCCCGTAGTGAAGGACGCCGAAGATCCCGATCATCTGTCGCCCCGAAACCAGGTCTCGGGCGGCGGAGGCGAGAAGGATGTGCACAAGGGTCATTCGGCCGAGGCGCGTTCGACACGGCAGGCGTCCAGCGAGGAGAAGCGCCATGAACGCGACAATCGCCAATAAACGCCTCGGTCCTTCGAGCGACGAAGCCCGCTGGGCCCGTCGCCTGGGTCCGGACTAGCCCGACCGCCCGCCTTCATCCGACCGCGTCGAGCCGCAAGGCTCCGCCATCGAGGCCCGTCTCCACCGGAGACGGGCCTTCGTCCTGTTCGCCGACGAGCCGGGCGTCCTGAGGCGGCTCAGGGTTTGAGGACGACCTTGGTCCACTCATTGGGATTGTCGTGGAAGTTCTTGTAGGCCGTCGCCGCCTCCTCGAGCGGAAGGCGATGGCTGATCAGGTCTGTGGTGTCGATCTGGCCGTCCATCACCAGCTCCAGCAGTTTCGGCAGGTATTTCTGCACATGGGTCTGGCCGGTCTTCAGGGTCAGTCCCTTCTGCATGAAGGCGCCGATCGGCAGCTTGTCGCCGATCCCCCCGTAGACCCCCGGCATGGAGATGCGCCCGCCCTTGCGGCAGGCCATGATGGCCTCGCGCAGGACGTGCTGACGGTCCGTGCCCAGTTTCGTCTCCTGCTTGACGGCGTCGATGATGTTGTCCGGCGCGAAACCATGCGCCTCCATGCCCACGGCGTCGATGCAGGCGTCGGGTCCGATGCCCGCCGTCATCTCCTTGAGCGCTTCCAGCACCTTGACCTCGTGATAGTTGAGCACCTCGGCGCCGTTCTGTTTCGCCAGGGCGAGACGGCGCGGATGGTGGTCGATGGCGATCACCCGCGCCGCGCCCATGTGGATGGCGCTCTTGATCGTGAACAGGCCGACGGGCCCGCACCCCCAGACCACCACCGTGTCGCCCGGCTCGATCCCGGCGTTTTCCGCCGCCATCCAGCCGGTGGGGAAGATGTCAGACAGGAAGAGCACCCTCTCGTCCTCGATGCCGTCAGGCACGACGATAGGTCCGACGTCCGAATAGGGAATGCGGGCGTACTCCGCCTGCCCGCCCGCATAGCCGCCGGTCAGGTGCGAATAGCCGAACAGCCCCGCCGCCGGGTAGCCGTAGGCGACCTCGGAGGCGTCGGACTTGTCGGCGGGGTTGGAGTTGTCGCAGGCGGAATACTGCTCCTTTCCGCAGAAGAAGCACTGGCCGCAGGCGATGACGAAGGGGACCACCACCTTCTGCCCGACCCGCAGGCTGGTGTTTCCGCGCCCCACCTCGACCACCTCGCCCATGAACTCGTGGCCGAGGATGTCGCCGCGGTGCATGCCGGGGATGACGCTGTCATAGAGGTGAAGGTCCGAGCCGCAGATGGCGGTGGCGGTGATCTTGATGATGGCGTCGCGGGGATTGACGATCTCGGGATCGGGGACCGTGTCCACCCGGACATCGTGTTTGCCGTGCCAGGTCAGTGCGCGCATGGAATTCGTCCTTGAGGTTCAGCCGCGGGGCGCGGCGGCGGGAGCCTGGGAGGTGGAAACCTCCCCCGTCTCCATCAGCTGTTTGAAGCGGCGAAGCTCGCGTCGGGCCTGGATGCGCGGTTCGCGCTGCATCACCTTGGCCACCAGCTTGCCCACGGCGCCGGCGGGCGGGTCATAGCTGATCATGACGCGGACCTCGGTCCCTCGCCCGAAGGCGTTGTCGCGGAACTCGACCCAGCCCTCGTGATCGACGTCCGCCGCCGCCGTGGACCGCCAGGCGATCTTCTCGCCCGGCCGGTCTTCGACGATCTCGGTTTCCAGTTCGACATCCATGCCGCCGGGCCCGGCTATGACCCAGTCGCGTCCGTCGCTGCTGACGGACCGGACATTGGCCATGAAAAGAGGAAGGTTCCGGAACTCTCGCCAGAAGGCGTAGAGCTCGGACCTGGGCCGGTTGATCATGACGGCCTGTATGGACGAGGAGGCATGATCCCCGTCATGGACGTCGTGGTTCAGAAAGCCTGTCGACGCCATGTCCGCGTCAGTGCTTGTCGGCTGTGTCTGCATGGGTTCTCTCCGGTTCCGGGGAGGCGCGGCCGCCTCCGCCCATCATAGTTTCCCGCGCGCCTTGGCCAGCTCGCGAACAAGCTTGGTCCGTGTCTGGTCAAACTGCGCCTTCTCATCGGCGGCCCGCGCTTCAAGGTTTTTCATCTCGACGCGAACAGCCTCTGCGCTGTCGGCGTGAGCCCGATCAAGCGCCTCCAGTTCGTTCTCGAGGCTCCGAACCCGACGCTGCTCCGCCGCGGTCGGTCGCTTGCGCGCCTTCCGCCGCGCCGCCCGGGGACCGGCCTGGCCGACATCAACCGCCAGCCCCCGCTCGACGACCTCACCAGGGCGCGCCCGCGCCGCTTCGGCGTCCTCGGCTTCGGGCGCCTCCCTGGCGAGCCCGGAAGCGAAGATGTCCTGCTGAATGCCCCAGGCGGCCAGGGCCTTGGGCCGGGATGGGGCCGCCACCGTGAAACGGTGAAACCCGTCTGACCATTCAAAGACCTTCAGCCTGGGCGCCATGTCGCCTAGCCGGAAATCGCGGCCTGGATCTCCTGGGCCTTCTGCAGGTGAGCCTCGATCTTCGGCAGGACGGTCCGTGCGTGGGTGGCCAGGGCCGGCGCATCCGTATTGTCGGCGAATCCGCGATGGAGGGTCACGGCCTCCTGGTGGGCCGCCACCTGCTGGTCGATATAGACCTTGTCGAAGTCCGCCACGCCCGCCGATCTCAGATTGTCCAGCAGGCCCTTGCGACGCTGGTCCAGCTCGGCGGGCGGCGCGACATCCGGAGCCGCGGAGGCGGCGGCCGTCTTGAGGGCGGCGGCGGCGGCGGTGTGATCGGTCTTGATCATCTGGGCCAGGGCCTTGACGTCGGCCCGCTTGGCGCGCTCCAGGGCGATGTCGGCCGCCTGGATCTCATACATGTCTCCCATGGCCGCGCCGGGCACATAGGCGCTGACGAGGTTGCTCCCCATGGTCGCGGCCGAGGTCTGGCCGACGGGTGCGGAGACCGCGTCCTGGGCCTTGTCGACCGCTTCGTTTCCGCCCTGCGGGCTGCATGCGGACAGAAGCGTGGCGGCGGCGGCGGCGGCGGCGAAGGTCGGGGCGTGTCGCATGGTCATGAGCTCCTTGTGGATGTGACAGACGAAGCGCGCGTCGGGCCGGGGGGTTTCCAGCGACCGCTACCGGTCACGACGAGGCCCCTGCGAGCCCGGCGCAGCGGGGCTGCCCGACACTGTCGGAAAGGCGACACAAGGACCATCCGGACCGCCTGCGCCCCGCCGGAACCTGCGCAGGGGCGTGTCCGTTGGAAACCCGCCGGCCGAGCGCTGGGGGTCTTGGTCCGCCGAGAGCGCCAAGGCGAAGCCTGCGCTCGCCCCGTCGCCCCGTTCGAGCGGCGGCGGGGCTCCTAGGCTTGGTCTAGACCCAGATCACGACGGAGACCGGCGAGAAAGCCCCGGGTGACCTCCATGGACGGGCTTTTCCCGACCTTGTCGTCCGCCTGGAGCAAGAGGCGCCGCACCTCCTCCTGGTCGAGAAGTCCCTTCTCCACGAGGGTGTCGAGCAGGGTCAGGTTGAGGGCGATGGAGGCGAGCGAAAGCGCTCCGGACTGCTGGGCGTTCATGAGGGGCGTCCTTGCGGTGAGACAGGGCAATCCCTGTCGCAGAGGTCCGTTTCACACGCTCTCTACCCGACACAGGGAGCCCTTGCGGCGCTTGGCGCGTCACAGGAGCCCTGGCCGTCAAGCGACGTCTTTCATGGAGGAACCGGAGGCCCCATGCGCTTCTTGCGAGACAACAGCCTGACCCTTGTCCTGACGCTCTTCTTCGCCATCAGCATCCTGGGCCACGCCCTCGCGGGCTGGCGCGTTGAGACGGCGGAGGCCCTGCGACACGGCCAGGACGGCGGCACGCTGATGGCATACCTGGGAAGCGCCCCCTTCCTGTCGACCGTCTTCGAAAACTGGGAGAGCGAGTTCCTGCAGATGGCGGCCTATGTGGTCCTGACCGCCTTTCTGATCCAGAAGGGCTCGTCAGAATCCCGCGACCCGGAGGCGCCGCCCCGCGACGCCGATCTTGAGACCCAGGCCGACAAGCCGGGCGCGCCCGCGCCGCTGCGCTGGGGCGCCTTCTCACGCGCGGTCTACGCACGTTCCCTGGGTCTGGCGCTGATCCTGCTTTTCCTCCTCTCCTTCCTCGTCCACTGGACCCAGAGCGCGCGAGCGGCCGGCGAAGAGGCGCGGCAGCATGGAGAAGCCGCGAAGGGCGCCCTCGCCTATCTCGCCGACCCGCAGCTCTGGTTCGAGTCCTTCCAGAACTGGCAGAGCGAGTTCCTGTCCACGGCGGTGCTGGTGGTCCTGTCGATCTTCCTGAGGCAGCGCGAGTCGCCCGAATCCAAGCCGGTCGCCGCCCCCCACGACCACACCGGCGACTAGACGGCGCCCGCCAGAGCAGCGAGCGCCAGCGCGTCCGCGGCGGCCTCGCCCGAGGCGGTGTTGTCGAAGACGACCCAGCGCTCGGCCCCGGCAGCGCCCGCCGCCATGACCCTTTGCAGGATGGCCTTGAGCCGCTCGCCCCCGTAGGCCGAGCGATACATGTCCGGACTGCCGTGAAGACGAAAATACACCATGCCTGCGGCACCGCCAGGCCGGCCCGCGCCCGGCGCCGGCTCCGGATCGGCCGCGACGCGCGCGACCTGGCGCGAGGCGAGCCAGTCATCCGCCGAGGCCGTGAACCAGGAAGGATGTCGCGGCTCCAGAACGATCGACGCCTCAAGCAGGGCGCAGCAGGCGTGCAGGAAGGAACCTGTCCGGGTCTCGTCAAAGGCCAGGCCGGGCGGCGTCTGGATCAGGACCGGCCCAAGGCGGTCGCCGAGCCCCCTGAGATCGGCGGCCAGGTCCGCGAGCAGGCCTTCGCAGTTCTCCAGCTTGCGACGGTGCGTGATCTCGCGCGGCGCCTTGACGGCGAACCGAAAATCCGGCGGCGTGGCGGCGGCCCAGCGTTCAAAGGTCGAGACCCGGTGGCGGCGGTAGAAGGTGGAGTTGATCTCCACGGCGCCGAGCCGGCCGGCGTAGCGTTCGAGCCCGCTCCCCTCGACAGGAAACCGATCTTTCACCCCGGCCGGTATGGCCCAGCCCGCCGTGCCGACGCGAAGCTTCATCTCACCGGGGGTCTCCGCCGGGACGGCCTGCATGGATCACGAAGCATCGCGACGGGACGCCATGCCGGGCGTGGTCGGCGCGAGCTCCTCCGCCTGAGTCTTGGGGGGCGGACCGTCGGTTCTCTGAAGGCCGTCGTCGGGCGTCTCGCGGATCGAAAGAATGGAGTCCCCGCTGTTCAACAAGGGGGCGGCGGCGTCCGCCGCCTGGGCGTCCGTCGGAGAAGGCACCCTCAGCTTGCGCTCGGCGCCATGGGCGTCGGCGACGATGATCTCATAGAATTTCATGTCCATTCCTCATCTGGCTCGGGATTGTCTGTACGACCGCGAAGGACGAGGGCGTCCGGCGGCTCGCTGCTCCCCGGTAGCGCTTCGGCGGCCCACGCGTTCCGGAGGCGTCCTCGAAACGGCGGATCGGCGAGCCAGCGGCTCCCCCGGGAACAGGCGAGGGCTCCGGGCGCTTGAACCCACGAACACCCGGCCAGAAGGAAGGCGCTCCGATGAAATCCGCCGACAAGCCGCCAGTCCTGCGCAACCCCCGGCGGCTCCTGCAGTTCGGAGGCCTCCTCCTTCTGCTCCTGGCCCTTGTCTACCTCGCCACGGCATTGACCGGGTTTCTGAGAAATCAGGAAAAGCGACCCGACCCGCGAATGACGGGCGCCGAGGCGCCCCTTGAGCGAGCTGCAGGCGATTGAGGTTCGCGCTCAAAGAGTCGGAAGCCGGACCCATGGAACGCCGCCGCATGGGTCTCGTTACGCCCTCCCGATGGACAGAAGGGAGACTGTCAGCTTCGATGTTTGCGGATCGCGTCTACGATCAGGACTTCTTCGCCGCCATGGCCGACCGCGGCTTCTATGTCTTCACGTCGCCGCCCTGCCCTGCGGCGGCTCCGGCGAAGCGCCCGGAGCCGGTTGCGCCGGGCCCTCTTCCGAACACATGCGGTCAGGACGTCGTCCATTCCGCTCCGCCCGTCCCTGCGCTGGCCGAGGCGGCCTGAGCCCGTCGAGCCGCACCGGCGCTCCTCCACGTGCGGGCAAGATGCGGCGGCCGAGGTTCAGGCTCGCCGATCGCCCCCAACGCGACACCGGCCGCGAGGGCTGACCGGTCCCGCTGAGCCGCAGCCCTCTGGCCGGTTCGCCACGGGCAAGGCGTCGGCGATGTCGCGCTCGAGGTTGCCGGCCATGATCGCATCCAGCTGGAAATGCGGGACGCGGACGTCCCGCTGAGCCCCCAGGGCCTAGTGCAGGCCCGCGCCCCCGGAACCTGGTTCGCGAACCTTCCGGCTCACGAACGCCCCGAAGTCGTGCTGGCTTCACCCTGTCGTCGCTCCCTTGAGACCGCCGAGACCTTGCGCGCGGCGGGCGGCCGGTCTGACGCCTCCGCGAGGCCCCTGGCGAGGGCGCCCCGCAGGACGCCTCGATCCGCAATCAGGACTGGGCTTCCAGGGGCGTGGTTCGGCCGGCTCCCGGGCCGGCGCCGAGATCGGCTCCGGTGATCGGATCGGCCGAAGGGTCGGACCGGGTGCGGGCCGCAAAGGCCTGCACCGTCTTCTTGTCGGCCGCCGACAGCTTGACCGAGGCGTCCCCCGCGCCGCCGTCCACCGCCGCCTGGGCGTCGCGATCATCGACGACCTCCCACTGCTCGCCTTCGTTCCAGGCGCCTCTCGCATCCCCCTCCCCCTGGGACATGTTGTAATATTTGTCGGCAAAGTCCGGATGGCCCGGAAGCTTGCCAGGCGGGAAGTTGGCGGGGATGGCGTAGAGGGCCTTCTCGAAGGACTTCTGGTGGGCCACTTCGCGCGTCATGAGGAAGGTCAGGGCGTCCTTGATCCCCGGATCGTCGGTGATGTTGATCAACCGCTCATAGACGATCTTGGCCCGGGACTCGGCCGCGATATTGGAGCGCAGATCGCAGGCCGGATCCCCGATGGAGTCGATATAGGCCGCCGTCCAGGGCACGCCGGCGGAGTTGATCAGAGCCGTGCCGCCCCCATAGAGGATGGACATGGTGTGGCTTTCGCCGCCCGAGGTCATGCCGGCGTAGAGGTCCGCTTCCTCCTCGGCGGCCTCGGCGAGCCTTCCCTTGGCCCCGCGGTTGAGCATGGCGACGATCGAGCCGATGATCTCCAGGTGGCTCAGCTCCTCCGTGGCGATGTCCATCAGCATGTCGCGGCGGCCGACGTCCTCGTCGGCCAGTCCCTGGGTGAAGTAGCGCATGGCGGCGGCAAGCTCGCCCTGGGGTCCGCCGAACTGTTCGAGCATCAGCGTGGCGAGGGCCGGGTTGGGTTCGGCGACCCGAACCGTATACATCAGCTTCTTGTTATGCATGAACATGATGTCGTCATCCGGTTGATAAAAAAGAAAATAAAGCCAGAGTTCGTCTGATGGCTCAGCGGCTGGCCTTCTCGCCGGCGCGCCTGAGCTCGAGGTGTTTCTCGACCAGCATGGGCAGGCTGTCGTTGACCCAGCGCGCCATGCGCACCTCCTCCTCCAGGGTGGCGGCGAGGGGGTCATAGGCCGCCGAATAGCCCCCGCTCTCAGCCAGAAGGATCAGGGCCCGGTAGGAGGCCGCCTCGAAGTTCTCGAAGGCGTAGTTGGCGAAGGCGTTCTTCAGGATCTCGTCCTCGGCGAAGCTGTGGCTCATGGCCGCCAGATTGCCGCCGAGCGAGAGCGCAGCGTCCTTGAGCCCGGACGGCTTCTCGTCGAAGCCGTCCAGCAGGGTCTCCAGGCGGAGGATCTGTCCCTCGGTCTCACGACGGTGGGCCTTCAACCGGTCGGCGACCTCGGTGAAGTTTCGCGCGCGGTCGATCTGGCGATCCATCAGGGCCAGGGCCTGGTTTTCCACGGCATGGGCGTTCTTGAGGCCCGTGACGAAGACGTCGCGCCAGACGTCGTCTGCATTGGTCATGTCGGCGTCCCTCCTTGCAGTCGGTTCAGGAGGCTAACCCCCGCGACGAGCGCTGGGGCCGGCGTGTCGGGTTCAGGTCACTGCGGATCGCCGCTCCCGCCCGTCTCTTCGGGGGTCGCGCGCTGCGGACGACGGCGGGCGAGGTCGAAGCCGTCGTCCCGGGCCAGGACGTGGAGGCGCACGTCGAACATGGACAGGGCGTCCTCGGCGCCGCCTTCAGAGATATTGGAATGGGTCGCATCCTCCCCGTCGACGACATAGACGGCGCCGTCGCCGAGCACCCTCAACCGCCCGTGCTCGACCACCACAGCCGTGTTTTCGTCGATGCCCAGCCCCATGATCCGCGGATTGTGGGCCACCGCGCCCAGCAGCCGGCCGAACCTTCCCCTTTCGGCGAAATGCTGGTCGATGATGACATTGGGGAGCAGGCCCAGTCCGGGAGCCATGTGCACCTCGCCGATCCTGTAGGTCTCCGCGCTCGGTCCCTTCACCAGCATGGTCTCGCTCATCACCGAAGCCCCCGCCGACGTCCCCGCGATCACGCCGCCGCGCGCATGGAGATCGCGAATGCGTCGTTCGATCGGCGTGTCGCCGATCTGGCTGGCCAGCCTGAGCTGGTCGCCGCCGCTGAAGAAGACGCCGGCGGCGCCGTCAAGCCGGTCGAGAAGGTCCCGCTCATGGCTCTCGGCGCGGTCCTCGACGTAGAGCTCGATCAGTTCACCGACGCCGAGGCCCTTGAAGCCTTCCCGATAGCTGTCGAAATAGCCTTCGGGTTCATGGGAGGCGATGGTCGCGATCACCAACTTGCCGCCGTCGAGGCGCCGGGCAACCTCGTTGAGGATGACCCGCTCGCCGGTCTTGTCCTCATGCCCGCCGATGATGATCAGAGGGCCCTCACCCATGAGGAGGCTCCAGGACGACGCCGGGCGCATTCAGGCCCAGGGCCGAGGAAGGCAAGGCGGGGCGGAAGGCCTGGACCTGCGCCCACACCGCCTCGATGCGGGTCGGCGTCAGGACGACAAGGTCCCCGGGTCGCGCCGCCTCAAGACATGCGGCCACGGCCTCCTCCTCCTTCTGCACGCCGCGGAAACGCGATGCGTCCGCTCCGCTGCGCAGCGCCCCTTCGCCAAGCAGGCGGATCACTTCTCCCGCGGGACGGCCGCGGTTGTCGGGCGTCTCCCGGAAGACGACCTCGTCGAAGAAGCCGGCGCTGATCTCGCCCATGGCGACGATCTCCTGCGTCCGCCGGTCGCCGGGGATGCTGATCATGGCGATCGTCCGGCCGCCGGCGGGACGGATCGCGGCCACGAGGCCGCCGAGCGCCCGAAGGCCGTCCGGATTGTGGGCGTAGTCCATGATGACCCGGAAGCCGTGCCGGTCGCAGATGTTGAGGCGACCGGGATTCTGCTCGTAGCTGGACGTGAAGCCGGCGAGGGCCCGGCCGATGCGCTCCGGAGGCACGCCCACGCCGTAGCAGGCCGCCGCAGCCGCCAGGCTGTTCGCCACATTGAAGGCCGCCGCCCCGCCCAGGGTCGAGGGCAGTTCGGCCGCATGGGCCAGCCGGCGGCGATCGCCCCGGTCGTGAAGCTCGAGCACGCCGCTTGCGGCGTCATAGAGGACCGCGGCCCCGCCTTCGGCCACGTGCTTGAGCAGGAAGCCCGGCGTCTCGGCGCCGCCCCTCATGGAGAACCAGCAGACCCGGCCGCCGGCATGGCGCGCCATGCGCAGGGTGAGCGGATCATCGGCGTTGAGGACGCTCAATCCCCGTCGGGACACGGCCTCGGCCACGACCGACTTGACCTTCGCCAGATCCTCCAGCGTGTCCACCCCCTTGAGCCCCAGGTGGTCGGGCTGGACGTTGAGGACGCAGCCGACGTCGCAGCGGTCGAAGGCGAGGCCCTCGCGCAGGATGCCGCCCCGGGCGCACTCGAGCACCGCGACGTCGACGACGGGATCACTGAGCACCATCCGGGCGCTGCGCGGACCGCTGGCGTCGCCGGCGCGGATTCGTTCTCCGTCGACATAGACGCCGCTGGTGTTGGTCAGGCCCACGGTCCGTCCTTCCGCCTGCAGCACATGGGCGATCATCCGGCCCACGGTCGACTTTCCGTTGGTGCCGGTCACCGCGATGACAGGAATGCGGGACCGGACGCCCCGCGGGAACATCATCTCGACGATCGGCCGGGCGACATCCCTCGCCTCGCCTTCGGAAGGCGACAGATGCATGCGCAATCCCGGCGCCGCATTGACCTCGACCACGCCGCCGCCGGTGTCGCGCACCGAACGGCGGATGTCCGGGGCCAGAAGATCCACCCCGGCCACGTCGAGCCCAAGGGCCAGGGCGGCCCGCCGCGCGATGGCGGCGTTGGCCGGATGAATCTCTTCGGTCCGGTCGGTCGCCATCCCTCCGGACGAGAGGTTGGCGGCGGTCCGGAGCAGGACCCTGACGCCGGCCTCCGGAACACTTTCGGGCGACAGGCCCTGGCGGGCCAGAAGCGCCAGCGCCTCCTCGTCGAGGCGAATCCGGGTCAGGCTGTTCTCATGGCCGACGCCCCGGCGCGGATCGGCGTTGACCGCCTCGACCAGTTCCGCGACCGAACGACGCCCGTCGCCCTCGACGCAGGGCGGCCTGCGCTCGGCGACGGCGACGACCCTGCCGTCGACCACCAGGACCCGGTAATCCCGGCCCGGAAGCTCCTGTTCGACGATGACCCGCCGACCGTGGGGCGCGGCGAGGGCGAAGGCCTTCCTGACGGCCTCGGACGTGTCCAGGCCTGTCGTCACGCCCCGTCCATGGTTGCCGTCGAGCGGCTTGACCACGACCCTGCCGCCCAGGCGTGCGGCGGCGGCGGCGGCCTCGTCCGCGGTGCGCGCCACCTCTCCGCGGGCGGTCGGACAGCCCACGGCCTCGAGCAAGGCCTTGGCCTGGGCCTTGTCGCCCGCCAGTTCGGTCGCGATCAGGCCCGTGCGGTCCGTCACGCTGGCGCGCAGGCGCCTCTGCCGCGCGCCCCAGCCCAGACGCAGGAGACTGCCGGAATTGAGACGTTCGACAGGAATCCCCCGGCGTCTCGCGGCGTCGACGAGGGCCTGGGTGGAGGGTCCGAAGGCCGTCCGGCGCACCGCGTCGCGGAGAATGGTCCCGGCTTCATCGGCGCTGACGGCGCCCGGCAGGCGCGGATCGAGACTGTCCGCGCAGACCCGGTCCAGGCCGCTGATCCCGGCGAGCGCCTCCGGCAGCAGGGCGTCGCAAATCTGCAGGGCCAGTCGTCCGGCCAGAAGGGCCGTGGTCTCGTCGCCATAGGTGAAGAGGATGTCGTAGACGCCCGGCTGGCCGCGCACCGAACGCGTCTTGCCCCGGGTGACAGGGGTTCCCGCGCGGGTCTGCAGTTCCAGGGCGACGTGCTCCGCGACGTGGCCGAACCAGGTCCCGTCGCGCAGGCGACGCACGAACCCTCCCGGCTCGCCGTAGCAGCAGCCGTGCCGCTCGAGGCCCGGCAGCGCCTCCATCAGGCGCGCCGTGAAGTCGCCCAGCCGATTGGTCGGCCAGTCCTCCATCCGACCCAGGTCGAGACGGATGCGCGCCATGGGCCTGACGCTGTAAAGATGGGGACCGCGATAGAGGCTCCGCTCCAGGACCTGCATCGCCCGCGGTCCGCTCGTCGTCGTCGCGTTCATGCGGCCAACTCGCGAGGCGCTGCCTCGGTCATGCCGCGCGCCAGGGCGCGAACCACCATGGCGGCGGCGACGGCGCGGGACGGGGCCTGGCCGGCGACAAGAGCCGCCCCGTCCGACGGGTCCGACACGACCCAGGCCCAGGCCTCCTCGACCCGGCTGATCGTCCAGCTAAATCCAGTCTCTTCCATTCGGCGCCTCCCTGAAGGACTGGATGAACCGACGGTCACGGACGCAGTTCCACTGTCTGAAACCCGACACGGAGGCAGGGATTTCGGGGTCTCGCCCCCCTTCGGGAACCCTGGGTCGCGGCAGGGCGTATGGCAGTCCCCAAGTCACAGGAGCCTTTCATGTCGCCAGAGGGTCCAGCCCCGCTCCCCGCCCCCGAACCCTCGGACCCGGCGGGTTTTCATCGCCGGTTGGCGCACTGGAACCACCGTCGCCTCGCCCCGGCCACGCCGCGTTCTACCTGGCGTGACGACCTCCGCCACGATGCGGAGATGATGCTGGTCGAGGGCGAATTCATCGAACGCGACCGGGCCGAGGCCGCGCCCTGGCTCGCCGACCTGCCGACCACGGCCGACGCCTTCGTCGCCTGGTTCGAGGGGCTCAAGGGCTCCGGCCCCGGAGAGGCGGACCCGCTCTTTCCCTGGCTCGCCGAGACGGCGACGATGGAGGAGATGCGCTGGTTCCTGCTGCAGGAGGTGGCGGGCGAGGCCGGGTTCGAGGATCTCGTGGCCATGGCCCAGGTCAAGATGCCGGCCCGTCCCAAGCTCGAACTGGCGCGCAACTACTGGGACGAAATGGGCCGCGGGTCGGAAGCCGGCATGCACGGTCCCATGCTGGACCGTCTCGCCGCGGCGCTCGACCTGCATCCCCGCATCGATGAGACGGCGTGGCCGTCCCTCGCCCTCGGCAACACCCTCGTCGCCTTCTCGACCCAGAGACGCTACGCCTACCACGCCCTCGGCGCCCTGGGGGCTGTAGAGCTCACGGCCCCCTGGCGAGCCGCCCATGTGGCCGAGGGCCTCAAGCGGCTCGGCGTCGGGGTGGAGCGCAAGTATTTCGCCCTTCACGCCACCCTGGACATCGCCCATTCCGAGGCCTGGAACGAGGAGGTGCTTCGCCCCCTAGCCGCGGAGCGCCCGGAGTGCGTCCGCGCCCTGGCTGAGGGCGCGATCATGCGGCTCATGGCCGGCGCCCGCTGCTTCGACGCCTACCGGGCCCATCTCTGGGGCGCAGCCCCCCTGCGTCGTTCCGCTTGACGTCGCAGGTCCTTTCGCCCGCCGACGCCGCCCTCCTCGATCTGCTCTCCCGCCTGGACGCCGCCGGATACGACTTCGTCTCGCCCACCCCGGCCGTCCATGGCCTGGTCGCGCGACGGCGCCGGGCGGAAGCCCCCGACCTCCTCCGGGACATCCTGGGCTGGGGCCGGGTATTCGATCCGCCCCTCGCCCCGGCATGGCTTCTTGACGCCCTGGCGAAGGCCGGGGCTCTCGAGGCGGACGGGGACGGGCTCCGCTCCCGGCTCCGCGTCAGTCGTCTGGACGGACGCCTGCACCTGCACTCCGCCTCCTCTGCGGAGGAACGGGCCGTCTTCCTCGGACCCGACAGCTATCGCTACGTCCGCTTCCTTCGCCAGACCTTGCGCGGCTCCGCCTGGCGACAGGCGCTCGAGATCGGGGTCGGCGCGGGAGCCGGAGCCCTCGCGATCGCCGCCCTCGATCCCGAAGCCTCCGTCGTCGCCACCGACATCAACCCCCAGGCCCTTCGCCTCTGCCGCCTCAACGCCCGACATGCCGGTCTCCCGATCGATCTCCGGCCAGGCGGGTTTCCTGCTGAGGGCGTCTGGGACCTGATCGCCGCCAACCCGCCCTACATGGCGGGGCGCAGCGGACGGCTGTACCGCGACGGCGGCGGTCAGTACGGCGCGGAGGTCGCTCTGGAGTGGGCGGAAGAAGCCCTCTCCCGCCTCGCGCCCGGCGGACGTCTCCTGCTCTACACCGGCGCTCCGGTCGTAGCCGGCCAAGACCTGGTGCGCACCGCCCTCGCAACCCTGGCCGACCGGCGCGGGGCCCGGCTGGTCTATGAGGAGATTGATCCTGACGTCTTCGGCGCCAGCCTCGCACGGGCCTCCTATGCCGAAGTCGAGCGCATCGCCGCCGTCGGCGGCGTCGTCACCGTCTGACGGACGGTCGATGGCTGAGTCGGCTACCGGTCTCTGCCGACCGGCCTGTTCGCGGATCGTTAGGCCTGACTGAAGCCCCAGGGAGAAGCAGGACATGTCCGTCATCGACAAGGCGCTCGCCGCCATCACGCCCGCCCCCTCGGCGGAAAAAAGGGCCGAGGCCACGGCGGCCGCGCGGGAGGCCGCCGCCCCCGGAGACTGGCTGTCCGCGGCCCTGGATCATCACGAGGCGATCCGGGCGGCGTTTCAGTCCGGACGTGAGGCGGCTGCGGGCGAAGCGCGTCTGGCGGCGCGGGACGCCCTCGCCCTCGTCCTCAACGGTCACAGCCTGGCGGAGGAACTGGTGCTTTATCCGGCCATGGCCCGCCACGGCCACAAGGGCCAGGCCGGACTGGCCTATGGCGAGCAGACCGCCGCCAAGATGCAGATGGCTGAACTGGAGACGATCGCGCCGGACTCGCTGGCATGGCTCGACAAGTGGGAACATGTCGAGGGCGCCGTCCTGACCCATATGTACGAGGAAGAGCACGGGTGGTTTCTCCACCTGAAAGCCCATGCCGAGGACCAGGATCGACTGAAGATCCGTTATCTCCAGGAATTTGATCGCTACGTCGGCGGCTGACCCACGATGTCGCCCACGGCTTCCGGACATCCTGCGGGCGAACGCCCCGCCCTGCTGATCATAGACATGATCAACGACCTGGAATTCGACGGCGCCGCGGCGATCCTGGACCAGGCCGAAGCCGCGAGCCTCGTCATCCACGACCTTCGTGCGACCGCCCGCCGCTGCGGCGCGCCGGTCATCTACGTCAATGACAACTTCGATCGATGGTCTGAAGACCGCCGGCAGATCGTCGACCGGGCCTGCCGCGCCGGGGCGCGGGGGGCTTCGATCTCCCGACGTCTGGCGCCCGCCGACGACGACGTCTTCATCATCAAACCCCAGCAGTCGGGCTTCTACGGCACGGGTCTGCCGGTGCTCCTGCCCTCCCTCGGCGCCACCCGCCTGATTCTCGTGGGGCTCGCTGCAGATCTCTGCCTCCTATTTACGGCTGCGGACGCCCATATGCGTTCCTATGACCTCTGGACGCCCCGCGACGGTCTCGTGCCCTCCCGCCCCGCGAGATTGGAACCTGCGCTGGAGATTCTCTCCGACGGTCTGGGCGCCGACACTCGCCCAGCAGCCTGTCTGGACGCGAAATTCTGGACCAGCGGCGCATCGGCCGGCGCCTGATTTCAGCACCCGGCCAGCACGAAACGCGCGAAAACCAACCTATGTGAAGAACTGGTCGTCGAAGCCATGCTGTTGGTCGAAGGCCATGAAGAATCAGTCGGATACAGGTCCTGAAGCCCGCCTCACCGCGCCCCTGGAGCGGATGCTGGCCAGCTTCGCCCCGATCGGTGTGGAGGGGACTGCACTGATCCGCAGCAATTTCACAGGCGCGCCCCAGCAGCAGCCCTCCGGCGCCGCCATTCCCATGGACCCCGAGCGCAACCAGGCCCGGCTGGTGACGAGCGGCTGGATCGCGCGCGGCGCCATGCTGAACGACGGACGACGTCAGATCGTCAGCCTCAGCCTGCCCGGCGACGTCATCGTGGCCTCGGGATCGGTGGACGCCGATCTCCAGGTCTGGGCCCTGACCGAGATCGTTACCGTGGACGCCACCGCCTTCTGGACCACCCTTTCCGAATCCAGCGTCCAGGCCTCCCCGCTGAATGAAGCCTGGCGGCGCTGCCGGACAGCCGAACGCCTACGCATGGCGCGCCAGGTCGTCCGGCTCGGGCGGCTCAACGCCTACGAACGCACGGCCCACCTGCTGCTCGAACTGCACGAGCGTCAGGTCCGCCTCGGGTCCGCGCGTGGCGGCGCCCTCCATCTGCCCCTGACGCAGGACGTGCTCGCCGACATCCTCGGCCTGAGCGCCGTTCACATGAACCGCACCCTCCAGCAGCTTCGACGCAATGTTCTCGTCGACTACAGGGCGGGACGCACCGTGCTTCAGGATCTGCCCGGCCTGGTTCAGGCGGCCAACCTCAGCGCCGTCTGCGGACCGCTCATTCCCACAGCCTTCTGAGGGCCTGGCGTGACCGGAACCGGTCGGACCCCGGACGGGTTGACCTCACGCCTACTCTCGAGGACGCCATGACCCGAAGCCCAGACCAGCCGCCCCGACCGGACCCGGAGGACAATACCGACCCCACGGTGACGGCGCCGGCCCGCACGGACGGACGCTCCGACGGTCTGGAGGAAAAGAAACCCATCCGGGTCTTCCGCGCCGGCCAGAATGCAGGCGGAGACACCCGTTCCACCGCCGCCTCGACGCGGACCTAGAGCGCGACTGCCGCGCAAGTCGCCTGATCGCGCAAACTCCAGATCACGACACGCTGCCAAAGGCGCCTTGGCCCAAACTGGATTCGGCCCACCTGTCCTATGACGACGTGCCATCGGTCGCAGGCGTCGCCGATCTTCCTAACCCATGTTGTTGGGCGCCCCTGCGCACAGGGTCAGGATGGCTTCATGTCGAAAGCCGGATCAACATCGATACGACCAGGCGGCCTTGTTGGCTGGCTGCTCGCTTTCGTCTTCGGTCGGACGCCCCTGATGCGTCGGTCCGGCCGGACCCGCAGCCGGGTCTCGCCCCGGCGACCGGCGCCGAGTCGGCGCGGCTGACCCGCCGAGCCCTTCCCTGGCCAACCAGCCGGGGGCTTTCTTCAGTGCAGCTTGAGGCGCCCAGAGACACGGCGGTGGAACAACCGGCTCAGGGCCAGCAGCACGGTTCTGCGCAGACCGACGACAACCCGGTGGTGCTCGAGGTGAAGAGCCATGTAGGCCCAACGCGCGAGAAGTCCCTCGATCAGGAAGTCGGGGCCGACGAGTCCGCCCATCAGCGAGCCCAGCCCATGACCCGGGCCGAGGGAGATGAGGGAGCCCTTGTCGCGGTATCGATAGGGTCCGGGATCCCCGGGCCGCGTCAGGGCTCTCGCCAGGTAGGCGGCCTCCTGGGATGCGGCCTGGGCCCTGGCCGGAACGGGGCGTCCATCAGGCCCCGGCGCCTCTGCGCAGTCGCCCATGGCGTAGACGCCGGAAGCGGAGGTGCGGAGGCGATCGTCCACGACGAACTGGTTGAGACGCCCCGTGGCCAGGCCGAAGGTCCTGTTGATCTCGGCCGCCTTCACCCCGGCGGCCCAGACAATCAGGTCGGCCGGAATCTCGCCGGCGCCGGTCTCCAGCCCGTCGGCTCGGACGCGCGTCACCCGCGCCCCGACGACGAGCCGGACGCCGCGCGCCCGCAAGGCCCGGGCCGCCTTGTCGGCGACCGTCTGGGGAAGACCGCCGAGTATGCGCGGCGCGGCCTCCGCCACCGTCACCTCCAGCGTGAAACGCTCGGTGGGGTCGAGCGCCGCCGACAGGACCCCATGTCCTTCCAGAAGCTCCGTGGCGAGTTCGACCCCCGTCGCGCCGGCCCCGACGATGGCGATCCTGAGCAGACGGCGACCGTCATAGGCGGATGACAGGAAGAGCGCGGCGAGCCGCCGGTGAAAGGCTTCCGCGTCCCCCACGTCCTCGAGCAGACAGGCGTGTTCCGCCGCGCCGGGCGTGTCGAACAGATGGCTCCCGGCGCCCGTAGCCAGAACCAGGCATTCGAAATCCAGCGACCGCGCCCCGATCAGCAGGGCGCCGTCGACGTCCCGCGTTTCAGCCAGACGAAGGCGGCGCGCGACGGGGTCGAGGCCTTCGACCTCGCCCAGCATGAACCTGAAATGATTGCGACGCGCGAGCATCAGATAGTCGAGGCCTTCCTGCCTCGAGTCCAGCGAGCCGGCCGCGACTTCATGAAGGGAGGGTTTCCACAGATGAAAGACCGCCCGGTCTATGAGGAGCACTTTCCGGGGCCCTTCGTGGGGGCCCAGCCGGCGTCCGAGAAGGGCGGCCAGCTCCAGGCCGCCTGCGCCGCCGCCCACGATCACGATCTGGTTCTGCATCCTGAATCAATTCCCGCCTCCCGCAGGGGTTGCCAAAGTTCCAGAGCGCCGCCTGCCCGCCTGGATCTATCGGGTTTCCCCAAACCCCGTCCTCCGCCAGTGACCAAAAGAGGACTCTGGGCGCCGGGGCGCGGACGATTGGCTTTCAATATCGTCCCTGGTTCCGAAAGAAGGAGGTTCTGAACATGCTTGCCGAGCTCCGCTATCTCGACAGCCGTTTCAAGGACCATCTTGAATCGGAGACGGGCGCGGACCGCCCCGCCGAACTCTGCCGGCTGTTCGCCATGGTCTCCATCATCCGCGAGGAACTGCTCTACCCCCGCTATGTCGACATCGACCGTGGGGTCGTGGACGACCTGATCTCGATCATGGACCTGATGCGGGTCATCGCCGGCGAGGTGGAGGCCGCGACTCCGGTCGAGATCCTGGCGACGCGCGCCTGGATCCGACAATGGCGACGCCTGTGGCGAGACCACGCCGCCCTGGAACAGGGGTCGAACGGACCCTTCAAGCTTCTAGGCTCTCCGCCCCGCGACAAGTATTTCGGCACAGACCTGAAGGATCGCCTGGCCGGACTGGACAGTCTTTCGGACGTGCCCGTGCCGGAACCGGTTTCCCTATGGAAATTTCGGAGCCATCGCCCTCCCTCCTCGGGTCTCGTGATCGACAACCACGAACTAGACCAGATTTAGACCGGAGCCTTTGTCAGCCTCAGATAGGTGGGGTCGAACTCCGCCTGCCTGACCAGGCCGTCCCAATCGCAGATCTCGATGGCGCGTCCTGTCCATTTGACCAGTTCCGCGCTCCGAAGCTGGGCGATGGAACGATTGACGTGGACGTCCGACAGCCCGAGGACGTCTGCGAGGACGGCCTGGCTGAGAGGAAGCTCCATCCTTCCGCTACCCGCGCGATGGACAATCTCCAGGCGACGATAGAGTTCGCACAGGAGATGGGCGAGGCGCGCCACGGCGGTCCGGCGTCCCAGGCCTGCGATCCATTGCCGGTGCACGGCGGCGTCGATCAGGGTGTCCATCCAGAGCAGCCGGGTCAGATGGGGTTCGGTCTCTGTCAGCCGGCGCAGGCCCTCATGGGGGCATCGCGCCACCGTGCAGGTGGTGAGCGCAACCACCCCGTGATCCATCGGGTTCATCATCAGACTGTGCAGATCGACGAAGTCGCCGGGCACGTTCAGTTCCGTGATCTGCCTCGAACCGTTCATCAGCACGACATATCGGGCCCCGAAGCCGTCGAGGATCAGGGTGCTGAAGCCGGGCGATGAATGCTGCCGGACGATGTCGGCTCCCGCCGGAATGACGACCGGCGGCTGAAGAAGCTCACCCAGAACCACCTTCTCCGGCTCGGATAGATCATCACGGCGCGACAGCTTCTGGATCAGGGGACTGATCAGGACGGTCTCCTCGCGTTAAGGGTCGCCGTGTTAATCCTCATGCGCCGCACGCGTTCCGTCGCCGCGCCGTCGGCGTTGGGTCAAGATATCCAACTGGGCCCGCCGGCCGCCGGCGGCACGCCACTGGCGTCCGACGAAACCTTGAACCGCAATTCCCCGTCCTCGAACCCTGGCTTCCTGAACGTCCTGCTCGCGCCCAACCGGCGTTTCACCTGTGCGATAGCCGCCTGCTCGTCGGCCAGGAGGCGCTCGGTTCTCAGCACACCGATCCCGCGTGCGCTTTAGCAAATGGTGAAAAGCATCATATCGCCTCCGGGTCCCGAAGATGAATTCAAAGCCTGGGCGCTCGTTCCCTATGCACTGAGCCGGACTTGGCGAAAAAGACGACATCGGCTGCTCGCGCATTTCAGACTTCCTCGCGCTATTCCTAACCCATGTAAGTGCGGCTTGTGCCCGGGGCGTCACTCTGCGCTCAGGAGTCCGACATGCAAACTATGATCAGCCTCACCAATACAGGTTGCGGTCTTCATCGACCGCACCTGGACCTGGTCGACCATCCTGTCTTCCAGGCGCTCCCGCGCAGCATCCAGTCGATCGCACAGGCTCGCAGCAGGCTGATGACGATCCCTGCCGGCCAACCCCTCGTGGAAACCGGCTTTCTCTCCTTTGTTCTCGCAGGCGTTCTGGGCCTCTTCCCGCACGGCGACCGCATCTGCGTCGCGACCGTCGTCGCCGGGTCGGTTCATGGATGGGACCACGCCCTTGACCCCGACGCCGACCGGCCAACGGCCAGAGCCCTGATCGACACCACCTTTTGCCGCGTGCCCGCCGACTGCGTCGTCGACGGCCTCGGCCGCGACTGGCTCAACCGTCTGGTCGCCCGGCAGTCTTCCAGACGACTGAGCGGGCTGGCCGCCGAAGCGGCCTGCAACGCCTCGCACTTGGTCCAGGAGCGGCTGGCGAAGTGGCTGGTCCGGCTCCATTGCGGGGCCAATGGCGCGCCCCTCCGGCTGACCCAGGCCGATTTCGGCGCCATGCTCGGCGTGCAGAGGACCAGCGTCAACGCCGCCGCTGGACGCCTGCAGTCCCTCGGTCTGGTCCGGTTCGGACGTGGACGGGTCCAGATCCTCGACCTGGCCGGTCTGCGCGCCGTGTCTTGCGGCTGCGGCGACAGCAGGACGCCCTCGGCGACCATGGTCGTCGGCCCGCAACCCCCTGCGGAATCTGCGAGCCTGGTCTCCAATGATGCTCATCAACGGGATACAGCCGCCTGATCAGGGTGGACCCGAGCGACCGATGCTGAGCGGCCTGCCGCCTCGTTCAGGAGGCCGCCCCGTCCTCCTCGAAGAAGATCCTGGCCCGCCAGCACGACGCCTGCCGCGACGAGCAAGCCAGCGCAAAAGCCGACAACCGCTAACCTCGAGGCGCGCCGTCTGCGACCTGGGCGGACCCTGTCTGGAAAAGAAATGACGACGCCCATGTCTTCGACCCTTGCCTAGACCAGGAACGCCGAAATCCCCACCCCAGGCGGGAAATGTCGTCTGGGCGACACTGCCGTCGCCGACAAAAGAGGGGCGTCGCTCCGGTCAGGAGAGACGCCCCGGGTTTTTTGAACCGCGTCAGCGGTAGCGCGCGCGTTCGGCTCTGATCTGTTCCGGACTATAGGGTTCACCCCGCGGATCGAACTCGGTCCAGCCCGCCTGGCGGTAGACGCCGCCTCGGGTGACAGCATCCAGGCCGCGACGATTGTCCAGAATGGTCTCGATCCGCGCGCGATCCGCATCGGACGCCTGGACGCTGACGAGCGTGCCGCCGCGCCGAACGCCCTCGGCATAGACGTGAGCGTCTTCGTCGCTGTGGCCGGCTTCCTTGAGCGCGCCGAGAAGACCGCCGGTCGCACCGCCGGCCGCCGCGCCCACCGCGGCGCCGACAGCCGTCGACGCAAGCCAACCCGCCGCAACGACCGGCCCCAGGCCCGGGATCGCCAGCATGCCCAGGCCGGCCAGAACACCGACGCCGGCGCCGAGGGCGCCACCCGCAGCCGCACCCTTGCCCGCCCCTTCGCCGACGTCGTTGACGCCGTCGCCATTCCTGTCGCCCAGGGCGGAGCCGGCATGGTCCTTGTGTTGATGACCATCATGCCATTCTTCCGCATTGTTGGAGACAATGCTGATGGTCGAATGATCAAAGCCGGCGGCCTCGAGTTCAGAGACGGCGGCCAAGGCCTCGGTGTGGTGGTCGAACAGACGCGTAACAACAGGCATGAGAGCTCCTTTGAATATCAGTTGTCGTTGAAGGGTCAGCGACCCGGAACGGCGGCGCTCACCACGCCCTTGTAGTCGACCGAGACCACGGCCTCGGCGCCGTCCTTGGTGGCGGAAGCGCTCCACAGGCCCTGGGCGTCCTGGCTCAACGGGCCGGCGATGACATAGCCCTGCTTTTCGATCGCCGAACGCGCCTGAGCCTCCGTGAAGGAGTTGGCTCCCGGTGTAAGCGTATCGCCGCCGCCCGTATCGACGGCCGGATTGCGCGGCGTTTCAGACCCCGAAACCACGGGACCTTCAACCTGCCCGCGATCGGAAGCATTGTCTCCACACGCGGTCAGCATCAGCGCCGTCGCGGCGAGAGCGGGAATTAACAGCTTCATTCAAGCGCCTTTCGTTGTGAGCGATTTCAAGCGATGCCCCCCCAAAGAGTTGCCGACTGAAATTTCCACACCTCCAACGGAACCCTCCAAAATTGCTCGGAAACGGGCTGAAATCGTCGATAAAATCCGCATTCTGAAGTTATGTCGGGTTTTGAACATTGCGCCGGACCCGCCGCTACAGCGTGGAAGACGCCGCTCAGCCGAGCGGCTTCTGGTAGATGTGACCGCCAGAAGAGCGGTCGATAATACGCGCTATCTGCTGGAGCACGACGCGCTCCCCGGTTGCAGCGCCAGAGGATCTGACCGCCTGTAGAAGAGCGTCGATCTCACCCAGTTTTCCCGGAAGCGCCGGGAGTTCGACAGTTCTGAAGGCTTGGTCGTGCATGCTCATGTGTCTGCTCCTGATGACTTCCGGAGCAACGCCGGACCGTCCGTCTCGCTCCAGGCCCCAGGGAAAAGCTCGCCTCAAGGGCCGCTTCTCTCCCCAAACGAGGCGATAAGTCCGGAACCCGACGGAGGGAGCGGCGACGGCGCACGCGACGTTGCCCTGGTGCAGATCCTTCTTGGGGAGAAGATCGGCAGACGGCCGGCTCCGTGATTGCCCCCCTTTGGCGTAACCGGCCGTCTTCTTCGCCCCTTAGGCCCAGGCTCTAATGAGCCGAAGCGCCGACCCGGCAGATTTCCCGACCTTCGTTCCGGACAATGATCTGAAGCGAGAAGGCGCCGCCTTCCCGCACAGGCTTCTCGCGCAACATCTCCGAAAGGAAGAGGATGGCCTCCCGCCAGGCCTCGGCGTCCGTGGACGCCGCGCCCTGTAGGGGCATCTCGGAGTCCACGCCGCTCAAGATGAAATCATAGGTCGCCATGAAGACTTCTACGTTCGGGGAAGTCGGGCGGGTCCCAAATGGCCGATACCGGACACAAACGTGCTGGAGAGGCCTCAGGCGCCCCAGGCATCGAACGTCGACATCGTCGTCGCGTTTCCCCGGGTTGACGGGTAGACGCCTGGCGCGACCGAAGCTCCCAAAGCCGTGCTCGCGCATCTCTTGGGTGCGCGCCGCCAACACATCCGCCTTTTCCAGGCGGCGGAGCTAGCGACGGCAGAAGCAGCCCAGGCGTTCAAGACTGATTGATAGAAGAAGGTCTACTCCCGTCCAGCAGCCTTATCTACGCAACCTCACTGCGCGGCTCCTAGCGCAGCTGACTGTCCTTACTTCCGCGCCGGTTGATGCCGACGGTCACAATCCGCGCGTCCCTGCCGGACTGGCAGGAAACACAGGTCGCAGCCCCTGGCATGGCGCGGCGACGGGCTTCGGGAATGGCGTCGCCACATTCGAGACAGGCGTCTCGCCCCGGCCCATTGGGAATACGAGCGCGTGCTGTGAGGACGCCGTCAACGACAGTGTCGTTAATCTGGTCAAGCACCGCGCCGTCCCTGGTCCAGCCTCCAGCCATGGATGATCGCCTCCGTCCTGGTGATGAGGATGGAATATGGGGAGGCGGGCTCTATTCCAAGCTTGGCTGACCCGCTTCCTCGCGCTGTCCGGAGGGTTACAGATTAGAGACATGACTGGCCCAGGGCCGCCGCTTGTCGGCCATGTCGCGAAGCTCGAAGCCTTTGGCGACGGTCGGCCAGACGCGGACAGAAAGACGCGACAGCCACCTCGTATCGGGCTCCGCGCGGCTTGAGGGCGGCGATCTGAGGATCTTCACGCACGAGATCCTCAGGCATGCGCCCTCCCAGATCACTCTGCACGCCAAATCCACATCAGGGCGGGCGCCGGGAGGCAGGCGACTGGACAGGATGCCCAGATGGCCGCAGCCAACCTCCAGGCGTTCGGGATGTCTTCCGCAGGAGGCCGCCCGAGCATGCTGAAGCGCCTCGAGATCGGCAGGACAAGATATAGATGAAGCGTCAGCGGGGCGGCGGCGCCGCCGGGCCGATAACCGACCCGGCCCCAGAGCCTGCCCCAGAGCCGGCCGCCGCCCTTTGCACCCCGTGCATCGAAACGCCCTATCTGCTCGGGCGACCGCTGCGGCGCAGGACCTGCGCACAGGTCGGGCCGACCATCGGGCGAAAGGGGTGACAGACAGCCATACCCTCGGTCGACGCCAAACCCCAGCCGCTCTGCCAGTTCCGTGCGGCCCCGGGCGGGAGGCAGGAAGCGTCATACTCGGCCGCATCAGACAGGACAGAGAGATTGCGATGAATATGGATAGGGGCCAAAAACTCAGTGTCCAGCGTGGCCTATTGTCATAAGTCCAAAGCGGCGTCCGCGGCATACGTTTAAAAAGCCAGCGGCGCTGTCTGCCAGCAGACGCCGATCACGGCGACCAGGAGACTCGTCAGGCCCACCCGCCGCTCCCATGCCTCCGGACCGGACACCTGGCGTCGCCCTCTCCAGAACCATGCCCCCATGGCGACAATGGCGAGCAGACAGCCCATGCTGAACGCCAGCCCTATCCAGCGCGCGCTTCCGGCTTCGCTGGACGACCAGACGTCGGCGGCGCTGGAAATCAGATAGACCCCGACGAAGTGCGCGGCCCAGATCAGCAGCCCGCCGGTCATCCTCAACCAGCGGGTCATGTCGCACCGCCCGGGAAGAGGCGGACCAGCAGGATCACCCCGATCGCCTGGGCTGCGGTGAAGGCCAGGAAGAGGCCGATCAGGTCCACGGTCGAAGGGCGTTCGGCGGCCAGACGACCAAACAACCGCCTCAGCACGACATAGAGCCCCATCAGGCCGCCGACAGCCGCGAAGGTCCCGGCCCATCCGAGCAGGGCGTAGACCGACGCCCCCTGGCTGGAAACCTCCGGCCGCAATCCGGTCGCCCACCACGCCCTCCCCTCCAGGATCGTCGCCGCGATCGCCGCGGCGGAGGCCAGCGCCAGCAAGCCGGCTGCGACCGTAACCGCTCCCTCTCGCGCCGTTCGCACGGCCCGCGGCGCTGCGCCGGCGCAAAGCCCGGCCACGACCAGCAGGCCGACGGACGCCATGAACGAGCTGATGTCCGGGGGGGCCTGCCACAGATCCGGCCTTCGGCTCCACAGGAAGACATAGGAGAACCCTGCCAGCAGGCAGACCATGGCGCCGACGACGAGGACGATCACCATGGCCCACCATCCGTGACTGGAAGGACCTGACACATAGTTGGGCACGCGGATCGACGCCCCGATGTCAGTCGTCTTGCGGGCATGAGGCGCGTCCAGGAACCAGCACCAGCGCATGATGCAGTAGACGGCCAGCACGCCGCTGACGACGGCGGCCGCATAGGCCTGAACGGTCAGGATCAGGAAGAAGCCCGCAGTGTAGACCGCCCCGAACACGTGCCAGGCCGATGGTCTGGGGATCCGCAGCACATACTGCGGCTCGGCGTTCAGCGGACTGGTGACCAGGGTCTGGCGCTCGCCCCGGGCCGCGCCCGGCAGGAGGTAGCGGCCCGCCGCCACGTCCCTGGCCAGCCCCCTCTGGTCCCACAAGGGATAGAGGCTCTTCACCACCGGGATCGACCGCACCGAATAGAATCCGCTGGGCAGCCACTCCAGGCCCGGGCCGTCGTGGATGTTGCCGGCCTCGCGCGGACCGAAGGGCCGGAAGTTGCGGATCATGTCGATGACCCACAGCAGGACGGCCAGACCGAACATGAAGGCGCCGATGGTCGAGATGAAGTTGGGCAGATCCCAGCCTCTCCCCGGCAGGTAGGTGTAGACCCGCCTCGGCATGCCCATCAGCCCGGTCAGGTGCATGGGCATGAAGGCCAGGTTGTGCCCGGCGAACATGAGCCAGAAGATCCACTTCCCCCAGGATTCGCTCAGGGGCCGCGCGCTGGACATGGGCAGCCAATAATAGATGGCGGCGAACAGGGGGAAGACCATGCCGCCGATCAGGACGTAGTGCAGGTGGGCGACGATGAAATAGCTGTCGTGGGCCTGCCAGTCGAAGGGCACCATGGCGACCATGACCCCGGTCAGTCCGCCCATGACAAAGATGACCATCCCGCCGACCGCGAACAGGCCGGGGGTCGAAAACCGCATCTTGCCCGCTGCTATGGTCGCGATCCAGGCGAAGACCTGAACCCCGGCCGGCACGCTGACCGCCATGGAGGCCGCGCTGAAATAGTTGATGCTGATCTGGGGCATGCCCGTCGTGAACATGTGGTGGGCCCAGACGCCGAAACTGATGAAGCCCGTCGCCAGCATGGCCATGACCACCAGCGGATGTCCGACTAGAGGGGTGCGCGCCATGGCCGGGATGATGGTCGACATGGCCCCCGCCGCAGGCAGGAAGATGATGTAGACCTCAGGGTGTCCGAAGAACCAGAACAGGTGTTGCCACAGCATGGGGTCCCCCCCCTTGAGCGGGTCGAAGAAGGGCCAGCCCAGGGCGCGCTCCATCTCCAGCAACAGGGTCGCCAGGATGATGGAGGGAAAGGCGATGATGATCATGCAGGCAAAGATCAGCATGGCCCAGGCGAAGACCGGCAGCTTGTCCAGGGTCATGCCCGGCGCGCGCGTCTTCAACACTCCGACGATGATCTCGATGGCCCCCGCGATAGCCGAGATTTCGATGAAGCCGATCCCCAGCAGCCAGAAGTCAGCCTTGATCCCCGGCGAATATGTGGTGCTGGTCAGGGGCGGATACATGAACCAGCCGCCGTCGGGCGCCAGGCCGAAGAACAGCGAGCAGAAGAAGGCCAGCCCTCCGATCAGATAGGCCCAGAAGGCGTAGGCCCCCAGACGCGGAAACGGCAGGTCGCGCGCGCCCAGCATCTGCGGCAACAGCAGGACGCCTAGGGCCTCGACCGCCGGCACGGCGAACAGGAACATCATCACCGTGCCATGCATGGTGAAGATCTGGTTGTAGGTGTCCTGGGGCAGCAAGCCCGTCATCGGCAGGGCCAGCTGCGTCCGCATCAGCAGGGCCAGGACCCCCGCCAGCACGAAAAAGAGCATGGCCGCGCCGACATAATAGACGCCGATGATGTTGTTATTGGTCGCCGTGATCCATTCCCACGGCGAGCGCGGCCCGCACCAGGCCTGTTCCAGCTGCTCCAGCTCCCCCTCAGGCCGGGGCTGCGTGGTCGGGAACCGGTCGTACTTGTCGACGTCGAAGCCGGTTTCCGACGTCATTTGAGGCTTTCCAGATAGGCGGAGACATCCCGCAGCTGCTGGCCGCTCAGGACGGAATAGGAGGGCATGCGGTTGCCGGGCTTGATGCCCTGGCTGTCGGCGATCCAGCCTGCCATCGTGCCCTGGTTATTGGGCAGGATGCCGGCCCCAAGGGTCTGGCGCGATCCGACATGGGTCAGGTCCGGCCCGGCCAGACCATTGGCCTCGGTTCCCCGGATCGTGTGGCAGGCGCCGCACCCCGAAGCTGTGAACACCGCCGCGCCGGGCGATCTCGACACCGCCGCCGGAGCGGCCTGTTTGAGACGCCACGCCGCAAACTCAGCAGGCGAATGAGCCACCACAACCAGTCCCATCAGGGCGTGGGGCCCGCCGCAGTATTCCGCGCACTGGCCGGCATAGATGCCCGGTTCGTCGGCCTGCAGGCGCATGAAGTTGCGCCGCCCGGGGATCATGTCGGTCTTGCCGCCCAGACGCGGGATCCAGACGCTGTGGATCACATCCGCGCTTTCAAGCTCCAGCACCACCGGACGACCGGCGGGAATGTGGACCTCATTAGCGTCCTGAACGATCTCCCTTCCCTGATCATCCAGATAGGCCACCCGCCACCACCACATCTCGCCGGTGACGCGGACCCGCATCTCGCCCGGACGCGGCGCGTCGGCCACGCGCGCCGTCACGCTCAGGCCGTAGATCAACAGGCCGGTCAGCACGACGACGGGAAAGGCCAGCCCCCCGATCCAAACCAGCTTCTCGCCCCCGACGCGGCGCTTCCACCGACGCGGGCCGAACAGGGCGACGCCGAGCGCGACCAGCACCAGGGTCAGCACCATGGCGCCCATGACGAACAGGACCCAGGCGACCGTCGTCACCGGCCCGGCGAAGGGGCCGGCCGGGTCCAGCACAGGCGGCGGCCAGCCGCTCAGCATGGCGGGCGTCTCAATCGTCATCGAGCATATAGAGATAGGCCGCCACGTCGCGGGCTTCGGCGTCGGCCAGGGGCATGAGCGGCATTCCCGTGTCGGGCAGCAGGGCCGGCGCGTTCTGCACAAAGGCCGCCATCACCGCCGGCTGATTGGGCAACCGTCCTGCGATCATCGGTCGCGCCGCCACACCCGCAAGATCGCCGCCGGTTCGCCCCTGCGGCCAGCGCACCCCGGGGATGGCGTGGCAGGCCGCGCATCCATGACGCTCGATCAGCCTCAGCCCTTCGGCGGCGTCCGCCTGGGCCAGCGGGCGCGGCGCATTCGCCTTGTCGGCGCAAGCTGTCAAGGCGGCGCACAGCCCCATCGACAGTAGCAAGGTCCCTATGGTCCGCATCGTCCGTACATGTTCGCATCCCGCCCCTCTCCAGCTTCACCAGAACCCAATCCTTCGCAGCCTGAGCGGTTCCCGCCTGGAACCGGGACCATAAGGCGGTGTTGGGACAAGGTGCGCGCCCTCCCTCCCCTCACTCTTCTCGGCCTCATTCTCGCCAGCGCCGGCCTTGTCGCGTGCGACGCCACGCCCGGCGAGACCGACCGCGCCTTCTCCGCATCTGGCCAGGTCGTCGCCATGGGCGGCGGCGCCGGCGGAGCGGCGAACGCCTGCTTTACCTGTCATGGACTGCAGGGTCAGGGCGATGGCGTCTCGACGCCGCGACTGGCGGGGCTGGATGCGGGCTATCTGCAGAAACAGATGGAGGACTACGCCAGCGGCCTGCGGCCCGACGACGTGATGAGCCGCATCGCCAAGGGTCTCGAGGCCGACAGCCGTCGCGCGGTGGCGGCCTGGTACGCCGGTCTGCCCGCAGACGACAAGGCGCGGCCTGCGCCCCCCGCCTCGCCCCCGCCCATCTGGATCTCCGGAGACGCAAGCCGCGGGATCACCGCCTGCTCCGCCTGCCACGGCGCCGCTGGCCAGGGCGCGGGCGAAGGCCAGCCGATCGTGGCCGGCCAGCCCGCCGCCTATACGCTGGAGCAGATCGACCGCTGGAAGTCGGGCAAGCGCCGCAACGATCCACGCGGCGTCATGGCCGCCGCCGTCCAGAGGCTGACGGACGCAGAAGCGCGCGCCATAGCTCGGTGGCTGTCCGACCAACCCGCTTCTCCAGCGCCCGCCAGCGCCGCTGCCAGCGCGTCCGTTTCGGCCGCAGCTGCGGCGCGACCGGCAGCATCGCGTGAAACACGTCGTCCCGATCGATCAGATGGTGCTTGAGCGCCGCACCGGCGTGGATCGGGATCATCAGCAGCAAGGCCGCCACCATGGCCCAGTGCATCCATTCCGCGCCGGCCTCGATCGCCCATAGCCGGGTGTTGGAGACATCCTGCATCGGCAGCAGGGGCCAGGGGATAACCCCAGCCGCCGCGAGCGGCGTGTCTCGCGCGGTGGCGGAGATCATGGCCCAGCCCGACAGGGGGAGCCCGAACAGGCAGATGTAGAAGACATAGTGGGTGACGTGCGCCGCTATGCTCTCCCAACCCGGCTTGTCCGCATCATTGATCAGATTGGGTGCGACCAGCCGCCACGACAGCCGGCCGATGACCAGCAACAGCATCAGCAGACCGATGGCGAAATGGACCTCATAGGCCGCCGCCTTGGCGCCGCCGACCGGCAGCCGCCCCATCCACCAACCCCACCCGATCTGGAAGAAAACCAGGCCCGCCATGGTCCAGTGAAAGACGATGGCGACCGGCGAATAGCGGCCTTCATCATGGTGCCCCGCCGCCCATTCCAGCGCCTGTGCGATCAGCCGGTCAATCATGCCGGACGCGCCGCCTCCCCGCCGCTGAACAGGCCGCTGATCCGCCATAGGGCGACCAGGAGATAGGCCGCCGCCGCCGGGGCCCACATGATCAGGCCCGCCGCCTGCTGATCCTCCAGCGGCGTCATGCCCCAGGCCAGTGTGGTGGCGAAGTGAGGCGCATAGAGCGGCTGACCCGCAAACACGATCAGGGCGCCGAGCAGGCCCATCAGCAGCATGGCCGCCAGCAGCCCCGCCACAGCCGCTGCGGCGTTCGACGCGCGCACCGCCGCCCAGAACCAGACCGCGCTGCCCAGAATGGTCAGCTGCATGATCCAATAGATCAGGTCGTTCGACAGGGCCGCAGCATAGAGATCAGGCGCGTGCCAGGCCCAGAAGATGACGGCCTGCACAGCCGTGGCCAAGGCCAGTCGCGGCGCCATCAGCCTGGGCAGCCACAGGGCCAGCAGGGGCGCCGCAGCAAGCAGGAGCAAGAGGTGATTCAGCGTGCGCGCCGTGAACAGGGCTGAACTCAGAGCGCACAGCGGCGAGATGAAGACGACAACCAGCACCCCGGCCGCGCCCAGCGAGGAGGACGACCCGGGGCGGCTTTTCAACGCCAGAAATACCCCGCACGCGACGAGAAGTCCCAAGACCATCAGAAGAACGGGATCGCCGTTCCAACGTCCCAGAACATCCGCAGGGTCGGGCGCGGGTCCGCAGTAGGGCGTCCAGGGCGTGGAGGTCATGGTCGGCTAACGACCCGGAACGGCGACGGTTCAATCATGCCTCGTGACCGTGACGCCTTCAACGCGAGGGAGCGATCCGCCAGACCGTATTGGACAGGTCGTCAGCGACCAGAAGAATCCTTTTCGTCGGATCAAAGGCCACGCCGACCGGACGTCCGCGAGCCTCTCCGTCCTTGAGGAAGCCCGTGGCGAAATCGACCGGCTGACCGACGGGACGCCCGCCGCTGAACGGCACCCAAGCCACCTTGTAGCCGGATGGGTCTTCGCGGTTCCAGCTGCCGTGCATGCCGATGAAAGCGCCGTCGGCGTACGGGCCGCCAAAGCCGCCACTGCGCGCGAAATCGAGACCGAGCGCCGCGACGTGCGAGCCCAGGGCGTAGTCGGGTTTGACGGCCCTGGCGACCATGTCCGGCTTCTGCGGTCTCACGCGCGGATCGATGTTCTGGCCCCAGTAGCTGTAGGGCCAGCCATAGAAGGCGCCGTCGCGCACCTGGGTCAGGTAGTCAGGCACCAGTTGCGGTCCCAGTTCGTCGCGCTCGTTGACCACGGACCACAGGAGACCGGTCGTGGGCTCGATCGCCAGGGCCGTCGGGTTGCGAATGCCGGTGGCGATGGTGCGACGCGCGCCGGTTGCGCGGTCGATTTCCCAGACCACGGCCCTCTCCTCCTCCACCGCCAGTCCCCGTTCGCCGATATTGGAGTTGGAGCCGATGCCGACATAAAACTTGGTCCCGTCCGCACTGACAGTCAGGGACTTGGTCCAGTGGTGGTTGATGCGCGACGGCAGGGCCGTCACACGCTCGGCCGGCGTCGCGATGCCGGTCTGCCCGGGCTGGAAGGCGAAACGGGTCAGGGCGCCCTGTTCGGCGACGTAGAGGTAGCCCTCGACATAGGCCAGACCATAGGGCGCATCCAGATTCTCGACCAGAACGGCGCGCAGTTCGGGAACGCCGTCGTTGTCGGCGTCGCGCAGCAGGGTGATGCGGTCGCCCCCTTTGATCTTGGTGTTGCCCTGCTTTTTAATAAAACCGGCGATCACGTCCTTGGGACGCAGGCGCGGTGCGTGGCCGCCACGCCCTTCGGCGATCAGCACATCGCCGTTCGGCAGGACCAGCATCTGGCGTGGAATTTTCAAATCGGTTGCGAAGGCGCTGACGGTAAAGCCCTGCGGCACGGTCGGCGTCTCGCCGTTCCAGCCGGCGGGCGGGCTGATCTTCATCGCCGGAACCAAGGTCTCGTTTATTCTTGGCAGGTCGGGGGCGCCGCCCGTCTGGTTGAGCTTGGGATCGCTGGCGTTACCGCAGGAGGCCACGGCGAAAGCCATTGCAAGGGTCGCGGCGCTGGCGGCGAGCAGGTTCTTGTCCATCAGATTGTCTCCCCGGCTGAATAGGCGATCCAGCCGGCGATCATGACCAGCAATGTGCACAGGAGGGACAGGGTCAGGCCAAAGGCGCCGACCGAACTCCAGGCGTCCTGACTGTGCTTGAAGGCGTTCACCAGCCCCAGCACCCAGGCCAGGGCGAGCGCAACAAGATGAATCAGGCCGAGGCGCGACCGACCCCGCCGCGCGCCGACGACATAATCGATGATGGAGAAGACGCCTGCGATACCGCCGAACACCAGCGCCCCGGTGATGAGCCAGGCCGAGAAGTTCGTCCACTGAATCTCCGCCGTCTTCAGATAGGCGATGTCGGTGAACAGGGCGAAGGTGAAGAGGCTGATCGGAAACGCCAGCAATATGCGATGTAGGGGTCGAACCACCCCGCCGGACCGGTCATCGATGGTCATGTCGCCCTCTCCCTAAAGCCTGGCTTTGGCTAACTGCTTGGCCGCGAGAAGGTTCAACGGCATAGCCGAATGGTTACAGGCCATCTCATTCAACCGGCGGCCTGTTGAGCTCATGGCTCGAGCCTTACGGCTTCTGCGGCATATTCATGGTCCTGGCCCTTCCGCCGACGTTTCTGACGCGGAACCCTCGCCTTGGCGGCTCCGTTTCCCTGACCTTGTTCAGGAACCCCGCTGCATGTCCGACACCGTCGCCGAGCCCGCATTTGAACCTCCGCCCGAGGCCATGGCCTTCTACGAGGAGAGCCTTCGGCTTCTGAAGGAATCCGGCGTGCCCTTCCTGCTCTCCGGCACCTATGCGGTGACGGCCTACACCGGCATCCGCCGTCCAACCAAGGACCTGGACGTCTTCTGCAAGCCCGGGGATTACCCTCGCATTCTCGCCTACTTCCAGGCACGCGGATACCGGACGGATGTCGAGGACGAGCGCTGGATCGCCAAGGTCTGGAAGGACGACAAGCATTTCTTCGACGTCATCTTCGCCATGTCGAACGGCACCATCGCGGTGTCGGACAGCTGGTTTGGCGAGGACCGGATCACGGTCTACGGCCATGAGGTCATGATCACGTCGCCGACAGCCCTGATCCTGTCCAAGGTCTTCATCCAGGATCGGTATCGCTACGACGGCGCCGACGTGAACCACGTCATCCTCAAGCAGTCCGACGCCATAGACTGGAAGTCCATGCTGGATCAGATGGACCTCTATTGGGAGGTCCTCATGGCTCACCTCCTGAACTTCCGCTTCGCCTATCCCACAGAGCGCGGCCGTGTGCCGGCATGGCTGATGACCGAGCTCCTGGAACGGCTTCAGGCCCAGGTCGATCTGCCGGCGCCGCGCGTCAGGGTCTGTCGCGGCCGTCTGTTCAGCCCTCGCGACTATATCGCCGACATCAGCGAATGGGGCTTCGGCGACGTTGTCGGCAAGGGCCTGGAGGAACGCCATGACCCCGTCGCCTGACATCCAGACGCCTCAACCCGGCATGGAGGCTGGACCAGGAAGGAAGCTGCGTATCGCCGCCGTCGGGGACCTGCACGTCGGCGAGACTTCGCATCGCCTCTACCGCGATCTTTTCGACCGCGTCCACGAAGACGCAGATGTCTTGTGCCTGTGCGGCGACCTGGTCAACTTCGGCAAGACAGGCGAGGTCGAGAACCTGCTCGAAGACCTGCGGGCCTGCCGCATCCCCATGGTCGGGGTTCTCGGCAATCATGAGCATGAATGCGGCCAGCCCGACGAAGTCGCCCGACTGATGTCCGAGGCGGGCGTCCGAATGCTGACCGGAGAGTCCTATGAGATCGGGGGCGTCGGTTTCGCCGGCGGCAAGGGCTTTGTCGGCGGCTTCGGTCGTTACATGCTCAGTTCGTTCGGAGAGGCTTCGATCAAGCAGTTCGTCCAGGAGGCGGTCGAGGACGCCAACCTCATCGAGAATTCCATCCGCACCCTTCGCACTGAACGCAGCGTGGTGCTGCTGCACTACGCGCCTATCGTAGACACGGTGATCGGCGAGCCGCCGGAGATTCACCCCTTCCTCGGCTCCTCTCGCCTGGGGGAGGTCGTGGATCGCTACGAGAACGTCAAACTTGTGGTCCACGGGCATGCTCACCGCGGCGCGCCTGAAGGCCGCACGGCACGAGGCGTCCCCGTCTACAATGTCGCCTTGCCTGTTCTGCGAACCTTGGGTGAACTCCCATACCGCGTATTCGAGGTTTGACAATTAGGTCTTGGGCGGGGGCGGCCTCCCGCTCGGCAGCTATGTTCTCGCTCGCTTCATGACCTGCCTTTGCCACTTCGCACTGCGTCAAGGCGGACGGTAGGGGCCGCACAAGCCACCCTCAAATCGGCATTTCAGGTTGTTTCAACCGCGTCCAATTTCCGCGCCCATGCGCTTTGATCCATCGATCTACGCATGGCCGATCCTAACCTAGGTCAATGCGTTACGGCCAGGCTGCGGTCATGTGTTTGACAAAGCTCCAGACGCTTAAGCAATAGGCGTCCGCGTCGCGTACCCTCGCCCAAGCCAAGGAACCTGTCCTGCCCCATCTCTCTGGACCGGCCGCCGCGATTAGCGCGCGCTTCAGGCTAAAGGCGGCCACCTCCGTCGCTCATGAGCGCCTGGACGCCTTTATGTCTGGCTATGATCTGACTCGTCACGCCGACTACGCCGCCTTTCTCCAGGCCCAGGCGAGCGCCTTCATGGGCGTCGAGGGCGCTCTGGATGGCGCCGAAGCGGGAGCTTATCTGCCGGACTGGCCCGAAAGACGTCGCTCAGCGGCGCTGCGATCCGATCTGAGCCTGATGGGCCTGGCCTTGCCCGAACCCGCCTCGGTCACGCCTTTTCGTGGAGAGGCGGAGATATTGGGCGCCATCTATGTCCTTGAAGGCTCTCGGCTTGGCGCCGCCGTTCTGATCCGGTCGGTTTCCGAAAATCTCCCGAGATCTTTCCTCTCGTCCGGGAACCCGGCCGCCTGGCGCGCATTAGCCTCTGTTCTTGATGAACGGCTAAGTTCGCCAGACCGCTTCGACAGGGCCGCAAGCGCCGCCTGTTCAGTGTTCACGGTGTTCGAAAACGCCGCACGCGCCTACCCCGGAGCCGACCGATAGTGACGACCCCCGCCGCCTCGGTCGATCTGACCAATTGCGATCGTGAACCTATTCACATCCCTGGAGCCATCCAACCGATCGGTTTCCTGCTCGCTCTGACCGCCGATTGGCAGGTGGCGCGCGCCTCCGCAAACATCGAGTATTTCCTCCATCAGTCGCCGGAGGATGTCATCGGCGCCCTGGTCCAGGACCTGTTCACCCCTACGGCGGTTCACGATCTGCGCAACCGCGTCGCCATGCTGGGCGGACGTGACGCCGTCGAACGTCTGTTCAGTTGCGTACTCGTGGACGGCGGTCCGGCTTTCGACGTCGCCGTTCATGTCTCCGCCGGAGAGATCGTCATTGAGGCCGAACCGGCGTCCGGCGAACACGGCGACGCAAGCGGCGCCGTTCGATCCATGATGTCGCGGCTGGATCAGGCGGCGGATTTTCCGGCCTTCTATAGAGAAGGCGCCCGCCAGGTTCGCGCCCTCCTCGGCTACGATCGAGTCATGGTCTACCGGTTCGCCGAGGACGGGTCCGGCGAGGTCGTGGCCGAGGCGGCGCGATCGGGCATCGGCCGGTTCATGGGGCTTCGCTATCCGGCGACCGACATCCCCGCCCAGGCGCGGGAACTCTACCGGCGCAATCTCCTGAGATTGATCACGGACGTGAACGCCGTGCCGGTGCCCGTCATTCCTTCGCGCAACGAGGCGGGCCAGCCTCTAGATCTTTCTCTTTCGACGCTGCGATCGGTTTCACCGATCCATATCGAATATCTCAAGAACATGGGCGTCGGCGCCTCGTTGTCGATTTCCATCATCGTCGACGGCAAGCTCTGGGGTCTTTTCGCCTGTCATCACTACGCCGCGAGACGCCCCACCTTCGAGCGACGGTCGGTCAGCGAGCTGTTCGCCCAGATGTTCTCCATGCGCCTGGAAAGTCGCGAGCGTAAGGAGACCGTCGAGTACGAACGTCGCGCCCGGGATATTTCCGACCAGCTGTTGGGGGCCGTGGCGTCGGACGAAACCCTGCTGAAGGATCCTGACTGGCTCGCAGACATCCTCACCCACGCCATACCGGCCGATGGTGTCGGCGTATGGCTTGGCGGCAATCACGCCTTTTCCGGCGAGACGCCCCCTCTGGAGGATTTCCGTCGCATCGTGCGCGCGCTGAACGGCACGGCCGCCGGTCGCGTGTTCGCGACCGATCACATCGGCTCGCTGGTCCCCGAAGCAGCCGCCTTCGCCTCGGCCGCGGCCGGTCTTCTGGCCATTCCGATCTCTCGCTCCCCGCGCGATTACGTCATCCTGTTTCGTCGAGAGTTAATCCATTCCGTGCGCTGGGGCGGCGACCCGCACAAGCCGGTGAGTTTTGGCCCGAACGGCCCTCGCCTGACGCCGCGCGAGAGCTTCGCCGAATGGAAAGAGCTGGTCGAGGGACGCTCTCAACCGTTCACGGCGTCAGAAATCCGGGTGGCGGAGACCCTGCGGGCGACCCTGATAGAGGTCGTCCTGCGTCTCGCCGATGAAGCCTCCGCCGAGCGCCAGCAATCGAGCGCGCGTCAGGAGCTTCTCATTGCGGAGCTCAATCACCGGGTGCGCAACATCCTGGGTCTGATACGGGGCCTGATCCGCCAGTCGGAACCCACCAGCGCCAGCATCGCCGACTTCGTCAAGGTCGTGGACGGACGCATCCACGCCCTGGCGCGCGCCCACAACCAGATCACCGACGACCACTGGGGACCCGCGCCCCTGCAGGCGCTGATCGACGCGGAAGCAGCCGCCTTCGTCGATGAGCGGGGACGCATCACGCTCCAGGGCGAACCCGTTCTCCTGAACCCCAACGCCTACTCCACCATGGCGCTGGTGCTGCATGAGCTGGTCACAAACTCCAACAAGTACGGGAGTCTTTCGACCCAGGACGGGCGGGTGGTGATCGGCTGGAGCCGCAATGCGGCGGGTGACCTGGTCATGGAGTGGCGTGAGATCGGCGGACCGCCGGTGACCCCGCCGACGCGGCAGGGCTTCGGCACCACCATCATCAGCCGCTCGGTCCCCTATGATCTCGGCGGATCGGCGGACGTCGCCTATGAGCCCGGCGGCGTGCACGCCGTCTTCCGCATCCCGGCGCGACATCTGTCGGAACCGCGGCCCACGGACGGCGGCAAGATGATCAGATACCCGCGGCCCGCCCCAGGCCACCCCCAGGCCCTCCCGGACGCGGTGCTGGCCAACCACGACATACTGTTGGTCGAGGACAGCCTCATCATCGCGCTGGACGCCGAGGATATCGCCCATAGGCTGGGGGCGGCTTCCGTCACCACCGCCGCTACGGTGGAGGGGGCGCTCGAATTCATCGAGACGACCCGTCCCACGGTCGCCATGCTGGATATCAATCTCGGCGATCGTCACAGCTATCCGATCGCCGACCGACTGGCGGAAGTCGGCGTTCCCTTCATCTTCGCGACCGGCTACGGCGAACAGGCCAATCCGCCGATCGAACACAGGGGGCGTCCGATCATTCAAAAGCCCTACACGCTGGAGAATGTGGCCAGAGCCTTCGACAGCCTCATCGGCGAAACGACTTAAAAAGCGGCCGATCGCATGGCGATCAGGGGGATTTGTGATTCAGACGGCCGCAGACAGGAACTTCCTGAACGGTCCGGGCGAAATGGCCCGGCTCATCAGAGACCACGACTGGTCAAGGACGCCGCTCGGTCCCCGGTCAGCCTGGCCGCAAGGTCTGACGACGGTCGTCGGCATGATGATCGCCGCGCCAAATCCTATGGTTCTGCTCTGGGGGCCGTCCGGCGTTTTGCTCTACAATGACGGGTATGCGCGTTTCGCCGGCGCCCGCCACCCCGAACTGCTCGGCATGGGCGCGCGTGAGGGCTGGCCTGAAATCGCCGATTTCAACGACGCCAATATTCGTCGCGGGCTCGCCGGACAGTCCTGGTCGCTTGAACACCAGGAACTGGTCCTGGATCGAGGCTCCGGCCCTGAATCGGCCTGGCTTGATCTTCACTACGCCCCGGTTCCTGACGAATCCGGCCAGCCCGCCGGCGTCATGGTTTTCGTCTCCGAAATCACCGAGCAAATCCGCCTCGCCGCTCACAAGGCCGAGGCGGTCGAACGGCTCGAGATGGCGCTGTCGGCCGGTCGCGGCGTCGGCGCCTGGGACTGGGACGTCGCCACCGATATCGTGCGCGCCGATGAACGCTTCGCCCGGCTCTACGGCGTAGATCCTGTTGTCGCGCGCGAGGGCGCGCCGCTTGAGGTCTTCTTCAGCGCCATCCATCCTCAGGATCTCCCGGAGGTCCGGGCGACGATCGAGCGCGCCGTTGAGATGCGCTCCGCCTTCAGCGCGGAATACCGTCTGGTCCAGTCCGACGGAGGAACGGTGTGGGTCGTCGCCGAGGGCCGGTGCGTGCTGGACGCCGAGGGGCGACTCCGCCGTCTTCCCGGGGTCAGCTTCGACATCAGCGAGCGCAAGCAGGTCGAAATCCGGCAAGCCGCCCTGCTCCGCCTGCATGACGAGCTCACAGCCCTGGACGACCCCGGACTGATTTCGGCCGCCGCCGCGCGCATCGTCGGCGAAACCCTGGACCTGGCGGCGGCCTACGTCTCGCTCGACAAGGGCGGCAAGGCGCCGAAGCAGGCCTGGTCGCCGCGAGACCATCCCGAGATTTTCAAGTTCCTGGCCCAGGGGCGCGCCGTCGCTGTGGCCGACGTCGCCCAGGACGCCCTCATGCGCGGAAAGGCCGCCGGCCTGACGGCGACGGGCATACACGCCTTCGCCGCCGTGCCCCTGCTGGAGCGCGACCACTTGGTCGCCATGCTGTTCGTCACGGACGCCCGCTCCCGCGCATGGAGCCAGATCGACCTGGATTTCCTTCAGGATGTGGCGGCGCGAACCCGCAACGTGGTGGAACGGCTTCGCGCCGAGGCCGAGCGTTCCGAAAGCCAGCAACGCTACCAGACCCTGTTCGACACCATGGACGAGGGCTTCTGCGTTATCGAATTCATCGACGGGCCTGACGGGCCGCTCAGCGACTATGTCCATGTCGAAGCCAACGCCGCCTATGCCGAACATGCCGGGATTGACGACGTGGTCGGCCGCCGGGTTCGCGACATGGTTCCGGCCGAGGCCGGCAGCTGGGTTTCGCTTTATCGGGACGTCCTTGAAACAGGCCGGCCGATCCGCTTTGAAAAGGAACTGGAAGCCACAGGCCGGTGGCTGGAGCTGGCCGCCTTCAAGGTCGGACCAGCCGGAGGTCGTCAGGTGGCCGTTCTCTTCCAGGATCTCACGGCGAGGAAACGGGCTGAACGCGCTCTGGCGGATCTCAACGCCTCGCTTGAAGCCCGTGTCGAGGAGCGGACGGAAGAACTGCAGTCCGCTCATGCCGCCCTGCGTCAGAGCCAGAAGATGGAGGCTGTCGGCCAGCTGACGGGCGGCATTGCCCACGACTTCAACAATCTCCTCGCAGGGATTTCCGGCAGCCTGGAACTGATCTCCAAACGGATGGCGCAGGGTCGCGGAGCCGAAGTCGGGCGCTATGTTGAAGCGGCGCAGGGCGCCGCCCAGCGGGCGGCCACCCTCACCCAGCGCCTTCTGGCCTTTTCTCGTCGCCAGACCCTGGACCCTCGCCCTACGGATGCCAACCGCCTGATCGGCGGGATGGAGGATCTGATCCGCCGTACGGTCGGCCCTGATATTGACCTTGAAGTCGTCGGCGCCGGCGGACTGTGGCTGAGTGAAATTGATCCATCGCAGCTTGAGAACGCCTTGCTCAATCTGTGCATCAATGCTCGCGACGCCATGGCGCCGGCAGGCGGCCGTCTGACGATAGAAACCGCGAACAAGTGGCTCGACGATCGCCACGCCCGCGAGCGCGACCTGCCTCCTGGCCAATATATTTCCATCTGCGTCACCGATACCGGCTCAGGAATGTCCGCCGAGATCATCGAGAGGATCTTCGAACCCTTTTTCACCACCAAGCCGATCGGACAGGGCACCGGGCTGGGTCTGTCGATGATCCACGGCTTCGTCAGGCAGTCCGGCGGTCAGATTCGAGTCTATTCCGAACCCGGACTGGGCACCACGATGTGTCTCTACCTGCCGCGTTATCACGGAGCCCCGGCCGAGCCTGACCCGGTGGCGGCGGGTCCGAACCCCGTCTCTGGTCATGGCGAAACCATCCTTGTCATCGATGACGAGGCGTCTGTGCGCAGCCTTGTCGTCGAGATTATGCGTGAGCATGGCTACGCTACGCTGGAAGCAGCCGACGGGCCTTCAGGCTTGCGCCTTCTGGAAGGCGAGCACCGGATCGAGCTCCTGATCACAGATGTCGGTCTGCCTGGCGGCCTGAACGGGCGACAGGTGGCCGACGCCGCCCGCATGAGGCGTCCGGACCTCAAGGTCCTCTTCATCACGGGCTATGCGGAGAACGCCGCCGTTGGCAATGGACTGCTGGAACCGGGCATGGAGGTCATGACCAAGCCGTTCGCGATGACGGACCTGGCGTCGAAGGTCACGACCATGATCGAGACGTGACCGCATCAACGCACCGCGCCCTCTTCCTGACCCCGTTCCCTGACTCAGACGCATCCCTGAGCGCCGACGGCGATGCCGAGGCCGGCGGAGATGCCGCAGCTGCGGTTCATCTGCTCTTGCGGGAAGACGCGGGCGGCCCGCCCTCCCCCTTCAGAACCTCGGCTTCCTGCCTGTAACGCTCCGCGATCCGCCCGAACTTCTCGCGGTCGGCCTTGAAGGGCGACAGCCTCGCCATGTGTTCCGCATTGAGCTGGAGGCGGCGAAGTTCGGTCAGGCGGGGCGTATGGTTCATCAACAAACTCGGAACTGCAATCTTGCATCCGCGCTGGAGCAAGTCCGGGGCGGGAGCTGGATACGGTCCGAATGAGACCTTGGATGAGCGCGATGTTCCGCGACACCACGAAACAATATCGTGTACCGATAGGTCGGAACGGCATCAGATCAGGCAACCGCAAGCAAGGGTGCATCCGTCGCATCAATGGCGTTGGCATCAGACCTGTGCGCTCCAAACTCTCCCGCTCAATAGCGGCGCGCGGACCAGCGCCTGCGACTTGCCTCGTCCAGCGCGCCCCTTGACCCCGATACAGGTCACGCGCCACGACAGATCGCAGGAGCCTGAATATGCATAATCGATACGGAACACTCGCCTCCTGGGTCTATGACCTGGACAAGTCGGTGGGGCATTCGTTCGGTGATCAGGCGTTCTATCGGGCGCGGCTGCTCGAGTGCGACAGCGGACCCGTGCTGGAGCCCGCGGTCGGCAACGGACGCCTCTTCATTCCCCTGATCGAGGCGGGATTTGAGATGGAAGGCTTCGACGCCTCGGCTGAAATGCTCGGCTATTGCCGGGACGAGTGCCGCAAGCGGGGGCTTTCCGCCCGGCTGACGCAGCGGTCGTTTGAGACCTTTGTCTCACCCACCCGCTTTTCCGCGATCATCATTCCAGCCGGTTCGTTTCAACTGATCACCAGTACGGCGTCGGCGACCGCCGTGCTGAGACGATTTTACGATCATCTCGCCCCAGGCGGTCGATTGATCCTCGACCCCGACCCCATCGGCGGCTTTCTGGACAGCTCCGAGTCCGTCCGGTCCTGGACGACGGACTCCGGCGACCTTTTGACCCTGACCGCCCGCCGGGTGGACACCGACTACATCGCCCAGACCACCCTGTCCCACCTTCGCTATGAACACTGGCGGGACGGCGTCCTGGCGGCCACCGAGCTGGACCTGTTCAAGCTGCGCTGGTGGGGCGTCCATGAGTTCGAACTGGCCTTGAGGGCCGCAGGCTTCACGGACGTGGCGGCCTGCGGCGGGTATCAACAGGGTCGCGCGCCGGATCGGGACGACCAGATCATCAGTTTCGAAGCCCGGCGTCCGGCCTAGACCGGCGCCCTCGGAGACGTCACGGCGCGCGTGACGCGGGAGACGAATGTTGAGGCCGAGATGCTTTCCGGCGACGACCAGACGACTGTAACCGACGAGGTCAGTGGCGAGCACAGCTCCGTCCAAGGTCCGGCCGCCTAGCTCGTAACGATCGTCTCCGTCCTGAGGGAATGGACGGCAGGGGCGGGCTCTAACCCCAGCTTGGCTTGCACGCTCCACCGGCCTCTGCGGAGGGTTTCAGATTGGCGAGATGGCTGGCCCAGGTCTGAAGGGCCGCCCGCTTCTCCGCCATGTAGCTGTAACGATCATAGACCGCCGTGACGGCGGCGCCGTCCCGCACGGTGTGCCCCAGAAGATGACCGACGATGAAACGCCCTACCCCATACCTGCCGGTAAGGGTCGTGGCGCCTGACCGCCGCACGTCGTGAGGCGAACCGGCGGGCAGGTTGCGACGCTTGCAGGTGCGGACGACCGCCCTGGTCAAAGCGCGGGGATCTACAGGACCAGTCCTGTTGCGCGGCGCCGGGAAGACCCAAGCGCTCTTCGGATACAGAGAACGCGCCCGCTGCAACACGGCCAGGGCTTCGTCTGGAAGGGGAACGACATGCACATGTCGAGCCTTGGTGCGATGCGAAGGGATGGTCCAGACGGCGCTGGCCATATCGATCTCGCTCCAAAGCACCTCGGCGACTTCAGACCGGCGCGTCAGAGTCGTCATAAGGAACTGGATCGCCAGGCCTGTGGGCGCATCGAGACGCGCATGCATGCCGGCCGTCTTCTCGCCGGGCGCGCGGGGCGATGACGCCAGCGAGGCCTCGTTCCACAGAACCCGCAGCGCCTCGTCATCGAACATCCGCTCGCGGGGCGTGAGCGCAAGGGGCCTGGTCAGTCCGTAGGCCGGATTGGCTTCAAGGCGATCCTCGTAGACCGCAAAGCCCAGCACGCTCATCAGGACGCCCCCGACCGAGGCGAGACTGGCCGGGGCCAGGCCGCTTTCCGCCGCCAGGTCCCGCATGAAGATGCGGATATCCGTCCTCCTGACGGCGGCGAACTTCATGTCGCCGAGAACCGGCTTTATGTAGCGGCGGAAAAGCGAACGTTCGGACTCGATGGTCCTCGCCTGCTTGGGACGTCGTCGTCCGCCGTGCAGTCCCTTTCCGGCAGCCCTCCAGTAGGCCTCAGCCAGATCTTCGAGCGTGTCACCCGTCCTGGCTTCCTCCCGACGCGCACTGCGGGCAGCGGCCGGATCTGTCCCGCCTGCGACGGCAACCCGGGCTGTAGCGGCCAGACGACGAGCTTCGGCAAGGGTGATGTCCGGATAGGCGCCCAGCACATGACGACGCCGTTTGCCGTTCTCGGCAGTGTATCGAAGTTCGAAGCCTTTCGCCCCCGTAGGCCACACGCGGACGTACAGGCCGCGGCTGTCCGCGACGGCCATTTCATACCGCGCATCGCGCGGCTTCAGGGCGGCGATCTGACGATCTGTACGCACGGGATCCCGAGGCATCTGTCCCTCAAATCACTTCTGACCCCCTCATACTACACCAAGGGGGGCGTTAGGGGGGCGCCCCATACGAAACTGCCTGAAAACACCTGAAATGATCAATTGTAGATAAATGACGTAAAAACAATATCTTGCTTCAAAAACTGAAACCGGCTGAACCGGCCTGAAACCGCTAAAATAGGATTCACACCGAGGGGGTCACAGGTTCAATCCCTGTCGCGTCCACCATCCCTTTTCCTGAAACATAGCCACCCTGACCGCTCGAACCGTCGTGGCCGTTGCGTCAGGGAACGTCTGCGTCATCCGCGGCGGGCCGGGGGCCGCCGCTCAGGCCCGGCTCATAGAGGCCTGTGGCGATACCGGCGATGATGCCCTCAACGCGAACGCGAGGACCGAAGCGACGGCAGGGATCGGGATTGGGGATCGCCCGCACATCGCGCTCGCTCGGCGCCAGGGCGTCGCCCACCATGTCGCCCAGGGGCTCAGCCAGCCGGTGCGCGTCGCCGATGCGCGACAGCGAGGGCTTGTCCGTCCCCACCACCATGGCGTCGCGGCGCCAGACGATGGCGGCGGCCTGACGACCGTCGGGCGCCAGAAGCTCGGCTTCCGCGCCGAGGCCGCCCGTGCCGCCGGGCGCCCGCACCTTGATCGGGCCGGGGATGAAGAAGTTGGCGACGGCCGCCGCCGCCGACCCGGCCTGATGCGTCGGCCGGATGTGGGTGACGCCCACCCGCACCGTGCCCGCCTGGGGATCGGGCAGCTCAGAGATGTCGAAACGCTCGCTCAATTCATAGCAGACCTGACGGTCCACCTCGCTGAGCACCGCGCGCCGGTCCTCGTCTGAAAGCACGGGGTCGACGACGCCGAAGACCTCGGCCGGAGCCACCCACAGGCGGGTGATGGTCGAGGCCAGCGGCTCGTCCCGCCGCTGCATCACCGAGGCGCGCACCACGTCCGTGCGCGGCGCCAGCCCCTCGTAGCTTGTCAGGAAGCCGGAGTTCGCCGGGGCGCCGGCGCTGGCGCAGGCGCCCGCCGTCAAGGCCAAGCCCGCCACGCTCAGGCCGCGCATCATTCTATTCGCCATGGTCGTCTCCCGGTTCCTGAAACGGATACGCGACGCCGGGTCGATCGGATCTAGGATCGCGCAGACCAACCCGGCGGGAAGACGAAGACCTGAGGCCTAGGGACGTTCCAGAGCCATCTGGATCACGTCGGTCCGCCCCGACCGGAAGCCGGCCTCGCAATAGGCCAGGTAGAAGCGCCAGAGGCGGCGGAAGCGGTCGTCGAATCCGGCCCCGGTGCGGAGGATGTCGCCCCAGGCTCCGTCGAAACGGCGCGCCCATTCGGCCAGGGTGTCGGCATAGTCGCCGCCAAAACGCTCGACCGCGACCTCGCTCAGGCCGGCGCGGGAGATCACCGGGGCGATACGGGCTTCGGACGGCAGGCTGCCGCCAGGGAAGACGTACTTCTGGATGAAGTCGGTGCGGGCGTCGTATTCCTCGAACAGGTCGTCCTGGATGGTGATGATCTGCAAACCGGCGCGCCCGCCGGGCTTCAGCACGTCGTGGACCTTCTGGAAGTAGGTGGGCCAGTATTCGCGCCCGACCGCCTCGAACATCTCGATGGAAGCGACACGGTCGAACTGGCCCTCCACGTCGCGATAGTCGATCAGGCGAATGTCGGCCCGCTCGGCCAGGCCCGCCTCGAACAGGCGACGGCGCGCATAGTCGTACTGTTCGCGCGAGATGGTGACGCCCGTGACCACGGCCCCGACCTCGCGCGCGGCGAACTCGGCGAATCCGCCCCAGCCGCAACCGATCTCGAGCACGCTATGACCGGATTTCAGGTCCATCATCCGCGCCAACGCGGCGTATTTGGCCCGCTGGGCGTCCGGCAGCGACTGACCCGATCGCTCGAACCGCGCCGAGGAATAGGTCATCGAGGGGTCAAGCCAGGCGCCGTAGAAGGCGTTGCCCAGATCGTAATGGGCGTGAATGTTGCGACGCGATCCGCGACGGCTGTTGCGGTTCAAGCGGTGGCCAAACCAGTTGACCAGGTTCATCAGCGGATTGCCGTCGAACAGACGCCGGATGTGGTCGTAGTTGTTGACCAGGGTCTCCAGCAGGACCGCCAGATCAGGCGTATCCCACTCGCCCGCCATATAGCCTTCGGCGAAACCGATATCCCCGCTCTTGAGCACGCGAGCGGCGAAGCGCGGCTCACGGACGGTCAGGACGGCGGCGTGGCCGGGCGTCTGCCCCGTCAGCAGATGACGGCTGCCGTCGGGCAGGACCAGGGTGAGGCGCCCCCAGGTCCAGTTGGCGGACAAAAGACGCAACAGAAGGCCCAGGACCGGAGACGTCGCCCGTTGGTCGTTCCGATCGCCATAATAGGTGGTGGTCATGGCGTCAGGCGCCCTTTGCGTTGGAAGCGGGCGATCGTGGCCCGGTGTTTACAGGAGTCAACGCGCCAGACGGCTTTCGCGCGCCCGGTGCTGGATGGTGACAGCCTCGCGGGCCGGCGGGGGCTGTCGGGTCAGACGCACGCCCTTGATCCAGAGCTTCAGCGCCTCCCAGTGAATGGCGGCCACGACCTTCAGGGTCATGAACGGCAGAGCCAGCGCCGCCGCCGCCAGCGAACGGTCGTCCAGAGGTCGGCGGTCGGCCGACATGGCGGCGGTGATCAGCACGCCCTCGGCGTCGATCCCGTCGATAACCAGGTCCAGGCGAGGGCCAGGGGCATGGCCGCGGAAGGCGTAGTCCATCTCCATCCCCATGAAGGGCGAGACATAGAGGGCCTTGGCCGCGCCCTGCCGGATCAGGCCCGCCGCCTGATCCGCCTCCGGCACCGGAATGACATAGGCGTGGCGCACGCCGAAGGTGCTGGTCACTTCATAGACCATGGCCGCCAGCCGACCGTCGGCCTGATGGCAATAGTAGAGGCTGATCGGATTGAAGACGTAGCCGAGTACGCGCGGCATGGTCAGCAGGCGCACAGCCCCTTCGCCAATATCGATGCCGGCGCGCGCCAGGAAGGCGTCGATCTGGGGTCGCAGGGCCGCGCCGGACCCGTCGCCATGATCCCGGTCGTGAAAGGACAGCAGGTTGAAGCGGTTGCGCGAGAACAGACGCAGTTCCCGGTCAAGACCGTCGATCTCCGCCAGGTCCAGCAACAGCCAGAAAACGCGATAGTTCAACTGATGCGTCCGGGGCCGAAAACGCCGGTGCATGACGCCGCCGCGATAGAGGGCCGAGGCCCGGGTCATGTCGCCGTTTCCAGCACCGGGCGCGACGGGGGCGTCAGATGGATACGCCCGCTCTCGTTCTCGACCGACCAGGGACGGCGCACGCCGCCCAGTTGCTCGGCCACCGCGAGGCCAGACTGAAGACCGTCCTCATGGAAGCCCGCGCCGAAGTGGGCGCCGCAGAACCAGACGCCGCCCTGCCCTTGCAGGCTCCACAGCTGCTTCTGCGCCTGGAGGGCGGCGGGATTGAAGATCGGGTGTTCGTACAGTTCGCTGCGCAGCAGGGTGTCGGGCTTGGGCGGACGCGGCGGATTGAGGGTGACGAACAGGTCCTGACCCGGCAGGCCCTGAAGCTTGTTCATCCAATAGGTGACGCACAGGCCGTCGTCGGCGCCGATGTAGTTCCAACTGGCCCAGGCCCGGCGACGTTGCGGCATCAGACCGGCGTCCGTGTGCAGAACCGTCAGGTTGCGGCTGTAGTGGAAGGCTCCCAGCACCTGACTTTCGCGTTCGGTCGGCTCGGCCAGCATGGCCAGGGCCTGATCGGCATGGGCGCCGATGACGACATGATCGAAGCGCTCGACGCCGCCCTGGCTGTCATGAACCATGACCCCCTGTTCGACACGGCGCACCGCGGTCACGCCATGATCCAGTCGCACATCGCCGATGCCCCGCGCCAGATGCTCGACATAGACCCGACTGCCGCCCTCGACGGTGCGCCACAAGGGACGGCCAACCAGCTTGAGCAGGCCGTGATTGCCGCAGAAGCGGATGAAGGCCTCGGCCGGATAGTCCATCAAGGTATGGGCGGGCGAGGACCAGATCGCCGCCGCCATCGGCAGCAGGTGGTCGTCGCGGAAGGCGTCGCTGAACCCTTCACGCTTCAGATAATCGCCCAGCGTCAGGTTGGGATCGGTCAGACCGCCAAGATCGATCGGCGCCTCGCGATAAAAGCGCATGATCTCGCCCAGCATGGTCCAGAAGCGCGGACGCAGCAGGTTGCGGCGCTGAGCGAACAGGCCGGGAGCGGCGTATTCGAACCGACCCGCGTCCAGCGACACGGCGAAGGACATGTCGGTCGCCCGCGTCTTGACGCCCAAGTGGGCGAACAGGGCGATCAGGTTGGGATAGGTGGCGTCGTTGAAACAGATGAAGCCGGTGTCGACCGCCACGTCTCCGGTCGCCGCCCCGGCCGTCACCGTATTGGAATGACCGCCCAGACGATCAGCCTTTTCATACACCGTCACCTGGTGGCGCTGCGACAGAAGCCAGGCCGAGGACAGGGCGGCGACGCCAGAACCGACCACGGCGATCTTGAGCGGGCCGCTAGATGGGCGGACAGGCGAATGCGACATGACGACTCCGAAACGCGCTCGCCTAATTTGCGGCAAGCTTCAACGATTTACGCAGCAGCGTCAAAATCGGATTGCGAATGATCCAGACATTTTCCCGAACCGTATTAGGTTCCATGCATGTCGAGCCGTCATCATTCACAACTGCAAGGGCTACACCTCGGATGAGCGAGGACTGCCCGTCCCAAGACGCCTTTGCGTATGATCGCCTGATCGAGGCCGTGGCCCTGCGTCGCGACCGTGAAGCCTTCGCCCAGTTGTTCAACCATTTCGCCCCGCGCCTGAAGGCCTGGCTGATGAAGTCCGGCGCGACGGCCGCCGCCGCCGAGGACTTCGCCCAGGACGCCATGCTGACGGTGTGGCGCAAGGCTGATCTGTTCGACGCCCGCAAGGCGCGCGCCGCTACCTGGATCTTCACCATCGCCCGCAACCGCCGCCTGGACATGCTGCGCCGCGACGCCCGCCCCCTGCCCGTCCCCGAAATCGAACTGGCCGACACAGAGGTGCAGCGGCCGGACGACATCCTTGCCGCGTCGCAGGACGCCGAGCGGGTTCGCGACGCCCTGTCGCGGCTCAAGCCCGATCAGGTCGAGGTCCTGCGGCTCGCCTTCTTCCTGGACAGCCCCCACTCCGAAATCGCCCAACGGCTCGACCTGCCCCTGGGCACCGTAAAGTCCCGCATTCGCAACGCCATGATCAAGCTCCGCCTCATTCTTGAAGCCTCTCAGGAGGCGCCCCGATGAACCCGAACCGCAATCCCTCGGAGCAGCGGCTTCTCGCCTATGCCGCCGGAACGCTCAGCCCGCCCGAGGCCGTGGTGGTCGCCGCGCATCTGGCGCTGCGCCCGGCCAACGACGCCTGGGTGCGCCAGCTGCAGTCGGTCGGCGGCGCCTTCCTGGACGAGACCGCGCCCGTAGTCCTGTCGGACGACGCCCTGGCGCACGCCATGGCGCGGATCGAGACCGACGCGGGCGAGGCCGTGGTCCAGGCCCCGCTCAACGACATGCCCGAACTGCCGGAACCGCTGCGGCGCTACGCCCTGGGACCTTGGCGGTGGATCGGCCCCGGCATCCGGGCGCGCGACGTCCACGCCCCGCGCGACGGCGCCTGCCGGGTCATCCTGCTGAAGATTGATTCAGGCCGCGAAACGCCCCGCCACACCCACGGCGGGGTCGAGCTGACCTGCGTCCTGTCAGGCGCCTACGCCACCGAGACCGAACGCTTCGACATCGGCGATCTGGAAGAAGCCGACGACGACGTGTTGCACCAGCCGCGCGTCGTGTCGGACGAGCCCTGCCTCTGCGTCGTGGCGCTGGATGGCGAAATACAGCTCGATGGCTGGATGGGGCGCCTGATGCAGCCCTTCATACGACTGTAGCCTCCCAAGTCTGATCGCCAGTCCGCTCCAGACCTGAGCGACCCGGCCCGGGCCTATGTGCGCCCGCCGTCAGACAGGCTGCGCCTCGCCCTGCCTCGACTCTTTGTCATGACAGCCCCAACGCGCATGAGAACCTGCGCGTCTGCGCGTCTTCGCGTCTTCGCGGGGCCCGCGCCGTCCCCTTTTTACAACGTGGCGACATATTGGCGATTTCGGGGCGGAACCCAAGTTCGAGCCGTTGGTTAACGAATCGCTAACGTGCCGCTTATGGATTTCGTGATTCCCGCAGCGGATGAATTCAGTCGTCGTGCGTATGAAAACAGATCAATGATCCACTGAACAACCAGGTCAAAGTCAAATGGTTGAAAACGTCGATTTCTATGGTCAAGCGAACACTTCGCGCCATTCTTCCAATGCAACATCCATCGTGGCGGGTGGCGCTGGCTTTCTTGGTTCTCATCTATGCGCCCGATTGGTGGATAGCGGGCACTTTGTAATCTGCATCGACAACTTTCATACTGGTCGACCCCAGAATGTTTCGCACCTGGGCGCGTCAGGCCGGTTCCTGTTGATGGAGCACGACATCAACGCGCCGCTGCCCGACGACCTGCCCGAGGTCCAGCAGATCTACAACCTGGCCTGCCCCGCCTCTCCGGTTCACTATCAGTACGACCGGGTGAAGACAGCCCTGACCTGTTCGCTGGGAACCCTGAACCTTCTCCACAAGGCGGCGCGGGACAAAGCCCGCTTCTTTCAGGCCTCGACATCGGAAATCTACGGCGATCCCGAGGTTCACCCGCAGACCGAGAGCTATCGGGGCAACGTCAATACGGTCGGACCGCGTTCCTGCTACGACGAGGGCAAGCGGTTCGCTGAAACCCTGGTGACGGACTTCGGCCTTCAGCACGGCCTGACGACGCGGATCGTCCGCATCTTCAACACCTATGGCCCGCGCATGCATCCCGATGACGGTCGCGTGGTGTCCAACTTCATCGTCCAGGCCCTTATGGGCGAGGACATCACCATCTATGGCAGCGGGGAACAGACCCGCTCCTTCTGCTTCGTCGACGACCTGGTCGAAGGCTTCATCCGCCTGATGAACGCCGACGACGGCATCGACGGCCCAGTCAACATCGGCAACCCCCACGAGACCACGGTCAATCAACTGGCCGAGCAGATCCTTCAGATGGCCGGCTCCCGCTCGCGCATCGTTCACCATCCACTGCCGGTGGACGACCCCCGCCGCCGCAAGCCCGACATCTCACGCGCTCTGGAGCACCTGAACTGGTCGCCCCAGGTGCCGCTGCATGACGGACTGGCCCGAACCATCGCCTACTTCACCGACGAAATGCGCCTGAGCGGGCGCAGCGCCACCAGCGCCTTCGCCTCCTGACCACAGCACAGCGGCAGCAGAGACACCTGACGACACGACTGGACAGACAGCACTCCAACACGGAAATTCTGGGCGGGCCTTTCGATGCAAAACTACAGCGTTCCGACGATCCTCATATGGCTGTTCGCCATATCCCAGCTGCTCTACCTAGGCTGCTTCCTGCTGGAGATGTATTTCCGCTCGCTGCGTGTCAACAGCGTGGACATGGACGACCCCCTGCCCGCCACCGAGGCGGAGATGCCCTTCATCGTCCTGCTCTATCCCGTCCTGCGAGAGCTGGAACGGACGATGGAGACGACCTTCACCGCCCTGGCCAAGCTCGACTATCCCCGCAGCCGCTATCGCGTCGTCGCCATCCCGAATTCCAACGACACAGAGACGATCGCCAGCCTGCAACGACTGACCGCGGCCTATCCCTTCGTCGAGATCCTGGAGGTGCCGCCGACCACCGACCCGCGCTGGGACGTGGTCTGGCACGCCTGGGACGCCAACCCGAAGGCCTACTGGTGGCACAACGGCAAGCGAGCCGGCGCCAAGGACCTGCCGCCCAAGAAGACGCGGCAGCTGATCTACGCCCTGTATCAGGTCGCCGAGACCCATCGCGACAAGACGAACCTGACGATCGACTACATCGACGCCGACAGCTGCCCGCCGGCTGACCATTTCAAGGCCGCCGCCATCGGTTTGCAGAAGTACGACGTGCTTCAGGCCCGCAACGTCGCCGGCAACCTCAACGCCAGCCTGGCCGCCGCCTTTCACGCCTTCGACCACATGACCTGGGACGGCGCCAAGTACGGCCACCTGTCGGACCCCAAACAGCCCTTCTGGGTGCTAGGCAAGGGCCTGTTCTTCAAGGTCGACGACCTGATCGCCCTCGGCGGCTTCCATCCCTGGATCACCATCGAGGACCCCGAGGTCGGCGAGCGGTTCTGGAAGAACGGCAAGACGCTGGGCATCATCGACAACTCCCTGATCGAAGAAGTGCCGGAAACCTTTGGCGAGGGCATCACCCAGAGGAAGCGCTGGGTCGCCGGCTTCTTCCAGAGCCTGGGCACGCCGCTGAAGGAGATGGACTTCACCTTCGGCGAGCGGGTGCGCGCCTGGACCAACTTCCTGCCCTGCATGTCGCTGTGGGTGAACACCCTGGGCATCCCCCTGGGCGTCTGGGCGGCGTGGCGGTTCTTCGCCGGCGACAACTTCCTGCCCCTGTGGCTGGTGGTGCTGTCGGTGTTCAACATCATCGCCTTCACCCTGCTGATCGTTGGCCTTTATATGCGGACCTGGACGCGAACCGGGCTGGTGCTGGAGCGGGCCACGGACCGCATCGGCTACATGCTGATGGTCAATCCGATCTTCATCATGGTCTGGTGGTGCATGTGGATCATCCCGCTGACGCTGGGCTTCGTCATGTATCTGAAGGACAGCGGCCAGGTCTGGCAGCGCACAGAGAAGATCGACGCCAACAATACGCTGGTGCGGTCCAAGCTGGACCAGTTCGGCGTCCTGCCCCACCACCCCCACCATCACTGAGCGGGCGACGGTCATGGACAAGCATATCCTGATCACGGGCGGGGCCGGATTCATCGGCTCGCATCTGGTCGACGTCATGCTGGCGCGCGGCTATCGCGTCAGCGTGCTGGACAGCCTGTCGCCCCAGGTTCACGGCGACGGCGAGATGGACGCCGAGGGCTGGCCCACCTACCTCGACCGGCGCGCGCGCCGCATCCGAGGCGACATTCTGGACGAGGGGGTGTTTGAGGCGGCGCTGGAGGGCGTCACCCATCTAGCCCATCTGGCCGCCTCGGTCGGGGTGGGCCAGAGCATGACCAATATCGTCGACTACACCCGCAACAATGTCATGGCCGCCGCCGTCATGCTGGAGGTGCTGTCGCAGAAGCCGCACAGCGTCGAACGGATCGCCGTGGCCTCGTCCATGTCGATCTATGGCGAGGGTGACTATGTTCGCCCCTCGACCCATGCCCGCGTGACCGCCGACATCCGCTCCCACGCCCAGCTTGAGGCCCGGCAGTGGGAGGTCATGATCGACGGCGAGGAACTGGAGCCCGTGCCGACGGCCGAAGACAAGCTGTTGCAGCCCAACTCCATCTACGCCGTCAACAAGCGCGACCATGAGGAGATGTTCCTGTCGGTGGGCCGCGCCCTGCAGATCCCAACCGTCGCCCTGCGGCTGTTCAACGCCTACGGCTCGCGCCAGGCCCTGAGCAATCCCTATACCGGGGTGGCCGCCATCTTCATCGCCCGCCTGCTGAACGACCAACCGCCCCTGGTGTTCGAGGACGGCCGCCAGATGCGCGACTTTGTCCACGTCCAGGACGTGGCCCGCGCCTTCGCCACGGTTCTGGATAGCGACCGCGAGACCTGGGACGTGTTCAACGTCGGCAGCGGGGCGCCGATTTCGGTCAATGAGATCGCCGGCGTTCTGGCCCGACTGCTGGGCAAGAACATCGCGCCGGAAGTGCTGAACAGGTATCGCGTCGGCGACATCCGCCACTGCTTCGGCGACATCTCCAAGATCGAGCGCGCCTATGGATTCAGGCCCGAGCGCGACATGAACGCCGGCATGGAGGAATTGATCGCCTGGGTGTCGCGCACCCGCGCGCCGGTGGACCGGAGCGCGGAGTGCCTGGCCGAACTGACACGAGGGAAACTGGTCGTCTGAAAGTATTAACCTAAACGGTTCAGCCTATCTGAAGCAGCTTCCTCAGCGTCGCCGAGCAGACGACGCACTCGATACTATCGCCAGGGAATGTTCATGACCGACCGCCACAGCCGCCCCTTCTCGAACGTGTCGCTCACGGCCGCGCTGATCACGCTCGGCGTGGTCGGCTGGTCGGGCGCAGCCGTCGCCCAGAACAACAACACGGTTTTCGCGGGCGGCAAGCTGGACGTCGCGGATTCCGCCTATGTCGGGGCCACGGTGGGTCTGCCCGGCTCGGCCGAGGGCAAGGGCTGGGCCGTGCGCGGCGTGGCCTTCACCGGCGGCTATGACTATCAGAACGGTCCGACGACCATCAACGCCGACTTCACCGGGGCGCAGGCGGAACTGGTCTATCGTTTCGGGTCAGGCCCGACCTGGGGCAGCGTCGGCCTGGGCTATCGCTATGTCGACACCGACCTCAGCCCCGGCGATCCGGGCAACCGCCGCGACGGCGGCGAAGGCGAGGTCATGGTCAGCCTGGACGGCGGCCACGTCGCCGGACCCTGGCGCGTCGACTGGTACGGCTCCTACGGCTTCACCCTGGACGACTACGACGCCCTGGCCAGCGTGACGCATACGATCGGCAGCTCGGGCCGCGTCCGAGCGGGTCTGGAAGTGGCGGCGGACGGAGATTCCAACTACTCCGCCTATCACGTCGGGCCGGTGCTGGGCTTCAAGGTGGGCGATCAGGGCGAGTTCCAGATCTCGGCGGGACTTAGCGACGGCGACAACCGCGATTCCGACGGCTATGTCCGCGTTGGTTTCTATCACAGCTTCTGATTTCAAGCTTAGCCGCACGGACAATCGTCAAACGGCGACTGTAATTCGGCCCTAAAATCACCTACCGGCCATCGTTAACCCGGCGTTATTCCCGGGGAGCTTAACGATCACGCTTACTCTTCTCCGCTTCTAGAGAAGGCTAGGCGTAGTATGCTGACGCTTCCGTCACGTCGCTCTGTATTGACTGGCCTCGCCCTGGCTCCGGCGCTGGCCGTCGCCCCGCACGGCGCCTGGGCCGTGCCCGAGGGAGAAGGCGCGCCCTTGCCCGACGCCAGCAACGCCGCCCCCTCACTGTCGCGCGCCGCCCGCAAGGGCGGACGCTACTACGGCGCGGCGGCACGCGCCGACCATCTGCGCCAGGACCAGGCCCTGCGCGACGCAGTCCTGCGGGACTGCGACGTCCTGACCCCCGAAATCCACCTGAAGTGGAACGCGCTGGAATGGCGCAAGGGTCAGTTCAACTTCACCCCTGTAGACGATCTGCTGGCGTTTTCGGACGACAATGGACTGAGGGTCCGGGGCCATACCCTGTTGTGGGAACAAAGCACCCCCGACTGGGCCAGGCAGGAACTGCTGGAACAGCGCGACTGGCGGCTGATGTCCGAGCATTTCTCGCGTGTGCTCGGTCGCTACGGCTCACGCATCAGCGAGTGGGACGTGATCAACGAACCCATCGACACCGAGGCGGGCGCCGGTTCCCTGCGCCGCAACACCTTCTTCCGCGCCTTTGGCCCCACCTATATCGAACGGGCGATGGAGGAGGCGCGCGACCATGCGCCCCAGGCCCATCTGGTCATCAACGACTATGGTTTCGAGTACGGCAACCCGGTCGACAAGGCGCGGCGTCAGGCCTTCGTCGCCCTGCTGCGGCGTCTTCGCGCCGCCGGCGTGCCGCTGGACGGGGCCGGCGTTCAGGCCCACCTGGACCTGTCCAAGGGGCCGATCGACAAGGTCGGCTTGCAGGATATGACCAAGGCGCTCATCGACCTCGGCCTCGACATCACGGTGACTGAACTGGACGTCAAGGAAGCCGGGGGCGGCCCCTCCACCACCGCACGCGACCAGAAGGTCGCCGACGAAACCCGCCGCTACCTCGATATCATGCTGGCCTTCCCCGAGGTGCGGGGCGTCGTGACCTGGGGCCTGACCGACAAGTTCTCATGGTTGACCGAACAGGTCGACGCGCGCGTCCGCGCCGCCCAGGGCGTCAATCGCGGCCTGCCCTATGACGAACGCTACAGCCCCAAGCCCATGTACTGGGCCCTGTCGGACACCCTGGGCGTCAGCAGTTAGGCGTCAGTCGTCCATAAACTTGACCACTGGACATCCTCCCGATTTTTGCGTCAGGAACAGGCACCCTTTCGCTCTCGCTCGCGTTAGGCTGAGCGAACACGGGGGCCAGAGTGCGAACACTCGCCAAGACAATCGATCTGGTCGCAGCGTTTGACGCTTCGCCCAATCCCTACATGCTGCTGGACGCCGAGCTGCGCTATGCGGGCATGAACCAGGCCTATCTGGACGTGACGCAGCGGCGGCGCGAGGAATTGCTGGGCCAGCCGGTGATGCAGGCCTTCGACGCAGGCCCCGGACAGGAGGGCCCTGAAAATGCGCGGCAGCTGGCGGCCTCGTTCGAAAAGGTGCTGTCGACGGGGCAGCCCGACAATCTGGCCGTGCTTCATTACCCGATCCCCATCACGCAGGAGGACGGCACGGTCGTCTATGACGATCGCTACTGGAGTTGCACCCACACGCCGATCAAGGATGAAACGGGCCGCGTCACTCATATCCTTCAGCACACCAGCGACATCACCGAGTTGGAGCGCCTGCGCCGGCAGGTCGGCCGACTGAGGCCGGCCGACGCCTCCTCGGCGCTGGACACCCTGATCGGCGGCGGCATGTTCCGCCGCGCCCTGAGCATTCAGGCCGACAACCGGCGCCTGGAAACCGAGCGACGTCAGTTGCTGGACATGTTCATGCAGACGCCGGGCTTCGTCGCCGTGCTGAATGGTCCGGAGCACGTCATCCAGTTGCACAACGGCGCCTATGGCCAATTGATCGGCCATCGCGATGTCGTCGGCAAGCCGATCCGCAAGGCCCTGCCGGAACTGGCGGGTCAGGGCTATTACGACTTCCTCGACGAGGTCCTGGCGACCGGCGAGCCCTTCCAGGGACGGCAAAGCCCGGTCCAGTTGCAGCAGACGCCGAACGGTCCGCTGGCGACCCGCTATCTCAACTTCATCTATCAGCCGATCCGCAACGACGCCGGCGCCATCATGGGCGTCTTCGTCCAGGGGCACGACGTCACCGACGAAGTCCTGGCCGCCGAACGTCAGAAGCTGATGATCGACGAACTGAACCACCGGGTGAAGAACACCCTGGCCACGGTCCAGTCGATCGCCATGCAGACGGCACGCTCACACGAGGACCCGCGCTCCTTCGCCGAAACCTTCCAGTCGCGCATCCTGTCGCTGTCCCACACGCACGACCTGCTGACCCGCAGTCACTGGGAAGGCGCCGACCTGCGCGAGGTGCTGGAGCATGAAACGACGGCGCACGGCCTGCATCGCCTGACCCTGAACGGGCCGAACGTGGCGCTGGACCCGGCCATGGCCGTGTCGCTCGGCATGATCTTCCATGAACTGGCGACCAATGCGGCCAAATACGGCGCCCTGTCGTCGGGAGAGGGTCGGGTTCTGGTCGACTGGACGGTCGCGGACCTGAACAATCCGCAACTGGGCATCGTCTGGCGCGAAACCGGCGGGCCCAGCGTGACGCCGCCGGAACGCCGGGGCTTCGGCAGTCGTTTGATTGAACGCAACGTCAGGCATGATCTGGCGGGCACAGTGCAGATGCACTACCGCGACGATGGCCTGTCCGCGGAAATCACCATTCCACTAAACAAGGAAGCCGCATGACCAAAGCTTTGCAGGACCGTCGTGTGCTTGTGATCGAAGACGAGTCCCTGGTCGCCATGCTGCTGGAAACCATCCTGGAGGACATGGGCTGCGCCGTGGTGGGGCCGGAGTCCAACATCGACGACGGCCTGGTCGCCGCCACGACGGAGGGGGCGTTGGATGCGGCCCTGCTGGACGTCAATGTGGCGGGCCGCGAGGTCTTCCCGGTGGCCGAGGCCTTGCGTGCGCGCGGCGTGCCCTTCGTCTTCTCGACCGGCTATGGCGAGGCCGGGTTGCCCGAAAACTGGCGCGGCCACCCCACCATTCAGAAGCCCTTTACCGAAGGCGCCATCCGCGACGCCCTGCTGAAGGCGATGAACATCAGCCTGGCTTGATATCCTTCAGGATGGCGCGCGCCGCGTTGTGGCCCGGCGCGCCCGTCACCCCGCCGCCGGGATGGGTGCCGGAGCCGCACAGATAGAGCCCCGGCACAGGCATCCGGTGATCGGCGTGGCCCAGGACGGGCCGAGCGCTGAAAAGCTGATCCAGCGTCAGCCGCCCATGGAAGATGTCGCCGCCGATCAGGCCAAAGCGCCGCTCCAGATCGCGCGGGCCCAGCGCCAGCCGCCCGACCACCGAGGCCTTGAAGCCCGGCGCGTGGGCCTCGACCGTCTCGATCATCAGGTCGGCCACCGTGTCGCGATGCTCGTCCGCCAGATCGGGCGAAACGTGCTGGCAGAACAGGCTGGCGACGTGCTGCCCCGACGGCGCCAGACTGTCATCCAGGGTCGAGGGGATCAGCATCTCGACAATGGGCTTCGACGACCAGCCGTTCAGCCGCGCCTCCGCATGGGCGCGGTCCATATAGGCCAGCGTCGGCGCGATGATGATGCCCGCCGTCAAGTGATCCCCCGCCTCTGGCAGGGCGGTAAACCGGGGCAGTTCGGACAAGGCCACATTCATGCGGAATGTGCCCGAGCCAGAGGCGTAGCGGCTCATCCGCTCGGTGAAATCCGCCGGGACCACCGCCGGATCGACCAGCCGGTCGAACAGCAGACGCGGATGCAGATTGGAGACGACGGCACGGGCTCGGATCACCTCGCCCGCCTCGGTCACGGCGCCGACCGCCCTGCCCTTTTCGGTCAGCACCTCGGCGACGGGCGCATCCAGCCGGATGTCGACGCCCTGTTCGGCGCAGGCGGCGGCCATGGCTTGAGTAATCGCCCCCATGCCGCCGATGGCGTGGCCCCAGGCGCCCTTCTTGCCGTTAACCTCTCCGAAGACATGGTGCAGCAGGACATAGGCCGAGCCGGGCGTATAGGGGCTGGCGTAGTGGCCGACGACGCTGTCGAAGCCGAACAGGGCCTTGATCGGGTCGCTCTCGAACCAGCCGTCCAGCCAGTCGCCCGCCGACTTGGCGAACAGGTCCAGCAGGTCGCGCTGCGCCGCCAGGCCCAGACCCGAGACCCGCCGCCCCAGCGACGCCGCCTTCAGCATCTCCGGCAGGGCGGCCAGCCATCCACCTTCAACCACATTGGGCGGTGTGGTCAGGATCAGGTCGCGCAGAATAGCGGCGACCGGTTCCAGCCGCGCCTCATACTCGGGCAGGCGTTCGGCGTCGCCCACCGAGAACTTGGCCACCTCGGCCTGGGTCCGCCCCTCGCCGGTCAGCAGGTAGCGGCCGTCGTCAAAGGGCAGGAAGTTGGCCGCCCGCCGCTCGACCACCCGCAGGCCGTGGCGAGGCAGATCCATGTCGGCGATGATGTGCGGGTTCAGCAGGCTGACGGTGTAGCTGGCGGTCGAGTTGCGGAAGCCGGGATGGAACTCCTCCGTCACCGCCGCCCCGCCGACGACGCCGCGCCGCTCCAGCACGGTCACCTTCAGCCCGGCCCGCGCCAGATAGAAGGCGCAGACCAGCCCGTTATGCCCGCCGCCCAGAATGACGACGTCTGTGTTTGACTGCGCCATGTTGCCCGCCCCCGATTCCAGAGGTGGAGGCTAGCATCAGACCCGGCGCGGGGTGAACCATCCGTCCGGGGTGCGCTGCACCGACCCCGCCACAGCCAGCACCGCCAGGGTCTGTTCGATCCGGTCCTCCATGCGCCGTCCGCGACGCCCGCCGAAGCGCGCCGCCAGAGCGCGGGGACCGACCGGCACCCCCTCCTGCCTCAGGGCCTGCAGCAGGGCCGAGGCCATGGCCCCCGGCGCATCCGGCAGGGACGGCAAGCGGGCCTCGACATCCAGAGCGGCCTCGACCTGCATCGCCCGCCGCGAGGTCTTGACCCGGCCCATCTGGAAGTCGGGCCGCAGGAACCGCACCTCGCCGCGCGCCTCCTCGACCGCGCGCTCGCGGTTCAAGGCCACCAGCCGCGCCACCGCCTCATGCGCCGACAGATTCACCGGCCAGCCGTAGGCCGCCAGGACCGCCGCATCCAACCGCTGATGCAGGTGATCCAACAGGCCGATACAGCCCGCCTCGTGGATCGTGCGCTCGGCCTCGGTCAGGGGCGCCCCCGCCGCCAGCCGCGCGCGGGCGTTGTAGAGACCGGTCATGGATAGAAAACCGTGCTGCGCCAGCACCCTGGCCCGCAGACCATCGATCTCGTCGGCCAGAATGGCGATCTCGGCGCGGGCCCGGCCCGACAGATCGGGAAAGGGAAAGGCGTCGAAACAGGCGCCCTTCACATAAACCGCGTCGCCGTCGTAGACGCCGATCCGCGCCGAGTTGGCCACGAACCAGTCCTGATGCAGGCGCGACGACAGGACGCCCAGAACCGCCGCGTCGTCGCTGGCGATCACCACCAGCTTGTTGTCCGGCAGGATGTCCGCGTCGAGGAACCGAAACCAGCGATGCTTGGCCGTCTCGACCGTGGCGATATAGCGCCGCAAGCCTTCCAGCGCCGGCCGCAGTTCGCGGCGGGGCTCGCCGAAAATCCACCAATTGTCGCGGTAAGATGCCCGGTTGTTACGGTCGCGCTCCGGCTTCACCGTCTCCAGAACATGCTGGAAAATGGCCGGATGTCGTCGCCGCACCTCGGCCTCGTCCCAGCCGAACAGGTCAATGACGTTCACCCCGCGCGGACGGTCCGCCAGATCGCGGCCGTTGCGATAGGCGCGGATCGGCGAGGCCGCCTCAGGCTCTGACGCCGACAGCAGGGCCGCCGCCCGGTCCGGCGCAACGATGAAGCCTGCGCCATGCAGCTTGACCCCCGGCGAGCACAACAGGGCGTTGGCCTTCAGCGCGACGGCGTCGGTCACATCCACCCCTACGGTCAGGTCGTGGCTGTCTCCGCTCAAATTTGTCCCCGAAAAGCGCCTGCACGAGAGGCGTAAAATCTTGCCCCCGCCACGATTCGGCCATTTACCTTAATGCGAGCACTTTGCTTGTTGTTCGAGGCTCGGATGCGTCAGAGTTTGAGCGAAAATCCCGTGGCACTAACCCGCATGCAGTTGGAATGCCTGCGACAGGCCGCAAGCACCGACAAGGAAATCGCTCGTCGGCTGACGATTGCCCCAGAAACTGTTAGCAGTCACATCCGCGCAGCCATGCGGCGCCTCGGCGCTTCCAACCGGCGCGAGGCAATGGGTCTTCTCACGGTTCATCCGCTATACGGTTCAATCGAAATACCCAACGTGCAGATCGTGGCTCCTAGTGAGCGGGCGTTGCAGACTACATCTATCGAACCAGCAGCGCCGATTGCCAGGCCCACGATCTTCGGGTGGCGACTTCCTTCGCTACCCCGACTGATTGGAAGGCTCTACTGGATACTCGGCGTGTATGTTGGGCTCGGGCTTTTGGCGATCATCGGGCTGTCTGTACTTGTGGTTACAGCCCAGCTGATTGATCGACTGGCGAGTGACGGCGGTCTCTGACGCGTCTTTCAACGAAGGGACCGATCATGAACAAGCACCAAACAGGCATCCAAATCGCGCGTGGCCTGCGGACCAGTGAACACGCCCTGGACGAGGCCCTGGCACAGACCATGCGGCTCGGCGCCGACATGTTAGATGGTCGCAAGACCTCTCACCTCGCTGCAAGCGTGGGACACGCCGCCTTGCAAGATGTCATCACAGGCCTTCAAGCCATGACCGCTGCGCGAACCGCCATCATCGCCGCGCATAGTGGGCTTTTGCAGGTTGCAGAAGAACACGCGGTCATCTGGAAGATGGATGGCGCCACGGAAACGAAACCCGACCGCCCCAAAGCCTTGCTGCCAACGATAGCCGCGAACGCGGCATGATCTAGTGACCTGACCGTGACGCCGCTACTTGCCGCAACAATCTTCACAATTCTCGCATTGGCAGGTCGAGGAGGCTTGCCAGAGAGAGTTGCGGCGACCCTATTCGCAGCGCTCAACTGCGCAACCCCTTTCGTCCAGCCGCTGCTATTTGGACAGACTAGGTGGGGCGTCGCGATCTCGTCGCTGATCACATTCGTAGGGCTGCTGTGGCTCGCCCTCAGGAGCGACAGATGGTGGCTGGTCTTCGCGACCGGCTGCCAGTTGCTCGCTCTTTCCACTCACATCATTTCGCTACTGCAGATCGACAGTCTGATCTGGACCGCTGTGACCTTGAGGTGGATTTCATGGGGGAGCGTCCTCGCCTGCGCCCTCTTCGGCCTCTGGGAAGGGCGTGCGATTGATCGACTTCGACGCAGCGCGAGGGGCGCTGACGACGATGCAAGAGCATTCCGCGAGAACCCAGGATAAAATTTGGAGCGCCAATAACGACCGGCTTAAATGCGATGATGCCGACATTCTTACAGCGGCTATCGGAAACGAACGCGTAGCCGAGGCGTGGATTAGGTACTTTGGCAACCTTGCAGGCGTCGCGGCAACGAGTCTTTCAGTCCTACACGTTGTCGCCGTGCAAGTGGATCCCGACTGCGCCCACGCGGCAATCGAGCGGTTGCTCACCATCCATGCTTATGGACTACGGGCCCTGGCACAGAGGGCCGCTCAGCGACCTCTTCTAGAAGACAGGCAGAGGGTCATTGCCTATCTGCGCGCCGATATGCAGGCCGAAGGAATTATCCAGTTCCGGATCCTGTTCCTAGACGCAAAGAGCTACCTCATCCTCGATGAAATCATGAACCGCGGCACCATCGACCACATGCCAATCTATCCCAGGGAGATCATGCGCCGCGCACTCGAAGTGTATGCTGCTTCGATCATAATAGTGCATAATCACCCCTGGGGGGACCCCTCGCCAGAAGCAAGGCATGTCGAAGTCACGCGGCAGATCATTGCTGCAGGTTGTGCTTTAGGAATTTGCGTAAAAGACCATCTCATCATTGGAAGAAATGGCACCGCATCGTTTCAAAGACTTGGCCTATTGTCCGCATCTCGCCGCCGATCAGCCTAGCTGCCGCAGACACGTCTCAACCGCTCGCGCACCGCTTCGTCGCGCAGGTGCGCCATTTCGATGCGATAGCGGGCGCGGTCGGGAAACGGGACATAGGCCTTGCCCTGCCGTCCGAAGTCGGACCACAGCTCGATGGCGCGGCCCACGTCCACGACGACGATGAAGGGCGGCCATTCGTCGAGAGCCTTGGCGTAGTTCTCGGCCTGACGCTTGGCGTTGCGCATCAGGGTTTCCGCCGTGCTGGACGGCGCCGTCGTCTTGCGTCCGCGACCGCCGAACAGGGCCAGTTGCGGCTGGGGGTCCAGCGCCCCGCCCGCCCCGCGCTTGCCCGACTGCTTGGCCTCCAGCACAAAGGCGCCGCGCCGGTAGCAGTCGATGTAGCCTGGATGGCTGCCCCCGTCCTCGTGCAGGAACTTCACCGGGCGCTCGAAGCAGTAGTCGAGATCGCCCGTCCGCTCGTCGTCCGGCGCCGCCACACCGATCAGGCGGCACAGCTGGCCGATGAAGGTCTGGTAGTGGGCGCGCTCGCTGATCGGCGCCTCGGACCAGCGGCGAATGAAGTCGTCTGCATCCATGGATTGTCGGCCTCCCCGCCAACAATCCTAGATTAGCTTTATTGTAAAATACAACCTTTAGGTGAGATCTCCGTTCAGGTAGCGCCGATGCAGCAGGGGCGCGCCCAGCCAGTAGCAGAGCTCCGCCGGGCGGCTGATGTCCCAGACGGCGAGGTCGGCGGCCTTGCCGGGCTCGATAGTCCCGGTCTCGTCCTGCAATCCCAGGGCGCGGGCGGCATGGCGGGTGGCGCCGGCGATGGCTTCTTCCGGGGTCAGACGGAACTGGACGCAAGCCAGGTTCAGCGCCGCCGTCATCGAGGCGACGGGCGAGGTGCCGGGGTTGCAGTCCGTCGCCACCGCCATGCGCACGCCGTGCTGGCGCAACAGGGCCACCGGCGGCGCCTTGGTCTCGCGCAGCATCAGGAAGGCGCCGGGCAGAAGGACCGCGACCACGCCTGCCTCGGCCATGGCCTGAACGCCCGGTTCGGTCGTGTGCTCGATATGGTCGGCGGACAGGGCATGATAGCGGGCGGCCAGGGCCGCGCCGCCGCCGTCCGAAAGTTGGTCGGCGTGCAGCTTGACCGGAAGGCCCAGGGCCTCGGCCTTGTCGAACAGGCGCGCCACCTCGTCCGTGGTGAAGGCGATGGGCTCGCAGTAGGCGTCCACCGCGTCGACCAGACCCTCGGCATGGGCGGCGGGCAGGATTTCGTCCACAGCCTTGTCCACATAGGCGGCGCGGTCGGCTTTGTGCTCGGGCGGGACGGCGTGCAGGCCCAGGTAGGAGGTGCGGACCCGCACCCCGGCGTCCCGCCCGATGCGGCGGGCGACGCGCAGCATCTTCAGCTCGCTGTCGTGATCCAGGCCATAGCCGGACTTGATCTCGACCGTGGTGACGCCGGTGGCCTTCAGCCCCTCCAGACGCTTGCAGGCGGAGGCGTACAGGTCGTCCTCGCTCGCCTCGCGCGTCGCCTTGACCGAGGAGACGATGCCGCCCCCGGCGCGGGCGATCTCTTCATAGGTCGCCCCTTCCAGCCGCCGCTCGAACTCACCCGAGCGGTCGCCGCCGAAGACCAGGTGGGTGTGGCAGTCGATCAGGCCCGGCGTGACCCAGCGCCCGCCCAGACGGTCGGTTTCCACAGCCTTGTGCACAGGCAGGTCGGCGCGCGGCCCGACCCAGGCGATGCGCCCGTCCGTGATCAGGATGGCGGCGTCCTCGATCGCGCCATAGGGGGCGCCGCCCTCGGTCATGGCGGCGATGTGGCAGTCGGTGATGAGACGGTCAAACATCATGATCCTTCTCCCCTCGGGGGAGAAGGTGGCTCGCAAAGCGAGACGGATGAGGGGGACGTTCGATGCAAGACGGATGATCGGCAAGTGAGGTGCAAAGGGCTGACGCCCCCCTCATCCGAGCCGCTCCGCGGCCCACCTTCTCCCCCGAGGGGAGAAGGAAAAATGATCATCATCATCGCGCGGCGACTCCGCTGAGGATTTCGCAGAACCAGCGTCCGGCGGTCAGGGAGCCGAGGTCGCCGACTTCCAGCGAGGGGTCGTATTCGGTCAGGTCGACGGCGCGGACCTTGGGACAGGCGCCGATGGCGCGGGCGGCGTCGAAGAAGTCGTGGACCGAGACTCCGCCAGGGCGGGCGCCGGGGCTGGCGGGCCACTGGCTGCGGTCGATGACGTCGATATCGAAGTCGACGTAGATGACCTCGCACAGGGACGACAGGCGCTCCAGTTCCTCGACCACCACGGTCGCCAGACCGCGCTGGCGGCACTCGCGGGCGGTGCGGACACTGATGCCGGCGGCCTCGGCCTTTTCGTGGGCGCGGCGGGTGTTGGCGAAGGGGGCGAGGCCGACCTGGCTGATGCGATGGCCATCCATGCCGTCGTCCAGCAGGGCCTGAATCGGGTTGCCGTTGGTCAGGCCCTGGTCCGTGTCGCGCAGGTCGAAATGGGCGTCCAGCGTCAGGACGCCGACGCGTTCCAACCCGAGCGCATGAACGCCGGGCCGGGTGATGGCGTTGTTGCCGCCGATGAGGATGGTGAGGGCGCGGTGAGCTTGTGCCGCCACCGCATCGCGCACGGGCTCGAAGGCGTCGAAGGGCGAGACGGCCTTCAGCGCCACGTCCCCGGCGTCATGGACCTTGATCTCCAGTTCCAGCCCCGTCTCGACGTCATAGGTGGACAGGCGCGGCAGGACGGCGCGCAGGGCTTTCGGCCCCAGATCGCAGCGGCCCGGCGTCAGCGACCGCTCGTTCAGCGGCGCGCCGATCAGGGCGACGGGGGCGTCGGGATGGTTCCCCACCAGATCCGCGACAGAGCGCCAGCCGAGGGCTTCAGACGGTTCGCTCATCGGGTCATCCTTTAGTCGGAGAGAAGCGGGCGACCAGATCATAGGCCGCGCCGGGGAAGGTCTGCCACGCCCAGGTCACGCCCTGACCGTCGCGCCAGGTGCGGCGCTCCAGCCGCAGACAGGCGGCGCCGTCGGCCAGACCCAGATGGGTCGCGGTTTCGGGGTCGGCGCCGACGGCGGAGATGCGATGCTCGGCCTCGGTCCAGGGCATGTGGGCCAGCAGCCAGCCGCCCGGCGGCTGGGCGGCGAAGTCGGCGGCCTCGGCCTCGGGCGCGGCGGTCAGCGAGATCAGGCGGCGCTCGAAGACAAAGGGCAGGTCGTCGGCCAGATGCAGGGTCTCCAGCTCGATCACCCGCTCGCCCAGACCCTCGTCGGGGCGCGCCGGGCGGACGATGCGGCCCAGCAGGCGGTGGGCATAGGCCAGCCCCCTGCCCTCGACCTCGGACTGGATGTCGGGGATGGCGACCAAGGCCGACGAATGCACCGGCGGATGGGCCACCACGGTCCCAGCGCGGCGGCGGCGCACCACCAGCGCCCGCGCCGACAGGTCGGTCATGGCGCGCGACACGGTCATGCGGGCGCAGCCGTATTCGGCCATCAGTTCGGCCTCGGTCGGGATGCGGAAACCGGGCCGCCATTCGCCCGAGGCGATGCGGCGCTCGATGTCGCCGGCGATCCGTCGATGAAGCGGCTCTTGATCCATGAATCGAAACTGCCTCTTGCACGCAATAATGTCTAGACATAACACTCGCCCCAAACGACGGCCCAACCCGCACTCTGGGCCGCATGGAGGAATCGATGAGCGCCACGCCCAACACCCGCATCATCCGCAGCCCGCACGGGTCTGAAAAGACCGCCAAGACCTGGGCCGCCGAGGCGGCCATGCGGATGCTGATGAACAACCTCGACCCCGAGGTGGCCGAGCGCCCCGAGGACCTGGTCGTCTATGGCGGCATCGGCAAGGCGGCCCGCAATTGGCAGGCCTTCGACACCATCGTCGAGCAGCTGCAGAAGCTCGAAGCCGACGAGACCCTGCTGGTCCAGTCGGGCAAGCCGGTCGGCGTCTTCCGCACCCACGAAGACGCCCCGCGCGTGCTGATCGCCAACTCCAACCTGGTGCCGAAGTGGGCGACCTGGGAGCATTTCAACGAACTCGATAAGAAGGGTCTGGCCATGTACGGCCAGATGACCGCCGGGTCGTGGATCTACATCGGCACCCAGGGCATCGTTCAGGGCACCTATGAGACCTTCATGGAAGCGGGTCGCCAGCACTATGGCGGCGACTGGTCGGGCAAGTGGATCCTGACGGCGGGCCTCGGCGGCATGGGCGGCGCCCAGCCCCTGGCCGCGACCATGGCCGGCGCCTCCTGCATCACCATCGAATGCCAGCGCAGCCGCATCGAGTTCCGCCTTCGCACCCGCTATGTCGACGTCATGGCCGAGACCCTGGACGAGGCCCTGGCCCTGCTGGAGCAGTCGTTCAAGAACAATAAACCCTTGTCGATCGGTCTGTTGGGCAATGCGGCTGACCTTCTGCCTGAAATGGTCAAGCGCGGCGTGCGTCCCGATCTGGTGACCGACCAGACCAGCGCGCACGACCCGGTCAACGGCTACCTACCCTCCGGCTGGACCGTCGCCGAGTGGGAAGAAAAGCGCGTCAGCGACCCTGCCGCCGTCGAGGCCGCCGCCCGTCAGTCGATGGCCGTCCACGTTCAGGCCATGCTCGACTTCCACGCCATGGGCATCCCCACCGTCGACTATGGCAACAACATCCGTCAGGTCGCCTTCGATCAGGGCGTGAGCAACGCCTTCGACTTCCCAGGCTTCGTCCCCGCCTATATCCGCCCGCTGTTCTGCCGCGGGATCGGGCCGTTCCGCTGGGCGGCCCTGTCGGGTGATCCCGAGGACATCCGCAAGACGGATGAAGCGATGAAGAAGCTGTTCCCCGACAACGCCGGCCTGCACCGCTGGCTGGACATGGCCAGCGAGCGCATCGCCTTCCAGGGCCTGCCGGCGCGCATCTGCTGGATCGGTCTGGGCGACCGCCATCGCGCGGGTCTGATGTTCAACGACATGGTGGCCTCGGGCGAGCTGAAGGCCCCCATCGTCATCGGCCGCGACCATCTGGACTCGGGCTCCGTCGCCAGCCCGAACCGCGAGACCGAGGCCATGATGGACGGCTCGGACGCCGTCAGCGACTGGCCCCTGCTGAACGCCCTGCTGAACACCGCATCGGGCGCATCCTGGGTGTCGCTGCACCACGGCGGCGGGGTCGGCATGGGCTATTCCCAGCACTCGGGCGTCGTCATCGTCGCCGACGGCACGCCGGAAGCCGCCAAGCGGCTGGAGCGCGTTCTGTGGAACGACCCGGCCACCGGCGTCATGCGCCACGCCGACGCCGGATACGACATCGCCAAGGACGCCGCGCGCGAGCACGGGCTCAATCTGCCGAGCTTGAAATGAAGTCCCTTCTCCCCTCGGGGGAGAAGGTGGCTCGCGCAGCGAGACGGATGAGGGGGCCACGTCCCCATGCTCAACGTCGCCTCGCGAGCCCGCTGAACCCTACCCCTCATCCGAGCGGCGACGCCGCCCACCTTCTCCCCCAAGGGGAGAAGGGAAAGGACTACGTATGACCAAGATCATCATCGGCCAAAATCCGCTGACTCTTAATCAGCTGCGCCAAGTCCTGAACGGACCCGTTCAGGTCGAACTCACGCCCGCCGCCTGGGCCAATGTCGAGAAGGGGGCGGCGGTCGTCGCCGCCATCCTGGCCGAGGGCCGCACGGTCTATGGCATCAACACCGGCTTCGGCCTGCTGGCCAACACCAGCATTGCGGCGGAAGACCTTGAAACCCTTCAGAAGAACCTGGTGCTCAGCCACGCCTGCGGCGTCGGCGAACCGCTGAGCGAGAACGTCACCCGCCTGCTGATGGTGCTGAAGATCGCCAGCCTGTCCAAGGGCGCCTCGGGCGTTCGGCGGCACACGCTGGAGACCCTGATCGGCATGGTCAACGCCGAGGTCCTGCCGCTGATCCCGGCCAAGGGCTCGGTCGGCGCCTCGGGCGATCTGGCGCCGCTGGCCCATATGTCCTGCGTCCTGATCGGCGTCAGCGAGGCCCGCTATCAGGGTCAGACGCTGGACGCCGTTTCGGCTCTGGCCAAGGCCGGGTTGAAGCCGGTCGTCCTGGGCCCCAAGGAAGGCCTGGCCCTGCTGAATGGCACCCAGTGCTCGACGGCCCTGGCCCTTGCCGGCCTGTTCGCGACCGAGGATGTCTTCGCCGCCGCCGTCGCGGCCGGCGCCCTGTCGGTCGATGCGCTTCTGGGTTCCGACGCGCCGTTCGACCACCGCATCCACGCCCTGCGCGGCCAGCCGGGCCAGATCGACGTGGCCCGTCGCCTGCGCGAACTGCTGACCGGCAGCGCCATCCGCGACAGCCACCGCCACGACTGCGCCAAGGTGCAGGATCCCTACTCCTTGCGCTGCCAGCCTCAGGTCATGGGCGCGACGCTGGACGTGCTGCGCAACGCCGCCGCCATACTGGAGCGTGAAGCCAACGCCGTGACCGACAATCCGCTGGTCTTCATCGAGGATGGCGACGTCATCTCGGGCGGCAACTTCCACGCGGAACCTGTTGCTTATGCAGCGGATATGATCGCCATGACCCTGTGCGAGATCGGCAACATCTCCGAGCGCCGCACCTCCATCCTGGTCGACCCCAAGATGACCGACCTGCCCGCCTTCCTGGTCAAGGACAGCGGCGTGAACTCGGGCTTCATGATCGCCCAGGTGACGGCGGCGGCTCTGGTGGCCGAGAACCGCATGGTCGCCCACCCCTGCGTCATCGACACCGTGCCGACCAGCGCCAATCAGGAAGACCACGTGTCGATGGCCACCCACGGCGCGCGCCGCCTGCTGGACATGGCCGCCAATACGGCGACCGTCGTCGGCATCGAACTGCTGGCCGCCGCTCAGGGCATCGACTTCCGTCGTCCGCTGACCACATCGCCGGAACTGGAACAGACCTACGCCATCGTGCGGGAAGCGGCCGAACCCTATTCCGCTGACCGCTACTTCGCGCCGGACATCGCGCGGGCGACCGATGCGGTGCGGGCTGGTCGTTACCGCGCCTTCGCCGGCGACCTCTTGCCTTCAGCCTGATTGACCCGCCAGGCGTCCTGTCCGTCGCGGGCGACGAAGCCGTGAACCCCATCGGTCGTCGCGCGCTTCACACCCGGAGAGTCAGGATGGGTGAGTGACAATGAAGGCGATGACGGCGGCGATCGCAGCGGTGGGTCTGGCCGCCCTGCTTGGCGGCGGGTGGACGCTATGGCGCTCGACCGCGACAGCCCATGGCCCGGCGACGGAGGGGCCTGCGATCAATGTCGAGGTGGTGGCCCCGGTCGAGCCGGAGCTGCCGCCCCGGCCGATCCTGACGGTCGGCGAGCTCAGCAACGGCTATGAGCACGACCCGGAACGTTTGCTGCCCATGACGCCGCTGGGCGCCAATGGAATGGCGCTGGAAAGCGCCTGGATCGAACCGCCGCCCCTGCCCCCGACGCCTCTGGTCATCGAGCCGATAGAGCCGTCAGCGACGCGGGTCGTGCGGCTGGAGCCGGGCGACTACAGCTTCGGCTTCGACCGCCCCTTTCCGGCGGCGGATGCGAAAACGGCCCCGATCGATCCGACCGGGGCCGCCGCCGCCATCAACGGCGCGAGGTGACACTGAGGGTGTAGTCGCCCTCTTCCGCCGCACCGAGCGTATTGGCGCGGATCGAATAGGTCCCCGGCCGCAGGGTCTGAACGATCTGGGCGCTGGTGCCGCCGCCGCTGTCATCATCGCTGGCCAGGGAGGCGCCGTCGCACTGGGGCCCCTCATAGAGGCCCAGATAGGCGTCGAAGGCCCCGGAATCGAGGCGGACGGCGACGCTGCCCGGGCGCGAGATGGTCAGGGCGTAGCAGTCGTAGAAGGAGCCGTCGTCGGCGCGACGGTCGCTGAACTCCAGACGGCCCGAACGGCTTTCGCCGACGGCGATCGGAAGGACCTGGGTGGTCGGGCGGATGCGTTCGCCCGCCGAGACACGCAGTTCATAACGGCCGGTCTCGCCCTCGCTCAGGGTGTTGGCCTTGATGATCCACAGGCCGCCGCCGGAGACAAAGCGCAACTGAGAATTGGTGCCCATGTCGGGGCCGTCGTCGTTAGAGACAGAGGTGTCGTCGCAGTCCGCGCCCGCGCCCGCCGACAGATAGGTGTCGAAATCCGACGAGCTGAGCGTGACCGTATAGGCCTCGTCCGGGTTGGTCTGGATGACATAGCAACGGTAGTGCGAGCCGTCGCCCATGCGGGCGTCCTTGGCGGTGAAATTGCCCTGGACGGTCTGGCCGGGGCGGATGCTGCTCTGGGCCGAAGCGGCGCCGGCGATCGCCAGGGCCGAGGCCAGGACGGTCGTCATCAGAAGGGTGCGCATGAGAGGTCTCCGTGGTTTCTGACCAGCGCCCTAACCTGAGCGCCTAAACAGCTGATTTATTTTACACTGAGCAGGGGCACGCGCTTCAGCGCCGCCACGCTGGCCGCGTTGGTGCAGAAGCAGACCGTTCGCAGTTGCCGGATCATGGTCTGGAAGTGGGCGACCACGGCCTCGGTGGACTCTGTCGCCGCCTGAATGACGCCCGAGGCCATGCCGACCACGTCGGCGCCCAGGCGCACGGCCTTGGCGACATCGACGCCGTCGCGGACCCCGCCGGAACCGATGATCAGGGCTTCCGGCAAGGCATTGCGGGCCTCGGCGATGGCGCGGGCGCTGGGGATGCCCCAGGCGGCGAAGGCGGCGGCGTGGGCCTTGTCCGCCGCATCGGTCGCGCGCTCGCCTTCGATCAGGCCCCAGTTGGCGCCGCCGGCCCCGGCCACGTCGACGCCCGCCGCGCCCATGGCGATCAGGCGCTGGGCGGTGACGGCGGATATGCCCGCCCCCGTCTCCTTGACGATGACTGGCGCGTCCAGCTCACGGATCAGGGCCTGAAGGGCTGCGCCGACGCCCCACCAATCGCGGTCGCCCTCGGGCTGACAGGCTTCCTGCAAGGGGTTGAGATGCACGACCAGAGCATCGGCTCCGATCATATCGAGCGCCCGCTTCGCCTGCTCGACGCCAAAGCCGCGCGTCAGCTGGGCCGCGCCGATATTGGCCAGGATCGGCGTGTCGGGCGCCCGGTCGCGCAAGGCGCGATCCAGCCCGCCGGTCGCCCCGCCCTCGATGGCTGCGCGCTGGGAGCCCACAGCCAGGGCGATGCCCAGATGCTGAGCCGCCTCGGCCAGACGGGCGTTGATGGCCTCGGCGCGGGCGGGCCCGCCGGTCATGGCGCTGATCAGCAGAGGGGCCTGCAGGCGCCGCCCCAGGAAGTCGGCGCCGAGGTCGATCTTGGCGTGGTCCAGATCCGGCAGGGCCTCATGGACGAAGCGCCAGTCGTCAAAGCCAGACGCCAGGCCATGCCGCCCGCCGCCGGACAGCACCACGTCGAGGTGCTGATCCTTGCGGCCCAGGATCAGGTCGTCGCTCACCTGCAACACATCAGGGCTGACGCTCGACCGTCAGGACATAGTCGCCGGTCGACCCGGGGGCAAAGCTGCGGGCGCGCACGACATAGGTCCCGTCGCGCGGCGCGGTCCAGTCCAGACGGGCGTGGGTGTCCGACAGGCTGTCGTCATCCTCGGCCAGACTGCGGAAGTCGCCCTCCTTGTCCTCGCCCACCTCGACCACCGCGTCGAAGGCCGGGGAGATCAGGGTGAAGCGCAGCTTCTCGTCGGCCTTGGCCTTGAAGGTATAGGCGTCGAACGAGACGCCCTCGTCAGTCAGGGCGTCGTTGTCCGTCAGGGCGCCGCGCGCGGTCGAGCCGACCAGCAGGCTGCCCGGTCCCGGCTCCGGTCCGCGATCCGCGAACTCAAGCGAATACAGCCCCTTGCCGCTGCTCGAATAAGGCAGGGCGCGAAGGATGTAGTCGCCGTCCTCCGGCAGGGTGAAGGTCAGACGCGCGTCCGTGCCCTGACGCAGGCCGTCGTCGTCGCTGGCCAGTTCCTCGAATTCCTCGCCCGCCTTGCTGACCTGCAACAGGGCGTCGAAATCGCCGGACCGCATGATGGCCTGAACCCGCTGGCCTTCGGTTCCGCTGAAGGCGTAGCCGTCGAACAGACGCCCTGCGTCATCGGTCGGACCGCCCTCCTTCAGGTCGCCCTGAACCGTCTGTCCAAAGCTGAGCGCCGTCGGTGGCGGCGGCGGGGCCACCTCTTCCAGTTTCAGGTCATAGCTGCCCGTGGCGTCCGAGAAGCCGCGCGCCTCAATCAGATAGTCGCCGTCTGCGGGCAGGACGAAGGTCAGACGGGCGTTCAGTTCGCCGCCGCTGTCGTCGTCGGTCGCCAGGCTGTTGTGGTTGGCGTCGAACAGTTCGAGGTAGCTGTCGAAGTCGTCGGCCTTCAGGCTGATGGCCACGCGCTGCCCGGCGCGTCCGGTGAAGCGATAGAGGTCGGCGGGGGCGCCAGAATCGCTCTGGGCGCTGTCTTCGTCCAGCCGGCCGCTGACTTCGTCGCCGACGGCGATGCTGCGGGCTTCGGGGGCCGGCGGGCCCTGCTCCAGCGACAGGCGATAGTCGCCCTCGGCGCCGCTGCTGACCGAGGCGGCCTGAATCACATAGTCGCCGGACTGAGGGGCCGTGAAGACCAGGTAGGAGTTCAGCCCCTTGCCCGGCCCGTCATCGTTCTGGGCCGCCTCGACGAACGAGCCCCCGACCATGCGACCGACACGGACCAGCGGATCGAAGGCGTCGGATTCCAGCAAGACGGCCACGCGCTCCCCGGCGTTCGCGCGGAAGGCGTAGGCGTCAAAGACATTGCCGTCCTCGTCCTCAGCGTCGCCGCTGGTCAGCCGCCCTGAGACGTTCCCGCCGACGGCGATCCGACCGGGACGCGGCTGACGCGGAGCCACGCGCTCGCTGAGCGCCAGGGTGTAGGCGCCGGTGGCCAGACCGGAGAAGGGCCGCGCGCGGACGATATAGACGCCATCGCTTTCGGGCGTGAAACGCAGGCGGGCGTTCATGCCGCTGCCGGCGCCGTCGTCGTCGGTCGCCAGAGGCTCGCCCGAGACGCCGCCCTCGGCGTAAATGGCCAGGAAGGGGTCGAAGTCGCTGCTGCGCAGTTCGGCCTGCAACCGCTGACCGGCGCGCAGTTGAAGGCGATAGTCGTCATAGCGATAGGCGTCGCCGCCGCGAGTGCGCGCATCCCCATCCTCAAGCTGTCCGCGAACCTCGGCCCCGATGCGCGTGTCGACAGCCGTTTGGGCGGATACCGAGCCGGACGACAGCAGGGCGATGACGCTGACCGCTGCGAACAGGGCCCCGGACGGAGAATGACGCATGAAAACCTCTTTGCTGGCGCTATCATAGACGCCGAACCGCCGCGGCTGTAAATCGCGGCCACGCTTTCCAGTTCCCGAGCCCTTGGAGCCAACCATGGCTGACGAACCCGCCCGCGCCTCGCTGATCGACGGCAAGGCCTTCTCGCAGACCCTGGTCGAGCGCGTCGCCGCCGCCGCCGCGCGGCTGGAAGCGGCCCACGCGGTCAAGCCGGGCCTGGCCGTGGTCATCGTCGGCGAGGACCCCGCCAGCCAGATCTACGTCCGCAACAAGGGCGAGACGACGCAGAAGGCCGGGATGCGGTCCGACACCCACCGCCTGCCCGACACGACCACGCAGGCAGAGCTGCTGGCCCTGATCGCGGCGCTGAACGCCGACGCGGGCATCCACGGCATCCTGGTGCAACTGCCTCTGCCCAAGCATATCGATTCGGCCGCCGTCCTCGGCGCCATCGACCCGGACAAGGACGTGGACGGCTTCCACGTGGTCAATGTCGGGCGTCTGGCGGTCGGTCTGCCGGGCATGATCCCCTGCACGCCTCTGGGCAGCCTGATGATGCTGAAGGAGCAGCTGGGCGACCTGTCGGGCCTGAACGCCGTCATCGTCGGCCGCTCCAACATCGTCGGCAAGCCGATGGCGCAACTGCTGCTGGGTGAAAGCTGCACCGTCACGATCGCCCACTCGCGCACCCGCGACCTGCCCGCCCTGTGCCGCACCGCCGACATTCTGGTGGCCGCCGTCGGTCGGCCCGAGATGATCAAGGGCGACTGGATCAAGCCGGGCGCGACGGTCATCGACGTGGGCATCAACCGCGTCCCCTCCAAGGACCCGGTCAAGGCCGCCGAGGGCAAGACCCGCGTGGTCGGCGATGTGGACTTTGCCGAAGCCGTCGAGGTCGCGGGTCGCATCACGCCCGTCCCCGGCGGCGTCGGCCCCATGACCATCGCCTGCCTGCTGGCCAATACCTACACCGCCGCCTGCCGCTCGGTCGGCGTCACGCCGGACGATCTGGGCGGCTGAGGCGCCTGCTCTAACTCCCGCGCACCCCGGCACGCCGGGGTCCAGTAAGAGCTTCATCCGCCCCGAGTTGCTCAAAAGCCTCTCGGCGCGACTGATGACCAAAGGACTGGATCCCGGCGTCCGCCGGGATGAGCGGACTGGGTTGTCAAAATTCCAACCTTGAAGCGGAGCCTTTCCGCTCCGATAGTCTTTACCGGATCAGCGGTCATCATGGCCGCCGGAGGAGCTTCATGGCTGGATTCTCGCCCCGTCTCGCGGCCGTCGCGGCCGTCGTCGTCCTGACCCCCGCCGTGGCGGGTTGCGGCTACAACACCATTCCGACCAAGCAGGAGCGCGCCGAGGCCGCCTGGGCCGATGTCCAGAGCCAGTATCAGCGCCGCGCGGACCTGGTGCCGAACCTGGTCGCCACGGTGCAGGCCTCGGCCATTCAGGAACGCACCACCCTCACCCAGGTGATCGAGGCGCGGGCCAAGGCCACCAGCGTCAATATCGACGCCTCCAAGCTGGGCGACCCCGCCGCCTTCCAGCAATACCAACAGGCCCAGGGCGAGCTGTCCGGCGCCCTGTCCCGCCTGCTGGTGACGGTCGAGGCCTATCCCCAGCTTCAGGCCAATCAGAACTTCGTCACCCTGCAATCACAGCTGGAAGGCACAGAGAACCGCATCGCCGTGGCGCGTCGCGACTACAATGAGGCCGTGCGCGACTACAATACGGCCTTGCGCACCTTCCCCACCGTGATCTGGGCCAAGACCCTGCAAAGCGGCTCCAAGCCGATGCAGCTGTTCACCGCCACCGCCGAGGCCCAGAGCGCGCCGACCGTGAACTTCAACCTTGGCGTCCCCGGCGCTCAGCCGGGGGGCGGCGCGCCCGCCACCACGCCGGGGGCTGCCCCCGGTTCGATCCCGCCGACTGCGGCTCCGGCGGCGTAGTCAGCCCGACATGACCCCTTCCGCCCTCGCCCTGAGGGACAGGCGAGCGCCGGGTCTGATCCCGGCGCTGCTGCTCGGTCTCGCCCTGTGGCTGGCGGCGCTGCCCGCCCTCTCCGCCGAGATCAGGTTTCCGACGCTGACGGGCCGGGTGGTCGATGACGCCCAACTGCTGACGCCGGAGCAGGAACAGGCCCTGACCGCCAAGCTGGCCACGCTGGAACAGCAGACCGGCGATCAGCTGGTGGTCGTCACCCTGCCCTCGCTGCAGGATCAGGCGATCGAGGACTTCGGCTATCAGTTGGGTCGTCACTGGGGCATCGGACAAAAGGAAAACAACGGCGGCGCCCTGCTGATCGTCGCGCCGAACGAGCGCAAGGTGCGGATCGAGGTCGGCTATGGCCTGGAGGGCGTCCTGACCGACGCCTATTCCTCGCTGATCATCCGCAACGACATCCTGCCGGCCTTCCGCACGGGCGATTATGCGGCGGGCATCATCGCCGGGACCGACGCCGTCATCGCCCAGCTGACCGCCGATCCCGCCGAAGCCCAGGCCCGCGCGGCCGAGGCGAAAAGCGCGGCGAGCGAGCGCGAAAAGCCGATCCTGCCCGCCCTGATCATCTTCCTGATCTTCTTCTTCCTGTTCGTCAGCCTGGTCGGCGCGGCGGCGGGCGGCAAACGTCGACGCGGCGGCAAGGGCGGCGACGGTCTGACCCCCATCCTGATCTGGGCCGCCAGCGAAGCGCTGAAGAACCAGGGTCGCGGCGGCGGACGCGGCGGCTGGGGCGGAGGCGGCGGCTTCGGGGGCGGCGGTGGTGGATTTGGCGGCGGCGGCGGCGGCTTCGGCGGCGGCGGCGCCTCGGGGGGATGGTGATGCAGTTCACAACCGACGACCACGCCCGCGTCGCCGAGGCCATCGCCCGCGCCGAGGAGAACACCTCAGGCGAGATATTCTGCGTCGTGGCGCGACAGGTGTCGTCCTATCGCGACGTCAGCCTGGCCTGGGCGGCGGCGGCGGCCCTGCTGCTGCCGCTGGGCCTGATCCCGCTGGGCTTCGGGGCTCACTGGTTGCCCAGCCTGAGTCTTTTGGGCAGCGCCGAATGGCAGGCGGCCCACGCCGCCGCGCGCGAGGCCGAGATCGGACAGGCCCTGGCGGCCTATGCTCTGGTGCAGGCGGCGGTCTTCCTCGGCGTCTTTCTGCTCAGCCTGATCCCCGCCGTGCGGCGTCTGCTCACGCCCGCCCCCTTGCGTCGCACCCGCGTCCGCCGCGCCGCCATGCAGCAGTTCCTGGCCCACGGCCTGCATCTGACCCAGGCGCGCACCGGGGTGCTGATCTTCGCCGCCCTGGCCGATCATCAGGTCGAGGTCATCGCCGACGAGGGCATCCACGCCTGCGTCAGTCCCGAGGTCTGGGCCGACGCCGTCGCCGCCCTGACTGAGGGTCTGCGTCGCGATCAGCCGGTCGAAGGTTTGCAGCAGGCCATCGCCCTGTGCGGTCAGGTTCTGGCGGAACAGTTTCCGCCGCGAGCCGCTGATATCAACGAGGTCCCCGACCGTCTGGTTGTCATCTAGAGCGGATAGACAGGCTGCGGGATCGACCGCGCCGACAAGGACCCATGCCCAGACTCGTCACCTATAATGTGCATCGCTGCGTCGGCGTCGACCGCAAGCTGGACGTGGCGCGCATCGCCGCCGTGATCGCCGAACTGGAGCCGGACATCGTCTGCCTGCAGGAACTGGACGTCGGCCGGGCCCGTACCAACGGCGTCGATCAGGCCAGCGCCATCGCCGAACTTCTGTCGATGAGCTTCCGCTTTCATCCGGCGATGCAGGTCGAGGCCGAGCTTTACGGCGACGCCATCCTGACCCCGCATCCCGAGCGGTTGATACGGGCCGCCGCTCTGCCGACCATGCCCAACCTGCGCGGGCTGGAGCCGCGCGGCGCCCTGTGGTCGGCCATCGATTTCGGGGGGACCATCCTGAATGTCTTCAACACCCATCTGGGTCTGGTGCCGCGCGAACAGCGGATGCAGGCGGCGGCCCTGGTCGGACCGGAATGGTTGGGCGATCCGCGCTGCACAGGGCCGACGCTGCTGACTGGCGACTTCAACGCCACCTCGATCACCCGGCCCTATCAGGCCCTGACCCGGCGGCTGGCCGACGCCCAGCGCGAACTGGGACTGAAGCCCTCGGTGAAGACCTTCCCGTCCAGCTTCCCCGCCATCCGCATCGACCACTGCTTCGTCAGCCCCGAAATCCGCGTCACGGGCGCCATGACGCCCCTGCATCCGCTGGCGCGGGCGGCGTCCGATCACCTGCCCCTGGCCATCGACTTCGAGTTCCGGGATCAGCCGGGGGCCTGACCGCCTTCGGAGCGCGGCCGGGTGCGGTGGGTGCGGTTCAGCCGCTTCCATGGCCGCCAGGCGTCCATCGACGACATGGGGTCGCCCAGTTGCCACTCGGCGAACACCCGCTCCACCTGCGAGGGCAGGGTCGAGCCCAGCAGGGTCATCCGCTCGGAGCCGAAGGTCAGGATGGCCTGTCCGACCGAGCCCATGATGGCTTCGGCCTGCGCGAAGGTCTCGCCCGAGACACCGATGAAATGACCCAGAGACCGCTGACGGAAGCGCCGGATGACCTCTCTTCCCTCCTCGGTCGTCGGCTCGGCGGCCACATCGCATTCGGTGTCCAGGCCTTGTGATCGGTTGTTCAGATTGGTCGAACCGATCCGCAGCAACTGATCGTCGATGATCGACATCTTGGCGTGGACGATGATGCGCTCGCCCTCGGCCGTGCGTGGGCTGAAGGCGGTGAAGCGGTTATAGGCGTCGGCCTGCTCCAGCCGGTACAGGACCTCGGCCCGGGCGGTGTCCATGGTCAATCCATCGAACCAGCTGGGGCTGCGTCCGGTCGAGATCAGCACGATCTCCGGCCCGTCAGGCTCGGCCAGCCGCTCGGCCAGGGCGGCGGCGATGAGGGGCGAGGTGAAGTACTGGTTCTCAAGATAGATCAGCCGCCTGGCCCGGCGGATCGCTTCCAGATGAAGGGCCTCGTTCTCACGCACCTCGGGGCGCCCCCGAACGCGCGGCTCGGTGCGGGCGATGCCGACAGACACGTCGATCAGGGCCGGCTCCACCCCCTCGGGCCAGGGATCGCTGTCGACCTCCTCCGGCACGGTCCGCTCCCAGGTGGCGCGATACCAGCGCTGGCGCGCCAGATCGCCCAGGGCCTTCGCCGCCGGGCCGTCCATGACGCACATGACCTCATGCCGGGGCGCGCTGAACAGGCCCGAGGGTTGGCAGCGGCGCGGGTCGGCGTCCAGGTGCTCGTCAGTGTCCCAGCGATCGGTGGCGATGTCGCCGCCGCCGCAGAAGGCGACCTTATCGTCGATGACGACCACCTTCTGATGATGGCAAGCCCCCAGGATGCCGGGCTGGTCCAGGCGGAACTCGACTGTGCGCTTGCGGAACCAGCGCTGCGCCTTGTGCGGATAGAAGCCCTGCGAGGCAGCGATCAGCAGCGGCGACTTCCAGATCAGCAGCCGCACGTCCAGCTCGGGCCTTTCCCGCACCAGCATCCGCAACTGATGACCGATCTCGCCGCGCCGGTCGGTCAGAGGGGATTCAGGGTCCAGTCGCGTGCGCGGGTCGAACTGCCACCCCAGAACCACGATGGATCGGGTCGCCTTCTGCAAGGCCGAGGCGAGGGCGTCGAAATAGGCGTTGTTCTCCATCAGCGGGGTAAAACGGTCCGCCGTGGCCACGCGCCAGCAGTCATGCCCCGGATCGAGCAGGCTGCCCTGATAGGTGTCGCTGTGATCGCCCATGCCGCCTGACTGTCTGATTCGCGTGACGATCCATCCCGCGCCGCCCCATACAGTGACGCTGAGACCGATTTCGTTCCACGGCGCGCGATCAATAGCCACGCTTCATAAAGTCGCCTCATTGTAAATCGGCCCGACGCCTGTCATAAAGCCGGCCATGCAAATGCTGCTGGAAATGCTGGCTGGCCTGATTGCGATGCTCGCTGCGGCGGCGTTGTCGCAGTTTGGCGTCGATCTGCATGCCCCGCGCCACGCTGATCGCGAGATCCAGCGCGTGCAGGAATGCAAGGACAAGCCCGCCGCCACGATCGCCGTCGCCGTTCCCCGCGACTGCTGATCCGTCCTTTCACGCCGCCTTTACCCTCGATTGTCCCACGGAATCCCTCGGCCCGAGCCTTTGCGCGGGCGGATCGAGCCGCTAGGGTCCAATCCCTCCGCGCGCCCTCGCCGCGTTTCCGGCGAATAGTGATCGAGATCGACGCCCCATGAAGTTCAGCCATCGGCCGCCGCTCAACCTGTCCGACCCGGAACCGGGCGAGATTCACGACGAGTCCCTGTCCGAGGCCGCATCCGACGAGGCCGCCTTCGAAGGGGAGACCCCGCCCCTGTCCGCGGCGGACAAGCCGATGTCCGAGCGTCGCCGCCGTCGCCTGATGGAAGAACAACGTCTGGCCGAGGAACGCGCCGCCGCCCTGCACGCCCAGCCCGAGCTGCCGCCGCTGGCGGTGTCCGCCGAAGCCCCGCCCGCCGTGGTCGACAAGGCTTCGCCCCCGACCCCCGCGCCGGCGCGTCGCGCGCCCGCCCCCGCGCCCCGTTCCGGCGGCAACGCCTATCTGATCGCTGGCCTGGCCTCGGCCCTGTGGATCGGCGGCGTCGCCTCCTGGTTCGCCTATGAGTTCGGTTCGGGCGCGGTGGCGCTGGAACCCCTGCGTCTGGCCGTCTACGCCCTGATCGCCCTGGCTCCTGCAGGTCTGGCCATCATGCTGGCTCACGCCGTCCGTCAGGGCGCTCAGTTGGCGACCGAGACCCGCCGCGCCCGCGACATGGCCGAGGCCCTGGTCGGCCCGACCGCTCTGGCCGCCCATCAGACCGGGCAGGTGCTGACCTCGCTGCGCGGCGACATCGATCAGGCCGCCCTGGCCGCCGAGCGCGCCCGCAACGACATGGTCCTACTGCGCGAAGCCCTGGTTCAGGAAACCGTCCGCCTGAACGAAGCCGCCGACGGCGCGGGTCGCATGGCCCGCCGCCTGGCCGACCAGTTGGGCCGCGAGCGTGAACAGATGGGCGCCCTCGGCGTCCAGCTGGACAGCCAGGCCGCCGGGGTCGTCGACGCTGTCGAACGTCAATCGCGCATGGTGGTGGACGCCTCGGACCTGGCCCAGACCCAGTTGCGCGAAGCCGAGGCCGCCCTGGCGGCCCGCGCCGCTGACCTGGCCGCCGCCGCCAATGAGGCCCAGGACGCGGCTCGCGCCGCCGCCGACGACCTGGCCCGCCAGACCCTGCGTCTGGAAACCGCCGGAACCGGCGTCGCCGAACAGATCCAGTCGGTCGAGGAAGGCCTGAGCCAGCAACGCGCCTCGCTGGTCACGGCCGCCTACGCCCTGCGCACCGATCAGGAAGACTTCTCGGCCCAGATCGAGAGCCAGCGCGCCCAGTTCACCGAGCAGTTGTCCCTGACCCGTGCGGCCGCGGGCGAGTTGAACCAGACGACCGGCGACGTCAGCGACGCCATCAAGGCTCAGATCGAGGCCGCCGCCGATCAGTTCCGCGCCCTGGTGGACCTGTCCCAGCGCGAGGCTGACGGCTTCGACCACGCCACCAAGCTGGCGCTGGACCGTTTCGAAGCCCTGGCGGCCGAGGCCCGCGACCTTCTGGTCGAGGAAACCCGTCGCGCCCTGTCCGCCCTGCAGGCCACCGCCGAGGAACAGCGTGCCGCCGCCGCCGCCGCCATAGAACAGGCCCAGATCCGCGCCGATCGCCTGGGCGAATCCCTGTTCGACGCCGCACAAAAGGCGGACGAGGCGGCCGAGGCCCGCATCGACGGCGCTCGCAAGATCGTCAACCAGACCGCCGACATGGTCGATCTGACCGGCGAAAAGGTCATCGAGCGTCTGGAAGGCGCCCTGTACCGGATGACCGCCGCCCTGGCCCAGGTCGAGACCGCCGTCGCCGACATGGACGACCGCGCCAGCCGCCTGCCGCAGGAAGCCGCGGCCCGGGTGGACGCCGTCCGCGCCTCGGTCGAGGACGGCCTGGCCGCCCTGTCGGCGGCGTCGAGGAAGGCGGCCGAGGACACCGAGGCCCTGGAATCCGGCTTCCAGGACCGCGTCCGCCGCAACTACGAAATGCTGACCGAGGCCGTGCGCGTCATGGGCGTGGTTTCGGGCGACACCCCAGCCCACCGCCGCCGGGAGCCCCTGCTGTCCACCCCCGCACCCGAAACGCCGCGCTACAAGCCGCGTCCCGTGGAAGCCAAGCCCGAGCCCCAGCCCGCGCCCGCCGCCAAGGTCGCGGAAGACCGCGGCTTCGGCCTGCGTGGTCGTCTGCGGTTGGAGCCAACCGACGTCGCGCCGCCGCCGCCCGTCTCGGACGAGCCCCTGGGCTGGAGCGATCTGGCCGGTGAAGACGAGGCCGATGAAGCGCCGCTGGAACTGGACGCCCTGGCGCCCGCCCCCGTGGCGGCGCCGGTTGACGCCGCCGCTCTGGCCGACCGCATCACCGCCGCCATCCGCCGCATGGGGGTAGATCCCAACGCCCTGCTGCCGCGCCCTCGCATCGAGGAAGCCGCTCGCGCCCTGGCGATTCAGGAACCCGACCGCGCCCGCCAGATCGTGCGCCGCGTCGCGCCCGCCGCCGTGCGCAGCGTCTCGCGCCGCATCCTGGCCGACGCCGAGCTAAGGACCGACGCCGACGCCTATGTGCGCGCTTTCGCCCTGGAGATGCAGGATCATGCGCGCCGCGGCGACGCCCACGACGTGCAGGCGCGCCTGGCCACCGACGAGGGCCGCGCCTTCATGCTGCTGGACGCCGCCATAGGCGACCTCAAATAGGTTCGCCCCAAAGCAGCCACATTCGTCGCCGGCGGGCTTGACCTCCCGCCGGGTTTGACCGCAGGTTGCGGCCGCTGTCGCGTTAGTGTCACACAGGGTGGACTCCTTGCTGGATCTCGATACCGGGCTTCGTCCCGACCGACGCCCCGCCATCGCCATCTGCGCCTGGGACCTGAGCTTTACCGCCTGGGACCCGGTCGAAGACTTGTCGGGCGATCCCTGGAACCCTGTCGGCGCCCGCACCCTGCCCGTCGCGGGCGCGGCCTCGGCGGAAGCCTTGGCCGTCGATCTGAGCGCGCGTTTGCGCAGCGGCGAATGCGGCGCCCTGCTGCTGGTAGGCCGCACTGTGCATCCCGGCGCCTTTCGCCTGCAGACCCGGGCCGAGAACCGGCGCCTGGAGGGCGGCGACAGGCTGGACCACACCGGCCCCGGCGTCGTCCGCGCCACCGCCCCCGCCGCCGAGATCGTGCGCGACCTGACCGCCGCCGGGCTAAAGGCCGTGGCCGCCTCGGACGCCGAAGAGGATGCGGGCAGCTTTATCCTTTATCGCATCCTCAACGACCTGCCGGATGGCCCGGCCTCGCCCGCCATCGGCCTGATCCGCGCCCCGTCCGACGCACCGCTCGCCAGGGTCCAGTTGGCGGTGAAGACGACGGCCTCCGTCATCGCTCGCCACCTGTCGCCCCTGCCTCGCTCCAGCGCCGCCTAGCGTTTCGCCAGGCGCGCTTGCAGCATCAGTCCGGCCAGGCCTCCGGTCGCGGCCAACATGGCCATGGCCAGATAACCCTTGAGGCCAAAGGCGTCATACAGCGGCCCCGACGCCGCCGTGGCCAGACCGATCAGGACACCCGCCGACAGCACGGAACCGAGGGTCTGGGCCGCCGTATGGCTGTCCGGCGGACACAGCCGTTCAACGATCTCCACCCCCGCCAGATAGGTGGCCGCGAAGCTGAGCGCGTGCAGGCCTTGCAAGGGCCACAGGGCCCAGAGCGGCGGCGAAAACGCCATGAGGGTCCAGCGCATGATCGCCGCGCCCGCCCCCACCGACAGCATCAGCCAGGGCGAGACGCCGACGCGCCGACGCCACGGCTCGATCCCCCACATGAAACCGATCTCGACCAGGACCGAGAAGGCCCACAAGAGGCCGGTCACGCTCTCGGGAATGCCCTGCGCCTTCCAGGCGATGGCCGAGAAGCCGTAATAGAAGGCATGGGCCGCCTGGACGGCGCCGACAGCGAAGATGGCGGTCATGAAGACCGGATCGACCACCAGACGTCCCAGCCCCTTGAACCGCTCCAGCCCCGGCACGCGCGGACCATCGGTGACAGGCTCGGGCGGCAGGATGCGCCAGGCCGTCAGCGCGATCAGCACCGCCGCTGTGCCGATCCAGACGATGACCGCATCGGGCGAGGCCCGCGTCAACAGCATCCCCATGACCACATTGGCCACGACGAAGGCGGCCGAGCCGCAGCCGCGCGGCAGGGAGAAGGCGAACCCGTCACGCCGGGCCACCCTAAGGGTCATCACGTCGCTGAGCGGGATCAGCGCCGCCGCGGCCGTGGCCCCGACGAACCAGCAGACGGCCCAGACGGCGAAGCCCTGAACCAGCCCTGCCCCGCCGTAGCCGAGGGCCATGGCCAACCCCAGCAGGGCGATCGGCGTGCGTCTGTACTTGAACCCGTCCGCCCACACCGCCAACAGCGGGCCGGTCGCCAGACGCCCCAGCATGGGGATGGCCAAAAGGGCGCCGATCTCGGCTCCGCTCAGCCCCTGCTCGCGGAACCACAGGCCGGCGAACGGCAGGGTGACGCCGCTGGCGCCGAACAGGAGGACGTATTGCAGGGCCATGCGGGGGGCGGATTTCATGGCCGCTGCGATAGCAGACTCTCAGCGCGTTGTGGTCTAGACATTAGCCATGAGACCTGATCGCAACCTGCTCGTCTTCGCCGCCTTCAACGGGGCCATGGCCGTGGCCCTGGGGGCCTTCGCCGCCCACGGCGCGGGGCCGGGCGTCAAGGGACTGCTGACCACGGGCGCCCAGTATCAAATGGTCCACGCCGTTCTGGGCGTCGCCTGCGCCATCTGGGCCAGCGGCGGCGCGCCCGCGCGGATCGCCGGCTGGCTGGCGGCGAGCGGCGGCCTGATCTTCTGTCTGGCCCTGGCCATGATCGGCCTGCTCAGCCTGTCTGTCATGGGCATGATCGCACCGATCGGCGGCGCGCTGATGATCGCCGGATGGATCGTGCTGGCGATCGCGGCGTTCCGCTCACACATCGTCAACGCCTGACCGGCCAATCTGAAAACCCCCATTTCCTGACATGGCATTTCCTGTGACCGATACCCCGCGCCGCGACCTCTACCCCGAGCTGGAAGCCTATGCCTCGGGCTGGATGGCGACCGACAGCGTCCACGAGATCTATTACGAGGAAAGCGGAAATCCGCAGGGCGTGCCGGTCATCGTCCTGCACGGCGGCCCCGGCGGGGCGGTCAATCCGGGGATGCGCCGCTACTTCGATCCGGCCAAGTACCGCATCGTCATGTTCGACCAGCGCGGCTGCGGCCTGTCGCGGCCCAACGCCTCACTCGAAGACAACACCACCTGGGATCTGGTCGCCGACATCGAGCGTCTGCGCGAGAAGCTGGGCATCGACAAGTGGGTCGTGTTTGGCGGATCGTGGGGTTCGACCCTGTCGATGACCTACGCCATCAAGCACCCGGAGCGCTGCCGCGCGCTGATCCTGCGCGGCATCTTCCTGCTGACGAAAAAAGAGCTGCACTGGTTCTATCAGGACGGCGCCTCGATGATCTTCCCGGACGCCTGGGAACGCTTCGTCGCCCCCATCCCCGAGGCTGAGCGCGGCGACCTGATGGCCGCCTACAACAAGCGTTTGCTGGGCGACGACATCGCCGAGCGCAACCGCTGCGCCGTCGCCTGGTCCAGTTGGGAAGGCGAGACCGTCAGCGTTCAGGGCCCGTCAGGCAAGCCGGACAAGTTCGCCGAGCCGGAGTTCGCCGTGGCCTTCGCCCGGATCGAGAACTGGTACTTCACCAACGGCGGCTTCTTCGACAGCGAGCACTGGATTCTGGAGAACATCGCCACCATCCGCCACATCCCCTGCTGGATCGCGCAAGGGCGCTTTGACGTGGTGACGCCGATCTCGGGCGCCTGGGCCCTGCATCGCGCCTGGCCCGAGGCCAAGCTGGACATCGTCGGCGACGCCGGCCACGCCTCCAGCGAACCGGGCATCATCGACAGCCTGATCAAGGGCACGGACTGGGCGGCGACGCTTTAAACCCGCCGTTGCTTCCCTTCGTCATCCCGGAAAGGGCGCAGCCCTTATCCGGGACCGTCGGAAGCGCCCGCGCCCGACCCAAGCCTATTGGCAAAGCCCCGCGTCCTTGGCGGTCCCGGCTCGGCGCGGCTTACGCCGCCTGGCCGGGATGACGGGTTGGTTCAGACGCCAGCCGGCGCCGGATTGGTCTTCATCACCATTTCATTGAGCTGGAAGCCGATGCGGCGCGCCTCGCGCTCCTCGGGCTTCTTGATCGCGGCCAGGACCACATTGATCTGAGTGTAGTGCTGGATCAGGCGCACCGGCTTGCCGTCGGCGTTGCGGCCGAAGAAGATGATCAGGTCCGGCCCCCAGAAGCCGACATCGACGATCTGCATCGTGCCCTCGCCGGGCAGGCCGACGACGCGGGCGCCGATCTCTTCATCCTTGTCGAGGTTGGCCTCGAACTCCTCGATCAGCTTGGACAGGCGCACAAAGGCCCATTCGGCGGGGTTGCTGCGCATCCGCACGCCCTCGGCCTGAACCGCCGCCTCGTTCCTGGGATCGGCCATGACCGGCTGCGGACAGGGCGTGTCGCCGCAGTCCGAGAACATCGAGGGATCGGCCTTTGGAACAGGATCGGGCGAAATGGCGTCGGGCGCTTTGTCGGTCATGGTCTCAGCCTAACGCCTGAGACCGCAATCAGAACAGTCCCTGCCCCTTCGGCAGTTCGACATACCGGTGGACGTGGGTCGACAGGATCAGCCCAAAGCCGATCATCACCGTCATCATGGTCGAACCGCCATAGGACAACAGCGGCATGGGCACGCCCACGACCGGGGCCAGGCCCATCACCATGGCCCCGTTGATCAGGACGAACAGGGCCAGGAAGGCCGTCATGCCCGCCGCGCTGATACGGCCGAAATGGCTGTGCGAGAGAGCCGCGATCCGCAGTGAGATCAGGATCAACGCCAGATAGCAGGCCAGGACGGTGAAGGAGCCGAGGAAGCCGAACTCCTCGGACACGGTCGAAAAGATAAAGTCGGTATGGCGTTCCGGCAGGAACTCCAGCTGGCTCTGACTGCCCAGGCCATAGCCCTTGCCCATCAGACCGCCGGACCCCAGGGCGATCTTGGACTGGATGATGTTGTAGCCCGTGCCGGACGGGTCGGCCTCGGGGTTCAGGAAGGTCAGGACGCGGTTGCGCTGATAATCGTGCATGACGAACATGACGAAGGGCGGGATGACGGCCACGGCGGCGGCGGCGGCGGCGGCGATCACGCGCCAGCTCAGGCCCGCCATGAACATGACGGCGGCGCCGGTCAGGCCAATGATCATGGCCGAGCCGAGATCGGGCTGCTTGGCCACCAGCAGGAAGGGCAGACCGATCATTCCCAGGGGAAAGAGCAGCTTCCACGACCAGCGCGCGTCCTGGGCCGAGTGGCCATGATACCAACGCGCCAGCGCCAGAACGAGGCCGATTTTCATGAACTCGGCGGGCTGGATGCGGATAAAGCCAAGGTTCAGCCAGTTCTTGGCGCCCCCCGCCACATAGCCCATCGGCGTGAACTCGATCAGCAGCACCATGAACAGCAGCAGGCCGTAAACCGGATAGGCCGCGTGGAACCACCACTTGGGGTGAACCATGGCCAGGCCGATCATGGCGACCAGCAGGACGCCGAAGCGCAGCAGATGCTTCCACGCCCAGGGCGACCAGCTACCGCCGGCGATGGAATAGAGCATGGCCGTGCCGATACCCGCCAGAACGCACAACAGGCCGATGACGCGCCAGTCCAGCTCGGCCAGCTTGCTGGAAATCCGGTCACGTTCGCCGGGACGGGTCAGGGCGGAAGCGGTCACTGCGCAGGCTCCGGCGGGGGCGCGACGATATCGGTAGGCAGGGCGTCAACGGGTTCGCCGCGCGCTTCGGCCTCTCGGGCGCCGGCGTCCTCGGGCGCCTCGAAGCCCGCCTGTTCGATGCGGGCGCGAATCTCGGGGTCCTTCAGCAGGGCGACCTTCATGACTTCGCGCGCACGCGGGGCGCCGGCCGTGCCGCCGCCCAGACCGCCGTGTTGCACGATCACCGACACGGCGTAGCGGGGATTGTCGGTCGGAGCATAGGCGATGAAGAGGTTGTGGTCCTTCTGGGCCCAGGGACGACCGGCGCCCTTTCGCGATCCGGCGCCATAGTTCTGGGCCTGAGCCGTGCCGGTCTTGCCGGCCATGCGGACCGCGCCCAGGCCCAGCTGACTGTTGCGGAAGCCCGTCCCGCCGACGTCGGTCACGGCCTCCATGCCGTCGCGCAACACCTTCAACAGGGCGGTGTCATAAGGCAGGTCGGCGAAGGCCGCGCCCGCCCTCTGTTCGACCCCGCCGATCGACTTGATCAGGCGCGGCGTCACCGCCTTCTGGCCATTGGCGATGCGCGACGTATAGACCGCCAACTGCAGGGCGTTGACGTTCAGGGCGCCCTGCCCGATGCCATAGCTGGGCGTTTCGCCCGGATACCATTTGCCGTCGCCCCGCACGGGGTTCCTGCGCCGCCATTCGCGGTCCGGCACCAGCCCCGCCTTCTGACCCGTCAGGCCGATGTCGAAGGTCTGTCCAAAGCCCATTTCGCGCGCGGTCTCGGCGATGGCGTCGGGGCCGAACTCCGTGGCCAGCGTCATGAAGTAGACGTTGCAGGAGTTCTTGATCGCACCACGCAGGTCCAGCGCGCCATGCCGCCCCAGGCAGGCGAAGCGCCGGCCCAGGAAGAAGCTGCCGTTGCAGACCACCCGGCGATTGGGGTCCCAGCCCCGCTTCATGGCCGCCAGACCGACGATCGGCTTGAAGGTCGAACCCGGCGCGAAGGTGCCGCCCAGCGCCTTGTCCAGCAGCGGACGCCGCTCATAGTCGGCCAGGGCGCGATAGATCTTGGACGGCACGCCCGAGACGAACAGATTGGGATCGAACGACGGCGACGAGACCATGGCCAGGATGTCGCCGTTGCGCACATCCATGACGACGCAGCTGCCGGATTCCTCGCCAAAGACCTCCAGCGCCCGGTTCTGCACATCGTTGTCCAGGGTCAGCAGGACCTCGGAGCCCTGGACCGCCGCCTTGGAGCCCGCGGCGTCCTCAGCCACGACCCGGCCGCGCACATCGACCTCGACCCGCTTGCCGCCGGCCTCGCCGCGCAGATCAGTGTCCAGCGCCTTTTCGATGCCCTGACGTCCGATGCGGAAGCCGGGGTTGAACAGGATGGCAGGCGGTTGCTCGCCCTTATCCCGGATCGCCTTGACGTCGCGGTCCGACACCTTGGCCACATAGCCGATGACGTGGGCGTAGGCGCCCCCGAACGGGTAGTAGCGGGCCTCGTTCATGTCAGCCATCACGCCCGGCAGCTCGGCGGCGTGCAGGTTGACCTTGGAGAACTCCTCCCAGCTCAGGTCCGCCTTGACAGGAACCGGAGAGAAGCGCGGGGCGGCGTTGATCTCGCGGATCAGGGTGCGGCGACGTTCCAGCGTGTCCGGCAGAAGTTGACCCAGCAGGTCCAGGGTCTGATCCAGGTCCTTGGTCTCGTCGCGCACGACCAGAACGCGGAAACTGGGGCGGTTGCCGGCGATGATGACGCCGTTGCGGTCCTTGATCAGTCCGCGCGGCGGGGGCACCAGGCGAAAGTTGAACTGGTTGTTGGTGGCGAGGGTGGCGTATTCCTCGGCCTTCACGATCTGAAGCTGGGCCAGCCGACCGACCAGCGCCATGGTCCCCAGCGCCATCCCCCCGCCCAGCAGGAAGGTGCGCCGCAGGAAGGACCCCTGCCGCTCGTTGACGTCGGAGAAGAAGATGTGAGGTTCGCTGCTCATCGGAAGCGCACGTCGGCGTCGTCAAATCGCTGGATCAGCCAGTCGGCCAGGGGAAAGAGCAACAACGTCGGCACGACCTGACCCAGGACGGCCAGGATGCTCGGCGCATTGCCCAGGCTCAGGGTAGTGATCATGTAGGCCAGGAAGAAGGCGAAGCCCGTCGAGGCGACATAGAGGGCGAACAGGACGATGGTCGCCTGCCCCGCCAGGAAGTTCGAGGCCAGCAGGATGGCCCCGTAGACCGCCAGCAGGCTGAGCGGCCACAGCCCCAGGGCGCCGCCCCAGAACAGGTCAAGGAACAGCCCCAGGCCGAACAGGACGACCGGCGCCAGCATCGAGGGCCGGATCAGCGGCCAGGCGAAGGCCAGAACCAGAGGAAAGACCGGCTCGGGCAGGTTCAGGCCGAACAGGCGGAAAGGGACGGCCAGCAGCACCGTGGCCGCAATCGCAGTCAGGGCAGGATAGACGATCCATTGCAGCGGGCCGACCACGCGGACCGTGATCGCCCGTCTCACTCCGCTGCTCCCGCCGGGGTGGGAACAGGCTCGCTCGAGGCCGCTGCCGGCTGAACCGGCGCCGGAGCCGTCGGGCGGGGTGCGGCGGGACGCGGCTGTACAGCCGGGCGGGTGGCAGCCGGACGGGTCGCGGCCGGAGCCGAGCTCGTCGAGGCTGGCGCTGCGACCGGCGCAGCCGCCAGGGCAGGCGGCGGCGCGGCGTTGGCGGCGCGCACGCGTTCAGCGGCCGCGGCGGCGGCGGCGGCGCGGCGGGTCGCCACATCCTGAATGGCGGCGGCCTGGGCCGGGGTCGGCGGCGGCGCGGCGGCCAGGCTGGCCAGAGGCGGCGCGTTCAGGGCGTTCTGGTCAGCCAGTTGGCTGAAATCCTGGAACAGCAGGACGCGGACATAGTCGATGGCGGTGCGATCGCTGAACAGCTTGACGCGCCAACTCCCGTCAACGCCCTTGGCGGCCACGCCGATGGGCAGCCCGCGCGGGAAGCCGCCGCCGTCGCCCGAGGTCAGGATGCGGTCGCCTTCCTGCACCGATCCCGCGCCGCGCACATAGTCCAGACGCGGGCTGCCGCTGCCATCGCCGGTCAGCATGGCGCGGGCGTCGGTGCGCTCAACCAGAACCGGGGTGCGCGACGCCACGTCGGTCAGCAGCAGCATCCGGCTGTTGCCGGCCGAGGCGCCCATGATGCGCCCGACCAGTCCATGCTCGCTGAGCACAGGATTGCCGATGCGGACGCCCTTGGCCGCGCCGATGTTCAGCAGCCGCGAGCGGGCGAAGGGGCCGCGCGCATCGGTGATGGCCAGGCCCGTGACCATGGGCACCGGCGGTTCGGTCTTCACGCCCAGCATCTGTTCGTAGCGACCGTTGAGGTTCTTCAGCGCCAGGGCGTCGTCGCGCCAGGCGTTCAGTTCGACGATCTGCGCGCGCAGACGACGGTTCTCGGACACGGCGAAGAAGTAACCCTTGACGTAGTCGACGGCGTTGCCGGTCCAGCGCACGGGCGCAGACAGGGCCCCGCCGACAGGGGCCGCCGCCGTCTCAAAGCCGGCCCTGGCGGGCGCATAGCCGTCTGCGTTCTGAGGCTGGCGGCTGTCGCCAAGCAGGAGCATGGCCGCGCCGATGATGCCGACGACGACCACGACCGCGGCCGTCCAGGCCAGCGGCACCTTGATGTTCTCGAACGGTCCGTCGCGAAACGCCACGGCCAGCCTTCCTACCTAGAGATCCGGGATCGGCGGGGTCAGGCCCCGCCGACGATGAGAGCCTATCGCAAAAACCGATTCCCGAAGACGGCGGTCGTCACGACAGGCTGTTCAGCCTCAGAGCGAGGACTCGAGGACGCCCTTCATCCACGACGGGTGCTCCAGCACCTTGCCGCAGCCGATGGCGACGCAGGACAGGGGATCGTCAGCGACCTGAACCGGCAGGCCGGTGTGGTCGCGGATCTCGACGTCCAGGCCGCGCAGCAGAGCGCCGCCGCCCGTCAGCATGATGCCCTTGTCGGCGATGTCGGCGGCCAGTTCCGGCGGCGTGGCTTCCAGCGCGACCTTGACGGCCTCGACGATCTGCGAAACCGGCTCGGCCAGGGCTTCAGCCGCCTGACGCTCGCTCATCTTCACTTCGCGCGGCACGCCCTGCATCAGGTCGCGGCCCTTGACCTCGATCGACAGGCCTTCGCCGTCAGCCGGGATACGGGCGGTGCCGATGTCCTTCTTGATGCGCTCCGCCGTCGTTTCACCGATCAGCAGGTTATGGTTGCGGCGCATGTAGCTGATGATGGCGTCGTCCATCATGTCGCCGCCGACGCGGACCGAACGCGAATAGACGATGCCCGACAGCGACAGGACGGCGACCTCGGTCGTGCCGCCGCCGATATCGACGACCATCGAGCCGGTCGGCTCGTGGATCGGCAGACCCGCGCCGATGGCGGCGGCCATGGGCTCGTCGATCAGGCCGACGCGGCGGGCCGAGGCGTTCAGGCAGGAATCATTGATGGCGCGGCGTTCGACAGCCGTGGCGCCCGACGGGACGCAGACGATCATCTTGGGGTTCACGAAGCCCTTGCGGTTATGAACCTTGCGGATGAAGTGCTTGATCATCTCTTCGGCGACTTCAAAGTCGGCGATGACCCCGTCGCGCATCGGACGGATGGCTTCCATGTGACCGGGCGTACGACCCAGCATCTGCTTGGCTTCCAGGCCGACGGCGTGGACGATCTTGCGACCGCCGACGTTGCGCAGGGCCACGACCGAAGGTTCGTTCAGGACGATACCCTTGCCGCGCATGTAGATCAGGGTGTTGGCCGTCCCCAGATCCATCGCGATGTCGTTGGAGATCATGCCGAAGAGGGGTGAAAGCATGGGCGTCGGTTACCGCTTGTTCGGGCCTGCTAGGGCGTGAGTCTTGTTCGTCCGCGCTGGCGACGCCCTGCCCCGCGCACCCATGTGCGCCGAACCATCCTGATCGTCCTCGCCTGGCCGACTACAGGCCCGTTTGCCCGCATGGCGCGTCGATTGCAAGCGCCTATGACTCACCGATCACAGCCTTGTCACAGCAAGGCTTGAAAGCCCGTCCGCTCAAGCTTTCCAGCCCCGCTTGCGGCTCGGCGCGTCAGATCGCCGACAGGCCCTCGGCGGCGAGCGCTCGTTGAACAGCGGGACGCGATTGCACCCGGTCCAGATGAGCGTTCAGTCCGGGGAAGCGCGCCTTGTCCAGCAGGTCCGCCTGGCGCGCCCAGCGGCTGAAGACCATCAGATAGCCGTCTGTGACCGAATGATCGGCGCCCAGGGCCCAGGGGCCGACCAGAAGGTGCTGTTCCGCCAGGTCATACTTGGCCAGGGCCTGCTCCACCGCCTCGTCGCGGGCAGCGCCTTCGAGCGGCGGACGCGAGAACAGCACCTTGCCGATGGCGGGGTGAAGAGAGGACGCCAGCCAGGCGTTGAAAGCCTGAAGTCGGGCAAACGCGAAGGGATCGTCCAGCGGCGCCAGCCGAGCCTGCGGATGTGTCTGGGCCACATAGGTCAGGATGGCGACGTTCTGGGTAATCACGCCGTGGGCCGTCGCCAGGGCCGGCGTCACGCCCGCGGGATTGACGGCCAGATATTCCGGCGTGCGCTGCTCGCCCCGGCGCAGATCAACCTTGTGCAACTCATGGTCGGCGCCCGCCTCCTCCAGAGCAATGTGCGAGGCCATGGCGCAGGCGCCGGGCGAATAATAGAGCTTCAGCATCGTCATCTCCGGTTCAATCCACGTCTGATAACCGCGCCGCCTCGCGACGCTTGACCAACTCGCGCACCGTCATCATCAGGCCCAGCCAGATGACGGCGACCCCGGCGAGGATGAGGGAGGTCCACACCCCGTCGCCCGACACCGCCGCCATGAAGGAGCCGCCGAAGAAGGCGACTAGGGCCGTCTTGGGCAGGACGCCCAGGGCACACCCGGCCAGAAAGCCCGGGAAAGAGGCTCGCACCGCGCCGAACGCCATGTTGACGACGATGAAGGGCGCCGAGGGCACATTGCGAATGATGAAGCTGGCCGAAAAGGCGTTGCGGCCGACGAAGCGCTGCAACCGCTCGGCCGCGCCGCCGCCGAAGCGCTCCAGAGCCCGCGCCGTGGGACCGCGCCCCAGCCAATAGGTGACCGCCGCCGAAACCACCGTGGCGATCCAACTGTAGAGGAAACCGAACCACGGCCCGAAGGCCACCACGCAGGCCGCAATCAGGATGAACTGCGGAATGCCGACAAAGGCCGACAGGGTGAAGACGGCAATGGCGGCGACCAGCCCCCACGGCCCGACGCGATAGCCCTCAAGCCAGGCCTCAAGCTTTTCCTCGGCGCCCAGGGTGAAATGCGCCTTGCCGAAGGCGAACAGGGCGATGATTCCCCCCAGCAACAGCAAGCTGACCAACAGGGTGCGCCAGCGCTGAGCCTCCATGTTCAGCAGGAAATCGACGATCCGCCGCATAAATTTCGCCCAAATCGCCTTTTAATCGTCTGCGAGACGCACAAACGTTGTGCGCCCGCGCGGGGTTGCGTATCAAGCCTCGCCTCCCCGGCTCTCTTCACATCCTCCAGACGGGATAGTCATGTCCAGCCTTCAGTCCACCGCCCTCGCCCGCGTCAAGCCTTCGGCCACCCTGGCCGTGACCGCCCGGGCCCGGGAACTGAAACGCGAAGGCCGCGACGTGATCGGCCTGGGCGCCGGCGAGCCCGACTTCGACACGCCCGACAACATCAAGGCGGCGGCGATCGACGCCATCAAGCGCGGCGAGACCAAGTACACCGACGCCGACGGGATGCCGGAACTGAAGGCCGCCATCGTGGCCAAGTTCGCGCGCGAAAACGGCCTGACCTACGCCGCCAACCAGATTCACGTCGCCTCGGGCGGCAAGCCGGTGATCTTCAACGCCTTCGTGGCCACGCTGAACCCCGGCGACGAGGTCATCGTGCCCGCCCCCTACTGGGTGTCCTACCCGGACATGGTGCTGCTGGCCGGCGGCGAGCCCGTCACCGTGATCGGTGAGGAAGCCGACGGCTTCAAGCTGCGCCCCGAGGTGCTGGATGCCGCCATCACGCCGAAGACCAAGTGGATCATCCTCAACTCGCCGTCGAACCCGACCGGCGCCGCCTATACCCGCGCCGAACTGGAAGCCCTGGCCGTGGTGCTGCGCAAGCATCCGCAGGTCTGGATCCTGACCGACGACATGTATGAGCACCTTGTCTATGGCGGGTTCGAATACCTGACCATCGCCCAGGTCGCCCCGGACCTTTACGACCGCACCCTGACGGTCAACGGCGTGTCCAAGGCCTATGCCATGACCGGCTGGCGCATCGGCTATGCCGGCGGTCCGAAGCCCCTGATCGACCTGATGAGAAAGGTGGCCAGCCAGACGACCTCCAACCCGTCGTCCATCAGCCAGTGGGCCGCCGTCGAAGCCCTGAACGGCCCGCAGGACTTCCTGGCCGAACGCTCCGCCGCCTTCGAGAAGCGCCGCGATCTGGTCGTGTCCATGCTGAACCAGGCTGAGGGCGTCCGCTGCCCCACCCCGGAAGGCGCCTTCTACGTCTATCCTTCGATCGAAGGCCTGATCGGCAAGACGACGCCCTCTGGCGTGGTCATCACCGATGACGAGGTTTTCACCGCCGAGTTGCTGGATCACGAAGGCGTGGCCGTCGTGCAGGGTACGGCCTTCGGCCTCAGCCCCTATTTCCGCGTCAGCTACGCCACGTCGGAAGCCGTGCTGGAAGCCGCCTGCACGCGCATCCAGAAGTTCTGCGCTTCTCTGAAATAACCTACGAGAGCGGCGCCGGGGGAATGTTCAACGTCGGCGCCGTCTTCAGGATGAAGGACAGGCACCATTCCGAAGCCCGACGCGAGTTGTCGCGGTCGCCCTCGGGGGTGCGTGTCAGCAGGCAGGCCGCATCGGGCCTGTGATCGCTGTCCGGCGCCGCATAGAGCACCAGTCCCCCGCCCGGCCCCGTCTCGCGGCGGTAGGTCATCTTCAGGGCGCCGGATGTCTTGAGGGTGAAGGCCTCGGCCTCGCCGCCGCCTAGCAGGGCGCGAACCTGGGCGTCGGCGTCGCCGGGCGCCAGGCGGAAAAGCTCCGCCTTCAGGGCGTCGCCCGGCTCAGGCGTCAGGGTGAAACGCGGCAGGTCCTGCGGAGCCGCCGACAGCATCCCCGACATGACGAGCGCGAGCAGCATCAGGCCGCGCGGCTGACCGCGAAGTCGGCCAGGTCTTCCAGCGCCGAACGCCAGTCGCTGGCCGGCAGGACCGACAGCGCCGCCTTCGCCTGATCGGCATAGTCGCCGGCGGCGTCCAGCGTCGCCTCGACTGCGCCGGTGCCCAGGATCAGTTCACGCGCCCGGTTGAAGTCCTCGGGCGTGCGTTCGCCCTTGGTGATGACCCGGTCCCAGAACAGGTCTTCCTTGCCCTTGGTGCGCTGGACAGCCAGCAGCAGCGGCAAGGTGGCCTTGCCCTCGTTGAAGTCGTCGCCCGCGTTCTTGCCGAGCGTCGCCGTGTCGCTGCCATAGTCGAGCGCGTCGTCGGCCAGTTGAAAGGCGATGCCCAGAGCCATGCCATAGTCGCGCAGCGCCTTGACCTGTTCCTCGGTCGCGCCCGCGCCCACCGCGCCCGACTCGGCGGCGGCGGCGAACAGTTCGGCCGTCTTGGCACGGATGATCTGCAGATAGGTTTCCTGATCCAGATTCAGGTCGTGGGCGCGCGTCAGTTGCAGCACCTCGCCCTCGGCGATGACGCTGGACGCCGTGGCCAGAATGCCCAGGGCGCGCAGGGAATCCGTCTCGACCATCAGTTCAAAGGCGCGGGCGAAGAGGAAGTCGCCGACCAGCACCGACGAGGCAGCGCCCCAGATCAGATGCGCCGCCACCTTGCCGCGCCGCATCTCCGAGCCGTCGACGATGTCGTCGTGCAGAAGGGTGGCGGTGTGGATGAACTCGACCGAGGCGGCCAGCTTGGTGGCGGCGGCGATGTCGCCCTGAGCCCCGATGGCGCGAGCGGCGGCGACGGTCAGCAGGGGACGCAGGCGCTTGCCGCCCGCCGAGATCAAATGCTCGGCCAGCAGGGGGATCACCGGCACGTCGGACTGCATCCGGGCGATGATCAGGGCGTCAACCGCCGCCATGTCGTCCTTCGCCAGACGAACAAGAGCGTCCACATCGCCCTTGGGGCGGGGAGCGGCGACGAGAGCTGCGTCCACGAAATTCTCTTTCAGCACAGGGGCGAAGGAGGAGATTCGCCCGGAAATCACACGCATCCGCTTGCCCGAACGCGATGCGGCGCACAATGGTGGCGGCATCATGATGGGTCAAGCCGGGTCAACCCTTACTGCCGCAGTTGATGTTGCGGAATCCGCCCTGCTGGGCGGACGCGTCCGACTGCGCCAACCGGTGAAGGGCTATCGCGCCGGTATGGACGCCGCCCTGCTGGCCGCCGCCGTCGACGCCAAACCCGGCGAGCGGCTGATCGAGGCGGGCTGCGGCGCGGGCGCCGTGCTGATGCAGGTCGCCGCGCGACGCCTCGGCGTGACCCTGGCCGGGCTGGAGCGCGATGTGACCGCCGCCGGACTGGCGCGCGAGAACGCCGCCCTGAACGGCGTCGAAGATCGCACTACGATTGTCAGCGGCGACGTGGCGCAGGGCTTTCGCGCGCTGGACCTGCCGACCTTTGACTGGGCCGTCAGCAATCCGCCCTTCTTCGACGACCCCGGCGCACTGCGGGCGCCCGGCCCCGGCAAGATGGGCGCCTGGATGGCCGACGACGGCTTGAAGGCCTGGACCGGCTTCCTGCTGAAAGCCGTGCGCGAGGGCGGCAGGATCGTGGTCATCCACCGCGCCGACCGTCTGGCCGACCTGCTGGCCCTGCTGGGCGAGAAAGCCGGCTCCTTCGCCATCCGCCCGATCCATCCCTATGCCGACCAACCCGCCAAGCGGGTGCTGGTCCAGGGCATCAAGACCGGCAAGGCCCCCTTACGCCTGCTGCCGCCCCTGGTCCTGCACGACCGCACCGAGGCCAAGCACAGCCCCGAGGCCGAGGCCATCCTGCGCGGCGAGGCGGGGCTGGGTTGGTGATGGCGCCTCTCCCTCCCCTTCATGGGGAGGGTGGCTGACGCGCAGCGTCAGACGGGTGGGGGGGGTTGGCGATACGGAGCGCGGCGCGCGATTTGCCGAAGCGCCCCCACCCGGCTTGGCTGCTACGCGCCGACCTTCGGTTCGCCCTTCGGGCTCAACCACCCTCCCCAAAATGGGGAGGGAGAGGTATGGAACCGCCATGTCCCTGCGCCCCCTGTTCCCGACCCAAGTCTATGAAGCCTCGCTGGCCGCCGCGCCCGGCTGGGCCGAACTGCACGAGGAAATCCTCGACCTCTGCCTGGTCATGGCCGAGGAGGACGAGGCGGGGATCGCATGGTGCAAGACCAACCACTATCCGGGCTACACCTCCTATGGCTCGATCAACGACCTGCCGCACCGCTTCCCCGAGTTCGCCGAGCTGAAGCGGCTGCTGGACAAGCACGCCGCCGCCTACGCCAAGGCCCTGCACTTCGATCTGGCGCGCAAGCCCAAGCTGGACAATCTGTGGGTCAACGTCCTGATGCCCGGCGGCGGCCACACCGGCCACATCCACCCCCACGCCATCATTTCCGGCACCATCTATATCCACGTCCCCGACGGCGCCTCGTCGCTGAAGATTGAAGACCCGCGCCTGGTCATGATGATGGCCCGCCCCGGCCTGACCGCCGCAGCGACCGAGGCCGAGAAGCCCTTCGTCTATCTGAAGCCCGCCTCAGGCACGATCCTGATGTGGGAGAGCTGGTTGCGCCACGAGGTCCCGGCCAACCGCGCCGAGGAACAGCGTATCTCGATCAGCTTCAACTACGCCTGATCGCCCTTTCAAGGCCGCATTTCCCCTGAAGTCTGCCCTTCTGGTGAAGCTTGAGGGGGCCTCCATGCGGGCATTGGGACTGGCGATGATTCTGCTGACGGCGAGCCTCGCCGCGGGCTGCGGCGAACGGGCGGACGCCCAAACCACCGCCAAATCCGCCGCCGAGGGCGCACCCTATGTGCTGACGGGCACTCAGGTCTGGTCCGTGCCCGACCCCGTCTCGGGCCGCGACTATGAGGTCTTCGTCAGCCTGCCCGCCAGCTATGAGGCTCAGCCTAACCGCCGCTATCCGGTCCTCTATGTCACCGACGCCGACTACGCCTTCCCCATCATCCGCCAGATCGCGCGGCGGGTGAATCTGGAGGGACCAGTGATCGAGGAGTTCATCCTGATCGGCCTGTCCTACGCAAAGGGCGACGGCGGCGCCGACAGCCGTCGGCGCGACTACACCCCCACGCCCAACGGCCCGCGCAATTCCGCCGGCTCCGTGCATGGCGGCGGTGCGGCCTATCAGACCTATCTGAAGACCCAGGCCCTGCCCTTCGTGGAGCAGAAGTTCCGCACCGATCCGGCCCGCCGCGTCCTGCTGGGCCATTCCTACGGCGCTCTGCTGGGGTCCCAGATCATGTTCACCGATCCGACGATGTTCAGCGGCTATGTGCTGGGCAGCCCCTCCTTCTGGTACGACAAGCGCCACATGATGAAGGTGGAAGCCGACTACGCCCGCACCCATCGCGACCTGCCCGCCGAGGTCTTCATGTACGTCGGCGGCTTCGAAGGCCCGGGCCCCACCGCCCGGCATGACAACGAGACGGACATGGTCGGCGACATGCGCACGATGGAGCGGTTGCTGAAATCGCGCGCCTATCCGGGCCTGACCATCCAGTCGACGGTGCTGGACAACGAGGACCACCTGACCGTCGCCCCGGTCGGCTTCACCCGCGCCCTGATGGCCGTCCTGCCCGCCAAGCCCTAGTCCCGCACAAAGACCGCGTCCTGATAGGTCAGCGTGGTCGGGCGACCTTCGGCGTCCAGTTTGAACACCAGGCCCTCGCCCCGGAACGGAGTCAGTTCGACGCGAAGGCCCTCAGGCTCAGTCAGGTAGTCGGCCAGGGCCTGCTGCACGCCGATGGCGACGGACAGACGCTCGCCCGCCTCGCGGATCGTCAGGGTTCCATAGGCCGGATTGACGTAGTCGCCCACATAGGCGGCGTTGGCCAGCGACAGGGTGCGAGGCCGCTTGGCTCGCGATTCCAGCGCCCCGGCTATGCCGGTGCGGCGGCGGTCGCGTTCGGCGATCAGGGCGTCCAGTTTGACATCATAGACGGCGTCGATATCGGGCAGGCCGGCGAACCAGTCATAGGCGTAGTTGGCGACCACATCGGCCAGGTCGCCCACGAAGGCGTCCTCGTTGACCATGACCGTCACGCCCAGACGACGCTCGGGCATGAAGGAGACATGGGCGCGCGAGCCCGAGAAGTTGCCGAAGTGGTGGATCAGCACATCGTCGCCATAGCGCCCGACCTGCCAGCCCAGACCATAGCCGCTGCGGACATAGGGGCCGAAGGTCGCCTCCTGCGCCACCCGCGATGCATGGGTCGAAGCGACCAGCCCTGCCGGGAACACCTGACGCCCGCCGACACGGCCGTCGTTGATCTGCGCCTCCAGCCAGATCGCCATGTCGCTGGCGGTCGAGATCAACCCGCCCGCCGACTGCATCGTCGCGTCGGTCTTTTGCAGAGGCGACCGCTCGGGCTGGCCCGGAATACGGCCGAAATGCCCGGCGGCGACCACCGCGCCGGACGCCCGCGCCGCGTCGATGCGCGCGGTCGTCGCCGTCATGCCCAGCGGCGTCAGCACCTCGTCCTCGACCATGGCGCGCCAGTCGCGGCCCCAGCGGCGCTCGCTCAGAACGGTGGCGAGGTTGTAGCCCGAGTTGGCGTAAACGAACTGCCCATAGGGGGTGTCGCGCGGACGCGTCTCCGCCGTCAGCCGCCACAGGACCTCGGGCGTCCAGTCGCCGGTATAGGCGACCCGGAAGGCGATCGGGTCATTATCCACGCCCGAGCGGTGGCTCAGCAGATCGGACAGGGTGATGCGAGAGGCGATGTCGTTCGGCACGCCCGACGGCGGGGCCCAGTCGGCCAGGGGGGCGTCCAGACCTACCTCGCCCCGCTGCCCCATGGCGGCGAACGACAGGGCGGTGAAGGACTTGGTGGCCGAGGCGATGTAGAATCGGGTGTCCGTCGTGACGGCTGCGCCTGTGGCCACATCCGCCACGCCGAAGCCGGCCGCGTGAACCAGCCCGCGCTCGTCCACCACGGCGACGGCCAGACCCGGCGCCGCCTCGACCCGCTGCATCGCCCAGCTGGCAAAGGCGTCCAGCGCCGCACCGAAGGCTGCGCGGTCCTGCGCGCCCGCCTCACCTGCCGCGCACAGCACACCCGCCGCCAGCAGCGCCCCCATAGACCGTGACTTCATAGTAGCCGCTCCCCTGCCCTTTGCGGACTGACGGGTAGAGGCCGTGACGGGCGCGAACAGATGCAGCGCGCCTTCAAACCGCCCCGCGTTACGTCTAGAGATTTGCTCAAAGGGTCTGCGACGGCTACATCCCGCGCCAACCTCCCCATCAGATCAGACGACAGGGCGAAACCGCACCTCATGGCGCAGCAATATATTTTCCAGATGCAGGGTCTGACCAAGACCTTCCCCGGCGGCAAGAAGATCTTCGAGAACATCTGGCTGAGCTTCTACAACGACGCCAAGATCGGCGTTGTCGGGGTCAACGGCTCGGGTAAATCCACCCTGCTCAAGATCATGGCCGGCCTGGACAACGAGTTCACGGGTGAAGCGCGCGCCGCCGACGGCATCAAGCGCGGCTACTTGGAACAGGAACCCAAGCTGGACGACAGCCTGAACGTTCGCGAGAACGTCGAGGCTTGGTGCGAGGAGAAGCAGTGGGTCAACCGCTTCAATCAGGTCGCCAACGAGCTGGGTGAAAACTACACCGACGAACTGATGGAGGAGATGACCGCCCTCCAGGAGAAGATCGACGCCGGCGACGTCTGGGACATCGACAGCCGCATCGACCAGGCCATGGGCGCCTTGCGCTGCCCGCCGGATGACTGGGAAGTCACCAACCTGTCGGGTGGTGAAAAGCGCCGCGTGGCCCTGGCCCGCCTGCTGCTCAGCAAGCCCGACATGCTGCTGATGGACGAACCGACCAACCACCTGGACGCCGAATCCGTCGCCTGGCTGCAGCACCACCTGGAGAACTTCCCGGGCTGCGTCATCCTGGTCACCCACGACCGTTACTTCCTGGATCAGGTGACGAAGTGGACCCTGGAACTGGACCGCGGCAAGGGCCACCCGCACGAGGGCAACTACTCCTCGTGGCTGGAAGCCAAGACCAAGCGCGTGGTTCAGGAGCAATCGGAATCCGAAGCCCGCCAGCGCGCCCTCACCCGCGAGCTGGAATGGGTCCGCTCGGGCGCCAAGGCCCGTCAGGCCAAGTCCAAGGCCCGTCTGGCCGCCTATGAGAAGATGGTCGCCGATCAGGAAAGCAGCCGCCAGGCCCAGTCCTTCGCCGTCATCCAGATCCCGCCCGGCCCGCGCCTGGGCAACGTGGTTCTGGAAGTCGAGGGCCTGAAGAAGTCCTATGGCGACAAGACCCTGTTCGACAACCTGACCTTCAAGCTGCCGCCCAACGGCATCGTCGGCGTCATCGGCCCCAACGGCGCCGGCAAGTCGACCATGTTCAAGCTGATCACCGGCCAGGAAACGCCGGACGGCGGCACCATCAAGGTCGGCGAGACGGTCAAGCTGGCCTATGTCGACCAGTCGCGCGACGACCTGAAGCCGGATGAAACCATCTGGCAGGCCATCTCGGGCGGCACCGACGTGATGATGGTCGGCAAGCGCGAGATCAACACCCGCGCCTATGTCGGCAGCTTCAACTTCAAGGGCGGCGACCAGCAGAAGAAGGTCGGCCAACTGTCCGGCGGTGAGCGCAACCGCGTGCACCTGGCCAAGACCCTGGCCTCGGGCGGCAACCTGATCCTGCTCGATGAACCGACCAACGACCTGGACATCGAAACCTTGCAGAACCTCGAAGAGGCTCTGGAGGAGTTCGCCGGCTGCGCCGTGGTCATCTCCCACGACCGCTGGTTCCTTGACCGTCTGGCCACCCACATCCTCGCCTTCGAAGGCGACGGCCACGTGGAATGGTTCGAGGGCAACTTCGAAGCCTACGAACAGGACAAGATGCGCCGCCTGGGTGCGGACAGCATCATTCCCAAGCGCATCCAGCACCAGAAGTTCGGTCGCTGATCCGAGAAGCAGAATGAAGAACGGCCCTCCGAGCAGTCGGGGGGCCGTTTTTCTTTGGCCTGTCACATCGCGTATCAGCCCTCCCCTGCCGTCATTCCGGGGCGCGAAGCGAACCCGGAACCCAGACGCCTGATGCATCTCCGCCCTAGCCGCTGAAGCCGCCGCCTGGGCCCCGGATCGTCCCTTCGGGCCGTCCGGGGTGACGGCGAAGGGGAAGCGCGAACGGGCCAAGGTCAGATGGCCGCCCAGTCTTCATCTTTGGCCGCTGGCGCTCTGGCGGAACCGGGTTAGTCTGGCCTCATGACCCAGCGCCCCGCCATCCTGATCATGCAGCGGCACCTCGCGCCGCTCAGCGTCTTCCTCGAAGGCGCCTACGACGTCTATCGCTTCTGGGAGGGACCGCCGATCGAGGCCGCCGCCGATGTGCGCGTCCTGGTCGTCGCGGGCGAGTTCGAACTGGACAAGGCCTTGATTGAGCGCCTGCCCAACCTGTCGCTGATCGCCTGTTTCACCTCGGGCTATGACGGCATCGACGTGGAGTGGTGTCGCGCGCGCGGCCTGCCCGTCACCCACGCCCCGGCCATCAACCACGAAGACGTCGCCGACCACGCCATCGGCCTGATCCTGGCGGCGCGGCGTCAGATCGCCGAGGGCGACCGGCAGGTCCGCGCCGGCGGCTGGACCCCGGCGTCCAAGACCATCACCCCGTCGATGGGCGGACAAACCCTGGGCATCGTCGGCCTGGGCGCCATCGGCGAGGCCATCGCCCGCCGCGCCGAAGTCATGCGCATGACCGTCCAATGGTGGGCGCCCCGCGCCAAGGACGCCGCCTGGCCCCGCGCCGACAGCCTGCTCGACCTGGCCCACGCCTCGGACGTTCTGGTCGTCGCCTGCCGCGCGGACGAGAGCAACCGCGGCCTGATCTCGGCGGAAGTGATCGAGGCGCTCGGTCCCACCGGCCTGCTGGTCAATGTCGCGCGCGGTCAACTGGTGGACGAAGACGCCGTGATCACCGCCCTGCGCGACGGGCGGCTGGGCGGGGCGGCGCTGGACGTCTTCGAGACCGAGCCGACCGAGGCGCCGCGCTGGGCGACCGTGCCCAACACCGTCCTGACGCCCCACACCGCCGGGGCCACGACCGAGGCGGTTCAGGGGATGCTGATGCTGCTGTTGCAGAACCTGTCGGCCCATTTCGCGGGCGAGCGGCTGAAGTCGCCCGTCGCGACCTGACCTCTTTCCTCCCCATTTCATGGGGAGGGGGACCGCGTAGCGGTGGAGGGGGCAGCGCGGACGGATGACGTTGTGTCGCCCCCTCCGTCTCGTCGGCTGCGCCGCCGATCCACCTCCCCATGAAATGGGGAGGAAAGCAGAACGTCGATCCACTTTACCTAATCGACGAACAATCCGTGCAGCGTAACGGGTGATAGTCCCCGTTCGCAGCGAGTTTTTGCTTGCATAATCGTATAAGGATATCTTTATACGACATCATGACACTGACTGCTGACCAGACCGTTGAAGCCCTGCGCGCCGCGGGCGAACCGACCCGTTTGCGAGTGCTGTCGCTGCTGGCCGCCGAGGAGCTGTCGGTCATGGAGCTGTCGCGGGTTCTGGACCAGAGTCAGCCGCGCGTGTCGCGTCATCTGAAGCTGATGGCCGACGCGGGCCTGATCGAACGATTCCCCGATGGGGCGCGAGTCTTCTACCGCCTGTCGCACGACGCCCTGTCGCGCCGCCTGATCGATACGGTTCTGGACCTGCTGGACGACGCCGAGGGCGAGGCCGACCATCGCCGTCTGGACGAGGTGCGCAAGGAGCGCGCCATCGACGCCGCCCGATACTTCGAACAGGTCGCGCCGCAGTGGGATCAGATGCGCAGCCTCTATGTCTGCGAGAGCGCAGTGGAAACCGCCGTTGAGCAAGCGGCCGGCCCCGGCCCCTTCCAGCGCGTCGTCGACCTGGGCACCGGCTCGGGGCGGATGCTGACCCTGTTGGGCAAGAAGGCGAAGATGTCGGTCGGGCTCGACCTGAGCCAGAACATGCTGAACATCGCCCGCGCCAATGTCGCCAAGGCCGGGCTGGACAAGGTCGAGTTGCGCCACGGCGACATCTTCTCGACCCGCCTACCGCACGGCAGCGCTGATCTGGTGATCGTGCATCAGGTCCTGCACTACCTGGCCGATCCCGCCGCCGCCGTGGCCGAGGCCGCGCGTCTGGTCATGCCGGGCGGCAAGCTGCTGATCGTCGACTTCGCCCCGCACCAGTTGGAGCAGCTTCGCGAAGAGCACCAGCATCGCCGCCTCGGTTTCGCCGACGAGGAAATACAGGAGTGGCTCGACAAGGCCGGCCTGACCGCCGACGCCCCGGTCGCCCTGCCGCCTGATACCGAGGGTCTGACCGTCCACATCTGGGCCGCCGAACGCCCCGCCGCCTCTGCACGAAAGACCGCCTGATGGCCCCCTCTTCTCTCGCCGAAGCCCGCGCCCTGCTGCTGTCGCCGCTGGGGCCCGTGGCGCGCGCCGGGTCCAACCGAAACGCCGTCAACGTCTCGTTCGAGTTCTTCCCGCCCAAGTCCGATGAGGCTGAGGCCAACCTATGGTCCGCCATTCGTCGCCTGGAACCGCTGAACCCGGCCTTCGTCTCGGTCACCTATGGCGCGGGCGGCTCGACGCGCGAACGCACCCACCGCACGGTGCAGCGGATCATCAGCGAGACCACCCTGCGCCCCGCCGCCCACCTGACCTGCGTCGAGGCCAGCCGCGACGAGGTTGATGAGGTCATCGAGGGTTACAAGGCCATCGGCGTCGATCACATCGTCGCCCTGCGCGGCGATCCGCCCGGCGGAGACGGCATCGGCGGCGCCTATGTCCCGCGCAGCGACGGCTACGCCAACGCTACCGAACTGACGACCGCCATCAGCCGCGTCGGCGGCTTCGACATCACCGTCGGCGCCTATCCCGAGCGCCACCCGGAAAGCCCGTCGATCGACCACGACATTGATGTCCTGAAGGCGAAGATCGACGCCGGCGCCACGCGGGCTGTGACCCAGTTCTTCTTCGACATCGAGGCCTTCCTGCGATTCCGCGACCGGGTGCGGGCGGCGGGCGTGACCATCCCCCTTATCCCGGGCGTCATGCCGGTGTCCAACTTCAAGGGCCTGAGCCGCATGAGCGCGGCCTGCGGCGCCTCCATCCCCGACTGGCTGGCGGCGCACTTCGACGGGCTGGACGACGATCCCGAGACCCGCAAGCTGCTGGCCGCCTCCATCGCCGCCGAGACCTGCGCGCGGCTGCAGGAAGAGGGCTTCTCGGACTTCCACTTCTACACCCTGAACCGCGCCGAGTTGGTCTATGCCATCTGCCGGGTGCTGGGCGTGCGTGAAACCAAGGCTGTTGCGTAGATGACTTCTCCCCTGCCCCGCCAAGACCGCATCGCCGCGCTTCATGCGGCTGCCAGGGAACGCATCCTGGTCCTCGACGGGTCGTGGGGCGTGATGATCCAGCGCAGCGGGCTGGACGAAGCCGACTTCCGCGGCGACCGCTTCGTCGCGGCCAAGGGCTATGACGAGAAGGACCAGATGAAGGGGAACAACGACATCCTCTGCATCACCCGCCCCGACATCATCGCTGACCTGCACGACCAGTATTTCGCCGCGGGCGCGGACATCAGCGAGACCAACACCTTCTCGGCCACGACCATCGCCCAGGACGACTACAAGCTGGACGCCCAGGCCGTGTGGGACATCAATCTGGAAGGCGCCAAACTGGCCCGCGCCGCCGCCGACCGCTGGACGGAAAAGGAGCCGCACAAGCCCCGCTTCGCCGCCGGCTCCATCGGCCCGCTGAACAAGATGCTGTCCATGTCCTCGGACGTGAACGACCCCGGCGCGCGGCTGGTGACCTTTGACGAGGTCTATGAGGCCTATCGCCATCAGGTGAAGGCCCTGAACGCGGGCGGCGTCGACCTCTATCTGATCGAAACCATCACCGACACGCTGAACTGCAAGGCCTGCATCAAGGCGATCAAGGACCTTGAGGACGAGGGCCTGCCCGCCCTGCCCATCTGGATTTCCGGCACCATCACCGACCGCTCAGGCCGGACCCTGTCGGGCCAGACCGCCGAGGCCTTCTGGAACTCCGTGCGCCACGCCAAGCCGTTCGCCGTAGGCTTCAACTGCGCCCTCGGCGCCGACCTGATGCGGCCCTTCATCGCCGAACTGAGCCGCGTCGCCGACACCCTGGTCGCCGCCTATCCCAACGCCGGCCTGCCCAACGCCATGGGCCAGTACGACGAGCAACCGCACGAAACCGCCCACTTCATTGAGGAATGGGCCGCCTCCGGCCTGGTCAACATCGTCGGCGGATGCTGCGGCACCACCCCCGACCACATCCGCCACGTCGCCGAAGAAGTCGCGCCGCTGAAACCGCGCGAAATCCCCGAGCGCCCGGTGGCCATGCGCCTTGCGGGCCTGGAACCCTTCGAGCTGGTGGCGTGATGCACGCCTCCACTACTTCCCTTCTCCCCTCGGGGGAGAAGGTGAGCCGCGCCAGCGGCTCGGATGAGGGGGACGCCGGCTTTTCCCTCATCGCAAAGGACCGTGCACGCGGACACCTCCCCCTCATCCGTCATGCTCCGCATGACACCTTCTCCCCCAAGGGGAGAAGGATTGCGTTCGGTCATTAAGATGCGTCCTGTCTTCATCAACGTCGGCGAGCGGACCAATGTCACCGGCTCGGCCAAGTTCCGTAAGCTGATCGTGGACGGCGACTACACCGCCGCCCTCGACGTCGCCCGCCAGCAGGTCGAGGCGGGCGCTCAGGTCATCGACATCAACATGGACGAAGGGCTGCTGGACGGCGCCGTCGCCATGCGCACCTTCCTCAATCTGATCGCCGCAGAGCCCGACATCGCCCGCGTGCCGGTGATGATCGACAGCTCCAAGTGGGAGGTCATCGAGGCGGGCCTGAAGTGCGTTCAGGGCAAGCCGATCGTCAACTCGATCAGCATGAAGGAGGGCGAACAGGCCTTCCGCGAGCACGCGGTCAAATGCCTGCGCTACGGCGCCGCCGTCGTAGTCATGGCCTTCGACGAGGTGGGTCAGGCCGACACCGCCGCGCGCAAGATCGAGATCTGCACCCGCGCCTACAACATCCTGGTCAACGAGGTCGGCTTCCCGCCCGAGGACATCATCTTCGACCCCAATATCTTCGCCGTGGCGACGGGGATCGAGGAGCACGACAACTATGCGGTCGACTTCATCGAGGCGACGCGCGAGATCAAGCGCACCCTGCCCTACGCCCGCATCTCGGGCGGGGTGTCCAACGTCTCGTTTTCGTTCCGCGGCAACGAGCCGGTGCGCCGGGCCATCCACAGCGTCTTCCTGTACCACGCCATCGCGGCGGGCATGGACATGGGCATCGTCAACGCCGGCGACCTGCCCGTCTATGACGACATCGACCCGGTGCTGCGCGAGGCGGTCGAGGACGTGATCCTCAATCGGCCACAACGGACCAACGTGTCCAACACCGAGCGGCTGGTCGACCTCGCCCCCACCTACAAGGGCGAAAAGGGCGCGGCGCGCGTCGTCGATCTGAGCTGGCGCGAGCAGCCTGTCGCGGCCCGCATCGCCCACGCCCTGGTCCACGGCATCACCGAGTTCATCGAGGCCGACACCGAGGAGGCCCGCCTGGCGTCTGAGCGCCCCCTGCACGTCATCGAAGGTCCGCTGATGGACGGGATGAACGTGGTCGGCGACCTGTTCGGCTCGGGCAAGATGTTCCTGCCACAGGTGGTGAAATCCGCCCGCGTGATGAAGCAGGCCGTGGCCTGGCTGAACCCCTTCATGGAGGCCGAAAAGGCCGGCAAGCCGCGCGAGCAGGCGGGCAAGGTCCTGATGGCCACGGTCAAGGGCGACGTCCACGACATCGGCAAGAACATCGTCGGCGTGGTTCTGCAATGTAACAACTACGAGGTGATCGACCTGGGCGTCATGGTCCCGGCTGACCGCATTCTCGACGCCGCCATCGAGCACAAGGTGGATATCGTCGGCCTCAGCGGCCTGATTACGCCCTCGCTGGACGAGATGGTCTATGTCGCCCGCGAGATGGAGCGACGCGGCTTCGACATTCCCCTGCTGATCGGCGGGGCCACCACCAGCCGCACCCATACGGCGGTCAAGATCGAGCCGGGCTATCGCAAGGGCTCGACCACCTATGTCATCGACGCCAGCCGCGCCGTCGGCGTGGTGTCGGGCCTGCTGTCCCCGTCCGAAAAGGCGAAGAACGAGGCCGCTACACGTGACGAATACACCCGCATCCGCGAGCAGTACGCGCGCGGCCAGGAGGTGAAGGCCCGCGCCACGCTGCAGCAGGCGCGCGAAAACCGCTTCAACGCCGATCCCGCCGCCCCCATGCCGGGCAAGCCGTCGTTCCTCGGCGTGCGGGCCTTCGACGCCTGGGATCTGGCGGATCTGGCCGACCACATCGACTGGACGCCCTTCTTCGCCAGCTGGGAGCTGATCGGCCGCTATCCGCTGATCCTGGAAGACGAGATCGTCGGCGAAGCGGCCAAGGACCTGTTCAAGGACGCCCAGGCCATGCTGAAGCGGATCATCGACGAGAAGTGGTTCACGGCCAAAGGCGTGGTCGGATTCTGGCCCGCTCAGGCCGTGGGCGACGACGTGGCCGTCTATGCCGACGAGGGCCGCAGCAGCGAGATCGCCCGCTTCCACACCCTGCGCCAGCAGATCAGGAAGTCGAACGGCAAGCCCAACCTGGCCCTGTCGGACTTCATCGCTGAGAACGGTCAGGACTACATCGGCGCCTTCGCCGTCACGGCGGGTCACGGCGAACTGGAAATCGCCAAGCGCTTCAAAGATGCCGGCGACGACTATTCCTCGATCATGGCCACGGCCCTGGCCGACCGGCTGGCCGAAGCCTTCGCCGAGGCCCTGCACAAGAAGGTGCGGACCGAACTGTGGGGCTACGCCTCAGATGAAGTCACGACCACGCAGGACCTGATCGAAGAGAAGTATCAGGGCATCCGCCCCGCCCCCGGCTATCCGGCCCAGCCGGACCACACGGAAAAGGCCACCCTGTTCCGCCTGCTGGACGCCGGGAACAACGCCGGCATGGCCCTGACCGAAAGCTACGCCATGACGCCCCCGGCGTCCGTCAGCGGCCTCTACTTCGGCCATCCGGGCAGCCACTATTTCGGCGTCGGCAAGATCGACCGCGATCAGATCGAGGACTACGCCCGCCGCAAGGGCTGGGACGTCGAAACCGCCGAACGCTGGCTGGCTCCGATCCTGAACTATGATCCGGACGCGATCGCGCGCGACACCGTCGCCTGAGGCCAAGTCCGCCTGATCCGTCAGGCGTCGGTCTTCCTCCTGCTGAGCCCATTATATCTTTGGGTCGCCTACAGCGACGTCCCTTGCCTCCAAGCGAAGGCAGCGGAGCGCTGTGGAGCCAATCGTGCGGCAAGGCCCATAAGGCCATCGCATGACCCCGCCTCATGTCGGAGCGGCGGCGAGAAGGTCCGCCGTGAGCGCCGCCCCATCCAAAAAGAAAAGGGCGGCAGACCCGAAGGTCCGCCGCCCCATTCCAAGCTTCTGAAGGAACTTAGAAGTTAGCCGTGACGCCGAAGAAGAAGTAGCGGCCCATGGCGTTGTAGAGTTGCGGGTAGGTGTTGTTGTTACCCGTGGTGCCGACCGAATAGGACAGCGGCGGATCAGTGTCGAAGACGTTGTTCACGCCCGCGCGCACCGACACGTTGTCACGAGCCTGCCAGGTGGCGGCCAGGTCGAAGTAGTTGATGGCGTCGAACTCGCGATCGATGCGAGCGGCCGGAGCGTTGTCGAGGCTGCCGTCGGCGCCCAGAACGGCGATTTCAGCGCCGCCGTAGTAACGCCACGTACCGTTGACGTTCAAGCCTTCGATCGGGGTGCCCCAGTCAACGCGGAAGCGGTGACGCCATTCCGGGCTCGGAACGCCGCACTGGTTGCCGTAGAAGCCGGCGCAGTCATACTTGGAGTTGGCAAAGCCGAGGCCCGTATCCGTCTCCAGCTTGTCCAGCCAGGTGCCGACCATGGCGAAGCCCAGGGTGCCGGCGCGGTCCCAGCCGAAATCGGCCAGATCCAGGTTGTAGTTGACAGCGACGTCCACACCCGCGGTCTTCAGCCCGCCGATGTTGGTGTTCAGGTCAACGACATTGCCGGTGCCGACCCAGAGCTGGCCGTTGGCGTTCCGCTCGATATTGGCGCAAGCCGCCGCCAGACCTGCCGTGTAGCAGGCGTCCAGCGAATTCTGCGCGCCGATCGTGGACACCAGATTGTCGATCTGGATGTCGAAGTAGTCCAACGTCAGGTTGAAGCCCGGCAGGAACTCCGGCGTGAAGACGACGCCGAAGGTCACGGTGTCGGATTCTTCAGGCGTCAGGGCCTGGTTGCCGCCCTGCAGGTAGTTGTATTGACCAGCGGGGCTGTTCAGGGCGCCGCTGTCCGATTGAGTTGATGAAACCTGCCACGGATTGGTCCCAATGCAGGAAGCCGGGATGCTGTTGTTCAGCACGCCGTCATCGTTCAGGTCGTCACAGGGATCATTGTCCAGATCGAACAGGTTGAAGCCCTGTGCAGTGAACAATTCGATCACGTTCGGCGCACGAACGGCGCGCTGGGCGCTGGCGCGGAAGCGGACCGAGGACACCGGGGCCCAGTCGCCGCCGATCTTCCACGAATCCGTGCCGCCGCCCAGCTCATACTCGGAGTGACGATAGGCGAGGTCCACCGAGAGCTGGTCGGCGAAGGCCATGCCTTCGGCGATCGGGATCTGAGCTTCAGCGAAGACATCATAAACCTGGTTGGCGCCGTTGAGGCCCAGGGTCGCGCCGCCTTGGCCGGCGCCGTCGCCGGTCGTGAACGACACATCGGGCGTCAGATCCAGAGCGTCACGGCGATACTCACCCCCGAAGGCGGCCTGAACGCCACGCGTAGCCCACGGCGACTTGACGCCATAGGCGCCCAGGTCGGTCGTCAGCGAACCGGACACCACCTGCTGGGTGGTCCAGCCGGTCGCGACCAGCGGCACCTGCAGATAGTTCAGCGCCTCCGGCGTAACACCGTCACGGCGGAAGATGTTGTAGGGCACGCAGTCCGCATCAATGCCGGCCAGGACCGACGAACAGACGGGCAGACCCGAATTCGGATCGGTCACGACATCCAGCGCACGCGCCAGGCGCGTGTTCGAGAACTCGTTACGATAGATGTTGGTGTACTGGGCGCGCGAGTACTGGATCGACAGATCGTAGCTCCAGGCGTCGTTCAAATCGCCTCGTGCGCCCATGACGCCGCGATACGACTGGAAGCGAATGTCGGACTGACGACCGCCACCTTCCACGTTACGACGGCCGATATACAGCGACACGTCGGTGCCGGCGGCGATATCACCGGGCGAGCAGCCAATCGTCGCGGCCTGCTGAGCCGACAGAAGCGGGTTGTCGCAGCCGATGGTCGAGCTGCCGTCGGTCGTGCGGAAACCGTTGGAGAACTCACCGAAGAAGTTACCCGACGGCGCGATCTGGGCGATGGTCGAATAATCGCTGAACATCAGCTGGGTGTAGAGCTCGATCTTGTCGGTCACATCGTAATGACCAAACGCACCCAGCGTATAACGCTCATCCGGGCGCTGATAATAGTTCAGCGGGCCGAAGTTATAGGCGTCACGCGAGCCGACGTAGGGGATAAAGTTCCCGTTGGCGTCTACAGTGAAGATGTTGCCAGCCGCGAAGTCGGGCGTGAACTGGCCCGGGAACGAGGTGCCGGAACCGCCGCACGAGAAATCATTCGGGGTCGCGGCGCCCGGCGCCGCCAGCGAACACGACGAATAGTCGTAGTCGCGACCGAGCACCTTGTTGTTCTTCCGGTAGCCGGCGTACAGGGTGATGTTGCCGCGGTCATCCGGGGCGTTCACGCCCATCAGGATATTCACTTCACGGCTGAAGCCGGTGGTGACGTTGTCGTCGGGCAGCTTGAACTGCGACGGGTTGGTGGCGGCGCGGCCAGCGATGACATTGCGCAGGTTGCCCACGCCGTCATAGTCGTTGTTGTGCTGGTTGAAGCCATACTGAGCATCGATTTCGATGCCTTCGAAGTCGCGACGCATGATGAAGTTCACGACGCCGGCGATGGCGTCCGAGCCGTAGACGGCCGAGGCGCCGCCCGTGAGGACTTCCACCCGCTCAACCATCTGGCCGGGGATCTGGTTCAGGTCGGCCGCGTCGTCTTGCGGCGAACCGTAGCCCATACGCTTGCCGTCGATCAGCACGAGCGTGCGCGACGAACCAAGATTGCGCAGCGACACCGTCGCCGTACCCGAAGCGCCGTTGGAGACGGTCGAGTTCTGAGCGGCGAAGGCCTGCGGCAGTTGGCTCACCAGGTCTTCGACGCGGGTCACGCCCTGAACGTCGATGTCCTCGCCGGTGACCTGGGTCACGGGACTGGTCGTGGTGAGGTTCGGCTGACGAATGCGCGAGCCCGTAACCACGACGTCCTCGACCTGGCTCGCCTGATCAGGCTGCGCCGGGGTCGTTTGCGCCATAGCCGGAGCCGCCACACCGGCAAGCGCGAGGCCCGCGATCATGGTGGACGCCAGCAGTCGCTCGCGTTTGTTCTGGAATTTCAAGTGTCACCCTCCTGAGTTGTGGACGACAACGGCAAAGTATGACCCCCGCCTGTCGTCCACGGCCAACCTTGATTGTCGACGTTAAAGCGTCTGATAGGTAGCTAGGCATGAGATTAGACACGGGTCTTCAATGTCTGACAGGAAAATTACAGGCGCTTAATGATGTCGCCTTCGTCCTGTCGCAAAATCGCCACGCTATAACTCGCTTGGCTTATGGCCGGCGAGCGTGGCATTAAGGCTATACATTCGAGCCTTTAGTTCTAATGGAGAGCGTTGTGCGCACGATCCTCCCACCTTCCCTGGCGTTGACCGTCATTTTGTCGCTTGGGGGGCCAGCCTTCGCGCAATCTCCCACCACCGCCAGATCCCCGCTTCTCGAGCATGTGGCCCGTTGCCGCCAGATCACGTCAGACATTGAGCGGTTGGCGTGTTTCGACAGTGCAGCTGGCGCACTGGACGCCGCCGAGCGTGAAGGCGAGGTCGTAGTGGTCGAGCGGGGACAGATTCGAGAGGCGCGGCGGCAACTGTTCGGATTCGAAATTCCCGCCCTTCCGCCCGTCTTCCGGAGTGACGGCGATGAAGAAAAGATCGAAGCCGTCGAAACTACCTTGGTCAGCGCTGGCCAAGGGCTGGACGGCAAATGGCTGTTCCGACTGGCCGACGGATCAGAATGGCGTCAGATCGATTCCGCCCCGGTTCGATTCCAGAATCACCCCGGTACGGAAATTCGCGTGCGCCGCGCGTCCCTAGGGAGCTATCTACTCGTCGCAGGGCGCAGCCGCGCCGTCCGCGTCAAGAGACAGTAGACATGACCGACCCCGCCGCATTGAAGGAAGATATCTGGCTGTCAGGCCAGATCACGCCGGATGAACTGCCGACCCTGATCGAGCGGCTGGGCCTGCGGCGGATCGTTAACAATCGGCCCGATCACGAAGAGCCGGGCCAGCCGACCAGCGCCGATATCCGCGCCGTCGCCGAGGCCGCTGGTGTTGAATATCTGGATGCACCGGTGCGCGGCCTTCCCGATCCCGAGACCGTTGCGCGTGTCACCGAATGGATGGCTGAGCCTGCGACGACCCTGATGTTCTGCCGTTCCGGGATGCGTTCGGCGGCGACCTGGGCCATGGCCGAGCGGCTGAGGGGGGCGGATGCTGACAGCCTGCGCGCCGCCGCCCTCGCCGCCGGGTATGATCTGAGCCGCCTGCCGCTCTGACTTGGGGATGGTGAAAACGCACGTTCGGAGCATAGCGAAGGCGCCCGAACCGTCTGGACGCGTTAAAGGCGGGGCCGCCCCCTCCCGACGGCTTCCGCTCATCAAGGACGCGCGCCCGTGATCCCCTACGTCCGACAGTTCGACTTCACCTATGGCCATCGCGATCAGGTTTCGCCGCTGATTCAGCGGGTGATCGCGGACAATCCGGGGCCGTTCACCTTTACAGGAACCGGGACCTACATCGTCGGGCGTGACCGTCCGGGCGCGCGCGTGGCGGTGATCGATCCCGGCCCCGCGGACGAGGCTCATCTGCACGCTCTGTTGCGGGCAGTGAAGGGGCGGACCGTCAGCCACATCCTGGTGACACACACCCACCGCGACCACGCCCCCTTGTCGCAGGCCCTGGCCGAGGCGGTCGGCGGCGCGATGATTCTGGCCGCAGCGCCGCACGGGCCGACCGTCCACGCCTCGGACGCCATGGACGCGGCCTCTCTGGACGAGGACGACGACGCGGACTTCAAGGCCGACGTCATCCTGAACGACGGCGACCGAATCGACGGCGACGGCTGGACGATCGAGGCCATGGCCACGCCGGGTCACGCCTCCAACCACATGGCCTTCATCCTGCGCGAGGAGAACGCCCTGTTCAGCGGCGATCACGTCATGGGCTGGTCCACGACCGTCGTCGCTCCGCCGGACGGCGACATGGCCGCCTATATGGACAGTCTGGAGCGGGTGCTGGCGCGCGGTTTCTCGACCATCTGGCCGACGCATGGCCCAGCCATCACCCAGGTCGCGCCCTTCCTGAAGGCCTATCGCCATCACCGGCTGGAGCGCGAGGCGCAAGTGCTGGCACGGCTGGCGGCCGGCGACGAAACCATCGCCCAGATGGTCCCGGCCCTCTACGCCGCCGTGGATCAGCGGTTGTGGCCGGCGGCCAGTTTGTCAGTCCTGGCCCACCTCATCGCCCTGGTCGACCGGGGCCTTGTCGCCGCGTCGCCGCAGCCGGTCCTTGAGGCGCGTTACCGGATCCTTTGACCCCGCGCCGCAACTGGCGCGCACTGCGGCCCATTCGGACGGCGACAGGGCCGCAGCCCCCGACCTGGCGCCGTCCCGCGCCCGCTGGGCGCGCCGCCCCGAATCCGGGTGGGTCGAGACGAACTCGGCGGCGGCGGCCAGGCGCTTGTCCTCGCCCTCGCCGTGCATCCGCTCGAAGAAGGGCGCCATGCCCTGCGACGACATTCCCGCGCCGACCAGCAGGGCCTGTCCACGTTGGTCGGCCTCCAGCTCGGCGTCCCGGCCATAGCGCAGGTCGGTCGCCTGCCCGGCCAGAAGCACCGCCTGCTGGCCCGCCCCGGTGCCGCCGCCGACCACGGCGTCCAGCAAGAGGCCGACGCCCAGACTGCGCCAGACCGCCTGCATGACGTGGCGCTTCTCGATGTGGGCGACTTCGTGGGCCACGACCGCAGCCAGTTCGTCCGGCGTCTCGGCCTCGCGGATCAGGTCGTCCGTGACAAGGACTGACCCGCCCGGCAGGGCGAAGGCGTTGACGAAGGGGGCCTGAACGGCGCGCACGCGCACGTCGAACGGCGTGTCGGACTGCATCGACAATCGCGTGCCCAATTCGTCCAGCACGCCCTGCCCTGGCTCGCCTTCGCAGCGATGGAACATGGCGCCCATCTGGGCGTCGAAGCTGCGGCCCATGTCCTTTTCCATCTGGATCGGCGTGGCCCGCGCCAGAGGCCCTGCAAAGACCGGCACGCCCCAGAAGACGAAGGCCGTGACCGACAGGCCGACAGCCGCCAGACCGATGACCAGCCGGGTCTCCCTGACCCGCCCGCGCTTCTCGACGGCGACCGATCCGCCCAATGCGATCCAGTCGGCCAAAGCCAGCACCAGCCGGGCGTCGGGCTCCGACGGATGCGACAGTCGGGCCTGATCGCCCTCGCGCACCACATGGAGGCCGTCTCGCGTCCACGCCCGAGCCTCGCTGTCTGCCGGAGAAAAACACAGGGCCTTGTCCAGCCACGCGACCTCGACCGTCGCGGGGCGGGAACTCAATCCGTCGTGAAAGCGGCCCTGCACGTCAAATGGCCGAGAAACCGAAGGCGTCGGCCAGACCCTCGCCCGAGCCCGGCCCCTTGCCGGCCTGCCGCGCCAGATCCAGATGCGCCAGACCCGCCGAGGTCAGCCGCGACACCATGAAGTGGGCCGTGCGCGCCTGCACCCAGGGCGTCAGGAAGCCGAGCGATAGCAGCAGAGCCGCCATGTTCGACACCGTCAGCCACCACAGCTCCATCGGCTTGACCTCCAGATGAAAGCCCGCCCCGTCCAGCGTCACGCCCGCGCTGATCGAGCGCAGCATGGCGGCGTGATAGGGCGACCAGAGCAGCAGGAAGATCGGCGCCAACACCAGCATCATCCCATAGAGGCCGAGCGTGAAGCCCAGGCCCGGCGGCTGCCCTGCGGGCGCATCCATCATCCCCAGGACAGCGAACAGAGCAACCATGCCGATGACGAAGACCAGATAGCCGACCGCCGTGCCGACCCAGCCCAGGGCGTACCAGCCATAGACGCTGACCTTTTCCGCCCGGCTCATGCGGAAGCGGATGCGTCGGTCGCCAAAGCGCAGTTCGTCCCACAGCTTTTCGGCCAGGCCGCGATGCGCCACCGGCCAGAACCAGCCCATCGACAGGCCGCTGAGGAAGATGGCGCCCAGATATTTGAAGCCATAGCTGCGCGCCGAGCCGCCCAGACGGAAGCGCACCCCGCGCCAGGTCGTGCGGCTGGCCATGTAGCGGAAAGCGGTGAAGACTCCGAAACCCCACAGCCAGAACATACCGAGATAGAGGATCGGGTACAGGACCGCGATCGCCGCCGGTCCGCCGAACTGGACGGCGAACACCGCCAGCAGCAGCGGCAGACCCAGAACCAAAAGCGCCAACAGGAAGCCGATAAACAGCTCCTTGCCCTGCCCCGTATATTCAAAGGCGTCGCCGTTCAGCCGCACGCCCTGCCAGACGCGGCGCCGCACCTCGGTCTTTCCCCAGAAGCGATAGAGGGTCAGGGTGACGATGTTCAGAAGGCCGTTGCGCAGGCTGAGCCCCAGAAAGCGTTTCGGCTCCAGCGTAGAGTGAAAGCGCAGGACTTCGCCCGCCTCATCGCCGCCCGAGGGATAAACCCCGTGCAACGGCCCCAGACCGTCATTGATCGGTCCGCCGTCCAGCGTTGCGTCTGTCATCTAACCCCCCGGTTTTCCTGATCTTACCGGAGGATCAAAGAACAATGCAATCCTAGACCAGCGGCTTGAGCCCATCCGTAATGGCGCGGGCCAGGCGGCAGGATTCATCGCCCACCCTGACGCCCTCGCGCTGGGCCACGCGCACGTCGGTGCGGCCCGGCCGGATGCGGATGGCGGCGTCATAGGTCAGGCCGAACCAGAAGCCTTCCTTCGCCCCGTCGGCGCGGAAGGGCGCCGCGCCGCGCACGGTGAAGCCCGCCGCCGACAGCGCCGCCGCCGCCGTTTCCGGCGCCACCTGTCGCGACACCGAAACCAGATCGGGACAAGCGACCGACGCCCCGCCCTCTCCTGCGCCTTGCCCGCCGCGCATGGCCAGAACCGCGCGCGAGAAGGCGGGCGCCTCGGCGGCGTCGGTCGTCACGTCGTTGTCAGCCGGAACCGCGAAACGCTGTTGCTGGATCAGGAACAGGGCCACGGTCGCCCCGGCCACGACCAGAGACACGACCGCATAAAAGCCCCGCCGCCGCACGTCCTTCAGGGCGACAAGGACCGCGACCAGAGCCGCCGCCAGCCCGACGAAGGCCAGGATGCGGCCGATCTTCAGCGTCAGGACCTCCAGGCCGAAACCAGCGCTCCATAGACCGAACCGAGTCCCGAAAACGGCGACCAGCACCAGCAAGGGCGCCGCACACGCCGCCAGCGTCAGCCAGCGCAGACGAATCTCCGCCGCGCGCGCCTGGGTCCGGGTAGGTTCAGCCATGCGGCCCTCCTGAAAGATCAACCTGCAGTCGGCAGGCGATAGTCCTTCATCTGCTCGCGCAGCAGCTTCTTGTCGATCTTGCCCGTGGCGCCCAGCGGAATATCGGCCAGGAAGACCACGTCGTCCGGCATCCACCACTTGGCGATCTTGCCGACCAGGAAGTCGAGGTGTTCCTGCTTGTCCTCGGCCTCGCCCTCCTTGAGCTTGATCAGCAGGACCGGACGCTCATCCCACTTCGGGTGGGCCGAGCCGATGACGGCGGCCAGGGCGACCTTGGGATGGCCGACGGCCAGGTTCTCGATCTCGATGGAACTGATCCACTCGCCGCCGGACTTGATGACGTCCTTGGCCCGGTCGGTAATCTGCATGAAGCCCTGGTCGTCGATGGTCGAGACGTCGCCGGTGTCGAAGAAGCCCTCGTCGTCCAGGATCTCGCTGTCATCGCGGAAATAGGCGCGGGCGATGGTCGGCCCCTTTATCATCAGACGGCCATAGGTCTGACCGTCGTGCGGCATCTCCTTGCCGTCATAGTCCTTGAGCTTCAGCTCGACGCCCAGCGGCGGCGTGCCCTGCTTGACCCGCCACTTCAACTGCTCCTCGAACGGCAGGGCGGCCAGTTCGGGAGTCATGTTCGACAGGGTGCCGATGGGCGAGGTCTCGGTCATGCCCCAGCCCTGCAGCACCTCGACGCCGAATTCGTCGTTGAAGGCGCGGATCATGCTTTCCGGCACGGCGGCGCCGCCGATCAGCACGCGCTTGACCGTCGAGAGCTTCAGATGGTTTTCGCGCAGGTGGTTCAGCAGGCCCTGCCAGACGGTGGGCACGGCGGCCGAGAAGGTGACGCCCTCGCTCTCCAGCAGTTCATAGATGCCGGCGCCGTCCATGCGCGCGCCCGGCATGACCAGCTTGGACCCCGCGGCCGGCCCGCCGAAGGCGATGCCCCAGGCGTTGGCGTGGAACATGGGCACCACCGGCAGGATGACCTCGCTGGGCGTTGCGCCCAGGACCGTCGTCTGCAGGCCCAGCAGGGTATGGATGAAGTTGGAGCGGTGGGAATAGAGGACGCCCTTGGGGTTCCCCGTCGTGCCCGAGGTGTAGCAGAGGCCGCAGGCGGTCTGTTCGTCGAAGCCGCCCCAGGCGATGTCTTCCGACGACTGTTCCAGCACCGTCTCATAGCAGTCGACCACCGGCAATTTCGTCTGCGGCATGTGGTCGGGATCGGTCAGAACCACGACCCGCTCGACCGACGGACAATGCGGCAGGATGGCGTCCAGCAGCGGCACGAAGGTCAGGTCGACGAAGATCATCCGATCTCCGGCATGGTTGATGATGTAGACCAGTTGCTCGGGGAAGAGGCGCGGGTTCAGCGTGTGGCAGACCGCGCCTATGCCCATGATGCCGTACCAGGTCTCGATATGGTCGGCGGTGTTCCAGGCCAGGGTGGCGATGCGGTCGCCAGGCTGCACCCCCCAGGCCTTCAGCGCATTCGACACCCGCTTGGCGCGGCCGTGGATGGCGCCATAGGTGGTGCGCTCGATCGGCCCCTCGACGGATCGCGTCACGACCTCGCGGTTCGGGTGCCAGTTGTTGGCGTGATCGAGAATCTTGTCGACCGTCAGCGGCCAGTCCTGCATCAAACCCAGCATCGCATTCCCTCGTCTTGCGCCCTCTGTGCGTGGCGCTTTGCAGCGACGCTATCTAGGTGAACGGCGACAAGCAACGTGCCGTTGGGGAAACAAACCCGCTCTATTCTGTCGCATCCACAGCGCCCGCGCCCTGCAACATGGTCAAGGCGCGCCGACGGGCCTAGAAGGCCGCGCAGACGCACGGAGACCGCCCATGACCATCCTGATCGCCATCACCGGAGGCTCCGGCTCCGGCAAAAGCACCCTGGCCGAGGCCCTGGTCGCCTCCCTGCCCGCCGGCGTTGCGGTGCTGATGCGCGAGGACTCCTATTATCTCGACGCCGCCAGCGTGCCTGGCTTCGACGCAGACACCCATGACTTCGACGACGTGGCCGCCCGCGATCACGACCTGTTGCGCGACCATCTGACCGAGCTGAAGGCTGGCCGGCCGGTCGTGGCCCCGCTCTATTCCTTCCTTCACCACGGCCGCGACCCAGGCGGCGAGCCCATCCCCGCCGCCGATGTGGTGATCGTCGAGGGCACCCACGTCCTGTGCACCCCGGCCCTGACAGCCCTTTTCGACATCAAGGTATTCGTCGATACGCCCGCCGACATCCGCTTCATCCGGCGCCTGCTGCGCGACCAGACCGAGCGCGGCCGCACCGCCGAATCCGTCATTCACCAGTATCTGCTGACCGTCCGCCCCGGCCACGAACGGTTGACCGAACCGTCGCGCACTCATGCCGACTTTATCGTCGCCGACGCCACGGCGGCGGTGCGGCTGGAAGATCCGCAGGCGGTCATTCGCCTGGCCGCGCCCGTCCTCGCCCACCCGCTTCTAGAAACTTGGCATCGTTGATGATTTGCATTCGCACACCGGCGTTACTTGTTGCAATCGAGGCAATTTAAAGGCACGTTATCCACACTCTTTCCGGGTATTTAACGATGACCGCACCGGTCCAGGATTTCGACGACCCTCGACGCGCCGCCATCGTGCGACAGGCGAGGCTGCATTTCATCACAGAGGGCTATGCGGGCACCCGCATGGAGCCCATCGCCCGCGAAGCCGGCGTGTCCACCGCGACGCTCTACGCCTTTTTCGACAGCAAGGCGGTTCTGTTTGAAGCGGTCATCGACAACGCCTCGGAAGACTTCGCCCGCCACATGGCGGCGGTGCATACGACCTCGGGCACGCCGCGCGAACGCCTGAACGAATTCATGAGCGGCTATGCCGAGTTCATGAGCAACAGCTTCGTTCGCTCGGTCTTCCGGCTGGTTCTGGCCGAGCGTCCGCGCTTCGAGGCCATCGCCATGCGCTTCTTCGAGCGTGGACGTAACGACTTCGGGGCCGTCCTGATGGGCATGCTGATCGACATGACCCAGGCCGGGCAGATGAAGGTCGAAAAGCCCTCCTGGGCCGCCGGCCAGTTGATGGGCATGATCGAACACCCGGTCTTCTTCGTCCCCCTGGTGACGGGCGACGACGTTCTGGCCGAACGGACCCCGCGCGCCATCGCCGAGGATGCGGTCGAGACCTTCCTGGCCCGCTACGCCGTCTAGCCTAGGGCCACAGGCGCGTTCGGCGCCAAGCCTTGCCTTCGTCCTCAACCTCGTCCTCGACCATGCGGTCGAAACGCAGCCGGTCATGCAGGCGGAAGGCCCGGTCGCGCCAGAATTCGATCTGTTGCGGCACGACGCGCCAGCCGGTCCAACGGTCGGGACGCGGCACCTCCTGCCCGTCAAAGGCCGCCGCCTGTTCGGTCACGCGCGTTTCCAGTTCGGCGCGGCTGTCCAGCGGGCGCGACTGGTCCGACGCCCAGGCCCCGATGCGGCTTTCTCGCGCCCGGCTGGCGAAATAGGCGTCGGCCTCAGCGGCGCTGACCTGCTCCACGACGCCGCGCACCCGCACCTGACGGCGCAGGCTCTTCCAATGGAAGACCAGAGCCGCAGAGGGATGGGCCCACAACTGCTCACCCTTGGCGCTTTCCTGATTGGAGAAGAAGGTGAAGCCACGCGCGTCCACGTCCTTCAGCAGGACGATGCGTGCGTCCGGCATGCCCATGGCGTCGATCGTCGCCAGGGTCATGGCGTTGGCGTCGTTCGGCTCAGAAGCCTTGGCGGCTTGCAGCCAGTCGGCGAACAGACCGAAGGGCTCCGAGCGCTCGAACATGGTCTCGTCCGCATTGGCCGCCAGTTGCGCGGCGTAATCCTGAGCGGACGGGCTGGGCGGGATCAGGGGCTGGGTCATGGACCGAATCTCTACACCCGCATTTCCCGTACGTCATCAGTCGTGGACTAGGCTGCGACACCAGGCTTCACCATGGATTGAAATTGTCGTTTCAGTCGACAGGGTTAACCCGGTCTTGACCATATCCGTTCGAGGCTGAGGTCCATGTGCGCGGACACCCTCACCCTCGAAAACGCCCGGTCCCTTCTGGGCCTGAGCGGTCCTGTCGGCGGCGAGGGCCTGACGACGGCCTTCCGCGTCGCGGTCAAGGCGGCCCGCCCCGATGCGCCTGGCGGCGACGCCGAACAATTCCGGCGGGTCATCGCCGCCTATCGTCTGTTGCAGGCCCAGACGCTTGCCCTGCCCGCCCCGCCCCATGCCAAGCCCTTCGTTCAACCCCCTGCGCCCGCGCCCCTCCTGGCCCTGACGCCGATGCAGGCCATCAGCGGCGGCTGCGTCCGCACGGTCATCGACGCCCGTACCCTGCTGGTCCACACCCCACCCGGCGTCCGCACCGGCGACAAGATCCGGCTGAAGCGCGGCGGCCCCAACAGCGCCGACCTGCTGCTGCCCGTCCTGATCCGTCCCGCCGACGGCCTGTCGGTTCTCGGCGGCGACCTGTTCATGAACTGGGCCGTGCCGCAGCGGATGATGGACGACGGCGGCCGCATCGAGATCATGACCCACGCCGGTCTGCGCTCGTCCTGGCTGGTGCCCGACATGGTCGAGCCGGTGCGTCTGCGCCTGAAAGGCCTCGGCCTGCCCGCGCGCGGAAACCGCCCCGCTGGCGACCTGTTCGTCAAGCTGGAGGCCTCGGCCGACCTGCCATCAGCCGCCGAAGACCTGCTGCTTCGCTTCACGCGGGTCTGGACGCCAGAGCGCATCGCGGCTTAAGCGGTAAGCCATGTCGCACAATACCTTCGGTCATCTGTTCCGCGTCACCACCTGGGGCGAAAGCCACGGCCCGGCCATCGGCTGCGTCGTCGACGGCTGCCCGCCGCTGATCCCGCTGACCGAGGCCGACATTCAGCCCCTGCTTGATCTGAGGAAGCCCGGCGGCAGCCGCTTCGTCACCCAGCGGCAGGAGGCCGATCAGGTCCGCATCCTGTCCGGCGTCTTTGACGACGGAAACGGCCCGGTCACCACCGGCACCCCGATCAGTCTGATGATCGAAAACACCGACCAGCGCTCCAAGGATTACGGCGAGATCGCCCGCGCCTTCCGCCCCGGCCACGCCGACTTCGCCTATCAGGCCAAGTACGGCGTCCGCGACCACCGCGGGGGCGGGCGTTCGTCCGCCCGCGAAACGGCCAGCCGCGTGGCGGCGGGCGCCGTGGCCCGTAAAGTCCTGGGTGACAGCATCCGCATCCGCGCCGGCGTGGTCCAGCTGGGCCCGCACCGCATTCCCGACGAAGCCCTCGACTTCGACGCCGTCTATGACAACGCCCTGTTCGCCGCCTCGGCGGACGTGGTCCCCGCGTGGGAAGCCTATCTGGACGGCGTGAGGAAGGCCGGCTCCTCCATCGGCGCCGTCGTGGCGCTGGAGGTCACAGGCGTCCCCGCCGGCTGGGGCGCGCCCCTCTACGCCAAGCTGGACGCCGAACTGGCCTCGGGCCTGATGTCGATCAACGCGGTCAAGGGCGTCGAGATCGGCGCGGGCTTTGGCTCAGCCGAGCTGTCGGGCGAGGACAACGCCGACGAAATGCGCCTGGGCGACGACGGCCTGCCGGTCTTCCTGTCCAACAAGGCGGGCGGGGTTCTGGGCGGCATCTCGACCGGCCAGCCGCTGACAGCGCGCGTGGCGTTCAAGCCCACCTCCTCCATCCTGACCCTGCGCCAGACCATCAACCGCGACGGCGCCGAGGTCGACCTGCGCACCAAGGGCCGCCACGACCCCTGCGTCGCCCTGCGCGGCGTGCCCGTCGTCGAGGCCATGGCCGCCATCGTCCTGGCCGACGCCATGCTGCGCCACCGGGCGCAGGTGGGCTAAACCTCGCGCCTTTCCTCCCCATTTCATGGGGAGGGGGACCACGAAGTGGTGGAGGGGGCGACTCCGCCATCGGCAGTTTCGAGCTGCCCCTTTGCGCCGCTCCCTCCGTCTCGCCCGCTGACGCGGCCGATCCACCTCCCCATTCGCTCCGCGAACAAGGGGGGAAAGACGCCCCCTTTTCGCAACAGTCATTGTTACCTATATAGGTCTCGAACAGCGCGGCATAGGCTGCGCCACAGGGAGACCGCACCATGATCGACGTCAGACCTTTCAACACCCTCGGCGGCGCCAACCACGGCTGGCTGAACGCCAAACACCACTTCTCGTTCGCCAACTACTATGATCCCAAGCGCATGGGCTGGGGCCGCCTGCGCGTCTGGAACGACGACGAGATCGGCGCCCGGTCGGGCTTCCCGCCCCACCCCCACGCCGACATGGAGATCATCACCTATGTCCGCACCGGCGCCATCACCCACGAGGACTCGATGGGCAACAAGGGCCGCACCGGCGCGGGCGACGTCCAGGTGATGAGCGCGGGCACAGGCGTGCGTCACTCCGAGTTCAACCTCGAGAACGAGACGACCACCCTGTTCCAGATCTGGATCGAGACGGACAAGCCGGGCGCCCAGCCGTCCTGGGGCCAGCGGGAGTTCCCCAAGAACGACCGCTCCGGCCGCTTCACCGTCGTCGCCTCGGGCGATCCGGCGGACGAGGCCCTGACGATCAACGCCGACGCCAGGATCCTGGCGGCGACGCTGAAGGCGGGCGAAAGCCTGACCTATGACCTGGCCGCCGGTCGCCGCGCCTATCTGGTCCCCGCCGTGGGCCGGGTGGACGTCAATGGCGTGACGCTGAACGCCCGCGACGGCGCCGGCATCGTCGACGAGGCCGTGATCACCATCACGGCCAGCGAAGACGCCGAACTGGTCATGGTCGACAGTTTGTAACCTTCTAAATCCTCCCCTGCGCAGCGGGGGAGGGGGACCGCGAAGCGGTGGAGGGGGCGGAATCAAACGCCCCCGCCCTGCCCATTTCCGCCCCCTCCACCATGCTGCGCATGGTCCCCCTCCCCCGTTTCGCTGCGCTGCACAGGGGAGGATCGCCTCACTGTCGCCCTCGCGTCAGCCTCTGTTCACTTCCCAGGCGCAAGATCGGCGCCTCGGGAGATTCTCATGACCAAACCCTTCGCGCGGGCGACCGCCCTTCTGGCCGTCATCGGCGGTTCGCTGATGCTGCAAGCCTGCGTCGTCGGGGCCGTGGTCGGAACGGGCGCCGCCGTCGTCGGCGGCACGGTCAAGGCGACCGGGGCCGTGGTCGGCGCGGGCTTTGACGCCGTCACCACCTCGGACGAGGAAACCAGGGCCAAGCGCGAGCGCGAGCAGCGCGACTATGAACGCGAGCAGCGCCGCTGCGAACAACGCCACCGCCAGGGCAAGGCCTGCTGACCCCCATGCAGATCGCCATCCTGACCCTCGACGGCTTCAACGAGCTGGACAGCTTCATCGCGGCGGGCATCCTGAACCGCATGAAGAGCCAGGGCTGGGCCGCCCACATCACCTGCCCCACGCCCGAGGTCACATCGATGGCCGGGGTGACGATCCAGCGCCAGAAGCCGCTCGAGTTTCTGGCCGAGGCCGACGCCGTCCTGATCGGCAGCGGGATCAGGACGCGCGACTACGCCGCCGATCCCGCCTTCCTGTCACAGCTGAAACTGGATCCGACACGCCAACTGATCGGCGCCCAATGCTCGGGAACCCTGCTGCTGGCGAAACTGGGCCTGATCGGCGCCCTGCCCGCCTGCACCGACCTGACCACCAAGCCCTGGGTCATCGAGGCCGGCGTCAACGTCGTGGACGCCCCCTTCGTCGCGCATGGCAATGTCGCGACCGCGGGCGGCTGCCTCGCCTCGCAATACCTCGCCGCCTGGATGATCGCTCGTCTGGCGACGGTTCAGGACGCCGAAGACGCCATCCACTACGTCGCCCCCGTCGGCGAAAAGGCCGAATACGTGGCGCGGGCGATGGCGGCGGTGCGGCCCTTCATCGCGCCTCGAACACAGTCGGCAGCTTAGGCCGCCTGAAGGCTATCGGCGCCGACGCCCAAGAATCGAGACCACCCCTCAGCCGTCATTCCGGGGCGCGAAGCGAACCCGGAACCCAGGCCGTTGCGGCTTCTCCGCCCATGCCAGTGCGTTGAACGCCTGGCCCCCGGATCGCCCCTGCGGGCCGTCCGGGGTGACGGGAGGCATGAAGTCCTCTTTCGATCCATAGCGGACATGACTTACTGGGGCACGAAGTAGCCAAAGAGCCCGGTTAAGACCGCAAGTCCAAGCCCTACGAGGAACCAAATCGCGACGGAACGGCTGAGAGCCCTCCTCGCCGTTGGGATCTCCGCTTCCTTTAATCCACGTGCTCGCAAGAATCCGTTTGTCCTCAGAATCCCCGCAGTGATGAAAGCTGGAAAAGCGAGGATGACAGCTATTGCGGTCCACAAGGCCGGCTGCACCAAGTTAAGCATGAGCAGCGCGAACATAGTGAGGCCAAAGGCGGTTACTGCCCAGCAGGTACGCTGGACTAAGGTCCAGAACATCATATCCCCCTCCAACGGCGCACGAAACTTACCGCGATAGCCTCATTCTCAGCAACCGGCGACGTCCGCTTCCCACCCTTGGGCGACATTCCGCAGGTCCGCCCCCAGCCCTACCGCACCCCGATATACTTGTGCGTCTGGACGCTCAGCCGCCATTGCGGGTGGGTCAGGCAGTATTCGATGGCGGCGGCGGTGTTGGCGGCCTGGTCGGGGCCGTCCATGGGTTGCAGCCAGAAGCGTTCGAAGTCGAGGCCCTCGAACCGATCCGGCATCGCCAGGGCTTGCGGATAGACCAGCTTCAGCTCCTGACCCGAGGTCTGGACCACGGGGGCGTTGGCCTTGGGGCTGATGCAGATCCAGTCGACGCCCTCGGGCGCGACCAGGGTGCCGTTGGACTCGATGGCGACCTCGAACCCGCGCGCATGCAGGGCCTCGATAAGAGCTGCGTCCAGTTGCATCAGCGGCTCGCCGCCGGTGCAGACCACCAGCTTGGGATCGCCCTGGCGGCCGCGCCACATGCCGGCGACATGGTCGGCCATCAGGTCGGCGGTCTTGAACTTGCCGCCGCCGTCGCCGTTCACGCCGACAAAGTCCGTGTCGCAGAAGCTGCAGACAGCGGTGGCGCGGTCCCGCTCCAGCCCGCTCCACAGGTTGCAGCCGGCGAAGCGCAGGAAGACGGCGGGGCGCCCGGCCTGACCGCCCTCGCCCTGCACCGTCAGGAAGACTTCTTTGGCGGAGTAAGTCACGCGCGCGCCGCCCATTCGTTGTAGCCCGCCGCGCGCAGCTCGCAGGCCGGGCAGGTTCCGCAGCCATAGCCCCAGTCGTGGCGATGCGTCCGGTCGCCCAGGTAGCAGGTGTGGCTGGCCTCCACGATCATCTCGACCAGCGCCGCGCCGCCGATCCGCTCGGCCAGGGCCCAGGTCTCGGCCTTGGTCAGGAACATCAGCGGCGTCTCGATCGGCGACGGCTTGGCCAGCCCAAGGGTCAGGGCCTGGCTCATGGCCTGAATCGTGTCGTTGCGGCAGTCGGGATAGCCCGAGAAGTCGGTCTCGCACATGCCGCCGACCAGGACCTGAAGCCCCCGCCGGTCCGCCAGCGCCGCCGCCGCCACCAGAAAGATCAGGTTGCGCCCCGGCACAAAGGTGTTGGGCAGGCCGCGCGCATCGGCCTCGATGGTCCGATCCGTGGTCATGGCCGTCTCGCCGATAGCCCCGAAACCGGTCAGATCGACGACATGATCCGGCCCCAGCCGGTCGGCCCATTGCGGCAGGACGTTCACCATCTGCTCGCGCACCGTCTGGCGCGCCGACATCTCGACCGCATGACGCTGACCATAGTCAAAGCCGATGGTCTCGACCCGGTCATACCGCTCCAGCGCCCAGGCCAGGCAGGTGGCGCTGTCCTGCCCTCCCGAAAACAGGACAAGGGCAGAGGTTTCAGAGACTTGCGACGTAACGCTCATGACGAACCTGCGGTCGGCCAGTGGCCGCGCGCATCCAAAAGGAACAGGGGAAGATCGGATCAGAGCCCCCTATACGCCAGACGACGCCGCGCCGCAAAACCCGAGCGCCCGTCCCTTTTCGTCAGATTGAGCAAATTCCGTTCGCTCTTAACCCTTTCGCAAAGCGTTCGCAGCGAATGTAAAACTCCATATTGGAGTGCCGGCCGTATGCCGACGATCGAAGTGCTGACCGAGCGCGTGGAGCCTGTGACCCCCGTCACGATGGCGGGCGAGGTCTTCGCTCGCTTCGCGCGTGAACCGGACACCCTGGTCATCCCGGTCGTCGACGGGGATCGCCCCCTTGGCTTGATCGAACGCAGCGACTTTCTGATGAAGCTGGCGGGACCGTTGGGCCAGAGCCTGTACGGCGCGCGTGAAGTCACGCACATCATGGACGACGAGCCCGCCGTGGTCGAAGCCGGCGTCCGCATCGACGCCTTTTCCAACATCATTCTGAAAAGCGGCCCCGGCGCCCTGCTGCGCGGCTTCATCGTCACCCGTGACGGCGCCTATCGCGGCGTCGGTACGGCGGTGGGCTTGCTGCGCGCCGTCAACGCCATCGAGCGCCAACAGAACCGCGACCTGACTGAACAGGTGCGCGCCGCCACCGACGCCACGCTTCAGGCCGCCGCCGCCGCGCGCTCCAAGAGCCAGTTCCTGGGTCTGATGAGCCACGAATTGCGCACCCCGATGAACGGCGTCCGGGCGGTGGCCGAGATGCTGCTGCGCCAACCCCTGAACGACGCCGCCCTGGCGCACGTCCAGACGATCATGGACTCCTCCGAAGCCCTGCTGGACACCTTGCAGGACGCGCTCGACCTGGCCCGCGCCGAGGCCGGCGAACTGACGCTGTCGCCCGCCCCTACCCCTCTGCGGGCCGTGATGGATGAGATCCAGACCCTGTGGACCCCACGGGCGACCCAGGACGGCGTCGCCCTGATGGTCGGCTATGAGGGCGACACCGAACTGGCTGGCGTCCTGGACGGTCCGCGCCTGACCCAGGTGTTCAACACCCTGATCGGTCATGCACTGAAATTCGCCCGCAACGGCATGGTGGAAGCCAGCCTGAAAGCCGTCGTCATCGGCGACCAGGTCCGCCTGGAAGCTCGCGTCCGCGACGACGGACCCGGCATCGAACCCGCCCGCCTGGACACCCTGTTCGAGCATGCCGCCGGACCGGACGGCGGCGGGATCGGCCTGTCGATCTGCCGCCATATCGTCCAGCAGATGGACGGTCGCATCTGGGCCGAGAACAACGCCGGTCGCGGCGCCACCTTCGCCTTCGACCTGTCGGCGCCCCGCGCCATCATCCAGCAGGAGGAGCCGTCGAACGTCTCCACCCTGGATGAACTGGACCTGCAGGCCCGCCCCCATATCCTGATCGCCGACGACAACGCCACCAACCGCGTCGTGGCCCAGGCCCTGTGCGAAATGTTCGGCTGCACCTCGGAAACCGTCGAGGACGGCCAGGAGGCCCTGGAGGCCGTTCAGGCCCGCCCGTTCGACCTGATCCTGATGGACATCAAGATGCCGCGCCTGGACGGGGTTCAGGCGACGCAGGCTATTCGCGCCCTGCCCGGCGACAGCCGCAACATCCCTATCGTGGCCCTGACCGCCAACGCCGATCCCGACGACGCCAAACACTATCTGGCCGTCGGCATGGCCGCCGTGGTCGAGAAACCGATCAAGCCGGAACGCCTGCGCATGGCGATGAACGCGGCCCTCGCCGCCCCTGCCGCAGCGGCCGCGACCGCCCCCGCCGCCCGCAAGCGTCCCGCCGCCTGACCTGACGCCAGCCTTCGATCCTTCACGCCGCCCGGCTCGCCGAGGCGGCCTTTGGTCTATGGACAGGCCTCCCGACGCGCGCCACCAAAGGCGAGCGCTGCGGTGATCTGAGCGACCGCAGACGACCCTTAGACAAAGGACGTCTCGATGACGGATCAGTTCCTGACCACCCTGCTGCCTCAACTCGCCTCGGGCGCGGCCCACACCCACGCCCTGGGCTTTCAATACGAGGGGCTGGAGGGCGACCGGGTGCGGCTGCGGGTTCCCTATCGGGACGACCTGGTCGGCGATCCCGAGACGGGGGTCCTGGCGGGCGGCCTGGTCACGACCTTGCTGGACCATGTCGGCGGCCTGGCGGTCTGGGTCGGGCTGAAGACCTATCAGCCCATCGCCACTCTTGATCTGCGCGTCGACTATATGCGCGCCGCCATTCCTGGCCGGGACCTGATCGCCGAGGCGCGCTGCTATCGGCTGACGCGCAGCATCGGCTTTGTCCGCGCCTGGGCGTTTGAGGACGACCCCGCCGATCCCGTCGCCGCCGCACAGTCGGCCTATGTCATCAGCGCCGAGGGCGACCATCGCGCCGGCGCCAACCTGCGCGCCAGAACCAGCGCCGGAGACGCCGCATGACCGCTCCCCTGCTCGACAGCCTCCCCTACGCCCGCTTCCTCGGCTTGCGGACCCAGTTGAACGGCGACGACCTGACCGTCGTCATGCCCTTCGCGGATCACCTGATCGGCAATCCCATGCTGCCCGCCCTGCACGGCGGATCAACCGCAGCCCTGCTGGAAATGACCGCGGTGGCCCAGGTGTCGCTGAGCTATCCACGCCTGCGCCTGCCGCGCCCGATCAACGTCACCGTGGCCTATCTGCGCTCGGGCCGGCCCGGCGACGTCTTCGCCCAGGCGCGAATCAACAAGGCCGGGCGGCGCGTCGCCCATGTCCTGGCCGAGGCCTGGCAGCAGGGCCGCGACCAGCCCATCGCCGCCCTGACCGCTCACTTCCTGCTGGACGGCGACGATGACGCAACCTGAAGTTGCCGCACACAACTTTGGAATGAATGTAACCCTTGGTAAATAAAAGGCTACCAAACACCCTTAATACGCGTTAAGAAATGACGGTGTTTTCTTTATTGAGGGGTAAAGTCATGGACCGCACTGAAGTGATCGCCAGCGTCGCCGGCGAGCTCTACGCCACCGAAAAAGCGGTGGATGACGCCATCACCCACGCCACCACCCTGGTTCAATCGATGATCGGCGCCCGCGCCGCCCTGTCGATCTCGCCGGTCTCCGGCGCGGGTTCGCAGGCCAAGGCCATCGAGGCCATCATGGCCCTCAGCACCGCCCGCGAAGCCGTCGTGGCCTGCCACGCCGAACTGCAAAAGGACCACCGTCGCCTCGGCTACGGCACCTATGCCGTCGGCCCGCTGAACAAGCCCGACGAGTGGGACAACCGCCCAATGACCCACAAGGGCGATCACCTGCGCGTCGCGTGAAATTCGCGTAATCTTCGGGATCGGCTCTGCGGTTCCTGAATAGTTTGCGCTATGTTGGCCCCCATTGTCGTGACGACGATGGGGGCTTTCGTTGCTAGAAACCATTGCTGCCTATGTCGGCGCCGCTTTCGTCGTGGCCGTTGGTCTGTTTGCCTTTATGAAGGGCGGAGAACCTGAAAAGATTGGCGCGGGCGCCTTTCTGTTTGGTTGGTTCGCCTCCCTCATGGCCCAGACCGCTGGCGGCTATTTTGGCGTTCAGTGGGGGGTCTTCGCCATCGACGTGGTGATGCTGATCATCTTTGGCGCCATGGTCTGGAAGGCGCCGCGATCCTGGCCCGTCTGGGCCTGCGCCCTGCAACTGCTGGCCGTCACCAGCCACATCATGGTCATGCTGGATCTGCGTACGCCGATCTCGGCCTTCTACACCGTGGTCAACATGACCGGCTACGGCATCATGCTGGCGATCGCCATCGGCACCTTCTGGGCCTGGCAGGAACGTCGCGCGATCGGGGCAGAAGCCGACTAGGTGGATATTCCTATCGTCTTGCGATAGTCTGACGGCACGCCTCTCGCCCGGATTCCGCTGTGCCGCTGTCCCACGCCAAGCTCTGGAAGGCCCTTGACGCCCTGGCGCGTCGTGAAGGCGCCTCGCCGTCGGGTCTGGCACGCCGGGCGGGCCTGGACGCGACCAGTTTCAATCCGTCGAAACGCTTCGGGCCCGGCCAACCGCCCCGCCCGCGCTGGCCCTCCACCGAAAGTCTGACCCGGGTGCTGGAGGCTACAGGAACCTCGCTGGGCGCCTTCGCCGCCCTGGCCGACGACGCGCCGCCCGAGGATTACGCCATTCCCCTGCTCGGCCTGGCCCAAGCCGGCGCCGACGGCTTCTTCGACGATGCGGGACTACCCCTGGCCGAGGGCTGGGACCAGACCGCCCTGCCGCGCATGAAGGACAGCCTGCTGAGCCTTCAGATCGCCGGCGATTCCATGACGCCCCTCTATCGCGAAGGCGACAAGGTCATCGTCGATCGCGAGGCGACCGATGTGCGCAAGGGCGACCGGGTCGTGGTGCGCACCACCGGCGGCGAAACCCTGGCCAAGGAAGTGGCTGCGATGAGCGCGCGCGAGGTGACGCTGGCTTCGATCAACCCCGCCTATCCGCCGCGCGCCCTGCCCCGCCGCGACATTCTCTGGATGGCCCGCATCCTCTGGGTCAGTCAGTAAGGCGGCCCGTCCCTATACGAAAAGAGCCGCCCCCGATCGAGGACGGCTCTCTTCAGTCAGACGGTCAGATGCTTAGTTCGGCGCGACATAATGGGCGTTCACCCAGCCGCCGCCCGCGATCTGAACCCACTCGCCCTGAGAGCCCACTGCGGTGAAGGGCTGGCCGGCGCGCAGGCTGCCGGTCTGGCGATAGCTGGCGCCCGGACCCGTGCGGATACGCAGGTTCGAGGTCGCGCGATAGGAGTTGGCGGCCGCCTGGTTAGCCGAGCGGGCGCGCTGCTGGTTGCAGCCGATGTAGGAACCGGCGGCGGCGCCGGCGCCCGCGCCGACCACGGCGCCGAGGGCGCGCTCATTCTTGGACACCTGGCTGCCAGCCAGACCGCCCAGCACGGCGCCGATGGCGGCGCCCGCCTGTTGACGACCGCCCGGGGCGTCGCAGTTGGTGATGCCGTTGGCTTGCGGCATGGCGCTGGCGGTCATCGGCACGGCGGCCGAACCCAGAGCGGCGAACATTGCGGTGGCGGCCAAACCCGCCTTGAAGAACTTGGACATGTCTCTCTCCTGTCATCGACTGTCTTGAGGAGGAGAATGCCTGGCCCAAGGTGAAGGCTCCCGGAGCCTCGCTGTTATATTCGGTTCATGTTTCTTAGGGGGCCTACCGCCCTTCGGGCTACGTGAGGCCATGTGGCCGGGCCTACCGCCCTTCGGGCTACTTGAGGCCATGATGCCAGGGCCTACCGCCCTTCGGGCTACTTGAGGCCATGATGCCAGGGCCTACCGCCCTTCGGGCTACGTGAGGCCATGTGGCCGGCCTCAAAGAAAAAGCCGCCGCGGTTTCCCGCGACGGCTCGGTTCATTCAGTTCCCGGCCAGTTCGCCGTTCGCCCCAGTCTCAATCAGGGCGATGGTCTGCGGCAAACCATAGATGGCCGCGAACGACCCGAAGCGCGGCCCTTGCGAGGCGCCCAGCAGCACCTCATAGAGCGCCTGGAACCAGGCCCGCAGCGGCTCGAACTCATGCGCCTTGCCCACGGCATAGACCTCGCCCTGAATGATCTCGCCGTCGGTCGTGTCGGCCGGAAGAGCCTTCAGACGGTCCGCCAGGTCCAGCAGCGCCGTCTTCTCCTTGTCGTCGGGCAGGCGATAGGTCTTCGAGGGCTTCACGAAGTCCTCGTAGTAGTTCAGCGCATAGCCCATCAGACGGTCCAGAACCGGCTCATTCTCGGGCGTGGCGTCCGGCAGGTATTTGGCGAAATAGGCCCACAGCTGGTCCTTGCTGGAGGCGTTGGCCACGCCCACCAGGTTCAGCAGCAGGGCGAAGGACACCGGCGAGGCGCTCTCGGGCGGCTGACCCGAATGAATGTGCCAGACGGCGTTGTCGATCTGCTTGGCCGGTTCCTGCGTCTTGTACTGCTCGATGAAGGACAGATAATCGTCCGTCGCGCGCGGAATGACGTTGAAATGCAGGCTCTTGGCCGACTTCGGCGACTGGAACATATACCAGCTCAGGCTCTCGGGCGTGCCGTAACGCAGCCACTCGTCCATCGTCAGGCCGTTGCCCTTGGACTTGGAGATCTTCTTGCCCTCGACGTCGAGGAAGAGCTCGTAGTTGAAGCCTTCCGGCGGCGTGCCGCCCAGGGCGCGACAGATCTTGCCGCTCTCGCGCACGCTCTCGATCAGGTCCTTGCCCGACATCTCGTAGTCGACGTCCAGCGCGGTCCAGCGCATGGCCCAGTCGGGCTTCCACTGCAGCTTCACATGGCCGCCGGTGACGGGGACCTCGGTGCGCCCGCCGGCGGGGTCGTCAAACACGATGGTCCCACGCTCGACGTTGCGCTCCAGCGTCGGCACCTGCAGCACATGGCCGGTGATCGGGCTGATCGGCAGGAAGGGCGAATAGGTGGCGCGGCGCTCCTCGCCCAAGGTCGGCAGCATGATGCCCATGACCTTGTCGAAGCGTTCCAAGAGGGTCAGCAGGGTCGCGTCGAACCGGCCCGAGCGATAGGTCTCGGTCGAGGACATGAACTCGTACTCGAAGCCGAAGCCGTCGAGGAAGGCGCGCAGACGGGCGTTGTTGTGCGCGCCGAAGCTGTCGTGCGTGCCGAACGGATCGCGTACCTTGGTCAGCGGCAGATGCAGGTCTTCGCGCAGCATCTCCGGGTTCGGCACGCCCTCCGGCACCTTGCGCAGGCCGTCCATGTCGTCCGAGAAGGCGATCAGGCGCGTGCGCCAGTGGTCGCCGGTCAGGGCGCGGAATGCATTGCGCACCATGGTCGTGCGCGCGACCTCGCCGAACGTGCCCATGTGCGGCAGGCCCGACGGGCCGTAACCCGTCTCCAGGATCACCGGCCGGTTCAGCGCCTCGAAGGTCGCAAGGGCCTCGTCCGCCTTGCCCGCGTCGATCAGCAGCTTCGCCGCATCGCGCTCCGCGTCCGACAGCCGTTTCTTGAGCACGTGGGCCAGCAGGTTGCGCGCTTGCTCAAACGGCCACGAACGGGCCTCACGGGACAGGGTTTCAAGGTTCTGAAGCATCAACGGGCTTTGCAGCCTGGAACGCGCGCGGTCAACCGCAGCGGGCAGATCAGAGCCGCGCCGAGGCGTCCTTGGGGAGTTGCATCAGGTTCTCGAAGGTCATGACCAGGTCGCCGTCCTGATTGCGGACCCAGGTCTTGGTCTTGACCGTGCCCCGGTCGGGGCGGCTCTGCGACGGGGTGACGGCCAGGATTTCGCGGCGAACCGTCAGAATGTCGCCGGGCCGCACCGGGCGCAGCCAGCGCAGGTCGTCGATGCTGAGGCCCAGCATGGGCGTGGCGCCGAAGTGAGCGGCCTCGACATATTCGCGCATGACCCGCGAGGCGACGTGCCAGCCACTGGCGATCAGACCGCCGAACCGGCCCTCGGCGGCGGCGGCGGGGTCGATGTGCATGGGCTGAGGGTCGAACTGCTCGGCGAAGGCGATCACCTCGGCCTCGGTGATGGTGAAGGGCGCGCCCTCCCAGCTTTCGCCGACCGTCAGGTCGTCCAGATAGCGATCGGCCATGTCATCGTCCTCATGCAAACTGAGCCTCAGATAGTCGCTTCGCACGGTGCGGCCAACCGCTCGCCGCCTTGACCCGGCGGCGCGGGCATGGCCTTTGCCCCTCCTCATGCTGACCTCAGATTTCGACTTCGACCTGCCCGATGACTGCATCGCGCTGCGCCCCGCCGAGCCGCGCGATTCCGCGCGTCTGCTGGTGGTCAAGGACGGCGCGCTTCAGGACCGGATCATCCGTGACCTGCCGGACTTCCTGCAACCCGGCGACGCCCTGGTGTTCAACGACACGCGGGTGATCCCGGCGCGCCTGTCCGGCGTGCGCCAAAGGGTCGGACCGGAGGGCGAGACCCTGACCGTCGAGGTCGAGGCCACCCTGCACCACCGCGACGCGCCCGACGTCTGGTCCGCCTTCATGAAGCCGGGCAAGCGGCTGAAGGCCGGCGACCGAGTGAGGTTCGGACGAGAATCTGACGCCGCCTGCGAACTGGGCCGCCTCGACGCCACCGTCGAGGCCAAGGACGAAGACGGCCTGATCACCCTGCGCTTCGACCTGGCCGGGCCGGCGCTGGACGACGCCATTCGCGACGTCGGGGTCATGCCCCTGCCCCCCTATATCGCGGCCAAGCGGCCTGAGGACGACCGCGACCTTAAGGACTATCAGACGGTCTTCGCCACCTATGACGGCTCGGTCGCCGCGCCGACGGCGGGGTTGCACTTCACCCCCGCCCTGCTGGAGGCCATCCGCGCGCGCGGCGTCAGCACCCACGCCGTGACCCTGCACGTCGGCGCCGGCACCTTCCTGCCGGTCAAGGCCGACGACACCGCCGACCACAAGATGCACAGCGAGTGGGGCGAGGTCTCGCCCGAGACCGCCGCAGCCCTGAACGCCGTGCGCGCCGCCGGCGGCCGCATCGTCTGCGTCGGCACCACCTCGCTTCGTCTGCTGGAAAGCGCCACCACCGAGGACGGCGTGGTCCAGCCCTTCCACGGCGACACCGCCATCTTCATCACGCCCGGCTACCGCTTCCGCGCCTGCGACGTGCTGATGACCAACTTCCACCTGCCCAAGTCGACCCTCTTCATGCTGGTCAGCGCCTTCGCCGGGCTGGAGACCATGCGCGCCGCCTACGCCCACGCCATCGACAACGGCTATCGCTTCTATTCCTATGGCGACGGGAGCCTGCTGTTCAGGAACGACGCATGATCGACGATCTGCCCGACGATTTCGCCGCCTCGCTCGACATCCTCGCCTCGGCGGCGACCGAGATGCAGGACCCGTGGTGGATCTTCGGCGGCGCGGCCATGGTGCTGTGGGGCCTGCGCGACTGGCGCGCGCCCGACATCGACGTCCTGTGCAGCCCGCGCGATGCGCGTCGCCTGATCGAGGCCCTGCACGGACAGGTCACGCCAGATCCCGGCGAAGGCCTGTTCCGGTCGCAGGTCTTCGGCCAGATCCTGACCACGCCGGTGCCGCTGGACGTCATGGCGGACATGGATGTGCGGGCCGGCGGCGACTGGGTTCCCGTCACCTTCTCTACCCGCGTGCCGATCGTGCTGGAGGACTTCACCGTCTTCACCCCGTCGATCAGCGAGCAGATCGAGACCTGCCGCCTGTTCGGCCGTCCCAAGGACCTGCAACGCGCCGAAATGCTGGAAAGCCTGCGGAGCTGATCGCCCCTCTTAATCCTCCCCCGTTTACGGGGGAGGGGGACCGCGAAGCGGTAGAGGGGGCGACTGCAAGCACATCCCTGGCCCAACGGCACATACCAAAGCCCAGTTTATCCAGCTTCAGCGCCCGTGCTCGCCCCCTCCACCATGCTGCGCATGGTCCCCCTCCCCCGCTTCGCAAGGGAGGATCGCATCCAAGCTTGATGACAGGCGCGCCGTTCCGTGGTTGAGCACTCACAAATTCCGGCGCGCCGGGATGAGCGGAGTTCACTGTTGCCCTTTCCCTTCCAGATCAACGCCACCGAAGGCCGCGCCCGCACCGGGGTGCTGAAGACCACGCGCGGCGACATCCGCACCCCAGCCTTCATGCCCGTCGGCACGGCCGCCACGGTCAAGGCGCTGACGGTGGATCAGGTCAAGCAGACCGGCGCGGACATCCTGCTGGGCAACACCTATCACCTGATGCTGCGCCCCGGCCCGGAGCGGATGGAGCGCCTCGGCGGGCTGCACAACTTCATGCGCTGGGACAAGCCGATCCTGACGGACTCCGGCGGCTTTCAGGTCATGAGCCTGTCGGGCATTTCCAAGCTGACGGAGGAGGCCGTGACCTTCTCCAGCCATATCGACGGCTCCAAACACGTCCTGACGCCGGAACGCTCGATCCAGATTCAGGCCGACCGCCTGGGCTCCGACATCGTCATGCAACTGGACGAATGCGTCGCCTGGCCCGCCGAGGAAAAGCGCGCCCGTCAGGGCATGGAGCTGTCGGCCCGCTGGGCGCAGCGCTCCAAGAACGCCTTTGGAACCCGCGACACCCAAGCCCTGTTCGGCATCCAGCAGGGCTCGACCTATGAGAACCTGCGCCGCGAATCCTCGGAGCGCCTGCAAGAGATCGGCTTCGACGGCTATGCGCTAGGCGGTCTGGCCGTAGGCGAGGGCCATGAGGCCATGTGCGAGGTGCTGGACTATGCGCCGGAGTTCCTGCCCAAGGACCGCCCGCGCTATCTGATGGGCGTGGGCAAGCCCATTGATCTGGTCGAGGCAGTCTATCGCGGCGTCGACATGTTCGACTGCGTCCTGCCGACCCGCGCCGGTCGCCACGGTCAGGCCTGGACCTGGGACGGACCGATCAACCTGAAGAACGCCCGCTTCGCCGAGGATCAAGACCCGCTGGACATGGGCGTGCCCTGCCCCGCGTCCAACGACTATTCAAAGGCTTATCTGCACCACCTGATCCGCGCCGACGAGATTCTCGGCAAGGTGCTGCTCAGCTGGCACAACATCGCCTTCTATCAGGCCCTGACGGCGGCCATGCGCGAGGCCATCAGCGAAGGTCGTTTCGAGCAGTTCCGCCGCGACTTCCGCGCCCGTCACGTCAAGGCCTAGTTGCGGCCTCTGCGCGGCACGAACCCCGCTGGCGCCGCCGGCGGGGCGCAGTTGCGCTGCATCCCCACGCCTTTGAGGAAGGCGCGACGGCGCAGCCCGGCCTGGATGGCCGACTGCACATGCTTGCTGTGGGCGTCCGCGCCGGTCAGGCGTCGCACCCAGCTGCGCGCCGGGATGAAGTCCGTCACCGCCCCGCGCACCGCGTCCAGCGTGGCCGAGGCCGCCGCATCCGCCGCCCGCTCGCTCAGATACGACCCGTCCTGCGACGGCGGCGCGTCCGCATCCGGGCCCAGGGCTTCGTCCAGGCGCGCGATCTCCGCGGCGATGGTGCGGCAGTGGTTCAGATTGCGCAGATCATAGGGGCTGGCTTCCGCCTGCAAGAGAATGGTCGGTATCTCCTGCCGCCGCAGGTTCAGATCATCCAGCGGCGCCGTGACGGCGTCGCCAAAACCCGCCCCGACCTGCTCGGCCCCGCCCCGCGCTGACGCCCCCGCATTGCATCCGGCCAGGGCCAGCGAAAGGGAAGCAGCGGATACGGCGAGGAAAATAAAACGCATGCCGCCTTAGATCACGCCGCGCCGCAAGGGTGAAGCCTAGGCCCGCCCCTCAGCTCGCCGAGTAGCTGGTCTTGGTCTGGGTGTAGAAATCCGCGGCCGCGAAGCCCTGCTCGCGCGGGCCATAGCTGGACTTCTTCGTGCCGCCGAAGGGCACGTGATAGTCGACCCCGGCGGTGGCCAGGTTGACCATGGTCATGCCGGCCTTGGCGTTGCGCTGGAAGTCGCGGGCGTGTTTCAGCGACTGGGTGACGATGCCCGCCGACAGGCCGAACTCGACGCCGTTGGCCACGGCCAGAGCCTCTTCGTAGCTGGCCACGCGGATGGTCGAGGCGACCGGGCCGAAGACCTCCTCGGTGTTGATGCGCGCGTCCGGCAGGGTGTCGGCGATCAGGGTGGGCTGGACGTACCAGCCGGGCTTGTCGAGCGTCAGCCGCTCGCCCCCGGTGACGATCCGGCCGCCGCCTTCCCTGGCGATGTCGATGTAGCTGTAGGAGACCTCGCGCTGGGCCTCGGTCACCGCCGGGCCCATCTGGGTGTTGGGGTCCAGCGCGTCGCCGACCCGCAAGGCCGCCACCTTTTCGGCCAGAAGGGCCACGAAGCGGTCGTGGATCCCGTCCTGCACGATCAGGCGGCTCGACGCCGTGCAGCGCTGGCCGGTGGCGAAGAAGCTGCCGTCGAGGGCGATGGCGACCGCCCGCTCCAGATCAGCGTCGTCCAGAACAATCAGCGGGTTCTTGCCGCCCATCTCCAGCTGCACGCGCGCCTGACGCTTCATCGCCCCCTCGGCCACGCCCGCGCCAACGCCCTGCGAGCCGGTGAAGCTGACGCCGTCCACACCGGGATGGGCGACGATGGCGCGGCCCACGTCGCCGTCGCCGATGACCATGTTGACCACGCCCCTGGGCAGACCCGCCTCATGCAGGATGGCGATCAGAGCCTCAGCGGTGGCGGGCGTCGGCCCGGCGGGCTTGAGGACGACCGTGTTGCCGAAGGCGATGGCCGGGGCGATTTTCCACGCCGGAATGGCGATGGGGAAGTTCCACGGCGTGATCAGGCCGAAGACGCCGACCGGCTGGCGATAGGTCTGGATTTCCACGCCCGGACGGGTCGAGGCCAGGTTCTGGCCGTGAAGCCGCAGGGCCTCGCCCGCGAAATACTTCAGGATGCGGGCCGCGCGCATCGTCTCGCCAACGCCTTCCGCCAGGGTCTTGCCCTCCTCGCGCGACAGCAGGCGGCCGACGACCTCGCGGCGCTCCATCAGCAGCGCCCCGGCCCGGTCGAGCACATCGAAGCGCACCTCCGGCGAGGCGTCGGCCCAGGCCGGGAAGGCGGCGCGCGCGGCCTGCACCGCCTGATCCACCTCGGCGGCCCCGCCCTTCGGCGTGCGCGCCACGACCTCGCGCGTGTCAGACGGATTCAGGCTCTCGCCCGACAGATCCCCGCCGACCTTCTCGCCGCCAATCCAGTGCGTGAGTTGAAGCGCGTCGGTCATGGGAAATCCTTTCACAGAGAGGCAGCACGGCGACGGACCGGCCTGCCCCGCTTTCGAGGAGATCATTAGCAGAGCAAGCGGGCGTGTCAGCCCATGCCTTGCCGTTCGGCATCGGCAATATCGCGCTGCGTCAGCGCCGGTCGGCGCCCACGGATGGAAGGGTCGGCGTCTCCAGGCGTGCGAGCGCTTCACGCGCGGTCCGCGCCCTGAACTCGAAACCAGCGGCGATGCGGTCCACCGTTCGCCTCACCTCGTCCTCGCGTTCGGCGGCGGGCCGCTGCCTATCAATCAGACGACGGATATGGTCGAGCGAAATATCAAGGGAGCGCAACAGCACGATTTCCTGCGCCAAGGTGCACTGCATCGGGGAATAGAGGCGCTTGAGCCGGCTGGTTCGCGTCGGTTGCAGCAGGCCAAGGGCCTCATAGAAGCGCAATGCGCGCTGACTGGCGCCCGTCGCGCGAGACAGGTCCGAGATCGACGCGACCGGCAAGATGTCCAGGTCGGCGACGCAAGCGGAGGGCTGCCTGGATCGGTCAGGAAGACGCATCACTCTTGCCTCCGCCTCACTCGCGACAGGATCGCGATGGGCGGTTCGGCTGGCGCGAGACGTCTGCCCCATCGCAGTCACGTCGAGAGATTGAGGATCAAGCCGTCCAGATCCTCGGTGACGACGATCTGGCAGGACAGGCGGGACGAGGCCGGGACGTAGCCCTCGACAAACTCCAGAAGAGCCGTCTCATCCTCGCTGGCCGAGCCAACGCTGTCGCGCCAGATCTGATCTACGTGGACGTGACAGGTGCCGCACGACATGGACCCGCCGCATTCGGCGTCGATCCCGGGCACCGCCGCGCCGACCGCCGCCGACATCAGGCTGGAGCCAGGCCGGGCCTGAACGCTCTGCCGGCTTCCGTCGGACTGGATGAAAATCACTTTCGGCATATCAACTCTTCACTCAGGTCTAGGCGCGCGACGGCGGACGTCAGGCGTGGACGCCGCCGTCAACCCGCACGATTTCACCGCTCATGAAGGCGGAATCGTCGGACGCCAGCATGGCGATCACGGCGGCGACCTGCGCCGGTTCGCCCACCTGGAAGTCGGGCCGGGCCAGGTGCATGTAGAGCGACATGTCCACGCCTTCCGGGAAGCCGCTCTGGATCTGCTCGGTCATCGGCGTGGCGATTCCGCCGGGCGCCACTGCGTTCACCCGCACGCCGCGCTTGATATATTCCCAGGCTAGGGTGCGCGTCATAGCCGCGACGCCCCCCTTGGAGGCGGCATAGGCCGCCATATAGGCGTGGCCGAAGAAGCTGGCCGTCGACGCGGCATTGACGATCGCGCCGCCCGTCTTCTCAAGCAGGGGCAGAGCTTCCCGGCAGCAGATGAAGGCGCCGACCAGGTTGACGTCCAACATGGCGCGGAACGCCTCGACGGTGGTCTCGGTCGTATGGCTCGCCTTCAGCACGCCCGCCAGATTGATCAGGCCGTGCAACGGCCCTTCCTCGGCGACCGTGCGGAACAGGGCTGTGACGGCGGCTTCGTCCGCCACCGACAGCACATGACAGGTCACGCCGCCGCCGGCCTGGGCCGCCGTCTCCTTGAGCCCCGGCTCGGACAGATCGACGGCGACCACCGTCGCCCCCTCCTGCACCAGCCGCAGCACCGTGGCCCGCCCGATCCCCGAGGCGGCGCCCGTCACCACCAGTCGACGGCCCGTAAAACGTTTGCAATCGGACATGACGATCCCGATCAGGCTGCGGGTGACAAGAACTGGACGATCTCGAGAAGATGGCCTTCCGGATCCCGGATGAAGCCGACGCGAATGCCCATCTCCGGCATGTCGCGGATGGGATCGGCGAGCGAACCGCCGGCCGCCACGGCCTCCGCAACGACGGCGTCAAGGTCGGCCACCGTGAAGCCGACGATCATTTCACCGCCGGCGGGCGTGGGTGCGTCGTCAAAGGCCAGCAGCACAAAGGTGGCGCCGCCCTCATGGGTGGGCTTGTACATCACTTCGCGAATAGTCCGCCCGGCAATGGCGTCCTCTACGCGCGCCAGCTCTTCAAGACGGAAGACCCGACTATAGAAGGTCGCAGACCGGTCCAAATCCGCAACGATCAACTTGCTGAAGTTGAATGAATAACCATTGCCGATAATCATGCTGACGAACCCTGAATTCTTGGAAAAGACCGCCCGGCGCCATGCGCCGTGCGGAAGTCGAGGGAGGCCGCCTATCGGCGGCGATTGCCCTAGAAACTGACGCGGAGGGAGACGCCGATTTCACGGGGCGTATTCACGGACACCTGACGGTAGCCGGAATTCAGCGAAGGACCGGGCGAGAGGGTGAAGTCAGGGTTGAGGACGCTGGTCTGCTTCAGATAGTTGCCGTCCGCAGCGGATCGCACGGCGGTTTCGTCAAACAGGTTTTTGGCGAAGATCGACAGCTCCCACCCCTGTTCCGAGCGAACGCCCAGATAGAGATTCACCAACGCCAAGGCGTCGTACTCATAGTCGATCAGATCGGAATCGAAGCCCGGGCTGTAGGTCACCAGCCCCCGGATGAAGGGCTCCAGCGAACCCATCGGAGCGAGGCGGTACTCGGAATTCGCCGACAGCTGGAACGGGGATTGGTCCCCCATCTTGCCCGTTGCATCACAGAAGGAGGCCTGCTGACCAATCGGGACGAAGATGTCGCCCGCGCCATTGACCTGGTTGCAGGGGCGTGCCCCGCCATCGAACTGCGCGTCGGTATAGCTGGCCGAAGCCGAGATGTCCCATGACGACGAGGGCTTGCCCCAGACCGTCGCCTCAATACCCTTCACGATAGCGTCGGCGTTGTAGTTCACCTTGAGTACGGAATCGATGATGCCGTTTCGTCCGCTGGCCATCCGGATCATCTCAGGGGTACGGGCGATGTAGTTGTCGAAGGTCTGGTAGAAGGCGTTGACTGTGAAGCTCATGCGTCGGTCAAACATATTGCCCTTCAGACCGATCTCGAAGGCGTCCGAGATTTCGTCGTCGGTGATGACCAGGTTGTCGTCCAGCGGCGCCGTATTGCCCACAGCCGCGGAACCCGCCCGGAAGGACCGGCCGTAGCTGCCGTAGGCGCTGATCGCGTCGGTGAACTTGTAGACCAGGCTCGCGCCGCCCGTGACCGCCTCCACCGTGCGGCGCGCCTTATCCTCCGGCAGGGTCGGATAGCCGTCCAGCACCACCGCGCCGCCGGCGTCCACCGTCAGGAAGCTCTGCTGATAGGACTTGTAGCGCGTGTAACGCAGCCCGCCATTGAACTGCAGCCGATCCGACAGGTCATAGGTGACGCTGGCGAAGGCCGAAGTGCTGCGCGTCTCAGTCGGTGAGGAGATGTCCACGATGACGGGACTGATCGTGTAGAGCGGGAAGGTTGAGATGACGCCCAATTCCGCCGGCAGACCCATCATGAATGCGGGCAGGCCGCTCAGCAGGGTGTCGGTGCGCTGATGCACGGTCACAGGCGTCGACAAAGTCTCCTGAAAGTTGGCGCCGACCTGGAAGTTGAGCGGTCCCGCCAGGTCCGAGGCATAGCGCAGCTCGAGGTAGGTGTTGTCATAGGGGATGACGAGTTCCTGATACTCGTCGTAGTTCGGGACAGCGTTGCCTATGTCGTAGTCCAGCCGCTGATCCAGGTTGCCCTTCATCTTGGACGCGTTGAGGGACAGCGAGCCCGAACCGATCGTCCAGTCCGCGCCGAAGGTCAGCAGGTCGTACTCGCGATCAAACGTCGCCGGTCCGTCCGTGACTGAAATCCGATCGGCGGGACCGGCGGCTGGGCCATTGGGAACAAAGGTAATGTCTGGGAGCGGCCCCTCGGGCAGAACGGCTCCGGTTCCGATCACCTGGGGATACTGACGATCTTCGGATTCCAGCCGCTGATAGGCCAGATTGACGGTCACGGCGTCGGTCGGCTTGGCCAGCAAGGACAGCCTGAAGCTCTGCGTATGACCCTCGGAATCGTCGTTGCGGATCACATTGTGCACGCCGTTGACTGGATTGCGGTCGTCCAGGAAGGCCAGGCGAACGCCCAGGCGGTCCGTCACAAGGGGAACAGAGACACCGCCCTGGAAGTTGGTTGCATCCTGATCTGTCGCCGTGGCCTGAACATAGCCTTCGAGCCCATCAAGGCTGGGCTGGCGCGAGACCATGGTGATGGCGCCGCCCGGCGCCGTCCGACCCCGGAGAACCCCCTGAGGACCGCGCAGGATTTCAATCTGGCCGATGTCGTAGATGGCGGACATGATCAGCTGCGGATCAACGGGATTTTCGTTGAAATAGATGTCTACGGAGGGCGCAGTGCCCGAGTCAGGGTCGTAGGCGATGCCGCGCAGGGTGGCGGTGTTCGAGCGCCCGTCCTTGTTGGTCATGGTCAGACCGGGTGCGAGTTGCTGCACATCCTTGGCGTCAAGAATGCTCAGTTGTTCGAGTTGTTCGCCGGTCGCCACATCCACGGCGAGGGGCACATCCTTCAGCAGGCGGGCGTTGCGGGTCGCGGTGACCACGACGTCGGAGACGGTGGAGGTCGGCTCTTGCGCTGTCTGCGCCTCGGCCCCTGTCGCCAGGGCCACGCCTGCTGCACTGCAAAGCAGGGCCGCGATCAGGCTACTCGACTTGATCATTATATTTCCTTCCCCTGAGTCAAACGGGCGCTTATCGCTGCCTCTGGACTCTATTTGTTTTGATTGTTCAATTAATTTTAAGTTCAGAATTCGGTACGCCACAGAAAAACTTAGATTAACATCTCTTTATTGAAATGATTCATTTCAATATTCAGAGAGAAAATCAGAACTAATTCACCCTGCGTGGAGGCAAACCTCTGATTTCATAAAAACCATTAGCCCTAGCTTGGAAATTAGCTGCCTGATCTCGCGGATTGTAGAACTGCTGGTACCAGACCTTGACCTTGCCGTAGGGGCCGTCGCCCGGCACGGCCATTGGCGTGATGCAGGGCGCCTTGTTGCGCCAGATGTCGAAATCCTGCGCAAAGGCCGCCAGACTTCCGGCCTGATAGGCCTGCTGCGTCGCCTTGTCCGCCGGCTCCGCCGCGGCCTTGCCAGAATGGAGAAGAAGGCCGTGCCAGGCCTTGATCAGACCATCATCGACGGGGGTGTGGGCGATGAACATGATCGATCCCCCGCCGTTGAAATAGGACAGCAGGACGCCAGGCCCCGTGTAGAAGGTGTCGGTTTCCAGCATCTCGCCGACCGCCAGACTGCGGTGCTGGGCGCCCTGACGCTGACGAACGACGACGCCGTCGATTTCGTTGTGGAAATACTCGCTGGGCCCGCCGTGGGTGGGGCCGAGGTGGGCCACGTCGGCGATGTTGTCCACCACCTCCTTGGGGTGACACGGCAACTCGCCCAGACGGTCCAGATCCCACTTCACATAGGCCGGGTTGTCCCATTCGGCGATGACGGGGAGATCGAAGTCGGGCTCGCCGCCCTCCGGGTCATGCCAGACAAAGATGCAACCGTATTTCTCCTCTACGCGCCAGGTGCGGATCTTGGCCGCTGCGGGGATCGGACCCTTGGCGTAGGGGATTTCATTGCACTTGCCGTCCGGCCCGAACCGCCAGGCGTGATAGGGGCAGCGAATATTGTCGCCCTCGACGTGGATGCGGTCCTGCACGACGTAGGAACTGGTGTTGCGCGCCAGGTGGGTGCCCATGTGCGGGCAGAAGGCATCGACCATGTAGGCCGCACCGCTCTCACCCCGATAGAGCACGAGCTCCTGCCCGAAATAGCGGACCGCCAACGGGGTAGACGTGACTTCTACGGCCTCGGCGACGACGAACCACCCCCTCGGAAAGGTGTGCGGTCCAAGGCCGTAATCCTGTGTGCGAGCCATGACATCCTCCCCATTCGGCCGTTAGTAAGTAAACGCTAACATAGGAAATCGACTTCGCAAAGCGCCGTTAGCACCCTAGACAAAATCTTTGATTGCGTAGCTGTTAGCATACATAAAAACGCATAAATGCAATTTCGACAGGGCGCGGGGTAAGGGATGCATACAGCAACCAAGGGTTTGGAAACGCAGGTGCTGGTCGTAGGCTCAGGCGCCGCCGGGCTGGTCGCCGCCCTGCGCGCCGCCGAGACGGGCGCCTCGGTGCTGATCATCGAAAAGTCCGACGAAATCGGCGGCACTTCGGCCACGTCCGGGGGCGGGATCTGGATCCCCTGCAGCCGCATGGCCTCCGCGATCGAGAACCATACGGACGACGAGGATCAGGCCTTCGGCTATATGCGCGCCCTGGCCGCGGACTGGTCGCCCAATGCGAACATTCGGTCCTTCCTGCGCCACGCGCCCCGGATGTTGGACTGGCTGAGCGAGCGCACGGCACTGCGCTATGCACCTCTGCCCTACCCCGACTACCATCCCGAGCTGGAGGGCGGGAAAACCGGCTGGCGGACCCACCTGCCCGAGCCCATCGACGCCCGCGCCTTGAAAAAAGACATGCGAAGGCTGCGCCGCGCCTCGCCCGCCGCAAGCCTCGGCGGGGTGATCAACTGGACCTTTGCCGAGACCTACGCCCTGCTCTATCGGCCCAAGGGCTGGATGCGCACTCTGGCGGGCATGGCCTCGCGCTACGCCCTTGATCTGCCCTACCGTCTCACCACCTCGCGCGACCGCTACCTGACGCTCGGAAACGCTCTCACCGGGGGGCTGTTGATGGCGACCGAGGCGGCCGGAGTCCGCATTCAGAGCGGCACGGCCCTGTCGTCGCTGATCGTCGAGGATGGACAGGTGACCGGCGCGCGCGTCCGCCGCGATGGCAAGATCGTGACCATCGCCACGTCCCGCGTCATCTTGGCCGCCGGAGGCTACGAACGAAACGCCGACCTGAGGGCGCGTCACCTGCCGACCATCCCCGACCCGACCCACTCCGGCTCCCAGATCAATAATACGGGCGACGCCATCCTCGCCGCCGAGGCTGTGGGCGCTGCACTCACCGGGCTGGGCGCGGCCTGGTGGGCGCCTGTCTTCCGGGTTCCCGGCGAGAGCCGCGCGCGCCTCTGCACGATCGAACGCGCCCTGCCCGGCTGCATCATGGTGGACCAGAGCGGACGGCGCTTCATGAACGAGGCGATGTCATACCATCTGGCCGGACAGGCTATGGCGACGCACATGGAAAAGACCGGCGCCTCGTCGTTCTGGATGATCTTCGACAGCCGCTATCGCCGCCTCTATCCGATGGGCCCTCTGCTGCCGCTGATCCCGGACAGCCTTCACCGACCCTCTGTTCGGAAAATGATCCGCAAGGCGGACGACGCCGAAGGTCTGGCCAGGAAGATCGGCGCCGATCCCCATGTGCTCAAGGCCACGCTCGAACGCTTCAATCCGCGCGCCCGGGACGGCCAGGACCCGGATTTCGCCCGGGGCGAAAGCGCCTACGACCGCATGTACGGAGACCAGAGGATCAGCCCGAATCCGACCCTCGCCGCGATCGATCGACCGCCCTACTACGCCATCCCCATCTATCCGGGCGACATCGGCACCTGCGGCGGCGTCTCGACGGACGGCCTAGGCCGCGCTTTGACGCCTGAGGGCCAAGTGATCGAAGGCCTCTACGCCGTCGGCAACTGCGCCGCCTCGGTCATGGGCGGCGCCTATCCCGGCGCCGGATCGACCCTGGGCCCCGCCTTGACCTTCGCCTATACGGCGGCGAGCCATGCGACGGGCCGTTCACCCGACTGAGGCGTCAGGCGGCCCCACTGTTTACGGGACGGGTTATCCGCGCCAGGCGGGCATCATACTTGAAGGTCTGGATGGACCAGGACGTCTCGACGTCTCGAACCCCCGGCAACGGGCGGATCTCGTGACGGACGAGGCGGTCCACCGCCTCCACCGAGGTGAAAAGGCCCGTCGCCAGCAGGCTGTAGCGCCCCAGCATGACGACCACGCCGCCGATCTCGGGCAGGGCCGACAGCTGGGCCGACAGCTGGGGCACGCGCGACGGCTCTGCATGGATTCCCATCATCACGAGGTTGGGCGACCCGGCCATGCGGAAGTCGGTGACCACCGTGAACTGCACCATGCCGTCAGCCTGAAGGCGGCGCAGCCGTGTACGGATGGTGCCCTCGGTGACGCCCAGCTCCCCGGCGACCTGCCGATTCGAGACCCGCGCATCGCGGCTGAACACCTCGATGATGCGGTGATCAAGCTCGTCCAGACCAGCCTTGCTCATAGGGGCGCCACGCTGAACTCGAATTTCACAATGTCGGCCGCAATACCCGGCGCGAGGTCGCTCACGCCTTCGATCCGGGCCACATGGTCGGTGAGGAAGACGCCGATTTCATCGAACTCGCGCAGCGCGACCAGCAGTTCCAGGTCGTAGCGGCCATTCATCAGATTGATCGAAAAGACTTCAGGCAGCAGGGCCAGGTCGGCGGCGACCGCCTCGACGTCCCGGCCGCGCACCTTGATGCCGACCGCGATCAGGATGTCATAGCCATGGGCGGCGAAGTCGGACACGGCCACGACGCGCATGGCCTTGCTGTCTTCCAGCCTGCGGATACGCGTAGACACCGTCGCCGGGGTGATGCCGAGGCGATCGGCGATCTCCAGGTTGGTGGCCCGGCCATTGTCGCGCAATATATCGACAATGCCGTTGTCGACGTCGTCCAGCGCCGGAATGGCGGACACCGCACCTTCCCTGATCTTCATTCTGCTCCGCCGACTGGCTGATGATTTGATCGTCTTCATAGCCTGCCTCTGCGAAATTGGCGATCAACCCGCGTCGGATGTGAGGGATTTCGCAGCTCTCCGACCCGAGAAGACGCAATCCGCCACTGACAGGCCGCTCACGTAGAGGTTGGAGCAGATCCCGAGGGCGGAGCGTCCGGCGGCGTAAAGCCCAGCAACGCCCGTGCCGTCCGACCTCAGCACCTGACCCGTCGCCTCGTCCACCTTCAGGCCGCCCAGCGTCAGCGTCGGCAGGGGGAAGAAGGCCGCATCGATGGAGACGTCCACGGCGTAGAAAGGGCCGGAAGTCAGGGCGGCGGCATCCGAAGATCGTTTGTCAAAAGGATCGGCCTGCCGCCCCTCGGCGACCTCGTTGTGCTGGGCGATGGCCTGCTTGAAGACCGTCGCATCGAAGCCGCACTGTCGGGCAAGACCCTCAAGGCTCTGCGCCTTCTTTCGACCCAGTCGCATCGCCGCCAGGGCCGGCCATTTCTGGAAGGGCAAGACGCCGACGGCGCTCGCCTCCCGCCGCGCAGCGATCATAAGCGGCCGGTCCAGGATGACCCAGGCCTTGCCGTCCCGACCGTCGCACATGGCCTTGCCCACGGCGGCCCCATATAGGGTCTCGTCGATAAAGCGGGCGCCGGTGGAATTCACCATGGGCGCTCTCGCCCACGAGAAGGGCGGGTTGATGAAGCGCCAGGCGCTGATGCGCTCCATGCCGGTCATGGCGCCGCCCGCCGTCAGACCGAGCGCAACGCCCGAGCCGTCATCACCCGGCGTCCCCAAGGGCAGGCCCTTGGCGTAGTCCGGCGAGAAGGCGCGGATCATCTCACGATTGAAAACGTGACCGCCGGCCGCGATGACCACGCCGCTGCGCGCGCGAATCCTCAGAATCCGCCCCTCGGCTTCATCGATGCGCCGCAACTTCAGGCGCAGCTTGTCGGCCTTGCGCGCCATCCAGGCGGCGCCGGGCATGACCGGCGGCACGGAAGTCAGGCCCTTGATGCTCGAAATCAGCTTCAATCGTTGACGGGCCGAGGGCGCATCGGTCAGCGCTTGCCGCGCCTCCAGCCCCGCCACCCGCCCATGATCGTCCAGGATCAAGGCCTCGACCGTCGTCTGGGTCAGGACTTTGACGCCGGAGCGAAGGGCCGCGTTCCGCAAGGGATCGAAGAAGCCCTTGCCGTAGCCGTCAGCCTTGTTTTCCGCCGGCATGTAGACGCGGTGTCCCCGCGCCGCAGGACGGGCCTTCGCCGCGTAGGACTGCGCCAGGGAACTGTCGGAGTGATAGAGATAGTAGTCCGTCGGCGGATAGGAGGTCTTCTTCTCATAGAGACGGGCATTAAAGCACACGCCTTGCGCCGCCAGCCAGGCGTGGTCGGCGATGCTCTCGCGGCAGAAGCGGGCCAGGGTCTCGTCGCTCACGACGCCCTGAACCTCCTGGCGCAGATAGTCGAACATGTTGTCGGCCGTGTCCTCGACCCCCGCTTCGACCTGCGTCGCGGTGCCGCCGCCGGCATAATAGACGCCGCCGTTGATACGGGTCGCCCCGCCCCCCTCGAATCGGTCGAGCGCGAGAACCTCGCATCCGCCCTGGCGGGCCTCAAGCGCAGCGCAGACGCCGGCCCCGCCAAACCCCACGACCACCACGTCCGTCTCGTGGCTCCAGCCTGCCTCCGAAGCCTCGTCCAATCGCGCCGGCTGGCGAATATCGCCCGGCCACCAGGCTTCCTCCCACGGCTCCGTCATCAGGCGTCCAGCAGGGCGCGAGTTTCAGCCGTCAATGCCGGCGCCTCCCGCTCAGTCAGGAAACGGGCGCGATTGCCCGCGATGCTCTGGGTCATGTCCGGCTGGGTGGAAACCCAGAAAGCGCCATCGGCGACCTGCTCAAGGATGACCTGGCAGGCTTCGCCCAGATCCATCCCGTAGGCGTCCATGGATTGGCGCATGACCTCCTGGTGACGGGCCGCCTGCGGATCGGCGGCCGGTCGGGCGTCGTTGAAGATGCGGGTCTTCACCATGCCCGGGATGATGGAGCTGACCTGAATCTGCGCGCCCTTGAGCTGCAACTCCAGGTAAAGGCATTCCGTGAAGGCCTGGACCGCGTGTTTGGTGACGATATAGGCCGTTTGCAGAGGCATCTGCCCAAAGGCGCCCACGGACGCCAGGTTGGCGATATAGGACTTGTTCGGCGAGGCCAGCATGCGCGGCGTAAAGGCGCGAACGCCGTGGATGACCCCATGGATGTTGATGTCCAGGGTGCGCTCCCACAACTCGGTTGACAGCTCCCAGCTATTGCCGATGGTTTCCACGCCGGCGTTGTTGATCAGCAGCCGGACCTCGTCGTGGCGAGCGTAGACCCAGTCGGCCAAACGATCGAGTTCCTCGGGACGCGACACATCGACCTTGACGGCCGATGCTGCGCCGCCGGCCGCCGTGATGTCGGCTGCTACGGCCAGCGCTCGCGCCTCGTCAATGTCAGCGACCACCACGGCCATGCCGAGCGTCGCCGCGCGACGGGCCAGCCCCTCGCCCAGACCGGCGCCGGCGCCGGTGATCACGGCCACGCCGCCTTCAAAGGCCTTGCGATCATTGCTCATGCGTATTCCCTCCCAAGCGCGCTGGTTCAGACCCAGCGCTGTTTCAGCCAAGCGGCGGTACGTTCGATGGCGCGTTCAGCCTCGTCGACAGCGCCCAAAAAGGACAGGAAGCCGTGGATCATGCCGGGCGCCCGGTCCGTGACCGCCTCTCCCCCCGCCGCGCGAATGCGATCGGCGAAATCCTCACAATCGTCCCGGGTCGGATCCAGTTCGGCGGAGAGCGCGTAGGCCGGCGCCACCCCTGTCAGGTCGGCGTAACGCGGCCCTGCATCCGGCTCGCGGCCCCTGGCCTCGACATCGCCGAGGTAGAGCTCCCAGAAGTAGTCGATGTCGTCGGCGTTCAGCAGGGCGCCGTTCTTGAACTCCGCCCATGAGGGTGTCTTGTCGAACGGATATCCGCCTGCCCCGTAGAACAGGACCTGAGCTTTCAGGGGGATGCCCGCCCTCCGGGCCCTGACCGCAGTGACAGCCGCCAGAACGCCGCCGGCGCTGTCGCCTGCCACCGCCAGACGCGAGGCGTCGCCTCCGATCAGAGCCGCGTTCTCCTGCGCCCAGCGCAGGGCGGTGAAGGCGTCCTCGGCCGCCGCAGGATAGGGGTGTTCCGGCGCCAGACGATAGTCGACCGAGAGGACGATCGTCTCCGCGGCTGCGGCCAGGGCGCGGCAGATCATGTCCTGGCTATTCAGATCCCCCATTACGAAGCCCCCGCCGTGGAAGAACAGGGTCACGGGCCAGGGCCCCTGACCGACCGGACGATAGTGACGCAGCGTGAGCTGCCCGCTGACGGGACCGAGAATGCGGATGTCGCCCACCTCGGCGAGCGGGGCCGGATACCGGGGCGCGTCGACGGCCGTCTGGCGGATATAGGCGCGCAGTTCCTCCAGCGGGATGGCGCGCGCGCCCGGATAGGGCGGCGCATGCTGCAGGATGGCGGCGAGTTGCGGGTCCATCTGGGACGACATCAAATGCTCCTGTGATTGGTGGCGGCGGCGGCCGCGTCCGCAGCAGCGAGGCCGAAGGAGACCGCAGGCCCCAGCGTGCCGCCGGCCCCGGGATAGGAGGCCCCCATGACGGAGGCGGCCGTATTGCCGACCGCGAAGAGGCCGGGAATGCGTCCGCCGTCAGCCGCAAGGACGGCGCCGTCCGCATCCGTCTTCAGTCCGCCATTGGTGCCCAGGTCCCCCAGGACAATGCGAACAGCGTAGAAGGGCGCCTGCGCCACGGGCGCCACGTTCGGATTGGGGAAGGCTTCGTCGCCGAAATAGCGATCATAGACATTGCCGCCTCGCCCGAATTCAGGGTCTTCGCCCCGCTGCGCATCGGCGTTGAAGCGCGATATGCTCTCCACCACCGCAGCGGCGGGCAAGCCTATCTCTTGGGCCAGCGCCTCGAGGGTCGGAGCGCGATGATAGACCCGCCCCAGCCAATGCTTCGGCAGACGCGCGTCCGGCGTGATGCTGCCCGCCATCAGCGGGCCCACCATGTATCGGTCGCGGAAATCCGCGTCGAAGATCATCCAGACGTCCGACGATCCGCCGGTCTTCTGCTGGTCCGCAATCATGTCCAGGCCGAAGTCGTTGTAGGACTTGGCCTCGTTAGCGAAGCGACGCCCCTCTTTGTTGAGGATCAGTCCGCCGGGGAAGGCTCGCTCCATGAACAGCACATAGACGGCGTCCTCGCGGTCCCCCATGGGGCCCCGCATGGACGGCGCCCACCAGGCGTTGCCCAGATTCTCGGTTCCGGCGCCGAGCGCCACAGCCGCCGTCAGGGCATCGCCGGTGTTCTGTCCAGGCGGTGAAGCGCTGTGGTCGACCCCAGCCGCTGGCGGCAGGTAGGCGGCGCGCAGTTCCGCCGAATGTTCAAAGCCCCCGGCTCCCAGAATGACCGCGCCAGCGTCGATCTGGCGGACGCCATCCGGCGTAGAGACCTCCGCCACGAGCCGGCCGCTCTCCGCCCGCATCAGTGAGGTGAGACGATGATTGAGGCGAATGCGTCCCTGACGATCCAGGAAGGCCTTTCCCAGGGGCGCCACCAGGGATGAGCCCATGGTCAAACGGCGCCCGCGCTTCGTCTTCAGGCGCCAGGGGATATCCAGCCAGTAGGCGCATGTCATGCGCAACAGCAGACCGACCCAGCCCTTTCGCCGTCGGGACAGCATGCGGCCTTCGGGATTGGACAACGAAATGCGGCCGAACACCTTCATGAAGGGCAGCTGGTCGCGCAGGGTGTGGAAATGCTCGCCCAGAAGTCCGCCGTCGAACGGCTGCGGGTCCATGGTGCGCCCGCCCGGCGTCGCCCCCGCATGATCCTGACGATAGTCGGGATACTCAGTATTGGCCTGCAGCTTGATTCCGACGCTTGACAGAAAATCCAGCGTCGCCGGGACGCGCTCGACATAGGCGCTCAAGCGGTCTTCGGACGCTGCCTCTCCGATGCAGGCTCGCATGTAGGAGGCGGCGACCTGAGCCTCATCGCCCTCAATCTGGCCGTTGGCCGGCAACCACAGGGCCCCGCCCGAAAGGGCCGAAGTTCCGCCCCACTCCGACGCCTTCTCAATCAGGACGACCGTCAGTCCGTGGTCCATGGCGCGGACCGCGGCGGAAAGCGCCCCTGCTCCGCTGCCGACCACCAGAACGTCGCATTGCTCCACAACCACCCCCGCAAGCCAAACAAAGACACACCCCTAGGATTACGCATCCATGGGATTTATCGCTATAAAAATCGCATAATCAGACGAATTAATATTTACAAAAAACGCATACTGCTGATCACTCTCTGAATGGCCCCATCAAGAGGGCCACGGAGGAAATGATCATGACGAACGACGCAAACCGGTTCGCGTGCGGCGCCATTTACGGCCTTGGCCTGCTCCTGCTCACCGTCGCTCTATGGGGCTCGATGAACGTCATCGCGGAACATCAGGCTCACCGCTACGCTTCAGCGCCCTTCGCTTCATCGGTGGAAGGCGTCGTCTACCAGGTCAGACAGGCCCGGTAGACGACCATCCCATGGTCAGGCGGCCAACTGCCTCGGCCCGGGCGCTTCGGCGGGATAGGTGTGCGGCACGCCAATGTCGTAGTGAGCTACGAGCGTGCCGATAAAGGCCTGATCATGCAGAGGATCAGACGGCGTCTCCACCTGCACCCCGCGACTGCGCAGATCCTTCAGGAAGGTGTCGAACACCTGATCCTTGGTCAGATCCGCCGTGTGCTGCAGGGTCCGACGCATGTCCTGGATGTCCATGAAGACCTCGCCGTTCCAGTGAACCAGGAACCGCATTTCTTCAGCTGACACCTTCTGGATCACCTGGCCGTCCGTCGTGACCTGCCAGCCGTCAGCCACGTCCGGATCGGCGCCGAACAGTGAGTTCAGGGCCAGTCCCTCGGGGCGGCGGAGAGACGCAGGGCCGTTGGCCTCGCCACGGTGGTACATCATCTCATTCTGGACCACGACGCCCTTGCCCCACATGGGCGCAGCCAGACGCTTCGGTTGAGCGGCCGGCCCTTCAGGCCAGTAGGTGAAGCCGCCCCCGTCCGAGCCGCGATAGTACCAGGTGATGACCTGAGCCATCTTGCGCACATAGTCCGTGAACAGCCCGGACTTGCCCATGATGTTGAGCAGCCAGACGGGCGTGTCCTGATAGGACAGACCCCGGAACGACACGCCGTCCAGATGGCCCGGATCTTCAGAGTGGCAGGGCCCCTGGATGTTGAACAGCATCAGGGTCGGGTGGGCGTACTGGGCGCCCCAGTAGGCCTTGGCGTGGTTCAGGAAGGTGGTGTTGTAGAAGGCGTCCTCGATGCCGTCGTGCAAGCAGACCCCGCCTTCAGCGAAATGACCGCGGAAACAGGGCGTCAGGAACATGTCCATCGTCGGGGTCACGCCGGGCGGCATCTGCCCCGACATGGTGGCGATCACTTCTTCCGCCGATTTGAAATGCTGCGCCAGAATCAGCGACCAGGGCCCTTCACGGCGCACCACATCCAGAAGCCGTCGATGCTGGTCCTCCGTATAGACGCTCTCAAGGACGACGGGTTCGGCGACGGGTCTCAACAGCGAACTGCGAGCATTGGACATGGCGACTCCTCCTATTTGTAAGTGTTTACTTACTTGCGATATAGGCGCCCTATTCGACTTCCGGCAACGGGATTCTTCCAAGGCGCTTCTGATCCGCGCTGCAAAACGATAGAGCTTTGCCATGACCCGCACGCGCCTCTCAGCCGCCGACCGGCGCACCGACATCCTCGCAGGGGCCCGGCGCGCCTACGCCCGGCACGGTCTCAACGCCTCCTCCCAGCAACTGGCTGCCGAGGCCGGCGTGTCGGAGGCGCTCGTCTTTCGTCACTTCGGCAGCAAGCTCGGCCTCTACAAGGCGGTTCTGCGAGACCTGATCGAAGATCAGAACGCGGCCTACGAGGCCATGGGCCTGACCGGCACGGGCGCCCAGGGCCTGACCGCCATGCTCACGACCTATTTTCGCGCCTGCCTGGAAGGCAGACAAGCAACCCATGCCGAGCGGATCAGGATCATCTTCGCCAACCTGGCCGCCGAAGGCGACTTCGCACGCATGACCTACCGCCGCGCCGTCCGCCTCGGCATGCAGCCCTTGCAGACGGCCCTGGATCAGGCGCGCGCCGACGGGGACCTGACCGGCCTGCCCATTTCCCCCTCCAATGTGATCATGCTGCTCGAGCACATCGGCTCGATGATCACCCTGGCGTCCGGCCCGGGCCAGCCCATCGGTAGCTATGACGGCTCACACGACGAGCGCCTGCGCCAGCTGATCTGGTTCGCCGGTCGCGGCATCGGCTTGAGCGAAGACGCCCTCATCGCCCACACGCCCGCAGCGCTGCTGACAGAGAGCGAAGACACCCCAGATTGACGATATGCGTTTTTAACAGCGCAAATTTTCACGCAAATTGATTATTTTCTTGGCTGGATACAGCCGTTCGCACTAAACATTGCCCCACACACTACGAGGGTACTGGCGAATGGATTTCCAACTCACAGCAGATCAGACTGCCCTGCGCGATGCGGCGAGAGCCTTCGCCCGTGGTGAAATGGCCTCGGTCGGCCTTGAGGTCGAACGCACCAACGAGCCCCTCTCCAAGGACTGGAAGAAGAAGCTCGGCGAGATGGGCTTCATGGGGATCAACATCTCCCAGGAATACGGCGGCCTCGGCCTCGGCGCCCTGGAAGCCCTTCTGGTGCTGGAGGAGTTCGGCAAGATTCACACCGGGATGGCCTTCCCGATCTTTGAAAGCAGCGTCGGCCCGGTCAAGGTGATCGAGCATATGGGCTCAGAGGTGCTGAAGCAGCGCATCCTGCCCGCTGTCTGCCGCGGCGAACACGTCGTCGCCATCGCCATGTCAGAACCGGACGCCGGCACGGCCCTGACCGACCTGACCGCCCGTGGCGAGATCAAGGGCGACAAGATCGTCCTGAACGGCCTCAAGCGCTGGTCCAGCGGCGGCGGACGTTCCGACGGCTACCTCGTCTATTGCAAGCTCAGCGACGCCCCCGGCGCCAAGGGTATCGGCGCGGTCTATGTCGACCATGACACGCCTGGCCTGTCGTTCGGCTCGCGCGAAATGCTGATGGGTTTCCGCGGCGTCTACAGCGCCGACATCATCCTCGACAACGTGGAGGTCCCGCTCGAAAATCTCGTCGCGCCCGCCGGCGGCTTCCCCGACCTGATGGGCGCCTTCTGTCTGGAGCGTTGCGGCAACGCCACCATGTCCCTGGCCATCGCCGCCGCCGCCTACGAGGACATCCTCGACTACGTCCAGGAACGCCACGCCTTCTCCAAGCCCCTGGTCGACTTCCAGGCGGTGCAGATGAAGATCGCCGAGATAGCCATGCAGGTCGAGGCCTCGCGCCTGCTGATCCACCGCGCCGTCGCGGGCGTGGGCCAGGGCTTCCCCAGCGTGGTCGACAGCTCGATGGCCAAGTGCTTCGCCAATGAAATGGTCCGCGATGTGACCAGCAAGGCCATGCAACTGATGGGCGGCTACGGCTACTCCAAGGAATACCCGGCCGAGCAGCGTTTCCGCGACGCCTGGGGTTGGGGCATCGCCGGCGGATCGATCGACATCCAGAAGATCAATATCGCCTCGGCACTGGTAGGCCGCCGGTTCAACCAGCGCGCCAAATGACCAGCGGCGCATCAGCCTCCGCGCCCGTCGGCCCGCTCGAAGGCCTCAAGGTCCTCGACCTCTCGAAGGTTCTGGCCGGTCCCTGGACCACCCAGATCTTCGGCGATCTCGGCGCTGACGTGGTCAAGGTGGAGCTTCCCGGCGGCGGCGACGAGACGCGCCGCTGGGGCCCGCCCTTCCTGGACGACGGCTCGGGCGACGCCGCCTACTACCTCGCGGCCAACCGCAACAAGCGCGCCATTGCGATCGACCTGTCCACTAAGGACGGCGCCGACCTGGTCCGTCGTCTGGCCGCCGACAGCGACATTCTGGTCGAGAATTTCAAGGTCGGCGCGCTTGAGCGCTATGGCCTCGACTACGCCGCCCTCTCCGCCATCAATCCCAGATTGATCTACTGCTCGATCACCGGCTTTGGGCAGGACGGCCCCCACGCCCAGCGCGGCGGTTACGACTTCCTCGTCCAGGGGATGAGCGGGCTGATGAGCGTCACGGGCTTTCCCGACGATCAGGGCGGCGCGCCCACCAAGGTCGGCGTGCCTGTCAGCGATCTCTTCACCGGCCTTTACGCCGCCATCGCCGTCCTCGCCGCGGTCCAGCACAGGGCCCGGACCGGCGAAGGCCAGCATGTCGATTGCGCCCTGCTGGACACCCAGCTCTGCCTCCTGGCCAACCAGGCGTCGAACTGGCTCAACGGCGGCATGACGCCGGGCCGCCTCGGCAACGAGCATCCCAACGTCGTCCCCTATCAGGACTTCGCCACCTCGGACGGCCACGTCCTGGTCGCCATCGGCACCGACCGGCAGTTCCGCGACTTCTGCACCCTGATCGGCCTGCCCGAGGTCGGAACCGACCCGCGCTTCGTCAACAACAGCGGCCGCAGCATCAACCGGCGCGCCCTGCAAGAGCTGTTCGGCCCGGCGATCGCCTGCTGGACCGCCGCCGATCTTCTGGCGGCCATGAAGGCGAACAATCTGCCGGGCGGCCCCGTCAACTCCGTGCCCGAGGCCCTGTCCGACCCGCAGGTCGCAGCGCACGACCTGATCCAGACCATGGATCGAGACGGCCAGGCGGTGAAGACCATCGCCTTCCCGGCGCGCCTGTCACGCAGCCCGGCGACCTATCGCCGACCGCCGCCGATTCGGGCCGCCGACACCCGCGCCGTTCTGACGGAACGCCTCGGGCTGACCCACGAAGAAATTGCAGAATTCGCCCAGAGAGGCGTTATCGAGGAAGCCGCAGAGTGACCGGAATTCCCTTCAAGGGCCTGAACCTGATCGACGGCCTCTGGCGCGACGACGGAACCGAGTTCGCCACCTTCAGCCCGTCGGAACTCGATCGCCAGGTCGGAACCTACTTCGCCGCCTCGCCTGCCATAGCCGACGAAGCGGGTGATGCCGCCCACCGCGCGCTGGACGGCTGGAGCCGGTCCAATATCCAGACCCGCTCGGACATCTTGCGCAAGACCGGCGACATTCTGCTGGCCAAGGCCCAAGACATCGGCCGCCTGCTCGCCGAGGAGGAGGGCAAGATCCTGGCGGAAGCGGTGGGCGAGACCATCCGCGCAGCTCAAGTCTTCCACTACTTCGCCGGCGAAGCCCTGCGCCATCCGGGCGCCTCGCTGCCCAGTCTTCGCCAGGGCCACAGCGTGCGGGTCGACTACGAACCCGTCGGCGTCTGCCTGATCGTCACCCCGTGGAACTTCCCCCTCGCCATCCCGGCCTGGAAGATCGCCGCGGCTCTGGCGTTCGGAAACACCTGCATTCTGAAGCCGTCCAACTTCACCCCCGGGGTCGCCGTCCTGCTCGCCCAGGCTCTTGAAACGGCAGGCCTGCCGAAAGGCGTGCTGAACCTCATCAACGGATCAGGTCGCAATCTCGTCCCTCGCCTGCTGAGCCGCGCGAACGCCCTGTCTTTCACCGGATCGACCGCCGCCGGTCGCGACCTGCTGGAAAAGGCCGCCCCGACCATGACCAAGGTGCAGTTGGAGTTAGGCGGAAAGAACCCTCTGGTCGTGCTCGACGACGCCGACCTCGACCTGGCGGTGGAGGTCGCGCTTCAGGGCACCTGGGGTCAAACCGGCCAGCGGTGCACGGGGTCGTCGCGTCTGATCGTCACCGAAGGCATACATGACGCCTTCGTCGAACGCCTGACCGCCAGGGTAAAGGCCCTGAAGGTCGGCCACGCCCTCGACGCAGCGTCGCAGATGGGCCCCGTCGCCAACGCCGGACAACTGGCCAAGGACAAGGAGTTCATCCAGTCCGCCCTCGACGACGGCTGCGAACTCGTCGCCGGCGGCACAGAGGTCGATACCGGCCATCGCGGCCACTACCTGGCCCCCACCCTGTTCATCGGCACGCGCAACGACATGCTCCTGAACCGTGAGGAGGTGTTCGGGCCGGTCGCGGGCGTCATCAAGGTCAGCGATCTGGACGAGGCCATCGCCACGGCGCGCGACTGCGAACTGGCCCTGTCCTCAGGCATCTGCACCACCAACCTGAGCGCCGCCGAACGTTTCCGCCGCCGCTCGCCGGCAGGCATGGTGATGATCAACGCCCCAACCGCGGGCATCGAATATCACGTCCCGTTCGGCGGCCGCGCGCCGTCCGGCTACGGCGGGGCCGAACAGGGCACGGCGGCGGCTGACTTCTTCACCGAGGTGAAGACCACCTACACCAACCACGGGGAGGTTTGACCATGAGCGACACACGCAAGATCGCCTTTATCGGCCTGGGCGCCATGGGCCTGCCGATGGCGTCCAATCTGGTCCGCAAGGGCTTCAATCTCGTCGCCTACGACATCGATGCGGACAAGCTAGCCCGTCTGGCCGAGTTGGGAGCCGCCCGCGCCGCATCGGCCGCCGAAGCCGCCGCCCAGGCCGAGATCGTCATCACCATGCTGCCCGCGACCCAGCACGTCGAGGCCGTGGTGCTCGGCGACGGCGGCGTGTTGGCCGCCCTGAAGCCCGGCACGGTTCTGATGGACATGAGCACCATCGACCCCAAGGGCACGGACAAGCTGGCGGCGGCCTGCGCCGACAAGGGCGTCAACTTCATCGACACGCCCGTCGGCCGCCTGACCTTGCACGCCGAGCGCGGCGAGAGCCTGTTCATGGTCGGCGGCGACGACGCCACCTACGCCCGCGTCGAGCCGCTGCTGAACGCCATGGGCAACAGCATCCACCGCTGCGGCGCGGCGGGCATGGGTCAGCGGATGAAGGTCATCAACAACTTCATGCTGCTGACCACGGCCCAGGTCGTATCCGAAGCCATCACCCTCGGCGCCAAGCTCGGCCTCGACGTGGACACGATGAAGACCGTCACCGGCGCCACGACCGCCACCAACGGCCAGTTCCAGATCGCCCTTGCGAACAAGGTCCTGCTCGGCGACATCACGCCAGGCTTCACCATCGACTTGGCCTTCAAGGACATGACCCTGGCCATCAACGCCGCCGCTGAACAGCGCGTGGGCCTGCCGGTCGGGTCCGCCGCCCACGCGGTCTTTGGCGCCGCGCGCGCCACCCCGCTTCACGACAAGGACTATTCCGCCCTGCTGGAACAGTCCTGCAACCTTGCGGGCGTCAAGACCCCGCGCCTCAGCGCCTGAGACGGAGACACCCCATGCTGAAACAAACCCTGCTCGGCGCCACGGACCTCAAGGTCAGCGCCCTCTGCCTCGGCACGAACATGTTCGGCACCGCCTATGATCAGGCGAAGTCGAACAGCCTGCTGGACGCCTTTGTCGCCGCCGGCGGCAACTTCATCGACACCGCCCGCTCCTATGGCGACTGGATCCCCGACGCGCCCAAAGGCGCCAGCGAACGCGCCATCGGCGCCTGGCTCAAGGGCCAGGACCGCTCCAGTCTGGTCATCGCCACCAAGGGCGGCTTCTTCGACATGCGCGTCGGCGACTGGCGCCCCCGCATCACGCCCGAGGACATCGCCGCCGATCTCGAGGAAAGCCTCAGCCACCTCGGCGTCGACACCATCGACCTCTATTGGCTGCACGCCGACAATCCCGGCGTCGCGGTCGAGCTCATCATCGACGCTCTGATCGCGCATCAGAAGGCCGGTCGCATCCGCTATTTCGGCGCCTCGAACTGGACGCCCGAGCGTATCCAGGCGGCCCAGGCCTACGCCGCCTCCATCGGTCATGCCGGCTTCGCCGCCGTCCAGCCCTTCTGGGGTCTGGCCTCGCCCAACGCCGAGGGCGCCGCCGCCGCCGGCTATGGCTTCTATTACGAAGATGGTCTGGCCGCCGTGCATGCTGACACCCTGCCGATGGTTCCCTATGCGGGCCAGAGCCGCGGCGTCTTCGCCAAATGGATTGACGGCGGCGAGGAAGCCCTGCGGGACGACCTCAAGGCCATGTACGTCAACGACGCCAACCGCGCCCGCCTGCCCGTCCTCAAGTCTGTGGCCGAAGCGCGCGGCGTCAGCGTCAACGACGTGGTTCTGGCCTATCTGACCAGCCAGCCGCTGCAGACCGTGCCGATCATCGGCGCCTCGTCCGTCGAGCAGTTGAAGGAAAGCCTCAAGGCGGCCTCCATCGCGCTGGACGCCGGCGAACTGGCGCGGCTGCGCCACCCCTGACGCGCGGCCCCTGTCCACGCCGCAAAAAGGTAAGACCATGCCCGCCGCCCAGGTAACGCCTTGCCTACCCCGCATGCGCAACGCGGAGGCGACCCGGTGCGCGATCCTGGCGGCGGCGCGCAAGCGCTTTGCGGTGGAAAGCTATGACGATGTCGGCATGCGCGACATCGCCCGCGATGTGGGCGTCGACGCCGCCATGATCACCCGCTACTTCGGGGCCAAGGCGGAACTGTTCGCCAGTGTCCTGCAAAGCTGCGGCAACGCCAGCGAGCTGATCGCCGGGGATCGCGCCACCTTCGGGCGGCGCATGGCTGAGGCCGTGGTAAACGGCGGCCAGCCAGGCAGACTCGAAGCCCTGCAGATCGTCCTGCGGTCCCTCGGCAGCTCTCGCGCCTACGCTATCATCCGCTCGGCGCCGTCCGCCGACTTCCTCGCGCCGCTGACCGCGTGGATCGGCGGGCCCGAGGCGCGGGTCCGGGCCCGTCTGGCGTCCAGCCTGCTGATGGGCGTCGCCGTCAGCCACGAACTCAGCCTGGAGCAGACCCTGCCGATTGACGAGGCCGCAGCCCTCGAGGCGGGACTGGCCCGCCTGCTCCAGGCCCTGATCGACGAGGATCAGTAACGGCGGCCAAGGCCCCCGTCGTGATACAGCGAGGTTCCAGTGACAAAGCGCGCCTCCTCCGAAGCCAGATAGACGAAGGCGTGCGCCGTATCTTCCGGCTGGCTAGCGAACCCCAGGGGCGACATGGCCGCGACAGCGTCGATCGCCGCCTCCCCGCTCTCCCACAGACCCGCTTCGGCGTAGGCGGTAAAGGCTTCAGTGACCAGCGGGGTGACAGTCAGCCCCGGATGGACCGAGTTCACCCGGATGCGTTTGGGACCCAGCTCGGTGGCGGCGCACAGGGTCAGCATCCGCCCCGCCGCCTTGGAGACGTGATAGCCCAGGTTGTTGGCGTTGGGCATGTAGGACGCCATCGACAGGTTATTGATCACAGACCCGCCTCCGGCGAAGCGCTGCACGCTGGCTTCCAGGGCGGGCAAACAGGCCTGCATGCCCAGGAAAAGGGCGTCATGATTGACCGCCATGGCGGTGCGCATCTGGTCGAGCGTGCTGTCGATCAGCCCGCCCTGATAGGAGACGCCCGCGTTATTGACGAGGACATCGACGCCGCCAAACCAGACTTCAGTCTGTTCGACCACCCGCGCCCAGTCCCCGGCCTCGGTGACGTCATGGACCGCGAAACGGAAGGCGTCGCCCCGTCCCGTGGTCGCCATTCTGGCGCTGACCGCCGCGGCATCGTCGTCATTCCTGTCGGTCGCGACCACATTGGCCCCTTCCCGGAGAAAGGCCTCGCAGATCGCCACGCCGATATTGCCGCTGCGCCCCGCGCCGGTGACGATCGCCGTCTTGCCTCTCAGTCTCGCCAAGTCGCTTCTCCCATAATCATGCGCGTGGCCGTAACAGCGGCCTGCGCTCGCTCCTGAATGGATAGGCCGGCGACCAGCGCGGATTGGCGCGGCGCCTCGATGCTCAGCGGCAGGTCTGCGGCCAGGGCGGACACAAAGGCCGCGGATTTCAGATCACCTGCGCCGGGCAGTCGCCGCTCGGCGCCCGCCTCGAACTCGCGCTGATCCAAAGGCGTTTCAGCCGCCCCGTCGCACACCTGGGCGATCAGGATGCGAGGGTCCGCCAGCCGCGATGGATCGCCCGCCAGCCCCCCAGACCGCGCGAGATGCAGCAGATCCAGGGTTACGCCCGCGTCGTCACGCCCCAGGGCCTCGATCAGATCGAACGCCTCATCAAGGGTGCGAACCTGCGAGGGCGGATAGAATTCAATCGCCAGAGCCAGGCCATGCGCCGCCGCCTGCTCGCCCAGCCTCCCAAGCAGGTCGAGCCGTCTGGCCGGTTCCCGATCATAACAGAGGACGTTGGCGCGACGCCCGCCCAACTCTGCGGCGGTTTCCAGCAGGGGCGCGAAATCCGCCGCCGCCGACCGCCCCGTCACGGTGAAGGGATAGACCATGTCCAGGGTGACGCCGTGGGCCGCCATCGCCTCCCGCGTCCTGCGCCGCTCGGCGGCGTCGGTCATCAGGTCATAGACCGGCATGGCGGCCAGCACCGGCATCGAGTGCAGGAACAGACAGGCTCCGCGACACCCGACCGCAGCAGCCGTTTCGATCAGCTGCGACGGCGTGGCGTCGACGACGGTGATGTGGTCCAGCGACAGCCTGCGCATGGGCTCAGACGGTCGCCGCTTGACCCGCCTTGAGCATGTCCAGCGCCACGTCGACGATCATGTCTTCCTGACCGCCCACCATGCGACGACGGCCCAGTTCGACCAGGATGTCCCGGGTCGACAGGCCATAGTCTTCCGCCGCCTTCTCCGCGTGGCGCAGGAAGGAGGAATAGACCCCGGCATAGCCCAGGCTGAGGGTTTCGCGATCCACTCGCACCGGACGGTCCTGCAACGGCCGGACCAGATCCTCGGCGGCGTCGATCAGGGCGTTGACGTCGCACCCGTGGTTCCAACCCTTGCGGTCGGCGGCGGCGACAAAGACTTCCAGCGGCGCGTTTCCGGCTCCGGCGCCCATGCCGGTCAGCGAGGCGTCAATGCGGAGCGCGCCTTCCTGAGCCGCCACGATCGAGTTGGCCACGCCCAGCGACAGGTTGTGGTGGGCGTGCATGCCGCGCTGGGTTTCGGGCTTCAGCACCCGATCATAGGCCCGCAGTCGGTCGCGAACGCCGTCCATGTCCAGAGCGCCGCCGCTGTCGGTGACATAGACGCAGTGCGCGCCATAGCTCTCCATCAGAAGGGCCTGCTGGGCCAGAGCTTCCGGCTCGATCATATGGCTCATCATCAGGAAGCCCGAGACGTCCATGCCTAGATCGCGGGCGATGCCGATATGCTGTTTCGAGACGTCGGCCTCGGTGCAGTGGGTGGCCACGCGCACCGATCGCACGCCCAAGTCATAGGCGCGCTTCAACTCCTCGACCGTGCCCAGACCCGGCAGGATCAGCGTGGTCAGCACGGCCTTCTCAAGCACCTCGGCCGCCGCCTCCAGCCACTCCCAGTCGGTATGCGCGCCGAAGCCGTAGTTGAAGCTGCCGCCGGACAGACCGTCGCCGTGCGCCACCTCGATGGCCGAAACGCCCGCCTGGTCCAGCGCCCGGACGATGGTCTTCACATGGTCCAGCGAATACTTGTGACGGATGGCGTGCATGCCGTCGCGCAGGGTGACGTCCTGAATGTAGAGACGGTCAGTGGTGACATCGAACGCCATCACGCGGCCTCCTTCTGCAGTCGGCGCGCGGCCAGAATCTCACCCGTCGCCTTGGCGGCGGCGGTCATGATGTCCAGATTTCCGGCATAGGGCGGCAGATAGTCCCCGGCCCCCTCGACTTCGAGATAGACGGCTGTCTTTAGGCCGGTAAAGGGGCCTCGGCCCGGAATGATCAGAGGGTTGTTGTCGCCAAAGCGCTCGAACTGGACCTGCTGCTTCAGGCGATAGCCGGGCACATAGGCCTGGACCCGCGCCACCATGGCCTCGACCGAGGCGCGGATCGCCTCTTCGTCGGCGCCGTCGGACAGAGTGAAGACGGTATCGCGCATGATCATGGGCGGTTCGGCGGGGTTCAGGATGATGATGGCCTTGCCCTGTTCGGCCCCGCCGACCTTCTCGATGGCGCGGGCGGTCGTGCGGGTGAACTCATCAATGTTGGCGCGCGTGCCCGGACCAGCCGAGCGCGACGAGACCGAGGCGACGATCTCGGCATAGCGGACATTGGCCACCTGGCTGACCGCCGCCACCATCGGAATGGTGGCCTGACCGCCGCACGTGACCATGTTGACGTTGCCGCTGTCGAGGTTCTCGTCGCCGTTCACAGCCGGAACGACAAACGGACCGATGGCGGCAGGCGTCAGGTCAATGACCAGCTTGCCGTCAGCGCGGAGCCTGGCGTCGTGGTCCTTGTGAGCATAGGCCGAAGTGGCGTCGAACACGACACCGATCTGGTCATAGCCGGACCAGGCCGCCAGACCGGCCAGACCCTCATGGGTGGCGAACACGCCATGGGCGCGGGCCTTGGCCAGACCCTCGGACGCCGCATCGACGCCGACCACCGCCGCCAACTCCAGATTCTTGGGATAGCGGATCAGCTTTTCCATCAGGTCCGTGCCGATATTGCCGGACCCGATGATCGCGCATTTCACTCTAGTCATCAGACCTCTCACCGGAAGCGAGCGACGCAGCGCCCGACACCGTCCAGATTCATTTCAAACTCGTCCCCAGCGACCGCATCCGCCAGGGGCACGAGCGAGCCCGACAGGATCACATCGCCCGCATCCAGGGTGACGCCGTAACGTCCCAGGGTGTTGGCCAGCCAGGCCACCGCCGTCAGGGGCGAGCCCTGCACCGCCGAGCCCAGCCCCTCCGACAGGAAGGCGCCGTTCTTCGTCACCGTGACCTTGAGCCCCGGCAGGTCCAGCGCCGCCGGATCGTCATGAGCGTCGCCGATCACAAACACCCCGCACGAGGCGTTGTCGGCCACCGTGTCGACGATGCCGATCTTCCAGTCGCGAATACGGCTGTCGACGATCTCGAAACAGGCGGCGACCTTATCCGTAGCGGCCAGCACATCGGCCTCGGTCACGCCCGGTCCCTTCAGGGGGGCTTTGAGGAAGAAGGCGATCTCGGCCTCGGCGCGCGGCGCAATCAGCCCCTTGGCGGCGATGTCGATCTCGCCCTTGACCCACATGGCGTCGGTCAGGAAGCCGAAGTCGGGCTGATCGACCCCCAGCATGTCCTGCACCACCTTGGAGGTGACGCCGATCTTCTTGCCGACCACCACCTCGCCCTCGGCGGTGCGACGCTCCAGCACGGACAGGGAGATGGCATAGGCGTCGTCGATGGTCAGGCTGGGGTCCTGCTCGATCAGGGGCGCTACAGCGCGCCCCTCGCGCAGGGCGCGGTGCAGTTTGTCGGCGAAATGCGCGCGGCTCGTCATAGGTACTGACCGTCCTGATAGATCAAGGGCTGGACGGCGCCGGAGACCGAGACCGAGCGCACGGCGCCGATGACGATCGAATGGGTGCCATAGGTCACCAGGCGATCCACTTCGCAGCTGATGCTGGCCTGGGCGTCCAGCAGTTCCGGAATGCCCCCGGCGTCAGGCCGCCAGTCGCCGACGCCGAAGCGCAGCTCGCGCGCCATCTGCCCCCCGAAGGCGTTCGCCACGTCGCGGTGCTGGACCCCCAGCAGGCTGACGTTGAACCGCGTGCCGATGAACAGGCAGGCGTGCAGACCCGCCTGCCTGTTCACGCACACGAGCAGGGAGGCGGGATCCATGGATAGCGACGTGACTGACGTCGCCGCCATCCCGACTGGCCCCCCATCTCGCCCGCGAGCCGAAACCACAGCGACGGCGGACGCCAGACGCCGCATGGCGTCCTTGAGCCCGACCATGACCTCGTCTGGTGCACTCATGGGATCAGCCACGGAGGAAGCCGATCGTATAGCGATTGAACTCTTCGGCCCGCTCGACCTGGACCCAGTGCCCGACCTTGTTGAAGGTCATGAAGCGGGCGTCGTCGCAGTCCTCCAGGAAGTAGTCGATGCCGGTCAGCGGCATGAACTGGTCCTGATAGCCCCAGAAGCCGAGAATCGGCATCTTCAGTTCTTTGAGGCGCGGCCGAACATTGTGCGTCTTCATCCGCGCCAGCACGTCCTTGGGCTGGTCCTTGGCCACGGCGTAGCGTTCCGCCACCAGGGCGTCGGTGACGTGGACCGGATCATAGACCAGGCTCTCGGCCAGCCGACGCTGGTCCGCCGGGCTGAAGTCCGGGCTGCCGAAGGCGCTGCGCATATTGGCGATGCCCGGCATGGCGAAGTAGACGGGCAGTTCCTCGACGCAACCCGGCGACATCAGCACCAGACGCTCTGCGAACGCGGGATGATCCAGGGCCATCTGGATGGCCACGCCGCCGCCCAGAGAGTTGCCGACCAGGATCGCCCGTTCGATCCCGTGCGCCTGCAGGGCCTCGTAAAGCGTCTCAGTGAACAGGGTCAGGGTATAGTCGATGCCCTCCGGCTTGGACGACGCCCCATAGCCGATCATGTCGGGCAGGATGACGCGAAAGCCCGCATCGACAAAGGCGTCGACGTTCTGGCGGAAGTTCGACAGGCCGGACGCCCCCGGCCCGCTACCGTGGATGAAGACGACGGCAGGGCCGGACCCGGCTTCCTGAATGCAGATGTCATAGCCGCCTGAAACGCGGTGGACGGCCTTGGAAAGGGCGGCGCGCGTCATGCCCGCCTCACAGGAAGACGAAGCCGGGCGCCTGCCCGGCTCGGGTGCCGAGCACATCGGGACCCATGTTGTTCGGATCATTGGCGACATGCTGGCGCGCGGCGTTCAGATCCAGCCAAGGCTGGACCAGAGGGCTGCTGTTATAGATGGCGCGGCCGCCCAACAGCGGCATCAGGTCGTCAACGATGTCGGCGCAACGCCGCGCCACGCTGGCGGACTGATAGCGGTACATGGCCCGGTCCTGCATCGGGATGTCTTCGCCAGCAGTCGCCCGCGCCATCAGCGCCTCCATGTTCCGGTGCAGCACCGCCTCCATCTCGTTGATCTGGGCGCGACCGCGGGCGATGGCGTTGATCAGCAGAGGATCGGTCTTGGACGCCCGGCCCGTATTGGTGGAGACGCGGCTTTCCATGATCTCGGTGGCGCCGTTCAGCGCCGCCGTCGTCCCGCCGATGGCGGCGGTGGACACCAGTCGCACAAAGACCTGAGCCCAGGGCAGACGGAACAGCGGGCCGTCATTCTCGGCCTGACCCGGATTGGCGCAGAGGAAGCCGTCGATCGACTTGTGCGTCCGGTGCTCGGGCACGAAGGCGTTCTCGAGCACGATGTCCTGACTGCCGGTGCCCTGCAGGCCGAAGGTGTACCAGGCGTCCTCGATCCGATAGTCCGAGCGCGGCACCAGAAAGGTCCGCATGTCCGGCGGATCGCCCGCGTTCACCGGCGGGATCATCGCCCCCAGCAGCACCCAGTTGCAGTGCTCTGACCCTGACGAAAAGCCCCAGTGGCCCGAGATCCTGTAGCCGCCGTCCACGCGTTCGACCTTGCCGACCGGCTGATAGGAGGACGACATCAGGACCGTGTCGTCCTCGCCCCAGACGTCTTCCTGCGCCTGATGCGGGAAGAGGGCCAGTTGATAGGGATGGCCGCCGACGACGCCCAGAACCCAGCCCGTCGACATACAGCCTTCGGCGATCAGCTTCTGCACCTCGAAGAAGACGTTCGGCTCCATCTCGTAGCCGCCCCAGCGGCGCGGCTGAAGGATGCGGAAAAAGCCCGCCTCATGCATCTCGCGCATGGTCTCGGTCGGCACCCGCCGCTCCGCCGTGCAGCGCGACGCGCGCGCCTTCAGAACAGGAATCATGGCCCGGGCGCGCTCGATCAAATCACTCGGCGACGGGGCTGCTGCGGGCGCTTCGTTTTTCGAACCCACGTATGCAGAAACTTCGACCATTCAGCTTGCATCCTTCAGCGTGAAAGCGGATTGAACTTTCATATTGCGTAAAAAGCGATATTGTTTATTACGCAAAACGTCAAGCAAGCGCTCCGCGGAAAATGTGATGCAGCGCGCGAATGGGGAGACGAAATCAATGTCCGCGAGCTCTTTGGGCTATATCGTGGTCGAGGCGACGGACCTGGACGCCTGGCGCGCCTTCGCAACCCAGTTTTTGGGCATGATGGAATCGGCTTCGCACGATCCTGACGTCGCCCTCTTCCGCATTGACGACCGCCCCTTCCGCTTCTGGATTCAGAAGGGGACGCAGGACCGTTTCGTCGCTCCGGGCTGGGAATTCGCCGACAAGACCGCCTTTGAGGCCGCCGTCGCTCAGCTTAAGGCGGCAGGTCGCCCGGTTGAACACGCCGACGTCATGGAGGCGCGCGCCCGCCAGACCTACGAGATCGTTCGCTCCTCCGACCCCTCGGGCAACGCCTTCGAAATCTACTATGGCCGCTTCTACGACTATGCGCCCTTCAGTTCGCCAGCCGGCGTCAGCGGCTTCGTGACCGGCGACAACGGCGACCTGGGCCTGGGGCACGTGGTTCTGACCGCCCCGCAGTTCACCGAGACGCATGACTTCTACAAGGCGGTCCTGGGCTTCCGTGACACAGATCTGGGCCGCTTCTACCTGCAGGGCGGCGGACGCGACGATCCGGGCATCGGCTTCGCCTTCCTGCACGCCGCCAACGGCCGCCACCACAGCCTGGCGCTGGGCGAGATGCCCGAAAGCCCCAGCGGGGCCGTCCACATCATGCTGGAAACCGCCAGCCTGTCCGACGTCGGCCGCGCCTATGACAAGGCGCTGAAGAGCAAGGGCGCCATCCCGATCTCCGCCACCCTGGGCCAGCACGTCAACGACAAGATGACCTCCTTCTACGTCCAGACGCCCGGCGGTTTTGACATCGAATACGGCTGGAACGGGCTGGTCATCGATCCCGCGACCTGGACGCCGACCACCAGTCTGGCCGTCAGCGCGTGGGGGCACAAATGGGCCCACGAGCCTCAGGACTGAGACATGATCGACAAGCGCATGACCATCGACGACATCGTCGGCCAGTTGAAGGACGGCATGACGATCGGCCTGGGCGGATGGGCCACACGGCGCAAGCCCATGGCCCTGATCCGCGCCATCGCCCGCAGCGATCTGAAAGACCTGACCATCGTCGCCTACGGCGGCCCTGACGTCGGTCTGCTGGCCGCGGCCGGCAAGATCAAGAAGCTGATCTTCTCCTTCGTCAGCCTGGACCAGATTCCGCTGGACCCTCACTTCCGCGCCGCGCGTCAGGCCGGCGCCCTCGACATTCTCGAGCTGGACGAGGGCCTGTATCAGTGGGGGCTTCGCGCCGCCGCCATGCGCCTGCCCTTCCTGCCGACCCGCATCGGACTGGGCACCGACCTGGTCAAGCAGCCTGAACTGTCCCGCACGGTCGTCAGCCCGTTCGAGGACGGCGAGACCCTGCTGGCCATGCCCGCCATCAAGCTGGACGTCGCCCTGCTGCATGTCCATCGCTCCGACGCGCGGGGCAATGTCCTCACCCTGTCTCCCGACCCCCTGTTTGACGAACTGCTGGCCCGCGCCGCCGATCAGGTCTTCGTCACGGCGGAGGCCCTGGTCTCCACCGCCGATCTGGACCTGCGCGAGAACAGCCGGTTCAACATCTTCGAGCGGGCCCTGGTGAGCGGCGTGGCCGAAGCGCCCTTCGGCGCCCACCCCACCAGCGCCTCTCCCGACTACCAAATCGATATGGCCCACCTGAAGGCCTACTGCGACGCCGCCGCATCCCCCGAAGCCTGGGCCGACTACCGCGCCCGCTTCATCGATGTCTCCGATGATCAATACCTGGCCGCCGTCGGCGGACCGGACGCCGTGCGCGCCCTGCGCCGGCCGATTTACTGAGGGAAGCCCGAACATGAGCGAGCAGCCCTATAGCCTTGCCGAACTGATGATCGCCGCCGCCGCCCAGAGCTGGCGCGAAGACGGCGAAATCATGGGCACCGGCATCGGCCCCCTGCCCCGGATCGCGGTCGGCGTGTGCAAGACCCTGTACAACCCCGCCCTGGCCACCACGGACGGCGAGTGCTGGTACACGACGGAACCGCTCGGCCCCGGTCGGTCCTCAGCCGAGGTCGAGATCGAAGGCTGGATTCCCTATGAGCGGGTCTTCACCAGCCTGTGGGGCGGCAAGCGCCACGCCATGGTGTCGCCGGTGCAGATGGACCGCTACGGCCAGACCAACATCAGCGTCATCGGCGATCACAAGCAACCCAAGTCGGCCATGCTGGGCGCCCGGGGCTTCCCCGGCAACACCGCCAGCCATCCGAACAGCTTCTTCTTCACCCAGCATTCCAAGCGCGCCTTCGTCACCGGCGAAGTCGATTACGTCTGCTCCCCCGGCTACAACCCGGCTCGCTTTGACGGGAAGACCCCGGCCTGGCTCAACCTGCGCCGCATCATCACCAATCTGGCGGTGATGGATTTCGGCGGCCCGGCGCACGCGATCCGCCTGGTCTCACTCCACCCCGGCGTGACCTTCGAGGAGGTTCAGGACAACACCGGCTTTGACCTGTGGCGCCCCGAAGCCATCCCGACCACGACGGCCCCGACCGACGCCGAACTGGCCGCCATGGCCAGGATCGACGTCAACAACGTCCGCGCCAAGGTCCTCAAGGATAATCCTGCCGGCGTCCGGAGCTGACGCCATGGACCTGAACAGCCTGGTCGAGCCCAAAACCGCCGATGTCGTCTACGAGACGGACGAGCCCGTCCTCTATGAGGTCAAGGGCGCCGTGGCGGTCATCACGATGAACCGTCCGGGCTTCAACAACGCCCAGAACAGCCAGATGACCTATGCGCTGGACGCCGCCTTCCGGCGCGCGGTGGACGACGACGCCGTGCGCGCCATCGTCCTGGCGGGCGCGGGCAAGCACTTCTCGGCGGGGCACGACATCGGCAGCCCCGGCCGCGACGTCACACTCAGCTGGGACCGTCAGGCCCTGGTCCCAGACCACGTCAACAAGCCGGGCGCCGAGTTCCTTTATACCCGCGAGCACGAGGTCTACATCGGCATGTGTCGCCGCTGGCGCGACATTCCCAAGCCGACCATCGCCGCCGTCCAGGGCGCCTGCATCGCCGGCGGCCTGATGCTGGCCTGGGTCTGCGACTTCATCGTCGCCACGGACGACGCCTTCTTCCAGGACCCCGTGAACCGCATGGGCATTCCGGGGGTCGAGTATTTCGCCCACGGCTTTGAATTGCCGCCGCGCATCGCCAAGGAATTCATCATGCTGGGCGAGCGCATGGGGGCCGAGCGCGCCTATGGCTTCGGCATGGTCAATCGCCTGTCGACACGCGAGCGACTGACGGACGACGTCATGGCCATGGCCGACGAGTTGGCGAAACGCCCGCGCCTCGGCAACTGGCTGACCAAGCAGGCCCTGAACCACGTCGAGGACCTGCGTGGCAAGCGGACGGCCACCGACGCCCATTTCCACATGCACCACTTCGCCCACGCCCAGTCCGACCTGCTTCAGGGCAACAGCCTGGGCGGCATGGACGCCAAGGCGATGGCCGCCGCCAACAAGGCCGCCGCCGACGGCAAGGACGACTGAGCATGACGTCCAGGGCCATAAGAACCGTTCTGACCGAGCGCCTGGGCTGTTCTGCGCCCATCATCCAGACCGCCATGGGCTGGGTGGCCGAACCCTCGCTGGTGATCGGCAGCGTCGAGGCCGGCGCCTTCGGTTTTCTGGGCGCCGCCGTCATGACCCCCGACGAAACCCGCGCCAAGCTTCTGGCGGTGCGTCGCGGCACGCAACGTCCGTTCGGCGTCAACTTCCATATGTTCCAGCCGGGCGCCGAGCAGATCGTCGATCTGATCCTGGCCAATCGGGATCAGGTGCGGGCCGTCTCCTTCGGACGCGGTCCCGACGCCCGGATGATCGGACGCTTCAAGGACGCCGGCATCCTGTGCATCCCGACCGTGGGCGCGGTGAAGCACGCCCAGAAGATGCAGCAGCTGGGCGTGGACATGGTCAATGTCCAGGGCGGCGAAGGCGGCGGTCATACCGGCTCGGTGGCGACAACCGTCCTCCTGCCCCAGGTGCTGGATTCGGTATCCATCCCGGTCATCGCCAGCGGCGGCTTCGGCGACGGTCGCGGTCTGGCGGCGGCCCTGGCCTATGGGGCGGTGGGCGTGGCCATGGGCACCCGTTTCCTGCTGACGCAGGAAAGCCCCGTGCCGGACACGACCAAGGCCGCCTATCTCAAGGCAGGGACCGACCAGATCGTCCTGACCACCAAGCTGGACGGCATTCCCCAGCGCATGGTCCGCACCCCCTTGATGGATCGCATCGAAAAGTCAGGTCAGGCCGCCATGTGGCTGCGCGCCTTTGAGGCCGCCCTGATCATGAAGAAGCAGACCGGCGCCTCGGTCCTGAGCCTGCTGCGCTCTGCCCGGGGCATGGCCACGCACGGCGAACAGCCCCTTCGGCAGGTGCTGATGGCCGCCACCATGCCGACCCTGATCCAGAAGGCCGTGGTCGACGGCGATGTCGTCAACGGCGTCATGGCCACCGGCGTCATCGGCGGCCGCATCCATGAGATCCCGACCTGCCAGGCCCTGGTCGACCGCATTGTCGAGGAAGCGATCGGACGTCTCGACGCCCTCGCCTCCCCCGACCTCCTTTCCCCCGTTTCGTGAGCGCGACATGCCGATTTCACTCACCGTCAAGGACCGGATCGCCGAGATCGTCTTCGATCACCCGCCGGTCAACGCCTTCGACACCCAGGGCTGGGAGATGCTGCCTGGCCTGATTCAGAAGGCCGCCGCTGATCCTGAAGCGCGCTGCATCCTGATCCGGGCCGAGGGCCGCGGCTTCTGCGCCGGCGTCGATATCAAGGAGATGCAGGCCCACCCCGAACGCATCGCCAAACTGAACCGCGACAACTACCTGAGCTTCAAGGCCATCCGCGACGCCGAGATTCCCGTCGTCGGCGCCCTGCACGGCTTCGTCATCGGCGGCGGCGTCAACCTCGCCGGGGCCTGCGACGCCCTGATCGCCGCCGAAGGCGCCTACCTCTCCCTGCCCGAGATTGATCGCGGCGCCATGGGCGGCGCCGCCTTCCTGTCGCGCATGGTCCCGATCCAGAAGGTGCGCGCCGCCTTCTTCACCGGGGGCCGGATTCCGGTCGAGGACCTGCACCGCTACGGCGCGATCGAAAAGGTCGTGCCCCTGGCCGACCTGCACGCCGAGGCCCGCGCCTTCTGCGCCGTCATCGCCGCCAAGAGCCGCGTCGCCCTGGTCATCGCCAAGCAGGCCCTGAACCTGATCGAACCCTCCAACCCCTCGGACCGATATCGCATCGAGCAGGGCTTCACGCTTGAGATGTACGCCGAGGAGGACAGCCAGACGGCGCGCGACGCCTTCGTGGACGGCGGCAGGCAGGCCAGCTTCTGATGCAGTTGACCTACACCCCCGAACAGCAGGCGTTTCGCGCCGAGGTGCGGACCTGGCTGGAAGCCAACGTCCCGGCCGAGCGTCTGGAGCATTTCGACGCCTCGCGCGAAGGCTTCGAGGCCCATCGCCAATGGGAAAGGACGCTCAAGTCCGGCGACTGGGGCATGGTCACATGGCCTCAGGCCTACGGCGGACGCGGCCTCGACCTGATCAGCTGGCTGATCTTCGAGGAAGAATATTACCGCGCGGGGGCGCCCGGACGCGTCAATCAGAACGGCGTCTTCCTTCTGGGCCCCACCCTGATCGAGTTCGGCACCGACGCCCAGAAAGCCCGCTTCCTGCCGCCTATGGCCTCCGGCGACGAAATATGGTCCCAGGCCTGGTCCGAGCCCCAGGCCGGCAGCGACCTGGCCGGGGTCAGGGCGACCTGCGTTCAGGACGGCGACGACTATGTGCTGAACGGCCACAAGATCTGGTCGTCGCGCGCGGTCTTCGCCGACTGGGCCTTCGGCCTGTTCCGGACGCCGGGCTCCGAGCGACACAAGGGCCTCAGCCTGATCTTCTTTCCGCTCGACGCGCCCGGCGTCACCGTCAACGCCATCCAGAAAATGAACGGCCACGTCGGCTTCGCCGAAATCTTCCTCGAAGACGTGCGCGTTCCGGCCTTCAACCGCCTGGGCGACGAGGGTCAGGGCTGGTCGATCTGCATGGCCACAGCCGGGTTCGAGCGCGGCCTCATGCTGCGTTCGCCCGCCCGCTACCAGGTGGCGGCGGCCCAGCTGGCAGCGCTTTACGAAAGGCGTAAGGATCAATGCGATCCGCGACTTGAAGGTGATGTCCTCACCGCATGGATGAATGCAGAGGCCTATGCCCTGAACATCTATTCGACCGCCAGCCGGATCATCAACGGCGGGGCCATTGGTCCTGAGACCAGCACCAACAAGATCTTCTGGTCCGAGTTGGACATCCATCTGCACCAGACCGCCCTCGCCATCCTGGGCGCCGAGGCGGAACTGATCCCCTCGCCCGACGAAACCGCCTGGATCGACGACTACATCTTCGCCCTGGCTGGTCCGATCTACGCCGGCTCCAACGAGATCCAGCGCAACATCATCGCCGAGCGCATGCTCGGCCTGCCCCGGTGAGACCGGCATGAATTTCATCTTTTCAGACGAACAGAGAATGTTCGCCGACGCTGCCGAGACGGTGCTCAAGGACGCCTGCGAGCCGCTGCGCCTGCGCCGCATGCTGTCGGACGGCGCAGCCCTGGACGCCGACCGCTGGGCCGCCATCGTCGAGACCGGCCTGACCCAGGTCCTGCTGCCCGAGGCCTCGGGCGGCCTGGGCCTTAAAGCCCTGGACTTCCTGCTGATCGCCGAGGCCGCCGGGCGCCACCTGCTGCCCGAGCCCCTGGTCGAAAGCGCGGGCGTCGCCGTGCCGCTTCTGGCCGCCGTCTGCCCGGCCTCGCCCATTCTGGTCGATCCGGCGGTCCGCGTGGCCATCGCCCACCCGCTCAATCCGCTGGTGGCGGACGCCGACATCGCCGACGCCATCCTGCTGCACCATGAGGGCGCCACCCATCTGGCGCGACCGTCGCAGGTCACGCTCACCCGCCGCGAAAGCATCGACCCCTTCCGTCGCCTGTTCGCCGTCGAATGGACCCCGGTCCGGGGCAGCCAGATCGCTGGCGATGCGCGCCTGTGGGAAGACGCCCTGGATCGGGGGGCCCTGTTCGCCGCCGCCCAGGGTCTGGGTCTGGCCCAGCGCGCCATAGACCTGGCCGTCGACTACGCCCGCGACCGCCAGCAGTTCGGCAAGCCGATCGGCAGCTATCAGGCGGTCAAGCATCAGCTAGCCTCCGCCCAGGTGAAGATCGAGTTTGCGCGCCCCGTTCTTCACGCCGCCGCCGCCGGATTCGACGCCCGCGACGCCTTCTCCCGCGCCCGCATCAGCCAGGCCAAGCTCGCCTGCCTCGAGGCCGCCGATCATGCCGCCCGGGCCAGCCTGCAGGTCCACGGGGCCATGGGCTACAGCTACGAGGTCGACGTTCACCTGGTGCTGAAGCGGGTCCTCGGCCTGACCTTCACCTGGGGCGATCCCGCCTTCCACCGGACCCGCGTGGCCGCGCGCGTCTTCACGCGCCCCACCGGTCCCGACCAAACCTTTGCAACCGAGATCGCCTGATGGCCGAAGCCTACATCATCGACGCCGTTCGCACGCCGACCGGACGCCGCAAGGGCAGCCTCGCGACCCTGCACCCCGCCGATCTGGCGGCCCACCCGATCAAGGCCCTGATGGGACGGTTCGCCTTCGACCCTGCCCTGGTCGATGACGTGGTCTGGGGTTGCAACGACACTATCGGCGGTCAGGCTGGCGACATCGCCCGCACGGCCTGGCTCTGCGCCGGCCTGCCCGAGGACGTCCCCGGCGTCACCATCGACCGCCAGTGCGGCAGCGCCCAGCAGGCCATCCACTTCGCGGCTCAGGGCGTCATGAGCGGCGTCCAGGATCTGGTCGTCGCAGGCGGCAGTCAGGCGATGAACCGTATTCCCATCTCCTCGGCCATGACCGTCGGCGCGGCCTTCGGCTTTGAAAATCCCTTCATCGGCGCCGAGGGCTGGGACATCCGTTATGGCGGCCAGAAGATCGACCAGATCAACTCGGCCGAGATGATCGCCGCCAAATGGGGCGTCAGTCGCGCGGCGATGGAGGCCTTCTCCCTCGCGTCGCATCAGCGCGCCCAAGCCGCCACCAAGGCTGGCTGGCTGAAGCGCGACATCGCGCCACTCGCGGGTCTCTCGCACGACGAGACTGTTCGCCCCACCACCTCGCTCGAGGCCCTCGCCGGGCTGAAACCTGTCTATGAGGGCGGCGTCATCACCGCCGGGGTCGCCAGCCAGAACTGCGACGCCGCCGCCGCACTGCTCATCGCCTCGGAAGCGGCGGTCAAGCAACATGGTCTGACGCCCCGCGCCCGGATTCACCACATGTCGGTCCGGGCCGACAACCCGGTCTGGATGCTGACCGGGCCGATCGCCGCCACGCGTTACGCCTTGAACAGGGCGGGCATGAGCATCGCCGATATCGACCTGTTCGAGTGCAATGAGGCCTTCGCCTCCGTGCCGCTGGCCTGGATGCAGGAACTGGATGTGCCCCACGACAAGGTCAACGTCATGGGCGGCGCCATCGCCCTGGGCCACCCGATCGGCGCCACCGGCGCCCGCCTGATGATGAACCTGCTCAACGCCCTGGAACGCACCGGCGGCCGCTACGGCCTGCAGACCATGTGCGAAGGCGGCGGCCAGGCCAACGTCACTATCATCGAGCGCCTCTGAACCTCCGCCGACGCGCCAATCTGGGAAAGTAGAAGTCATGTCTGGAATTTGCGAAGGTCGCGTCGTCATCGTCACCGGCGCCGGCAATGGCCTGGGCAAGGCCTATGCGCTGGAACTGGCGGCTCAGGGGGCCAAGATCGTCGTCAACGACCTCGGCGTCGGCACGCACGGGGAGGACGGCGCCTCCAGGGGCGCGGCCGAAGCTACGGCTGAAGAAATCCGCGCACTCGGCGGCCAGGCCGTCGCCGACATGGGCGACGTGGCCGACTGGGACGCCGGACGCCGCATGGTTGAAACCGCGGTCGAGGCCTTCGGCGACTTGCACGCCGTGGTCAACAACGCGGGCTTCGTCCGCGACCGGATGTTCGTCTCTTGCACGCCCGAGGAATGGGACGCGGTGCTGCGCGTCCACCTGCGGGGTCATTTCTGCACCAGCCGCCACGCTGTCGACTTCTGGCGCAGCCGCCAGAAGGCCGGTCACGCTGTTGACGCCCGCATCATCAACACCTCGTCCGGCGCGGGGCTCCAGGGGTCGGTCGGCCAGTCCGCCTATTCCACCGCCAAGGCAGGCATCGCCGGTCTGACCCTGGTTCAGGCCGCCGAGCTGAAGCGGTACGGCGTGACCGCCAACGCTGTGGCCCCGAACGCCCGCACCCGCATGACCGAGACCGGCGGCTTCGACATGGCGGCCAAGGACGGGTTCGACGCCTACGCCCCCGCCAACACCGCCCCGCTGATCGCCTGGCTATGCAGCGACCAGTCCGCCCATGTCAGCGGTCAGGTGTTCGAGCTGCTGGGCGGACGCATCCACCTGTCCGAGGGCTGGACCGACAGCCCCGCCCACGACAAGGGCGCGCGCCTGCGGGCCGATGAACTGGGGCCGGTCATCGACGGTCTGATCGCCGGTCGCGCCCCCGCCAAACCCGTCTATGGGGCCGGCTGATGCAGCTCGGCGAGGAACATCGCCTGATCGGTGACGCGGCCCAGTCCCTGCTGTCGGAAACGGCAGGGCTGGAGCGGCTGCGCGCGGTCGTCGAGGACCCGTCAGGCTGGGACGCCCCCCTCTGGTCCGCCATGGCTCAGGACATGGGCCTGATCGGCTTGATGATCCCCGACATCCACGGCGGCGCCGGATTGGATGCCGCCGCCATGGCCCTGGTTTTGGAGGAAACTGGTCGGCGGCTCGCGGTCGTGCCCTTCTTCGAGACCGCAGTGCTCGGGGTTCAATCCCTGCTGATGGCCGGCGACGACGACCAGCAGGCGGCTTTGCTGCCCGGCGTCGCCTCGGGCGATCAGCGGATGACGGTGGCCGGACTGGCCGCCCGGCCCCATCTCGACAACCAGCGCCTCAGCGGCGTCGCCGACCACGTCAGCTTCGCCCACGTCGCCGACGCCCTGATCGTCTTTGCCGACGACGGGCGCATCCTGCATGTCCCGAGCGATGCCCCCGGCCTGACCATCATCCGCACACCCGGCCTGGACCCCACCCGCCCCCTGTCGCGCGTCGTCTTCGACGTGGCCGCCGCCGATCTGACCGTCCTGTCGCAGGGATCGCAGGCGGCTCAGGATCGCATCCGCCTGCTGGGCGCCGGGCTCCTCGCCGCCGAACAGACCGGCGCCGCCGCCTTCTGCCTGGAGGCCACCGTCGCCTATGGCCGGGACCGCATCCAGTTTGGCCGCGCCATCGCCTCCTTCCAGGCGGTCAAGCATATGCTGGCCGAGATGATGGTTCGGATCGAGGCCTCGCGCTCGGCCGTCCTCTACGCCGTCACCGCCATAGACCGGAACCTCGAGCTTGAAGACGCCTGCGCCGTCGCGGCCTCCTGGGCGACCGAGACCCTGCAAAAGTGCGCGGCCGATCAGATCCAGTTGCATGGCGGGGTCGGCTTCACCTGGGAACACCACGCCCACCTCTATTTCAAACGCGCGCGATCAAGCGCCAGCTGGCTGACCTCCCCGTCCAGCCACCGCGAGATGATCGCCGCTCGCCTGTTCGGAGACGCCGCATGAGCCGCATCAACACCCCGCCCGCCTATCCCGAGCCGCGCGGCCTGCTAAAGGGCAAGACCGCCGTTGTCACCGCCGCCGCCGGCACGGGCATCGGCTTCTCGGCCGCCCGTCGCGCCGCCGAGGAAGGCGCGACCCTGCTGATCTCGGACTTCCACGAACGGCGCCTGAACGAGGCCGCCGACGCCATCGCCCAGGTCGTCGGCGTCCGCCCCGAAACCGTCGTCTGCGACGTGACCCGCCAGGAGGATGTCGACGCCCTGCGCGACGCCGCCGTCGCACGTCTGGGCCGTGTCGATGTCCTGATCAACAACGCCGGTCTGGGCGGAGAAGTCGACGTGGTCGACATGACCGACGACCAGTGGTCGCGGGTGATGGACGTGACCCTGACCTCCGTCTTCCGCATGAGCCGGGCCTTCCTGCCGGTCATGTACGCGGCCCAGAGCGGCGCCATGGTCAACAACGCCTCGGTCCTCGGCTGGCGCGCCCAGAAGGGTCAGGCCCACTACGCCGCCGCCAAGGCCGGGGTCATGGCCTTCACCCGCTGCGCCGCCCTTGAGGCCGCTGACCACGGCGTCAGGATCAATGCGGTGTCGCCCAGTCTGGCCATGCACCCCTTCCTGGCCAAGGTCACGACCGACGAGGCCCTGGCCGAACTGGTCAAGCGCGAGGCCTTTGGTCGCCCGGCCGAGGTCTGGGAGATCGCCAACATCATGATCTTCCTGGCCAGCGACCTGTCCTCCTACATGACCGGCGAGATCATCTCGGCCTCCAGCCAGAGGGCCTGACCATGGGGGTCGTCTTCGCAACCCCCGACGCCCTGCTGACCGCCGAAGGGCGTGATCTGGGCGTGACCGACTGGCTCGATATCGACCAGGACCGCATCACACGCTTCGGCGAGACCACCGGCGACATGCAGTGGATCCACGTCGATCCCCAACGCGCCGCCGAGGGTCCTTTCGGCGGCACGATCGCCCACGGCTATCTGACGCTGAGCCTGATCAACGCCTTCATGCCGGACCTGATCACGGTCCACGGGGTCTCGTCGGGTCTCAATATCGGCCTGGACCGGGTGCGCTTCCTCGCGCCCGTCAGGGTGGGATCACGCATCCGGGCCCGGGGCCTGCTCAGCCGCGCCGAGATAAAGGGCGCTGCCGTTCAGGTGACGATCGACGTCTCGATCGAGATCGAGGGTCACGACAAGCCCGCCTGCGTCGCCTCCATCATCAGCCGCTACATCCCCTAGAGGCCGCCATGTCGCTGACGCCCCAATCCATGATGGAGACCGTCGAGGCCTATATCGCCGCCTTCGACCGCGCCGACGCCCAGGCCGTCGCCGCCCTCTACGCCCTCGACGCCGAGGTGCGCGATCCTGCCGACGCCGAACCCATCAGGGGACGCGACGCCATCCACGCCTTCTATGCGCAATCCATGGCGACCGGCGCCCGGCTGCGTCTGGACGGGCCGGTCCGCGTGGTCGGCAGCGTCGCCGCCTTCGCTTTCAGCGTCCATCTGAACCTGCCGCAAGGCGCGGCCCGGATCGATGTCATCGACACCTTCGAATTCAACCCCGACGGCCTCATCGCTCGGATGACCGCCTACTGGGGCCCCAACAATATGCACGGATTTCTGGAGCAAGCCTGATGCGCGAAGCCGCTATCGTTTCCACCGCCCGAACCGGCGTCGGCAAGGCCTATCGGGGCGCCTTCAACAACACCGAAGCCCCAGTCCTGTCCGCCCATGTCATCGACGCCGCCGTCGCGCGCGCCGGGATTGATCCGGCCCGAGTCGATGACCTCTACCTTGGGGTCGGCAACCACTGGGGCACCCAGAGCTACAATCTGGGTCGGCTCAGCGTCCACGCCTCGGTCCTGCCGGATGAAACCGTGTCGGGCTTTACCCTGGACCGCAAATGCTCGTCCGGCCTCAACGCCCTGGCTCTGGCCGCTCGCGGCGTCATGACGGACGAGATCGACGTCGCCGTCACCGGCGGGGTCGAGAGCATCTCACTGACCCTGAACAAGCACGCCCCCACCTTCCGCAACCGCTCGAAACGGGTCATCGCCCACGATCCTCATGCCTATATGGCCATGATCGAGACCGCCGAACTGGTGGCCGACCGTTACAACGTCAGCCGCGAGGACCAGGATCGGTTCGCGGCCCTGAGCCAGCAGCGCGCCGCCGCCGCCCAGGCCGCCGGCCTGTTCGACGACGAGATCGTGCCCCTGACCACCACCCGCACCCTGTTCGCCAAGACGGGCGAGGAGACGGGCGAGGAAGAGATCACCCTGTCGGCGGACGAAGGCGTCCGGGCCGGCACCACCTATGAGGCCCTGGCCGGCCTGAAGCCGGTGTTCAAGGACGGACTCGTCATCAAGGAAGGCCGTCACGTCACCGCCGGCAACGCCAGCCAGCTGTCGGACGGCGCCTCGGCCCAGGTGGTGATGGACCTCGCCACGGCGCAGAAAGAGAACCTGCCCGTGCTGGGGGTCTATCGAGGCTTCCAGGTCGCGGCCTGCAAGGCTGAGGAAATGGGCATCGGCCCCGTCTTCGCCATCCCCAAGCTGCTGAAGCGCGCGGGCCTGACGATGCAGGACATCGGCCTGTTCGAGATTAACGAGGCCTTCGCCTCCCAGGCCCTCTACTGCCAGCGTCATCTGGACATTGATCCCGACAAGCTCAACGTCAACGGCGGCGGCATCGCCATCGGCCACCCCTTCGGCATGACTGGATCCCGCCTGGTCGGCCACGCCCTGATCGAGGGCAAGCGTCGCGGCGTGAAATATGTGGTCGTGTCCATGTGCGTCGCGGGCGGCATGGGAGCGGCCGGCCTGTTCGAGGTGGCCTGATGTCCGTCGACTTCGCGCCCGAACTGTCCGCCTTTCGTGCAGAGGCCGCCGCGTGGCTGGCCAGTCAACTGGACGGCCCCTTCAATGATCTGAAGGGGCAGGTCAATCAGGTGGACCATGTCGCGCGTCGTCGCCAATGGGAACAGACCCTCGGCGCGGCCGGGTGGAGCACGATCGGCTGGCCTGTCGAGTACGGCGGGCGTGACGCCACCGTGGCCGAACAGGTGGTCTTCGCCGAGGAATACGCCCGCGCCAAGGGCCCGCCCCGTGTCGGCCATCTGGGGGTCGAGCTTCTCGGTCCGACGTTGATTGCGCTGGGCGACGAGGATCAGAAGCGCCGCTTCCTGCCCGCAATCCAGAGCGGCGACGCCATATGGTGCCAGGGCTATTCCGAGCCCGGCGCCGGATCGGACCTGGCTGCGGTCCAGACGCGGGCCCGCCTCGATGACGGCCGCTATGTCATCGACGGCCAGAAGATCTGGACCTCTATGGGGGCCATTGCCGACTGGTGCTTCGTCATCGCCCGCACCGAGGCCGGCAGCGTCGGCCCCAAGGGGCTGTCCTTCCTCCTGGTCCCGATGGACCAGCCGGGCGTCGAAACTCGTCCCATCCGCCAGATGACCGGCGAGTCCGAGTTCGCCGAGGTCTTCTTCGACGGCGCCCTGGCGCTCGAAATCGACCGGGTCGGACCCGAGGGCGAGGGCTGGACCGTGGCCATGGCCCTGCTGGGCTATGAGCGCGGCGTCTCGACCCTGGGCCAGCAGATGCATTTCCAGACCGAGCTGGACCAGATCGTCGCCGCCGCCAGCGCCAACGGCAAGTCGCGTGATCCGCTGATCCGTCAGAAGATCGCACAGGCCCATGCGGGTCTGCGGATCATGCGCTTCAACGCCCTGAGGATGCTCGAAGGCCAGGACAGCGCCCACCTGTCGGGCGCCGCCTACACCTACAAGCTCTACTGGTCCTCGTGGCGTCGCGATCTGGGCGAACTGGCCATGGACGTCCTCGGCCAGGACGGCGAGTTGGCCGAGGCCGACGGCGGCTTCGACGGCCTGACCAACATGTTCCTGATGTCGCGCGCAGACACCATCTACGCCGGCGCCAGCGAGATCCAGAAGAACATCATCGCCGAGCGCGGTCTCGGCCTGCCGAGGGAGCCACGAGGCCGATGAGCTCCCTGCCCCTCTCCATTCCCGACGCCGCCCGCAGGGCCGCCCAGCGCTGGCCCGACGCCACAGCGCTGATCGAGGGCGACCAGAGCTGGACCTTCACCGCTCTGTGGCGAGACGCCCTCGCCTTCGCCGCCGCCTGCCAGGCGATGGGCCTGGGCCACGGCGACCGCGTCGCCATCTGGGCCCCCAACAGCCGCGAGTGGATTCTGGCCGCCCTCGGCGCCCAGACCCTCGGCTGCGTCCTGGTGCCGCTCAATACCCGCTTCAAGGGCGCCGAGGCCGCCGACCTGATCCGGCGCGCCGGGGTCCGGGTGCTGTTCACGGTCAGCGAATTCCTCGGCGTCCGCTATCCGTCGCTGATTGCGACGGAGGATGTCCCCGCCCTGGAGCGCATCGTCCTTCTGGATCAGTTGGACGACTTCCTGGCAGCGGGCGCCGAGGCCGACCTCGACGCTCTGGACGCCGCCGCCGCGCGTCTGTCGCCCGATGACCTGTCCGACATCATCTTCACCTCGGGCACCACCGGCGCGCCCAAGGGCGCCTTGTCCGCCCACGGCCAGGTCGTCGCCGTCATCACCGGCTGGAGCGAGCGTATCGACCTGCGAGAAGGCGACCGCTTCCTGATCGTGAATCCCTTCTTCCATACCTTCGGCTACAAGGCCGGCTGGGTCGCCTGCCTGCTGCGAGGCGCCGCCATCGTCCCCATGCCGATCTTCGACGTCGAGGGCGCGGCCAGCCTCGTCGAGGCCGCCCGCATCACCGTCCTGCCCGGCCCCCCGACCATCTACCAGTCCCTGCTGACCCTGCAGAACACCGACCGCCGCCGTGACCTGTCGTCTCTTCGTGTGGCCATCACCGGCGCCGCGCCCGTCCCTCCGGTCCTGATCGAACGGATGAGCCGCGAACTGGGCATGGAGCGGGTCGTGAACGGCTACGGCATGACCGAATGCAGCGTCATCTGCATGAGCCGCCCTGAAGACGACGCCGAGACTGTTTCGTCCACTTGCGGGCCCCCGCTCGACGGCGTCGAGCTCTGCTGCGTCGACGCCGAGGGCCGAGCCCTGCCTGTCGGCGAGGCCGGCGAAATCTGGGTCCGCTCCGCCCTCGTCATGCGCGGCTATCTGGACGACCCCGCCGCGACGGCCGCCGCCATCGACGCCGACGGCTGGCTGCACACCGGCGACATCGGCGTTCTTGATGCGCGCGGCTACCTGAAGGTCACCGACCGCAAGAAGGACATGTATATCTGCGGCGGCTTCAACTGCTATCCGGCCGAAATCGAGAAGGTCCTGTCGGAGCATCCCGGCGTCGAGATCGCAGCGGTCATCGGTGTCCCGGACGAACGCATGGGCGAGGTCGGGCGCGCCTTCATCGTGCTGCGTCCGGGCGCGCAACTAACCGAGACCGAGTTGCTGGCCTGGGCCCGCGAGATCATGGCCAACTACAAGGCGCCTCGTTCGATCCGCATCGTCCCGGACCTGCCCCGCAACCCGGCCGGCAAGGTGCTGAAGACGCGTCTGCGCGACCATGCCTGATCCGACGCCCTCCATTCGCTCTTGCCGAAACCGCGCGACCCGCTAGTTTTCATACATATATTCATTTTGGCGAAATCCTGGGGAGGGAGATCAAGACCATGACCATCCACGACACGTCACGACGCTCCATGGGCCATACGGCCCTGCACTATCCCAAAGCCGAAGACGCCAAGGCCGCCGAGCGCCTCCTGACGCTTCTGGGGTTTATCAAGACCCAGGAACTGCCGCTGCCCGCAGGCGCCTTCTACCGCTTTGTCACCGCCAATCAGCACCATGCTCGCGGCGACGGCATCGTCTATGTCTCGGCCTGCCCGCCCGCCCAACGTGACTATTTCGACGCCGTCAGGGCGGCGCTGAAGTTCGGCCAGCCTGACGAACATCCGTCCGTCGCCGCCCTGCGCGCCGCCCAGGTGCAGGACCCCGAATACGCCTTCCACCTCGGCATTCTCACCGACAGTCTGGATGACCTTGAGGCGACCATGATCGGCTTGCAGCAGGCCGCTGAAAGCGATCCGCTTCTGAAGGACCGCATCACCGTGTCCTACAATCGTCCGATGGCGGGCGATCCCGTTGTCGATGGACGCCTGGACGCCTCCCCCGTCTTCGGCGACGTCACGCGGTACGCCTATGGCCGCAACGGCGTGCAGGCCTTTATCGCGACGGACCTTCTGATCAACGGGCCGACGGGCGACAGCCTGGTGATCGAGCTCGACTACATCTGGCCTGACGCAACCAATCATATCCTTTCTGTCGTGGAGTTCGGCTAATGGGTCGTTATCTTGTCACCGGCTCCGCCTCGGGCATCGGCCAATCCGTCGCCCAAGCCCTCAAGGCCGAGGGCCATCAGGTCATTGGCGTCGATCTGAGAGAGGCCGAGATCATCGCCGACCTCGCCACCGCTGAAGGCCGGGCCGCCCTGGTCGTCGAGGCCGAGCGTCTGTCAGGCGGCGTGCTCGACGGCGTGGTGGCCGCTGCGGGCCTGTCGCGCGCGGACATTGCCGACGTCACCCTGGCGGTGAACTATTTCGGCGCCGTGGCCACGCTCGAAGGCCTGCGGCCATTGCTGGCGCGGGCCGAGCGCGGTCGCGCGGTCGTCCTCTGCTCCACGGCGGCGCTGCTGGGGGGCGACGAGGACGTGGTCGCCGCCTGCCTCGACGGCGACGAAGCCCTGGCCCAGACACGACTGACCGCCAATCCCTGGACCGTCTACATGACCTCAAAGCTGGCGTTGGCGCGCTGGCTGCGCCGAACGGCCGTCCAGCCGGAATGGGCCGGCGCCGGACTGCTGCTCAACGCCGTGGCGCCCGGCGTGGTGAAGACCCCCATGACAGCGCCGCTTCTGGCGGATGAAAACATGCTGGCCATGGTCGCCCAGGCCAATCCCATGGCGGTCAAGGACTATGCAGAGCCCGCCGAGATCGCCGAGAGCATTCTGCATCTGCTCATGCTCAAGGGTCACTATGTGGTGGGCCAGATCCTCTACAGCGACGGTGGAACCGACGCGATCATGAGGCCTGACACGCTCTAAGGCATTCCTGACTTCCTACGCAAAGGACGCAATTGGCCCCGGCCGGTTGCGTCTTTTGCGTTTCAGCCCCTTGCATCCCTCGAGAAATCATACAAATGTTCAAATTCTAGATCGAGGGAGGATTTCACCTTGCTGACCAACGACCGGCCCCTGCCGCTTGAGCCCACTGCGGAACTGAGATCCGCCCTGGACGATGCCCACACACCGACCCTGCTGATGGTCTATGTCCACCTCACGGGCGATACGGCCATGCTGGATCACTTCGAGCCCTACATCACCTCGCCCTGGGCGCCCGATCCGACGCCGATGCCGGCGGGCCTCGAGGACGAGTTGCGCGAACAGCTGTTCCAGGTGCTGACCCGCACGCCCGGCGTGACGCCCAAGGCGCTCGACGCCGAAACCATGCAGCGGATGATGTCCGTTGCGGTGGGCGAACCCATTCCCACCGATCAGGTGCCCCTGCTGCTGGAGCAGATGGGCTTTGAACTGCCGCCGTCGCGCGCGACCGTTCCGGGACGCAAGACGCCGCCGTCCGACTTCAACGTCCTGATCATCGGCGCCGGCCTGACCGGCATCGTCGCCTCGATCAAGCTGGCCGAGGCTGGCTACGACCACGTCATCATCGAGAAGAACCCGGAAATCGGCGGCACCTGGTACGAGAACCGCTATCCCGGCTGCGGCGTCGACACCCCCAGCCACTTCTACTCCTACTCCTTTGAGATCAATCCGGAGTGGACCACCTATTATCCCAAGGCCCAGGAGATGCAGGACTACCTGCTGCGGGTGGCCGACAAGTACAGCATCCGGGACCGCACCCGTTTCAACACGCGGGTTCTGGCCTGCCTGTGGGACGAGGCTTCCAAGCGCTGGCAGGTCACGCTTCAGAAGGCCGACGGCAGCGAAGAGGTCGTCACCGCCAAGGCCGTGATCAACGCCCATGGGCCGCTGAACCGCTGGAAACTGCCGCCCATTCCGGGCCTGGACACCTACAAGGGGATCGCCGTCCATACCGCCGGATGGACCTCTGACATCGACGTGACTGGCAAGAAGGTCATCCTGATCGGCACGGGCGCCAGCGCTGTCCAGCTGGCCCCGGCCATCGCCGACAAGGTCCAGTCCCTGACGGTGCTGCAACGCGATAAGCACTGGCTGCTGCACAACCCCGAGATCGCCGTGCCGGTCACGGAAGGCGTGCAGTTCGCCATGCGCCACATCCCCAAATACAAGGAATGGTTCCGCTTCCGCGTCTACTGGTTCGCCGGCGACGGCCTGTTCGTCAACGTGCTGAAGGACCCGGATTGGGCGGATCACCCGACCTCGGTCTCGGCGGTCAACGACATGATGCGCAACATCGCCGTCGGCTATCTGCAGGCCAAGACGGAAGGCCGCCCCGACCTTTACGAGAAGCTGCTGCCGGACTTCCCGATCTTCTCCAAACGCCTGCTGCTGGACACGGGCTGGTTCGACACCCTGCGTCACCCCAATGTGCGCCTAGAAAACACCGAGGTGACGCGCATCACCGAGACGGGCGTCGTGACTTCCGACGGAGAGGAAATCGAAGCGGATATCATCATCTTCGCCACCGGCTTCATCACCGCAAAGGCGCTCGGTCCCTTGACCGTCGTGGGACGAGAGGGCGCCAGCCTGGGCGAGATCTGGGGCGATGAAGACCCGCGCTCCTATCTCGGCGTGACGGTTCCGCAATTCCCCAACTTCTTCCTCACCGTCGGTCCCAACAGCGCGCCCAACCACGCTGCTGGCCAGAACCTGCTGTCGGAAGCCCAGACCCACTACATCATTGAATGTCTGGATCGCGTCGTCGCCGAAGACGGCCACGGCATCGAACCGACCCGCGACGCCTTCGACGCCTGGAACCGCCAGATCGAGACGCGCATGCAGGACATGATCTGGAGCCACCCCAAGGCCAAGAGCTACTACAACAACTCCAAGGGACGGAACTTCATGTCCTGGCCCTATCGCCTGGTCGACTACTGGAATGCGTCGCGGACTCCTGAGGCCGAGTCCTTCCAGGTTCTGAAATAGGCCCAGCCAGGTCGCCCCAAAAAGAAGAGGCCCGGAGAGCGATCTCCGGGCCTCTTTGCGTACAGACCGCCCTGCCCCTCAGCCGGCGGTCTGGGCGCTGTCCACGGCCAGGATCGAACCCGTAATTGAGCGGCCGTCGTTCGACGCCAAGAACAGGATGGAGGCCGCCACCTCGTCGGCTTCGATCAGCCGACCCAACTTGGGCGCCGCACGCCCGATCAGGTTCATGTCCGCCCCCTCGGGCAGACCCGCCGCCATGATCATCGGCGTCATCACCCCTGAAGGGCAGACCGCATTGACCCGCACCTGATCACCGGCGAGTTCAATCGCCATCGCCTTGGTCATGGCCACCACGCCAGCCTTGCTCGCACAATAGGCCGAGTTGTAGGCGATGCCGACCAGGGCGGCCGCCGAGGCGACGTTGACGATATTGCCCTGGGTCGCCTTCAGGTGCGCCGCCGCCGCCTGGCTCAGGAAGAAGACCCCGCCCATGTTGATCGACACCAGGCGGTTCCAGCGCGCGGCGTCGAAATCGCCCAGCGGGGACCAGTCCAGCACGCCCGCCACATTGGCCAGAATGTCTATGCGACCGTGCGCCTTGGCCGCCGCGGCGATAAAGGCCTCACAGTCCGCCGGATCCCCGACATCCACCCGGTGCAGGCTGACACGAGCATCCTCGCCCAGAAGGGCGCGGGTCGCCAACAGACCCTCTTCATTGATGTCCCCGAGCGCCACCACGGCGCCCTGGGCCGCAAACCGAACAGCCGTCGCCTGGCCAATGCCAGAGGCCGCGCCGGTGATCACCACCACCTTGTCCTGAAACGTCATTCATTATTCTCCTGTCAGCGCGCCACAGCCGGCGTCTGGTTCATAGCCTGCGGGAAGTCGTTGCCGCTGATCGGGCAGAACAGACCTTCCGGCGTGTACATCGTGGCCACGCAGCGGTTGCAGCTGATGCAGTGAGACCGGGCGGCGGGATCGTCCTTGAACCGGTTGACCAGGGCCGGCTCGTGGACCAGGGCCCGCGCCATGACGACGGCGTCAAAACCTTCGTCCAGCAGTTGTTCTGCGGCCTCGGCGCTCAGCATCCCGCCGACATAGCCGATGCCGCAGGCGACCGCGGCGCGCACGCGCCGGGCGGCCTCGAGGAAATACAGTTCGCGAAAGACGGCCGACTTCGGCGTCATGGCTTTCAGAAGCGCGAATTGAAGGACATTCTTCAGGCCACGATGCAGCGTCTTCAGGTCGGCATAGGGCAAGGGGCTGTTGAAGATCGCCCAGGCGGATTCGACGTTCCGCCCCCCCGACAGCACCAGCATGTCGGCGCCGGCGGCTTCCAGCGCCCGGGCGGTGACGATGGCGTCCTCGACCGTGCCGCCGCCCTTGACCCCGTCATAGAGGTTGATCTTGGCGAGGACGGCGAGGTCTGACCCCACAGCCGCCTTGACCGCCTTCAGGACTTCAGCGGGGAAGCGCACCCTGGCCTCGGCCGAGCCGCCGTACTCATCCTTGCGATGGTTGGACAGGGGCGAGATGAACTGGTTCAGAAGATAGCCGTGCCCCATGTGAATCTCGACCGCATCGAATCCGGCCGTGCGGCACCGTTCAGCCGCCAGCACGAACTCGGCGATGACCTCGTCCATGTCGGCGCGCGTCATCTGGTGCTGGAACAGACGCCCCACCATCATGCCGACCATGTCCAGACCGCCGTCGGCCGAGCGGGCGCGACGCGTGCTCAGCTCCTTGTGCTGAACGAAGCTGCCGCCGTGGGTGATCTGGGCCGAGGCCAGGGCCCCGTGGGCGTGCACCGCGTCGACCACCGCCCGGTACTGAGGCAGGCTGGCCTCGCTCATGACGCCCTGCTCAGCAAAGGTCCGGCCGTCAGGCGACACCGCGACATAGGCCAGGGTGGTCATGCCAACGCCGCCGGCCGCCAACCGCTCGTGGAAGGCCAGAAGGGCCTGCGACGGCGCCTGCTCCCAGGTCATCATCTCATTGGCCCCGGACCGGATGTACCGATTGGTCAGGGTCGCGGGGCCGATCCGCACCGGCGTGAAGCTCTTGCGCATCATCCGCTCCTCAGGCCCTGTCCTGGGCGATGTCCAGAAAGGCGGGCCGCTCGCCTCCGCCATGAACCTCCAGCACGGCCCCCGAAACATAGGAGGCCGCGTCCGACGCGAGGAAGGCGACCGCCGCCGCGACTTCTTCAGCTCGCGCCAGTCTTTTCGCGCCGATGTTGCGCCCTATACGGGCCTGGGCTTCGGCGTCGCCATAGGTGGCCTCCGTCTGCTCCGTCTCGACATAGCCGACGACCACGGCGTTGATGCGGATTTCCGGCCCCCATTCGTTGGCGAGGCTGCGGGTCAGGGCCAGCAGCCCGCCCTTGGCCGCCGCATAGACCGAGGTCCCCGGCGACGGACGCAGCGCCGAGACGCTGGAAATGTTGATGATGGACCCGCCGTGGGCCTTCATGTGCGGATAGGCGGCCTGGGACACCCATAGCGGCGCCATCAGGTTCAGCCCGACGATCTTCTCGGCGAAGCGCGGCGAGGCCGTGGCGGCGTCAGCCTGCGGCGAGCCCCCGGCGTTGTTGACCACGACGTCCACGCCGCCCGCCTGCTCGGTGATGGCGACGAAAAGGGCATTCACGCTCTCCGGGTCACGAACGTCGCAAGGCAGGAAGGTCAGCCCCTCCAGATTGTCCGGCGCTGTGCGGCCGCAGACGAAAACCCGAGCCCCCTCATCGGCCAGAAGCCGCGCGGTCGCCAGTCCCAGCCCCCGCGTCCCGCCTGTGACGAGCGCCACCTTCCCCGAAACCCGCCCCAATTTCTCACTCCGACTACGCATTATGAAATTAATTATATCCAATATGATTGCAATGCGTATTTGTGGCGAGCAAATTGTGCCCCCACGCGAAATCGGCCTATAACTCGGACCAACCCCTTCGTCATGGAGTCGGCATGGACGCCACCGCCAAACGCCCGGCCGCAGACGGCAGAAGATCACGCTCACGCCAGGCCATCCTTTCCGCCGCCAGCAAGGTGCTTTCGGATCGCGGCCTCGCCCAGATGACGGTCGAGGACATTCTGGCTGAGGCCGGCGTGGCGAGGGCCACCTTCTATTCTCACTTCACCGACAAGAGCGACGTGACCCGTGCGGTCGTCGCCCAGATGTTCGGCCGTGCGGAGACCATGTATCGCCACTTCGCCGCCCTGCCGATCGCCGACGAAAAGGCGGTCAGCGTCTGGTTGGGCCAAGCCTACGATCAGTGGCAGGCCTATCAGAGGGAGGTAAGCTCCATCGTGCGCGACATTGGTGCGGCCTTTATCGCCCCGCAACTGCACTATCTGAGCGACTTCGCCGAGGCCCTGGTCGCCGATGGCCGCCACTGGAATTGTTCACGCGACACAGCCCTGTTACGCGCCCGCCTTTTGATCATCCAGTTGGAGCGTTCCATGCTCGACGCCGTCAGCGGCGACTGGCCGGTGTCGAAAACCACCCTGGTCAATGAACTGACGACGCTGTGGACATCGGCGCTGAGACGGCCCGACGTCTAATCTCGCAATGCCGCTTTCAGCGGCATTTCCGAATCCGCCAGACGAACCGCATCCACTGACGCGCCTCTGGCGATCATCTGCTTGCCGAACATGAAGGCCGGCGCCGACGTCACCGCCTCGACGCAGACGATCCGTTCTCCCTTCAGATGGAAGACGGAGAAGCCCGCCCGCCTGGGATCGCCCCGCACCACCTCCCCGTCCGCCCCGAACGGCAGGCCGGCGATCTGCAGTTTCACATCGAACTGGTCGGACCAGAACCACGGAACCTCCGCCGGGGGCGCCGCACGGCCAGTAATCGCCGCAGCCGCCTGGCGGGCCTGCTCCAGGGCGTTGCCCACGCTTTCCAACCTGTGACTGCAGTCATAGAGCGGCATGGGTCGGCGGGTCATGTCGCCGATGGCGTAGATGTCCGGGTCGCTGGTCCGAGCCTCCAGATCCACCAGAACGCCGTCCCGGCATTCCAGGCCCGCCGCCAGGGCCAGGTCATCGCAGGCCGTCGCGCCAATGCCGACCAGAACGGCGTCCGCCGAAACCGCGTCGCCGTTCGTCAGCGTCACGCGACCGGGCGAGATCGAAGCCGCCTCCACACCGGTCCTGATGTCCACGCCTTCGACACGATGGCGATCCGCATAGAATGTGGACAGGGTGTCGGAGGCCACCCGGGCCAGAATCCGCTCCATCCGTTCCAGCACGACGACCTCTGCCCCCAACCGCCGCGCCGAGGCCGCAGCCTCCAGCCCGACGTAGCCGCCGCCAATGATCGCCAATCGCTTGCCCGGCCCCAGAGCGGCCTTAAGCCGCGTCGCGTCCGGCAGGCTTCGCAGTTCCAGCAATCGGCTGTCGCTGTGGACAGGGATCTGCAGCCTTCGCGGCGTGGACCCCGTGGCCAGGATCAGGCGATCATAGCCTTCGATCGCTCCGTCCGAAAACCTGACCGCCTTCGCCTGTCGATCAATCGAGGTCGCCGTGACGCCCAGCCTGAGATCGACGCCCTGGGCGACATAGAAGGCTTCGGGCCGTAGCAGGATGTCATCGACGTCCATCGAACCGACCAGCCATCCCTTGGACAGGGGCGGCCTCTGATAGGGCGGCGTGGCCTCGTCCCCGACCAGAACGATTTCTCCCTGGTGACCGTACTGCCTCAGGAAGGCGGCGGCGGATCCACCGGCATGGCCGGCGCCGATGACTAGAACCTTGCTCATCGAGATTTCATACAAACGTTCAGATTTGGGGGCCAGCGGTTTTTCGCCGCGCGGCAAGCACCATCAACTCGCCAGCATGTGGCCTGGCGCCGAAGTCGGCCAGCGCTCGGATGCACCTCCACGCGCGCCTGCCCTTTGAGGGTCAACCGGTGCGAATCTAAAATGAGCGTCGGTTCGAAAGAGCAGAGGCTCAGCTCGAATTTGTATCGCCAACCCTGCTCGACACAGGGCTATCGAAACCGCCTGAAACGCGATGAGAATGCCGAGCAGGTTGGACCCCATATGGGCCCAAACAGCGCCCCACGGACCAAGTCCATTCAGTCGGGCCAAGCAAGGTTCTGGAATTACAGGGAGAAAATGGTACGCCCCCTCGGGCTCGAACCGAGGACCCTCTGATTAAAAGTCAGATGCTCTAACCAACTGAGCTAGGGGCGCACACTCTTTGAAATCAACCACTTGGATTGCTTCATCACAAACCGGCGCAGCGCCTGTTTGCGGAGGCGGTTTCTGGTTCATTCGCGACGGCAGGTCAAGGGCCGCCAGACCGGAAGGCGCTTATTTTATGAGGAAAACCTCGCCCGCCGCCTTGCGCGTTCAGACGCCGAAGTTATCCGTACTCGACGCGGAACGGCCGGCCCAACTGGCCCATCAGGTTCCAGCCGGCGTTGGTGGGGCGCAGCTTGACGGGCTTGCCCGACCTCTCCGCCAGCCCCAGGACCACAAGCTTGGCGCTGGTCTCCGCATCTTGCGTTCTGTCGCCGTCGACGATGTCGAGCAGGGCGTTGATGCGTTCAGCTTCAGTCACAATAGTTCCGGTCGTCAGTTGATCCAGCGCCTCCCGTGCCGGGCCGCCGCCTTGAGGGCAAGCGATCTTCCGCCCCGTCCCCACGAAAGGCTTGCCGGCGTCTGAAGTTCCCGCCCCCGAGAATCTCTTTTCGTCCAGGCGAGGTTCCGGTCTAGCCTGACCGCATGGGACCGCTTTCTGGACTACGCATCATCGAGATCGACGGCCTGGGGCCCGTCACCTTCGCCGGCATGGTGCTGGCCGACATGGGGGCCGAGGTCCTGCGTCTGACTCGCGGCGGCGGCGCGCCGGCCGCCGTGTTCGAGGAGGTCGGCGGCGCGGTCCTGCACCGCGGCCGCCCCGCCGTGCCGGTCGATCTGAAATCGATCGAGGACCGCGACCGGGTCCTGACCCTGATCGAGAGCGCCGACGCCCTGATCGAAGGCTTCCGCCCCGGCGTGATGGAGCGGCTGGGCCTGGGACCAGAGGTCTGCGCCGCGCGCAATCCACGCCTCGTCTACGGCCGCGTCACCGGTTGGGGCCAGACCGGGCCAATGGCCGATCAGGTGGGGCACGACATCAACTATCTGGCCCTGTCCGGCGCCCTCTATCCGATAGGCCCGGGCGATCAGCCGCCGTCGCCCCCGCTCAACCTGGTCGGCGACTACGGCGGCGGGGCCATGATGCTGGTCAGCGGCGTCCTGGCCGCCCTGCTGGAGGCGAAGACCACCGGTCACGGGCGGGTCGTGGACGCCGCCATGACCGACGGCTCGGCCCTGTTGACCAGCCTGTTCCACGCCCTGCGCGCCCGCGGCCTATGGAACGACCAGCGCGAAACGAATCTGCTGGACGGCGGCACGCCCTTCTATCGCTGCTACGCCTGTCGCGACGGGGGCTTCGTCGCAGTCGGGGCGCTGGAGCCGCGCTTCTACGCCGCCCTGATCGCCGGCCTCGGCCTGACCCCGGACGAAGCGCCCCAATTCGACCGCCAGAACTGGCCCGCGCTTCAGGCCCGCTTCACCGCCCTGTTCGCCACGCGCGACCGCGACGACTGGGGCGCGCATTTCGCCGGGACCGAGGCCTGCGTCACCCCCGTCCTGACCTTGGGCGAAGCCGCCGGCCATCCGCACAATCAGGCCCGTGGGACCTTCATCGAGGCCGGGATCGTCCAGCCCGCGCCGGCGCCGCGCTTCGCTGCGCCGCACGAGCTCGCCTTGGCCGCCGTCGTCAGCCCCGACCGCCCGACCCAGACCCTGGATCGGGCCCTGACCGAATGGCCAATTCGTCTCTGACGCCCTGTGACGCGAAAGGTTCAGTTGCGGTTCATTCTCGTTCAGTCAACAAAGGACGGAACCCAGCGCCGCAGACGGCGTTTGCCACCCCACAGGGGGAAGAAATTCAGATGAACCAGTTGATTGTAAAACGTTTGCTGCTGGCGACCAGCCTCAGCGCCGCCGCCCTTCTCGCCGCCTGCAGCGATCCCGCCTCGGATCACGACTACGACGCCGTCGAGGTCCAGACCGAGGAGCCGAGCGCGCCCGCCGCTGAAGAATCGGCCGCCCCCGCGGTGGCCGAGGCGCCGATCCCGACCGACGCCCCGCCGCCGGTCGACACCCTGCCGCCCGAACAACGCACCTCGGAACAGACGGTGCAACCGGAAAGCGATACGCTGTTCTACTGATTCCGCCAGAACGGCGTCCGCTCCAGTCGTTGCGCTCTGAAACCAAGGCTCCAGTTTGACGTCGAGGCCCCCTCTCCTTCTCGCCGCCCCCCTCCTCAGCGGCCTGGCGCTCTGGGCGGCATGCAGCCCTGCCGCCGTCGCGGCCGAGCCCAAGGCCGAGATTCGCGGCGAGATCGACAGCGAACTGCGCCGCCAGCTGGAACAGGCGATCGGTCAGGTCGAGGCCGCCCCCGCCAACCGGTTCGAGGCCCGTCGTCGCGCCCGCGCCGCGATGGAGGCCGCCCAGGCCCTGCTGCGCTCGGAAGGCTATTACCAGCCGACGCTTGAGGACGACGTCGAGGGCGAGGACAAGCCCGTTGCGATCGTCACCGTCACGCCCGGCCGCCGCTTCATGCTCGACGAGACCCGGGTCAACTGGCTCGCGCCCGTTCCCGACGCCGTGACCCAGCAGGTCGTGACCAAGGACATGGCCCTGACGCCCGGCGAGCCGGGACGCGCCCCCGACGTCCTGGCCGCCGAAGGCCGCATCGTGGCGGGCCTGACCCGCGAAGGCTATGCCGACGCCAAGGCCGAACCGCGCCGCGTCGTCGTCGATCACGCCACCTTCACGGTCCAGCCCAATTTCAACATCGCCTCGGGCGCTCTGGTCCGCCTCGACGGCTTGCAGGTGCGGACGCGCGGCCCGACCAATCCCGAATGGGTCGCTGGCCTGGCGCCCTGGAAGGCGGGCGACCGCTATGATCCCGAGGACGTGGCCGAGCTGGAACGCCGCCTGCTGGACACCGGCGTCTATGACGGCGTCAACGTCTCCCTGTCGCCGCTCGATCAGGTGACGGCCGACGGCCTGCGCCCCGTCGTGGTCGGCCTGTCAGACCGCCCGCGCAGTCTGCTGGAGGCCGGCGCCACCTATTCGACCGCAGAGGGGGTCGGCGTGGACGTGTTCCAGACCCGCTTCAACCGCTTCGGACGCGCCGCGACGGTCAAGTACGGACTTCGTTTCGCCAGCATCGACAGCCGTCTCGGCGGCGAGGTCAGCCTGCCTCACTGGCGCCGACCGGGCCGGACGCTGAAGCTGTCCTCCTACCTCGTCAACGAACAGACCGACGCCTACGACCGTAGCGCCGTCAGCGTGAACGCCGACCTGACCCAGCGCATCGGCAAGACCTCCTTCTTCACCTACGGCCTGGGCGTCGACGCCGGCCAGTACACGGAAAACCGCTTCGACCCGATCACTCAGGCGCCGATCACCTTCGACCGCGACCTGGCCATCGTGACGGGGCGGGCCAGCGCCTTCATGGATCGCTCCAACGACCCGCTGAACCCGACCACCGGCTTCCGCCTCTATGTCTCGGCCCAGCCGACCGCCGTGACCGGCGAGGACACGGTGCTGTTCCTGAGGACCGAGGGCCAGGCCACCGGCTATCTGCCCTTGCAGGATGGCGCCAAGACGGTGTTGGCCGGGCGTGTCCGCATGGGCTCCATCATCGGCGGCGAGGAGCTGACGGTGCCGTCGGACCGCCTCTTCTATTCCGGCGGCGGCGGCTCTGTGCGCGGCTATTCCTATCAGAGCATCAACCCGCGTCTGCCCGACAACACCCCGCGCGGCGGCCTGTCGCTGTTCGAGACCTCGCTGGAGGTGCGGCGGGATATCGGCGCCAAGTTCCAGGCTGTGGGCTTCATCGACGCCGGCGCCATCGGTTTCCAGGAAACGCCCAACTTCAACAACCTACGCTACGGCGCGGGCGTCGGGGTCCGCTACAAGCTGCCCTTTGGTCCGGTCCGCGCCGACATCGCCATTCCGCTGGACAAGCGTGAGGGCGACAGCAACTTCCAGCTCTACATCAGCATCGGCCAGGCGTTTTGACCGACACTCCCCCGCCTCACGAACCCGAAGCGGAACGCCCCGCCGACACGCCCGCCAAGGCGGAAAAGCGCAAGCGCACGCGCCTGCAACTGATCGCCTTCGTCTCCGGCGTCGTGGTCGCCGCCCTGCTGGCCCTGACCCTCGTCGCGGCCGTCGGCGGGCGCATGTATCTGGTCTCGGATTCCGGGCGCGACCTGATCACCAGCTTCGTCGCCGGCAAGAAGATCAGCCGATATGGCCGCATCAACGTCGAGGGCCTGAAGGGCGACCTGTTCAACGACTTCACCCTGGACCGCGTCACGGTCACGGATGAAAAAGGCGTCTGGCTCGAAGCCACCAACGTCCGCGTCGACTGGTCCTACTGGCCCCTGCTGATGCGCCGTTTCCATGCCAAGGAGATCACGGCCGATCAGATCCGCCTGATCCGCCGCCCCCTGCTGGAACCCCGGCTAGAACCCAGCGGCCCCCAGGCCATCACCGTCGACATCGACCGGTTCCGCGCCAACGTCGAACTGATGGAGGACTTCTCCAAGGAATACGGCCGCTGGACCTTGACCGGCGACGCTGAAATCCCGCGCAAGGGCGACAAGATCGTCAACGTCAACGCCTTCAGTCTGAACCGCAAGGGCGATCACCTGCTGCTCAAGGCTGTCATCGGCAAGACGCCTGAGAACCTGCGGGTCAACCTGCGCGCCAATGAGGCTCAGGGCGGGCCGATCGCCGGGTCGCTGGGCTATTCCCCCGACAAGCCCTTCTCGGCCGTCGCCGTGATCAACGGCGAGATCGTCAACATCGAGGTCAAGACCGGCGACTTCACCCCCCTGTCGGTCAAGGGCCGCTACGGCAAGGACGGCGCGCGCATCGGCGGCTATGCCGACTTCTCGGGCTCCGACCTGCTGGCGCCCTTTGTCGAGCGGATCGGCCGCACCGCCCGCTTCGGCTTCGCCACCACGCCGGACCAGACGCGCGAAGGCTTCCAGGGCGTGGCCTGGACCCTCAGCGCCGACAACATCCAGTCCAGGGCGCGCGGACTGATCCGGCTCAAGGACCGCACCGCCCCTGACGGCGTCAGCCTGACGATCTCCACCCCCTCGCTGAACCGCCTGGTCGGCTTCACCCTGGCCGAAGGCGCCACCTATACCGGGGTGTTCAAGGGCGACGCCAGGACCTGGACCCTGCAAGGTTCGGCCAGCCTTCAGGACGCCAATCTGGCCAGCTATCGCGCCGCCCGCATCTCGGGCCCGCTCGACATCGCCGTGAACAAGGGCCGTATCGACATCACGACCGACGCCCGCGCGGTCGGCGGCTCGACCGCCGGCATCATCGGCGCCCTGCTGGGCGCGACCCCGCGCGTGCGGCTTGAGGGCTCGCGGACCACCGACGGCGTCTATCTGCTGAAGAAGATCGACGGACGGGGCCAGGCCCTGACCCTGACCGGATCGGGCGGTCGCAGCCTGACCGGCGGCCTCAGCTTCCGGGGCGAAGCCGACATCACCGACATCTCGCGCATCCGTCGCGACGCCAAGGGGTCGTTCAGCGGCCCGATCCAGGCCAGCAAGGCGCGCGGCAAGACCCCCTGGATGCTCAGCTTCGACGGCCGCGGCTCGCGCATGAGCGTCGGCATGGACGAACTGGACCGCCTGCTGGGACCGACCCCGCGCCTCAAGGCCGCCGGCTCATGGCGTAGCGGCGTCCTGGCCATCGACAGCAGCGAACTGACCGGCGCCGCCGGCCGCATGGGCGCCAAGGGCCTGATCGAGGGCGGCAAGATGCGTCTGGCCCTCGACTGGAACGCCCGCGGCCCGTTCGGCGTCGGCCCGGTCGCCATCGACGGCGCCATGAGCGGCGACGGCGCCCTGACCGGCACCCTGGCCCAACCCCGCGCCGACCTGCGCGCCGCCTTCGACAAGGTCTCCGCCAGCGGTCTGGTCCTGACCAACGCCGACCTGATCCTCAGCTTCCGCAAGGGCGCCGACGCGTCCGACGGGCGGATCGTGCTCAACTCCGGCTCCAACTACGGCCCGGCGCGGGCCTCGGGGAACTTCTTCCTCGGCGGCCAGCGCCTTCGCCTGACCGAGGTGGACCTCAACGCCGGCGGCGTGACGGCGCAAGGCGCCATCGCCCTGTCCAACAACTTCCCCTCCAGCGCCGACCTGACCTTCACCGCGCGTCAGGGCGCCTTCCTGGCCTCGGGCGAGGCCCATGGCCGGGTGCGTCTGACCGACGGCGGCGGCGATCAGAGCGCCATCCTCGACGTGACCGGGCGCAACGTCCGCCTGACCGGATCGACCTGGGTGATCCGCAGCCTGTCGCTCAAGGGTCAGGGCACGCTGGATCGCCTGCCCTTCACCCTGTCCGCCGACGTCGGGGGCGCCACCCCGGTCCAGTTCAACGGCACCGGCGAATACGCCCGCCAGGGCCAGGGTCAGGCTCTGGCCCAGACCATCACCCTGCGCGGCGGCGGCCGTGTGCGCGAGGTCGCCTTCACCACCCGCGCCCCAGCCGTGCTCGCCCTGAAGGGCGACGGCCGTGTGGTCCGCGTCGATCTGGGCGTCGGCGGCGGCGTCCTGACCGGCGAACTGCGCCAGGACAAGGCCGGCAGCGCCATTCAGGCGGATCTGACCAATGTCGAGATGGGGTCCCTGGCCCCCGACCTGCGCGGTCAGGTCACCGGCCGCGTCTCGCTGCAAGGCGCGGGCGCCACCCTGAACGGGTCGGCCAACATCGACCTGAAACAGCTTCGCAGCATCGACGCGCCCCGCGGCCTGGCCGTGGACGGCACGCTCAACGCTGACCTGAGCGACAATATTCTGCGCCTGCGGGCCCAGGCCCACGACGGCGCGGCGGTTCAGGCCTCGGCCGACATCAGCCTGCCGGTCGAGGCTTCGGCCGCCCCGCTGCGGCTGGCCGTCGCCCGCACCCGCGACATGTCGGGCCAGGTCGCCGTCAACGGCCAGATCCAGCCCATCTGGGACCTCTTCCTCGGCGGCGCCCAATCCCTGTCGGGCCAGGTCGCCGCGCGCGCCACCCTCGGCGGAACCCTAAACGAGCCCCGCCTCAACGGCCGCCTGGACCTGACCCAGGGCGCCTTCCGCGACAGCGCCACCGGACTTCGTCTTGAAGGCGTCACCCTGGCCAGCCGCTTCGACGGCAACCAGGCCGTGATCGAACGCTTCGAGGGCGCCGACGGCGTCAAGGGCACGGTGACGGGCAGCGGCGAGCTGGGTCTGCGCCAGGGCTCCGGCTCGACTCTGCGGCTGGAACTGACCCGCTTCCGGGTCATCGACAACGACATCGCCAAGGCCCGCGCCAACGGAGTCCTGACGGCGGTGCGCGGCGCGGACGGCAACGTCCAGCTCAGCGGCGACCTGAAGATCGACGAGGCGGACATTTCGCCCAACCTGCCTGGCTCAAACGGCGTGGTGAAGATGGAGGTGGTCGAGATCAACCGTCCCGGCGGCGATCCCGTCGAGACCGAGGTCAAGTCGCGCGGCCCGCAGATCGGCCTCAACCTCAATCTGACCGGGCGCGAAATCCACGTCCGCGGACGCGGCCTGAACGTTGAACTGGCCGCCAACGCCCGCGTGCGCGGCACCATCTCTCAGCCGCAGCTCAGCGGCACGGCGAATGTGGTGCGCGGCGACTATGAGTTCGCAGGCAAGCGCTTCGTCTTCGACGACAGCGGCTCGGTCATCCTGTCGACCGATCCGGCCCGCATCCGCCTGAACCTGGCGGCGGTGCGCGAAGACCCGGCCCTGACGGCGACCATCAAGGTCACAGGCACCGCGGCCCAGCCCAAGATCGAGCTGACCTCGACCCCCGCCCTGCCCCAGGATGAAATCCTGTCGCAGGTCCTGTTCGGCCGCTCGGCGTCCCAGTTGTCAGGCTTCGAGGCGGCGCAGCTGGCCTCGGCCGTGGCCTCCCTGGCCGGCGGCGGCGGCTTCGACGTGATCGGCAACCTGCGCGAACTGGCGGGCCTTGACCGCCTGTCCTTCGGCGGCGAGGCGTCCAGCCTGACGGTCGCCGGCGGCCGGTACATCACCGATGACGTCTATCTGGAGATCATCGGCGGCGGCGAAGGCGGGGCGGCGGTCAATGTCGAATGGCAGGTGCGCCGCAACCTGGCGGTCAGCTCAAAGTTCGGCGGCGAAGGCGACGCCAGCCTTTCCGTCCGCTGGCGCCGCGAAAGCGACCGCCCCGGCGGCGAGCGCGCCACCGACCGACGCCGGAACCGCAGCCGCTAGGGTCTTTTGAAGGCGCCTTGATTTTCGTCATCCTCCGGCGAGCATAGCGAGACCGGGGGACCCAGCGGCGCCGCAGGCGATCTTTACGGCAAGCATGGCGCGTGGAGTTTTGGCTGCTACGCGCCGCCCTTCGGGTCGCTCTCCGGGCGCAGCGCAAGCACGGCCCGGAGAATGACGGCCTATAGAATGTCCAGAATGCTCTCGACCGGCCGCCCGATCCGGGCGCCTTTCGCCGTCTGAACGATGGGCCGCTCGACCAGCACCGGATCGGCGATCATGGCGGCGCGGATCACATCCTCGGACGCCCCGCTCTCCAGCAGTTCAGCCGTCTTCGCCTCCCGCTTGCGCAGCATCCCCGACAGGCCCACGCCCGTCTCCTTGGCCAGTTGGTCCAGGGTCGCCGCGTCCCAGCCGGTCTTCAGATACTCGACCACCGTCGGCTGAACGCCCTTGTCCAGCAACAGCTCCAGCGCCTTGCGCGAGGTCGAGCATTTCGGATTGTGGAAGATGGTGACGGTCATGGCGACACTCCTGTCTGGGGCCCTCACCTAGGCCTTGTGTCCGTCTCGCGCCAGCGCCGCCGCACCGCGCAGCCCGCCAATATGCAGCACCACGCAGGCCAGCATGGCGACCGCCGCGATCATCCCGCCCCAGGCCGGAACGCCCGCCACGCCCAGCGGCGCCCCGACCAGCAGGCTGACGCCGGTGGAGCTCAACTCATACAAGGCCCAGGCCAGACCGAAGACCGGCAGGATGCGGTTGGGGCGCCGCCACTGCATCCAGCCCAGAAATCCGGCGACCAGGGCGAAGAAGACGGCGAACCCCGTCGTCGCGCCGCGAAACTCGGCATAGCTGGCCTCCGAGGCGTACCAGACCAGGCCTGCCTGCATCAGCCCCGTCGCCGCCCACAGCCAGAAACCCAGGGCGCTGAGGCGCGCCATCGCCGCGGCTGCCGAACCCGAATCGACGGGACCGAACGGATTGGGAAAGCTGAAACGACGGTTCATGCGCGACTCCTCGACTGCGGCGGCAAACCTATCCCGCGCGGCCCCGATTTCCCACGGGCAAGAGCGAGAAACCGCCCCGCCTTCACCTTTGCCCTGCCCCCGTCTAGTGTCGCCGTTATGCGGATCGAACCTCAAGATCAGGCCGTGCTCGACCACGTCGCGGCCCAGGGCGACCTGATCGTCGCGCGGACCATCGACTGGGCCCATATCAACTCCGGCAGTCGCCACGTCGCCGGTCTGGCGCGGATGCTGGACGCGCTGGAAGCCGAGGCGCAGCGCCTGCCCGCCGCCGTCTTGCGCGTGCCCACCCAGGCCTCGACCACCGTGGCCGACAGCGGCGCCGTGGTCCCCGAGACCTACGCCGACTGCCTGACCATCACCGCCCGGCCCGAGGCCCCGATCCAGGTCGTCCTGACCGGCCACTACGACACCGTCTTCGCCGCCGACAGCGCCTTCCAGACCGTCACGACCCGCCCCGACGGCGCCCTGAACGGCCCGGGCGTGGCCGACATGAAGGGCGGGATCAGCGTCATGCTGGCCGCGCTGGAAGCCTTCGAGACCCACCCGGACAAGGCCGGCGTCGGCTGGACCGTGCTGCTCAGCCCCGACGAAGAGATCGGCTCGCCCGCCTCGGCCCCGCTGCTGGCTGAACTGGGCGCGCGCGGCCACGTCGGCCTGACCTATGAACCGGCCCTGTCCGACGGCACCTTGGCCGGCGAGCGCAAGGGCAGCGGCAACTTCCACCTGATCGTCACCGGCAAGGCCGCCCATGCGGGCCGCGCCTTTCACGAGGGCGCCAATGCGGTCGCCGGCGCGGCCATCATCGCCGCCCGCCTGCACGGCCTGAACGGCCAGCGCGAGGGCGTCACCGTCAATGTGGCCAAGATCGCCGGCGGCGGCGCGCTGAACGTCGTGGCCGACAACGCCGTGGTCCGCTTCAACGTCCGCGTGCCGGATCAGGCGGCGTCCGACTGGATCAACGCCTCGGTGCGCGCCATCGCCGCCGAGCCGCCCTTTCCCGGCCTGACCCTGGACCTGCACGGCGGCATGACCCGCGCGCCCAAGCCGATGGACGCCAGCCAGACCGCCCTGTTCCACGCCGTCCGCGACGCGGGCGAGCTGCTGGGGCAAACGATCGCCTGGAAGCCCTCCGGCGGCGTCTGCGAGGGCAACAACCTGCACGCCGCGGGCCTGCCCAACGTCGACACCCTCGGCGTCGTCGGCGGCGAGATCCATTCGGATCAGGAGTTCGCCTGGCCCGCCAGCTTCGTCGAACGCGCCCAGCTGTCGGCCCTGATCCTGTGCAAGATCGCCTCGGGCGAGATTGACGCGTTGAAACTGAAACAGCTCCGACTGGAGACTATGTAACCGTATGCTCGTTGTTCGCCCCGCCGGCCCGGCCGACCTTCACCACCTGCTTGAACTGGCCATCCTGTCCGGCCCCGGCTTCACCAGCCTGCCCGAGGACGCCGATGTCCTGAGCGAGCGTCTGGAACTCAGCAAGGCCAGCTTCGAGGGCAGGATCGCGCCGGAAGAAGCCTGGTACACCCTGATGCTCGAAGACGGCGACACGGGCGACATCGACGGCATCGGCTCGGTCAAGGCGACCGTGGGGCTGAAGCGGCCCTTCTTCTCATTCCGCGTGGTCAACAACACCGTCCAGTCGCCGTCGCTGGGCGTGAAGCTGAACCATCAGACCCTGGTCCTGGTGAATGAATGCACCGGCTGGACCGAGGTCGGCTCGCTGTTCCTCAAGGCCGACCGTCGAAAGGGCGGCGCCGGGCGCCTGCTCAGCCAGTCGCGCTACATGCTGATCGGGGCCCAGCCCGAACTGTTCGCCGACAACGTCCTGGCCGAGCTGCGCGGCGTCTTCACGCCCGACGGCTACTGCCCCTTCTGGGATCATGTGGCGCACAAGTTCTTCCCGATGGACTTCGACGACGCCGACCGCATGACCGGCTCGACCGACAAGCAGTTCATCCTCGACCTGGCTCCGCGCCACCCGATCTACATCGACCTGCTGCCCGAACCGGCCCGTGCCGTGATCGGCAAGGTCCACCCCCAGGGCGTGCCCGCCATGGCCCTGCTGGAAAGCGAGGGCTTCCGCCCCAACGGCCTGGTCGACATCTTCGACGCCGGCCCGACCGTGGCCTGCGGTCGTGACAATATCCGTACCGTCCGTGACGCCCGCGTCCTGACCGCCCGCATCAAAAATGAGGTCGAGGTCGAACTGCCCAGCCTCGTCTCGACCGACAGCGTCTCGGCCTTCCGCGCCGTCCGCGCCCGCGTTCTGGTCGATGGCGACCTGGCCCGCATGACCCCCGACGTCGCCGCCGCCCTGAAGATCAAGGACGGCGCCACAGTTCGGGTGAAGTCGTGAGCCCCGCCGCCTTCTTCCTTCTCCACTCGGGGGAGAAGGTGGCTCGCGTAGAGAGACGGATGAGGGGGACGCCTGCCCCACTCTCGACGTCAGCCCATCGCGCCCCCATTTCCACCCGCCCCCTCATCCGGGCGGTTTCGCCGCCCACCTTCTCCCCCGAGGGGAGAAGGGGAGACTTCAAATGACCCACTTTATCTCCACCAACCCCGCCACCGGCGAAACCGTCTGGGAAGGCGAAGCCGCCGCCCCGGAACAGGTCGGCGCCGCCGTCGAGGCCGCCCGCACCGCCTTCCCCGACTGGGCCGACCGCCCGCGTCAGGACCGCATCGACGCGGTCAAACGCTATCAGGCCATCCTGAAAGACCGCGCCCCCGAAATGGCCGAGGCCATCAGCCGCGAAACCGGCAAGGCCCTGTGGGAGACGAAAACCGAGCTGGCCTCGATGGCGGGCAAGGTCGACATCTCGATCCGCGCCTATGACGAGCGCACCGGCGAGCGCAGCACCGACACCGCCTTCGGTCGCGCCACTCTGCGCCACCGCCCGCACGGCGTCTCGGCGGTGCTCGGCCCGTTCAACTTCCCCGGCCATTTGCCCAACGGCCACATCGTCCCGGCCCTGCTGGCGGGCGACACGGTCGTGTTCAAGCCGTCCGAGGAAACGCCCCTGACCGGCCAGTTGATGGCCGAATGCCTCGACGCCGCCGACCTGCCCAAGGGCGTGTTCAACATGGTGCAGGGCGGGCGCGACACCGGCGCAGCCCTGCTGGATCAGCCCATCGACGCCCTGATGTTCACCGGCTCGGGCGCGGCGGGCGCGCACTTCCGACGCAAGTTCGCCGACGATCCCCACGTCATCCTGGCGCTGGAGCTGGGCGGCAATAACCCCCTGGTCGTGTGGGATGCCGCCGACGCCGAGGCCGTCGCCGGCATCGTGGTCCAGTCCGCCTTCGTCACCACCGGCCAGCGCTGCTCCTGCGCGCGCCGCCTGATCCTGCCGGAAGGCGCGGCGGGCGACGCCATCGTCGAGGCCGTGGCCGCCATGTCCGACCGCCTGAACTTCGCCCCCTGGGACAGCGATCCCGAGCCCTACGCCGGGCCGCTGATTTCGGAAACGGCGGCTCAGGCCGCGCTTCAGGCCCTGCAGCAACGCATCGATCTGGGCGCCAAGGTCATCCGCGCCTCAGGCCCGGTCGACAACCTGCCCGGCGCCTTCGTGAAGCCCGCCATCATCGACGTCACCGGGGTCGCGGTAGAGGACGAGGAAATGTTCGCCCCCTTCCTGCAAGTCCTCCGCGTCCCGACCTTCGACGCCGCCATCACCGCCGCCAACGCCACCAAATACGGCCTGTCCGCCGGTCTGGTCAGCGACGATGCGAAGAACTGGGACCGCTTCATCAACCGCATCCGCGCAGGCGTGGTCAACTTCAACCGCCCGACCACGGGCGCGGCGGGCGACATGCCGTTCGGCGGCCTCGGCGCCTCCGGCAACCACCGCCCCAGCGCCTACTACGCCGCCGACTACTGCGCCTACCCGGTCGCCAGCTTCGAGGCTGGCGCGGTCAAGAACATCGAAAGCGAGATCAAGGGGTTAAGGGCGTGAGTTCCGACTCCGTCGGCCGTTCGCTACAGACCGGTGCCTGGTCGACGCTCGTCTGGACGGCGCTGAGCTTCGCCATTGCCAGCCTTGCGCTAAACCTTCTTCTTCACTTCGACGCCGACAAGGCAGACGGCTACGTGTGGTCCGCGCTCTTCGGGGGCTGTATGGCTGCAGGTGCGGTTCGCGCGCATCTAGCGGGACGCCGCCGGATCGCCGTCGTTCTCATCGCTATCGCGGGCCTTGCGGCCGTTGGCATGCACTTCCTGCATGTGGCGATGTCGCCCGCGCCTCTCGACCCCGTCGTGCAAAAATGACCGCCATCGAAGCCAACGCCGACGGTCTGATCGGCCCGACCCACTCCTATGCGGGCCTGTCGCCGGGCAATCTCGCCTCCAGCCTGAACAAGGGCGAGGCGTCGAACCCCCGCGCGGCCGTGTTGCAGGGCCTCGACAAGATGAAGCGTCTGGCTGAACTGGGCCTGCCCCAGTTCGTCCTGCCGCCGCATGAACGGCCCAACATCCCCTTCCTGCGCTCGCTCGGCTTCTCAGGTAATGACAAGACGGTGCTGGCCAAGGCTTGGCGCGACGCGCCCGCCTTCGCCGCCGCCGCCTGTTCGGCCTCGCCCATGTGGGCCGCCAACGCCGCGACCGTGACGCCCAGCGCCGACGCCGCTGACGGCCGGGTCCACTTCACCCCCGCCAACCTGCACACCAACCTGCACCGCTCGCTGGAGCACGCCCAGACCAAGCGCGCGCTGAACGCCCTCTTCCCCGACGCGACCCGGTTCGCCGTCCATGACGCCCTGCCCGCCGTCGCCCATCTGGCCGACGAGGGCGCCGCCAACCACGTCCGCCTGTGCGCCACGCACGGCGGGCGCGGGGTCAATCTGCTGGTCTGGGGTCGCGAGGCCTTCGAGCCCTGGGACGGCCGCTTCCCCGCCCGCCAAACGCGCGAGGCGTCCGAAGCCGTCGTCCGCCGTCACGAGGCCGGTCGCCCGGTTCTGGCCCAGCAGTCGCGCGCGGCCATCGACGGCGGGACCTTCCACAACGACGTGGTCTGCGTCGGCGCCCTGGACACCCTCTTCTTCCACGAGCTGGCGTTTGAAGACACGGACGCGACCAAGGCCGCCATCCGCCGCGCCGCCGACGGCCTGTTCGAGCCCCAGTTCGTCGAGGTCTCCGCCGCCGACCTGCCGCTGGCCGACGCCATCAGCAGCTATCTGTTCAACTCCATGCTGATCCAGATTCCGGGCGAGGACCGCCTGACCCTGATCTGCCCGACCGAGACCCGCGACAACGCCCGCAGCCATGCGGTCGCGCAAGCGCTCGCCGCCTCCAACGGCCCCATCGGCCGGGTCGAATATGTCGATGTGCGCCAATCGATGCGCAACGGCGGCGGCCCCGCCTGCCTGCGCCTGCGCGTCGTCCTGACCGAGGACGAACTGGCCGCGACCAATCCCGCCATGCGGATGACGGATGACCTTCACGCCCGCCTCTCGGGCTGGGCGACCCGCTGGTATCGCGAGACCCTGATCGCTCAGGATCTGGCCGACCCCGACCTGCTGGACGAAACGCGCGGCGCGCTGGACGAACTGACCGGGATATTGGCGCTGGGAACGGACTTCTATCCGTTCCAGCGAGACTAGCCCGAACCAATCCTTCTCCCCTTGGGGGAGAAGGTGGGCGGCAAAGCCGCTCGGATGAGGGGTAGGTTCGATAAAGTCACGACGACCGCCTGAGGCCCACCGCCCCCTCATCCGTCATGCTCCGCACGACACCTTCTCCCCCGAGGGGAGAAGGAAGTTCGCGCAAGCGTCACAACTTCGTGGCGCAATCCCTGGAAAACATGGGATTCACGCCCGTCCGACACGCCTTCCCTCGCCTGCCCTTCCCCACGCGCCATAATCCCCTCCCGGTCAGCGCCACGGAGGGGATTTCAGACGATTCAGACGAATTGGACTCTGTTTTTTCGACAGCCGACCGTCAGGCCGCGAACCGTCCGCCCTTGGCCGCATAGGCCTGCGTTCCGCGCGTGAACACCTTGTCGCTCGGCAGGATGGTGTCGATCGGCAGGTCCTCGGCCCCCTTCAATCGCTCATACAGCGGCCCGAAGTCCTGCAGCGTCACCGCCTTCAGTTCCTCGATGCTGTCGATGACGAAATAGACCTGCTGGAAATCGTCGATCCGGTAGAGGGTCTTCATCACCCGCTCCAGATCGAAGCCCAGGCGGTTGGGCGAGGCGTCTTCCAGGCTGAAGACGCTTTCGGTCGCCGAGGAGACGATGCCCGCGCCATAGATGCGAAGGCCGTCGGCCTCCTTCATCAGGCCGAACTCGACCGTGTACCAGTAGAGCCGCGCCAGCTTGTCCAGCATCCCCAGCGACGCCGCCCGCTGCCCGCCCTTGCCGTAGGCCTCCATATAGGCGGCGAAGTCGGGGTCGGTCAGCATCGGCACATGGCCGAAGACGTCGTGGAAGATGTCGGGTTCCTGCAGGTAGTCCAGCTGATCCGGCTTCCTGATGAACTGACCCGAGACGAAGCGGCGGTTGGCCAGGTGATCGAAGAAGACGTCCTCGGGCACCAGTCCGGGCACGCAGACCACGGTCCAGCCGGTCAGGGCCTGCAGCTTGGGGTTCATCACCTCGAAGTCAGGGATGCCGCCGGTATTGAGGTCCAGGGCGTCAAGCCCGCGCATATAGGCGTCGCAGGCGCGGCCCGGCAGGATCTTCATCTGCCGGGCGTAGAGCGTGTTCCAGGTCTCATGCTCGACCTCGGTATAGGCGTCCCAGTTCTGCGGGATGGTCCAGTCGGCGGCGGCGCCTTCCGGCGGGGCTTCAAAGACGTGTTCGAAATCGGACATGGGAACGCTCCTCGCGGCTCTGACGGCCGTTGGGGGCAGATTAGCGCGCCAAACGGCCGTCGTCACGCACGCCTATTGCAGCGTTTGCGAGCGCGGCGCGTGACGCCCCTGGGCGTCGACGGTGAACCACTCCCGCTCGTCCTCGCGCGACAGGGGCTCGATTTCGGGCGTCGCCACCAGGGCCTCTTCGGCGGCGTAGGCGATCACTCCGCCTTCGGCGTCGGCGACGAGGATGCGATAGAAGGGCTGATCGCTGGCGACCACGCCCGTCTCTGCGGCCGGGCCTGCGTAGGATGCGTCCACATCCATGACCAGGCCGTGGAAGGCGTGGTCGCGATGCCGGACGATCTGTCCAAGGCCAAACCGGGCTGTGTGAACCTGGGTCATGTTGCAACATCTACGCCCCGCAAGTTGAAGCGGATGCATCGCGCTCTGTTCATCTTTCCGACAGGTAGGACTTGGCGTGACTGTCGCTTGCGGTTTACCTTGATCGGGACGGGCGCCGCATCGGACCGCCCACATGAAAGCTCGGCCCATGCCGGAGACCCCTGGCGCGCCCTCCCGGCGCGACGCGCGGTCCCAGCCCACGAAGTCCCGCGATTCAGGGACTTCCGGTCGTGATGCGCCCCTCTATGGCGCGCTCGACCTGGGGACCAATAACTGCCGCCTGCTGATCGCGCGCCCGTCGCGCGACGGGTTCCGGGTGGTCGACAGCTTCAGCCGCATCGTGCGTCTGGGCGAAGGCCTGTCGCACACCGGCCGGCTGGACGACCGCGCCATGGACCGGGCCTATGAGGCTTTGGCCCTGTGCGCCGAGCGCGTGGCCCGCAAGGGGCTGGACCCCAACCGTCTGACCGCCGTCGCCACCCAGGCCTGCCGCGCCGCCGACAATGGCGAGGCCTTCATCGAACGGGTGCGTCGCGGCACCGGGTTGAAGCTCAGGATCATCGACCCGGCGGAGGAAGCCGGCCTCTCCGTCGCCGGCTGCCTCAACCTGTTCGACCCCCGGGCCGAGGCGGTGCTGGTCATCGACGTGGGCGGCGGCTCGACCGAACTGTCCTGGCTGACGCGCGGCGCGCGGGGCTTTGAAAGCAAGGGCTGGATGTCGGCACCCCTGGGCGTCGTCACCCTGGCCGAGCGCCACCCGGAGCCGGCCGGCGACACCGAGGCCTGGTACGAGGCCATGGTCGCTGACGTGGGCGAACATCTGGCCGCGGGCGGTCCCAACGACGCCTCGGTGCGCCCCCTGTTCGAGAGCGGACGGGTGCACATGGTCGGCACCTCCGGGGCCATCACCAGCCTGGCGGGCATCCATCTGGGCCTGCGCCGCTATCAGCGCGACCTGGTCGACGGCCTGTGGATGACGCGCGGCGACTGCGAGGCGGCGGCCTTGCGGCTCAAACGGCTGGGACCCGCGGGTCGAGCGGCGGAAAGCTGCATCGGGCCGGACCGCGCCGATCTGGTGCTGGCCGGCGCGGCGATTCTGGAGGCTGTGCAGCGCGCCTGGCCGTGCGAGCGCGTGCGTGTCGCCGACCGAGGCCTGCGCGAGGGCCTGCTGCTGCAAAGAATGCGCGAGGACCGCCAGAAACCCCGCCGACGCCGTCGCCGGGGCCGCTCAGGCTCTGGAAATCAGGCCGCGGGTGCTCCGGCGACCTGAACCGGGAGGTCGATGTCACAGACCGAGAAGTCCGCGCCCCTGGCCTGACGCGCCGCATCGGCCAGGGCGCGAAACTGCGGCGAGGCCGTATCCAGCACCCGCGCCGTCGGACGCTCGGCCGCCGGCAGATCCGACGCGACCCGCACCCGCGTCATGCGGTCCGGGTCGGTGACGATGCCGTCGGGGTTGGGGCTGAACTTCAGGGCCCGCACCACGTCGAGCCCGGAAATCACCCGCCCCCAGATCGTGTAGCGCTTGTCCAGCGAGGGATAGGGCTGGCGCATCAGGAAGAACTGGCTGTTGGCGCTGTCGGGGGCCTCATCGCGCGCCATCCCGGCAACGCCAGGACAATACAGACCCCAGGCGTGAACCTTGTGGTCCCCCGTCGTAGCCATGACGGCGTCAGGCTGGGTCTGAACCGGCAGGGAGTGCAGGAAGCCCAGCACGGCCCCGGTGGGCGCGGCCACCGCCGTGAACGGCGTCTGAGCGTCGCGGCGGAAGGTGAACTCAGCCTTCAGGTCGGGATAGGGGCTCTGGCCCTCGCCGGTGCCCAGGGGGTCGCCGGTCTGGGCCATGAACTGATCGATGACCCGATGCCAGAGCTGACCGTCATAGAAGCCGCGCCCCGCCAGAAGCCGGATACGCTCGACATGGCCGGGCGCGACCTCGGGGGCCAGTTCGACCAGGATGCGGCCCTTGCTGGTGTCGATCACCAGCAGATTCTCGGGCAAGACCGTCCGCCACTCGCTCGCGGACACGGCGGGCGCCGCAGCGACGACCGGCGCCGCCTCCTGCGCCCACGCCGCATCCGCCAGCATCAGGGCGGACACCGCCGCCAAGCCCGTTGAAAAGCGCATCCTCGACCCTCCCCCGATCAGAAAACTCAGCCGCCGGTAATCTGCACCACCGGCTGGACGTCACAGATGCCGAACTGGGCGCCGCGCGCGGTGCGGGCGGCCTCGACAGCGGCGTTGAAAGGCGCCGAACCCGGCACAGCCACGCGCACCGTGGGGCGCTGGCTTTCCGGCAGGGCCGAGGCCAGTTGCACCTTGGTCATGATGTCGGGGTCGGCGACCTTGCCGTCTTCGGCGTCGCTGCCGGCCTTCAGCGCCTTGACCACGTCCAGCCCTTGAACCACGCGACCAAAGGTCGTGTAGCCGCCGTTCAGGTTGTCGTTCTGACCCGTCATCAGGAAGAACTGGCTGTTGGCGCTGTCGGGCGAGCCCGCGCGCGCCATGCCCGCCACCCCGGGGCAGAACAGGCCGCTGGCCCCGACCTTCAGATCGGCGGTAACGAACATCTGGGCGTCCGGCTGGGTGGCGACCGGCAAGCTGCCCATGATCCCGCGCACGCCCGGTCCGCTGTTCTCGACCGCGACAAAGCCGCTGTCGCGACCGCGTCGGAAGCTGAACTCGCCCTTCAGATCGGGCAGATCGCTGCCGCCCGCGCCGGTGCCCTGTGGGTCGCCGGTCTGAGCCATGAAGTTCGGGATGACGCGGTGGAATTTCAGGCCGTCATAGAAGCCGCGATTGGTCAGGGTGCGGATACGCTCGATATGGCTCGGCGCCACGCGCGGCTCCAACTCGACCAAGACCCGGCCCTTGGAGGTGTCGATCACCATCAGGTTCTCGGGTGCGACCGTGCGCCATTCCGAAGCGGTCTGGGCGACCGCGCCGCCCGCGAACATCGAGACCGCAGCGGCGGCCAGAAGCATCTTGAAGGTCATTCTTAGTCCTGAAATCTAGCGCTGCACCTTGGCGCGCACCTGGGCGGCGACCGCCGGGCTGACGAAACTCTCGATCGCGCCGTCCAGACGAGCGATCTCCTTCACCAGCCGCGAGGCGATAGCCTGATGGCGCGGATCGGCCATCAGGAACACGGTCTCTATGTCGCTGTTGAGGCGCTGATTCATCGCGGTCATCTGGAACTCGTACTCAAAGTCCGCGACCGCGCGCAGGCCGCGCACGATGACGTTAGCGTTCACCTCTTCGGCGAAATGCATCAACAGGCTGCTGAACGGCCGTACCTCGATGTCGGCGTTGAAACGCGCCACCTCGGTCTTGAGCATCTCGACGCGCTCGGCGGTCGAGAACAGCGGCCCCTTGTCGTCGTTCTGGGCCACGCCGATGACCAGCCGGTCGACCAGCTTGATGGCACGCCCGATGATATCCATGTGGCCGTTCGTGACCGGGTCGAAAGTTCCCGGATACAGTCCGATGCGCATGGCCTTCGCCTCCCCGCGTTTCGATCCGTTTAGCAGGTGCGAAATCAACGGCCTAGATCGTCTGACACGGGTTTGATCGCCAGGCGTCGATCAGGCGCCCGATCAGGGCCTCCGCCGGAGGAAAAGCTTGGCCGTCGATGGCCGCGACGGCGCAAGCAGGCGTGGCGCTGTTGCAGATGAAGGCGGCGTCGAAACTCGCCAGATCGGACAGATACGCCGGGCGGGTTTCGCTGGCCAGGCCAAGCTCCGCCATCGCGCGTTGCAGCAAGGCCTGGCCTGTCCCTGCCAGCATGGGGGCCTCGGGCCAGACCACCGTCTCGCCCTGGACGAAGCCGATGTTCCAGATGGAGCCTTCGGAGATTCGCCCCTCGCCATCGACGAACAGAGCATCGTCGAACCCGGCCAGCACCGCCTGACGCCGCGCGCGGGTCAGGCCAAAGGTGGCGGCGTGCTTCAGATGCGGAACTTCGCGCGCATAGACCTGTGTCTGGAGCCGAATGCCGTCCGACAATGGCGCGGGCGGATCAAACACGCCCACCATGACCTTGGGCCGCCCGACCCAGTGAGGCGCGCGCATGGAAATCTCGGGTGCGAACAGACTCACCCTCATCCACGCATCTGTCCGCTCGGCCAGAGCCGTTCGCATTTGATCGCGCAAGACGGCCTCAGCGACCGGTTCGCCGAATAAAGCCGTCGCCTCACCCTCCAGCCGGGCAAGATGAAGGTCCAGCCCTCGAACTCCGCCGCCCTCCACGCGGAACGAGGTAAAGGCGCCGTAGTTGACCAAGGCCTGATGGGCCAGGTCTTCTACGGAAGCCGGCTCGCCATTGACGAAGAGCGCGCTCACGCGTCGGCGACAGCTTGAGGAAGCTGCGTGTTTGTCAGCGCCTTGGTTCGATAACGCTTCAGTATCCAGAACAGCAGGGCGGGAAGCGGCAGCCAGACCATCAGAATCCACGGTTCCAACACCCCGGGCCCCTTGACCGCCGCCGCACTGAGAAACGCGACGTTGATCGGCTGGAACTGCCATGCGCCGTTGCTCCAGTTCAACGCGATTTGAGCCACGCCGAAAAGGCTCGCTGCCATCCAGCCCCACCGCCGACGCCAGGCAGCAACCCCTGCCGTCACCAGACAGAGCAGCGGGGCAAGAACAACGCCGGCCAGCACAGCGTAATGCAGCGGCGACTTTCCTTGCAGGCTGAACCCGCTTGCAGCCGCCACCTGGGCAGGACTGACGACATTGAGGTGAATACCGTCAATCAGCCAAGGGCCTTCGCCCTGACGCATCATGCGAGCGGAGACCAGCACGTTTTGTTGGGTATATTCCAACAGTTGGGTCACCTCATACGTCGAAGTTCCCCCAGCAACGACGTTGGAGCTCCATGATACGACCCTACTGCTCGCGGGCTTTCCAGCCACGGCACAGCGACCGAGGTCTGCGAGCGCCGGGGCCGTGATCTGAGGCCGCATCGTCGTTGTGCTCTGACTAGAAAGCGCCTCGACGTTACCGTCGCGCACCCACTCGTAGGCCTCACGTCCCTGTTCCACACGCGCCGGGTCGGCTTGCGGCAAGGCGCAAGCCGACAGCATCATGACAACGGCGGCCATCAAAATGCGCATAGCGCCCCTCCCCTCATCCCAGTCATACTGTGGACGAGGGGCTTCTGAAGGGTCAAGCTGAGAGGTCGCCGCCCTCTTCGATCACGGCGTCGTCCGCGCCGTCATCGTCGCCGCCCGAGTCGGGCAGGCGTTCGACCGAGACGACCTTCTCGTCCTTGCCGGTGCGGAAGATGGTGACGCCCTGGCTGGAGCGGCCGACGATGCGGACCTGGCCGACCGGGGTGCGGATCATCTGGCCGCCGTCGGTGACCAGCATCAGGTCGTCCGACTCCTCGACCGGGAAGGCCGCCGCCAGACGCGTGCCGGCGCGACCACCCAGACCGTGGGCCGTCAGCCCCTGCCCGCCGCGACCGGTGCGGCGATACTCATAGGCCGAGGAGCGCTTGCCGAAGCCGGTTTCCGTTACCGTGAGGATGAACTGCTCAGCCGCGCCCAGTTCGGCGATGCGTTCGACGCTGAGGGCGGCGTCGCCCACCTCCTCGTCGTCGGCCTCGACCACAGCGACATCTTCGTCCGCGTCCGCGCCGGCCAGAGCCTTGCGCATGGCGTTGGCGTGCTTGACGTAGGCTGCGCGTTCTTCCGGCGAGGCGTCGACCCGGCCCAGGACGGCCATCGAGATGACCTCGTCGTCGCCCTGCAGACGGATGCCGCGCACGCCGGTCGAATCGCGGCCCTTGAAGACGCGAACGTCGTCGGCCTTGAAGCGGATGGCGCGCCCCAGCTTGGTCGTCAGCAGGATGTCGTCGTCGGCGTTACAGATAGATACGCCGACCATGCGGTCGTCGTCTTCCAGCTTCATGGCGATCTTGCCCGCGCGGTTCACCGTGGCGAAGTCGCTGAGCTTGTTACGCCGCACGTCGCCCGACCTGGTGGCGAACATGATGTCGTAGTTGTCCCACTCCGACTCGTTTTCGGGCAGCGGCAGCACGTTCATGATGCTGTCGCCCGGCTCGATGGGCAGCAGGTTGACGAAGGCCTTGCCGCGCGACTGCGGCGTGCCCAGCGGCAGGCGCCAGGTCTTCAGCTTGTAGGCCTTGCCGTTGGTGGCGAAGAAGAGGACCGGGGTGTGGGTCGAGGCCGAGAAGACGCCGGTGATGGCGTCCTCGTCCTTCATGGTCATGCCCGACTTGCCCTTGCCGCCGCGGTGCTGGGTCCGATAGGCGTTCAGGGCCACGCGCTTGACGTAGCCGCCGTGGGTGACGGTGACGACCATGTCCTCACGCGGGATCAGGTCCTCGTCCTCCATCTCGGCGTCGCCTTCCCCGATCAGGGTGCGGCGCGGAACGGCGAACTGAGCCTTCACCACCAGCAGGTCTTCGCGGATGATGGCCAGGACGTTGGCGCGGTCCGACAGAATGGTCAGGTGGCCCTGGATGGTGTCGGCCAGGCCGCGCGCCTCGCCGAAGATGTCGTCGCGGCCCAGGCCGGTCAGACGCGACAGGGTCAAGGCCAGGATGGCGCGGGCCTGTTCGTCGGTCAGGTTCAGCTTGTCGCCCTCGATCAGCACCGAGCGCGGGTCCGCGATCAGTTCGACCAGGGCCATCATGTCGCCGACCGGCCAGGCCTTGGCCTGCAGGCGCTCGCGCGCCTCCGCCGGGTCGGCCGAGGAACGGATGATGTGGATGACTTCGTCGATGTTGGCGACGGCCACGGCCAGACCGACCAGGACGTGGCCGCGGTCGCGGGCCTTGGCCAGTTCGAACTTGACGCGGCGGACAACCACTTCCTCGCGGAACTCGAGGAAGAGCTCCAGCAGCTTGCGCAGGCCCATCTGCTCGGGACGGCCGTGATTCAGCGCCAGCATGTTGACGCCGAACGAGCTTTGCAGCGCCGTGTAGCGATAAAGCTGGTTCAGGATCACATCGCCCGACGCGTCGCGCTTCAGCTCGATGACGATGCGCATACCCTGACGATCGGACTCGTCACGGACGTCGGAAATGCCTTCCAGACGCTTCTCGCGCACCATTTCGGCGATGCGTTCGATCAGGGTCTGCTTGTTCACCTGGAACGGCAGCTCGGTGATGACGATGGCGTCGCGATCCTTGCGGATCTCCTCGACCGAGGCGCGACCGCGCACGATGACCGAGCCGCGTCCGTCGCGCAGCGCATTGCGCGGGGCGGTACGGCCCATGATCTCGCCGCCCGTCGGGAAGTCAGGGCCGGGCACGATGTCCAGCAGGGCCTCATCGCCCATGTCGGGATTGTCCAGCAGCGCCACGGCCGCGTCCACGACTTCGCCCAGGTTGTGCGGCGGGATATTGGTCGCCATGCCGACGGCGATGCCGCCCGCGCCGTTGACCAGCAGGTTCGGAATCCGCGCCGGCAGGACGACGGGCTCCAATTCCTTCTCGTCGTAGTTGGGCTGGAAATCGACGGTGTCTTTTTCGATGTCGGTCAGCAGGGCCACCGCCGCCGGGGCCATCTTGGCCTCGGTGTAACGCATGGAGGCCGGCATATCGCCGTCGACCGAGCCGAAGTTGCCCTGACCATCGACCAGCATCAGCCCCATCGAGAAGGGCTGCGCCATCCGCACCAGGGCCATGTAGACCGAGGCGTCGCCGTGCGGGTGGAAGCGACCCAGCACGTCACCGACGACGCGCGCGCACTTCGAATACGACCGCTCGGGCGTCATGTTCAGGTCGTGCATCGAATAGAGGATGCGGCGGTGAACAGGCTTCAGACCGTCGCGCGCGTCCGGCAGGGCGCGGCTGACGATGACGCTCATGGCGTAGTCGAGGTAGGAGCGTTTCAGCTCGTCCTCGATCGTGATGATTGAGATGTCGCCGGGCGCCGAAGGTGCGGCGTTGTCGTAGCTGTCGTCGGTCAAGGAAATCAGGCTTTAAATGGCCGGAATCGGAACGTGATCCGCTGTTCCGGTTTCTAGCATCCGGGGGCCGTCGTGGCAAAGAAACGCCGCCGATATCCCCATGCCCAAAAGGACAGGAAAACCATGCGTCTGACCCTCGCCGCTCTGACCGCCCTCGCGGCGGCTTCCGCCTTCGCCGCCACGGCCTCGGCGCAAAGCTCCAGCGCCTCTCATGACCATGCCGCCATGGGTCACGCCGCCCACGGCCAGGCCGCCGCGATGGACCACGCCGCCATGATGCCGCGCGCCACGCCGGGACAGACGGGTCAGGCCGCCATCATCAACGGCGCCGGCGCCGAAATCGGCAAGGCGACCCTGACGCAAGGGCCGACCGGCCTGCTGGTCAAGGTCGAGGCCTCGGGCCTGACGCCCGGCTGGCACGGCATCCACATCCACGCCACGGGCCAGTGCGCCGCCCCCTTCACCTCGGCGGGCGCCCACATCAACCACACCGATCCCAAGACGCCGCACGGCCTGCTGAACGCGCAAGGCCCGGACGACGGCGACCTGCCCAACCTGTACGCCGCCGCTGACGGATCGGCCCACGGTGAGTTCTTCACCCCCCGCGCCCGCATCAGCCAGGACGGCCCCGGCCAGTGGCTGTGGGACGCCGACGGTTCGGCCCTGGTGATCCACGCCAACCCCGACGACCATAGCAGCCAGCCCATCGGCGGCGCGGGCGACCGCGTGGCCTGCGCGGTTCTCAGCGCCCAGTAGCGCGTATCAGACCTTGGCGGGGGCGCCGGCACGCAAGCCGCGCTCCCCCAGGGCGACTGTCACCACGCCCGCCAGCGCAATGGCCACCCCCGTCACGATCTGGGGCGTCAGCACGTCGCCCATCCACAGCCAGCCGATCAGGATGGACACCAGCGGCGCGCCCAGCAGATAGGGCGTCACCCGCCCGGCTTCGCGCTTCTGGACCAGCCAGAAGACAAGGCTGGTGGCGAACACGGACGAGACCACTCCGGCCCAGACCACCGTGCCCCAGACGACGGGCGGCGCGCTCCGAGCGGCCTCCCACTGTCCCGTCTCGAACATCAGCGAGCCTAAGGTCAAGACCGGCAGGGCCATCAGGGCCAGCAGCCCCTGCATCTTCAGCGGCGGGATAGAGGTGGTGCGCCGCGCGATCACCGTGGTCAGCGCCCAGGCCGAGGCGCCCAGCCCCCCGACGGCAATCGCCTTCCAGTCCTGCAAGGCGTGGGGATCCAGCGTCATCCAGGCCACCCCGGCGAAGGCGATAATCAGACCGATGGTCGCCATGCGCGAAATCCGTTCGCCCAGCATCAGGAAGGCGAACAGCGAGGTCAGCGGGATCCACAGCTGGGTCGCCACCGTGACCGGACTGACGTCATGGGCCAGCCAGTAGGCCAGATAGATCAGGCCATAGTGGATCGGCCCGCCCACCACAGCGATGATCAGCAGGCTCTTCCAGTTCGGAAACGGCGGCCGCACGAACCAGACCAGACAGGCGGCGGCGATGGCGAAACGCAGGGCCCCGACCATCAGCGGCGGCAAGACCTCGGTCGCCACCTTGGCGGCGGCGTTGTTGACGCCCCAGATCAGCATCACCGCGATGATGGCGCCGATCTCGAGCAGGCTGAGCGGGGAATGACGTTGGCTGGACACCGCGACCTGATGCCACAGGTTGTCGCGAAAGACCCGTCACGTTCGATGACCGCTCTTTTCCGTCGCGCCTGCCCTAGTCTTCGCCCGACAGGGTGCTATCCCCCGCCCCTTCGCGAACCCGAGGCAGATCGATGACCCGCACCCTGGCCGCCCTGATGATGACCGTCACTGCTCTTGGCGCCGCCTTCAGCGCCGCGCCCGCCCTGGCGCAGTCCGCCAAGGGACCGACGGCCGTGGTCTCGCCCCAGCCCCTGCCCATCGACGACAGCCGCCCGCGCGTCTTCCTGGGCGGCAGCATCGACATGGGCGGCGCCCCCGACTGGCAGGCGGCGATGACCGCAGCCTTGGCCGACATGGACGTGGTCATTCTCAATCCCCGCCGTCCCGACTGGAACCCTGAGTGGCGCCCGGAGGCCGACGAGCCCGAGTTCCGCCGTCAGGTCGAGTGGGAGCTGGCCGCGCTGGAATCCGCCGACGTCATCGTCATGTATTTCGCCCCCGGCACCCAGAGCCCCATCAGCCTGCTGGAAATGGGCCTGCACGCGCGCGGCGGAAAGCTGATCGTGCTCGCGCCCGAGGGCTTCTGGAGGAAGGGCAACGTCGACATCACGGCCCAGGCCTACGGCGTCAAACAGGTGCAATCCCTGCCCGAACTGACCGCCGCCGTCCGTGAGGCGCTCAGCGACGTCGCGTCCAAGGGCCGCTTCGCGCGCTAGAAGGTCGGCTTGGCCACCATCAGGGCGTAGATGCCGAGAACACCCGCAAAGGCCGGCCATCCGAGGATGAACCAGGCCCGGAACAGGCGGTGATAGGCAGGCGGCAGAGGCGTTCCCGCCGTCTCCGCGCCCTCGCCCAGCTTGACCATCCGCCACTGCAACCAGACCACCGGCAGCCAGCAGGCGCCGATCAGGACATAGAGGGCATAGGCCGCCATCAGCCAGGGCTCGGTCAGGCTGTAGCCCTGCAGATAGATCAGGGCCAGACCGCTGAGCGGCTGAACCACCACGGCGCTGGCGGTGAAGACAAAGTCGGCCAGAACCACGATCCGACCGACCGAGGCGACGGTGCGCGGGTCTTTCGTGGCGTGCGCCCTTAGCATGAAGAAGGCGATGCCCGCCCCCGTGCCGAACAGGACCGCGCCCGACAGGATATGGATCACCTTGAGGATCAGATAGGTCATCAACGCCGCGCGTCCGTCGCCGCCACGAACAGGCAGAGCGCCATCATCGGCAAGACCTTCAGCCACGGCCCCAACGGATCAATCCAGTAGTGCGGCAGGCTGAGCGTTCCGGCGATCAGATAGCCGACGGTCGACAGGCACATGAAGATGGCCACCCGCGCCGTCCACGGCCGCACGAACAGGGCCAGCCCCAGCACCACGTCCAGCAGCGCGCCCCACTAGGCGATCGGCCCGGACCAGCGCCCGAAGCCGCCTTCGTGCAGGATAGCCAGCGCCCCGTTCCAGCCCGGCCCAAAGCTGATCAGGCCTGTAATCAGCCAGAACAGGCCCAGCGTCAGGATGGACACCGGCCGCACGAACCACAGCCGGGCGTGCCAGACGTCCTGCACGGACGCTGGAGTCTCGGCCAGAAAGCGCGAGAAGCCGCGGGCATGCACGCCCAGACGCTCGGCCCAGCCGCTGTCCTGACCGGACACGTCATGATCCATCTGGCGGATGGCCGTGGTGCGGATCGGCGAGGACCAGCCCAAGCGGCCCAGCAGGTCGCCGCTTACCAGGGCGGGCGCCGCCAGCGCGCGCGGAACTCGGATCACCGGCGCGGGCGACAGGCCCAGCCAGCCGCGATAGAGCCGCACCGTCTCGGCCATGGTCACGGCCTCGGGTCCGGGCATGTCGAAGGTTTCGCGGCTCGGCGCGCCCGGCTTCAGCGCGGCGACGACGGCGGCGCCGAGGTCGCCCAGGGCGATGGGCCGGAAGGTCTGATCGCCGCCGACGAGGGGGCTGAACAGGGGAAAGGCCGCCAAGGCCCGGATCAGGCCGGTGCCCCCAAAGGCCGCGCGGTCCACCACCAGCGACGGCCGCAGGATCAGCCAGTCCAGGGCGCTGGCCTCGACCAGACGCTCGGTCTCGGCCTTGGTGCGGGCATAGGCCGTGCCGGCCGCCTCATCGGCGCCCACGGCGGAAATATGGATCAGACGCCGGACTCCGGCGCGCTCGCAGGCCGCGATCATGGCCCGCGGGCCGTCGACATGGGCAAGACGGGTGCTGTCCCCTGCCCCGTCCTGCAAGACGCCGACGCAGTTGATCACGGCGTCGACCCCGTCCAGCAGCGGCGCCCAGGCCTCGACCGTGGTCAGGCGGGCGAAGTCGGCGCAGACCCAGTCAAACGTCGGCGCGCGTCGCGCCGCCTCGGCGGGACGCCGGGCGCCCGCGCGCACTGACCAGCCCTCACACGACAGCGCGGCGGCCAGATGCGAGCCGATAAAACCATTGGCTCCCAGAACGAGAACCCGTCCCCCGTCGCTCATCCGTCTATCCCAGAATTCGGTCGTTGAGATCCGCCCCCGAGGGCGGAAGGGCGCACCAGGCCTGACCCGGAAACCGCCGTCGGTATCGCGCGACCAGGCCATAGGCGGCGTCGCGGATCGGTCGGGGGATCACCCGGGCCGCCACGGCGGCGCGATAGGGAAAGGGCAGCGACGCCGCCAGATGCAGCACTCCGTCCGAGCGGCTGATCGCCCGCCCATCCTCGATCACCAGCATGGTCGAGGGATCGTCGGGCGACAGGCCGAAGTGGGCCAGCAGGGCCCGGCCCAGAACCGACTGCGTCGGCGCCAGACGAAAACGCGGACCATGCTTCAGCAGGGTCCGCGCGGAATGGGAACAGAGAGCGCAGTCGCCGTCGAACAGGACCAGCGGCCGGTCGTCCGGGAAGGACGGCACGGCCGGGTCGTTGCGGTAACTGTAAGCCCCCCGGCCCACGTCAGTTTTCAGATCTTAGAACGGGATGTCGTCGTTCAGGTCGTAGCTTTCCTTGGGACCCGAGGGCTTGTTGGCGCCGCCGGTCGAGAAGCCCGAGGAGTAGTCGTCGTCGTTGCGACCGCCGCCGTAGCCGCCGCCTTGACCGCCGCCCATGCCGCCGCCCTGGCTGTCGTTACGACCGCCCAGCATGGTCAGCTGGCCGTTGAAGCGTTGCAGCACGATCTCGGTCGAGTATTTCTCGACGCCTTGCGCGTCCGTGTATTTGCGGGTCTGCAGCGAGCCCTCGATGTAAACGGTCGAGCCCTTCTTCAGGTAGTTCTCGGCCACCTTGACGATGTTCTCGTTGAAGATGACGACCGCGTGCCACTCGGTCTTTTCCTTGCGCTCGCCGGTGGCCTTGTCGCGCCATTGCTCCGAGGTCGCGATACGCAGGTTGGCGACGCGATCGCCGCTGTTCAGCGTGCGGATTTCCGGGTCCTTGCCCAGGTTGCCGATGAGGATGACCTTGTTGACGCTGCCGGCCATGACCGATGTCCTTTTATGTTCTTGCCGTCGATCCCTAGCGGATCATGACGGAATGTTCCAGTTTTGTTCGCACCCAAGCGGGCGAGAATTCTTATTGCGGGGCGACGGCGACGGGACGACCGTCGATCTCGCGCTGGATGGCGCCCGGAATGGCCAGGCGACCGTCCCCGGTTCGCGTCAGGGCGAAGAAGCGCTGCCCCGTCAAGGTCTTGCCGAACTTGACCCCGCCCCGGTCGATGAAGATGAACTGCCCCTGATAGGCGCCGATCATGTCGCGGTTGTTGCCGCCCATGCGCAGGAAACGCAGGCGCATCTCCTCAAGCCGCGCGGCGCAGAACTCGATCTGCTTCTGGTCGCGGGCGACGACGTTGATCTGGGGCGCGGCCTTGCCGTCTTCAGCCAGGACAACGTGATAGCAGACGCCCGGCTCGGTCGGGGCCTCGACGCCCTTCTGGGCGCAGGCGGCGACCGTCAGGGCCAGAAGGCCCAGCGCGATGACGGGCGCGGCGGCGGAAGCGACAGTCTTGCGGCTCATCGACCCAGCTCCGGGAACTGACAGTTGCGGTCCTGTTGCGCCAGGGTGCGGAAGCGGTTGTTGTCGTTCGACTGTTCCACGCGACGCGGCACCAGACGTAGAGTCGTATCGCCCCAGCGGCCGTACTGGGCCTCGCCCGGGCGGACGCAGGTGCCGGCATAGAGGGCCTGAACACAGGCCCCCAGGCTCATGCCGTTGGAAATGGCGCGCCATTCCGAGCCGGTGTGGCGCAGACAGGCGGTGGCCGACGACGAGGCGGGGGCCGGCCGCGCGGGCTCTGTCGGCGACGCGGCGTCGTCGACCGGCGCAATTTCCACGGTCGGCTCAACCGGCAGGGCCGGCGGCGGCGCAAAGGCGGCGGTCGGGGCTGCGGCCAGGGCGCCGGTCGCGTCCAGACCCACGTCCAGGGCGCTGGTGGCCACGCCGTTGCGCTTGGCGCAGTCGGCCAGGGTCGCCTGCCCCACAAACTGACCATCGACGAAGCAGCGCAGTTCGCGCGCGGGTTCCAGCGACGGCGCCTCGGCCAGATCGATGGTCAGCCCGCCCTGCGCCGCGGGGGGCGCCTCGGTCGGCTTGTCCCGTCCGCCGCTGAACACCAGGGCGGCCGCCACGGCCGCGACAACGGCCAGGCCGCCCCCGACGATCAGGACTGTGCGATTGTCTTTCGGAAGGGCCATGCGGGACTCGACGCCAATGATGGCCCCAATAACCCCGGCGACGCCGCATGCGTCAACCTAAAGCAGGGATCGCCGCCTCTAGCCTGTGAGTCGTGCAAGTGCGGCCTGATAATTGGCGAGCTGCGACTTGAGATAGGCCGGGACCTCGCCCGTCGGCTTGGGCTTGCTGCGGTCCGGGTCCAGCGCCTTGTAGGCGTCGCGCAGCGCCTTGACCGCCAATTGAAGGGTGCTGGTCGCCGCCTTGGCCGCCTCGGCGTCCTTCAGGCTCAGCGTCTTGGGCAGGGCCAGGCCAAAGGTCTTCAGGTCGCTGCTGGTCGGGCCGATATAGCCAGGCGACAGGCCCAGACCGGCCAAGGCGTCACGCCCCGCCTCGCCCGCCCGCAGCACCGCCCCCTCGCGCCCGTCAGCATAGGTGATGGACAAGCGCTGCACGCCGCCCGCCGTGATCTTGGTGTCGCCGTCCAGGCCGGTGACAAAATCCTTGTCGGTCTTGATCGTGACTTTCAGCGTGCGGCCCGACGCGGTCTCGATCTTGCGCGCCAGGGTCTGCAAGGTCTCCTTGGCGTCTATGGTCACCGCCACCGAACGCCCGGTCGTGCCCGACGTGACATAGAAGCGGTCGCCGGCCCGCAGCGAGGTGGCGTCCACCAAATTCTGGGAGTCAGATTGCGGGATCTCGCCCTGGGGAAGCCCCAGCCTGTCCAGCACGCTGGCCCCGCCTGCGGCCACGGCGATGGTCATGGGCGCGGCCTGACGATCCGCACCGGTCCAGGTCTGGCTCCACTCGACCGCGCCGCTCAGCGGGTCGAGACGCGCCAGATAGCCCGAGGTCGGGTCTTCGGCCTTGGCTCCCACCGTGCGGTCGGAAATCCCGGTCAGCCAGACCTTGCCGTCGACAATCTTCACATCGGCGGCGGAATCATCGCCCGCTCCGCCGTAATAGGTCAGCCGGTCGTTGGCCGAGGCGCTCAGGTCGCTGTTGATCACAGCGACAAAGGCGTCCGTGCCGCCGGAATGGGCGGTGTTGACCTGACCGATGTCGAGGGCGCCGTTGCGGGTCGTGCCCGCCAGGATCACCTGGCCGTTGACGACGGACAGGCCCGCGATCTCGCCGCTGGCGTAGCCCAGGTCGCGGCTGGACAGCAGCGTCGGCGAGCCCGTGGGGTCGATCTGGAACTGGCGCACCACCATGCGGCCGTTTTCAACCCCGGCGGTGTAGAGCTTGTCGCCAGCTGTGGTCATGGCCTGGACGCTGTCGTCCCCGGCCGTGCCGAACTGGCTGATGCCCGACGCCGTTGCGGTGACGGGCGCCAGGCTGTGAATCCGGCTTTCGCTGAAGGCCTGGACATAGCCGTCCCATCCGCCCGAGGCGAAGGCGCCCGGCATGGAGGACTGCGAGCGTCCGGCGACATAGACGCGACCGTCCTCGCCGAACGAGACCGCCGTCGCCTCGTCCGCCGCCTTGGCGCCGCGACGCTGGGTCCACTGTTCCACGCCCTTGGCGTCGAAGACGGTGACAAAGCTGTCAGCCAGATTGGCGTCCGCGCCCGAGGCTCCGGGAACCAGAGCGCCGACCACGGAGCCGGCTACGGCCACGCGCCCGTCGGCGTCCACGGCGATGGCGTAACCGCTGGCCGTCGAGGCCGCACCCAGCGCCCGGCTGGTGACAACCTTGCCGGTGGAATCCAGCTTCATCAGGACCACGTCGCCCTGTCCCTTGATCGGCTGAGTCGCGGTCCCGACGCTGACGTCGGCCACGATCCACATGGAGCCGTCGGGGCCGGTAGCGCTGGCGCGCACGGTCTCCACGCCGTCGGGCAGGCCCGATTGGCCGACCTGACCGTCCACCCAGAAGGCCTGTCCCGAGGTGTTGATCGTGCCTTCCTGGAACTTCAGGACCTCGTGGCCGCCCTTGCTGCCTGCGCCTTGCACCACATAGACGGCGTCCGAGGCGGCGACGGGGGTGAAGCTGACCTTTTCGAAAGACACGCCCTGAACCGCCAGCGCCCATTGGTCCGGTCCCGCCGGCAGGGTGATGGTCTTGTCGCCCGTCTTGATGACGCGCGGCTCGGACGGCAGCTTCTCGCGCCCCATCCGGGTCTGGACGCCCGCAGCCTCCAGCTTGCCGTTGATGTGATCCACCACCGACTGCATCGTGCGCGGGGTCGAGCCCATGTCGGCCAGATCGATGGAAATGGTCTGGTCGCCGCCGGTCTTCTTGACCGTCATGGTGAATTTGACGTCGCCCTGGAAGGCGCTGACTTCGCTCGCCAGATCGCCGCTATGGACCGCTCCGGTGACATATTTGGCCGAATCGCGCGGCACAGCCGCCCCTGTCTGAGCCTTGGTTTCGGACTGCCCCTGAACCATCCGCACGCCGTCGAACTGGGTCGCGCCCAGATAGGCGGAGATTTCAGCCAGGCCCGCGTCCATGCGCTTGGACAACTGCGCGCGCTCCAGCGCGGTCAGGTTCTTCTGCCCCGCACGGTCGGCGACGGCCTCCAGCATGGTGAGGCCCTGGTACATGGCGAAGATCTTGCGGTAGTCGCCCGACGAGGCGCCCTTCACATCCAGGACAGCATTGTCTTCGTTGACAAGGCGACGGCCGCTGAGGGCCGCGCGCAACAGGTCGGACTGGCTCTGCGGCTTGACTGAGGTGGCCCAGGGGGCGGTCGGCTGCTTCTTAACGGCCGTCGTCGCGCTCGAACTTCCCGTGAAGGTCGAGGTCCCGCCGTACAGGCCCAGAAGATAGCTGTTGTTGATCACAGTCCGACGCTCCTGCGTTCAGTCTGCCGCCAAGCTGGTAACGAAGTGTTTAAGATTGCCCCGGAACGGCGACGGTTATCCGCCGTTTCCTGACCACCACAGGCAAGAGGGTGTTGCGCCCATGTCGTATATGCGTTGGGTCTTCCTGAAACTGGCTAGCCTCTACGGACTGATGCCTCGCCCGGCGCAGCGCAAGCCGCCGCCGATTTCACTCGGCCACGGCTCGCCCCGCTACTTCAGATAGATCAGCCCTTGAACAGGGACAGGATGATCTGCGGCGCCTGGTTGGCGATCGACAGGGCCTGCGCGCCCAGCTGCTGCTGGACCTGAAGCGCCTGCAAGCGGGCGCTTTCCTTGGCCATGTCCGCGTCGACCAGGTTGCCGATGCCGACTTCCAGCGAGTCCATCAGCTTGCCGACGAAGAGATTGTGCTTCTCGATCTGCTTGGACTGGGCGCCCAGTTCGGCCAGCTTGCTGTTGGCGTTGTCCAGCGCCAGCTTGACCTGGTTCAGCGCGCTGGTCGCATTGTCTGCGCTCAGAAGGTCGAACGCCGTCGCCGGCGCTGTGAAGTCCGTCGTGTCCAGGTTCAGCCCCACCAGGGACATGTCCTGGCGGTTCATCGAGATGGTTTCGGTTCCCCCGACGTTAGCGAGGAAGTCCAGGGCCGTGGTGCTGGCTCCGTTCAGGATGTTCTCGCCGTCGAAGGTGGCGTTCTTGGCGAAGGAGTTGAGCGACTTCAGCAGCGACTGGAACTCGTCGTTATAGGCCTTGCGCGAGGCGGCCGTGGACGAGGGATCGGCGGCGGCCGTGGCCTTTTCACGCAGCTCGATCAGCAGGTCCGAGATCTGTGAACCGGCGGCCAGCGACACGTCGGCCAGCGAGGTGGCGCGGTTCATGCTGGTCTTGACCGCTTCCAGGGCCCCGGTGTCGGCCCGCTGGTTCTGGGCGATGGCCCAGGTGGCGGCGTTGTCCTTGGCGCCCTGAACCTTCAGGCCGGTGTTCACGCGGCTCTGGGTCGCCGCCAGCTTATTGTTCGTCGAATTGAGGTTCTGGAGCGCGATTAGCGCAGACGCATTGGTGAGTACGCTGTTGGTCATGGCTTCTAGCCCCAGTTCAAATTCTGACCCACAGAATGAAACTGATTCCTGAGCGTATGGTTAACGGCATGGAAACGACTGCGGCGCCGCTCGGAAAACCGGCGGCGCCGCAGTCCACGCTACTACGCCGATCAGACCTTGGTCTTGATCAGCTCCCCCGCCCCATAGCCTGGGCGGGCGCTCATTTTCACGACCTCTTCGCGCGGCAACTGGCGAATGACTTCGCCGGTGACGCGGTCGCGGGTCTTGTAGACAAACCCGCTCGGGCCTTCCTCGATGGTCAGGCGATAACGCCCAGCGTCGGGTTCAGCCTTGACGGGCCTGACCGGCGCCTCGACCGCCTGACCAAGCGTGTCAGGTTGAACGAGGGTTATGTTCGGGAGCTTTGCGACATTGTCTGCCATTTCCCCTTACGCGGCTGAGCCGCGCCTCCTGTCTCCTCACGTGCGAACGAGGGCGGATCGAAAGACCCGCCCTCGATCACGTCTTGTTAGCGGAACAGACCGAGCAGAACCGAGCTCGACTGGTTCGCGATCGACAGCGCCTGCACACCCAGCTGTTGCTTGGTTTGCAGAGCCGTCAGGCGCGCGCTTTCCTTGGCCAGATCGGCATCCACCAGGTTGCCGACGCCGACTTCCAGAGCGTCCTGCATCTTGCTGGTGAAGGTCAGCGACCTTTCCAGCGACTTGGACTTGGTGCCCAGCGAGCCCAGTTCGGCTGTGAAGCCCTTGAGCGCCGTATCCACGGCCGCAGCCGTGGCGCCGGCCCGAGCGACCGCACCGCCCGCCGTGGCGACCGCCGTAGCGGCCCCGCCAGCAGCCTTCAACGTGAAGAGGTCCGTCGCGCCCGTGCCGGTCTTGACTTCAATGGCCGGCGTGGTCGCTGAGAACAGGTTGACGCCGTCGAAGGTGGCGCCGCCCAGAGCCTTGGTGATTTCATTGCCGAGGGCGTTGAAGTCAGCCAGGTAGGCCGTTTCGGCAGCCGAACCGGCAACCGAGGATTCGATCGCGACCGCCAGGCTCTTCTGTTCTTCAAGAGCCTTGGTGATGGTCTCGCCCGCGGCCAAGGCCACATCGACGATCGATTGGCCGCGTTGCATCGACTGCTTCACGGCGTCCAGGGCGCCCATCTCGGCGCGCTGATTGGTGGCGATGGCGAAGATGGCGCCATTGTCCTTGGCCGAAGAAACCTTCTGGCCGGTATTCACACGGTTTTGCGTGATCGAGAGATCACGGCTCGTGTTGTTCAGGTTTTGCAGAGCAATCAGTGCGCCTGCGTTGGTGTTGATGCTATTAGCCATTTTGGCACTTCCTTTATTGTCTTCGACATTTCCGACGCCGTTTTGGCAGCCGGGAGCATTCTGCTCGGGGTAGTCACATCAGGGGCGGACCCGCAGGCCCGCCCCTAATTCTTTAGCGGAACAGGCCGAGCAGAACCGAGCTCGACTGGTTCGCGATCGACAGCGCCTGCACGCCCAGCTGTTGCTTGGTCTGCAGAGCCGTCAGGCGCGCGCTTTCCTTGGCCAGGTCGGCGTCCACCAGGTTGCCGACGCCGACTTCAAGCGCGTCCTGCATCTTGCTGGTGAAGGTCAGCGACCTTTCCAGCGACTTGGACTTGGTGCCGAGACCGCCGAGAACGGCCGTGAAGGCCTTGATCTCAGTCTCGACAGCCGCAGCCGTCGCATCAGCCCGCACCTTGCCGCCGCCGGCGGTGGCGACAGCCGTAGCCGCGCCCGTGGCCTTCAGGACGAACTTGTCCGCAGCCGCCGTGCCGGTCTTGACCTCGATGTCCGCCGCAGCGGTCGAGAACAGGTTGACGCCGTCGAAGTTGGCGCCGCCCAGGGCCTTGGTGATTTCATTGCCGAGGGCGTTGAAGTCCGCCAGGTAGGCCGTTTCAGCCGCCGAACCGGCGACCGAGGATTCAATCGCCACCGCCAGGCTCTTCTGCTCTTCAAGCGCCTTGGTGATGGTCTCGCCGGCAGCCAGAGCCACGTCGACGATCGATTGGCCGCGTTGCATCGACTGCTTCACGGCGTCCAGGGCGCCCATTTCGGCGCGCTGGTTGGTGGCGATGGCGAAGATGGCGCCATTGTCCTTGGCCGAAGAAACCTTCTGACCAGTGTTCACACGATTTTGCGTGACCGCAAGATCGCGGCTCGTGTTGTTGAGGTTTTGCAGAGCAATCAGTGCGCCCGCGTTTGTATTGATGCTATTAGCCATTTTGGCTTTTCCTTTGTCTTTGACATTTCCGACGCCGTTTTGACGCCGAGAGCGTTCTGCTCGGGGGTAGTCTCCTCATCAAAAACGGGCCCGTAGGCCCGCTTCCAATTCTTTAACCGCGGAACAGGCCCAGCAGGACCGAGCTGGACTGGTTCGCGATGCCCAGCGCCTGGACGCCGAGTTGTTGTTTGGTTTGCAGCGCCGTCAGCTTGGCGCTTTCCTTGGCCAGATCCGCATCGACCAGGTTGCCGATACCGACTTCGATCGAGTCCTGGATCTTGCCGGTGAAGGTCAGCGAGCGTTCCAGCGACTTGGACTGCGTGCCCAGCTTGCCCAGCTCCGCGGTGAAGCCCTTGAGCGCCGTTTCGACCAGGGCGGCCGTCGCGCCAGCACGGACGACGCCGCCGCCTGCCGTCGATACCGCGGTCGCGGCGGTCGAGGCGGCTTTCAGGGTGAAGATGTCCGCCGTGGCTGTACCGGTCTTGACCGTGATCGCGTCCGTGGTGGTCGCCGAGAACAGGTTGACGCCGTCGAAGGTGGCGCCGCCCAGGGCCTTGGTGATTTCATTGCCGAGGGCGTTGAAGTCCGCCAGGTAGGCCGTTTCAGCCGCCGAACCGGCGACGGAGGATTCGATCGCGACCGCCAGGCTCTTCTGTTCTTCAAGCGCCTTGGTGATGGTCTCACCCGCAGCCAGAGCCACGTCGACGATCGATTGACCGCGTTGCATCGACTGCTTCACGGCGTCCAGGGCGCCCATCTCGGCGCGCTGGTTGGTGGCGATGGCGAAGATGGCGCCGTTGTCCTTGGCCGAAGACACCTTCATGCCGGTATTCACGCGGTTCTGGGTAATGCCCAGATCACGGCTCGTGTTGTTGAGGTTTTGCAGGGCAACGAGGGCGCCGGCATTGGTGTTGATGCTGTTAGCCATACTGGAACTTCCTTAGTCTTCAGACATTTCCGACGTCATTTTGACTGCCGGGAGCATTCTGCTCGGTGGGGGTGGTATCGAGAGACGGGCCCGCAGACCCGCATCCAATTCTTACGAACGGAACAGACCCAGCAGGATCGAGCTGGCCTGGTTCGCGATGCCCAGCGCCTGGACGCCGAGTTGTTGTTTGGTTTGCAGGGCCGTCAGTTTGGCGCTTTCCTTGGCCAGGTCTGCGTCCACCAGGTTGCCGATCCCGACCTCGACCGCGTCCTGGATCTTGTTGGTGAAGATCAGCGAGCGTTCGAGCGACTTCGACTTGGTGCCCATGGCGCCCAGTTCGCTGGTGAAGGAGGTGATGGAGCCGGTGACGACCGTGGTCAGGCCCTGCATGGCCGTGATGTCGGCGGCGCTGGGCGTGGTGTAGTTGGAGATGACCAGGGTGGTTGCGCTGGCCGGAGCCGTGGCGGTCGTCGCGGTCGCGCCGCCCTTCAGCACGAAGTTGTCGGTCGTGCCGGTGCCGGTCTTGACGCTGATGTTGGCGCCGGCGGCGGTGGTGTCCGTCCACAGGTTGACGCCGTCGAAGGTCGCGCCGGCCAGGGCCTTGGTGATTTCGGCGCCCAGGGCGTTGTAGTCGGTGACGTAGGCCTTCAGAGCGTCGCCGGAGGCGTTGGAGATGGCGACCGCCAGGCTCTTCTGCTCTTCCAGAGCCTTGACCACGGTCTCGCCGGCGGCCAGGGCCACGTCGACGATCGACTGGCCGCGCTGCATGGAATTCTTGACGGCGTCCAAGGCGCCCATCTCGGCGCGCTGATTGGTGGCGATCGCGAAGATCGCGCCGTTGTCCTTGGCCGAGGAAACCTTCAGGCCTGTGTTCACGCGGTTTTGCGTGACGTTGAGGTCACGGCTGGTCGCGTTGAGATTTTGCAGGGCGACAAGAGCCCCGGCATTCGTATTGATGCTGTTAGCCATTTTGGCTTTCCTATGTGTCTTCGACATGTCCGACGCCATTTTGGCTGCCGGGAGCTTTCTGCTCGGGAAGACTAGGAGCAAGGACGGGGCCACTCGGACCCCGCTGCGCCAGTTTCTCAACGCATTGATTTTTATACGTTAGATTTGGTAAACCACGTTTACAGCTCGGCAAATCCTGCCGGGCGACAGCCGAAACCGGCAGGTTTTGCCGGGTCGCCCGGCAAGAAGCGCCACATCAGCCGCGCCGCGCGCCTTTCCGCCCGACCTTTTCCGCCTCTCTCCATCGGTCCTGCATCGCCCGTTCTGCGCTCAAGGCATCGACCGCCAGTCGCCGCGCGCTGTCACAGGCCAGGATCTGGGCGCCGCGCAGAAGATAGCCGGCCTCCAGGTCGGCCAGACTGGGCGCCGGCGGCAGAACGGCCAGAGCGCAGGGACGCGTCGCCGCCTCAGCCAGAACCAGGCGGGGCGGCGCAACCGTCGAGATCGGGGGCGAGCCGGCACAGCTCGCGGTCATGAGCGTGCAGACGATCAGCCCGCACAGGGTCCAAGAGTTGGTTCGCATCCTCGGCGCTCCTTGCCTGGGTGACGGCCGCGACGGTCGCCCGCTCCACGGCCAGATTCTGTCGGTGATGGATTTCGAGGCGGACGGCCTGCTGCGCCTGCCCCGCCGTCTCGATACGGCGCGCATCGGCGTCACGCTCGGCCTGACTCGCCTGCGCCTGGGCCGCGTCCAGCCGCTTCTGCTGAAGGTCGAACGGGTCCCAGCGCAGCCCCAGCCCGCGGCCGGCGATCGCCAGCAACAGGACCGCCGCCCCCATCAGGGCCAACCATCCCAGCGGCGTCAGCGTCCGCATTACGGCCCTCATGGATAGGCCCTCCGATCCAGTTCGAAGTGCGGACCGTCCCTCAGCCGGGTCCAGTCGCCGCCCCAGGTCAGGGGTACGCCCAGGTCGCTCGCCGCCGCCTTGAAGGCGCCCGCGATACGGCCATACAGCGGCCAGTCCCAGCGCACCGCCCCGCCAATCAGGGCCGCCACATCGACTGCGTGCCCCGTCAGGTGACGCGAGTTCAACGTGCGGCTGGCCCCGGCCTTCACCAGCGCGGCCTGACGGGCGGGATCGCGCAGCCCCTCCGTCACCATGAAGTCCACCGGGCTCAGACGGATCGCTTCCTCGACCACCGCAATCAGGTCCGGGTGGACGCCCTGCAACCGGGTGCGCGAGCGTTGCGACAGACGAAAGCTCACGCCCTGCCTCCCGTCGCCAGACGCAGGCGCAGATTGGCCAGCATGGCGATCATCTGCTGGGCCGTCGGCGCCACCAGATAGAGGACCAGCATCAGGGCGATCAGCCCCATCAGCCCCTCGGCCACGCGCGGCAGGTCGGCGGGCGCCGTCCGCCCCACCGCCCGCGCCAGCAGGACCCACAGCCCCGCGCTGGCGACAAAAACATAGAGCCTGCGCCACAGCCAGCGCCCCTCGGCCAAACCGATCTCGCTCATCCTTCATCCTCCTGATCGCGGGGCGCGGCGGGCCTGCGCCAGTCGCTGCCCAGATGGTCGAAACAGTCGTCGGGGGTCAGCCGCTCGGGCGCGGTCCAGACCTCCTCGTCCAGCAGGTCCGGCTCGAAGATGCGATCGAAATATCGGGTCATGCCGCTCACCCGATCGCCGTCAGCCAGACGACGCCCGCCGCGCCCGCGCCGCCCGCGCCGCCCGCTGTCACACCCGCGCCGCCGCCCCCGCCGCCCGCGCCATAGAGACCGCCCCCCGCGCCGGGATTGCCTGCGCCCGAGGCCGCGCCGCCGCCGCCTCCACCGCCGCCGCCCACGCAGGACAAGGCCGACAGCGGCGACGCCTGACCGCCCAGACCGGATGTCGTGCGCCCCAGCCCCCCCGCCGCCCGAACATGCAGGACCGCGCCGTCACCGCCCGCGCCGCCGCTGAAGGCGACGTTAGCCGCGCTGACGCCGCCGCCTGCACCGCCGCCGCCCGGACCGTCCGGCCGGCTCTGCGCCTGCCCGACGCCAGCGATGGCGGTCGCCGACGAGTCGCCCCCCGCGTTGGAGCGGATCAGCCCCCCGCCCCCCGCGCCGCCCACGCCCGAGGATGCGGTTCCTGCCGCCCCGCCCTTGCCGCCCTCGCCCGTCAGCAGCAGATTTCCCCCTGCCGAGACCGTCGAGCTCGCGCCGGCGCCGCCGCTGACGCCGCCCGCCCCGACCGCCACGGCAAGCGCGCCGGAGAACCCGTTGACCGGCCACAGCCCTGTGACCACGCCGCCTGCGCCGCCCCCGCCGCCGCCAAAGCGCGCGGTTCCGGCCGCTCCGATCGCACCGTTTCCACCGCCGCCGCCGCCCCCCACGCACACCGCCTCGACCCAGCGCGCCCAGGCAGGCGGGGTCCAGCTGGCGCCCGTTGTCAGCACCGTGGTCTCACGCCGCGTCGCACCTTGGGCGAACCACAGACGCGCGGTCGCGCGATCCACCGTGAAGGCCTCGCGCCAGGTCCCGCCGTCGGCGCTGACCTTGAGCCTCAGGTCGTCGTCCCCAATAAGGCCCAGCTCGGCCCGCCCGCCCCAGCCGCTCTGGAACAGCAGGGACAGGACGTCCGACGCCCCCTGCTTGTTGAAGGTGAAGCGCAGATCGCCGTCGCCGCCGCTCTCGCTCTCCAGCGCGGTCCACAGCGCCTTGTTCAGACGGGCGGCGAAGATATTGGCCGCATCCGCCGCGGTGTTCACCCCCAGACGGGTCAGGTTTTGCAGGGCCGTGACGGGCTCGCCCGCCAGCGGCGTCCAGAGCCCGGCCCGCCGCACCAGCACCTCTTCGCTATCGAGCACCACGGCCAGCAGGCCGTCGGGCGCCGCGACCGCGATCCAGCCGCCCGCTTCGGCGCGCATCAGGCTGCCTGTCGGTCGTCCGGCCCACTCCGCGCCGGTGGCGCCGGGCGGCAGAATATAGAGGGCGCCGTCGGCGGGGGTCGCAGGCTGGGCCGTCACCGTGCGGCTGACCACCGCGGTCTGGGTCAGGGCGTCCAGACGGGTCAGCGCCTCGTTCAGGGTGACATGCTTTTGCAGTTGTCCCGCCGCAAGATAGGGCAGGCCCAGCCGGGCGCTGGCGTCGTCGCTCATCGAATAGTCCTCCAGGGATTGGAGGATCAGTCTGCTCAAGCCTGCGACTCAGGCGCGCCGAACGCGGGCGGCGCCCGGCAAACCCGGAAAATCACAGGGATTGGCCGCCCAAATTGCGCGCGTCGTCGAGCGTCGGACGCCGCGGCCTCGCTCTCGACAGGCGGCGCCCCGGTCGGATAGGCCAAGGGGGCGGTCCGCCGCATCTGTCCTCAAGGAAGTCCGCTTGATCTCACCGTTGAAGGCCGTGATCCACCTGGCGTTGCTGGGCTTGCTGGCCGCGCCCGCCGTCATCGCCCTGTCGGCGCTCTCGCGGTTCGACCACCGCTGGACCGACCTGTTGGCCCAGTTCGCGGCCCCAGCCCTGGCCGTAACCCTGCTTCTGACCCTGGCCAGCGCCCTGCTGAGGGTGCGCCCCGCCATGATCGCGGGTCTGGGCGTCACCGTCCTGCTGATCCTCGCCGCCTGGCCGCAGTGGTTCCCACGCGGCGGGGCCTTGCCCCGCGAAGGCGCGCCGGCGCTGACCCTCTATTCCGCCAACCTCTGGGCCTGGAACACCGACGTCGAGGCCATCACCCGCTCCATCCGTGAGGCGAACCCCGACATCGTGGTTCTGGTCGAACTGGGCGACGCGCCCTCGGCTCAGTTGGATCGCGTGCTCGCTGGCTACCCGCATCGCGTGCTGAACGCCCGCGTGGACCGGCCCAGCGGCGCCGCCCGCGCCGCCATCGCCTCGCGCTATCCCCTGACCGCCATCGCCGACCGGCCCGATGGCCTGGTCTCGGTCGCCGCGACCGCCCAGACCCCGCTCGGCCCCGTCAACATCGTCGGCGCCCACCTGACCCGGCCCTGGCCCTTCCAGCCTCAGTGGGGCCAGATTCATCAGGCCGCAGCGCTCGCCGCCATTCGCCGCGACCTGACCGGCCCGGTCATCGCAGCGGGCGATTTCAACAGCGTCTCCAGCGCCCGCATCGGCCGTCAGATCCAGGCCGAGGCCGGCCTGATCCCCGCCCCCGGCTGGCCCGGCACCTGGCCCGCGGCGGTTCCGTCGGCCGCCGCCATGACCATCGACCAGGTCTGGCGCTCTCCCGACCTGGCCCTGCTGGAACGCAAGCTGGGCCGCAAGACCGGCTCGGACCACCGCCCCGTCATCACCCGCTTCACACTGGCGGCAGAAGCGCCCTGAGCCGTTCTTCGTGGCCGTGGCCGGGGAAATCGTCCGCGATCCAGCCAGCCTCAAAGGCCTTGAGCACCCGCCCCGTCTCCGGCCCCGGCTTCAGCCCCAGCTTCGCCAGATCGCGCCCGCCGACAGGCAGCAACGGTCGCGACCAGTCCTGCGCCAAGGCCAGCAGTCGCCGCGCGTCCTCGGCCTTGCCGCCCGCCGCCCAGGCGCGCATGACGCGGTCCTCGAAGGCCTGACGCCCGTCGCGATAGATCAGCGCGCGCGCTTGCGGGTCCGTCAGCCCCGTCGTCCCCTCGCCGCCGACCGCCGCGACCAGTCGGTCGCGCTGGGCGTTCGACAGACGCAGAGCGCGCGCAATCTCAGCCACCCGCGCAGGATCAGCGGGCAATAAGGCCGACAGCCGCAGCACCGCATCGCCGCTCAGGTCCACCATCGCCTCGAACAGGGCCAGGTCAGCAGGTCCCGACAGCACCCGCCCCAGCACGCTCGCTTCAGCCATCAGCCGCACCGCCGGGCGCGGATCGGGCGCGGCCAGCAGCTTCAGCAGTTCCTTGGACACCCGCTCCGCCGACAACTGCTCGACGCCCTCGGCCAAGGCCGCACAGGCCGCCACCGCCGCCGCATCCGGCGCGCCGCGCCCGTACCAGGCGTAAAAGCGATAGAAGCGCAGGATGCGCAGGTAGTCCTCGCGGATGCGCCCCTCCGGCGCGCCCACAAAGACGATCCGCCCGGCCATCGCATCATCAACCCCCTGCCCCGTCGGGTCGAGAATGACGCCGTCCGCGTCGGCATAGAGGGCGTTCAGACGGAAATCCCGCCGCCCCGCGTCCTCGGCCCAATCCGTGGTGAAGGCCACCGTGGCGCGCCGCCCGTCCGTCGAGACGTCGCGGCGCAGGGTGGTGATCTCGAACGGCTGGCGCTCCGAAATCGCCGTCACCGTCCCGTGCTCGATGCCCGTTGGAACCGAACGCAGGCCCGCCGCCTTCAGCGCCGCCACCACGGCGTCAGGCGTCAGGGTCGTGGCGATGTCGATGTCGTCGATGGGCACGCCGATCAGGGCGTTGCGCACGCAGCCGCCGACAAACCGCGCGCAATCCGCCCCGCCCGCCGCCGCCAGCGCCGTCATCACGGCTCGCGTAGTCGGGGCGGTCAGCCAGTCCTGCCCTTGCAGCCTGTGGCTCACGCCGCGTCCTCGGCCGCCGCCGACAGGGGCTCGACCTCGTCGCCGTACAGCCGCCCGAACAGCCCCTTCAGAATGCCCGCCGTCACGCCCCAGATGTAACGTTCCTCGAACGGCATGGCCCAGAACCAGCGCCGTGCGCCGCCCTCGGGGTCATAATAGTCTCGGCGGTGATTGACCGGGTCCATCAGAAAGTCCCACGGCACCTCGAACACCTCGGCCACCTCGTCCGGCGAGGGCGTGACCGACGGCGGCGCCGTCAGCCAGCCGACCACCGGCGTGACCAGAAACCCCGTCCCCGTCTCGTAGGGATCGCCCAGCCCCAGCAGTTCGACCACGTTCGGCTCCAACGCCACCTCTTCGAAGGCTTCGCGCAGGGCCGCCTGTCCCGCCGTCTCGCCGGGGTCCAGCCGCCCGCCGGGAAAGGCGATCTGGCCGGTGTGACTGGCCAGGCTGTCCGAACGGCGCGTCATCAACACCATTGGCCCGTCGTCATGCATGATGATCGGCACCAGGACGGCGGCGGGCCGCAGTTCGCGCGCCGCACGCGCCATGTCGGGGTTCAGATCATAGTCCGAACGGATCGCCGTCCGCTCCGGCGTCCACGTCTCGACCGGGTCGAGATGGGCCAGCAGCCGCTTCTTCAAACTCTCGCAGCTCATTCCACGCTCCCCAGGGCGAAGACCTCGCTGCCGGACCGCACCACCAGTTGCCCGTCCACCGCCTCGGCCCGCTCGACCAACTCATAGAAGACCGACCGCGCGATCCGCGCCCACAGGTCCGCCCGCACATGGAGGCGCGGCGCCGGTTCGCCGGTCGCCGCGTCCGTCTCGACGATGATGGCGTGCTCCGCCCCCGCCTCGACCACATCGCCCACGTCGGTCGTAAACCTCAGCACGCCGTCCGCCGCCTGCATCGTCACGGCTCGGAACGGCAGGTCCTCGACCTTGATCTTCAGCTTCTCGGCAGGCGTGACCAGGTGATAGCCGTCCGGGTCCTTCCGCAGCACGGTCGAGAACAGCCGCACCAGTTCGGCCCGACCGATGGGCGCGCCTTCATGCATCCAGACGCCGTCGGCGCGGATCAGGATGTCGATGTCGCCGCAATGGTCGGGATGCCACAGATGCACAGGCGGCAAACCCCGCCCGGGCGCTTGCCGCGCGGCTTCGGCCACGCCCGACAGACCGGACGATGTCGCTGGGTTGGTCATTTCCGAACTATGGGGCGCGCCGCCCGGCAAAGGAAGGTGGAACGGCCCTCAGACCACCGGATGCACGGCCCCGACCGGCGCCGTCGCCGTGATCGGCAGCCACATGATCCGACGCCGATCCACCGGCCCGCTGAACACAGCGTCCGGCGCGGCCACAAAGCCAAAGCGCGAGAAATAGGGCGGATCGCCGATCAACAGCACGCCGTCCAGCTTCATCGCCCTGGCTTCGTCGATGCAGGCCTGCACCAATTCAGCGCCCAGCCCGCCGCGACGGCTGGCGGCGTCCACCGCGATAGGCCCCAGAAACACCGAGCGCGCGGCCCCGACTGTGATCGACCACAGCCGCACCGACCCGATCAACCGTTCACCTTCGAAGGCGCAAAAGCCGACCGCCAGCGCCGCCGCTTCCCGCAGCCGCTCCGCCGTCTTGGCGAACCGACCGGGACCAAAGGCCGCCAGCACCAGAGCGTCAATCGACGCAGAATCCCCCGATCGTTCTCGCTCGATACGGACGGGGGCTGCGGACTCGACGGAGACTGGGGCGGCGACGGCGTTCATGCGCGGCGCCTAGACCCCCAGCCCCCTCGAATCAATCACGTTTGCGAGAAATCAGCCGGCTTTCGAGAAATCCGGCGCCCGTTTCTGACTGAAGGCCATGAAGGCTTCCATCGCTTCGGGGCTGCGCATCTGCGAGCCAAAGGCCTCGGCCTCACGCTGCATCAGCACCCACAGGGCTTCGGCGTCGCGCATCAGAGCCTTGGTCTTGCGGATCGAGTTGGGCGCGCGCTGTGCCAGCTTGTCGGCCAACTGGCGGGCCGTAGCGTCGACCTGATCGGCCGGAACCGCCCGGTTGGCCATGCCCCAGGCCAGGGCCGTCTTGCCGTCGATGGCCTCTCCCAGGGCGAAGATTTCAAAGGCGCGCTGATGGCCGATCACCGCCGGCAGCAGCAGGGTCGAGGCCGCTTCCGGCGCCAGGGCCAGGTTGATGAAGGGCGCAGACAACAGGGCGTCCTCGGCCACCACCACCATGTCACAGTGCAGCAGCAGCGTCAGGCCGATGCCCACGGCGCGCCCGCGCACCGCCGCCACCGCCGGCTTGTCCAGATCGGCCAGAGACTTCAGGAAGCGGAACACCCCCATCTCGACCATGTCGCCGGTCGTCTGACCGATGGCGATGAAGTCGGCGATGTCGTTGCCCGCCGAAAACGAGTCGCCCTCGCTGCGGAACAGGACCACGCGCACGGCGTCGTCCGCCTTGGCCCGCTCGGTCGCCTCGGCCAGGGCCGTGTACATGGCCTGGGTAATGGCGTTCTTCTTATCCGTCCGGTCGAAGACGACCGTCAGGACGCCGCCGTCCAGATCAACCTTGATGTGTTCGCTCATTACGCCGCCTCCGTCAGTGTCCACCAGTCGACGCCCGCCTCATCGCGGTCGCGTCGGGCCCGCCCCTCGCGGGCCAGATAGTTCAGGTGAGCGATCGCCTCGCCCGTCGCCATGCCCAGCACCTCGTCGCCCACCGGGCGCGCGAACAGGGCCGAAAAAACATCGACGGCGCGGCTCGGCGCCTTCAGCGTCCGCTCCAGCCGCTTCAGCGCTGTCTCATGCCCCCGGATCAGGGCCTCCAGCCGGGTGGTGACGCCGTAAAAGGGTTCGCCGTGGGACGGCAGGACGAACAGATCGCCGGGCAGCCGCACCTTCAGCGCCTCAAGCGAGCGCAGCCATTCGCCCAGGGGATCGCCGTCAGGCTCTGTGGGCCAGACCGACACGTTCGATGAAATACGCGGCAGGATCTGATCGCCGGACAGCATGACGCCGTCGCTCTCGCGCCACAGGCAGACATGCTCCGGGCTATGGCCTTCGCCGATCACCACACGCCAGTCTCCGGCGCCGATGCGCACCACGTCGTTTGCAGACAGGCGCTGATAGGCCGAGGGCATAGGCGCCACGGCCTTGCCGAAGCCGCCGTAGCCGGTGCGCCAGCGCGCGATCTGTTCGTTGTTCCAACCGGCGGCGCGATAGAAGATCTCACCTGAATCCGGAGCAGGCTGACCCTCGTCGGCGATCAGCATCCGCGCCGTCACATATTCCAGCCGCGACATCAGCAGGGGCGCGTCAAAGCGCTCACACAGCCAGCCCGCCAGCCCGATATGGTCGGGGTGCATATGGGTGCAGATGATCCTCTTGACCGGCTTGCCGCCCAGCGGCCCCGCCAGCGCCGCCTCCCACCCCTCGCGAGAGGCGCTGGTCTTCAATCCCGTATCCACCAGGGTCCAGCCCTCGCCATCCGCCAGGGCATAGACGTTGATATGGTTCAGCGTCATCGGCAGCGGCAGACGCAGCCACAGGACACCGGGCGCAACCTCGATCGCCTGGCCGGTTTCCGGCACGCCGGCCAGCGGATAGGTCAGCCCCCGCTCCACGCGGCCATCAGGTCCAGCGACGCCGTCTGCCAAGTCCGTCTCCTATCGAAACCATCTCTTTATGGGGCGAATGTCATCGCGTCCATCGCCTTGACCCAGGCTCTTTGGACCGGCAGGACGTTTCCTCCCTTTGACAGGAGCGTCACCCGTGGCTCTGTATTCCCGCTTTATGGCCGTGCTTGCTGCGGTCGCCCTGACCTCGACGATGGCCGCGCCGGCCTTCGCCCAATCCCAAGCACCCAATCAGCCGGAAGTTCGTGAAGGCTCCAACAATCGCGCTGGGCGCAGCCGTGAGCCGCGCGCTGCTCGCGCGCCGAGCGAAGCCCAGGTCCGCACCGCCGTTCAAGGGCATCTGACCACCCTGGGCAACACCTGCCAGATCACCGAAGCCAAGCTCCTGGGCCAGACGCCGGACAAGTCTTCGCTCTACGAAATCGCCTGCGCCACAGGTCCCGGCTATATCGTGTTGGGCTCGACCCCGCCTTCGGCCACGGACTGCCTGGTCCTTGCAACCTCCGCCGAAAACGCCCGCGCCAAGGACCCCGCGGCTGAGGTTGGCACAGTTTGCACCCTGCCGGCCAATGACAACGGCCCCGCCGTTCTCGAGGCCTATGCACGCGAAGCCGGCATGGACTGCGTCATCGACGGCGCCGGGATTGTCGGCGCCGCCGCCGACGGCGCCATCGTCTATGAGATCGGCTGCGCCAACGCCGACGGCGCTCGCATCCAGAAATCCGCCTCGGGCTGGACGCGTTCGCCCTGCTTCGAGCTCGCCTCGATCAACGCGACCTGCAAATTTACTCAGCCCGCGGAGCAAGCCGCGACCCTGAAGGCTTGGCTGGCTGGCAGCGATGCCGCCGGTTGCGACGTGCAGCAGGCCCGCTTCATGGGCCAGAACGCCAATGGCAGCTTCTATGAAGCGACCTGCGCCGGCGCCGACGGCGTCATCGTGCGCTTCAATGCCGAAAAAGCCGTGCAACAGGTCTATCCCTGCGCCACCGCCCAAACGATCGGCGGCGGCTGCAAGCTGACGACCACGCCTCCGGCCGCGACGCCGCAAGCCTAGGCGACATCCGGATCGTCGAACGAAGCGCCGCCGGATCACTCCGGCGGCGTCTTTGTTTTCACCGCCCCCTTCACGGTGAACGCGGCTCGCCTTAGCCTTACGGCCATGCGCATCGCCACCTGGAACGTGAACTCGGTCAACGCCCGCCTGCCCACGGTGCTGGCCTGGCTGGAAGCCGCCAATCCTGACGTCGTCTGCTTCCAGGAAATCAAATGCGTGGACGAGAAATTCCCGCGCGAGGCCTTCGAGAGCCTGGGCTACAACGTCGAGACCCACGGTCAGAAGACCTATAACGGCGTCGCCATCCTGTCGAAGTTCCCGCTGTCAGACATCCAGCGCGGCCTGCCTGGCGACGACAGCGACGAACAGGCCCGCTATCTGGAGGCTGTCATCGAGGCCCCGGTTCCGGTGCGCGTGGCGTCGATCTACCTGCCCAACGGCAATCCGCTCGGCGCCGAGAAGTTTCCCTACAAGCTGGCCTGGTTCCAGCGTCTGCACGACCACGCCAAGGGCCTGCTGGCCTATGAAGAGCCGCTGGCCCTGTGCGGCGACTACAACTGCATCCTGACGCCCGAGGACGCGGCCAAGCCCGAGGACTGGGTCAACGACGCCCTGTTCCAGCCGGAAACGCGCGCGGCCCTGAACGCCATGAAGTGGCTGGGCCTGTCGGACGCCCATGAGTTGGGTCAGGAGCCCAAGGGCACCTACACCTTCTGGGACTATCAGGCCGGCGCCTGGCAAAGGAACAACGGCATCCGCATCGACTACGCCCTGCTGTCGCCCCAGGCGACGGACCGGTTCCGCGGCATCGAGACCCACCGCGAGGCCCGCGACATGGAAAAGCCCAGCGACCACGTCCCCGTGGTGGTCGACCTGGATCTGGACGCCTGACCCATGAGCGAGACGTTCAGGGTCATCCTGCTGATCGCCCTGACCGCCGCCTTCCTGACGACGGGCGCCCTGATGCTGTCCTGGTGGATGGAGCCTGAGCGACGACTGAAGCGGGCCCTGATGAAGACGCTGGGCGTCAAGGCCGACACTGAGGCCCTTTCCCCCGCCGAGGGTCGCGCCGCGGGTCTGGATTTCGACGGCGGTCAGGTCGTCGTGCTGTGGAAACGCGGTTCTCAGGGCCTGGTCTATGCCTTCGACGAGGTCGAGGGCGGCGAGATCATCGTCGACGGCCATGTCGTCGCCCGCGCCCGGCGCGGCCTGGCGCGCAAGGATCTGGACGTCGTCGTGCCCGAGGCGGAACAGGTGGTTCTGCGCCTGATGTTCGACGACACGCGCAGCCCCGAGTTCGAACTGGCCCTGTGGAACGCCGACCTGCCCGCCTCCACCGGGTCGCCGACCGAGGCGTTGCGGCTGGGGCGCCGCTGGTTGTCGCACGTCGAAGCCCTGATGAAGCGCTGATCGCCCTTCCCGCCTCCGCTGCGGAAGGCTAGAAGCCGCCTCTACTGTTTACTGTGTTTCAGGAGCCCGCCGTGGCCCGTCTCTTCGACGCCTACATCATCGCCGACTGGACCGCCGCCGAAGGCAAGAAGCTGGGCGAGCAGACCCTGTGGGTCGGCGTCGCCAAGCGCGACGTGCGTTTCCGCCTCTATACCGAGACCCACAACGTCGCCACGCGCGCCGAAGGCGAAGCCCTGATCGCCGACCTGCTGGCCGAGCACCGCAAGCGCGGCGACCGCGTCCTGGTCGGCTTCGACTTCGACTTCGGCTTCCCAGCCGGCACGGCTGCGCGCCTCAAGCTGGACGGCCGCCCGTGGGAGGCCATGGGCAAGTTCTTGGCCGCCAACATCGTCGACAAGGCCGGCAACACCAACAACCGCTATCAGGTCGCGGCCAAGATGAACCGGCTGATGACCGACCAGCCCTGGCCCTTCTGGGGCGCGCCCGCCAGCCAGGCCCAGCGCTGGCTGACCACGACCAAGCCGCCCGAAGGCGCCGGCGCCGACATCCCGGAGTTCCGCGCCACCGAACTGGCCGCGCGCAAGGACAAGCTGCCGCCCAAGAGCGTCTGGCAGATGCACGGCGCGGGCGCTGTCGGCGGCCTGACCCTGCTGGGCGTGCCCATGCTGCGCCGCCTGCTGGACAAGCTGGGCGCCTCCGCCGCCGTCTGGCCCTTCAACACCGGCTGGCGTGAACTGACCGAGGCCGATGTAGAGCCCCTGTCGGCCGTCGTGGTCGAGGTCTGGCCCGCCCTGTTCGACGCCAAGCGCAAGATCAACGGCGAAGGCGTCAAGGAATACAAGACCCAGGCCCAGGTCCGCACCGCCGCCGAAGCCTTCGCCCAGATGGACGACGCGGGAACCCTGCAAAAAGCCTTCGCCCCGCCGAAGACGGCCGACGAGGCCCTGGTGGCGCAGGTCGAAAGCGAAGAGGGCTGGATCCTGGGGGTCTAACTCGCCCCCTCCTTTCTCCTCATTCCGGCGAAGGCCGGGATGAGCGACAATCAGCCGATCAGCACCCGCGCCGCGGCCCGCGCCTCGTCCGTGATTTCGGCGCCGGACAGCATGCGGGCGATTTCTTCCTGGCGGGGATGGGGTTCCAGCACGTCGATGGAGGTGCGGGTGTGGCCGTCGTGGTCGGCCTTGCGGACCTTCCAGTGGGTGTGGCCGCGTGAGGCGACCTGGGGGCTGTGGGTCACGACCAGGACCTGGGCCCCGCTCGACAGGCGTTGAAGGCGCGAACCCACGGCCTCGGCCACGGCGCCGCCGACGCCCTGATCGACCTCGTCGAAGATCATCACCGGCTGGCGCTGGTCCTCGCGGCTGGCCAGGGCCGCCTTCATGGCCAGGGCGAAGCGGGCCAGTTCGCCGCCGGAGGCCACCGTGTCCAGCGGGCCGAAGGGGGTGCCGGCGTTGGTGGCGACCTCGAAGCGCACCGTCTCGACGCCCAGAGGGCCGCGACGGTTCTCGATGGGGTCCAGGGTCACGCGGAAGCGGGCGCGATCCAGTTTCAGCGGCCCCAGTTCGCCCATGACGGCGGCGGTCAGTCGATCACCCGCGGCCTCGCGCGCCGAGGTCAGCAGCATGGCGGCCACGTCATAGGCCTCGATCGCCACGGCCACGTCGCGGCGGGCATTGGTCAGGGCCTCGGCCCCGTCCTCGATCAGGCGCAGTTGCTCGCGCAGACGCACCCGCAGCCCCGGCAGGGCGTCGACCGTGGTGTTCAGCTTTCGCGCGGCGGCGCGCAGGCTGAACAGCCGCTCCTCGGCCTTGTCCAGACGGCCGGGTTCGAAGTCGAAGGCGTCGGCGGCGGCGTCCACCGCGGCGACGGCTTCCGTCGCCTCGACCAGGGCGCGATCCACGGCCTCTGCGGCCAGGCCCAGCTTGATGATGATCAGGTTGTCGCCCTCGGCGCCCGCCTGAACCGCGCGCTGGCGGGCGTGTTCAACGGCGCGCAGGGCCGAGGCCAGACGCTGGCTCAGCTTGTCTCCGCCCAGCAGGTTGCGGGCGTCGGCCAGGTCGGCCACGGCCTTTTCCGAGGCCCCGAGGATGGCGCGTTCGCCGGCCAGTTCGGTCTCTTCGTCCGGCTGCGGGTCCAGGGCGTCGAGGTCGGCCAGGTTGAGCGCGATCTCCTCGGCCTTGGCGGCGGCTTCGGCGGCGGAGGCTTCCAGTTCGTCCAGACGCCCCTGCGCGGCCTTCAGCCGGTCGGCGGCGGCGGCCACGCCCGACAGCTGGGGCTGCAGGCCGCCATAGTTGTCCAGCAAGGCGCGGTGGGTCTTCCAGTCCAGCAGGCCGACCGTCTCGTGCTGGCCATGCACCTCGACCAGCAGGGCGCCGATCTCACGCAGGGCGGTCACGCCCGCCGGCTGGTCGTTGACGTAGGCCCGGCTGCGGCCGTCGGCCGAGACGACCCGGCGCAGAATCAGTTCCTCGCCCGGCGCGACCTCGAAGCCGCGCTCGGCCAGAAGGGCGATCAGGGCCTCGTCGTCGGGGGCGGTGAAGACGGCGGTGGCGACCGCCTGCTTGGCGCCCGCGCGCACCAGCCCGGCGTCGCCGCGCGCCCCCAGGGCCAGGCCCAGGGCGTCGAGAATGATGGACTTGCCGGCCCCGGTTTCGCCGGTCAGCACGGTCAGGCCTTCGCCGACCTCCAGGTCGAGGGCGTCGACGAGGACGACGTCACGGATCGAGAGAGTGGTCAGCATGGGCCAGCGTGATTCGACTTTACAGCCCACTGTAGCCGGAAACAGAAAGGGAACGCAGCGTCTTTCCGCAGGCGTTCCCCCTCTTGGCCTCTATGGACCCCCGATTGGCGCTGACGGATCAGGCGCCGCCAGGAATGATGCGCTGCAGCCAGCTCTCACGCTTGGCCTCGGGCTGGACGTCAGGGCGCTGCCCGCGCTCGGTCAGCAGGGCGTAGGCCTCAGCGTACCACGCGCTGCCCGGATAGTTGTGACCCAGCACGGCGGCGTTGCGCGTCGCCTCCTCGTTCAGGCCCAGGGCGACATTGACCTCGACCAGGCGATAGAGGGCCTCCGGCGTGTGCGAGCTGCGCTGGAAGGCTTCGTTATTGATCACGGCCTTGTAGCGGTTCAGCGCCGCCAGCGGCTGGTTGGCGCGCTGATAGAAGCGGCCCACGGCCATTTCCTTGCCGGCCAGCTGGTCGTTGACCATGTCGATCTTGACGCGCGCGTCGGTGGCGTAGGGCGTGTTGGGATAGCGCCGCGCCACGTCGCGCAGGCCGACCAGAGCGGCCTCGGCATAGCCCTGGTCGCGGCCCACATCGACAATCTGCTCGAAGTTGCAGATGGCGCGCATGTAGAAGGCGTAGGCCGCCGACGGATTGCCGGGGAACAGGGCGATGAAGCGGTCAGCCGCTGCGATGGCGTCCTGATAATTATTGTTCTGATAATAGGCGTAGACCTGCATCAGGATCGCGCGGCGCGACCACTCCGAATACGGGTGCTGGCGTTCGACTTCCTGGAAATAGTCGACCGCGTCGGTCCAGCGCTTGGACTGCAGGCGCTGATAGCCGGTGTTGTAGAGCGCTTCGACCGGACGCTCTTCATAGGCCAGCTTCTGACGCGGCTTGTTCCCGGCGCAGGCGGAAACCGTCAGGGCGGCGACGGCGACCGTCAGCAGAGTCAGGCCGGAACGGAACTTCGAAGCGGGCAAGGGCGACCTCTCAAGATGCCTTGGTCACAGCGCACCCCCGGTGCGCCGCTGTCGTTACGGCGATCTCTATAGCAGCGACTGCGACCATGCCAATGCAGCGAAATCCGTCATGACGGGTTGATGCGAGGCGATCCGCTGCTAAAGAGCGCGTCCAGAAACGTCTGCGCTCATTGGCGCAGCGATGACGGCAAAAGGATGACCGGTAATGAAGCTGCTCTCTGGCAATTCGAACCGGACCCTGTCCCAGGCCATCGCCACCCACCTCGACATGCCGCTGACCAAGGCTCAGGTGAAGCGATTCGCCGATAACGAGGTTTTCGCCGTCATCGAGGAGAACGTCCGCGGCGAGGACGTCTTCATCATCCAGTCGACCTCCTATCCGGCCAACGACAACCTGATGGAGCTGCTGATCATGACGGACGCCCTGGTGCGGGCGTCGGCGCGGCGGATCACGGCGGTCATGCCCTACTTCGGCTACGCCCGTCAGGATCGGAAGACCGGCGGCCGCACGCCCATCTCGGCCAAGCTGGTCGCCAACATGATCACCCGCGCCGGCGCTCACCGCGTCCTGACGATGGATCTGCACGCCGGTCAGATCCAGGGCTTCTTCGACATTCCGACCGATAACCTGGTGGCCACGCCGGTCCTGGCCCAGGACATCAAGGACAACTATCCGCGCGGCGACGACCTGATGATCGTCTCGCCCGACGTCGGCGGCGTGGTGCGCGCCCGCTCGCTGGCCAAGCGCCTCGACGCCGACCTGGCCATCGTCGACAAGCGCCGCCCCAAGGCGGGCGAGAGCGAGGTCATGAACATCATCGGCGACGTCGAAGGCCGCCGCTGCATCCTGTTCGACGACATCGTCGATTCGGGCGGCACCCTGGTCAACGCGGCCCAGGCCCTGATCGACCGCGGCGCAACGGAAGTCTCGGCCTATATCAGCCACGGCGTCCTGTCCGGCCCGGCGGTCCAGCGCGTCGCCAACGGCCCGCTCAAGGAGCTGGTGATCACCGATTCCATCGAACAGCCTGACGAAGTTTTGAACTGCTCGAAGATTCGCACGGTTTCCGTGGCGCCCCTTATCGGCGAGGCTATCCGCCGTATCGCCAACGAGGAATCGGTCTCGAAGCTGTTCGATTAACCTTCGAATAACCATTCCCTCAGCGATATAAGTCGCATCAGTTTCATGGGCGCGCCCTGCCCTGGTTTCAGGGGCGCGCCCCGCGTTTGATTTGAGGGAATTTCGCCGATGTCCCAGGCCTTCTTGCGCCGCGGCCTGTCCGTCGCCGCCATCGCCGCAGCCGCCCTTCTGGCCAGTTGTTCGACGCCGGAACCGGAAGCGCCGCCGCCGCCGCCGGTCACGCCGCTTCCCGCTGTCAGCCTGAACGAGGGCGTGGCCCAGGCCGCCTCGGTCTACGTCGCCTTCGTGCGCGAGGTCGGGACGATCCAGGCCGGCTTCCCCGACGCCGAATCCATCCAGGCCGCGATCCGCAAGGGCGCCGCCTATGAGCCGGCCCAGCTGTCGCGCGGCATGATCGCCTATGGCGCCATCCTGGCCCTGCAATCGCCCGAATATGTCGCCGGGGTGCGCCAGTTCGCCTCCACCCCCGCCCTGCGTCAGGACATGATCGCCCGCATGGTGGCCGATCCGGCCTATGCCGCCACCCTGCCCGGCGCAGACGCCGCCGCAGGCCTGATCACCTCGACCATGGGCAAGGACATCGCCAGCCTGACCGCCATCGCCGAGGCGGTGGAAGGCGACGCCTATACGATCCAGGAACGCCGCGACCCGCGTCGCCGCTGGGCCGTCACGCCGATCGCCAACCGCGAGGGACGCCTGCAGGGCGCCAAGTCCCTGTCGGTGTCGCAACTGCCGTCCGCCGAGGAAAGCGCCCGCCTGTTCGCCGCGGCCAACAGCGGCTCTGGCCTGAACCTGACTCCGGCGCAGCGCGGGGCCCCCTTCACCCCCGCCATGGTCAACTCTCTGGCCATCGCCGCCCTGGCCGCCCTGGGAGCCGCCGGAGACGACGCCCGGAGCAACACCGACGCGCTGACGGCCGAATCAAACACCGAATTCTGCACCAACATGTCCAAGCTGATGCTGTTCCAGTGCCTGGCGGCGTCGCGCCCCAGCTATGAGGACATGTTCTGCACCGGACGCCATATCGTGCGCGACCTGGCCACCTGCACGGCCCAGTACACCGGCCCGGTGCCGGTCGCGACGACGCCGGTCGTAACGGTCGCAGAGACCAATCCCACGCCGGGAAGCGGCATGAACTGACGCGCTGGCGGGCTGAAACAGACCGGGGCGGTTGCGTCCCCCCCCTGATCCGTGTAATAGCCCGCCCTCTTGAATTCGAGGGTTCATGACCCCGTCGCGCGGGCTCCGGTTGGCGCGGCGTATCTGTTGTTATTGAGGCGAGCCCGATGGCCGAGATCATTCTGAACGTTGACGTCCGTGAAGGCGCAGGCACCGGCAGCGCGCGCGCTGTTCGTCGCTCGGGCGCTGTGCCTGGCATCCTGTACGGTGGCGACAAGGCCCCCGTCTCGATCTCGGTGAACGAGAAGGACTTCCGCAAGTCCCTCTACACCGGCAAGCTGCTGGGCCACCTTGTGACCCTGAAGTACGGCGACGAGACCCAGCCGGTCATCGCCAAGACGGTTCAGTTCGACCCCGTGTCGGACCGCCCGCTGCACTTCGACCTGATGCGCGTTGACGCCAACGCCCCGGTCAAGATCGAGATCGCCGTTCACTTCAAGAACGCTGACGAAGCGCCCTTCTCGCGCGCCGGCGGCATGCTGGAAGTCGTCCGTCACTCGGTCGAGATCATGGTCGCCGCCGACCAGATCCCCGACGAACTGGTCGTTGACCTGAAGGGCCGCGAAATCGGCGAAAACATCCGCATGTCGGACATCGTCCTGCCCAAGGGCGCGACGGCTGTCATCACCGACCGCGACTTCATGATCGCCACGATCAAGACCTCGGCCGCTGGCCAGTCGGACGCCGGCGACACGACCGTCGAAGCCTAAGGGCATTTTTCCCTATCGCTTCGCGCACGGCGCGAAGCGGCTTGAGGGAAGACGCCAAAAGTTCAGCCCCGCCCGGTTCGCCCGGCGGGGCTTTTCTTTGCCCGGAGCACAGGGCAAGAGGTCCCCATGATCATCATCGCCGGTCTGGGCAATCCGGGCCCCAAATACGAAAAGAACCGCCACAACATCGGCTTCATGGCTGTAGACGAGATCGCGCGCCGCTGGCGCTTCGGTCCCGAGCGGGCCAAGTTCCAGTCCATCGTCAGCGAGGGCGAGGTCGACAGCGCCGACGGCCCGGTCAAGGTCCTGCTGATGAAGCCCCAGACCTATATGAACGAGAGCGGCCGCGCGGTCGGCGAGGCGGCGCGCTTCTACAAGATCAAACCCAGCGAGATCATCGTCTTCCACGACGAGATCGACCTGGCCCCCGGCCGCTTCCGCATGAAGACCGGCGGCGGCGCGGCGGGCCAGAACGGCGTCCGCAGCCTGATCAGCCACCTGGGCGCCGACTTCCGCCGGGGCCGGATGGGCGTCGGCCATCCGGGTGAGAGCCATCTGGTCATGCCCCACGTCCTGGGCGACTTCCACAAGGCTGAGAAGCCCTGGCTGGACGCCCTGCTGCAAGCCTGCGCCGACGCCCTGCCCTTCGCCGTGGCCGGCGACGACGAACGCTATCAGGGCGAAGTCATGCGTCTGGCACCGGCGCCGAAGTTCAGCCCGCGTCAGGCGGCGCGCGGGGAGTAGGCAGACGCTCCTGCTTTCCTCCCCATTCCATGGGGAGGGGGACCGCGTAGCGGTGGAGGGGGCGACACAAACGCCCACCGTCGAGTCGCCCCCTCCGTCACGGCCGCTGGCGCGCCCGCGCCACCTCCCCATGGAATGGGGAGGAAAGAAGATGCTTCAATCCGTCGTCGTCCACGCCGCCTTCAGCGTCGCCGCGCCATTGGCGGGGACGGTCAGGGTCCAGACCGGAAAGCCGGTGTCGTCGATGCGGCTGCGGATCGACTGGCTGCGGATACGGAAGCCGCGCGACATCGCCGCGTCTGCGACCAGTTCGACGGTGACGGGCTCGGCGCGGGCGTTGGTGACGGTGGTCTCGACCTCCGACCGTTCCGTCGTCACCGCCCCGCGCGTGGTGCTGCTCGACTTCACCAGCCGCGTCTGCACCCGCACGTCGGGCGACAGGCCAAAGGTCAGGCGCACGGGCAGACCCACGCCCTTGTCCTCGAAACGGTCCTGACCCGCCAGCAGGACGCCGCCCGCCCCATCCGGCTGCATGACCGCCACCGAGCCGCCCGGCAGGGCCAGGCCGAGCCCGGCGGCTTCTTCATTTTTCAGTTTCAGGATGATCTCGGACGACCGCGATTCGTCGTCGGCGCTCAGCACGTTCGCACGATAGACGCGTTCATAGGCCACCCCCTCGCGCTCCAGGAACCGCACCTGCTTGGTCTGGCGCGCGGCCACCGTGGTCGGCTCCGGCAGTGTGTAGATCTTGTAGTCGCCCAGTTCGCCCTGACGCGCGACGCGACTGCCGGTGACGATGACGTCCTCGACAGCGGCGCGCATGGCAACCGGCGCCGCCATCATCATCGGCGGTGGGGGTGGCGCGGGCGGCGGCGGCGGTGGAATTCCATAGCTCTCGCCCGATCCGAAGGTCGTCGTCCCCTGCGGCCAGCACTGGTTCTGCTGATAGCGAACCATCGGCTCGACCGGCACGGTGCCGTCGTCCTTCCTCAGCGTCCCGGCCACCACCTGCACCGGCGCGTCGGGGAAGCCCGTCCCGCCAAAGTTGGCCAGCGTCACCCAGCCGGTCAGTTCCAGCGTGCCGTCGGCGGGGTCCAGACGCGCCACATAGTCGGCCGACCACTGCAGCCCCGTCGCCAGATAGGCCAGGGTGACGGTGTGCCGCCCGGCCCGCTCGGCCCGCGTGCGAACCGACAGCACCGGCTGGTCGCCCAGCCCCTCGGGCACGCGGTCGAAGATGACGCGCTCGGTCTGGCCGGAACAGTCCAGGGCCTCGAACCGGCCGTCGATCTCCAGCACCGTGCCTTGCGCGCCTGCGCGGATCACGGCGGCCTTTTCCACCTGTTCGCCGGTCGCGGGATTGGTGCGGACGACCCGCACCACCTCGCCCACGGATTTCTCCATCAGGCTGGCGGGCGACAGCAGGTCGAAGTCGGCGTTGCGCTCGACCACATGGGCGGGCAGGCCCTCCAGCACCGCGCTCTGCGGCACGACGCCGGTGGCCAGCCCCCGAAAGCGGATGATCCCCTCGCCCGCCGGCAGGTCCACTGTCCGCGTCTCGACGATCAGGGCCAGCCCTTCACGATCCAGCCGGCTCCAGGGCTGACGCGACTGCGCCATCAGTTGAACCGTATCGACCGGCTGGTCACGGTAGATGACCACGGTCGCCGTGTCCGGGCGCGCGGAGACGCTTTCGGTCTGCGCCCAGACGGAGGGCGCCAGGACGGTCAGGGCCGTGGTGATCGCCAGAAGGCGGCGCATGGGATCAGCCGCCCGTGGTGATGGTCGCGGTCAGCTTGGTCTCGCCGTTGGCCGGCACAGGCACGCGCCAGACGACAGTGCGGGCGTCGCGCATCTCGCCCGCGATGCTCTGCTCGCTCAGTTCCGTGTCACGACCCAGACCGCGCTGGCGCACCTCGACCGTCACCGGCTCCGGCCGTGCGTTGCGAACGGTGTATTCCATCGCATAGCGGGTGCGGAAATAGTCCACCAGGCGCTTGGACGTGCGCTCGGACGAGACCAGGCGCGGCTGCACCGTCACGTCAAAGGCGTCGCCCGTCGTGACCACGATCTCGGACCCGGCAGGCGAGTGATCGACCTGATCCTCACCGATAAAGCGCGGCTCGCCTGCCGCGTCCTTCACATAGACCCGCATGACCCCTGCCGGTAGGGCGCGGGCGGCGGCGCCCGAGCCATTCGAGAATATGACGCCGACCTCGGCCGCGACCGGCTCCTCAAAGGTCTGGAAGCCGTCGATGACATTCAGATAGCGCTTGGTCGCCGGCACGCCCGCCGCGTCGATCAGGCCCACCTGCTTGGTCTGGTTGTTGGCGACCGTGACGGCTTCCGGCAGCGGGTAGACATAGACGTCGGCCAGGGCGCCCTGCCCGCCCGTCTGCGTGCCGTTGCCGCGCTGGCCGGGCCGCACCACGCCGCGCGGGTTGTAACCGCCCTGGTTGATCAGGTTGACGTCGCCCGCCACCACCCGCGTCTGGGCGTTGGAGAAGGTCGCGCCCGAGTTGTTGGTGATCGTCACCCAGCCGGTCAGGTCCAGCTTGCCCGCCTTCTCGTCGAACCGGGCGACATAGTCGGCCTTCCACGCCAGACCGGCGGTCAGATAGGAGAGCGTCGTCTCGCGCCGCCCACCGCCCTCGGCGTCCAGCGTAACGCTCAGCGTCGGACGCGGGCGCAGATTTTCCGGCACCCGGTCAAAGATGACCCGCGTCGGCACCCCGTCGTCGCGCAGCACCTCGATGCGGTTTCCAATCTGCAAGACCACGCCCTGATTCGCCGCCAGAACGCGGGCGCGCTCGGTCGTCTGGGCGCCCGAGCCGGGGTTGGTGCGAACGATGCCGATGTCGCCGCCCACGGCGCTTTCCATCAGCTTGCCCGGCGTCAGCAGGTCATAGTCGAAGTTCTGCTCGACCACCGACAGGCCGCGCCCCGACAGGCCGACCGTCTCGGGCCGGATGCTGGCGGACACGCCCGGAAACTCCTGACGCGAGCGCCCGGCGGGCACGTTCAGGTTCCGCACGTCCTCCACCAGGGCGATGTTCTGATTATAGACGGTCAGGGAGACGCGGTCGGGACCGCCCGGCCCCTCCTCCACCTGTTGCGCCATTACCGGCGCGGCCAGCAGCATGGCGACGGCGAAGGGTCCAAGTGCGCGGATCATGAGATCTTCCCTGAGCGTTTCGGGGGCCACGCTGACACGGAGAAACGGCTGTTGTCGAGGGTGTGCGGCCTCCCGTCACGCTGGACGGCTCTGGCTTCACATTGCGGGAAGGTTTAAGCCCCGGCCTGTGACCCGGTCCCAGAGTGAAAACTGGTCGATGACGCGCTCGCTGGCCTTCCTGGCCGCGACGTTCGCCATCGTGATCGGAACCCTGCTCCCCTTTGCGGCGCTGGCGGCCTCGGTTCCCGGCCAGCCCATCGTCATCTGCTCGGCCGAGGGGCCGCAGACGATCCAGACAGGCGGCGTCGACGGCCCGGTCAACCAGCACGTCGGGGCCAAGTGCGCGGCCTGCGTCATGCCCCTGCTGGCCGCCCTGCCCGAACCGGCCGCGCCCGCGCCGGCTCCGGCCGTCCGCATGGTCGCGCCGGTCGCCTATGCGCCCTTCCGCGTCAGTCCCCCGCCGCCGGCCCGCGCGCCGCCGCGCCCGCCGTCCACCGCGCCTCCCCACGCCTGAAAACCAGACCTATCGACGCCGCGCGCCTGCTGACGGGCCGCGCGGCTGCATTTCTGTTTTCAGGATCCCAGTTTCATGTCTTTCAAGACCACTACGGCGCCGTGCGCGCTGCTCATCGGCGCCTGCCTGGCGCCCGCCCTCGCTCATGCCTCCGAGGCTGAGGGGCCAAATGCTGAAGGTCCGGCAACCGTCGTCGACAGCATCATCGTCACCGGGCGCCGCAACGCCGAGGACCCCGCCGTCGTGGCCGAGGCGCGCGACCGTCTCAGCCGCACCCCCGGCGCCGTGGCCGTCGTCTCGGCCGAGAGCTATGCCGACCGCTTCGCCCAGGGCTTTTCCGACACCCTGAGGAACGTCCCCGGCGTCCTGGCGCAGAAACGCTATGGCGAGGAAAGCCGCCTCTCCATTCGCGGCTCGGGCATCGCCCAGGGCTTCCATCAGCGCGGCGTCCTGCTGGCTCAGGACGGCGTCCCCTTCGCCGACGCCGACGGCTTCTCCGACTTTCAGGGCGTGGACGCGCTGAGCGCCCGCTACATCGAGGTGTGGAAGGGGTCGAACACGCTTCGCTTCGGCGGGGCGCAGCTGGGCGGGGCGATCAACCTGGTGACGCCGAGCGGCCGCACGGCGCTGCAAGAGAACCTGCTTCAGCTGGAAGGCGGCAGCTTCGGCTCTGCGCGCGGCCACGCCGCCGTGGCCCGCACGCACGGCGACTGGGACGTCTACGCCGCCGTCACGGGGATGCGGAGCGACGGCTGGCGCGATCATAGCGAACAGTCGCAAGGCCGGCTGACCGTCAACGCCGGGCGCTCGTTCGGCGAAGACCGCGAGGTGCGCCTGATCGCCCAGGCGGCGGACATCAAGCAGGACATCCCCGGCGCCCTGACGCTGGATCAGGCGCTGAAGACGCCGCGCATGGCTTCGATCTCGGCCGTCGCGGGCGATCAGGCCCGCGACCTGACGGTCAAGCGCCTGACGCTGCAGACGCGCTGGCGCTTCAATGAATCCACCCTGTTCGAGGGCGCCGTCTGGGGCTGGGAGAAGTCGCTCTATCACCCGATCTTCCAGGTCGTGGATCAGGAAAGCGCCACGCGCGGCGCCTTTGGCCGCATCGACTGGGCGGGTCAGGTCGCGGGCCTGCGCGCCGACGCCTTCTATGGCTTCAGCTGGCGTGACGGCGACCTGGACGCCCTGCGCTACGTCAACATCGCCGGTAATCGCGGCGCCCTGACGGCCAAGGGCAAGCAGGAGGCGACGGGGCTCGACGTCTTCGCCGAGGGGCGCCTGTTCGTCACCGACCGGCTGGCCCTGGTCGCGGGCGGATCCTGGGGGCGGGCCACGCGCGACTATCGCGACCATCTGGCCCCGGCCAATGACGACAGCATCGACTACGACTGGTTCTCGCCGCGTCTGGGCCTGTTGTGGGAAAATGAGGACGGGGCCCAGGTCTTCGCCAACGTCACCCGCTCGGTCGAGCCGCCGACCTATGGGGCGCTTGTGCAGGCCCCGCTGGCCGGCTTCGTCCCGGTCGAGGTTCAGGACGCCTGGACCGCCGAGATCGGCACGCGCGGCAGACGCGGCGCCTTCGCCTGGGACCTGACCGCCTATCACAGCCAGATCGACGGCGAGATGCTGAACTTCATCACCGGCCCGGACATCCCAGCCGCCACCTTCAACGCCGACAAGACCCTCCACCAGGGGATCGAGGCCGGTCTGGACTGGCGCCTGCCCGTCGAACTGGCGGACGGCTCCCTGCTGCTGCGCCAGACGTACAACTGGAGCGACTTCCGCTTCGACGGCGATGCGCGCTGGGGCGACAACCGCCTGCCGGTCGTGCCCGAGCATCAGTACCGGGCCGAGCTGACCTGGCGTCACGCCTCGGGCGTCTTCGTCACGCCTTCGGTCGAGTGGCGGATCAGCAGCCCCTATGTCGACTACGCCAATACGATGAAGGCGCCCGACTACGCCGTTCTGGGCCTGACCGGCGGCTTCAACATCGGGTCCCACGCCTCGGTCTATGTCGACGCCCGCAACCTGACGAACGAGCGCTACGTCGGCGAGTTCTCCGCCGTGACCGACGCGCGCACGACTTCGACCGCCGTCTTCTTCCCCGGCGAGGGACGCTCCGTCTTCGTCGGCGTCAGGCTGGCCTACTGATGGGCCGTCCCGCCAACAGCAGGGGCGAGGCGCCGGACATGATGTCCGGCGCCTATCGCGCCGTCTGGCGCTGGCACTTCTACGCCGGGGTGCTGGTCATGCCCTTCCTGATGCTGCTGACGCTGACCGGCGGCCTCTATCTGTTCAGGGACGAGATCGATCAGGCCGTATATCGCGCCATGATCCAGGTCCCGGCCAGCGCGCAGACGGCCGATCCCGACCAATGGCTGGCGGCGGCGGCCGTCGCCGGCCAGGGGCGAGCCGCCAATGTCCTGGTCCCGGCGCGATCCGATCAGGCCGTGCGCATCCGCGTGGATCGCCCGGACGGTTCGCGACGGACCGTCTTCGTCGATCCTCATACGGCCCGCGTCACGGGCGTCACCGCCTATGGCGGCGTGACCGAGACGATCAAGGCGCTGCATTCCCTCAGCCTGGTCGGAGGGCCTGTCGGCAAGGCGCTGAACATCCTGGTCGAGATCGTCGCGGGCTGGGCCGTCATCCTGTGCGCCACTGGCCTCTATCTGTGGTGGCCGCGCCGCAGAACAGGGGCGGTGCTGCGGCTGAAGGAAACCGATGCGGGTCGTCGCCCCTTCTGGCGGGACCTGCACGCCGTGACCGGTTTCTATGTCGGCGGGGTGATCATCTTCCTGGCGGTGACGGGCATGCCCTGGTCCGCCGTCTGGGGCGATCAGTTCATGGGGGTGATGCGCGGCACGGGTCTGGGCCGTCCGCCCGCGCCCGCCGCCGCCAGCCCCTGGAGCCACGCCAAGCCGCATGACGCCCCGGCCGGGGTGGGCTGGACGCTGGACAAGGCCGTCCTGCCCGCGCCCGCTCACGGTCATGCAGCCCCCAGGCTGAGCCGCGTGCTGCAAACCACGCGTGAACAGGGCCTGCCCCGCCCCTTCACCGTCAGCATCCCGCAATCGGCCGACCTGGCCTGGACCGTCGCGCGCCAGACGCACCAGGCCGAGGATGCACGCAGCCTCTATGTGGACGGCGCGACCGGGGCGGTGAAGGCCGACCTGCGCTGGGAACAGTTCGGCGTCATGGCCAAGGGCTTTGAGTGGGGCATCGCCGTCCACCAGGGGATGCAGTACGGCTGGGTCAACCGCATCCTGATGCTGGTCGGCTGCATCGCCGTCTGGGTGCTGGCGATCAGCGGCCTGGTCATGTGGTGGAAGCGCCGTCCGCCCAGCGTGTCGCGCCATCGCCTGGGCGCCCCGCCCTCGCCCCCCGGCGCTCGCGCCCGGACGGCGGTGCTGTGCATCGTCATTCCCCTGTCCATCCTCTATCCCTTGACGGGACTGAGCCTTGTGGCCGCCCTGCTGCTCGATCGAGCGGTGCGGACGTTCGCCGGGTCCAAGACCGTCGCCTCGTAGAAAGGAACACCTCGATGAAATCCCTGTTCGCCCTGGCCGGTCTGTCGGCCGCCGCCCTGACCCTGGCCGCCTGCGGTCAGCCGGCGGAAAAGCCCGCTGAGGCCGCCGCTGTCCCCGGAACCGTCACGGTCGCCGACGCCTGGTGCCGCCCGACGCCGAACGGCGCCAAGGCCGGCGGCTGCTATGTCACCCTGACCGCCGGCTCCGACGACCGCCTGCTCAGCGTCTCGACGGCTCTGGCCGAAAGCGCCCAGATCCACGAGATGAAGATGGAGAACGGCGTCATGAGCATGGGCGAGCTGAAGGACGGCCTGCCCCTGCCTGCCGGTCAGAAGGTCGAGCTGAAGCCGGGCTCGACGCACATCATGCTGATGGGCCTGCGCGATCCGCTGGTGGACGGCGGCGTCGCCTCCTTCACCCTGACCTTCGAAAAGGCCCCGGCCATCGGCGTCCACGCGGCGGTCAAGCAGCCGCCGGTGGTGGATTCGCAGGAGTAGTCGGACACGCGTCCTTCCTCCCCGCCGCGCGGGGAGGAAGGGCCGTGGCGCCGCCGCACCTGACAAACAGGCCCGAACCGGCTAAAGGCTCGCGCTCACGAGGAATCCCATGGCTCTTAAAGTCGCGATCGTCGGCCTGCCCAACGTCGGCAAGTCCACCCTGTTCAACGCCCTGACCAAGACGGCGGCGGCTCAGGCCGCCAACTATCCGTTCTGCACCATCGAGCCGAACACCGGCGACGTGGCGGTCCCGGAGCCGCGCCTGGAGGTGCTGGCCGGCATCGCCGGGTCCAAGGAGATCATCCCCTCGCGGATCACCTTCGTGGACATCGCCGGTCTGGTGCGGGGCGCGTCCAAGGGCGAAGGCCTGGGCAACCAGTTCCTGGCCAACATCCGCGACTGCGACGCCGTGGCCTTTGTCGCGCGCTGCTTCGTCGATGACGACATCACCCACGTCGAAAACCGCATCGACCCCATTTCGGACCTCGAGATCATCGAGACCGAACTGATGCTGGCCGACCTCGAAAGCCTCGAGAAGCGCGTCGTCAACGTCGAGAAGAAGGCCAAGGGCGGCGACAAGGACGCCCAGCAGACGCTGCGCCTGATCAACCTGGCCCTGACGCCTCTGCGCGCCGGCAAGCCTGCCCGCGTGGCCCAGATCGACAAGGAAGACGAGAAGGCGTGGCACATGCTGCAGCTTCTGACCTCCCTGCCCGCCCTCTACGTCGCCAACGTCGACGAGGCCTCGGCTGACAAGGGCAATGAGCTGTCCGACCTGGTGGCCAAGCGCGCCGCCGAGGACAACGCCAACTCGGTGGTCATCTCGGCCCAGATCGAGTCCGAAATCGCCGTCCTGGACGACGAGGAGCAAAAGGAGTTCCTCGAGACCCTGGGTCTGGAAGAGCCCGGCCTGAACCGTCTGATCCGCGAGGCCTACAAGCTGCTGGGCCTGCAGACCTACTTCACGGTCGGCCCCAAGGAAGCCCGCGCCTGGACCATCCCCGTCGGCGCCACCGGCCCGCAAGCCGCCGGCGTGATCCACACCGACTTCGAAAAGGGCTACATCCGCGCCGAAACCATCGCCTTCAACGACTTCGTCGCCCTGAAGGGCGAAGCGGGCGCCAAGGAAGCCGGCAAGATGCGCGCCGAAGGCAAGGCCTATGTCGTCAAGGACGGCGACGTGATGCACTTCCTGTTCAACAACTGATCCAGCTGCGGGGCGCGATTAGAAAATCTGACCGGCCCCGCAGAAAATCTGAAATCCCATTGCTGTCTGGGGTTTGCTAGCCTCGGGGAATGAAGGCGCGGTTTCCGCGTCAGACTCCCCGGGATTACGCCATGAAGTTCGACACGCTCGCCGTCCACGCCGGCTATACGCCCGACCCGACGACCAAGTCGGTGGCGGTGCCGATCTATCAGACCACCAGCTACGCCTTCGACGACACCCAGCATGGGGCCGACCTGTTCGACCTGAAGGTGGCGGGCAATATCTATACCCGGATCATGAACCCGACGTCCGACGTGCTGGAGCAGCGTCTGGCGGCGCTGGAGGGCGGGATCGCGGCCCTGACCGTGGCCTCGGGCATGGCGGCCATCACCTACGCCATCCTGACCATCGCCGAGGCCGGCGACAACATCATCGCCACCGGCACCCTCTATGGCGGCACCTACAACCTGTTCGCCCACACCCTGCCCCAGTACGGCATCGAGGTGCGCTTCATCGACGCCGACGACATCGCCGCCGTCGCCGCCAACACCGACGAGCGGACCAAGGCGGTCTTCTGCGAGTCCATCGGCAATCCGCTGGGCAATGTGGTGGACTTCGCTGCTCTCGCCGACGCGGCGCACGCCCAGGGCCTGCCGCTGATCGTCGACAACACCGTGCCGACCCCCTACCTGACCCGGCCCATCGAGCACGGCGCCGACATCGTCGTCCACGCCCTGACCAAATACATCGGCGGCCACGGCACCAGCATCGGCGGGGCCATCATCGACAGCGGCAAATTCCCCTGGGCCGAGCACAAGGCGCGCTTCCGCCGCCTGAACGAGCCCGAGGTCAGCTACCACGGCGTGGTCTATACCGAGGCGCTTGGCCCGGCGGCCTATATCGGGCGCGTGCGGACCGTGCTGCTGCGGAACACCGGCGCGGCCATCTCGCCCTTCAACAGCTTCCTGATCCTGCAAGGGCTGGAGACCCTGGCCCTGCGCATGGACCGGCACGTCGAGAACGCCACAGCCGTGGCTGAGTATCTGAAGGCCCACCCCAAGGTGAAGTGGGTCAACTACGCCGGTCTGCCCGACCACCCCGGCCACGCCCTGATCCAGAAGTATTTCGGCGGCAAGGCCTCAGGTCTGCTGACCTTTGGCGTAGAGGGCGGACGCGAGGCCGGCGGCCGCTTCCAGGACGCGGTCAAGCTGTTCACCCGACTGGTCAATATCGGGGACGCCAAGTCCCTGGTCTGCCACCCCGCCTCGACCACCCACCGCCAGTTGTCGCCCGATGAGCTGAAGAAGGCGGGCGTCACCGAGGACACCGTGCGCCTGTCGGTCGGCATCGAGCACATCGATGACCTCATCGCGGATCTGGAACAGGCCCTGGCGGCGGTCTGACGCCTCAGTCGGCCAGGGTGGTGCAGCGGATCAGCCGCACCGCCTGGTCGTTGCGGTCCATCCAGGTCAGGACCAGGGTGCGGTCCGTGGCGGCCAGACGCACCCGCTCGTAGCGCGCCTGCCCCTCGCCGTCGCACTTCAACGCGACCTCATAGCCAGTGCTGATCTCGGTGATGCGCTGGAGGTCGCAACGGTTTTCATAGCCGCGCAACTCGGTCGTGGTGATCTCGATGGGCTGGCGGTCGCCGCGCGGGTTGAAGCACCAGTCCGCCTCCGCCGCCCAACGGCCGACGAAGCTTGCCGGACCGGCGCCCGGCAGCAGGGATTCGGCGCCGGGCGGGCGCTGGGTCGGCGGGGCCTCCGCCGCCGGCCCCTCAATGGGACGGGCGGGCTCCGTAGGCGGGTTGACGCCCCCGTCGCGGTCACAGGCGGTCAACGCCATGACGCAGGCGACGGCGGCGAATGTCAGGTCAGAACGCATCCCTGACAAACGCCGCAGCCCTCAGGCGGTTCAGAGCCCGCTCTAGCGGCGCGCCGCGTCGCTGGCGGCGCGCACCTGACCGAACTCGGAGGTCGGCTTCCACGTCGGCCATTCGTCGCTGTTGGCCAGTTGCAAGCCCAGCCGATACAGCAGGGTCAGGTTCTCGACCGCCGAGCGCAGGTCCCAGTCGGCCGACCATTCGTCGCTGGGCTGGTGATAGTCGGCGCCGAACTTGGCCTTCCACGCCGCCAGACCGGCCTCCTTGCCGCCGTCGACCCAGTCCACGCCGTGCCACGGCATCAGGGCCGGCACGCCTGCGCGGGCGAAGGGGAAGTGGTCGGAGCGGTAGTAGAAGCCCTGCTCCGGCTGACCGTCGTCCGAAACATAGCGGCCCTCCTTCGCGGCCAGGGCCTCCAGATCGTCCTCAAGACTGTTCTGACCCTTGCCGAAGATCGGCACGTCCCGGGTCGGCCCCGACAGCGGCAGCATGTCGATATTGATGTCGGCCACCGTCGTCTCCAGCGGATAGACCGGATCGGCGGCATAGGCGTAGGCGCCCAACAGACCCATTTCCTCGGCGGCCATGTGGGCGAAGACGATGGTGCGCTCGGGCGCGGGCGCGGCCTTCAGCTGACGCGCCATCTCCAGCACGCCGATGGTGCCCGAGGCGTTGTCCCAGGCGCCGTTGAAGATCTTGTCGTCGCCCGCTGCGTGTTCGTTGACGCCCACATGGTCCCAGTGGGCCGAGTAGATAATGGTCTCGTTGGGGCGCGTCGTACCCGGAATCCGGGCCAGCAGGTTGTGGGTGCGCAAGGTGTCGATGGTCTCGGCCGTCTCGACCGACAGGGTCATGCCCGGCAGAGCGAAGGCGCGGAAATCGCCGGTCTCGGCCCGCTTCGCCAGTTCAAGGACATCCACGCCCATGGTTTTCAGGACGTCGGCGTTGATGGCGCCCGAGAATTCCAGATCCGCCGCGCCCGGCGTCAACGTGCGGGTGCGGCTGTTGCCCTGCGCCGTGCGGGTCCAGCTCATGTCGGCCGCCAGGGAACGAGACGCCGTGATGATCCCCACCGCGCCCCGGCGCTTGGCTTCGTCCGCCTTGTAGCTGCCTGACTGATAGGTAGTGGCGTAGGGGCCGTTGAACAGGTCGCCGTCCGGCTCTCCGCCGAGGACCAGAACGATCTTGCCCGTCACGTCCACGTCGCCGTAGTCGTCCCAGCCGCGCTCGGGCGCGGTGATGCCGTAGCCGACGAAGACCACCCCGGCGTTGGCGACCGCGGCCCGGCCGTCATTACTGACGGCGCGCAGCAGGATGTCGCTTCCGGGCGTCAGGGCGTGGACCTGACCGTCGACGCCGGTCCAGCTGGCCTTTGAGGCGTCAGCCACGGGGGTATAGCGCTTCAGGTCGATGACCTGCAGCCACTGTCCGTTCGGGCCGCCCGGCGCCATGCCCATGGCCTCATATTGAGCCTGCAGCCAGTCCAGCGTCTTCTTCTCGCCGTCCGTGCCGGGATAGCGGCCATGGAAGTCGTCGGCGCTGATGGTGCGGATGTCGTCCGACAGACGCTGGGCGGAAAAGTCCTGGGCCATCGCCGAACCGGCGGCGAATAAAAGCGCGGCGGCGGCGACGCCGCTGAAGAACTGGCGGTGCATGAAAACTCCCGAGCCCTCCCCACGGGGGCTGTTGAGCCAAACTAATAGGGCGGCCCCTTGCGAGGCCGCCCCTTAAAGTTTTGTCATATTCCGCGAAACCGGAGCCGTCCCGGCCTACTTGCGCTGGTCCGCGCTGACGGCGCGCGCGGGGCCGAACTCCGACCCAGCCTTCCATTGCGGCCAGTCGCGGCTGTTGGCCAGGGCCTGGCCGGCGTCGAAGACCACCTGCAGATCCTGGATCATGCCGCCATAGTCCCAGTTCGGCTCCCACTCGTCGGCGGCCTGGTGATAGCGGTTGGCGCGGTATTCCGCTGCGGCGGCCAGGCGCGGCGCGATCGGCTCGTCCACATAGTCGCCGGTCGAGGACAGATAGCCCATCGGCACCCCGCGCTTGGCCAGCGGGAAGTGGTCCGAACGGAAGTAGATGCCGGCGCCGGCGCCCGCGTCTCCCTCAAAGCCGCGCCCTTGCGCCGCGGCCAGGGCAATGACCCGCTCGTCCAGATCGGACTGGCCGTAGCCCGTCACGCCGAGCTTGCTCATCCGACCCAGCACGCTGGTCGCGTCCAGGTTGAAGCCCGCCACCGTGGTCTCCAGCGGATAGAGCGGATTGGCGGCATAGAACTCGGAGCCCAGCAGACCGCTTTCCTCGCCGGTGAAGCTGATCATGACGATGGTCCGCTCGGGCCTGGGGCCCTTGGCCCACTGGCGCGCCAGCTCCAGCAGGCCCGCCGTGCCCGAGGCGTTGTCCACGGCGCCGTTGAAGATACGGTCGCCGCTGGCGTCCGGCTCGCCCATGCCGATGTGGTCCCAGTGGCCGGTGTAGAGGATGGTCTCGTTCGGGTGGGTCGCGCCTTCCAGCTTGGCCAGGACGTTGTGGGTGGTGATCTGATCGGTCTTCACGTCGAATTTGGCGTCGATGGTCGCGCCCTTCAGCTCGACCGGCTGGAAGTCGCGGCTGCGGGCCTTGATCTTCTCCTGCTCGAAATCGAGCCCGGCGTGGCGGAACAGGTCCACAGCCACGTCGCGCTGAATCCAGGCCTCCATCGGCACCCGTTCGGCCGACGGGTTCTGACGCACGATGTCGAACTGCGGCACGGACCAGGAGTTGGCCACCGTGGTCCAGCCATAGGAGGCGGGCCGCGTCTCATGCACGATCAACACCCCCGCCGCGCCCTGACGCGCCGCCTCTTCATACTTGTAGGTCCAGCGACCGTAATAGGTCATGGCCTCGCCGCCGAAGGTGTTCAGCGCCGGTTCCTCGAAGTCGGCGTCGTTGACCAGCACCACGATGACCTTGCCGCGCACATCGGTCTTGAAGTCGTTCCAGTCGCGCTCGGGCGCGTTCGTGCCGTAGCCCACGAAGACCAGCGGCTTGCCGCGCAGGTCGACGCCGTTGCCGGGCAGACGGGTGGTGATCGTCGCCTGCTGGCCTTGCGTCAGGGCCTGGGTCCAGTCGCCGACCTTGATCTGGCCGCTGACGTTGGAGACGGTGAAGCGGTTCAGGCCGACCGCCTGGGTCCAGCCGCCGTTCTCGCCGCCGGGGGCGAAGCCCGCCGCCGCATATTGCTGGCTCAGGTAGTCGATGACCTTCTGCTCCGCCGGGGTGGCGATGCCGCGCCCCTCGAAGCTGTCGTCGGACAGGACCTTGATATCGTTGGAGATGCGCGCCGCATCGAAGTCGGGGGTCGGGCTGGACGTCTGGGCGACAGCGCCCGAAGCCAGGGCGGCGGCGAACAACAGGACGGCGGCGGACGACATCAAACGCATGGAAAGACCCCTCGACGAATACAGAGGCCCGGACCCTATCGGCCGAAATCCCCCGAGTCGATGCGGCCTTTCCTGCCTCCAGGCATGAAAAAACCCGCCGGATCGCCCCGGCGGGTCATCTCGTCTCGAAGGGGTTCGCCTTAGTGGGCGACGCCCTTCCAGATGCGGCGGTAGCTGGCGTAGGTGATCCCTGCGAACAGCAGCAGGAAGATCAGCACGCCAAAGCCCATCTGCTTGCGCTCGGTCGCCTTGGGCTCGGAGGTCCAGGCGATGAAGGCGGCGACGTCCTTGGCCATCTGGTCGACGCTGGCCTTGGTGCCGTCGTCATAGGTGACCTGGCCGTCGCGGAGCGGCGCGGGCATGGCGATGAAGCCGCCCGGAGGAACGTGTCCCTTGCCTTCCCAGAACGGAGTCAGGTCGCCCGCCATATAGGGGTTGTAGTGCTGGGCCGAGGTCATCTTCAGACCGGCCGGCGGGGTCACGTAGCCCGACAGCAGCGAGTAGATGTAGTTGGCGCCGTCGTGACGAGCCTTGGCCATGACGGACAGGTCGGGCGGGGCCGCGCCGCCGTTGGCGGCGGCCGCAGCCGTGGCGTTCGGATAGGGCGACGGGAACTTGTCGGCGGTGGTGGCGTCGCGCATCAGCGCCTCGCCCGTCTCGCTGTCGATGTCCGGGACCTGAACTTCCTTGGCCAGAGCCTTCACGACCGGGTTGTCGTTCGGGTTCGGATACTCCGGGTTCCAGAACGGGCCGTGCTTGTCGCCCAGGTTACGGAAGTGCACCAGGTTCATGCTGTGGCACGAGGAGCAGACTTCCTTGTAGACCTTGTAGCCGCGTTGCAGCTGGCCCTGATCATAGGTGCCGAACGGCCCCTCGAAGCTGAAGCCGCCTTCGCGCGGATGCTTGGCGCCCCCGGCGGCCATCGCCGGAGCGGCGATGGCGACCAGGCCGACAGCGGCCGTCAGGGAAACCAGAACTTTACGGAAGGACACGGTTTTCTTCTCGTTCGAAATCATCGCGTTCAGCCCTTCTGCTCGGTGACGGGCAGGACCGGCTCGGAGATCGTCGCCGGGACCGGCAACGGCTTCTCGCGCAGGCCCAGGAACGGCATCAGCACCAGGAAGAAGATGAAGTAGTAGGCCGTCAGGAAGCGCGTCAGCCACAGGTAGGAGTTCAGCTTGCCGTCACCCAGGGTGAAGCTGGGCATGCCCGGAATGACCGGGGCGTCCGGCAGTTGACCACCGCACCAGCCGAGGCCGAAGCAGACGACCAGGAAGATGACGAAGCAGGTGCGCATCGTCGGGCGGTAGCGCATCGAGCGCACCTTGGACGTGTCCAGCCAGGGCAGGACGAACAGCACGCCGATGGCGCCGAACATGGCCACCACGCCGCCGAACTTGTCGGGGATGGCGCGCAGGATCGCGTAGAACGGCAGCATGTACCATTCCGGGACGATGTGGGCCGGGGTCTGCAGCGGGTTGGCCGGGATGTAGTTGTCGGCGTGGCCCAGGGCGTTCGGCTGATAGAAGACGAAGACCGAGAACAGGATCAGGAACAGGATGATGGCGAACCCGTCCTTGACCGTGAAGTAGGGGTGGAAGGGCAGCATGTCCTTCTTCTGGCGGTCCTTCGGGATCAGGATGCCGACCGGGTTGTTCTGACCGGCGGCGTGCAGCGCCCAAAGGTGCAGCACCACGCAGCCGGCGATGACGAACGGCAGCAGATAGTGCAGCGAGAAGAAGCGGTTCAGCGTGGCGTTGTCGATCGCCGGGCCGCCGCGCAGCCAGATCAGGATCGGCTCGCCGATGACCGGAATGGCGCCGATCAGGTTGGTGATGACCTCAGCGCCCCAGAAGGACATCTGGCCCCAGGGCAGGACGTAGCCCAGGAAGGCGGTGGCGATCATCAGGAAGAAGATCAGGCAGCCGACGATCCAGATCATCTCGCGCGGCGCCTTGTAGGAACCGTAGTAGAGACCGCGCAGCATGTGCAGATAGACGGCGATGAAGAACATCGACGCGCCGTTGGCGTGCACGTAGCGGATCAGCCAACCGCCGTTGACGTCGCGCATGATGCGCTCGACCGATTCAAAGGCCAGGGCCGTGTTCGGCGTATAGTGCATGGCCAGAACGATGCCGGTGATGATCTGCGTCATCAGGCACAGGGCCAGGATGCCGCCGAAGGTCCACCAGTAGTTCAGGTTACGGGGGGTCGGCAGGTTGGCGTAGTCCATGCCGAAACGGATGATCGGCAGGCGGGTGTCCATCCACCGCTCAATCGCGGTTTTGGGGACGTAGGTGGATTCGTGATCGCTCATGGGTCCTCTGTCCGTCCTCAGCCGATTTTCACGCGGGTGTCGGACACGTAGTCGTAGGTCGGCACCACCAGGTTCTTCGGCGCCGGGCCCTTACGGATACGGCCCGAGGCGTCGTAGTGCGAGCCGTGGCAGGGGCAGAACCAGCCGCCGTAGTCGCCCGAACCAAAGGTCGGAACGCAGCCCAGGTGGGTGCAGGACCCGATGACGACGAGATACTTCTCGTGGCCGGGCTTGGTGCGCTCGGCGTCCGTCTGGGGCTCCTTCAGGTCCGGGGCGTGGTCATCGGCGATGACGCGCTTCAGCTCGGCCGGCGTGCGGTAGCGCACGAAGACGGGCTTGCCCTGCCACTTGATGACGACCTGCTGGCCTTCCTGAACCTTGGTCAGATCGAATTCGATCGACGCCAGGGCCAGGGTGTCGGCGGCGGGGTTCATCTGGTTGATCAGCGGCCAGGCCACCATCACGCCCGCACCGACTGCGGCGGCGCCGGCTGCGATGTGGATGAAATCGCGGCGGGTGGCGTCGCCGCCCCCGTGTTGGCCATCAGGCCCTTCAGCATTCACGACCGATTCGGCCACGCTCTCACCTCTGCACTCCCGATCGCCCGCCCCGAAAGGGGTTGGTCGTCGGCATGGATCGTCCCTGCGGAACGGCAGAAGATGCCTGCGGCCCTTGGATTACAGCCACGATCGCAAGCTGCTGATGCAACTTGCGAAACGGTCGCAACAAAGACCGCGACAAGACCCCGCCCCGCGCGTATGACGGCCTTAGAATGCGTCTCGCCCTTTTTCAACCTGACATCCCGCAGAATGTGGGCGCCTGCATCCGCCAGAGCGCCTGTTTCGACGTCGAATTGCACGTCATCGAGCCTGTCGGCTTCCGTTTCGACGACCGCGCCATGAAGCGCGCGGCGCTCGATTATGGTCCCCTCAGCCACATGACACGCCACGCCGACTGGGACGCCTTCCAGCGCGACCGCCCGCCGGGACGGCTGATCCTGTTCACGACCAGGGGCGCCGCGCCCCTGACCGACTTCGAATTCCAGCCGGACGACACCCTGCTGTTCGGCAAGGAAAGCGCCGGCGCTCCCGACTACGTCCACGCCGCCGCCGACGCCCGCGTCTTCATTCCCATCCACCCGGACACCCGCTCGCTGAACCTGTCGGTCAGCGCCGGCATCGCCCTGTGGGAAGGCCTGAGGCAGTTGGGTGAGTTGCCGGTGCGCTAAGCTTTCTCCCTCCCCTTCATGGGGAGTGAGAAACTACGTCCCCCTACTCCGGCGCGCCGTCGTTCGGCAGTTGCGCCAGGTTCGGCCGCTCGCCGCGCTGGGCCGTGGCGGCGCGTTCCACCGCGCGCATGGTCCGCAGCAGGTTCTCGCCGGAAATCTTGCGGATGTCGGCCTCGGACCAGCCGCGACGCATCAGCTCGGCCAGAATGCGCGGATAGGCCTCCACGCTCTCGACGCCCTCCGGCAGGCTGTCGACGCCGTCGAAGTCGCCGCCCAGGCCCACATGGTCGATGCCCGCTACGTCGCGGACGTGCTGGATGTGGGCCACCACGTCGTCCAGCGTCGCTCGGGGCGCCGGGTTGGCGGCCTCCCAGGCGGCGACGCCCGCCTTGACCGCGTCGGGATCGCCGGGGTTCAGGGCGGTCAGGCGCGAGACCTCGGCCGAGCGGGCCGCCCCGGACGCGCGCACGGCCTCGCTGATGAAGCCCGGCACGAAGGTCACCATGACGATGCCGCCGTTGGCCGGCATCTGGCGCAGCACGGCGTCGGGCACGTTGCGCGGATGGGCCGTCACCGCCCGCGCCGACGAGTGCGAGAAGATCACCGGCGCCGTCGAGACGCGGATGGCGTCGAGCATCGTCTCTTCGGAGACGTGGCTCAGGTCCACCATCATGCCGATGCGGTTCATCTCCTTGACCACCTGCTCGCCGAAGGGCGACAGGCCGCCCCACTTGGGCGCGTCCGTGGCGCTGTCGGCCCAGGTCGTGGTCTTGGAGTGGGTCAGCGTCATGTAGCGGGCGCCGGAATCATAGAACTCGCGCAGCAGACCCAGGGAATCGTCGATCGAATAGCCGCCCTCCATGCCGATCAGGCTGGCGATGCGGCCCGCCTTGTGGATGCGGGCGATGTCGTCGGCGGTCGTGGCGATCTCGAACACCGAGGGATAGGCGGCGGCGATGCGCTTGACCGTGTCGATCTGCTCGAAGGTGGCCTTGGCCGCCTCGACCGGCTCCAGGCTGGCCGGGACATAGACGGACCAGAACTGGGCGCCGACGCCGCCCGCGCGCAGGCGAGGAATATCGGTGTGAAGCCGCGTCGTCGCCGCCAGATTGGTCGCCAGATCAACGCGGTAGGGATCATTACCAAAGCCCTGCCGCAGGGCCCAGGGCAGGTCGTTGTGGCCGTCGATCAGCGGGGTGCGGCGCAGGATCTGCAGCACCTGCGCCTGCCCCGCAGCGTTGTCGGGCATCGGCGACTGAGCGATGGCGGGTCCGGCCAGAACGGCGAGCGAGACGGCGGCAAGCAGGGTGGTGCGGATCATGTCGGTCCTCAAAACTGATGCGGCCACGCTGGCACAGGCGGCGCGGCATGGGAACCAGGTCTGATCTGGATCAAGGCCGGCTTTTCTCCCCGCGCGCATGAACCGCGCACCGCACACTGTTCACAAAGGCCGTCCGTCATGGTTGAAGCCCTGATGATCCAAGACACCCCTACCCTGATGGTCGAGCACCGCGAGCGCGCCCGCGTCTGGTTCGAGACCCTGCGTGATCAGATTCACGCCGGTTTCGAGGCCCTGGAAGACGCCGCCCCCGCCGACCTCTTCCCCGGCGAGGCCGGCCGCTTCGTGCGCACGCCCTGGGACCGCAAGGAAGGCGGCGGCGGCGTCATGGGCATGATGCACGGCCGCCTGTTTGAAAAGGTCGGCGTCCACTGCTCGACCGTCCACGGGACCTTCCCCGCCGACTACGCGAAGAACGTTCCGGGCGCCGAGGAAGACCCGCGCTTCTTCGCCACCGGCATCAGCCTGATCTGCCACCCGGCCAGCCCGCGCGTCCCGGCGGTGCATATGAACACCCGCCTGATCTCGACCACCAGGACCTGGTTCGGCGGCGGCGGCGACCTGACGCCGGTGCTGGACGCGGATCGCCGCCAGGATCACCCCGACACAGAGGCCTTCCACGCGGCGATGAAGGCCTCGTGCGACGCCTATGACCCGACCTGGCACGCCAAGTACAAGCAGTGGTGCGACGAGTACTTCTTCCTGCCCCACCGCAACGAGCCGCGCGGCACCGGCGGCATCTTCTACGACCACCACGACAGCGGCGACTGGGAGAAGGACTTCGCCTTCACCCAGGACGTCGGCAAGGCCTTCCTCGAGGTCTATTCGAAGATCGTCGCGGGCCGCATGACCGAGGCCTGGACGCCCGAGGAGCGCGAGGAACAGCTGATCCGGCGCGGCCGCTACGTCGAGTTCAACCTGCTCTACGACCGCGGCACCATGTTCGGGCTGAAGACCGGCGGCAACGTCGAGTCGATCCTCAGCTCCATGCCGCCCGTGGTGAAGTGGCCCTGATCTAGGCGACCTTCGACCGCTCGCTGAGCGCCATCACGCGGGCGATCCCGTCGAACAGGGCGGCCAGGGTCAGGGGCTTGGTCAGATGGCCGTCCGCCCCCGCCGCCCGACCCGCCTCGACGTGCTCGGCCATGGCGTTGGCGGTCAGCATCAGGATCGGCGTCCGCGCCCGGCCCGCCTGGGCCTCGAAGGCGCGGATGGCGCTCGTGGCGGTCAGGCCGTCCATCACCGGCATCTGCATGTCCATCAGCACCAGATCGAAAGCCTCGCGCTTGAAGGTCTCCAGCGCCTGCGCCCCATCCTCGACCGCAACCAGCTCCATCGCGGTCGCGCCCAGGATGATCTCGATGACCTTGCGGTTGGCCGGGTGGTCGTCGGCCAGCAGCACCCGCAGCGGCTGTTCGCGCACGTCGCCCGCCAGTTGAACCGGCTCGACGGCCTCGACCGGGGCCTCGACCGGCGGCAGGGGGATCTCGAACCAGAAGCGCGAGCCCTCGCCCGGAGTGCTTTCGCACTCCAGCCAGCCGCCCATCAGCTCGACCAGTTCGCGCGAAATCGCCAGCCCCAGCCCCGTCCCGCCGAAGCGCCGCGTGATCGAGCCGTCGGCCTGCTGGAAGCGGCCGAAGATGCGGGCCTTCTGCGCATCGTCGAAGCCGACGCCGGTGTCGGTGACGACGAAGCGGACGTCGCCTTCCACGCCCGGCTCGACGGTCAGCGTCACCTGCCCCTCGGCGGTGAACTTCAGGGCGTTGCTGACCAGATTGGTCAGGACCTGGCGCACGCGCACGGCGTCGCCCTGGACCAGGCGATCAAAGGCCGGATCGACATGGGCGACCACCGCCACCCCCTTGGCCTCGGCCGGAATGCGCCACAGGGCCGCCACGTCATGCACCGCCCGCCCCAGATGGAAGGGCGCCGGCTCGATCGTGACCTGGCCGGACTCGATCCGCGCGCTGTCCAGAATGTCGGACAGCAGGCGTTCCAGCGTGGCCCCGGATGAGCGGATGACCTCGACCATGTCGTGCTCGTCGGGGTTGAGGTCGCGCTGCCCCAGGGCGTCGGCCATGGCCACCACCCCGTTCAGGGGCGTGCGGATCTCGTGGCTCATATTGGCCAGGAATTCGCTCTTGGATCGATTGGCGTCCTCGGCGCGACGGCGGGCCTTGCGCAGTTCCGCCCCCTGCCGCCACTGCCAGATCAGGGTCAGCAGGGCCGACAGCATGAAGACCACGCCGATGCCGACGATCCAGTTCTGCCAGCGGATGACCGTGCGCTGCAGTTCGGTATTGGCCCGCGCGGTGTCCAACTGCTGGCGCCGGCGATCCAGCTGTTCCTGAATGTCGCCCGTGACCTGACGGATTCCGGCGCTGAACCGCTGCGAGGTCTGAACGTCGCGGTCGCGCTGATAGGTGCGCAGCACCTGGAAGGCCTCGGTCGAGCGCCCCTGGGCGAACAGCAGCTCAGCCTCGACCAGGGCCACATGGGAATCCACCCCGCCGTGGCCGTCGAAACGACGCAACTGCTCCAGGTCGCGGCGCGCCCCGTCCAGATCGCCCGTCCGCGCCCGCGCCACGGCGCGCAGCGGCAGAATCTCCAGCCTGAGGAAGGCCGCCACCCCCAGGTCTTCGCCATAGGGGGCGAGGCAGCCCAGAACCTCCAGCGCCTCATCGCGAGCGTCCGCCACCTGGGCGCACAGCGCCGAGTCATAGACCATCAGGTTTTCCAGCCCGGTTCTCAGGCTCAACCGGCGGTGGGCGGCGTAGTATTCCTGCGCCCGCCTCAGATCGCCGACCTGAACCGCCATCTTGGTCAGGTTGTAGAGGCTGTCGAAATCCGGGCGCGGATAGGCGGGGTTGGCGTAGTCGATTTCGAACCGGCGAAAGGCGATGGTCGCCCCCACCACGTCGTTCAGCTTCATCAGCCCCATGCCGGTCATTTCCCACAGACCGGAATGGGCCGTGTTGGCGAAGGCGTCTTCGTCGGGGATGTCGGTCTCGGCCTGATTGAGCAGCTTCAGCCCCTCCCCGACCCGATCCTGATCCATCAGGGTCAAGGCGGTCAGGCGCGCGGCATGGGCGCGAACGAACCAGTCGACGCCGTTGACGGCCATCCGGTTCATTTCCTTGTCGACGTTCAGGTCGCCCTGGTCATAGCGGGCGCTCAGGTCGTTCAGATGGGCCACCTGGATGAAACGCTGGTCGCGCTGGGCTCGCGCCTTCTCCTCCAGCCGGCGGTTCCAGAAGGCGGCGCGCTCGAACTCGCCCTGGTTCTGGACGATCCAGACGACATGATAGATGCGGTTCAGTCCCTCGCGGTCCCGCCGCCGGTAGGCCGCCTCGCCGAAGGCTTCAAGCTGAGCGAAGCTGGTCCGAGAGGCGCGCTGCTCCACGGCCCGCAGCAGATCAGCCGACGGGCCCTGGCCTTGCGGCTGTGTCTCGGTCGGGGCCTCGGCTTGCGCGTGCGTCTGCCCCTGGGCCTGAACCAGGCCCGGCGACAGCAGAATGGCGATCGCGAGGACCGTGGCGTTGATGGGCGACATGAGACTTCCAGACTGAAGCCTCAGACTGGCACGGCAGAAGTTAGCGTTCAGCGAACGCGCCCGGCGTCCCTGTCAGATGCCGCTGCCGTCCGCCTCGATCGGCGGCGGGGTCAGCAGCAGATACGCCCTTATCCACGCCGTCAGCACCGCACGGTCGTTGGCGCCCTCCAGGCTCAGCAAGGCCTCGTCCGCCAGATCATGCGGGATGCGGTCGCCGCGTCGCCCCTCGATCAGGGCGGCGGCATAGGCGGGCTGGAACTCCGGGTGGCACTGGAAGCTGATGGCGTCCTCGCCCCAGGCCAGACCGGCGTAGGGGGTGAAGGGGCTGGAGGCGATGACCCGCGCGTCGGGCGCGACGGCGACCACCTGATCCTGATGCGACACCGGGATGGCGATGGAGGGCGCGCGCGGGTGCATCCACGGCTCGTGGCCCACCACGTCATAGCGATGCAGGCCGACGCCCCAGCCCTTGTGCGACTTCTCGACCTTGCCGCCGAAGGCGTGGGCCAGAACCTGATGCCCGAAGCAGATGCCCAGCAGCCGCGTCCGCCCCCGCGCCGCCTTCAGCCAGTCCACCAGAGGCGAAATCCACGGCAGGTCGTCATAGACTCCCGCCGCCGAGCCGGTGACGATGGCCCCGGTGTAGATCGACGGGTCTTCCGGCAAATGCCCCGACTGCACGTCGAACCGCACCGTCGGCACGTTCTCGCCCAGCAGGGCGCGGAACCGCGCGGGATAGTCGTCAAAGGCGTCCCGCAGATGCTCGGGCGGGTGGCCGGTTTCCAGGATGGCGATGCGCGTCATGGGGGTGTCCGTCGGGGAGGCGGCCCCAACAGATGCGGGAGAAGTTCCGCAAACGCAAACGGAGCCGTGGCGTCGCTCCGCCACAGGCCCTGACGCCTGGAGGGGCGCCATTCGCGCCCAGCCATCACAATGACGCTGGCCGGAGCCTTGATTTATCAGCCTGTTTCAACCGACCGCCGCCAAACCCATTGCCCCGCCCCAGACCGCGCTATCATGCCTGCGTTCTTTGACATCACCACCCGCGCCGCCGCCGCCCCAGGTTCCGGCCAGCTTCAAGCCTCGCGGCAAGCCCGAGGATGACGGCGGAATAGAGGGACGCAGAGGCCCGCTCACGCCCGCCGCCTATTGCACCCATTGCACTGTTTTTTTCTGATCGCAGTGCAATCCAGGCCTCAGCCGGCGCGCCAGACCTCGGCCCGCGCTCCCGCCTCGCCCAGGGTCGCGGCGACCCAGCCGCAGATCTCGGCGGCGGCCGCCTCTGCGCCCGAGGGCGGATTGACCACCGTCATGGTGCAGCCGTTCATCTTCATCGGATTGTTCAGCGGGCGCAGGCGCGCCTCGGCCACCAGCACCCGCCCGACCTTGGCTTCTTCCAGACGCCGGATGAAGCCGTCGAAGGTCTCCATGTCCTTCAGCGGGGTCCAGATGGCCACGGTCGCCGTGCGGTCATGGCGCAGGATGGCGGCGGCGGTCTCGGCGGAACGCACATAGTCGTCGGGCCGCTCGAACGGCGGGTCGATCAGGACCAGAGGCCCCTTGGTCGCCTTGGCCGCCTTCAGCGCCTCGACATAGCCGTCGCCCTGATGGCCCTCGGCGGTCGGCCAGTCGGCCAGGGCCTCGGCCAGCATGTCCTGCACCGGCGGATGGAATTCGAACCCGACATAGCGCTCGCCGTCCCGCAGCGCCCGCGCGATCAGCAACGGCGAGCCGGGATAGAAGCGGACGCCGCCGTCGGGGTTCAGGGCCGCGACCTCGGCGGCCAAAGCCTCGATCAGCGGCGGACGGTCCTCGGCGGTCATCAGCCGCGCCACGCCCGCCTCGGCCTCACGCGAGCGCGCACCGTCGCCCGACAGGTCATAGAGGCCCGCGCCCGCATGGGTGTCGATGACCGTGACCGGGCCCAGGGCCCCGGTCCGGGCCTGCCGCTCCTTCAGCAGCCACAGCACCAGGGCGTGCTTGACCAGGTCCGCGAAATTTCCGGCGTGAAAGCTGTGACGATAGTTCATGCCGTTCCGTCCCTCGCCCGGCCTCTCCGGTCAAGAGGAACCGGCGCGGGCCGCAGTCCGTTGGCGTCCCACGTCTCAGGATCACACGCCATGCCCGACGGCCCCGCCCGCCTCCCCTCCGCCCCCGACATCCCCGAGGGCCTCAGTTGGTGTCGTGACGACCGCCCCGGCCTCAGCCGCCGCCGGGCGGGCAAGGGTTTCTCGTATCGCGGGCGCGACGGACAGCCGATCCGCGACGCCCGGACCCTGGCGCGCATCCGCGCCCTGGCCATTCCCCCGGCCTGGACCGAGGTCTGGATCTGCCCCCACGCCAACGGCCACATCCAGGCGACGGGGCGCGACGCGCGGGGGCGAAAGCAGTATCGCTACCACCCCGACTGGACCCGCCACGCCGCCACCGACAAGTTCGACCGCCTGACCGCCTTCGCCCGCAAGCTGCCGAAACTGCGCGCCCGCGTGGACCAGGACCTGTCGCGGCGCGGCCCCTGTCGGAACAAGGTGCTGGCCACCGCCGTGCGCCTGCTGGAGATCACCCTGATCCGCGTCGGCAACGCCGAGTACGCCCGCCAGAACCGCAGCTTCGGCCTGACCACCCTGCACAAGCGGCATCTGGAGGTCGACGGCGCCGCCCTGACCTTCGAGTTTCGCGGCAAGAGCGGCAAGGACCACCGCGTCAGCGTCCGCGACCCGCGCCTGGCCCGCGCCATGCGCACGCTCGAGGGCCTGCCCGGCCAGCAACTGTTCAAATACCGCGACGGCGAGGGCGTCCTGCATCCCGTCGCCTCGGACGACGTCAACGCCTATATCCGCGACGCCATGGGCGAGCAGTTCTCGGCCAAGGATTTCCGCACCTGGGCCGGCACGGCAGCCGCCGCGCGCGCCCTGCGGGTCATGGAACCGCCGACCTCGCCCACAGACGCCCGGCGCAAGATCACCGTCTGCGTCAAGGCGGTGTCCGGCCTGCTCGGCAACACCCCGACGGTCTGCCGCGCCGCCTACGTCCACCCGCGCGTGCTGGAGCTCTTCCAGACCGCCGCCCTGTCCGACGCCCTGCCCGGCCCCGACGCCCAGGGTTTCGAGCCCGCCCTGATGCGGCTGCTGGCCCCGCCACGATGAAATGACGGTTGTTTCATTTGAGCGATCATTGTTCGCCTGACTACTGCACTCGGCTCGGACAGCAGAGGACACGTCGATGGACCACCGCCTTTCCAACCGCTTCCTCCGACTGGCGGTCCTGTTCGCCCTGATCGGCATGGGCCTGGGCTACTGGATGGGAGCGACCGAGCAGTTCGCCGCCGCCCCGGTGCACGCCCACATCAACCTGCTGGGCTGGGTGTCGATGGCCCTCTACGGCCTCTTCTACCGGGTCCAGCCGGGCGCCGCGCAGGGCTGGCTGCCCGCCCTCCATTTCTGGGTGGCGGTGGTCGGCCTGCTGATCTTCATGCCGGCCCTGGCGGCCAAGCTGCTGAGCGGCCCTGATCTCCAGGCCTTCGCCAACACAGGCCTGGTCGTCGGCCCCAGCCTGACCCTGCTGTCGATGGTCCTTTTCGTGGGCATCGTCTTCCGCGCCACGGGCCCCCGCGCGGTCGATCCCCACCCTCAGTGACGATAGATTTTCTTTTCCACGTCAAGGATCTAACCCTATACATTGGCGAAAAGAGGGGATGAGCACCCGACAGGTATTAGAAATTCTACCCGCTCAAGTGAACGATCATCGTTTGCCGACTTGAGGCCGAACCCAGCACATCTCCCCTCACAGCATCTGCTCCGAGGGGATCATGTCAGCAGCCATCCACCCGCTTGCCCGCCGCCTTCTGGTCGCCACGGCGCCCGCCGCCTGCGCGGCGGCCTGCCTGGGCGCGCCGACGCTCGGCTGGGCCGAGGCGGACGAACAGGCCCGGCCCACGCCCGGCGTCGCCAGCGTCGGCGACATTGTCGTCACCGCCCGTCGCCGCGACGAGCGGGCCCAGGACGTGCCCATCGCCCTGACGGTGGTGAACGAGGAACTGCTGGACCGCACCGGCGCCTATAACGTCGGCCAGATCACCCAGCTGGCGCCCAGCGTCCAGTTGCTGACCTCGAACCCGCGCAACACCGCCATCACCATCCGGGGCCTGGGCGCCAGCTACGGCCTGGCCAACGACGGGCTGGAGCAGGGCGTCGGCATCTATGTCGATCAGGTCTATTACGGCCGCCCGGCCACGGCGACGCTGGACTTCGTCGATCTGGAGCGGATCGAGATCCTGCGCGGGCCGCAGGGCACCCTGTTCGGCAAGAACACCACGGCGGGGGCCCTGAACATCACCACCCGCGCGCCGTCGTTCACGCCCGAAGGTCAGGCCGAGCTGAGCGTCGGCGACTACGGCTTCCTGCAGGCCAAGGCGACCTTCTCCGGCCCCCTCATCGAGGAGAAACTGGCGGGCCGCTTCTCGGTCGTCTCCACCCGCCGCGACGGCCTGCTGGACAATGTCACCACCGGCGAGAAGCAGAACTCGCAGGACGCGATCAGCCTGCGCGGACAGTTGCTGTTCCAGCCCAATGACCGGCTGAGCGTGCGGCTGTTCGCCGACTACGCCGACCTGACGCCCGACTGCTGCACCCAGGTCTATGTGACGGCGGGCCAGACGCAGAAGCCCCTCGCCCAGCAGTTCGCGGCCCTGGCCGCGGGTCGCGGCTACGCTCCGCCGAGCACCAACCCCTACGACCGCCTCGCCGACGTCGACAGCGCCATCCAGGCCGACCAGATCCACCGGGGCGCCTCGGCGGTCATCGACTATGATCTGGGCTGGGGCGTCCTGACCTCGGTCACGGCCTGGCGCGCCTGGGACTGGGGACCAAAGAATGACCGCGACTACACAGCGCTGGACATCACCCGTCAGTCGGCCAACCCGTCGTGGCAGGACCAGTGGAGCCAGGAACTGCGCCTGTCCTCGACCGGATCGAACCGCATCGACTGGACCGTCGGCCTCTATGCCTTTCATCAGGCGGTCGAGACGCACGGCGTCACCGAATATGGCGCCGACGCGACCTACTGGCTGCTCAGCCCGACCCTGCCCGACGCCCTGCTGGACGGCTACAAGGTCTTCAACGACAGCCGGATCGAGACGGATTCCTACGCCGTCTTCGGCCAGTTCACCTGGAACATCACCGATCGCCTGCACCTGACGCCGGGCCTCCGCTACACCAATGAAGAGAAGTCGGGCGCCTATGCCGCCACCACGACGGGCGGGCTGGCGACGACTGACGCCACGCTGATCTCACGCCGCCTCGGCATCGCCCGGCCGCAAGCCTATGCCGCCGATCTGGCGGACGACGACCTGTCGGGTCAGGTGTCGCTGGCGTGGAATGCGACGCCCGACGTCCTTGCCTACGGCAGCGTGGCGCGAGGCTACAAGTCAGGCGGCATCAACATGGCCGGCATCCCCAACCTGCCCAATGGCCAGCCCTCCCTGACCAACGCCGTGGTCAAGCCCGAGGTGGTGACCACCTGGGAGCTGGGCCTGAAGACGCAAGCCTTTGACCGCCGCCTGACCGCCAACCTCGCCGCCTATCGCACCGATGTGGAGGACTATCAGGCCAATGTCGTCGACAGCGGCCCCGGCGCCCTGCGCGGCTATCTGGCCAATGCCGAGAAGGTGGTGATCCAGGGCGTCGAACTGGACGCCTTCGCCCGCCCGAACCGCAATCTGGACCTCTACGTCAATGTCGCCTGGACGGACGCCCAGTACGACTCCTTCGCCAACGGCCCCTGCCCGCTGGAACGGATCGGGGCCGCGACCGTGGCCTGCGACCTGTCGGGTGAGAAACTGCCCGGCGTTTCGCCCTGGGCCGCGTCGATCGGCGGCGAGGTTCACGGCGAGGGCGGCTTCCTCGGCCTGTCGGGCGAGGTCTTCGCGGGGGCGGACGCCAGCTATCGCTCGACCTACAACTCCGACGCCTCGGTCTCGCGCTACACCGAGATCGAGGGCTATTCGATCCTGAACCTCAGGGCCGGTTTCCGCGCCGCCAACGGCTGGGAGGCCTTCGTCTGGGTCAAGAACGCGCTGGATGAGGACTATCTGCAGTTCGTCAGCATCCAGTCCGGCAACTCGGGCCTGGTCATCGGCAATCCCGGCGACCCGCGCACCGTGGGGCTGACGCTGCGGGCGCGCTACTAGGCACGAAAAAGGCCCCTCGCCGACAGGGCGAGGGGCCTGATTTCATGGAGGCGTCAGACGCCTCAGTCGGCCCAGTTGAGCACGACCTTGCCCGACTGGCCCGAGCGCATGGCCTCGAAGCCCGCCTCGAAGTCCTGATAGGGCATCTGGTGGGTGATCAGCGGCGTCAGGTCCAGACCGGCCTTCAGCAGGCCCAGCATCTTGCGCCAGGTGGTGAACATCTCACGGCCATAGACGCCCTTGATGGTCAGGGCCTTCAGGATGATCGCGCCCCAGTCCGTCTCCATCGGCTTGGACGGAATGCCCAGCATGGCCATGCCGCCGCCCATGATCAGGGTGTCGACGCACTGCTTGAACGCGATGGGCGAGCCCGACATCTCCAGCGCCACGTCAAAGCCGACCTTCAGGCCCAGCTCGTGCATGACGTCGCGCAGGTCTTCCTTGGTGGTGTTGACCGTGCGCACGCCCGGCGCAACCTTTTGTGCAAGTTCCAGGCGGAAGTCGTTGATATCCGTCAGAACCACGGTGCGAGCGCCCGCGTGACGCGCCACGGCGGCGGCCATCATGCCGATGGGACCAGCGCCGGTGACCAGCACGTCCTCGCCCAGCAGGTCGAACTGCTGCGCCGTGTGCACGGCGTTGCCGAAGGGGTCCAGGATCGAGCCGATCTCATAGGGGACGTCGTCGGGCAGCTCGATGACGTTGAAGGCCGGGGCCACCACGAACTCGGCGAAGGCGCCCTGACGGTTCACGCCGATGCCTCGGGTGTCGGGGTCCAGGTGGAAGTGACCGGCGCGGGCCGCCTCGGAGTTCAGGTCGATGACGTGACCCTCGGCCGAGACGCGCTGACCGACCTTGAGGCGGCGATCCACGTCCTTGCCGATGGCGACGATCTCGCCGGCGAACTCGTGGCCGGTGATCATGGGCACCGGCACGTTCTTCTGGGACCACTCGTCCCAGTTCCAGATGTGGATGTCGGTGCCGCAGACAGCCGTGCGGTGGACGCGGATCAGCACGTCCTCGTCGCCCGCCACCGGGATCGGGGCGTCGATCATCTCGAGGCCGACGCCCGGCTTGGTCTTGGCCAGGGCCTTCATCATGTCCGCCATCAAATCACTCCCAGTTCTTTACCAGCCGTCGTGAACGCCGCCACGGCGGCGTCGATCTGTTCAAAGGTATGCGCCGCCGACATCTGGGTGCGGATGCGGGCCTGACCGCGCGGCACCACCGGGAAGCTGAAGCCGATCACATAGACGCCCAGTTCCAGCATCCGCGCCGCCATGTCCTGCGCCAGCTTGGCGTCGCCCAGCATGACCGGGATGATGGGGTGCTCGCCCGGCTGCAGGGTGAAGCCCGCCGCCGTCATGGCCGAGCGGAAGCGCGCGGCGTTGGCGAACAGCTGGGCGCGCAGGGCGTCGCCCTCTTCGCCGGCCGCGATGCGGATGGCCTCCAGCGACGAACCGCAGACGGCGGGCGCCAGGGCGTTGGAGAAGAGGTAGGGCCGCGCGCGCTGCTTCAGCAGGGCCACGACATTGGCCTTGGCGCAGATGAAGCCGCCCATGGCGCCGCCCAGGGCCTTGCCGAAGGTGCCGGTGACGAAGTCCACCTCGACGCCGTTCCAGGCATAGGAGCCGCGCCCCTTGTCGCCCATGAAGCCGGTGGCGTGGCAGTCGTCGACCATGATCAGGGCGCCGTACTGGTCAGCCAGGGCGCGGATGTCCTTCAGCCTGGCGATATAGCCGTCCATCGAGAAGGCGCCGTCGGTGGCGATGATGATCTCGCGCGCGCCGTCGGCCCGTGCCTGCTTCAGCTGGGTCTCGAGGTCGGCCATGTCCGAGGTGGCGAAGCGATAGCGCTTGGCCTTGCACAGGCGCACGCCGTCGATGATCGAGGCATGGTTCAGGCTGTCCGAGACGATGGCGTCGGCCTCGGTGAACAGGGGCTCGAAGATGCCGCCGTTGGCGTCGAAGGCGGCGGCGAACAGGATCGTATCCTCAAAGCCGAGGTAGTCGGCGATGGCGCGTTCCAGTTCCTTGTGGATTTCCAGCGTGCCGCAGATGAAGCGGACCGAGGCCGTGCCCGCGCCCCACTTTTCCATCGCCTTGACGCCCGCCTGGGTGACGCGCTCGTCGCCGGCCAGACCAAGGTAGTTGTTGGCGCAGAAGTTCAGAACCTCGCGGCCGTTCACCGAGATCACCGGCCCCTGACGCGAGGCGATGACGCGCTCGGGCTTGGTCAGCCCCTGCGCATCGATGTCGGCCAGTTCGGCGGAGATGCGGTCGTAGAAGACCGTATTGGTGCTCTGGGTCATGATTTCTCCGCTACGCTGAATTCAGGCAGGTTTGAACCCCCGATTTCAGGGCGCAGGGGCAGAACCAGCCGAGGCGTCGATCACCGGACGAAACGGACCGACACGAATTTGCTTCCCGCACGGCGTCAGGGCCAGCGGCAGGCTGATCTGAGCCGCGTCGCCGGGGGCGGTCAGGCGCAGGGTCTTGGCCTCGGGACAGGTCTTTTCGCCCTCCGCCTCGTGCGGCACGACATTCCAGGCCAGATCGAAATAGGCCTTGGCCTGGGGCTTCAACGGGACCGCCGTCGGCGGCGTGCCTTTCGCGAAATAGTTGCCCGGTTCCTGCACCCCCTTCACCGTCGTCAGGGCGCGCCCGTTGGCATCAGCGAGCGTCACAGTCGGATAGCCGGTCAGGCTGCATGTCTGAGCCCCGACGTTCTGCAAGGCCAGGGTGGTGACGCGGTTGCCCATGCCCGCATCGCCGCCCTCGACCGACAGCTTCAGGTCCGCCCCGACACAAGGACCGACCGGCGCGGGCGCCAGAACCGGGACCGGCCGGCTGCACCGCTCGATGATCGTCCCGCCCGTCGTCTCGTTCGGCGCCATTCGGCTGAGGGTCGCGCTCTCCTGGCCATTGCGGCTGGCGGTCCACCACTCCAGCCCCTGCCCGGCGTAGCGGGCGCCGCTGGCCGAGACCGCGCTGGTCAGGACGTAGTCGCGCCCGTCGTAGGACACCCGCGCCGTCTCCGTGTCGGGATAGGTGACGGCGATGGTCTTGCCGCTTTCGCAGGCATAGCCGACGGCGGCGGCGGGCGGCGTGGTCGGCGCCTCGATCGGGGCGCTCGGCGAGGGCGGCGGCTCCTGCGAACAGGCGGCGGCGGTCAGGCCGAGACAGGACAGCAGCACAACGGCGGAACGGGTCATGGGCCTCTCTTGGGCGTCGCGGAACAGGGGTTCCGTCCCAACGCCGCGCCCGGCCAAAGGCTCCGCTTGCGAGGAAATCCAGCGCGACGGTTGCGTAGTGATACACTATAACATATCAAGTCCGTGACTTTGTAACGGGGATGCGTGCCTTGCGACTTCAAACCTTCCTGCTGACCGCCGCCGGGGCCGCCGCCCTCTCCACATCCGCCGTCGCGGCCGATGACGTCATCCAGACCGCGCATCAGGACGAGCCGACCGAGATCGCCGATGTGGTGGTCCGCGCCCTGCCCCTGGGCCGGGCTGGCGACGACGTAGGCTCGCACGTCGCCCTGCTGAGCGGCGACGACCTGGTCCACCGCCGCCAGTCGACCCTGGGCGACACCCTGGGCGGCATTCCCGGCGTCAACTCCGACACCTTCGGCGGCGGGGCCAGCCGCCCGGTGGTCCGCGGTCAGTCCGCCCCCCGCGTCAAGGTGCTGAGCGAAGGCGCAGGCCTGATGGACGCGTCGGAGGTTTCACCCGACCACGCGATTTCCGGCGAGCCCCTGCTGCTGGAAGGCATCGAGATCCTGCGCGGCCCCTCGGCGCTTCTCTATGGGGGCGGCGCCATCGGCGGGGCGGTCAACCTGCTGGACAAGAAGATTCCCACCCGCATCCCCGCGAACGTTGGCGAGGGCGTGGTCGAATATCGTCGCGGCGCGGTCGACAACGAAGAGGCCGGCGTGGTCGGCATGACGGTCGGCGCCGGGAACTTCGCCGTCCGGGTCGAGGCCGCCGCCCGCAAGGCGGACGACTACAAGGTTCCCGACTGGGACGAACCTCGCTTGGACGGCTCCTACAACAAGACCTCGACCGCGACGCTCGGCGCCTCCTACATCGGGTCGCGCGGCTATCTGGGCGCGGCCTACACCGAACAGACCAGCCGCTATGGACTGGCGGGCCACGAGCACGAATTCGAGGGTTGCCACCCGCACGGCGACACCCTGCATTGCGGCGACCATGACGGTGGCGACGACGGTCACGATCACGACCACGGCGACGAAGACCATGGCGTGCCCGAGGTCCGGCTGAAGAGCCGCCGCTTCGATGTGCGCGGCGAACTGCGCGATCCCCTGCCCGGTATCGAGAACCTGCGCCTGCGCGCCGGCTACACCGACTATCAGCATCAGGAACTGGAGGAAGGCGTCGTCTCGACCACCTTCACCAACGAGGGTTACGACGGCCGTATCGAGGCCCAGCACCGCGAGATCGCGGGCTTCAAGGGCGTGGTCGGCCTGCAACTGAGCAAGAGCGACTTCGCCGCTGTGGGCGAGGAAAGCTTCCTGGCCCCCAGCACGACCAGGAACACCGGCCTGTTCGTGATGGAGGAGTATGAGCTGGGCGACTGGCACCTGGAAGGCGCCCTGCGCCAGGAGTGGCAGGAGGCCTCGGCTCTGGGTCTGGCCGACACCGAGCACAAGCCCTTCTCGATCTCGGGTTCGGCGGTCTGGCACTTCATGCCCGGCTGGTCGGGCGCGATGTCGCTGTCGCGCTCGCAGCGCGCCCCGTCGGCCCAGGAGCTCTATGCCGACGGCGTCCACCTGGCGACCAACACCTATGAGATGGGCGACAGCCGCCTCGATGTCGAAACGGCCAATGCGCTGGAACTGACCCTGCGCAAGACGGCAGGGGCCACCACGGCCTCGGTCAGCGCCTATCACTACGTCTATGACGACTACATCTTCGCCCGGACCCTGGACCAGTTCGAGGACTTCCGCCTGATCCGCTACAGTCAGGCCGACGCCACCTTCACCGGCCTGGAGGGCGAGGTGCGCCAGCAGCTGACGCCTTGGCTGTCGGCCACGGTCTTCGGCGACTATGTGCGCGGTGAACTGAAGGGTGACGGCGGAAACCTGCCCCGCATCCCGGCCGCTCGCCTCGGCGTCCGCGCCGAGGCCTTCTCGGGTCCGTGGTCGGGCGATGTCGAATACAGCCGCACCTTCAAGCAGAACGACATCGCCGCCTTCGAGCGCGAGACGCCCGGCTACAACATGGTCAACGCCACCGTGGCCTATGATGTCGATTTTGCGGGCATGAAGTCGCAGGTCTTCCTGCGCGGGACCAACCTGCTGGACGAGCTGGCGCTGAACCACGCCTCCTTCCTGGCCGAGACCGCGCCGCAGCGGGGCCGCAACCTGGTGGTGGGCGTCCGCGCCCGCTTCTGACTTCATCAGAGCTAGAAAAAAGAAGGGGCGGCGTGCGACGGACGCCGCCCCTTCGTGCGTTAGACTGCTGTCGGGCCTGCCGTGACATTTCCGCGTCATTACAGGCTGTTAATCTGACAGAGCCCGTGTCGCCATTATTCGGCGCACATCGGTCTTCAAGCAGGTCGACGCTCACGCTTTCGGTCTAGCCAGGACTCTTCATGTCGCCCGTCGTTCTGCTTCTCGCTCTCGCCTCGCTCGATCCCAATGCGGAGACGACGCCCGCGGTCGCGCCGCAGACCCAGACGCCCGCCACCCCCGCCATCAACGAGCAGGAAGCCTATGACCTGGGCGAGATCCAGGCCGTCTCCACCCGGCGACGCGGCGCAGCCCTGGGCGACTACGAACCCGAACTGGTGCTGGATGAGGAGCAGCTGAAGGCCTATGGCGCCAGCAGCATCCAGGAGCTGATGACCCTGCTGGAGCCGGTGACGCGCAGTTCGCGCGGCGGCTCGCCGGTCTTCCTCGTCAACGGACGGCGCATTTCGGGCTTCCAGGAAATCCGCGGCATCCCGCCCGAGGCCATCGAACGCACCGAGATTCTGCCCGAGGAAACCGCCCTCTCCTATGGCTACAGCGCCGATCAGCGGGTGGTGAACTTCGTCCTCAAGGCCGACTTCCGCTCGGTGACGATGCAGGCCAGCGTCCGTCGCCCGGATCAGGGCGGTCGCACGGTCAGCGACCTGGAAAGCAACATCCTGCGCATCGCCGGCAAGCAGCGCGCGACTCTGGACCTTGAATACGAGAACGACAGCCCCCTGTTCGAAACCGAACGCGACATCGTGCGTGATGACGGCGCCCCCACCGCCTACCGCACCATCCTGCCCAAGAGCGATCAGGGCTCGGTCGCCGGGTCCCTGGTGCGCGATCTGAACGACACCACCGCCCTGACCCTGAGCGCCAGCCTGGATGACACCTCAAGCCTCAGCTATTTCGGCCTGCCCGGCGTCGATCTGATCCTGCCCCCCTCCACAGTTCCGGAAGGCCTCTATCTGGATGCGCCGGGCGCCCTGTCGCGCACCACCGACACCCTCTCGGGCAAGGTCGGGGCCCTGTTGGACGGCTATCTGGGCGACTGGCGCTGGACCCTGACGGGCGGCTACAACCGCACCGAGACCAAGACGCGCACCGGGCGCGGCCTCGACGACGACGCCCTGCAAGCCGGAGTGACGGCGGGCGTGATTGATCCGTTCGGGGACGCGAGCCTGCTGCCGCTGCTCCCCTTCGACACCGCTCGCTCGGTGTCGAGCAGCGCCAATGTCGAGGCCATCATCAACGGCAACGCCTGGGAAGGCCCGGCGGGCGCCCTGTCCTCGACCTTCAAGGTCGGCTTCGACACCCAGTCGCTGGATTCCGAAAGCCTGCGCTATTCGCTGGCTGATCAGGACAGCGTCTTCTCCGAACGCTCCCTGTCGCGCGACCGGACCAGCGCTTCGGGCAATTTCAACCTGCCGATCGCCAGCCGCGACCGTGAGGTTCTGGGCGTGCTGGGCGACCTGTCGGCCAACCTGAACCTGGCCTATCAGGACCTGTCCGACTTCGGCGGGTTGAGCGCCTACACCCTGGGGCTGAACTGGTCGCCGTGGAGCCCGGTCAACTTCAACGTCAGTTGGTCGGACGAGCAGAACGCCCCGTCGATGTCGCAACTGAACGACCCGACCATCTCGACGCCAAACGTGCCGGTCTATGACTTCGCCACCGGCCAGTCGGTCAACATCACCCGTATCGAGGGCGGCAATTCCGGCCTGTCCGAAGAGACCAAGCGGGTGCTGAAGCTGGGCTTCAACCTGACGCCGCTGAAGGACAAGGACCTGCGGCTGACGGCCAACTACACCCGCACCGAAATCGAAGGCTCCATCGCCGCCTTCCCCACCATCACGCCGGACCTGGAAGCGGCCCTGCCCGAACGGTTCACGCGCGATCTGGACGGCAATCTGGTGTCCATCGACGCCCGGCCGCTGAATTTCCAGAAGGCCGAGCAGCAGGAAATCCGCTGGGGCCTCAACTTCTCGACGCCCTTCGGCAAGCCTGATCCGGCGGCGGCCGCCCGCATGGGCCAACGCGGTCCGGGCGGCGGCGGCATGCGCGGCGAAGGCGGCGGCCCGCCTCCCGGCGGCGGCGCAGGCGCGGGCGGTCCCCCTCCCGGCGGCGGAATGCGAATGGGCGGCGGCGGGGGACGCGGCGGCAATCGCGGCGCGGCGATGCAGCCCGGCCAGGGCCGCTTCAACGTCTCGCTCTATCACACCTATCGCCTTCAGGATGAGATCACGATCCGCGACGGTCTGCCGGTTCTGGACCTGCTCGACGGCGCCGCGACCGGCTCGCGAGGAGGTCAGTCGCGCAACGAGGTCCAGTTCCAGATGGGCCTGTTCAAGAGCGGCATGGGCGGCTTCCTGAACGCCAACTGGAAGGAATCCACGCGGGTCAGCGGCGGCGCGAACGCCAGCGACGACCTGACCTTCTCCGACCTGACCACGGTCAACCTGAACCTGTTCGCCGACCTGTCGTCGCGTCAGGCCTGGGTGGCCAAGTATCCGTGGCTGAAGGGCGCGCGGGTCAGCATCGGCGTCGACAACCTGTTCGACCAGCGACTCGATGTGCGCAACGGCCTGGGCGAGACGCCCAACGCCTATCAGCCGGACTATCTGGACCCGCTGGGCCGGACCTTCCGCATCAGCCTGCGCAAGATCCTGTTCTGATCCTCCCTGCCGTCATTCCGGGGCGCGAAGCGAACCCGGAACCCAGACGCAAGGGCCTTCTCCGCCCATGCCATTGAAGCCGCCGCCTGGGCCCCGGATTGTCCCTTCGGGCCATCCGGGGTGACGGCAAAGTGGGCGGATCGCAGCCAAGAAAAAAGGCCCGGTCAGCGACCGGGCCTTTTGACTTCAGTGCGCCTCTTTCGGCGTTTCCATCAGTTCGATCAGGACGCCGCCCATCTCCTTGGGATGCAGGAAGACGACCGGCGTGCCGTGGGCGCCGATGCGGGGTTCGCCCGTGCCCAGGATGGTCACGCCCTTGGCGCGCATCTCGGCGACGGCGGCGTGGATGTCGGCCACCTCGAAGCAGACGTGGTGCTGGCCGCCCTTGGGGTTCTTGGCCAGGAAGCCGGTGATGGGGCTGGTCTCGTCATAGGGCTCGATCAGTTCGATCTGGGCCGTAGGCGTGTCGATGAAGCAGACCTTCACCCCTTGCGACGGCAGGTCGAACGGCTCGCCGATCTTCGTCGCGCCCAGGATGTCACGATACAGCTTGATCGAGTCCGCGATCGAGGGCGTAGCGACGCCGACGTGGTTCAGATTGCCGATCATTATTTCTTCTCCGCCGGCGTCGGTTGGGCATAGCCCAGACGCTGGTTCAGCTTTTCAATCAGGTCCGCCGCCGTGTCGGCGATGACCGAGCCGGGCGGATAGACGGCCGCCGCGCCCATATCGAGCAGGGGCTGGACGTCCGACGGCGGAATGACGCCGCCGACCACGATCATGATGTCCTCGCGGCCCAGCTTGGCCAGCTCGGCGCGCAGTTCGGGAACCAGCGTCAGGTGCCCCGCCGCCAGCGACGAAGCGCCGACCGCGTGGACGTTCTTCTCGACCGCATCCTTGGCGGCCTCGGCGGGGGTCTGGAACAGCGCCCCGGCGGTGACGTCGAAGCCAATGTCGCCGTATCCGGTGGCGACGACCTTCTGGCCCCGGTCGTGGCCGTCCTGACCCAGCTTGGCGATCAGGATACGGGGCGGGCCGCCGTCGTTCTCGACGAAGGTGGCGACCATGTCGCGGGCGCGGGCGACCTTGGGATCCTTGCCCGCCTCCTTGCCATAGACGCCCGAGACGGTCTTCACCGTGGCGACGTGGCGTCCGAAGGCGGCCTCCAGCGCGTCGGATATCTCGCCCACCGTGGCCTTGGCGCGGGCGGCCTTAACCGCCAGTTCCAGCAGGTTGGCGTTTCCGCGCGCGCCAGCGGTCAGGGCTTCCAGAGCGGCGTCGGTCGCGGCCTGATCGCGTTCGGCGCGCAGCTTCTTCAGCTTCTCGATCTGGGCGGCCAGGACGGCGGCGTTGTCGACCTTCAGCATCGGAATGTCGTCGGGCGTGTCGTTCAGATAGCGGTTCACGCCGACCACGGTCTGCTTGCCAGTGTCGATGCGGGCCTGGGTCTTGGCCGCCGCCTCCTCGATGCGCAGCTTGGGGATGCCGGCCTCGATGGCCTTGGCCATGCCGCCCGCCGTCTCGACCTCGGCCATCAGGGCGCGGGCGCGATTGGCCAGATCATGCGTCAGGCGCTCGACGTAGAAGCTGCCGCCCCAGGGGTCGATGGTGCGGGTCAGGCCCGTCTCCATCTGCAGCAAAATCTGCGTGTTGCGCGCGATCCGGGCCGAGAAGTCCGTCGGCAGGGCCAGGGCTTCGTCCAGAGCATTGGTGTGCAGGCTCTGCGTCTGACCGCCCGCCGCCGCCATGGCCTCGACCATGGTGCGCGACACGTTGTTGAACACGTCCTGAGCCGCCAGCGACCAGCCCGAGGTCTGGCAGTGGGTGCGCAGCGACAGCGACCGCTGGTCCTTGGGCGAGAACTTCTCGGCGACCTTTTCCGCCCACAACAGGCGGCCGGCCCGCATCTTGGCCACCTCCATGAAGTAGTTCATGCCGATGGCCCAGAAGAAGGACAGACGCGGCGCGAACCGGTCCACGTCCATCCCGGCGTCCACGCCCGCCTTGATGTATTCCAACCCGTCCGACAGCGTGTAGGCCAGTTCGATCTCGGCCGAGGCCCCGGCCTCCTGCATGTGATAGCCGGAGATCGAAATCGAGTTGAACTTCGGCGTCTCCTGCGCGGTCCACGCAAAGATGTCCGAGATGATCCGCATCGAGGGCGCGGGCGGATAGATGTAGGTGTTGCGGACCATGAACTCTTTCAGAATGTCGTTCTGAATGGTTCCGGTCAGGGCCGCGTGCGGCACGCCCTGCTCTTCGGCGGCGACGACATAGAGGGCCAGGATCGGCAGGACGGCGCCGTTCATGGTCATGGACACCGACATCTGATCCAGCGGAATGCCGTCGAACAGGGTCCGCATGTCCAGAATGCTGTCGATGGCCACGCCGGCCATGCCGACGTCGCCCTTCACGCGCGGATGGTCGCTGTCATAGCCCCGGTGAGTGGCCAGGTCGAAGGCGATCGACAGCCCCTTCTGACCCGCCGCCAGGTTGCGACGATAGAAGGCGTTGGACTCCTCGGCGGTCGAGAAGCCCGCGTACTGGCGGATCGTCCACGGATTGCCCGCGTACATGGTCGGATAGGGGCCGCGCATATAGGGGGCGAAGCCCGGCAGGCCGTGGATGGCGTCGAGGCCTTCCAGCGCCTCGGGGCCATAGGCGGTTTCGACCGTCAGGCCCTCGGGCGTCAGCCAGGGATCACGCGTCGGGCCTTCGCCCGTCGCGGTCAGGTCGAGGTCGACATTGGAGAAGTCGGGGAAGCTCATTGGGCGGCCTCCTCGGACGCGATCTCAAACGGCGCGGCGAAGCGCACCGGGGTCAGGGCGCCGTGGCGCACCGGGACGAAGGCGGGATCAGCGGCCTCGACCGGCGCGGGGCGCGGATCGGGATCGACGTATTTGGTCACGCCGACCATGTGGCGGGCGCCGTCCTTCAGCGCCGCTTCCAGTTGACCGCGGGCGCGTTCGACGCGCGGCTGGATCAGGTGGTGTTTCAGGGCGTCGACCACGCCGCCTTCGGCTTCGATCGACTGGAACTCCTTCCAGCCCGCCTCGGCCAGATCGCGAGTGCGGCTGTCCAGGAACCAGGACCCGGCGGCGGGATCATCGACCCGGCCCAGATTGGCTTCTTCCATCAGCACCAGCTGGGTGTTGCGGGCCTGACGCCGGGCGAAGGCGTCGGGACGACCCTCGGCGCGGGTGAAGGCGTCCAGCACCACCACGTCGGCGCCGCCGACCGCGCCCGCGAAGCCGGCGGCGGTCAGGCGCAGCAGGTTCGGCCAGGGATCGCGCGCCGACAGCATCCGCCGCGACGAACGGGCCTCGATGATAGCGGGCGTCTCATGGCCAAAGGCCTTGGACACGCTGGCCCAGATCAGGCGCATGGCCCGCACCTTGGCCAGGGCGTCGAAATATTCAGCATCGACGGACACGCCCAGGACCACGCCCTTCAGCGCCTGTTCGGTGCTCAGTCCGGCCAGGACGGCGGCCTTGACGTAGGCGACGGCGCTGGCGGCGGCGAAGGCCAGTTCCTGTCCCGCCGAACCACCCGCTTCATGCACCACGCGGCCCGAGGCGAGGAAGAGTTTGGCGTCAGGATAGGTGCCAGCCAGACGCGCAGCCGCCTCAGCCGCCTCGGTCACGGCCGCGTCGATGTCGCCTTCAGCGGTCTCGGCGTAGGCCGAGATCGGGTCGAGGTGGAATTGCAGCTGGGCGCGGGGCGAACCCTTGGCCACCGCCGCCAGAGCCTCGGCGGCCTTCACGCCGTCAAAGCCCGCATCCAGCGCTACCGGCGCCAGCTCCAACGCCACGCCGTCGAGCGCGGCGGCCAGCGCCGCCTCGTCGGTCGTGAACGCCCCCTTCAGCACCACCGAGGCGGCGCCGTTTTCAAGGTCGGTCAGGACGGCGGCGTTGATCGCCGCCGCCTCGTCGCCCTCGACCAGGGTGCGCAGGTCCCACGCCCGCCCCTCGGCGTCCGTGGTGCGCGGCGCGCGAAGCGCCTGCACCCCGGTTGCGTCGGCATAGAGCGGCCGGATCAACAGACCGTCGGCGTCGAGATGAAGCAGGCTTTCGATCGCCCGCCCCTTCAGCGCCTTCTCGGCCTGTTCCCGCCATTCCAGCGGCGTCGGCGTGGGAAAGGTCGTCATTTACGCAAACTCCACCAGGACGTCGTCGGCGGCGACCGGATCGCCGGCCTTGGCGCCGACCGCCTTCACCACGCCGTCACGCTCTGCCTTGAGGATGTTCTGCATCTTCATGGCTTCGATGATGGCGACGGTCTCGCCCGACTTGACCTCCTGACCGACGGTCACGGGGATGTCGACGACCAGACCCGGCATGGGCGACAGCACCAGCTTGGAGGTGTCGGCGGCGACCTTTTCAGGCAGGCGCTGATACATCTCGGCGGCGCGCGGGGTCAGGACGCGGACGCGCGCCTTGGCCGCTCGGTGGCGGATGTCGAAGCCGTCGGGCGCGCGCTTGACCTCGGCGGTGAAGGGCTCGTCATCCAGAACGGCGCGGAACTGGGCCATGCCCGGACGCCAGTCGATTTCCGACAGGGTCAGGTCGCGCTCGTCCAGCGAGATGACCAGGTCCTCGGCCTCGTCATAGGACAGCGACACCTCATGGCCTTCGCGGCCGATCAGGACCGTCCAGTCGGTGCGTTCCGACGGATCGCCCGCCTGCTCGGCCAGGACCTCGTTCATCGCCGCGGCCACGGTGATGAAGATGTCCTTCTGCGCCTCGCTGGGCTCCAGACCGCGGAAGCCGTCGGGGAACTCGTCCTTGATATAGCTGGTCGACAGCTCCCCGGACTTGAACCGCTCCTGATCCATCACCGCCGACAGGAAGGGCACGTTGTGGCCCAGACCCGACAGGTGGGTGTCCTCCAGCGCGCGGGCCATGCCCTCGACGGCCGCGTCGCGCGTCTCGCCCCAGGCGCACAGCTTGGCGATCATGGGGTCGTAGAACATGCTGATCTCGTCGCCCTCGCGGACGCCGGAATCGTTGCGGACCGTGTAGTCGCCCTGATCGCCCTCTTCCGGCTGCTCATAGCGCACCAGACGGCCGATCGACGGCAGGAAGCCGCGATAGGGGTCCTCGGCGTAGATGCGGCTTTCGATGGCCCAGCCCTTGATCGACAGGTCTTCCTGCTTGAAGCCCATGGTCTCGCCCGCCGCCGAACGGATCATCTGTTCGACCAGATCGACGCCGGTGATCAGCTCCGTCACCGGATGCTCGACCTGCAGACGGGTGTTCATTTCCAGGAAGTAGAAGCTGCGGTCCTGCCCCGCCACGAACTCCACCGTACCGGCCGAGTCGTAGTTCACGGCGCGCGCCAAGGCGATGGCCTGATCGCCCATGGCCTTGCGCGTCGCGTCATCCAGCAGGGGCGACGGCGCTTCTTCGATGACCTTCTGGTTGCGGCGCTGGATCGAGCATTCGCGGTCGAACAGCGAAACGATGTTGCCGTGCTTGTCGCCCAGCACCTGAATCTCGATGTGGCGCGGATTGACGATGAACTTCTCGAGGAAGACGCGGTCGTCGCCGAACGCGGTCAGGGCCTCGGCCTTCACTGCGGCAAAGCCCTCGGCCATGTCGGCGTCGGAATGGGCGACGCGGATGCCCTTGCCGCCGCCGCCGGCGCTGGCCTTGATCATGACCGGATAGCCGATCTCGTTGGCGATCTTCACCGCCTCTTCGGTCGATTCAATCAGGCCCATGTGGCCCGGCACGGTCGAGACGCCCGCTTCAGCCGCGAACTTCTTGGACGTGATCTTGTCGCCCATGGCCTCGATGGCGTGCGGGTTCGGGCCGATGAAGGTGATGCCCTCGGCTTCCAGACGACGCGCGAAGACCGGGTTTTCCGACAGGAAGCCAAAGCCGGGGTGGACCGCCTCGGCGCCCGACTGACGCACCGCGTCCACGATCTTGTCCTGGATCAGATAGGACTGGGCGGCGGGCGACGGCCCGATGTGGATGGTCTCGTCGGCCATCTCACAGGCCAGCGACCCGGCGTCCGCGTCCGAGTAAACGAGCACCGTCTTGATGCCCATCTTGCGGCAGGTCTTGATGATGCGAACCGCGATCTCGCCCCGGTTGGCGATCAGAATTTTCTTGAACATTTCTGGGCCTTACAGGGGGATGTTGTCGTGCTTCTTCCAGGGATTTTCCTGGGTCTTGTTCTTCAGCGTGCGCAGGGCCTTGATCAGGCGACGGCGCGTGCCGTGGGGCATGATGACGTCGTCGATGTAGCCCAGACCCGCCGCCACGAAGGGGTTGGCGAAGCGTGCCTTGTATTCGGCCTCGCGCGCCGCCAGGGCCTCGGGGTCGCCGGCCTCCTTGCGGAAGATGATCTCGACCGCGCCCTTGGCGCCCATGACCGCGATCTCGGCGGTGGGCCAGGCGTAGTTGACGTCGCCGCGCAGGTGCTTGGAGCTCATGACGTCATAGGCGCCGCCGTAGGCCTTGCGCGTGATGACCGTCAGCTTGGGCACGGTGGCCTCGGCATAGGCGAACAGCAGCTTGGCGCCGTGCTTGATCAGGGCGCCGTACTCCTGCTTGGTGCCCGGCATGAAGCCCGGCACGTCCACCAGCGTCACCAGCGGGATGTGGAAGGCGTCGCAGAAGCGGACGAAGCGCGCGGCCTTGCGGCTCGAGTCGATATCCAGCACGCCCGCCAGAACCTGAGGCTGGTTGGCGACGATGCCGACGCTCTGGCCGTCCAGACGACCGAAGCCGCAGATGATGTTCCTGGCGAAGTCGGCGCCGATCTCGAAGAAGTCGGCCTCGTCGACCATCTTCAGGATCAGCTCCTTCATGTCATAGGGCTGGTTCGGATTGGTCGGGACCAAGGTGTCGAGGCTGGCCTCGTCGCGATCCGGCTCGTCATAGCTGTCGCGCACCGGCGGCTTTTCGCGGTTCGACAGGGGCAGGAAGCCGATCAGGCGGCGAACCTCGGACAGGGCCTCCAGATCGTTCTCGAAGGCGCCGTCGGCGACCCCCGACTTGCCGGCGTGAACGCGGGCGCCGCCCAGGTCTTCATGGCTGACGACCTCGTTGGTGACGGTCTTCACCACGTCGGGGCCGGTCACGTACATGTAGGACGTGTCCTTCACCATGAAGATGAAGTCGGTGATGGCGGGCGAATAGACATCGCCGCCCGCGCACGGGCCCATGATGACCGAGATCTGCGGAATGACGCCGCTGGCGAGCGTGTTCTGCAGGAAGATGTCGGCGTAGCCCGCCAGGCTCTCGACGCCCTCCTGGATCCGGGCGCCGCCGGCATCGAACAGGCCGATGATCGGGGCGCCCGCCGTCAGGGCCATCTTCTGGATCTTGACGATCTTGGCCGCATGGGCGCCCGACAGCGAGCCGCCGAAGACGGTGAAGTCCTTGGAGAAGACATAGACCAGACGGCCGCCGATGGTGCCGCGTCCGGTGACGACGCCGTCGCCGGGGATGCGCTGCTGGTCCATGCCGAAGTCGTGGCTGCGATGCTCCACGAACATGTCGGTCTCTTCGAAGCTACCTTCGTCCAGCAGGACTTCGATCCGTTCGCGCGCGGTCAGCTTGCCCTTGGCGTGCTGGCTCTCGATGCGCTTTTGCCCCCCGCCCAGTTTGGCGGCGGCGCGACGGCGCTCGAGTTCCTCGAGGATGGCCTGGCTCATGGTTTGGGCTGCTCCCTGTAATCTTTCGTGATCACTGACCCGCTTCGTTGCAAAAAGGCAATCGCAACTTTGCAAAAGGGGCGTAAGTGCGTAAGCCTGCCAAGGTTGATGGGCTGTTTTGCAAAGTTGCGATGGCGGAAAAACTCTATCTCGGGGCCAAGGTGCGCAAGCTGCGCGAGGCGCGCGGCTGGACGCTGGAAGCCTGCGCCGGACGACTGGCCCTGTCGCCCAGCTACCTGTCGCAGATCGAGACCAATCAACGCCCGGCGACGGCGCGGGTTCTGATCGCCCTGACGCGGGCCTTCGACGTGGACGCCAGCCTGTTCGATCTGGACGGCGACGCCCGCCTGATCGCCGACCTGCGCGAGGCCGTCACCGACGTGGCCGGTCACGCCGAGGCCCCCTCGCCCGTCGAGTTGAAGCAGGCCGTGACCAACACCCCCCGGCTGGCGCGTCAGTTCCTGGCCCTGCATCAGGACTATCGCCGTCTGGACGAGCGGCTGAAGACGCTGAACGAGACCCTGGGCCGGGACGAGCGGGCGCAGGCGGCGCCCGCCCTGCCCTATGAGGCGGTGCGCGACTTCTTCCACTATCGCGACAACTACATCGACGTGCTGGATCAGGCGGCGGAGGCGCTGGCAGAGCAGCTGGGCCTAGGCGCCGGCGGCCACCCGGAGCGCGATCTGGAGGCGGCGCTGAACGACCTGTGCGGCGTGCGCCTGGCCACCGGCGAAGGCCGCGGGGCCATGCGGCGCTTCGATCCGGCGGCGCGCATTCTTTATGTGGACGCCAGCCTGCCCGGCGCGACGCGGTCCTTCCTGATGGCGCACCAGCTGGTGCTGCTGCGCTTCCACGACCTGATCGAGCACGAACTGGACCGGGCCGCCTTCGACATTCCCGCCGCGCGCGACGTCTGCCGCGTCGGTCTGGCCAACTATGCGGCGGGCGCCCTGTTGCTGCCCTATCGCCGCTTCCTCGAGGCGGCGCGCGAGCTGCGGCACGATGTGGACCGACTGCGAAACCGCTTCCACGTCAGCTTCGAGCAGGTCTGCCACCGGCTCTCGACCCTGCAACGCCCCGGCTGGCGCGGCGTGCCGTTTTACTTCGCGCGGGTGGACATGGCCGGGAACATCACCAAGCGTCACAGCGCCACCCGCTTTCAGTTCGCCCGCTTTGGCGGCGCCTGCCCGTTGTGGAACGTGCACGAGGCCTTTGGCGCCCCGGACCGCATCCTGGTCAACCTGTCGGAGATGCCCGACGGCGCCCGTTACATCTGCATCGCCAAGAGCGTGTCCAAGCCGGGCGGGTCCTTCCTCGAACCGGATCGCCGCTATGCGCTCGGCCTCGGCTGCGAGATCGAACACGCGGCGCAACTGGTCTACGCCGACGGTCTGGACCTGAGCGGCCCGCCGACGCGCATGGGCGTCAACTGCCGCATCTGCGAGCGCACCGACTGCCCCCAGCGCGCCTTCCCGCCCATCGACCGGACGCTGAGTGTGCCGGACCATGAGCGGGGGGTCATTCCCTATACCCTCAGCTGAGGGCGTAGGCGATCAGCCCATCGTCGGGATGACGAAGGAGCTGTCGGCGTGTTCCAGCTCGCTGTCAGGCCAGCGGGCGGTGACGGTCTTGGTCTTGGTCCAGAAGCGCAGACCTTCCATGCCGTGCTGGTTGATGTCGCCGAAGGCCGAACGTTTCCAGCCGCCGAACGAGTGATAGGCCACCGGCACCGGGATCGGCACGTTGATGCCGACCATGCCGACGTTGACGCGGGCGGCGAAGTCGCGGGCCGCGCGGCCGTTCTGGGTGAAGATGGCGACGCCGTTACCGTACTGGTGCTTCGACGGCAGGCTCAGCGCCTCCTCGAAGCTGGCGGCGCGCATGATCTGCAGCACCGGGCCGAAGATCTCTTCCTTGTAGGATTCCATCTCCGGCTTGACGTGGTCGAACAGCGACGGGCCGATGAAGAAGCCCTTCTCGTGGCCTTGCAGGCTGAACTCGCGGCCATCAACGACCAGTTCGGCGCCTTCTTCCACGCCCTTGTTGATCCAGCCCAGGACCTTGTCCTTGTGGGTCTGGGTGACGACCGGGCCGTAGTGGGCCTCGGCGTCCGTCGAGACGCCGACGCGCAGGTTGGGGATTTCCGAGACCAGACGCTCGCGCAGTTCGTCGGCGGTGCGCTGGCCGACCGGCACCACCACCGGCAGGGCCATGCAGCGCTCGCCGGCCGAGCCATAGGCCGCGCCGGTCAGGTCCTTGATCACCTGATCCATGTCGGCGTCGGGCAGGACGATGCCGTGGTTCTTGGCGCCGCCCATGGCCTGGACGCGTTTCCCGTGCTGGGCGCCCATCTGATAGACGTAGTGGGCGATGTCGGACGAGCCGACGAAGCTGACGGCGTGGATGTCGGGGTGGGTCAGGATGGCGTCGACCGCCACCTTGTCGCCGTGGACGACGTTCAGCACGCCCTTGGGCGCGCCCGCCTCCATCATCAGTTCGCCCAGGCGCACCGGCAGCGACGGATCACGCTCCGACGGCTTCAGGATGAAGGTGTTGCCGGCGGCGATCGCCATGCCGAACATCCACATCGGGATCATGCCAGGGAAGTTGAACGGGGTGATGCCCGCCACCACGCCCAGCGGCTGACGCATGGAATAGACGTCGATGCCGGGGCCGGCGCCCTGCGTGTATTCGCCCTTCAGCGCGTGCGGGATGCCGCAGGCGAACTCGATGACTTCAAGACCGCGCTGGATGTCGCCCTTGGAGTCGGCGATGACCTTGCCGTGTTCCGAGGACAGCAGCTCGGCCAGCTCGTTCATGTTGGCTTCGACCAGGCGCTTGAACTCGAACATGACGCGGGCGCGGCGCTGCGGGTTGGTGCTGGACCAGCCCTCGAACGCGGCTTGCGCGGCCTGCACCGCGCGGTCCATCTCGCTGACGGTCGCCAGCTGGACGCGGGCCTGAACCTCGCCGGTGTTGGGGTTGAACACGTCGCCGAAACGGCCCGATGCGCCGTCGAAGGCCGCACCGTCGATGAAGTGGCGAATGTCGCGCATGGAGGCGTTTCCCTGTGATGTCGTTGTTCGTTGCAGCATGGCCTAGCAGACCGATGGCGCGCCACCCATTGCAATCTTGCATCCTATGCTGTGCAATCCTGCAATGTTCGACTGGGACGACGTTCGCATCTTCATCGCCGCCGCGCGGGCCGGCTCGCTGGCCACGGCGGCGCAGCGGCTGGGCATAGACGCCGCCACGGTCGGGCGGCGCGTGGCGCGGCTGGAGACGGCGTTGAAGTCGACCCTGGTGGTGCGCTCGGCGTCCGGCCTGCTACTGACGGCGGCGGGGGCGCATCTGCTGGAGACGGCGCTGGACGCCGAAAGCGCCATGGAGGCCGCCGAGCGGGTGACGCGGCCCGACCTGATCGCTGGCACCGTGCGGATCAGCGCCTCGGAAGGCTTCGGCGGCGCCGTCCTGGCCCCCGCCTTGCCCGCGCTCTTGGCGGCGCATCCGGGGCTGAATGTTGAACTGGCCGCCAGTTCAGGCTTCCTGTCGCCCAGCCGTCGCGAGGTGGACATGGCCATCACCCTCAGCCCCGCCGCCAGCCCGCGCCTGATCGTCGAGCCGCTGACACCCTATCAACTGGCCCTCTACGCCGCGCCCGAGCACGTCGCCCGGCATGGCGCGCCCGACAGCGTGGACGACCTGCCCCGCTTCGACATCGTCGGCTATGTCGACGACCTGATCTATGCCCCGGAATTGCACTACCTGGACGAGATCCGGCCCAACCTGCGTCCGCGCCTGGCCTCCTCCTCGATCCGGGCGCAGCGGGACATGATCGCGGCGGGCGGCGGGATCGGGGTCCTGCCCTGCTTCCTGGCCGAGGGGCTGATGCGGGTGCTGGCCGACCAGGTGCTGATCGAGCGCCGCTTCTGGCTCAGCACCCACCGCGAGGTCCACGGCACGGCGCGACTGAAGGCGGCGCGGCGCTGGATCAAGACCCTGTGCCAGACCTCGGCGGCGCGCCTTTCCCCCTATTCGGCGCTCTCCTAGAGCCCCAGCAGGTCCGACCAGCGCCATTGGCCGGTTCCCAGCGCCAGCTTGGGCGCGCCGGGATCGTCGCTCAGGGTCACGACCACATAGCCGCGCACCGTCTGCGACTTGCACTGACGCGGCGAGAAGCCGACCACCACGGCCACCGCCTGACGCACCCCCGCCAGACCCTTGCCGTCCTGACCGGGGCTCAGCACCCAGTCGCCGTTCCAGATGACAATGGCCCGGCCGCGCGCGCCGGAGTCGCGATAGGCCTCGGTCAGACGCGCCCGGATGCGCGGGTCGTCGCGGAGGGCGTTCTGCAACCGCTCGACCATGTTGCAGACCCCGCCCGAGCCCGACCCGGAGCCTGAGCCCGACCCGCTGCCGGACCCTGTGCCCGAACCGGTCCCGGCGCCGCTGCCCACGCCCGAGCCGCCGCCCGCCGTCATCGCGCCGGCCAGGGCGCTGTCGCCGAGGAAGACATAGGAGACGCTGGGCTCGGGCGCGGCGATCGGCACCGGCTCCACCGTCGGCGAGCGCGGCGCCGGGCGGCTGGGGCGCGGCGTCGGGCGGGCGACCGGCGCGGGCGCGGCCTTGGCCGGCGCCTTCACAGGCGTGGGCGCGGGCGACGGCTTGGGATCGGGCATGGGGGCCGCAGCGGGCTGGCCGCCGCCGGCCTCCTGCTCGGCCGGTTCCGGCGCGGGCGGCGGCGGCAGCGGCTCGACCAACTCGACCTCGACCGCCTTCCATTCGGGCGGAAAGACCGGGGTCTTCACCGGCGACATCAGGATGGCGACCAGAACCAGCAGGTGGGCCGCGACGCTGACCGCCACCGTCCAGACGCGCGCGCTGCGGCGCCGACGACCGCGGGCCGAGGTCTCCGCTCTCGTCATTCAGATCCGGCCCGCCGCTGCAACGCTCCGGAGGGAGTGTATCTCGTCATCTGTATTCCACAGTCGATCTCGGCCTTCGAGACCCTCATTTGAAGGGATCAGTCACTCGCGTCAGGATCAAGGCGCTCGGGATACAACGCACAAGAGGGGTGAAAAACGCAGATATTTGAACTTTTTCTATGGTTAAGCTGGCACCTTTTCTTTCGCTGCGCGTCTCTACCGCGCCGTTCCTGCTCCGACAGGTTCGGCGAGCGCACATCCGGGACTAGCGCCCCGGCACGAAGGAGACTTAACTTGATCAAACTCACATCTCGAGCGGTGGCCGTGACCAGCCTCGTGCTGATCGGCGGTCTGGCCGCCAGCGGGTGCGCCAGCCACCGCTTCGTGCGTGACAACGTCGCCGTGGTCGATGAGCGCGTGACCCAGGTCGATAGCCATTTGACCCAGGTCGAAGGCACGGCGGGTGAAGCCCTGGCCCGCGCCAACGCCGCCCACAAGCTGGCCGAAGGCAAGTTCCTCTACGAAGTCGTGCTGTCGGACGACTCGGTGAAGTTCCCGGTCAACCGCGACGCCCTTTCGCCGGAAGCCGAACAGCGCCTGGCCGAACTGGTCCAGCGCCTGAAGGCCGAGAACCGCAACGTCTATCTGGAAATCCAGGGCCACACGGATTCGTCGGGCGACACCCGCGCCAACGAGCAACTGGGCCAGTCCCGCGCCGAAGCCGTGCGTCGCTTCCTCAGCGACCAGGGCATCGCCCTGAACCGCATGGCCACCATCTCCTATGGTGAAACCAAGCCGGTGGCGCCGAACAACACGCGCGAAGGCCGCGCCCAGAACCGTCGCGTCGCGATCGTCGTCCTGAGCTGACCGAGGGGCGGCGGCTCACAGCGGAGCCGCCGCCAGACTACGCCTTGCAGGATCGGACAGGACCGCCCTGATCGCGGTCAGGCCCACGCGCTTGCCGCGATCGGATCGAACAGGCCGCAGGCGCCGTCTGCGCCGAGACGCCCGTCCGCAGGAACGGGTCAGCCCCTTTCGCCGTCAGCCCTTGAGGCTTCTCAGCATCATCTCGTGGCGATAGGCGGCGATGTCGCTCAGGGCCGCGTCCAGCGCCGTCCTCACCCGTTCCAGTCCCGCATGGGCCTGGTCCTGTTCCCCATGCTCGACCTCGGCGCAGACCGCCGCCAGGTCATTGGCGCCGATGCCCGCGCTGGCGCCGCGAATGGTATGGGTCGCATCCCGCCAGCCCTCGGCGCTGGCGTCCAGTAGGGGCGACCAAAGCGCGGCCTGCTGGACGAACAGGCCCAGCACCTCCTCCGTCACGTCGTCCACACCGGCGGTCATGGTCTCGAGGACGGTGAAATCCACCGCCCCCGTAAGATCGCGCCGCGCCATCAGGCCACCGGACTCTTGGCCAGCCGGGCGTTCTTCGACGACCACAGCAGGTAGATGGCCAGACCGCCCAGGTTCCAGAGCAGGAAGTAGATCTGGGTCGAGGCTTTCAGGCTGAAGAAGAAGGTGATGCAGCCGACAATGGCGATGCCGCCGACCAACCACCACAGGGGTGTCTTGAACTTGCGCTCGCGGTTCGGCTCACGCACCCGCAGCACGATCAGGCTGATCCCCACGGCCATGAAGGCCATAAGGGTGCCGGCGTTGGCCAGCGAGGCCAGCTCGTCCAGACGCATGATGCCAGCCAGGAAGGCCACGACGATGGCGGTGAAGACCGTCACGACGGCAGGCACGCCGCGCTTGGAAATCCGCGCCAGGCGGTTGGGCAGCAGGCCGTCGCGCGCCATGCCCAGGAAGATGCGGCTCTGGCCGAACAGGAAGGCCAGCAGCACGGTCGGCAGGGCGATGACGGCGGCTGCGGCGATCCACTGGGCCGCAACGCCCTGACCCAGGCCGCGCATGATCAACGACAGGGGCTCGGGGCTGTCAGCGAATGAGGCCACCGGAGCCGCGCCGATCGCGGCGGCCGCGACGACGATATAGAGGACGGTGCAGACCACCATCGAACCGATGATGCCGATGGCCAGATCGCGCTCGGGCTTCTTGGTCTCCTCAGCCGCCGTGGCGATGGCGTCAAAACCGTAGAAGGCGAAGAAGATGATGGCCGCCGCCGCCATGACGCCCGTCTGGACGAAGGGGGCGCCGAAGCCATTGGGCATGAAGGGGGTGAAGTTTGCGGCGTCGAAATTCGGCAGGGCGATGACGACAAAGGCCACCAGGGCGGCGATCTTCACCAGCACCAGAAGGGCGTTCAGCGTGGCGCTTTCCTTGGTGCCCATCAGCAGCAGGCCCGTCACCACGGCGATGATGAAGACGGCCGGCAGGTTGATCAGGCCGCCCTCGACATGCGGACCGACCGTCAGGGCCAGCGGCAGGTCGACGCCCAGACCCGACAGGAAGGGAATGGCGTAGCCGGACCAGCCCACGGCCACCGCCGAGACGACCAGCGAATATTCCAGGATCAGGCTCCACCCCACGACCCAGGCGAAGATCTCGCCCAGCGAGGCATAGGTATAGGTATAGGCGCTGCCCGAGGCGGGCATGATGGTCGACAGCTCGGCATAGGCCAGGGCCGCGCAGGCGCAGACCAGGCCCGCCAGGCCAAAGCTGATCAGCACCGCCGGGCCGGCCAGACCCGCGCCGACCCCGATCAGCGTCAGGATGCCGGTGCCGACGATGGCGCCGACGCCCAGGGCCATCAGATGCGGCCAACTCAGGGTCTTCTTCAGCGCGGGCCCCTCATGGGGGGCCAGCATGGCATCGATCGATCGCCGACGGTTCCAGAACGCCATATGTGTCATTTCCTCGTGCCGCGTCTGTCGGCGGCTGATTCCGGGCGCGACCTTAGCGCGCGGAACAAACTTTAGAAAATCCCGCAATCAGCCCTTGCGCCCCCCCGGCATCCTGAGTAATAGGACGGCCCTTCGGGCAACCCAGCGGGTCGCCACGAAGAACCGGCGCCACACCAAGGGCGCAGACGACGGTACGGGTGATTAGCTCAGTTGGTAGAGCAGCTGACTCTTAATCAGCGGGTCCACAGTTCGAACCTGTGATCACCCACCATCGTCTCTCTCGATCTGTTCAGGCATGAAACTTCCCTTCCAGGGCGACTGGTTGGAGCTTCTGCTCGCCAGGTGAAGCTGCGCCCCTTTCCAAGTCGCCTTGTCGCGGGCAGGAAGGAGCCCTGCTCATTTCCTCCCCTGCGGATGCGCCCATGCCTTCTGGACTTATGGCCCTGATCGACGACGTGGCGGCGATCGCCAAGCTGGCGGCGGCCTCCATCGACGATGTCGGCGCCGCCTCCGGGAAGGCCGCGACCAAGGCGGCGGGCGTGGTGATCGACGACGCCGCCGTGACGCCCAAATACGTCACCGGCCTGTCCCCCAGCCGCGAACTGCCCATCATCGGCAAGATCGCCGTGGGCTCGATCCGCAACAAGCTCGTGCTGATCCTGCCGGTCGCCCTGCTGCTGACCGCCTTCGCGCCCTGGGCCATTACGCCCTTGCTGATGTGCGGCGGGGCCTACCTCTGCTTCGAAGGGGCCGAGAAGGTGATGGAGATGTTCGGCGACCACGCGACGGACGATGAGCCGGTCAGCGACGACCCCGCTCACCTGGAAAAGGCCACGGTCGCCGGCGCCGTCCGCACCGACCTGATCCTGTCGGCCGAGATCATGACCATCGCCCTGGCCGACGTGTCGCAAGCGCCCTTGCTGACGCAGGCAGGCGTCCTGATCGTGGTCGGTCTGGCCATGACGGTCGCGGTCTATGGCGCGGTCGGCCTGCTGGTGAAGCTGGACGACATCGGCCTGCACATGGCCAAACGCGCCTCGAAGACCAGCCGGGCCATCGGGCGCGGGCTGGTCAAGGGCATGCCAGGCGTCTTCTCGTCCCTGACCGTCATCGGCACCGTGGCCATGCTGTGGGTGGGCGGCGGCATCCTGCTGCACGGCACGCACACCCTGGGCCTGGCCTGGCCGGCCGAGCCGGTCGAGCATCTGGCCCACGCGGTCGGCGGCCTGTTCGGCCCCCTGGGCGGCGTGGTCGGCTGGACCACCACGGCCCTGCTGTCCGCCCTGCTGGGCCTAATCGTCGGTGGAGCGCTCGCCGTCGGCCTGCATCAGGCCATGCGCCTGTTCGGACGCGGCGCGCATTGACGGACAGCGTCAGGTGACCTGACGCTTCTCCAGCTTCCGCGCCAGGGTGCGGCGGTGCATCCCCAGACGGCGGGCCGTCTCGGAGATATTGAAATTGGTCTCGGCCAGGACCTCGTGGATACGCTCCCACTCCAGCGTCTTGATCGAGGTCGGGCGGGCGCTGAGGGCCGCGTCCGGGTCGCCGTCCTGACGGGCGAAGGCGGCCTCGATCTCGTCGGTGCCCGAGGGCTTGGCCAGGTAGTGGCGGGCGCCCAGCTTGATGGCCTCGACCGCGGTCGCAATGCTGGCGAAGCCGGTCAGGACGACGATGTTCAGATCTGGGTCAAAGGCGTGCAGCGTCTGGACGCAGGTCAGGCCCGAGGCCGCCCCCAGCTTGAGGTCCACCACGGCGTATTGCGGATGGTGGACGGCCAGCAGTTCGACCAGTTGCTCATGGCTGCGCGCGGACACCACCTCATAGCCGCGTCGCTCGAACGACTTGCGCAGGGTCTTGGCGAAGGCTTCGTCGTCTTCAACGATCAGCAATTGGCGGGGCGCGTCAGTCATCTCGTTCATTTCGCGGCCAGGGCCTCCAGAGGCAGGGTCAGGCGAACACAGGCGCCGCCGTCGCGTCGATTTGCGGCGACCACCCCGCCGCCCAGCTTTCGCATGACATTGACCAGAAGGAAGAGGCCCAGCCCCGCCCCTGCCCGCCCCTTGGTCGACTGATAGGGCTGGCCCATGCGTTCGAGGATTTCCGGCGCAAATCCCGGCCCGTCGTCATTGAACTCGACCGACAGCAGGTCGTCGTCCAGGGTCGCGGCGATGACCATGCGCTCGGCCCCGGCCTCATGGGCGTTGTCCAGCAGGGCGCTGAAGACCTGCTTCAGGGCCGGATCGGCGATGATGCGGGGGTCGCGCGGCGTCGGCCCGCGCAGGACCACGGCCATGGCGTCGTTGGACTTCGCGCGCCAGTCGGCCACGATCTCCGACAGGAAGCCGCCCAGGGTCGTGATGGTGGGCGCCTCGCCCCGCGCCTCGCCGGCCGACATCAGAATGCCGGTGACGATGGTCTTGCAGCGCTCCACCTCGGCCTGCATCTCGACGATGTCGGCGGTCAGGTCGGCGTCGGCCGTCAGGGTCGGCATTCGCTTCCAGTCGCTGAGGATGACCGACAGCGAGGCCAGAGGCGTGCCCAGCTCGTGCGCCGCGCCCGAGGCCAGCAACCCCATGCGGACGATATGGTCCTGTTCCGCCGCCTGTTGCCGCGCGTCGGCCAGATAGGCGTCGCGCGCCCGCACGTTCTGGGTCGAGCGCGTAACAAAGGCCACCAGCAGCACGGCGATCAGGATGAAGTTGACCAGGGCCCCGGCCTGGATCAGGCCCAGCCGCGCATCCGCGCTGGGCGGCAGCAGCAGGGGTTGATGCCACACGGCCAGCACCCCCAGACAGGCGCTGGTGACCAGAACAAAGCCCCAGGCATAGGGGGGGCGCAGCAGGACCGCCGCCAGCACGATCTGCATCAGATAGAGGGCGGCGAACGGGTTGCTGGCCCCGCCGCTGAAGAAGAGCAGCCAGCTCAGGGCGGCCACGTCCGCGAACAGGGCCAGCAGCAACTCCGGGTCGGTCACGCTTCGGCGCCGCAGGGTGACGGGCGCGCTGGCCAGGTTGATCGCCGCCAGACCGATCGGGGCCAGCAGCAGTTGGCCCAGCGGCAGGGGGATCTTCAGCCCCCAGTGGACCACGGCGATCGTCACCACCTGTCCGATGACCGCCAGCCAGCGCAACTGGATCAATAGCAGCATGTTGCGCCGCCCGGCCGCGCCCGGCGACACCGGCGCCTCGGTCTGGCCGTCCAGACCCAGCAGGCTGCGCGCGACGCGGACCGCGTTCATGGCGCCGCCCGCCGCCGCTTTTCCTCGCGCCAGAACAGGATGAAGCCCGCCGCCGACATCAGGGCCAGGCCGAACCAGGTCAGGGCGTAGATCAGGTGGCTGTTGGGGAAGCGCACCACGGTCAGGCCGCCGCGCGGCCAGCCGCCCGGATTGGGCGTGGCGTCAGCGTCGATGAAATAGGGCGCGACCGGCCCGGAAAGCCCCCTCGCCTTCACGATAGCCGTCACGTCGCGCGAGAACCAGCGGTCGCCCGCCGGGTCGTTGGCGCGCAGGAAGCCGCCGTCAGGTTCCGTCAGACGCAGCAAGCCGACGACCGTCGTCTCGCCCTCGACCTGACCGGGGGCGCGGCTCTGCGGCTTCTGACGCTCAGAGGGCACGAAGCCGCGGTTGATCAGGACAGTAAAGCCGCGATCAGCGACCAGCGGCGTCATGACCCAATAGCCGGGGCCGAGGTCCGTCACCGCCTTGACCAGGGTTTCATGCTGATGATCGAAGCGGCCGCTGACGACAACCCGACGATACTGATCCGCCTGCCGCGTGATGACCTGATCCGGCGGCGGCGCGGCGGCGGGCGCGGCGTGGATGCGGGCGTCGACCTGACGGATCAGGTCCTGCTTCCACAGCAGACGCTGCACCTGCCAGACGCCCAGGGCCGAAAAGCCCGCGAACAGCAGGGCGAACATGACCGCGCCCAGGATCAGGGCGGTCATGCTGCGCGGCGGCCGGGCGGGTCGCGACAACGGCTCTATGGCGCTTCTCCCCTGGCCTCGCCTGATCAGGCTCAGCCCATGGTCTGCATGTCGTGGGTGGGCATCATGTTGGTGTTCAGGTGATACATCACCCAGACCGACCCCGCGACGGCGATCACCACCACCACGATGGTGAAGATCAGAGCCAGCATGTTCCACCCGCCCTCGGACTTGTGATTCATGTGCAGGAAGAAGACCATGTGGACCACGATCTGCACCACGGCGAAGGCCGTGATGATCAGTCCCGTGGTCTGCGGCGCCAAGGTCTCGGTCATGACGAGCCAGAACGGGATCGCCGTCAGCACGACCGACAGCAGGAAGCCGATCATATAGGTCTTGAACGAACCATGATCGTGGTCGTCGCCGTGGTGGTGATCGTCGTGGGTCACGGCGTGGTCGTTGTGGGCTTCGGCGCTCATCGCAGCATCCCGAACAGATAGACGAAGGTGAAGACGCCGATCCAGATGACGTCCAGGAAGTGCCAGAACAGGCTGAGGCACATCAGCCGGCGCTTGTTGGCCGGGATCAGACCCTTTTGCCAGACCTGCACCATCAGCGTGACCAGCCAGATGCAGCCGAAGGTGACATGCAGGCCGTGGGTGCCGACCAGAACGAAGAAGGCCGACAGGAAGCCGCTGCGCTGGGGCGTGGCGCCGATGTGGATCAGGTGGGCGAACTCATAGAGCTCAATCCCCAGGAAGCAGAGACCGAAGACCCCGGTGATCGCCAGCCAGATCTGCATCTGGGCCGTGCGGTTCTTGACCATGGCCAGCATGGCGAAGCCATAGGTGATCGACGACAACAGCAGCATCGACGTGTTCAGCGCCACCAGCGGCAGCTCGAACAGGTCCCTGGGCGCGGGGCCGGCGGCGTAGTTGGCGCCGATCACCCCATAGACGGCGAACAGCATCGCAAAGATGAGGCAGTCGCTCATCAGATACATCCAGAAGCCCAGCATGGTGCTGTGGCCTTCCGGGTGATGCGGCTCCTCGACCGGGTGGTAGATCGGTCGCCCGGCTTCGTCGACGTAGTCCGGGTTCAGGGAAGAAGCATGGCTCATCGGATCACCCCTTCGCCGCTGCGGCCGCCAGGGCCTTTGTGTGTGCGTCTTCCGTCGCCTGCACCGTCTCGGCCGGGATGTAGTAGTCGCGCTTGTAGTTGAAGGTGTGGAAGATGGCGTAGGCGATCAGCGCGAAGAAGCTCAGGCCCGCCAGCCACCACATGTACCAGATCAGGGCGAAGCCCATGACCGTCGCCAGGCCGGCCAGGATCACCCCCGCGCCCGTGTTCGAGGGCATGTGGATGGGCTTGTAGCCGTCGGTCGGACGCTCATAGCCGCGCGCCTTCATGTCCCACCAGGCGTCCGAGTCGTGGATGATCGGCGTCTTGGCGAAGTTGTAGTCCGGCGGCGGCGAGGACGTGGACCACTCCAGCGTGCGGCCGTGCCAGGGGTCGCCCGTCTCGTCGCGCAGCTTGTCGCGGTTGAGGATCGAGACCGCGAACTGGATCAGCATGGCCAGGATGCCCATGGCGATGATGCCGGCCCCGACCGCCGCGATGATGAACCAGATCTGATAGGACGGATCGTCGAAGACCCGCATCCGCCGCGTCACGCCCATGAAGCCCAGGACATAGAGCGGGGCGAAGGCGACCCAGAAGCCCACCACCCAGCACCAGAAGCTGACCAGGCCCCATTTCTTGTCCAGCTTGAAGCCGAAAGCCTTGGGCCACCAGAAGTTGATGGCCGCGAACAGGCCGAACAGCACGCCGGCGATGATGACGTTGTGGAAGTGGGCGATCAGGAACAGAGAGTTGTGCAGGACGAAGTCCGCCGGCGGCACCGCCAGCATGACGCCCGTCATGCCGCCGACCACGAAGGTCAGCATGAAGGCGACCGTCCACATCATCGGCAGCTCGAACCGGATGCGGCCGCGGTACATGGTGAACAGCCAGTTGAACAGCTTGGCCCCGGTCGGGATCGAGATGATCATCGTCGTGATCCCGAAGAAGGAGTTCACGGACGCGCCCGAGCCCATGGTGAAGAAGTGGTGCAGCCACACCAGGTAGGACAGGATGGTGATGACCACCGTCGCATAGACCATGGACGTATAGCCAAAGAGCTTCTTGCCCGAGAAGGTCGAGGTGACTTCGGAAAAGACGCCGAACAGCGGCAGCACCAGGATGTAGACCTCGGGGTGGCCCCAGATCCAGATCAGGTTCACGTACATCATCGGATTGCCGCCGAAGTCGTTCGTGAAGAAGTTGGTGCCCAGGTAGCGATCCGCCGTCAGCAGGGCCAGAACCGCCGTCAGCACCGGGAAGGAGGCCACGATCAGGACGTTGGCGCACAGCGAGGTCCAGGTGAAGACCGGCATCTTCATCAGGCCCATGCCCGGCGCGCGCATCTTCACGATGGTTGCGATCAGGTTGATGCCGGACAGGGTGGTCCCCACCCCGGCGATCTGCAGGGCCCAGATGTAGTAGTCGACGCCGACGCCAGGGCTGTAGCCGATGCCCGACAGCGGCGGATAGGCCAGCCAGCCGGTGCGCGCGAACTCGCCGATGAACAGCGAAGCCATGACCAGGACCGCGCCGGCCGTCGTCATCCAGAAGCTGAAATTGTTCAGGAAGGGGAAGGAGACGTCGCGCGCCCCGATCTGCAACGGCACCAGATAGTTCATCAGGCCGGTGATCAGAGGCATGGCCACGAAGAAGATCATGATCACGCCGTGGGCGGTGAAGATCTGATCATAGTGGTGAGCGTTCAGATAGCCCTCGGCCCCGCCGAAGGCCATGGCCTGTTGCAGGCGCATCATGATGGCGTCGGCAAAACCGCGCAGGAACATGACCAGCCCCAGGATCATGTACATGATGCCGATCTTCTTGTGATCGACCGTGGTGAACCATTCGGTCCAGAGATAGCCCCACAGCTTGTAGCGGGTGATCAGGGCCAGGGTCGTCAGACCGCCCAGCACGACGACGGCGAAGGTCGCCGTGATGATCGGTTCATGGAACGGCAGGGCGTTCCAGTCCAACCGGCCGAAGATCAGGGATGCGATGTGATCAATAGACATGTCGGTAGGGCGCTCAGGATTGCGACGCGGGTGCGTCGGCGGCGGTCGGCGCAGGGATGCGAGGAGCGAAGGGCCAGCCGGCGACGGCGACCTCCGTGCGGGAAACCGAACCGGGGCGGGTCAGACCCCGGCCCATGATCTGTTCGGTGGGGGCCGAGCGGGTGATCTGCGCGGCCAGTTCCTGGCGGCGACGCCCGGCGTCGACGGCGGCCTTCTCGGCCTCCAGCGGCGTGCAGATCGCCATGACGTAGGACTCGCCTGAACCCATGACCGCCTGGCCGCGACGGGCGTATTTGTCGTGGACCAGCGGCCAGGTGGCGTGGACGGCGGTCAGACCCAGGCCGCCCTTCTTGTCGATGGCCATCATCTCGCCCATGCACATCTTGCCCGGCGCGACGCACATGTTCAGCACGGCGTCGAACAGGCCTTCATCGACCGAGGCGTAGTGCAGGACCGGCACCTTCTCGCTGGGCTTCTCCAGCTCCAGGTAGGTCTCGCGGTCCAGGGTCTTGCTGTCGGCGCGGACGCCGGCGACCCACTGATCGAAGCCCGCCTGGTCCAGACCGTGGAAGGTGAAGCGCATGTTGGAGAAGCCGTCGCCGGAATAGTTGGCCGAGAAGCCGACGTATTCGCCCGGACGATTGATGACGGCGTTCATCTTCGTCTCCATGCCGGGCATGGCGTAGATCTGCCCCGCCAGGGCGGGAATGTAGAAGGAGTTCATCACCCCGGTCGCGGTGATGTGGAAGCGGATCGGCCGGTCCACCGGCGCGGCCAGCTCATTGACCGTGGCGATGCCGTATTCCGGGTAGATGAACAGCCACTTCCAATCCATGGCGACGACGTTCACCTGAAGCGGCTCGACGCCCTCAGCCACAGCCTGACCCTTGTTGACCCGATCCAGCGATCGATAGGGGTCCAGCAGATGGGTGCCCGACCAGGTGATGGCGCCCAGGCAGATGATGATCAGCAGCGGCGCGGCCCAGATCACCAGCTCCAGATGGGTCGAGTGATCCCAGTCGGGCTCGTATCGGGCCTCCTTGTTCGTCGCCCGGTATTTCCACGCGAAGAAGACGGTCAGGGCCATCACCGGGATGATGATGATCAGCATCAGCGCCACCGACCAGACCAGCAGGTCGCGCTGCTGCGCCGCGATGTCGCCCGCCGGCGACAGGACAACGGCTTTACAGCCCGACATCAGGGCCAAAAGGGGCAGCAGCAATAGGGGTCGCAGGCGGCGCACGGCGGTTCCTGTTCGGGAAGAGGGCTCTGGCACGATCATTGTGCGCCGCCCGTACCGCCGCCTGCCGAGGGGGGACATTGGACAATCCGTCCTATCCCCCGCGCAGATGATCGGGAGCAAATGACGGCTTTCGCCATTCTTACCATGTCGGCGCGCGTGTCGCGCCCGGGTCCAGGGAACGTCATCGGTCATGAACGCCACCAGCGGCGCGCCTTCTTCAGAGTCCCTTGAGCGGGACGCCAGCCAGATCAACGCGCGACACGGCAAAATCGACGCCGGAGAAATTGCGATCGGCGTGATCATTGGTCGCACGTCGGAATTCTTCGACTTCTTCGTCTATGCGATCGCCTCGGTCGTGGTCTTCCCGCAACTGGTCTTCCCCTATGCGGGACCGCTGGGCGGGACCCTGCTGTCCTTCGCCGTCTTTGCCGTGGCCTTTATCGCCCGGCCCTTCGGCACAGCCCTGTTCATCGCCATCGACCGACGCTTCGGACGTGGGACCAAGCTGACCATCGCCCTCTTCCTGCTGGGCCTGTCCACGGTCTGCCTCGGCTTCCTGCCCAGCTACGCCCAGGTCGGTCACTGGGCGGCGGTCATGCTGATCGTGCTGCGCATCGGTCAGGGCGTGGCGCTCGGCGGCGCCTGGGACGGCATGGCCTCCCTGCTGGCCGTCAGCGCACCGGACAACCGTCGCGGCTGGTACGCCATGGCGCCGCAACTGGGCGCGCCCTTCGGCCTGATCGTGGCCAGCGCCCTGTTCGCCTACTTCCTCAGCAAGCTGTCGGCCGCCGACTTCCTCGACTGGGGCTGGCGCTATCCCTTCTTCGTGGCCTTCGCCATCAACGTGGTGGCCCTGTTCGCCCGTCTGCGCATCGTGGTGACGCCCGCCTTCCAGGCCGCGTTCGAGACCCTGGAACTGCACCCTGCCCCCGTGACCAAGGCCGTGCGCGAAGAAGGCGGCGGCATCGTCATCGGCGCCTTCGCTCCGCTGGCCAGCTTCGCCATGTTCCACATGGTGACGGTGTTCCCGCTGTCCTGGGTCTTCCTCTACACGCAGGAATCGCCCGCCCGCTTCTTGATGATCGAACTGGTCGGCGCCGTCTTCGGCCTGGCCGCCATCCTGGCCTCGGGTTGGTTGGCTGATCGCTACGGCCGTCGCGCCCTGCTGGCCGTCACCGCCGCCGGCATCGCCGCCTTCTCGGGCTTCGCGCCCCAGATGCTGGACGGCGGCCCGGTGGGCGAGCTGTCCTACATGATCCTGGGCTTCATCCTGCTGGGGCTGTCGTTCGGCCAGGCCTCCGGCTCCATCGCCTCCAGCTTCAGCCTGGGCAACCGCTACACCGCCTCGGCCCTGACGTCCGACCTGGCCTGGCTGTTCGGCGCCGGCTTCGCCCCGCTGGCGGCCCTGGCTCTGTCGGGCAGGTTCGGCCTGATCGCCGGCGGCGGCTATCTGCTGTCCGGCGCCGTCTGCACCTTGCTGGCCCTGTGGCTCAACCGCGAACTGGGCCGCGGCCGCGCCGGCGCCAAGACCTGACGCCGCCCCTCCAGACCGGCCCGTCATAGCGGGGGCGCGATGCAGGTCGCGCCCCCTTTTTCTTGCGTTGCGCCCCTCCTCGATCCCCTGATCCCGAGACGAAGACAGACGACCGCATTTCCTAACAGGCGGAAACCCTGTTTGCTTAACTGCGGTAAAGCACATCTCTACGGGTGATTTTTACTCAGAGAGGAGATTGTACAGTCGAATCGCAAGGAGAAGTTCTGTGAACGTCTTTAAGACCGGCGCGCTGGCAATCGCATCACTGGCCGCCACAACGGCATTGCCTGACACCGCCGCTGCAGCGGAGGCCAGCATCGGCTTCCGCCTCGTCGCGGAGGTCCAGCCCTTCTGCCGCGTGCAGTCGGAAGTCGGGGAGTCAGCACTGTTCATGCGCGACGGCGCCGTTGAACTGGGGCTCGTGCGCGAGGTCTGCAACACCCAAGGCTATCGCATGAACGTCCAGTTGCTGAACGTGACCGGCGGGGTCTTGTCGCACGGACTCGAAGAGGCGCCGATCGATGCCTCAGGTCAACTTCAACTGATCTCGACTGAGGCGCGCGTGCGCACGTCGAACTGGCGCCTGACCAACGCCGCCCTGACCGACGATCAGGCCCCCGTCTTCATGCGGGTCTCGATTTCACCGCTCTAGGACGGGGTCAAGGCCGCGGCTTCGCCGCCGCAGCCTCGTTGACGCCATGAGAAGCCGCGGACGGAATCGGCGCTAGGCGGGCGCCGATCCGCCTCCCAGTCGGGGGCTGATCTCGATGGTGATGAAGTCCTGATAAGCCCCCGCCGGCTGCGGATCAAACGGCAGAGCCGTGGCCTTCAGCGTGTGCGAGCGCCGCCCGGCGCGCGGCTCGTCGAAGCGCAAGACCGAAGCCTCGCCGCTTTCGCGCCGCACAAGGCGATCAGAGATGGCGACACGATACGGCACGCCCGGCGCATTGGCCGCGTTCGAACCGTCCAGGGTCATCCGCCACTGATGATCCGAACGCACCTTCAGATCATAGCCGACATTGGAATAGGCGTTGAACGTCATGGGCTGGCTGTCGGCGCCGGGCGTCAACTCGCCCAGGAACAGCCGCTGCTCGACGCCGGCGGCCAGGCGGAAGGAAGGCTGGACCTCGATCTCGACGTAGAAGGGCGTCTCCACCACATCCGTCGCCGCGCCCTCGGCGTCAATCGCGCGGGTCAGCAAGGTGGCGCGCGCGCGATAACGACCGGGAGGGACGATCTGGCCATAGGGTGCGATCACCCGCAAACCCGGCCCGGTCAGCAAGCCCGAGGCCGACAGCCGACCTGCCGGCGCCGGACGGGCGAAGGCGGTGAGCGGATCGGTCACAACCCGCGCCGGCCCCATCTGCGAGGCCACCTGGACCGTCACCCCGTTCGCGCCGTCACGCGCCTCGAGCGTTCCCGCAGCGCCGATGCTGTCGATATTCGGCGCGATCGCCATTTCGATCCGGGCGTCGGCGCAGGCCTGATTGGCGTTCAGCCGCACGCTGATCTCACCGCGCGCATCATCCTGATCGAAGGGATCATAGCGCAGCACGACGCCATCGGCGATCACGCGGACCGAGGCCAGATCGCACTCGGCCTGCGCCGCGCCAGCCGCGACCGTGGTCGCAACAGCCAGAGCCGCCGCCGTCATTAACCCCTTGCGATTCATCGCATTCCTCCTGCGGTTCCGGTCGGACGGATTTCGCCAGCCCGATACAGGGTCGTATCCGGAACGACGATATCATAGACCAGCGCGGGCTGGCCGGCCAAGGTGATGCGCCAGCGCCCGGCGGAAAGGCCGCTGACCGCGAACCGGCCCTGGCGATTTGTGACCACGGCGGCCTGGGGCGCGTCAGCGTCGTCCAGCGACACCGCCCGACCCATGCGCAGGCTGACGGGCTGCCCCTGGTCATCCAGCATCAGGCCCGCCGCCGTGACATAATAGGCCGACCCAACGGTCAGGACGTAGCCCGAATGCAGACGCGGCTGCACCTGGAACAGACCCGCGCCAAGATCATACCCGATCGGCAGATCTTCAACATCATAGGGAACAGACTGAGAATAATAGGAGCCGAGCGGCACCAGCGCTGGCCCCAGCGCGCCGGACCGGCCGCTCTCTTCCAACGCCGAGACACCGCGGATCAACACCGGACGCCCGTCCAGGCTCGAGTGCGTCGACACCAGAGCGAAGGAATCATAGATCCGCCGCCCCACGCCGAACTGTCCCCCGGCATAGGCCAAGGCGCCATAGGCTCTCAGCGACGTCTGCTGGTTGGCGATATCGCCGGCGTTGTCGAACACCGTGGCGTGGTTGATCTCGAACTCGCCGCGATTGGCGATATAGACTGCCGCCCCGTTCAGGCCGACCGCGTCCTCGGTGCGCGAGACATCGACACTGTAGCCCCAGTCGTTCAGCGACCGCTCCGGCGCCCGCGAATAGCCCGCGCGGACCAGTCCGTTACGGCTTTCGGCTCCAGCCGAGAAGGTCGCCCGAGCGCCGAAGCGACGGGTCAGGTTCACGAATATATTGGTTTCGGAGCCGCTCAAGCCGCTGGAATTATAGGTCGCGCCGAAGTTGACATTGGTGTCGTAGTTGACGCGCCAGGACGCAAAAGCCGACATGCCATATCGGTCACGCACTGCGCCGCGCGCCTTGGCGTAGTCCGCCCCGACCGAGGCCACCAGATTTCGGCTTAGCGGACGCGAATAACGCGCGGCGGTCTGAACACTGTAGTTGGCGATCGGGCCCAGTGTCTCGATCGGGCCGAAATCACGACTACGCATCTCGATCGAGAAATCAAACGTCTCTCGGCCGGTCAGGGACTGCATTTCACGGAACATGCGGTGCTCGAGCCGCGCAGCATATCCAGATCCCTGGCCATCCCGATGGCTGAAGGACAAATCGAGCGCGCTCAACCCCAGCGGCCCGCCATAGACCAGTTCGCCGCCCGCCAGAGCGGCGTCGCGCACCGCCTGAAGGTTGGCCCCGACCGTGAGTTGCTCGTTGATGCCGCGGCGATAAAAACCCGAGATGATCGGGTCATCGGTCTCATAATTGATCTCGCCGCCTTCGCGAGGCGCTCGCACGCCGCCGGCGAAGTAGAATTCATCGACTCCGGGCGCCAGCAGGGTCGCGTCGCTGAAGAAGTCGAAGGCTATGACTTCGCGCGCGCCAGACGGTCCTTCGACCACGATTTCCACGGCGTTGGCGCCCTGCGTCAGCGGCAGGTCCCGCAAATCATAGGTGCCCGGCTGAAGCACCAGGGTGCGCGCCACCACGCCGTTCACCCTGACCTCGACGGTCGACGGCTCGCGTAGCGTCACCGTACGCGACGACCGGGTCGTGATGAAACGGTCGCTGGGCCGCAGGCTATACAACCGCGACACACCCAGACCGGCGATATCGCTGGCGCTCTGGAACGAAGTTCCTTCGGGCCCCAGATCACCCAGAGTCCAGCGCAAGGCGTGGTCGGGCTGATCGTAGATCAAACGCGAGGCGTTCCGCTGGAACGACTGATCCGCATCCGGGTCTATGGTCAGAAGGTTTTCAAAGGCCACGGCTCCGACGGAGCCATTGAAATCCAGGTCGAAGCGGGGCGATTGCAGGCCCTCGTCGCGGGACCCGTTCGCCCGATGCAGATAATCAAGCGAGGCGCGATAATTGAGATAGGCGGCCAGGCCGGAAGGACGATTAGTGACCTGCGGCGCTTCGGTGGTCGCGTCAAAGCCGAGGCCCAGGGTCTGGCGTTGCCGGGCTTCCAACGGAATGGTGACGGCGATATCGAGCAGGCCGGGGTCGAACACAAAGTCGAAATTGGCCGTTTGCGCGGCTTCCGGTGTGAGATAGCCGTTCGCGTCGGCTGCGGCCAGCAGGGCCGCCGCAGCCTCGCGGGTGATCATGCGCGACAACAGGCCGATCAGGTCCGCCGCCCGCATTCGCACCTGATCATCGGCGCCAATGATGATGGTCGCCTGACCCAGCGGGCCGCGCTCGCGCACCGGCACCACCAGCTCCACCTCGGCACGGCGGCCGGAAGTCTGCGCGGTCGGCCGAGGCGAAGTCGCGATCGGGCTATCGAGATGGCCCTCGACAGCGGCGGCGTCGCCTGCACTGGCGTGTGGAGCGGCCACGAAGGCGGCCAGCACGCTTGCGCCCGCCAGCATCTTGTATTTTCCCCCCGCCATCGCCGTCAGTTTCCGGTCACGCGCGGAACGTCAGCGGTCACAGTGATGGCGCCGCTGTCCGGCAGATCAGGCACCGCCAGGAACATGGCGCGTCGGCGTTGGGCCGGCACAAGCCCCAGACCGACCGCAGCCGACATGTCGGCCGGGGTGAATTGATGAGACCAGCCCGGCGTGGCCAGGGTGAGGGTTGCGGCGCTGACCTGGCCATGCAACTCGCCATTGTTCTGGAAGGTGATCATCACGCCCTTGTCGCCATTCGGTCGGCTGACGCGCTCAACCGAAACCGCCTCGATCTCGGCGCGAGCATTGACCGGGCCGATGCCGACAATGGTTTGAATGGCGTACAACAACTGCACCGCTGCTGACGGATCACCGTCGATCTCAAGCGGCAGCTCGCTCGTGGTGAAGGCGAAAATCTGTCCCTCAGCCTTGGCCGGATCCCCGATCCAGCGGACACGGAAGATCTGCGCGCCGTTGGCCGGGATATTGGCGACGGCGGGGAAGATGAGGAAGTCTTCGCCCTCGATGGGCGTGAACACGGCGTCGCCGCTTTCAGGGACGTCCACGGAACTGACCGTGACTTCCACCGAAACGGGACGGTTGCGGTCGTTCACCACACGCACCCCGGCGTTCGACAGAACTCCGCTATAGCGCATATCGAGAAACACCGGCTGGACGAGCAGGGCGGCCGACGGCGTGGCGGCGAAAACTGCGGCCAGAGTGGCGAAAATCAGCAGCCGTTTCACAAAAGCGGGGAACATTCGTATCTCCGAACAGGGTCCGACGACCCTTGGCCGCACGCCGTTTCAAAACTGATAAGATTCAGGGCCCGGCCTCGCTGAGACCGAGCCCTGATTGAAAGCCGACCTATGACCGCCTTAGATGGCGGGGGTCATCGTCACCTTCAGGAAGTCCTTGTAGCTGCCTTGCAGCAGCAGACGGTTAGCGGCGGGCACATCCACGCTGAAGCGGAAGGTGCCGGCCGTGGCCTGCTGTTGGGCCCAGTTCAGGCTGAAGTTGCCGGCTGCGACGGCGCCGCCGGTGTTCTGAGCGCCGAACTGCACGCCGACGTTATAGGGGACCAGCGAGGCGAAGGCCGTGTCGGTGGTGGTGTTGGTCGAGTTCAGCAGGCCGCCGTTCTGCGAGTTTGCAGTGATGGTGAAGGGCGTGTTGCACTGCGAGTTGGCGTAGCTGATGAAGGCCGAGGCATTCTGGATGGTGTTGGTGGTCGGCTCCTGGATGTTCAGGCTCAGGGTGCCGTCCGAGTTGGCGACGGTGCCGCCTTGGCCGTTGTCGCCCGGGGTCGCCGTGGCGCGGTAGGCGTTAACGCTCGGGGCAGCAGCGTTGATCTTGCAGAAGGTGTCGACGCTGGAGTTCAGCGCCCAGTGAGCGGCGCCGTCGTTGCCGTACTGTTGCGTCTGCCAGTTTTGAGCGGCAGCCGGGCTGGCGATCAGGGCGGCGGCGGCGCCGGCGAGAAGCAGCTTCTTCATGGTCATTCTCTCCAAGTAGAGGCCCCCATCGAGCCTCGTTCATTGACGGGGCACGGGCCCCAAGATGGCGGCGGCGAAATCGCCGTCGTCATTTCTCTCAGTCCCTCTCCCCGCCCAGGATGGGCGACAGGCGAACGACCAATCGATCTCGGTACTGGCCCGCCAGAACCGGCGACGGATCTGGGGCCATGGACAGCTTCACCGAGGCCGCGCCAGAGGCGCCGTCGCGATCGTTGAAACGGAAGGTGCAGCCGGAACGCTCGTCGCCCCTGGCCTGCATCCGCGCGCTGCTGCAGGCGGTCGTGGATCGGCCGTTCGGCAGAGCCAGGGCGGCGTCATAGGCGATGCGATTGCGAAAGCCCGAAGCGGGCGAAGCGTCGGTGAGCAGCCCGCCGTTCTGCGATGTCAGAACCGCGCGGAACGGGCTGTTGCAGTTGAAAGTGAAATCCAGCTTCAGGCTGCGGGCGACCGTGCCGCCGCTCGACATGTCCAACAGTTGGCCGAACGACGAGGAGTTCTCGGACTGGCCCATCGCGCAGCGGGGCGAGATCACGCCCGCAACCTCGACGCGCAGACGGTTGGAGGCCCCCATCGGCGCCATATCGGCGGCGCGAGCCACGGTCGCCTGCCCTGCCACGAGGCAGAGAGCAGCGAGCGATGCAGCGCATGCCAGATACTTCGTCATCCCCACCGTTCGCCTCCCGAAGCCGCGCTTGCGGCGCCCCCGCCACCAGGAGGGGGTTCGTCGTCAGCGTTCCAAGAGACGTGCCATCCCAAAACGGCACACATTCGCAGCGATTGAGGTGTTTGACACCGACCGCGAAGGTTAATGAAACGTTAACGGACGCGGTTCTACGAGCGCCGTTAAGGTTTGACAAGCTTTCGCTTCATTTTGGGACAGCGGCGGTAGGCCGCAGCGGCTTATTTCGCCTTGGCGCGGCGTCGCCAGACGGTCAGCAGGTGCTCGGTATAGCCGTTAGGCTGTTCGCGCCCCTTGAACACCAGGTCGCAGGCGGCGCTCCAGGCCGGGCCGTCGAAGGCCGGGGCCAGCGGGCGATACGCGCGGTCGCCCGCGTTCTGGCGATCGACCACCACCGCCATCCGTTCCAGCGCCGCCCGAACCTCGCCCTCCGAGACCACGTCATGGCGCAGCCAGTTGGCCAGATGCTGGCTGGAGATGCGCAGCGTGGCCCGATCCTCCATCAGGCCGACATCGTGGATGTCCGGCACCTTGGAGCAGCCGACGCCCTGATCGATCCAGCGCACGACATAGCCAAGGATGCCCTGGGCGTTGTTGTCCAGTTCCTGGCGGATTTCCTCGGCCGAGGGCGTCCCCGTCGCGAACGGCGGGGTCAACAGGGCCGTCAATCCCGTGGCGGGACGCTGGGCGATCTCGGCCTGACGCGCCCAGACGTCGACCTCATGATAATGCAGGGCGTGCAGGGTCGCCGCCGTCGGCGACGGGACCCAGGCGGTCGAGGCCCCGGCGCGCGGATGACCCGCCTTGGTCGCCAGCATCTCGCCCATGCGGTCCGGCGCCGCCCACATCCCCTTGCCGATCTGGGCGCGGCCCGACAGACCCGCCTTCAAGCCGATGTCGACGTTGCGGTCCTCATAGGCCTTGATCCAGCCGGTATTGCGCACCGCCTCTTTCCGCACGACCGGTCCGCCCTCCATCACCGAATGAATCTCGTCGCCGGTCCGGTCAAGGAAGCCGGTGTTGATGAAGGCCACCCTGCCCTTGGCCGCGGCGATGCAGTTGGCCAGATTGACGCTGGTGCGCCGCTCCTCGTCCATGATGCCCATCTTCAGCGTCAGCGGCGGCAGGCCGACCATGGCCTCGACCGCGCCGAACACGGCGTCGGCGAAGGCGACCTCCTCCGAACCATGCATCTTGGGCCGCACCACATAGATGGAGCCCGCCGGGCTGTTGCGCTGGTCCGCCGGGCGCTTCAGATCGTGCAGGCCGATCAGGCCGGTCATGGCGATGTCGAGCAGGCTCTCGGGAACCTCGCGCCCTTCCCCGTCCAGCACCGCGTCGGTCGTCAGGTGCAGGCCGACGTTGCGCACCATCAGCAGGCTGCGCCCCTTCAGGGCGAAGGCCGTTCCGTCCGGCGCCGTGTAGGCGCGGTCGCCGTTCATGCGCCTCTGCACCGTCTGGCCGTCCTTGACGAAGCCCGCCGACAGGTCGCCGCGCATCAGGCCCAGCCAGTTGGAATAGACCAGCCGCTTGTCCTCGGCGTCCACCGCCGCGACGCTGTCCTCGGCGTCAGCGATGACCGACAGGGCCGCCTCGACCATCACGTCCGCCACCCCCGCCGGATCGGTGCGCCCGATGCGGTGAGCGCGGTCGACGACGATCTCCAGATGCAGACCATTGTGGCGCAGCAGGACGCCAGAGGGCGCCGCCGCCTCGCCCGCATAGCCGATAAAGACCACCGGATCGGCCAGACCCGTCGTCCGTCCTCCCGACAGGGCGACGACCAGCCGCCCGTTCTCGACGCTGTATCCGACCGCCTCGGCATGACCGCCCTCGGCCAGAGGCGTCGCCTGATCCAGCAGGGCGCGGGCGCGGGCGATGACCCTGCCTCCCCGCTCGGCGTCATAACCGCCGCCCTTGGGCGCCTCGCCCAGAGCATCCGTGCCGTACAGCGCATCATACAGGCTGCCCCAGCGCGCATTGGCGGCGTTCAGCAGATAGCGGGCGTTGGTCAGGGGCACGACCAGTTGCGGCCCGGCCATGGTGGCGATCTCGGGATCGACATTGGCGGTCTCGGCACGGATGTCGGCCCGCTCGGGCTCAATGTAGCCGATCTCGCGCAGGAAGGCCTGATAGGCCTCGGGGTCCGGCTGGCCGGGATGGGCGCGGTGCCAGTCGTCCAGCTTCGCCTGCAGGTCGTCGCGGCGCGCCAGCAGGGCGCGGTTCGTCGGCGCGTGCTCAGACAGCAGCCCTTCCAGCCCCGCCCAGAAGGCGGCGGGCGTCACGCCCGTGCCGGGCGCCGCCTCGTCGCGGACGAAGGCGTCCAGTTCGGCGGCGACGCTCAGACTTCCGTGGCGGACATAGGTGGTGGACATGGCGGCTCTCCCTTGAGCCTCAACCCTAGCCCCGCGCCCGCCGCCTAGCCACGGCGAAGATCGGCGGTTATCTTTGCATAAATTGCAACGATGAGACCCCGCCATGCTGGCCGAGTATGAGATATTCGTCCGAGCGCTGGAGGAAGGCAGCCTGTCCGCCGCCGCCCGACGGCTGGACCTGTCGCCCGCCGTGGCCTCGCGCAGGCTGGCGCGGCTGGAGGACCGCCTGGGGGTGCGGTTGATCGAGCGCACTTCGCGTAGGCTGGCCCCGACCGAGGCCGGGCGGCTGGTCTATGACCGCGCCATGCAGCTTCTGGACGGGGTCGAGGACCTGGAGGCCCTGGTGTCGCGCCGCACCACCCAGGCGCGCGGCCTGCTTCGGGTCTCGGCCCCGACCTCGTTCGGACGACGGCGATTGGCGCCCCTGCTGACGCCCTTTCTCGACGCCCATCCCCGGCTGACGCTGGAGCTGAACCTGACCGACGCCTTCGTCGACCTGATGGCCGAGGATGTGGATGTGGCCGTGCGTATCGGCAGCTATGAGGCGGGCGACCCCGCCATGCATCGGCTGGCCCCGAACCGCCGCGTCCTTTGCGCCACGCCTGCCTACCTGGCCGAGCACGGCGCGCCGCAGTCGCTGGACGACCTGCGCGCCCACGCCCAACTGGCCGCTGAGAACCAGTCGGCCTGGCGACTGGAAGGCCCCGACGGCCCCGTCACCTTCCGCGCCCGCAGCCGGGTACGGACCAACTCGTCCGAAGTCGCGCGTGAGCTGGTGCTGGCGGGCGCCGGCATCGCCCTGCGCTCGACCTGGGACGTAGGCGAGGAACTGCGCGACGGGCGGTTGCTGCGGGTCCTGCCGCAGTATGCCGGAGCGTCGGACGTCGCCGTCTTCGCCCTGACCGCTGGCCGGGCGCGGGCCGAAAACCGGGTGCGGGCCTTTATCGAGTTTCTGGCAGGCCTGTATGGCGATGTGCCAGAATGGGACAGATAGCCTCTTTCCTCCCCATTCCATGGGGAGGTGGCGCGTCGCGATAGCGACGTGACGGAGGGGGGCGACTCCACGGCTGACGTTTGCGCCGCCCCCTCCACCGCTTCGCGGTCCCCCTCCCCACAGAGTGGGGAGGAAAGATGCGTCTTACTGCGCCGCCGTCGTCGCCTGCGGCTTCAGATAGCGATCCAGCCAGGTGACCATTTCCCACTGGGTATGGCCGACGGATTCCCGCGCGCGATAGCCGTGGGCTTCCAGCGGCAGGACGACGTAGCGCACCGTCGCCCCATTGCCCTTCAGCGCCGCATAGAAGCGTTCCGACTGCACCGGGAAGGTGCCCGAGTTGTCGTCGGCGCCGCCGTGGATCAGCAGGATCGGCTCGTTGACCTTGTTGGCGTAGGTGAAGGGCGACATCTCGTTATAGGTCTCGGTCGCCTCCCAGTAGGAACGCTGCTCGGCCTGGAAGCCGAACGGCGTCAGGGTGCGGTTATAGGCGCCCGAACGCGCGATGCCGGTCTTGAACAGATCGGTGTGGGCCAGCAGGTTGGCGGTCATGAAGGCGCCGTAGGAGTGGCCGCCCACGGCGATCCGGTCGCGATCGGCGACGCCCAGAGCCACCACCGCATCAACCGCCGCCTTGGCGCTGGCCGACAACTGCTCGATGTAGGTGTCGTTGGGCTCAGCCCCGTCCTTGCCGACGATGGGCATGGAGGGGTTGTCCAGGACGGCGTAGCCCTGGGTCAGCAGGAACAGATGGCTGATGCCGCTGGGGCGCACGAAGCGGTTCTCGGTGTCGACCACCTGCCCGGCCACGGCGGCGTCGGTGAACTCGGCCGGATAGGCCCACATCACCAGCGGCAGAGGGCCGTCGCGATCCTTGTCGTAACCGGCGGGCAGATAGAGGGTGCCCGACAGCTGGACCCCGTCGTCGCGGGTATAGGTGATCAGCTCGCGCTTCACATCGGCCAGTTGCGGGGCCGGGTCAGGGAACTGGGTCAGTTGCGTCACGCCGCCGTCCAGATCGCGCAGGCGCAGGTTGGCCGGGTCGGTGCGGCTCTCGCGATAGGTGACCAGCTTGCGGCCCGCGTCGTCCAGAATACCGACAACGGTTTCATACTCGCCCTGAGCCGAACGCCACAGACGCTCCGTCTCGCCGGTCTTCAGGTCCAGCGTATCGAGGAAGGGATACTCGCCCTGACGCGTGGCGCCGTCGCCCTCGACGAAGACCTTGGCGCCGTCGGCGGTGAAGCGGATGGTCGAACGACCGCGCGCATTGGGCTCGACCACCACCGAGCCCGGATCATTGTAGCGATCCTGATAGTTGCGATCGACCAGGACGCGGCCCGCGCCGGGGTTCGACGGATCGACCAGGGTGCGGGTCTCGTGACGGGTGTTGAACCAGCGGCTGTTGACGATGGCCGTATCGTCGCGGCCCCATTGCACGCCGGCATAGCGCTCCTTCAGGTCCACCAGGGTGCGCGGGCGATCGTTGAAGGGCGCCGGCAGCATGAAGACGCGGTCGCGCACCTCGGCGGCGTTGCGCGGATCGCCGCCGTCCTGGGCCTCGACCCAGACCAGGGTGGCGTCGGCGTCGGCGCGCCACTGGGCCGCACGCGGACCGGGGGCCACGGCGTCGAACGGCGTCGGCACGTTGTCGCGCAGCGGCAGATCGGCGACGCGGTGCGCCTCACGCCCGTTCAGGTCGGTGACGACGACGTCCGCCGGAAAGAGGCTGGCGGGCACGACGTAGGAATAGGGCTTCTTGACCCGCGTCTGCAGGATGTAGCGGCCGTCCGGCGACACCGAGGCGCCGAGGAAGACGCCCGGCTGGCCGATGGTGCGGGCGCGACCGTTCAGCGGCACGAGGGTCAGCTGGCTGGTGAAGTAGTGCTCGAACAGGGCCTCGTCGCCCGCGTCGGACAGCAGGTCCTGATAGGTGCGCACCGGAGCCGCACGGCCGCCGGTCTCGGCCACGGTCGGGCCAGAGGGCGGACGCGTCACGTCGGGGGCTGCGCGGCGACCGGCGGGCACGGCCTGCACCAGCAAGCCCGAGGCGTCGGGCAGCCAGCTATAGCCCGCGCCGTTGGCGGCGTTGACGCTGGGGCCCGTCAGGCGGCGCGCCTGGGCCGAGGCCACGTCGGCGGTCCACAGCTCCAGGCCTGTCGGCGTGTTCAACAGGAAGGCCACGGCCTTGCCGTTCGGCGCCCAGCTGACGCTGGTCAGGCGCGCATTGGCCGGCAGACCGGCCACGACGCGAGCGGCGCCGCCCTCGACCGTCTGGAAGCTGAGGCCCGTCAGCCAGGCAGCGCGGCTATTGGCCGGGCCATTGTTCTGCGGATTAATGCGATACCCGGCCAGACGCAGCATGGGCTCGGCCAGTTCGGCGATGCTCGGCAGGCCTGCGCGGTCCTGCAGCAACAGGGTCTGGCGGTCGGGGCTCAGGCTGGCCGTCGGGTTGGGCTTGGCGTCCAGGATCTGCGCGATCGGTTGCGGCGGCTGCTGATAGGTCGGGGCGGCCGGCGCCTGGGCGGCGGCGGGCATGGCCAGGGCGGGCACGGCGGCCAGCAGGACCAGGACAGGCAGGGCCTGCTTCAACAGTTGACGACGCATGGTGATCTTCCCCGACGTGGCGCCCGAAGACGCCGGGCGGCTATGGTCTAGGGGCGCACTTGCCGGAGGGTCAACCCGTAGAGCTCAGCCAAACCGCCCCTCGACCCATCGGGCGGCGAAATAGCCGCCGACCGAGGCCACGGCGGTCAGGGCCGTGCCCCAGCACAGGTCGATGATCGTCAACCGGGTTGACCAGACGCTCAGCGTCGCCTGATTGGTCAGGTCGTAGGTGGCGTAGGCGACGAAGCCCAGCACGGCGCCGTTCAGCAAGGCTCGCGTCCAGGCCGCCTCCTTCAGCGCCGGCACGATGGCCAGGAAGACGATGCCGCCGATGGAGATCAGATAGAAGATCACCGCCGCCGTCATGTTCGGCTTATCCGCCATCAGCGGCCCGATCACCGGCCGATAGAGCCGATCCGCCATGGTGGTCAGCCAGACGGCGTCGATGGCGGCGAAGGTCAGGCCCGCCCCCAGATAGGCCGCGACATATTTCAGCATCAGGACAGGCCCTCTCCGGCCGGCTTCAACAGATAGTGGCTGACCGCCCAGGTGCGGCCGCCGTCGTTTCCGAACAGACCCGCCGTCGCCAGGTAGAAGCGACGCCAGCGCCGGGTCCACAGCGCCGCATCCCGTCCATAGGTTTCGCGCATCAGCACCGCCACACGCTCGGCGTTCCGATCCATGTTGGCCAGCCAGTCATTCGCCGTCCGCGCATAGTGCGCGCCGCTCCAGGTCCAGGCCTGCTCGACCTCGAACAGGTCGGGGAACTGCCGGATCAGGCCACGGCTGGGCATGATGCCGCCGGTGAAGAAGTGCTGGGCGATGAAGTCGCCGCTGTCGGTATGGTCGAATCGATAGGGCGCGTCACGGTGGGTAAAGACGTGGATGAACATCCGCCCGTCGGGCTTCAGCCAGCCTCGCGCCCGCGTCAGCAGGGCGCGCCAGTTGGCCATATGCTCGAACATCTCGACCGAGACGATACGGTCGAAGGCGCCCGCCTCGGTCTGGAAATCGTTCATGTCGCAGGTCACGACCGTCAGATTGGTCAGGCCCCGCGCCCGCGCCTGGGCCTCGATATGGCCGCGCTGGCTGTGACTGTTTGACACGGCGGTGATCCGGGCGGCCGGATAGCGCTCCGCCATCCACAGGCTCAGCGAGCCCCAGCCGCAGCCGCAGCCCAGTTCCAGAATGGTCTGGCCATCCGCCAGTTCGGCGTGGGCGCAGGTCTCGGCCAGAGCCTTCTCCTCAGCCTGATCCAGGGTCTCGGCCCCGTCGCCATACAGGCAGCAGGAGTATTTCAGCCGCGCCCCGAGACAGATCTGGAAGAACTCGGGCGGCAACTCATAATGCTGATCATTGGCTGCGGCCGTGTGTTCGGCCACCGCCCGACGCGCCATCTCCCGCGCAAAGGCGGCCTGGTCGTGCGGCCCGTCCCGATCCAGCCGCCGGCGCGCCTCGCTCACCAGGCTGTCGATCGCGGGCCGGGTGATGAAGTCGGGAAAGGGCGCATCCTGAAGCTGACGGATGGCGGCGTTGACCAGGCTCATGAAGTTTCCATTGGCGGCAGGGACGGCCCCCTGCATACGCAGCAGCCCCGGCTTTGGATGCGGACGCTTGCTCCGTTCGCTCGCCCGCTTTATGGACGGATAAGACCGCAATATTCATCAGACGGTGAAAAAGGGAGAGCGATGCGCAAGATCTACGCTGACGTCACGTCCGCGCTGGAGGGCCTGACCTTTGACGGGATGACCGTCATGTCCGGCGGCTTCGGCCTGTGCGGTATTCCTGAAAACCTGATCGCCGGGCTGAAAGCCTCGGGCGTCAAGGGACTGACCGTCATCTCCAACAACGCAGGCGTGGACGGCTTCGGCCTGGGCCAGTTGCTGGAGACCAAGCAGATCGCCAAGATGATCTCGTCCTACGTCGGCGAGAACAAGGAGTTCGAGCGGCAATACCTGGCTGGCGAGTTGCAGCTGGAGTTCAACCCGCAGGGGACGCTGGCCGAGCGCATTCGCGCGGGCGGCGCGGGCATCCCTGCCTTCTTCACCGCCACCGGCGTCGGCACCCTGGTCGCCGAAGGCAAGGAAGTGCGCAACTTCGACGGCCGCGACTATGTGATGGAAACCGGCCTAATCGCCGACCTCGCCATCATCAAGGCCTGGAAGGCCGATGAGCGCGGCAATCTGGTCTTCCGCAAGACCGCCCGCAACTTCAACCCGATGATGGCCACCGCCGGCAAGGTGACGGTCGTCGAGGTCGAGGAAATCGTCCCGACCGGCTCGCTGGACCCCGACCACATCCACACGCCGGGCGTCTATGTCGACCGCCTGATCCAGACCGTATCCGAGAAGCGCATCGAACAGCGCACGGTCCGTCAACGCGCGACGACGGGCTCAAGTAGCGAAGCGGTAGCCCGTAAGGAGCAAGCATAATGCCTCGTACTCGCGAACAACTGGCCGAGCGCGCCGCGAAAGAGCTTCAGGACGGCTTCTATGTGAACCTGGGCATCGGCATCCCGACCCTGGTGGCCAACTACATCCCCGAAGGCATGGAGGTCACTCTCCAGTCGGAAAACGGCATGCTGGGCATGGGCCCCTTCCCGTTTGAAGGCGAGGAAGACCCTGACCTGATCAACGCCGGCAAGCAGACGATCACCGAGATCCCCGAGTCGGCCTATTTCAGCAGCGCTGACAGCTTCGCCATGATCCGCGGCGGCCACATCAACCTGTCGATTCTCGGCGCGATGGAAGTGGCGCAGAACGGCGACATCGCCAACTGGATGATCCCTGGCAAGCTGGTGAAAGGCATGGGCGGCGCCATGGACCTGGTCGCGGGCGTCAAGCGCGTGGTCGTGGTCATGGAGCACGCCAACAAGCACGGCCAGTCCAAGGTGCTGAAATCCTGCACCCTCCCCCTGACTGGCACGGGCGTGGTCAGCCGCATCATCACCGATCTGGCCGTCTTTGACGTCAAGCCGGACGGTTCGGGTCTGGAACTGATCGAACTGGCCGAGGGCGTGACCCTGGACGAGGTCGCGGCCAAGACCGAGGCGACCTACACGGTGGCGGCGGGCCTGGGCTGAACCGCCCTGCCCGTCTGAAAACAGAAACCCCGGCGACCGCGAGGCCGCCGGGGTTTTCTCTATCCTTCTCCCCTTGGGGCAGAAGGTGGGCGCCGGAGGCGCTCGGATGAGGGGGCCGTGTCAGCGGGCGAAACGGTTCAGGTGGCGCGCACAGGCGCCCTCCCCCTCATCCGTCTCGCTCCGCGAGCCGCCTTCCCCCCAGGGGGAGAAGGCTATTGGTTTCGCGTCGCCTGAAAACCCTGCTGGTCCGTCCAGAGGACGATCTGGCGGCTGGCCTCGGCGGTGGCGCGGTCGAAGGCGGCGACGATGGCCGACTGGCGGTTCTCGCCGGCGCTTTCGCTGACCGCGATGCGATCCTCGGCCACGATCGCGCGGTCGCCCGGACGGACCAGACGCAGCAGGACCACGATGCTGGCCTCGGGCACCGCGCCCGGCGCGGCGTAGTCCGCCTCGAAGCGGCGGACATCAACGCTCAGCAGCAGTCCGTCGCGAGTCAGGGGACCATTGCTCAGGACGGTGCAGGTCGCGCCGTCGAGGAAGGCGTTGCGCAGACTTTCCTCGAACAGGGTCTCGGCCGGCGACACCCAGCGCGCGCCCTTGATGTAGGCGGCTTCGGCGCCTGTCACGGCCAGAAGGCGATCCCCGCGCGAGGCTTCGGGCAGTTCCACCCGACGCATCGAGACATGGACATCGGGACAGGCCGAGGTCGCTCCCGTCCCGGCAAAGGCCGAAGCTCCGCCGAACCTGTAGAGCTGGACCGGATCAGGCGAGGACAGCAGGGCGCAACCGGACAAGGCGACCGAAGCGGCGGCGATCAGAAAGGCGGAACGGATCACGGCTGCACCTCGATTTCCTTGGACGGCGCCTTCGTGATGAAGTCGCGCGGGCTTTCACGCACATTGTCGATCAGCGACTGAAGCGAGCGCGTCGCCTGATCCAGCTGGCGGATGGTGTCGTTCAGTTGCGGCACGGTCTGGGTGCCGAAGTCGCCCAGGGGGCCCTCCAGCCCGGTCGCGGTCCGGTTGATGGAGGCGATGGTCTGCTGCGCCTCGCGTGTCGCGGCGTTGATATTGGCGATGGCCTGCTTGCCGTCGGTGTCGATCATCTGACGCGCGCTGGCGCCCAGGGCCTGATACTCGCCGACGGCGGCGTTGGCCTTGGTGATGGTTTCTTCAAGCTGCTGGAACATGCCCTTGCGGGCTTCCAGCTCGGCGGTCAGGGCCTCGACGTTCTTCACGCTGGACGAGAAGCTGCGGATATTGTCGTCCGACATGACCCGGTTGATCCGGTTCAGCGCATCCACCGTCTGGGCCAGCACCGTGCCGGAGCCGCTGAGCAGTTCCGCGATCGGACTGGGCTGGCTCTGGATCACCGGCACCACGTTGTCGGGATACTGGTCCTTCAGCAGGGCGCTGTTGGGTTCGCCCGCCGTGATCTGGATGTAGTTCAGACCGGTGATGCCCTGCGGCTCCAACTGGGCGCGCGAGGTGACGCGCACCGGGGTCGTGCCATTCAGGCGCACGCGGGCGATGACCTGATCCCCCTTCTTGGGGTCCAGATTCAGGGCCGTGACCTCGCCGACGCGGATGCCGTTGAAATGCACTTCCCCGCCTTCCGACAGACCGCGCACGGGGCCGTAGAAGACGATGTCATAGACATCGTAGTCGTTGTTGAACTGCAGGCGGGCCAGCCAGATCGTGAACACGGCCAGCGCCAGCAACAAGGCGACAGTGGCGATGCCGACAGCGGCGTAGTGGGCGTCTCTTTCCATCTCTTCCCGCTCTCCTCAAGCGGCCTTGTGGGCGGCGCGACCGCGCGGCCCCAGGAAGTATTCCTTGATCCACGGATGATCGGAACGTTCCAGTTCCTGAACCGTGGCCTTCTCAACGACGTGCTTGTCAGCCAGCACCGCCACCTTGTCACAAATGGCGTAAAGGCTATCGAGGTCGTGGGTGATCATGAAGACCGTCAGGTCCAGATCGTCCGACAGGTCGCGGATCAACTGGTCAAAGGCCGCCGCCCCGATGGGATCCAGCCCCGCCGTCGGCTCGTCCAGAAAGATCAACTCGGGGTCCAGGGCCAGCGCACGGGCCAGGCCGACCCGCTTCCTCATCCCGCCCGACAGCTCGGCCGGTTTCAGATAGTGGGACTCCGGCTTCAGCCCGACCATGGCGATCTTCATCTCGGCCAGCTCGCGAATGGTGTCGCGCGGCAGGTTGGTGTGCTCGACCAGAGGCGAGGCGACATTGTCCAGCACCGTCAGGGACGAGAACAGGGCCCCCTGCTGGAACAGGACGCCGGTGCGCCTTTCGACCTCGGCCGCCTCGGCCTTGGTCATGGTTTCGCGGTCATAGCCGAACAGCTTCACAGAGCCGCCCTCTGGCTGTTTCAGGCCGATGATCGAGTTCAGCAGCACCGTCTTGCCGGTGCCCGACCCGCCGACCACGCCCAGCACCTCGCCGCGTTGCACATCCAGGTTCAGGTCCTGATGGATCACGCGGTCGCCGAACTGGCTCAACAGGCCGCGCACCTCGACGACGTTCTCGCGCATCGGCTTTTCCGTGCGGGCCGTCACAGGTTCAACTCCAGGAAGATCATGGCGAAGACGGCGTCGAGGAAGATGATGGCGAAGATGGCCTGAACTACAGCCGCCGTGACCCGACGGCCCAGGCTCTCGACATCTCCGGCCACCGACATGCCCTGACGGCAACCGATGGCGGCCACCACCACGGCGAAGACCGGCGCCTTGACCAGGCCGACCATCAGGTGGGTGTCCATCATCGGGTCTTCGGTGATGCGCTGGATGAAGAAGGACGGGCCATAGGCCAGTTCGCTCCACGTCACCAGCATGCCGCCGAACAGGCCCGCCACCATGCCGACAAAGGTCAGCAGCGGCAGCATCAGCAGCATGGCCGCCAGTCGCGGGATCACCAGGGCCTGGAAGGGATTGACCCCCATGACCTGCATGGCGTCGACCTCCTGGTTCATCCGCATCGAGCCGATTTCGGCGGCGAAGGACGAGGCCGAACGGCCCGCCAGCAGCACCGAGGTGATGACCACGGCGAACTCGCGCAGCACCGACACCGCCACCAGTTGCACGGTAAAGACCCCGGCCCCGAACTGGGTCAGCAGGTTGGCCCCCAGGAAGGCGATGACGGCGCCGATGAAGAAGTTGGTCACGGCGATGATCGGGATGGCGTCCAGCCCCGACCGCTCGGCCTGACTGAACCAGGCGGGCCAGCGGATGGCGCCGGGATGCTTCAGCGCCGAGCCCACGGCGACGACCAGCCGCCCCAGGAAGGCCAGCGACAGCACAGCCTCGGCGGCGAAGTCATAAACTCCCAGGCCGATCTTGGCGAAGGTCCGCGTGAAGGCGCCGGCGCGTTTCGGCGGCGCGCTGGACTCGCGGTCCAGCTTCTCGACCATGGCGTAGATGCGCCCCGCCTCGGGGCGGTCGCGCCACGCCGTCTTGGGCAGGGGCTGCGACAGGCTCTGAACGATGGCCAGGGCCCCGGCGGTGTCGAAACGGCCCAGATCGTCGAGCGCCAGTTCCGCCACCGGCCGGTCGCCCAGCGCCTCGGACAGGCGCCCGGCGGTACGGGCCAGACCCATGGTGGTCCAGTCGCCGCTCAGGCGCAGCTTTGCGGCGCCCTGCGGCCCGTCTTCGATCTGAAAATCGGCTACGTCCATGCCCACCCTTTAGCCGAGCTTGACCGGATCGCCCATGGCGAAGCTCGCTAAAGGGACCAACGCGCTGAAACCGTTATCGTTCAACGGCTCCGCATCAGCCTAACGATCAGCGCAGATAGTTGAGCAGGGACACGTCCCGCAGCTGACTGATCACCTGGGCCGAGGCCTGGATGGCGATCTGGGCCATCTCCAGCTCCGTCACCGCCTCGGCCATGTTGGCGTCGGTCTTGCCCGATAGCATGACGTCGACCGCAATCTTGCGCGTTTCCTGGGATTCCAGCAGGGTTTCGACGCGCGCCTGCATGGAACCGTTCTTGGCCTGGATGTTGACCACGTCCTTGGCCGAGGTCTCGAAGCGCGACATCAGGCCGGTCAGGGCGGTCTTCTGGGCGTCAGTCATCTGACCGTTCAGCGGCGTCGTCTGATGCAGAATCTGCAGGTCGCGGAAGACGTCGAACAGGCCCTGCCCCACATCGCTGGCCAGGAAGCCGGTGTCCATCGTGACCGTCTCATCCAGCACCGAAGACTGTTTCAACTGATCGTTCTTGAAGGCCCCCGCCACGGCCGGCATGGCCGCCAGCCTTTCCAGATCCGTGCCGGCCGGCGCGGCCGGCAGGACGACGGCCTGCTGGTCCACAGCCCCGCCGGAAAAGACATACTTGCCCTGGTGCTTCATGTTCAGGCCGTCCTCGGCCATCTTGAAGATGGTCTCCATCTCGGACATCAGCCCCTCCATCCGTCCGGCGGCGATGGCGTTGGCGATGGCCTGACGCGCCGAGGTCGCGGCGTCGGCGACCCGGTCGAGCCCAAGGTCCTGCATGGCCAGGCGGTCGGCCACGGTCTTGTTGGTGTCGATGAAGCCCTGGATCCGGGTCTGGCTGGACTTCAGGGCGATGACCGTCTCGGACTGCCGCCCGAAGCCGACCAGGTCGGTGGCGTTCTTCTTGGTGTTGACCTTGTTCTGCGCCTCTTCGCCGCGCGCCTGCGCGTTCATCAGGTGCAGCAGGGCCGACTGATAGTTTCCAAAGGTCGAAACGCGGGTCATCGCATCATCCCGATCAGGGTGTCGTACATCTCCGACGCCGCCTGGATAAGGCGCGCCGAAGCGTTAAAGGCTTGCTGATAGGTGGTCATCAGCACCAGTTCCTCGTCCATATTGACGCCCTCGACCGAGCTGCGTCGGGCCGAGGCCTCCTGATAGAGGGCGCCGGCGTTGGTCGATCGGGTCTTGGCGATGGTCGCCTTGCCGCCGATCTCGCCCGAGAATTCCGCAGCATAGCGCGACAGGGACATGTTGACCCCGCCCGCGCCGCCCGCCGCCGAAAAGGCGGTGGCGTTCTGGTCGGCCTTGGCCAGCAGGCGCCCGCCCGAGCCGTCGTTCTGGCTCAGCGCCGCCGCGCCCGGCGCCAACGCCAGGTTCAACTGGGCCAAGGCCAGCCTCGACGGGTCCTTGACGATGTCGGCGCGAACCGAAAAACCGCCGGCGCGTGAGGCACGGGCCCCGCTCAGCCCGAACAGGTCGCTCATCGACACGCCGGAGGGAACCTGACGGGTGCCGTCCTCGACCACCGACATGGTTGACGGCGGAGCGCCGTGCCCGGTGAAAATCAGTTCGCCGGCGCCGTTCAGGCTGAAGCTGCCGTGGGCGCCGACCCCGGTCGTCGGGTCGTTCAGCGCCGCCAGCATCTCCGCCATCGTGCCCGCGCCCGCCGGCACGGCGACCGAGAGATCGCGGATGCGCGACCCTGCGGCGTCGGTGAAGCGGAACTTGATCGTCTCGCCCGGCGTGAAACCGTGCTGCGACGCCGGCGTCAGCCCGGTGTCGTAAAGCGCCGGACGGCTGGTCGAGACCAGATCGTTCAGACCGAAGTAGTGCGAGAATCCGCGTCCCGCCTTGTTGCTGGGGTTGGTTGCGTCGTCGGCGATGGCGACGCCCTGACCAGCGGGGGCCTGGATGCTCAACTGGCCGTTGATGAAGCTGGCGCTCGCGCCGCCCAACTGGCCGTTCAGGGTGGCCAGGAAGGTGGCGGGCGTCGCCGCCACGCCGTTGATCGTCATCGTCCCGCCCGAGAAGACGATCTGGGCTGCGTTCTGAATCACGCCCTGGGCGTCGACCGTGGTGATGGTGGTCGTGCCGGTAAAGCCCGTCAGGGCCGTCTCCAGCGACTGGCCGACATTGCGGCCGTTCAGCACCGACGGCGCGGGGACCGAGGACGAGGCGTTGTGCGCGCGGTTCAGTTCGTCCGCCAGGCGCGTCATCAGTTCGCCCAGGCGCTCTGCGGCGGCGGGCGCGTCCAGGTCGCGCAGTTCCAGCAGACCCTTGATCTCGCCCGAGGCCAGGCCCTCGGTCAGCGGTCGCCGCTGGCCGTTGGGCTCGGTGATCATGATCTGGTTGAAAACGGTCTCCGGCGAGACCGCGCCCGCCCGCTGATATTCCAGCTTGGCCGCGCCCTGACCGGCCAACAGTATGCCAGCTCCGGTCCGCACCTCGACCCCGCCGATCGAGCGGGTCGTGATCCGCACGTCCAGCAGTTCGGACAGTTCATTGATCATCGCCGCCTGGGCGGTCTGGGCGCCGGTCGAATCCGTGCCGACGACATTGGCGCGGGCGATGTCGACGTTCAGCTTCTCGATCTGATCGACCAGGCCGTTGACCTTGTCTACGGCGGTCCGCAGACGGCCATCGGCCTCCTCGCGCGTGGCCTGGATCTCCTTGGCGACGCGCGCGGCCTCGTCGAACATCGCCTGGGTCTTCCAGATCGCATCCTGACGCAGCGGCCCCGAGGTGGCGTTTTCGGCCGATGCCCCGAAGGCCGAGAAGATCTTGTCGATCTGGGCGAAGAAGCCGCTGTCCGCGCCCGGATCGCCGAACTGCGACTGGATATTGTTGAACAGCTCATAGCGCACCGACTGACGCCCGGCGTCAGCTCCGGCGCTCAGGCTGGCCGCCTGCAGGAAGCGGTCGGTGGCCAGGCGGATGCGCGCCACCTCGACCCCGGCCCCCGCGCCCTGGCTGACCCAGGACTGCTGATCGGCCACCTTGCGTATATAGCCGGGCGTGTTGACGTTGGAGACGTTGTCGGAGACCACCCGCAGTTGCTGCTGGGCCGTGTTCATCCCCGAGGTGGCGATGTTCATGATCGAGTTCAGGGACATCAGAAACGGGCTCCATACAGGGCTGCGCCCGGCAAGCCTTGCTGGCCTGCGCGCAAATCTTGCCCGGCGTTTCGGTTAGCCATTCTAGCCAACTCCTTGAATTTATTAGACATCGGCTTTTCAGCCCCTGTGCGTTCACCAGCGGCGGCGCAAAACCCAGGCCATGTCCCGAAGCGCCCGGTTCGCCCGGCAAAAAGGTGGCGGCGCGGCAAGAAGCGCCGGGCGTTTTCACCCTCCAGCGAGAGCTGGATTCTAGATTAGTCTATCAATTTCAATGTTTTGATATTGGATGCGCGACTTGGCCCGAGGCTTGCGCCAGAGCTTTCGAACTCTCTGAGCGCAGTAGGCGCCGCCCACCCAGCGAAAGCCCTATCCCCGCTCATGTCCGCGCTCAGCGTCATGTCCCTGATCGCCCCGACCGCCCCGGTCGGCGCCGCCGCCTCCGTGGAAACGACGGGCGACGAAGGCCTGTTCGCGGGTCTGGTCGCCGCTGTCGCTGCGCCGTCGAAGGGCCAGGGCGAGGACAGCGCTTCGGCTTTGGACGCGCCGCTCGCCGACGCCGACGCCGCCCCGTCCCTGGATGGGGCCGTCGAGGCGCCGCCCGTCTGGCCGCCCCTGCCCCTGATCGCCCCCGCGCCTCTGCCAGTCGCACCCCTGTCGGTCGCGCCCTCGGCGACCGGAACGACGGACGACGCCGTTTCGGCGAGCGCCGCTGCGCCCGTCGCCCCCACGGCGCCGCTCGCGCCCCTTCTGGAGGCCGCGCCCGATGCGCCGCCCCCCGCCAAAGACGCAGCCCCGTCGCTGTCTCCTGTCGCCCCGTCTTCATCGCCGCCCGAGATGACGGCGGACGCGGTCACGACGCCGACCGAGACCCGTCCTGCTCAGACATCGACCGCCCAGCCCCTGAGCGCCCGCCCTTCGGCCGTCCAGCCAGCGCCGGCCGTCGTCGTCGCCCCGCAAACGCCCATCGCCGTTCAGGGCCAGACCGAGGATGAGGCCCAGGTTTCGGCCCATGCTCAGGCTCAGGCTGAGAAACAAACCCGGCCCGACTTCGCCGAGCGTCCCGCGTCGGCGGCTCCCCGTCCCACGCCCACGGCTCCGGCCGCTGCGGCCGCCGCCGACCGCGCCGCAGCCCCCGTCGAGAGCCCGGTCGCGCCGCGCGCCGAAGTCGCCGCCACGCCGCGCGTCGCCGCCCAGCCCCCCCTTATCCTGACGGCCGCGCCCGCCGCTCCGGCGACCGCGCCCCAGGCGGCCGAGCCCGCCCCCGTCCCGACCACCGCCGCTGCGACCACTACGGCCCCTGGGGCCACGACGGCCCCTGCGGCCCCGCCGGTCGCAGCGACCGCGCCCGCCATGGCTCAAGCCCTGGCCGCCACGCCTCTCCCGACGACCGCGGCCGCGCCGCAGCCCGTCGCGCCGCCGGCTGCGTCCAAGGTCCAGGGCGCTGCACAGGTCGCCGCCCCCGCCGGGGCCCCGGCCGCCGACGCGGCCGACCCGGCGCCCGCCGTCATTCTATCGGCCGCCTCATCGACCTCCGACGACGTCGAGCCCGAGGCCGCGCCTCAGACCCCGCCGCCCGCACCCGCCGCTCCGGCGCCCGCCCGCAATGGGGGCGCGCGTCTGGACGAGCGCCGCTCCAACGCGGCCACGGCGACCGCTGACAGCCGGAGCGAAGCCGCCGCGGGCGCCCGCTCGATCCTGCCGACCGCCACTGCCGCCGCCGCTGCGGCGACCGGCGCCCATAACAGCGCCCAGAACGGCGCCCAGAACACGGGCGCCAGCGACACCGCCTCGCCCGCCTCTCCCCTGCCCGCCGCCGACGCCCCTCTGGACGCTCACACAGACGTGGCGCCGTCGCATCAGGTTCTGGACGCCCAGGCTTCCGCCCCCAACGCCCCGCGCGATCTGGGCCTGTCTCAGCTGTCGCGCGCTACAGTCGAGACCACCGCCCACCTGGCGGCCCAGATCCTCAAGAAGCTGGAAGGCCGCTCGACCCGCTTCGACATGGCCCTGACGCCCGAGGGCCTGGGCCGCGTCGACGTCAGCCTGGAGATCGATTCCGACGGTCGCCTCGCCGCCCGCTTGGCCTTCGACAACCCGGCGGCGGCGACCGACATGCGCGCCCGCGCCGACGAACTGCGCCGCCAGCTTCAGGACGCTGGCTTCCAGCTGACCCAGGACTCGCTTGAGTTCTCGGACCGCAACCCGTCGTCCGGCTTCGGCGGCGGCGCCTTTGACCGCGCCCCTGATCGTCGCGCCTTCGCCGGCGCCGCCCGTCTGGCCGCTCAGGCCGACACCGCCCTGCCGACGCCCGGCCCCTGGGCCTCTCTCTCGCTGACGCCCGACCGCGTCGATATGAAGGTCTGATCGATGGTCACCGCCGTCTCCGGAAACACCGCCACCGACAAGATCAACACCGGCTCGACCATGCTGGCGTCGAACTTCGAGACCTTCCTCTCGTTGCTGACCGCCCAGTTGAAGAACCAGGATCCGCTGTCGCCGGTCGATTCCAACGAGTTCACCAGTCAGCTGACCCAGATGGCCGGCGTCGAACAGCAGTTGCTGTCCAACCAATTGCTGACCGCTCTGCTGAACGGCCAGAAGGGCGACGGCCTGGCCAGCGCCTCCAACTACATCGGCAAGGACGCCACCGCCGTCTGGGACGCGACCAAGGCCTCCGACGGCAAGGCGTCGTGGAGCTACGAGCTGGGCTCGAACGCCTCGGACGTCGAGCTTCAGGTCCTGAACGCCTCGGGCCAGGTCGTCTGGAAGGGCCCGGCCCCGGACGCCGGCGTCGGCGTCCACGACTTCAACTGGACCGAAGGTCAGGACGGCAGCGTCTATACCCTGAAGGTCACGGCCAAGGACGCCACCGGCGGCAAGGTCGACGCCCAGGTCCTGATGCGCGGCCGCATCACCGGCGTCGAGATGTACGCCGACGAACCCTACGTCACGATCGGCAACTCGGTCATGCCGCTCTCCAGCATCATCGCGCTCGACGAGAAGAACGCCAGCGTGAACCCACCGACGGCGACCACGCCGCCGCTGCCCACAGATCCCGAGACCGACGCCTGAACGGCGTCCCTCTCGCTTCCCCTATTTCCGCTTAAGGAGCCGCTACAATGAGCATCAACAGCGCCATGCAGGCCGGGGTTTCCGGTCTTTCCGCCAACTCCGCCGCCCTGGCCGCGATCTCGCAGAACATCGCGAACGTGAACACCATCGGCTACAAGCGCACCCAGGGCGAGTTCCAGACCATCGTGAACAGCCAGAGCAAGGGCGCGGGCGGCTATGCGGCCGGCGGCGTCATGACCACGGCCCGGCACTTCATCAGCCAGGAAGGCCAGCTGCAGCGCACGACCGAAAGCACCGACCTGGCCGTTGATGGTCAGGGCTTCTTCGTCACGACCGAGAAGGCCGAGGGCGTCGGCGCCACCGACAGCCGCCTGTTCACCCGCGCGGGCGCCTTCCGTATCGACAACCTGGGCTATTTGAAGAACAGCGCGGGCCTGTATCTGCAAGGCTGGCCGGTGGACTCCAACGGCGACATCGCCACGGACCCGTCGGACCTGACCCGTCTGCGCTCGATCAACATCGGCACCGTCGGCGGCACCGCCGAGCCCACCACCCGCGCCCAGATCAACGCCAACCTCTACTCCGGCCAGACGATCTCGACCGCCGCCAGCCCGAACAAGTACACCAACGTGCCGCTCGTCCCGGCCGCCTCCGGGCCCAAGGACTTCACCGTCCGCTATTCGCCGACCGGCAACCCCAGCGAGTACAACGTCACCGTCAAGACCGGCATCCAGACCATCAACGCCGTGGCCACCTATGACGCCGCCGGCGCCCTGGCCAGCCTGACGGTCGGCGGCGTGGCCCAGTCCCTGACCGACCTCGACCTGGGCGGCGGCGACACGGTCGCCCTGGGCTCGCCGGGCCTCGGCATCGTCAACAACAACGTCGCCAAGACCAAGTACGACCCCTCGATCAACTCGATGGCCATGTACAATGGCGAGGACGACAACCCCCTGGGCGTGAAGCCGGACTTCAAGATCAACATCCCGGTCTCCGACTCCAAGGGCGGCCAGCGCAATATCGAAATCCGCCTGCTCAAGAGCGATCAGCCGAACGAATGGTATGCGGAAATCGTCGCGGTTCCGGCCGACGACGTGATCACGGGCGGGGCCTATTCCAACGGCCAGATCAAGAAGGGCGTCCTCGCCTTCACCCCCGCCGGCCGTCTGGACATCTCCACGATGCAGACCTGGCCCGCGGGCAAGGGCCTGTTCGACGATCCGGCCAACGCCGTGCTGGACTTCGGCCGCTCCGACCCCAACGTCATCATCGACCCGGCCAACCCGGCTGACGACTACAAGGTGAAGTGGGCCGACGGCCTGGGCATCTCGGCCCAGACCCTGACCCTGGATCTCGCCACCTCGGCCGGCGGCCTCAGCCAGCTGAACACGGCCTCGATCGTCCAGTCGACGGTGACCAACGGCACCGCCTTCGGCAACCTGTCGGACATCAAGATCGACGAGAGCGGCTTCGTCACCGCCATCTTCGACAACGGCGTCATGCGCCGGATCGCCCAGGTCGCCATCGCCACCTTCCCCAGCCCCGACAGCCTGCGTCAGGTCACGGGCAACGCCTTCCGCGTCAGCCTGGACAGCGGCACCTTCAACCTGAAGGCGGCGGGCACGGGGGGCGCGGGCATGATCGCGGCCCAGCAGCTGGAATCCTCGACCGTCGACCTCTCGGCCGAGTTCACCAGCCTGATCACCACCCAGCGCGCCTACTCGGCCTCGTCCAAGATCATCACCACGGCGGACGAGATGCTGTCCGAGTTGCTCAGCATCAAGCGTTGATCGCTTAACCGGACTCCGTGAGTAAGCCTTTGTTAGACTCGATGAATCCTTCGTTTCCGGCGCCTTCGATGCGCCGGGGGCGGAGGATGCGTCTTAGCCATTCCTTCACCACGACGCTTAAACGCCCCTTAGCGGGGGGGGTCCTAGGGTACGCGTCGATGGTGGTGGTGAAAGAGGCTTAAGCCCATGCTGCAAGAGCGACGCCTTAATAGTAGAGGCGAACAATATGTGGTCGGCCCGACGGGCACGCCGCTGACCCTGCGGGATCTCCCGCCGGCGGAAACGAACCGCTGGGTGATCCGCCGCAAGGCCGAAGTGGTCGCCGCCGTGCGCGGCGGTCTGATCAGCCTGGAAGACGCCCTGACGAAGTATCGTCTGACGGCCGAGGAATTCATCGCCTGGCAACAGGCGATCGACAAATGGGGCATGCAAGGGCTGCGCACCACGCGCATCCAGAGCTACCGGGATTGATGACATCCCTTTGGGGGCCTACCGCGCTTCGCGCTACTTGAGGCCCCGAGATCACAAGGCCGCTTCTGGAAACAGAGGCGGCCTTTGTCGTTTTAACGCCCCCGCCTCGAAATCGAACGCAAGCCCCTCTATATGGCGGCGATGACCCTGGCTGACGACATCTGCCCCATCCCGACCATCGCCCCCATGTCCGGCGCCGCCGACATGGACGCCGCGATCGAGAGCGCGCGACAGGCCGTCGGCCTGCCGGTCGGCGCCCGCGTGGTCGCGGCCATGTCAGGCGGGGTGGATTCCACCGTCGTCGCCGCCCTGCTGGCCAAGGCCGGCTATGACGTGGTCGGCGTCACCCTCCAGCTTTACGACCACGGCGCCGCGCTCAAGAAGAAGGGCGCCTGCTGCGCCGGTCAGGACATCCACGACGCCCGTCTGGCCGCCGAACTGATCGGCATTCCCCACTATGTCCTCGACTACGAAAGCCGGTTCAAGGACGCGGTCATCGACCAGTTTGCGGACTCCTATCTGAAGGGCCAGACCCCGGTCCCCTGCATCCGCTGCAATCAGACGGTCAAGTTCCGCGACCTGCTGGACGTGGCCCGCGATCTCGGCGCCGAAGCCATGGCGACGGGCCACTATGTCCGCCGCGCCGCCGTCGGCAACCGCTCACAAATGAGGAAGGCCGTCGATCACTCGCGCGACCAGTCCTACTTCCTGTTCGCCACGACCCAGGCGCAACTGGACTATCTGCGCTTCCCCCTGGCTGATCTGGAAAAGCCCCAGGTGCGCGGCGTCGCCGCCGCTCTGGGCCTGAAGATCGCCGCCAAGCCGGACAGCCAGGACATCTGCTTCGTGCCCTCCGGCGACTACCGCACCCTGATCGACCGCCTACGTCCGCAAGGCCGTGAAGCGGGCGAGATCGTCCATATGGACGGCCGGGTGCTGGGCCAGCACGGCGGCATCACCGACTACACCATCGGCCAGCGCCGGGGCCTGAACGTCGCCGTGGGCGAGCCCCTGTTCGTCACCAGGCTGGACCCCGACAACCGCCGCGTCATCGTCGGCCCGCGCGAAGCCCTGCTGACCGCCAGTCTGGTGCTGGAAGAAACCAACTGGCTGGGCGATCAGGCCACCATCGAGGAAGCCGCCCGCGACGGCGCCCCCGTCCTGGCCCGCGTCCGCTCCACCCGCCAGCCCTCGCCCGCCCGCCTGACCATGAGCGAGGACGGCGTCATCTCGGTCGTCTTCGATGAAGGCGAGGAAGGCGTCGCCCCCGGGCAGGCCTGCGCCCTCTACGACCCCGCCGACCCCGACCGCGTCTTGGGCGGCGGCTTCATCCAGAGCACCACCGCTGTCGTCTGAGGCGCCTCACGACGCGCAGGCGCTGGGCGTCCGCGCCGGCCTGCCGGGCGAGATGCTGTATCTGCGCGACGCCTTCCCGCGTGAGCGCTGGACCGGCGCCCTGCCCGAAACCGCCGCCTTCTGGCTGCAGATGCACGCCGGCTTCCGCGCCCAGCAGGCGCAGATGGCCGAGGCCGCCGCGCGCTGGCGCTCCGGCGCGCTCGACCCGCGCGGCCTGCACGCCGCCCTGATCCCGACGCTGCAAGCCTTCCTCCAGCATCTGGACGGCCACCACCGCGTCGAGAGCGGCCACTATTTCCCCCAGTTCCGCCGGATCGAGCCGCGCATCCAGACCGGCCTCGACCTGCTGGACCGCGACCACGACGCCATCCACGCCCATCTGGACGCCCTCTATCACTCAGCGGTCGCCTTCCATCAGGCGGTCGCCGGCCAGTCCCCCGACGCCCCTGACCGCGCCCACCGCCTGACTGACGTGCTGGACCGCGCTTCGCCCGACCTGATCCGCCACCTCGACGACGAAGAGGACATCGTCATCCCCCTGATGGCGTTAAAGGGCGGTTCGCTCGAATAACGTCGTAGCCAGAGCCTTGGCTTGCGTGTAGAAGCCCCGCTCCGGAATCGAGAAACCCATGTTCTTCAACATTCACCCTTCGCAACGGCCCATGACCGTCGACCGCCTGCCGGTCGAGGGCAAAGGCGCGTGCATGGGAGGGATGTAGAAGAACCGGCGGTCATTCGACTTCGGTTTTCCAGCAACCCCTCCCGCCACCGGCCGGAGGGGTTTCTTGTAGGTGCAAGCGACAGCCCTCTGTCCGGTTCGAGAGGACCACAGACAGAAGAGGAGACGTCAGCCATGTCTGGCTATGACGTAATCGAAAGCCCGGGCGTGCCGATCAAGGCCTGGACCCGGGGCGTGCCCATCGAGGATGCGGCGCTGAAGCAGTTGAAGAACGTGGCCTCGCTGCCCTTCATCCACAAGCACGTCGCGGTCATGCCCGACGTCCACTGGGGCATGGGCGCGACCGTGGGCTCGGTAATCCCGACGCTGAAGGCGATCATCCCCGCTGCCGTAGGCGTGGACATCGGCTGCGGCATGATGGCGGTGCGGACCTCGATCCGCGCCGAGCATCTGCCGGACGACCTGTCGGGCATCCGTTCCGCCATCGAGGCCGCCGTTCCGCACGGCCGGACCGACAACGGCGGGCGCAACGACAAGGGCGCCTGGTCGTCCGAGCCTCCGGCCTCGGCCGCGGCGCGCTGGGCGGACCTGAAGGCGGGCTACGACGCCGTGATCGAGCGCCATCCCAAGGCGGGGCACCCGCGCGGCTTCGGCCACCTGGGCACGCTGGGCACCGGCAACCATTTCATCGAGCTGTGCCTCGATGAGGCGGGCGACGTCTGGGTCATGCTGCACTCCGGCTCGCGCGGGGTCGGCAACCGCTTCGGGACCTACTTCATCGAGCGCGCCAAGTATGAATCGCGTCGCTGGCATCTGAACCTGCCGGACCAGGACCTGGCCTACTTCCCCGAAGGGACGGAGGGTTTCATCGACTATGTGCGGGCGGTGTCGTGGGCGCAGAAGTACGCGCGCGCCAACCGCGAGGTGATGATGGAGCAGGTGCTGGGCGTGCTGAAGGCCTTCTGGCCCGATCTGACGACGACGCAGGAGGCGGTGAACTGCCACCACAACTACGTCTCGAAAGAAAAGCACTTCGGTCAGGACGTCTTCCTGACCCGCAAGGGCGCGGTATCGGCCAAGGACGGTGAACTGGGCATCATCCCCGGCTCGATGGGGGCCAAGTCCTTCATCGTGCGCGGCAAGGGCAATGCAGACAGCTTCTGCACCTGCTCGCACGGGGCCGGTCGGGCCATGAGCCGGACCGAGGCCAAGCGCCGCTTCACGGTCGAAGACCACGTCCGCGCGACCCAGGGCGTCGAGTGCCGCAAGGACGCCGACGTGATCGACGAAACGCCGATGGCCTACAAGGATATCGACGCGGTCATCGCGGCCCAGGCCGACCTGATCGAGGTCGTGCACACCCTGCGTCAGGTGGTGTGCGTCAAGGGATGACGGGAGCCGGTCGTGCGCAAGCGCGGCCGGCTTTCGTCGTCTGGGAAAGGCGAGCGATTGGCGAAGCCAAAGTCATCGCTGGGGTCTGCTCCCCCTAGCGGACATTCAGCGCGTCCGCTTGCAACTGCCTAGGCCGCGTCTTCCTTCGGCATCATATCGCCGACCGTCGGGCGGTTCTCGGCCCAGGTCAGTTCGATGTCGCGGGGTTTGACGATCTCGTTGCAATGGCCGCAGGCGATGCGGGGCTTGAGGTCGTGGCCGCAGGTCTTGTGGATCATGGCGACGCCGCTGTCGGCCTCGCCATAGACGTGTTTCTCGCCCCAGGCGTGCAGCGTCACCAGCACCCCGTACAGGTCCTTGCCCTTGGCCGTCAGGACATATTCGTTGCGCGGCGGGCGCTCGGAATAGAGCTGCGGCTCCAGCACCCCGTGCTGCACCAGCAACTTCAGACGCGCCGCCAGGACATTGCGCGCCACGCCCAGCCGCTCCTGCCACTGCTCGAACCGGCGTACGCCGTTGAAGGCGTCGCGGATAACCAGCAGGGTCCACGGGTCGCCGATCACCTCCAGCGTGGCGGCGATCGAGCAGCTCTGGCGGCTATAGTCGGCGGTGCGTCCCATGGACGGAAAGTGACCCCGCGTCAGGCTTTTGACAAGTGGGTTGCCAATCGGGACGCAGTTTGTCAGTTTCTTTTGGCAACTAACTTGCGGCTTCCCGGCCGTCTTCCTGCCTTCCTCGACTTGCCGGCGGCGACGCTTCAGTCTCCGCCCGCCTCTTTCGCCTGTTGCGTGGACCGATGACCGAAGCCGACCTGCTGCACGACGCCCTGACCCTGACGCCCGAAGACGGGGGCCTGAGCGCCCATCTCTCCGGCGAATTCTCCAACGGCCCCATCGCCGCCCCGCCCGAGGCGGGTTTTCCCTTCGGGGGTCTGCTGGCGGCCCTGTGCGCCGGGGCCATGCGGCAGGGCCTGGACCTCAAGGCCCCCTTGCGCAGCCTGACCGTCCAGTACCTGGCCGCCGCCAGGTACGGCCAGCCGATCCACTTCCGCCCGCGTCTGCTGCGCGGCGGCCGCAACGTCGCCTATGCCGTGGTCGAGGGCGGGCAGGGCTCGCGCCTGACCCACCACGCCAGCGCCACCTACGGCGCCGACGGCGCCAGCGCCGAGACCCTCACCCCCCTGCTCACCCCGCCGCCCCTGCTGGACAGCGACGCGCCGGGCCTCAGCGGCCCCATGGCCCCCCGCTTCTCGCAACACGTCGACTATCGCTTTGACGGCGGCCCCAACATTCTGGGCGGCAACGAAGGCAAGCCCGCCGTCGAGCGGGTCTGGATGCGGACCCGCGACGGCGCGCCGCTGGACGAACTGCGGCTCTGCTATCTGCTGGACGCCCTCTATCCGCCCGCCTGGACAGCCTTCAAGGCGCCGCCGATGATGACCAGCGTCGATCTGCGCTACGACTTCATCAATGATCCGACGCCGGAAACCGCGCCCGACGGCTGGGCCTTCTTCGAGTACCGGCTGCTGGATCACGGCCTGGGCTGGTCGCTGGACGAGGCCGTGGCCTGGGGCGCGGACGGTCGCCCGCTGGCCCTGGCCCGTCAGCGCAGGAAGCTGCTTTAGGCCTCCACTCTTCTTGGGCGCCGCTTGCCAGCGGCCCTCCGCCTCCCCTAATCCCCCGCGAAACGATTCATACTGGAAACGCCCCCCATGACCGCCGCCACTGATCCCGTCGTCATCGTCTCCTTCGCCCGCACGCCCATGGGCGGCTTCCAGGGCGCGCTGTCGCCGGTCAAGGCTACCGACCTGGGCGCCGCTGCGGTCAAGGCCGCTGTCGAGCGCGCCGGCCTCGCCCCTGAAAAGGTCGAGCAGATCTTCATGGGCTGCGTCCTGCCCGCCGGCCTGGGCCAGGCCCCGGCCCGTCAGGCCGCCATCGGCGCCGGACTCGGCAAGCACGTCGAGGCGACCACGGTGAACAAGATGTGCGGCTCGGGTCTGCAAGCCGCCATGATGGCGCATGACGCCCTGCTGGCCGGCACCGCCGAGGTCATCGTCGCCGGCGGCATGGAGTCCATGACCGGCGCCCCCTATCTGATGACCAAGCACCGCGGCGGCGCCCGCATCGGCCACGACGTCATCGTCGACAGCATGATGATGGACGGCCTTGAGGACGCCTATTCCCCCGGCAAGGCCATGGGCGTCTTCGCCGAGGACGCGGCGGCCCAGTATCAGTTCACCCGTGAAGCGATGGACGAGTACGCCATCGAGAGCCTGACCCGCGCCAAGGCCGCCATCGCCTCGGGCGCCTTCAAGGCCGAGATCGTCCCGGTCGAGGTCGCTACGCGTAAAGGCCCTGTCGTGGTCAGCGAGGACGAGCAGCCCGGCAAGGCCGACCCGGCCAAGATCCCCACCCTGCGCCCCGCCTTCACCAAGGACGGCGCCATCACCGCCGCCAACGCCTCTTCGATCTCGGATGGCGCCGCCGCCCTGGTCATGACGCGCGAAAGCACGGCCAAGGCGCTCGGCCTGCCCATCGTCGCCCGCGTCGTCAGCCACGCCGCCCACGCCCATGAGCCGGGCCTGTTCACCACCGCCCCCGTCCCCGCCATGCAGAAGGCGCTGAAGAAGGCGGGCTGGTCGGTCGAGGATGTGGATCTGTGGGAGGTCAACGAAGCCTTCGCCGTCGTCGCCATGATCGCGCAACAGGAACTGGGCATCGACCGCGCCAAGCTGAACGTCAACGGCGGCGCCACGGCGCTCGGCCACCCCATCGGCGCCTCGGGCGCACGCATCCTGTCCACCCTGCTGGCGGCGCTTCAGGCGCGCGGCGGCAAGAAGGGCGTGGCCTCCCTGTGCATCGGCGGCGGCGAAGCCGTCGCCATGGCCGTGGAACTGGCCTGATCCTGCAACGTTCTCCACGGTCACGCTAACCTTGGCCGTGGAGACTACGCTTTTGAAAATCCTCCCCTCTCTCTTCGCCGGCGTCGCCGCCCTGACCCTGGCCGCCTGCGCCACCGCCCAGGCGGAAAGCGCCATGAACGACAGCACGTCCTCGGCTCAGACCGACGCCGCTGACGCCCTGAAGGCCTTCCCGGCCGCGACGGCGGGCCAGACGCGCCACGTCATCACCCTGCCCGCCCAGGCCGACGAAGGCGCGCTGAAGGTCGAGCTGATCCTGGGCAAGACCCAGACGGTGGACTGCAACCGCCAGGTCTTCGGCGGTCGCCTGGAAACCCGGACGGCAGAGGGCTGGGGCTATGACTATTACGTCCTGCCGGCCCTGGGAAACGCCGCCAGCACGATGATGGGCTGTCCGCCCGGCTCACAGCGCCAGGCCTTCGTCACCACGCAGGAACAGCCGCTGATCCGCTACAACTCGCGCCTGCCGGTGGTGGTCTACGCCCCGTCGGACGTCGAGGTGCGCTATCGCGTGTGGCGCGCGGGCGAGACCCAGACGGCGCGCTGATCGCCGTCATTGATGCACACCAGACGCGGGCGTCGGTCGTTTCCGACTGGCGCCCGTTTCGTTTCCCGCCCCGCGCATCGTTCCACATCGCGCATGAGGGAAGCCAGCGATGCGCATCCGGCGCTGAGGACAATCATGGGCCGACTCCTGCATTTGCGAACCATTTGCAGGTTTGCGCAGGATCGTCCGTCGTGCAAGCGTCCGCCTCCATTTTCTGGAGAGTCGCGATGCGCGAAGACGGCAAGCTGGACTACCTCGAACTGCCCGCCACTGACATGGCGGCGCACAAGGCCTTCTACGCCTCGGCCTTCGGCTGGGTGTTTCAGGACTACGGCCCCGACTACGCGGCCTTTGGCGAGGGCCTGGACGGCGGCTTCACCACCGAGGCCATGACGCCCAAGCCCCTGCCCATCCTCTACGCCCAAGACCTTGAGGCCATGCTGGCCAAGGTGCAGGCGGCGGGCGGGGAAATCACCCACCCGATCTTCGCCTTCCCCGGCGGGCGCCGCTTCCACTTCCGCGACCCGTCCGGCAACGATCTGGCCGTCTGGTCCGAATAGACCCGGCGCCCCCGTTACCGGGGGTCGACCGACTGAGCCAGTCGCTCGGCGGCGTCACGGTCGGCGCCGTCGAGGCTCATCAGCCAGACGTGGATTTCGGTCGGTGCGACCGGGCGCTGGAACAGGTGCTCCATGGCGATCCGACGCGTGCCCTCGGGCACGATGACCGAGACGCGGCCCGCAGCCGTCACCTGCTCGCCGTCATAGATGGGAAACTGCGAAGACGGCCCGGCGTAGATCATGGCGAAGGTCTTGCCCGCCTTTCGCACGGACCAGACCTTGGCGTCCGGGGCGCTGCGACCTTCAAATAGCTGGAACCCGCTCGGCAGGTCGATGCGGAACGGCAGGGCGGCGACCGCCGCCGGGCTGAGCGGGACGGCGGGCGGCGGCGCGGGCGGCGGCGGCTCCGAAGCGGGCGCGGGCGGCGGCGCGGGCGCAACCTGCGCCGGGGCGACAGGCGTCGGCGCGGCTCTGACCGGCGGCTCAGCCGGGGCCGTCTGCACGGACGCCGGTCTCGGCGTCGCCGCGACCGTCGATCGAACCGGCGCGGCGGGCGCTGGCGTCGGAGCAGGCGTCGGCGTCGGAGCAGGCGCAGGGCGCGCCGCAGCGGGCGGGCCGCCGTTCAGCAGTCGGGTCAGTTCCTCGACGCTCTGCGAAGAAGCCTTTGATTGGGCCAGGACCTGGCCCGCCGGGGCCAGGCTCAGCAGGACGGAGGCGATAAGCGCGGTTTTCATGCGGCGACCTTGGCCCCCGCTCCGCCCGGCGGTCAAGCCGCGGGCAGTTCGACCCAGAAGGTCGCGCCGTGGCCCGGCGTCGAGATCACGCCGATATCCCCGCCCTGAAGCTCGGTCAGCCGCTTGGCCAGGGCCAGGCCGATGCCATGCCCCTCGATGGCCGAACGCTCCAGCCCCAGCCGGTTGAACGGTTCGAACAACTGGGCCTGTTTCTCCAGGCTCAGGCCGGGGCCGAAATCGACCACCTCGATCCGCACGCGGTCGTCGGCCCAGACGGCGCGCATCAGCACTCGCCCGCCGGAGGCGCCGTACTTGACCGCATTCCCGGCCAGATTGCCGATCACCTGGGCCAGGCGCTGCGAATCCGCCTGCGCAATCAGGGCGTCGCCCTCGACCGCCACCTCGACCGACAGACCCCGAGTCTCGGGCTTCAGGATCAGGCTGCGGCGAACGTCGTCCAGCAGACCCGCCACGTCGGTGGGCCGCAGCTCCACCTTGACCGCGCCGGATTCCGCCCGCGCCACGTCCAGCAGGTCATGCGCCAGGGTCTCGACCTGACGCGCCGTCTTGACCAGCATCTGCGCCATCTCGACCTGTTCGGCCGAGGTCGCGCCCAGTTGGCCGCCCGCCCACAGTTCGCCAATGCCGATGATGCCGCCGACGGGGCTCTTGATCTCATGGGCGACGTTGGCCAGCAGCCGCGACTTGGCCGCCGAGGCCCGCTCGGCCCGCTCGCGACCGGCCCGCGCCCGCTCGGCCAGCCGATCGCGCTCCTCCAGCAGGGCTGCGACCATCAGGATGGGCATATAGCCCAGCAGCACCAGAAGCTGCGCCAGCAGCGCCCGGTTCTCGGCCCCGAACGAGTGATAGGGTCCGTGTCCCGCCATGGTCCCGCCGATAGCCATGATCGTGACCACGACCAGCGCCAGGGCGATGCCCGACACCCGGAAGCGCACCGCCATCATCAACAGCAGCGGCATCAACAGGAAGCCGTAGGGCAGGCTCAGGTGAGAGAAGATGGCGTAACAGGCAAAGCCGATCATCCCCAGCAGGACGGCGCCCTCGGCCAGACGCCCCGGCTGACGCGCGATCACCAGATGACGACGCTGCAACGCCAACCCGAAGGCGCCGATCACGGCAAAGCCCAGGGCGTGCCCGAACCACCAGATTCTCAGGCCGTCAAAGACGTTCACATCCAGCATGGCGTTCAACGCCAGGGCGCTCAGCACTGCGGACGGCAGGGGTGCGGCGGCGCAGGCCCCCAGGAACCGGGCCAGCCCCTCAACCGAAGTAACGCTCAGACCCGGCACGAAGCGACGGATCAGCACCACCGCCAGCACGATTTCCAGCAGGTTCATGGTCATGAACATGAGCGACAGCAGCGGGCCGTTGCCGACCAGGAACTCGCCGGCCAGCACGCCCGTCACCACCAGGACGCCGAACCCCAGATCATAGGTCAGACCCCGGCCGCCGCGCAGCCAGACCGCCATCGCCAGCCCGCCCGCCCCCCACAGGGCGGCGACCAAGCCGTTGGTGCGAGCGAAGCTGATCGCCAGCACGACCAGGATGGTCACGCCCATGGCCGTCAGGATCGGCGCCAAGGGCTGTCGGAAGAAGGCTGCATTGGGCGCAGACGCAGCGACGCCGCCCTCCGCAGGCGCGACGTCGAAAGCAGGCTCAGCCCTGTCGAGCGCTCGGCTCATCGTCATGATCGGGTCCGGTGTACGCGACTAACACCCCATCCTGCCGGACCTTCCTAAACATCCTCTGAAGTCAGAAGGCGCTTTCGAGAACGGCGTTAAACGCCCGAATCGCCGCCGCCGGCCCCTCGGGGTGGCGCCAGACGCCCGCGCTGACGGCCACGAAATCCGCCCCCGCCGCCGCCACAGCCGCGGCGTTCTCGACCGTGACGCCGCCGATGGCGACACACGGGGTCTCCATCGTCTCCTGCCAGATGGTCAGTTCGACCAGGTCGGGGCGGTGGGTCGTTTGCTTGGTCTCGGTCGGGAAGAAGGCGCCGAAGGCGACATAGTCAGCCCCGGCTTCAGCGGCCTCCATGCCCAGGTGGCGGCTATCGTGGCAGGTGGCGCCGATCATGGCGTCCGGCCCCATGATGCGCCGCGCCTCGGCCACCGGCGTATCGTCCTGGCCCACATGCACCCCGTCGCAGCCCGTGGCCTTGGCCAGGTCAGGCCGGTCGTTCAGGATCACGGCGACGCCATGCGCCTGAGCAATCGGCGCCAGGCGCGCCACGGCGGCCTTGATCTGATCGTCAGAGGCGTCCTTGAGCCGGATCTGCAAGGCCGCGACGTCGCCCGCCGACAGGACTTGTTCCAGCAGGCCGGCGAAGGCGTCCAGATCGGCGATGACCGGCGGTGTGATCAGATACAGCTGACAGGGCGGACGGGGCGGGGTTGCGGGTTGACGTGCCATGCCTCCCGCCCTGCCCGTCCGCGCGCCGGGCGTCAATGTCGCAGCCCTATGCGAACGATTTGCACTCGCCTTAAGAAATGCTATAGCGAGCCATTCTCAGTAACTGCTTCGGGGCACGCCGCCTTGTACGTCTGCAACTGTAACGGCCTTCGCCAACGTGACGTCGCCCAGGCCATCGAGGCGGGTGCCACCCGCCCGAAGGATATTTTCGCGTCCAATCAATGCTCTGCCCAGTGCGCCAAATGCGTCTGCGAAATGCGACAGATGATCCAGGACACCCAGGCGGCCTTCGCCCTCGCCGCCGAGTAGTCCAGCGCGCCTGAAGACGAAATTCACTCGCACTATCAATGCAGTGATAAGTACTCGCAATTCGTCCGCGACGCCTTTGCCGTGGTAAAAGCCTTCACATCCGGCAGCGATTGAGTCTGGAGCGCCGTTCCGGCCTCCCTTCGCCGCCCATGACGAAAGGCGACGACCATGAAGGGCGATCCGGCGATCATCCGCACCCTGAACGCAGTTCTGACCAACGAGCTGACGGCGGTGAATCAGTACTTCCTGCACGCCCGCATGTTCGAAAGCTGGGGCCTCAGCCACCTCGGCAACGTGATCTATCAGGAATCGATCGGCGAGATGAAACACGCCGACATGCTGATCAAGCGCATCCTCTTCCTCGACGGCCTGCCCAACCTGCAGGACCTGCACAAGCTCAAGGTCGGCGAGGAACCGATCGAATGCCTCGGCGCCGATCTGCAACTGGAAATCGACAGCCGCGCCACGACCCGCGACGCCGTCACTCAATGCGAAGCCGCCCACGACTACGTCAGCCGCGACCTGCTGATGAAGATCCTGGCCGACACCGAGGAGCACGTCGACTTCCTCGAAAACCAGCACAAGCTGATCGAACTGCTGGGCGCCCAGAACTACCTCCAGTCCGCCATGAGCGAGATCAAGACCGACGGCGCCGCCACCGGCAACTGATCCATCTTCCGGATGTCGGGCGCGGGAACGAGTTTCCGCGTCCGGCCATTTCGGTCTCATGACCAGCATCGAAGACGCCCTCGACACCGCCCGCGACCAGGCCGCCGACTTCCTCAACGCCGAGGGCCGGAACTGGACCCATGTCGCACTGGGCGTGGCCCTGACCGCCGGCTTCGCCCTGGCCGCCACCACCGCCGCGTCAAAGCTGATCCGCCCCCAGCCCCGCCGCGCACTCCAGCCGCTCGGCGGCGACGCCCCGATCACTGAACGCCCGCGCGGTCCGATCAGCCTGATCCTGCCCGCCATGTTCTCCGCCACCACCCTTTCCGCCGTTCGTGTCTGGAACGCCCCCGCCCGCCCCGAGCGCCGCACCGCCATGGCCCTGTGGATCGCGGCCCAGGCCGTCAGCGCCGTCTGGCTGGCCGTGCGTCCGACACGGCTGACGACCCAGATGGCCGCCGCCATGTCTTCAGCCGGCCTCGCCGCCGCCTTCGCTCACGAAGCGCGCAAGCTGGACCCCGCGGCGGGCAAGCTGGCCTCGCCCACCGGCATGGGCGTCCGCCTGGCCAACAAGGCCGAAGCCAGACTGCGCAAGGTACCGACCGTCCACTAAATCCGCAGACCGGCGATCAGCGCCCCCATTGCCCTTTTTCCGCTGTTCCTCTACGGCTCGCCGCGATTTCGCGCGCCCGCCCACGAGCGGCCGGGCCGCCCCCAGCCCTCAGATCCAGCGGTTTCTATGAAAATCAACGGCAACACCATCAAACCCGGCATGGTCCTGCAACATAACGGCGGCCTCTGGGTCGTCACCAAGGCCAGCCACGTCAAGCCCGGCAAGGGCGGCGCCTTCGCCAACGTCGAGGCCAAGAACCTCGAAACCGGCAACAAGCTGAACGAACGCTTCCGTTCGGAAGACAAGGTCGAGCGCGTCACCCTGGAACAGAAGGACTTCTCCTACCTGTTCGACAACGGCGACAGCCTGGTCTTCATGGACGACGCCACCTACGAGCAGATCGAACTGCAAAAGGGCTGGGTCGGCGACGAACGCATCCCCTACCTGCAAGAGGGCATGAAGGTCATCATCGAGATGCATGAAGACCGCCCCATCGGCCTGGAACTGCCGGAACAGGTCACGCTCGAAGTCGCCGAGACCGAGCCCACTGTGAAGGGCCAGACGGCGTCGTCGTCGTACAAGCCGGCGATCGCCAACAACGGCGTCCGCATCATGATCCCGCCCTATATGTCGGCCGGCGAGCGCATCATCGTCGACACCACCACCGGCGAATACGTCCGCCGCGCGGACTAACAAAGACCGTCTTTCCCGGCCAAGGTCGGGCATAAGACATAATCTACAGGGGCGCGGATGGTCCGCGCCCCTTTTGCTTCTCCGTCTCTCCGGGCCAAACAGGGCCTTCAAGGACAGCCGGACCAGGAGAACCCCATGGCCCTCGCCTCTGCTCTCGTTCAGGTCATCATCGGCGCCGTGCGCAAGACCGCACGCCCCATGCTTCGCGATTTCGGCGAAGTCGCCCAGCTTCAGGTTTCGCGCAAAGGGCCCGGCGATTTCGTCACGGCCGCCGACCTGAAGGCCGAGGACACCCTCTTCGAACTGCTCATGAAGGCCCGCCCCGGCTACAGCTTCCTCGGTGAGGAACGCGGCATGGTCGAAGGCACCGACAAGTCGCACACCTGGATCGTCGACCCGATCGACGGCACCACCAACTTCATGCACGCCATGCCCCACTTCGCCATCACGGTGGGCCTGGAGCGCAAGCATCCCGACGGTTCGTCCGAGATCGTCGCCGGCGTCACCTACAACCCCGTCATGAACGAGCTGTTCTGGGCCGAAAAGGGCAAGGGCTGCTACCTCAACGACCAGCGCATCCGCGTCTCGGGCCGTCGCGACCTGTCCGAGAGCCTGATCTCGACCGGCCTGCCCTTCATCGGCAAGACCGGCCACGCCCAGTCGATCAAGGACATCCACGCGGTCGGCCAACGCGTCGCCGGCATCCGTCGCCTCGGCGCCGCCTCGCTGGACTTCGCCTGGGTGGCCGCCGGCCGCTACGACGCCTTCTTCGAGCGTAACCTGCAACCGTGGGACGTGGCGGCGGGCATCCTGTTCGTCACCGAAGCCGGCGGCACCGTCACCACCATCGACATCGACGGCGACCCCAAGAACGGCAAGCAGATCGTGGCCTCGAACCCCGAACTGCACCCGCAGCTGCGCAAGCTGCTGCAAGCGGCGTAAACTAGAATTCTCCCTCCCCTTCATGGGGAGGGTGGCCGAGCCGTCAGGCGAGGTCGGGTGGGGGCGGCGCGGTCATTGACCCGCCGCCTTCGTCGTATCTGCCCCTACCCTCGGCGCGCGATCCGGCCCATCCTGACGCCATGTCTGCGCCCGCCCCCCAAGTCATCGCCCATCGCGGCGCGTCCGGCGAACGCCCCGAGCACACCGCCTCGGCCTATCGCCTGGCCATCGAACAGGGCGCGGACTTCATCGAACCCGATCTGGTCATGACCCGCGACGGCCAGTTCGTCGTCCGTCATGAAAACGAGATCGGCGGCACGACCGACGTGGCCGAACGGCCCGAGTTCGCCGCCCGACGCGCGACCAAGGTCATCGACGGCGTCCAGACCACCGGCTGGTTCACCGAAGACTTCACCCTGGCTGAGTTGAAGACCCTGCGCGCCCGCGAGCGACTGCCCCTGCTCCGCCCCGCCAACAGCGCCTGGAACGATCAGGAGCCCTTCCTGACCTTCGACGAGGTCGTGGCCCTGGCCCGCGAAGAGAGCGCCCGCGCCGGCCGCGTCATCGGCGTCGCGCCCGAGCTGAAACACCCCTCCTATTTCGCCGGCCTCGGCTTGCCGATGGAGGATTCACTCGTCGCGACGCTGGAGCGCCACGGCCTGACCGACGCCGACGCCCCCCTCCTGATCCAGTGCTTCGAGGTCGGGCCGCTGCAAAGGCTGAACGCCCGCATCGACGCCCCCCTGCTTCAGTTGATGAGCGTCTCGGGCGGCCCCGCCGACCGGCCCGACCTGACCTACGCCGCCATGAGCACGCCCGAGGGCCTCAGCGCTGTCGCCGCCTATGCCGACGCCATCGGGGTCGAGACGGGCATGATCCTGCCCCGCGACGCCTCGGGTCGCAGCCTGCCCCCCACGCCTCTGATCGCCTACGCCCACGCCGCGGGGCTCAAGGTCGTGGTCTGGACCTTCCGGGCCGAAAACGCCTTCCTGCCCCTGGAACACCGCCGCGGCGAAGCCCCCGCCGACCACGGCGACCTGACCGCCTACCTGCAAGCCTTCCACGCCCTCGGCGTCGACGCCGTGTTCAGCGACTTCCCCGGCAAGGCGGTGGCGGCGCGCTAACGCCTCTCTTTCCTCCCCACTCTGTGGGGAGGGGGACCGCGTAGCGGTGGCGGGGGCGACACAAACGCTACCGTCGAGCCGCCCCCTCCGTCTCGTCGGCTGCGCCGCCGATCCACCTCCCCATTCGCTCCGCGAACAGGGAGGAAAGGCCCGTCAGCCATCACAACGCCGCTGCCTCGCGCCTTGATCTCAAAGCCTTTTTCAGCGCTCCGAAGCGCAACTCATGGCGCCGCCCCAGGCTGCGTTATCATGCTCGCGTTCTTTGACATCGTCGCAGCCGCAAACGCCCTTCAATCCTCCCCCATTCACGGGGGAGGATCGCCGCCTACTCCGCAGGCGATTGCACCAATTGCACTGTTTTTTTTCTGATCACAGTGCAACGGCCATCCAACTCTTTCCTCCCCATTTCATGGGGAGGGGGACCGCGTAGCGGTGGAGGGGGCGGCGCAAACGTCAGACGTGGTGTCGCCCCCTCCGTCACGTCGGCTGCGCTGCCGCGCCACCTCCCCATGAAATGGGGAGGAGAACGCCCGCCCTTAGGTCCCCTGAAACTGCAAGGCCGCCAGTCGGGCATAGAGCCCGCCCTTGGCCGTCAGCTCGGCGTGGGTGCCCTCCTCGACCACCTGGCCGCCGTCCATGACGACGATGCGGTCGGCCCTCAGGACCGTGGCCAGACGGTGGGCGATGACCAGGGTCGTGCGCGCCTCCATGGCCTGATCCAGCGCCGCCTGCACCAGGCGCTCGTTCTCGGCGTCCAGAGCGCTCGTCGCCTCGTCCAGCAGCAAGATCGGGGCCTCGCGCACCAGGGCCCGCGCAATGGCCAGACGTTGCCGCTGCCCGCCCGACAGGCTCTTGCCGCGCTCGCCCAGCGGCGTGTCAAAGCCCTGCGGCAGGGCCTCGATGAAGCCGAGCGCCTGGGCCTCGTCGGCCACGGCGCGGGCCTCTTCCAGCGTCGCGGCCTCGCGGCCAAAGCGGATGTTCTCCAGCGCCGAGCCCGAGAACAGGGGCGCCTCCTGCGACACCCAGGCGAAACGCTCGCGCACCTCGACCGGATCGGCGGCGCGCACGTCCACCCCGTCCACCGAGACCAGCCCCGACTGCGGATCATAGAAGCGCAGCAACAGGCGGAAGACCGTCGACTTGCCCGCGCCCGACGGCCCGACCAGGGCCACCGTCTCGCCCGGACGTACGGTCAGGCTGAAGCCCTTCAGCGCCGGCAGGTCGGGACGGCCCGGATAGGCGAAGTCCACCGCCGACATCGACACCTCGCCCCGCGGCGGCTGCGGCAGGGCGACGGGCGACGCGGGCGGGGCGATGGCGGGAACGGCGCGCATCAGTTCGTCAATGCGCTCCATGGCCCCCGCGGCCTTCTGCACGTCGCCCCAGCTCTCGCCCAGAGCGCCCACGGCGCCGGCGGCGAAGACCGACAGCAGGACGAACTGCAACAGCGCCCCCGGCGTCATGGTCCCGGCGATCACGTCCTGCGCGCCCAGCCACAGCACCAGGGTCACGCCGCCGAACATCACCACGATGATCATGGCCGTCATGACGGCGCGCGCCCGCATGCGGATCAGGGAGACGCCGAAGGCTTCTTCCACCGCCGCGCCGAAGCGTCCGATGGCGCTCTTTTCACGGCCAAAGGCCTGGACCGTCTCGATGGCGTCCACGCTCTCGCCGGCGAAGCCGACGGCGTTGGCGAAGGTGTCCTGCGACTTGACCGTCAGCTTGCGCACCTGCCGTCCGAAGATGAACAGCGGCACGATCAGCACCGGCACGATCAACAGGACGAAGCCGGTCAGCTTGGGGCTGACGAAGAACAGCAGGATGACCCCGCCGATCAGGGTGAAGAAGTTGCGCAGGGCATAGCTGACCGAGGTGGTCAGCAGGGTGTCGACCAACTGGATGTCCGTGGTCAGACGCGACAGCACCTCCCCCGTCCGCATATGCGCGAAGAAGACCGGGTCCAGCGTCAGGATGCGCTTGAACAGGGCCGTCCTCAGGTCGGCGATGACCCGCTCGCCGGTCTTGGTGACGTAGAAGTAACGGAAGGCCGTCGCCAATCCCAGAATCAGGGCGTTGGCGCCCAGAATCAGGAACCAGGTGTTGATGTCGCGCCCGCCGTTCTCGAAGCCGTTGTCGATGGCGCCGCGCGCCGTCGCCGTCAGCCCCAGCGACGCCGCCGTCGAGAAGATCAGCCACAGACCGGCGATCCCCGCATCCAGCCGGTGGCGCATCATGAAGGGCAGCAAACGCCCCAGGGGCTTGATGTTGCGGGTCTTGGCGCGCTTGCCGCCCGCCTCGTCCATCTGTTCAACCAGCAGGGCGCCGGCGCCGGGGCGGCCCCTCGCCGCTGAAGCGGCGTCTTGAGGCGCGGAGGGCGTGGAAACTTGGGTCATACTCGCGCTCTTGCCCCGGAACGCCCCCCGGTGTAAACGCCGCCCCTCATTCCCGCCGCAGCCTCGGCGGGTTTCTCTATTTACGCGCACTGACGGTCGGCATCGTCGAAGCGCAGAGACGGATCAGATCGATGAAAGCGGACACGCACCCCGACTACCACTTCATCACGGTTGTGATGACTGACGGCAGCACCTTCCAGACCCGTTCGACCTACGGCAAGGAAGGCGCCTCGCTGGCCCTCGACATCGACCCGTCGACGCACCCCGCCTGGACCGGCGGCAACGCCCAGATGCTGGACCGCGGCGGCCGCGTGTCGCGCTTCAACAACAAGTTCGGCGGCTTCATCAAGAAGTAAGCCCTACAGCCCTTCTTCGGGGCTGCGACAAAGTCGCCACAGAAGCGCCGGTCCGAAGGGCCGGCGCTTTTTGTTTGCCCGGAACGTCGATAACATGGGGGCGTTCGATCCTTCGGGGCGCAGGCGACGGGTCTGGCGCCGGACCGGACTTAAGAGCTGTAGAATGAACCGACGGGAATTGGGCCTTGGCGCCGCGACAGCGACCCTGACCCTTGGCGCGGCCTCCTCCGCCCTGGCGCAGACCCGATCGGTCGACCCCCAGGTCTTCATCGCCGGCTTCGACGCCCAGGCCGGCCGCCTGCCAGAGGCCGTTCAGGCCGACGTCCGCGCCGTCTATCAACTGACCGGCGGCCGGCCGATCTGGACCGCCGACCGCCTGCGCGTCCTGCAGGAAGTCGCCGCCGGGGCCGAACGCCACGCCCTGCCCGCCGTTGACTTCTTCGACTTCGTCGGCCTGGCCGCCGATCCCGCCTCGGCCGAGATCCGCACCACCGCCGCCGCCGTGACCTATGCCCGCGTTCTGGCCGAGGGCCGCGTCCGTCCCGAGACGGTCGAGGACCTGTGGGAGATGCAGAAGAACAGCGTCGACATCCCGACCGGCCTGACCCAGGCGGTCAGCGCCAACCAGTTGAGCCAGTGGTTCGACGGCCTGGCCCCCACCGACATCGGCTACACCAACCTGTCGGCCGGCTACGCCCGCTATCGCCGCATCACCCGCGCCGGCGGCTGGCCCGCCTTCCGTCAGGGCGGCACGATCGAGCCGGGAACCAGCGACAACCGCATCCCCGCCCTGATCGCCCGCCTGGTGGCCGAGGGCGACCTCAGCGCCGCCGCCGGCGAACGCCTGAAGGGCAACCTGACCTATGGGTCGGAACTTCAACAGGCCGTCCGCAGCTTCCAGACACGCCACGGCCTGGGCGCCGACGGTCGCATCGGCGCCGGCACCCAACGCTCGCTCGGGGCCTCGGCCGAGGACCGCGCCCGCCAGATCGCCCTGAACCTGGAGCGCCGCCGCTGGCTCAAGCGCGACCTCAATCCCGAGCGGATCGAGGTCAACACCGCCGCCGCCATCATGGTCTACTGGAAGGACGGCAAGCCGGTTCACTCCAACCGCGTCGTGGTCGGCTCGGCCGAAAATCAGACGCCCAGCCTGGAAAAACCCTTCGCCTCGGTCGTGGCCAACCCGCCCTGGACCGTGCCGATGGGCATCGCCCGCCGCGAGATCCTGCCCAAGGGGCCCGGTTATCTGGCCGCCCACGACATGTACATCAACAAGGACGGCTGGGTGATCCAGCGGGCCGGTCCGCAGTCGTCGCTGGGCTATGTGAAGTTCGAGCTGCGCGACAGCTACGCCATCTTCCTGCACGACACCCCGTCCAAGGGCGCCTTCAACCTGTCGGTGCGCCAGCGCAGCCACGGCTGCGTCCGGGTTCAGAATGCGGTCGAGTTCGCCCGCCTGCTGCTGCAACCTGACCCCGCAAAACTGGCCCAGTTCGACACCGCCCAGGACAGTCGCGAAACCACCCGCGTCACCACCGGCCGCGAGATCGCCGTGCGCCTGCTCTACTGGACCGCCTTCGTCGACGGTCAGGGCAGGGTCGCCTTCCGTGAGGACGTCTATCGCCGGGATGAAAAACTGGCCCAGGCGCTCGGCATCGCCGTCAACCTGCCGCGCGTCATCGCCGACGGCCCCAGCGACGCCAACGACGTCGGGCCGTAAGCCTCGATTTCAAGGTGTTCGGGGGCGTCAGCCCCCGAAGGCGGCCTGCAGGCGATCCAGCTGGCTCTGCACCGGATTGACCGGTTGCTCCTCGTCGCCGCCCAGATACATGCGCTGGTCCAGATGCAGGACGCGGTCATAGAGCTTCTCGGCGCGCACAGCGTATTCGATCAGGGCGATGGGCAGCTCGCGGTGGCTGGGCTCGCTCTCCACCTTGCGGTCGGCCAGGCGATAGCGCGGCTCGCAGGCGGCGGCGGCGCTCATGTCCTCCTCACGCACGGCGCGCTGGACCAGCAGCCAGGAGGCGATCTGCATCAGCCGCGTGGTCAGCTTCATGCTCTCGCCCGCATAGGCCAGGGCGGCGGCGCGCGACAGCAGGCGCGAATCCTGACGCCCGTCGCCGTCCAGATAGGCGGCGGTCTCCTCGACCAGTTCCATGCCCTCGCGGAAGGTCCGGTCGAACAGCTCCGAGCGCGCGAAATCCAGCACCTCAGCGCTGCGCGAACGCAATCCGACCATGTCAGCGTCGATGGCAGTCAACTCGGTTCTACCCATGAAACGTCACGCGCGTCCGTCAAACTCGCGGGTCAGAACGACGCCGCACGGACCGGAACTGCAATCGTCATGCCACGGATTACGACATGGCGGGAGAGGCGGATCAGCGGAAATTGAATAGGGCGTCGGCGGCGCTGCGTTTGGAGGACTTGCCGTCGATGGCGGCCTTCGACCGTTTGATCTCAGCTTCCAGCGCCGCAATGCGCTCGTGCAGTTCGTCCACCGCATAGAGGTCCAGGTCCTCGCGGCCCAGCGCCTTCAGCGCCTCGCCGCCCTGGGGTCGGGGCTCCAGATCTTCGAACGTCATCACCGTCTCCGTGGCCAGAAACCACACGAAGCCGTATGAAAACGCCCCAACGAGCACGATTGCAAGCGGCGGAGACATCATGCGGGTCATCGAGATCGAAGGCGGCAAGGGCCCAGCCGAGGCGCTGCGTCTGGCGGAACGGCCCCAGCCGACGCCCGCGCCGGGCGAGATTCGCATCCGCGTGCGCGCTGCCGGGGTCAATAGGCCCGATATCGTCCAGCGCGTCGGCCTCTATCCCGCCCCGCCCGGCGCCTCGGACATTCTGGGGCTTGAGGTCGCCGGCGAGGTCGATGCGGTGGGCGACGGCGTCACGCGCTGGGCCGTCGGCGACCGGGTCTGCGCCCTGCTGGGCGGCGGCGGCTACGCCGACTCCGCCGTGGTCGACGCCCGCCATGCCCTGCCCGTCCCTGACGGTCTCGATCTCATACAGGCGGCCGCCCTGCCCGAGACCGTCTTCACCGTCTTCGCCAATGTCTTCGAGGGCGGCGGGCTGAAGGCGGGCGAGACCCTGCTGATCCACGGCGCCACCAGCGGCATCGGCGTCATGGCCATCCAGATGGCCAAGGCGGCGGGCGCCCGCGTCATCGCCACCTCGCGCGGCGCGGCCAAGGCCGAGGCCGCCCTGGCCTTGGGCGCCGACGTCAGCCTGGACGCCACGGACGGCGACCTGCTGGCGGCGATCAAGGCGGCGGGCGGCGCCGACGTGGTGCTGGACATGGTGGGGGCGGCCTACGCCGATCTGAACCTGAACGCGCTCAAGCCCGGCGGACGCTGGGTGGTCATCGCTGCCCTGACCGGCGCGGTGGCCCCGATCGACCTGATGCGGATCATGCTGAAACGGATCGTCCTGACCGGCTCGACCCTGCGCAGCCGACCGGCGGACGAAAAGGCCCGCCTGGCCGCAGCCGTCGAACAGACCGTCTGGCCCTGGGTCGCCGCCGGTGCGGTGCGCGCCCGGGTCGAGGCGACCTTCCCCCTGGACCAGGCCGCCGCCGCCCATCAGCGACTGGAGGCGGGCGACCACGTCGGCAAGATCGTTCTGACGACCTGAGCCCCGGAAAAACGGGAGGCAGTAGCCTCCCGTTTCACAGGCCTACCAGTTGCCGCCGCGACGCGCGGGCCGCAGGGACGAGATCTTGTCGTTCAGGTTCATGTTGCGCAGGTTGCGCACATCGCCGTTGATGACCTGGCAATCGCCGCGGAAATAGGCGTCGGTGCAGACTTCCCAGCTGCCGCGCCCCAGACGCATCGAGCTGATGGCGTCATTCATGCCGCTGTTGCGCAGGTTGGGAACTTCCTGGCGGAAGGTCAGCGCCTGACCGCGATAGTCGGCGTCGCGATAGACGGTGATCGAGCTGTTGCCCCAGCCGCCGCCGTTGCCGCCGCCCGGACCGCCGGGCCAGCCGGGATTGCCGCCATTGCCGCCGCCGGGACCGCCGGGCCAGCCCGGATTGCCCCCGTTGCCGCCGCCGGGACGCTCATAGTCCCCGCGGTGACGCCCGCAGACCAGCAGGCCGTTGTCGTTGCGGATTTCCTCGCTGGAGCAACGCGCCAGTTCGATCGAGGTCTCGCGGACATTGTTGCGGTTGTCGCGGCAATCCGCATAGAGCCGCCCCTGATTGACGTAGGAGCCGGTGCAGCTCTGGGTATAGCTGCCCCGCGGGGCGCCGCGCGTCTGAACCTGAGCCTCGGCCGAGCCCGCAGGCACGGCGGCGGCTCCGCCAAAAGCCATGACTGCGCCGGCGGCGATAATCGCGAACTGTCTCATGAGAGCTGTCCTTCCTGATCCTTTGGCGCACAACGCACCACAAGCCAGACTGTTCAACATCGCCGATGAACCTTTGCTGTACGCCATATTCGGACAACGTTTTCTTTTGTCGCGAATGCGCCTATACAGAAGCTCTCAGCGCCCGGCCGAAAGGTCGGGCGCCGTCGATTCAAACGCCCGATTTTCGGGCCGCAAACGCCGGGACGCACGCCCCATGACCGACATCCTGATGCCCAAGGCCACCGCGGTCTGGCTGGTGGACAACACCTCGCTCTCGTTCGAGCAGATCGCCGATTTCTGCGGCCTGCACCCGCTGGAAGTGCGCGGCATCGCCGACGGCGACGTGGCCCGCGACATCCGCGGCGTGGACCCGGTCACTGGCGGTCAGCTGACGCGCGAAGAGCTGGAGAAAGCTCAGGACAATCCCGACTACCGCATGAAGGCCGTGGTCAGCCGCCACGCCGAACTGCTGAAGCCGTCCAAGACCGGCCCCAAGTACACGCCCGTGTCGCGTCGTCAGGATCGCCCCGACGCCATCGCCTGGTTCGTGCGCAACCACCCGGAAGTGACCGACGCCCAGATCGCCAAGCTGCTGGGCACCACCAAGTCCACCATCGAGACCGTGCGTAACCGCACCCACTGGAACTCGGCCAATATCAAGCCGGTCGATCCGGTGACGCTCGGCCTGGTCGGCCAGCTGCAACTGGACGAAATCGTCAAGAAGGCCGCCGACAAGAAGGCCAAGGACGACGCCAAGAGCGGCGGCGCCGCCCTGCAGTCGATCCAGGCCGAACCGGAAGAGCCGGAGTTCGTGCCCGAGGAGCGCGTGCGCCCCGGCGCCGAGCCGACCGCCGAATCGGTCTTCGGCAAGAACGACTGATCGGTCTGCCCTGAATGTGGAAACGGCCCCGAAGAGCGATCTTCGGGGCCGTTTCTGTTTTGGGGAGGCTAGTGGGTTCTGGCCTCCAGACTAGTGATCTCTTCCTTCAACCTGAGCTTTCGCTGCTTGAGTTCCCTGAGGTGGATCGGGTCCGCGGTGGGTCTGCGCGCCTCCTGCTGAATGGTTTCATCCAGCGACCGGTGCCGATTTCCCAGTTCGCGAATACGAGCCTCGATGGTCATGGCTTGCGCCTCCATGTCTAAGGGACCACTACACTGAGCGCCCGGAACGACGGCCTGTGGAATCACATTGCAGTGACCCTGCGCCGCTCCGGACACGGAGAGACTGGAAGTCAAAATGGCCGAAGATGTGAACTCGACCATACGGAACCCGACGCCCCCGCGGCTGGTCGTTGGAATCTCTGGCGCTTCCGGCGTCGTCTATGGCGCGCGGGTGCTGGACGCTCTGCGCGAACTGGGCGTCGAGAGCCATCTGGTCGTCACGAAAGCCGCCCTGCTCACATTGTCGCAGGAGACGGATCTGAGCCCCGACGACCTGATGTCGAAGGCGGACGTGACCTACAAGCTGGCCGACGTCGGCGCCGCCATCGCCTCGGGCTCGTTCCGCACGCTCGGCATGATCGTCGCTCCCTGCTCGGTGCGGACCATGAGCGAGATCGCCACCGGCGTGACCTCGACCCTGCTGACCCGCGCCGCCGACGTGGTGCTGAAGGAACGCCGCCCGCTGGTGCTGATGGTGCGCGAGACGCCGCTGCACCTGGGCCACCTGCGCACCATGACGGCGCTGGCCGAGATGGGCGCCACCATCGCCCCGCCCCTGCCCGCCTTCTACGCCCGACCCGATTCGATCGCCGAGATGGTGGACCAGTCGGTCGGCCGGGCGCTGGACCTGTTCGGTCTGGACTGGGCGGCCGTGCGCCGCTGGGAAGGCCTGAAGGCCGGGGCGACGCGCGCATGAGCGACCTGTGGACCTGGACCCTGACGGCCTACAAGGCGCCGGGCGTGGCCGAGGCCTGCCTGAGCTTGCAGGACCACCACGAACAGAACGTGCCCCTGCTGCTGTGGGCCGCCTGGGTCGCCGTCACCGGCCGCCGCCCGGACGAGGACACGATTGAGGCCGCCTGCGACGCGGCTCGCGCCTATGACACCGTCATCGTCAGCCCGCTTCGCGCTGTGCGCCGCATCCTGAAAGCGCCCATCCCCGACATCGAGGACGCCCACCGCGAGGCCCTGCGTCAGCAGGTCAAGACGCTGGAGCTGGACGCCGAGCGCCGCCTGATGCTGGAGCTGGAAGACCTGGCTCCCGCCCCGTCCGACGCCCCGCGCCGCGCCATCGACGGTCTGGCCGAGACGGCGAAGCTGTGGGCCCGCGTGGTGCCCCGCCCGGCGCTGACGATCCTGGCCGACCGCCTTCCCGCCTGAGCCTCAGTCGGCTATGAACAAGGACGTCCGGGGCGAGCCATGAACGACGACCAACCTTTCCTGTCCGATGAGGACCAGCAGCTGCGCGATACGCTGAAGGCGCTTCAGCAGGAGCACGCCGACCTCGACGCCTCGATCGAGGCGCTGGGCCACATGCCCATCCCCGATCAGCTGCGGATCGCCCGCCTGAAGCGCAAGAAGCTGGCCCTGCGCGACGAGATCGTGAAGATCGAAGACCGCATCCTGCCCGACATCATCGCCTAGGTCGGCGTCGGCTCAGCGGCCCTTCTTCCTCAGCCACATGGCGGCGTCGGCTTCGGACAGCCAGACCTCGGGATCGGTCTGACCGGCGTAGGCGCGGATGCCGAACGAGCCGCCTAGGGCCACCGTCGCCCCGTCCCAGACGAAACCTTCGGTTTCCAGGGCCGTCGCCAGACGCTTCGCCTTTTCCCGTCCCTCGTCGGCGCCCGCGTTCATCAGCAGAAGCGCGAACTCGTCGCCGCCCAGACGCCCGACAGCGTCAGACTCGCGCACATTGGCCAGCAGCAGGTCAGCCACGGCCATCAGGGCGGCGTCCCCTGCCGCGTGGCCCAGACCGTCGTTCACGCCCTTGAACCCGTCCATGTCGAGATAGAGCAGGGCCGCCTCGACCTCGTGACGGCGGCAATAGGCCATGCTGCGGTTCAGCACCGCCATGAAGCCGCGCCGGTTCAGCGCAGGCGTCAGGACATCGTGATCCGCCAGGGCCTCGGCCGTCTCGGCCCGGACCGTCAGGGCGGCGACTTCGGCGCGCAGCCGTTCGATCTCGGCGTGCAGATCGGTCCCTGCAGTCGGTTCGGCCACGTGGTTCAAGTCAGGCTCCGGTATCGCGAATCGCGGGCGACTCAGGCCCTCGCGACGCGGATGATTCTAGCGACCTTGGTTGCGGGCGCAACGCGCGTGCTGTAACGGGCCGCTTTCCGTGTGGGGAGCCTTCGCGCATGACCGCCTCGACGCCACCTGTCGCCATCATCATGGGCAGCCGTTCCGACTGGCCGACCATGAAGCTGGCCGCCGAACGCCTGGATCAGCTGGGTGTCGCCTGGGAGGCCAAGGTCGTCAGCGCCCACCGCACCCCCCAACGCCTCTATGACTTCGCGACGACCGCCAAGGCGAACGGCCACAAGGTCATCATCGCCGGCGCCGGCGGCGCGGCCCACCTGCCGGGCATGGCCGCCTCGATGACTGACCTGCCGGTGCTCGGCGTGCCGGTCCAGTCCAAGGCGCTGAAGGGCATGGATAGCCTGCTCTCCATCGTCCAGATGCCCGGCGGCGTGCCCGTCGCCACCCTGGCCATCGGCGAGGCGGGCGCCGCCAACGCCGGCATCCTGGCCGCGCAGATCCTGGCCCTGTCGGACCCCGCCTTGGCCGAACGCCTCAGCGCCTTCCGCGCCGCCCAGACCGCTTCCGTCGCCGAAACCGTCGAGGACTGACTTGCCCCAGCTCCCCCTGCCCCCCGGATCGACCCTCGGCATTCTCGGCGGGGGCCAGTTGGGCCGGATGCTGAGCCAGGCCGCCTCGCGCCTCGGCTTCGACGTGGTGATCCTCGACCCCGAGCCCGACTGCCCGGCGGCCCGCGTCTCGCGCGCCCAGATCACCGCGCCGTATGACGACCCCGATGCGCTGCAGGCGCTCGGCCGCCTGTGCGACGTCGTCACCTTCGAGTTCGAGAACGTGCCCGCCCTATCGGTCGAGCAGCTGGCCGAGGCCGGCGCCCTGGTCGCGCCGGGGCCGACCGCTCTGGCCGTGGCTCAGGACCGGGTGGACGAGAAGACCTATCTGAACGCCGTCGGCGCCGCGACCGTCGACTTCGCCGCCGTCTCGACCCTGGATGACCTCGCCACCGCCATCGAGACGCTGGGCCTGCCCGCCCTGCTGAAGACCCGCCGCGAAGGCTATGACGGCAAGGGCCAGGTCTGGATCAGGGACGCCGCCGACGCCGAAGCCGCCTTCGACGCCATCGGGCGCCGCCCCGCCGTTCTGGAAGCCGCCGCCGTCTTCAATCGCGAACTGTCGGTGATCGCCGCGCGCGGCCGTGACGGCGCGGTCGCCGTCTATCCTCTGGGCGAGAACATCCACGCCAACGGGGTGCTGAAGACCACCCTGGCTCCCGCCGCCGTGGATGCGGCGACGCAAGGACGCGCCCATGAGATCGCCTCGGCGGTCCTCGACGGCCTCGACTACGTCGGGGTCATGGGCATCGAGTTGTTCGACATGGGAGACGGCGTCTTGCTGGTGAACGAGGTCGCCCCGCGCGTCCACAACACCGGCCACTGGACCCAGGACGGCTGCGTCTGCGACCAGTTCGAACAGCACATCCGCGCCATCGTCGGCTGGCCGCTCGGCCCCACCGAGGCCCATGCCCGCATCGAAATGACCAACCTGCTGGGCGACGAGGTCGACCAGTGGCGCGCCCTGGCCGCCGAACCGAACGCCCGCCTGCACCTCTACGGCAAGGCCGAGGCCCGCGCCGGACGCAAGATGGCGCACGTGAACCGCATCCTCTGACCCTCTCCCATCAGGAGAGGGCGCTCAAGCTTCCTTCGCCCCATACCTCAACCGCCCCAGCGCATCCGTGACCGCTTTCAGGGGGGCGTCGAAGTCCTTGCCGGCCTTCCACTTCTCGAAGGCCATGACGTTCTCGATGCGGCGAGCGACGAAGGCCTCGGCGGCTTCGCGGCCTTCGAACCAGCGCATGGTCAGGGCGGGGATCAGGATGCCGGCCAGAATGGCGCGCTTGGAATAGTGGTTCTGGTCCGTGGCCGTGTCGCCGGCCCAGCGCCACAGGTGATCGGCGCTTTCCCAGGCCAGCTTGAAGCCCAGGTCCGCATGGGTCGGCAGGGCCAGGAATCCGGCGCAGCGCTTGGCCGCCTCAAGGTCCTCGGCCCCCGCCTCCAGCCGCGCCGAGACGGCGGCGGCGATTCGCTGGCGAATCTTCATCGTCTCCGGCGGCGTGGCCTCCAGCGCCTTCAAGGCCCGCGAATCGTGGCGACGCGACAGCAGGACGGCGAGGTCGCGCGCGCCGTTCGGCAACAGCAGCTCCTCGTCCCCCAGCGACAGGCCGTTGGCCTCGCACGCCGCGCGGACCAGTCTACGGTTCCAGCCCAGGGCCGGCGCACGCGTCAGGGCGGCGTCCAGCACGGCCTGTTCCATGCGGGTGGCCCAGTCAGTCCTGGGAGCGGAGGCGGCGGTGTCGGTCATATCCCCAGAATAGTCCTCTCCGTCCGGCATTTCGACCCATCACGATTGCCTGTGTCGATCTGGACAGGCCCCGATGGGTCGTGTATCAGCGCGCCTTCATCCGAGAGCCTCAGTTCTTTCGGTCGAGATTTTTATTTTGTCTGCCCGTCTCCCTTCGAAAGGACGCGGCGGGCGGCCAAAGGAGAGATAACCCTGGTTCAGATTTTCGTTCGCGACAACAACGTCGATCAGGCGCTCAAGGCCCTGAAAAAGAAGATGCAACGTGAAGGCAGCTTCCGTGAAATGAAGCGCCACGTGCACTTCGAAAAGCCTTCGGAAAAGCGCGCCCGTCAAAAGGCTGAAGCTGTCCGTCGCGCCCGCAAGCTGGCGCGCAAGCGCGCCCAGCGCGAGGGCCTGCTGCCGGCGCCGAAGCCCCGGGTTCCGGGCGGCCGTTAATACGGTCCCAGCCCAGGCTGAAAGATCAAGGCCCGCCCCGGGAAACCGGAGCGGGCCTTTTCTTTGGCTGCGGCTCAGAAAACAGGACCGCCCGCCTCGCGAGATCGCGGCCGCGGCTCGGCCTCGCTGCGCGCGTTGGCCAGGGTGACGAGGCATGCGGCCTCGCCCCGTCGCTAGGCCCCATCGATGTCTCGTCTGAAGTGAGGTCTATCGCCCTTCGGGCTACTTGAGACCCCGAGATTAGCCCGCGTTCGCGCGCTGCCCCCTTCACTCCTGAACGCTTCGCCTGATCCGTCGCCGCCTTCCGCTGGGTGCTCCCTTGCCCGGTGCGCGCGATGGAGGACAAACGGCTCGACAAGACCCCCGTTCTCTCCGCCCCCGCCGCCGCTTCGGTTCGCCGGCCTAGCGAGCCCTCCCTTGCGACGGGACAGGGGGATGATGAGCCAGGTCGAGGGTGGGGCGAGGAAATGGGGGATGGCGGGCTCAATCCCTTGCAGTTTCAGGGATTGGCGGGGCTGGATGTGAAGGCTGCCCCTTTCACCGCTCATCCCGGCGGACGCCGGGACCTAGTGAGAGCCTCACGCACGGCGTTTGCAGCCAAAGGACTGGACCCCGGCATCCGCCGGGGTGAGCGGATTTGGTAAGGGTGAGCCCCCCTCATCCGTCAGCCCCGGATCAAGTCCGAGGACTGCCACCCGTCGTCGCTCGCGGTGCGAGCTTCCTCCACCCGCAAGGGGAAAAGGTTTTTTAGAGCGTTAGGCCCGGACGGCGCGGCTGGCGTCGACGCCGAGGGCGGTCAGGGCGACAGCGGCGATGTGGTCGGCGTCGAGGCCGGCCTGGGCGTACATGACCTCGGGCTTGTCCTGGTCCTGGAAGACGTCGGGCAGGGTCAGGGTGCGGATCTTGAGGCCGCTGTCCAGCGCGCCCTTCTCGGCCAGTAGTTGCAGGACGAAGGCGCCGAAGCCGCCCATGGCGCCCTCTTCCACCGTGATCAGGCATTCATGCTCGCGCGCCAGACGCAGGATCATGTCGGCGTCCAGCGGCTTGGCGAAGCGGGCGTCGGCGACCGTGGCCGAGACGCCGCGCGCGGCCAGCAGGTCGGCGGCTTTCAGCGATTCCTGCAGGCGGGTGCCCAGCGACAGGATGGCGACCGACGTGCCTTCGCGAACGATGCGGCCCTTGCCGATCTCCAGCGGGGCGGCCAGTTCGGGAATCTCGACGCCGACGCCGTCGCCGCGCGGATAGCGGAAGGCGCTGGGGCGGTCGTCGATGGCCAGGGAGGTCGAGATCATGGCGGCCAGTTCCGCCTCGTCGGCGGCGGCCATCAGCACCATGCCGGGCAGAGCCCCCATGAAGCCGATGTCGAACGAGCCTGCGTGGGTCGCGCCGTCGGCGCCGACGAGCCCTGCGCGGTCCATGGCGAAGCGCACCGGCAGGGACTGGATCGCCACATCGTGGACGACCTGATCATAGCCGCGCTGAAGGAAGGTCGAATAGATGGCGCAGACTGGCTTCATCCCATCCGCCGCCAGACCGGCGGCGAAGGTGACGGCGTGCTGCTCGGCGATGCCGACGTCGAAGGTGCGGTCGGGGAAGGCCTGACCGAACAGGTCCAGCCCGGTGCCGGTCGGCATGGCGGCGGTGATGGCCACGATGCTGGGATCGTTGTGGGCGTGCTTGATCAGCTCTGTGCCGAAGACCTTGGTGTAGCTGGGGGCGTTTGAGACGGCCTTGGCCTGCTTGCCCGAGACCACGTCGAACTTGACCACGCCGTGGTACTTGTCGGCGCTGTCCTCGGCGGGGGCGTAGCCCTTGCCCTTTTGCGTGACGACGTGGACCAGCACCGGACGGTCGGTGATGGCCGCGGCGTTTTTCAGGATGGGGACCAGGTTCTCCATGTCGTGACCGTCGATCGGCCCGATGTAGTAGAAGCCCAGCTCCTCGAAGAAGGTGCCGCCGACGATCATGCCGCGAGCGTATTCCTCGGCCTTGCGCGCCGCGTCGCGGAAGGGGCGCGGCATGTGGTCGACGAACTTCTTCCCGACCTTGCGGATGTTCTGATAGGCGCCGCCCGAGACCTGTTTAGCCAGATAGGCGCTCATGCCGCCGACGGGCGGGGCGATCGACATGTCGTTGTCGTTCAGCACCACCATCAACTGGCCGCTGGTGGCCTCGGCGGCGTTGTTCATCGCCTCATAGGCCATGCCCGCCGACATGGAGCCGTCGCCGATGACGGCCACGACGCGGTTCTTCTCGCCCTTGGCGTCGCGGGCGGCGGCAAAGCCGAGGGCGGCGCTGATCGAGGTCGAGGCGTGGGCCGCGCCAAAGGGGTCGTATTCGCTCTCGGCGCGCTTGGTGAAGCCCGACAGGCCGCCGCCGTGACGCAGGGTGCGGATGCGGTCGCGGCGCCCAGTCAGGATCTTGTGCGGATAGCACTGATGGCCGACGTCCCAGATGAGGATATCCCTGGGCGTCTCGAACACATGGTGCAGGGCGACCGTCAGCTCGACCACGCCGAGCGCCGAGCCCAGATGGCCGCCGGTGACGGAGACAGCGTCGATGGTCTCGGTCCGCACGTCGTCGGCCAACTGCTTCAGCCGCGCGATGTCGAACCCGCGCATATCGGCGGGAACAGTGACGGTGTCGAGAACGGGGGTGTCGGGCATCGTAACGGGGGGCCTTTGACGCGGATCGTCAGTCATTTAACCCGCGGACAGCGGGGGCGTTTCCTATCAGGACCTGCGCTTGAGCACAAAGTCCACGCTCGCCTTGAGGATTTCGCCCTCGTGGCCGAACGGATCCAGGTGGGAGCGGGCCTGATCGGCCAGGTGCGCGACCCTGTGACGCGCCGCCTCGACGCCCAGCAGGGTGACGAAATTGGTCTTGCCGAGCGCTGCGTCCTTGCCGCCGGCGGCCTTGCCCAGTTCGGCGGCGTCGCCCTCGACGTCCAGCAGGTCGTCGACGATCTGATAGGCCAGACCGATGTCGTGGGCGAAGCTGATCAGGGCGTGACGGGCGGAATCGCTGGCGTTGGCGATGATCAGCGGAATCTCGAAGGCGTAGGCGAACAGGGCGCCGGTCTTCAGCCGCTGCATCCGAGCGACGCCGCCGAGGTCGTCGCGGACGCCCAGCAGGTCGATCATCTGACCACCAGCCATGCCACGCGCGCCGGACGCAAACGACAGGCGCCGGGCCAGCTCGCAGCGGATGGCGGGGTCCTCGTGGGTGTCTTCGTCGAGGATGATGTCGAAGGCGGCGGTCTGAAGCGCGTCGCCGGCCAGGATGGCGGTGGCCTCGTCATAGGCGATGTGCAGGGTCGGCCGGCCGCGCCGCACGTCGTCGTCGTCCATCGCCGGCAGGTCGTCATGCACCAGGGAATAGGCGTGGACGCATTCCAGGGCGCAGGCGGCGCGCAGCACGGCGCGCTCGTCCACATTGAACAGGCGCCCCGCCTCGATGGCGAAGAAGGGCCGCAGACGCTTGCCGGGGCCGAGCGCGGCATAGCGCATGGCCTCGGTCAGGCGGCATTCGGGGCCGTCGGCGCGGGGCAGCAGCTCGTCGAGGGCGACCGTGACCAGATCGGCGATCTCGGCCACCCGGTCGATGACGGCCTGTTCTGGAGAGTTGGCGGCGAGCAGGGTCACGACGGCGCCGTCAGGCGAATTCGGCGGGTTCGACGCCCTTGGCCTGGCCGTCGGCGCCGACGACGATTTTCTCGACGCGCAGTTGGGCGGCTTTCAGCCGGGCCTCGCAGTGGGCCTTGAGGCGCGCGCCCTCTTCGTACAGGGCGATGGACTCTTCCAGCGGGGCCTGGCCCGACTCCAGACGCGAGACAATGCCCTCCAGACGCGACAGGGCGTCCTCGAAGCTGAGATCGGCGGAAACGGCGGGGGAAACGGGGGCGTCGGTCATGATGCGGGCAACCTAGAGACGCCCGCGCGGCGCATCAACGACGAAAGCCTTTATATCCGTCAACCGTTCGGGTTCAGCGCTTCTCGTAGCGCCGCTGGGACCAGTATTTGAAGCCCTGGTTCTCGGCCAGGCGCCACCCGTGGAACTTCAGCTTCTGGCCGACCATGTGGTTGAAGTAGCCGTGGGCCAGGACCAGGACGTCCTGACCTTCGCTCGCGCGGGCGATCAGGATGCGGGCCGCCTGATCGGCGCGGACCTCGGCCTCGGCGCGGGTTTCTTGGCCTTCGTGGTGGTTGAAGACGTGCCACCAGAAGCGCGAAATCACGCCCCAGTAGCGCGGCGACAGCTTGATCCACGACGGAAAATGCGGCGGCGGCAGGGGCGCCTCGATGAACAGGGCGTCGACCAGGACCTCGCGGTCGCGGGCCACGGCGCGGGCCGTTTCCTGAGCGCGCAGACGCGACGAGGCGTAGATGGCGCCCGCGCCCTCGGCGGCGGTCAGCAGGGTCTGCGGCGGCGTCTGGCCGGCGCGCAGGCCGCCGACCTCATAGCGGCCCCACCAGTCGCGGTACTCGTCCGAGGTGATCAGACATTTGCGCGACAGGGCCGGTTCGCCGTGTCGCGCCAGGATGATCGCGCCCACAGCCGGCGTCGCCTGGGCGGCGGGGTCCGCCTCTGAAGGCGTCGATGCGGCGGATTCGGTGTGGGTCATGAGTGCGGGAGACGTCATAGCACGGGGAGCAGCCTGTCAAATCAAGGCTTTGGCGTCCCTCAATCCCCCCGAATGCGGTTAGCGGGGCCAGCGTTTCGTCGGCCCCTTGGAAGATGGTGGTAGCTCCCGGCACGCGCCCCTGCAACCACCAAGCGATGACAGCCTCGCGAGCGCCCTCTCGACCCCCGCCCCGCCCGGCGCTAGAGGCGAAGCCATGACCGAGCCCGTGATCCGCCCCGCCCGCCCCGACGACGCCGCCGCCCTGGCCGTGCTGGGCCGACAGACGTTCGTGGACACCTTTGTCGAGGGCTTCGGCATCCCCTACCCCGCCGCCGACCTGGCCGCCTTCCTCGACAAGAGCTTCAGCGTCGAGACCATCCTGTCGAAACTGGCCGAGCCGGGCGCCGCCTGGTGGGTGGCCGACCGCGACGGCGACATCCTGGGCTTCGCCAACACCGGGCCCAACACCCTGCCCCATCCCGACGCTCAGCCCAGCCACGCTGAACTGCGCCGCCTCTACATCGGCCGCGACGCGCAAGGCCTGGGTCTGGGGACCCAGCTGCTGAAACTGGCGCTGGAATGGATGGAGGCCCACACCGACGGCCCCCTGTGGATCGGCGTCTGGAGCGGCAACGAGAAGGCGCAGAAACTCTACGCCGCCTACGGCTTCGAGAAGGCCGGCGAATACGACTACCCGGTTGGCGCCTGGAACGACCACGAGTTCATCTTGAAACGCGGCTGATCGCGGCCCAGTCTGATCCCATGCTCCTGCCCTTCTTCACCGCCCTGCGCGAAGCTCGTGTTCCGGTTTCGCTGAAGGAATGGCTCCATCTGATGGAGGCCATGGACAAGGATGTGGCCGGGCGCGACGTCGAGGCCTTCTACCACCTGTCGCGGGCGGTGCTGGTCAAGGACGAGAAGCACTATGACCGGTTCGATCAGGTGTTCGGCAAGGTGTTCAAGGGGTTGGAGACGGTCGGGGCGGGCGAGGACCTGACCACCGATATCCCTGAGGACTGGCTGCGGCTGCTGACCGAGAAGTTCCTGACCGACGGGGAGAAGGCTCAAATCGAGGCCCAATGGGCGTCTCTGGGCGGCTTCGACAAGCTGATGGAGACGCTGAAACAGCGTCTGGAGGAGCAGAAGGAACGCCACGCGGGCGGCAACAAGTGGATCGGGACCGGCGGGACCAGCCCTTTTGGCCACGGCGGCTATAACCCCGAGGGCGTGCGCATCGGCGGGCCTGGCAAGCAGGGCCGCGCGGTCAAGGTCTGGGAAAAGCGCGAATACAGGAACCTGGACGACAGCGTCGAACTGGGCACCCGCAACATCAAGGTCGCCCTGCGCCGTCTGCGCCGCTTTGCGCGCGAGGGCGCGGCCGAAGAACTGGATCTGGACGGCACCATCGACGGCACGGCGCGTCAGGGCTGGCTGGACATCCAGATGCGGCCCGAGCGGCGCAACACCATCAAGGTCCTGCTGTTCCTCGACATCGGCGGGTCGATGGATGGCCATATCAAGCTGTGCGAGGAACTGTTCTCGGCGGCCAGGACCGAGTTCAAGAACCTGGAGTTCTTCTACTTCCACAACTGCCTCTATGAAGGGGTGTGGAAGGACAACCGGCGGCGGCACAATGAGAAGATCCCGACCTGGGACGTGCTGAACAAATACCCCGGCGACTGGCGCGCCATCTTCGTCGGCGACGCCACCATGAGCCCCTATGAGATCACCATGCCGGGCGGCTCGGTCGAGCACTGGAACGAGGAGGCCGGCGCCGTCTGGCTGAAACGCGCCCGCCAGCAGTGGGACAAGTCGGTCTGGCTGAACCCCGTCACCGAACGCTACTGGAGCTATACCCAGTCGGTCGGCCTGATCCGCGAGGTCATGGACCAGAGGATGTATTCCCTGACGCTGGATGGGCTGGACAAGGCCATGCGGGCGCTGACGCGGTAGGGCGGCGCTCGGCCCGTTGGAGACGTTCGATCGATCCGTTATCGTCCCGCCATGAATAGGGCGAAGGCTATCGAACTCGTAAAGTCCCGGATCGCCGACATTGGCGAGCAAGGCTTCACCTACCCTATCACCAGCGTTCGTGAGCATGCGGATATTTGGGCGATAGCAGTGCAGCCCACCCGGCCAGACGGACAGCCTTTGTACGACTACATGAGCTTCGATGTAGACAAGGTGACTAGCGAAGTCCGCCACATGGTCTAGCCCGCCTGATTGTGATTGTTTCCCATCCTTGAGCGACTTTGAAGGCGACTGCTTTCTGACCAAGAGGTCAACACGAAAACAACGGATAGCGGACGCTAACTACCGCCTTTCCAGCGGCAGGGGCTCGCCCGGAAAAGCATAGTCCCAGATCGCCAGCTTCGCGTAGTCGTGGGCGTCGGCGGCATCCTCGGCTTCGTAAACATCGAAATGCGTTAGGATTCCGATCCAGTCGGTATTGGGGTCAGAGAACGCTTCAGCCGCTTCGAGCTGAAAATCCCGCCGAGTGATTTCATCCGAGAGATAGGCCCCGAGCGAACGCTCCATCTCGTCATTGAGGATGATTGGACCAAGAGCCTGGATTTTAAGAAATTCGCCTATTCGACGAGGTACTGCCACAGGCGGGAGAGCCGGTCTGGTCCGCTTTTGACCCATCAGGCGGGCTAGCCAGTTCATCACAGCTTCCTCGAATAGCGCAGATGATGAACCTATCATCCCCAAGTCCGCTGCCCACCCATTACGGACATTCTCTATGAACCGGCCCCTTCACGGGCAACGACTGACGCGACCGGGCTCTGGCTAAAATAGGCATGAAAAGGCCGCCGCCCTGTGAGGGCGACGGCCTGATCGGTACCAACGGGGGGTCTTAGTGGCGGTCGCCGCGCAGGGTGTCCTTGAGGCCGCCGACGGCGTTCTGGACCTTGCCTTCGACCTGATCGGCGCGGCCTTCGGCCTTCAGTTTTTCGTCGCCAGTCACCTTGCCGGCGGCTTCCTTGATCTTGCCGCCGATGTTCTTGGCGGCGCCTTCGATACGGTCATGATCAGGCATGAGAACCCTCTGTACTGACGCCGTCGGGCTGACGACGCTTCGACAGAAACAACCGTTCGGCGGCGGTCAGGTTCCCTGGATTTTCGCACGCAGCCATTTGACCACGGCCCAGGCGTGGGCTTCGTGGCGCAGGCGCGAGACGGCGTCCAGCGGGTCCAGCCAGACCAGTTCGTGGTCGGGCTCGCACTGGGTCGAGGCGTCGAAACCGGTGACGCGCACGGTCCAGAACCCCCCGGCGTTGTTGACCGGCGAGCCGTCGGTCTTGCGGAAATATTGCGCCGCCTCGGTCAGCCGATCCTCGGGCTGGACGATCAGGCCGGTCTCCTCGGCGAACTCTCGCACCAGGGCCTGCTGCTCGCTTTCCTCGCCGTCGACGGCGCCGCCGGGCAGGTCGAAATAGCTGCCCTCACCGCGATCCACGCGGACGCAGGCCAGCTTGCCGTCCTGTTCGACCAGACCGAAGGTCGCGGCGCGGTGGAGGTAGTCGAGGCCGGGTCGGGCCGTTCCAAACTGAAGCTTCATCGCGGCAGACTAACGCGCGTCACGGCCGATGCGAAAGGGCCTAAAGGTCAAATGGGGCGCGCGGATTTGAGACGCGCCTTCGCCAGCGTCGTGCTTGCAGCCAAAGCACTGGATCCCGGCGTCCGCCGGGATGAGCGGTGAGAGGGAGGAGAACTTGAGCTAAAGGTCGAAGACCAGTTGCGCGCGCACGCCGGGGTGGTCGGCGTCGAACTGCACCGCCGAACGCAGACCGCCGGCCATGGCGGACACGATCTTGGAGCCCAGGCCGGTGCCCTTGGGGGCGCCGTCGCCCAGGCCGGGGCCGTCGTCCTCGACGGTCAGGACGGCGCGTCCCTCGGCCGCGGCGGCCAGCACGACCCGAATCTCGCCGCCCTCGCCCGGCTCATAGGCGTATTTGACGGCGTTGGTGACGAGTTCGGTGACGATGACGCCGAGGGAGACGGCCTGATCCGTCGTCACCCGCATGGGTTCGGCGCGCAGGGTGAGACGGAGCGCGCCCTCGCCCGTGGCGGGACCGATCGACTTGCCCAGTTCCTCGACCAGACCTTGCAGGTATTCGTCCATGGCCACGGTGGCGAGGTCCGACGAGGTGTAGAGGCGGCGGTGGACGTGGGCGACCGCCTCGATCCGCACCTGGGCCTCGCGCAGGGCCGAGCGCGCGCCCTCGTCGGCCAGCTGGCGCAGTTGCAGGGAGATGAAGCTGGACACCAGTTGCAGGGAGTTGCCGACGCGGTGATTGACCTCGCGCAGCATGGCCTCGGCGCGGTCGCGGGCCAGGCGGACTTCTTCCTGGGCGACTTCGTTCTCGCGCTCCAGACGGCGGCGCAGCAGGGCGTCCTCGATGGCCGAGCGCAGCAGGGCGGTGAAGTCCTCGGACACGTCCTTGATGACATAGTCGGCGGCGCCGGCGCGCAGGGCGGCCACGGCGATGCGTCCGTCCTGGGCCCCGGTGACATAGACGACCGGCGGCGGGCCGGGCAGGTCGAGAATGTCGGGCAGGACGTCCAGCCCCTCGCGACCCGGCATGTAGTGGTCCAGGGCGCAGACGTCGAACTCGCCGGCCTGCAGCGCGGCGTAGCCGGCGTCGGCGTCGGGGGCGCAGGTGACTTCGTAGCCGTGACGGCCGAGCTCCTTCTGGACCAGCCGCGATAGACCCCGATCGTCGTCGATGTAGAGCAGGCGGATAGGGGCGCTCAAATCTCGGGAGCCTGCATGACGGACAGGAAGAGGCCCAGTTGCTGGATGGCGCCGGCGAAGGCTTCGTAGTCGACCGGCTTGGTGATGTAGACGTTGCAGCCCAGGTCGTAGCAGCGCTGGATCTCGATCTTGTCGTCGGTCGTGGTCAGGATGACGACGGGGGCGCGGCGCAGCCGCTCGTCCGATTTGACCTTTTCCAGGATGTCGGTCCCCGACATGTCCGGCAGGTTGAGGTCCAGCAGGATCAGCAGAGGGCCCTGGGCCCGGACCTCCTCGCTGAACAGATAGTCGAGCGCCGCGTCGCCGTGATCGAAGTGAACGATGTCGTTGGCGATATTGGCGCGGCGGATGTTCTTTTCGATGAGTTTGGCGTGGCCGTGGTCGTCCTCGACCATGACGATCTTCACGGAGTGGCTCATAGATTGTCTCCAGCCTCGCCCAGCACGATCAACCGTGTGGGGAATTTGAGATGGAATGTCGAGCCCTGGCCCAGCTCTGACTCCAGGGTGATGGTCCCGCCAAGACGGCGCACGCTGTTGCGCACGAAGGCCAGGCCCAGACCCTCGCCCGGCAGGTCCTGCTTTCCGGCGCGGCGGAACAGCTCGAAGATGCGCTCATGGTCGCGTTCGGACACGCCGCGCCCGTTGTCGGTGATCCGGTAGTGGAGCCAGCCGTCGGCGGTCTGGTGGCCCTCGGCCAGGATGCGGATCGGCCGACCCGGCTGCTGATACTTGACCGCATTGTCGAGCAGGTTGCCGAAAATCTGTTCGATCGAGAAGCGGTCGCTTTCCAGCACCGGCAGGTCGCGCACGATGATCTCGCCGCCCGCCTCGCTGACCTGATGGTTGAGGCTGTCGGCGATGCCGCGGACCAGAGCCGTCATGTCCAGCGGCTCGGGCGCCAGCCGGCGGCGCCCCTCGCGCGACAGTTTCAGGATGGCGTTGATCAGCCGGTCCATCTTGGCCGTCGAGGCGCGGATGAAGCCGACCGCCTCGGGCACGTCCTCGCGCACGGCCCGAATGGCCTCGGGCTCGATGGCGTCGGGATGGGTCTGCTCCAGCTGGGTCAACTGGTGGTCGAAGATCTTGCCGATCTGCTCCAGCTCGGAGGTGTAGCCCATGACGTTGACCAGGGGCGAACGCAGGTCGTGGCTGACGATATAGGCGAAGCGCTGGATTTCCTCATTGGCGCGGGTCAGCTCGGCGGTGCGGTCGCGGACCTGGTTCTCCAGCCCGGCGTTGAGGCGATCCAGTTCCAGGCGGGCGCTTTCGATCTCCTCGACATAGCGGCGCACCAGCCAGGTGCTGATGCCGGCCAGGATCAGGATCAGCAGGGCGGCGAGCGCGTTGACCGACACCGTCACCGCCGAGGCCCTTTCCGACTGCCGCGTGCGTTCGGCCAGGCGCCGGGCCTCGACCGCGTCGATGGCGGTCAGTTCGATCCGCATCTGATCCATCAGAACCTTGCCCCGGCCGCTGCGGATCAGGGAGACCGCCTCGCCGATCCGACCCGTGCGGGTCAAGGCGATGGTGTGATCCATCAGGGTCATGCGCTCACGATAGAGGGCCTGGACCCGCTCCAACCGGGGGGCCAGTTCGGCGTCCGCGCCGATCAGGCCGTCAAGCCGCGCCAGCACGCCGGGCAGTTGCGCCACCGCCCGGTCATGGACCTTGAGATACTCGGGCCGCGCCGTCAGCATGAAGCCGCGCTGCCCCGTCTCGGCGTCGACCAGAAGGCCCAGCACGTCCTTGGCCGCCAGACGCACCTGCTGGCTGTGATCGACCGTGTCGTTATAGGCCGATGTCCGCTGGATCATGACGTAGGTGGCGGCGTTGACCGCCAGCAGCAGCAGGATGGCCAGAGCCAGCAGGGCGATGATCGAACGGCTGAGGGTCGGCGTGCGCAGAAAGGCGCCAAAGGTCCGCAGGGCCGGCCGAATACGTTTCATGGTCGCCAGCTTATCGACCCAACCCCTTGAGTCCAGTCGTTAACCTCGATCCGGGTCAGACCGTGCCGACGGTCCGCAGGCGGGCCTTGGGGTGGACCTCGTTCTGGCTCATCACCACCGTCTGGCCGCGGAAGCGCTCGATGATGGATCGGACATAGGGGCGCACCTGGGGGCCGGTCAGCAGCACGGGATTCTCACCCGACATGGCGGCGCGCTCGAAGGTGTCGCGGACGCCGCGGATGAAGTCCTGAAGGCGGCTGGGGGCCATGGCCAGCTGCTTGTCCTCGCCGGGGCCGATCAGACTGTCGGCAAAGGCCTGTTCCCAGTCCGGCGACAGGGTGACGATGGGCAGGGCGCCGTCGTCGCCGCGATTGGCCCAGCAGAGCTGGCGCGCCAGACGGGTGCGGACGTGCTCGACCAGGGTGGTGACGCTGGTGGTGTGGGGCGCGGCCTCGGCCAGACCTTCGAGGATGGCGGGGAGGTCGCGGATCGAGACCTTTTCGCGCAGCAGGCTTTGCAGGACGCGTTGCAGGGTGGTGACGGTGACGACGGTGGGGATCAACTCCTCCACCAGCTTCTGCTCCTCGCCCTTCAACTCCTTCAGCAGCTTCTGGACCTCGGCGTAGGTCAGCAGCTCGGCCATGTTCTCCTTGAGGATCTCGGTCAGGTGCGTGGTCAGCACTGTCGAGGGATCGACCAGGGTATAGCCGCGGAAGGTGGCCTCCTCGCGCAGGGATTCGTCGATCCAGGTGGCGGGCAGGCCAAACGCAGGCTCGCGCGTGTGCTCGCCCGGCAGCTCGACCTGACGGCCCGCGGGGTCCATGGCCATCAGGGACGACAGGCGCACCTCGCCCGCGCCCGCCTCCATCTCCTTGATGCGGATGGCGTAGCCCTGATTGGGCAGGCGCATGTTGTCGAGGATGCGCACGCTGGGCATGACGAAGCCGTATTCCTGGGCCAGCGAGCGGCGCAGGGCGCGGATCTGATCGGTCAGGCGGCGGCCTTCCAGATCATTGATCAGGGTCAGCAGGGCGTAGCCCAGCTCGATCTTGACCTCGTCGATGGTCAGGGCGGTCGAGATCGGCTCCTCGACGTCCTCCTTGGGCTTGCCCAGGTCCACGGCCTCGACCACGGCGGGCTTGAGCCGATTCCGACCCAGCCTCCAGGCCATGAAGCCGGAACCGATGGCCAGGGCGGCGAAGGGGATCAGCGGCATCCCCGGGATCAGGCCGATCAGGCCCGCCGCGCCCGAGACGACGCCGAGCGACACCGGGTTGGTCGCCAGTTGCGCCACCAGGGCCTTGTCCGCCGTGCCCTCGACGCCCGCCTTGGACACCAGGAAGCCGGCGGCGATGGAGATGATGATGGCCGGGACCTGGGTCACAAGACCGTCGCCTATGGTCAGCTGGACATAGGTGTTGGCCGCCTCGCCCACCGGCAGCTGATGTTGCAGCACCCCGATCAGCAGTCCGCCGATGGCGTTGATGAAGGTGATGATCAGGCCGGCCACGGCGTCGCCGCGCACGAATTTCGAGGCGCCGTCCATGGCCCCGAAGAAGGTGGATTCCTGTTCCAGCTCCTTGCGGCGCAGCTTGGCCTGGTCCTCGTCGATCAAGCCCGACGACAGGTCGGCGTCGATGGCCATCTGCTTGCCCGGCATGGAGTCCAGGGTGAAGCGGGCCGAAACCTCGGCGATGCGGGTCGAGCCCTTGGTGATGACAACGAAGTTCACCACCAGAACGATGGCGAAGATGATGACCCCGATGATGAAGTTGCCGCCCATCATCAGCTGGCCGAAGGCGTTGATGACCTGACCGGCGCTGTCGTGGCCTTCGTGCCCGTGGGTCAGGATCAACCGGGTCGAGGCCAGGTTGAGACCCAGACGGAACAGGGTCGAGACCAGCAGCACCGTGGGGAAGATGGCGAAGTCCAGCGGCCGCTTCATCATCACGGCCGTCATCAGGATCAACACGGACGAGACCAGCGAAATCGCCAGCAGCAGGTCCAGAAGCATCTTCGGAACCGGCAGGATCAGCAGCATGATGACGCCGATCACGCCGATCGCCATCAGCACCTCGCCGCGCATCAGCCAGCCGAGCGCGTCGCGCCCGGTGGGGCGCGCATAGCCGTCCTTCATCAGGATCGGCGCATCAACCATGGCGATGGGCGAAGGTCATCCCGCCTGATGACAGGATTCGCGCAGATTCAGCCATGCCCCAGGGCCTTCAACGCCCGCCGGGTCGCTTCGGCGATGACGGCCTCCCGTTGGGCGTCGGTGGACTCCCGCGTGGCGTGGAAATAGACGGCGATGACGATCGGCGCGCCGCTCTTTACGTCCTGGGGCGGCTGGATCAGGCCGATGTCGTTGGTCGGGCCATAGCCGCCGGAGCCGGTCTTGTGCGCCACGACCCAGCCTGTCGGGACGCCCGCCTTGATCCGGCCCTGCCCTGTCGGCGTGGCGGTCATCCAGCGCATCAGCAGAGCCTTTGACGCCGCGTTCAGCGGGGTTTCGGGGGAAACCAGCAGACGGCTGATGTTCTGGACCGACTGGATCGGGGTGATGGTGTCCTTGTCGCCGTCGGCGCGGTTCATCTCCGGCTCGAGACGGTCGACGCGGGTGCTGTCGTCGCCGATGCCGCGATAGAAGGCGCGCAGGGCGTCCAGCCCGCCCATCTCGCGGATCAGGATGTTGGCGGCGGGGTTGTCGCTCAGCTCGACCGTGGCCTGCATCAGTTGTTCGACCGTCAGGGTCGAGCCCACGGCCTTTTGCGTGGTCGGCGCATGATTGATCATGTCGGCGGCGGTGATGGGGATGGCGCGATCCAGTCGCTCATCGCCCGCCTGCACCCGCAACAGGGTGGCGGCGGCCAGATACATCTTGAAGGTCGAGCAATAGACGAAGCGTTCGTCGCCGCGCCAGGCGGCGTTGGCTCCGGCGGAGGCGATGGCCAGGCCGAGCCGTCCGCCGTGGCGCGCTTCCAGATCCGACAGGTCCAGATCGAGCGGGCCGTCTTCGGCGTCGATATCGGCGTCCAGATCGGCCTCGGCCGACATCACCTCGCGCGAACAGGCCGCCAGCATAAGGCCGCCGACGCCCAGCAGGAGGATGCGGCGGTCGGCGCGCATGGGTCTAGCCCGCCGCGCCATAGGCGGCGGCGACGCCCGACTGGGGCGCCGGGATGGCCGTGCCCTCGTCGGCGTATTCGTTCAGCTTGTTGCGCAGGGTGCGGATCGAGATGCCCAGAATGGTCGCCGCATGGGTGCGGTTGCCCAGGCAGTGGTTCAGGGTGTCGAGGATCAGCGTCTTTTCCATCTCGGCCACGGTCTGACCGACGAAGCTGCGGGTCATGGCGTCGGCCATCTGAGCCGCATGACCGGCGACGCCCCCGTCATAGGTCGAGGCGGTCGGCGACGGGGCGGTCGAGCCGCCTTCCAGCAGGGGGCGGCCGTCCGGCAGGCGGATGGCGTCAACGTCGATCTCCGGCCCCGTCGCCAGCAGGACGGCGCGGTGCATGGCGTTTTCCAGCTCGCGCACGTTGCCGGGCCAGCGGTGGCCGACCAGGGCGCGGCGGGCCTCGATCGAGATCGGACGCGGCGGCACGCCGTTGGCGACGGCGTATTTGCGGATGAAGTGGTCGCACAGGACGGCGATGTCGCCAGGACGTTCGCGCAAGGACGGCAGACGCAGGTTCACCACGTTCAGGCGATAGAGCAGGTCCTCGCGGAAGCTCCCCTCGGCCACGGCCTTGGCCAGGTCGCGGTTCGAGGTGGCGATGATGCGGATGTTGACCGGCACCGGCTTGGAGCCGCCGACGCGGTCGATGACCCGTTCCTGAATGGCGCGCAGCAGCTTGGCTTGCAGGCGGGCGTCCATCTCGCTGATTTCGTCCAGCAGCAGGGTGCCGCCGTCGGCCTCCTCGAACTTGCCGATGCGGCGGGCCACAGCGCCGGTGAAGGCGCCCTTCTCGTGACCGAACAGCTCGGATTCCAGCAGGTTGTCGGGAATGGCGGCGCAGTTGACGCTGATGAAGGCGCGGTCGGCGCGCTTGGAGCCGTTGTGCAGGTGACGGGCCATCACCTCCTTGCCGACGCCGCTTTCGCCGGTGATCAGGATGGAGGCGTCCGAGCGCGCCACCTGATCGGCCAGGGCCACGACGGCCTTCATCGCCGGATCGGCCGAGATCATCGGGCGCTCGTCGTCGGCCACGGCGGACAGGACGGCGGCGATCAGGTCCGCCTCGGGCGGCAGGGGGATGAACTCCTTGGCCCCGGCGCGGATGGCGTCGGCGGCTTCGCGCGCGTCGGCGTCCACGCCGCAGGCCACGACCGGGACGTGGATGCGCTCGGCGTCGTTGGCGGCGATCAGGGCGGCGATGTCGATGCGGTAGTCGACCATCATCAGGTCGGCCCCCTGCCCGCGACGCAGTTGCTCAGTCGCCTGATCGGCGCGTTCGACGTGCTGGACCTTGGCGCCGTGCGCCATGGCCATCTTCACCGCCGTCGCCAGCTGTCCGCTGAGCCTGCCAACCACCAGAAGCCGCATGGGTCTTCTCCTCTAGATCGCTACAACGAAAACCGGGCGGCCCATCAGGCGCCCGAGTCCTCGGTCTTGATGATTTCCGTCATGGTCACGCCCAGGCGGTCCTCGACGACGACGACCTCCCCGCGGGCGACCAGACGGTTGTTGACGAAGATGTCGATCGCCTCGCCGACCTTGCGGTCCAGCTCCAGCACCGAGCCGCGGTTCAGCTTCAGCAGCTGGGCCACCGACATGTGGGCCTTGCCCAGGACGGCCGAAATGTTGACCGGCACGTCGAAGACGGTGGCCAGGTCGGCGGCGGACTTCTCGCCGCCCTCGTCGGCGACGGCGAGCGCAGTGGAATCGCCGAACTCTTCCAGGGCGAGATCGTCGGTGGCCATCAGAAGGCGCTCCTGTCGAGGGTTTCAGCATGACCGGCCTCGGCGGCCAAGGCGGCCTCCAGGGCGGCCGAAACGCGGGCGGCGACGCCCTCGGGATCAAACTCGGCGCGGCCGTCGGCCCATTCCAGCGTGAAGGCGGCGGCGGGGGCGCCGGCGTCCTCGCGGAAGGCGATCAGGCCGCTGAAACCGGCGTCGGCGCACAGGGCCTCCACATGGGCGCGGGTCTCGGCGTCCAGACCCGAGGCGCGGACCTGCAAACGGGGCGAGGCGTCGATCTCCTGGGCCAGTTGCTCGATGGCGGCTTCCAGCGGGCGGCGCGGGAAGCGATCGAAGGCGGCGGAGGCCAGGGTGCGGGCGGCGGCGACCGACAGTTCTGCCGACTGACGACGATGGGCCTCGGCGACCGTGCTGAGCGCTCCGGCGGCCTGGGCCACCGACTGGGCCAGGGCGGACAGGGCGTCGGCGCGCAGGGCCTCGACCTCGGCCAGGGCCTGCTGGCGGGCTTCCAGACGGGCCTGGGCGACCAGGGCGTCGACCTCGGCCGGGGCGAAGGACCGCTTGACCGGTTGCCAGGCCGAGGGGCGCACGACGTCGCCAGCCGCATCGAACTCGGTGTCGAAGATGAAGGGACGCGCGGTGGAGGGGATGCCGGTCATGTCAGTAGATCAACTCGTCGTCGCCGCTCTGGCCGGCCAGCATGATGTCGCCGCGCGCGGCCAGGTCCTTGGCCACCTGGACCATGGTCATCTGGGCGGCGTCGACGTCCTTGAGGCGGACAGGCCCCATGGACTCCATGTCTTCGCGCATGATCTTCGAGGCGCGCTCGGACATGTTGGAGAAGAACATCTCCCGCAGGGCGTCCGAGGCGCCCTTGAGCGCCAGACCCAGCTGATCCTTCTCGACCGCGCGCAGCAGGGTCTGCACGCCGCCGGGGTCCAGCTTGGACAGATCCTCGAAGACGAACATCAGCGAGCGGATGCGCTCGGCGGAATCGCGGCTGCGTTCCTCCAGGGCGCCGATGAAGCGGGCCTCGGTCTGGCGGTCGAAGCTGTTGAAGATGTCGGCCATCAGTTCATGGCTGTCGCGCTTGGACGTGCGCGCCAGGTTGGACATGAACTCGGTGCGCAGGGTTTGCTCGATCTTGTCGAGGATGTCGCGCTGCACCGGCTCCATGCGCAGCATGCGCTGGACGCATTCCAGGGCGAAGTCCTCGGGCAGGGCCGTCAGCACGCGCGAGGCGTGGTCAGGGCGGACCTTGGACAGGACCACGGCGACGGTCTGCGGGTATTCGTTCTTGAGATAGTTGGCGAGGACCGCCTCGTTCACATTGCCGAGCTTGTCCCACATGGTGCGCCCGGCGGGGCCGCGGATTTCCTCCATCAGGGCGTCGACGCGGTCGCCCGGCATGAAGGAGGCCAGCAGGCGCTGGGTCTGCTCATAGCTGCCCATCAAGGCCCCGGCGCCACCGATGCCGGAGACGAACTCGACCAGGACCTCCTCGACCACGGCGGCGGCCACGGTGCCGAGACCGGCCATGGCCTGGGAGACCTCCTTGATCTCCTCCTCATCGAGCTGCTGCCACAGGATGGTGTGCTCTTCGCCCAGCGACAGCAGGACGACGGCCGCCTTTTCAGGGCCCGTCAGCTTGCGGATATCGTCGATCGGGGCCTTTTTACTCACCAGGCGGGTCATGTGGTTTCATGCACCCAGGAGCGGAGGATGGCGGTGGATTCCTCGGGGTGGGAATCCACGAAGTCGGCCACCTTCTTGATCGAGGAGGCCTTCACCTGGCCCTCGATGCGCGCGATGTCGAGGCGCTGATCCATCTCGCTGGGCGCGGCCAGCATGGCCGGCTGGCCAGGCAGGGTTCCGCCGACCAGCTGAGTGTCCAGCGGCGTCACCGGCAGGCCGTTGGCGCCGGCCAGGGCAGGCGCGCCGGCGCCGCCCGAGGCCGTCTTCAGCAGGGGACGGACGACGAAGAAGATCAGCAGCAGGCCGGTGATCAGCAGGACCAGCAGTTCGACCCCGCGCATGATGTCGTTCTTGTCGAAGTTGAACATCGACGAGCCTTCGTCCGCGCCCGGCGCCGCCGAGGGTTCGCGGTTGAAGCGGACGTTGACCACCTCGATCTTGTCGCCGCGGGTCTCGTCGATGCCGACGGCGGCCGCGACCAGGGTCTTGATCTGCTGCACTTCTTCGGCGGTGCGCGGGGCGTAGGTCGGCTCGCCCTTGCCGCCGGCGGCCGGCGTGTACTTGCCGTCCACGGCGACCGAGACCGACAGCTTCTTGACCTCGCCCGGCTCCTTGACTGTCGTGGTGGTGGTGTTGGAGATCTCGTAGTTGGTCGTCTCGGTGTTTTCCGAGTTGGTCGAGCCGATCGGCGTGGTGTTCGGAGCCTGACCGCCGGGGATGTTGTTGGTGGCGGTGACGCCGCCGTCGGCCTGGCCCGTCGTGTCCTGCGACTGCGAACCGTTGGTGGAGGTCGAGCGGACGACCTGACCGTCGGGGTCGTATTTCTGTTCCTGGGTGGTCGAGCGGCTGTGGTCGATGTCGGCAGTGACCTGGACGCGGGCCGCCCCGGCGCCGACGACGCCCTCGACGATGTCCTTGATGCGGGCCTGCAGCTGGGATTCGGTCGTGGCCTTGGCGGCCTCGGCGTTGGCCGAGGTGAAGCCCGTGTCTTCCGAGCCGGCGGCCAGGGTGCGATTGGACTGGTCCGTCACCGTGACCTTGTCCGGCTTCAGGTTCGGCACCGAGGAGGCGACGACGTTGCGGATGGCGCGAACCTGATCGGCGCTGAGATCGCGCCCGCCCACGCCCACGACCACGGCGGCGGTGGGATCGGTGGCGGCCGCCTGGAACATCTCGCGGCGCGGCATGGTGATGTGGACGCGGGCCGAGGTGATGCCGCGCATCGACATGATGGTGCGCGACAGCTCGCCTTGCAGGGCGCGCTGCTCGTTCAGGTTCTGCTGGAACTCGGTCTGGCCCAGCACCGACTGGTTGTCGAAGATCTCGTAGCCGACGCTGCCCGAGGTCACGAGCCCCTTGCCCGCCAGCAGCAGGCGCGCCGTGCCGACTTCGTCGCGGCTGACGAAGATGGTCGAGCCGTCGCCCTTGGAAGTGTATTTGATGGCGGCCTGATCCAGGGCCGCGCTGATCTCGGAGGCTTCGCGCAGGTCGAGGTTGGAATAGAGCAGAGCGTCGGGCGCCTGGCCCACCCGCAGCATGACGGCGACCAGCACGGCGGCCACGCCCGCGGCGACGCCAAGCACTGCGGCCAAGCGGCCGATCCCGAACTTCTGCAACGCCGCCGTGAAGCCGCCCACGCGTCCCCGCCTCATACTGGCGGGAGGACCACACCGCCCCGCTAGGCAGAAAGTGCCGCGTGGATGGTAAACGCCGCGTTAAGATGCGTTAAAGATTGAGGGAATCCGAGGTCTATCAGCTTTCCTCCCCATTCCATGGGGAGGTGGATCAGCGGCGAAGCCGACGAGACGGAGGGGGCGACTCTGCGGCTGCCGTTTGCGCCGCCCCCTCCACCGCTACGCGGTCCCCCTCCCCATGAAATGGGGAGGAAAGAAAAAGGCGGCGCGCCTTTCGACACGCCGCCCTCTTCAGACTTCAGTGTTTGAAAGCTCAGGCCGCCTTCAGCAGCTCGGCCTTCAGGTCGCCAGCCGCCTTGATGCGGGCTTCGGCGATGGCGTCGGCGATCAGGTGGGTCGGCTTGTTCTCGACCACCGAGCGCTCAAGGATTTCCTCGAAGGTGTCCATCAGGCGCGACAGCTTGCCTTCGACCCAGGAGGCGTCATAGGCGCCGCCCGACTGGCGAGCGTTCATTTCCGAGGCGACGTTGATGATGCCGCCGCCGTTGACGACGTAGTCGGGGGCGTAGAGCACGCCGCGACGGAACAGCTCGTCGCCGATGTCGGCGGTGGCCAGCTGGTTGTTGGCGGCGCCGCAGACGGCCTTGACCTTGAGGCGGTCGAGGGTCTGCAGGTTCAGCGTCGCGCCCAGGGCGCAGGGGGCGTAGATGTCGGCGGCGACGTCATAGATGGCGTCGGGCGCGACGATCTCGGCGCCGGTCGCGGCGGCGACGGCGTCCAGGTTGGCCTGGTTGACGTCGGTGATGATCAGCTTGGCGCCGGCCTTGTGCAGCTTCTCGGCCAGATAGGCGCCGACGTGGCCCACGCCCTGGATGGCGACGGTCAGGCCGGTCATGTCGTCCTGCTTGAACAGGCGACGGGCCACGACCAGATTCGAGCGGAACACGCCCTCGGCGGTGACAGGGCTGGGGTCGCCCGAGGCTTCCGGGCCGTCCTTCAGGCCGAGCACGTATTCGGTGACCTTGCGGGCCTCGGCGATGTCCTCGACCGAGGTGCCGACGTCTTCGGCGGCGTAGTAGTTACCGCCCAGACCGTTCAGGGCGCGGCCGAAGGCGCGGAACAGTTCCGGCGACTTCTGGGTGCGGCTGTCGCCGATGATGACCGACTTGCCGCCGCCCATTTCGAGGTCGGCGACCGCGTTCTTGTAGCTCATGCCCTTGGACAGACGCAGCACGTCTTCCAGCGCTTCGGCGGCCGAGGCGTAGTTCCACATCCGGGTGCCGCCGACGGCGGGGCCGCGCGCGGTGGAGTGAACGGCGACGATGGCCTTCAGGCCGGTTTTCTCGTCGTGGAAGGCGTGGACGCCTTCATGGTTCGCGAAAGAGGGGGAATCAAACAGCGTCTTGCCCATGACAGGCCTTTCCTGGGGTATTTTTTGTTGCGCGAGGAGATACGCCGCGCCCGCCTAAACGGCAAGCATGACGGTTTCGCGTCCGAGCCCTTCTTGATCCCGCTCATGCCGGCGGACGCCGGGATGAGCGGTGAGCGGGAACTCAGCGCGCCTTCGGATCAGCCCGCAGCGCCGGCAGCACCGGCCCGGCGCCGGACGGCAGGGGCGCGGCGGCGTCGCGCAGCCAGGCCTCGACGTCGCGATAGACGACCTCGCCTTGCAGGTCGCGGTTCAGGATGTGCCAGCCGTTCGGGTAATAGGCGGTGCGCAGGTTGGGCCGTTCGCCCGCCCGCTCCAGCGCCAGCCGCATCGGCCCCTTGCGCACGATCTGGTCATGGGCGCCGTAGAGCAGCAGGGTCGGTTTCTCGATCGCGCCGAGACGCATCGAGGCCGCCTCCATCAGGTCGACCAGGCCATGCATGGAATCGAAGCGGGTGGCGAGGATGCTCTGCGGATCGCGCCCGTTGCGGATCAGTTCCAGCGTATTGTCCGAGGCGCGAATGTTGCGGACGGCGAAGGCGGGCGGCTCAACCGTCTTGGCTCCCATCAGGCGAGCGGCGGCCCAGAGGCCGGCGCGGTTGAGCGGGCTCTGGCTGGACCAGCCCCAGACGCCGGGAGCCAGCAGGACCACCCGGTCGGCGTCGGGCGGGGTCTCGCCGCCGAAGGCGGCGATGGTCGAGGACCCGCCCATGCTCTCGCCCGCCACCACGATCAGGGCGTTGGGGCGCTCGGCGCGAACGAGGGAGACGATGGTGCGCAGGTCGGCGCTGGTCAGGCTCTCCGACGCGAACTCGCCGCGATGGGGCGACAGGCCGAAGCCGCGCTGGTCATAGGCCCAGGTTTCGATGCCGCGCGTGGCCCACCACGGCCCGGCCAGACGGAAGGAGGCGTAGTGGTCGTTGAAGCCGTGCAGGGCGACGATGACGGCCCAGGGCTGCGCGCCGTTCTCGGGGCTCCAGCGCAGATAGGGCAGCCGCGCGCCGTCCTGAACCACGAAGGCGCCGCGGCCGAGGGTTCCGGCCTCGATGCGCGGGCCATTGAAGCCGTTGGGCGGGGTTTGCGGGCCTTGCAGGTGCGGCGTGGCGCAGGCGGACAGGGCAAAGCTGAGCAGCACGGCGCCCATCCACCCGCGAAGAGCCTTCCCTTCTCCCCTCGAGGGAGAAGGTGGGCGCTGAAGGCGCTCGGATGAGGGGGAGGTTTCGGCAGGCAGACGGTCCGCCGATGAGCATGAGGTTGCCCGCCCCCTCATCCGTCTTGCTCCGCAAGCCACCTTCTCCCTCGAGGGGAGAAGGGAAAGAAAGCTGCGCATTACGCCAGTATCTCCGCTGTCCTCTGGCGAAGGTAGGGCAGAACCTCGGCGTCGAACCACGGATTTTTGCGCAGCCAGGCCGTATTGCGCCACGACGGGTGCGGCAGGGGCAGGATGGCGGGGGCGTAGTCGCGCCAGGCGCGGACCGTTTCGGTCATGGTGGCCCTGGCCCGGTCGCCCAGAGCCCAGGTCTGGGCATAGCCGCCGACCAGCAGGGTCAGCTCGACCTTGGGCAGTTCGGCCAGCAGCCGGGGCCGCCAAAGCTCGGCGCAGCGGCGCGGCGGCGGATAGTCGCCGCCTTTCGGATTTGTGCCGGGAAAGCAGAAGGCCTGGGCGGCGACGCCAAGACGGGCGTCGCCGTAGAAGGTCGCCTCGTCCACGCCCATCCAGTCGCGCAGGCGCACCCCGGACGGATCGGTGAAGGGCAGACCGCTTTCATGCACGCGCCGCCCCGGCGCCTGGCCGCAGATCAGCAGGCGGGTTTCGGGGGCGACCATGACCACCGGGCGTGGGGTGTGGGGCAACTGCCCCAGGCACGCCCGGCAGGCGCGGATGTCGGCCAGGACTGCGTCCAGACCGCCCTCGTCCACGCCCGCTTGGGGGCCCTCTTCAGGATCAGTCGAAGTCGCCGTCATCCGAAGGCTCGACCGGCGGCAGGGCCGCAAGCGCGGCAGCCGTCTCGGCCTCAGTCGGCAGGCGCAGACGGATCACGCCCTTGAAGGCGTTGGGGTCAACAACCTTGCCCTTCTTGGTGATGGTCAGCTTGCCCTGACGCATCAGGCCCAGGGCCGCGGCGCGGACCTTGGGCAGCATGCGCTGCCACTGCTCGGGCTGCAGCTCTTTGGCCACGTCCGAGGGTTCAATGCTCTTGCCGCCGACGTTCTTGGGGTCAGCCTTGGCCAGTTTTTCAAAAATGGCCGCTTCGATAGGATCGCTCATTGCGCCTATATGCTGCACAGCAGGACCGGAAAGAAGGCGAAACCGACATGGTTGAGAAAATCACAGTCACCGAAGGCGAGTTCGCCGGATGGACGACCTATGAAATCTCCAACACCACCTTCGATTCCACCGTCGGGCCCTTCTATCGAAAGCCTGACCCCGACGGCTCGATGCGCTGCGCCTTCCGGGCCGAACAGAAGCACATGAATTTCGGCGGCCGGATGCACGGCGGCTGCCTGATGACCTTTGCCGACATCGCCATGTTCCAGATCGCCTATCAGGAGATGGAGGGGGCGTCCGGCGTGACGGTGCAGCTGGATTCCACCTTCATCGACGGCGCCTATGTCGGCGAACTGATCGAGGCGACCGGCCAGGTGACGAAGGCCGGCAAGAGCCTGATCTTCGTGCGCGGTCAGATCAACACGGGCGACCGGCTGCTGATGACCTTTTCGGGCGTGATCCGGAAGTTCACGCCGCGAGACTGAGGCCGCCTACTTCGCAGGCGCGGCGTAGACCACCCGGCATTCGCCATCGACCGTGGTGTAGCGGCCATTGGCGGCGTCCACGAAGGCGATGCGGCCGCCGTCGTTGTATTCGACCTTGCCGGTCGAGCGACCCTGGAAGGTCTCGACGCCATAGGTCCAGCAGGTGATGTCGGCCGGGCGGTCGCTGAAGGTGGCGTCGTTGCGCGCGCGCCGGCTTTCCGTACAGGCGGCGGCGGACACGGCGAGGCCGAGGACGAGGGTGATCGTGACTGCTCTGTTCATGCCGCACAGCTTGGCATGACGAACAGGGAGCGAAAAGCCTCTAGACGCCTGCCTTGGCCGCCGGGCGAGCGCGACAGGCCTCCAGCCAGCGGGCCAGATGGGTGAACTCTTCCGGCGGGCGGTATTTGACCAGACGGGCGAAGTCGAGGCCCACGGCGGCGACGATGTCGGCGATGGTGAAGCGGTCGGCGGCGATGAACTCATGCTCGGCCAGTTGGCGATCCAGCAGGCGCATGAACTTCTCGGCGCCGACGCGGCTGTATTCCGCGACCTGAGGCTGGGGGGCTTCCAGCGCGGCCAGGGCCGGGTGGCTGAAGCGCACGTTCAGCATCATCGGGTTGGCCAGGTAGATCTCGCAGCGGCGGGTCCACATCTCAATGACGGCCTGTTCCTTCGGATCGTGACCGAACAGGTTCGGCTCCGGGTTCAGCGCCTCCAGATAGCGGCAGATGGCGATGGATTCCGACAGGCAGGTCCCGTCGTCCAGTTCCAGCGCCGGAACGTGCGGCACGCCGACCCTAGCGCGGTATTCCGCCGTGCGGTGCTGTCCGGACAAGAGGTCGATCTCGACGAACTCGACGTTGTCGATGCCCTTCTCGGCCATGACCCAGCGGACCCGGCGCGGATTGGGCGCGCGATAGGAGGTGTAGAGCTTCATCGGACGGTTCCCCCAGATCAGACTTACTGGCCGAACACCGAGGCCGGCATGGCCCCGACGATGCAGGCGGTCATCAGGGTGGCCAGGAAGCCGGCCAACAGGGCCTTCCACACCATACCCAGAACCTCTTCGCGGCGCTCGGGCATCAGCACCGACAGGCCGGTGACGGTGATGCCGACCGAACCGATGTTGGCGAAGCCGCACAGGGCGTAGGTCATCAGCATCCGGGTGCGCTCGGTCATGTCGCCGTCGGGCACCTGACCCAGTTTGATGAAGGCGACGAACTCGGTCAGGGTCAGCTTGACGCCCAGCAGCCAGCCGGCCTTCTGCGCGTCGGCCCATTCCACGCCGATCAGCCAGGCCACCGGCGAGAAGACCACGCCGAGGATGCGCTCGACGCTCAAGGCCTCGCCGCCGATCCAGAAGGCGCCCAGCATGACGTTGGCCAGGGCCACCAGGGCCACGAAGACGATCAGCACGGCCGAGATGTTCAGCACCACCATCAGGCCATCCGAGGTGCCCTTGACGATGGCGTCGATGGCGCTGTCGTACTTGAGCGCCGAGTTGTAATCGGCGACCGCCCCGCCCTGCCCCGGTTTTTCCGGGATGATGATGCGGGCCAGCAGGACCCCGGCCGGGGCCGAAACGATGGAGGCGACCAGGACGTGGCCCGCCGCATTGGTCAGGACCGGCGCCAGGATGGTGGCGTAGGCCACCATGGTCGAGCCGGCGACGGTGGCCAGACCGACCACCATCATCAGATAGAGTTCCGAGCGGGTCAGCTTGTCCAGATAGGCGCGGATGACGATGGGGCTCTCGATCATGCCGAGGAAGACGTTGGCCGCCACCGCCAGGGCCGAGGCGCCGCCCAGACCCATGGTGCGCTGGAACAGGAAGCCGAAGCCGAGCGTGATCCACTTCAGGATCTTCCAGTGCCACAGCAGGGCCGACAGGGCCGAGATCACCAGGATCAGCGGCAGAACCTTGAAGGCGAAGGTGAACAGGGCGCCCTCGTTGGCGACGGCGTAGGGCTGATCGCCGCCGGCCAGGTAGCCGAAGACGAACTTGGTCCCCTCTTCGGTGGCCAGTTCCAGCCCCTTCACCGCATTGTTGATCGCATCCAGCACCACCTGAGAGCCCGGAATGGCGAAGGTCGCCAGCACCAGGGCCGCCTGCACCGCCACCGCCCCAATGGCCAGACGCCAGGGGAAGACCTTGCGGTTCTCGGACATCGCCCAGCAGACGGCGATGATGACGACCAGACCGAACAGGCTCTGGAGGTTCAGAAGGGTGAACATGGGAAAGGCGGCTCCGCAACCGGCCGACGGCTGAGGACCGTCCTTGAAACCTGCTTGAACGCTACCCCGCGCCTGCTGGTCAAGAGCGCATGCGGCGTCCTGTCGCGCCAGCGCCTCGGCTCAGCCCAAACTTTGCCGTTATGCGAGACGCCAATCGCCGTTACGTCATCAACGGGAGAGGTCCGATGCGCAAGGAACTGATCGGGGCGGCGGCGGCGAGCGCCCTGCTCGCGGGATGCCAGGACGCATCGCGTCAGTATGCCGACGAGTCGGTGGACGTCGAACTGATGGCGGCCGCGCCCGCCGCGCCCGTCATGGGCGGCGCCGCCTCCGCGCCGCCGGGACCGAGCGGTGCCCCCTCGTCGGTCGTCGCACCCAGCATCGCCCCCAGCATCGCCCCCAGTATCGCCTACGCATATCGTTTCGGGCTGGAGCTTCCGGCAGAGGCCGCGACAAGCCTCATGACCAAGCATGAACAGGCCTGCATCGCCGCCGGCCCTGCCGCCTGTCAGGTGATCGGTTCGAACTCCAGCCGCGTCGGTCGCGACTCGGTCGAGGCCCGCCTCGAAATGCGCGCCACGCCCGCCTACGTCGCCCGTTTCCGCGCGGCGCTGGACGGCGAGGCCAAGGGCGCCGGCGGGCGCGTGGCCGAACAGGCCGTCGAGAGCGAGGATCTGACCCGGCAACTGGTCGACACCGAGGCGCGGATGCGGGCGATGGAGACGCTGCGCGACCGGCTGCAGCAGCTCCTGGCCACCCGCAGCGGCCCGCTGGAACAACTGCTGCAGGTCGAGCGTGAACTGGCGCGGGTCCAGGGTGAACTGGACGCGACGCGCTCGGCCCTGGCGGTCATGCGGACGCGGGTGCAGACCTCGAAGCTGGACGTGACCTATCGCGCGGCGGGGCAACTGGCGCCCGACAGCGCCCTGAAACCTGTCACCGACGCCCTGGGCCAGGCGGCCTATCTGTTCATGTCGACGTTGGGCGCGCTGATCATGCTGCTGGCCGGGGTCCTGCCGCTGTTGCTGGTGTTCGCGCCCCTGGCGTGGCTGGGGTGGCGCTGGCGTCAGAAACGCGCCGTGCAGCGCCGGGCCGCCGAGGCGGCGCGCAGGAAAAAGGCGGAGGGCGAGCCCTCCGCCTGATTGCCGTTTTCCTCCTCCCCATGGAGGGGGAGGAAATCCCTGCCCTTACAGCTGGCCGCGGACCAGCTTGCCGTAGTCGTCCATCAGACTCAGCGACAGTTCGCCGGGCGTGAAACGGTGGTCGCCGATCTCGCTGACCGGGGTGACTTCGGCGGCCGAGCCGGTGAGGAAGCATTCCGAGAAGTCGGCCAGTTCTTCCGGCAGGATGTCGCGGATCACCACCTCGATCCCCTTGGCCTGGGCCATCTCGATCACGGTCTGGCGGGTGATGCCGTCCAGGATGTGGTCGACGCGCGGGGTGTGCAGGACGCCGCCCTGGACGAAGAAGACGTTGGCGCCGGTGGCCTCGGCCACATAGCCGCGCCAGTCCAGCATCATGGCGTCGGCATAGCCGCGCTTTTCAGCCGCGGTCTTGGACATGGTGCAGATCATGTAGAGGCCGCCGGCCTTGGCCGTCGAGGGGGCGGTGGCCGGGTCGGGGCGGCGCCACTTGGCCCACTCCAGACGGATGCCCTTCTTCTTGACCTCGGGGTCGAAATAGCTGGGCCATTCCCAGGCGGCGATGGCCAGGTGGACCTTGCTGTTCAGCGACGAGACGCTGAGCTGTTCGGCGCCCAGATAGGCCACGGGACGAATGTAGCAGTCCGTCAGACCGTTCTTTTCGCAGGTTTCCTTGCAGGCGGCGTCGATCTCGGCCACGCTGTAGGGAATGTCGAAGTCCAGCAGCTCGGCCGAGCGTTTCAGCCGTTGGCTGTGCGCCGTCAGCTTGAAGATTTCGCCGCCGTACATACGCTCACCCTCGAAGACCGACGAGCCGTAGTGAAGGCCATGGGTCAGTACGTGCGTTTTCGCGTCCCTCCAGGGCACGAATGCGCCGTCAAACCAGATCCAGCCGTCACGATCGTCGAAAGGAACGAAGGCCATTGAATAACGTCTCCCGGGGATGTGGTCCGCTTACACTCTTCTCTCCCGCCGCCGTCAACGCCTTGCGTTCGGCAGGATCGCCCAAAGCATGACTGATACGCGCTCGAACGGCCGCTCTGGCCCTGTGGCCGCCCCCGGCGCCGGCCGTCACCTTCTGATCGTCGATGACGACGACAGAATCCGCGAACTGCTGAAAGAGTTCCTGGCGCGCGAGGGCTATCGCGTCACCGGGGCCGCCCACGCGGGCGCGGCGCGGCGTCTGGTCGAGTTGATCGAGTTCGATCTGATCGTGCTGGACGTCATGATGCCGGGCGAGAGCGGGTTCGATCTGACCACCTGGATCCGCAGCCAGGCGTCGCTGTCCAAGACCCCCGTCCTGCTGCTGACGGCCAAGGGCGATCCCAATGACCGGATCGAGGGCCTGTCGCGCGGCGCCGACGACTATATGTCGAAGCCCTTTGATCCGCGCGAACTGGCGCTGCGGATCGAGGCCATCCTGCGCCGCACCGGCGGCAAGCCGATGACCCCGCGCGAAATCCGCATGGGGCCGGCCGTGTTCGACATGGAGCGGCTGGAGCTGACCCGCGACGGCGTGCTGCAACGCCTGACCGAGGCCGAAGCGCAACTGCTGAAGACCCTGGCCATCCACGCCCACTCGCCGGTCGAGCGGATGAACCTGTCGCCCGACACCGCCGACATCACTGGCCGCGCCGTGGACGTGCAGGTGACTCGCCTGCGCCGCAAGCTGGAGGCCGATCCCAAGAACCCGCGCTATCTTCAGACCGTGCGCGGCGTCGGCTACATGCTGGCGCCGGACTGACCCGGCCATGAGGCTGCTGCCCCTCCCCCTCTGGGCGCGGATGATCAAGCGCCGCCTGCCGACCTCCCTGTGGGGGCGGTCGCTGCTGATCATCGTCCTGCCGGTTCTGGTCATGCAGGGGGCCGTGACCTGGGCCTTCTTCGACGCCCACTGGCAGGCCGTGACCGCGCGCCTGTCCGAAGGCCTGGCGGGGGACGTGGCCTGGGCCGCCGAGAGCTATCGCGACCAGCCGACGCCGCAGAACCTGACCGTCATCGCCGACCGGGCCGAGCGGTCGATGCAGCTGTCCATCGCGTTTCAGGAGGGCGCGACCCTGCCCAAGGAACAGCGGCGCGGCGCCATCGGCGTGGTCGACCGCACGCTGGAGAAAGCCCTGGCTTCGCGGCTGGACCAGCCCTTCTGGTACGACACCACCCGCTACCCCGCCTATGTCGACATCCGGGTGCAGGAGCCCGGCGGGGTGCTGCGCGTCATCGCCCCGCGCGAGCGGGCCGTGGCGACCCAGGCCCATATCTTCGTGCTGTGGCTGACGGTGGCGACCATTCTGCTGCTGGGGGTGGCGGTCCTGTTCATCCGCAATCAGGTGCGAGCGATCGAACGTCTGGCCGACGCCGCCGAGGCCTTTGGCCGGGGCGAGACCGTGCCGCGCTTCAAGCCGCACGGCGCGCGCGAAGTGCGGGCCGCCGCCAACGCCTTCCTCGACATGCGCGCCCGCATCCAGCGTCATATCGAACAACGCACGGCCCTGCTGGCCTCGGTCAGCCATGACCTGCGCACGCCTCTGACCCGTCTGCGCCTCGAACTGGCCCTGGCCCCGCCCTTCAAGCGGGCCGAGGCCATGAAGGGCGACCTGGACGAGATGGAGCATATGATCGACGAATACCTGGCCTTCGCGCGCGGCGAGGCCGGGGAAGCGATCCAGGCGGTTTCGGTGCCCGAGATGCTGCGCCGCGCCGCAGAGGACGCCCGCCGCGCCGGGGCCGAGGTGACGGTGGAGACGCCCGACGAGCTGGACGCCATGCTGCGCCCCCTCGCCTTCCGTCGCGCCCTGAACAATCTGGCCGGCAACGCCGCCGTTCACGGCGAGCATGTGCGGCTGTCCGCCCGGCCCCTGCCTTCGGGCGGGATCGAGATCGCGGTCGAGGACGACGGGCCGGGCATTCCCGACGACATGCACGAGGAGGCCTTCCGGCCCTTCTCGCGACTGGACGCCTCGCGCAATCAGAACAGCAAGGGCGTGGGTCTGGGCCTGGCTATCGCCCGCGACGTGGCGCGCGGCCACGGCGGCGACATCACCCTGAGCCGCAGCGATCTGGGCGGGCTGAAGGCGGCGATCCGCCTGCCGGGCTGATCTGTCGCACCCCACGAGCCTGCTTGTGAATCAGGATTTTTCCCTAATGCTGAAGCGAATATCTGGGCTTGAACGCGAAAACGTCCAAACCGATTTGGCTCTAGCGTAGCCGCTGGAACAAGCTCATGTTGGAGGCGTTCCAGGGGGGCCTGGATCAGGAGACCATTTCATGCGTCCTTTCGCATTCCTCGCACCGCTTACCGCCGCCATGGCTCTGGCCGGGGCCGTCGCAGCTCAACCCTCGGCGGTCGTCGTCACCGTCAGCCCCGACTTCGCCAAGACCGCCGAAGAGCTCGGCCAGCGTGAAGTCCAGCAGCAGGTCGACGACCTGACCGCCCGTGTCACGCGCGTCCTGACCGAGCGTCATGCGCTGGACGGCGCCCGTATTGAGCTGACGATCACCGATCTGAAGCCCAACCGGCCGACCATGCAGCAGATGGTGGAGAAGCCGGGGCTGGACCCGCTCCGCAGCATCTCGATCGGCGGCGCCGCCATCGAGGGCACGGTCACGACCGCGTCGGGTGAAGTGCTTCCGGTGAAATACAGCCGCTATTCGACGACGCTGAGCGATGTGCGCGGCTTCAGCACCTGGCAGGACGCGAGCACGACCTTTGACCGGCTGGCGCGCAACCTGGCCGATGGGCGCTACGTCACCCGTTAAGGGTCAGCGGCTGAGTTCGGTGGACTTGGCGACAGCCGCCTGCACGGCGCTCTCGACCGCCCGGTCGAGGGCGCCGTCTGCGTTCAGGGCCACAAGACCGGCCTGGGTCACGCCGCCGGGCGAGGCCACGCGGTCGATCAAAGCGTCCAGAGCCTCGGTTCCTTCGACGCCCGCCGCCGCAGAGCGCAGGGTGGCGCGCGCCAGCCGCACGGCGGCCTCCGGCGTCAGGCCTTCCTCGACCCCGGCCTGGGCCAGGGCGCGGGTGAAGGCGAAATAATAGGCGGGGCCGCAGCCAGACACGGCGGTCGCGGCGTGCATGGCGGCTTCGTCGTCCAGGTGGACGGTTTCGGCGATGAGGGCGAACAGGGCCTCGCCGACGGCGCGGGCGGCGGCGTCAGCGGCCCAGATGGTCGCCACGCCCTGGGCCTGGGCCACGCCGGTCGTTGGCATGATGCGGACGACGGAGCGGCCGTCGAAGCCCTCGGCAATCGTCTGCCCCCTCACCCCGGCCATGACCGAGACGATCACGGCGTCGGGCGCCAGATACGGCAGGACAGGGCGCGAGGCCTCAAGCCACTTGGCGGGTTTGACGCCGATGACGAAGGCGCGGGCGTCGGCCAGAGCTTCCAGCGGCGGATTGATCCGCGCGCCCAGGCCCCGCGCCGTCTCGGCGGCGGGCTTCTCGGACGGGGTCAGGATGATGAGGTCGGCGGGATCGACGGCGCCGGTCCTGAGCCAGCCTTCCAGGATGGCCGAGCCCAGCCGCCCCACGCCTTGCAGGACGACCGGCCCCATCTTCCCGCCCTTGGTCATCAGGCGGTGCCCACGGTTTCGAACAGGCAGGCGTCGATGGCTTCCTGCGCCTTCTTGGAGCCGCGCACCATGAAGTCGAAGGCGGGGTAGTAGCGGTCGGCGGCCTCGATGGCGGCGTCGATCATGGACGCAGCCTGGGCCAGGGTCGGGCGCTCGCTGTGCGGCAGGGCCAGCGAGTGACGGAAGACGATCTCGCCCTCGTCCGGCCAGACTTCGAAATGGCCCAGCCAGGTACGCTGGTTGATCATCGACACCAGTTCATAGGCGGCGGCGCGGCGCGTCTTCATGACGCGCAGGTCCAGGGCGCAGCACAGCTGAAGGCAGTCGCCCTCGGGCCGCCAGGCGAACCACAGCTCATAGTCCTTCCAGTCGCCGGCCAGGGCGAAGGCGAGGTCGCCGTCGTCCGTCCGGTCGAACGGCAGGTTCTCCGCGTTGAGGACGTGCTCCACGACATCCAGGGGGTCGTAGGGAACGTCGACCTCTTCGGGTCGGGCTGCATCCATCAGGGATTCACATTCTTACTCGGGGGTCGCGACTCACGACCTGCAAACGAACGGTAAACGTGTTCGGAGATTCGGCTCAACCGGCTGAATCAGCGTCAGGCGCCGCAGCTGTGGACGTTCCGCTCGACGCCTTTTTCGCAGGCGATTTCTGAGCCTTAAGCTCAGCGATCTCGGCGCGGAGGGCGGCGATCTCGTCCTTCAGCACATCGAACTCGTCGCGGCGGACCAGATCCATCTCGGCGACGAATCGATCCGTCTGGGCCCGCCAGGCGGCCTTGGCCTCGTCGCCCGCAGCCTGGGCCAGACCCATGGCGCCGGTCGTCAGCTTGGCGAACTCGTCGAGGATCGGATTGCGCGTCTGCATGATGAAATCTCGCGTCTCTGCCACACCAGTATATGGTTAATGGCGACTTAAATTGGGTGAACGAAACCTTTCCGTCCGAACCGGCTATAAACTGCTTCGCTGGAAAAGCGCGCGACGAATGCAGTCTCTCTTGCTAGAGATTTTCGGTCCCAAACGGCGCTGACGGAGGCCCTGTGCCCTTCCCCGAATTCGACCCTGTCCTGATCCATCTCGGCCCCCTGCCCATCCGCTGGTACGCCCTGGCCTATGTCGCCGGGATCGTGCTGGGCTGGTGGTACGCTTCGCGCCTGGCCAAGACGGAGCGGCTGTGGTCGCCCGGCAAGCCGCCGGTGACGGGCCCGCAACTGGACGATCTGGTGCTGTGGATCACGTTCGGCGTCATCCTGGGCGGACGTCTGGGCTACGCCCTCTTCTACAAGCCAGCCATGTACGCCCAGCTGTTTACGGGTCAGAACTGGGGCGAGCGGCTGGAGCTGCTGCAGCTGTGGACCGGCGGCATGAGCTTCCACGGCGGCTTCCTGGGCGTCGTCGTGGCCATCATCCTTTACGCCAACCGCCAGAAGATCAATCCGCTCAGCCTGGGCGACCTGATCGCGCCGGTCGCGCCGATCGGCCTGCTGTTCGGGCGCATCGCCAACTTCATCAACGGCGAGCTGTGGGGCCGCGAGACGACGGTTCCCTGGGCCATCCGCTTCTGCAACGCGCGCATCGAGCAGATGTACGGCTTCTGCCCCGCCGGCAATGAACCGCGCCACCCGAGCCAGCTGTATGAAGCCGGGCTTGAGGGGCTGTTGCTGCTGATCATCCTGTCGCTGGCCATCTGGAAGTGGAAGATGCTGAAGCGTCCGGGCTTCGTCACCGGCCTGTTCCTGCTGGGCTACGGCGTCTGCCGCGCCGCCTTGGAGAACGTGCGTCAGCCGGACGCCGGACTGGAGCACCTGCCGCTGGGCCTGACCATGGGCATGATCCTGTCGATCCCGATGATGCTGGTCGGCGCCGGGCTGATCTGGCGGGCGCTGAAGAAGCCGGTCGTGGCGGAGGCGTAAGAGGCCATGACGGAGACGCTCAAGGACCGGCTGGTCCGCGAGATCGTGCTGACGGGGCCGATGACGGTGGCGGACTATGTCACCCGCTGCCTGCACGACCCCAAGGGCGGCTATTACTCGACGCGGCCCGCGCTGGGGGAAGGCGGCGACTTCATCACCGCGCCCCTGGTCAGCCAGATGTTCGGCGAACTGATCGGTCTGTGGGCCATTGAGGTCTGGAGCCGTCTGGGCGCGCCGGAGCGCGTGCGGCTGGTCGAGGTCGGGCCGGGCGACGGGACCTTGATGTCCGACGTGCTGCGGGCGGCGCGGCTGGTCCCCGGCTTCCTGGAGGCCGTGGACCTGATCCTGATCGAGCCCAGTGCGCCGCTGCGGGCCGAACAGGCGCGGCGGCTGGCCGAGGCCGACGTTCACCCCCGCTGGCTCAGCGCCCTGCACCAGATCGAGACCGACGCCCCCGTCATCCTGATCGGCAACGAGGTGCTGGACTGCATGCCCGCGCGCCAGTTCATGAAGACCGAGGGCGGCTGGGCCGAGCGCCGCGTCGGCGTGACCGACGACAATGAACTGACCTTTGGCCTGGTCGCCATCTCGGGCGGGTTCGAGCGGCCGGAGTACGATGTCGAGCCGGGTCAGGTGGTCGAGATTTCGGAACAGCAGGCGGCCTTTGCGCGCGACCTGGCCGTGCTGGTCAAGGCCGCCTCGGGCGCGGCCCTGCTGATCGACTATGGCCGCAGCCGCCCGGGCGCGGGCGACACCCTGCAAGGTCTGAGGCGGCACCAGAAGGTCGACCCGCTGGCGACGCCGGGCGAGGCCGACCTGACGCAATGGGCCGACTATCCTCTGGTGCTGGAGGCCGCTGTGCGGACCGGGGCGGATGTCACCGGCTGCGTCGGTCAGGGCGCCTTCCTCAAGGCCCTGGGGATCGAAGCCCGCGCCCAGAGGTTGATGCAGGCCCGCCCCGACGCCGCCCCGGTCATCCAGCGCCAGCTGGACCGCCTGACCGCGCCGGACCAGATGGGCGAACTGTTCAAGGCGGCGGCGATCTTCTCGCCCCGCTCGCTGGCCCTGCCGGGATTTGAAGGATGAGCCTGAACCCCATCACCCACCCCCTGCTCGACAAGGCCGGGGTCCGCCACGGCTTCTTCACCCGCGAGGGCGGCGTGTCGGAGGGCATCTACGCCGGACTGAACACCGGCGTCGGCTCCAAGGACGATCCGGCGCGCGTGGCCGAGAACCGTCGTCGCGTGGCCGAATGGATGGGCGGCGCCTACGACGACCTGTGCGGCTGCTATCAGATCCACTCCGCCGTGGCCCGCGTGGCCGACAGCGGCTGGAAGGGCGAGCGGCCCGAGGGCGACGCCGTGGTCGCCGCCGTGCGCGGCCCCATCGCCTCCGTCCTGACTGCGGACTGCGCGCCCGTCCTGTTCGCCGACGCCGAGGCGGGCGTGGTAGGTGCGGCCCATGCGGGCTGGAAGGGAGCCCTGGGCGGGATCATCCACTCGACGGTGGCGGCGATGGAGGCCCTCGGCGCGCGGTCTGAGCGCATGGTCGCCGTGGTCGGTCCCTGCATCGCGCAGGCTTCCTATGAGGTCGGCGCCGACTATCAGGAGCGGTTCGCCCATCATGACCCCGGCAGCGAACGCTTCTTTGCGCCGGGCGCAACGGAGGACAAACGCCTGTTCGACCTGCCGGGCTTTGTCCTGTGGCGGCTGGAGCAGTCCGGCGTCGGCGACGCCGCCTGGACCGGCGACGACACGCGCGCGGACGCAGCGCGATTCTACTCGAACCGGCGGGCGTTTCTGGCGGGGGAGCCGGATTTCGGGCGGCTGATCAGCGCGATCGCCCTGACCTGATCCTTCTCCCCTTGAGGGAGAAGGCGGGCCGCGCCGCGGCTCGAATGAGGGGTGTCAGCGCTGCGCTGGGATAGGTGAGGCCGACGACAGGGCTGACTCGTGAAGGGCGCCGCCGTCACCCCTCATCCGTCATGCAGGCATGACACCTTCTCCCTCAGGGGGAGAAGGAAGAGAGGATCAGCCCGCCATCGCCATGTCGGGGACTCGAACCGTCTCGCGCCAGGCGTCGGGCTGGGCCAGCAGAGCGCGGACCAGCTTGTTGTTCAGGGCGTGACCGGCCTTGACGCCTTCGTAGCGGCCCATCAGGGGCGCGCCGAGAACATAGAGGTCGCCGATGGCGTCCAGAGCCTTGTGGCGCACGAACTCGCGTTCCATGCGCAGACCGCCGGGGTTCAGGATCTCGTCGCCGTCGATGACCACGGCGTTTTCCAGCGAACCGCCGCGGGCCAGACCGGCCTGACGCAGGGCCTCGACCTCATGGGCGAAGCCAAAGGTACGCGCGGCCATGATGTCCGAGCGGAAGGTCGCCTCGTCCACGACGAAGTCCACCACCTGATTGCCGATGACCGGCGTGGGGAAGTCGATCTCGAAGCGCATCTCGTAGCGATCGCAAGGCAGCAGGAAGGCGGACTTGTCGCCCTCCTCCACCCGGATCGGCTTAAGGATCTCGATGAAGCGGACCGGGGCTTCCTGACGGCGGAAACCGGCGCGGTCCAGCAGTTGCACGAACTGCAGGGCCGAACCGTCGAGGATCGGCAGCTCGGGGCCGTCGACCTCGATCACGGCGTTGGAGACGCCGAGCGCGCACAGGGCGGCCATCAGGTGCTCGATGGTCGACAGGCGCACGCCGGCCGCATTCTCAATCATGGTGTTCAGGCGCGCGTCGACGACGGCCTCGCCCGAGACGGGGATGCGGTTGTCGCGGTCGGTGATGTCGGTGCGCACGAAGACGATGCCCGTGCCCGGCGCAGCCGGACGCACGACCAGCTTGACGCGCTGGCCGGTGTGCACGCCCACGCCGGCGCAAATGGCCGGGGCGACGATGGTCTGTTCGTGATGGTCGTGACGGACCGGCAAGCTGGAAACTCTCTGTGTTGCGCGGCTCCGCGCATGACGTGCGGAGTTCGCCTCACCTGTCGTTTAACCACGACCGCTCAAGCCGGAAATGAAAGTCGGGTTTCGAAATGTTTCGGTCGGGTGACAGCCTGCCCATGCCGCCGGGACCTCATCTTTCCTTCGCGGCTCATCCCGGCGGACGCCGGGAGGAGCGGGACCGGAAAGGCGCCGAGTCCAATCCCGCCAAGAAAAAACGCCCCGGAGCCAGGCTCCGGGGCGTTTCAATCAGCGTTTGGTCCGCTTAGTTCGCAAGGCGGCGAAGAAAGGACGGGATTTCGAGGTCGTCGTCTTCCGCGTGACCGGCCTGATAGTCCTGGGTCGGCTGGGTCGCCTGCGTCTGGCGCAGTTGCTGGGTGGTGCGGTTCGACGACGGCTGCGGCGCGTAGGAGGGCTGCTGCTGTTGCGGCTGCTGGCGCTTCTTGCCGAACAGGCTCCAGCCGCTGCGACGGTGATCGCGGTCGTCGTAGTATTCGTCCTCAGCGACCGGCTCTTCGCGGCGCGGAGCCGGACGGGCCTGGGGCTGCTGTTGCTGGCCGCGGTCGAAGTAGAGGTCGCCCTGCTCGGCCGACGCGGCGGCCGGTTGAGCGCGGACGGCGCCGGATTCGTATTCCTCGACCCAGGGATCGACGATCGGCTCCAGATTGCGGGGCGCGTCATGGATGACGGGCTCGGGGCGCGGCTCGGGTGCAGCGCGAGCGGCCGGAGCCTCATAGACGGGGGCCGGCTCGGGCGCACGGACCGGTTCGCGAACCGGATCGATGCGGACTTCCGGCTGGCGCGGCGCCGGAGCGGCCGGGCGGCGGTCCGAGAAGGCGGAACCCTGGGGCTCGATCTTCTGGATGACGGCCTCGTCCATGCCGGTGGCGACGACGGAGACGCGGATCTTGCCGTCCAGGGCCGGGTCGAAGGCGGCGCCGAAGATGATGTTGGCGTCGCCGTCCACTTCGGCGGCGATGGCGTTGGCGGCCTCGTCCACTTCCAGCAGGGTCATGTCCAGACCGCCGGTGATGTTCACCAGCACGGCCTTGGCGCCCTTGAGGCTGGTCTCGTCCAGCAGCGGGTTGGCGATGGCGTTCTGAGCGGCCAGCAGGGCGCGGTCATCGCCCGTGGCCTCGCCCGTGCCCATCATCGCCTTGCCCATTTCGGACATGACGGCGCGGACGTCGGCGAAGTCGAGGTTGATCAGGCCGGGCAGGATCATCAGGTCGGTGATCGAACGGACGCCCGAGTGCAGCACCTGGTCAGCCATGCCGAAGGCGTCGGCGAAGGTGGTGCGCTCATTGGCGACGCGGAACAGGTTCTGGTTCGGAATGACGATCAGGGTGTCGACGTAGCGTTGCAGCTCGGCGACGCCGGAGTCCGCCAGACGCATGCGGTGACGGCCTTCGAAGGTGAAGGGCTTGGTCACGACGCCGACGGTCAGGATGCCGCGATCGCGGGCGCACTTGGCGATGACAGGGGCCGCGCCGGTGCCGGTGCCGCCGCCCATGCCGCAGGTGATGAAGACCATGTGCGCACCGTCCAGGTGCGCGTGGATCTCATCAGCGCTCTCCTCGGCGGCGTTCATGCCGACTTCGGGGTGGGCGCCGGCGCCGAGGCCCTGGGTGATGGTCTCGCCCAGTTGGATGCGGCGATCCGTCTTGGCGAAGCTCAGATGCTGGGCGTCGGTGTTGGCGACGACGAACTCGACCCCTTCAAGGCCGGCGTCGATCATGTTGTTGACGGCGTTTCCGCCCGCGCCGCCGACGCCGAAGACGACGATCCGGGGCTTCAGTTCCGTGTGTTGCGGCTTCACCAGCGAGAGAGACATGATTGTTGTTCCGACCTTCCGACCCTGCCCGTTAACCCCAGTGCGAAATCCCCGCCGAATCGCATTGGTTATGAGCGCGTTAAGGAAAACCCCTTTTGCGTTAACGGAGTGTTACCCCGGTACTATGAGTCGGCCAGATCGAAAGCGGAGCCGTCGGATTATTGTTATATTCCTACAAATTTCGTCCCTCCCGGCGAACTGCGACCGCGACGCGCATGGTCAGAATGTGGCACAAACGTGGGGATCGACATGATTAGTCGATGACAGACAATGGGGGCTAGAATGCAGAATATTACACGTGCGGCCTTAGCGGCCGGCGTCGCTACGATCGTTATGCTAACGGCGGTGCAGACATTTGCGGAAGCGCCAAATGTCCCCGCCACCGCCGCTGACACGTTCCGTGCGCCGACCCTCGAGCAACTCGCCGCATACCCCGCCATTGCCAGCTTGACCGTGTCGCCCGATGGCCGACATCTGGCCGCTGTCCAATCGCGGGGAGAAGAGCGCGTCGTCACGATCTGGGACGCCAACAACCTGGCGAACGAGCCGCGCAACATGGGTGCGCAGCACATGAAGGTGCAGAGCGTCCAGTTCGTGAAGAACGGCGTCGTGGCGATTACCGCTTGGCAACCGTTCGAGTCGGGATCCTTTAAAACCTTCGCCGGCAAGTTATATCTGATCAATGTCAATGGCGGGCCGTGGAACGATCCTCTGACCACGATCCAGACGCGCTCAGAAAGCGAACGCGAACAACTTAGCCGCTCCAGCGCCAGGGTCATCGACACCCTTCCAAACGATCCTGACAATGTTCTCCTCAGCGTTGGTAGCGACATTTACAAATACGATGTCCGCCGCCACCGATCAGAGCGCGTGCTGCGTTCCGGTGAACGCGTCAACGGATACGATACCGACCTGAATGGCGATCTGAGGGCGCGCAGCCGCACCGGCCGCGACGGCAACGGCCTATATGTCGCAACCGAGTTTCGTAATGCCGCCGGCGGATGGGAAGAGCACGTAAGAAACTACGTCAAAGACCGCGAGGTCTTCTCGGTGGCCGGCTTCTCCAAAGATCCGAATATCGCCTTCATCATCTCGAACCGCGATCGCGACAAGGCCGCGATCTTGGAATATGATATTGCGGCGCGGCGCCTAGGCGAGGTCGCCTTCAGCCATCCCCTGTTTGAAGCTACTGGCGTTTCGGTTTGGAATATTCCGGGGGACAGTTTCGGTGAGATCGCCAGCTTCAGCTACGCTGGTCTGCGCGGCGAAACCTATCCAGTCCTTCCTGAACTCGAGCTTCTGAACAACCGGATCAATGCTGCGCTGGGCATTCAGGAAACGCCGGTAGACATCGTCGATCCGGCCACCGGCCAACATCAGACAATTCCGTACCGGGTCGGGCGCCACGCCCGCATCATCTCGGCGTCGCGCGACCTGAACACGATCATCGTTTGGGCCGGAAGCGCCAATGACCCCGGCGCATACTACTTGCTGCGCAACAAAGAACAGCTGACCGTTCTCTCGCAGCCCTACCCCGACATTGCTCCGGCATCCCTGGGCGTCACGTCATACGCGACCTACACCGCGCGCGACGGACAGGTGATCCCAGCGTTTGTGACGCGCCCCAACGCCGAGCATTTCGGAACGGGCCCTTATCCTACGGTGATCATGCCTCACGGCGGACCTTGGGCGCGGGACGACATGGAATGGGACGGCTCAATGTGGCCGGCTCTACTCGCCTCGCGCGGCTATGCAGTTGTTCAGCCCCAGTTCCGCGGATCATCCGGTTGGGGAACGGCGCTATGGCGCGCGGGCGACGGCGAGTGGGGACAGAAGATGCAGGATGACCTGGATGACGCCGTCGTCTGGGCTCAGAACGACGGCTTGGCCAAGCAGGGCCATGTGGCCATGTTCGGATTTTCCTATGGCGGGTATGCAGCCATGGTGGCGGCTGTCCGGCCAAACGGATTGTACAAATGCGCCATCGCAGGCGCTGGCGTTTCCGACCTGTCGCGGATCCGCGACTCGCTACTCAACAACCCCTATACGCGCGACGCTCAAAGAGACACCGTGAAGGGCTTGAGCCCTGCCGCCGTCGCCAACACGATCAGCATACCGATCATGCTTTACCACGGCGAAAGAGACCAAACCGCGCCGATTGAACATTCGGAATGGTTCGTCGAAAAGGCGCGCTCAAGCGGACAGGATGTTCAGTTCACCCGGCTGACAGACTACGGTCATGGCAATGCGTGGACACGCGCAATCATGGCCCAACAACTTGGCCTCATCGACAACTACTTCCGCGAAGGCTGTAACGGCGGCCTGTAATCCACCCGCTCTGCGGAACATTACCCCCCCCCCCCCCCCGGCAGGCTCCGCTGCCGGGGGGTTCTTTTTTGCGCCGAGAGCCAGCGTCGCATTGTTCAAACAATCTTTTGGCGTGATCGTTTTTGAGCCAACCTTGGACAGGCAGCCTAGAGACAACGCGCAATAAAAAAGGGAGGCGGTCGAAACCGCCTCCCCTTCATATACCGATGGTCGCTCGCTTAGAAGCTGCGGCCGACCCGGACAAAGCCACGACGGCCACGCATGTCGTAACCGTTCAATGCGGCCGTACCCACGCGCCAGGTGGAAGCGTCCGACGACGGCGGACGCTCGTCGAACAGGTTGTTCACGCCGATCTGGAAGGTCCAGTCTTCAAGAGCGTAGCGAACCGAGGCCGAGTGGTAGGTCGTGAACTCGTTCCACATCTTGTAGGCGACGTCCTGACCATACTTGGCCGAGAAGGCCGTACGATAGCCGTACTGATCATAGTCGGAACCCTTGCCGATAGCATCGACAGCGTAGTTCCAGGTCAAATCACCCGAACGCAGGGTCAGGCTCAGGTTGCCGGCGTACTGCGGTCCCGAGTAGTTGAAGGTGTTGCCGAGGTAGTCCTCGATCTCACCGCCCAGCGTGTTGGTGCGATCTTCCAGCTTCCAGGTGTTCTGAGTCTGGAAGGTCAGGTCGCCCCACGGCGTGTCGCGATCATAGCGCAGCGTCAGGTCGATGCCACGGCTCCACTGCGTCGCAATGTTAACGTAGCTGTTGTTAACAGTGGTGATGTAGTTGGTGACGGGGTCGCGTTCAAACAGGCTGCAGAAGTCGGTGCGGCCACGCAGGCAGTATTCGATGATGTTGTAAGCACCGAACTGCGAAACTTCGTTCTCGATTTCGATTTCGAAGTAATCGACGGCCACCGACAGCGAAGCGAAGCGCGGAGTCCAGACCACGCCCAGGCTGCGCGATTCGGCCGTTTCAGCTTCCAGGACGCCCTTGCCGCCGTTCGTGAAGATGGTCGCACTGGAACCACCGGTCTGGTCAGACGGAATGCCCAGCGCCTGGCATGCAGCGAGAACATTGGGATCAATGCTCGTGTTGCTGCCGTAGTCGTAGCACGGGTCGACAGACGACTGCGCGCCGTAGCCCGTCTGGTTGCCCAGGTACAGCTCATACAGCGCCGGGGCGCGGAAGGAGGTGCCGATCGAGCCACGGATGCGATACTCTGGCGTGATCTGCCAGTTCATACCGGCCTTCCAGGTCGAGTTCGTGCCATAGCTGTCGTAATCCGAAACGCGGCCCGACAAGTTCAGCGAGAGCGATTCAGCGAACGGCAGCGCCTTGAGCAGCGGCACGTCCAGTTCGGCGAAAGCTTCGCGGATATCGTCGGAACCAACCGTACGGCCGGCGCTGGTGTACAGTGCGATGTTGCGGTTAGCAGCCTGCTCGCCGGGCGTGTCGTCGATCTTCTCGTGACGGATCTGAGCACCGAAGGCAAAGCCGACATCGCCGGCGGGCATCGAGAACAGATTGTCCGTGCTGATGACGCCTTCGACATAAGCGTGGTCGTAGGTCGTGGTGTACTCTTCGTTGATGAAGAGGAAGTCGCGTTCAGCTTGCGTGTAGTTGCCAGCCAGCACGCGAGCGTCAGCCCACGGAATACCGTTCGGCAGGGCCGAGCAGTTGAAGTTCGAGACGTTACCGCCAACAGGGTTGTTGGTGCAGGCCACGTTCGGGCTGTTCAGAGCCAGGAAGCGGTCCAGATAGACGCGCGGGCCGTTGTCATAGACAGCGTCCGACAGCGAGTACTGGCCGTAGACATCCCAGTCAAAGTTACGCCCGAACGCCGAGAACTGGCCACGAGCGCCGGCGACAGCGCGGTAGTAGTCAACAACCTGGTTCGAGCTGGATTCATACACGCCGACCGTCTGGACCGTGCGGCCGAAGGGGTTGTTCGGGTTCGAAATCGGCAGATTGTTCGGAACGCCGTTGACGGTGTTGCGCTGGGCGAAGCTCTGGAAGATCTGACCAACGCCGTTTTGCGAGGATTCACGACGGTTGTACATCAGCTCGGTGTAGAGCTCGATGTTGGGGGTCAGGTCATACCCGCCGAAGAAGGTCAAGGTCGCCCGTTCCGTCGGGCTGATGACGGTCGAACGATTCCACAGCTCCGATTCCGTCGGGGCGTAGAGGTAGGTGTTCTTGTCGGCGGAGTTGTTGAAGCGCGCCCAGTCAGCGTAGGGCGACGTATTACCCGGGGTGTTATAGTTGTAGGGGAAGGGCGACAGATCCTTGCGGACCAGGTTGCCGACGCCCGACACCGAGACATACTGGTTGGTGAAGTTCACGCACTTGTACTTACCCGTGCGGGGGTCGATGTAGTCGACGCGTTCGCCCGTAGCGGCGCTACGCAGGTTGTCCGCTTGGCAACCCGTGTCGTCACGATCCTCGCGGCGCAGAGCTTCGGCGCGATAATATTCTGCGCCCACGCTGAAGTAGCCGCGGTCAAATGTTTGACCGTAGCTGCCGTCAACACGGTAGACTTCACCGCCATGTTCGAACGGCTGCGAGACGTAGGCGCTCATGTAGCCGCCATCCACATCGCGCTTGGTGATGATGTTGATGACGCCGGCGACGGCGTCCGAACCGTACAGCGACGAAGCGCCGTCCTTCAGGATGTCGAAACGCTCGACAACCGACTGCGGGATCACGTTGAGGTCGAAAGCTTGAACCTGACCGCGCGTGCCGGCCGGGCCTGCACGACGACCGTTGAGCAGCGTCAGGGTGCGCTGCGAGCCCAGGCCGCGCAGAGCGACCGATTGCGTGCCGCCGCCGCCAGCCGTGACATAGCCGGTCAGTTGGTCGTTGAGCTGGAACGAACCCGCCGCGAGCGACGACGACATCAGGGCGGTAGCAGCGTCTGCAGTGCCCTTCAGTTCGGCCTGCTCAGCAGTGATCACCTGAATCGGCTGGGTGCTCGTGAACTCGCTACGACGGATGCGCGAACCGGTCACAACCACTTCCGACACCGTCGTCGTTTGCGTGGTGGGCGCCGACTGGGCAGCGGCTTGCGTCGATTCTTGAGCCAGAGCAGGCGCGGCGACAGCCATCACCCCAGCCAAAATCGTGGTTCCGAACAAATACTTGCGCTTCAAGTTCATATGAAGATCGCCCCCAACTCTTGATGAAAATTGCCGCAAATCAAATTTTGAATCTGCAGCTCCACCACCCGTCTAGCCAAATTTGCCCGCACCACAAGCTTTGTGACCTAAATCAGGCTACCCCGCGTCAGACCTGTAACAATCAGAACACAGTCCCGACACACAAGGCCGAGAGCCGTTCCACGATCGACGGTCATTCCCGGTACGATGCTCACAGCGCACAAATTGCGCAAAACTCGTCACGAAAAGATCGCTCTCGACAAAGAACGATCAGACGGCGTGCTCCGAAATCCGACTGGAATGGGACGACCACGCCGTCCGTCGTCGGCGCGTGTCGCCCTAGAGGTTGTCGCGCAGCCAGCCGGCGGCGCGGGCCACCATGCCGCCGCGGTGCACCTTGGGGGCGTCGGCGGCGGTGATCTGACGGGACATCAGCTTGCGGGCCGAGACCGCCTCACGCGGGCCGTAGGCGGCGCGCAGCAGGACGCCCGAGGCCGAGCAGAAGGCCGGGCCGGAGGCGGCGTCGGCCAGGTGGGGCGCGCGTTGCGGCTTGCCCAGGCGGACCGGGCGATCGAACACGCGCACGGCCAGTTCGCGCACGCCGTTCAGCTGGCTGGCGCCGCCGGTCAGGACGATGCCCGCGCCCGGGTCCATGCCGACGCCGGCGTGTTTCAGCCGGTCGCGCAGCAGCTCAAGGGTTTCCTCGACGCGCGGGGCGATGACGGTCTTGAGCATGGCGCGCGGGACGATGACGGGACCGGCGGACGGATCCTCGCCGCGCGGCGGGGCCTCCAGCATCTCACGGTCTTCGTTGGCCGAAGCCATGGCCGAGCCGTGCAGGGTCTTCAGGCGCTCGGCGCCGACCTTGGACGTCGACAGGCCGCGCGCGATGTCGGCGGTGACGTGATCGCCGCCGACGTTGAGGCTTTCGATGTGCAACAGGCTGCGCCCGCCCCAGACCGCCGCCGAGGTCGAGCCGCCGCCCATGTCGATGCAGACGCTGCCCAGCTCCATCTCGTCCTCTTCCAGCGCGGCGAGCGATGAGACGACGGGGGCGGCGGCGACGCCTTGCAGATCAAGGTGAGCCAGTTCGAGGCAGTGGCTGAGCGCGCCGAAGGAGCCTTCGGACATGGAGACGACGAGCAGGTCGAGGCCCAGCGAGCCGCCGCGCATCGCGCGCGGGTCATGGACGCCGCGCGCCCCGTCCACCGACCAGGCGATGGGCAGGACGTGGATCGGGCGACGGTTGGGCAGACGGATCTGGGCCAGGGCCATGCCGATGGCGCGGGCCAGGTCGCCGTCGCTGATCGGATGGGCGCCCAGCGAGACGCGGGCCTGAACCCGGTGGCTGGCCATCTGGCCGATGGCCGTGGTGACGATGACGCCGGAGACGGGCGAGCCGGCGGCGCGCTCGGCGCGCTCAACCGCGTGACCGATGGCCTGAGCGGCCTCGTCCATATTGACGATGGCCCCGCCGCGAACGCCGCGCGACTGGACGTGGCTGGCGCCCGCAACGCGGATGGTGCGGTCGGCGTGGCGCACGCCCTCAGGCTTCATGATGAAGCAGGCGACCTTGGACTGGCCCAGGTCGAGCGCGGCCACGGCCGGAGCGCGCGGGGCGCCCTTGGCTTGATCCGTGTTCGTGTCTCGGCTGCGTCCGGCCATGATGATCGTGTCCTGGGTATTCGGTTCAGACGGCGCCTTCGGAGGGCCGGACGGCGACCTCCTCGGGCGTACGGAGATCGACGCGGGCGAAGCCCAGGTCGAGAAGGCGTTCGCGCTGGTCCAGCGCGTCGAGGCGGATCAGGGCGCTGTCCTGATCGACGGCGGGCAGCTGGATCAGGCTGCCGTCCTTGAGGCGCAGGTCCCAGCGGCGCTCGTCCACGCGGACCAGGGCCTCGATGCGGGCCATCAGGCGCGGGCGCTGGGCCAGCAGCGGCAGGATTTCAGACGCGGTCTGATCGGCGCCCTTGCCCACCACCAGCGGCAGCTTGGGATAGCGGCCCGCGTCGGCGCCCTGGATTACCTGGCCCCGGCTGTCGATGACATAGGCGTGGCCGCCGGTCTGCCAGACGGCCAGGCGGTCGTGTTCCTTGACGTCGACGATCAGGGTGTCGGGCAGCAGGCGCACCACGCGCGCCTCCTTGACCCAGCCCACGGCCTGCACCCGGTCGCGCACGGCGTTCAGGTCGAGGCTGACGATGGGCTGGTCGGCGCTGACGCCGACAGCCTGCTGGATCGCGGCGCGGGCCTCGGGCGAGGCGCCGGTGACGTGGACCTGCTTGACCTTCAGCCCCATGCCCGAGGTGACGCTGTCGAACTTATGAGAGACGGAATTGGAGATGCGCTCGGCGCGCGCGCCGGTGGCCAGGACCCCGCCCAGCACCACGACGCCCGCCACGATGGAGATCAGGACGGCGCGCGGCGAGAGGTCGAGCCGACCGATGGCGGCGACCTTGCCCGGCGTGGCCGAAGCGTTGCGGGAGCCCTTTTGCGGCCCCTTGCCCTTGGCCGAACCCTGTCGCCGACCGCCACGCACTACCGCGGGCATGAGGCGTCCTCCACCATCCACCGAACCAGATCACGATACGCCATCCCGACATAGGCCGCCTGCTCGGGACTGAGCGAGGTCGGCGTCATGCCGGGCTGGGTGTTGACCTCCAGAAGAACGAGAACGTCGTTAACATCGTCATAACGGAAGTCGGATCGGGACACGCCGCGGCAGCCCATGGCCGTGTGGGCCAGCTCGGACTGACGCAGGGCCTTGTCGAAGACATGGGCGGGCAGTTCGGCGGGCAGGACGTGCTTGGAGCCGCCCGGCGCATACTTGGCTTCGTAGTCGTAGAAGCCCTTGGTCGGGGTGATGTCGGTGACGGTCAGGGCGCGCGGGCCGGCCGCCTCGCCCAGAACCGTGACGGCCAGCTCCTTGCCCGCGATGAAGGGCTCGACCATGACCAGATCGCCATAGGTCCAGCTGTCGTCGCCGACGATGGCGCAGGGCGCGTCGCCAGGCTGGATGACATAGACGCCGACCGAGGAGCCCTCGGCGTTGGGCTTGATGACATAGGGAGGCGCGATGACGTGGCCCGCGGCCACCGCCATGCGGTCGAACAGGCCGCCGCCGGGGACAACGACGCCCGCCGCGCGCAGCACGGCCTTGGACTTGTCCTTGTCCATCGCCAGGGCCGAGGCCAGGACGCCGGAGTGGGTGTAGGGGATCTTCAGCGTTTCCAGCACGCCCTGAACACAGCCGTCCTCGCCCCATTCGCCGTGCAGGGCGTTGAAGACGACATCGGGTTTCAGGGCCGTCAGCACCTGGGCCAGATCGCGACCGGCGTCGACGCGCGTGACCTTGGCCACCTGCCCTTCCAGGGCGTCGGCGCAACCGCGACCGGAGGACAGCGAGACCTCGCGTTCCGACGACAGGCCGCCCATCAGGACAGCGACATGAAGGGTGTTCAGGGGCGCGCGCATGGGACGATCCGACTACTAGCCCGCCCCTATGCCCTGAATACGGTTAACCGGTTGGAAACGATAGCGGGTCGGGAGGGGAATTCGTCACGTCTTTCCTCCCCATTTCATGGGGAGGTGGCGCGGCGCGATAGCGACGTGACGGAGGGGGCGGCTCGACGGCAGACGCTTGCGTCGCCCCCTCCACCACTTCGTGGCCCCCCTCCCCATAGAATGGGGAGGAAAGGCCGCGTCAGGCCTTGCGCCCGATGCGCTTGATTTCCCAGTCCAGCTGGACGCCGGTCTTGGCCAGGACGTCGGCGCGGACGGCCTCGCCCAGGGCTTCGATGTCAGCGGCGGTGGCTTCGCCCGGGTTGATCATGAAGTTGGAGTGCAGCTCGCTGAACTTGGCCCCTCCTCCGGTCTCGGCGCGCAGCTTGCCGCGCCAGCCGGCCTCGTCGACCAGCTTCCACGAGGAATGGCCTTCGGGGTTCTTGAAGGTCGAGCCGCCGGTCTTTTCGCGGATCGGCTGGGTGGTCTCGCGGCGGCTGGTGATCTCGTGGATGCGGGCGGCGACGGCCTCGGGCGCGTCGGGCGTGCCGCGATAGGTGGCCTCCATCCAGATGACCCCCGCCGGGGCGTTGGAATGGCGGTAGGTGTAGCCGAAGTCGGCCAGCGCCAGCTCGATCCGCTCTCCCTGTCGCGTCAGACCCCAGGCCGAGACCAGAACGTCCTTCGTCTCCGAACCATAGCAGCCGGCGTTCATGGTCAGGGCGCCGCCGATAGTGCCGGGAATGCCGGCGTAGAACTCCAGCCCGGCGATGCCCGCCTTGGCCGAGGCCTTGGCCACCATCGAGTCCAGCGCGCCCGCGCCCGCCGTGACAGTGTCGCCGTCGGTCGTGATGGCGGCGAACGCCCGGCCCGCCAGACGGATGACCACGCCCTCGACCCCGCCGTCGCGCACGATCAGGTTGGAGCCGACGCCGATGATGGTGACGGGCACGGTTTCCGGCAGGGCCTTGAGGAAGTCGGCCAAGTCGTCAGCGTCCGCCGGGATGAACAGGGCGTCCGCCGCCCCGCCGACGCGGAACCAGGTGTAGGGCCCCAGCGGCTCGTTCAGCAGCAGCTTGCCGCGCACGGTCGGGAGAGTGATGGTCAAGGGCGGCTCCCGTTGAAGAAGTGTTGGATTTCCAGCGCGCGCGCAACATTCCGCTCGGCTTGCCGACGGCCCCATTCAGCATTGAGTTGGGCCATCAATCGAAGCTGCATCAGTCCACCGTCGTTCTGGAGTTGCGTTGCAGCTGCTCGCGCTTCGTCAATCGAAGGAAGGACGAAGTCCTGAGGCTCGATGGCCGGCGCGTCGGACGACAAGTCCTCAGCCGCCAGTCGCCCGGTGACTTGCACAAACACCTGCTCCATTACCGCGTCCGCGTCGGCGCTGCGCGCAAGGACATCTGTCACGCCCTTCTCGCTGTAGGTGAGCAAAAAGGTGCCGCCTTCCAGTTCGATCCGGAGTCCCCCTCGATCAGGGCCGCCGCAGTCGGGAAGCAATTCCGCCCTGGCCTCGATGACCGCGGCTAGCCGTCGCATCTCAGCGCAAAAATCAGGCAGCGACGGCGCGTCGATCAACCCAGCGCCTCGAGTTGCGCCGGCAGGGCGTAGGCCCAGCTGGTGATGTCGCCGGCGCCCAGAAGGACGACCAGATCGCCCGGCCTGGCTTCATCCTTGATGACGCGCGGCAGGACGGCGGCGTTTTCCAGGGCTGAGACATTACGGTGGCCATAGCGGCGGATGCCGTCGGCCAGGGCGTGCTTGTCGACGCCCTCGATCGGCTGCTCGCCCGCCGGATAGACATCGGCGACCAGAACGCTGTCGGCGTCGGCGAAGCAGGTGGAGAAATCCTCCATCAGGTCGCGCAGGCGGGTATAGCGGTGCGGCTGGACCACGGCGATAACGCGGCCCGGGTTCTCGGCGGACTGGACCACCTGACGGGCGGCTTTCAGCACGGCGGCGATCTCGACCGGGTGGTGGCCATAGTCGTCGATGACGCGCACGCCGCCAACCACGCCCGTGGTGGTGAAGCGGCGCTTGACCCCGCCGAAGCCGGCCAGACCGGCGCGCAGGGCGTCGTCGTCCACGCCCAGTTCACGGGCCACCGCGATGGCGGCCAGGGAGTTGGAGACATTGTGCCAGCCGGCCATGGGCAGATAGAGGCCCTCGATCCGCGTCGGCTCGTCCAGCGCGGCCAGACCCTGGCCCTGCACCACCACGTCGAAGCGGGCGCCGTCGGGCGACATCTGCACGTTCTCGGCGCGGACCATGGCCTGCGGGTTCAGGCCATAGGTGACCAGGCGGCGGTTATCGATCTGGGCCGCCAGCTTCTGCACTTCCGGGTGGTCCAGGCAGACCACGCCGAAGCCGTAGAAGGGAATGTCCTCGATGAAGTCGCAGAAGGCCTTCTTGACCGCGTCGAAGTCGCCGTAGTGGTCCAGGTGTTCCGGGTCGATATTGGTTATGATGGCCACGGTGCATTTCAGGCGCAGGAAGCTGCCGTCGCTCTCGTCGGCCTCGACCACGATCCAGTCGCCCTCGCCCACCTTGGCGTTGGTGCCGTAGGCGTTGATGATGCCGCCGTTGACCACGGTGGGGTCCAGACCCGCCGCGTCCAGCAGGGCCGCGACCATCGAGGTCGTCGTGGTCTTGCCGTGGGTGCCGCCGACGCCGATCGAGAATTGCAGACGCATCAGCTCGGCCAGCATCTCGGCCCGGCGCACCAGGGGAATCCGGCGCTCGCGCGCGGCGACCAGCTCAGGGTTGGTCGCCTTGACCGCCGTGGAATAGACCACCGCCGAGACGCCCTCGGTCACATGGGCCGCGTCATGGCCGATGTAGATGCGGGCGCCCAGACGCTCCAGCCGCTCGGTGTTGGCGCTGGCCTTGGCGTCCGAACCGGACACCTGATAGCCGATCTTCAGCATGATTTCGGCGATGCCGCTCATGCCGATGCCGCCGATGCCGACGAAGTGGACAGGCCCAAGGGCGAACGGGACGGGGCGGAGGCGTGCGATCATCCTGGCGTCATAGCTCAGACGGGATGCGATTTGCACCATCTTTGCCTTCTCCCCTTGCGGGAGAAGGTGGCCGAGCAGAGCGAGGTCGGATGAGGGGTCACGCTGCGCTTCGACCGTCCGCCTTCATCCGCCGTCGCGAGACCCCTCATCCGTCAGGCTTCGCCTGCCACCTTCTCCCGCAAGGGGACAAGGATTTCTCCATTTGTCGGGATCTTAAGTTTGGTTACTTCGCCTTAACCGTAAGGATTCACCATAAGCCCCTCATCTGTCCGGGGCCGCTTTTCCATGTCCGAGTTGAAGACCGACGTCATCCTGCGTGGCGACTGCATCGAGGTGCTGAAGGGCCTGCCGGACAAGTCGGTGGATATGGTCTTCGCCGACCCGCCCTATAATCTGCAGCTGGGCGGCGACCTGCTGCGGCCGGACAATTCCAAGGTCGATGCGGTCGATGACGACTGGGACAAGTTCGACAGCTTCGCCGCCTATGACGCCTTCACCCGCGCCTGGCTGACCGAATGCCGCCGGGTGCTGAAGGACGAGGGCTCGCTGTGGGTCATCGGCAGCTATCACAACATCTTCCGCCTCGGTTCGGCGATGCAGGACCTGGGCTTCTGGGTGCTGAACGACATCATCTGGCGCAAGTCCAACCCGATGCCGAACTTCAAGGGCACCCGCTTCACCAACGCCCACGAGACCCTGATCTGGGCCGCCAAGTCGCGCGAGCAGAAGCGCTATACCTTCAACTACGACGCGCTGAAGGCCTTCAACGAAGACACCCAGATGCGCTCGGACTGGACCCTGGCCCTGTGCACGGGCAATGAGCGCCTGAAGGACGAGAACGGCGACAAGGCCCACCCGACCCAGAAGCCCGAGGCCCTGCTGCACCGGGTCATCCTGTCGGCCAGCCGCGTCGGCGACGTCATCCTGGACCCCTTCTTCGGCACCGGCACCACCGGCGCCGCGGCCAAGCGCCTGGGCCGCCGCTTCATCGGCATCGAGCGCGACGAGGGCTACGCCAAGGTGGCCGAGAAGCGCATCAAGGCGGTCATCCCCGCCGCGCCCGAGGACCTGGTCGTCACCGGCTCCAAGAAGGCCGAGGTCAAGGTGCCGTTCGGCGCTCTGGTCGAAGCCGGCCTGCTCGCCCCCGGCGACAAGCTGTATTGCCCCAAGGGTGACCATGAGGCCCGCGTCCGCGCCGACGGCTCGCTGGTGTCCGGCTCCATGACCGGCTCGATCCACAAGCTGGGCGCCCTGCTGGAAAACGCCCCGGCCTGCAACGGCTGGACCTATTGGCGGTTCAAGACCGACACGGGCCTGCGCCCCATCGACGCCCTGCGCGCCGAGATCCGCGCCGGGATGCAGTAGGCGAGGCTTCTCCTCCCCATTTCATGGGGAGGTGGCGCGCGGCGCAGCGACGTGACGGAGGGGGCGTCTCCACGTCAGATGCCTGCGCCGCCCCCTCCACCACTCGGCTGCTACGCGCCGCCCTTCGGGCCGTGGTCCCCCTCCCCATGGAATGGGGAGGAAAGTTGTCCGGCCAAGCTGGAACCGCCGTTCATTGACCTGTGTTGAGGACTTCAGTGCGCCATCGGGGGCGCTGGAGTCCGATCATGAAGATTGCTCAGGTCACGCCCCTCTATGAGGCGGTGCCGCCCCGGCTTTACGGCGGCACGGAACGGGTCGTGGCCCACCTGACCGACGCCCTGGTTGATCTGGGCCATGACGTCACCCTGTTCGCCAGCGCCGAGGCCGAGACGCGGGCGCGGCTGATCCCGGTGCGCGATCAGGCCATCCGGCTGGACCCGGCGCCGCTGAAGTCCGACATGGCCGCCCACATGACCATGCTGGCCCAGGTGCTGGAGTGGGCCGACGACTTCGACGTCATCCATTTTCACACCGACATGGCCCACTTCCCGTTTTTTCAGGGGCTGGCCGACAAGACCGTCACCACCCTGCATGGGCGCCTCGACCTGAAAGACCTGCCCGAGGTCTATGAGCGCTGGCCCCAGTTCGGCCTGGTCTCCATCTCCGACGATCAGCGCCGCCCCCTGCCCGCCGCCAACTGGAAGGCGACGGTGCATCATGGGATGCCCGGCGACCTCTACCGCTTCTCGCCGAAATCCGAGGGCTATCTGGCCTTCCTCGGCCGTATCTCGCCCGAGAAACGCCCCGACCGGGCCATCGAGATAGCCAAGCGCCTCGGCAAACCCTTGAAGATCGCGGCCAAGGTGGATGCGGCGGACAAGACCTATTGGGAAACGGTCATCAAGCCGCTCGTTGAGGCAAGTCCCATGATCGAGTTCGTCGGCGAGATCGGCGACGACCGGAAGTCGGCCTTCCTCGGCGGAGCGGAAGCCCTGCTCTTCCCGATCGACTGGCCCGAGCCCTTCGGCCTGGTGATGATCGAAGCCATGGCCTGCGGCACGCCGGTGGTGGCCTTCCGTTGCGGCTCGACGCCCGAGATCATCGAGGATGGAGCCACGGGCTTTCTGGTCGACACCCTGGAACAGGCGGTCGCCGCCGCCGGACAGGCGCACACCCTGGATCGCGAAGCGATCCGGGCGCGGTTCGACCTACGCTTCTCGGCCACGGCCATGGCGCGGCGCTATCTCGATGTTTACGGCGACCTCCTGGCCCGCCGCCCCTTCGCCGCCCACGTTCTGGACGAGGCGCCGGTCCGCCCCTTGCGCGAGCCGCGCAGTTTCGCCGTGCGCGCCTGAACCCTTGGGCCGTTCGGCCATTTCCCTGAAGGGCCTTAAGCGAACTCCGCGCTGAAGCGAGGCAGACCATGGACGACGCCTATTCGGTCCAGACCACCGCCGCCGACAACAGCGATCAGGACGGGCTGGAAACCCTGATGGCGCTGAAGGATCGCGACACCTTTCTGGTCGCGGACCACTGGGGGGACGTCAAGAGCGGCGCCGACGGCCTGTTCGACCAAGACACGCGGATGCTGTCGCATTTTGTCCTGACGGTGGGGCGGGCGCGGCCGTCGCGGCTCAGTTCCGGCGTGACCGAGGACAATGTCTTCTTCACCTGCCATTCGACCAACCGCCCCCTGCCGCCGATGGGCGGGCGCTCGGCCCCGGCGGGAGTGCTGCATCTGGAGCGGCGGCGCTTCCTCTGGGAAAAGAGGCTGTTCGAGCGGGTGCGGATGGTCAATCACGGCATCGAGGACATCCTGCTGCCGCTGGCCTTCGAGTTCGCCGCCGACTTCGCCGACATCTTCGAGGTGCGCGGGACGGCGCGGGCGGCGCGCGGCGCCTATGCCACGCCGACCATGGATGGACGCCGGGTGAGCTTCGCCTACACCGGGCTGGACGGCTTCACCCGCACCAGTTGCCTGGCCTTTTCCGAGCCTCCGGCCCGCCTCAGCGCCAACCGGGCCGAGTTCATGTTCAGCCTGCCCAAAGGTCGGCGGCTGGACCTCTATATCGAGTGCGGCCTCGATGTCTGCGACGCGCCTGATCAGGAGCGCTGGCGCTGGAACGCGATCCAGGCGCGACTGGCCATGCGTCGAAGGCTGCGGCGCGGCGCCAGCGTTCAGGCTCCGCGCAATCCCCGCGTCAACGACTGGCTGACCCAGTCGCGCACCGATGTGGCCCTGCTGACCACCGACCTGCCGACCGGCCCCTATCCTTACGCCGGGGTGCCGTGGTTCTCGACCCCGTTCGGGCGCGACGGCATCATCACCGCCTGGCAGATGCTGTGGATCGACCCCAGTCTGGCCAAGGGGGTGCTGACCTATCTGGCCTCGCGTCAGGCGACCGAGGTCAACGCCTTCATGGACTCCGCCCCCGGCAAGATCATGCATGAGACCCGCGGCGGCGAGATGAGCGCGCTGCGCGAAGTGCCGTTCGGCCTCTATTACGGCGGGGTCGACACCACCTGCCTGTTCATCGCCCTGGCCGGCGCCTACGCCCAGCGCACCGGCGACATGGAGACCATCCGCACCCTGTGGCCCAACCTGATCGCGGCGGCGGGGTGGATGAGCGACTATGGCGACAGCAACAACGACGGCCTGATCGACTATGCGCGCGGCGCTGACACCGGCCTGTCCAATCAGGGCTGGAAGGACTCGGAAGACTCCATCTTCTACGCCGACGGACGCTTCCCCAAGGGGCCGATCGCCCTGCTGGAGGTTCAGGGCTACGCCTTCGCCGCCTGGAAGGCTCTGGCCGAGATTGGCGAGCACCTGCGCGATCCCCGCGTCATGGAGTGGCAGGCGCGCGCCGACCGGGTGAGGAACCTGGTCGAGGAAAGGTTCTGGATGGAGGACGAGGGCTTCTACGCCATCGCCCTCGACGGCGACGGCGAACAGTGCCGCGCCATAGGCTCCAACGCCGGGCACCTGTTGTTCAGCGGCCTGCCCTCGCATGAGCGGGCGCTGCGGGTGACGCGGCGGATGCTGACCGCCGAGTTCCGCTCGGGCTGGGGACTGCGGACCCTGGGCAAGGGTCAGACGCGCTTCAATCCGATGAGCTATCATAACGGCTCGGTCTGGCCGCACGACACGGCCATGGCTGCGGCGGGCATGGCCCGCTACGGCGAGCGTCGGGCGGTGGCCATGCTGCTGGGCGAGATCTTCGGCGCGGCGGCGCATTTCCAGCTGCGCCTGCCCGAGCTGTTCTGCGGCTTCATCCGCGAGACGGGCGAGCCGCCCATCGCCTATCCGGTCGCCTGCCTGCCGCAGGCCTGGGCCGCGGGGTCGGTCTTCCTGATGCTGCAGGCGGTGCTGGGGGTCGAGATCAAGGCCGCCGAGGGGCTGGTCGAAGTCACCAGACCGGCCCTGCCGGTCGGGCTGGACCGGCTGAACCTGACCAATCTGGCGGTCGGGGACGGGGCCATCGACCTGAACTTTCAGCGCGTGGACGGCCATGTCGTGGTCATGCCGCGCGAACGGCGGGGAACCGTCAGTCTGAGGGTGGCGGGCTGACCTCTTCGATCCTCCCCCATCCTTATGGGGGAGGGGGACCGCCGGACGGCGGTGGAGGGGGCGGAAACCAGCAAGCCGTCTAAAATCAAAGTGCGGCCAGATTCAATCCGTCGCATCCAGACACGCCCCCTCCACCACTGCGTGGTCCCCCTCCCCCGCAAGCAGGGGAGGATTTACGTCAGGCCAGCCCGCGTTCCAGCGCCTTCCTGAACACGGTCGGCAGGGCGGCCAGCGCCGTGTCCGCCTCGGTCCAGAGGAAGTCGCCGTCGGCTTCGGCGACATGGACGGTCAGGGTCAGGCTGAAATGGGTGAAGACGTGCTCGACCGCCCCCGCCTCGGTCCAGTCGGCGGCGACCGGCGGATCAAAGGCGGGCGCGGCGGCGCTCCAGTCCGAGGTCGGCAGGCCGACCATGCCGCCCAGCAGGCCCTTGTCGGGACGGCGCACCAGGCCGATCCGCCCAGCGGCGTCGCGCAGGACGAAGGCGTGGCCCAGACGGTGCGGGCGCTCGGCCTTCTTGGTTTTCAGCGGATAGCGCGCGGGTTCACCGGTCTTCAGCCCCTCGCAGCCGAAGGCTAGCGGGCAGACTTCGCACGACGGCGACTTGGGCCGACAGACGCCGGAGCCGAGGTCCATCAGGGCCTGGGGCCAGTCGCCGGGGCGGTCGTCGCTGACGAACAGGGCGGCCAACCGCTTCAGTTCGGGCCGGGCGGCGGGCAGAGGCGTCTCGACCGCAAACAGGCGGCTCATGACCCGCTCGACATTGCCGTCGACGACATTGGCGGGCCGGTCGAAGGCGATGGCGGCCACGGCGGCGGCGGTATAGGCGCCCACCCCCGGCAGGGCCAGCAGCGCCGCCTCCTGATCGGGAAAGACGCCGCCGTGATCGCGGGCCAAGGCGCGGGCGCACGCCAGCAGGTTGCGGGCGCGGGCGTAGTAGCCCAACCCGGCCCAGGCAGCCATCAGCTCGCCGTCCTCGACCGCCGCCAGATCGCTGACCGTCGGCCAGCGCGTGGTGAAGCGCTCGAAATAGGGGGCGGCGTGCGGCACGGTCGTCTGTTGCAGCATGACCTCGGACAGCCAGACCCGGTAGGGGTCGGTGCGCGTCTTCGCCCCCGGCGGCGCGCGCCACGGCAGGGTCCGCGCATGGGCGTCGTACCAATCAAGCAGGGCGGCGCGGAGGGAAGAGACGTCGGGCATGGGTCGCGGTATATAGGACGAATGCGTCGTCCTCTGCCCACCGAAAGCGAAGCCCGCGAAATCCTGGCGAGACGCCGGACGCGCCCGCCGTTGCGCCCGCCGCCCCCGGCCGGTCGGTCGCTGGCGCCGCTGATCAAGAAGCTGGACGCCCAGTTCGGCCGCGGCGCCGGCGCCCTGGAGCCGCGCTGGGTCGAGATCGTCGGCGAGCGCCTGGCCCGCGTCACCCGCCCGCAAAAGCTGACCAAGGGTCGCGGGACCGCCGGCGGCACGCTGGAACTGCGTGTGGCCGGCCCCGCCGCCCTGCTGGTCCAGCATCAGTCCGAGGACATCATCCAGCGGGTGAACCTGTTCCTCGGCGCCGGATCGGTCGAGCGGCTGCGCATCGCCCAGGGCCCGGTCAAACCCCTGCCCGTGGCCGGCGCCAAGCCGCGTGCGCGCGGCCTGAAAGCCCTGCCGCCCCTGCCCGCCTCCGTCGAGGCCGAACTGGCCGCCGCCGTCGAGGACGCGCCCGACAGCCTGAAAGCCGCGCTGCGCAAGCTGGGCCGGGCGGTCCTGTCGCAGCCCCCTGAAACCGAGGGCCGCTGACAAGCGGACCGAGCCTTGGCAGCCTCGGTCCCCGTCGTGTCGATGGGTTCTAGAACTTGTAGTTCAGACCCACGCGCGCGGTGTGGAAAGCAACCTCGTTGCCAAAGTTCAAATCGGCCCCCGGAAGGCCCAGGTCGCCGCTGTAAAGCGTGACCGTGCCGAGGTTGGCGTAGAGGTATTCGGACTTGATGGTCCAATGGTTCGTGAGAGCGTATTCAACGCCGCCACCGACAACCCAACCAGTCTTCGTCTCGGATTTTTTCGACGCGACCGGCAGAATATCAACAACGCCCGTCAGAACGCTCTCGGTATCACCGTACGCCAGGCCGCCCGTGGCATAGGCCATGAAGCGGTCGACAGGCGTATAGCCAAGGCGAGCGCGCACGGTGCCTAGCCCATTCAATTTGGTGCTGGCCTGGCCAGTCAAGGTCACGCGCGGCGACCTGCCGTTGATCGACCCCTCGCCTTCCACGGTCGATCCTTGAAAGTCGGCCTCGACGCCATAGACGAACTGACCTGACTGCCAGTTGTAACCGGCCTGAACCCCGCCGAGCATTCCGCCCACCGGAAGATCAACCGATCCGTCGAGCAGAAGGCCCGTGTCGCTGGTTATTGTGAACACATTCGAATGCTCGAAATCGCCAAATCCGCCCCCAGCGTTCACGCCGGCATAGGGGCCTGACCAATCAAAGGTCGAGGCGCGCGAGGCTGAATCGCCGAGAACCGGCGCTTGAGCATTGGCGTGTGTTGACAGCGCCATGGCAGCCAGGGCGGCAGAGATCAAAAGGCGGTCGATATTCATAGCTGTTCTTCCAACGAGCGTAAGCCGAGTGTTCGTACTGGCGGATAGATGGTCATCCCGGCCCATCACGAGCCGAGTAAATAATTTATATTTAACAGAATGTTAGAGGAGTATTCGCGCGAACACCCCTCTAGCCCGGAGCGAGCCCGGCCGGATGGCCTATCGCAAATCGATGTTCGCTCCCTTAACCGAAATCGATGGCGACCGCTTTTCAGTTTGAAGCCGAACGTCCGCTGTCGGCGCCGCCCCTCAGGACCGCATTCGACCCGTAGCGGAACTGCAGCGGGGCCACTCTTGGGCCCAACCGTCGATATCCGCTTCGGGCTTCGGTATCGATGACCGCTCTGCACCCTCGCTGACGTTCAGTGTGCCGAAGTACTCTTCGCTCTACGGCGATGACGGACGACCGAAGCCCCTAGCGGAATTGCCGATTGTGCCAAGGCCTCATTTTGATCGGTAGGAAGGTGTGTAAAATGAAGCGCCCTTGCCTGAAACCCACTGCACATTGTCCGGGGCTTGCTCAACGATCGCATCGAAGGTGCCATCGTCCGAGACTATTCGAATGTGTTCGTAGGCATTGCCTTCAAACAAGCGCGCACGGTTTTCAACCAGCCAACTAGAGTCCTCAACCTTCATGAGTGGCCACCAGTGATGCGGCCAACGAGGATCGGTGAGCTTCGGGTAGCCCCGGGAGAAATCGACGAGCGGCGAAGCAGCTTCATCAAAGAGGCTCGCGATTATCGAACGCATTTCGATGATCAAATCGCGGTCGCCGTCGTAGAACGAATACACAGCACGAACCGTCACCCACCCCGGGGCGGCGTCCACTTCGATCCCGCATGGCGACTGAGGGATATCCGAAAGTGGCACCCACGGAACAGCTAAGTCTCTCTTATGATCCATGGTGAGTGCTCCCGTTGCGCGAGAGCAGCATGACAAAGCCCATGTCCGCTTTCCACCCTTCGCGGACATTCCACACAGCCGCTTTCCGGCCTTGAAGCCAAAGGCCGCTGTCGGCGCGGAAGCCATGACCGCTTGCCCCTCAACCACCGCCACGACGACCGACTTGTGCGACCACAGGTCCCGCCGGCTTTGATGGCTTGGCTTTGGGGCCTCCGATAGGATATCGGCGACAGGCGCGGCCTAATATGGCCGTATCTGTTCTCGACAAATAATCGGATTGCGCGCGTCCGGCGGATCGCGTCATTCTTCTGAGTCACCATTTTCGACCAAGGACGACCCATGGCTACGTTCCGTTACGCATCGATGAGCCGCCGTGCGGCCCTGACCGCCGCCGCTCTGGCCGCCATGGCGACCGTCGCCGGCTGCACCGCCAAGACCGGCGGCGCCGCACAGGGCGACATGTCCATGGGTGCCGGCGATGACGCCAAGGTCACGGTTGTCGAATACGCCTCGGTCACCTGCGGCCACTGCGCCGTCTGGAACGAGGAAGTCTGGCCCGAGTTCAAGACCAAGTATGTGGACACCAAGAAGGTCCGCTACGTCTTCCGCGAGTTCCCGACCCCGCCGCAGGACATCGCCGTCGCCGGCTTCCTGATCGCGCGCTGCGCCGGACCCGACAAGTATTTCGACGTCGTCCACGACATCATGGCCAGCCAGAAAGAGTGGATGGCGGGCGTTGCGCCGCGCACCACCCTGTTCCGCGCCGCCGCCGCCGCCGGCCTGAGCCAGGAGCAGACCGAGACCTGCATCCGCGACAAGGCCGCCATCGAAGAGATGAGCAACCGCATCAAGGCCGGCATCGACGCGGGCGTGACCGGCACCCCGACCTTCATCGTCAATGGCACAAAGGTCGTCGACAGCAGCCTGTCGGGCCTGTCGCAGGCCATCGACGCCGAACTGGCCAAGAAGTAGGGCGATGAGGGCGCGACCGGACATGATCAGAAGCCTGATGGCCGTCGTCACCACGGCGGCCGTGCTGACCGTCGCGCCCGTCGCCTTCGCGGCCGACACCCCGTCGGCGTCGGCCGCGACCGCCGCCGTGGCCGCGGTGCCGGCGGTGAGCCCCGCCGACCGTGTGCTGGGGCGGAGCGACGCCCCGGTGACGGTGATCGAATACGCCTCCTTCACCTGCAGCCACTGCGCCGCCTGGACCAATGAGGTCCTGCCGACGTTCAAGGCGCGCTATATCGACACCGGCAAGGTCAAGCTGGTGTTCCGCGACCTGCCGACCCAGCCGGCCCAGGTGGCGGCCACCGCCGCCGCCATCGCGCGCTGCGCCGCGCCCGAGAAGTTCTTCGACGTGGCCCACCACTTCATGGCCGGTCAGGCTGCGGCCTTCGCCAGCGGCGACGTCCGCGGCTGGTACATGGGCGCCATCGCCGTCAGCGGCCGCACCCAGCCGCAGATCGAAGCCTGCCTGGCCGATCCGGCGACGAACCAGAACCTGCAGCACAGCGTCGAGGCCGCCATAGCCGCCGGCGTCAACGGCACCCCGACCTTCTTCGTCAACGGCCGCCGCGCCGCCGATCATTCGATTGAAACCCTGTCGGCAGCCATAGACCCGCTGCTCAAGGGGCGCTAAGCCCCCGCCGATGCAGTTCCAGAGACTGAAGCTCGTCGGCTTCAAATCCTTCGTCGACGCGGCGGAAGTTCAAATCGAGTCCGGCCTGACCGGAGTGGTCGGGCCGAACGGCTGCGGCAAGTCCAACGTGTTGGAAAGCCTGCGCTGGGTCATGGGCGCCAACTCGGCCAAGGCCATGCGCGGTCAGGGCATGGACGACGTCATCTTCGCCGGGGCCTCGGGCCGTCCGCCGCGCAGCCACGCCGAAGTCGTCCTGACCATCGACAACGCCCAGAAGCGCGCGCCCCAGCCCTTTACCGACTCTCCCGTCTTGGAGGTGTCGCGCCGCATCGACCGGGGCCAGGGCTCGACCTATCGCATCAACGGCAAGGAGGTCCGCGCCCGCGACGTCCAGCTGCTGTTCGCCGACGCCTCGACCGGAGCCAACAGCCCGGCCCTGGTGCGTCAGGGCCAGATTTCCGAACTGATCGCCGCCAAGCCGCAGAACCGTCGACGGATTCTGGAAGAAGCCGGCGGCGTGGCCGGTCTGCACACGCGGCGGCACGAGGCCGAGCTGCGACTGAAGGCCGCCGAGACCAACCTGGACCGGCTGGACGACATCGGCCGCGAGCTGGAAACGGCGCTGAACCGGCTGAAGCGCGAGGCGCGTCAGGCCGAGAAGTACAAGAAGATCTCGGCCGAGATCCGGGCCCTGCAGGCCGCCCTGCTCTACGTCCGCTGGAACGACGCCAAGGCGGCGGCGGAAGTCGCGGCCCAGGAACTGCGCGACGCCGACCGCGCCGTGGCCGAGGCCAGCGCAGCCGCCACCAAGGCCGAGGCCGAGGCGCTGAAGGCGCAGGACGCCATGAAGCCCGCGCGCGAGGAAGACGCCGTGGCCAGCGCCCTGCTGCACCGCGCCACGCTGGAACGCGACCGCCTCGACATGGCCGAACAGGCCGCCCGCGCCGAGGTCGACCGGCTGAAGGCCGAAGCCGCCCGCATCCACGCCGACGTCGAGCGCGAGGAGCGTATGGCCGCCGACGCCCAGCGTGAGCTGGACCGGCTGGACCATGAACTGACCAGGCTGAAGGCCGAGATCGCCGCCGCGCCGGAGCGCGGGCCGGAACTGGAGAAGGCCCTGCTGGTCGCCGAGGACGCGCGCAAGGCCGCCGACGGCGAGGTCGAGCGCCTGGCCGGGACCCTGGCCGCCGTCGAGGCCCGCGCCAACGCCGAGAGCGCGAGGAAGCGCGACGCCGAGGCGCGGCTGGCCCGCGTCGTCGGCCAGTTTGAACAGGCCAAGCGCGAACGCGAAGCCCTGGGTCCGCTGGAAACGCCGGAACTGGCCGTCGCCCGCACCGCGCTGGAGGCGGCGCAGGCGGAGTTGACGGCGGCGCGCGAAGCCGTCGAGGCCGCCGAGGCCGCGCGCGGCGATCTGGCCCGCGCCGAGGCCGAGGCCCGCACGGCGGCTCGCGCCGCTGAGGACCGGCTGGGCCGTCTGCAGACCGAGGCGCGCGGACTGGCGCAGTTGCTGGTCACGGGCAAGCGCGACCATCCGCCCGCCCTGGACAAGGTGTCGGCGGCCAAGGGTTATGAGGCCGCGCTGGCCGCGGCTCTCGGCGACGATCTGGACGCCGCGCTGGACGCCCGCGCCGCCGCCCACTGGGCGGGCGCCGATGCACCTTCCCCCGTCTGGCCCCAAGGCGTCGCCCCGCTGGCCGCACATGTGAGCGCGCCCGCCGAACTGGCCGCGCGCCTGGCCCTGTGCGTCGTCGCCAGCCAGGCCGAGGCCCCGCGTCTGGCCAAGACCCTGCCGACCGGCGCCCGCCTGGTGACGGTCGAGGGCGACCTCTATCGCTGGGACGGTTTCGTCAGCCGCGCCGAGGCCCCGCGCCCCGCCGCCGTGCGACTGGCCCAGCGCACGCGACTGGCCGAGCTGGAAGCCGAGATCGATACCGGTAAGCCCGCGCTGGAGGCCGCGCAGACGGCTCAGAAGACGGCGACCGAGGCCTTCCGCGCCGCCGAGGAGGCGGTGAAGACCGCCCGCCTCAAACCCTTCGTCGCCGACAAGGCCGTGACCGCCGGTCGCGACCGGGTCGAGAGCCTGATGCGCGACCAGACCCGGCGCGAGGCGCGCGCCCAGGCTCTGGACGAGACCGTCGCCCGGCTCGACGGCGAGGTGGCCGAGGCCAAGGCGGCGCTGGAGGCCGCGCAGAGCGTCGAGGCGCCGTCGGAAACCATCGCCGGCCTGCGCGACGAACTGGCCGCGGCTCGCGTGGCCGCCGACGCGGCGCGTCAGGCGGCCCAGACCGCGCGCTCGACCCGCGACGAGGAGGCCAGAGACCGCGCCGGACGCGAACAGCGTCTGGGCAGTCTGGGCCGCGCCCACGAGGGTTGGGCCGGTCGGTCGAAAGAGAGCGCCGCACGCGTCGCCGCCCTGGGCAAGGACGCCGACAAGACCGCCGCCCTATTGAAACAGGCCGAGATCGCGCCGCAAGGCTTCGCCGAACAACGCAGCACGCTGATGGACAGCCTGATCGCCGCCGAGACGCGTAAGAGCGCCGCCGCCGAGGCTCTGTCCCTGGCCGAGAGCACGGCGGGCGACAGCGACCGCGCCAGCCGCGCCGCCGAGGCCGCCGCCGGGACCGCGCGCGAGGCCCGCGCCGGTCTGGCCGCCCGCGCCGAGGCCGCCTCTGAGCGTCTGGTCGAGGCCGAGGCCGTCCTGCGCGAGACGGCGCAGATGTCGCCGGACGAACTGGGCCAGAAGCTGCTCGACGACGCCATCGCCCGCCCGCGCGACACCGCCGGCGCCGAGAGCCTGCTGTCCGGGCTGGAGCGCGAGCGCGAGGCCCTGGGCGCGGTCAACCTGCGCGCCGAGGAAGAGGCCGCCGAATACGGCGAACGTCTGGGCGCCATGAAGTCGGAACGCATCGACCTGACCCAGGCCATCGCCAAGCTGCGCGATGGCATCGACGAGCTGAACGCCGAGGGCCGCGAGCGGCTGGTGGCGGCGTTTGATGTGATCAACGCCAATTTCAAGGCCCTGTTCGAGGCCCTGTTCGGCGGCGGTCAGGCCGAGCTGAAGCTGGTCGAGAGCGACGATCCGCTGGAGGCGGGCCTGGAGATCTACGCCTGCCCGCCCGGCAAGCGTCTGTCGGTGATGAGCCTGATGTCCGGCGGCGAGCAGGCCCTGACGGCGGCGGCGCTGATCTTCGGCGTCTTCCTGGCCAACCCGGCGCCCGTCTGCGTGCTGGACGAGGTGGACGCGCCGCTGGACGACGCCAATGTCGACCGCTTCTGCCGGATGCTGCACGAAATGCGGTCGCGCACCGACACCCGCTTCATCGTCATCACCCACAACCCGGTGACCATGAGCCGGATGGACCGCCTGTACGGCGTCACCATGCCGGAGCGCGGCATGAGCCAGCTGGTCAGCGTCAACCTGAACCAGGCCGAGCAGATCGTGGCGGCCTGATCCCCGCCTTTCCTCCCCATTTCATGGGGAGGTGGCGCGGACGCGATAGCGGCCGTGACGGAGGGGGCGGCGCTGCGGTCAGCCTGTCAGATGCGGCCCAGATTTCAGACGTGGAGTCGCCCCCTCCACCGCTACGCGGTCCCCCTCCCCACTTCGTGGGGAGGAAAAGGGTCAGCGCTTCTTCTTGCGCCGCATCGCTTCGCGCACGTCGCCCAGAGCCGGTCCGATCAGGAACCAAGGCTCGACGCAGTAGCGGGCGAACAGGCGTTTGGGATCGGCGAACAGGCGGAACAGCCATTCGACGCCCAGCCGCCCCATCCAGCGGGGCGCCGCCTTCTGCACGCCGGCCTCATAGTCGAAGGCGGCGCCGACCGGCAGGATGACGGCCTCGGGCAGGGCGTCGATGTTGTCGGCGATCCACAGCTCCTGACGCGGCATGCCCATGCCGACGAACAGGACATTCGGCTTGAAGTCGGCGATGGCCGTCAGGACGGCGGTATTGCCCAGCGATCCCGGCTTGGCGTCGAAATAGCCGGACAGGCCCTCGATCACCGCCCCCGGATAGCGGGCGCGCAGCCGTTCCGCCGCCGTCGCCGCCACCCCGTCCGCGCCGCCGACATAGAGGACGCGCCAGCCCTTGCGGTCAGCCATGCTCCAGAATTGGTCGCGCCAGTCCAGATAGGTGCAGCGGTGGAAGGGGCGGCTGTGCAGGCCCAGCGTCCGGGTGAAATGGATCAGCGGGGTGGAATCCAGCTCGACCACGTCGGCCATGTCGTAGAGCCGCCGCATCCCCGGCGTGCGCGGCAGCAGATAGAGGCTGTGCAGGTTGTGGTTGGCGATGATGCTGCGCCGGCCCGCCTCAATGCAGCGTTCGACGTGCAGCAGCACCTCTTCAGGCCTCATCAGGTCGACGGTCTCGCCGAGGATGCGGACGCGCTCTTCGGGGCGGCGTTTCTGACGGAACGGGCGACGGTCGCGGGCCCGCCGGTCGGGCGGGGCGGTGGCGAGATCGAGACCGAGGGGCTCCTGATACATGGCTTCACTATAGACGCGGCGTCTCAACACGTGGTTTGCGGATGCGGTTAATGAACGGGATGCCCTGATGACGCGAGTTCTTGCTGTTCTGACGATCGCCGCCGCCCTGCTGGCGACGCGCGCCGTGGCGCAGGATCATGCCCTGGTTCTGACCGGCGTCGGGCGTTTCGCGGTCTTCGCCGACGCCGCCTCGATCACGCCCGATGGCGACGGCGTGCGAATGCGGTCGCTGCAGGTCAGCGAAGAGGACATGGTCATCGGCGCCGTGGCCTATTCCGGCGGCTGGTCGTGGTGGCGGTTTGATTGCGCGGCGCAGACGGCGGATCGGCTGGACTTCGCCTCGCTGAAGGCGGACGGAACCGAGGGGCCGATCACGGCGACCAGGTCGTCGCCCTACGCCATCGCCCCCGGCGGGGATGCAGCCGAACTGGCCGCTGTGGCCTGTGGGACGGTGGCGCGGGCGGCGGATGCGGTCAGTACGGCGGAGGCGGTGCGGCTCGGGCGCGAGCGGATGAAGGACTGAGGGTCTCCCTCCCCTTCATGGGGAGGGTGGTCGCGTAGCGACCGGGTGGGGAGTACGTGGCGATGCGGGCGCGGCGTCTGACTTGCCGAAGCGCCCCCACCCGTCTGACGCTGCGCGTCAGCCACCCTCCCCATGAAGGGGAGGGAGATGGCCGCCGTTGTTCCGATCCAGATCCACGCGATCCCTCGGCAGGGCCTGGGGGCATTCATCGCGCATGAAGGCCAGCATCTTCTCGCGCACTTCGCAGCGCAGGTCGAAGGCCAGGGAGGCGTTGCGGGCGCTAGTCAGGCAGCGAACCTGGGCCACGCGCTCGGTGATGTCGGTGACCTGCAGGGAGACCACGTCGCCGTCCCACAGGGGCGAGGCGTGGGCGATGGATTCCAGCTTGACCCGCAGGCGGTCGATCGGCGCCTCATAGTCCACATAGAGAAAGGCGACCCCGATCAGGCGCGAATCCTCGCGGGTCCAGTTCTGGAAGGGCTTCTGGATGAAATAGGTCAGCGGCAGGATCATCCGCCGCCAGTCCCACAGCTTGACCACCACATAGGTCGAGGTGATCTCCTCGACGCGGCCCCACTCGCCCTCGACGATGACAGCGTCGTCAAGCCGGATCGGCTGCGCCGTGGCGATCTGGATGCCCGCCAGAAGATTGGTCAGGAAGGGTTGCAGCGCCAGACCGGCGACAATGCCGACCACCCCCGCCGAGGCCAGCAGCGACAGCCCCCATTGCCTGACCCCCGGAATGGTCAGAAGCGCCAGACCCAGGGTGATCAGACCGATCAGGATGGCGGCCACCCTTTGCAGAATGCGCGTCTGAGTGACGTGCTTGCGGGCCAGGAGGTTGTCCTCTGTGTCCATGTTGAACTTCTTCAGATGGACGACCGCCCCCATGTCGACCGCACCCGCCAGCATCCATCCGCACACCAGGATGAAGGCGAACAACAGGGTCCGGCGAATGAAGAGCGAAGGTTCCGGGTCCAGCGGCGAGACCGTGACCGCCAGCGCCAGGGCGATGATCATCACGGCGATGCGAACCTTGAGCCGGGCGCGGCCCAGCATCCCCTTCCAGAAGACATCGCGGTTGCGCACGGCCAGCTTCAGCAGGGCGAAGACGACCTGGTTGGCCGCCCAGCCGATGAAGACGAAGACGGCGGTGATGATCGAGATCACCGCCCATTCCGGCAGCCAGTGGAACTGGGCCCACAGGGTGAAGATGGTGTGGGTCAGATTGGTCACGAACTGGGGCATGGGGTCAGCCTAGCCAGCTTCGACGCGCACGGCCACGCCCTCTTTCCTCCCCACCTGTGGGGAGGGGGACCGCGGAGCGGTGGAGGGGGCGGCGCGACGATCACTCTTGAGACGCAGAGCGGAAAGGGCGGCGTCGCCCCCTCCGTCTCATCCGCTGCGCGTCCGATCCACCTCCCCATTCGCTCCGCGAACAGGGAGGAAAGGTACTACTCAGACCGCCGCTTCGACCAGATCAGCCAGGCGCGCCGCCGCGTCGGGGATGGCGACCGAGCGGGCGGCGGCGGACATGGCGGTCAGGCGCGCGGGATCGGACAGGACCTCGGCCAGGGCGGCGGCCAGGCTGTCGATCGTCACCTCGTCCTCGGCGATGACGCGGGCGGCGCCGGCGTCGGACAGGGCGCGGGCGTTCAGGGTCTGGTGGTCGTCCATGGCGATCTTCAGCGGGATCAGGACGGACGGCAGGGCCGCCACGGCCAGTTCCGAACAGGTTGAGGCCCCGGCGCGGCCGATGACCAGATGCGCCTGGGACAGGCGGTCGGCCATGTCGCGGAAGAAGGGGGCGACCTCGGCGGCGATGCCGGCCTCCAGATAGATCTGACGCGCGCTTTCCAGGGTCTCGGGTCGCGACTGCTGCTGGACCTTGAGGCGGCTGCGGATGGCCTCGGGCAGGGCGGCGAGCGCGCGGGGCGCGGTCTCGGACAGGATGCGGGCGCCCTGGCTGCCGCCGGTGACGAGGACATGGATCGGGCCGTCGCCGGCGGGGGCGACATAGGCGCGGTCGAACAGGGCGCGGATGTCGGGCCGGACCGGGTTGCCGACAAGCCGGGCGCGGGCCTTCACCTTGGCCGGGGCGCGGCCCAGGGTCGGGAAGGCCGAGGCCACCGTGCCGACCGCCGGAGCCAGCATCCGGTTGGTGCGGCCCAGCACCGCGTTCTGTTCATGGATCAGGGTCGGACGGCGCGTCGCCACGGCGGCGACCAGGGCCGGGGCCGACGGATAGCCGCCGAAGCCGACGACCACGTCCGCGCCGATGCGGGCGAAGGCCGACTGCGCCTGCCCCACCCCCTTGAGGATGGCCAGACCCGCCTTCAGCAGACCGATCGGGCCAGAGCCGGTCGCCGCGTCCAGCGCCAGACGCTCCTCGGCGGGAAAGGCGTGGGCGTATTGCTCGCCGCGCGCGTCGGTGGCCAGCACCACGCGCCAGCCGCGCGAGGCCAGTTCGCGGGCCAGGGCCTCGGCGGGGAACATATGGCCGCCAGTGCCCCCGGCGGCGACGACGCAGACCTTGCTCATAGGCGATACTCTCTTACGGCAGCAGGCGACGACGCGGCGGGGAGATGTTGGAGCCCGGCTCATAGGCGCCCGGACGGCGGCGCGTCAGGGCCAGCGCAAACCCCATGGTCAGGCCCATGGCCATCATCGACGAGCCGCCATAGCTGATGAAGGGCAGCGTCATGCCCTTGGTCGGGATCAGGTTCAGGTTCACCGCCACATTGATGCAGGCCTGCAGCCCGATCAGCATGAAGAGGCCCGCCGCCGCCGTCTGCTCGAACGGGTCGTTCAGCTTCATCGCCTTCTTCATCCCGCGAATGACGATGAAGGCGTAGAGGCCGATCAGGATCAGGCTGAGGACCAGGCCGAACTCCTCGGCGCCGACCGAATAGATGAAGTCGGTGTGCAGGTCGGGAACCGAGCGCTTCATCACGCCTTCGCCGATGCCGCGCCCGACCAGGCCGCCGGCGCGGATGGCCTCGGACGCCTTGTCGATCTGGTGGGTGTCGGTCGTCTCGGGCGACAGGAAGCGGCTGAGGCGGTCGCGCATGTGGCTGAAGGTGAAATACAGCGACACCACCCCGCCCGCCCCCATGGCGGCGATGACGGCCACCCACTTCAGCGGCACGCCGGCCATGAAGAAGACAGCCATGAAGGTGGTGGTGATCAGCAGGGTCTGGCCGATGTCGGGCTGGATCAGCAGCAGGCCGACCGTCAGGGCCCAGAGGCCGAAGGCGATGCTGACGCCGGGCACCCCCTGCCCCTTCTGGGCCTCCGCGAACATCCAGGCGGCGAAGACGATCAGGCCGGGCTTGGCGAACTCGGACGGCTGCAGACTGAACGGGCCGAGGTTCACCCAGCGCGCGGCGCCCTTCACCGTGTCGCCGATAAACGGCAGGGCCGCCATGACCACAATGGCCCCGAACAGGGCCAGGACCGCGATCCGCCGCACGCCGCGCGGCGACAGCAGGGAGGTGGTCAGCATCAGGCCTGTGCCCATCGAGGCCCAGACGATCATCCGCCAGGAATAGTGGAAGGGATCGGTGATCGACTCGTCGGCCAGAATGGCGGCGGGGCTGGAGGCGAAGCTGAGCGAGACGCCCAGCGCCACCAGCGTCAGGGCCGCGCCCAGCAGGCCGCGATCCACGGTCCAGAACCAGCGCGCGATCAGGCTCTGATCATTGCGCGAAAAGGGGTGGCTGTAGCTCTGGCTCATGCGGCGGGCTCAGGCTTGGCGCCCAGCGCCAGCACGGCGGCGCGGAAGGCTTCGCCCCGCACCTCGAAATCGGGGAACTGGTCGAAGCTGGCGCATGCGGGGGACAGCAGGACGACCTGCTCGCCGCCGGCTTTCGCGGCGTCGGCGGCGGCCAGCTCCACGGCGCGTTCCATAGTCTGGGCGACCACGTGCGGGGTGTCGGCCAGGGTGACGGAGAAGGCGTCGGCGGCCTCGCCGATCAGATAGGCCTTGGCGACGTGGGGGAAGAGGTCGCGCAAGGCGTCGATGCCGCCCTCCTTGGCCTTGCCGCCCGCGATCCAGAAGACGGAGGGGTAGGAGGCCAGGGCCTGACGCGCGGCGTCGGCGTTGGTGCCCTTGGAGTCGTTGATGAAGCGGATGGAACCCAGACGACCTACGGCCTCCATGCGGTGCGCCAGACCGGGGAAGGTCAGCAGGCCTTCGACCGCCGCCTCGTGCGGCACGCCCAGGGCGCGGGCGGCGGCGTAGGCGAAGGCGGCGTTCTGGGCGTTGTGACGGCCGGGGAGTGAGCGGGCGGCGGAGAGGTCGGCCAGCACATCGCCGTCCGCCGTCAGTACGCCGGGCGCAGCCTCAATCCCGCTCATCCCCGCGGAGGCGGGGACCCAGTTCTTTGGCTGCTGAGATTCGGCCAGCGTTGTGGACACGGCTCTCACTGGGTCCCCGCCTCCGCGGGGATGAGCGGAAGTAGAAACCGTACAGATGCGTCGCCCGCGCGCCCGCAGGTCCGTGGCGATCCCCTGCCCCCAGGCTTCGTCCACGCCGACCAGGGCCAGCGCCTCTGGCCCCTGCGCCTGGAAGATGCGGCGCTTGGCGGCGACATAGCCTTCCATGCCGCCGTGGCGGTCCAGGTGGTCGGGGCTGATGTTGGTCAGGATGGCCACGTCGGGGGCGAAGCGGGTGGTCAGGTCCAGCTGATAGGACGAGACCTCGATGACATAGACGGCGTCGGGCGTCGGCGCCGGCAGGGCCAGGACGCCGATGCCGATGTTGCCGCCGATGTGGACGGTCAGGCCCGCCGACTTCAGCACCCAGCCGATCAGGGCCGTGGTGGTGGACTTGCCGTTGGTGCCGGTGATGGCGACGACGCGGGGGCGCTGGCCTTGCGGCAGGGCGTCCAAAGCGCGGGCGAACAGTTCAACGTCGCCGATGACCGGGACACCTGCCTGATGGGCGCGCTCGACGGTCCAGTGCGGTTTGGGATGGGTCAAGGGCGCGCCGGGCGACAGGACCAGAGCGGCGAAGCCCGACCAGTCGGCGCGGGTCAGGTCCTCGACGAGGAACCCTTCCGCCTCGGCCTGCATCCGGCCCGAGACGCCGTCGTCCCACAGGACGGGGACGGCGCCGCCGGCCTGAAGCGCGCGCGCCGCCGTGATCCCGGACCGGCCCAGGCCGAAGACCGCGACCCGTCTGCCTTCGAAACCGGGAACCGGGATCATGGGATCAGCGCAGCTTCAGCGTGGCCAGACCGAGCAGCGCCAGCATGGCGGCGACGATCCAGAAACGGATGACCACGGTCGATTCCGGCCAGCCCATCTTCTCGAAATGGTGGTGGATGGGCGCCATCAGGAAGATGCGCTTGCCAGTCAGCTTGAAGTAGCCGACCTGGATCATGACCGAGGCGGCCTCGACCACGAACAGGCCGCCGACGATGCCCAGCACCAGCTCGTGCTTCGTGGCCACGGCGATGGAGCCGAGCGCGCCGCCCAGGGCCAGCGAACCGGTGTCGCCCATGAAGATCTTGGCGGGCGGGGCGTTGTACCAGAGGAAGCCCATGCCGCCGCCGATCATGGCGGCGCAGAAGATGGCCAGCTCGCCCGCGCCGGGCACGTGGTGGACCTGCAGATAGTCGGCGAACAGGAAGTTGCCGACCAGATAGGAGATGATGCCGAAGGCGCCGGCCGCCATCATCACCGGCACGATGGCCAGACCGTCCAGACCGTCGGTCAGGTTCACGGCGTTGGAGAAGCCGATGATGGTGAAGGCGGCGAAGGCCACATAGAACCAGCCGATGTTGAGCAGGATGGCCTTCAGGAAGGGGAAGGCGATCGAGGTTTCCAGACCCGGCGAGGTCGGGGAATAGGTCATCCAGACCACGGTCAGGATGCCCGCGATCACGGCCACGACCGCCTGGGCCGCCAGCTTCTGTTTCGAGGTCAGGCCCGCCGAGGTCTGCTTGGTCACCTTGGCGTAATCGTCGATGAAGCCCAGGACGCCAAAGGCCGCCGTCACGCCGGAAACGATCCAGATATAGGGGTTGGTCAGGTCGCCCCAGAGGAAGACCGCCACGCCGATGCCCGCCAGGATCATCAGCCCGCCCATGGTCGGGGTGCCGACCTTGGACAGGTGCGACACCGGGCCGTCCTCGCGGATCGGCTGACCCCGGCCCTGCTTGGCGCGAATCCAGTTGATGAAGCGGCTGCCCATGGCGACGGCGACAATCATGGCCGTGGCCATGGCCAGGGCGACGCGCACCGTCTGATACTGGATCAGGTGCAGCAGCGGATATTCCTGCGCGATGTCCGCATAGTAGAGATAGAGCAGGTAGAACATTCTTTAGACCCTATCGCGTCGCGCGCGGCGCGCCGCTGTCTGAGGGGTTGTTGCCTTGATCGGCGACGCCGAGATTTGCAAGCGCTGCCGCAATGAGCGAAGCCTTTGACCCGTTCGAGCCCTTGACCATGACGATGTCGCCCGGCCCGACCAGCTTGTTCGCCTCGGCGGCCAGCTCGGCGGCAGTGGCGCGCCACAGGCCGCGCCGCGAGGGCGGCAGGGCGTCGTGCAGACGGCGCATCTCCATGCCCGCAGCGTGGACCAGGTCCAGACCGGCGGCGGCGATGGGCTGGATCAGGCCTTCGTGCAGGGCGCGCGAGTGCTCGCCCAGTTCCAGCATGTCGGTCAGGACCACGATGCGACGTCCGCCCTCAGCCACAGGCTTCGCCCCCAGGCTGAGGAAGCCCGCCTTCATTGACAGCGGATTGGCGTTGTAGCTCTCGTCGATCAGGGTGAAGGCGCCGCCGGGGAGGACGACCGTCTTCAACTGGCCGCGCCCCGCCAGAGGCTGGAACCCCGCCAGAGCCTGAAGCGCAATGTCCAGCGACACGTCGAGCGCCCGCAGCATCAGGATGACGCAGAGGCTGTTCAGCCCCCAGTGCACGCCGGACTGTGCCAGGCGGTAGTCGATCCGGTGCCCGTCGATCTCGGCGGTGACGCGCGCGCCCTCGGCGTCAGGCTTGAAGCCCAGCAGGCGCGCGTCGCAACCCGCGCCAGAGCCGAAGGTCTGAACGACCGCGCCGACATCCACTGCGGCCTGACGCACCAGATCGGCATAGGCGTTGTCGGCGTTGATCACGGCCACGCCGCCGGGGACGAGGCCCTCGAAGATGGTGGCCTTTTCACGGGCCACGCCGGCCTCGCCGTCGGCGAAGGCTTCGATGTGGACCGGGCCGACCGTAGTGACGCAGGCGGCGTGCGGGCGGACGAATTTGGACAGCGGCCCGATCTCGCCCGGCGCGTTCATGCCGATCTCGAACACGGCGCGGTCGGTGCCCTGCGGCATCCGCGCCAGCGTCAGCGGCACGCCGATGTGGTTGTTGTAGCTCTTGATCGAGGCGTGGGCGGAACCGGCCAGGTCCAGACCCGCCTTGATGGCCTGGGTCACGCTGGTCTTGCCGACGCTGCCGGTGACGGCGCCGCGCAGACGGGCGCGGTCGCGGGCGGCGACGCCCAGCGCCTCCAGCCCCTTCAGGGTGTCGGGGACCAGAACATAGGGTCCGCCCTCGACGGGTCGGTCGACGAGGGCCACGGTGGCCCCGGCGGCGAAGGCGGCGGCGGCGAACTCATGCCCGTCCCGCGTGCCGTGCAGGGCCAGGAAGAGGTCGCCGGGCGCGATCTCGCGGCTGTTGTAGGTCATCCCGGACACGCGAGCGTCGGGTCCGTGAAGCTGGCCTCCGGTCGCCGAGGCGATGGCTTCGGCGGTCCAGAGCGGCGTTTGGGTGTCAGGCATGATCGCGCAGGGCTTCAGTCGCTTCGGTGGCGTCGTCGAAGGGATGAATGACCCCCGCGACGATCTGTCCCTGTTCATGCCCTTTTCCGGCGATCACGACCACATCTCCTTCGCGCATCAGCGATACGGCGTGGCGGATGGCCTCGCGGCGGTCGCCGATCTCGAGCGCGTCGGGGCAGCCGGCGCGGACCTGGGCGCGGATGGCGGCGGGGTCTTCCGAGCGCGGATTGTCGTCGGTGACGATGGCCACGTCGGCCAGACGACCGGCGATCTCGCCCATCATCGGCCGCTTGGCGCGGTCCCGGTCGCCGCCGGCGCCGAAGACGACGATCAGCTTGCCCGTCGCGTGGGGACGCAGGGCGTTCAGCACCGTCTCCAGACCGTCGGGCGTGTGGGCGTAGTCGACATAGACCTCGCCGCCGCGCGAGCCTTCGCCGGGGATGCGTTGCAGACGGCCTTGCGCCCCGCGAATGAACTCCATCGCCGGGATGACCCGGTCCGGGTCTTCACCGCCCGCGATGCACAGGCCCGCCGCGACCAGGGCGTTCGAGGCCTGGAAGCCGCCGGCCAGAGGCAGCAGGACGTCGTGGATGCGGCCGCGCGCGTCGATGGTCAGGCGCTGGCCTTCCGGCGTCGCCCGGCGCGCGATCAGCGACAGATCGCGCCCGCGCTCGCCCACGCCCATGACGCCCAGACCGGCCATGATCGAGGCCGAGGCGAAGGCGGAATAGGCGTCGGAATCGGCGTTCAGGACGGCGGTGCGGCCGCGCGGCAGCAGGGCCTCGAACAGGCGCAGCTTGGCGGCGCGATAGCTCTCCATGTCCCCGTGATAATCGAGGTGGTCCTGGGTCAGGTTGGTGAAGCCGGCCGCGCGGATGGCCACCCCGTCCAGACGACGCTGCTCGATGCCGTGCGACGAGGCCTCGAGCGCCAGGTGCGTCACCTCCTTGGCGGCCAGCTCGGCCAGCAGGCGGGCGGCGTCGGCGGCGTCGGGGCTGGTCAGGCCGGGGCCGGTCAGGGCGTAGGTCTTGTCGCCCTTCTGACCGACCACGCCCAGCGTGCCCATGCTGGCCGACTTGAGGCCGAGACCGGCCCAGATCTGGCGGCAGAAGTTGGCGACCGAGGTCTTGCCGTTGGTGCCGGTGACAGCCACGCAGGTCCTGGGCTGGGCGCCGTAGAAGCTGCGCGCGGCCAGGGCATAGGCGCGGTGCACGTCGCCCGAAGTCACCAGAAGCGGCGCAGCCCCGGCGGGGGTGTCGGACGGGGCCAGGATGGCGGCGGCGCCGCGCGCCAGAGCCTGCGGGATGAAGGCGCGACCGTCCGCCGCCGAACCCGGCAGGGCCACGAACAGGGCGCCGGGCGCGACCTTGCGGCTGTCGGATGTGACCGAGGTGATCTCGGGGTCCGAGGAGACGTCGCGACGCAGCAGTTCTGACAGACGAAGGGCGCTCATCGGCCGTCGCCCTCGACGTCCTGGAACTCGGGGATCTTCTCGCCCAGGGCGGTGGACCAGCGATCGGCCTTGCGCTCGACGCCCAGGAAGGGCGCGATGCGGTCGGCGATCTTGCCGACGGCGGGCGCGGCGACATAGCCGCCGGTGCGCGGATAGGAGGACGGCTCGTCCACCAGGACGAAGATGGTATAGCGCTTGGCCGTCACCGGGCCGTCCGAGGGGAAGACGGCGGCGAAGGAGCCGACGGCGTGGGTCGGATCATAACGGCCGTTGACCAGCTTGTTGGCCGAGCCGGTCTTGCCGCCGACCCGCAGGCCGGGAGCGTTGGCGAAACCGCCTGAGCCGCGCGTCACGTTGCGACGCATCAGGTCCAGCATGGTGGCCGAGGTCTCGGGCGAGACGACCTGACGGGTGCGGGCGTGGGGCAGACCGCCCTTGCGTAGGCTCAGGGGCACATAGCGCCCGCCATTGGCCAGGGAGGCATAGGCGGCGACATACTGGATCGGCGTCACCATGACGCCGTAGCCAAAGGACAGCGAGGCCAGGGTCGAGTCATCCCACTTGCGGATGTGCGACGGGCGGGCCGATTCCTTCAGCTCGATCGGGGCGGCGTCCAGCAGGCCCAGCCGCTGGAAGTAGTCGCGCATCACATCGCCGCCCATTTCGACGGCCAGACGCGAGGTGCCGATATTGGACGAGTGCAGATAGACTTCTTCCAGCGTCAGCACCTTGTTGGTGGCGTGGAAGTCCTTGATGCGGCGCTTGCCGATCTGCAGGGCCTGTGAGGCGTCGAACAGGGTGTTCATGTCGGCGCGGCCGGTGTCGATGCCGGCGGCGACGGTGAAGCTCTTGAACACCGAGCCCATTTCATAGTGGGCCGAGGTGACGCGGTTCAGCAGGGCGTCTTCGGCGGCGGCGTTGCGGCGGTTGCCGTCGTAGGTCGGCCAGCTGGCCATGGCCAGAACCTCGCCGGTCTGGACATCGGTCACGACGGCGACCGCGCCCTTGGCTCCGGCGGCCTCGGCGGCGGCGGCCAGTTCGTTCTCGACCACGCCCTGGACCCGCAGGTCGATCGACAGCTGGAAGTCCTCGCCGGCTGCGCCCGCCGCGCGAATTTCCTTGTCGAAGGCCAGCTCGGCGCCGGACACGCCCTCGCCGCCCGTATCAGCGCGGCCGATCAGATGGACCGCCGAACTGCCCAGAGGATAGACACGGCGATCTTCGGGCTCGAAGGAAATGCCGCCGAGGGCCAGGGCGTGGACCGCGCGACGCTCGGACGGGGTCAGGCCGTTCAGGACCAGCAGACGGCGCTCGCCGCGCAGCACCCGGTCCAGACGCTTGGCCGAGATGCGCGGCAAGGCGCGACGCAGCTGAACCCTGGCGGTCGCCGGATCCCAGATCTCGCGCGGGTCGATGTAGAGGCCGTAGTGGGTGATGTTGGTGGCCAGCAACTGACCGTTGCGATCGACCAGATCGGCCCGCGTCAGGGCGTTCGCATTGAAGCCCGAGCCCGCCCCGCCGCGCGGCGCGAACAGGGCGGCATGGGCCGCGCCCAGGGCCAGACAGGCGAAGACGGCGGAAAACACCGCCATGATCAGGAAGATGCGAACCCGGGTGTCTTCTTCCGGACGGCCATCGGCGCGGGCGCGCTCGAACGAGTGCTCCATCCACCAGACGCAGGAGGCGACCCAGCGGCCCCAGGCGGCGAACAGACCACCGACCGACGGACCTTGCGGACGCGGCTGCGGACGGCCCGGCGCGGGACGGCGATAGTCCATGCCGTGGTGATCATGCACGCTCAATGCAGGCTCTCCCCGGCAAGGGGTTCCGCGACAGACGGGGCGACGGGCGCGGGGGCCACAGGCGCAGGCGCGGGCGCGGGCGCGCCGGCAGGGGCGGCGGGCGGCGCGATGGCGGTCAGACCGGCCTCGACCGCCTGACGCCGGACATCGACCGGGCCCAGGCCGATTTCACGCGACAGAGCCTCCAGCCGGGCGGGCTGCTCAAGACGGGTCGCCTCGGCGCGCAGCAGGCGGACCCGCTGGCGGTTTTCCAGAATGTCGCCTTCGATGCGGGTGATCTCGGCGCTCTCGCGGGCGGCGGCGGCCTTGGCGATATAGACCGAGAAGATCAGGGCGCCGACGCAGACCACGCCGATGATCTCGACGCAGCGCACGCCGCGGACCTTCCAGTCGAACAGGCGCTTGACCGGAGCGGGCACGGCGATCATGCGCGCTTGCCCTTGCCGGCGCGGCCCTCGATCGCACCCCAGGCCGGAGCCTCGGTGCGGACGGCGGCGCGCAGCTTGGCCGAACGGGCGCGGGGGTTGGCGGCCAGCTCGGCCTCGCCCGCCTCGCGCGCGCCCTTGAACATCAGATCGAAGCTGGGCTTGCGCAGTTCCACCGCGACGGGGGCATGGCGCGAACCGCCCGGCGCATTGCCGGTGCGCTCGGTCATGAAGGCCTTGACGATGCGGTCTTCCAGCGAGTGGAAGGTGACGACGACCAGACGCCCGCCGGGGGCCAGCGTCGCCTCGGCGGCTTCCAGACCGCGCTCCAGCTCGCCCAGCTCGTCGTTGACGGCGATGCGCAGGGCCTGGAAGACGCGGGTCGCGGGATGGATCGGCGCGCCCCGACGACCGCCCAGCGCCTTTTCGACCACCTCGGCCAGGTCCAGGGTGCGGCTAAAGGGCTGTTCGACGCGACGGCGCAGGATGGCGGTGGCGACGCGGCCCGACTGACGCTCGTCGCCATACTGCTTGAAGATATGGGCCATCGGCCCGTGATCCCAGGTGTTGACGATGTCGGCGGCGGTCGGCCCCGCATCGCCCATACGCATGTCCAGCGGCCCGTCGCGCATGAAGGAGAAGCCGCGCTCGGCCTGATCCAGCTGCATCGACGAGACGCCGATGTCGAAGACAGCGCCGTCCAGCTGGGCCTTGCCGCTCTCGGCGAAGGCCTCGGACAGATCCGAGAAGGGGGTGCGGATCAGCTGGAACTGGCCCGGATAGGCGGTGGCCACCGCGTCGGCGTGCGGCTGGACGGTCGGGTCGCGGTCCAGACCGATGACCTGGGCGCCGCGATCCAGAATGGCGCGAGTATAGCCGCCGGCGCCGAAGGTGGCGTCGATGACGACGTCGCCCGGCTGCGGGTTCAGGGCTTCGAGGACTTCTGCCAGAAGGACGGGGGCGTGCGGAGAGGTCATGCCGCGCCCCCGGTCTTGGCGACCGCCGCCTGACGGCGCATTTCACCGAACTGCTTCAGGCCCTCGCGCGCCATGCGGCGCTGCTCGGCGCGGTGCGCGGCCCACTTGTCCTTGTTCCAGATCTGGAAGCGCTCGCCGACGCCGTAGATGACGACCGTGTCGGACAGGTCGACCTCGGCGCACAGGTGCTCCGGCAGAGTGATGCGGCCGCCCGAGTCGTAGGCCAGCGGCTTTTGCTCGCCGAAGATCGAAGCTTCCAGCGCCGAGCGGTAAGGGTCGCCGAAGGGCAGGCTTTCGATGACGGCGCGGTATTCGGCGAACAGCTTGTCGCCGCCCGCTTCCAGGCAGTCGGCTTCGATGGAGGGGAAGCAGAAGACGCCATGCTCAGCGCCGTTTTCAGCCGTGCGGAATTCCTGGGGGATCAAGAGACGGCGCTTGCCGTCCAGCTGCTTCTCGTAGGTCGAGAGAAACACGCTTTGCCCAATCGAGCCCTGCGGCCCGCCCCTGAAAGTCCGTTGATGACACCACGCGCCGGGCGACCGCCCCTACTCATGAGGCTGTGGGATAGCATGGGATCAGATGGGCCTCAATGGGATTAGTTGACACCCTTTAACCAAATTTGCAGTTCGGCGAACGGCTTAAGCAGTCAAGAATGAGAACATACAAGCAACAACAAGAGTATTCACAGCCTGTGGACGGCTTTTTCCGCCATGTTTTCAACGCAGGGGTTAATGGGCGCGCGTCGCGCAGACGGACGGCTCGATCCTCGGGTCAAGCCCGAGGATGACGGCGTCAGAAAGATGCTGAAAACGGCCTCAAGCAGCGCAAAACGCGGTAGGCCCTCAAAAAAACGCCAGACGGCCTGTAAGCCGGGTTCTGTTCCGCCCCGAAAGGCGGCGACGATCATTCCTCTGGACCGCCCATTGCTGAGCGGTTCTCGCGACCTACCCGGACGCCTCGGGCGGTGAACCCTGCGGCCGAAACCGCGCGACGTCCCTATTCGGTCTTGCTCCAGGCGGGGCTTGCCATGCCGCCGACGTTGCCGCCGACGCGGTGGGCTCTTACCCCACCCTTTCACCCTTCCCCGGGCCGAAGCCCAGGCGGTTTGCTTTCTGTGGCGCTATCCCTCGGGTCACCCCGGGCGGGAGTTACCCGCCGCCTCTTCACCGTGGAGCCCGGACTTTCCTCGACAAGAGCAAGCTCTCGCCGCGACCGCCCGGCCGTCTGGCGGGGGCTAAGTGCGCGCGAACGACGCGCGCGTCAATCCAGAACGCCGGTGACGCTCTCGACTGAGGCCAACTGGAGCAGGCCGACCAGGCGGGCGCGGGTCTCGCCGTCGGCGACGCCGTCGATGCGGTCGGGCCGCCAGTGACGCTGGAAGGCCTCGACGGTCAGGCGGGTTTCGTCGTCGTAGTCGCCGCCCGGCTTCAACCCATAGCCCAGCCGGTGCAGGCCCGAGCGCAGGACGATGACGCCCAGCCCCTCGTCGCCCGGCGACAGGTCGGCGCCGAGGGCGGCGACGCGCTCGGGGGCGGGATCGAACCACAGGCCATGCCCGGCCTCGGCCAGGCGCTTCCACGGGAAAAGCTCGCCCGGATCCTGCTTGCGGTCGGGGGCGGTGTCGGAATGGCCGATGATGCGGGCGTCGGAAATCGTCCAGCGCGCGCGGATGTCGGCGATCAGGGCGATGACGGCCTCGATCTGGGCTTCGGGAAAGGCGCGATAGCCGAACTCGTGGCCCGGATTGACGATCTCTATGCCGATGGAGGCGGCGTTGATGTCTGTCTCGCCCTGCCAGGCGCCGCGACCGGCGTGCCAGGCGCGGCGCTCTTCCGGCACCAGACGCAGGATCACGCCGTTTTCATTCACGACATAGTGGGCCGAGACCTCGGCGGCGGGATCGCGCAGACGGGCGACCGCCTCATCCGCCGACTTCATGCCGGTGTAGTGCAACACCAGCATGTCCGGCGGGCCGCGCCGGGCGTTGAAGTTGGGTGACGGGGCGTCGATGAAGCTCAGCATGGCGCTCGATCAGCGCCCTTCGCGTTCCCAGCCGTAGGCGACCCAGGTGTCGCCGACCTTCTGGGCGTCGATCACGCCTTCGTCCTGGCGGGCGCGAGCGCTGCGGGCGCGACGGGCGCGAAAGGCGAAGCCGGCGAAGAAGACGACCACCCCGGCGATCAGGGCGATCACGGCCACAGCGGCGGCGGTCAGCACGGCCAGCACCGCCCCTACCGTCAGAGCCAGAGCCGTGGCGATCAGGCCGCCGAGCCAGACGAAGGGCGCCAGCAGACCACCGCCGGTGCGGCGCCGGGCGTTGAAGCCGATCTGGGCGAAGGGGTCGGACTGAATCATGGAACTGCCTTTCATGGCGCACCGATGAAGGAACGCCCGAACCTCAATGTCGGTCCATCGACCTGAACGGTCAATGGACTGCGACATCACGGCTCAGTCAGGGTGTTGGCCTTCAAAAAGCCGGCTGGTCGGCGAGGACCACCGCGCCGCGGCTGCGCATCCGGTCGGCCTCGACGCGGTTCAACATGGCCTGAGCCGCCGGATCGCCCATGATCTGGCCGACCGCGACCATGGCTTCCGCCGCCTGACCGGAGGCGCCGAAGGCCGAGGCCAGGGCCTCCCACGGCGACTGCGGCGTCGGGAAGCGCTTGAAGCGCACCGATTCGCTGGTCGGGATATTGGCCAGCTTGCGGGCCTTGATGATGGCTTCGTTCAAGCCGCCCAGCTCGTCGACCAGACCCAACTCCTTGCCCTGAGCCCCGGTCCAGACCCGGCCCTTGGCGATTTCACGCACGCGCTCGACCGGCAGCTTGCGGCCCGTCGAGACGCGGGCGACGAAGTCTTCGTAAACGCGGTCCATCGAGGCGGCGAAGGCGGCGCGTTGCCCTTGGTCAAAGCCCTGCACCGGCGAGAAGGCGTCGGCGTAATCGCCGCCGACCTTGAGGCCCCGCATGTCGACGCCGAAACGGCCCAGGGCGTCGGCCAGAACGAACTTGCCGCCGAAGACGCCGATGGAGCCGGTCAGGGTCGAGGGCTGGGCCACGATCCAGTCCGCCTCCGAACTGATCCAGTAGCCGCCCGAGGCCGCATAGGCGCCCATGGACACGACCACCGGCTTGCCCGCCGCCTTGGCCGCGCGCACGGCGCCCAGGATCTGCTCCGAGGCCTCCGGCGAACCGCCCGGCGAGGAGACGCGGAAGACGATGGCCTTCACGGCCTTGTCCTCGATGGCGTCATAGATAGCCTTCGCCGTGTCGTCCGAACGGATGTCCGAGCCCGAGCCGAAGGGCGAGGCGCTCTGGCCGCGTCCCGTCGTAATCGCGCCCTCGCCGCCGACGATGGCGATGGCCGACTTGCCAGAGCCGTTGCGCGCGCCTTGCATCGAGGCGTAGTCGCCGAACGGCATGATCCTGGCGTCCTTGCCCGCCTTGGCCTTGGCGGCGGCTTCAGCTTCCTCGACCTGGCCGATCTTGTCGACCAGCTTCAGCGACAGGGCCTGTTCGGCCGAATAGGGGCCCGCCTCGATGGTCGCCTTCAAGGCCTCGGGCGCGGTCTTGCGGTCGCGCGCGACATTGGCCAGGGCGCTGTCGTAGATGGAGGTCATCCAGGCGGTCATCGCCTCGCGGTGCGGGCCGGTGTAGTCGCTCTGCGTGTATTCATTGACGGCGTTTTTATACTCGTAGCGCTGTTCGAACTCGGGCTTGACGCCGTATTTCTGGAAGGCGCGGCCCAGGAACAGGCTGTCGCTGGACAGGCCCACGGCCTGGAAGCTGGCGGTGTTCTGCATCCACAGCTGGTCGGCGCTTGCTGCGACCATATAGCTGGAGACCACGGCGCCGACGGGCATGAAGCCCTGGCTGTGCGCGATGACCGTCTTGCCCGAGGCGCGGAAGCGGTTGATCGCCTGACGCACCTCGTCGGCGGCGGCCGGGTTCATGCCGCCTTCCGGCGCGCGCACCAGCAGAACCTTGACGCTGGCGTCCTTCTCGGCCTGGGCCAGGGTGTCGACGATGTGGACCACCGACAGGCCCGAACCGCTGAAGGCGGCGAAGGGATTGGTCGGCGCCTGATCGGTCAGACCCTCGCGCAGGTCCAGCTCCAGCACCGTGTTGGCGGGGGTGGTCGGCTTGGACGCGCCGGCGGCGGCGGCGAAGAACAGAAGCGCCACGATCGGCAAGACGATGAAGAAGGCCACGAGCCCGGCGAAGACGCCGAGCATGGTCAGGAAGAACTGTTTCATGAAAAAGGCGGCCGTCCCGTCAGTGGCCACGCGCGGCCTGCCGCGAGCATAGGGCGCAGACGGTTGGCGTCAAATGAAGGCGCGGTAATGAAAAAGAGAAAGGGCCCCCGTCGCCGGCAGGCCCTCCCCTCGTCTTCACGTCAGCCGATCAGCGGCCGATGTCGTAGGTCCCGCTGATGTCGATGCGGATCGTCAGTTCGCCCGCCGACACCGGGGTGGAGGCGCTGCCCGAATCCATGGCCATGGCGCGAGCGTACATGGGCTGCGGCTGAGGCGCATAGCCGCCGCCCTCGGTCAGGGAGCGCACGCCGCCCAGGGGCACGTTCAGGGCCTGGGCATAGAGCTGGGCCTTGTCCTGCAGGGCGCGGACGGCCAGCTGACGCGCCTGATCCTCGGCCGCTTTGGGGTTCTTCAGGCCGAAGGCGATGCCGTCGATCTGGTTGACGCCCGCCGTGACCACGGCGTCGGCGGTCGTGCCGACCTTGGTCAGGTCGTTGATGACCACGGTGACGCGGTTCTGGGCCTGATAACCGCGCAGCTTGGGCGGCATGTTCTGCTGATAGTCGTACTGCGCCGACAGGTTCAGGCCCGAAGTCTGGATGTCGCGCTCATTGATCCCGGCGCGGCGCAGGGCGGCGATGACGCGGGTCATCTGCTGGGCGTTCTGGGCCATGGCCTCCTGGGCGGTCGCCGCCTCGGTGACGACGCCGAAGTTGATCGTCGCCTGATCGGGAGCCACCTTGACTTCGCCATAGGCGGACAGGTTGAGGGCGGGTTGTTGCGCCATGGCGTGCACCTGCATCGGGGCGGACCCGCCCGGCTGGGATTGGGCGGAGGCGACGGCCGGAACCGCCAGGGTCATCAGGGCCGTGCCCAGCATCAGGGCGCGTGCGGTGCGGGTCATCATCATCTCCGTCGAAATCCATCGGCCCGGCGTGTTCGCCAGCCACGACCCTACCTTGGCCGTTTCAAGCTGAACGAACGCACAAGCCCCCAGTGCAGGTTCCGTTCATCGGCGTGAAAAGCATGACAGGTCAGCGGCGTCTTTGCAGCAGCCGCAACCCCTGCTAGGCACATCCTCCCTGCTTCGGGGGCCTGTAGCTCAATGGTTAGAGCCGACCGCTCATAACGGTCTGGTTGGGGGTTCGAGTCCCTCCGGGCCTACCAATTTCTGTCGAGACCACTTAGAACTGGCTCAAAACCAGTTAAGAGTGGCTCAAGCGCCGATTACACCCAATCGAGCTCGCCTTGAAGTGTCGGCCTCTGACTGAGGCCGTGTAAAAACGCTGAGCCACGCTGAGGCAGAGGTGACGACGAGGCGCGATGGCCTCAAGCCCTGATCGCTTCCATCAACGGTTTCGCTCCCAACACCGCCATCACCCGCTTCATGTTGTAGGCCAGGATGTGGAGGCTGATCTCGGTCTTCACGTTGGGAAGGCGCTTCGTGAGGAAGTGGGTGTGGCCCATCCAGGCCTTGATCGTGCCGAACGGGTGTTCGACCAGGCTTCGCCGTTCGCGCATGGCTCTGGGCCTCAGGTCCATACGGGCCTGTAAGGCGTCGATCACCGCTTCATGCTCCCAGCGCGTGACCTTTCGTTCGACCGCAGGCGTGCACTGGAGCTTGATGCTGCAGCCGGTGCAACTGGTCCGGTCCCAGTATCGATGCAGCGTCATGCCCTTCTCGACGACGGTCATGTGATACGGAAGCAGGGAGCCGGCTGGGCATCGGTAGACGTCCTGGTCGGGCAGATAGACGAAGTCCTGCTTGCCGAAACGGCCGGTCGCCTTGGCACCTGACGTCAGCGTTTTCGGCACGAAGGGCGTCACGCCCAAGGCCTCGCAGGCCAGGATTTCCTCGCCGGAGAAGTAGCCCCGGTCGGCCAGCACATCGAGCCTCTCCACGCCCATGGCGTCCTTGGCTCGGCTGGCCATGTTCGCCAGTTGCTGCCGGTCCGAGCCGGTCATGATCACCTCGTGGGCGACGATCAGGTGTCTGCGCCGCCGTTCTGCAGGATACGCCGGCTGAACAATTCGGGGTCCTGTCGTAGCTCCCCGAACAGTTCCGTCGCCTGTGCGGGCAAGCGGCGCAGGAGGGTTTCCTGGCGCCGCGATGTAAGGTGGGCAGCGAATAGTCCGAATTCGTCGCTCTTGATCTCCATATAGCCAAGGCCGTCATGACCGGAGCCCCGGCCGTAGGGATCGGAGGCTGTCGTTTCCAGCCGATCCTGTTCGAAGAGGGCATCGATGCCAGCCAGGCCGTCGGCGAGTACCGCCTTACGATCAAGCGCAAGGCGTCCGATATCTGCCTGCCAGAGGCGAATGCCGAACACATGTAGGAGCTCACCGGCGGCGGAATAGGCCTGAGCATCCCAGAGTCGATTCATCTCTTCGATGGCCGGCTCGACCAGCTCATCGGAAAGTTCATGGGCCCGCCAGGCGAGCCGCCAAGCCGGTTCCGAAGCGGTCACGAACCAGCGTGACCGGTCTAGATCGCCTCGCGCCTGTTCCGCCTCGAACGCACCGTCCACGAACAGGGCCTTCAGCACGACATCGGAGACCGGTTCATCAACTAGGGTGGCGCCTGAATATTTTTCGGACAGCCGCCGGACCGCGCTCGGCTCGCCCTTGCCGACGACGCCGTGGAGCCAGGCGGTTTGGCGCCCCTCCAAGTCGCCGAGGTTGGCTCCGCCGGAGCGCAGTTCAAGGGCGAAGATAACGACCAGATCCGTCAGGGCCTTCACGAGGCCGGGATTCTGCTTGTGCCGATCGTCCATCACGGCGACGAGGCTGCCCAGATCTTGGATCGCCTGGTCGAGCAGACGGAGATTGCCGAGGCCGCTTTGTTGGAACAGGGCATAGATCTGGTCGGCCGCACCCTGCACTACTTCCCGCGACGGTGAGGCGAGACGGGCTGCAAAATAGGGGAAGGCGGCTCGGAAATCCGGAACCAGCTTCAGCGAACGCCCGATGACCTTCTCACGCGTGCGGGCGAACTCAGTCTTGTCCGCCATCTCGTCCAAGTTGGCGATCAGAAGGACTTTCAGGGCGTCCGGCCCGTGCTCCACATAGCTGTTCAGGTATCCCAGAAGTTCGTTTGGCGGCAGATGCGTTCGCTCCAGATCGTCGAAAACGATCACGCCGACTGCATCCAGCGTCAGAAAGTCCTTTGGCGAGAGCTTTGTGTCGACCTTCAGGTGTTTGAGGAAGGCACCGGATACCGCTCCAGCCACGGCCGCGCCCTTGCCAGATAGGAGCGGATAGGCGGCGGCGAAAACCGCGTTGTCGATGTCCGCTTTGCTGCTCACGCCATACAAGCTGACGTATAGCCATACCTGCCCGCCCCCGAGCCGAGTCCGAAGGGCGTTGTGGAAATAGGTCTTTCCGACACCCCAGGGGCCTTCGATCAGAAGAGCGTGTCGCGATGAGCTCTCGGCCTTAAGAAAGGCCTCAACCGCCGAAACCGCCCTCGCATTCGGTCCGCTGTGCTCGGACCGGGCCGCCCGTTCGCTCGTGGGCTCGTGGGCTCGGCACCTTTCATCAGCGCGCGTGTGATCATACCCTTGAGCGCCATTGTGCCGCTTCCCCATTCATACGGATCGCTGTGGATCCCTGATCGCCCACTTAGGAGTGCAGTCTGCGAGGCGGAAGCGTTCGCGTCGATAGCCGCGCGACGGAGTCTACGTTGCGCGCCTGAGGGTGATTGGCGAGGACGCCCGTCTCATGGTGCCGAAAGTTGTGGCGCTAACCCGCCCGAGCCCCGCGCAAAGGTGCAGGATGCGATTGAGGCACCCTTAGGTGGTCGGCTAAGTGGTGGTCAGAAAAATCGCGCGGCTTTTCAGGCGTGGGTTGAGCCACTCTTAAGTGGTCCCGACAATTTCCTGTCGCAGCGCCGTCTGGGCCGCGCCTTCGGCCAGCCGGTGCAGGTCGCGACCCGAACAGCGCGTCCAGTCGACGTCATCCAGCAGGCGGTCCAAACCTGGCGTCACCTCGCGCGTCGCGCTCACGACGACGACGGCGCCCCGCCCCGCGTCATGCCCGCGACCAGCCCGATCAGCAGGCCCACGGCCAGGGCCCGATTGCCGGGATCGCCGGCGCGGGCCTCTTCGACCCTGAGGGCCAGTTCGCGATCCAGCCACGCCATTTGCCGCGCGAAGTTCTCGTCTGCCTGTGATGCGCCCGTCATCCCGCCTTCTCCTGCTGGTTGATGGCGATGCTAGCGCGCCGTGAACCGGAGCCTCAAGTGAATTGTTCGCTCTTTGTTCTATTTTTCGCCCGAGATCGCTCGCCCCTTTGTGCGACGCGGCGTGAGCCTATATGGCGGTCTCAACAAGGAGAGCCGCCATGTCCTATGTCGCCCGCGACGACCGCCCCGCCGACAAGGCCGAACGCTATGCCGAGGTCGAGGCCGAGATTCTGGCGGTGCTGGACGGCGAGCCGAACCGGACGGCGCGGATGGCGACCGTGGCGGCCATGCTGGCCGACGCCTTTCCGGTCTTCTTCTGGACCGGCTTCTACGTCGTGGACGCCATGAAGCCGGGCGAGCTGGTGGTCGGCCCCTATCAGGGCACGCTGGGCTGCCTGCGTATTCCGTTCGGGCGCGGCGTCTGCGGCGCGGCGGCGCGGGATCGCCAGACCCAGGTGGTCGAGGACGTCCACGCCTTCCCCGGCCACATCGCCTGCGACAGCCGCTCGGCCAGCGAGATCGTCGTGCCTGTGGTGGATGCGGCGGGCGAGTTGATCGCGGTGCTGGATGTGGACGCGACGGAAATCGCCGCCTTTGACGCCGTGGACGCCAAGGCGCTGGAGCGTCTGATGGCCAAGGTCTTCGCTGCATGAGCCGAGCGCGCAGCGTCCTCTACCTGCCCGCCTCCAACGCGCGCGCGGTGGACAAGGCGCGCAGCCTGACCTGCGACGTGGCGGTGCTGGATCTGGAGGATGCGGTCGCGCCCGAGATGAAGCTGGAGGCGAGGGCGGCGGCCGTCGCGGCGGCGCGCGAAGGCGGCTTCGGCCCCCGCCTGGGCGTGCGGATCAATGGGCTGGACACGCCCTGGGGCGCCGACGACCTGGCGGCGCTGCGGGACGCGCCGGTCGATCTGCTTGTCGCGCCCAAGGTCGAGCGCGCGGCGACGGTGCGCGCTCTGTCGGACGGGATCCGCCCCGGCGTCAAACTGTGGGCCATGATCGAGACGCCGCGCGCCCTGGTGGATCTGCGCGCCATCGCCGAGGCCGGCGGGGCGCTGAGCGGGCTGATGCTGGGCGTCAATGATCTGGCCAAGGATTTGAGGACGGGCGCCTCGGCGGATCGGGAGCCGCTGAAGTCCTGGCTGGCGGCGGTCGTGGCCCATGCGCGGGCCAACGGGCTGCTGGCCATCGACGGAGTGTTCAACCGGATCAAGGACGAGGCGGGGTTCGCCGCCGAGTGCGCGCAAGGCAGGCTCTATGGCTTTGACGGCAAGAGCCTGATCCATCCGTCGCAGATCGAAGAGGCCAATGCGGCCTTCGGGGCTTCGGTCGAAGAAGTGGAGTGGGCGCGGACTGTGGTCGCCGCCTTCGCCGCGCCGGAGGCCGAGGGGCTGGGTGTCATCCGCGTCGAGGGGGAGATGGTGGAGCGGCTGCATCTGGAGCAGGCGCAGGATTTGCTGGCGAGCCTCTAGAACCCTTCTCCCCTTGCGGGAGAAGGAAAGCGTGGGCTGGCGCGTCGACTCTACAAACCGTAGACAAACCCCATGACCGCACCGCTTCCGACGCCTTTGAAAACCCGCGCCTGGGTCTGTGCGCCGGGGGTGTTGAAGGCGCCTTTCCTGTCGGCCTTCCTGTCCGACTATGACCTGTCCGCCCTGCCGGGCACGCAGACTGAGGCGGTGCTGGGCTGGGGCATGAAGCCGACGGCGGCGGCGGGGCGGCGCTGGGCGGCAAAGCAGGGCAAGCCCTATGTGGCGCTGGAGGACGGCTTTCTGCGCTCGGTCGGGATCGGCGAGAGCGGGGCGACCAGCCTCAGCCTGATCGTCGATGATCTGGGCGTCTATTACGATGCGACGCGGCCCAGCCGCTTAGAGCAACTGATCCAGACGGCGCCCGACTGGTGCGACGCAGCGATGGGGGTCCGGGCGCGCGGCCTGATCGAGCGGATTATCGCTTCGGGCGTGTCGAAGACCAACATGGGCGGGCCGCTGGATACGAGCCTGCTGAAGCCCGGCCGGCGGGTGCTGATCGTGGATCAGACCTTCGGCGACGCCTCGATAGGCTATGGGCTGGCGAGCGAAGCCAGCTTCTTGGAGATGCTGGCGACGGCGCGGCGCGACGAGCCGGACGCCCAGTTGATCGTCAAGCGTCACCCGGCAGTGGCGGCGGGGCGCAAGTCGGGCTGCATCCCGGAGGATCAGCTTGAGGGCGTCACCCTGATCGACACCGATGTGCGGCCCGCCGACCTGCTGGCGGCGGTGGACGCGGTCTATGTCGTGACCTCGGCCCTGGGGTTCGAGGCCCTGCTGCGCGGCCTGCCGGTGAGGTGTTTCGGCGCCCCCTTCTATTCGGGCTGGGGCCTGACGACGGATACGGTTTCGACCGGGCGGCGCGGCGTGGCGCGGGATCTGGACCAGGTCGCGGCGGCGGCCCTGATCGCCTACACCCGCTATGTCGATCCCGTCACCGGCCAACGCTGCGAGGCCGAGCAGGCCTTGGAGCGATTGATCGCCCTGCGCGACCGGGCCGACCGGCTGGCGGGCGACTGGGCCGCCGTCGGCTTCGCCCCGGCCAAGCGCCCGCCGGTGCGCCGCCTGTTGAACTCGCCCAAGGGCCGCGTCCGCTATTTCTGGCGGTCATCCGCCGCTGTCGCCCATGCGCGGGCCACGGGCGGCAGGCTGATCTGGTGGGCCGGCAAGGAGACGCCGTCGATCCGCGCCGCCGCCGACGCTTTCGAGGGGCCGGTCGTGCGCATGGAGGACGGCTTCATCCGCTCGCGCGGGCTGGGCTCTGACTTCTTCGGCGCCCTGTCGGTCGCCCTGGACGATCAGGGCGTCTATTACGACCCGACCCGGCCCAGCCGGCTGGAGAGCCTGATCGAGGCGGGCGAGCCGTCGCCGGATCAGGCGGCGCGGGCCGAAACCTTGCGGGCCCGCGTGGTCGATGCGGGCCTGTCGAAATACAATCTGAAGGGCGCGGGCGTCCCGGCGCATTGGCCGAAAGACAGGCCGATCCTGCTGGTCGTGGGTCAGGTCGAGAACGACCGCTCGATCATGATGGGCTGCGGCCCGGACCTGCGCACCAACTCCGGCCTGGTGAAGGCGGCGCGGGCGGATCACCCTGACGCCTTCCTGATCTATCGCAACCACCCGGACGTGACGGCGGGCAACCGGCCCGGCCTGCTGGATCATGCGGCGATGGAAGAGGTCGACGCCTCGGCGGATGATCTGGACATCATCGACTGCCTGAACGCCTGCGACCGGCTGGCGACGCTGACGTCGCTGACCGGGTTCGAGGCCCTGATGCGGGGCAAGCCGGTCAGCGTCTATGGCCGGCCCTTCTATGCCGGATGGGGCCTGACCGACGACAAGCTGGCCTTTGAGCGCCGGACACGTCGCGCCTCGATGGAAAGCGTCATCCACGCCGCCCTGATCGGCTATCCGGTCTATGTCACGCCGGACGGCTGGCCGTGCGAGGCCGAGGACCTGGTCGAGGCGCTGATCGCGGCGCGGGATCACCCCCTGCCCGCCCCGCCGCGTGGTCGAGTCAACAGATGGTGGAGAGGCATAAAGGCCAGTCTCGACCGGAGCCTTCCACCGGCCTATTGAGAAGGTTCGTCATCGCAACGGACTGAGTCCGGCCCGCGAGGCGCCCGAACTTCGCCGCGAGGCGCCGACATAAGACTTGTCGAGCGCCGGGGACTCCATGTTCCCTCATGCAGCGAGGCGCCGCGCGCCGAGCGTTAGGGAACTACACTGTGCAAAAAGCCGTCATCTCCGCCACTGGCCTGTTCACGCCGGAGCAGTCGATCTCGAACGCCGAACTGGTCGCCGCCTACAACGCCTGGGCGGAAGGCTGGAACGCCGAAAACGCCGAGGCCATCGCCGCCGGCGAACGAGAGATGAAGACGCCGTCATCAGAGGCGTTCATCGAGAAGGCCTCGGGCATCAAGGCGCGCTTCGTCATGGACAAGTCGGGCATCATCGATCCTGAGCGGATGTTGCCCCACCTGCCCGCCCGCGGCGACGACGAGCTGTCGATCATGGCCGAAATGGCCGTGAAGGCCGCCGAGGACGCCATCAGAGCCTGGGGCAAGCCGGTCAGCGAGATCGGCGCCGTCATATGCGCCGCGTCCAACATGCAGCGCCCCTACCCCGCCATGGCCATCGAGGTGCAGCAGGCCCTGGGCATCGAGGGCTTCGCCTTCGACATGAACGTGGCCTGTTCCTCGGCCACCTTCGGCATCAAGACGGCGGCGGACTTCGTGGCTTCGGGCTCGGTCAAGGCCGTGCTGATGGTCAACCCGGAGATCTGCTCGGCCCACCTGAACTTCAAGGATCGCGACAGCCACTTCATCTTTGGCGACGTGGCCACCGCCGTCATCGTCGAGACCGAGGATCAGGCTGGACCCGGCGGCTGGGACATTGTTGGAACCAAGCTGAAGACCAGCTTCTCGAACAATATCCGCAACAATTTCGGCTTCCTGAACCGCGCCGCCCTGCCGACGGGCGCGAGCGAGCCGATCTCCTCCGACGGCCTGAGCGACAAGATGTTCGTTCAACAGGGCCGCAAGGTGTTCAAGGAGGTGGTGCCCATGGTCTCGCAGATGATCCTGGACCACGCCGCCGAGCTGAACCTGGACCCCCACGGCCTGAAGCGGATGTGGCTGCACCAGGCCAACATCAACATGAACACCCTGATCGGCAAGAAGGTGCTGGGCCGCGAGCCGGAGCCGGAAGAGAACGTCATCATCCTGGACGACTACGCCAACACCTCCTCGGCCGGATCGATCATCGCCTTCCATCTGAAGCACGACGGCTTCGCGCCTGGCGATGTCGGGCTGATCTGCAGCTTCGGCGCCGGCTACTCGGCGGGCACGGTTTTTGTGCAAAAGCGCCCCTGACGCCAGATAACGGGAATCAATATTTCCGGCGGCGCTTGCACTGTTCGGAAATTTTTGCAAACCGTTACACGTATTGAGAACGAGGGGGATGGCGCCCGAATGACTCAGACTGCTTCACCGTGGGCGGAAAAACTCAGCGATCCGTTGGCCCACGACGTGGCCACGGTGCTGAAACACATGGGCGGCTCGGCCCATCAGGACATTGTGGTCAACTGCGTGGCGGCGCTGAAACGCCAGCGCGGCGAGTCCGTAACCCAGGACCTGAAGGCCAAGATCGTGGAAGTGTTCGAACGCTACCGCGACTTCTTCATCAAGCCCTTCGGTGAGAACTCGCTGCGGTGGGCCCTGGCGCCGGGCGTAGCCTAGACCTCAGCCCTTCAGCCAAGCAAAAAGGCCCGCTCCTCTCGGAGCGGGCCTTCGTCGTATCAGGCGCCAGACTTAAGCGAATGACGCTTAGAAGCGACGGATGTAGCTGACCGAATAGGCATCAGCTTCGCCGGCGTTGTCGCGGAAGTCGCGACGGGTCCAGTCGGCGCGGACGCCGTTGACGCCGTCGAGGTAGTAGTTGGCGCCAACGCCGTAATTCCAGCTGTCGCCGCCGATGTCGGTCTTGCCGCCGGCGATTTCCTGCTTCAGCTCGGTGTGGCCGTAACCGCCACGCGCGAACAGCTCCAGCTTGTCGCTGACCGGGTATTTGCCGACCACGTAACCGGCGGCGTCCCACTCGTGCTTGATCGAGCCGTCGACGCCGGCGACGGTGAAGTCGTCGTCCTTGACGCCCACCGAAGCCTCGGTCTCGACGGCCAGGTAGCGGTTCAGGTTGACGCCCAGGCGGCCTGTCACGGCGCCGGTCGTGGCGTTATCGCCTTCAACATGAGTATAGCCCAGCGAGCCGTAACCACGGGCATCAGGATCAGACTGAGCAAAGGCCGGAGCAGCGATTGCAGAAATGGCGGCAGCAGCGAGAAGAATGTTACGCATTGTTTCTTTAACTCCTAGTAATCCTAGATGCGGTGACTTCTGCGGTCACCGGCCCCCTCCAGCGAGGAGTTAAATGGGTACGCAGCCGAGCCGTTCCATAGCCAGGTGAATACATAGGCTAGACCGTGCGCTGCTAGACACATACAGCGTTACGTCGATAGCGACCTTATTCCGGCACGAAAAAGGCGGCCCCGAGGGACCGCCTTTGCACGCTCAAGCCTGAACCAAGCTCTAGCGGTCCTTTTCGCGCTCCTCGCCCGAGCGGGCGGCCAGCGCCGCCTGGGCCGCCGCCAGACGGGCGATCGGCACGCGGTAGGGCGAGCAGGAGACGTAGTCGAGGCCCACGCTCTCGCAGAAGGCGATGGACGACGGGTCGCCGCCGTGTTCGCCGCAGATGCCCATCTTCATGTCCGGCTTGACGCCGCGACCGCGCTCGGCGGCGATGCGGATCAGGTCGCCCACGCCGTCCTGGTCCAGACGGACAAAGGGATCGGTCTCGAAGATGCCCTTGTCCAGATAGGCCTGCAGGAAGTGGCCCGAGTCGTCGCGGCTGATGCCGAAGGTCGTCTGGGTCAGGTCGTTGGTGCCGAAGCTGAAGAACTCGGCGTATTCGGCCAGATCGGCGGCGCGCAGGGCGGCGCGCGGCAGTTCGATCATGGTGCCGACCAGGTATTCGACGCTGTCGCCCGCATCCGCGAACACGGCCTTGGCGGTGCGGTCGGTCAGTTCGCGCAGGAACTTCATTTCCAGACCCAGGGCGACCAGCGGGTGCATGATCTCGGGGATCGGGGCGACGCCCGACGTCTTCTTCACCTCCAGCGCCGCCTCGAGGATGGCGCGGACCTGCATCTCGTAGATCTCGGGATAGGCGACGCCCAGGCGGCAACCGCGGTGGCCGAGCATGGGGTTGGTCTCGTGCAGTTCACGCGCGCGACGCTTCAGCTTGGCGGCGTCCAGACCCGAACCCGCGGCCAGGGCGTCGATGTCGGCGTCGGTGTGCGGGATGAACTCGTGCAGCGGCGGGTCCAGCAGGCGGATCGTCACCGGCAGGCCGGCCATGATGGTGAACAGGTCGGCGAAGTCGGCCTTCTGGAAGGGGGCGATCTTGGCCAGGGCGACGCGGCGGCCCTGCTCGTCGTCGGCCAGGATCATCTCGCGCACGGCGGCGATGCGGGCCTCGTCGAAGAACATGTGCTCGGTGCGCGACAGGCCGATACCCTCTGCGCCGAAGCCGCGCGCAGTCTTGGCGTCCAGCGGGGTCTCGGCGTTGGCGCGGACCTTCAGGCGGCGCACGCCGTCGGCCCAGGCCATCAGGGTCTGGAAGTCGCCCGTCAGTTCCGGCTCGATCATGGCCACGGCGCCGTCCAGCACCTCGCCCTTGCCGCCGTCGATGGTGATGACTTCGCCGGCTTTGAAGGTGCGGCCGCGCGCGGTGAAGGTCCCGGCCTTCTCATTGATCGAGATTTCACCCGCGCCGGAGACGCAAGGCCGCCCCATGCCGCGCGCCACAACCGCCGCGTGGCTGGTCATGCCGCCGCGCGCCGTGACGATGCCGCGCGCCGCGTGCATGCCGTGGATGTCTTCGGGGCTGGTTTCTTCACGCACCAGGATGACGGCGTCACCGACCTGCGACAGGCGCTCGGCCTCGTCGGCGTCGAAGACGATCTTGCCGGTGGCCGCGCCGGGCGAGGCCGGCAGGCCCGCCGCGATAACGGTGCGGGCGGCGTTGGGGTCCAGGGTCGGGTGCAGCAGTTGGTCGAGCGCGGCGGGCTCGACCCGCGACACAGCCTCTTCCTGCGAGATCACGCCCTCAGAGGCCAGATCGACGGCGATCTTCAGCGCCGACTTGGCGGTGCGCTTGCCGTTGCGGGTCTGCAGCATCCACAGACGGCCCTGCTCGACCGTGAACTCGATGTCCTGCATGTCGCGGTAGTGGCTTTCCAGCCGCCCGACCACGTCGACGAACTCGGCGAAGACGACCGGCATGGCCTCTTCCATCGAGAGCGCGGTCTCGCCCATCTCCTCGCGCCCGGCCTTGGTCAGGGACTGCGGCGTGCGGATGCCCGCGACCACGTCCTCGCCTTGCGCGTTGATCAGGAACTCGCCGTAGAGGCGGGCTTCGCCGGTCGAGGGGTTGCGGGTGAAGGCGACGCCCGTGGCGCTGGTCTCGCCCATGTTGCCGAACACCATCGACTGGATGTTGACGGCGGTGCCCCAGCTTTCAGGGATGTCGTGCATGCGGCGATAGAATTTCGCGCGGTCGTTCATCCAGCTGGCGAAGACGGCCGAGACGGCGCCCCACAGCTGGTCATGCGGGTCCTGCGGGAAGGGCTGGCCCAGTTCGCGCTCGACCAGGACCTTGTAGTCGGCGACCACCTTTTCCCAGTTCTCGGCGGTCAGGTCGGTGTCGATCGAGACGCCCAGACGATCCTTGTGGTCGTCCAGAACCTCTTCGAACTGATCGTGGCCGATGCCCAGCACCACATTGGAATACATGGTGATGAAACGACGATAGCTGTCGAAGGCGAAACGGCGGTCGCCGGACAGAGCAGCCAGACCCTCGACCGTCTGGTCGTTCAGGCCCAGGTTCAGCACCGTGTCCATCATGCCCGGCATCGAGGCCCGCGCGCCCGAGCGCACCGAGACCAGCAGGGGGTTGGCGGCATCGCCAAAGGTCTTGCCGACAATGCCCTCGACGGTCTTCAGACCGGCGGCGGCCTGTGCGGCCAGCTCGGCCGGATAGGTCTCGCCGTTGGAATAATAGTGGACGCAGGCTTCCGTCGTAATCGTAAAGCCGGGCGGCACCGGAAGGCCGAGAGAGGACATCTCGGCCAGGTTCGCGCCCTTGCCGCCGAGAAGGTTCTTCATCGACGCGTCGCCGTCAGCCGATCCGCCGCCGAAGCCGTACACCCACTTGGTCATCTTGCCGTCCCTGAGCCGTGGTCTAGCCGCCGAGGGATCGAGTCCCGCGCACGGTGGCCCTGACTAGCGTGCTGCAAGCGCGAAGGCGAGGCCGTGGGTGTAACAATCCGTGTGAGGATGTGTCAGTTCACCGTTTTCCTTCTCCCCTCGGGGGAGAAGGTGGCTCGCGCCAGCGAGACGGATGAGGGGGCGGGCGGAGGCCGGGTGAAGGCGTCGCGTCTGCGGACACGTCCCCCTCATCCGAGCGGCTCCGCCGCCCACCTTCTCCCCCGAGGGGAGAAGGGTCAGGAAATCAGCCCGCGATCTGGCCGAAGTCCGCCACCCGGCCCATGACGCCGCGCACCTGGCCCAGCAGCTTCAGGCGGTTTTCACGCTCCGCAGGCACCTCGGAGTTGACCATGACGCCGGTGAAGAAGGCGTCCACCGGACCGCGCAAGCGCGCCAGGGCCGTCATGGCGGCGGCGAAGTCTTCCGTCTCCAGCGCCGCGTCCACGGCGGTCGCGGCGGCGGCGGCGGCGAAGGCCAGGGCGGTTTCTTCCGCCGGCTGGTTGGCCAGTCCGGTGGCGACGGCGCCCTCGGGCAGCGGGCTTTTCTTTTCCTCGGCCTTGAGGATGTTGGACGCCCGCTTGTAGCCGGCCAGCAGGTTGGCCCCGTCGTCCGTGGCGAGGAAGGCGGCCAGCGCCTCCACCCGACGCACGATCCGCACCAGATCGTCGTCGCCCAGAGCGAAGACGGCGGCCACGAGGTCGTGACGCTGGCCTTGGTCGCGCAGCAGGACCGTCAGGCGGTCGGCGAAGAAGGTCAGCAGGTCTGCCGTATACTGGGTTTCCCCTGAGAGCTTCTGACCAGCGACAATCATCACGCCCGCCGGGTGAATGACCTTGCTCAGCGGTGCGCGCACCCCATTCTCCAGCACCAGCCGGATCACGCCCAGAGCGGCGCGGCGCAGGGCGTAGGGGTCGCGTGAGCCGGTGGGCTTTTCGTCGATGGCGAAGAAGCCGACCAGGGTGTCCAGCTTCTCGGCGATGGCGACGGCGACTGTGACCGGGGCGGTCGGGACGCTGTCGCCCGGACCTTGCGGCTTGTAGTGGTCGCGCACGGCGTCGGCGACGGCGTCGGGGTAGCCCGCCAGACGGGCGTAATAGCCGCCCATGATCCCCTGCAGTTCCGGGAACTCGCTGACCATGCCCGAGGCCAGATCGGCCTTGGACAGGCGCGCCGCCTGTTCGGCCTGATCGGCGTCGGCGCCCACCAGAGGGGCGATTTCACGGGCAAGCGCCGCGATGCGATCGACGCGCTCGGCCAGGGTGCCCAGCTTGGCGTGGAAGGTGACGCCCTTCAGCTTGTCGTTCCAGGCGTCGAAGCCGACCTTCTGATCCTCGTCCCAGAAGAAGCGGGCGTCGTTCAGGCGGGCCGACAGGACGCGGCTGTTGCCGGCGGCCAGAGCCTTGCCGCCGTCCGTCGCCTCGACGTTGGCGACGACGAGGAAGTTGGGGGCAAGACCATCCTTGGAGGGATCGCGCACGGCGAAATACTTCTGGTGCACCTTCATCGACAGGCGGACCACTTCGGGCGGCAGGGACAGGAACTGCGGGTCCATGTCGCCCAGGATCGGCGTCGGCCATTCGGCCAGACCGGCGACCTCGTCCAGCAGGCCGTCGTCATCGACCAGAGCCAGACCGCGCGCGGCGCAGGCGGCCTTGGCCCCGTCCAGAATACGCAGCTTGCGGTCGGCCACGTCGATCAGGACGAAGTCGCGTTCCAGCTTGGCGCGGTAGTCAGCGAAGTCCTTGACCGCGAACGGCTTGCCCGAGCCCATGAAACGATGGCCCTCGGTCACGTCGCCTGAGTGGACGCCGTCGATCTCGAACGGCACCACCGCCCCGTCGAACAGGGCGATGATGCGCTTGATCGGGCGCACCCAGCGCAGGGTTCCCGTGCCCCAGCGCATCGACTTGGGCCAGGGGAAGCTGCGGACGATCTGATCGACGGCCTCGGCGAAGACCTCGGTCGTCTGACGGCCCTTGCTGCTGATCTCGGCGAACCAGACGCCGTCGCGCTCGACCAGTTGGTCCTGGGTCAGGCCGGTCTTGCGCAGGAAGCCCTCCAGCGCCTGAGCCGGGGCCGAGGTCTTGGGACCCTTGACCTCTTCGTTGCGGTCTTCGGCTGCGGTCGGCAGGCCGTCGATCACCAGGGTCAGGCGACGCGGACCGGCGAAGACGTTCAGCGCCTCCCAGGTCAGGCCCGCCGCCTTCAGACGCTCGGAGACCATGCGTTCCAGGTCGCGCGCGGCGCCCTGCTGCATGCGGGCGGGGATTTCTTCGGAGAAGATTTCGAGAAGAAGCTGGGGCATCAGGCGGCGGACTCTTCGGTCGTGGCGGCAGACCGCATCAGGGTGAGGGCGACGTCGCGCAGGGTCAGCGGCGCGTCAGCCGCGCCGGGCTCGGCGCTGAAGGCGATGTTCAGCAGGAAGGACTGGGGGGCCAGGAAGGCGGTCTGCAAGATGCCGAACCACTCTTCGCCGACCACGACCACGCCGCGCCAGCCGCCGGGTTGCGACGTCAGGTGGCTGCCCTGGTCATTGGCGTGGCGGAGGATGCGGACCTCGGCCCACGATTCCTGGCCTTCGATTTCCACGCGACCGCTGGAAAACAGCGAGATCGGCTCGCCAAGCGTCTGCTCCAGATTGGTGTCGGCCAGATCGAAGGAGAGAATTCCAGAGATGCTGCTCACGACGACGCCTTCTCATGTTCGACTTGTGCGAGCGCGCAGGCTTTGCACAGGTCGCGGATGCGGCCGATGTAGCTCTGGCGTTCGGCGACGGCGATGGCGCCGCGGGCGTCCATCAGGTTGAACAGGTGCGAGGCCTTCAGCACCTGGTCATAGGCGGGCAGGACCAGAGGCTGGCCCTGCGGCCCCTTCATGGTCAGGAAGTGAGCGGCCTCGCGCTCCATGTCCTCGAAACGGCGCTTCAGCGCGGCGACGTCATAGCCGTGGAAGTTGGCTTCAGACTGCTGGCGCTCGTTCTCGAGGAAGACCTCGCCGTAGGTCAGGCCTTCCTTGTTGAACTTCAGGTCATAGACGTTGTCGACGCCCTGAACATACATGGCCAGACGCTCCAGCCCGTAGGTCAGCTCGCCCGAAACCACATCGACCTCGATGCCGCCGACGCCCTGGAAATAGGTGAACTGCGTCACCTCCATGCCGTCGCACCAGACCTCCCAGCCCAGGCCCCAGGCGCCGACGGTCGGGTTTTCCCAGTCGTCCTCGACGAAGCGGATGTCGTGCAGCTTGGGGTCGATGCCGATGGCGGCCAGCGAGCCGAGATAGAGCTCCTGCAGGTTGTCCGGGTTCGGCTTCAGGATGACCTGATACTGGTAATAGTGCTGCAGCCGGTTGGGATTCTCGCCGTAGCGGCCGTCGCCGGGACGGCGCGAGGGCTGAACATAGGCGGCCTTCCACGGCTTGGGACCGAGCGCGCGCAGCACCGTGGCGGGGTGAAGGGTGCCGGCGCCGACCTCGATGTCGTAGGGCTGCAGAATAGCGCAGCCCTGGTCGCCCCAGTATTTGTGCAGGGTCAGGATCAGGTCCTGGAAGGCGAGAGGTTCGGTGGTCACGTCGGCTCGTTTTCGCAGCGCAAAATTTGAGCGCGGACCCTAGGGCGCGCGAGCCGGAAACTCAACCGGAGGCGGCCCGTCTTCCTTTCCGTCATCCCGGGGCGGCGCCGCCGAACGCGGGACCCAGACGGGGAGTCCAGACGGATGGTCGGACAGCTTGGATCAGACGCCTGGGTCCCGGCTAAGCGCTTCGCGCCTTCCGGGATGACGGCAGAGGTTAGCGGGCTCCGGCCAGCACGCAGGGCCGCACCCACCAGCCCGGGCGTTGCAGGGCCACCGCCGCCGCCTGAGCCGCCGCTGCATCTTCGAACAGACCGAAGACCGTCGCGCCCGAGCCCGACATGCGCGTCAGGCGGCAGCCGGGCGCTTCGTTCATGGCTGCCAAGGCCTCGCCTATGCCCGGCGTGACGCGCAGGGCGGGGGCTTCCAGATCATTGCGCTGGCCCTTCAGCCAGTCGATCACGGCGGCCGGCGACCAGTCGGCGGGGACTTCCGGGCGGTCGGATCCGCCGGCGGGCGCCTCGTCATAGGCGCGATAGACCGCCCCCGTCGGCGACGGCAGGCCGGGGTTGAGCAGGACGGCGTGCAGCGCAGGCAGGCGTGGCTCGTCGCGCAGGTCGTCGCCCCTGCCCGTCGCCCAGGCCGGGCGGGCGCGCAGGCACATGGGGCCGTCGGCGCCGACCACGCCCGCGACCGCTTCCAGCGCCGCCTCGTCCAGATCGAGGTCCAGCAGTTGCGCCGCCAACCGGATGGCCGTGCCCGCGTCCGCCGATCCGCCGCCCAGACCGGCGGCGATGGGCAGTTGCTTGTCCAGCGTCACGGCGACCGACGGCGCGCCGATCCCGGCGGCCTCGCCCAGCGCCCGCAGGCCGCGCAGGATCAGATTGTCGCCCTCGCCCGCCAGAGCGCCCCCGAACGGGCCGGTGACGGTCAGGGACAGGGCGTCGGCGCGGGTCACGCTCACCCCGTCGCCCACATCGGCGAAGGCCACCAGACTGGCCAGGGGGTGATAGCCGTCGTCCGCCACCGGCCCGACGTGCAGGAAGAGGTTGATCTTGGCCGGGGCCAGGCCGTGCAGCGTCACCAGATCAGTCCGCGACGCCCGCGCCGGTGTCGTCGGTCGGTTCCTGGCCCAGCTTGTCGCGCAGCTTGGCTTCCACCTCGGCCTTGCGCTCGGGCTCGACCTCCAGGGTCAGGACGCGGTTCCACTGGAAACCCGCCTCGCGCTGGCGGCCCACGGCCCAGTAGGCGTCGCCCAGATGGTCGTTGATCTCGGCGTTGGCAGGCTCCTTGGCCACGGCCTGTTCCAGGTTCTCGACCGCCTGGTCGAACAAGCCTCGGCGATACTGGGCCCAGCCGAGCGAGTCCTGGATATTGCCGTCCGACGGATCGGCGGCGAAGGCGCGGGCGATCATTTCCGCCCCCTGCTCGACCCGCGTGCCGGTGTCGACCCACAGATAGCCGAGGTAGTTGAGCACAGTCGGATTGTTCGGCTGCTTTTGCAGGGCGGCCCAAAGCTCGGCCTCGGCCTCCGCCTTGCGCCCTAGCGCCTCATAGGCGGCGCCGCGCAGGAAGTTGACCTCGAATCCCTGGTCGGCGGTGGCCAGCAGCGGGCCGTTCAGTACGGCCAGCCCTTCGTCGAACCGCTTCATCTGCACCAGTTGCCCGGCCAGCAGATAGGCGATGCTGGCCTCTTCAGGGCGGGCTTCGGCGGCGCGGCGGAGTTCGACCAGAGCGGCGTCGGCCTGGCCGTCCTTTTCGAGGCTGAGCGCGCTCTGCACGCGGGCGGCGGCGTAAAGCTCGGCATCGTGACGACCCACCTGGGCGAAGACCGCGCGGGCCGCCGGCTCCAACTCCGCCTGTTGCAGGGTCTGGCCAATGAAGAAGCGGTTCTCGTCGGAGGGCTCAAGGTTCAGGGCCAGGCGCAAATAGACGACGGCGAACTCCAGCGCGCGCTGGGCGATGATCTGATCCGCAGCGGTCTTCAGCGCCAGGGCCGCGCCCTTGCGATAGCTGGGCGCGGATGGCGGGCGGCCCTTGGCCAGGACGCGAGCACGGGCTGTCATCGTGGCGCGGTCGGTGGAGCCGGCGGCCACGGCGGCGTCATACTGGGCCAGGGCCAGATCCCGCTTGCCGCGCCGTTCCAGGAACTCGCCGTAGGGCAGGCGGAACAGGCGCGAGGCCAGGGCGTGGCTGGTCAGGTCGCGCCATTCGGCGTCGGCCTCGTCATAGCGGCGGCGCAGCTCCAGCAGACGGGCGCGATTGGCGCGGGCCACCAGGGTGCTGATCGGGTCCAGATCGGTCGGCGGCAGAGCCAGGGCGCGATCCCAGTCGCCGGCGGCCGCCGCGATCCACGGCTGGACATAGAGGCCGGCGCGGGCGTGGGGCTCGCCGATCGGGGCGGCCTTGAGCATGGCGTCGGCCTTGCGCGCGTCGCCGTGGACAAAGGTCTGCACCGCCGCAACCAGACGACCGGCCTGGACGATGACGGGCGAAACGCCCTCGCCTTCCGGGGCGATGCGGGCGGCGATGTCGAGATCGCCCGCCAGCAGCGAGGCGGTGAAGGCCTGTTCGCGCACGCGGGGCTGTTCGGGGGTCAGGGCCTCGACGCGCGCCAGATAGTCGGCGCCCGCCTCGCTCTCGCCGCTGGTCAGAGCGTTGCGGCCCGCCAGATAGTAGCCGTAGGCGCTGCGGCCCTCGGCATCGGTCGGGATCGGGGACCAGACGGCGGGAATGGGCGCCGTTTCCGGCGTGGCGGGAACGTCGACCTCGACGGCCTCGGGGTCCTGAGCGTCCATCGGGGTCGCCGCGTCCGGCTCGGACGACGGCTCAACATCCGGCTCGGCTTGAACAGGCGCATCCTGAACGGGCGGCGTCTGCGGGGCGTCTTGCGCCAGGGACGGCGCGGCCAGGCCCAACGCGATCAGCGAGGCGGCGGCGAACAGGGCGGAGCGGCGGAAGGCGAAGCGCATGGGCGGACCCTTCACGCTTTCCCTTCCGCCCGCAAGAGGCTGAAACCTCTGGGCCTTACATGTTCGGATAGTTGGGGCCGCCGCCGCCTTCGGGCGTGGTCCAGACGATGTTCTGCGACGGGTCCTTGATGTCGCAGGTTTTGCAGTGGACGCAGTTCTGGGCGTTGATCTGGAAGCGCGGGTTCTGGCCCTGCTCGTCGGTCAGCACCTCATAGACGCCCGCCGGGCAGTAGAGCCGCGCCGGTTCGCCATACTTGGGCAGGTTGATGTTGATCGGCACGCTGGGATCCAGCAGCTTCAGGTGGGCCGGCTGATCCTCGGCGTGGTTGGTGTTCGAAATGAAGACCGACGACAGCTTGTCGAACGACAGCTTGCCGTCCGGCTTGGGATAGGTGATCGGCTTGAAGTCCTTGGCCAGACCGGTCGAGGCCGCGTCCGTCTTGGTGTGCCGCAAGGTGCCAAAGACCGAGAAGCCGCCGGTCAGGTGGTTGACCCACATGTCGAACATGCTGACCGCCCCGCCCATCATGGTGCCCAGCTTGGACAGCATGGGCTTGGCGTTACGGACGACCTTCAGTTCCTTGTAGACCCACGAGGTCTTGTAGGCCTCTTCATAGGCGTCCAGCACGTCGCCCGCGCGGCCCGCGATGACGGCCTCATAGGCGGCGTCGGCGGCCAGCATGCCGGTCTTCATGGCGTTGTGGCTGCCCTTGATGCGCGGCACGTTCACGAAGCCCGCCGAGCAGCCGATCAGGGCGCCGCCGGGGAAGGCCAGCTTGGGCACCGACTGGAAACCACCCTCGGTGATGGCGCGGGCGCCGTAGGAGATGCGCGTGCCGCCCTCCAGATGCTCGGCGATGGCCGGGTGGTGCTTGAACTGCTGGAACTCGTCGAACGGCGACAGATAGGGGTTCTGATAGTTCAGGTGCACCACGAAGCCGACCGACACGTAGCGGTCGCCGAAGTGATACAGGAAGGACCCGCCGCCGGTCTTGTCGTCCAGCGGCCAGCCGGTCGTGTGCTGGACCAGGCCCGGCTGGTGCTTTTCAGCCGGGATCTGCCACAGCTCCTTCAGGCCGATGCCGAACTTCTGCGGGTCCGAGTTGGCGGTCAGATCGTGGCGGGCCATGATGGTCTTGGCCAGCGAGCCGCGCACGCCCTCGGCGATGAAGACATACTTGCCGTGCAATTCCAGTCCGGGCTGGAAGTCGCCGGTCGGCTTGCCTTCGCGGTCGATGCCGAAGACGCCGGCTACGACGCCCTTCACCCGGCCGGACGGTTCATCCCAGACCACATGGCTGGCGGCCATGCCGGGATAGACCTCGACGCCCAGGGCCTCGGCCTGCTCGCCCAGCCAGCGCGCCACATTGCCCAGGGAGGCGATGTAGCAGCCGTGGTTGTGCATGAAGGGCGGCAGGGCGAACATCGGCAGCGAAGCCTGCCCCGCCGGGCCCAGCACCAGGAACTTGTCGGTCGTGACCGGGGTCTCCAGCGGGGCGCCGCGTTCCTTCCAGTCGGGGAAAAGCTCGTTCAGCGCCTTGGGATCAATCACGGCGCCCGACAGGATATGGCCGCCGATCTCGGCGGATTTCTCCAGCACGGCGACGGAAATCTCTTTTCCGTCCTTCTCGGCGCGCTGTTTCAGGCGGATGGCGGCGGACAGGCCGGCCGGGCCGCCGCCGACGATGACGACGTCATATTCCATGACTTCGCGTTCGACGCCTTCCAGCGCTTCCGCCGGCGGCAGCTTGTCGATGACGGCTTCCTGCCACGCATTGATTGCGCCGCCTTCGATCGCTTGCTCGCCCATGATCCCCTGAATCCTCGCTATCGTCGTGGTTATCCGTCTTATCGTGAGGTGACGCAGCGGCGGTCAAGGCTTATCCCTGTTCCCGAATGACGCCCCAGCCCCTTGATATCGCCGCAACCGAAGCCCTGCTCGCCTTCTGGCGTGATGCGGGGGTGGACGCCTGCTATCTGGACGCGCCGGTCGACCGCACCGTCTTCGTCGCCCCGCCCGCCCCCCAGATGCTGCAAAAGGCCTCGGCCACGGTCACGGCCCTGCATGGCGGCCAGCATGGTGGAATGTCCGGCGCCGACGCGGTCGCCGAGGCGCGCCGTCTGGCCGCCGCCGCCGCGACCATGGACGACCTGGCCGCAGCCGTGGCCGCATTCGAGGGCTGCCCGCTGCGGGCCATGGGGGCCAAACAGGCCGTGTTCGCGCGCGGCAATCCCAAGGGCTCCATCCTGCTGATCGGCGAATCGCCTGGCGAGACCGAGGACCTGCGCGGCGAACCCTTCGTCGGCCAGGCGGGGCAACTGCTGGACCGGATGCTGGCGGCGGCGGGTCTGGCCGATCAGGCCTTCATGACCAACACCGTCTTCTGGAAGCCGCCCGGCAACCGCCTGCCGACGCCGCAGGAGCAGGCCGTCTGCGCCCCCTTCCTGGAACGCGCCTTTGCGCTGATGCAGCCCAGGGCCGTGCTCCTGGTCGGGGCGGCGGCGGCGAAATCGGTGCTGAACACCGAGGAAGGCCTGATGAAAATTCGGGGTCAGTGGCGCGACTGGCGGCTGGACGACGGGGCGGCTGCGGCCCCTGTGATTGTCACTCTCCACCCTGCCTTCCTGCTGCGTCAGCCGCAGGCCAAGCGGGTCGCCTGGGCCGACATGCTGACGCTGGCGGCGCGTCTGGATACGGCCCAGGTTGAGCCGCGCGCCTGATTCAGGCATGCTAGGCCGCTGACGACCAGTCCACAGAGCGCTGACAATCCCGACGTCGAGAAGGGAACCGCGCCGACGAAGGGGGCCGCCGCGTATGTACCTTTTCCGCCGCGCGGCTCTCGCGCCTCTCCTTGCCGCTGCGCTCTGCGCCACGCTTGCGCCCGCCGCGCGGGCGGCTGACGCGGCGGGCGAGGGCGCAGCAGGCGGAGGCGGGACGGCCTATGTCGCGAATGACACTGATCGAACGCCCACGGCCCTGAGCAGTTCCGATCGGCTCAGCTACACCACCGCCTTTGACGCCCTGCGCCGCGGCGATCTGGAGTTGGCCCGCGCCTCGGCGCGTCAGGCCCAGGATCGCGTCCTGCTGGGTCAGGTCGAGTTCGAGCGCCTGTTCCACCCCACCCATGTTGCGGCCTATGACGAGTTGGCGGCCTGGCTGGAGTCCTATTCCGACCTGCCGATGGCGCCGCGCGTCTATACCCTGGCCATGCGCCGCATCCCCGACGGCGCGCCGGAGCCGAAACGACCGGGCAATCTGCTGGAACGCACCTGGGCCAGCGTCACCGGCGCGACCGCGAGCGACGGCGGCGTCACCGATCCAGCCAAGGCCGCCCGCGTAGCGCTGAACAATGATGATCTGACCGGCGCCTATCGCACCGGGGCCGAGATCGGCGACTGGTGGAGCGCAGGCCTGGCCGCCTGGCGGCTGAACGAATTCTCCAACGCCTATCGCGCCTTCGAGCGCGTGGCTCAGGACCCGACCGAAGACCCCTGGGTCCGCGCCGGCGCCGCCTTCTGGACCGCCCGCGCCGCCGCCCAGTCGGGCCGTCAGGACAAGGTGGCCGAAAACCTGCGCCTGGCCGCGCGCTGGCCCGCCACCTTCTATGGCCAGGTCGCCCTGCGCCAACTGGGCGAGGAGCCGGTGATCGAGAATCTGGGCCCGCGCGCCTATGGCGCGGCGACGCTGCAACGCGCCAGCTTTACGCCCGAGCCGGCCGGCGTGGACGCCCGCGAACTGAACGCCTTCATCCGCTCGGACGAGACGGCGCGCCGCACGGTGGCCCTCTATGAGGTCGGCCGTCGCAACGAAGCCGAGGAAGCCGCCCGCACCGGCATGCGCTCAGCCGGCGACGACGGCGCGCGGCGCCTGTGGGCCGGCCTCTATCGCACCGTGGCTCCGAACCGCGCGGCCCAGTCGGACGCCGCCCGTATCGACGCCGCGCGCTATCCCATGCCGGTTCTGGAGCCCGAGGGCGGCTTCACTATCGAAAAGGCGCTGGTCTATGCGATCGCGCGCAAGGAAACCGACTTCAACGCCAACGCCCGTTCCGGGGCCGGCGCCTATGGCATGATGCAGGTCATGCCGGCGACCGCCGCCTATATGACCGGCGACCAGTCCTATGTGCGCAGCCCCGAGCGGCTATTCGTTCCGGCCGTCAATCTGAAGCTGGGTCAGGACTATGTGAACCGCCTGTTCCAGATCGAGTCCTTCCAGGGCGATCTGCTGAAGGCCGTGGCCTCCTACAACGCCGGGCCGGGCCCGATGCTGGCGGCGGTGCGCAAGCTGGGGCCGGACGCCGATCCCCTGCTGCTGATCGAGACCATCGACGTGCCGCAGGCCCGCGAATACGTGGAAAAGGTCGTGGCGGCCTACTGGATCTATCAGCGGATGCTGGGCGCGCCGTTGAAGACGCTGGACGCGGTGGCCTCAGGCGCCAGGGCCGTGCCGATCCGACTGGACTATGTGGCCCCGCCGCCGGTCGCGCCGATGCAGGTGGCCGAGGCCGCCCCGCTCGCGGGAACCCGCTAGAGCGAGAGTCGCGTCAGACGACGCTGGACAGCAGCATGGCCCAGACGAAGGCGAAGGCCAGGCCGGCCAGGACATAGCCGCGCGCAGTCCGACCCCAGTTGGTGTTCCGGCTGATCGTCCTCATGGCCCGTCCCCCACGGCCCGACGCCGTGAGGGCAGAGTGTAACATCAGTCGTTAATCGCCGGTTTTCGGCTGAGGTTAAGCGGCGTTAGCCAGGGCCTGACGCTCCCATTCCTGAAAATCAGGTTGTTTCAGCAGGGCCTCGACATAGGCGCGCGCCACGCCGTCCGTGTCGCCCTGCGCCGCCAGATCGATCTGATAGTGCCGCACCCGCGCCGCGACCGGGCTGAAGAAGGCGTCAGCGATCGACCAGTCGCCGAACAGCCAGGCGCCGCCCGCGCCGAAGCGGGCGCGCATCTGACGCCACAGATCGACCAGCCGCGCCAGGTCGCGATCCAGCGCCGGATCGGACAGCGCTGGCGACCGCGCCTCGCCCGCCATCGGATGATCCGGCCCGGTCCCGCACAGGGTCCGCAAAGCCTGAAAGCCGGAGTGCATCTCCGCCGTCGCCGAACGGGCCAGGGCCCGCGCGGCGGGATCGACCGGCCACAGATGCGCCTCGGGATAACGCTCCGCCGCCCATTCGCTGATCGACAGGCTGTCCCAGATCGTCTCGCCGTCGACCTTGAGCAGGGGCACGAAGCCCGAGGGCGAGAGGCGGCGCAGCTCGGCCTGCTGCGCCTCGGTGCGATAGGAGACCTCGCGGGTCGTGAACACGGCCCCCGCCCGTTTCAGCACCAGCCCGGGCCTCAACGACCAGGTGGAATAGAGACGCGGTCCGATGATCAGTTCCATGGCGAGGCTCCAGAGGCTTTCACCATCAATGGCTTGAGGACAGCTTCAGCACAACTAGACCCGCGAGGATCAGGACCGCGCCCGCGATCCGCATGGGGGTGATGGGTTCGCCCAGCACCGCGATGCCGACGACGAAGGCGCCGACCGCGCCGATGCCGGTCCAGATCACATAGGCCGTGCCCAGCGGCAGGGTCTTCATCGCCATCGACAACAAGCCGAAGCTGACGATCATGAAGACGATGGCGCCGACCGTCTGCCACGGCTTCGAAAACCCGTCCGACGCCTTCATCAGGAAGGCCCAGACGATCTCGAACAGACCGGCGAAAAGAAGAAGAATCCAGGCCATGACAGTCTCCCTTGCATGGCGAACCGGGTCGTCCCGGCGGTCATGCCCAGTGAAGGGAGAGGTCGTCCTCTGAGGCCCCTATCTGGGACAAGAGGGATCGAAGTCAATGGCTGCTCTTTCCTCCCCATTCCATGGGGAGGGGGACCACGAAGTGGTGGAGGGGGCGGCGCAAACGTCGCCCGTCGAGTCGCCCCCTCCGTCACGTCGCCTTCGGCGCCGCGCCACCTCCCCATCGCTGCGCGACAGGGAGGAAAGACGCAAGTTTGCCCGGCGAACCTTGACTCCCCGCCCTTCCCGCACGACACGACCGGTCCATGATCACGCGCTATACCCGCCCCGAAGCCGTCGCCATCTGGTCGCAAGAGACCAAGTACAAGATCTGGTTCGAGATCGAGGCCCACGCCGCCACCAAGATGGCGGAACTGGGCGTGATTCCGAAGGAGTCCGCCGAGGCCATCTGGGCCAAGGGCAAGGACGTGACCTTCGATGCCGACCGCATCGACGAGATCGAGCGCACCACCAAGCACGACGTCATCGCCTTCCTGACCCATGTGTCGGAAATCGTCGGCGAGGAAGCCCGCTTCCTGCACCAGGGCATGACCTCGTCGGACGTGCTGGACACCTGTTTCGCGGTGCAACTGGCGCGCTCGACCGACCTGCTGCTAGGCGGCGTCGACCGCGTCCTGGCCGCGCTGGAAGTCCGCGCCAAGGAACACAAATACACCCCGACCGTCGGTCGCTCGCACGGCATCCACGCCGAGCCGGTGACCTTCGGCCTGAAGCTGGCCGGCTATCATGCCGAGTTCCAACGCGCCAAGCGCCGCCTGATCGCCGCCCGTGAAGAGATCGCCACCTGCGCCATCTCGGGCGCCGTCGGCACCTTCGCCAACGTCGATCCGGCGGTTGAGCAATACGTCGCCGACCAGATGGGTCTGGCCGTCGAACCCGTCTCGACCCAGGTCATCCCGCGCGACCGTCACGCCGCCTACTTCGCCGCCCTGGGCGTGGTCGCCTCGTCGATCGAGCGTCTGGCCGTGGAAATCCGCCACCTGCAGCGCACCGAAGTCCTCGAAGCCGAGGAGTTCTTCGACAAGGGCCAGAAGGGCTCGTCGGCCATGCCGCACAAGCGCAACCCGATCCTGACCGAGAACCTGACCGGCCTGGCCCGCCTGGTCCGCTCGGCCGTGACGCCGGCGATGGAGAACGTCGCCCTGTGGCACGAGCGCGACATCAGCCACTCCTCGGTCGAGCGCGGCATCGGCCCTGATGCGACGGTCCACCTGGACTTCGCCCTGCACCGTCTGGCGGGCGTGATCGAGCGCCTGAACGTCTATCCTGAGAACATGCAGAAGAACATCGACCGCCTGGGCGGCCTGGTGCACTCGCAACGGGTCATGCTGGCCCTGACCCAGGCCGGCGTGTCGCGCGAAGACGCCTATGCGGCGGTTCAGGAGAACGCCATGAAGGTCTGGCGCGGTGAAGGCGCCTTCCTCGACTTCCTCAAGGCCGACGCCCGCGTCACCCTGCCCCACGACCAGTTGGAAGCCCTGTTCGACCTCGGCTACCACACCAAGAACGTCGACGTGGTGTTCAAGCGGGTTTTCGGCGAGGGTTGAGTTCCTTGTCTGCGATTGGGCGGTCCGTCGGTTTCGCCCCTGTCGTCGACGCCCGCACCCGCGTCCTGATCCTGGGCAGCCTACCGGGCGACGCCTCGCTGAAGGCGGCCCAGTATTACGCCCATCCGCGCAACGGCTTCTGGCCGCTGATCGGGGGCCTGCTGGGCGAGGACCTGCCCGCCCTTGCCTATGACGCGCGGCTGGATCGCCTGAAGGCGCGCGGCGTCGGACTATGGGACGTGATCGCCTCGGCGCAGCGTTCGGGCAGTCTGGACGCCGCCATCCGCTCGCCCGAGGCCGCCGACCTGCGGGGTCTGGCGGCAAGTCTCCCGGAACTGCGCGCTGTCGCCTTCAACGGCGGGCTGGCGGCGAAGCTGGGGCGGCGCATTCTGGCCGATCTGCCTGATCCGGACCGGATCGCCCTGATCGACCTGCCGTCCTCCAGCCCGGCGCACGCAATATCCTTGTCGGCAAAGGCGGAAAGCTGGGCCATACTGAGCGACTTTCTTCCCGAATAAGTCGGCCGCTCGATGATTCTGACCCTGTCCTGTCCCGACCGCCACGGCATCGTGGCGGCCGTCTCCGCCTTTCTGCTGGAACGCGACGCCAATATTTCCGACGCCCAGCAGTTCGGCGACGCGCTGAGCGGCTACTTCTTCATGCGCGTGGTGTTCGAGCCGCTGGAAGGCGACGCCGAGGCCGCCATCCGCGCCGCCTTCACGCCGCTGGCCCAGCGGTTCGACATGGACTGGACCCTGCGCGGATCGGAGCCGCGCAAGGTGATGATCCTGACCTCGCGGTTTGATCACTGTCTGGCGGACCTCTTGTATCGCTGGCGCATCGACGAACTGCCGATGCAGGTGACGGCCATCGTCTCCAACCACGCGCGCGACATGATCGGCCACGTCGATCTGGGCGACCTGCCCTTCCACCACCTGCCCATGAGCGGCGACAAGGCGGCGCAGGAGGCCCAGCTTCTGGCCCTGATCGAGGCGACGGGCACGGAGCTGGTGGTGCTGGCGCGCTATATGCAGATCCTGTCGGACGACCTGACGGCGCGGCTGGCGGGGCGCTGCATCAACATCCACCACTCCTTCCTGCCAGGCTTCAAGGGGGCCAAGCCCTATCATCAGGCCCATGCGCGCGGGGTGAAGGTGATCGGCGCCACGGCCCACTATGTCACCGCCGACCTGGACGAAGGCCCCATCATCGAACAGGACGTGGAGCGCATCAGCCACCGCGACACCCCCGCCGACCTGATCCGCAAGGGCCGGGACATCGAACGCCGCGTCCTGGCGCGAGCGGTGTCGCACCATCTGCACGACCGCATCCTGATGCACGACGGCAAGACCGTGGTCTTCGCCGACTAGGACCAATCGTGATCACGCCCCGCGCCGGATAATTTGAACCATTTGCCTTGCTCGCCCGTAGTTCTCCCCGATGCCGCCGCCCCTTCGAGCGGCCGTCGATGGAGAGACGACATGAAGATGATCCGTACCGCCAGCTTCGCCACCGTATCCGCCGCCGCCCTGCTGACGCTGGCCGCCTGCGGCAACAATGAAACCAAGGTGGAGAAGGCGCCGGCTGACGCCATGCCCGCCGAACCGGCCGCCATGGCGCCCGCGACCACCGAGCCCATGGTCGGCGGCGTGGCCATGAACCCGGCCGACAACATCGTCACCAACGCCGCCAAGGCTCCGAACCTGACCACCCTGGTCGCCGCGGTTCAGGCGGCTGGCCTGGCCGCCACCCTGCAAGGTCCCGGCCCCTTTACCGTCTTCGCCCCTGACAACGCCGCCTTCGAGAAGATTCCGGCCGCCACGCGCGAAGGCCTGATGAAGCCGGCTGAAAAGGCCGCCCTGACCAAGATCCTCACCTATCATGTCGTGCCCGGCCGCCTGACCGCCGCCGACATCGCCGCCGAGGCCCAGAAGGGCGGCGGCACCGCCACCCTGACCGCGGTTCAGGGCGAGAAGTTGATGGTCAAGGACGCTGGCGGCGGCAAGTGGACCATCACCGACGCCAAGGGCGGCACCTCGACCATCACCCAGGCCGATGTCGGCCAGTCGAACGGCGTGGTCCACGTCATCGACACGGTGCTGATGCCGAAATAACGACGGCGATCGCCTGAAATAGAAGAAGGGCCGCTGCCGTCGCCGGCAGCGGCCCTTCTGAATTCGGTCGGTTGGAACCGAGACCTATTCGCCGGCGCGGATCTGTTCGCGGGCGATAGAGGCCAGTTCATCCATCTTGGAGCGCAGTTCGCCCTCGGACACGGTCAGGCCCGAGCCCTTGAAGTCGCCGGCGACCTTGCGGAAGACGTCTTCTTCGCCCGGTTGCTCGAAGTCGGCGCGCACCACGGCGGCGGCGTATTGCTCGGCGCTGTCGGCCGACAGGCCCATCTTCTCAGCCGCCCACAGGCCCAGCATCTTGTTGCGACGCGCGATGGCCTTGAACTCTTGTTCCTGATCGAGGGCGTATTTGGACTCGTAGCCCTTTTCCCGATCGTCAAAGGTCGTCATGCGCGTCGTCACTCCAGTGGCGGACAGAATTTGGGTCCGCATCGCCGTCTATAGCCCCCTCGCCTGCGAACGCAACTGGACTCGCCGTCGCGGTTCCGAACGCCGCCCTGCTGGAGGATATTTGTGTCACAGACGCCCTTCGGCTAAAGGGCGTGCGATCTTATATAGCCGTCGTCGATTCAGGATCGCGCGCCCACAGACGCCGGGCCGCGCGTTTTTCGTTTTAAGACAGTCTGTTTTCTTCCCTTTCGGGACACGACCATGAATTCCAAGCGCAAGAAGATCTACGAAGGCAAGGCCAAGATCCTTTACGAGGGTCCCGAGCCGGGCACGCTGATCCAGTATTTCAAGGACGACGCGACCGCCTTCAACGCCCAGAAAAAGGCGACGCTGGAAGGCAAGGGCGTGATCAACAACCGCATCAGCGAGTTCATCATGTCGCGCCTGAACGGCATCGGCGTGACCAACCACTTCATCAAGCGTCTGAACCTGCGCGAGCAACTGATCCGCGAAGTCGAGATCATTCCGCTGGAAGTCGTCTGCCGCAACATCGTCGCCGGCAGCCTGGCGACGCGCCTGGGCCAGGAAGAGGGCACCGCCCTGCCCCGTTCGATCATCGAATTCTACTACAAGAAGGATGAGTTGAACGACCCGATGGTGACGGAAGAGCACATCACGGCCTTCAACTGGGCCACGACCCAGGAGCTGGACGACATCCTGGCCATGACGGTCCGCGTCAACGACTACCTGTGCGGCATGTTCGGCGCCGTCGGCATCACCCTGGTGGACTTCAAGATCGAGTTCGGCCGGGTGTGGGAAAACGACTTCGCCCGCGTCATCCTGGCTGATGAGATCAGCCCGGACAGCTGCCGTCTGTGGGACACCGCCACCGGCGAGAAGCTGGACAAGGACCGCTTCCGTCGCGACATGGGCGATGTGATCGAAAGCTACACCGAGGTGGCCCGCCGCCTCGGCATCATGAAGGATATGCCGACCGTGATCCAAGGGGGACTGCACTAATGGCCAAGGTGAAGGTTCACGTCTTCCTCAAGCCCGGCGTTCTGGACGTGCAGGGCAAGGCCGTTGAAGGCGCCCTGCAGGGTCTGGGCTGGGCCGGCGTCGCCAACGCCCGCGTCGGCAAGATGATCGAGTTCGATCTCGACGACAGCGTGTCCGACAAGGAAGCCGAGGTGAAGCGAATGTGCGACACCCTGCTGGCCAACACGGTCATCGAAAGCTACCGGATCGAAGTCGCCTGACATGATCCTGCGGCCCGAAACGGAAACGGATCGGGCCGCAATCCAGGCTCTGACGGCGGCGGCCTTTGACGGCCATCCGCACAGCGACGGCTCTGAGCCGCGCATCATCGAGGCCCTGCGCGACGCCGGCGCCCTGACCTTGTCGCTGGTGGCCGAGGTCGATGGACAGGTCGTCGGCCACGCCGCCTTTTCCCCCGTTGAATGGCCCGGCCAAGGCGACTGGTTCGGCCTCGGCCCGGTGTCCGTCGCGCCGGACAGCCAGAACCAGGGCATAGGCCGCCAACTCATTGAAGCGGGACTGGACGACCTGCGCCGACGCGGCGCGCGCGGCTGCGTCGTCATGGGCGAGCCGGCCTATTATGGTCGCTTCGGCTTTGTCCAAGACCCGCGCCTGACCTATCCCGGCCCGCCGCCGGACTATTTCATGGCCCTGGCCTTTGGGGCTATCGAGGGATCAGGCGAGGTGCGCTACCACCCCGCCTTCGGCTGAGGCTATCCCTCTTCAATCCTCCCCCGTTCACGGGGGAGGGGAACCGCGAAGCGGTGGAGGGGGCGGAAGCAAGCGCGGCCCTGCCAAGTGCCTCATGCCCAGCAACGTCAGAATTCATGCTGTAGCGCCCCAACTCGCCCCCTCCACCATGCTCCGCATGGTCCCCCTCCCCCGCTTCGCAGGGGAGGACTACGGGCTACTCGCACAGGTAATCCCGACTTAACGGCACGGCGGTCTGCTGCTTGGTCAGCTGTAGCTGGAAGACCATGTGGCCCAGTTCGCGGAAGGCGACCTCGCTGGCGGCGAGGTAGAATTCCCACATCCGGCAGAAGCGCTCGTCGTAAAGGGTCAGGGCTTCCTCACGCCGAGCCAGGAACCGCGTCCGCCAGATCCTCAGCGTCTCGGCGTAGTGCAGGCGCAGAACCTCCATGTCCGTGACCCACAGGCCCGCGCGCTCGATGGCCGGCATGACCTCGGACAGGGCCGGGATATAGCCGCCGGGGAAGATGTATTTGCGGATGAAGGGCTGGGTGCGGCTGGGCGGGGTCTTGCGCCCGATGGAATGGATCACCGCCACCCCGTCGTCCGCCAGCAGACGCGCCACGCCGTCGAAATATTCCTGATAGTTCGGGGCCCCGACGTGTTCGAACATCCCCACCGAGATGATGCGGTCGAAGGTCTGGTTCAGGTCGCGATAGTCTTGCAGCCGGAACTCGGCCCGGTCGGCCAGGCCCCGCGCCGCCGCGCGTTCGTTGGCGGTGCGGTGCTGTTCCGTCGACAGGGTGACGCCGGTGACGCGCGCGCCGCGCTCGGCCATCGACAGGCCAAGTCCGCCCCAGCCGCAGCCGATGTCCAGCGCGCTCTGCCCCGGCGTCAGCAGCAGCTTGTCGATCAGTCGCCGCTTCTTGGCGGCCTGGGCCTGATCCAGGGTGGCGTCCGGCGTTTCGAAGAAGGCGCAGGAATATTGCAGGTCCTCGTCGAGGAAGAGGCGATAGAAGTCGACCGTCAGGTCATAGTGGTGGTGGACGTTGCTGCGGGCGTGCAGCCGGTCGTTGGCCTGCTCGGCGCTGCGCCGGATGCGTTGCAGCAGGGTCAGTTTTCCGCCGCGTGGACGGATCGCCAGTTGCGACGTGGTCAATTGCAGGAAGGCGTAGATGTCGCCGCCCTCGACGCGGAAACGCCCGTCCATGAATGCCTCGCCCAAGGCCAGGTCAGGGTTGGCGGCGATGGCCAGAGCCGTCTTCGTGTCTTCGATCACCACCGTCAGTTCCGGGGCGCCCGGCCCCGCCGTCAGTTCACGCCCGTCCGGCAGACGCACCCGAACGGCCCGCGTCACGAAGGTCCGGTCGAGAAGGGATTGCAGCATCCGGCTCTCCGCGCTTTGAACGACGACCAAGCTTGGCTAGGAACAGACTGTCGCAGCGCAACGGTGTCAAACCCTGACCGTTCCGTTCACGGCCAAATGAAGCAAAGGGAGCGCCGCCATGACCTTTACCCTGACCTCCGCCGATTTTCGCGACGGGGACGCCCTGCCCGACGCTCAGGTCTATGCGAAGGGCAACACCGCGCCGCAGTTGTCCTGGACCGGCGCGCCCGAGGGCACGAAGAGCTTCGCCATCACCTGCTATGACCCCGACGCCCCGACCGGCTCGGGCTTCTGGCACTGGACGGTGGCCAACATCCCCGCCGACGTGACCGAGCTGGCGGCCGGCGGCGCCCTGCCGCCCGGCGCGGTCGAGGGACGCACCGACTTCGGCGCGCCGGGCTTCGGCGGCGCCGCCCCGCCCCCCGGCCACGGCCCGCACCGCTACATCTTCACCGTCTTCGCCGTGGATACGGACCGACTGGACGTGACGCCGGACAACTCGGGCGCCGTCTTCGGCTTCAACCTGCATTTCCACACCCTGGCCAAGGCCTCGATCACGGCCGTCTATGAGAACACCGGCGGGTGACGACAGCGACGCTGGATCACGACCAGAGACTGGCGGCGGTGCCTGACCTCTACCGCCGCCTGATGGCCCAACCTCTGCGTCCGCTGACGCGGGCGCGCCTGCCCGCGGCAGGGGCGGTCTATGTCTTCTATCAGGAGGACGAGCCGGTTCATGTCGGCAGTCCGCCCTATCTGGAAGAGCGGCGGATGCTGGCCCCCTCGCTTCGGGTTTCGCTGGCCGCCCGTGTGGAAGAGCCGGGCGGCGGCGGCGTCCCCAGGGTCAGCATCAGCGAGCCTGCGCCCCGCCCCGGTCATCGCAAGCCGATCGAGGCGCGCTGGCTGCCCCTGACCGATGATCGCGATCGCCTGCTGCTGGAGCTCTACGCCGCTCAGACCCTGGGCGTGTCGGTGTCGCATCCCAAGGTGCGGGCCCAACTGGTCGAAGCCTGAGCCCCCTCACGTACAAAGCGTGATCGCGCGATCGTCCAGCCACGGTTGCGCCCCCGGCCCCGGCTCCTATTTTGCGACGCAGTAAAGTTTGTTGCATTGCGATCGTTCATGGCCCCCACCGACGCCGCCGCCTGTATCGACGACCGCATCCCCGCGCCGTCGTCCGCCACGCAGACGCTCGTCGCCCCCGGCAAGGTGGCTCTGGTGCTGCTGGCCCTGGCCATGGGCGGCTTCGCCATCGGCGTGACCGAGTTCGCGGCCATGAGCGTCCTGCCCGACTTCGCAGCGGGTCTGGGCGTCGATGAACCCACAGCCGGCCATGTCATCAGCGCCTATGCCGCCGGCGTGGTGGTCGGGGCGCCGATCCTGGCGGTGCTGGGAGCGCGGCTGCCGCGCTGGCTGCTGCTGATCGGCTTCATGGCCCTGTTCGCGGTCGGCAATGCGCTGAGCGCCATCGCCCCCAACTATGAGTGGATGCTGGCCTTCCGCTTCCTCAGCGGCATTCCTCACGGGGCCTATTTCGGCGTGGCGGCCCTGGTGGCGGCGTCGCTGGTGCCGCTGCGCCTGCGCACCCGCGCCGTCTCGACCATCTTGCTGGGCCTGACCGTGGCCACCGTCATCGGCGTGCCGGTCGCCACCGCCGTCAGCCACAGTTTCGGCTGGCGCTGGACCTTCGCCATCGTCAGCGTCCTGGCGGTCGTCGCCATGGCTCTGGTCGCCCTGTTCGCGCCGCGCGACCCGGCCCATGCCGACGCCAGCCCCCTGCGGGAGCTGGGCGCCCTGAAGCGCGGACAGGTCTGGCTGACGCTGGGCGTCGGGGCCGTCGGCTTTGGCGGCATGTTCTCGGTCTATGCCTATCTGGCCTCGACCCTGACCGCCGTGACAGGCGTCGGGCCCGAGGTCCTGCCCTGGGTCTTCGCCATGTTCGGTCTGGGCATGATGAGCGGCAACCTGCTGGGGGCCTGGGCCGCCGACCGTTACGGCATGAAGGCGGCGGGCGGACTGCTGCTGTGGAGCGTCGCGGCTCTGGCCCTCTATCCCTTCGCGGCCCCGCACCTGTGGGCCATGCTGATCGTGGTCTTCCTGATCGGCGGCGGCGGGGGTCTGGGCTCGGTGCTGCAAACCCGGCTGATGGACGTGGCCGGCGACGCGCAGACATTGGCCGCCGCCCTGAACCATTCGGCCTTCAACACCGCCAACGCCATCGGCCCCCTGCTGGGCGGCATGGCCGTGGCGGCGGGCTGGGGCTGGACCTCGACCGGCTGGGTCGGGGTCGGCCTGTCGCTGGGCGGTTTTGCGGTCTGGATCGTCGCCTGGCTGACCGGAGGCAAGACGGGTCAAAGCCACGCCTGACATCCTGAACAATTGATGCTAGGAGGCCCGCCCATGAGCGCAGCCGTCATCGTCTTCCCCGGATCCAACTGTGATCGCGACTGCAAGGTCGCCATCGAACGCTCCACTGGCGAGCAGGTCGAAATGGTCTGGCACGCCGAGACCGAGCTGCCGAAAGGCCTCGATCTGATCGTCCTGCCGGGCGGCTTCTCCTACGGCGACTATCTGCGCTGCGGCGCGATGGCGGCCCAGGCTCCGATCATGCAGGCCGTCAAGAAGGCCGCCGACGATGGCGTCGCCGTCCTGGGCATCTGCAACGGGTTCCAGGTCCTGTGCGAAGCCGGCATGCTGCCGGGCGCCCTGCTGAAGAACGCGGGTCTGAAATACGTCTGCAAGCCCATCAGTCTGACCGTCGCCAACGGCCAGACCCGCTTCACCGCCGGTTATGAAGGCCAGCGCGAGGTGGTCATGACCCAGGGCAATGGCGACGGTAACTACTTCGCCGACGCCGAAACCCTGGCCCGTCTCGAGGGCGAGGGCCAGGTGGTCTTCCGCTACTTCGACAACCCCAACGGCTCGGTCGCCGACATCGCCGGCATCCAGAACGCGCGCGGCAATGTGCTGGGCATGATGCCCCACCCCGACCGCGCCTTCGAAGCCGAGCTCGGCAGCGCCGACGGCGCCACCCTGTTCCAGAGCATCTACGCCGCGGCCTAAACCCCGAGCTTCGGCGCACCGCCCCCGCTTGCGTCGATGACGGCGAACAGGGCCCGGATCAGGTCCTGTTCCTCCGCGGTGATCTCGGGCTTCCACACATCGAAGATCAGGATGGTGCGGTCCTGGCCGCTGGCGTTCCAGGCCTCGTGCTCGATGGTGTCGTCGAAAGCCCAGGCCTGACCCTCGCGCCATTCCCGTTCCTCGCCGCCGACACGGAAATGCGATCCGGGCGGGGCGATCAACGGCAGATGGCAGATCAGGCGCGTATTGATCAGGCCGTGATGCGGCGGGATCTTCGCGCCCGCCTGCAGCTTCGAGAACAGGATGGACGGCGAGCGGCCGGGGATGCGGCAAAGGGGCGCCGCCGCCAGCGCCTTCATCGTCTCGGGACAGCGGGCGGCGACCTCGGGAACCTCGGCCCCGTCCTTCCACAGGAAGACCGCGCTCCAGGCGGCGTTGTCCAGCATCCCGGCCTGGTCGTTCTTCGGTCGATTAGCGCGATCCTCGACATAGGGGGCGAACAGGGCGGGCTCAGCCAGGACCGCGTCCAGTTCGGCGCGGATGGCGGGCGCTGCCGTCTCGACCTCGGCCAGCCAGGAGATCGTCTCGCGCGACTGAAACTCGATCTGCGGAAGGCCCGGAAGCATGTAGAATTTAGGCTGCTGGTAGTAGAGCCGCCGCCTGCCCGTCATCAGGTCCAGCGAGGCCGCGAACCGCGTGCTGGACGAGGCGGGATCGAAGCCGCGCGCTTGCAGCCCGTCACGCAGCCCCTGCTCGAACCGCTTCACCCCCTCGGCCTGGGCGCGAGCCGCGCGGTCCAGTTCCGCGCGCAGATCAGGCGGAGGCGAATCGATGAGGCGCCCGTGGGCCAGGGCGGCGCCGTAGAAGGTCATGGCTGAACGATGATCCCCCTGCCCCGCCAAGGCGTCGCCCTTTAGCACCAGGGCGCGAGGCTCGCGCGGATGGAGGCGCAGCAACGCATCGGCGGCGACGCCCAGAGCAGCAACATCTGCCCGCTCACGCGCAGCGCGTGCTTGCGCAAGCAGGGCCTGGGTATCGTTCAGACGAACATCGCTCATGGAACGAAGGAACGATGCCGCATCAACGCCGTCAAGGGCCGTCGGGTCAGGCGTCGGACGCCTTGTCCAACTGTTGCTTGTCGTCGGCGCGGCCGGTCCTGCCGCGGTCCAGGACGCTGGCGCTGCGGCCCAGTTCGTCGGCCTCGATCTCAGGTTCGATCGGTTCGCCGTCTTCATCGAGCGCGCGCTCCAACGTGCCCGCTTCGCCGGATTCCCCGATCGCGGCCAGTTCGCGGGCGCCGACGCCCAGGCCCTGTTCCAGGGCGCGGTTGGTCTTGACCTCGTCGGTTTCGAGGGCCGGGTCTTCCGGCAGGTTGTCGGGGTCGGCCATGGCGCGTCTCCTTTGATTAGCGTCTCCTGATCTAAGCGGGGCGCAAGCCCGGCGGTTCCGATGAACCATTCCGGTCGCTGGCGCGTAGTGAAGGTGAAGCTTCACCGGGATCGCCGCCATGTCCGCCATCGAACGCCCCACCCCCGCCCAGAGAACCCGTCGACTGGTGGTGCTGGCCGCCGCCGTCTTCGCCGTCGCGGTTCCGGTCGTGCAGAGCCTGGGCGGCTTCGGCCTGTCGCAGGCCGAGTTCGCGGCGGACGGAAATCAGACGCTACGTGTGGCGGGCTACGCCTTTTCCATCTGGGGCGCGCTCTATCTGGGCCTGTTGATCTACGCCGGAAGACAGGCCCTCCCCCAGACGGGCGAGAGCGTGCTAATCAATCGAATGGGCTGGCCGTCGGTCGTCGCCTTCTTCGGCATCGGTCTATGGATCGTCGCGGCGGCCCTGAACCTGAAGGCGGCCAGCGTGATCATCATCTTCGCCTCGCTGCTGGCCTTGCTGGTTCCGATACTGGCCAGCGGCAAGACCATCCGTTCGACCGGCCCGATGGACCGCGACCGCTGGTTCCTGATCTGGCCCCTGGCGGCGCTGGCCGGATGGCTGACCGTGGCCGCGCCGCTGAACCTGATCACCACGGCGACGGCCTTTGACGCCCTGCCGGCCTTTCTGTCGCCGACCGGCTGGGCCATCGCGGCGATTGTGGCCGTGGTGCTGGTCGGGGCGGCGGTGACGGCGAGCTTGCGCACCCTGGCCTACCCCCTGCCCATCGCCTGGGGCCTGGTCGGCGCCTTCGTCGCGGAACAGGAGCGGAATCCGGTGCTTGGCTTCACCGCCCTGGGCGCCGCCTTCCTGCTGGTGGTCGCCGCCGTCATCCTGGTCTTCGGCCTGAAACGCGGGATCGAGCGCGCCCGCTGAAGGGACGGGCTGACAGGAGGCTCAGACCCGGCTAGAAGCCCCGCCCATGAGCGCTCCGCAAAAGACCACCGCAGAATTGGCCGCTGAATACGGTCTGGCTCCGAACGAGTATCAGGTCCTGCTGGACCGGCTGGGTCGCGAGCCCAACCAAGTCGAGCTGGGCGTCTTCTCGGTCATGTGGTCCGAGCACTGCTCCTACAAATCCTCCAAGAAGCAGTTGATGAAGTTCCCGGTCACGGGACCGCGCGTCATCTGCGGTCCGGGCGAGAACGCCGGGGTCATCGACATCGACGACGGCGACGCCTGCATCTTCAAGATGGAGAGCCACAACCACCCCTCCTATATCGAGCCCTATCAGGGCGCGGCGACGGGCGTGGGCGGCATCATGCGCGACGTCTTCACTATGGGCGCCCGCCCGGTGGCCCTGCTGAACGCCCTGCGCTTTGGCGATCCCTCGCACGAGAAGTCCAGACATCTGGTCAAGGGCGTGGTCGCCGGCATCGGCGGCTATGGCAACTGCGTCGGCGTGCCGACGGTCGCGGGCGAGACCAATTTCCACAAGGGCTACAACGGCAACATCCTGGTCAACGCCATGTGCGTGGGCATCGCCAAGGCCGACGAGATCTACTACTCGGCCGCGCCGAAAGCCGGTCATGACGTGGTCTACTTCGGCTCCAAGACGGGCCGCGACGGCATCCACGGCGCCACCATGTCCTCGACCGAGTTCGACGACGAGTCGGAGGCCAAGCGCCCCACCGTCCAGGTCGGCGACCCCTTCGCCGAGAAGCTGCTGATCGAGGCCACGCTGGAGCTGATGGCCTCGGGCGCCGTCGCCGCCATTCAGGATATGGGCGCGGCGGGTCTGACCTCGTCGTCCGTGGAGATGGCGGGCAAGGGCGGCGTCGGCGTCGAGCTGGACCTCGACCAGGTGCCCCAGCGCGAAGAAGGCATGACCGCCTATGAGATGATGCTGTCGGAAAGCCAGGAGCGGATGCTGGCGGTCCTGAAGCCGGGCTTCGAGGACGTCGGCTATCGCATCTTCCAGAAGTGGGGTCTGGACTTCGCCGTCATCGGCAAGACCACCGACACCGGCCATCTGGTGCTGCGTCACCACGGCGAGGTCGTCTGCGACGTGCCGCTGGCCCCGCTGTTCGACGACGCCCCCCTCTATGACCGCCCCTGGGTCCAGCCCGAACTGCAGCCGCGCCTCGACCCGGCCGAGGTCCCGGCCCCGGAAAGCTGGAACGACGCGGTCCTCAAGGTCATCGCCTGCCCCGACATGGCGTCCAAGCGCTGGATCTGGGAACAGTACGACCGTCACGTCATGGCCGATACCCTGCAGGACTCCTCGACCGGCGCCGACGCCGGCGTGGTCCGCGTCCACGGCACCGACAAGGGTCTGGCCGTGACCAGCGACTGCACCCCGCGCTATGTCCAGGCCGACCCCTATGAAGGCGGCAAGCAGGCCGTGGCCGAGGCCTGGCGCAACCTGACGGCTGTGGGCTCGCGCCCCATCGCCATCACGGACAACCTCAACTTCGGCAACCCGCAGCGCCCCGAGATCATGGGCCAGATCGTGCGCGCCACCGACGGCATGGCCGAGGCCTGCCGCGAGCTGGACTTCCCCGTCGTCTCGGGCAACGTCAGCCTCTATAACGAGACCAACGGCGTCGCCATTCCGCCGACCCCGACGGTCGGCGCAGTCGGCCTGCTGACCAACTACGACGTGACCACCGGCTTCGGCGGCGTGGCCGAGGGCGATGTCCTGGTCCTGATCGGCCAGACGCACGGCGAGCTGGGTTCGTCCATCTATCTGCGCGAGGTTCTGGGCCGCGAAGACGGCGCCCCGCCGCCGGTCGACCTGAAGCTGGAAAAGAAGACCGGCGACTTCGTGCGCGGTCTGATCGAGGGCGGCGAGCTGACGGTCGTTCACGACCTGTCGGACGGCGGTCTGGTCGGCGCCGCCGCCGATCTGGCCCTGGCCTCGGACGTCGGGATCGAGCTGAACGCCTCCAGCGCGACCCACGCCCACGCCTTCCTCTTCGGCGAAGATCAGGCCCGCTATCTGGTCGCCGTGTCGGACGCCGAAGCCCTGCTGGCGAAAGCCAAGGACGCCGGTCTGCACGCCTCGGTCGTCGGCGTCGCCAAGGGCGCGGACTTCGCCTCCTCGGGTCCGAAGGGCGAGCTCTACCGTATCCCCGTCGCCCACCTGCGCGAGTTCCACGAAGGCTGGATGCCGAACTGGATCGAAGGCTGATGCGCCTGCGCGCCGTCGCCTTCGTCGTCGCTGGCGCGGCCCTCACGGCCGCCTGCGACTTCGAGGGCGGCGACCCGGTTCAGCACGCCCTGCGCGACGCCTCAGCCGCCCGGCAGGCCGCCGCGCTGAAGACCACCGAAGAAGAAGCGGCGTCCCGCCCCTCCGCCGAAGCCGGCGACGAACTGGCTCGCCTGATCGCGGCGCGCCGTCAGGCCGTCGCCGACACCCGCGCCCTGCTGGCGACGACCACCGACCCCGCGCTGAAAGGCCAGCTGACCGGCGACCTGCGCGCCGAGGAAGGCCGACTGCGGGCGCTGGAAGCCCAGCAGACAACGATGATGCGCGACGCGGCGCCCTCGCAATAAGAGGCGAAGCCCCTTCTTTTTGACACTATAGTCAATACATATGAAGCGAGCCTGAGAAGGAGCGCTCCATGACCGACGCCGCCGCCTCGACTTTCCGCCCCTGGACGCCGCCGCGCCGGACCCAGAGGATGAGCCTGCCGCACTTCCTGTGGCAGAGCTGGCGTGATCCGCTCCAGATCTGGAGCCAGGCCCACTTCACCGAACTCTACATCGACGGGGCCTCGCCGCTGGGCAAGACCCTGGTGGTCAGCGATCCGGCGGGCGTGCGCCACGTCCTGACCGACAACGCCGCCAACTATGAGAAGGGCGACCTGCAACGCCGCGTGCTGGGCCCCATGCTGGCCGACGGTCTGCTGCTGACCGAGGGCGAACAGTGGCGGCGCGCCCGGCGCATCATGGCCCCCCTGTTCACCCCCGCCCATACGGCCCGCACCGCCGAGGCCATGGACCGGGTCTGCCGCCGCCGCGTCGAGGGCTGGCGGCTGGAACACGGCGCGCGGGTGCTGAACATCGACAGCGAGATGAGCGGGCTGACCTTCGACATCCTGTCGGCGGCGCTGTTCTCGGACGATCTGGACGGCGACGCGGCGGGCTTCGAGAAGGCGCTGAACCATTTCCTGGCGGTCGGGGCGCGGATCAGCCCGCTGGACGCGCTAAAGGCCCCCGACTGGATACCGCGCCTGGGCCGGGTGGCCTCGGGCGGGGACGCGCGCTTCTTCAAGGACCGCGTCGACGCCCTGGTGGCGCGGCGCCGGGCGCGGATCGAACAGGACGGCGACGCCCCCGAAGACCTGCTGACCGCCCTGCTCAGCGCCCGCGACGAGGAGGGCGACGGCTCGGGTCTGTCGGACCACGAGGTGGCGTCCAACATCCTGACCTTCATTCTGGCCGGGCATGAGACGACGGCGCGGACCCTGGGCTGGACCTTGCACCTGATCAGCCGCGACAAGCGCGTGGCCGATATCCTGAAGGCGGAAGCCGACGGCTGGGACCGCAGCGCCGCAGGACTTCGCGACCTGCACTGGCACCGGGCGGTGATCGAGGAGGCCATGCGCCTGTTTCCGCCCGCCCCGGCCATGATCCGGCAGGCCGTGGCCGACGACGTGATCGGCGGGCATGAGGTCAAGGCCGGTCAGAGCGTGCTGATCGTGCCCTGGGTCATCCATCGCCACGAAAAGCTGTGGGACGAACCCGACGCCTTCCGCCCCGAACGCTTCCTGCCCGAGAACCGCAAGTCGATCGACCGCTACGCCTGGCTGCCGTTCAGCGGCGGTCCGCGCATCTGCATCGGCGCCGCCTTCGCCATGCAGGAGGCCATCATCGCCCTGGCCGAAATCCTCAAGGTCGCCGAGGTCGAGGCCATCACCCCGGTCGAACCCCGCCCTGTCCATCAGGTGACGCTGCGCAGCCAACGGACCATGCGGCTGCGGCTGAGGGCGCGGCGGGACCGGCCAGTCGCAGCCTAGACCTGCGGGATCGCCTGGCTCAGACGCCCGCCGACGCGGATGGCTTCGACCCGCGTCGCCAGACCCGTGCGGTCGTCGGTCTCGACGAAGACGCCGCAGATGGTGGCCGGGCCGCTGGCGGGGACGTAGCGTCCGCCGGACAGCCGCGTGGTGAAGCGGCGCAGGGGCTCTTCCTTGTCGTTGCCGATGACCGAGTCATAGTCGCAGCAGCCGCCGGCGTCGGTCTGATAGGCCGTGCCGTGGGGCAGGATCTGGGCGTCGGCGGTCGGGACGTGGGTGTGGGTGCCGACCACCAGGCTGGCGCGGCCGTCGCAGAAGTGGCCCATGCCCATCTTCTCGCTGGTGGCCTCGGCGTGCATGTCGACGATGACGGCGTCGGCGACGACGCCCAGGGGTGCAGCCTCCAGCTCGCGCTCCACGGCGCTGAACGGGTCGTCCATCGGGTCCATGTGGATGCGGCCCAGGACATTGATGACCAGCACCCGACGGCCGTCGGCGGTCACGAAGACGTCGGCGCCGCGACCCGGCGCGTCCATCAGGCGCGGATAGTTGGCGGGGCGGATCAGGCGCGGCTCGCGCACAATATAGGTCAGGGCCTCGCGCTGATCCCAGCTGTGGTTGCCCAACGTCAGGACATCGGCCCCGGCGGCGAAGATCTCGCGCGCCGTGTTCTCGGTGATGCCGAAGCCGCCTGCGGCGTTCTCGGCGTTGACCACCACGAAGTCGAGTTTGAGGTCGCGCCTCAGCCCCGGAAGATGATCCGAAAGCCCATCGCGCCCGGACTTGCCGACCACGTCACCGAAAAATGCCAGTCTCATTGGACGGCTCTATAGCCCTTCTCGGTCAAAACGCCATGCAGGCGCATGTCATGAGGCTCCAGCGCCAAGCGCTCGACCTCCTGCCCCGCATAGGCGAAGCCGACGCGCACCGCATTCGGCAGGACTGCGAAGGTCCGGTCGTAATAGCCCCCGCCCTGCCCCAGCCGCCCGCCGTGGGCGTCAAAGGCCAACAGCGGCGTCAGGATCAGGTCAGGCGTGACAGTCTCGGTCAGCGGCAGGGGCGCGGGACAGCCGGCGGCGTCCAGCTCCAGCGGCTCGCCCGGCGTCCAGGCGCGAAAGATCATGGCCGCGTCGCGCTCGATCACCACCGGCAGGCAGAGGCGTCGCCCCGCCTGATGCAGGGCGACGGCCAGGGCGTCCGTGTCCAGCTCCGACCCCATGGCGCGATAAAGGGCGACGGTTTCGCCGGACGGCAGGGCCTCGGCGTGCCCGGCGGCGCGCTCGGCGGCTTCGCTATCGGCCTCGGCCAGCCGCTTGCGCAGGGCGCGCATCGAGGCGCGGAGTTCGTGTTTGGAGATCATGAGGATTCTCTAGCCGACTTGCGCGAGAACACCCATCAATCCTCCCCCGCTTCGCAGGGGAGGATCACTCGCGCTCAAGCAGCAAGGCCCCGCGGGCCGAGCGATAGCGCAAAAAGGCGCTCAAGCCGCGAGCGACCGCATCGCGAGCATAGCGCACAACCGCGCTCAAGCAGCGAGCCGCCGCGCGGCGAGCGATAGTGCAAAAAAGAGTGAGGGTGGCGGCGCCGCGAGAGCCGTGAAGAACGTTTAAATCCTCTCGACCTGGGTAGCCAGGTGGGCTCCATATGACCAAGCCCTCGAGCCCGGTCAGGGACAGATCCCTTAGAGTGAATTAAGGTCAGAAGGATATGTTGTCTTCGACGTGAGCCGCAGCAGGACCCGCCGTTGGACAAGATAGGCGGTCCGAAGCGTTTCAACAATGGCGAACCGCTCACTCTTTCCTCCCCATTCGTGGGGAGGGGGACCGCGTAGCGGTGGAGGGGGCGGCGCAGAGGGCTGACGTGGAGTCGCCCCCTCCGTCTCGTCGGCTGCGCCGCCGATCCACCTCCCCATTCGCGCCGCGAACAGGGAGGAAAGAGCAGGTTCAGATCGTCTGGCAGATCTTCTCGATACGCGCCGCAACCGCGTTCAGCGCCTCGGCCACGCCGTCTCCGGCGGGCGGCGGCGCGGCCTTTTGCGGGCCGTCCTGGGCCGCCGGGCCCTGGCCGTTCTCCAGCCGCTGCCGCGCTTCGTGCAGTTCATCGGCCAGCATCAGCGAGGCCATCAGGAACAGGCGCAGGTCGCCGACATGGCCGACGTCGCCGGCGATCTGACGCACATGGCTGTCGAACTGGCGGGCGAGGATGCGGACGCGCTCCTCCTGGCCGTCGGCGCAACCGACGGCGTAGGAACGGCCGTTGACCTCTACTGTAACGGTCGCCATCAGCGCGCCTCCTGTTCGGCCAGAACCTCGCGCACGGCCTCGGCCGCGCGGCCCAGGGCCTCGGCCGCGTCACGGCCCGCGGCCTCCAGTTCCGCGATGCGCACCAGGTCGGCGGCGTTCGACGCCCGCGGCGCGAACAGGTCGTCATCGGTGATGGCGGGGGCGGTGGCCGGACGCGCCTTCAGCTCCAGCACCCTGCGTTCCAGCAGGGCCAGGGCCTTGTCGATGCGTGTCTTTGCGGCCGTAACGGCGTCCATTGGGGTCCTTTCGTCCAGATTCCGTATAGAACCTGTGCGCGCGTCGGGGTAAAGCGGCGCCGCCCCGCTATATCCTGTTTCCTGAGGAAAGGTCTCGCCGTGACCGACGCCCAAGCTGCATTCGCCAAGCCTTCGCCCAAGCAGATGGCGGACGCCATCCGCGTCCTGGCCATGGACGGCGTCGAAAAGGCCAAGAGCGGCCACCCCGGCATGCCCATGGGCATGGCCGACGTCGCCACCGTCCTCTATTCGAAATTCCTGAAGTTCGACGCCAGCCGCCCCGACTGGGCCGACCGCGACCGCTTCATCCTGTCGGCGGGCCACGGCTCGATGCTGATCTACAGCCTGCTGCACCTGACGGGCTACAAGGACGCGACCAGGGAACAGCTGGAGAACTTCCGCCAGTGGGGCGCCAAGACCGCCGGCCACCCGGAATATGGTCACATGACCGGCATCGAGACGACCACCGGCCCCCTGGGTCAGGGCATCGCCAACTCGGTCGGTTTCGCCCTGGCTGAGCGCCACCTGGCCGCCCGCTTCGGCTCGGATCTGGTCGACCACCGCACCTGGGTCATCGCCGGCGACGGCTGCCTGATGGAAGGCGTGTCGCAGGAAGCCATCGCCCTGGCCGGTCGCCTGAAGCTGAACAAGCTGTGCGTCATGTGGGACGACAACGAGATCACCATCGACGGCAAGGTCTCCCTGTCGGACGCCACCGACCAGCTGGCCCGCTTCAAGGCCTCGGGCTGGGCGGTCAAGGCCATCGACGGCCACGACCACAAGCAGATCCAGAAGGCTCTGGCCTGGGCGACCAAGCAGTCCAAGCCGACGCTGATCGCCTGCAAGACCAAGATCGGCAAGGGCGCCGCCACGATGGAAGGCAGCCACAAGACCCACGGCGCCGCCCTGGGCGCGACCGAGATCGCCGCCACGCGTCAGGCTCTGCACTGGCCCTTCGCGCCCTTCGACCTGCCGGAAGGCGTCCAGAAGGCCTGGGCCAAGGTCGGCAAGCAGGGCGCCAAGACGCGCAAATCGTGGGAAGCTCGCCTGCTGAACCACGCCCAGCGTGACGACTTCACCCGCGCCATGGCCGGCGACCTGCCGACCGGCGCCTTCGAGGCCCTGGACGCCAAGCTCAAGGAACTGGTTTCGAGCCAGCCTGCCCTGGCCACGCGCCAGTCCTCGGGCGAGGCGCTGGAGACGGTGTTCAACGCCATCCCCGAACTGATCGGCGGCTCGGCCGACCTGACCGGCTCGAACAACACCTTCGTCAAGAACACCCAGATCCTCGACGCGCCCGACTACGCCGGTCGTTACGTCAACTGGGGCGTGCGCGAGCATGGCATGGCCTCGGCCATGAACGGCATGGCCCTGCACGGCGGCGTCATCCCCTACGCCGGCACCTTCATGGTCTTCTCGGACTACAGCCGCCCGGCGATCCGCCTGGCCGCCCTGATGGGCGTGCGCGTGGTTCACGTCCTGACCCATGACTCGATCGGTCTGGGCGAAGACGGTCCGACCCACCAGCCGGTCGAGCATCTGGCGGCCCTGCGCGCCATCCCCAACCTGATGGTCTTCCGCCCTGCGGACACCGTCGAGGCGCTGGAGTGCTGGCAGGTCGCCCTGCAGCACAAGAAGACGCCGTCGGGCATGTGCCTGTCGCGTCAGAAAACCCCGGCGGTCCGTCTGACCGACGCCGGCGAAAACCTGTCACGCAAGGGCGCCTATGAGCTGAAGGCCGCCAACGGCGCCGCGAAAGTCACCCTGTTCGGCACCGGCACCGAAGTCGCCCTGGCGCTGAAGGCGGCTGAAACTCTGGAGGCCGAAGGCGTGCCGACCCGCGTGGTCTCGGTGCCCTGCTTCGAACTGTTCGAGCAGCAGCCCAAGGCCTATCAGGACGCCGTCATCGGCCGCGGCACCGTCCGCGTCGCCGTGGAAGCCGCGATCAAGCAGGGCTGGGAACGCTTCATCGGCGAAGACGGCGGCTTTGTCGGCATGACCGGCTTCGGCGCCTCGGCCCCGGCCGAAGTCCTCTACCGCGAGTTCGGCATCACCGCCGAGGCCGTGGTCGAAGCCGCCAAGGCCCGGCTGTAAGCCTCGTGCGCCGCCTCGCCCTCATCCTGAGCTTCGGCTTGTCGATGGCGGGCGGCGCAACCGCCCTCGCCGAGACGGCCGGGGCCCAAGCGACCGCCCCCGTGGCGGTCGAGACGCCCATCGTTATCGGCCAGTCCTACGCCCTGCCCTCCGCCGTCATGGGCCAAACGCGCGAGATCAACGTCTGGCTGCCGCCCGGCTATGAGCGCAGCGGCCAGACCTATCCGGTACTCTACGTCCTCGACGGCGGTCAGGATCAGGACTTCCACCACATCTCGGGCATCGCCCAGCTGGGGACCATCGTCGGCACCACCCGCGACGTCATCGTGGTGGGCATCGCCTCGGTCGACCGCCGCAACGAGTTGGCCCTGCCGACCGACAACGCCGAACTCATCGCCCGCTATCCGACCCAAGGGCAGTCCGACCGCTTCCGTCGTTTCGTGTCCGACGAAGTCATGCCCTTCATCGAAGGCCGCTTCCGCACCAGCGGCGAGACGGCCCTGATGGGCGAGTCCCTGGCCGGGCTCTTCGTGGTCGAGACCTTCCTGAAGGAACCGCAGATGTTCGACGCCTATGTCGCCGTCAGCCCCAGCCTGTGGTGGGACGGCGGCCAGCTGGCGCGGCAGTCGGGGGCGCATCTGCGCGACCACGCCAACGATCCGCGCACCCTGATCCTGACGCTCGGCGACGAGGGCGAGGAGATGCAGGCGCCGATGGATGTCCTGACCGCCAACCTGCGCGATCACGCCCTGCCCGGCGTCAAATGGGATTTCACCCCGCGCCCGACCGAGAGCCACGCCAGCATCTATCACGGCGCCGCTCTGGACGCCTTCCGCCGCCTCTATGCGGTTCCTGCACCATGAGCCATCTCGGCGCCGTCAGCCTGCTGGTCCGCGACTATGACGAGGCCATCGCCTTCTTCGTCGGCAGGCTGGGCTTCGAGCTCAGCGAAGACACCGACATGGGCGGCGGCAAGCGCTGGGTCCGCGTTACGCCCAAAGGGGGCCAGACCTCCCTGCTGCTGGCCCGCGCCGCGACGCCTAGCCAAGTCGCCCAGATCGGCGATCAGGCGGGCGGCCGCGTCTGGCTGTTCCTTTACACCGACGACCTGATGCGCGACCACGCCGCCTGGCTGGACGCCGGCGTCGTCTTCCGCGAAACGCCCCGTCACGAGGCCTATGGCAAGGTGGTGGTCTTCGAAGACCTCTACGGCAACGCCTGGGACCTGATCGAACCCGCTACCGGAGCCTGAGCCCATGAAGATCGGCACGCCGCTTACCGACCACGCCACGCGCGTCATGCTGCTCGGCTCGGGCGAGCTGGGCAAGGAGGTGGCTATCGAGCTGCAGCGTCTGGGCGCCGAGGTGATCGCGGTGGACCGCTACCCCAACGCCCCGGCCATGCAGGTGGCGCACCGCAGCCACGTCATTCCGATGACCGATCCCCAGGTGCTGAACGGCCTGATCATGGCCGAGGCCCCGCACATCATCGTGCCGGAAATCGAGGCCATCGCCACCGAGGTTCTGGCGGCCGTCGAGGCGGCGGGGCTGGCCCGCGTCATCCCCACCGCCCGCGCCACCCAGCTGACCATGAACCGCGAGGGCATCCGCCGTCTGGCCGCCGAGGAACTGGGCCTGCCGACCAGCCCCTACGCCTTTGCGGGCAGCGCCGAGGAACTGGCGGCGGGGGCCGAGGCCGTCGGCTTCCCCTGCTTCGTCAAGCCGGTGATGTCGTCCTCGGGCAAGGGCCAGTCCTATGTCGAGAGCGCCGATCAGGTCGCCGAGGCCTGGACCTATGCGCAAGGCTCGGGCCGGGTCGCGGGCGGACGGGTCATCGTCGAGGGCCGCATCGACTTCGACTATGAGATCACCCTGCTGACCGTGCGGTCGCTGCGCGACGGCGCGGTGCGCACGGACTTCTGCGCCCCCATCGGCCATCGCCAGCAGAAGGGCGACTATGTCGAAAGCTGGCAGCCGCAGATCATGAGCGAGGCTGCGCTGAAGGCCGCGCAGGACATCGCCGGCAAGGTGACCGACGCCCTGGGCGGCCTCGGCGTCTTCGGCGTCGAACTGTTCGTGACCGGTGACAAGGTCTGGTTCTCCGAGGTCTCGCCGCGCCCGCACGACACCGGCCTGGTGACGCTGGCGACCCAGACCATGAGCGAGTTCGCCCTGCACGCCCGCGCCATCCTCGGCCTGCCGGTGGACGTCACCCTGCGCGAGCCGGGCGCCAGCGCCGTCATCTATGGCGGCCTGGAGGCCGAGGGCGTGGTCTATGAAGGCGTGGCCGAGGCCCTGTCGGCGCCAACCATCGACCTGCGCCTGTTCGGCAAGCCCGAGGCCTTTGAGCGCCGCCGCATGGGCGTGGCGCTCGCCCGCGGCTCGGACACGGATCAGGCGCGCCAGCGGGCGACCGAGGCGGCCAGCAAGGTTCGCGTCGTCAAACCCTGAAAATCCGCTGCAAAGCTTGCCCTGACTGTAAAATAAAGGCGCCGACCTTCGACTTTAGTCGGTTGTCGTCGAGCCCCTAATGGGTCCAGAAATGCCGAAAGGTCGCAGCCTAGTCGACCCGGAGGACCGTTCGTCATGGGCAAGCTCAAGACCGCGCTGATTTTTGGCGCCATCGCCATTCTGGGGGCGATCGCCCTCGCCGTCATCGCCCTGCATCAGGGCGAGAGCATCAGCGCCGTCTGGATCGTGGTGGCGGCGCTTTGCGTCTACGCCATCGCCTACCGCTTCTACGCCCGCTACCTGGCCGGAAAGGTCATGGGGCTGAACGCGAAACGGCCCACGCCCGCGGTGCGGCATAACGACGGGCTGGACTATGTTCCCACGCCCCGCAACGTCCTGTTCGGCCACCATTTCGCGGCCATCGCGGGCGCAGGGCCTCTGGTCGGGCCGGTGCTGGCGGCGCAGATGGGCTATCTGCCCGGCGTCCTGTGGATTCTGGTCGGCGCGGTTCTGGCCGGGGCGGTGCAGGACATGATGGTCCTGTTCATGTCCACCCGCCGCGACGGTCGCTCGCTGGGCGACATGGTCCGCACCGAAATGGGCCCCATCCCCGGCATCATCGCCCAGGTCGGCGTGCTGATGATCATGGTCATCATTCTGGCGGTTCTGGCTCTGGTCGTGGTCAAGGCCCTGGCTGAAAGCCCGTGGGGCACCTTCACGGTGGCCGCCACCATTCCCATCGCCGTCTTCATGGGCCTCTACACCCGCTATCTGCGGCCCGGCCGCGTGGGCGAGGTCTCGGTCATCGGCGTGGTGCTGCTGATCCTCGCCATCATCGGCGGCGGTCATATCGCAGCTGATCCCTTCTGGGGTCCGGCCTTCACCCTGTCGGGCACCACCCTGGCCATCGCCATGATGGCCTATGGCTTCGTCGCCTCGGTCATTCCGGTCTGGCTGCTGCTGGCGCCGCGCGACTACCTGTCCACCTTCCTGAAGATCGGCGCCATCCTGGCCCTGGCCGTCGGCATCCTGATCGTGCGCCCCCACGTGCAGATGCCCGCCATCACCCCCTTCATCGACGGCAGCGGCCCGGTCTTCGCCGGCGCCCTCTTCCCCTTCCTCTTCATCACGATTGCTTGCGGCGCCGTCTCGGGCTTCCACGCCCTGATCTCCTCGGGCACCACGCCCAAGCTGCTGGAGAACGAGAACCAGATCCCGCTGATCGGCTATGGCGCCATGCTGTGTGAGAGCTTCGTGGCCATCATGGCCCTGATCGCCGCCACCGTGCTGGACCCGGCCGTCTACTTCGCCATGAACAGCCCGGTCTCGGTCATCGGCGACAACGCCGCCTCCGCCGCCGCCGCCGTGGCCCAGTGGGGCTTCCACATCACTCCGGCTGAACTGGAGCAACTGGCCCGCGACGTGGGCGAGCACTCCATCCTGTCGCGTGCGGGCGGCGCCCCGACCCTGGCCGTCGGCATGGCCCACATCCTGTCGGGCATCATCGGCGGCAAGGCCATGATGGCCTTCTGGTACCACTTCGCCATCCTGTTCGAGGCCCTGTTCATCCTGACCACGGTCGACGCCGGCACCCGCGTCTGCCGCTTCATGATCCAGGACCTGCTGGGCGTGGCCGTGCCGAAAATGCGCGAGACCAAGTCCTGGACCGCCAACGTCGTGGCCACGGCCCTGACGGTCAGCCTGTGGGGCTACTTCCTCTACACCGGCGTGGTCGATCCCCTGGGCGGCATCAACAGCCTGTGGCCGCTGTTCGGCATCGCCAACCAGATGCTGGCCGCCGTCGCCCTGATCCTGGGCACCGTCGTCCTGTTCAAGATGAAGCGCGAGCGCTTCGCCTGGGCCACGGCCATCCCGGCGGTCTGGCTGCTGATCTGCACCCTGACGGCGGGCTTCCAGAAGCTGCTGCACCCCGACGTCAAGATCGGCTTTCTGGCCCATGCCCGGAAGTATCAGGACGCCCTGACCGCCGGCGACCTGCTGGCCCCGGCCAAGACGGCGGGCGACATGCACCGGATCATCATCAACGACTACGTCAACTCGGCCCTGACGGCGGGCTTCCTGTTCGTGGTCCTGACCATGGTGGTCTATGGCGTCCGCGCCTGCCTCAAGGCCCGCCAGAACAGCCAGCCCACCGTGGTCGAGCAGCCCGCCGCCCATGAGCTGACGCTGGAGGACGAAGCCATGGACACGGCCCGTGCCTAGACCCTCTGCCCCGGCTGACAACGCAGACCTGCTCTGCGTCTGCCGCGACACACTGGTGCGGTGGGGCAAGGACGCCCGCCGCACCGCCAGCCTCATGGTCGGCCAGCCCGACTATGAGGTCTATGTCGCCCACGCCGAGGCGACGCATCCCGACCAGCCGCCGCTGGACCGCACCGCCTTCTTCCGCCTGCATGAGCAGAGACGCTTCGGCGCGGGCGGCGCTTTCCGCTGCTGCTGACAGCCCGACGGTTACGTCCGAACACACCTTGTTATGGCGACGGGGTTGAATCACAGCGCCGATCGTCCGAGTAAGGCTCCCAATCGAAATCGCCCTTGCTCAGGAGACCTCCCCCATGACCGTTCGCGTCGCCATTAACGGCTTCGGCCGCATCGGCCGCCTCGTGCTTCGCTCGATCGTCGAGCATGGCCGCACGGACATCGAGGTCGTGGCGATCAACGACCTGGGCCCGGTCGAGACCAACGCCCACCTGCTGCGCTATGACTCGGTGCACGGTCGCTTCCCCGGCACCGTGACCTCGGGCGAGGACTGGATCGACGTCGGCACGGGCAAGATCAAGGTCACCGCCGAGCGCGACCCGGCCAACCTGCCCCACGCCGAGCTGAAGGTGGACATCGCCTTCGAATGCACCGGCATCTTCACCTCCAAGGACAAGGCCTCGGCCCACCTGAAGGCCGGCGCCAAGCGCGTCCTGGTCTCGGCCCCCGCCGACAACGCCGACAAGACCATCGTCTTCAAGGTCAACCATGAGACCCTGACCGCCGACGACATCGTCGTCTCGAACGGCTCGTGCACCACCAACGCCCTGGCCCCGGTGGCCAAGGTGCTGAACGACCTGTTCGGCATCGAGCGCGGCTACATGACCACCATCCACGCCTACACCGGCGACCAGCCCACGCTGGATACGATGCACAAGGACCCGTACCGCGGTCGCGCCGCCGGCCTGTCGATGATCCCGACCTCGACCGGCGCCGCCAAGGCCCTGGGCCTGGTCCTGCCGGAACTGAAGGGCAAGCTGGACGGCTCGTCGATCCGCGTCCCGACCCCGAACGTCTCGGTCGTCGACCTGAAGGTCGTCGCCGGTCGTGAAGTCACGGTCGAGGAAATCAACGCCGCCCTGCAAGCCGCCGCCGACGGCGCCATGAAGGGCGTTCTGGCCACGACGACCGACCCGCTGGTCTCCATCGACCTGAACCACATTGCGGCTTCGTCCACCGCCGCCCTGCCGCAAACCCAGGTCGTCGACGGCAAGCTGGCCCGCGTCCTGACCTGGTACGACAACGAGTGGGGCTTCGCGACCCGCATGGCCGACACCGCCCTGGTGATGGCCAAGTTCCTGTAATGCGAAGCAGAGCAGTTCTCCTCGCCGTTACCTTTCTTGGGCTAACGTGCGGGGAGGCTGCCCTAGCTGATGATTCCACCAAGATCGCTGGCATCAGAATCGGCGATGAACGTAGCGTTGCACTTAGGATCCTCGGCGCAGGCACATCAGTTGCAGCCCTAGAACAGGGATGGGGTGATGAGGTCGCGTGGAACAGTCATGGGACTAGCATCCAGATTTGCAAAAATCGGGTGGTTGCAGTCAGCCAAGACCTTCCGGGCGGGTTCCATGAATTCACCCGCTTGGTGAAAGGTGAGAGTGACATCAGAGGCACCCCCTTGATGGATACTCTCAATGGTCTCTCGCAGAGCGGAGAAAACAGCACTCTGGCGGCCCGATGGTCCGCGGGTGGCAACGTCTTCCGCCTTGCGATCTGGGTGAGCAACCAAAGCCCGCCTAAAATTTCTAAACAAATCCATTGGACCGAAGCCTGTCTCGATAGGCAAAGCGAGTAGAGCATGACCTTCCGCACCCTCGACGATGCCGCTGACCTGTCCGGCCGGACCGCTCTGGTCCGCGTGGACTTCAACGTGCCGATGGAGGGGGGCAAGGTCACGGACGACACCCGTCTGAAGGCCGCCCTGCCGACCATCCACCGCCTGCGCGAGGCGGGCGCCAAGGTGGTGCTGCTGGCCCACTTCGACCGTCCCAAGGGCGAGCGCGTGCCGTCGATGAGCCTGCGCCCCGTGGTCGAGCCGCTGGAACTGCTGCTGCACGGCCCCGTCCGTTTCGCCGACGACTGCGTGGGCGCTGAGGCCAAGGCGGCCGTGGCCGACCTCGACGCGGGCGGCGTGCTGCTGCTGGAGAACGTCCGCTTCCACAAGGGCGAGGAAAAGAACGACCCGGCCTTCGCCGCCCAACTGGCCGAACTGGGCGACCTCTACGTCAACGACGCCTTCTCGGCCGCGCACCGCGCCCACGCCTCGACGGAAGGGTTGGCCCGCCTGCTGCCCGCCTACGCCGGTTGCGCCATGGCCCGCGAACTCTCGGCGCTCGACGCCGCTCTCGGCAGCCCGCAGAAGCCCGTCATCGGCATCGTCGGCGGCGCCAAGGTCTCGACCAAGCTGGACCTGCTGAAGAACCTGGTCGCCAAGCTGGACTACCTGGCCATCGGCGGCGGCATGGCCAACACCTTCCTGCACGCCCAGGGCGTCGATGTCGGCGGTTCGCTCTGTGAAAAAGACCTGGCCGCCACCGCGCTCGAGATCATCGAGGAAGCCCGTCAGAAGGGCTGTGAGCTGCTGCTGCCGGTCGATGTCGTGGTGGCCAAGGGCGTCAAGCCGGGCATCGAGTCTGGCGTGCGCGCCCTGGACCGCATCGCCAGCGACGACCTGATCCTGGACGCCGGTCCTGAAACCGTCGCCCGCCTGGCCCGCGCCATGGACCTGTCGAAGACCCTGATCTGGAACGGCCCGCTCGGCGTGTTCGAGGTCCCGCCCTTCGACAAGGCCACCGTGGCCGCCGCCCAGCACGCCGCTGAACTGGCCAAGGCCGGCAAGCTGGTCGCCGTTGCCGGGGGCGGCGACACCGTCTCGGCCCTGAACCACGCCGGCACGGCCGACGACATGACCTTCGTCTCCACCGCGGGCGGCGCCTTCCTGGAATGGATGGAAGGCAAGGTCCTGCCGGGCGTCGAGGCCCTGCGGGTCTGACCGGCCTCTAGCGCGCGGCGCCCGGTCGTCGCGCGCCGCCGCCGGGATAGGGATTATCGCAGGCGTCGCGCCCTGCGGCCTCGGCTGGCGAAGCGCTGCAAACCGGCAGATCGCAGCGCGACGACTGACGGCAGGCGCTCTGCGTCATACCTTGCGCCGTGCCCCGCCAGTCCATGCTGACGCCCTGAGCGCACCCGGACAGAAGCGGCGTCAAGACCGCAATGATTGCCATTCGTCGCATACCCTACCCTCGACAGACCTGCGTTATGCAACGCCTGCCGCATCTCGCCCTGATTGGCAAGGCGGGGCCGCATTGGTCCTGTAACCCGGCGTGACTTCCTCGCCCCTCCGGGCTAAAGCCTCGCAAAACAATATCGGTTCAGGAGACTACCCATGGCGCGCATCACGCTGCGACAGCTGCTCGACCACGCGGCGGAACATGACTACGGCCTGCCCGCCTACAACATCAACAACATGGAGCAGGGTCTGGCGATCATGGAGGCGGCCCACGAGGTCAACGCCCCGGTCATCATCCAGGCCTCGCGCGGCGCCCGCAGCTACGCCAACGACATCATCCTGGCCAAGCTGATCGACGGCCTGGCCGAGCTCTATCCGCACATCCCGGTCTGCATGCACCAGGACCACGGCAACGGCCCGGCGACCTGCGCCACCGCCATCCAGTACGGCTTCACCTCGGTGATGATGGACGGCTCGCTGGAAGAAGACGCCAAGACCCCCGCCTCGTATGAATACAACGTCGACGTCACCCGTCGCGTCACCGAGATGGCCCACTCCTGCGGCGTCTCGGTCGAGGGTGAACTGGGCGTGCTCGGCTCGCTGGAAACCGGCATGGGCGAGGCCGAAGACGGCCACGGCTTCGAAGGCAAGCTGGACCACTCGCAACTGCTGACCGACCCGGATCAGGCCGTCGACTTCGTCAAGGCCACCAAGGTCGACGCCCTCGCTATCGCCATGGGCACCTCGCACGGCGCCTACAAGTTCACGCGCCAGCCCGACGGCGACGTCCTGGCCATGAACGTGATCGAGGAAATCCACCGCCGCCTGCCCAACACCCACCTGGTGATGCACGGCTCGTCCTCGGTGCCGCAGGACCTGCAGGACATCATCAACGCCTACGGCGGTCAGATGCCCCAGACCTGGGGCGTGCCGGTCGAAGAGATCCAGCGCGGCATCAAGCACGGCGTGCGCAAGATCAACATCGACACCGACAACCGCATGGCCATCACCGGCGCCATCCGCAAGGTTCTGGCCGAGAAGCCCAGCGAGTTCGATCCGCGCGCCTATCTGAAGCCCGCCAAGGAAGCCATGCGCAAGCTGTGCATCGAGCGCTACCAGCAGTTCGGCTGCGAAGGCCAGGCGTCCAAGATCAAGCCCCTGTCCACCGCCCAGATGGCCAAGCGCTACGCCGCCGGCGAACTGGACCCGCGCATCGGCTGATCAGCTCATCGCCGCCCGCTCTCGATCCTCCCCCGCTTGCGGGGGAGGGGGACCACATAGTGGTGGAGGGGGCGGCCACAGACGCAGCGTTCAATAGCAGGAGGCGACGCCAGACCTCGCCCCCTCCACCATGCTGCGCATGGTCCCCCTCCCCCGTTGCGCTACGCTCCTCGGGGGAGGATTAGTCGCTCTTTGATCACCACACCCCGTAGCGCCCGCCGACGGCGCCGATCACCGCCCGCGCCTCGATTTCGGCGTAGCGCAGTTCTTCCTCGGCCTGTCGCGCATCGCGGCGCGCCTCCTGAAGTTCGCCGCGCACCTCGCGGATACGCTCGCGAATGCGCTCGCGCTGCTCGTCCGTCAGGCCGTCCTGCCGCAGTTCGCGCTGCTTGGCCTCCAGCTTGTCCTCGCGGTCGTTGATCCGGCTGACGGCCGCGTTCAGCGCGCTTTCCGCCGAGGACACCGCCTGCTCGACGACATAGATTCGCCGTCCGTCCTGATAGGCCGGCAGGAAGTCACGCTCTTCGGCAAGCGAGCAGACCCCGCCATAGCTGTTCCCCTGCCGCCCCTGCCGGAAACCGCTCTCCCAGGTGCAATAGGTCCGCAGTCCGTCGTCCCGCGCCGAAAGATAGGCGCTCATGTTCGGCGCCACCCCATACTTGGCGCAAGCCTTGGCATGGTCGTCCACGCGACTGACCTGATGCCCCGCCGCCCCGTCGCGCCAACCCTGCCCGCCCCAGTCGCCGACCAGGCACTGGTCCTCGCTCATGGTGGCGCAACCCGACAGCAGAACCACGCCCGTAGCGGCGACAGCGGCGGCGATCAAAAACTTCATCCCGGCCTCTCCCAAGGCATTTCGAGCTGCGACCAAGGACCGATGAAGCCTCGCCCCGCAAGCCATGCTATTTCGCCCTATGGCCGATGAACCCTTGCTGACGGAAGACGACGACGCAGAAATGCTTGAGGCGCGCATCGACGCGCCCGGCGTCCGTCTCGACAAGGCCCTGGCCGCCGCCTTCCCCACCCTTTCGCGCGCCCGGCTTCAGGCCTTGCTGGCCGAGGGCGCCGTGCGCCGCGACGGCCAGCCGATCACCAGCGGTTCGGCCAAGGCGCAGGCCGGCCTCTACGCTGTCATCATGCCGCCGGTCGTGGCCGCCACGCCCCAGCCCGAGGCCATCCCCCTGACGGTTCTGTTCGAGGACGCCGACCTGATCGTCATCGACAAGGCCCCCGGCATGGCCGCCCATCCGGCCCCCGGCTGCGAGACCGGCACCCTGGTCAACGCCCTCCTGGCCCACTGCGGCGACACCCTGTCAGGCATTGGCGGCGTGGCCCGCCCCGGCATCGTCCACCGCCTCGACAAGGACACCTCGGGCGTCATGGTCGCCGCCAAGTCCGACCGCGCCCACGCAGGGCTGTCCGCCCTGTTCGCCGCCCACGACATCGAGCGCACCTACATCGCCCTGACGCGCGGCGCGCCCTCCCCCGAGAAGGGCCGCATCCAGACCCAGATCGGCCGCTCCAACAGCGACCGCAAGAAGATGGCCGTACTCAAAAGCGGCGGTCGCGAGGCCATCACCGACTATGTGGTGCAGAAGACCTTCGGCCAGCCCGCCAAGGCCTCCAGCGCCCCGCTCGCCGCCCGCGTCGCCTGCACCCTGCACACCGGCCGCACCCACCAGATCCGCGTCCACCTGGCGTCCAAGGGTTCGCCCCTGCTCGGCGACCCCGTCTACGGCTCGGGCAGCCCCGCCGCCCCCGTCCGCGCCGCCGTCGCCGAGGTCGGCCTGACCCGCCAGGCCCTGCACGCCGCCGTCCTCGGCTTCGTCCACCCGGTGACGGGTCAGGCCCTGCGCTTCGAAACCGCCCCGCCCGAGGATATGCGGCGGCTGGAAGAACTTTTGTCAGCGCTGTGAAGCAACTCCCGGCAGCCACTATCGCCATGACGCTCCTGCTTTCGGCCTGCGGCGCCGCGCCCGAGCCTTGGCAGGGAAAGGCAGGCTCCGCACAGCCCAATGCCGCGGGTCTGGTTTCCCTGCCCTGCAACGGTTCGACGCCGCTCGAACCGACAGAAACCTACTACTGCCGCAAGGATCGGCACTTCATGCGCCCCGCCGCGCGTGACGCCCTCGTCGAATCAGCACGCTACATGGCCGACCTCTATCCCGGCGAGAAGCTGCGCTTCATGGATGCATCCGGCGCCGCAGGGATAACGCCCCTCCCGCCCCATCGCAGCCACGGCGACGGGCGCCAGATTGATCTGGCCCTCTATTACACCGACTCCGCCGGCAAGCCGCTTCAGCGCTTCCCCGATACGTCACGGTACGGCGGCTTCTGGCCCGCCGAACCGCCCCGGCCGGGTGAGGAGATCGCCTGCCCCGACGGCCGCAAGGGCTCGGCGGAGAAGCCCGATCCTCCTGCCGACCGGCCTTGGCGGCTGGACGAAGCCCGCACCTCGGCCCTGATCCGGCATCTGGCGGCGGACCCTCGCGTGAAACGGATTCTGATCGAACCGCATCTGGAACGCCGGCTGGGCTTCTGGGGCCACCCCAAACTTCGCTTCGCGGGATGCCAGGCGGCCCGCCACGACGACCATCTTCACGTGGATTTCCATTAAATCCCGGCGATTTGATCCGCAACACACACTGTGCTAATAAGCCTTCACCCGATACGGGTGGCTTGGGAGCCACAGTCACGCTCTCGTGTGACGATCCGCCTCTACACAAGGCGGCAACCCATACCCATCTGATCGGTTGAGGGGTGAGGCGATGGCGCACGCATGTGGTCAGAGCCGTGGCGCCTGCTCTTTGCTTTCGGTCGGAGGGACCACGTCTAATGGCTAACTCGACACTCGCGGTGATGTCGCCTGAACAGGGACTGTCGCGCTATCTCACGGAAATCCGCAAGTTTCCGATGCTCACCAAGGACGAGGAGTTCATGCTCGCCAAGCGTTGGAGCGAGCACCAGGACCCCGAAGCGGCCCACCGCCTCGTCACCTCTCACCTTCGTCTCGTGGCCAAGATCGCCATGGGGTATCGCGGCTACGGCCTGCCGATCGGCGAAGTGATTTCAGAGGGCAACGTCGGCCTGATGCAGGCCGTGAAGAAATTCGATCCCGACAAGGGCTTCCGCCTGGCCACCTACGCCATGTGGTGGATTCGCGCCTCGATTCAGGAATACATCCTGCGCTCCTGGTCGCTCGTGAAGATGGGCACCACCGCCGCGCAGAAGAAGCTCTTCTTCAACCTGCGCAAGGCCAAGAGCCAGATTTCTGCGTTTGAAGAGGGCGACCTGCGTCCCGAACACCTCGCCGCAATCGCCACCAAGCTGGGCGTGTCCGAGGAAGAAGTCACCAACATGAACCGCCGCCTCGGCGGCGACGCCTCGCTGAACGCGCCCCTGCGCGCCGACGGCGAAAGCGAGTGGCAGGACTGGCTGGCCGACGACAATGCGGTGTCTCAGGAAACGGCTCTGGCCGATTCCGAGGAAAAATCCATCCGCATGAGCCTGCTGGAAGAAGCCATGCAGGAACTGACCGAGCGCGAGAAGCACATCCTCACGGAACGCCGCCTCAAGGACGATCCCGTCACGCTGGAAGAACTCGCCGGCCAGTACGGCGTCAGCCGCGAACGCGTGCGTCAGATCGAGGTCCGCGCCTTCGAGAAACTGCAGAAAGCCATGCGCGCCGCCGCTGAAGAGCGGAATCTGGTCGACGCGTAAGCGCGCTCATAAATCTCACCCCTTCTCCCCTTGAGGGAGAAGGTGGCTCGCGCAGCGATACGGATGAGGGGTGTCAGCACTTCTTCAAGCCGTCGAAATAGCGCCGACAGCCCGATCCTCGCGTCCAGCGAGGATGAGGCGTTCCAGAATCGAACCGTCAGCCCGCCCGCGTCAGGCTATCGGGCGATGCCAGGGCCAGCACCGCCGCCACCGGCCCAGCCAGGATCGCCTTGGTCGGCGCACCCGCCGCCAAGGTCGTTTCCAGACCTGCCGCCGCAATGGCCAGCGAGGCGTCGCCCGTCTTGATGGCCAGGGCCTTCAGCGTCTCGGCCTGCTGCTTGATGGCGCGTACCGCCTGCATGGGATCGGTGTCGAACTGGGTCAGGGCCGAGTTCAGGATTCGCATCGCCTGATCCTTGACCGCCACAACCGCCTCGGCCGCCGACGCCGGCTTGTCCGCCTTGCGTTTGCCCGGCCCGGCATAGTCGTCGGAGTTGAAGCGGCGACGATCAGGCCCGATGTAGCCCACCGCCTCGACCCAGTCGCGCGGCTTGGTGGCCAGGTTCTCGACCCGACGGAACAGGTCGCCGCTGGTGAAGGGCTTCCTCAGAAACTCGTGAACGCCGGAATCCCGCGCGCCCTTTATGGTGCTGGCGGTGGCCTCGGCCGTAACCATGATGATCGGCACGCGGCGGCAGGACAGGCTGGAACGTCGGATACGTCGCGCCAGAGCCTCGCCGTCCAGTCGCGGTCCCGAACGCTCGGTCAGGATCAGCCCCGGCTCCATCTCGCGCGCCAGATCGATCACCCGCGCCTCATCGCTCTCGACCGCGACATCGCGCGATCCGAAGCCCTTCAGCAGGTCAGACAGCAGCCGCGCGGCCGCGGGATTGGGGTCGACGATCAGCACCCGGCGCACGACCGGGGCGATCTTCTGCATCGTCTTGGCGTCTAAAGCGAACACGGCTCGGCTCCATACTGGAGCCAAGAAAGTAAACTCAGGGGGTTAAGGGGCCGTTTCCCTTATCGGGACACCACCCCTCATCCGGGCCCTACCCCTGGAACGGGTCGCGCATCAGAATGGTGTCGTCCCGCTCGGGGCTGGTCGACAACAGGGCCACCGGCGCGCCGATCAGTTCCTCGATCCGGCGCACGTATTTCAGCGCATGGGCGTTCAGGTCCTTGAAGGTGCGGACCCCGGCCGTGCTTTCGCTCCAGCCTTCCAACTCCTCGAACACCGGCTCGGCCGAGGCCTGAGCCTTCAGGCTGGACGGCAGATAGTCCAGAACCTCGCCATTGATGCGATAACCGACGCAGATCTTCAGCGTCTTCAGACCATCCAGCACGTCCAGCTTGGTCAGGGCGATGCCGTCGATGCCGTTGATGGCCACCGACTGGCGCACCAGCACGGCGTCGAACCAGCCGCAGCGACGCGCCCGGCCCGTATTGACGCCGACCTCGCGGCCCACGGTGGCCAGGTGATGACCGACCTCGTCATTCAGCTCACAGGCGAAGGGGCCTTCGCCGACGCGGGTCGTATAGGCCTTCACGATGCCCAGCACATAGCCGACGCCGCGCGGACCGATGCCCGAACCCGCCGCCGCCTGACCGGCCACGGTGTTGGACGACGTCACATAGGGATAGGTGCCGTGATCCACGTCCAGGAAGGCGCCCTGCGCTCCCTCGAACAGCACGCGCTTGCCGTCCTTCTGGGCCTGATCCAGCACGCGCCAGGCCGGCTTCACATAGGGCAGGATCTTCGGCGCGATCTCCAGCAGTTGCGCCAGCAGCGCCGCCGGATCGATCGGCTCCAGCCCCAGCCCCGCACGCAGCGGATCGTGGTGCGAGCGCAGACGGTCGATCTTGATCTTCAGGTCGTCTTCGTTGGCCAGGTCGCAGACGCGGATGGCGCGACGGCCCACCTTGTCCTCATAGGCCGGGCCGATGCCGCGACCGGTCGTGCCGATCTTGGCGCCCGGCGCGCTGGCGGCTGCTTCGCGCGCCACGTCCAGGGCCGGGTGGATCGGCAGGATCAGACAGGCGTTGTCGGCGATGGTCAGGATGTCGGGGCTGATGGCCACGCCCTGGGCGACGATCTTCTCGATCTCGCCGACCAGATGCCAGGGATCGACGACCACGCCGTTGCCGATGATCGAGGGCTTGCCCTGCACCACGCCCGAAGGCAGCAGCGCCAGCTTGTAGACCTTGCCGTCGACGACCAGCGTATGGCCGGCGTTATGACCGCCCTGGAACCGCACCACCATGTCGGCGCGATTGGACAGCCAGTCCACAATCTTGCCCTTGCCCTCGTCGCCCCATTGGGCGCCGACTACTGCGACGTTCGCCAAGATCGTTTCTCCGCAATCCAGAATGCGGTGGGAGCCTATAACCCCTGAATCGTCCGGAGTCGCCCCGACAGCGCAGATTTATGCGCTCAGTTCACTGACCGCCGTCGCAAACGCCCATTCCAGCCACGGGGTCGCATCCACCACGTCCGCCGTCTCGACCGTGCAACCGCACCACAGACGCAGGCCCGGCGGGGCGTAACGGTGCGGCTCCATGTCGAACACCGCGCCTTCGTCTTCCAGCAAGGCCTTGAACCGCTTCACAAACGCCTTCTGCCCCGCCTCGTCCATCGCCGCGATGCGCGCATCGGTGAACTTCAGGCAGACCGAGGTGGTCGAGCGGATTTCCGGGCGATCCGGCAGCATGGCGACCCATTCGGTCCGCTCCACCCATTCGGCCAGGGCGGCATAGTTTCGGTCGGTGCGGCGGATCAGCTCCGGCAAACCGCCCGCGCCCTTGGCCCACTCCAGAGCGTCGATCCAGTCCTCGATGGTCAGGATGGAATAGGTGTTGATCACCACCCCGTCCGCCAGGGTCCGATCAAAGCCGGTCTTGTCCGTCAGGCGCAGCAACTTGGGGATCGACCGCTCGGGCCGATAGGTATCCAGCCGCGCCACGGCGCGCGGCGACAGCACCATGACGCCGATGCCCGCCTCGCCGCCCAGCGCCTTCTGGAAGCTGAAGGTCGTCACATCCAGCTTGTCCCACGGCAGGTCCATGGCGAACGCCGCCGAGGTGGCGTCGCAGATGGTCAGCCCCTCGCGGTCGTCGGAAATCCAGTCTGCGTTATCCATGCGCACGCCCGACGTCGTGCCGTTCCACGGGAAGACCACGTCCTTCTTGGGATCGACGCGCGTCATGTCCGGCAACTCGCCCCAGGGCGCCGTCAGCACCTCGGGCTCCAGCTTCAGGTGATCCCGCACATCGGTCGCCCAGACCTGGCCGAAATTCTCATAGGCCACGACCTGCACCGGCCGCTCGCCCAGCATCCCCCACAGCGCCGCCTCGACCGCGCCCGTATCCGAGCCCGGCGTATAGAGCAGCACGTAATCCTCGGGCGGCGCCAGCACCTCCCGCGTCAGCCGCAAGCCGTAGGCGAACCGCTCCACCACCTCCGGCGCGCGGATGCCGCGTCCCAGCAGATTGGTCGGCAGGCCCGCCAGCGACCACCCCGGACGCTTGGCCGTCGGACCGGCGGAGAACCACGGGCGAGCAGGCTTGGCGTCAGGCTTGGCGATCATGGCGTCGTCGTTCCAGCTTGGGGAGGAGAGGTATGAAGTCGGCTCAGCGTCCGGGCTTATAGGGGCGCTTGTCGCGCCACTCGGTGGCGAACCGGATCAGGTCGTCGTCCGGCGTGTCCGGCAGCGTCACCACCAGCCTGGCCAACAGGTCCCCGCGCTTGCCCGCCGCATAGGCGCCGCGCGCCTTGAGCCGCAGAATCTTGCCGCTGTTCGAGCCCTTGGGAATGGTCATCATCACCGCGCCCTCAGGCGTCGGCACCTGGATCTTGCCGCCCAGCACCGCATCGGGCACCGACACCGGCAGGTCCATGGTCAGGTCCGCCCCGTCGCGCTTGAACACCGGGTGCGGCGCGATCTTCAGTTCGATCAGGGCGTCGCCCGCCTGACCGCCGCGTCCCGGCGCCCCCTGCCCCTTCAGCCGGATCACCTGGCCCTCGGACGCCCCCTTGGGAATGGCCACGTCCAGCATCCGCCCGTCCGAAAACTGGATGCGGCGCGTCGTCCCGGCGATGGCGTCTTCCAGACTGATGTCCAGCGTCGCCCGCACGTCCTGGCCCTTGCCGCCGCCGAAGCCGCCGCGCCCCGCCGTGCGCCCGCCGCCGCCAAAGGCGCCGAACAACTCCTCCAGGTCGATGTCCTCGAACCCGCCGCGACCGCCCGACCCGCCGAACCCGCCAAAGCCGCCCGAGCCGCCCGAGCGACCGCCGCCACCCGGCGGCGCGCGAAACTGCTCACGGCCGTCAGCGTCAATCTCGCCGCGATCATACTTGGCCCGTTTCTCGGCGTCGCCCAGCAGGTCAAAGGCCGCCGTGATGCGCTTGAACCGCTCCTCCGACACCTTGTCGCCGGGGTTCTTGTCCGGGTGCAGCTCCTTGGCGAGCTTGCGGAACGCCTTCTTGATCTCGTCCGCGCTCGCGCCCTTGGCTACGCCCAGTTCCTTGTAGGGATCGCCAGCCACGTCGAGTTCGCTCCAACATCAGTAAAAGACCAGAGCGTCAGTTAAGCCATGCGCCCCCCCGCTGGAAGGGGCAGCAGCACAAAGCCTCACCTTGCCCTTCTCCCCTAGGGGGAGAAGGTGGGCGCCGGAGGCGCTCGGATGAGGGGGCGTGTTCAGCAGGCTGGACGGCGACGATGAGCACGAAGCCAACGTCCCCCTCATCCGTTTCGCTCCGCGAGTCACCTTCTCCCCTCGGGGGAGAAGGACGCGCTTCACAGCTCGGCCACCGCCTCAGCCCCCCAGCCATAGCCGTCGCCCCACTGCGCCACGGCGAACCGCGCGCCTTCGCCGAGCCCGCCTGGCCAGTCCGCCGCCAGTTCAGCCGCCGCATAGACCGCCTCCAGCCCCTGGGCCTCCCAGACCCGCTTCTCCGCCGCGCCGTCCAGCACCCGCACCCGGAACCGGCGCGGGTCGACCTCGACCGGCTCGGCCTCCCAGCCCTCGCCGTTGACCCGCACCCGCGGCGTCCACGACAGCCGCCGCCCGCCGCCCTCGACCGCCACCCGCAGATGCGCCGGTCGCCAAGGCCGCGCCGCTCGCCCGGTCCAGACAAAGTCCGCCTCGCTGAACCCCGCCCCGCCCGGAGCCGCGCCCGCAGGCCCCGCCCGCCAGACCCTCGGCAGCCCCCGTTCGCCCGCCGCCACCTCAGCCCGCGCCATGTCGCGTTCCAGAAACACCACGACCGCCCCGGCCACAGCCCCCGCTACGCTCGCGTCTTCACTCCCCTGCTGCCCCCGCAACAGACCGCTCAGCCGCCAGACCTCGCCTTCAATCAGGTCCGCCCGCCGATACTGCACCACCTCCCAGCCCGCCGCCGTCTCCAGCGCCACAGCATTGCCGCCGCTTAACACCCCGCCCGCCGTCAGGCTCTCCGGGGCCCGCCCCTCGACGCGCACCATCAACGCATTCACCTCGTCCCAGCGCCCGACCACGCCGCGCCCGACCGCCTCGACCAGCGCCCCGACTGTCGCCGGTCGCTCCACCGTCACGCGCGGCGTCAGGGCGTCCACGCTCTCCCCCCCATGCACCGTCATCGGCGTCCAGGGCTCGGCCGCCACAGCCACCACAGGCCGCCCGTCGTGCTCCGCCCCCGGCAGAGGCGGCAGGTCCAGCAACCTTAGCAAGGGCGCCCCGACCACCGCCGGCCCGTCGCCGGGCCGCCAGTCCGTCGGCGCCTCGTCCGCCCGCACGACCATCACCGGCTCCAGCACCGCCGACGGCTGCTCGTCCACATCCAGCCGGGTCACGCGCCAGTCGCCCGTCCGCCCCTCGACCTGCACCACCTCGCCCGGCTCCAGCCGCAAGGCCTCCAGCGGCCCCAGCTTCACCGTCAACCGATCCGTCTCGCCCCCGGTCGTCGCCAGGGTACGCCGCGCCAGCGCCGGCAGTTCCAGATCGACCCCGCCGCCGTCGCCCGCGCCGCGCACCACCACCGACCCGGTCTGATAGTCCGCCGCCTCGTCGATAAAGCGCACCCGCGCCGCGCCCGGACGCGGCTCCAGCGACCGATCCGCTGTGACGCTCGCCCCCTCATCCGGCAGGGCCAAGGCCTCCGCCGTCAGCGTCAGCCCCACAGCCGTCTCGCTCAGCACCGCGATCCGCCCGCCCCGCTCGGCCGCCGTCGCGCCCAGACCCGCCAGCAGCGGTTCCAGCGCATCCCGCGTCCGCATCGGTCGATCAATCACATAGCCCGCGATCTCGCCGTCCAGCGCCCCGATCTCGAACGCCTCCTCCGCCAGCCCGCCGCGCTTCAGCACCGCCGCGACCAGATCCGCCGCCTCGCCGCCCATGCGCCCGTTCAGCCAGTGCCCGGCCCGCCAGGCCCCGGCGTCAGCCCACACGCCGCCGCGCGCCGGAAAGGCCGGAAACGGCCGCGCGTCCCAGCACCAGGCGTCCGCCCTCTCGACCATCCGCCCGCCATAGACGCTCGACACCGGATTGTTCTGCACGTCCTCGAAATGCGTCAGCACCGCCTCCAGCGCCCGCCGCTGCATCCGGTCGTCGCGCGCCCCCGTCGAGAAGGGCGGCAGGGCGTTCTCGGAACTCTTGGGGTCCTGGAACAGGTTCGGCGCATTGCCGCCCCGGTCCACCGCCGCACAGCCGAACTCGGTCAGCCGGATCGGCTTCATCCCCGGAACCCAGGCCGTCGGCGTCGCCGACCGCACGCCCGCGACCCGCTCATGGTGAGCGTTCGACCACCACCCCTTCAGGTCCTTGGGTCGATACAGCCAGTCCTCGCCATGCGCCCCGTCGCTGATCGGCGTCCGCACCTGCCCCGCCCGATCTTCGGCGCTGGCGTAATACCAGTCGAAGTTCTCGCCGCCCGCGACCTGCATCGCCAGATAGCCCGGGTCCGCCGCCCCCTCGAACGCCTCCGCATCCAGCCCGCCGTCGCCCGCGCGCCAGTCGCCCAGCGGCGGATACCAGTCGATGCCGACGTAATCGATATTCGGATCGGCCCACAGCGGGTCCAGATGGAACCGCGCCTCGCCGTCCTTCTGCCAGCCGAAATACTCCGACCAGTCAGCGGCGTAGCTCAGCTTCACCCCCGCCCCGACAATCGCCCGACACTCCGCCGCCAGCGCCTTGAACTGCGCCGTCGCCGGAAAGCCGCCGCCCGCATCCCGCGTCCCTGTCAGCCCCCGCATCTCCGAGCCGATCAGCAGGCCGTCCGCCCCCTCTTCCGCCGCCATCCGCGCATAGTGCAGCGCCAGCCGCCTCAACCCCCAGCCGCTCGCCGTCCCAAACAGGGCCGCCACCTCCGCCGCCGCCCCTGCGCCGTCCGTCCCGGCCACGCGCCCGCGCCACGGATAGCCAGGGCAGTCCATGAAGACGAAGGGATACAGCGTCACCTCCACCCCCCGCGCCTTCAGGCTGCGGATCGCCTGGCGCACGCTTTCGTCCGACGGCGTCCCGCCATAGGCCGGCCCGCCGTCGACCTGCGACACCAGATGCGCCTCATGCCGCTCCAGCCCGGCCACGCGCCAGCGCATCGGCTTGGTCATCTTGTCGCGCCGATCCACACCGGGTCGAACCTGACAATGTCCCGCCCGCACGTCGTCGCCGAACCAGCCGACGATCAGGCTGACCCGCTTCAGGTTCGGCGCCTGGGCCGTCAACTGATCCAGCGACACCTCGATATCCGCCCGCCCCTCGGCGTTGTTGACGTTCTCAGGCCTGCTCTCCGTCAGTCCCTCGCGCCGCATCACCGTCTCGGTCGCCAGACAGAATTCCCCCGCTCCAGGGATCAGACACACTCCCTCCAGCCGGTCCTCCAGCCGCCGCTCGACGCCCATCGGCCGACGAAACACCTCGAACGCCAGTTGCGGCGCCCGATTGCCGAACGGCCTCAGCGGCAGGTCCTCGAACACCACATAGGCCGTGCCGCGAAACGCCGAGACCGCCCCTTCCACCGCCTCGATCAGCGGGTCCGGCGTCTGCGTCTGCGTCCCCCGATGCACCCGCATCGTCACCCCGGTCAGGTCAAGCGGCTGGCCGTCGGCCCAGACCCGGCCGACCCCGTCGATCGGCCCCTCGCCCAGCCCGACGGCGAAGCTCAGCGAGTATTCGTACTCGACCGTCTTCTGCCCGCCCTTGCCGCCCGACCGTTTGTTCTTGGTCTCCAAAAACCGCGCGGCCCAGATCACCTGACCGACGACCCGCGCCCGCCCGAACACACAGGCCATCGGCGCCCCGTCCGCCGACGACTGCAGGCTCAAGGCCTCCAGCCTCGGCCCCTTCTGCCGCGCCGGCGACAGGCTGGCGATCACCCGGTTGTCGATGGCCCGGCCGATGGTCGAGCCGATGAACTGCCCGATCGGCCCGCCCACCTGCTGGCCCACAGTGCTCAATACGACCTGCGCCAAATCCTCAGCCCCCCGTCTTCACCGGCCAGCGAAACGCCGCGACCAGTCTTCGCCGCCACCACGGCCCCACCCAGCTCTCGACCACCGCCCGCCCCCAATAGGCGTGGATCATCTTCCACTCCGGCCCGTCATCGTCGCTCAGGATGGCGCAGTGCTTGACCGGACATCCCGCGCTCATCCGAAACAGCAGCACATCCCCGGCCCCCGCCATCGCCAGCGGAACCTCCACCAGCCGCCGCCTTGCCGCCTTCAGCAAGGTCTCCTCACCCCCGACCTCGGCCCAGTCGGGTCGGTAGGCCGGCGGCGCCTCCGGCTCGTCGCCCATCACCTCTCTCCAAACCCCGCGCACCAGACCCAGACAATCCGCCCCCTCGCCCTTCACGCTGGCCTGATGCCGATAGGGCGTCCCCAGCCACCCCCGCGCGGCGTCCAGAACAGCATCTTTCGATCCTCCCCCGCTTGGCGGGGGAGGGGGACCACGCAGTGGTGGTGGGGGCGGACGCACCCACGCCCTCTCCAGACCACCCTGGCCGATTTCCTCCCCTCCACCATGCTCCGCATGGTCCCCCTCCCCCGTCGCCTCGCGACAGGGGAGGATCGGCTCAGACACGCTCATCGCCGGCTCCCCCCGTCATTGCGCCCGGCGCCCGCCGGTCGCGCCGTCAGGAAGTCGTCGCCCGGAATGTCGGGAAAGCCCTGAAAGTTGACGCCGTTGCCGAACACGCCCGCACAGGTCGCCCACCGCTTGTCGCAGCTCCGGCCACCAATCGCCGCCGCGCTCAGACCACAGCGCCCGTCGCCCAGCACCGCGTCGCAGGTCCGGCCATAGGTCCGCCCCACCACCCGCTCCAGCGCCGCCATCGGTCCGTCCAGATCGGCGATAAAAGCCCCATTCTCGCGCCTGATCCGCGCCAGCGTTCCCGCCCACAGCCTTGCCGCGAGTTCCGGCCGCGCCCAGTCCACGCGCCACAGCGCGATCTTCGCGCCGTCAAACAAACCCGCCGCCACATCCGCCTCGGTGATGGCCGCATCATCCAGCCCGCCCGACGCCGACAGCCCCCCCGCCGCCAGTCCCGCTTCGGCCTCGCCCGCCCCCGCCGTCCAGCCGCTGCCGGCGCGACAGACCACGCCCTCGACGCTCAGGTCCCGATCATGATCGGTGAACCCCATCACCACGCCGTCCGCCCGCCTCAGCACCCAGGCATGGCACAGCGTCGCCGCCCCGCTCTCGATGCGGTCGGCCAATTCGTTCGGTATGTCTCTCATCGTTCCCCTCTTTCCTCCCCACGCGTGGGGAGGAAAACGCGCCGCCTAGACCCGCACCTCGATCAACGGCATGGCCACCATCCGCCCCGCGCCGAAACTCTCCAGCGTCACCTCGATCCGGTCGGCGTCGAACCGCACCGGCGTGTCGAACACAAACCCCGCCGTCACCATCGCGCCCGAGGCCGGCGCCGCCGCCAGCGTCACCGCCCCCGTCGCCGCATCGACCTCAAACCCGCTCGTCTCCACGCCGCCGACCGCCACCCGCACCGAGCCCTCGACCGGCTTCCTGATCCGTCGCTCATGGTCGCCGTAAGCCTTGCTCAGGCCAAAGCTGCGCCGCGTCCCGTCGCCGACGCCGATCCTCTGATCCGTCGCCGCCACCGCCTCGCCCGGCGCACAGCTCTTGAAGTCGGCGAAGTCCCGGAACCGGAACCCGTACAGCCGCCCGCGTCGCGCCTCGAAAAAGGCCGTCAGCGCCGCCATGTCGTCCAGCGACCGCAGCCCCGCCCCGATCAGATAGCGCCGGCGCCCCTCGGCCCAGGGCGTCGAGCGCCGCTCGAACCCGGACCCCAGCATCGTGATCTCTGTCCGCCGCTCGACCCCGCCGGTCGACCCGAACGCCAGCCGCGCCGGCAGACGCACCTCGTGAAAGGCCATTGATCCCTCGCATGTATTTGAAACTGCGTCATTTTGGAACAAGATGAGATCCGCTCGCAGAAATCCTGTCCCAAGGTCACGCTTCGACTTGTCTGAAAACCGGCGCTCAGCCATGCTCGCGTCAAAGCGGCAGGGGCCGTTCAGATTCAGGAGACTTCCGAGTGCGCGGTGAAATTCTCAGCTATGACGACGTGTCGGGCACCGGCCTGATCAGCGGCGACGACAGCATCCGTTACGGCTTCGCCCGGTCGGCCATCCAGGCGGGCGGAACCATCCGCGCCGGCGCCCGCGTCGACTTCGTGCCGGAAGGCCTGGAAGCGACCCAGATCATGGTCCTGGCCGGCGATCCCGCCGCCGCCTTCGGCGCCGCCGCCAGCTCGGCCTACACTGCCCGCGACACCGGCGGCGGCTATGACTTCACCAGCGCCCTGTTCTCGTTCAACGGCCGTCTGCGCCGCCAGCATTTCTGGATCAGCTGGCTGATTCTGCTCGGCGCCGGCGTCGTGACCGGCTGGATCCCCTTCCTCGGCCTCATCCTGTCGCTGGCGATGATCTGGCCCAACCTCGCGATTGTGGTGAAGCGCCTGCATGACATCGGCAAGTCGGGCTGGTTCGCCGTCATTCCCTGGGTCGCCAACGTCGTCGGCTTCGTCATGATCATCGGCGCCGTCGGCACCGCCATCATCACCAACCCCGGCGCCTTCGAGAGCGAAGACCCCGCCGTGGCCCTCTCCATGCTGGGCTCCATGATGGGCGGCCTCGCCGTCATGTTCCTGGTCAACATCGCCTTCCTGCTCTGGATCGGGATCACCGACAGCCAGCGCGGCGACAACAGGTTCGGCCCCAATCCCAAGGGCGAATAAGACCAAGGGGCGCTCTTCGGAGCGCCCCATTCTTTTGGTGGCTAACGCGAAGCGCGCGGCGCTTCGCTGCTTGAGCCACGCTTTTTGAGGCTATCGCGAACCGCGCGGCGGTTCGCTGCTTGAGCCTCGTTCTTTTTGGTGGCTATCGCGAACCGCGCGGCGGTTCGCTGCTTGAGCCTCGTTCTTTTTGGTGGCTATCGCTCGGCGCACGGCGCCTTGCTGCTTGAGCCACGTTTTTGGTGGCTATCACGAACCGCGTAGCGCTCCGCAGCCTCAGCCCCGCTACATCCGCCGCGCGCCCAGGGCCGTCGCCCGTGCCAGCATCCGAGCGATCTGCGCCTCGGACCGCAACAGCCCCTGCGCCCCGCCGTCCACGCTGACATTGACCGTCACGCCCGCACCGCCCATCGGCTCGATGCTGCCCGCGCCCGCCGGTCGAAACACCTCCGGCCCGCGCTCGCCGACCAGATAGGCCCCGCCGCCCAGCACCGGCCCGCCCTCGGCCCGCGCCCCGCCGAAACTGTTCATCACCGCCGAGATCGCGTCCGACAGGCCCCCGCCCCGCCCCGAACCCGCCGCCGCATTGACCGCGTTCAGCACCGCCCGCGCCAGCTCGGCCAGGGTCACCTCCCCGTCCGCCGCCGCCCGCGTCAGCGACCGCGTCAGGCTCTCGCCCGCCCGCCCGAACGCCTCCTCGATCGAGGCCGCCGCCCGCTCCGCCGGCTCCCTCAGCGCCTCCAGCGCCGCCGCCGCCTCCGCCGCCTTCACCGGCACGGCGTCGATCCCGTCGGGCCTGAAACTGTCCGTCATTCCAACACTCCTCCCCATTTCATGGGGAGGGGGACCACGAAGTGGTGGAGGGGGCGACGCCGCCCTCTCCCGTCGAGACGCCCCCTCCGACACTCTGCTCAATCCGGCCAGCGTTCGTGCATCCGCTCCAGTTCGCCGCGCCCCAGGGGCGCCGCCTGAACCGGCCCCGCCGTCAGCATCCGCCATTCCTTCAGCGACAGCCTCCAGAACCCCTCCGGCCCCACGCCCATCCGCGCCGCCGCCTGCAACATCTCACCCCACTGCCGGTCCTGGGGAGTCATGCGGCCGCCGCAAACGCCTTCGCCACCGCCTCCGCCGCCTCGCGCGGATCAACAGCCGCGCTCGCCAGACCGTCCGCCAACACCGCCTCGCCGCCGCCGCGCAGCAAGGCCGCCAGCACCACCATCAGATCCCGCGCCGACAACATCCGCATCCGCTCGGCCAGCGCCGCCATCCCGGCCACGCCCAGCCCCGTCTCGATCTCGGCTAAGGCCCCCAGCGTCAGACACAGCCTCCGCTCCGCCCCCGCCAGCACCGCCGTCGCCTCGCCCCGCACGCCGTTCGGTGAAACCATTGCACTCTCACCCCCACGCGATAGCATCGCGCCATGTTGAAACTTCAGACTGACTTCAACGCACTATCGGACAGCGATCAGGCATGGGGTCTCTGGCTTGATGGCCAGCGTTTCGAACCCCTCGCTGGTTCAGTCGGCGCCAAAGTCGGCGACCGGGTTGTTATTCTCGAGCCAGAGGACTTCGAGGTTGAGGGCGAACTTGGCTTTGGCCTCGTTGATGCGCCCTGCCGAAGCGACACCGAAATGTGGTTCGTCAAAGTCGACTGGTCCACGCTCCGCCGCTTCTAGAGCGCCGCGAAACTGATCTCGCCCGCGCTCGCCAGGCTCAGCGCAAAGCTCGCCTCCCCCTCGTGCTCGCCGGCGTATTCCAGCGCCGCCACGATGAACGCCCCCTCCAGCACCCCGAAGTCCGGTACGATCAGCCGCCATGTCTTCGCCGCCTGCTCAAAGAAGGCCTCGCGGATCAGGGCGTCGGACGCCGCATCGCGGAAGATCCCCTGCCCCGACACCGCCGCCGACTTGACCCCGGCTCCCGCCAGCAGCTCGCGCCAGCGCCCGGCGCTGTCGCCGTCGGTGGCATCCACCGTCTTGGCGTTCAGCGAAATCGTCCGCGCCCTCAGCCCCGCCACCGTCGTAAAGACGCCCGCCGCGCCCTCGATCTTCAGCAAGATGTCCTTGCCGCGTTGCGCCGTCATGTCTTCAATCCTCCCTTGTCGCGCAGCGACGGGGGAGGGGGACCGCGAAGCGGTGGAGGGGGCAAGCCCCACGCACAGTCCCCAGCCGCCCCCTCCACCATGCTGCGCATGGTCCCCCTCCCCCGCTGCGCAGGGGAGGATCAATTCAGCCTCAAATCTCTTCCGTCACGGCTCGCAGCCGCATCACCGCCCACGCCCGTTTCAAGTCCGCGCTGCGAAACACATCGGTGAATGTCACGCCCAGGCTGACCGCCCTCACCCCGTCGGCCTCGACCGCTGCGTCCGCCACCCGCGCCCGCACCGCCGCCGCCACCGCCCGCGCTTCTTCCATCCCGGCAAAGCGGCTGGCGCAGGTCAGGGTCAGCCGATGCTCGACCCCGCCGCCGTCCGCGTTCAACCCCCGGCTCTCGCCCTTGCCGATCAGCAGATGCGGAAACGCGGGCTCCTCCGGCGGCTGGTCCCAGACCCGAACCGGATCGCCCAGCAGCGCCTGCAAGGCCGCGTCGCCCTTCAGACGCGCGATCAGCGCCTTCACCAGCGCCCCTTCATGATCCCTCATCGCGCCCGCTCCAGGTTCAGCCGCACTCGTCCCGCCGCCTTCGGATCCGCTTCCAGGCCCAAGACGCCCCAGTCCGCCCCGCCGAACCGCACCACCAGCCCCTCGGCCAGCCGCGGATCGCTTCGCACCGTGGCGCTCAAGGTCTCCACCCCGCGCGTCACGCCGCCCTCCGTCCGCTCGCGCCGACGCCTTGCACCCAGCTCCAACCACAACGACCCGACCGGCTCATAGCTGACCACCCGCCCGCCATAGGGCGTCTCCGCCTCCACCGGCCGCACCAGGCTCGCGACGACCTTCACAGCCGCACCACGCGATAGGGCGCAATCCACCCCTCGACCGGCGCCACGCTCATCTCGCCCTCGCCGCGCTCATAGGCCCGCAGCACCAGCATCATCACCGCCAACCGCAGCGGCGCAGGCGACGTCGAGGCCAGGGCCAACCCCACCTCCCCCTCCACCCGCGCCCGTGCGGCGTCGATCAGGGTCTGGATCAGCCCGTCCTCCGCCTCATGCTCGACGCGCAGGAACAGCTTCGCCTCCGTGAGGGTCACGGGTGCGCTCATGATTAATTCTCCCAATGATCTGCTTCCTTCTCCCCTTGGGGGAGACGGTGGGCGCCAGAGGCGCTCGGATGAGGGGTAGGGCTCAGAAGGCAAACGGCCGACGTCGCGCACGCGCACCCGTCCCCCTCATCCGTCTCGCGCCGCGAGCCCCCTTCTCCCCTGGAGGGGAGAAGGACGACCCGTTCACTCCACGACTACGAAGCCGCGAACTTCATCAGCTTGATCGCATCAAAGTTCTGCACCCCGCCGCCCACGCGTTTGGTCGTGTAGCACAGCACATAGGGCTTGGCCGAATAGGGGTCCCTCAGCACCCGCACCCCCGCGCGATCCACGATCAGATAGCCGCGCGAGAAGTCGCCGAACGCGATCGACAGACTGTTGGCCGCCACATCCGGCATGGTCTCGATCTCGGTGACCGGATAGCCCAGCAACGACGCCGTCTCGCCCGGTCGCGTCGCCGGCGACCAGACATAGTTACCGTCCCCGTCCTTGAACTTGCGCACCGCCGAGACCGTGCGGCGGTTCATGACAAAGCGGCCGTTCGGCCGATACTGGGCCTTGGGCGCATAGATCAGGTCGATCAGCTTGTCCGCCGGACTGGTCGAGGCGAAAGCGCCTGCCGCCCCCGAGGCCACCGTGCCGATCTGGCCCCAGGTCTGCGTGCCCTCGGTCGCCGTCGCATAGGCCAGGAAGCCCTTGGGCTTGTTGACCCCGTCGCCGCTGACGAAGGCCGCCGTCTCCTGCGCCGCAAAGGCGTCCTCGACCTCGGCCGCCAGCCATTCGTCCAGGTCGATCAGGGCGTCGTCCAGCAGGCTCTGCGTCGCCGCCGGACAGGCGTAGAGATCGGCGGAAGAGAACTCCAGCAGGCTCAAGGTCGCCGGGTCCGTCTCCGGTCGCGCCGCCGTCTCGGCGACCCAGCCCGCCGTCACGCCCGCCGTCGACACCGGCTTGCGGAACACGCCGGAACCCACCGTGCGCACCGTGGCGATCTCGCGCATCGGCGAGCCCGCCATCAGACGTCGCTCGATGGCCCGCTCGGTCTCCGGCGGCACGACATAGCCCGCCGAGTTCGACGCCGACGACAGCCCCGCCTTCAGCTCCAGGCCATGCGCCTGACCCGACTTCATATAGCCGTCCCAAGCCGCCTTGGCCTCCGGCGCCGCCACAGCGGGCGGCTCGGCGCCCAACATCGGACGACGGCCCTCGCTCAGCGCGCGGTCGAGACGCGCCTGCGCCCCCGCCACCGCCTGATCGATGCGCGCCACCTTCTCCTCCAGCAGCACGTCCGCCGACGCCTTCTTCTCGATCTCGTCCAGACGGGCGTCGTTCGCCCCTTTGAACGCCTCGAACGCCGCCATCATCTCATGCAGGGCGGCGCGCGCCTCGGGCGATGCCGAGGCGGTCTTGGTCTCTTTCATGCTCTCTCCGCTTGAAGAACCGCGATATGCGGTTACGCTCGGCGCGCGACCCGCTTCGAGTCGCGCCCTGTTTCTGCCGCCGCGCAGGACGCCTCCGAAAAGGATCGCCCATGCGGCCGCTGTTGTCCCTGTTCGCCGCCCTGTCGCTGAGCCTCGCTCCCGCCGCCTGGGCCGCGGACGACGCCCGCCCGGCCCAGGTCGAGGCCTGGCCCCTTCAGCGGACCGGCACGATCGGCTCGGCCATCTTCATTCAGGACCGCGCCGCCTGGCGCGCCACCGACGTGCTGCTTGCCCAACTGGACGGCGCGACGGATCACGGCCTGATCGGCTGGATCGTCGTCGAGCAGGACGACGCCCAACTCGTCCGCTTCCTGCGTGGCGACCCGGCCGCGCCTCTTCCCGGCTACGACATCCTCGTCGACAAGAACGGTCGCGCGGGCCCGGCGATCAAGTCGACGGACGCCGCCCTCCCCGACGATCAGATCGCGCACTACCTGGCCCGCAACACCGCCACCGCCAACATCGGCGCCCTGCGCTGCACGGCCAATTTCAACACGGTCGTGCTGGACGACCCCGACAGCGACGGCTGGCTGGTCTGGCTCCTGGCCGCCACCAACGACGCCAATATTGTCCCCATGGGCGGCCACTACCGCTTCCACATCAGCGCCGACGGACGCACCGTCGAAAAACGAGAACAGCTGTCCAACGGCTGCCTTAACATGGACCGCCGCCAGGCGGGTCAAGACGGCCAGCCCGCCGCCCTCGTGACCAGCGTGCTGGTCGCCCCCCAGCCGCTCGAGGTTCACGTCTTCCTCTCCCTGCTCAACCGCCTGCCGATCTACGTCGCCGCCGGCGACAAGATCTGGACCGTCGAGGGCGCCCGAATTCAGGAAATCGACACCTCCAAGGCTAGATAAGGTCGTCATGCCCGCCCCGATCTTCACCCTCGCCGACCTCTGGCCCAGCCTCCTGCAGCCGCTGCTGCTGGCCCTCTTCCTCGCCCTGTTCCCGCCCGGCGCCTTTTCGCATCACAAGGCCGTCAAGACGTCCCGCTGGCGCCTCGCCGCCGGCGTCTTCGTGGTCGTCTTCCTGCTTGCCGTCCCCGCCTCGCTCGTGAAGGCGGCTTTCCAGCGCGGCGCCGTCGCCGCCGGATCGGATCACCCCGTCCTGATCGGCTACGCCGCCGGCTTCGCCATCCTGCTCCCGACCCTGGCCGTCCTCTTCATCCTGCTGCGCCGCTTCCGCTCACGACCGGTCTGAACCGCGCCCCCGGCAGCATCGGAAACGTCACCAGCGACACCTCCCACAGCTCCACCGCGCTCAGCACCCTTAAGCGCCCCTCGCGCCGCGCCTTCGCCGCACGGAACCCGATCGACAGCCCGTCCAGCGCCCCCGCCCGCGTCAGCGCCTGGGCGTAGCGCGCCTCTCCCGACCAGTCGTGGAGGCGCCCGCGCACCCGCAAGCCGCGCTCGTCCTCGACCATCTCGTCCCAGACGCCGACCACCGCCCGGCCCTCGTGCTGATGCAGCATCCTCACCCCCGCCGCGCCGGTCTTGCGCAGGCTGTCGGCGAAGGCGCCGCGCGCCACGACGTCCCCGTTCAGGTCCGCCGCGCCCCACAACGAGGCATAGCCTTCGATCCACAGCAATCCTCCCCCGCCTGCGGGGGAGGGGGACCGCGCAGCGGTGGAGGGGGCGGCTTTCACGCTCGACTTCAGCGACAGGCCCCGACCTTCAACACTGAAATCATGCAGGGCCGTTCCGCCCCCTCCACCATCCTGCGGATGGTCCCCCTCCCCCGCTCCGCAGGGGAGGATCGGATGATCGCTCATCACTTCTCCTCCAGCCGACGTTCGATCCGATCCACCGTCGCCCGCACAGCCTCGCCCTGGGCCTCCACCCGCGCCAACCGCTCGGCGACCAGCCTCTGCTCGCCCACCCTCTGCTCCAGGGTCGCGATCCGCGCCGCCGCCCCGCCGGCCCAGACCAACCCGCCGATGGTCTGCACCAGCAGGGCCGCGATCAGGGCGACGGGCGCCTTCTTCACCGCGTCCATCACTCGCCCACCCCCGCCATCCGCCGACGCTCCTCGTCCGTCAGGAAGCTCGCCGCATTCAGCCGCGCCCACAGCGCGTCGCGCTCGACCTGCAGCGCCGGAACCGCATCCAGATCAGCCTCGATGCGGCAGTCCGCAAACCGCCCGCCCAGCCAGCCCGTCATCGCCCCCGCCGCCTTCCTCACCAGCGGGATCACCGTCCCGCGCCAGAAGGCCGCGTTGGCCTCGCGATAGTTGGCGTAGGTCGCATCCCCCGGGATCCCCAGCAGCTGCGGCGGGACCCCGAAGGCCAGCGCGATCTCCCGCGCCGCCGCGTGCTTGCCGGCGATGAAGTCCATGTCGTGCGGCGTCAGGCTCATCGGCTTCCAGTCCAGCCCGCCTTCCAGCAGCAGAGGCCGCCCGGCGTTCCTCGCCCCCGCATGGGCCTCGCCCAGCTCGGCTTTCAGCGCCTCGAACTGCTCGCCCGTCAGCCGCTCGCCGTCCCTGGCGCCATAGACCAGCGCCCCCGACGGCCTGGCCGCATTGTCCAGCAGCGCCTTGTTCCAGGCCCCCGAGGCATTGTGCACGTCGATGGCGAAGGCCGCCGCCTCCAACGGTGAAAATCCGTAGTGGTCGTCCGTCGGGTGAAACAGCTTCAGATGCATGACCGGCGACCAGCCGTCGCCATGCCGCGCGATCCGCACCGCCTGTCCGCCGACCGCATACTCATAGGCCTCGGGCCAGCCCGCGCGGCCCGGCACCACCTTCACCCGGTCCGGCCGCAGCACCCACAACTCGTCCGGCGCCCCATCGCCATCGGCGTCCCCCGACGCCTCGACATAGGCGTTCCCCGCCGTCTGCAAGGCGCCGTAAAGCGCCTCCATCAGCTCCCCGCCCGACTGCTCGGGATTGGGCTTGGCCAGCAGCCGCGCCAGAGGATGCTCAGTCGTCCGCACGCCCCCGACCATGACCATCAAGGGCGTCGACGCCGCCGCCTCCGCGATCATCCGCACACAGCGATAGGCTATCGCATTCTTCGCAAACCCCTCCTCGGCCAGATGAGCATAGTCCCGCGGCGTCCACCGCGCCCGACCCGCCCCGGTCAGGGCGATCAGCGGCCCCGTCCGGCTGTCCTTGGTTTCAGGCGCGCCAACGCGCCGCCGACCAAACGGTCGTCGCCAATCCATTGATATCTCCATGATCTATCTTTCCTCCCCATTCCATGGGGAGGGGGACCGCGTAGCGGTGGAGGGGGCGACGCAAACGTCTCCCGTCGAGCCGCCCCCTCCGTCACGTCGCCTTCGGCGCCGCGCCACCTCCCCATCGCTGCGCGACAGGGAGGAAAAATCTAAAGCGCCCGCAGTCTCGGCTGCGTCTTCCCGGCCAGCAGCAGATGGGTCAGCGCCCACACCAGGGCGTCCGCCCGGTCGGGGCTTTTCGCCCCCGCCGCCTCGCTCCCCAGCGCCATCATCTCTTCTTCCAGCGCCGGAAACGCGCCGCAGTGAACCGCCCGCCCCTGCTCATAAAGCGCCGCCACCGGCTCGGCCCGCGCCTTCTTCGACCGGCTGGCGTGCACCAGCTTGATCTGAACCTCGCAGTCCGCCTGGGCCAGCAGGGTCCGCACCATCTCTCCGCCCTGATTGGCCTCGGCCAGCACCAGGTCAGCCTTGAACTCCGCCGCCGTTTCCGCCACCCGCTGCGCCCATCCTGCGAGCGACAGGCCGCGCGCCGAACGGTCGGCCAGCACGTAGCCGACCTTGTCCTTCCGCCCCGCGACCACGATGCCGCAGGCGTCGCCGTGGGCGCTGGCCGGCGGGTCCACCGCCACCACCACCCGCTCGAACTTCGCCGGTCTCGCGCCCCGCGCCCGCGCCAGATCCTCGGCTCGGAACAGGGCCCCGTCGGCCTCGACGATCAGCCCCTCCATCTCCTGCGCCTCCAGCCGCGTCCCGGCGTAGAGGGCCTTCAGGTGGCCCAGAAAACCGGGCGACAGATTGTCCGCATTGGCCGCCGTCGCCAGCCGCGCCCGCGCCACCCCCGGCTCGGCCAGCAACCGCCGCAGCGCCGCAATCGGCCTCGGCGTCGTGGTGATCGCCAGCTTGGGATCCTCCCCCAGCCGCAAGCCGAACCTCAGGTTCGACAGCGTCGCCTCCGGGTGCCGCCAGGCGCAGAACTCGTCCGCCCAGGCCGCATGAAACTGCGGCCCGCGCAAACTGTCCGGGTCCTCGGCCGAGAAGGCATAGGCCGCCGAACCCGACGGCCAGACCAGCCGTCGCCGCCCTGCCTCCCAGCGCGGCCGATTGTCCCGCGCCGCCTGCGCCTTCAGCCCCGACGGCCCCTCGACCATGACCTCGCGCACGTCGTGCAGCGCCGGCCCGACCAGGGCGAAGGTCCAATCCTTGTGCCGCGCCAGCTCGTTCATCCAGAACCCGCCCGCAAAGGTCTTGCCCGACCCCCGCCCGCCCAGCAGCACCCAGGTGCGCCAGTCAGCGTCAGGCGGCCAGATTTGTTCGTCGTTCAGCCTCGGCGTCGCCTTCAGACCCGCTCTCAAGGCTGCCGCCAGCTGCTCGCGCGGCAGGCTCTCGACCCAGTCCCGCAGTTGCTGACTTGCGTTCAAACGCTGCGACCAGATGATCGACACGGGCGTAGAATTCGGCCTGAAGCCCGGCCAGGTCGGCGTCGCTGATGTCACGATCGTCTTCGCTCATTTCATCCTCTTCGGGGTTCCGGCTCTTGCGGGACAGGCTGACTTTCAGGGCCGCCACCGCCTTGGCCGTCCGCGCCAGAACGCCAACGGCCCGCGCCCGCTTCTCGGCCTCGGCCACGTCGGCCGGCGCCTCGGCGGCGACCACCACGGCGATCGCCTGATCGGTCGCGGCCTGCAGTTGGTCGAACACCCGGTCCAGCCATTCAGGGCTCGCCTTGGCTGCCCCCGCCTCGTCCCTATTTCCCGTCATGCCCAAACCATAGCGGACCAGCGTCCTCAGGCTGGCGAACAGCCGCGAGAACGGATCAATCCCGGGAAATTTCAGGGTTTGCCGCCCGCCACTGCGATAGCCGGCGGAGGATGACTTCTCTTTCCTGCCCATTTCATGGGGAGGGGGACCACGAAGTGGTGGGGCGACGCCGACGTCGATCATTTGAGCGCTAACTCCGGGACACGACAGCGTCGCCCCCTCCGTCACGGCCGCTACGCGTCCGCGCCACCTCCCCATTTCATGAGGAGGAAAACATCGCCTCAGCTCGCCAGCGCCGCCCGATCGCCGCCCGCCAGCCAATGGGCCAGGGCCCCCGCCAGCTCGGGAATCTGGATCGGCTTGGCCAGATGCCCGTCCATGCCGCAGTCCAGGCAGCGCGCCACCTGATCCGCCTGCACATTGGCCGTCAGGGCCAGGATGGGCGTGCGCCGCCCCGTCCCCGTCTGCATCCGCCGGATTTCCCGCGTCGCCGTCAGCCCGTCCATGACCGGCATGTGCACGTCCATCAGCACCAGGTCATAGGCGCCCGTCTGCATGGCCTGCACCGCCTCGGCCCCGTCGCAGACGGTGTCGATCTCCAGCCCCAGTCCGCGCAGGATGGCGCTGACCAGCTCCCGGTTCCCCGGCGCGTCGTCGGCCATCAGGATGCGTCCTCCGGCCATGCCGCCCGGCGCCGGCATGGCGTCGTCGCCGCTGGCCAACCGCCCGACTGCGCCGCCCATCGCCAGGGGCGCTTCGAACCAGAAGGTCGCCCCCTCGCCCGGCCGGCTGTCCACGCCGATCTCGCCGCCCATGATCTCGATCAGCCGACGCGAAATGGCCAGCCCCAGCCCGGTCCCGCCATAGACCCGCGTGGTCGAGGCGTCGGCCTGGGTGAAACGCTCGAACAACTGCTCGATCTTCTCGGCCGGAATGCCGATGCCGGTGTCCGTCACCGCCACCCGCAGCCGCCAGCGGCCCTCGGCGTCCGGCGCCCCGCCGACCCGCAGCGTCACCCCGCCCTTGCCGGTGAACTTCACCGCATTGGACAGGAAGTTCAGCATGACCTGGCGCAGCCGCCCGGCGTCCCCGGTCAGGACTTCGGGCATGGCCGCGTCGACCTCGACCTTCAGGCTCAGCCCCTTGGCCACGCACTGCCCCTCGACGATGGCCGCGGCCCCCTCGACCAGGGCCGCGACCGGGAAGGGCTCGGGGTCCATCTCGATCGCGTTCGCTTCCAGCTTGGAATAGTCGAGAATGTCGTTGATGACCCCCAACAGGGCCTCGGACGCCGTGGCGATGCGCTCGACATAGGTCCGCTCCTCGGCCGGCAAGGCCTCCGAGGTCTGCAACAGGCCCGAAAAGCCGATCACGCTGGTCAGCGGGGTGCGCAGCTCGTGGCTCATGTTGGCCAGGAATTCGCTCTTGGCCTGGGCGGCCTTCTCGGCCCGCTCCTTGGCCTCGATGACCTCGTCCTCCAGCAGCTTGCGCTGGGTCATGTCGCGGATGACCACCACCACGTCGTCGACCTGGCCGTGCTCGTCGGTCAGCGCCTTGAAGGCGGACTCCACCCAGACCGTATGGCCCTGACGGTGCACCGCCCGGTGCTCCAGCCGCGTCGGCCGGCCCGTCCTGACCGCCGCGCTGATCGCGTCCAGCACCTGCTGCCGGTCCTCGGGGTGGACATAGTCGGTCGACTGGCCGCTCATGTCCTCAAAGGTCCAGCCCAGCAGTTGCTGGATGGCCGGCGAGATATACTTGCTCGACCCGTCCATCTTGACGCGGGTGATGACGTCGCCGGTGTTTTCGGCCAGCAGGCGATAGCGCCGCTCATTGGTCTGGGCCGCCCGCAACAGCCGCTCGCGTTCGGTCACGTCCTGCAAGACGCCGAACAGGGCGATGACGCGGCCCGTGGCGTCCTTTTCGGCGGCGCCCTCGGCGGCGACCACCCGTTCCAGGCCGTCCTTGCCCAGCAGCCGCAGCTTGAAGCTGTAGCCGTCCCCGGCGCTCAGCGCCCGCGCGACCAGCCGCTGGATCTCGTTGCGGTCGTCGGCGTGATAATGGCCGAACACGTCGTCCAGAGTGGGTGCAAAGGCCCCCGGCTCGACCCCGTGAATGCGATAGATTTCGTCAGACCAGGTCACTTCGCTCGTGGCCAGTTCATAGCGCCAGCGCCCGACCCCCACCATGTCCTCGGCCAGCCGCAGCGTCTCCAGACGCGCCGCTTCCTGCCGCACGGCCTCGGCGTGTTTCAACAGGTCGCCGGCCAGGCCCGCCAGCTCGCGGATCAGCCTCAGCTGCGCCTCGTCCGGGGCGGGGCGGGGCTTGACGTCCAGCACCCCGATGGCGCCCACCGGCTGTCCGTCCGCCGCGCAAACGGTCGCCCCGACGAAGAAGCGGACTCCCGGCGCGCCGATCACCATCGGGTGGTCGCAGGTCGCAGACGTAGCCAGGGTGTCCTCGATCACCAGCACCGCGTCCGGCCCCATCTCGGCCAGAACATGGCTGACGCTCTGGAGGCGCGGCACGCTGACCTCGTCCAGACCCACGCCAGACCGGAACACGGCCCGGTCCTCGTCCAGCACTGTGATCATGGCGTGCGGCGCGTTGAACGCGGCGCAGGCGATGGCGGCCAGCCGGTCGAACGCATCGCGTTCCGCCCTGTCCTTGTCTCCTGCTCGCGCCGCCACGATCCCCATCACTCTCCCCTAACCCCGCTCGGCAAATTATTCGTTAGCGTCCCCGCCGCGCTCCAGCATCCACTCGGGCGCCTCGAAATCCAGGGCGTCCTCCTCGGTCGCCAGAGCCGCCTCGGAAATCGTCTGCCGACGGATCGAAACTCCCGCCGTATGCACCGTTTCCGGATCGCCCGAGATCAGCGGATGCCACCAGGCCAGACCGCGCCCCTCATGCACCCGGCGATAGCCGCACGACGGCGGCAGCCAGCGCAGCCCCGCGATCTTGCCGGGCGTCAGCTTGATACAGTCCGGCACATGCGCCTGCCGGTTGGCGTAGTCCGAACAGGTGCACTTGTCCGGGTCGAACAGCTTGCAGTGCACCCGCGTCGGCACGATCTCGCCGGTGTTCTCGTCCTCGAAGCGAATGACGCAGCACAGGCCGCACCCGTCGCACAGGCTCTCCCACTCGGTCGCCGACATCTCGGTCAGCGCTTTGGTTTCCCAGAAGGGACGTTCCATTCACTCCTCCCCTGCGTCGCGGGGGAGGGGGACCATGCGCAGCATGGTGGAGGGGGCGGAACTGTGCATACGCTGAGCCATGAGAGCGCCGCTCCTTACAGAAAAACGCGCCCGGAGTCTGCGTCGTGCGATGACGCCGCCCGAAGCCGCCCTCTGGACGCGCCTGCGTCCGCGCCGCGACGGCCTGCCGAGCTTCCGCCGCCAGCACCCGATCGGCCCTTATATCCTCGACTTCTACTGCGCCCGCTTGCGCCTGGCGGTCGAAGTCGACGGCCTGATCCACGGCACAGGACAAACGCCCGCCCACGATGACCGACGCGACGCCTGGCTGCGCTCACAAGGGATCGAAGTCGTCCGGTACTCTGCGGCCGATGTCCTGCGCGATGCAGACGCCGTCGCTCATTCCGTCTGGACCTTGGTTCTGTCCCGCACACGCTAGCCCCCGATCCTCCCCCGTTCGCGGGGGAGGGGGACCATGCGCAGCATGGTGGAGGGGGCGGCTACAGACGGGCGTTCAAAGACCATCGCGCTGCGTCCAGCGCTCGCCCCCTCCACCCCGCCGGCTACGCCGTCGCGGTCCCCCTCCCCCGCTACGCAGGGGAGGATCGAAGATTCAATGCGTCACGCTCTTTGAAAAGACGTTGATCACCACCACCCCGCCCACGATCATCACCAGTCCGATGACGGCCGGCGCATCCAGCTTCTGCTTGAACAGGACCAGGCCGATCAGCGAGATCAGCACTACGCCCAACCCGCTCCAGATGGCGTAGGCCAGCCCCACCGGCATCTGCTTCAGCGCAATGGTCAGCAGGTAGAAGGCCGCCGCATAGCAAACCGCCAGCCCCGCCGTCGGCCACGGCCGGGTGAACTGCTGCGACGACTGCAACAGCGTGGTCCCCAGCACCTCCAGACCGATGGCGCCCAGCAGCGCCGCCCAGGTCACGGGGTTCATGCCTCGCCCGCCTCCGACAGCAGGCTCCCCGGCGTCAGCAGCGACAACAGGGCCTTGCGCTGGTCGGGCGACACCTCATGCGTGCCGAACAGGTCGCTCATCCACAAGCCGTCGGCGATCAGCCGCAGCATCAGGGCGTCGTCCCTGCCCGCCGGATCAACCGGATCGTCCTCGGCCAGGGCCTGCATCGCGGATCGCCAGCGCTTGATCAGACCGGGCTCGACGGCGCAGGCCACCAGCGCCGCCCGGCCGATGCTGACGTCGCGCTCCGTCACCGGGTCATTGACCGTCGCCCGCAGATAGGCCCGCGCATTGCGGCCATAGGGGTTGGGATCGCGCGCCGCCTCATCCAGAACCTGAGCCGTCATCTCACCGGCCAGGTGATCGATCACCCCTTCCAGCAGGGCCAGCTTGGTCGGAAAGTGATGCAACAAGGCGCCCTTGCTGAACGGCAGACGCGCGACCACCGCGTCCAGCGTCAGCCCCATCGCCCCCTGATCGGCGGCGACCTCGATGGCCATGTCGATGATCTCGGCGCGGGTGGTTTCCGGCGCGCGGCGGCGTGTCTGGGCGTCCATGGCCGCTACATACCAACCGGACGGTTTCCATCCAATTCAATTTCAGCGAACACCGCACTTCGACTTGATGCGCGACGGGCCAGACCGCTAAGACAAGCGCAGCATCAGGCGGGGGCCAGCGTGATTATCGGTATTGATCTGGGAACGACCAACAGCGCGGTCGGCGTCTGGCGCGACGGCAAGGCGGAGCTGATCCCCAACAGCCTGGGCCACCTGCTGACGCCCTCCGCCGTCAGCCTGGACGACACGACCGGCGACGTCCTGGTCGGTCTGGCCGCGCGCGAGCGGCAATCGACCCACCCCAGCCTGACCGCCACGGCCTTCAAGCGCTACATGGGCGCCAGCCGCGCGACCAGGCTGGGCAAGCAGAGCTTCCTGCCGGAAGAACTGTCGGCCCTGGTCCTGCGCCGTCTCGCCGACGACGCCGCCGCCTATCTGGGCCAGCCGGTGACCGAGGCGGTCATCACCGTCCCCGCCTATTTCAACGACAAGCAGCGCAAGGCCACCCGCCGCGCGGGCGAACTGGCCGGGCTCAAGGTCGAGCGCCTGCTGAACGAACCGACCGCCGCCGCCCTCGCCTACGGCATCCACGAACTGGACGACGAGAGCCGCTTCCTGGTCTTCGACCTCGGCGGCGGCACCTTCGACGTCTCGGTGCTGGAGATCTTCGAGGGCGTCATAGAGGTCCGCGCCTCCACCGGCGACAACCGCCTCGGAGGCGAGGACTTCAACCAGCTTCTGATCGAGGCCTTCGGCAAGGCCGTCGGCGACCGCCTCTCGGCCCAGGATCGCGCCGATCCCCTGCTGCGCGAGCGTATCCGCGCCGCCGCCGAACGCGCCCGCCGCGCCCTGACCGAGGGCGCCGCCGCCACCATGGCCGTGACCTGGAAGGACGAAGGCTTCGAGCACGCCTTCACCGCCGACGCCTTCGAGGAGATGTGCTCCGGCCTGCTGACCCGGCTGCGCGATCCGGTGCTGCGCGCCCTGCGCGACGCGGGCCTGCGCGCCGACGGCCTGCAGGAGATCGTCATGGTCGGCGGGGCCACGCGGATGCCGGTCGTGCGCCGCGCCCTGACGCGGATGTTCGGCCGCTTCCCCTCCAAGGCCGTCGATCCCGATCAGGCCGTGGCCCTGGGCGCCGCCATCCAGGCCGGGCTGAAGTCGCGCGACACGGCGCTGAAGGAAGTCGTCCTCACCGACGTCTGCCCCTACAGCCTGGGGGTCGAGGTCAGCGAACGCGGCCCCGGCGGCATGGTCCGCCACGGCGTCTTCTCCCCCATCATCGAACGCAACACCGTCATCCCGGCCAGCCGCGTCCAGGTCTATTCGACCATGGAGGCCAACCAGCGACAGGTGAAACTGCCCATCTATCAGGGCGAGTCCCGCGCCGTGATCGACAACATCCGCCTGGGCGAGCTGGATGTCGCCGTCCCCGCCGCCCCGGCCGGCGAGATCGCCATCGAGGTCCGCTTCTCCTACGACATCAACGGCCTGCTCGAGGTCGACGTCCACGTGCCCAAGACCGGCGAGCGCCGCGAACTGGTCATCGCCGACGAGGACGTCATGTCCGGCCCCGACTTCCTCAAGCGCCGCGAGGCCCTGGCCGCGCTCAAGCACCACCCGCGCGACGCCGACCTCAACCGCGTCATCCTGGCCCGCGCCGCCCGCTGCTACGAGGACGCCCTCGGCGACCAGCGCCACTTCATCGGCCAGCACATGGACCGCTTCACCTTCATCCTGGAGCGCCAGGATCCGCGCGAAATCGAACACGGCCGCGCCGAACTGACCCAGGTCCTCGACCAGTTCGAAGGCGCGACCTGGCTGTGAGCGGCTCCATCTGGCGCGAACTGGCGATCTCCCCTTCCACCGACGAGCGCGAAATTCGGCGCGCCTACGCCCGGCGGCTCAAGATCGTCCATCCCGAGGACGATCCGCAAGGCTTTCAGGCTCTTCGCGCGGCCTTCGAACAGGCGATGAACCATGCCCGCCACGCCGCCTGGTCGGGGCAGGCCTGGCCCGAAGACGACGCGGTCGAGGGGCTGGACGCCGCCCCTGCCCCCGTCCAAGGCGGGGCTGACCACACGGCCTCGGTCTCGACCCTGGACCAAACCCCGCAACAGGACCCGGCCCTGGTCGCCGAGATCGAGCGCGACCGCGCCGAACGCGCCGAGCACCAGCGCCGCTGCGACGCCCTGTCCGAGGCCCTGCGTCAGCCGACGCCCCATGACGAAGCCATCCTGACCGCCCTGGTCGCCGTCTTCCGCTCGCCCGCCCTGGGCGCCCTGGACGTGCACGAGTCGACCGAGCACTGGCTGGGCCAGTTGGCGGGGCAACGCGGCCCCGGCATCGGCGCCCTGCTGGAGCCGACCATCACCTTCTTCGGCTGGGACCACCGCCCCGTCGGCGACCACTGGAACCCCGGGCTGGGCGCCCTGCAACACCGCGAGGACCTCGAGACCATCCGTCGTCTGCGCAACCCGTCAGCCAGCAGCCATGAGGCCTTCACTCTCCTCAGCCAGCCGATGACTTCACAGGCTCGCCGACAAGCGAGACTGTCTTTCGGCGTCAAGCCCCGGGTCGCCGAGTTGCTGGCCCAGTTGGATCACGACTTCCCCCATCTCCAAGCCTATCTGAACACTGAGACAATCGCTTGGTGGCGGGACTATCTATCTCGCCCAAGATTCGACAGCGGCGCCCTCTGGACCGTCATCGGCATCCCCCTTCTGTTCGGCTTCCTCGGCTGGGCCGGCGCAGACCCCAAGGGCCCAAGCTCTACAGGCTTGCTTGCTGGCGCATTCCTTGGCCTGGCCCTGAGCCTAGCCGCCGTACTGATCCTTCACTACGTCTTCGTCCTTCCGCGGTGGCGGATTTCAAGACGACAAAGCGCCCTCCCCCTCTGGGCCTCTTCGGGTTGGGCCCCTGCGACAGCAGCCCTGCTGCTGGCCGCCGCAGCGCCTCCAAACCCATCCGAAAACATCGACCTGATCCTGACCGCTCTCGTCGTGCTGACCGGCCTCGCCCTCGGCGTTTGGGCGCTGATCGTGACGGATGCTGAACCCTGGAGCCTGCGTCTGCGCTGGTTCTGGACCTGGCCTCCAGTCGTTCTGTCCTTGGCATCGATTTGCGGCGCGGGTGTCGCTGGACACCTGCCCCTCGTCGCGGCGCTGCTCATCGCCATGCCTATCTTCGGCGTCGGCGGCCTACATCTCACACGACGCTGGCCCGATCGTCTTCCAGCAAGAGGCCGAGCCGGCCTTCTACTGGCCGGCGTCGCGGGGGCAGGCGCACTTCTCGCCTATTCTTCTCTCCACTTCTGGATGGCCCCCCTTGCCCTCGCCGTGCTGAGTATCGCGGCGGCGCTCGGCATCATCGCTTCGCCATATCAATCGCCCATGATGGTCGGGATACGCCGATGGGCGACCCCGATTGGCGTCTTCCTGACATTCATGAACTTCTTGGAGAGTCCTGACCTGAAAACCTCCGTCTTCGCCTGGGGCGGCGCCTGGATCGGAGGGATTCTGGCGCTGACGACGCTCGGCGACCTGCTTCTCGCTCACTGGCCGCAGAAAAAGCGCCAACGCCGCAAGTCCGCCGACCGCTTCGCCTAACTGCGATGGCGATCGGGCGCGGGGCAGGCTATAGGCCCCGCCATGGCTGCCAGACCCCCCCTCGTCGCACTTAAAGATGTCCGTCTCCAGGACGGTCAACGTCCCCTGTTCGACGGCGTCGATCTGGCGGTTGAACCGCGCAGCCGCGCCGCCCTGGTCGGGCGCAACGGCGCCGGCAAGTCGACCCTGATGAAGATCGTCATGGGCCTGATCGAGCAGGACTCGGGCGACCGCTCGGTCCAGGCCGGCACCCGCTTCGCCTATGTCCCGCAAGAGCCGGACGTGAAGGGCGACACCCTGCTGGACTACGCCTCGTCCGGCGGCGCCGAGCGCTGGACCGCCGAGAGCTGGCTGGCCACCTTCGGCCTCGACCCGGAAAAGCCCGCTGTCGGCCTGTCGGGCGGCGAGACGCGCCGCGCCGCCCTGGCCAAGGCCTTCGCCGAAGAACCCGACGTCCTGATGCTGGACGAGCCGACCAACCACCTCGACATCCTGGCCATCGAACTCCTGGAAAACGAACTGGTCCAGGCCCGCTTCGCCGTCCTCGTCGTCAGCCACGACCGCGCCTTCCTGAACAAGGTGACGAATACCGTCCACTGGCTGGAAAACCGCCGCGTCCGCACCCTGAACAAGGGCTTCAACGCCTTTGACGAATGGTCCACCAAGGTCATGGAGGAAGAGGCCGAATCCTTGCGCCGCCTGTCCAAGACCATCGAGCGCGAGACCGCGACCTTCTACTCCTCCATCACCGCGCGCCGCAGCCGCAACGAAGGCCGCGCCCGCTCCCTGCAAGCCCTCCGCGCCGAACACGCCGAACGGGCCAAGGACCAACCGCGCGAGCTCTATCTCGGCGTCGATTCCGGCGTGACCTCGGGCAAGCTGGTCGCCGACCTCAAGGGCGTGTCCAAGGTCTTTGGCGACCGCGTCATCTTCAAGCCCTTCACCACCCGCATCATCCGCGGCGACCGGCTGGCCATCGTCGGCCCCAACGGCGCGGGCAAGACCACCCTGGTCAAGGTGCTGCTGGGCGAACTGGCCCCCGACGAGGGCACGGTCAAACTCGGCTCCAACCTGGAACCCGTCTATCTGGATCAGTCGCGCGAGGGGCTGAAGTCGGACATGACCCTGTGGGACGCCCTGACGCCGGGCGGCGGCGACAGCATCATCGTGCGCGGCTTCTCCAAGCACGTCGCCGCCTACGCCAAGGACTTCCTCTTCTCCGAGGCCCAGCTGCGTCAGCCGATCTCGACCCTGTCGGGCGGCGAGCGCAACCGCCTGCTGCTGGCCCGCGCCCTGGCCAAGCCCGCCAACATGCTGGTTCTCGACGAACCGACCAACGACCTCGACATGGACACCCTCGACAAGCTGGAAGAGCTGCTCGAGACCTATGACGGCACCCTGATCCTGGTGTCGCACGACCGCGACTTCGTCGACCGTCTGGCCACCTCCACCATCGCCATGAACGGGCGCGGCGACATCGTCGAAACCCCGGGCGGCTGGACCGACTTCATCCGTCAGAACCCCGGCTTCCTCCAGCCCGGCTCAAATCCGCGCCCGCAGGACAAGGAGGCCGCCGACGAAGGGGCGCGTCGGGTCGAGAAGGCGGAGCCTTCTGACCGCGCCCCCGCAAAAAAGCCCGGCAAGCTGTCGTTCAAGGACGCCCACCGGCTGAAAGAACTGGAAGCCCTGCTGGAAGCCCTGCCCGGCCAGATCGCCAGGCAGGACGCCATCCTGGCCGACCAGTCCCTCTACACCCGCGACCCCAAGGCCTTCGACGCCGCTATGAAGGCCGCCGACAAGGCGCGCGCCGACCTCGAATCCGCCGAGATGGAATGGCTGGAACTGGAAGAGAAGAAGGCCGCCCTGGCGGGCTGAGGCCCCGCGATTAGGCTTGGCCGTGGATGACGGGGTATGCTCCCCTCATCGCGGGCCAGGCTATCTTGGGCGCCCGCGACTGGAAGAGAGCGGTGACGCACGCCGCACACTCCCGCCTGTTTTGGCTCGGGAGGTATCCGTGACCTATTTCTGCCTGATCGAATCCGACAGCGCGTCGGCGCTCCATATGGAGGTGCTGGAGGCCCAGTGTCCCCTGGCCGCCCAGGACGAAGCCGCGAGTCTGATGGCCCAGCATCCGGGCGCCGTCTCGGCCCATGTCTTCACCACCGACACGACCATCGCCACCCTCTACGCCCACGCGCGCAAAGCCGCCTGACTGCGGCGAGGCCGTCTCAGGGGACGGCTCGGGGCCGTCAAGCGCTGCAAAGCCCCTGACGACCCCGTCTGAACGGCGTCAGGCAGGCTCGCCCTCGGCCTCCTCGGCCAGGAAGTCCTCGGCGGAGACAAAGGCGGCGCCCTCGGCGTCCAGCACCCACATGCCGATGAAGGCCGGGTGCTCGGGGTCCAGGTCTTCCTCCAGGAGGTCGCCGTCATAGAGGCCGACATTGCTGTAGTCGAAGTCCAGCAGCAGTTGACCGGCCATGCCGATCATCTCCTCGGCCATGCGGCGCGAATAGCCTACGGCTTCGCTCTGGTCGGCGAAGTCGTCCGTCAGCGTATTGACCTCGGCCGCCTCGCTGCCTTCGGTCGCGCTGGTGGTGACGATTGTGTAAGCGGGCATAGTCATCTCTCTTGGGGGTGGAACCTCACCCCTAAACGGTTTGCCCGCCGACGCCGCCTGATTTCGGCAAACGATCGGGTGATCGCGGTCGATTAGTCGCGCAGGCCCCGGTCATTGCGCTTGGTGGCGCGGTAATGCTTCTGCAGCCCCGCCAGGCGGCGGCGCTCGGCGTCCTTGGCCACGCGGTCCGCCTTCTCTTCCGCCGCCGCCAGCTCCAGCTTCAGCTTCTGGAAATGGGCCCAGCGGTCGGGGTCCAGCGCCCCGCTCTCCAGCGCCGCGCGCACGGCGCAGCCCGGCTCGTTGGCGTGGCTGCAATCGCTGAACTTGCAGTCCTGGGGCAGGTTCTCGATGTCGTCGAAGGCGGCGTTGACCCCCTCCTCGGCGTCGATCAGGCCGACTTCGCGGATGCCGGGCGTGTCCACGATCATGCCGCCGCCGGGCAGACGGATCAGCTCGCGATGGCTGGTGGTGTGGCGTCCCTGGTCGTCCGACTCGCGAATGGCCTGGGTCGCCATCCGGTCCTCGCTCAGGAAGGCGTTGACCAGGGTGGACTTGCCGACGCCGGACGAGCCGATCAGGACGCAGGTCTCGCCAGGTTTGACCTCGGACAGCAGGGCCTCCAGCCCCACGCCCTCACGCGCCGAGACCAGCAGCATCGGACAGCCGGTCTCCAGGGCGGCGATCTGGGCGGCCAGGTCGTCGGCCACCGCCTGAGGGGCGTCGCTGAGGTCGGACTTGGTCAGCACCACCACGGGCCTGGCTCCGCTCTGCCAGGCGGCGGCGAGATAGCGCTGGATCCGACGCGGATTAAGGTCGGCGTTCATCGAGGTGACGATAAAGGCCACGTCGATGTTGGCGGCGATGATCTGCAGGCCGCGCGTGCTGTGCGCCGCCCGGCGGACAAAGGCGGTGCGGCGCGGCAGGATGGCGTGGATGGTGGCCGTGCGTTCCTGCGGATTCTGCGACAGCGCCACCCAGTCGCCCACCGCGGGGTGGCCCAGCTCCTTGGCCTCATGCAGGAGACGACCGGACGCCTTGGCCCGCACCTCGCCCGCATCCGTGACGACCAGATAGCCGTCACGCTGCTGCAGCACGACCCGGCCGGGGGTGTGGCCCGCACGCGCGTGCGGCGCAAAGGCCGCCGCCAGCAGGTCGGACCATCCATACTGTTCGATCAAGTCACGGGCATCCCTATCGCCGGGCCGTCTGCCGCCGGATTTCTGCGACCTCTATGAGCCCGTCAGGCGTCGCCGTCACCTGTCAGATGGCTGGGACGGCGCGGAACTTGGGCGCCGGTCGCCGCCCCTGCATTCCTGTGGACGCCGCACGCCGCTGATTCAGCGTCACGATTTCCTTCCGTCCACAGCCGACGCCGGACTTGCCCACAGACCGGCGGCTGCTTGCCCACAGGCCGCCGAATCACCCGCTTGCCAGAAATCCTCGTTCGTCGGAACCTCATCAGGCCGAGGGACACGGCGGCGCGGAAAACCCCAGATCAGCAATGACGGCGGGGTTTCAAGCGGGTCGGTCCGGCTCTCTGACCCAGGGTTCCAGGCCTCTTCGGAGGACCGGAAAACACCGAGGCAGGGCCACAGGCTCCCGACCTTTCAGCGCCTCGGCGCAGGGGTTGTGGAGAACCGGGCCGGGATTGAAGACGACGCGTCCCGACGACGCGCCCGACGCAGCCAGGAGCCGCCAGGAGACCAGCCGCCGCCGCCGGGTTCGCCCGGGGCGCCAGAGCGAAATCGGTTTGGACGCTTCGCGTTCAAACTCAGATCTTCGCTTCGGAAAATGGCCAGGCCCTGACCCAACCGGCCAGGTCCAACCCGGACTTGGCGAGGGGACGGGATCACGGACGGCCCTCGGGCGGTTCAGGATCGCGTCCCCTCGCTCAATTCCAGGGTGCGGTGCGGCGCCGCCGACCTTTCCAAGTGCGCCGCCGATCCCTAAACCTCAGTCAATGACCTTCGATCTGTTCTCCCGCCGCAGTCTGCTGCTGGGCGCCGCCGGCCTGACCGCCGCGGGCGGCCTGTCGGCCTGCGGCCGCGCCGAGGCGCCGGTGGACGAAGCGGGTCGCGTGCGTCTGCGCCTCGCCGCCGGGGGGCCGGTCAACGCCGCCCACGGCGGCTTCTATCAGGCCATCGCCACCGGGGCCTATGAGCGGCGCGGCCTGAACGTCGAGATCCTGACCGGGGCGGCGGGCGCCGACGTCCCGGCCCTGCTGGCCGCCAGCGCCGTCGAACTGGCCGTGGGCGCCGACAGCTTCGCCCCCCTGCGGCTGATCGCCGACCGCGCCCCGGTCAAGGCCGTGGCCGCCTTCCTGCAAAAGGACCCGGTGGTCCTGATGGCCCGGCCCAACCAGCCGCTGGAGGCCCTGTCGGCCCTGCGCGACCGGCCCATCCTGATGAGCCCGGCCGACCATGCCGGTTTCTGGAACTGGCTGCGCGCCCGCTTCGAGCTGACCGCCGACCAGGCCCGGCCCGGCGCGCCCGAGGACAATCTCAAGGCCTTCCTGGCCGATCCGAAGGCGGTGCTGGTCGGGCGGCTGACGGCGGGCGACCCCGCCGTGATCGCGCGCGAGACCGGGATTGCGCCGCGCGTCCTGATCCCCGCCGACGACGGCTATCCCTCCTATGGCGGCCTGGTGCTGGCCCCCAACGCCTTCGCCCGCGACAACGCCCGCGCCCTGCGCGACTTCATCGCCGCCTCGGTCGAGGGCTGGCGCGACTATGTCCACGGCGACGGGGCCAAGGGCGACGCCCTGATCCGCCGCGCCAACCCCGACCTGACCCAGCGCCTGCTGAACGCCGCGCGCGACAGTCTGAAGACCGAGGCCGTGGTCGACGGCGGCGACGCGGCCCTCTACGGCCTGGGGGCCATGACGCCCGAGCGCTGGCAGGCTTTCGCCGAACAGAGCGCCGAGGCCTTCCCCGCCGCCCCCGACTGGCGCGAGGCCTTCACCGCCCAATACCTGCCGGGCCGCAGCTAAGGCGCCGCCCCCACCCCGGCGTTAGCAGCGGATTAAGCCGTCACGGCCTAGGCTGTCGCCTCAACGCCGTCTCATGCAGGAGGCCGTCCGTGCGACGCCCGCCGATCACCGCCATCCTGACCGCCGGGGCCTGCGCCCTGGGCGTCGCCGCGCCCGCCGCGGCCCAGGACGGCGCGGGTCAGCGCTACCTCGCCTGGCCCACCAAAAGCGCCCCCCCCCGCGCCGCCGCACCGGACGCCGCCGTCGGAGCCGCCGCCCCGGTCGTCTATGCCGCCAACCCGACCGCCGACGCGCCGCGCCGCCGCGCCCCCATCATCCCCCACGGCGGCTTCGGCCGGATGCCCGACACCGCCCCGGCGCAGAATCTGACGCCGGCCAGCGCCTGGCTCGGCCCCCACGCCCCCGTCTATGCCCCGGTCCCGCCGCCCGCCGCCTACGCTGCGCCGACTGCGACGCCGTGGACGCGCGACCTGACACCGCCGGCGCCGACCCGCGCTCTGCCTCAGCCCGTCTATGCGCCCCCGGTCGCGGCCCCGACCTATGCGGCCCCGCCCCCCGTCCAACCGACGCCGCAGCCGCCCGTCGCCTACGCCCAACCCGCCCCCGCTCCGGCGGCTGCGCCCGCCGCCCCCGCGCCTCCGCCTGAGCCCATGCCCGCTCCGGTCGCCGAGGCCTCAGCGGCCGCGCCGGTCGCCCCCGCGCCCGACGCCCCGGCCTTCGACCCCATGGCGCCCCGCCGCGACGCCCCGATCTTCCGGCTGCAGCGAGCCGCCCCGAGCGAGCCGTCTCCCGCCCCGGCGACCGCCCCAGCCCGCGTCCCGACTCCGGCGCCGCCCCAGAATCAGGCTCAGGCTCAGGCTCAGGCTCAGGCTCAGGCTCAGGCTCAGCCGCCGCAGCCCCTCCAGGCCGCGCCTCAGGAAGGCGCCCGCTACTATTCCCTGCACCGCCAGGCCGGTCGTCAGCCCGACGCCACGCCGCTGCCGCCGGCGGTCTATCTGGACGGTCTGCCCGTCGAGCTGACGACGCCGCCGGCCTCGACCGACCTGGCCGCCCCCCCGGCCCAGCCCGCCCTGATCCGCAATTCCAACGGTCGCCTCCAGGCCGCCCCTGACACCGAAGTCACAGACCAGCCATGAGCGACGGCGCCGCCCTGCCCCCCATTGTCGACGCCGCCTCGCGTCTGCCGGACCTGATCGCCCTGGCGCAGGAGACGTCCAGCGAGAAGCGGCGCGCCCTGCTGCGCGAACTGACCGACACCTTCTTCGGCGCGCCGGAGCGCAGCGAGGCCGAGAGCGCCCTCTATGGCTCGGTGCTCAGCGACCTGACCGACGCCATGGAGGTCGCCGTCCGCGCTGAACTGGCCGAGCGCTTCGCCGCCGCGCCCGACGCCCCCCGCCAACTGATCCGCCGCCTGGCCAACGACGAGGCCGAGGACGTGGCCCAGCCCGTGCTGCGCGCCTCGCCGGTGCTGACCGAGGCCGACCTGATCCAGGTCATTCGCTCGCGCGGTCAGGGCCATATGCGCGCCGTCAGCCAGCGGGCTTCGGTGTCCGAGGCGGTGTCCGACGCCATCGTCGAGCGCGGCGACGACGAGACGCTCGGCGTCCTGCTGGGCAACGACGGCGCCCAGCTTTCGCGCGCGGCCTGCGAGGCCGCCGTCGAGCGCGCCCGCGCCAACCCGGCCCTGCACGCCCCCACGGTCGAGCGCGCCAACCTGCCGCCCGATCTGCTGAACGAGATGTATTTCGAGGTCGAGGCCCGCCTGCGTCAGCGCATTCTGGAACAGAACGCCCGTATGGACCCGGCCCTGCTGGAGGCCGCGCTGACGGCGGGGCGCACCCGCGTGGCCACCGACGACGGCGCCCTGCCGCCCGACTATGCCGAGAGCCTGGCCTATGTCGAGGAACTGAACGTCGCCAGCCAGCTGACCCCGCCGGTCCTGGCCCGCTTCCTGCGCTCGGGCAGCCGGACCTCCTTCCTGATCGCCCTGTCGCGCCTGGCCGACATCGACTTCCACACCGCCCGCCAGATCGTCGAGCGGCGCGAACTGGACGCCCTGGCCGTGGTCTGCAAGGCCGCCGACCTGGATCGCGCCCTGTTCCTGACCTACGCCGTCGTCCTGCTGAACACCGACGGCGACGCCATGGGCAAGGCCCGCGCCTATGCCGGCATGTACAACGACCTGACCCACGAAGCCGCCCAGCGCACCCTGCGCTTCTGGCGCATGCGCAAGGCCATGCACGCGGCTTAAAGAAGCGCAACGCCTCTCCCTCCCCTTCATGGGGAGGGTGGTCGCGATAGCGACCGGGTGGGGAGGGCGTGGCGATACCGAACGCGGCGTCTGACTTGCCGAAGCGCCCCCACCCGTCTTCGCCCTTTGGGCTCAGCCACCCTCCCCATGAAGGGGAGGGAGAAAGCCGCGCCTACTCAATCCGCTCCAGCAACCCGAAGGGCGTTAGCGCCCCAAAAATGCCAAAACGCCCGCCTTCCTTTCGGAAGACGGGCGCTGCGCCAACCTTGAAAAGGTCGGGTCTTACTTCTTGGCGCGGGTGGCGCGGGCCGGTTTGCGGCCGCCCTGGCCCAGGCCCATCTGCTTGGCCAGGTCCGAACGGGCCTTGGCGTAGTTCGGGGCGACCATGGGGTAGTCCTTGGCCAGACCCCACTTGGCCCGGTATTCCTCGGGGCTCATATTGTATTTGGTGCGCAGGTGACGCTTCAGCGACTTGAACTTGCGGCCGTCTTCCAGGCAGATCAGGAAGTCAGGCGTAATCGACTTGCGCACCGGAACCGCCGGTTCCTTGGGCTCGGGCTCGACTTCGACGGGACCGGAAGACACGCCCGACAGAGCCGCGTGGATTTGAGCGATCAGGCCGGGAACGGCCTCGGCCGAGACGGTGTTGTTGCTCACATAGGCCGACACGATGTCCGCCGTCATTTCGAGCAGTTCGGGTTTTTCTTCCATGGGGGGTCGCCTATTTCATGAGCCAAACGCATTCGACTGATCAGACCCGACCCGTCGGAGATTGGTTTCATACGTATGTTTGGCGATAATGGCAATGCAAGCATAGGCCATCACTGAAATGGCGCTTTCGTCTACTGATCTCATGACAAGATCAGTCGCGAGCCTTCATCGACCGAAGTTATCCGCAAGCGCCAGCATGGCTCCGCGCTCGGCCACGGAGTATTCGTGGAGCAGCTCTTCGTCGCCCTCGCGGATGGCGCGCAACAGGGCCGGCGTCAGGGCCGATGACAGGGACCAGTTCCAGTAACGCAGCACTGTCTGGGCCCGATCGACCGCCAGCATCTCATAGGTGATCTGCACCCGCTCCCAGTCGGGATGGACCTCGCCGTCGGTGGTCAGCTCCGGGCGGCGCAGGCCTCGCCACAGGGCCTGAAGATCCAGGCGCGACAGGCCGGTGGCCTTGCACAGAATGGCCAGGGGCTCGCCGCCCGCGTCGCCCATGATCTTGGCTGAGGTCAGGGGCTTGATCCCCGACAAATGGCCGATCTCGCTGACCAGGTCGCGGGTCATGCCGCCGTCGCCGGCGGCCGCGACCGCCGCTTCCAGGCCGCTATAGGGGCTCTTGTCGATGGCGGCGCGGTTGCGCTGGCGCCGCTCGATGAACTGCAGGGCCTTGCGCGTCACCGGGTCTGACCAACCCTCGGCGGCGGCCAGGGCGAACAAGTCCTCGACGCTGTCCTGAAGCACTTCGCGCGACACGGCGAAGCGTTGCAGGACGATCCGCCGCTCCTCGGGTCCGCACCACCAGAACATGACATAGGCGCCCGACGGCCTCAGCTCCGCCCGCTTCAGCAAGGGGGCGCACAGCCCCCGGCTCTGACGGCTCAGGGCCACCACGCCCTCGATGGCCCCCTGAGCCAGGCGCGCCGAGGCGTTCTTCAGCACCGCCTCGATGACGGCGTCCTCGCCAAAGCTCAGCAGCGTCTCGGTCACGACCTCGGACAGGCCGCGCCGCTCAGCGATCAGCAGCCGATGGGCGATGCCCGCGTCGCGGGCGCAGCCGATCAGGTCCACGTCGGTCAGCGAGGCGCACTGCTCGATCAGCGGTCCGGCCACCGAGGGCTCGTCGCGCAGCAGCAGTCGCGCCAGGCTGTCGGGCAGTTCCGCCAGCGGGGCCAGCCGCACCGCCACCCGCCGCCGCTCCTCGACGGAGGCCAGCCGCAGCAGGTCCACCAGCAGGTCGCCCGTCACCGCCCGCTCAAAGGCGTTAACCCGGCTGGCGGGCAGGCAGACGACGTCCGCCAGCCGCCGCAGCAGCGTCTGGCGCGCTTTCGACGACCCGGGCGGGCGGTCGGGGACAGGAATGGCGGCCGGTACAGACATGGTCACGCTACCCTAGCGCGAGCCGGTTAACCGCGCGTGAGGGCGAAAAAACCTGCCTTTTTCTACTGACCTACAGCCCTTCGAACAGGGCCGTGGACAGGTAGCGTTCGGCGAAGCTGGGGATGATGGCGACGATGGTCTTGCCGGCGTTCTCGTCCAGCGCGGCCTGGCGGAAGGCGGCGATCAGGGCCGCGCCCGAGCTGATGCCGACCGGCACGCCCTCGACCCGCGCCACCTTGCGCGCCATGTCGAAGGCTTCGTCGTTTGAGACCTGTTCGACCCCGTCGATCACGGCGCGGTCGATGATGGAGGGCACGAAGCCGGCGCCGATGCCCTGGATCTTGTGCGGCCCCGGCGCGCCGCCCGACAGGACCGGCGAGGCGGTCGGCTCGACGGCGATCATCTTCACCGAGGGCTTCCTGGCCTTCAGCGCATGGCCGACGCCGGTGATGGTGCCGCCGGTGCCCACCCCGGCGACGACGATGTCCACCGCGCCCGCCGTGTCGTTCCAGATCTCCTCGGCGGTCGTGACCTCGTGGATGACCGGGTTGGCGGGGTTCTCGAACTGCGAGGGGCTGACGGCGCCGGGGGTGCGGGCGATCAGATCCTGGGCCATGCTGATGGCGCCCTTCATCCCCTGCTCCGCCGGGGTCAGCACCAGTTCGGCGCCCAGCAGGGCCAGCATCTTGCGGCGTTCGATCGACATGCTCTCGGGCATGACCAGGATCAGCTTGTAGCCCTTGGACGCCGCCACGAAGGCCAGAGCAATGCCGGTGTTGCCCGAGGTCGGCTCGATCAGCACGGAGCCGGGCTTGATCTTGCCCGCCTGCTCCAAGGCCTCGACCATGGCCACGCCGATGCGGTCCTTGACCGAGGCGATCGGGTTGAAGAACTCCAGCTTGGCCAGCACGGTGGCCTTGGGCTGATACTCCGCCGTCAGATTGGGCAGCCGCACCAGGGGCGTGTCGCCGATGGTGTCGATGATGCTGTCATAGACCCGGCCGCGTCCGGCCTTCTTGTGGCGGCTGGCGTCGTAGGCGGTGTCGGACATGGGGAGATCTCCGTGCGGCGAGTTTCGTCTAAGTGACAGCCCTTATACGCCCGAGGCAAGATCGCGCCTCACAGGATTTCTCACCGCCGTTTAAGCGCAGCTATAGACCCTCACCCCGCCAATCGCCGCCGCGCCGGATCAAAGGGCAGGACCTCGCGGATCGAGATCAGGGTCTTGAAGGCCCGCACCCGCGCGTCGTCGTTCAGCACCTCACGCGTAAAGACCTCATAGGCCTCCATCGTCGGCACGCGGACATAGAGGACGAAATCGGTCTCGCCGGTCACATACCAGGCGGCCTGGACCTCGGGACGGGCGGTCAGGCTGGCGATCAGGGCGTCCAGCACGGCGGTCCCCTCGCGCTCCATCTCGACCAGGACATGCATGGTCAGGGCGCGCTCCAGCCGCCCCTCGTCGATCACCGCCACGTCGGCGACGATGACCCTGTCGTCGCGCAGACGCCGCAGCCGCCGCGACACCGCCGATTCCGATAGCCCGACCTTTTCGGCCAGCACCCGCGCGGGCTGCAGGTTGTCACGCCGCACCAGATCCAGCAGACGACGGTCGAAGTCATCGAGAGCGACAGTTTCCTGCATTTGAATTCACCCTGATGATGCTTTCTTGCATTCTATCAGCAGATTTCAGCGAGAAACACAGGCGGCTTTTCACTAGGTTCCCGGCCGATGTCCACCCCCACCCTGTCCCTGGATTCGCCGCGCCTTTCGGCCGCCCTGCCCTATCTCGCCCTGGTCGGCGGGATGGTGTCGCTGGCGGTCGGCACCTCCTTCGCCAAGGGCCTGTTTCCGCTCGTCGGGGCGGAGGGCACGGCGACCTTGCGCGTCGGCCTGTCGGCCCTGGTCCTGATCGCCGTCTGGCGGCCGTGGCGGTTCCGGCTGACCCGCGCCGACGCCGGACGGGTGCTGCTCTACGGCCTGGTGCTGGGACTGATGAACCTCAGCTTTTACATGGCGCTGCGGACCATTCCGCTCGGCCTGGCCATCGCCATTGAGTTCAGCGGTCCGCTGGCCCTGGCCCTGATCCATTCCCGCAAGCTGGTGCATTTCGCCCTGGTCGGCCTGGCCGTCGCCGGCCTGGCCCTGCTGTTGCCGATCTGGAGCGGGGTCGAGGGGCTGGACCCGGTCGGCGTCGGCTTCGCCGCCTTCGCCGGCCTGTGCTGGGCTCTGTATATCGTCTTCGGCAAGCGCCTGTCGCACATGCACGCGGGTCAGTCGGTGGCGCTGGGCATGAGCACCGCCGCCCTGGTCATCCTGCCCTTCGGCGTCTCGACGGCGGGCGCGGCCCTGCTGGCGCCCTCGGTCCTGCTGCTGGGTCTCGGCGTGGCTTTGGTGTCCAGCGCCCTGCCCTATTCGCTGGAGATGATCGCCCTGCGTCACATCCCCAAGCGCACCTTCGGCGTCCTGCTCAGCGTCGAGCCGGCCATCGGCGCCGTGGCGGGCATGGTTCTGCTGCACGAACAGCTCAGCCCTCTGCAGTGGCTGGCGATCGGCTGCATCATCGCCGCCTCCATCGGCGCCGTCCTGACCGCGCCGAGGGGCCAGTCCCCCGACCTCAGCGAACCCGGCGCCCCGGCCTGACGGATCAGAAGGCGGCCCGCAGCCGCGCCCGCTGCTCTTCCAGCACGGTCGGCGCCCCGGCCTCGCCCGTGCGGAAGCGCCCGACCATGCGGGCCAGCCCTTCGGCCTCGGTCTTCAGGTTGGCCGCCGCCGCCGTGGTCTGCTCGACCATGGCGGCATTCTGCTGCGTCACCTGATCCATCTGGTTCACCGCCGCATTGACCTGGCCCAGACCCGAGGACTGTTCCTGGGCCGAGGCCGCGATCTCGGCCACCAGGGCGTCCATCTCACCCACCTTGCCGGCGATGCCCTCCAGCGAGGCGCCCGCCTCATTGACCAGCTTGACGCCTTGCGCCACCTCGGCGGCGGAGGCGGAAATCAGGGCCTTGATCTCTTTGGCCGCCTCGGCGGACCGCTGCGCCAGCGCGCGGACCTCGGAGGCGACGACCGCAAAGCCTCGCCCGCTGTCGCCCGCCCGCGCCGCCTCGACGCCGGCGTTCAGGGCCAGCAGATTGGTCTGGAAGGCGATCTCGTCGATGACGCCGATGATGTCGCTGATCTGGTTCGAGCTCTGACGGATGCCGTCCATGGCCGCGACCGCCTCGCGCACCACCAGGCCCGAGCGATCGGCCTGGCCGCGCGCCTCGCCGGCGACCGTCGCCGCCTGGCGCGCGCCCTCGGCGCTGCGCTTCACCGTGGCGGTGATCTCGTCGAGGGCGGCGGCGGTTTCTTCCAGCGAAGCCGCCTGCTGCTCGGTGCGGCGCGACAGGTCGTCCGAGGCGGTGGAGATTTCGTCCGAGCCGCCGCGCAGACCGGACACGGCGTGCAGCACCTGGTTCATGGTCTGGCGCAGGCAGTCGACTGCATTGTTGAAGTCGTCCTTCACCCGACCGTGGGCGCCGTCCATGTCGCGTTCGATCAGGGCCGTCAGGTCGCCGTCCGACAGCCGCGACAGGCTGCCCGCCAGGGCCTCGACCAGGCCGTTCTGGGCCGCCTCGGCCTCCAGCCGCGCAGCCTCGCGGCGGGCGGCCTCCTGTTCGGCCTCGGTGATGTCCACCGCCAGCTTGACCACCTTGCTGGGCCGGCCGTCGGGGCCCATGACCGGGTTGTAGCTGGCCTGCAGCCAGACCTCGCGCCCGCCCTTGGCCAGACGGCGGAACTTGGTGGCGACGAAGCGCCCCGCGTTGAGATCCTGCCAGAACTGGGCGTAGGCCGGGCTGGCCGCTTCGGCAGGGTCCATGAAGATGCGGTGGTGCTGGCCCCTGATTTCGTCGAGACGATAACCCATGGTCTTCAGCAGGTTGTCGTTGGCGTCCAGTATGACCCCGTCCAGATCGAACTCGATCAGGGCCTGGGACCGGCCGATGGCGGCCAGCTTACTATCCAGATCATGGAGCTTCTGCTCCATCTGCTTGTGGCGTTTGTTGCCGAACATCCAGCCCGCTCCCCAGCGATAGCTTCGGTTGATTGCGCCTGGAGTGTAAAATTTGAAACCTTCCTTTTTCTGCGGCGCGATCTAAGGGCCAACCCGTAGCCCGACTTCACCGCTCGTTAACCACGATGAGGCATCCGTTAACGGATAGAGGCGCTGCGTTCGGACCACCCCGACGCCGTCTTCAGGGGCCGTTTCTTTGCGCAATCTCGTCGCCGCCGTCGAAGCGATCGACCCGCTGGTCGTCACCGGCAAGGTGGCGGGCGTCAGCGGACTGCTGATCGAATCGCGCGGCGGCCTGTCGCGTCTGGCGGTCGGCGCCCGGGCCGAGATCGAGCGGCGCGGACAAGCCCCCCTGCCCGCCGAGGTCGTCGGTTTCCGCGACGCCAAGGCCCTGCTGATGCCCTTCGGTCCGGTCGAGGGCGTGGCCCCCGGCGCCGACATCAAGATCATCGACACCGCCGCCAGCGTGCGCCCGACGACGGCCTGGCTGGGCCGCATCATCGACGCCTTCGGCCTGCCCATCGACGGTCTGGGGCCGTTGCCGCAAGGCGCCGTCCCCTACCCCCTGCGCGCCTCGCCGCCCCCGGCCCATTCGCGCGGCCGGGTGGGCGAGCGGCTGGATCTGGGCGTGCGCTCGATGGACGTCTTCACCACCACCTGCCGGGGTCAGCGCCTCGGCATCTTCGCCGGTTCGGGCGTGGGCAAGTCGGTGCTTCTGTCCATGCTGGCCAAGCAGGCCACCTGCGACGTCGTCGTCGTCGGCCTTATCGGCGAGCGGGGCCGCGAGGTCCGCGAGTTCATCGAGGAGACCCTCGGCGAAGAGGGCCTGAAGCGCGCCATCGTCGTCGTCGCCACCTCGGACGAACCGGCGCTGAAGCGGCGCCAGTCGGCCTATATGACCCTGGCCATCTCGGAATACCTGAGAGACCAAGGGCTGGAAGTCCTGTGCCTGATGGACAGCGTCACCCGCTTCGCCATGGCCCAGCGCGAGATCGGTCTGGCCGCAGGCGAGCCGCCGACGACCAAGGGCTATACGCCCACCGTCTTCACCGAACTGCCCAAGCTGCTGGAGCGCGCCGGTCCCGGCCCGATCCGCCCCGACGGTACCGAGGCCGGGCCGATCACCGCCCTGTTCACCGTTCTGGTGGACGGCGGCGACCATGACGAGCCGATCGCCGACGCCGTGCGAGGCATCCTCGACGGCCACATCGTCATGGACCGCAAGATCGCCGAGCGCGGCCGCTTCCCCGCCATCGACGTGCTGAAGTCGGTCAGCCGGACCCTGCCCGGCTGTCAGACCCCGCCCGAGCGTGAACTGAACCGCCGCGCCCGTCAGTGCCTGTCGGCCTATGCCAACATGGAAGAGCTGATCAAGATCGGCGCCTACCGCACCGGGGCCGACCCCATCGTCGACCGCGCCATCGCCCTGAACCCCGCGCTCGAGGACTTCCTCGGCCAGGACAAGGACGACCACACCAGTTTGAGCGAAAGCTTTGACCGTCTGGAAACCATTCTGAACCAAGGAATGGTCTAACCGTGATCTGGAACACCTTATGACCGCCTGGGCTCAATCCTTGATCCGCATCTCCAACTACGAAGTCGAGACGCTGCAGAAGCGTCTGGCCGAGGTCGCCGCCCGCAAGGCCGAGGCCGAGATGCGCGTCGCCGTGCTGGACGCCGAGGTCGAGATCGAGCGCCAGAACGCCCGTCTGGACCCGACCTCCGGCATGATGCTGCAAGCCTACCTCAAGGGCTGGGCGCTGAAGCGCGCTGACGCCGAAGGCCTGGTCGCCGCTGTCGGCGCCGAGGAAGAAGGCGCCCGCGACGCCCTGACCAGCGCCTTCGAGGAGTTGAAGAAGTTCGAGCACGTCGCCGAGGCGACCCGCCTCAGCAAGCTGCTCGCCGCCGCCAAACGCGAAACCGCCGCCTTCGACGAAATGGGCCTGAGGCGCCGTGCGGGGGGCTGACACGCCTCTAGATCCTCCCCCGCGCGCGGGAGAGGATATGTCGCGCCGCGCCCTGCTAGCCTCGACGCTCGCCCTCGCTGCCTGCGGTCCCGGCGAAGCGGCCACGCCGGTTCCGAGCGGCCCCGTCCGCCCGCTGAAATCCCTCGCCCCCTTCCCCGTCGGCACGGCCTGCATGACGGGCCAACTGTCGGACCCGGCCTGGGTCAGGCTGGCGTCCGATCACGTCTCCCAGCTCACGCCCGAGTGGGAGATGAAGATGGAGTACATCCTCCAGGCCGACGGCTCGCTGCGCTTCGACGCGCCCGACCGCATCGCCGTCTTCGCCCGCGATCACGGCCTGCGCCTCTTTGGCCACGCCCTGATCTGGTACGCGCAGGACCACCCCTGGTTCAAAGCCCTGACCGGCGACCGCGCCCGTTTCGCCGCCGAATACGACCGCTATATCGCCGAAGTCGCTGGCCGCTGGCGCAGCCAGATCGTCGGCTGGGACGTGGTCAACGAGCCGGTGACGCACGACGGCAAGGGCTTGCGCGACTGCGTCTGGAGCGAGGGTCTGGGCGGGACCGACGCCTATATCATCCGCGCCTTCGAGCAGGCGAGGCTGGCCGCGCCCGAAGCGGTCCTCTTCCTCAACGACTACGACCTCGAGAACAATCCGGTGAAGGGCGCCACCTATCTGCGGCTGGTCGAACGGCTGCTGAAGGCGGGCGCCCCGGTCACGGGTCTGGGCACGCAGAGCCATCTCGACATCGATATTCCCGCAGGACAGGCCGCCGCCTTCATGCGCGAGCTGGCCCAGTTCGGCCTGCCCATCCACGTCGCCGAACTGGACGCCTCGCTACGGAGCGGAAACCGCCTGTTCGACCTGAAGCCGCGCCAGCAGCGGATCGCGCAACAGACCGCCCGCGTCGCCGAACTGGCGGAGGCCTTCATGGCCCTGCCCCGCGCCCAGCAGTTCGCCTTCACCGTCTGGGGCCTGCGCGACACCGACAGCTGGCTGCGGCGCGGGTCCGAGGACGACGGCAAGGACAGCCCCCTGCTGTTCGACGCGGCGGGCCGGGCCAATCCGATGTTCCACGCGTTGGCTTCATCCTTCTCCCCTTGAGGGAGAAGGCCAAGACAGAAAAAACGCCCGCCGGTTTCCCGGCGGGCGCTTCCAATTCCAGACCTGAGTGGAGGCTCAGGCGGTCAATCAGGCGGCGACGTTGATCGCGCCTTCCGACGGGTCGCGCAGGACATAGCCCCGGCCCCAGACGGTTTCGATGTAGTGCTTGCCGTTCGCCGCCGTCGCCAGCTTCTTGCGCAGCTTGCAGATGAAGACGTCGATGATCTTCAGCTCGGGCTCGTCCATGCCGCCATAGAGATGGTTCAGGAACATTTCCTTGGTCAGGGTCGTGCCCTTGCGGAGCGAGAGCAGCTCCAGCATCTGATATTCCTTGCCGGTCAGGTGCACGCGGTGACCGTCGACCTCGACCGTCTTGGCGTCCAGGTTCACGGCGATCTCGCCGGTGTGGATGATGGCCTGGGCGTGACCCTTGGAGCGACGGACCACGGCGTGGGTGCGCGCGATCAGCTCGTCCTTGTGGAAGGGCTTGGTCAGATAGTCGTCGGCGCCGCCGCCGAAGGTCTTGACCTTGGTTTCAATCTCGTGCGTGCCCGAGAGGATCATGACCGGCGTATTGATCTTGCCGACGCGCAGCTGACGCAGAACCTCGAGGCCGCTCATGTCGGGCAGGTTCAGGTCCAGCAGAATGAGGTCGTAGTCATAGATCTTGCCCAGATCGATGCCTTCTTCACCCAGGTCGGTCGTATAGACATTAAAGCCTTCCGACTTGAGCATCAGTTCGATGCTCTGGGCGGTGGCGTGATCGTCTTCAATCAGCAGGACGCGCATTCATGCCCCTCCAGGCAAAGCTTGGCTGCGACCGCCGAGAAGACGACGACCGGGTAACCTTGTTCCAACGTTAACGGGTCAAAACCTTAAGAAGGGTTAACGGGTCCCGATATGAAACGCTTAGGCTGATTTGCGAATCGCCGTCGAGAGTCCCGAGTCAAGGATTCGTTAATTTATTAACCATGTGGCGCGACATGCCCCCTTGACGCGCGAAACATTCCCCCGTCGCGCACCCAATCGTCCACAGCCAATCCCGCGCCCGACAAGGCGAAGCGTCCGATTCTGACGTGCATTAGGACAAGATTCCTAGCCCACCCCGTCGCCGACCCTAGGATGGGGTCACAGAAAAAGACGTTCGGGAGCAACTGACGACATGGAATCCTATCGGGCCGAGCCCTATCGCGTGCCGGTGACGGAGGGCGACCGCATCCGCGCCGACGCGGCCCTGCATCTGGCGGCCTACGCCTTCGGCGCGCCGGCGTCCGAGATGCTGCGGCGCGAGCGGACGCGGCCCCGCGCCTGTCGCGCCCGCTGGTCGGCCATGTATCTGGCCCATGTCTCCTATGGCTGGCCGCTGGAGCGGGTCGGCCACGCCTTCGGCCTGAACCGCGCCACGGCCTCGACCGCCTGCCGCTGGGCCGAGGATGCGCGCGACAACGATCGGTACGACGCGGTCATGGACGGGCTGGAGGCCTGTCTGCGCGCGGTGTCGGAACTGCCCGCCATCGACCTGGCCGCGACGCCGGGCGGCGGCCGATGAGCCGGCTGCTGGAACGGGCGCGCGCCCTGCTGGACCGTCCCGGCGCCTGGCTGGACCAGTCGGGCGCCGCCTACCCCCTGCGGCTCGGCGGCGACCGGCGCGGGCGGGTGGTGCTGACCCTGGACGAGACGGCGTTCCGCGCCCTGATCGAGCGGCCCGGCCTGAAGCGGCGCGACGGCGGCGGCTGGCTGCCCCGCCCCCAGCCCGCGACCAACACCTCGCTTTCGCCCTCGCCGCCGCCCGGCCGCCCCGGCCTGATCGAGGGCGAACGCCCCGTCATGGAGCCTGACGGCCGCCTGAGCCTGCGCCGCGCCAATCTGGGGGAAAGCCCGATCGCCTGGCTGGCCCGGCGCAAGGACGCCTCGGGCCGGCCCTGGCTCAGCCCTGCCGAGGTCGCCGCGGGCGAGCGGCTGCGGCAGGAGGCCGAGACGGCCCTCAGCAGCCCCTCGCTCACCATGCGCTGGGACGCCCTGCCTCGCGCCGGCGGCGGCTCCTCGGCCCGCGTCGAGCCGACCGATCGCGCCTTGTCGGCCTCAGCCCGCGTCGAGGCCGCGCTTTCCGCCTGCGGCCCGTGCCTGCGCGCCCTGGTCGAACACGTCTGCATCCACGGCACGTCGCTGCAACTGGCGGAACAGACCCTCTCCCTGCGGCGCCGCCAGGGCAAGACCGTGCTGAAACAGGGCCTGCAGGCCTTGGCCGACCACTATGGCCTCGGCTGAGAAAGGACGCGCCAGAGCCCGAAGACCGTGACAGATTGCGCGCTCCCTCATCCGCACGCAGTTGGGAAGACTGATGCTCAAAGCCCTTTCCATCGCGGCGGCTGCGGCCGGCCTGGCGGTCGGCTCCGCCCCGGCCCAAGCCCAGTCGGGATTTGAAGCCGAGCCCTTGGCCGAGGGCCGCCCCTGCGGCTTCGCCGACGTCGTGGGCCTGTGGCAGGGTCAGATGGTGACGGCGGGCGAAACGGGGGTCGAGGCCCACTACGCCCTGGCGCCCCACGACTATCTGCGGTTCCGCGCCGACGGCGGCATGATGTATTTCGGCTCGAACCGCGCGCAAACCGACGTGGCGGCCATCCACGCCCGCCTTGATGAGATCGATCAACTGGACGGCGTCACCTACCGCGCAGAGGTCCCCTCGCCGGGGGTGCTGCTGCTGATGCGCGACGGCGCGCCGTTCCAGGGCTTTACCTGCACCGTGGCCCCGCCGCGCGACGGAAAGGCGGTGCTGATCTGGAGCCAGTTGAAAGGCCTTCCCCCGCTGAAGCGTATCCAGACCCGACTGGACTAGGCGATAAAAAGCCCGCCCCGGACGAACCGGAGCGGGCGAAGTCGAGGGATCACACAATCAGGTGACGCGCCCTGCAGGTCAGGCGCATCAAGCCGGCGCGATCAGAGGCCTTTCCGGACACCCCCATCGCCTCACCCAAAGCGCATTAATTGACGAAGATGTCAATACGACCTTTCAGGCGTGAGGCAGAGCCAGGGTCAGGCGGCGTCCTTGACCAGGACCCCGTCCTTCATGATGACGGCAAGGTTCCGCGCGGGGTCCGAGAGCAGGTTGAGGTCAGCCACCGGATCGCCATTGACCAGCAGAAGATCGGCGAGCGCGCCCGGCTCGATCACGCCGAGGCGCCCCTCATAGGGGCTGCGCAGACCAGACAGGGCCAGCAGGGCGGCGTTGTCGTGGGTCGCCATCTTCAGCGCCTCGCCGGCCCCGTACCAGCGCAGCAGCTTCGGCAGATAGTGGGCCTGGCGAACGGCGCCCCTGGGATTGAGCTGAATGTCCGTGCCGAAGCCCACCTTGAGCCCCAGTCGCCGGGCCAGGCCATAGGCGCGGTCCGTGCCCTCGGCGACCTGACGATATTTCCGTTCATTGGCCGAGCCGGGCGCCGTGGGAATGGCGTCCTCGTCCTCCAGGAAGGGCTGAAGGCTGAGCCAGACGCCCTCATTCGCCATCCGCCGCATCGTGGCCTCGTCCAGCAGCTGGCCGTGCTCGATGCATTTCACCCCGCAGTCGATCGCCCGGTTGATGGCGCGGGGCGTATAGCCATGCACCATCACATAGGTCCCCCAGTCCTCGGCGGCCCCGACCGCCGCGCGGATTTCCTCGGGGCTGAACTGGGTGACGTCCAGGGGGTCGAAGTTGGAGCTGACCCCGCCGCCGATGGCCAGCTTGATCTGGCTGGCGCCCTGGAACAGCTGCTCGCGCACCCTTTCCAGAACCTGGGGCACGCCGTCCGCCACGGCCAGATAGCCGGCGCGTTCATGCGCCGTCAGTTCGCGGTTCCACGGCGACGGCAACTGGTTGATCGCCCGCGATTCCCCATGTCCCGAGGTCTGGGAGATGATGGCCCCCGACGGCCAGATTCGCGGCCCCGCCACGAAGCCCTCGTCGATGGCCCGCTTGAGGCCGAAGGTCGGCCCCCCGGCGTCCCGGACCGAGGTGAAGCCGCACATCAGGAAGTCGCGCGCGGCGGCGGCCTGGCGAATCTGCAGATAATGGGGGTCGGCGCTGCTGAACTCGAGCGCTGGCAGGTTGTAGAATTCCAGATGGGCATGGATGTCGATCAGACCCGGGATCAGGGTTCTGTCGCGCCCGTCGATCACCCGGCCGCCTGTGGTCAGCCCGGCCCCCACGGCCGCGATCGTCTGGCCCCGCACCAGGACGTCGGCGGGCCCCGAGACGGCGGCGGACCGCCCGTTGAACACGCGCACTTGTCGAAACAGGGTCTCGGCCGGGCGATCGACCTGAAATGCCTGCCCGCCCGTCGCCAGGGCCAGACCCCCCGAAACGATCCCGCCGGCCAGAACCGCCCTGCGATCCAGATGGCCCATCACCCGCCTCCCGAAGCCGCGCCCGCGCCGCGCACGCCGCTCGATGAACGAAGGTGTCCTCGGACAGTTCCCTCAGGCCAAGGTCGAAGCCTCGGCGGCGCCGATGGGTCTCAGACCTGGAAAGCGCTCTGAAGGCGTGGCTGCTGTGGGTGGTTAGCGGACGCTAGGTGGGAACTTATCTGACCACGCCTTCATCCGCTTCCGCATCCAGCCTGCGAGGACGATGAAGGCGGCTGAGGCCAGGGTCATGGTCGCGCAGAAAAGCGCGGCGGGTTTGTCGCCATCTTGCAGGAAGGCGATGGCAAGAAAGAGAGAACCCGCAAGCACCAGCACTCCCACAAGCTGGGCCGCGCGGGAGAGCATCGAGTAGGTTCTGAGCATACCGTCAGCCAAGGATATTTTTCGTAGGTCCGCAATGGGTCGGGAGCGGACATCACCGTCGATGTGGTGTGCGATGTTGGCGCCCCAGGGTGGCAGGCTCAGGACGCGACGCGGCTTCTATACGGCGGCTCGTGGGACGAAGAACCAGGGTCGCTGCGGACGGCGTCTAGATTGCGCCCATGGCCAGGAAGGCGCGGCCGGCGGCGAAATCGCCGGCCTCGAAGCGAGCTTCCGCCACGCTGTCGTCGCGGAACAGGAACTGGATGACGAAGGTCTCGCGCGGGTCCAGTTGGGCGATGGCGTCGGCGGCCTGGGTCGAGAAGGTCCAGACCTCGCCCTGACGCGCGCCCTCGCTCAGCAGGGTCGGTTCAGCGGCCTGGGCCGAGGCGGCGAAGAAGACGCGGCGCACCGATTCCGGCGGCAGACCGCCGCCCGTCAGCCAGACGCGCGGCGCCTGGTCCCGGTCGCGCATGACCAGCCGCGCGGCATAGGGTCGGGGCCGGCCCACGAAGGAGACCACCGCCACCGGCGTGGTCGCTGTCGGCCCGGTTCCGGCCAGGCCGAAGCGCACCGGCGAGCCGCCGGTCGCGCTGTCCTGCACCAGACGCCAGCCGATCGCCTGGCTTTCATAGCGGTCGCCGCGCCAAGCGGAACGATCGCCGGGGAAGCTCATCCGGGCCGCCCGCGACCAGCCGGCGAAGCCCGCCTCCACCCGCACCCGCACCCGGCCCAGGTCGCCGTCGTCGCAAGCCGTGCGCGCGGCCTTGGATTGCGCCCGCGCCGCCGCCGCCGACAGATCGGCCGCCGAGGTTCCCGCGCGCAGGGCCGCGCCCCGCGCCTGCCAGGCGGCGGCGTCGAGAGCGGCGATCAGTTGGGGCTCGAACAGGCCGCACTTGCGGTGCGCGGCCAGCATGAAGGCGCGATCGTAGAAGGCGTCCGTCACCGCCGCCCGCGCCGCGCCGACCGGGGCCGCCAGCGTCATGGCGGCGACCGTGGCGGCCAGCATTCTGCTGGCGGTTCGGGGGGAAAGGCCTATCCTCATGGGCTCGACCCTAGGGCCGCAAGGTTCCGGTCCCGTGTCCAATCAGGGTTAGCGAATTGCTTCTTTCCACCGATGTCTGGGCCGGCGCCCTGATCCGCCGCGCCGAACTGGAGGGCGCCTACGCCACCGTGGTCAAGAAGGGCGACCCGCGCGGCGGCGCCGTCATCGTCAAGGCCTACAACACGTCTGAGCGCACGGCGCGCCTGTTCACCGAGGCCACCGGCATGGACGGCGAACCCCTGTGGATCCAGCCCGTCGTCAGCGAGATGGAGAGCGAGCTGGACGCCTATATCGAACGCCAGCGCCGCTATGATCCCGATCTCTGGGTGGTCGAGATCGAAGACCGCCAGGGACGGCACTTCCTGACGGAGAAGGTGCAGGAGGGGTAAGCGCCCGTGACGGAGGGGGCGGCCCCGCCCGGTCCAAGTTTGCGCTTCATATGGTCAGCGTCGTGTCGCCCCCTCCACCACTTCATGGTCCCCCTCTCCATGCAATGGGGAGGAAAGCAGCGCCAAAATCCCAAGATTCCAACGGGCCTCGTGCAGCGCGATAAGCCCAAGCGTGAATCAGGCCTCAAGCAGCCCGAAGGGCGGTAGGCCCCACAAATAATGCCTAACCGCGCGTTCACCGCGTTCGTGAACCGGACCGCAAGCGAGTCGCCGGTAAGCCTGTCTCATCGGGCCAGAAGGGCCCAGCGTAGCGGTGGACGGCCCATGCTGTTTCTCTTGAACGACGTCGTGTTCGATCTGGACGAGGCCTGCCCGGCCCCGAGCCATGACGTGCGGCGCTTCGAGAAGCTGGACTTCGACTATGTGCTGGAAATGGGCTGCGACCTCTTCGCCGAAGACCCCATGCTGCACCGGAACGATCCGGCCCGCGCCCGGCGTCTGGCCTGGCTGATCGCGCACAAGACCGAGGGCGTGAACGCCGCCCTGTTCGCCGCCCCCGACGCCGGCTGCGCGCCCGAACTGGTCGAGCCGCGCTTTTGCGCCCTGCCTGAGATGATCATGCGCCAGCTTCAGTCCCGCGCCGCCCACGGCCGCCTGAGCGCCGTCGCCGCCGACAAGGCCGTCTGGGGACGCATGGCGGCCTGACGCCGCGCCCCCTTTTCTTGCGTCACCACCTTGGGTAAGCCCGTCCGGCTAGTGCGGCGGGGGAACTCATTATGCTTTTCAATCAGATAACTTCGAGCCAACGCCGTCGGTCGAGGCCCGGCCTCGCCGCCGTCCTGGCGGCCGCCCTGGCGACGGCTGCGCCCGCCCACGCCGAATGGCGCAAGGCCGAGAGCGACCGTTTCATCGTTTACAGCGATGTCGGCGACCGCCAGTTGCGCGACTTCGTGCAGGAGCTGGAGTCCTACGACCGCGTGCTGCGCTATCGGATGGGCCTGCCGGGCGACACGCCGACCCTGCGCAAACTGCCGATCTACCTGGTGGCGTCTTCGGCCGAACTGGCCAAGGTCCGTCCGGGCGCTTCGAGCAGCCTGGCCGGCTTCTACAGCGCCTCGGGCGAAGACATCTTCGGCGTCGCCATTCGCGACCGGAACGTCGACACCCTGAAGCACGAGTACGCGCATCACTTCATGATGCACAACTTCTCCTACGCCTATCCCGGCTGGTTCGTCGAAGGCTTCGCCGAATACTACGCCACAGTCGAGATCAAGGCTGATCGTTTCACCGTGGGGCGTTTCAACGAAAATCGGGCGGCCTGGCTGATGAGCGCCCCGTGGATGGAGATGAAGGACCTTCTGTCGCGCCGTCCCCAGGAGCGCGCCGCCAATGGCGAGACCTATTACCCCCTGGCCTGGCTGCTGACCCACTGGTTCATGAGCAATCCCGAGCGGCAGAAGATGCTGTCGGCCTATCTGCTGGACGTCGGCGCGGGCGGCGATTCCGTCGAAGCGATGGAGCGGGCGACCGGCCTGAACATGATCCGGCTGCGCGACACCCTGCGGCGCTATGCGACCGGCAATCTGTCCTTCCAGATCGTCACGGCGGCCATCCCCGCCGCCCCCGTGACGATCACGTCGATGCCGGAATCCGCTGATGACCTGCTGCTGCTGAACCAGCGCCTGAAGCTGGGCGTCCCCGCCGACCTGCGTCCTGCCACCGCCGCAGAGGTGCGCCGCCTGGCCGCGCGCTACCCGGACGATCCCCTGGCCCTGCTGGCCCTGGGTCATGCCGAACTGCATTTCGGCGATCCGGCCGCCGCCGAAGCGCCGCTTCAACGTCTGCTGACGCTGGAGCCCGGACATGTTGAGGCTCTGCAATATCTTGCCCGCGCCCGCGTGGCGGCCATCCAGGATGTCGAAGACCCAGACGAGGCCGACCGTCTGGCCGCCGAGGCGCGCGCCTTCCTGGTGCGCGCTCATCGCCAGGACGACCTGAACTACATCACCCTGATGCTGGCGGCCCGCAATCGTCGAAGCGACGCCGGCTACCCCAATGACAACGATATCGCCGTGCTGGATCAGGCTTTTGCGCTGGCGCCCCAGTTGAGCGAGGCGCGGTATGACCTGGCCAATGCCTTGGTGATGCGCGGTCGAAACGCCGAGGCGATCGCCCTGCTGGAACCGCTGGCCAACCACCCGCACGGCAGTTCAGGCGCCGTGCGCGCCCTGCTCGCAAAGGCGCGCGGCGAAGAACCGGCGGAGGAAGACGTCGATGCGGCCTCCGCCGAGGAGACATCCTAGAGCAGGGCGAACAGCAAATGCACGCCACTCGCCAGCAGAGTGATGACGCCAAAGCCCGCCAGAAGACAGATCGCCGGATGGATTTCCCGCTCGACGCGGACGGACGGGACCTTGCCCGGATGCACCAAAGCCATGTCGTTTCCTTTTCCCTTGCGGCGACGGACTCATGGACCGGCGTCTCACGGAAACGAGCATGCCCCCAAAAGCCCCGCTTCGCGAAGGGTCTTTCACAGGATTGTGAAATCCCATGACGAATCCCACCGGATGGCCGGGGCGACGCCCTGCCCTTGTGGACGCCACGGAGTGACTTTCGTTGCTGCTCGCGCTACGTGCGCGCCATGTCGAAACTGACCCTGCCTGAAGAGGCCGGCCGCCGCCGGACCTTCGCCATCATCGCGCACCCTGACGCCGGCAAGACGACGCTGACCGAGCATATCCTGCTGGCCGGCGGCGCCATCCGCGCGGCGGGCGCCGTGCGGGCGCGCGGCGAGAACCGGCGGACCCAGTCCGACTGGATGAAGATCGAGAAGGAACGGGGCATTTCGGTCTCGGCCTCGGTCATGACGTTCGAGCACACCACGTCCGACGGCGTGGCCAAGATGTTCAACCTGCTGGACACGCCAGGCCACGAAGACTTCTCCGAAGACACCTATCGCACCCTGACCGCCGCCGACTGCGCCATCATGGTGCTGGACGCCGCCAAGGGCATCGAGCCGCAGACGCTGAAGCTGTTCGAGGTCTGCCGCCTGCGCGACATTCCGATCATCACCTTCATCAACAAGCTGGACCGCGAAGCCCAGGACCCGATGGCCCTGCTGGACGAGATCGCGTCCCGTCTGCAACTGGACCCCGCCCCGATCTGGTGGCCCGCCGAGAGCGGCAACCGTCTGCGCGGCATGGTCGAGATGGGCACCGGCAAGTTCCAGCCCTATACCAAGAAGCCCGCCGGCGCCGCCGAGGACCCCGGCCACCCCGCCCCCCTGCCCCTGGCCGAGGCCGCGCAATACTTCGAGGCCGGCGAGCACGAGGCCCTGATGGAGGCCCAGGAACTGGTCGAGGCCGGCTATCCCGCCTTCAACCGCCAGTCCTTCCTCGAAGGCCACATGACGCCCGTGCTGTGGGGCTCGGCCCTGCGCCACTTCGGCATCGACGAACTGCTGGCCGCCATCGGCGAATGGGCGCCGCCGCCCAAGGTCATGCCGGCCCGCAAGGAAGCCCCGCCCGAGACCCGCAACGCCCCCGCGCCCGTAGAGATCTCGGTCGAGCCGGGCCACAACGAAGTCACCGGCTTCGTCTTCAAGGTCCAGGCCAATATGGACCCCAACCACCGCGACCGCATCGCCATGTTCCGCATGGCCTCGGGATCGTTCAAGCGCGGCATGAAGCTGAAGGTCCAGAACACCGGCAAGCAGCTGAGCGTCAACGCCCCCATCATGTTCTTCGCCAGCGACCGTGAACTGGCCGAGGACGCCTATGCCGGCGACGTCATCGGCATCCCCAACCACGGCGTGCTGCGCGTCGGCGACAGCCTGTCGGAAAGCGGCATGATCCGTTTCGCCGGCCTGCCCAACTTCGCCCCGGAAATCCTGCAGCGCGTCCGCGTCAAGGACCCGCTGAAGGCCAAGCACCTGAAGAAGGCGCTGGAGGGTCTGGCCGAGGAAGGCGTGACCCAGCTGTTCCGCCCCGAACTGGGCTCGGACTTCATCGTCGGCGCCGTCGGCCAGCTGCAGTTCGAGGTCATGGCCGACCGTCTGGGCGAGGAATACAACCTCGACGTCATCTTCGAGCCGTCGCCCTACGCCGAAGCCCGTTGGGTGGCCGGGGACAAGGCCGACCTTGACGACTTCGCCGGCAAGTACCGCCCCCAGATGGCCGTCGACATCGACCAGGCTCCGGTCTTCCTGGCCAAGTCGTCGTGGGAAACCGGCTACGTCTCCGAACGATTCCCCCGGATCGCCTTCACCAAGACGAAGGAGCGGGGCTAGGTCTCGCCCCGCCGCCGGAACCGCCTGAGGCTCAGGCGGACGGCGCCGGGCTGACGTCGCGCTTCGGCGTGGCGTTGAACCACGGCAGGAAGACCTGGATCAGCGGGCCGATGGCCAGGGCGTAGGCGATGGTGCCGAGGCCGATGGTCCCGCCCAGAAGCCAGCCCAGGCCCAGAACCACGATCTCCACTGTCAGGCGCGAGACGCGGATCGACCAGCCCAGCCGCCGGTTCAGGCCGGTCATCAGCCCGTCGCGCGGTCCCGGCCCCATGCCGGCGCCGATATAGGCGGCGCTGGCGATCGCGTTCAGCAGCACCCCGGACACCATCAGCGCCGCACGAAAGCCCTGCCCCTCGACCGTCGGCAGCAGGGCCAGGGAGGCGTCCAGCGCCAGGCCGATGACGAAAATATTGCTCAGCGTGCCCAGTCCCGGCTTCTGGCGCAGCGGAATCCACATCAGCATGACCAGCACGCCCATGGCGATCACCACCGTGCCAAGACTGATCCCGAACTGCGCCGACAGGCCCTGATGAAAGACATTCCAGGGGTCCAGCCCCAGCCCCGCACGCACCATCAGGGCGGCGGAGAAACCGAACAGGCAAAGCCCCAGCTGAAGCTGGACGAAACGACGAATCCACATGTCTCATGTCATGGCCGAACGGGCGCGGATTTACACGCTCGATCGCCGCTCCAGCCCGAAGGTCATGGCGAACATCAGGACGCAGACGACGCTGGAGGCCGCCAGGGCCAACCCCGCCGAGCGGTCCAGCAGCACGCCGTAGCTGAGGGGCGCCGCCGCCTGAAGGAAGCGGGCCGGGGTCAGGATCAGGGCTTGCCGGGTGGCGTAGTTCTCCTTGCCGAACAGGTGCAGCGGCAGGACGCCCGAGGCCACGGACAGCAGGCCGTTGCCCGCCCCCTGCCCCAGAGACACGGCCCCGGCCAGGGACTTGCCGCCGAAGAAGGCGATGGCCGCGCCCAGCGGATGCAGCAGGGTGGCCAGCCGCAGCACCACAATGGGCGAACCCTTGCCTGAGGTCAGAAAGGACAGCAGCCGCACCGCCACCGCCGCGCCCGCCATCAGACTGGCCGCCACCGCCGCCTGGGCCGGCTCCAGCCCCAACCGGCCCAGCAGGCGCGGCAGGTGGGCGCTCATGGCCGTGGCGATCCACCAGGCCCCGGCGAACAGCACCGCCAGCCGGAGCATTCGCCCGTCCCAGCGCACCCGCCCAGCCTCCGCCGACGGCCGCGGCCCCGCGCGACCATCGGGCAGCAGGGTCAGATACAGCGGCAGACAGACCAGCAGATGCAGGGCCGCCCAGCCGAAACAGGCCCCGCGCCAGCCGACCGCCTCGATCATGGCCAGGGTCAGGGGCCAGCCCAGCGCCCCGCCGAAGGCCCCGATCAGTGACACCGCCGTGATCGGCTTTTTCGCCTCCTCGCCGTGGAGGGCGACCAGAACCGCGAAGGCGGGACCATAGAAGCCGACCCCCATGCCGATCCCCAGCGTCAGGATGGAGGCGACCATGCTGACCGGCCCCTGCGACAGCCCCAGCCCCGCCAGACCCAGGGCGAAGACCACGGAGGCGACCGTCAGAACCTCGCGCCCGCCGCGCCGATCGACCCAGTGTCCGCCGAAGGGGCTGAGCGCCGCCGAGATCAGGAAGGCCCCCGACAGCCCCGCGAACACCAGAGACGGCGTGGTCCCGGTCCCCGCCGCCAGCGGCTCGGCCAGCACCCCCAGCAGGTAGTAACTGGAGGCGAAGGCGACGATCAGGCCGAAGCCGAGAACAGGAACGATCAGGCGGTGGGTTGAGGACGACATAAGACGTGGCTGTCGCCGCATTGCCGCCGGGACGAAAGCGACCTATCGGGAAGGGCATGTTCGAAAACCTCACACCCGGCGCCGCCCTGCCCTCGCTGAACGCCTTGCGCGCCTTCGAGGCGATGGCGCGGACCGGCAGCGCCACCCTGGCGGGCGCCGAGCTGAACGTGACCCACAGCGCCGTCAGCCGTCAGGTCAAGGCGCTGGAGGCCCAGATGGGGGTGCGGCTGTTCGAGGGGCCGCGTCACGCCCTGAGCCTGACGCGGGCGGGGCGCGACCTGCTGCCCGGCCTGACCGTCGCCTTCGACGGCGTCGCCGCGGCCGTGGCCAGGGCGCGCAGCGCGGGTCAGGACCTGCATGTCGCCGTCAACGCCAGCCTGTCGGTCAAATGGCTGATCCCGCGCCTGGCCGACTTCGGGCGGCGCCATCCCGAGATTCGGGTGCATCTGGTCGACCTGGCGCCCCATGCGGTCAGCCATCGGGGCGCCGACGTGGTGCTGCGTCTGCTCGACCCCGAGCGGATCGCCGCGCTCAAGGCCGAGGTGGTCATCGCCAACGCCGTCGGCCCGGTCATCGCGCCGGCCCTCGCAGGCGGGGATGCGCGCGCGGCGGTGCTGAACGCGCCGCGCCTGACCGCCCGCACCCACCCCGCCGGCTGGAAGGACTGGTCGGCGCTCAGCGGCCAGACTTCGACCGCCACCTCTGAGCGCCCCGTCGCCCACCTGCATTTCGTTCTGGACGCGGCCCTGTCGGGCTGGGGCGCGGCGGTCCTGCCCTGGGCTTTGGCGGCGGAGGCTGTGACCGACGGACGGCTGCTGGCCCCGTTCGGCTTTTCCGCCGACGGCGGCGCGGTGGCGGCCATTCCAGGCGCGGGCGAGCCGTCGCGGGCGCGGCGCGCCTTCGTCCGCTGGCTGGCGGATCAGGGCCGCGCCATGCCGCCGGCGCCGGATCGATGAGACGACAACCTGAAGCTGGGCTGAACACGTCTTTCATCCGACACACGACCGTGGTTCTCTAGGGAGCATGCGGCGCCGGGCCTTTTCTCTCGGGGCGCCGTGGAGTTCTGGATGGTCATCGCTGTCGTCACCGCCGCGCTTGCGGTTCTGGGTTCGCCCCAGACGACCCGGCTCGTCTCCTATGACGAGGCGGTGCGGTGCGCTGGCCTGACCCAGGCGGCGTCGGAGCTGGAGGGCGGCGAGAGCCGTTATGGCCGCACCCTCTATGACGCCGCCCTCTACTGGTCGCTGGCGGCCATGCAGGCGGCGACAGCCGCCGGGCGCGATCCCGTCGCCGCTGAAAACGACCAGACCCGCGCCCGGCTCGATTCGGTGAAACGCCTGTCGGCGGGCGAGAGCGACGCCCGCGCGGTCCTGCAACGCTGTCGCCAGAAGACCCCGCGCCTGGGCTGATCCGGCGTTCGCCCGCGCCCCGCGAAATTTCGCGCATATGCTCAAGCCGAACCCATCCCGCGGCGCTGCGTTTGCTTGAGCGACGACAGGATCGCCCTCGCGATCCCGAAGCGGGACGACGAAGGCTAGTGATGTTCGAATTCGGCAGAGATCTGCGGCGGTTGTTCGAGAAGGCGCGCGACAGCGACGACCTCGGATGGCTGGAGCTGATCGGTCTGGGCCTGGTCGAGGTGGAGGCGCGTCAGCAGTCGGTCGATGCCGGCCGCGTCTCCTGTCCGCGCCCGCATGAGGCGAGCTTGCGCGCCTCGGCCCTGTGGCGCGAGCACGCCCGCCGCTGCGGCGCCGCCGCCAGTCTGGAACGGGCCGAGGCCGCGGCCCGCGACGCCGCCCGCCACGCTCGCAACGACGATGAAACGATCCGCGCCACCCTGGAACTGGCCCAAAGCGGGATGCTGGCCTTTGACCTGTGCGGCGAGCCGGCCCGGCTGGACGCCGTCCTGACCCTGCTGGCCGCCCTGCCGACCGCGCGACGGAGCGACACCGCCGCCGCCGTGGCCGCCCTGCACGCGCGGCTGCGGGCGCGTCAGGCCTCGATCGCGGGCGATACGACCGGGCTGCAAACCGCAGCCGCCCTGCTGGACGGCGCCCTGCACGGGCTGAAGGGACAACAGCGCGCCGTCGAGGACGAACTGCGGCTGGACCGCGCCGCCCTGATGCTGGAGGCCGGTCTGGCCACCCGCGACCCGCGCCTGCTGGATCAGGCCGGACAGGATCTGCGCGTCCTGGTCGAGGCCGCCGCGCCCGAACAGCGCCCCCTCAGCCGCGCCCGCGCCCTGGCCCTGTGCGCCGCCGGCATGGCCGCCCTGGCGGCCGTGGCCGACGACGTCACCGCCCGCGATCAGGCCCACGCCCTGTTCGACGCCGCCGCCGACCAGTTCACCCCCGACCACAGCCCGCTGGACTGGGCCGCCATCCAGGTGCTGCGGGCCGAGCGCGAGACCCTGCCCCTGCTGGTCCTGGTCCAGGCCGAAGCCTTGACCGAGGGCGGCGGACTGGTTCTGGGCGCCCTGGCCCACGAGCGCCGCGTGGCGCAGGAAGCCACGCGCGCCGGATCAATCGGCGACCTGACCGCCCTGCTGGAGATCGAAAGCGGCCTGCGTCGTCGCCTGACCCGGCCCTCGGTGGTGTCGACGCCGCTGGACTGGGTCTCCGACCAGATCGGGATGGCCCGGATCGCCCTGGCCCGCGCCCGCTGGACCGGCCAGGCGCCGCGCGAACTGGGTTTGGTGCTGGTCGAGGCCGCCGCCACCGCCCGCGAACACGGCGCCCCTGCCCTGGCCCAGCGCGCCGAACGTCTCGCGCGGACGCCGGAAACCGCCTGAGCCCTTACGCCGCAGCGGCCTTGACCCGGCCCCATTGGGCGCCTAGCTGACGGGCTTCGCTGAAAGGCCCCTTACCGTGACCGATCAAATGACCGCTGACGCCGCCGCCGACCCCGTCCACGCCTTCATCGCCCAGACCGTGGCCGAGCATGACGTGGTCCTGTTCATGAAGGGCACGCCGGACGCGCCGCGCTGCGGCTTCTCCTCGCTGGCGGTGCAGATCCTCGACCACGTCGGCGCGGCCTTCGTCGGCGTCGACGTGCTTCAGGACGAAGCCCTGCGCGACGGCATCAAGAGCTTCACCGACTGGCCGACCATTCCCCAGCTCTATGTGAAGGGCGAGTTCGTCGGCGGCTCGGACATCGTGCGCGAGATGTTCCAGGCCGGCGAGCTTCAGGCCCTGATGGTCGAGAAGGGCGTCGCCCTCGGCGAGGCCTAAGCCTCATGGCCCGGCCGCAGCTGCAACCGCGTGAGGACCGCGAGGTCTTCGTCGTCCCTCTGGACGTGCGGCCGGAACACATCGACGAGAACAACCACGTCAACAACGTGGTCTATGTCGGCTGGCTGCAGGACGTAGGCACAGCCCACTGGAACGCGCGCTTCGACGCGGCGACGCGGGCGAAGTGGTCCTGGGTCGCGCTGAGGCACGAGATCGACTACCTGCGCGGCATTGCGCCCGGTTCAGTCGGCGTCGTCGCCCGCACCTGGGTCGGCGACCCGCAGGGGCCGCGCTTCAACCGCTATGTCCGCATCGAGGACGGCCAAGGCCGTCTGTGCGCCCAAGGCGTCTCGGAATGGTGTCTGGTCGACGCCGAAACCCTGCGCCCCGCCCGCATCCCGGCGGAGATGCTGGGGCCGTTTTCGGTCTAGCGATGGCTTGAGCTTGCCCTTTCCTCCCTGTTGCGCAGCAATGGGGAGGAAAGGGCAAGCCTTACAGGCTGATCGGGTTCAGCACGCGGACGACGGCGCCCGGCGTCAGGCCCAGTTCGGCGTAGGTCCAGCTGACGACGACGCCTTCGCGGACGATGGCCCGGCACAGGTCGGGCGTGCGGCGGATCAGGCTGAGTTCGGCCGGGTCCGTATCCTTGATCTTGACCTCGAAGCTGGACGCCTCGGTGCAGCCGTTGGAGCCGACCACGACGTTCAGGCGCTGGCCGTCGAAGTCGACCTTGCGGACGGCTTCCAGGGTTTCGGTCTCCGAGACCTGGCTGGCGGCGTTGATGTTGACCTTCCGCTCGCCGCCTTCGCTCGAATAGATGACGCAGCCGCCCAGCAGGGGCAGCAGGACGACGGCGGCGACGGCGGCCCTGATGGAGGCCTGGCGCATCAGTTGGACTCGGTCGTGTTCGAGTGGATGACGCGGGTGGTCGGCTTGTCGCTGGCGATGATGATGCAGCCCGACAGCATGGGCGCGGCGATGGCGGCGACGGCGAGAGCGATGATGAGACGGCGCATAGGTGTTCCCCTTCTTGGCTGGCCGCAAACTGCCAGCGTCGCCGTTCGCGGTCATGTGAATAATCGGAAAGGCGGCACTTGAATGAAACAGCCACAGTCATAGCTACTGTGGCCGCCCCCATCCCGCCTGTCGGGGGACCGAACCGAGAGATCCAGAATGAGCCTGTTGTTCACCCCCCGCGCTGTTGGGCCGCTGACGCTGAAGAACCGCATCGTCGTGGCCCCCATGTGCATGTATTCCGCCATCGAGGGCGTGCCCCAGCCCTGGCACGCCCAGCATATCGGGCGGCTGGCCCTGTCGGGCGCCGGCCTGGTGGTGATCGAGGCCACGGGCGTCGAGCCGGCGGCGCGTATTTCCTGGGCCGACGCCGGCCTGTGGAACGACGAACAGGAAGCCGCCTTCGCCCGGATCATCCGCGACATCCGCACCTATTCCGACACGCCCATCGGCATCCAGCTGGCCCACGCGGGGCGCAAGGCCTCGACCAATCCGCCGTGGATCGACCGGGGCGGCCCAGCCCCCGCCGACAAGGCCTGGGAGACCTTCTCCGCCTCGGCCCAGCCCTTCAAGGCCGACTGGCACACCCCGACGGCGCTGGATCAGGCGGGCATGGACCGGGTGGTCGAGGCCTTCGTCGATTCCGCCAAACGGGCAGACCGGGCAGGCTTCGATCTGGTCGAGTTGCACGCCGCCCACGGCTATCTGCTGACCCAGTTCCTGTCGCCGCTGTCGAACGAGCGGACGGACGAATTCGGCGGCTCGCTGGAGAACCGGATGCGCTTCCCCCTGCGCGTGGCCCAGGCCCTGCGCGACGCCTGGCCCCGCACCAAGGCGCTGGGCGTGCGCTTCAACGGCTCGGACTGGACCGAGGGCGGCATCACGGTCGAGGAGGCCCAGGTCTTCGGCGCCGCCCTGCACGCCATGGGCTACGATTATCTGCACCTGACCAGCGGCGGCAATGTCGCCACGGCCCGCATCCCTGGCGACCAGCCCAACTATCAGGTCGCCTTCGCCGAGGCGGTCAAGGCGGCGGCGCCCGAGGCCAATGTCATGGCGGTGGGCATGATCGTCACCCCGCAACAGGCCGAGGACCTGCTGGTTCAGGGCAAGGCCGACCTGATCGCGATCGCCCGCGCCGTGCTGGACGACCCCAACTGGGGCCACCACGCCGCCGTGGCCCTGAGCCAACCGGAAGGCCTTCCCCACCCCTATGAGCGGGCCGGCGCTACCTACTGGCCCGGCTATGCGATGGCGCGCGCCCTGGCTGACGGGTCGATGGCGGCCTGATCCGCGCCGGACGGCGTCGCCACGAGGGCGGCGCCGTTCGCCAGGGCGTCGGCCTCCGGCTGGGGTCGGCCCAGCAGATAGCCCTGCACCTCGTCGCAGCCCTGGGCCCGCAGGAAGGCCAGCTGTTCGGCGGTCTCCACGCCCTCGGCCAGCACCGGGATCGACAGGCTTTCACCGATCGTCAGAACGGCGCGAATGATGGCCCGCGACTGGGGCGCCGCGCCCTCCAGCTCGGTCATGAAGGAGCGGTCCAGCTTGATCTTGTCGAAGGGGAAGGCCCGCAGCGTCGAAAGCGACGAATAGCCGGTGCCGAAGTCGTCCATGGCGATGGTGACGCCGAGCGCCTTCAGCTGACGCAGGACATGGGTGGTGCGCTCCATGTCGCTGATCATGGCTGTTTCAGTAATCTCCAGCTCCAGCCGCGAGGCGGCCAGGCCGGTCTCCAGCAGGACCTGATGCACCAGTCGCGGCAGGTCGACGTGGCCCAGTTGCACCGGCGACAGGTTGACCGCGATGCGGTGCGGCTCAGCCCAGGCGGCGGCCTGCTTGCAGGCCTGACGCAGCACCCATTCGCCGATCGGCAGGATCAGGCCGGTCTCCTCGGCCACCGGGATGAAGTCGGACGGGGGGATGTTGCGGCCGCTCTCGTCCTTCCAGCGCAGCAGGACCTCGTAGCCGGTGGCCTTGCCGGTCTCGACCGAGGCCTGGACCTGATAGTGCAGCTCGAACTGTTCGTTATCCAGGGCCTCGCGCAGGGCCTGGGTGACGCGGCGGCGCGCACGGACGGCCTGATCCATGTCCGCCTCATAGAAGCAGATATCGACCGTCAGCGAGCCCTTGGCGCGATACATGGCCAGGTCGGCGTTGTTGATCAGGGTCGACAGGTCGTCAGCGTCCTGAGGCCACAGCGAGACCCCGATGCTGGCGCCGCACGACAGGTCGGCGTGGTCGATGGTGACGGGGCGGATGACGGCGGCGCGCAGGCGTTCAGCCACGGCCTGAGCCTCGGCGCGCGAGGCCACGGGCGCCATGGCCACGAACTCGTCGCCGCCCTGACGCGCCACGAACTCCCCGTCCCGCAAGGCGTCGCGCAGGTGGTCGGAGATACGGCACAGCAGTTGGTCGCCGACGGCGTGGCCATAGAGGTCGTTGACCTCCTTGAAGCGGTTCAGGTCCAGGGCGAACAGGGCCAGGGTCTGTCCCGGCCGGATCGTCGCCGTCTGCCGGTTCAGGCGTTCCAGGAAGGAGGCGCGGTTGGGCAGGCCGGTCAGGCTGTCGTTGCGCGCCAGGTGAGCGATGCGACGCTCCTGGGCCTGGCGGGCGCGCAGGTCGCGCACCGAATAGAGCATGACCTCGCCCTCGCTGGCGTGATCGCGCTTGGCCGCCAGCTCGACCGGCAGAACCTCGCCTGAAATGGTGGTCAGGGACGACTGGACCATGTCGCCGTCATTCACGCGGGCGGCGTCCTCGGCCCAGCGCGACAGGCTCTGACCGACCACGGCCTCACGCTCGGCGCCGAGCAGGGTCAGGAGGGCGGCGTTCAGAGCGATGATCACGCCGTCGCGCTCGACCGCCATGCCGTCCACGCTGCCTTCGATCAGGTGTTGCAGCCGGACCTCGGCCTGGACCCGCGACTGGCTGTCCAGGGCGTAGCTGGCCGCGCCGGCGCCGAGGACCAGCAGGCCGACGCCCGCCACGCCGATGGCCAGGATGTGCTTGGCGTCATCCCCCGTCAGCGCCCCGTCCAGCGGCACGAAGGGCAGGATGGTCATGGCCGACATGGCCGTGAAGTGCAGCACCACAATGCCCAGAACCAGGCTCAGGATCGCCAGCCAGCGCCCGCCGGTCGTCGGCCGCAGCTTGTCCGCCTTGAAGGCCAGGGCGCTGAAGGCCACGGATCCGACCACGGCCGCGACGACATAGGGGACCGACCACTGGATCACCGCGTCGACGGCCAGGGCGGCCATGCCGATAAAGTGCATGGCGGCCACGCTCAGGCCGAACAGGACCCCGCCCGCCAGGCCGGAACCGGGGAAGCGTTGCGCGGCCAGCAGCTGCGCCGCCCCGGAGCCGAGGATGGCGACCAGCAGCGACAGGCCCGTGAGACCCGGCTCATAGGCGATCTGGGTCCCCGGCTCATAGGCGATCATGGCGACGAAGTGGGTGCACCAGACGGTGGCCCCGCCCGCGACCGCGCCCAGGAAGACCCAGGCGGCGCGCGCCCCGGCCCGCGTGCTGCGGACCCGCTTCAACAGGCTGATGGTGATCCAGCTGCCCAGCACGCAGACAAGCGCGGCCAGGGCGACCAGCGCCAGGTTATGGGCGGTGGTCAGACAATCGACGATACGCATGAAACCCGGGGGGAAGGGAAAGATACTGCCCCCTTCCTAGGGGCGTAAACCTTAATCCAGCGTCGTCCGGCATGGCTAACGAAGCCTTAGCCGCGCCAATCGGGCTCAGGACGCCGCGTTCGTCTTGACGTCCTGCCGCAGCATATAGGGGTTGTTGACCGAGACCTGGGCGCCGGGCTCCAGGCCCAGTTCCTCGAACGACCACTGCAACTGCACCCCCTCGGGCTTGACGTCCTGGCAGCGGTCCTCATCCAGACGACGCAGGGTGATGACCGCGCTGTCGCGCAGCCGGGTGACGAAGGGTTTGACGTCGTCCTTTCCGGTGCAGCCGTTCGAACTGACCCAGAAGACCGCCATGTCCTGGGTGAAGGCCGCAGCGTGAACCGGTTCCAGCTGACCCGGCATGTCGGCGGTCTGGACGACCGGCGTGGAGACGCAGGCCGAGAGCGCGGCGACAGCGACGGCGGCGGCGACAACGCCAAGGGCGGGAATTCGTCTCATCTCGGCCTTCCGGGGCGGACCCTGTCCACCCGGTCAGAATGCGCTGCTTCTCTCCGCAAGGGAACAGCGGATCCTGAATAAGAAAGAAGCCCCGGTTCGCACCGGGGCTTCCATCAACTCTATCGTCGAACGCCTGAAATCAGGACGAGTAGTATTCGACGACCAGGTTCGGTTCCATCTTGACCGGGTACGGCACGTCGGACAGTTCCGGCACGCGGACGTAACGGACCGAGAAGCCGCGATCACCCTGTTCCAGGTAGTCCGGCACGTCGCGTTCCGACGACTGCTGGGCTTCGAGCACCAGAGCCATGGCGCGCGACTTTTCCTTGATCTCGACAACCTGGCCCGGCTTGACGCGGTACGAACCGATGTCGACCTTTTTGCCGTCGACAGTCACGTGGCCGTGGCTGACGAACTGGCGAGCGGCCCAGACGGTCGGGACGAACTTGGCGCGGTAGACGATGGCGTCCAGACGCGATTCCAGCAGACCGATCAGGTTTTCCGAGGTGTTGCCCTTGCGGCGGCCGGCTTCATCGTAGATGGCCGAGAATTGCTTCTCGGTGATGTTGCCGTAGTAGCCCTTGAGCTTCTGCTTGGCCTTCAGTTGCAGGCCGAAGTCCGAGACTTTCGACTTGCGGCGCTGACCGTGCTGGCCGGGGCCGTACGAGCGCTTGTTAACCGGAGACTTGGCGCGGCCCCACAGGTTTTCACCCATGACCCGATCGAGTTTGTACTTGGCGCTATGGCGCTTGGACATAAGTCACTCTTCATGCTGATGCGGCCCGGCCCCTCCCCGATTGGAGCGGCGATCTCAACGGCGGTCCACGCATCGTCCGTAGTCAATCCGCGCCTCGGGCCGGAACCCGATGCGAGAAGGGCGAGCTTATGAAGGCCCGCCCCTCCAGAGTCAAGCCAGACGGGCGTTTCAGCCCTTGGCGGCGGCGAACAGGTCGTTGACCTTGTTCCAGTTCACAATGGACCAGAAGGCGGCCAGGAACTCGGCGCGGCGGTTCTGATACTTCAGGTAGTAGGCGTGTTCCCAGACGTCGGCGACGAGCAGGGGCGCGCCCTTCTCCTCGGCGAAGTCCATCAGGGAGTTGTCCTGGTTCGGCGTCGAAATGATCTTCAGCTTGCCGTCCTGCACGATCAGCCAGGCCCAGCCCGAACCGAAGCGGCCCAAGCCGGCCGCGTTGAAGGCCTCCTTAAAGGCGTCCATGCCGCCCAGGTCGGCGTCGATGGCGGCGGCCAGCTCAGCCGAGGGCGCGCCGCCCGTGCCGACCGGGGCCAGGCCTTCCCAGAAGAAGGTGTGGTTCCACACGCCGCCGGCGTTGTTGCGCACGGCGACCGGCAGGGTCGACATCTTGGCGAACAGTTCGTCGAACGACTGGCCTTCGACGCCCGCGGCGGCCACGGCCTTGTTCAGGTTGTCGACATAGGTCTGATGATGCTTGTCGTAGTGGAAGCTCATCGTCTCCTTGTCGATGACGGGCTCCAGCGCGTCGTGGGCATAGGGCAGCGGGGGCAGGGTGAAGGCCATGGGGAGCGTCCTCTTCGGCGTTTGAATTCGTCTGGCCCCTATCTAGGGCCGCGCACGAAAGACCCAAGCCTTAACCGCGGCCTTTGTTCAGTTTTTCGCCCCTCGAGCGCCGAATAGGGAACCGGACCGGCAAAACACCTGTTTCCCAAGGGTCGCCCTGACACCGTCCAGAGCCCTCCCGAAAGGAGGATCGCCATGCCCGCTCGTTCCCTCCATCGGCCCGCCCCCCTGACCGACGCCGAAGCCGAGACCCTGAGGCTGCAATTGCTGGAGATCATCCCGCGCCTGCGCCGTCACCACCTGCTCGACCTGGCCGACACCCTGCACGACGCCGCCCGCGAACGCCGCGACGGCGAACCGCGCCATTTCGATGTGAGGGTGTGAGGTGGCCTGCCTGCCCATGACATAGGGGGAAGGAAGAACGGCTGACGCTTGCGCGGCGCGCCGGGTCGGGCAGACTGGCCAGAACGGGAATTGTGGGGAGCATCGCCATGCTGAAATCTTGCGCCATGATGGCCGCCGTCCTGGCGACCGGGTTGACCTTGTCCGCCTGCGCCGCCGGTCCGGCGGAGGCGGTGCGTTCAGCGGACGCCGCCGAGGCCCAGTGCCGAACCACATCGCAACCCGGCGGCGGCTCGTCGATGGACTGCACCCTGTGGGAGCGAACCACCACGACAACCACAACGACGACCACCCGGCCCAATGGCGAAACCACCACGACGGTCGAGCGATCCCGGAGCGGCGGCGACGCCTAGCCAAATCTCGGGCGAGACGACCGCTTTCCTCCCTGTCGCGCAGCGATGGGGAGGTGGATCGGACGCATAGCGGCCGAGACGGAGGGGGCGGCGCCGCCTTGTCCGAGGGATGCTCAGATCGGCAAGCCTCTGCGCCGCCCCCTCCACCGCTCAGCCTGTCCTTGGGCTTGCCGAAGGCAAGACCCGAGGGCGGTCCCCCTCCCCACGAGTGGGGAGGAAAGAAGCGGCGATCAGCCCGCGTGGAGTTCCTGTTTCACGCGTTCGGCCAGGGTCTTGATGTCCAGGGGCTTGGGCAGGAAGGAGACGCCGGTCTCGTCCTGCAGCAGGTCCGAGAAGTCGCTCTCGGCATAGCCCGAGATGAACATGACCGGGGCGTCGCCGAGGAAGGGACGCGCCTTCCTCAGCAGGGACGGGCCGTCCAGCCCCGGCATGATGACGTCGGAGATCATCATGTCGATCTGACCCGCCCATTCCTCGGCCAGGATCAGGGCCTCCTCGCCGTCGCAGGCCTCGATCACCTCATAGCCGCGCTGACGCAGCAGGCGGGCGGCGATGCCGCGCACGGCGGCTTCGTCCTCGACGAACAGGATGCGGCCCGCGCCCGACAGGTCGCGCGGCGCGGCCTTGACCGCCTTCTCCACCACCGGGGCGGCGACCAGTTCCTCGGCCGAGGCGGCGGGCAGGAAGATGCGGAAGGCGGCGCCGGCCCCGTCGAGGTTCGAGACGCTGATGTGGCCGCCCGCCTGCTGGACGATGCCATAGACGGTGGCCAGCCCCATGCCGGTGCCTTCGTTGACCGCCTTGGTGGTGAAGAAGGGCTCGAAGATCTTGTCGACCAGTTCGGGCGGCACGCCGGGGCCGGTGTCAGAGACCTCGATCAGGGCGATCTCGCCGGCGGCCTCGCGCCAGCCCATGTCGCGGGCCTGAGCTTCGGTCAGGCGGCGGGTCTTGATGGTCACCACGCCCGCGCCCGGCTCGACCACGCCGCGCATGGCGTCCCGGGCGTTGACCGCCAGGTTCATGACGGCGGTTTCCAGCTGGCTCTTGTCCGCCAGGACCAGAGGCATGTCGCGACCATAGTCGGTCTCCAGACGGACGTCCTCGCGCAGCAGGCGGCGCAGCAGGACGGCGAACTCGCCGACCAGTTCGCCCAGGTCCAGACGCTCGCGCCGCACCGTCGACTTGCGCGAGAAGGCCAGCAGCTTGCGCACCAGATCGGCGGCGCGGATGCCGGTCTGGCGGATCTGGTTCAGCCCGTCATAGGAGGGGTCGCCGACCGGGTGGCGCTCCAGCAGCTCGGACAGTTGCATCTGTATGGCGGTCAGCAGGTTGTTGAAGTCGTGCGCCACGCCGCCGGCCAGCTGGCCCACGGCCTGCATCTTCTGGGCCTGCGACAGCTGCAGCTCCATCGACTTCTGGGCCGAGACGTCGAACAGCCAGACGCGGCGCTTGTCGCCTTCCGGGGCGACATAGAGGTGCAGGTGGCGGTCGGGATAGGCGCGGGCCACCAGCTCGATCGGGCCGGAAGACCCGGCCGCCAGCTTGGTCCTGGCCTCGGTCACGCCCGCCAGGTCGAACAGATGGCCGAAGGCGGCGTCGCCCGAGGCGGCCGGGCCGGTCAGGACGGCCAGGGCCGCGTTGGAATCCTCGGCCTTGCCCGCGAACAGGTCGTCGCCGGCGATGACCGTCGAGCCGAAGGGCGCGCCGGCGGCCATGGCGCGGGCCTCGCCGCTGACCTTGGCGGGGGCGGCGACGGGGGCGGTCTGCGGCACGGGCAGGACGGCGTCGGGGGCGGCGCGGACCAGGAAACGCCCCTGCCCCGCCTGACCGATCAGGACCTCGATCTCGCGGGCGCCGATCTGGACGATGGCGCGGCCCTGATGGCCTTCGCGGGCCTGGGCGAAGGCCATGTAGAGGGCCTGCGCCGACTTGCCGCGCGGCAGGGCGGTGACGGCGCCGTTCTCCTCGGCCCAGGCGGCGTTGTAGGCCAGGACCTGACCGGACGGCCAGACCAGGGCGGCGGGCTCGGCCATGGCGTCCAGCATCTCGACCGCGGTGTCGCCGTGAGCGCGACGCACCTCGGCCCGGCCAAAGGCGAACAGCCAGATCAGGGCCGTGGCTCCCGCCGCAAAGATCAGGATCAGGCCCGGCGCCGTCATCGCATTGGTGCGGAACGCCGGATAGACCATGGCCGCCACCGCCAGGGCGAAGCCCAGGGCCATCACCACCAGCAAGGGATCAAAGGTCGGACGGCGCGTGGTCGCCGCCTTCGGCCGGGAAATCGTCATGGCGTCCTGCCCGCGCGAATCATTAACCATCAGCATACCGAAGCTCGTTCGTGCGCCCTAACGGGACGCCTCTCCCTCCCCGTTCGGGGAGGGTGGTCGCGCAGCGACCGGGTGGGGAGGGCCGGGCGAGACAAGCGCAGCGCTTGAACAGCCAAGCCGCCCCCACCCGTCTGACGCTGCGCGTCAGCCACCCTCCCCATGAAGGGGAGGGAGAGGCGCAGCGCTTCGATCCCGCGCCTCACCGCCGCTTCCGTCCCTGCATGACGAAGCCGATCACCTTGGCCGCCGCCTCGAAATGCTCGCGCGGGATAACCTCGTCCACCTCGACCGCGGCATAGAGGGCGCGGGCCAGGGGCACGTTCTCGACGACCGGGACGCCGTTTTCCTTCGCCATTTCCCGGATACGGAAGGCCACTGCGTCCACGCCCTTGGCGACGCAGATGGGGGCGGCGTCGCCCTGATCCGGCTCATAGCGCAGGGCCACCGAATAGTGGGTCGGGTTGGTGACGACGACGGTGGCGGTCGGGACGGCCTGCATCATCCGCTGGCGGCTGCGCTGCATGCGGATCTGACGCAGCTTGCCTTTGACATGGGGGTCGCCTTCGGTCTGCTTGTAGTCTTCCTTGGTCTCTTCCTTGGTCATCCGCATCCGCTTGGCGAAGCGGAACTTCTGCCAGATGAAGTCGGCCCCGGCGGTAAAGCCCAGGAAGATCAGGGCCGAGATCATCAGCGACGCCGCCAGGTCGCGCGCGAAGGGCAGGATCATGGCCGGGCTCATGGCCGCCAGGTTTTCCAGCTCGCGCGTGTGCGGCTTCAGCACCATCCAGCAGACGGCGCCGATGGCGATCAGCTTCAGGAAGGTCTTGATGAACTGGACGACGCCGTCCGGGCCGAAGATGCGCTTGAAGCCGGACAGGGGGCTGACCGCCGACCACTTCGGCTTGATCTTCTCGGCGGTGAACAGGAAGCCCGACTGGGCCAGGTTGCCCCCCACCCCGCCGAGGATGACCGCCAGCATCAGGACCGCCAGAAAGGGCGTCACGGCCCAGACGGCGCGCATGCCGATCTCGACCCCCGCCCCGGCCTGCAGGCCGCCGATCATGGCGTGGGGCTCGGCCAGGAAGGGCAGCATGTCCTCGGCCATCTGACGCGAGAAATAGCCGCCGCCGATCAGCAGGACCGCCGTCGCGCCCGCCAGCGACATGGCCGCCGCCACGTCCGGCGACTTGGCGACGTCGCCCTTCTTTCGGGCCTCCTCAAGCTTTCGCGGGGTGGCCTCTTCGGTTTTCGACTCGGGATCGGAACCTTCAGCCAAGGCTCCCTCCCGTGAACACCCGCGCCAGGGCGCGATAGCGGTCGATGAAGATGGTCCCCATCACGCCCAGACTCAGCGCGAAGATCGAAAGGCCCAGCAGGACGCTGAGCGGGGCGGCGGCGAAATAGACCTGAAACGCCGGCATGACCCGCGCCACCAGGCCGGACGCCAGGTTGAAGATCAGGGCGAAGACCAGGACCGGCGCCGACAGCTGGACCCCCAGCATGAAGCTCTGGCCCACCGTCTTGACCGCCATGGCGGCGAAGTCGGCCGCGATCATCGGCTTGGCCGGAGAGATGGCCTCATAGGAGCCCAGGATGCCGGCGATGAAGAGGTGGTGGGTGTTGGTGGCGAAGATCAACGTCACCCCCAGCAGCATCAGAAAGGCCGACAGGGTCGAACCGGGCGAGGCCTGAAGCGGGTTGGCCGTCTGGGCGAAGCCCAGGGTCGTCTGGGCCGAGATGATCTCGCCCGCCGTGACCAGAGCCGTCATGAAGCTGCGCAGGATCATGCCGATGGCCAGACCCGTCAGGACCTCACGGATGATCCAGCCCACCATGCCCCCGAGGGTCGGCGGCAGGGCCGGCAGGGTCCCGGCCACCAGCGGCCACAGCACCAGCGACAGCAGCAGGGCCAGCGACAGGCGCACGCGCGGCGGCACATAGGATTCGCCAATGCCGGGAATGGTCATCAGGATCGCGCCGACGCGCGCGAAGATCAGCCCGCCGGCCCAGATCTGTTCGGCGGTGGCGTAGGACTCCACGTGCGGCCTACATCCCGGCGATGCGGGCGGCGATCTCGCGCATGAAGCCGCCCAGCAGCGCCCCCATCAGCGGCAGGAACAGCAGCAGCGACACGAAGATGGCGATGATCTTGGGCGCATAGATCAGGGTCTGTTCCTGAATCTGCGTCAGGGCCTGAAACAGACCGATGGTCACGCCGACCACCAGGCCGACCACGAGCACGGGCGCGCACAGCTGAATCGTCAGCCAGATGGCGTCGCGGCCAATATCCAGAACTTCCGCGCCGTTCATCGACCACTCCCGGGAACTGGGCAGAAAATGCCGACAGGATGGTTAACAGGCCGTTTAGGAAACCCAATCTGTCCGCCCGGACGTACATTCCATTTCTGACCATGGCGATCTGACGACTGGATTGATCGCCGCGCCCGGCTATATGGACACGCTATGACTGACCACGCGCACAAACCCACCGTTTCGCAGGCCGAAGCCGAAGCCGCCGTTCGCACCCTGATCCAGTGGGCGGGCGACAATCCCGACCGCGAGGGCCTGGTGGAAACGCCCAAGCGGGTGGCCAAGTCCTATCGCGAGCTGTTCCAGGGCTATGAGGTCGAGCCGCGCCAATATCTGGAGAAGACCTTCGAGGAGGTCGGCGGCTACGACGAACTGGTCGTGCTGAAGAATATCCGCTTCGTCAGCTTCTGCGAACACCACATGCTGCCGGTCGTCGGCGTGGCCCACGTCGGCTACCTGCCCACGGATCGCGTGGTCGGCATCTCCAAGCTGGCCCGCGTGGTGCGCGGCTTTGCGCGGCGCCTGCAGATCCAGGAAAAGATGACCTCGGACATCGCCCACGCCATCCAGGACGTGCTGCGCCCCCACGGCGTCGGCGTGGTCATCGAGGCCGAGCACAGCTGCATGACCATGCGCGGCGTCGACGTCCCCGGCGCCAGCCTGTCCACCAGCTGCCTGCTGGGCTCCGTCCGCGAAGACCCGCGCACCCGCGAGGAATTCCTGCGGCTGGTGCGGGGCTGAACCGCCCCTAGGTCGCGGGCGGCGGAATGACGCTTCCCGCGACAGGGGGCTGACCGGCCTCCAAAGCGTCGATGTAGGCGAGCTGGCGCTTGGCGTATTCGTCTTCCGGGTCAAGCTCCAGCGCCTCGTCATAGGCTGCGCGGGCGTCCTTGAGGCGCCCCTGCTCGATCAGGCTGAACCCGCGCCCGCGATGCAGCGGCCCGGCATTCAAAAGGATGCGCAGCGAATCCGACTCCAGGGCCTGATCGAGAACCGCAAGAGCCTCGTCATGACGCCCGCCGGCCTGAAGCGCGGACGCCTTCTCCTTCAGCAGCATCCAGTCGTCGTCCTGCAAGGCCAGGCCGCGGTCGAGAACCTTCACGGCCTCGTCCAGACGCCGCCGCTCCACCGCTTCGCTGCCCAGGATCAAGGCGATAAGAGGATAGACGTTCGGCTGGCGGCGCACCGTCACCGTATTGACGCCCTCGCCCCCGGCCATCGACTGGATGACGGTCGCCAGCACCATAGTCTCGCCGAGGTCGTCCGAGCGCAGAATCCACTCGCCCTTGCCGCGCTGCTCCATCTGGGGATAGGCGGCAGGCGCGCCGTCGAGAGCACGGCGCAACCCCTCCAGATGCCGGTCCAGCCCCGCGAAGCCGCGCGCCTGAACATCGCGCATGGCGCGCTCGAGCAACTGCAGGTCGCGCCGTTCCTGACGCGACAGCTCTCCATCCACGACGTTGATGCTCACCTTGGGCGCCGAGGGCTCGCTCGCCGCCTCGGCGCCGGCCGCCTGCCCCGCCGCAGCGCTCGCCGCTGGCGAAGCCAGCGCCATCAGGAGCGAGGCTGCCGCCAGAGCCGCCGCCCGCTTCAACATCAAGACCATCATGCTCGCCCCCGCGGCGCATCCTCAGAAATTACAGCGTTACCCTAACGTACTACAGTCACGCTTTGAAAGGGTGATCGACCCGCAAACCGGCCCCCTTCTTGCGAGTCCCCCGACTGAAGGAGGCCTCGTCATGGGCTGGAGCATGTTTTCGTCCCATAATGAGCCGCCGCCGATCATGCGGGGCGGGTGGTTGGACGCCCTGCGTTTCATCGTGGCGTCACTGATCATCCTGCATCACTTCCAGGCCTCGGCGCCGGTTCCTCTGGCCGAGGCGGTGCATCCGGTGTTCGAGCGGGGCGGCTTCCTGCTGACCAACTTCTTCCTGATCGACAGCGGCTATGTGCTGATGCGGGTTTACGGCGCAGCGGTCGGCGGCGGGCGGATGTCCAAGACGGACTTCTTCCTCAAGCGCTCTTTGCGCGTGTTTCCGGCCCATCTGATCATGCTGGCCCTGCTGGTGGCCATGGTCCTGCTGGGCACGGCCATCGGCGCGCCGCCCAGCCATCCCGAGTGGTTCGCCTGGGATCAGCTGCCGGCGCAGGTGGCGCTGGTCCAGTCGTTCGGCGTCTATGGCGGTCTGGGCTGGAACGCGCCCAGCTGGTCGATCTCGGCCCTGCTGGGCTGCTATCTGGCCTTCCCCTGGGTGCTGCGCGGCCTGACGCGGGTCGGGCCGTGGCTGGCGCTGGGGCTGGTGGTGGTTGGTTATCTGGCGGCCAATGAGCTGTGCTGGGCCATCCTGAACTATCCCGTCTATCAGATGCCGCTGAACCTCGGCATCTGGCGCGCCCTGCCGCTGTTCGTGCTCGGCATGGGGTTGGCCTGGTTTGCGCAAGGCGTCTGGATCAACCCGCGTCTGGCCGGCTGGGCCCTGTTGCTGGCGGCGCTCGGCCTGGCGGGGGTGCAGTATTTCGACAAGCACGCCCTGATCTCGCTGACCCTGATCTCGATCATCATCCTGGCGGCGGGCGCCGTGCCGGTGACGAAGCCGTCGAAGCTGATCGAGCAGGCGGCGGTTGTCTCCTTCTCCATGTTCATCTCCAACGAAGTGGTCCGCATCGGCTGGTTCGGCCTGGCCGAGGCCCTGGCCGACAAGCTGAGCCTGGGCGAGATCTGGCGCTGGGGTCTGTGGGTCATGGGCGTCGGCGCGGCCTTCGTCTTCGCCTTCCTGTTCCACTACGTGGTCGACAACCCGATCCAGAAGCGCATCCGCGCCTGGCTGAAGGCGCGCGGCCGCGCCCACGCCGAGATCAAGGCGCCGGTGGTCTCGCTGGAGGGGTGATTGATCCTCCCTTGTCGCGAAGCGACGGGGGAGGGGGACCGCCGACCCGAAGGGCGGCGCGCAGCCGCCAAGGCGGTGGAGGGGGCGAGCGTCACACGCCGTCCTCCGGTCTAGAAGCCTCAGCCTGTATCCGCCCCCTCCACCATGCTCCGCATGGTCCCCCTCCCCCGCTGCGCAGGGGAGGATCGCCGTCACCCCGTCGAGCCGACCAGATGCAGGATGTTGCCGTCGGGATCCTTGAACCAGGCCAGACGCATCGAGCCGCAGACATGGATGTCGCCCTGGCGGCCCATGTCGTCATAGTGCTCGAAGGTCACGCCCCTGCCCTTCAGACCTTCGACGATGTCGTCCAGCTCGACGCCGACGTCCCAGGTCACGGCGTTGGCCTGATTGGTCCCGGCGAAGTCGGACTTGTAAACCGTCAGCCAGGTCGAGCCGGTGCGATAGCCCAGCATGCCCTCGTTGGAGGTGTCGGCCAGATTCAGCTCCAGCACGTCGGAATAGAAGGCCTTGGCGCGATCCAGATCCTTCACCGCCACGATGGCCGAGGAGTTCTTGTTCTTGAGCATGAGGTTTCTCCCTGTTCAGGAGAGAACCGCTGAGGGCGGGGGTTCGATCCCACCATCATTCCTCCCTGTCGCGAAACGATGGGGAGGTGGATCGGACGCGATAGCGTCCGAGACGGAGGGGGCGGCGCCACGTTATCAGGTTCGACGACTAAACGTCCGGCGTCGCGTCGCCCCCTCCACCACTACGTGGTCCCCCTCCCCATGAAATGGGGAGGAAAGGGCAGGAGCCGTCAGATCGGCATCCGCATGATTTCCTGATAGGCCGAGATGACCTGATCGCGGACGGCCATGACGGTTTCCAGCGAGGCTTCGGCGGACGAGACGGCGGTGACGACGTCGATCAGGCTGCCCTGGCCCTGAACCATCTGGGCCATCTGGGTTTCGGCGCCGCGCGTCTGCTGCGTCGTCGAGTTCATCACGCCTTGCAGCAGCTCGGAGAAGCCGGGGCCTTGCGTCGCCGCAGCCGCGCTGGGGGCCGTGGGCATGGCCCCGCCCTGAACCGCTGCATAGGCCTTGGCCGCCATCATGGGATTCATGATCTAGGCCCTCTTACTTCTTGATGATGTCGAGGGTGCGGGACTCCATGTTCCGCGCCGTCTCGATGACATTGAGATTGGCCTCATAGGCGCGCTGCGCCTCGCGCATGTCCATGGCCTCGACCAGGGTGTCGACGTTGGGCCGCTGGACATAGCCCTCGGCGTTGGCCGCCGGGTGCGAAGGGTCGTACTCGACACGGAAGGGGCTCTGATCGGGGCGGACCTCGGCCAGAACCACGCCGGTGGCGCCGTCGACCTTGCGCGCCTGGAAGACCGGGGTCTGGCGACGATAGGGCTCGCCGCCCGCGACCAGGGCCGTCGACTGGGCGTTGGCGATGTTCTCGGCGATGATGCGCATGCGCGACTGCTGCGCCTTCAGCGCGCCGGCGGCGACGCCCATGGCGGTGTTGCGCGGGGTCACGGTGACGGGATCAGGCATGGTTCAGTCTCCCTCAGGCGCCGGGCTTCTTGGCGGCCATGCGGATCATCTGCATGGACTTCTGGTAGAAGCCGATGGCGGCGTCATAGGCCATGCGGCTCTCGGCCATCTTGAGCATCTGCTCCTCGACCACCACCGAGTTGCCGTCGAGCGTGGTCTCGGAATCGGGCGCGTTCAGCGACTCGAACCGCGCCGTCTGCCCCGCCGGGGTGATGTGGCGGGCGTTGGTGGCGACCATCTTCAGGCCGCCGCCGGTGCGCATCGCCTCGGCGAAGTCGGTCGGCGCCTTCAGATCGCGCGCCATGAAGCCGGGGGTGTCGGAGTTGGCGACGTTCTGGGCGATCACGCGCTGACGATCGTCGAGCCATCCGAGACGGCCCTTGATCTGGTTCAGCAGCGGAATGTCGGTGACGGACACGAAAGCCCCTCGAACGGTTGATCGGCAGAATTTGCCGCCTCCATGGTTAATATTCCGTGTTCCTAAACGCGGCGTTAACTACGAGACGCGAAACCTGCGGGCGAAGCGGCGCGCATACCGGCGCCGTGTGGGCTCGAACTTCGCATGAATTTCCTCGACCTGTTCCGGGCGGTGTTCGGCCTGGCCATCACCCTGGGCCTGATCGGTCTCGCCGCCTGGGCGGCGCGCCGCTATGCGCCCAAGATCCTGGCGAAGCTTCAGGCCGAGCGGGGCGCGCGACGGCTGCAGGTGATCGAGACCCTGGTGCTGGACCCTGCAAGGCGTCTGGTCCTGGTGCGGGTCGACGCCGAGGAACGGCTGATCCTGCTGGGCGAAGGCCGCGAGCTGATCGAGCCGCGCGGTTCTGGAGATGCGAAATGAGCCGCCACGACGCCTCTCCCTCCCCGTCCCGGGGAGGGTGGTCGCGCAGCGACCGGGTGGGGAGGGCCTGGCGATGCTGGACTCAACACCTGAGCAATCTCGACCTGAGCAGCCTACGCTTGAATAGCCGAAGCGCCCCCACCCGGCTTCGCCCTTCGGGCTCAGCCACCCTCCCCGGGACGGGGAGGGAGAGCGTTTTCGCCCTGCCGTCGCGCGCCGAGTTGAAGCGCGCCGCCCTGCTGTCGCTGATCACCACCCTGCTCTGTCTGGTCTGGCCGCTGGGCGCGTTGGCGCAGGAGGTGGCGCAGAACGGGTCGGCCATCAATATCGACCTGGGGACCGGCGCCGGCCTGACGCAACGCGTGGTGCAGCTGGTCGGGCTGATGACCGTGCTGTCGCTGGCGCCCTCGATCGTCATCATGACCACCAGCTTCGTGCGGATCATCGTGGTGCTGTCGCTGCTGAGGACCGCCCTGGGCATGCAGCAGTCGCCGCCCAACGCCGTCCTGGTGTCCCTGGCCCTGTTCCTCAGCGCCATCGTCATGGCCCCGACCTGGCAGGACGCCTATGATTCGGGCATCCGACCGCTGATGGATCAGCAGATGGAGCTGCCCCAGGCCTTCGATGCGGCGTCGGAACCGGTGAAAACCTTCATGCTGGCTCAGGTGGATCGCGGCGACCTCGCCCTGTTCACCCGACTGTCGAAAATCGAGCCCCCCAAGGACGTGCAGGAACTGCCCCTGCGGGTGGTGACGCCGGCCTTCATGATCAGCGAGTTGAAGAAGGCCTTCACGATCGGATTTCTTCTTTTCGTTCCGTTCCTTGTGATCGATCTGGTGGTGGCCAGCGTGCTGATGTCCATGGGGATGATGATGCTGCCGCCGGTGGTCATCTCCCTGCCGTTCAAGCTGATCTTCTTCGTGCTGGTGGACGGCTGGCGGCTGGTGGCCGGAAGCCTGGTCGAGAGCTTCCAGAGAGGCGCCGGCGGGGGATAAGTCCCCGGCCTCAGGGGCTTTGAGCGTGATGCGGGCTTGCCAAGCTGAGGCAAACGCGTGTTGATCCTCAGGTCTTCGTCCGGGAATCGGACGACCACCTTTGGGAAAGCCCTTATGACCACTCAAGCCGAACTGATCGCCGCCGTCGCCAAGGACGCTGGTGTCTCGCAGGCCGACGCCACGCGCGTCCTCGACGCTATCGTCAAGAACATCCACAAGAGCCTGGTTTCGGGTTCGGACGTTCGCATCTCGAACCTGGGCGTGTTCGACACCGCCGAGCGCGCCGAGCGTGAAGGCCGCAACCCGGCCACGGGCGCGACCATCAAGATCGCGGCTTCGAAGGCTGTGCGCTTCCGCGTCTCCAAGCCCCTGAAGGACGCCGTCAACGGCTAAGCCTTTAGGCCAGACGGGGTCGTGATTTCACGAACTGTCCGGCTTTGCCCCTCAAGTAGCCTCGCACCGCGTGCGAGGCGTTAGGGGCCTCTCTTAAAAGAGAAAATCAGGTGGCCCCGGCCACCTGGGCACGGGCGGGGGTCGCAGGGCGGTCTCCGCCCGTTTTCTGTCTGAACTCCGCCTTGGTGGCTGCGATCCAGCCGGCGTAGGTGTCGGCCCCGGCGCTGAGGGCGGCGAAGTCCTGCGGACGGCCCGAGCCGTCGGCGCCGTCCAGTCCAGCCAGGGCGATGCGGATGGCCCCCGCCGAACGGGCCTTGTCAGCAAAGCCTGAATAGTTGCGCGACAGACGGTTCAAGCCGCCCGCGTCGCGCGCCAGCGAATAGCCGACCCCGGCGCGGATCAGCCGGTTCTCCTCGTCCGCCGTCAGCGGCGTAGAGCCGTCCTTGTAGCGGTCGCCCAGACGCTGTTCGTAGAGGGCGGCGGCCGCGCCCCACTGTTGCTGCTTCCAGAAGATCTCGGCGCGCACGTCGCGGCCGGCGGGCGAGGCGTCCTTGCCCAGGACCTCCAGCGCGTGATCGTAGCGGCCCAGCTCCATCAGGGCGCGGGCCTCCAGCGCCCGGCGCTCGATGTTCATGGCGGTGGGCAGAAGCGTGGTGCGCGACGACCACAGGGCTTGCAGCGCCTGTTCCGGCTGACGGTTCATCAGATAGACGGCGGCCAGGTTGGTCGAGACCTGCGCCTTGGCCACGCCGTCGAGGCGGTTGTCGGCCTGATATTTCAGCAGTTCCGCCGCCTGATCCAGCAGATCGACGTCGATCAGACGCCGGGCCAGACGCCTAACCATCTCGTCGCCGTCGGCGCCGACCGGGGTCAGCTCGCGGAAGTCGAAGAAGAGGGCCAGGGCCTGCACCGGCTGCAGGCCGTCGGCGGCGCCGTCGAGGAACAGAGCACGGAAGGCGTTGTCCAGATCGGACTGCAGTTTATCGCCGCCGGGCAGGACCACGATCTTGCGACCCGCCGCCTTCAGCGTGGTCAGGGCCTCGCGATAGCGGCCCTGCGACAGATACAGCTCGCCCAGGCTGCGGATCACGGCCAGTTCGGTGCCGTCGCCGCGCCAGCGCCACTTCAGGGCTTCGAGTTGGGCCGCCGCCGCATCGGGCTTCATCGTCCCCTTGGCCATTTCCAGACGGACCACGCCGAGGCGGGCGGGGGTGGAAATTCCATCCAGCGGCGCGCGTGCTATGGCCTTGTAGACGGCCAGGGCCTGGGCCGGCTTCTGTTCCAGTTCGAACAGCCGGGCCTGGACCAGACGGGCGGTCAGTTGATCCGCCGCCGAAATGCCCGGCTGGCTGAAGACATAGGCCAGCAGTTCGGTCGCCGCGGCCAGGTCGCCGGTCTCGACGGCGGCCAGGGCGTGGGCCGTGCCGAAACGGGCGCGCCATTCGGGGGTGAAGTTGTCGACCACGCCGGACCCGGCGGCGAAGGCCTGACGCGCCGTGGTCCAGTCGCTGCGCTGGGCGGCGATATAGCCCTGCCAGACGCGGGTCGAGGGATCGCCCGCCAGCGCCCCGGCGGAGAAGTCGGCCTCGGCCTCGGCATAGCGGCCGATGGCGGCGCGGGCGGCGCCGCGCAGGCCGCGCACCTCGGCCACGCCCTGCATGGCCGGGGTCTGCTTGACCAGAGCGTTGAGCACGCCGATGGCCTCATAACCCAGGCCCTGCCCCACCAGGAAGCGGGCGTAGGCCAGGCGGGATTCGATGGGCGCGCGCGGGTCCTCGGCGGCCCGACCGCTTTCCAGTTCGGCGGCGGTCTGGAGAATGCGGTGACGGTTGCTGAAGCTGTCGCCGCCCAGATCGGCCCAGTCGGCGATGATCAGGGCCGGGCGGACGGCGGCGCGCGGAGCGTGGGTTTCGGCGGCTGCGGCTTCCAGCCCCACGGTCGGCGGCGACAGGCGCAGGCCCCTGGGCCGCGACAGGGTGACGATGTCGCCCTCGGCCTTGACGGTCAGGTCGTCGGTCGGCGTCTCGACCGCCAGACCCTGGGCGGTGGGCAGCAGGGTCAGATCGACGGTGCGGCGGCCCCGCGACATGCCCTTGCCGGGGGCCAGGGCGGTGACGGCGGCGAAGCGGTCGCCGACCATGGGATCGGTCAGCCAGACAGTCTTGGTGGCCCCGGCCATGCGCGCGGTCAGGGCGGTCTGGGCGCTGTCGTCGCGGCCGATCTCGACGCCGCTGACGGTCGGCGCGGTTCCGCCCAGGGTGACGATCCACGACGCCCCGTCGGCGCGGGCGGACACCGTCTGGCCCTCGGCGGCGGGAATGCGGATAGCGGTGAAGTCAGGCCCGGCGGCCCAGCGCGCCTTGGCCGCGTCGCCGGCCTTGGCGGCGGCGGGCATATTCATGCGGGCGGCGGCGTCGAACACCACCCAGACGGCGTCGCCGCGACGGAAGACGGCGGCCCCGACCGGCGCGGCCCAGGCGAAGGTCAGACTGGTCGCCTGATCCTTGACCTCGGCGGCGACAGGCACGGCCCCGCCGGCGGGCACGACCGAGGGCTTGGCGCCCTCGGGCACGGCGCCGGGCGCATAGAGGTTGAGCCAGACCGCGCCGTCGGCGGCGCCGGAGCGGACGCCCGCCCCCTCGGCCAGGGTCAGGACCAGTTCCGTCGCGCCCTGCACCGAGCGGGTCTCGACCTTCTCAACCCCCTTGGGCGGATCGACACGCAGGCGGCTGACATCCGGGGCGGCGGTCGTGCCGATGCGGATGATGACGGCGCGGCCGTCCTGGCGCACTCGGGCGCGCGCGCCGACAGCCCCGGCGAATTCGATCTTGGTGAAGCCGGTGTTGGCGCCGACGCGGATCTCGACCGGGCCGCTGCTGACGGCGGCGCCCTCGGCATGCGGGGCCAGGGGCGCGAACACGACGACGCCCGCCGCGGCGGCCGCCACGGTCGTCTTCAGAACACGCTTGCTGACGGTGGCCCCGGACATACGCGCGCACCCTCGCGCGAAAGGGCTTTCATCGCGGTTAACGCCGGCTAAACGATCCGCCGCCCGGCCTTGCCCGGCAGGTAGGACAAATCACCCGCTTGCGACGCGCGCGCGAAAGGGCGACATCGGCGGTATCGGCGTTATCGTCACCCCGTTCCGTCAGGTGTTCCTGTGTCAGACCCCGTCTATCCGCCCCTCAGCCCGCTGAAGACCGGCGTGCGTTGCCGCTGCCCGCGCTGCGGCGTGGGGCCGCTGTTCCAGGGCTATCTGACCATCCGCAAGGACTGCTCGAACTGCGGCCTGGACTATGGCTTCGCCGACCCGGCGGACGGCCCGGCCTTCTTCGTCATGTCGGCGGTGGGGATCGTCGGCATGATCGGCTTCATGATCTTCGAGTTCAACGTCCACCCGCCGATCTGGGTGCATTTCATCGTCACCCTGCCGATCCTGGCCCTGATGTGCCTGGGCGTGCTGCGCCCCTTCAAGGGCTGGATGGTGGCCGAACAGTATTTCCACAAGGCCGAGGAAGCCGTCTTCTCCAGCGTCGGCAAGCACGGCGACGGCTATGGCTGGCGCGGTCAGGCCGAGCGCGCCGCGCGGGACGAAGCGCGCGACAAGAGCTAGCTTCCTTCTCCCCTTGAGGGAGAAGGTGGGCGCCGGAGGCGCTCGGATGAGGGGTGTCAGCGCAAGATCATGAAGTCGGAGAACGGGCGACGAGGCTGGGTTTCAACCCGCGCCGCCGTCACCCCTCATCCGTCAGGCTCTGCCTGCCACCTTCTCCCTCAAGGGGAGAAGGAAGAGATTTAGCGCGTCACCCGCAGCGTCACGCCCACGGTGCGCGGCGCGCCGAGGAAGGCGCCGAGGGTGCCCGACTGGAAGGGCGCGCCGAAGGCCACCTGGCGGTAATCCTGATCGAACAGGTTGCGGCCCCAGAGCTCGACGCTCCAGGCTTCATCCTTCGCCAGAGCGACGCGGCCGTCGACCAGCCAGAAGCCCGGCTGGCTCTTGGCCGGATCGAGATCCGAGCCGGTGTTGTATTCCGACGAATACTTGGCCGCGAGCGTGACGCGCCCGGTCAGCCCCGCCCCCACCGGCCGCTCATAGGTCCCAGCCAGAGACCCGCTCCACAGGGGCGCGAAGTTCAGGCGACGCCCGGCCAGCAGCGGCAGGCCGGCGATGGGGTCATGACCGTATTCGGTCTGAGCATAGGTGAGCCCGCCTTGCAGCGACAGGCCCTCGACCGGCGTCAGCATGAAGTCCGCCTCGACGCCCTTGGCCCGCACCTCGGGGATCGAACGCACCAGGAAGGTGGTGCCCAGGAAGGTGTTGAGCTGGAAGTCGTCGTAGGTCTGACGGAAGGCGGCGGCCGAGACGAGCAGGCGACGATCCAGCAGGACGCTCTTGACCCCGGCCTCCCAGGCGTCGGCGGTTTCCGCCCCGAAGGCGCGCGAAGCGTCGGGGACCAGATTGGTCTGGCCCCGGTCCAGATTGAAGCCGCCGTTCTTGCGACCGCGCGACCAGCCGGCGTAGAGGCGCAGCCCCTCGGCCGCCTGATATTCGGCGCGGGCCAGGCCGGTCCAGGCCTGATCCTTGACCGTCTCGGACGTCTTCAGGTTATTGAAGGCCGGGTTGGACCAGGGCAGGCAGAGGGTGGCGTTGGTCACGTTGTTGGCCAGGGCGGCGGCGCAGGCGCGACCGCCGTCGGTGTTTTCATAGGCCGCGCTCATGTCCTTGGTCTCGTGCGTGCGGCGCAGGCCCCCGGTCAGGGTCAGGCGGTCGGTGACGGCATAGGAGACCTGGGCGAACAGGGCCGCCGACTGCGCCTTCTGGCGATAGCGGTCCAGTTGGCCCTCACCCTCGACGAAGCTCTGTCCGACGGCCAGACCCGTCAGGGTCGAGACATAGGTCGGGTCGCCCAGCGGACTGGCGCCGGAGCGCGACAGCAGACGGCTGACATAGGCCTCGTAGTCGGCGCCATAGAGCAGGCTGTCGCGGCGGGTCAGGGTCTCGTCCGACAGGAAGAGGCCCGCTGACCAGTCCAGCCTGTCGCGCTGGCCAGACAGACGCAGTTCCTGGGTCAGGGTGCGGAAGCGGTTGGACCAGCTGCCGTCGTCGGGACGATAGGCCAGGTCGGCCGAGGTGAAGTCCCAGTCCTGACTGATGACGCCGCGCCAGTCGCGCACCGCCGTGGTGCTTTCCAGCGTCGCCCAGCCCAGGTCGGCGCTCAGGTGCAGGGCCAGACCCCGGTCGCGGATACGGGTGTTGGTGTCACGATTGGAGTAGGCGACACGCGCCCACGGGTTGGGCGTCGCCGCCACCCCGCCATCGGGGGCGAAGGTCGCCAGCAAGGGCGCGGTTCCGCCGGTCACAAGCTGCACGCCGACGCAGCAACGCTCGTCCCGCTCGGTCCAGTCGGCGGTCAGGCGGGCGGTCAGGTCGGGCGTCGCGCGCCACAACAGCTGGCCGCGCAGGGTGTCGTAGTGCTCGTTCTGATCGTCGGCTTCGGTGCGCGGGCCGTCGCCGGTCCTGACGTCATAGAGGCCGTCGCGACGACGCGTGGCCACGTAGAGCCGCCCGGCCAGAACCTCATCGACGATGGGTCCCGTCAGCGATGCCGAGCCGCCCGCCACGCCGTAGTCGCCAAACGTCGTTTCGCCCGCCAGACGCGGGGTGAACGACGGCGCGGCGGTGACGACGTTGATGACGCCCGCCGAGGCGTTCTTGCCGAACAGGGTGGGCTGCGGGCCTTTGAGCACCTCAATACGCTCGATCTCGCCGAGATCGCCGAGCGCCACGCCGTTGCGCGGGCGATAGACCCCGTCGATCATGACGCCGACCGAGCTTTCCAGCCCCGGATTGTCGCCCACCGTGCCGACGCCGCGAATACGGGCCGTGGTGAAGGTCTGGTTGGAGGTCGAGGCCACGATCAGGCCCGGCGTCAGGATCTGCAGGTCCTTGATGTCGCGCACGCCCGCATCGTCAAGCAGGGGTTGGCCCGCCACCGTCAGAGACAGGGGCGTGGCCGCCAGGGTCGCTTCGCGCCGCTGGGCCGTCACCACGATGTCGGACACCTGGCTCGGCCCCGCGATCGCCGCGTCTTCGGCGAAAACGGGCGCGGCGAAAACGAGCAGGGGCAAGGCGACGGACGCGAGATACGCGGCGCGGACAGGGGAGTTCATGAAGGGGGGAACCGCTTTGCGGAGCGACGGCGCACGGCCTTTGTCGCGGACAGAAGTCGCGCTCTAGCAGTCAGGCTGACGCGTTGAAAGCCTTCCCTCGCGTCAGCAAATGATGACTTTTCAGGCCCGCCCGGCCATGGGCCCGGAGGCGCAAGGGGCGAAACTGACGTCCACACGGCTGCGATGACGGCTGACATCGTTACGCACCGCCCCGCCGACGCGGCACAGGCCGGTCAGGTCGCCGTCCAGGCCCGCCTCATGAGCCGCGATCAGGTCCAGCAGCCGTTCGGCCTCGACCAGGGACGCCGGCTGCTGCCCCAGAAGCCAGGTTTCCACCGCGTCCAGGTCGACCAGCAGCCCGCCGACGCGCACCGCGCCGTCGACCTTGCGTCTATTCCACTGATGAAGCAGCGCGCGCGCCGCCTCCATGGTCCATTCTTGCGCCATCGCGCCCCTCCCGGGCGAAGCGTTGATCGGCCCCGGCCTCCCAGACCCCGGCGAAGGCCGTCAGGCTGACGAAGGTCCAGGCGATCCATTGCAAGGTGACGGAGGCCCAGCCCAATCGCTCGTGAGCGAGAAGGGGCGCCAGATGGCTGACCACCATGATCAGCTGAAATCCGGCGCAGGCGACCAGCCACCAGCGACGACCCCGTTCGGCCAGGCCCCAAAGGGCGGCAAACAGGGCCACATCCACCAGCATCACCCCGACCCGAAGCCCGTTGATGTCCCACGGCACCAGAAACACCGACAGGACCTGGGCCGCCGTCAGCGCCGCCACCGCCAGCCGCTCGACCGTCCCGCCCCGCCACAAGAGCAGGGCGAAGGCGATCAGATTGGCGAGGATGAGGATGATCTGGACGGGATGCATGATGGTTCGAAATCAGCCCGCGCGCCGTCCGCGCGCGCCCACGGCGGCAGCGGCGACCCGATGCGGGCGCTGTCTCATTGACCTGTCATCATCGATATTCACCCCGAGGATTGAAAATCACCGCAGGCTTTCGATCGCTTCGAGGACGGGGTTGGCGAGGCTGGCGCCGACTGCGGCGATCAGCAGCCAGATCAGAGACCAGGCGAGGATCAGCCACAACAGGGAGCCCCCCAGCTTCCTGGGTCGGCGCCAGCCTTCCAACGCGACATATCGCTGATAAAGCGACGTCCGCGTCTTCCCGTCGCCGAACGCTGTCGAAGGCGTTGCAGAGACAGGGGCAGATGGCTCAACCGGCGCGGCGTCGGGAATGGGGATTGATCCCCCTGAGTAGAGATCACTCAGGCGGCGCGCGGCCTGCAAGCGGTCGGAAACGCCCAGCTTTTCATAGGCGCGGTGCAGATGGTTCTGGACGGTGCGCGGCGACAGGTTCAGCTGTTGGGCGATCTCCTTGTCGCCCAGGCGCAGGCCGGCCAGCCGGACGATCTCCAGTTCGCGGGGGGTCAGTTTCGGAAGGTCAGGGTCCAGCGTCACGCGGCCAGCGTTAACGAGGAAATCGTCATTTCGTCTAGTGATGAATTGAGCGCAACCTGACGTTTTATTGACGCCGTGGTTATTAGACGTCACCCCGCGCCGCCGGGCATGGCCCGATCCAGCAGGGCGCGCAGGTCGAGGCCCGCCTCGAAGGCCCCATAGAGGCCGCCGCGGGCTTGCAGCCGCAGTCGGCAAAAGGCCTCGGCGACCGGACTTTCGGCCTCCAGCAGCACCGCGGCCTGAAGCGCCAGGGCCAGGCGTTCGACGGTGAAGCGCGCGTCCGCCTGCTCGGCTCCGGCAAGGTCGAGACCGGCGAGCCAGGCGTCATAGGCGGGGTCGACGCCGCCCCGCGCCGTCAGGAAGTCGCGCAGAGCCTCAACCGCGTCCGGCTCGCGCCCCAAGGCTCGCAGCACGTCAAGCGCGATGACGTTGCCCGAGCCCTCCCAGATGGCGTTCAGCGGCGACTGGCGGAACAGGCGCGGCATGGGGCCGGTCTCGACGTAGCCGGCGCCGCCGAGACACTCCATCGCTTCATAGATCATGCCCGGCGCCCGCTTGCAGACCCAGTATTTGGCGATCGGCGTCATCAGGCGGGCCAGGGCGTCGTCCTGATCAAAGGTCTGCGCCAGCCGCAGCGACAGGGCGGTGGCCGCCTCGCTCTCCAGCGCCAGATCGGCCAGGACGGCGGCCATCATCGGCTGGTCGATCAGCCGCTTCTGGAAGGCGGTGCGGTGGGCGGCGTGCCAGACGGCCTGGGCCAAGGCGCCGCGCATCTGCTGGGCCGAGCCGATCACGCAGTCCAGCCGCGTGTGCTGGACCATGCGGATGATGGCGGCGACGCCCCGCCCCTCCTCGCCGATCCTCTGGGCCAGGGCGCCATGATATTCGACCTCGGACGAGGCGTTGGAGCGGTCGCCCATCTTGTCCTTCAGCCGCACGACGCGGAAGCCCGCGTTGCGCGTCCCGTCGGGCAGCCAGCGCGGCAGCAGGAAACAGGTCAGGCCGCCGGGCGCCTGGGCCAGGGTCAGGAAGGCGTCGGACATGGGCGCCGAACAGAACCACTTGTGCCCCGTCAGCCGATACCAGCCGTCCTCGGCCGTCGGCTCGGCGCGGGTGGCGTTGGCGCGCACGTCGGAACCGCCCTGCTTCTCGGTCATGGCCATGCCGAGGGTGACGCCGGTCTTGTCGGGCGCGGGGCGGACGGCGGGGTCGTAGCGCCCGTCCTTGATCTTCTCGACCCAAGAAGCGCCGACGCCGGGCTCGACCGCCAGGGCCGGAACCGAGGCGTAGGTCATGGTCATGGGACAGCTGGTCCCCGAGTCCGCCTGCCCCGTCAGGAACAGGATGGCGGCGTGCAGGACATGACCGTTGGGCGTCCCGTCCCAGGCGGCGGAGGCCAGACCCGCCTCCAGCCCCAGCGCCATCAGCTGATGATAGGCCGGGTGAAACGTCACCTCGTCGATGCGACGGCCATAGCGGTCGTGGGTGTCCAGCACCGGGGGGACGCGGTTGGCCTGAACGCCCCAGTCGATGACCTCGGCCGAACCGCAGCGGACGCCGAGGCTCGTCAGCCGGGCCTCGTGCTGCTGGCCGCCCGCTCGGCGCACAGCGTCGAAAAGCGCCCGGTCGCCGGTGAACAGGTTGAGGTCCTCCAGCGGCGGCGGCTGGTTCGTCACCTCGTGGGTGTCCAGATCGGCGACGGGACGGAAGGACGACATGGGCGGGCTCCGTTCAGGCTCGGAGCGAGCATGGCACGGGCGGACGAGGAGAAGAACAGCCCCCTCTTCCGTCATTCTCCGGGCCGCGCTTGCGCGGAACCGGGGAACCCAGCGGCGCCCGTAGGGCGAAAGACCCACGCGTCGCGCTCAGCACGAAGATCGCCTTCGGCGCCGCTGGGTCCCCCGGTCTCGCTACGCTCGCCGGAGGATGACGGAGATTAGGGGTCGGCCCGCTTTGGCCCTGCGCCGACGTGCTCGATCCCCAGCCGCGCCGCGATCTCCATCTGCTTCTGCCGCTCGGCGTAACCCTCGCGCTGCTCGTCCGTGCGCGCAGCATGGCAGCGGTCGCAGCAGACGCCCTCGACATAAAGCGGCGACAGGCGCGCCTCGGGGCTGACCGGCATACGGCAGCCGCGGCACAGGCTGTGGTCGCCTTCCTTCAGGCCGTGACCGACCGCCACCCGCTCGTCGAAGACGAAGCAGTGGCCGCGCCACAGGCTCTCGGGCTCGGGGATGGTCTCAAGGTATTTCAGGATGCCGCCTTCCAGGTGGAAGACCTGCTCGACGCCCTCAGCCTTGAGGAAGGCGGTGGCCTTTTCGCAGCGGATGCCGCCGGTGCAGTACATGGCGACCTTGGGCGGATTGGGCCGGTCCAGCAGGGCGCGGCCCTCGGTCCTGAACCAGTCGGGAAACTCACGGAAGGTGCGGGTGTTGGGCTGGATGGCGCCCTCGAAGACGCCGACCTCGACCTCATAATCGTTGCGGGTGTCGATGAGGATGGTGTCGGGATCGGCGATCAGGGCGTTCCAGTCCTGGGGCGAGACATAGGCGCCGACGCCTTCGACCGGGTCGATGTCGGTCACGCCCATGGTGACGATCTCGGCCTTCAGCCGCACCTTCATGCGGTGAAACGGCATGACCTCGGCGGTCGAGTATTTCAGCTCCAGCCGGTCGAAACCGGGCAGGGCGCGCACGCCGTCCACGACGCGGGCGACGGCGGCCTCGGGCCCGGCGATGGTGCCGTTCAGCCCTTCGTGCGCCACCAGAAGGGTGCCCCGCACCTCGGTCCCGCACAGGTCCAGCAGATGCGCCTGCACGGCTTCGCGATCCGCAATCGGCGCGAAGCGATAGAGGGCGGCGACGCAGACGGGCGTTGCAGATTCAGTCGTCACGAAAGGCGTCCCGGCGGGCGGCGATGAAAAGGAAGCGGCCTCTATAGGCCCCGCAGCCCCGCGCGTCACGGCGACAGCTTGTTTACAACTATGAGTTACACATCGTATTCAACCTGAAGGATGCTCGCCTTGCCGGAAGCCGCGCCCGTTCGAGATCCCCGCGTTCGCGTCATGGTCGTGGACGACAGCGCCATCGTGCGCGGCCTGATCGTGCAGACGCTGGAGCGCGACCCGGCGCTGCGCGTCGTGGCGCGCGCCGCCAATGGCGAGGCGGCCCTGATCGAACTGGCGCGCACCCCGGTCGACGTGGTGGTGCTGGATATCGAGATGCCGGTGATGGACGGGCTGACCGCCCTGCCCCTGATCCTGAAGCTGCAGCCCGAGGCGCGGGTGGTCATGGCCTCGACCCTGACGCGGCGCAACGCCCGCATCAGCCTGCAAGCCTTGCAGGCCGGGGCCGCCGACTATGTGCCCAAGCCCGAGACCGGCGGACTGGTCGGGGCCGACGAATTCGCCCGCGAACTGATCGCCAAGGTGAAGGCGCTTGGCGGGCGGGGCGCCGTGCCCTCCCCAACCATTACCGCTGTCGCAGCCCCCGTCCGCACCGCTTCTCTGTCGCCCCCCGTCCGGCCCCAGGTCGTGGCCATCGGCGGCTCGACCGGCGCGCCGCCCGCCCTGATGACCCTGTTTCAGGCGCTGAAGGGCGAGCTGGAACAGGCGGTGCTGCTGACCCAGCATATGCCCCCGACCTTCACCGCCATGCTGGCCGAACAGCTGGAGCGGGCGGGCGGACGCCCCGCCGCCGAGGCGCGCGACGGCGAGCCCGTCCTGCCGGGCCGCGTCTATGTCGCGCCGGGCGGCTGGCACATGACGGTGGGCCGCAGCGGACAGGTCCCGGTGATCCGCCTGAATCAGGAGCCGCCCGAGCACTTCTGCCGGCCCTCGGTCGATCCCATGCTGAGGTCGGCGGCGGCGGTCTATGGCCCCGGTCTGCTGGCGGTGATCCTGACCGGCATGGGCGCGGACGGGGCCGAAGGCTGCCGCAGCGTGGCCGAGGCGGGCGGGCGCTTTGTGGTTCAGGACGAGGCGACCAGCGTGGTCTGGGGGATGCCCGGCGCCGCCGCGCGCACCGGACTGGCCGAGGCGGTCCTGCCGCTCAATCAGATTGCGCCCTGGGTTCGGAGGGCCTGCGCATGACCGTCGCCTGTGAGGGGTTTCGCAAGCTGGTGCTGGACCGCTCCGGCCTCGTGCTGACGGCGGACAAGGACTATCTGCTGAAAAGCCGGCTGGAGCCGCTGGCGCGCAAGGACGGCTTCCTGGGGCTGGATCAGTTGCTGGCCAAGGTCGGCGCCGAGCCTATGGGGCCGCTGGCCCAGCGCTGCATCGATGCCATGGCGACGCATGAATCCTTCTTTTTCCGCGACACGACGCCCTTCGATCAGCTGCGCGACGTCATCCTGCCCGACCTGATCGCGGCGCGGGCGCAGAGCCGAACCCTGCGTATCTGGAGCGCCGCCTGTTCCAGCGGACAGGAGCCCTATTCCCTGGCCATGCTGCTGATGGAGGAGCAGGCAAGAATGCCCGGCTGGCGCATCGACATTCTGGCCACCGACATGTCGCAGCCCATTCTGGAGCGCGCCCGCACCGGCCTCTACAGCGACTTCGAGGTCAGGCGCGGCCTCAGCGAGGCGCGGCTGGCGCGCTGGTTCACGCGGGCGGGCGATCAATGGCTGCTGTCGCCGCAGGTGCGGTCGATGGTCCGGTTCGCGCCGCATAACCTGCTGGCGGGGACGGCGGGGCTGGGCCGGTTCGACCTGATCTTCTGCCGCAACGTGCTGATCTACTTCGACCGCGAGCGGAAGCAGACCGCCCTGACCCAGATCGGTCAGGCGCTGGAACCGCATGGGGCCCTGGTGCTGGGCAGTGCGGAGACGGTGGTGGGGCTGGACAGCGCCTTTGCGCCCGTCGTCGGGCTGCGCGGGGTGTTCAAGCCGGGCGGCTGAAATCAATCCTCCCCCGCCTGCGGGGGAGGGGGACCACGCGTCAGCGTGGTGGAGGGGGCGGCCTCATGCTCAAGTTCTGACCATTAGAACGCAGCACTCGCCGCTCGCCCCCTCCACCGCTTCGCGGTCCCCCTCCCCCGTCGCTGCGCGACAAGGGAGGATCAAGAGAAAGCGCCCCGCCAATGACTCAGGGGGCGAAGGCGGGGCCTGCCGCCTTCGCCCCCTCCGTCGCGTCGCGGCCCGCAGGGGGCTCAGGCGGCGGCGAGACGATCCATTTCCGCGGTCAGGGCTTCGGCCTGTCGGGCCAGTTCGCCTGAGGCGTTGAGCAGTTCCGACGAGGCGTCGCTGGTCTGGACCGCCGCCGCATTGACCCCGGCGATACTGGTCGAGACCTGACGCGTGCCCTCTGCCACCTGGGTCACATTGGCGGCGATTTCGCGGGTGGCGGCGGACTGTTCCTCGACCGCGCCGGCGATGGCCGAGGCGATGTCCGCCACCTTGCGGATGGTGTCGGTGATGCTGCCGATGGCCCCGACCGAGGTCTGGGTCGCCGACTGCATGGCCGCCACCTGGGACGAGATTTCGTGGGTGGCCCGCGCCGTCTGGTCCGACAGGCTCTTCACCTCGGAGGCCACGACGGCGAAGCCCTTGCCCGCCTCGCCCGCCCGCGCGGCCTCGATGGTGGCGTTCAGCGCCAAGAGCTTGGTCTGGCCGGCGATGTCGTTGATCAGGGTGACGACATTGCCGATCTTCTGGGCGGCGTCCGCCAGGGTGCGGATCGCCTCGCTGGTGCGGTCGGCCTCGGTCACGGCGTGCTGGGAGATGCTGCTGGATTCCGCCACCTGACGCGCGATCTCGCTGATCGAGGCGGTCAGTTCCTCGCCCGCAGACGACACGGTCTGGACGTTGACCGAGGTGACTTCCGCCGCCGCCGTCACCGCCCCGGCCTGGCGCGTGGTTTCCTCGGCGGTGCCGGCCATGCTCTCGGCGGTGGCTCGCATCTGCGACGCCGCCGAGGCGACGATGCCCGAGATTTCCGTCACCCGCGCCGCCACCTGTTTCTGGGCGCTGATGTCCGTGGCGAACTTGACCACCTTGAGCGGCGTCCCGCGCGCGTCGAGGATGGGGTTGTAGCTGGCCTGCAGCCAGACCTCGCGCCCGTCCTTGCCGACCCGGCGGTACTGACCGGCGTCGTATTCGCCGCGCCCCAGCTTCTCCCAGAAGGCGCGATAGGCGCCCGATTGCACCTCGGCCGGATCGACGAACATGGAGTGGTGGCGGCCGACGATCTCCTCCAACCGATAGCCGGTGGTGCTCAGGAAATTGCCGTTGGCGCTCTGGATCGTCCCGTCCAGATTGAACTCGATCACCGCCTGGGCCTTGCTGAGCGCCTCCAGCATCCCGGCGTGCTTGCGCAGCTCGGTGACGTCGTTCCACTCCAGCACATTGCCGACGTAGTCGCCGCCGGCGTCGAGCACCGACATGACCCGAAGCGCGAAGCGCAGGTCGCCGACGCTGATCTCGGCGATGTGCGGTCGGGCCAGCGGGTGGGCCAGCATGGCGCGCTGGTGGCTGGGGTCCTTGTGGAAGACGTCGATGGAGGTCCCGACCATCCGGTCCAGCGCCACCCCGGGGAAGGCGCGGGCGAAGGCGGCCTCATTGGCCTTCAGCAGGGCGCGGGTGGCGTCGTTCAGGTCGATGATGGTCAGGTCGCGGTCGACCATCATCAGGGCGGCCGAGGTGGACCGCACCACCGCGCGGGCGAAGGCGTCGGGATCGTCCTCGGGCCCGGCCACGATCAGGTCGTCCAGGCGTTCAGCAGCGTGGGCAGCGGCGGTGCGCGACATGGCAGGCTCCTTGATAGTTCGCTCAGGCCGCAGCGGCCGGGGCGGACAGGGTGAAGGTCTGTTCGATGTTGAGGATCAGCAGGGAGGCGTCGTCGTGGCGGTAGAGGCCGTCGCACAGCGCCCGCCATTCCGGGGCCAGGGTGACGGGCAGAGGCTCCTTGGCCGCGCGGTCCAGCCACAGGACGTCGCCGACGTCCTCGACCTGAAGGGCGTAGAGCTCGCCGCCCCGCTCGACGATGACGCTCATATGCGGCTGGCCGGCCTCGCGCGGCGGCAGGCCCAGGCGGCGACGCATGTCCACCGCCGTGATGATGCGGCCGCGCAGGTTCAGCGACCCGGCCACCTCGAACGGGGCCAGAGGCACGCGGTCGATGCGCACTGGGGCGATCACGTCCTGAACGCGCAGCAGGGGGACGCCGATCATCTGATCGCCGACGCGGACGGCGACCAGACCTTCGAGCGAAGGGTCGGAAGATGCGGACGTCATGCGGCCTCCTGATCGTCATGAGAAGAGGGCGTGTCCGACAGGGCCTCAGCGACATCGGCCAGCAGGCCGTCGTCAGCCGGGTCGCCGCCCGCCATCCGGCGCGTCCCTAGCCCCAACAAGGGCGTGGCGTGCCAGGCCGAGGCGCGGCCAAAGGCGCTGGCCATGCGTCGCGCCGCCGGTCCCGCATGGCTGGTGTCGGCCAGGATCAGGTCGAAGGCGAGCCCGGCGTCGTGCATCGCCAGCGCCGCCTCGGCGTCGCCCGCCACCTCGACCTCGTAGCCGGCCTGCGCCAGCAGCGGCCCCAGCAGCATCCGGGTGAAGGGGCTTTCGTCCACGACCAGCAGACGCTTGGAGGCGCGGACGAAGGCGCCGACGTTCTGGGCCGCGACCGGCTGCGCCTCGGGGCGCGCCTCGCCGTCGCAACGGCGCCAGTAGAAGTCAACGTCGATCAGTTCCGTGGCCCGGCCCGCGACCACGACACTGCCGCTGACCCCGGTGGACGAGCCCGCCAGTTCAGCGGTCGCCGCCGCCTCGACGATGTCCACGATCTCCTCGGCCATCAGGCCCAAGCTGCGCTCGCCGCGCGAGAAGACCAGCAGGGGCCGCTTGGTCGGCGGCGCCGACGACAGGGGCGCGCCGTCCGGGTTCAGCACCGGCATCAACTGGCCGCGATACTGCAACAGCGAGCGCCCGTCGGCCCATTCCAGTGCGGCGGGCTCCAGTTCCTCGATGCGGGCCACCCCGGCCAGAGGCGCGGCCTTCAGCCCGCCGTCGGCGGCGCGGAAGACCAGCAGAGACTCTGTGCGGTCATCCGAAACAGCGGCCTCGGCAGCCATGTCCTCGCCGCCGTTCAGCAGGGCGCCGGCGCCCGCCTCGACCGCCATGCCCTTGAAGTCGAGGATCATGATCACCGCCCCGTCGCCGAGGATGGTGGCCCCGGAATAGAGCTTCAGGTGACGCAGGATGGTCGCCACCGGCTTGACCACGATCTCCTCGGTGTCGAACACTCGGTCGACGATGACGCCGAAGTCGAAGGCCCCGACGCGGGCCACGACGATACAGGCCTCGCCGCGCGGGCCGTCCGGCGCCTCCAGCCCCAGCAGGGCCTGAAGCGAGACCAGAGGCAAGAGGCGGTCGCGTAGCCGCAGCACCTCGGCGCCATTGATCTGTTCGATGCGTCGGCCCGCCGCGCCATTGGCGCTGACCAGTTCGATGATGCTGGCCTGGGGCATGGCGAAACGCTCGCCGCAGCACTCGACCACCAGACCGGCGATGATGCTGAGCGTCAGGGGGATGCGGATGGAAAAGCGCGTCCCCTGCCCCTCGACCGAGGCCAGTTCGATGGCCCCGCCGATGGCCTCGATATTGGTGCGCACCACGTCCATGCCGACGCCGCGCCCCGACACCGCCGTCACCGAGGCGGCGGTCGAGAAGCCGGGCAGGAAGATCAGCTGGCGCGCCTCGGCGTCGCTCATCGCCGCCGCCTGAGCGGCGGAGATCAGGCCCGCCTCGACCGCCTTGTCGCGGATGCGGGCGGCGGGCAGGCCGCGCCCGTCATCGGCCATCTCGATCAGGATGGCCCCGCCCTCGTGCCGGGCCAGAAGGGTGATGCGGCCCGTCTCGGGCTTGCCCGCCGCGCGGCGCTGCTCCGGCGTTTCCAGCCCGTGGTCGGCGGCGTTGCGGATCATGTGGGTCAGGGGATCGCGGATCAGCTCCATGACCTGGCGATCCAGCTCGGTGTCCTCGCCGGTCATGATCAGGTCGATGCGCTTGCCCAGGTCCGAGGCCAGGTCGCGCACCAGTCGCGGCAGCTTGGCCCAGGCGCCGCTGATCGGCTGCATCCGGGTCGTCATCACCCCTTCCTGCAGTTCGCTGGTCACCTGGTTCAGCCGGTGCAGCGGCCCGGCGAAGGGGGTCTCGGGCTGGTCGCGCAGGGTCTGGATCAACTGGTTGCGGATCAGCACCAGCTCGCTGACCATGGTCATCAGGCCTTCCAGCACATCGACGCCGACGCGGATAGTCTGCGGCCCCTTGGCCGGTTCGGCGCGGTCGGCGCGAGCGGGTTCGACCTCGCGTTCGTCGGTCGGAGCGGCCAGCAGCATATCGACCGCCTCGGCCTCGGCTTCCAGATCGATCAGGTTTTGACGCACGGCCTGAACGAAGGCGGCTTCATGGGACGCCAGCGCCGCGCCGAAGGTCTCGGCCAGGGCGCGCTGCAAGGCGCCGGGCGCCGCCGTGGCGCGGGCCACGCCGCACAGGGCCTCGCGCCATTCGGCTTGCACGCGGTCCAGATCGATCCCGGCGAACAGAGGGCCCGTGTCAGGGGCCGTGACCAGCAGGGCCAGCGCGCCCTCGCAGGCGGCGTCCAGCGTGGCCTCGCCGCCGACCCGTTCCAGCAGGGGGCGCGATGCGGCGGGCGCAACCAACGCCGGGGCGCTGTCGCCCGCATAGATGCGGTCCAGCCGCCCGATCAGGGCGCTGTCGTCGCCGTCGGGCTCGGCGCCCGTGTCGGCCAGGCCCTCGATGATATTGCGGACCACGTCCACCGCATCGAGGATGACGGTGACGGACGCGGCGTCCACCGCCAGCGTCCCGTCGCGATAGAGGCCCAGCACGTTCTCGGCGGCGTGGGTCACGGTCTGCAGCCGCATCAGGCCGAGGAAGCCCGAGCCGCCCTTGAGGCTGTGGATCAGGCGGAAGATGTCGCCCAGCAGGTCCGGGTCGTCCGGCGTCTGCTCGAAGCGGACCAGCTTGGCGTCCACGGCCTCTATGCCCTCGCGGGCCTCGGACACGAACTCGATGATGACGTCGTCCACGCTCATCGCCCCCTTCAGGACGACTGCCGCCGCCCTTTCTGAACACAACCATGAGTCGCATCGGTTAAGCCAAGCTTAAATTTATGCAGCTTAAAAGTGTATCGCTGCCCCTGAGGGGTCGCGCCGTCTCCAATCACAGCGGCCGGTTCGGTCGCGACAGTGCAACGAGGGATAGAATGGCCGCGGACAAGAGCATGAACGTCCTGGTGGTGGACGACTACAAGTCGATGGTGCGGATCGTGCGGGGCATGCTGAACCAGCTGGGCTTCGTCAACGTCGACGATGCGCCCGACGGGGCGGCGGCCATGGCCCTGCTGAAAGAGAAGACCTACGGCCTGGTGCTGTCGGACTGGAACATGCAGCCGGTCACCGGGCTGGAACTGCTGAAACAGGTCCGCGCCGAGGAACGCACCAGAAAGACCCCCTTCGTCATGGTGACGGCGGAAGCCAAGGTCGAGAACGTCATCGCCGCGCGGCAGGCCGGGGTGAACAACTACGTCATCAAGCCCTTCACCCTGGCGGTGCTGAAGCAGAAGCTGTCCTCGGTGGTGGGCGAGATCTGACCCCATGACCCTCCAAATGACGCCGCAACAGATTCTGGCCGAGATCGATCATCTGAGGCGCGAACTGGCCGCCGCCGCCGACGACCTGCTGTCCGCCGCCGAACAGGGTCTGACCCTGGCGCAGACGGCCCCGATGGACGCCGAGGCGGTGACGGCCAGCTTTCACAGCATCCTCGCCGCGTGCAGCTTTCAGGACCTGGCGGATCAGAGGATCGCCCGGCTGCTGACGGCCCTGACCGGGCGCAAGGCGGCGCCGCGTCCCGACGCCGCCCTTCTGAACGGACCCGCCATGGCGGGCGAGACGGGCCTGAACCAGTCGGCGGCGGACGCCCTGCTGGGTTCCTAGACACACCGCTCATCCCGGCGGACGCCGGGATCCAGGGCTTTGGCTGCAACCGCCCCGAGGGCCGTCGTTGCGTCTGGGGCTCTCACTGGACCCCGGCGTCCGCCGGGGTGAGCGGGAGCAAGAGAAGGCGCCAATATTCCCCACGCGCCTTGCCAAGCCGTCGCCAAAGGGGTGCAGTAGGGCTTCGTTCCGCAGTCACCGTTCGGGCGCCGCCATCCTGATCTTCCGCCACAGCCGGTCCGCGCCATGACCGCCCCCCAGACCGCGCCGCCTGCGCGCACCGGGGCGCTGGCGCCGCTGAACCATCCGGTCTTCCGGGCCGTCTGGATCACCAGTCTGGCGACCAATTTCGGCGGTCTGATCCAGTCTGTCGGCGCGGCCTGGATGATGTCTTCGATCGCCTCGGCCCAGATGGTGGCCCTGGTTCAGGCCTCCGTCACCCTGCCCATCATGCTGCTGTCGCTGGCGGCGGGGGCCCTGGCCGACACGGTGGACCGGCGCAAGATCATGCTGGCCGCCCAGAGCTTCATGCTGCTGGTCTCGGCGGGGTTGTCGGTCATGACCTGGATGGGTCTGGTCACGCCCTGGGTGCTGCTCAGCTTCACCTTCCTGATCGGCTGCGGCGTGGCCTTCAACGGCCCGGCCTGGCAGGCGTCCGTCGGCGACATGGTCCCGCGTGAGGATCTGGCCGGGGCCGTGACCCTGAACTCCATGGGCTTCAACATGGCCCGCAGCGTCGGCCCGGCCATCGGCGGCCTGATCGTGGCGGCGGCAGGGGCGGCGGCGGCCTTTGCGGTCAACGCCGTCAGCTACATCGGCCTGCTGATCGTCCTGTTCCGCTGGACGCCGGATCGACCCAAGCCGACCCTGCCGCGCGAGGGTCTTCTGGCGGCCATGGCGGGGGGCGTGCGCTACGCCTTCCTGTCGCCGCGCGTGACGGCGGTGCTGCTGCGCGCCGTGGTCTTCGGGGTCGGGGCCAGCGCGGTTCAGGCCCTTATGCCTCTGGTGGCGCGCGAAGGCGGCGGCGGCCCCCTGATCTTCGGCCTGCTGCTGGGGGCCTTCGGGGTCGGCGCCGTGGGCGGGGCCCTGTTCATCGGCAGGCTGCGCGCCCGGTTCGAGACCGAGACCATCGTCCGCGTCGCCGCCCTGACCTTCGCCGTGGCGGCGGCGACCATCGGCTACAGCCCCTGGCTGGCCCTGACCCTGCCGGCCCTGCTGATCGCCGGCGCGGGCTGGGTGCTGGTGCTGTCGACCTTCAACGTCACGGTGCAGATGTCGGTGCCGCGCTGGGTCGTGGCGCGGGCCCTGGCCCTCTATCAGATGGCGGCCTTTGGCGGCATGGCGGGCGGCAGCTGGCTGTGGGGGACTCTGGCCCAGAGCCAGGGTCTGGACACGGCGCTGGGCCTGTCGTCGGGGGTGCTGCTGCTGTCGGTGCTGATCGGCCTGCGCGTGCCCCTGCCCTCGACCGCCAACCTCAACATGGACCTGCTGCGGCGCTGGACCGAGCCGGAGACCCAGTTGGCCATCGAGCCGCGCAGCGGGCCGATCGTCGTCTCCATCGCCTATCGCATCCGGGACGTGGACATCGACGACTTCCTGGCCGTCATGGACGAACGGCGCCGCGTCCGCCGCCGCGACGGCGCCCGCCAGTGGCGCCTGCTGCGCGACCTGGCCGAGCCGGATGTCTGGGTCGAGAAATACCAGACCGCGACCTGGCTGGACTATGTGCGCCACAACCAGCGCATCACCGAAGCCGACGCCGACATCTCGCGCCGCATCTACGCCCTGCATCAGGGACCGGACAAACCCGTGGTCCACCGCCTGATCGAGCGCACCACCGCCCCCCTGGCCGCCAACCTGCACGAGGATCGCCACTACGGCGAGCCTCTGACCGACCCGACGCGGGCGTCGTAGGATCATCCCCCACGCCCGCTCATCCCCGCGGAAGCGGGGGATGAGCGGATAAAAGCGCACCGCCCCCCTAGTGCGGCGAAGCGACCGGCTCTTCGGCCTCCCGGCCTCGGGTACGGACGCAGGCGACGGCGAAGACGGTCAGCAGCAGATAGCCCGCCACCGGCACGAAGAAGCCCAGGTGGATGTCGCCCGAGCGGTCCACCACCTGCGCCGCCAGCAGCGGCAGGATGGCCCCGCCGATGATGCCGAAGACCAGCAGGCCCGAGGTCGAGGCCGCCGGGGCGGTCGACCGCTCCAGCGTCAGGGTGAAGATGCTGGGGAACATGATGGAGTTGAAGAAGCCCACGGCCAGGGCCGCATAGGCCGCCGTCACGCCCCCCGTCTGGGTCACGATCAGGCACAGCAAGGCCGCGACCAAGGTGCACAGCGTCAGCAGCAGGCTGGCGCGCACCTTGGTCAGCAGCCAGGAACCGACGAAGCGACCGACCATGGCGCCGCCCCAGTAGAGGGCGACCATCTTGCCCGCCGCCTCCACGGGAATGTTCAGCACAGCCGGGCCGGACAGGAAGTTGGTCAGCATATTGCCGATGGCCACTTCCGAGCCGACGTAGATGAAGATGGCCAGGCCGCCGAACAGGGCCCAGCGCGACTTCAGCGCCGAAAAGATAGCGGCGGCGCCGACCGGCTCGGCGGCGTCGTGGGCGGGCGCGGCGGCGTTGATCTGCTTGCGGGCGGAAAAGATGAAGGCGGCGATCAGGGCGAAGAAGGCCCCCATGCCGAGGAAGGCGATGTCGATGCTGCGCAGGGACTCGCCGCGCGTGGCCACGGTGACGACCGCGCCCGCCGCAAAGACCCCGCCGGTCAGCAGGACGTGCGCCCCCAGCCACGGCCCGACCGTGGCCCCGAGGGAGTTGAAGGCCTGAGAGAAGACCAGGCGGAAGTGCGAACTCTTCTTGGTCCCCAGTTCGGCCACCAGAGGATTGGCGGCGACCTGCAACAGGGTGACGCCCGAGGCGATGACGAACAGGGCCAGCAGGATGCCGGGGTAGAAGTCGAGGAAGGTGGCGACCGGCACGATCAGACAGCCCAGCACCATGGTCAGAAGGGCGGCGATGATGCCCCGGCTATAGCCCAGACGCGACACCGCCGCCGCGGCCGGCAGCGAGGCCACGCCATAGGCGATGAACCAGGAAAAGGTGGTCAGAAAGGACTCGGTATAGCTGAGGTCGAACACCCGCCGCACCGCCGCGATCAGCGGGTCGATCAGCGAGGTGGCGAAGCCCCAGGCGAAAAACAGGCTGGTGACATAGGCGAAGGCGAGGCCCGCGCCGCGCGCCGTCGTGCCGGACTGAGATTGGCTCATGACCGCTTCCCGTAGAACCGCGTCTGGGCGCGGCGATGGAGCGACTGTCTAGGCAGGACGACGCGGCGTCCAGAGGCGGCGCCCGCCGTGCCGAAATCTTGATCCGGCGCGGGCCGCCTGCCCGACGTGAAGCATTGCCTTTTCTCATGCGCCCGACCACCGTGGCCACGACCCTCATGATCATCGCCTCCGCCACGTCCGGCCCCGACGCCCATCAGGAATGGTGGCGCGGCGCCGTCGTCTATCAGGTCTATCCGCGCAGTTTCGCCGACACGACAGGCGACGGCGTCGGCGATCTGAAGGGGATCACGGCCCATCTGGATCATATTGCGTCGCTGGGCGTGGACGCGGTGTGGATCTCGCCCTTCTATCCCTCGCCGATGAAGGACTTCGGCTATGACGTGGCCGACTATTGCGACGTCGATCCAGTCTTCGGGACCCTGGCCGATTTCGACGCCCTGCTGGCGAAAGCCCACGCTCTGGGGCTGAAGATCATCCTTGATCAGGTCTGGTCGCACACCTCGGATCAGCATCCGTGGTTTCAGGCCAGCCGACAGGACCGCACCAATGCTTGCGCCGACTGGTACGTCTGGGCCGACGCCAAGGCCGACGGTTCGCCGCCGAACAACTGGCAGTCGGTCTTCGGCGGGCCGGGCTGGACCTGGGACGCGCGGCGCGGCCAGTATTATCAGCACAACTTCCTGCCCCAGCAGCCGCAGTTGAACGGGCGCCATCCGGCCGTGCAGGAGGCCCTGCTGGCCGTGGGCCGGTTCTGGCTGGACCGCGGCGTGGACGGCTTTCGACTGGACGCCGTCAACTTCATGATCGGCGATCCGGGCTTGCGGGATAATCCGCCCCTGCCGCCAGGCGGCAAGCGCACCCGGCCCTTTGATTTTCAGGACAAGATTCACAACCAGTCGTCCCCCGACATCCTGCCGTTTCTGGGGCGGGTGCGGGCGCTGACCGACAGCTACGAAGACCGCTTCACCGTGGCCGAGGTCGGCGGCGACCACGCCGCGCGCGAGATGAAGCAATACACCGCCGACGACCGGCGGCTGAACAGCGCCTATGGCTTTCTCTACCTCTACGCCGAGCGGCTGACGGCGGACCTGGTCAAGACGGGCGCGGCCATGTGGCCCGACGAGCCGAATGAGGGCTGGCCCTCGTGGGCCTTCTCCAACCACGACGCGCCGCGCGCCGTGTCGCGCTGGGCCGAGGGCCGCGACGAGCGCCGACTGGCCGAGATGCTGATGCTGCTGCTGGTCTGTCTGCGCGGCAACGTCTTCGTCTACTACGGCGAGGAACTGGGTCTGCCGCAGGGCGAGGTGCCGTTCGAGCGGCTGGTCGATCCCGAGGCGGTCGCCAACTGGCCGCAGACCCTGGGCCGCGACGGCGCCCGCACCCCGATGCCGTGGAAGGCCGACGCCCCCTATGCCGGGTTTTCAACCGTCGAACCCTGGCTGCCCATCGACGCCCGCCATCCGGCGCTGGCGGCGGACGTGCAGGAGGCCGATCCGGCGTCGATGCTGCACGCCACGCGCCGCATCCTGGCCCTGCGCCGCGCCCATCCGGCGCTACGGACCGGGACGATGAGGGTGCTGACGACCGAACCCCTGCTGAGCTTCAGCCGCGAGGGCGGCGATGAAACCCTGCTGGCCGTGTTCAACCTGGGTCATGAGCCGCAGGCCTGGACGCCGCCCGAGGGCTATGTCGTTGTCGACGCCGTCTATGTCGGTGAAGCTGGGTCCCTGCCCCCGCTGGGCGGAGTTCTGCTGCGCAAACAGATAGGCCGAATTCGCCCCGGATCACCCCCCACCGCTCATCCCGGCGGACGCCGGGATCCAGCACGAACCACAGGCGCTACGGCGAAATAGCGCCTTCCCAACACTGGGCTTGCAGCCAAAGCACTGGATCCCGGCGTCCGCCGGGATGAGCGGGATAAGGGATGGTCGCCGTGCCACGTCCATGAGAGAATTTCCGCTCACGTAGCATCGAGTCTGCGTCCAACCGTTTCAACACAGCGACATGTTGCAGCGCACACGTTCCGCCAACGCTCGACAAACGCAAAAACTGGTCTAGAGCGAAATCGGTTCAGATGCCTTCGCATCTGAACCCAGATATTTGCTCCAGCATCTATCCTGGAGCCTGATTCACGGCGTCGGTGGAAACGCGAAGCGCTTCCACCTCAACCGACCAGGCTCTAGGGAAGCGGCGCGGGGAACTTCGCGTAGGGTCAAGACCATGAAGATCGCAGTCCTGGGCGCCGGCGTCATCGGGGTGACGACGGCCCACTATCTGGCCAAGGCCGGCCATGAGGTCACGGTGATCGACCGCCAGAGCGGCCCGGCGCTGGAGACCAGCTTCGCCAACGCGGGCGAGATTTCGCCCGGCTATTCCTCGCCCTGGGCCGCGCCCGGCATTCCGGCCAAGGCGGTCAAGTGGCTGTTCATGCGCCACGCCCCGCTGATCCTGCAGCCGCACATGAACGTGGCCACCGTGCGCTGGCTGCTGGCCCTGCTGAGGAACTGCACCTCGGCCCGCTATGCGCTGAACAAGGCGCGGATGGTGCGTCTGGCCGACTATAGCCAGGAGGTTCAGACCGCCCTGAACAGCGAGCTGGGCCTGCAATACGACCACCGCACGCAGGGCACGCTTCAGCTGTTCCGCACCCAGAAGCAGCTGGACGGCATCTACAAGGACACCGAAGTCCTGCGCCAGGGCGGCGTGCCGTTCGAGGTGCTGGATCAGGACGGCTGCGTCGCCGCCGAGCCGGGTTTGGCGGCCACGCGCGACCTGTTCGTCGGCGGCCTGCGCCTGCCGAAGGACGAGACCGGCGACTGCTTCAAATTCACCAATGCGCTGAGCGATGTGGCGACCGGGCAAGGCGTGACCTTCCTCTATGACACCGCCATCAAGGCCCTGATCACCGACAAGGGCCGGATCAGCGGCGTCGAGACCAGCCGGGGCCGGATCACCGCCGACGCCTATGTGCTCGCCCTGGGGTCCTATTCGCCGCAGATGGTCAAGCCGCTGGGCCTGACCCTGCCGGTCTATCCGGTGAAGGGCTATTCGATCACCGCGCCCATCATCAATGAACCCGCCGCCCCCGTCTCGACCATCATGGACGAGAGCTACAAGGTGGCCATCACCCGTCTGGGCGACCGCATCCGCGTCGGCGGCATGGCCGAGATCTCGGGCTACAACAACGTCCTGCCGGAACCGCGCCGCAAGACGCTGGAGCATTCGGTCGGGTCATTGTTCCCCGGCGCTGGCGATCTGAAGGCGGCCAGCTACTGGTCCGGCCTGCGCCCGATGACGCCGGACGGCACGCCGGTCATCGGCGGGACCAGGTTCGACAACCTGTTCCTGAACACCGGCCACGGGACGCTCGGCTGGACCATGGCCTGCGGCTCGGCCCGCGTCATCGCCGATATCATCAGCGGCAAGACCCCGGACATCGAGACGGCGGATCTGGGGATTGCGCGGTACGGGTGAGGACTTCCTTCTCCCCTTGAGGGAGAAGGTGGCAGGCGAAGCCTGACGGATGAGGGGTGCAAAGAAATTCGTACCAAGCCTCATGTCAGATCGTCCCGCTGACACCCCTCATCCGGCCCTGCGGGCCACCTTCTCCCTCAAGGGGAGAAGGAATTATGTATCCTGCCGCGTCTTGGCCGCCACCGACCGCAACCCGGCCAGCAAGGCCTCGCTGGTGGCGTCCGCCTGGCAGCCGGCGGTCAGGATCAGACGCATGGCCTGGACATGGACGGCGACCGTAGGCCAGCTCCAGGCCTTGTTGGTCTGCATCCGGTCGGCCACGTCGCACAGGCTGTAGCCGGCGTCATAGAGCGGCCCGGTGTCGAAGAAACCCGCTGTGGCGAGCAGGGCCGAGGCCAGGGCGTAAACCTGGGGCTCCGACCCCGGCGCGGCGGCGGCGACGACCAGCTCCAGCTCGGTCACGGTTCCGGCGACGGTGATCATGACATCGTCGCGGTGACGCTCCAGCCGCTCGTTGGCGCGGCGTTCGATATCGGCGACGGTGCGGCCGCCCGGTTGGGCCATCTGGCGCGCCAGGGTGGTCTTGATCTTCAGGGTGCGAGCTTCGGTCATAGCGCGACCCTCTGGGGTTTAAGCAACATGTCGATGTCGGACTGATCCATATTGGCCTCGACCGCGGCGCCGACGTGGGCGGACAGATCGTCCTGGCGACGCCCCGGAATGCCCAGCGGCGGGCCGAAGTTGCGGACGCGGCGGTCAGGGCCGACGTAGTTCTCGCTCTCGACAAACTCGCGCTCATCGCCCGCCAGCCACAGGATGCGCCGCAGCAGCACCGCGGGGGTCAGGGGCTTGGTGACGACGAAGCTGACGCCGCAGTCGCGGCCTTCCTGCACCTTGGCCTGGGAGGCGTGGCCGGTCAGCAGCATGATGGGAATGAAGCGCAAGGGCGCCGGAGTCTCACGCCGCAGCCAGCGGGCGAAGGCGTAGCTGTCCATCGCCGGATCGGCGCAGTCGATGACGATCAGATCAACGGTTCGGTTCTGGATGATGCGCACGGCCTCGACCGCCGAGGCGCACTTGATCTGCTCCTTGACGCCGAAGCCCTGAAAGACGGAGCTGAGCATGTCCAGCGCCTGAGCATTGTCATCGACCAGAAGGACGGTCGACTGCTCCAGATTCACCCGATCGGCCGCGCTCATGGCGTCAGTCGAACAGCATCAGGTCGCCGCAGACCGGGGCGACGGAGGCGATGGCGGACGACGACGGCTTCACCCGAAAGGACAGCTCGCGCAGGCGGTCGGCCATCTCGGCCAGAGGCAGGGCGGCCAGGGCCGTATCCATCGGCTGATCCTCGGACAGGGCGGCGGCCAGACCGGCCAGGGCGTCGACCCGCTGGCTCAGCACGTCGAAGGCCTGCATCCGCGTCAGGAAGCCGAGGCGCTGTTCGGGCGGGGCCAGGCGCAGCAGCTCGGACACCAGGCCGCCGGCCTCGTCCACGCCCGCGCGGATGTCGTCCAGTTCGGCGGCGACCGCGCTCAACAGACCCTTGGCGTCGTATTGGCTCATCAGAAAAGCTCCAGCGCGCCGGAGTCCACGGGCGGCAAGGGCGGCGGCGCAGGGCGCGGGGCGACCGCGTCCGTGACCGCGCGTTGCAACGCCCGACCGGTCACCGGCCAGTAATGCAGTCGACGCCCCCCGGCGCCCCGAAGGCTGGCGCCAATGACGGGAATCCCTTCGTCGGCCAGGAAGCGTTCGGCGAAATCGGCGTTGGATGTGCCGACGTCCTTGAGCGAGTCGAACATGCGGCCGCCGCCGAACAGCTTGGCCTCCAGACGCTCGCGGCGACCGCCGGCCTTCAGCACGTCGTTGATCAGCAGCTCCATGGCGTAGGCGCCGTAGCGGCGTCCCGCATCGGTGCCCGCGCCCGCACCCTCGGGCAGCAGGAAGTGGTTCATGCCGCCCACCTTGGCCACCGGGTCGCGCAGGCACATGGCGACACAGCTGCCGAGCACGGTCGAAAGCACGACCGCGGGATCGGACGTCACATGATGATCGCCCTGGCCGACATGGACGCGCCTTTCGGGCGTCTGCTGATCGCCGACGCCGATCATGTCAGGGGGCCGAAGACGCCTTCCAGCTTCTCTTTCAGCTGGGCGGTCGTGAAGGGTTTGACCAGGTAGTTGTTCACGCCGAACTGCACCGCGCGCTGCACCAGTTCGCGGTCGGCGCGGCCGGTCAGCATGATGAAGGCGGTCTTTGAGGTCGGCGGATGGGCGCGGATGGCGCGCAGCAGGCCCAGACCGTCCAGGTTCGGCATGTTGAAGTCGGAAATGACCAGATGCACCGGCTTGGTGATGATCGAGCGCAGGGCCAGCTCGCCGTCGGCGGCTTCGGAGATTTCGCGCACGCCGATCTGTTGCAGGCTGTTGCGGATCAGGGAACGCATGGTCAGTTGGTCGTCGACGACCAGAACATTGAGGGCGGAAGCGGCGGGCATAGGCAGTCCTTACGCAACAGGCTTTGAGGCGGCCGCACCGGCGGCGCACAGATCGAGAATGGCGGAGGCGAGACGGGGCAGAGACAGCTGGCGCTCCACGGCGCCCAGCTCGAAGGCGGCGCGCGGCATGCCGTAGACGACGCAGCTGGCCTCATCCTGGCCCAGGGTGCGGGCGCCGGCCTGACGCATGGCCAAGAGGCCCTTGGCCCCGTCCTTGCCCATTCCCGTCAGGATGACCCCGGTCATCGGCCGGCCCAGGCGGGCCACCGAGTTGAACAGAACGTCCACCGACGGACGGTGGCCGTTGACCACATCGGCGGCGACCAGACGGCAACGGCCGCCCGACACCTCCAGATGGGTCTCGCCGCCCGGGGCGATATAGACGTGGCCCGGCATCAGGGGGGCGCCGTCCACGGCCTCGGTGACGGTGGCGCCCGAGGCCTTGTCCAGGCGGGCGGCAAAGCTCTTGGTGAAGGTGGCGGGCATGTGCTGCGTCACCACCGTCGCCGGGCCATTGGCCGGGAAGGCCGACAGGATATTCAGCAGGGCTTCGACCCCGCCGGTCGAGGCGCCGATGGCCAGAATATGGTTGGGGTCGGCGCGATAGGCGCCGTCCACGGCGCGCGTCTGGCGCGGCTCCAGCGGGCGAACGCGCGACCGGGCGGCGATCTTCACCTTCTCGGCCAGGTCGCCGAAGGCTTCCTGAGCCGAGACGCCGGGGGCGGGCTTGGCCACCGCGTCCACGGCGCCGATCTCCAGCGCGGCCAGGGTGACGTCGGTGCCGGCCTGGGTCAGGGTCGAGACCATGACCACGGGCATGGGCCGCAGGCGCATGATCTTCTCGAGGAATTCCAGCCCGTTCATATTGGGCATCTCGACGTCGAGGGTGATGACGTCGGGGTTCAGCTCCTTGATCGCGGCGCGGGCCTCCAGCGGATCGGCCGCCGTGCCGACGACCGAGATGTCCGGGTCGCGGCGCAGGACGGCGCTGATCAGGCTGCGCATGGTGGCGCTGTCATCGACGATCAGAACGCGCACGGGGTTTTGGGCAGGATGGCTCATGCCCGGCCCCCCAGCTTGTAGGCGGTCAGGCCGCAGGTCTGCAGCTGAGCCACCGCCGGACCGCTGACGCGTTCGGAGTGACCGATATAGAGGGTGGCGCCGGGGGCCATCATCGGGGTGAAGCGGCTCCAGACCATCTCCTGGGTCGCGTCGTCGAAATAGATGACCACGTTGCGGCAGAAGATGACGTCGAACTTGCCCTTCATGGGCCAGTCGCCGATCAGGTTCAGCTCGCGGAAGCTCACCAGACGACGCAGGGTCGCGTCGGCGCTGAAGCAGCCGGGACGGCCGGCGACCGGCGTGAAATGCTTGCGCCCCGAGGCGGGCACAGGCGACAGCAACTCGTCGGAATAGACGCCCGCCGCGCCCTCGGCCACCATATTGGGGTCGATGTCGGTGGCCAGGATGCGGACGTCCAGATCCGCCGCTTCCGGCAGGACGTCCAGCACGGTCAGGGCCATGGAATAGGGCTCCTGACCGTTGGAGCAGGCCGCCGACCACAGCCGCACCCGCCCCCCGGCCCGCGCCCGCGCCGCCAGTTCCGGCATGACCTTGTCGCGCAGGTGATCGAAGTGGTGCGGCTCGCGATAGAAGCGGGTGACGTTGGTGGTCAGGGCCGCGGTCATGGCCTGACGCTCGTCCACGCCCTCGACGCCCTCGATCAGGGCGCAGTAGTCGCGGAAGCTGCGCAGACCCAGCACGCGCAGGCGCTTGGCCAGACGCGAATAGACCAGGGCGGCCTTGCCCTCGCTCAGGGCGATGCCGGCGTGGGCGTGCAGGGTCTGGGCGATGTGGCGGAAGTCCTCGGCGGTGAAGACGAACTCGCCTTCGACCAGGGACGTGCGCCCGGCGGCGTTGGTCATGCGGCTTCGGCTTCGCTTTCAGCCGGCAGGACGTGGTTGAGGTCGATCAGGCTGATCATGCGGCCGCCCTCGACGGCGAAGATGCCCTGGACGAAGGTCTTCACATGGTCGCTGGCGACGTCGGGCGTCGGCTGGATGGTGGAATCGGTCAGTTGCACGATGTCCGACACCGCATCGACCAGCAGGCCGACCAGACGGCTGCCGATATGGGCCACCATGATGACGTGGCGGGCCGTGGGCTCGGCCGTGGCCAGGCCGAAGCGGGCGCCCAGGTCGATGATCGGCAGGACGATGCCGCGCAGGTTGATCACGCCCTTCATGTAGGACGGCGAGCGCGGCAGGGGCGTCGCCGGGGTCCAGCCGCGGATTTCGCGGACGTTCATGATGTCGACGCAGAATTCCTGCTCGCCGATGCGGAAGGCGATCAGTTCGCGGTCGGCGCCGGCGACGTTGGAGGTGACTTCGGTCATGGTGTTCAGCTCGCCATCTTCAGTTCGGGGCGGTTGGATTTGCGGCGCCCGGCGAGGACCAGGGCGTCGATGTCGAGGATCAGGGCGACGCTGCCGTCGCCGAGGATGGTCGCGGCGGAGACGCCGTCGACGTGGCGGTAGTGGGTTTCCAGGCTCTTGATGACGACCTGGCGCTGGCCGTTGATGGCGTCGACCAGCAGGGCGGCGCGCGAGCCGGCCTCGGTCTCGACGATCATGACCACCCCGCCCATCAGGGGCGTGGCGTCGTCACGGAAGCCCATGACCCGGCCCACGTCGACCATGGGCACGAACTCCTCGCGGAAGCGGATCACGGCGTCATGGCCGCCGACGTGATGGATATCCTCCACGCGCGGGGTCAGGCTCTCGACGATGGCCGACAGGGGGGCCACCAGGGTCTGCTCGGCGGCGGCGACCACCATGCCGTCCAGCACCGCCAGCGTCAGCGGCAGGCTGAGGGTGAAGGTCGAGCCCTTGCCGGGGTTGGAGCTGATCGAGATGCGACCGCCCAGGGCCTGGATTGAACGACGCACCACGTCCATGCCGACACCGCGACCCGAGACGTCGGTGATGGTCTCGGCGGTCGAGAAGCCGGGCAGGAAGATCAGATTGTCGACCTCGTCGTCGGTCAGGACGGCGTCCTCGGCGATCAGGCCGCGCTCCACGGCGATGCCGCGCACGCGGGGGCGGTTGATGCCCTTGCCGTCGTCGGCGATCTCGATGACGATCCGACCCGAGCGGTGCAGGGCGGCCAGTCGCACGGTGCCCTCGGCAGGCTTGCCGGCGGCCTCGCGCTCCTCAGGGCTTTCCAGGCCGTGGTCGATGGCGTTGCGCAGCATGTGGGTGATCGGCTCGGCCAGGCGTTCGACCACGGTCTTGTCGACCTCGGTGTCTTCGCCCGATGTGACCAGACGCACGCGCTTGCCCGTCATCTCGGCGACTTCGCGGACCAGGCGCGGCATGCGCTGGAACACCGACTTCACCGGCTGGGCGCGGATGGCCATGACGCTGTCCTGGATGTCGCGGGTCAGCAACTCCAGGTCTTCCAGACCCAGGGCGATGTCCGACGACCGGGCCAGGCCGCTCTCCATCACGCGCTGGGCCAGCATGGCCTGCTGGATGACCAGTTCGCCGACCACGTTGATCAGGCGATCGACACGGTCGAGATCGACGCGGATCGTCACCGGGGCGACGGCGGCGGGGGCCGCGGGCGCAGCGGCGGCGGGGGCCGCGGGGACCGGAGCGGCGGGCGCGACCGGCTTGGGCGCGGCGGCCGGCGTCGGCGCGGCGGGGGCGACCTGGGGAGCGGCTTCGGTGGGAGCGGCGGCTGCGGCCAGCAGGGCGGCGAGGTCGAACTCGGGCTCGGCGGGGGCGGCGTCCAGAACCGGCAGCGGCGGCAGGGCGACCGCGGCGGGTGCGGCCTCTCCGGCCAGGGCGGTGATGCTCAGGTCGCAGTCCATCTCGACGAAGTCGAAGACGTCGCGGACGGCGGCTTCGGAGGCGGCGCCGGTCAGGTCGATGGTCCAGATCAGATGGGCGTCCTCGGCCTCCAGCGCGTCCAGCGACGGCAGGCCGCTGGCGTCCAGCTGCACCGAGGTCTGACCCAGGCGGCTCAGTTCGCGCAGCAGCAGGCTGACGTCGTTGGCGCTGGCGTAGAGGCGCGGATGCGGGCGGAAGACGATGCGCCATCCGGCGGCCAGGGGCGCAGACGGCGGCGCCGACAGGTCGGCCAGGTCCGGCAGGTCGAGCGGCGGCAGGTCCAGCGACGGCAGCTCAGCGGGGGCGCCGAAGTCGGCCAGGTCCAGCGTGAGCGGCTTGAAGCCGAAGTCATCCTCGTCGTCGGCGACGGCGACGGGCGCAGCGGCCGTGGCCTGGCCGTGGGTCAGAACCTCCAGTTCGGCCACCAGACCGGCCGAACGCGCGGCGTCCACCGGCGCGCCGGTCCCTTGAGCGGCGGCGATGTGGTCGGCCAGGACGTCGGAGGCGCGCAGCAGGGTCTTGATCGTGACGTCGTCGCACTCCTTACGGCCCGAGCGCAGCTCGTCCATCAGGGTCTCGAAGACGTGGGCGAAGCGGACCAGGTCTTCCAGACCGAAGGCCCCTGCCCCGCCCTTGACCGAGTGCACGGCGCGGAAGACGGCGTTGATCGTCTCGATGTCGCCTTCGCCGGTTTCCAGCGCCAGCAGGTTGGTTTCCAGATCGCCCAGCAGTTCGCTGCACTCCTGGAAGAATGTGACCTTGATGGCCTCGAACGGATCGTCGCTCATAAGTCTGGTGTCCTCAGGCCGCGACGCGACGGACGGCGTCGACCAGCTTGGCCGGGTCGAAGGGTTTGACGATCCAGCCGGTGGCGCCCGCCTCGCGAGCGCGCTGCTTCTTGGCGGCGTCGCTCTCGGTGGTCAGCACCAGGACCGGGGTGGCCTTGTGATTGGGGTCGGCGCGCATGCCCTCGATGAAGCCGAAGCCGTCCATGCGGGGCATGTTGATGTCGGTGATGACGATGTCGGGGTTTTCGGCCCGCAGCACCTCCAGACCGTGGATCCCGTCCTCGGCCTGAACCACGCGATAGCCGGCGTCTTTCAGCGCCAGCATCAGCATGTCCCGCATGGTGCGGGAATCATCGACGGTCAGGATGGTCTTGGTCACGCGAGTTGTCCTTGCGGAGCGAGGTCCGCGGCGGAGGCGCCGAAAGCGCTCCATTGCGAGGCGAAGGCCTCGGAAACATTGACGAAGATCAAGGCCTGACCATCGGCGCGCCAGGTGGCGAGCGCCGACAGCAGGACCTGAAGGCAGAGCCCCCCCAGCCGCTCGACGGCGGAACCGTCCAGGGTGGTCTCCTGGCCGCGAACGGCCAGGAGTTGGGTCTTCAGGGGCTCGGCGGCGCGCAGATCAAGCACCGCCGGAAGCGAGAGAGCCGCCGACATCAGAACTCCTCCCAGCCGTCTTCCGCCGCGACGGGCGCGGGCTTGAGGGCGGCGCCGCCGCGACCGACCGTCTTCATGGCGGCCACGGTCTGGGCCACCGGCTGGGGCTTGCGAACCTGCGCCGGGGCAGGCTGGCGCGCCGCGACCGGGGCTGCCGCCTGGCCGGTGCGGAAGCGCGACACCGAGGCGGCCAGAACATCAGCCTCCTGCGCCAGCGAGTGGCTGGCGGCGGTCGACTGTTCGACCATCGCCGCGTTCTGCTGCGTCACCTGGTCCATCTGGTTCACGGCGGTGTTGACCTGTTGCAGGCCGGTGGCCTGTTCCTGGGCCGAGGCCGAGATTTCCGAGACCAGACCGTCGATTTCGGCGACGCGGCTGACGATGCGTTGCAGGGCCTGACCGGTCTGGCCGACCAGGCTGACGCCCGCGCCGACCTGCTGGCCCGAGGCCGAGATCAGGGTCTTGATCTCTTTCGCGGCTTCGGCCGAACGCTGGGCCAGGGCCCGGACTTCCGAGGCCACCACGGCGAAGCCGCGACCCGCATCGCCCGCACGCGCGGCCTCTACGCCGGCGTTCAGGGCCAGGAGGTTGGTCTGGAAGGCGATCTCGTCGATGACGCCGATGATGTCGCCGATCTGGTTGGACGAGGCCTCGATCTGGCTCATGGCCGCGACGGCGTCGCGCACCACATTGCCGCTGGTCTCGGCGTCGCCGCGCGCCTGCTGCACCACGCTGGAGGCTTGCCGTGCGCCGTCGGCGGTGCGGTTCACCGTGGCGGTGATCTCGTCCAGGGCGGCGGCGGTCTCTTCCAGGCTGGCGGCCTGTTGCTCGGTGCGGCGCGACAGGTCGTCCGACGCCTGGCTGATCTCGCCGGCGCCCGAGCGGATGGCGGCGACGTTGCCGACCACGACGGCCACGGCCTGTTCCAGCTGGGCGATGGCGGCGTTGAAATTCGCCTTCAACTGCTCGGCCTTGGGGGCCACGTCGACCGTCATCCGGTGCGTCAGGTCGCCTTCGGCCATGGCCGACAGACCCACGCCCAGCGCCGTGATGGCGACGCGGTCTTCCTCGGCCGCGCGCGCCTTCTCGGCCTCGATCTGAGCGCGTTCCTGTTCGGCGGCCGCGCGCTGGGCGACGGCCTCGGCTTCCAGGCGGTCATTGGCGATGGCGGCGTCCTTGAAGGCCAGAACCGCGTCGGCCATGTGACCGATCTCGTCCTTGCGACCGATGGCCGGGACCTCGATCGTCTTGTCGCCGCCGGCCAGGCGACGCATGGCCGCCGTCATGGCGGTGATGGGTTTGGCGATCAGACCGGTCACGACGAAGCCCGCCACAATGGCGATCACGGCGGCGGCGATCAGGCCGATCAGCAGGCTGATCGACGCCGTTCGGGTGGCCGCGTCCTGTTCGTCGCGAGCCGCCTGCAAGGCGACGTCATTCTTTGCGCGCAGCGCCTCGACCGCGTCTTCGACCGGCGCGATATAGCCGTCTGCGGGGCCATTCGGCCCGACCATGGCGACCGCTTCGGCGCGGGTTGCGGGGTTGCGGGCCAGGGCGGAGCCCTTGGTGACGATGTTGTCGAACCAGGCGTCAGCCGCCTTGTTGGCTTCATCAATATGAGCCGCGCGATCCGGTCCGACCTCGGCGCGAATGTCGGCCAGCGCCTTCTTGAACTTGGCGCGGTGCCCGTCCACGCGCTCCAGGTAATAGTTGTCGGTCGACAGCAGGAAACCGCGCATCGCGTTTTCCTGCTTTGCCAGATAGAATTCAGCGGTCGAGGTCTGGCGATTGATCGCGTTTTCCTCGCTCCGTTGCTTGTCTGCGACCTCCAGTTGCCAGAGGTTGTAGCCAATCACGGCGCCCATGGTCGCAATGGCGACAAAGACGGCGGCAAAGGCTGCGAAAAGTTTTCTAGAAACCGGCAGATTATTGATGAAGCTCATAGTTCCCCCCCGAACTTAAAATGCGTAGCCGAGGGCGCCGACCAGGCGCCCATCGTAGTTGTCGCCCAGCGCATGGCTGTCGGTGTCGTACCAGCGGACATCCAGAGCCAGTTTCTCGGTCAGCTTGTGCTTCACGCCGACATTCCAGGCGGCGTATTCGGCGCCGCCGTCGGCGGTGCGGTCGGCGATCGCGGCCGAGGCCTTGGTCTTGGGCCCGACCGCAACCGTGCCCTGCAGTTCGACCCACCAGGCCTCCTTGGTCGCGGCGAAGCCGTCAGGCGTGTAGTTGACGCGCAGCCGGGTGTTGACCGGACCCAGCTTGCGCGAGGCGTCGGCCTGATATTCCCAGTAGTTGGCGTCGACGCCGGCGCGGGTGCCGGGCAGATCGCGGTTCACGACCGCGAAGTCGAACTTGTAGCCGGCGGCTTCGGGGCGCCAGCCGAGGGTGCTGACGATCTCGGCGTCCGAGCCCTGCGACAGCTTGGCGGTGGAGGCGAAGGCGCTGGCGTAGAAAGCGCCGCTGGAAACCTCGACCGAGCCGTTGACGCTGGGGTCGCCGGCGCTCTTGCCCAGACCCTTGCCGACATATTCGCTGGCGACGCCGATTTGGGCGTCGAATCTCAGAGTGTCAAAAGACTGCGCCTGGACGGCGCTGGCGCCCATCGCAACGGCAAGGCCGGCGAGGAGCGGGATGATGGCGACGCCGTTCTGGCGATTAACGCAACGCTGTTCGAGCATTTTTACCTCAGTGATCATGAGGCTTATGTGACCCGAACAACCGTAGATTTCTGTAAATCAGAAGCTACGTATAACTCCGCACTATGAGAGAATCCGTCTGGTGCGGCCGCCCTGCCCTCAAGCCTTCGTCGGGGCGGCGAGCGGCGAAAGCCCTATCCTTAACGCGCGGAAACCATGTTTGCAGTAATGGCCATTTTTTCGCCCCCATGCAAAACGGTGATATCGATTAAGACTTGAATGTGGCCGGAGATCATCATGGTTGACGCCCGGTTTGCGAAACATTCGACCAATGTATAGAAGGCGCCCCTCGACAGATTCTATACATTGTTCTTCCACCACCTCACCTTTGGTGATCCAGACGCGTGAGGAAACCCCAATTCAATCCGTGATGGACCACACCCTGCGTCTCGCGGGCGCCATTTCCCGGCGCCGCTGGAGCGGCCTTGTGCTGGCGCTTGTCGCCGTAGCCGGGGCCGTCGGCTTCAGAAGCCTGCTCGAAGGCCTGGGGCAGTTCTATTATCTGCCCATGCTGCCGGCGGTGCTGATCACCGCCCTGCTGTCGCGGCGCGCCGCCACCGCCCTGGCCGTCATCCTGTCCATCACCGTCAACCTGACCCTGGTGCCGCGCGAAAGCCTGAGCGACGCCGTGACCAACGCCGCCCTGTTCGCGGCGGTGTCGTGGATCCTGGCCGAAATCTGCTGGTCCTTGCAGAGCCGCACTCGCGACCTGTCGCGCCAGTTGGCGGACAAGGACGCCATGCTCAACACCGCCCTGGCCTCGGTGCCCGTGGTGACGCTGAACGGCGCCGGCGAGGTGCGCCATCTCAACCCCGCCGCGACCTGCCTGTTCGGCCTGTCGGACGCCGACGCCGCGGGGCGCCCCTTCGCCGACCTGGCGCCCGGCTTCGACGCCGCGGCGGTCCTGGCCAAGGGCGCGTCCGGCGGCCCGCTGGCGGCGCGCGACAGCCACTGGACCGGACTGCGCCCGGACGGGACCAGCTTTCCCTTGAGCATCCAGTACGGTGTGGCCCCCGATGCGGACGGCCATCCTCATATCGCCCTGTGTCTGACCGATCTCAGCCGCTGGCACGCCGCCGACGCCCAGGCGCGCGAACTGCACGCCCAGTTGAACAAGGTCTGGCGCCTCAACTCCCTGGGCGAGATGGCCGCCACCCTGGCCCATGAGCTGAACCAGCCCCTGAGCGCCGCCGCCACCTATCTGCACGCCAGCCAGGTGGATATGGAGCGGGCCGGCGTCCTGGGCGACAGCGCCCTGCGCACTGTCGAACTGGCCAAGGGACAGTTGCTGCGCGCCGGCAAGATCATCCGCCGCATGCGCGAGCTTCTGACGCTGGAGGGCCGCGCGCTGGATCGTGAACGCGCCTCGTCCATGGTCGAGGACGTGGCGCCCATTCTGACCATGATCGGGTCCAGCAAGGCCGTGGCCATCCGCCTGGAGATCGCCGCCGACGACGACGCGGTTCAGGCCGAACGCATCCAGTTCCAGCAGGCCATGGTCAACCTGGTCCGCAACGCCGTCGAGGCCGTCAACGATCACGCGGCGGCGCCCGAGGTGGTCATCTTCGGACGGCCGATTTCCGACCGACACTACCGGATCAGCGTCGAGGACAACGGCCCTGGCATCGCCGACGATCAGATCGACCGGATCTTCCAGCCGATGACCACCACCAAGACCGGGGGCATGGGTCTGGGCCTGTCGGTCACGCGCACCATCGTCGAACGCCACGGCGGCCGACTGCAAGTCTCGAGGAGCGCGCTGGGGGGCGCCGCCTTCTCGTTCAACCTTAACCGCGAACCGAGCGTCGAGAACGCATGAGCCTCCATTCCGTCTTCATCATCGACGACGACGCCGCCGTCCGCGATTCCCTGCTGATGCTGCTGCGCGGCGAGGGCATTCGCGCGCGGGGGTTCGCCAGCGGGGTCGACTTCTTCAACCTTCTGCCTGAGGACGCCACGGCCTGCGTCATCACTGACGTGCGCATGCCCGACATGGACGGCGACGAGATCGTGCGCCGCCTGGCCCATTTGCGCGGCCACGCCTGGCCCGTCATCGTCATCACCGGCCACGCCGACGTGCCGATGGCGGTGCAGATGATGAAGGCCGGCATCGTCGACTTCATCGAAAAGCCCTTTGACCCTCGCCGCCTGATCGAGACCGTGCGCGGCTGCCTGGCCCGGCTGAACGACGTCGGCCACGAGCAGGCGGCGCGCGCCGCCGCCGAACAGCGGCTGGTCCGGCTGACCCCGCGCGAGCGTCAGGTCTTCGAAGCCCTGATTCACGGTCACTCCAACAAGGCCATCGCCCTGGACCTGGACATCAGTCCGCGCACCGTCGAGGTGTTTCGCGCCAAGGTCATGGCCAAGATGGAGGCCGACAGCCTGTCCTCCCTGGTGCGCATGGGACTGACGCTCGGTTAGCGGTTTCGGCTTGCAGCCCCACGGCTTGCGGCGCGTTATGACGGCTCCCCTCGCGCCAGGAGCCGCCCATGTCCGATCCCGCCCGCCTGCTTCGTCATCAGGCCTATGTCGACGGTTGCTGGATCGACGCTGACGACGGCTCGACCTTCGAGGTGACGGACCCGGCGACGGGCGAGGTGCTGGCGACCGCGCCCAACATGGGCGCCGCTGAGACCAGGCGCGCCATCGCCGCCGCCGAGGCCGCCATGAAGCCCTGGGCCGCCAGGACAGCGGGGGAACGGGCGCGGATTCTGCGCCGCTGGTTCGACCTGATGATGTCGGAACAGGAGGCGCTGGGTCGCCTGTTGACCCGCGAACAGGGCAAGAGCCTGACCGAGGCGAAAGGCGAGATCGCCTATGCCGCCAGCTTCATCGAATGGTTCGCCGAGGAGGGAAAGCGCGCCTATGGCGAGGTCATCCCCAGCCATGACGCGACCAAGCGCCTGATCGCCATCCGTCAGCCGGTCGGGGTGGTCGGGGCCGTCACGCCGTGGAACTTCCCCGCCGCCATGATCACCCGCAAGGTCGGCCCGGCCCTGGCCGCCGGCTGCGCCGTGGTGCTGAAACCGGCCAGCCAGACGCCGCTGTCGGCCCTCGCCCTGGCGGTTCTGGCCGAGGAGGCAGGCCTGCCCAAGGGGCTGTTCAACGTCCTGACCGGCTCAGCCTCGGCCATCGGCGGCGAACTGACGTCCAACCCGACCGTGCGCAAGATCAGCTTTACCGGCTCGACCGAGATCGGCCGCACCCTGATGCGGCAGTCCGCCGAAACCATCAAGAAGATGAGCCTGGAACTGGGCGGCAACGCTCCCTTCCTGGTCTTCGACGACGCCGACATCGACGCGGCGGTGGCCGGCGCCGTGGCCTCCAAGTTCAGGAACAGCGGCCAGACCTGCGTCTGCACCAACCGCTTCTATGTGCAGGCCTCCGTCCACGATGCGTTCGTGGCCAAGCTGACCCAGGCGACCGCCGCGCTGAAGGTCGGCCATGGACTGGAGGAGGGGGTGCAGATCGGCCCGCTGATCGACGCCAAGGCCATCAAGAAGGTCGAGGAACACATCGCCGACGCCCTGGCCAAGGGCGCGACGGTGGCGACGGGCGGTGAACGCCATGCCCTGGGCGGGACCTTCTTCCAGCCGACGGTGCTGTCGGGCGTCACGTCCGATATGCTGATCTGCAAGGAGGAGACCTTCGGCCCCGTCGCGCCCGTCGTGCGCTTCGAGACCGAAGAGGAGGGTCTGGCCCTGGCCAACGCCACCGAGTTCGGACTGGCCGGCTACTTCTATGCGCGCGACATGGGCCGGGTCTGGCGCGTGGCCGAGGCGATGGAGACCGGCATGATCGGCGTCAACACCGGCCTGATCTCCACCGAGGTCGCGCCCTTTGGCGGGATCAAGCAATCCGGCCTGGGCCGCGAAGGCTCGCGCCACGGCATCGAGGATTACCTCGAGCTGAAATACATCTGCATGGGCCTGTAGGGCCCGGCAGGTCCGTCTCCGCCGTCAGTCCTCGGACGGCGCTTCGTCGTCGCCGGTTTCGCCCGCGGCCTTGGCGGCCTTCTTGGCGGCTTTCGCAGCGGCCTTGGCTTCGGCCTTCTTGGCGTCCGCGCGTTCGCGCTCTTGCCGTTCGAAACTGTAGTTGGGCTTACGGGCCATTGATGTCCTCTCGCGCCGGGGTCGCCAAACGGCGACGTCAAACCTTCATGTGGCCTCTGTCGCGGCTCACGACAACACGGAAACGCCTTTCGGGCCAAGTTTTGCGTCCTCTTCCGTCGATAGAGGTCGCCGTTCGACCAAAGTCGCTCTCTGCAAATCCGCCGCCTTACTGTCAGTCTCCTCTTCGACGATCCGGCAACAGGATCGCGAGGAAACGGTCGCGACCTGCGACCTTGAAGGAAGGGACTGCCCATGACCGACCGCACCATGGATGCGGCGGAGGGCGCGGAACACACGGTCAACAAGGATGACCGGCTCGTGATTCTGGCGTCGTCCGTCGGCACCGTCATCGAATGGTACGACTTCTATCTCTACGGCTCTCTGGCCGCGATCATCACCACCCAGTTCTTCTCGGGCGTGAACGAGACCACCGGCTATATCTTCGCCCTGATGGCCTTTGCCGCAGGCTTTGCCGTCCGGCCCTTCGGCGCCATCGTCTTCGGACGACTGGGCGACCTCTGGGGGCGCAAGAACACCTTCCTCGTCACCATGCTGCTGATGGGCCTGTCGACCTTCGTGGTCGGCCTCTTGCCGCCCTATGCGGCCATCGGCATCGCCGCCCCGATCATTCTGGTGCTGATGCGCCTGATCCAGGGTCTGGCGCTTGGGGGTGAATACGGCGGCGCCGCCACCTACGTCGCCGAGCACGCCCCGCACGGCAAGCGCGGCTTCTACACCTCCTTCATCCAGATCACGGCGACGGCGGGCCTGGTGCTCAGCCTGGCCGTCATCCTGGGCGTGCGCTTCACCGTCGGCGAGGAAGCCTTCCTCGACTGGGGCTGGCGCATTCCCTTCATCGTCTCGATCCTGCTGCTGGGCGTCTCGCTGTGGATCCGCCTGAAGCTGGCCGAGAGCCCCTCGTTCAAGAAGATGAAGGCCGAAGGCAAGGGCTCGACCACGCCCCTGAAGGACAGCTTCATGAAGTGGCCCAACCTGAAGCTGGTGCTGATCGCCCTGGTCGGTCTGACGGCGGGCCAGGCCGTGATCTGGTACACGGGTCAGTTCTACGCCCTCTTCTTCCTGGAGCGCGTGCTGCGGGTCGACGCCTCGCTGGTTTACGTCATGCTGGCCGTCGCCCTGCTGCTGGCCTCGCCCTTCTTCATCTTCTGGGGCTGGCTGTCGGACAAGGTGGGGCGCAAGCCGATCATCCTGGCCGGCTGTCTGCTGGCGGCGATCACCTACTTCCCGCTGTTCAACGCCCTGACGGAAGCGGCCAACCCGCGTCTGGCGGCGGCGGCGGCCTCGGCGCCGGTCACGGTCTATGCCGATCCGGCCGACTGCCACCTGCAGTTCGACCCCGTGGGCAAGACGGTGTTCAACCACTCCTGCGACGTGGCCAAGTCCTATCTGGCCAAGGCCGGCGTGACCTACACCAATGTCGCGGCCCCCGCCGGGACCGTGGCCGAGGTGCGCATCGGCGATCAGGCGGTCATCCCCAGCTTCCGCGGCGACGCCCTGACCACCGCCGACTTCGCCGCGCAGAAGAAGATCTGGGAAACCGGTCTGGGCGAGGCCCTGTCCACCGCCGGCTATCCCGCCAAGGCGGACAGCGCCCTGGTCAACAAACCGATGGTGGTGGCGATCCTCTTCATCCTCGGCTTCTACGTGACCATGGTCTACGGGCCGATCGCGGCGGCCCTGGTCGAGATGTTCCCGACCAAGATCCGCTACACCTCGATGTCCCTGCCCTATCACATCGGCAACGGCTGGTTCGGCGGCTTCCTGCCGACCACGGCCTTCGCCATGGTCGCGGCCACAGGCAATATCTACTACGGCCTCTGGTATCCGATCGTGGTGGCGCTCGCGACGGTCGTGCTGGGCTTCCTGCTGGTCAAGGAAGGCAAGGACGTCGATCTGAACGCCTGATCCATAAGGTTCGCCAACCTGCGGGCGGTTCGGCTTCGGTCGAGCCGCCCTTCTTTTTGTTCTTGTCCCACAGCCCGGCTCCGTCCCACATGCCCGTCATGTTCAGCCTCGCGACCCTGGCCCTGGTGGCCGCCTATATGGCCACTCTTTTTGCAGTGGCCTGGTGGTACGAGCGGCCGTCGATCAAGACGCGCGGCGGCGCGCTGGGACCGTCGCTCTATGCCCTGTCTCTGGCCATCTACTGCACCTCGTGGACCTACTATGGGGCCGTGGGAACGGCGGCGCGCTCGGCCTGGGAATACCTGCCCATCTATGTGGGCCCGGCGCTCGGGGTGACGGTGCTGTTTCCGCTGTGGAAGCGCATTGCGGCGGCGGCCCGGCGCGAGAACGTTGGTTCGATGGCCGACTTCATCTCCTCGCGCTACGGCAAGAGCCCGGCGCTGGGCGCGGCGGTGGCCACGGTCGCCATCCTCGGCTCCCTGCCCTACATCGCGCTTCAGCTGAAATCCCTGTCGATGGCCGGGGAGATGATCACCGAGGGCACGCCGGTGGCGGGCTCCGAGAGTCTGACGGTCCTGGTCATGGCCGGGGTCCTGGCCGGGTTCGCCATCCTGTTCGGGGCGCGGCGTCCCGACCTGACCGAGCACAATCGCGGCCTGATCCAGGCCATCGGCATCGAGTCCATCGTCAAGTTGGCGGCCCTGCTGGCCGTGGCCCTGTTCGCCCTGATGCTGCTGCGCCACGCCCCAGCCACGGCGGACGTGACCGCCAGCCTCGGCGACCTGGCGCGCTGGCCCGATCTGGACGGGCGCTTCTGGGCCATCATCCTGGTGGCGACCCTGGCCATCTTCTGCCTGCCGCGTCAGTTCCACGTCGCCTTCGTCGAGGGCGGCGATCCGGCCCAGGTGAAGCGGGCGCGCTGGATCTTTCCCCTCTACCTGCTGCTGACCAGCCTGGCGGTCCTGCCCCTGGTGGCGGCGGGCGGCCTGTTCGCGCCCAGCGTCAATCCCGACCTGCTGGTGCTGGCCCTGCCGCTGAATGCGGGCCAGCCGGCCCTGACGGCCATCGTCTTCGTCGGCGGCTTCTCGGCGGCGACGGCCATGGTCATCGTCGAGGCCGTGGCCCTGTCGGCCATGGTGTCCAACAATCTGGTCTTGCCCCTACTGGCCGCCGAGCGGCGCAGGCGCGGCGAGCGGGCGGGCGACATGACGCGCGCTATCCTGAACATCCGCCGCGTGGCCATCATCGCCCTGCTGCTGATGGCCTGGGTCTATTATCAGGCGATGGACCGCTCCAGCGGACTGGCGGCCATGGGGCTGGTGTCGTTCGCCGCCCTGGCCCAGCTGGCCCCGGCCCTGTTCGGCGCCGTGCTGTGGCGCGGCGGGCGCTCGCGCGGGGCGCTGGCGGGCTTGGGCGTCGGCATGACCGTCTGGCTGGTCATGCTGGCGGCGCCGCAACTGGCCCCCGGTTTCGGTCTGAACATCCCGGCCATGCTGGGGCTGAGCGATCCGTTCGCGGCCGGGGTCTTCCTCAGCCTGGGCCTGAACCTCGGCGTCTTTATTCTGGTGTCGAAGCTGAGCCGCCCGCGCCTGATCGATCAGGTCCAGGCCCGCGCCTTCGTCGACCGGCTGGGGCCGGACTGGATGGAGGGGCGCGGCGGCGCCTCGGGCGCCTCGGTCGGCGACCTGAAAGCCCTGGTCGCCCGCTTCATCGGCGACGAGCGGGCCGAGCGCGCCTTCGCCGCCTGGGCGCGCGAGACGGAAATCAAGCTGCGTGACGCCGACCCCGCCGACGCCGGGCTCGCCCGCGCCGCCGAGCGGATGCTGGCCGGGGCCATCGGCGCCGCCTCGGCCCGGCGAGTCATCGCCGCCGCCCTGGCCGCCGGGGGTCGCGCCCCCGAGGACGTGGTGCGGATGCTGGACGAGGCCTCTCAGGCGGTCCAGTTCAACCGCGACCTGTTGCAGACCACCCTGGACAACATCGACCAGGGCGTCAGCGTGGTGGACGAAGACCTGCGCCTGACCGCCTGGAACCGCCGCTATGTCGAGATGTTCGGTCTGCCCGCCGGCTTTGTTCATGTCGGCCTGCCCATCGCCGCCGTCTATCGCCTGAACGCCGAGCGCGGCGAGACCGACGCCGACGCGGGCGACATCGAAGCCTGGATCGAACGGCGGCTGGAGGCCCTGGCCCGTCGCATCCCCCACGACCACGAGCGCGAGCAGCCCGACGGCCGCATCCTGCGCTCGTCCGGCGCGCCGATCCCCGGCGGCGGCTACGCCACCAGCTACACCGACATCACCGCCCTGCGCCGCGCCGCCCGCGATCTGGAAGAAGCCAACGAGCGGCTGGAGGCCCGCGTCGCCGACCGCACCGAACGGCTGGAGGAGGCTCGCCGTCTGGCCGAAGACGCCACCGCCTCCAAGACCCGCTTCCTCGCCGCCGCCAGCCACGACCTGTTGCAACCCCTGCACGCCGCGCGCCTGTTCATCGCCGCCCTGAAGGAGGAGCCGTCGCTGGCGCCGGGGTCGCCGGGGCGCGGGCTGGCGACCAACGCCGACCGCTCCATCGACAGCGCCCACCGCCTGCTGACGGCCCTGCTCAACCTGTCCAAGCTGGAGGCGGGCGGGGTCCAGCCTGCGGTCGCCCCCCTGTCGCTGGACGCCCTGTTCGCCGAGCTGCGCCGGGAATTCGCCCCCATGGCCCGCGCCAAGGGCTTGCGGCTGAGCGTTGTGCCGTCGGGCCTGTGGGTCGCCTCGGACCCCGACCTGCTGCGCTCCATGCTGCAGAACCTGGTGGGCAACGCCATCCGCTATACCGACAAGGGCCGGGTGCTGGTCGGCGCGCGGCGCGACGGCGACACGGTGCAGATGCTGGTCTGCGATACCGGACGCGGCATCCCCGACGCCGACCGTGAAAGCGTCTTCGGCGAGTTCGTGCGTCTGCCCGGCGCCCCCGTCGACGAGCCGGGCGCCGGTCTGGGCCTGGCCATCGTGCAAAAGCTGTCGGACCTGCTGCGCCATCCCCTGTCCATGGCTTCGCGGGTGGGACGCGGCACCACCTTCCGCGTCAGCGCGCCGCGCGCCGCCGCGCGGGCGGTTCCCCCCGCCCCGGCCGAGGGCGACGCGCGCCTGCCGCTGGCGGGGTTGCGGGTGCTGTGCGTGGATAACGAACCGGCCATCCTCGACGCCCTGACGGCCCTTCTGACCCGCTGGGGGGCGCAGGCGACGACGGCGCGGACCGTGGCCGACGGGATCGCGGCCCGGGGACCGTTCGACGCGGCCCTGGTCGACCTGCATCTGGGCGACGGTGCGGACGGGTTGACGGTGGTGGACTCCCTGCGCGCGCGCGGTTTGCGCCGCATCGGTCTTGTGACCGCCGACACCCGCGAGGGGCTGAAGGAAAAGGCCACGGCGGCGGGCGCGACCCTGCTGCCCAAGCCGGTCAAGCCGGCGGCGCTGAAGGCGTTTCTGTCGAGTTGATTTTCCTCCCTGTCGCGCAGCGATGGGGAGGTGGATCGGACGCGCAGCGGACGAGACGGAGGGGGCGGCGCTGCCCTGTCCGGTCAGGAGCCAGAACAGCTGACGTCGCGTCGCCCCCTCCACCACTGCGTGGTCCCCCTCCCCATGAAATGGGGAGGAAAGAAGCGGCGTTACAGGTCGATCGACTGGGCCAAAATCACGGCCTGCGTCCGGTTGTGCACGCCCAGCTTGCGGAAGACGCTGGTCAGGTGGGCCTTGATGGTGGCCTCGGTGACGCCGAGGTCGAAGGCGATCTGCTTGTTCAGGCGCCCGGCCCGCAGGCCTTCGAGGATGCGCAGCTGGGACGGCGTCAGGCTGGCGATGCGGGCTTCAAGGTCGCCTTCCTCCGGCCCCGGCGCGCCGACATCGGGGGCCCAGGCGTCGCCCGACAGGATGGCGGCGATGGCCTCGACCATGACCGGCAGAGCGGCGGACTTGGGGATGAAGCCGGCGGCGCCCAGGGTCAGGGCGCGGCGCACGGTCGGCGGCTCCTCGCTGGCCGAGACCACGGCGACCGGCACGGCGGGATGCTCGGCCCGGACACGGGTCAGGCCCGCCATGCCCTCGCTGTCCGACAGCTTCAGGTCCAGCAGCAGCAGGTCGGTCGCCCCCTCGGCCAAGGCCGTCTGAACCTCGGCGAGGCTGGCGCATTCCGCAATCACGGCGCCGGGTGCGGCCTTTTCCACGGCCGATCTCAACGCCGCCCGAAACAGAGGGTGGTCGTCGGCGACGACGATGCGATCCATGGAAATCCTTCCCGCACGCGGTTCTTTTTCGGGTCGAGGCCGCGTTGTTACGACACCATGCCGCGCCTCGACTTTGGTCGAAACTAGACCAATGGCTAATGGCCGCAAACCGCCTTCGGACGGAATGCTGCGGTCTCGAGGTTCGCATCAGACGAACCCGGGAGGAAGTCACATGGAAAGATTCCGTCTTCTCGGCGGCGCGGCCGCGGCTGCGCTCCTGTTCGCCCCCGGCGCCGTCTGGGCGCAGGACGCCAATGCGGCGCTCGAAGCCCGCATCGCCCAGCTCGAAGCCGAGCTGAACAGTCTGAAGTCCGAGGTCGCAGCGGCGCGCACCCAGCAGACGACGCAATCCCAGGCGATGGCGCAGGACATCATCCGTCTGGAGACCCGACCGACGGCGACGCCGGTCTCGGCGCCCGCCTCTCGCGAAGAGGGCTTCCGCATCGGCGATCACACGGTCAAGTTCGGCGGCTTCATCAAGGTCGACGGCTCGGCCAGCCGCTATTCCGGCGGCGACCCCGCCAACGGCGACCTGCTGCGCGACTATCACCTGCCCGGCTCCATTCCGATCGGCGGGGCCGAGGAAGACACGGCCTTGGACTTCAACGCCCGCCAGACCCGGTTCTGGCTGACCACCGACGGTCTGGTCAGCGGCCACAAGGTCGGGACACGGCTGGAGATGGACTTCCAGAGCCTGCCCGGCGCCGGCGATCAGCGCATCACCAGCGCCTCGAACCCCGCCCTGCGCCGCGCCTTCGTCACCATCGACAACTGGCTGATCGGTCAGGAGTGGACGAACTTCCAGAACACCGCCGTCCTGCCGGAATCGGCGGACTTCGTCGGCGCCGCCGAGGGCACGGTCTTCGCCCGCCAGGTTCAGGTCCGTTACACGCGCGGTCCCCTCTCGATCTCGGTCGAGAACCCCGAGACCACCATCACCCCCTTCGGCGGCGGAACCCGCGTCATCGCCGACGACAACAGCCTGCCCGATCTGACGGCGCGCTACGCCATCAGCCGCCCCTGGGGCGATCTGCAGTTCGCGGGTCTCCTGCGTCAGCTCAAGTATGAGAACCCGGTCAGCGCCATCGACGACACAGCTGTCGGCTGGGGTCTGTCGGCCTCGACCAAGATCAAGGTCGGCGCCCAGGACGACATCCGCCTGATGCTGACCGGCGGCGAGGGCATCGGCCGCTACGTCGGGCTCAACTTCTCCAACGACGCGGTGCTGGACGGCTCGGGACAACTGGACGCCATCGGCGTGCTGGCCGGGTTCGCCGCCTATCGCCACGTCTGGACGCCGGGCTGGCGCTCCAGCCTGATCTGGTCGGCGCAGAAGGTGGACAACGACGTCCTGCTGACGGGAACGGGCGCCAATCGCTCGGCCCAGAGCCTGCACGCCAACCTGATCTGGTCGCCCGTAACAGCGTTTGATCTGGGCGCTGAACTGATGTTCGCTGACCGCGAACTCGAATCAGGGGCTGACGGCGACATGACCCGCCTGATTTTGTTCGCCAAATACGGCTTCTAAAAACAAGAAACTGGAGGAAAGCGCGCGTGTCCACTGAACCGGAAGTCTATCCCGTCCCCGCCGACCTCGCCGCCGTCGCCCACATGGACCGCGACGGCTATGAAGCGGCCCGGATCGCCGCGCGCGAAACCCCGGACGCCTACTGGGGCGAACAGGCCAAACGTCTCGACTGGATGACCTTCCCGTCGAAGATCAAGGACGTCAGCTTCGACAAGGAAGACTTCCGCATCCGCTGGTTCGAGGACGGGGTGCTGAACGTCTCGGCCAACTGCATCGACCGCCACCTGCCGCACCGGGCTGACGACACGGCCATCATCTGGGAAGGCGACGAGCCGACCGACAGCGAGCATGTCACCTACGGCCAACTTCATGAGCGCGTCTGCCGCATGGCCAATGTGCTCAAGGCCAACGGCGTCCGCAAAGGCGACCGCGTCACCATCTATCTGCCCATGATCCCCGAGGCCGCCTACGCCATGCTGGCCTGCGCGCGGATCGGCGCGGTCCACTCGGTCATCTTCGGCGGCTTCTCGCCCGACAGCATCGCCGGGCGTATCGAGGACTGCGGCTCGACCTTCGTCATCACCGCCGACGAGGGCTGCCGCGGCGGCAAGAAGGTGCCGCTGAAGGCCAATGTCGACAAGGCGCTGGAGAAGGTGTCGGGCGTCGACGGCGTCCTCTTGATCCGTCACACCGGGGCCGAGGTCGGCTTCGTCGAGGGCCGCGACCTCGACTACGACACCGAGGCCGCCAAGGTCACGGCGCACTGCCATCCCGAGCCGATGCAGGCCGAGGACCCGCTGTTCATCCTCTACACCTCGGGCTCGACCGGCAAACCCAAGGGCGTGCTGCACACCACCGGCGGCTATCTGTTCTGGGCCAGTTGGACCCACGAACTGGTCTTCGACTACCGTCCCGGCGAGGTCTTCTGGTGCACCGCCGACGTGGGCTGGGTGACGGGCCACTCCTATGGCGTCTATGGCCCCCTGGCCAATGGCGCCACGACCCTGCTGTTCGAGGGCGTGCCCAACTATCCGACGGTCAGCCGTTTCTGGCAGGTCATCGACAAGCACAAGGTCGAGATCTTCTACACCGCCCCCACCGCCCTGCGCTCGCTGATGCGCGAAGGCGACGCGCCGGTGAAGGCGACCAGCCGCCAGTCCCTGCGCCTGCTGGGCAGCGTCGGCGAGCCGATCAACCCCGAGGCCTGGCGCTGGTATCACGAGGTGGTCGGCGACGGCCGCCTGCCCATCGTCGACACCTGGTGGCAGACCGAAACCGGCGGCGTCCTGATCTCGCCCCTGCCCGGCGCGACCGACCTCAAGCCTGGCTCGGCCACCAAACCCCTGCCCGGCGTCGAGCTGCAGATCGTGGACGCCGAGGGCGTCGTGCTGGAAGGGGCGACCGAGGGCAACCTCTGCATCACCGACAGCTGGCCGGGCCAGATGCGGACTGTGTACGGCGACCACGCCCGCTTCTTCGAGACCTATTTCTCGACCTATCCGGGCAAGTATTTCACCGGCGACGGCTGCCGCCGCGACGCCGACGGCTACTACTGGATCACCGGCCGGGTCGATGACGTCATCAACGTCTCCGGCCACCGCATGGGCACGGCCGAGGTCGAGAGCGCCCTGGTCCTGCACGACGACGTGGCCGAGGCCGCCGTGGTCGGCTTCCCCCACGACATCAAGGGTCAGGGCATCTACGCCTATGTCACCCTGAACAAGGGGGTCGAGGCGACCGACGCCCTGCGCACGGCCCTGGTCGCCCAGGTCCGCCTCGAGATCGGTCCGATCGCCGCCCCCGACGTGATCCAGTGGGCGCCGGGCCTGCCCAAGACCCGCTCCGGCAAGATCATGCGGCGCATCCTTCGCAAGATCGCCGAGAACGAACTGGGGGCGCTGGGGGACACCTCGACCCTGGCCGACCCTTCGGTCGTCGACGACCTGGTGAAGAACCGGGCCGCCTGACGACCCTCCCCTGCTCTCCCCGGAGCAAGCGGCCGGCGTTCCTGAAAGGGGGCGTCGGCCGTTTCGTCATTTGAGCCTGAGCCACGGCGGGGCTAGACAGCCCCGATAGCGAACAGGAGCAGACCATGAGCGGAACCGTCCTCATCACCGGCGCCACGGCGGGCATCGGACAGGCCGCGGCGCGCCGCTTCGCCTCGGCCGGCTGGAAGATCATCGCCACAGGCCGCCGCGCCGAGCGTCTGGACGAACTGGTCGCCGAACTGGGCGCGGACGTGGTCCATCCCCTCGTCTTCGACATCCGCGACGAGGCCGCCATCGACGCCGCCCTGGACGCTCTGCCGGAAGGGTTCCGCGACATCGACGCCCTCATCAACAACGCCGGCCTCGCCCTGGGGACCGCCGTCGCCCAGGACGCCGATCTGGACCAGTGGCGTCAGATGATCGACACCAACATCACCGGACTGATCACGATCACCCGCCGTCTGCTGCCGCGCCTGATCGCGCGCAAGGGCGCCATCCTGAACATCAGCTCGGTGGCGGCGACCTATCCCTACAAGGGCGGCAACGCCTATGGCGGCACCAAGGCCTTCGTGCGCCAGTTCTCGCTGGGCCTGCGCGCCGACCTGCACGGGACGGGGGTGCGCGTCACCTCGATCGAGCCTGGCATGACCGAGACCGAGTTCACCCTGGTGCGCACCGGCGGGGATCAGGGCGCGTCGGACGCGCTCTATGACGGCGCGACACCGATGACCGGCGAGGACATCGCCGAGACCCTGTTCTGGGTCGCCAGCCTGCCTGCGCACCTCAACATCAATGCGCTGGAGTTGATGCCGGTCAGCCAGTCCTTCGCCGGCTTCCAGGTGGCGCGGAGCTAGCCGCCGTCGGCCCAGACCGTCTTGTAGAGGTCAAAGCGCCTGTCGCGCAGGTTGCGCACCGTGCCCTGGGCCTTGGCCCAGGCCAGATCCGACAGGTCCAGGTCGGCGACCGTGACGATCTCGACGTTCTCGCTGGCCTGCGCCGCCACGCCATCCCGCGCGAAGGGGAAGTCGCACGGCGTCAGGATACAGGACTGAGCGTACTGGATGTCCATGTTCTCGACATTGGGCAGGTTGCCGACGCTGCCCGACAGGACGACGTAGCACTGGTTCTCGATGGCGCGGGCCTGCGAGCAATAGCGCACCCGCAGATAGCCCTGACGATTGTCCGTGCAGAAGGGAACGAACAGCATCCGCGCGCCCTCGTCGGCCAGGCGCCGCGCCAGTTCGGGGAATTCTGAGTCATAGCAGATCATCACCCCGATCGGCCCGCAGTCGGTGGGGATGGCGTGGACCCGGTCGCCGCCCTTGATATTCCACCAATGGCGCTCGTTCGGGGTGGGGTGCAGCTTCTCCTGCTCGTGCACCGAGCCGTCGCGCAGGAAGACATAGGCCACGTTGTGGATGTCGCCGTCCTCGGCCCGCGTCGGGTGCGAGCCGCCGATGATGTTGACGTTGTAGCCGACGGCCAGATCCTGCATCGCCTTGACGAAGCGCGGGGTGTAGCGGGTCAGCGCCTCGATGGACTCCGCCGGGGTCAGCTTGCGCTTTTCCAGCGACAGCAGTTGCAGGGTGAACAGTTCCGGGAAGGTCACGAAGTCGGCGCGGTAATCCGACACCACGTCGACGAAGTATTCGACGTTGTCGATGAACTCCTCGAAGCTGGCGACCTTGCGCATCTGCAATTGGACCGTCGCCACCCGCACCGTCTCCTTGGTGGCGAAGGCCGCGCCCTTGCCGGTCGCCGGCAGGTAGTAGGGATTGCGCCACACCATGTGGGCGGCATGACCCATGGAGGCGGTGTCGTCCTTCAGATAGTTCTTCAGCACCCCGACGGGTTCAAAGCCTGACCTCAGGTGAAAGCCGATCACCGGATCATTCACCCGCCGCGCCATGACCGCGTCCAGATAGGCGCGCGGATCGGGATAGGCGCCCTTGCGGCGCGACAGGCCCGGCATGCGCCCGCCGAAGACGATGCCCTTCAGGTTCTGGGCCTCGCACAGGTCGCGGCGGGCGTCGTAGAGACGCTGGCCGATCCGCAACCGCCGCCGGGCCGGATCGACGCAGACCTCCATCCCATAGAGCCAGTCGCCGTGCGGATCGTGGCGCGCGCCATAGCCGCCGCCGGTGATCTGGTCCCAGGTGTGCGGCGCCATGGCCGCCTTCTCGTCGATGCGGAAACTGGCGGCGTAGCCGACGATCTCGCCCTCGAACTCCACCACGAACTGGCCGTCGGGATAGGTGGCGATCTGACCGCGCAGCATCCCCGGCAGATAGGGGGGCTGGCCCTTGTACACCCGCGCCACCAGGCCGTTGATGCCGGGGATGTCCGCCATGCGGGCGTTGCGGATGGTCAGGACGGCGGGTTTTGCGGGCGGGGCGGGCGCAGGAATTTCGGTCATCCTGACCTAACGCATCAGCTTGGCTGTGGATCAACGCGCGGGCGAATTCGCTGGAAAACCCCGTCATCCGGTCGTGGATTGGACGCGAGGCCTCGACCGCTTCATCATGAGGCCTCGCACAGGACAGGCTGGCGCGCATGACGGCTGCCGCGACGGAGACCGAACTGAAGTTCCGGCTGGGTCCGGGCGCGGTCGTGCGCCTGTCGGGCCACCCGGCGCTTCAAGGACCGCAGACCAGCCAGACCCTGCGCTCGGTCTATTTCGACACGCCCGACGGTCTGCTGCGCGCGGCCGGGTGCAGCCTGAGGGTGCGAACCACCCCCGACGGCTTCGTCCAGACCCTGAAGCGCCAGGCGGCCCCCGGCCAGACCGCCCGCGACGAATGGGAGGTTCCGGTCGCCACCGAAGCCCTGGACCTGGCCGCGCTCAAGGCCACCCCCGCGCACAAGCTGCTGAAGGGGCGCCGCCGCGACCTGTCGCCCCGCTTCGCCACCACGGTCGTGCGCCGCGTCCGCATGGTCGAGCGGGACGGTGCCCGCATCGAGGTCGCCTTCGACGCCGGCGACCTGTCAGCCAGGGATCAAGACGGGGAAGATCGCCGCGCGCCCATCTATGAATTGGAGCTGGAGCTGAAATCCGGCGATCCCGCCGCCCTATTCACCCTGGCCCGGCGGCTGGCGCGCGACCTGGCCATCGTCCCTGTGTTCGAAAGCAAGGCCGAGCGCGGCTGGCGGCTGGCCGAGGGCAGCCACCGCGCGCCCCGCCGCGCCGCGCCCACGTCCCTGTCGCCCGAGATTGCGACCGGCCTGGCCTTCCGGCGCATCGCCCTGGCCTGTCTGGCCCAGGTCTCGGCCAACGCCGAACTGCTGCGGATCGTGCGCCGCCCCGAAGCCCTGCATCAGATGCGGGTGGGCCTGCGCCGTCTGCGCGCCGCCGTCGGCGTGTTCAAGCCCCTGCTGGGCGAGGCCGATCGTCGGCGCATCGAGACCGAGCTGAAATGGCTGGCGGGCGAAACCGACGCCGCCCGCGACCTCGACGTCTTCCTCCGCGACGTCTTCCACCCGACGGCGCTGGCGGCGCCTTCGCCTGGTCTGGCGCCGCTGGGCCGTCATCTGCTGAGCGCCAGGGGACGGGCCTATGACCGCGCGCTCGCCGCCGTCGGCGCCCCGCGCTACGCCCTGCTGATGCTGGAGACGACAGCCTGGATCGAGACGGCGGCCCTGCCCGACGATCCGGTCGAAGCCTTCGCCGTCGAGGCCCTCAGCCGCCTGCACCATCAGGTCGAAAGGCGCGCCCGCGACCTGTTCGACCTCGACGCCGACGCCCGCCATCACCTGCGCATCCGCGCCAAACGTCTGCGTTACGCCGCCGAGTTCTTCGCCGACCTCTTTCCCGCCCGCCGTCGCCGCGCCCGCTATCTGACGGCGCTGGAAGAGTTGCAGGACACCCTGGGCGAATTGAACGATCTGGCCGTAGCCCGCGACCGAATTCCCGGCGAGGCGCATCTGGAAGACCCCGAGCTCGCCTTTTCAGCCGGCCGCGTCGTCGGTCGGCGCGAGGGCGACGGGGCCCGGCTGCTGGCCGCTGCGGTCAAGGCCTGCGGGCGTTTCCACTGCGCGCGGCCCTTCTGGACGCGGCCTCGATCACGTCAGAAACGGTCGTAGTCCGCATTTGTTCTCCTCGAGGAGAATGAGAACATCTTGTGAACCAGAACAAACCATGCACATAGTCCGTCTCACAGAGGGAGCGGGTCCTTGGCGGGTCTCTCCCAAAGCCCAGAATGGAATCATGGCAAGGGAGAGAAAACCAATGGCACAGGCGGCATTGAAGCTCGTGGGTAAAGAAGACGGCGAAAAGCAACGCGCTCTTGAGGCGGCGATCGCGCAGATCGATCGCGCCTTCGGCAAGGGCTCGGTAATGAAGCTCGGCAAGGCCGGCGTAGTGGCCGAGATCGAAAGCGTCTCGACCGGCTCGCTGGGCCTGGACATGGCGCTCGGCATCGGCGGCCTGCCGGTCGGCCGAGTGATCGAGGTGTTCGGTCCGGAATCCTCGGGCAAGACGACGCTCGCCCTGCACACCGTGGCCGAAGTCCAGAAGAAGGGCGGCGTGGCCGCCTTCGTCGACGCCGAGCACGCCCTCGACCCGGTCTATGCCCAGAAGCTGGGCGTCAACCTGGACGACCTGCTGGTGTCGCAGCCCGACACGGGTGAACAGGCGCTGGAAATCGTCGACACCCTGGTGCGCTCCGGCGCCGTGGACATCGTGGTCATCGACTCGGTCGCGGCCCTGACGCCGCGCGCCGAAATCGAAGGCGAGATGGGCGACAGCCTGCCCGGCCTGCAAGCCCGCCTGATGAGCCAGGCCCTGCGCAAGCTGACGGCCTCGATCTCCAAGTCGAAGTGCATCGTCCTCTTCATCAACCAGATCCGTCACAAGATCGGCGTCATGTACGGCTCGCCGGAAACGACGACGGGTGGCAATGCGCTGAAATTCTACGCCTCGGTCCGCCTCGACATCCGCCGCACCGGCGCGATCAAGAACCGCGACGAGGTCGTCGGCAACACCACCCGGGTCAAGGTGGTCAAGAACAAGGTCGCCCCGCCGTTCCGCGAAGTCATCTTCGACATCATGTACGGCGAAGGCATCTCCAAGCTGGGCGAGGTCATCGACCTGGGGGTCAAGGCCGGGGTCATCGACAAGGCCGGCAGCTGGTTCAGCTACGACTCGACCCGGATCGGTCAGGGCCGCGAGAACGTGCGCGAGTTCCTGAAACAGAACCCGGACATGGCCGCCTCGATCGAAGCCGCCGTGCGCGCCTCGACCAACAAGATCGCCGACGAGCTCCTGGGCACGCCGGAGCCTGACGAAGGTCAAGACCTGGAGGGCTGATCCCGCCCTCCCCCCGCTTCTCCGTCCGCCGTCCCCCGCGACCCGCCGAACGACCCCGCGGGGCTCGGGCCGGACGGAGCAGGCCCGCCCGATCCGCATCGGGCGGGCCTCTTTTTTTAGCACCAACAAATCCGCTCATCCCCGCCTCCGCGGGGATGAGCGGGTGTATTGAAATCGGCCTCTCTTTTCTCATCGCCCCGGCTGTTCTCGGCCCTCCCCACCGGGCAAACTCAGCCGTGAAGAACCGGAGCCCCCCATGACCCCCGCCACCGCCGACCTCTGCGACGCCCATCCTGACAAGGTGAAGGTCTGCCATGTCCCGTTCCGCAGCTTCGGGCAGGTCACGGCCTTCCACGGCCCAATCCGCACCCTCAGCGTGCTGGACGATAACGCCCTGGTCCGCCAGGCGCTGGAGCGGCCCGGCCAGGGCGCGGTTCTGGTGGTCAACGGCGGCGGTTCGCTGAAGCGCGCCCTGGTCGGCGACAACCTGGCCAGGCTGGCCATCGACAACGGCTGGGCCGGGATCATCGTCTTCGGCGCCATCCGCGACAGCGCCGTGATCGACAGCATGGGCATCGGCATCCGGGCCGTCGGCGCCATCCCCCTGCGCGCCGACCGCGACGCCATCGGCGAAATCGACATCCCCACCGCCTTCGGCGGCGTCATCTTCACCCCCGGCGACTGGCTCTACGCCGACGCCGACGGGGTCATCGTCGCGCCGCATCGCCTGCACGATTAGAGCCCGCCCGGGCGGAAAAGCGCGCCCCGGCGCACGCCATCACGCGCCAGTGATGCGTTCGGCGCAAAATCCCTATATGACGCCCGTTCCGACATTCTCCCCGCGCGCCTGACTTCCTTAGAGCGATACGCCCATGACCAGCCTGAAACAGATCCGCTCCACCTTCCTCGACTACTTCGCGGCCGACGGCCACGAGAAGGTGCAGTCGGCTCCGCTGGTGCCGCAGAACGACCCGACCCTGCTGTTCGTCAACGCGGGCATGGTGCCGTTCAAGGACTATTTCACCGGCGCCGCCACCCCGCCCTACAAGCGCGCCACCTCCTCGCAGAAGTGCGTCCGCGCCGGCGGCAAGCACAACGACCTGGACAACGTCGGCTATACCGCGCGTCACCACACCTTCTTTGAAATGCTGGGCAACTTCTCGTTCGGCGACTACTTCAAGGACCACGCCATCGAGAGCGCCTGGGGGCTGCTGACCAAGGAATTCGGCCTTGATCCCGCTCGCCTGCTGGTCACGGTCTATCACACCGACGACGAAGCCTTCGACATCTGGAAGAAGATCACCGGCTTCTCGGACGACAAGATCATCCGCATCCCCACCGCCGACAACTTCTGGGCCATGGGCGACAGCGGCCCGTGCGGTCCCTGCACCGAGATCTTCTACGACCACGGCGACCACATCTTCGGCGGCCCTCCCGGTTCGCCCGACGAGGACGGCGACCGTTTCGTGGAGATCTGGAACAACGTCTTCATGCAACACGAGAAGGAAAACGATAAGATCGTTCGTGACCTTCCCAAGCCCAGCGTCGACACCGGCATGGGTCTGGAGCGCATCGCCGCCGTGCTGCAGGGCGTCCACTCCAACTACGAAGTCGACCTGTTCAAGAGCCTGATCGGCGCCTCGGAAGAGCTGACCAGCACCAAGGCCGAGGGCGAGCGCGCCCCCAGCCACCGCGTCATCGCTGACCACCTGCGGTCGTCGTCCTTCCTGATCGCCGACGGCGTGACCCCGTCGAACGAAGGCCGCGGCTACGTCCTGCGCCGCATCATGCGTCGCGCCATGCGCCACGCCCACCTGCTGGGATCGTCCGACCCGCTGATGCACCGCCTGGTGCCGACCCTGGTCGAGGAAATGGGCGAGGCCTATCCCGAGCTGCGCCGGGCCCAGGCCTTCATCGAGGACACGCTGAAGCAGGAAGAGATCCGCTTCCGCACCACCCTGGGCCGCGGCATGAACCTGTTCGATCAGGCGACGACGGACTTCAAGGCCGGCGATATGCTGGACGGCCAGACGGCCTTCACCCTGTACGACACCTACGGCTTCCCGCTGGACCTGACGCAGGACGAGGCCCGTCGTCGCGGCTTCTCGGTCAACGTCGACGGCTTCGAATCCGCCATGGAAGAGCAGCGCGCCCGGTCCCGCGAGCACTGGACCGGCTCGGGCCAGACGGCTTCGGCCGGCGCCTGGCTGGCCCTGCGCGACCAGCACGGCGTGACCGAGTTCACCGGCTATGAGTCGGAAACCGGCGAAGGCCAGGTCGTCGCCATCCTCAAGGACGGCGTGGCTGTTGACGCCGCCGAAGCCGGCGAAGTGGTCGAGGTCGTCCTGAACAAGACCCCCTTCTACGCCGAAGGCGGCGGTCAGGCCGGCGACAAGGGCGGCTTCGTCTGGACCAATGGCGAAGGCCGCGTGCTGGACACCAAGAAGCACGCCGACCTCTTCGTTCACGCGGTGCAGATCGCCCAGGGCGCGGCCCTGACCGTCGGCGCGACGGTGACGGCCACGGTCGAACCGGGCTCGCGCCCGACCACCCGCGCCAACCACTCGGCGGCTCACCTGCTGCACGCCGCGCTGAAGAACGTGCTCGGCCCGCACGTCGCCCAGAAGGGCCAGATGGTCGATGCCGAGCGTATGCGCTTCGACTTCAGCCACAACGCCCCCGTCACCGAGGACGAGCTGGCCCGCATCGAGGACGAGGTGAATGCGGTCATCCGCCAGAACCTGCCGACCACGACCCAGCTGATGCACCCCGAAGCCGCCATCGAGGCCGGCGCCGTGGCCCTGTTCGGCGAGAAATACGGCGACGAGGTCCGCGTTCTGACCCTGGGCCACGCCCTGGCCGGCGACGGCGCCTATTCGGTCGAACTGTGCGGCGGCACCCACGTCGCCCGCACCGGCGACATCGCCCTGTTCAAGATCGTGTCGGAAGGCGGCGTCGCCGCCGGCGTCCGCCGCATCGAGGCCCTGACCGGCGAGGCGGCCCGCCGCTTCCTGCTAGATCAGGCTAATGTCGCCCGCCAACTGGCCCAGAGCTTCAAGATCCAGACCGCCGACGTCCCGGCGCGGGTCGAGGCCCTGAGCGCCGAACGCAAGGCGCTGGAGAAGCAGGTCGCCGACCTGAAGAAGCAGTTGGCCCTGGGCGGCGGCGCGGGCGCCAATGCGGCCCCGGAAACCATCAACGGCGTGACCCTGATCGCCCGCGTCCTCGACGGCGTGGACGGCAAGGGCCTGCGCAGCGTGGCCGAGGACTTCAAGAAGCAGATCGGCTCGGGCGTCGTCGCCCTGGTCGGCGTCACCGACGGCAAGGCGGCCATCACGGTCGCCGCCACGCCGGACATGGCCGGCAAGGTGAACGCCGCTGATCTGGCCCGCGACGCCGTCATCGCCATGGGCGGCAAGGGCGCCGGCGGCAAGCCCGACTTCGCCCAGGGCGGCGCGCCGGATGGATCGAAGGCCGAAGCCGGTCTGGACGCGATCCGGGCGGCGCTGAAGGGCTAAGTCCTCTCGGCACTGAAACAGGAAAGGGCGGCGCATCCGATGCGCCGCCCTTTTTCTTTGGCTGGTCAGCTATAATCCGCTCATCTCCGCGGAGGCGGGGACCCCGCAAGAGCCTCGCGCACCATCACCGGCCGTCTGCGCTTGTCGCCAAAGCACTGGGTCCCCGCCTCCGCGGGGATGAGCGGATATTTCTATTCCGGCTTGCTCAGATCGATCCCCGCCAGCTTCCAGCCGAACAGGTTGCGGCGCTTCATCAGCAGGGAGACCTGCTCGTCCGGCTGGTCGTCACGGGTCAGGGTGACGGCGAAGGTGTCGAGGTCGCGATAGCCCCAGGACTGGCGCACCTTCTGGCTGTCGGGCTTGGGTGCAGGGACCGGCTCGGTCCTGGCCAGATCGGGCTTGGGCGCTTTTCCTTCCTGCACCATGACCGAGATGGCCTGGGGCGTGACGAAGGCGTCCACGGCGCCCGACACCAGGGTCGGGGCCAGCAGCATGCCCAGGCCCGACAGGCCGCCCAGACGGTCGTCCTTGCGCATTTCAGAGACCATGCGGGCGCTCAGCTCGTCTTTCAGACTGGCGCGGAAGGCGGGAAAGTCGACCTGGCGCTCCAGCGCCTGCGCGTTTCCGGTCTTGGCCGCCTGCACCAGCGACCGCGCCGCCAGAAGGGGCGATGCGGCATAGGCCAGGACGAAGACCGCCACGGCGGCGCCCCCCAGTCGAATAATCAGTTTCTGGTTCATCGGCCCTCCCCTGCCTTACGAACGCGACGGGTAAGCGACATGTGCAACACGACCTCGAAAACCCCCAATGACATTAAGGGCATGGTTCGAAGGGGGGCTCAAGGGCGTCGTTAACCCTTGGCGGAAAATAGAAAAGGCCCGCCGGAGGAAACCGGCGGGCCTCATTCTTGTTGCGCTATCGCGCTTCGCGCTGCTTGAGCGCGTCAGGCCGCGTCGGGTCGAAAAGGCGGAGCCTTTTGACCGCGGCCTAACAAAACGCCCTTAGCCGATGTTCGGCAGGGCCTTCTTCAGGTTCTCGGAGACCTTGTCGAGGAAGCCCTCGGTGGTCAGCCACGACTGTTGGTCGCCGACCAGCAGGGCCAGGTCCTTGGTCATGAAGCCCGACTCGACGGTCTCGACCACGACGCGTTCCAGCGTCTCGGCGAACTCGAGCAGAGCACCGTTGTCGTCCAGCTTGGCGCGGTGCTTGAAGCCAGCCGACCATGCGAAGATCGAAGCGATCGAGTTGGTCGAGGTCGCTTCACCCTTCTGGTGCTGACGGTAGTGACGGGTCACGGTGCCGTGGGCGGCTTCGGTTTCCATGATCTGGCCGTCCGGCGTCATCAGGACCGAGGTCATCAGGCCCAGCGAACCGAAGCCTTGAGCCACGATGTCCGACTGGACGTCGCCGTCATAGTTCTTGCACGCCCAGACGAAACCACCCGACCACTTGATGGCGGCGGCCACCATATCGTCGATCAGACGGTGTTCGTAGGTCAGGCCGCGCGCCTTGAACTCTGCGGCGTAGTCGGCGTCAAACACTTCCTGGAAGATGTCCTTGAAGCGACCGTCATAGGCTTTCAGGATGGTGTTCTTGGTCGACAGATAGACCGGGTAGTTGCGCGCCAGGCCGTAGCTGAACGAGGCGTGGGCGAAGTCGCGGATCGACGAGTCGAGGTTGTACATGCCCATGGCCACGCCGGCCGACGGGGACTTGAACACTTCATGCTCGATGACTTCGCCGTCTTCACCGACGAACTTGATCGACAGCGTGCCCTTGCCCGGGAACAGGAAGTCCGTGGCCTTGTACTGGTCGCCGAAGGCGTGACGGCCGACGACGATGGGCTGGGTCCAGCCGGGCACCAGACGCGGCACGTTCGAGCAGATGATCGGCTCGCGGAAGACGACGCCGCCCAGGATGTTGCGGATGGTGCCGTTCGGCGACTTCCACATCTTCTTCAGGCCGAACTCGGCCACGCGGGCTTCGTCAGGCGTGATGGTGGCGCACTTGACGCCGACGCCGTGCTTCTGGATCGCGTGGGCCGCGTCGATCGTCACCTGGTCGTCGGTGGCGTCGCGGTTTTCCATGCCGAGGTCGTAGTAGTCGAGGTCCAGGTCCAGATAGGGGAAGACCAGCTTGTCCTTGATCCACTGCCAGATGATCCGGGTCATTTCGTCGCCGTCGATGTCCACGATGGGATTGGCGACCTTGATCTTGGCCATGCTCTGCCTCTGTCTCTAAAATTCAGGGAAGGAAATCGTGGGGGCGGTATAGCGAGGCGCGAGCGCGGGTGCAAAGGCGCACGACGCCCCGAACCTGGCTGTCGTCACGTCGGTGATTGAACCGAACGCCCATTCCCACGCTCATGCTCCTCGCCGCCTTGTCAGGACCGCTTCATGACGCCTCGCCGCTCGCTGCTTCTTCCCGTCCGCCTTCTGGCTGCTCCGCTTCTGGTCGCCCCGCTTCTGGCCGCCTGTCAGGGCGACGAGCGCGCCGCACCGCCGACCGCCGGATCTGATGCGCCTGCGGAGACGGCCTCGGCCGCAACGGCGGCGAAGGGGTCCCGGCCCGAGACCCGAAAGTTCCGCGACTGGCTGGTCGTCTGCGACAACGGCGACACCTGCTCGGCCTTCGGTCCGGCGGCGGACGGCGCGACCGGCGGCTGGGTCCGCGTGACGCTCGACGCCGGTCCCGACGCCCGGCCGCAGGTTCACGCCGGCCTGGTGGATCGTGCGGCGGGGCCAGAGGGCCTGACCCTGGTGGTGGACGGCCGGCGCCTTGCCCTGACCATGGATGGCGACACCCTGGGCCATATGTCGAACACTGGGCCAGAAGTCATCCTGGCCCTGAGCCAGGCGCGTCGCCTCGGTCTGGGCGAGGACATCGCCCTGTCGCCCAAGGGCGCGGCCGCCGCTTTGCTGTGGATCGACGAGCGCCAGGGCCGCCTCGGCACGACCACCGCCCTGGTGCGGCGCGGGGCCAAACCCGCTTCGACCGTGCCTGCCGCCCCGCCCCTGCCCCGGCCGACGCCCGCCCCGGCCGTGGCCCAGACCGACCTGCCGCCGCCCGTCCTGCCCGCCGCCTTCGAGGCGCGGGCCGACGTCAAACAATGCCGCAGCGACACCGCCTTCAGCCCGACCTTCCAGACCCAGATCACGGTCGATCGCCTGTCGCCGAACCAGGAGCTGTGGGGCGTACCCTGCTTCGCCGGCGCCTATAATTTCGGCCTGCGCTACTTCGTGACCGGGCCTAGGGGCGCCAACCCCCAGCCCGTCGCCTTCCCCACCTCGCGCGAACCCGCCGACGAGGTGGTCAACGGCGAGTATGATCCGGCCAGCCGCACCCTGAGCGCCTTCAACAAGGGGCGCGGAGTCGGCGACTGCGGCATCGCCTCCACCTGGGTCTGGACGGGTCGCGACTTCGCCTTGCAGGCCGAGAGCGAGATGCGCGAGTGCTGGGGCGTGCCGTCCGACCAGTGGCCGACCACCTGGCGCAGCCGCTGATATGAAAACGGCCCGGACGCAAACATCCGGGCCGAACGTCTTTGCGACGGGCGGGGTCAGCCCCGCATCTGGGCTTCCAGCACCGCCAGCGGCAGGGAGCCGTTCATCAGCACCTTGTCGTGGAAGGCTCGCAGGTCGAAGCCAGGACGGCTTTCCGCCTCGGCCCGCAGGCGGGCGATGACCGTGTGGCCGACCTTGTAGGAACAGGCCTGGCCCGGCCAGACGGTGTAGCGGTTGATCTCGCTGTTCGAGGCGTCCAGCGGCTTGGCGCCCGAGGCCGCCATGTATTCGACGGCCTGTTCGCGGCTCCAGCGTTCCGAGTGCAGGCCGGTGTCGACGACCAGGCGCACGGCCCGGAACAGGTAGGACATCAGGAAGCCGACGCGGCCCAGCGGGTTGTCGGCATAGGCGTTCAGGTCGTTGGCGGCGACCGCCTCGGCATAGAGGGCCCAGCCCTCGTTATAGGCCGAGAAGCCGCCCGCGCGGCGCCACTGCGGCAGCTCGCCCGACTCGCGCTGCAGGGCGACCTGCAGGTGGTGGCCCGGCGAGGCCTCGTGATAGGTCAGGGTCGGCAGGGCGAACCGGGGCCAGTTCCCGCTGTCGCGCAGGTTGATGTAGTAGGCGCCCGGACGCGAGCCATCCAGCGGCGGCCCCTGATAGTATCCGCCCGGCGCGCCCGACTGGATCGACACCGGCACGCGGCGGATTTCGACGTGGGTCTTGGGCAGGCGACCGAAGACGGTCGGCAGCTTGGGCTCCAGCGCCGCGACCTGATGGTTCAGCCACAGCAGCAGTTCTTCCTTGCCCGCATCGGTATTGGGGAAGAGCTGGGCGGGGTCCTTGTTCAGGGCCTGAATGCGCTCGCCGACGGCGCCCTGGGTATAGCCCTGCGACTTCAGGATGGCGTCGATCTCGGCGCTGATCTCGGCGACCTGCTCCTTGCCCATCTTGTGGATCTCAGCGGCGCTGAGGGTCGTGGTCGTGTTGGACTTCAGACCATTGGCGTAGAAGGCCTCGCCGTCGGGCAGGCGCCAGACGCCTGCGTCGTGCGTGGCCTGCGGACGGATGGCTTCCAGCGCGGCGATTTGGCGGGCCAGGGCGGGCTTGACCTGCTGGTCGATAATAGCGGCGGCGCGGGCGTCATAGCCGGTCAGGTTCAGGGCCGCGGTCTTCCGGGCCAGCGACTTGACCATGGCCATGTCGGCGGCGGTCGTGTCGCGCTGGGTGCGGATCTGCGGCAGCATCCGGTCGATGATGAAGTCCGGCGGGATGACGCCCAGCCCTGCGTCCTCGCGCACCTTGTCCGTCTCGCCGTCCAGCACCCCGGCGAAGGCGGCAAGGCGCGACAGGAAGGCGTCGGCGTCGGCCGCGTCCTCGATGCGGTGCTGGTTGTCCATGAAGTCCGGCGTCTCGAAATAGCCGCCCGACAGCTGGCTCACGACATAGGGCGACGGACGCCCCGGCCCCGCGCCATAGGCGAAGCGCGCGGTCTCGGCCGAGGTCTCGCGTCCGAAGGCGGCGATGGCGTAGTTCAGGGCGCCGGCCTGCGAGAGACCGGTCTGATCGAAGGCGCGCAGGGTCGCCCAGCGGCTGATGGCCTTGTCGCGGTCATGGCGGATGGCGTCGGGCCCCGCCTCGCTCAGTTGCGACGACAGACCGGCGCGGGCGCCCTTGTCCAGGCCCAGGTTGGTGGCGCGCTCGGGGCTTTCGTCAATGTCGGCTTCGAACCAGCCGTCCAGCAGGGCGTTCAGGCGCCCGTCGGCGTCGGTGGCGGCGGCCTGAGCCAGCGAGGGCGCGACAGCGGCCGTGGCGGCGGCGGTCAACAGAAGGCGGCGGCGGTCGATCATGGTGGCTACTCCCCGACGAGGCGGGCGCGACGCCGCGCGCCCCCTCATACTCAGATCGTCGTCGGGCCGGCGCGCCCGTTACTCAGTCAGTGGCCTAGGCCGGCGTCCAGGCGGTCATGGTGCGCTCCAGCACCGTCAGCGGCACGCCGCCGAGGTTCAGGCCGGTGTCGTGGAAGCCCTTGATGTCGAAGCGGCCGCCCAGACGTTTCTTGGCGTCTTCGCGCAGGCGAACCCAGGTCGTGTGGCCGACCTTGTAGCTCGACGCCTGACCCGGCCAGACGCAGTAACGCTCGACCTCGGTGGCGACGCTGGATTCCTGATCGCCCAGGGTGTCGACCATGTAGCGGATGCCCTGCTCACGGCTCCAGCGCTTGTGGTGCAGACCGGAGTCCACGACCAGACGCGCGGCGCGGAACATCAGCGACTGCAGATAGCCGACCTGACCGAAGGGGTCGTTTTCATAGAGGCCGATCTCGTCCGCCAGTTGCTCGGCGTAAAGGCCCCAACCCTCGGAATAGGCCGAGAAGCCCATGACCTTCATCAGCAGCGGCGTGTCCGGCTGCTCCTGCTGCAAGGCGATCTGGAAGTGATGGCCCGGCACCGCCTCGTGATAGGTCAGGGTCGGCAGGGTCCACTTGGGCCATTCCGCCGTGTCGCGCAGGTTGATGTAGTAGGCGCCCGGACGCGAGCCATCCAGGGCCGGCGACTGATAATAGCCGCCCGGCGCCCCCGCCTCGATGGCCTTGGGCACGCGGCGGATATCGCACGGCGACTTGGGCAGACGGCCGAAGTATTCCGGCATTCGGGCCTGCACGGCCACCATCTGGGCGTTCAGCGCCTTCAGCAGCTCTTCCTTGGCTTCGTCCGTGTTCGGATAGAGGAAGCGCGGGTCCTTGCCGAGGGCGGCGATGCGCTCGCCGACCGTGCCCTGGGTCAGGCCTTGCGCCTTCAGCAGGGCGTCGGCGCGGGCCGAGATCTCGGCCACCTGCTCCAGCCCCATCTGGTGCACCTCGTCCGGCGTCATCGACGAGGTGGTGAAGTATTTCAGACCGAAGCGATAATAGTCCTCGCCCTGGGGCAGGCGCCAGACGCCGCCGTCGTGGGTCGCGCCGGGCCGCACGGCCTTCAGGGCGTCGGCCTGACGCTGGATGGCCGGATAGACCTCCGCCGTCAGGATGGCCTGGGCGCGCGCGGCCCAGTCGCCGGGGATATTCTTCTCAGCGGCGCGACGCGCAACCGACTGGCTCATGACCGAGTCCGCCGGGGCCGTGCCGGTGATGGCGGCCATCTGGGTCAGGGTGCGGTCGATCACGAAGTCGGGCGGCACAGCGCCGGCGGCGAAGTCCGCCTGCATCCGCGCCCGCTCGTCGTCCAACCCCTTGGCGAAGTCCGACAGGCGCGACAGATAGGCGTCGGCGTCGTCCGCCGCCTCGATGCGGTGCTGGCTGTCGAGGAAGTCGGGAACCTGCTGATAGGCCCCGCCGAGCTGGCTGACCGTATAGGGCGACGGGAACATGCCCCCGCCATAGGGGAAGGCATAGCCCTCCTGCACCGTGTCGCCAAAGAACTCGAGCGAGTCGTAATAGGTCTGCTCGGTCGCCGTCAGCTGGGCCTTGTCGATGGCTTTGACCGCCGCCATGCCCTCATTGAACTTGACCTTGTCCGCATCGATCTTGGCTTGCGAGCGGTCGCTCAGCTTGAAGCGGGCGGCGGCCATCGGCCCCCGATCCATGCCCAGGGCGGTCAGGGTCTCGGGATCGGACAGGATCATCTCCTGCGCGATCTTGTCCAGCAGGGCGAGGAACTGAGCCGAGGCGGGGCCGGCGGCGGGCGCGGCCGGGGCAGCGGCTTGCGCCAGAGCGCGGGCGGCGCCCGAGGTCGCGAACGCGCCTCCCAGGGCGGCGGTCATCAACAGGCGGCGACGGTCCATCATCGGGGCTTCCTCCCAAAAGCAATGGGAGGGGAGACTATCGAAGCGACGCCGCCCCGCAAGGCGTCACCTTAATCCGCGCGGATGAAGTTTTGTCCATCCGCGCGGCGGCGGCGCGATCACCCCGGCTGGACGTGGGCCTTGAGACAATCCCGCACGGCCTTCTTCAGGTCGCCCGGCGCATTGGGTTCATCCACGCCCTCGGCGGCCAGGACCGCCTTCATCGCCGCGTCCAGGCCCTTGGGCAGGGCCGCGATGACCTTCTTCTGACCCTTGTCATGCAGGCAGAAGCCGACCTCGCTGCACAGGGCGGCGAACATCTCGTCGAAGTCCACGTGGTCGAAATTGGGGGCGGCGTCGGTCATCGTTTCAGGCTTTCAGGCGGGTCGCATGGAAGGCCACGTGGTCGTCCACGAAGCTGGCCATGAAGAAGTAGGAGTGATCATAGCCCGGCTGCATCCGCAGGGTAAGCCGCTGTCCCGCCGCCTCAGCCCCGGCGACCAGCAGTTCCGGCTTCAGTTGCTCGGCCAGGAAGGGATCGGCGTCCCCCTGATCCACCAGGATGTCGTCGAAACGACCTGCCGCCGCGCCGGCCTCGATCAGGCGGGCCGCGTCGTGGCGATCCCACTGGCCGCGATCCTCGCCCAGATAGGCCGAAAACGCCTTCTCGCCCCAGGCGCAGCGCGTCGGCGACGAAATCGGCGCAAAGGCCGAAACGGACCTGAACAGGTCGGGATGGCGCAGGGCCAGGGTCAGCGCCCCGTGCCCGCCCATGGAGTGACCGAAGATGGAGCGGGTCTTCGTGGTCGGGAATTCGGCGTCGATCAGGGCGATCAGTTCGTCCGTGACATAGGTTTCCATGCGGAAATGCGGCGCCCAGGGCGCTTGCGTGGCATCGACATAGAAGCCGGCCCCCTGCCCCAGATCATAGGCGGGGTCGTCGGCCACGCCTTCGCCTCGGGGCGAAGTGTCGGGCGCAACGATGATGACGCCGTGTTCGGCAGCGGCCTTGTAGGCCCCGGCCTTGGTGGTGAAATTGTCCTCGGTGCAGGTCAGGCCCGACAGCCAGATCAGAACCGGGAACGGCCCCTCGCCCGCCGGGACAAAGACCGACAGGGTCATGGGCGTGCCGGTGGCGGCGCTGTCGTGCTTCAGATAGCGCAGCGTCCCGCCGTGGACGGCGTGGGTCTTGGTCGTTTCCATCAACTCGGACTCCTGAAGATCAGTCGGGCCAGGCGCGGGCCATCAAGGCGTCGTCCAGTCGGCCGCCGTCCTTGGAGAAATAGCTGTACCAGTCGCGCGGGATGGGCGGGCTGGCCCCCGCGGGCGGGGCGCCGCCGCCCCAGGCGTCGAAGCCGACCCCGACCAGGATCGGCCCCTCGCGCACGGCGGGCGCGGGCACGGCCTCGACCGCCTTGACCACCGCCGCGATGGTCTCGGCGCTGGGCGCGGGTTCGCCGGTGACGACCCAGGCCTTCGATCGCCCGCCCGGCTTGACCATCAGCAGCAACATGCCCGAGGCGCCGGGCTGGACCGGGGCGGCGCGCACCGCGCCCTCGGCTGCGATCGCCGCCGCATTGACGTAGGGCGACAGGGCCGAAACCTCGACCCGCGCCTTCATGACCGGATCGGGCAGATAGAGGACGACGTCCTTGCCCACGAAGGCCTCGGCGGGGGCCTCCGCCGCCACGGGCGCAGGTTCGCGATTGCAGGCGGCGAGGCCCATGACGACCAGACCGGCCATGATCGACGCTATCGCCGCCGTCTTCATCATTTCAGTCCTCAGCCCGGCCGATGAACGGCGCAGATCTTGTTGCCCGACGGATCGCGCAGATAGGCCAGATGCATGACGCCGAAGGGGGTGTCGCGCGGACCCGCCGGATCCTCGATGGCCGTGCCGCCCGCCGCCACGCCCGCCTCGGCGAAGGCGATGACCGCCTCGGGGCTGGCGGCGGCGAAACCGATGGTGCCGCCGTTGGCGTGACAGGCGGGCTCGCCGTCACGCGGCGTGACCACGCCCAGCATGCCGCGCGGCGTCATGTACCAGACGCCGGGCCGGGGCTGATCACTGAACGTGCCGGGCTGGTGGCCCAGGGCGCCGAGCACCGCGTCATAGAATTTGTGCGACGCCTCAACGTCGTTGGCGCCCAGCGTGACGTGCGTGAACATGGTCTTCCTCCCGAAGATGCGCCCGACCAGTTCGCCGGGCGCGGCAAGCTAGGCCTTGCCAGTTTTGTTTGGCAACGCTCTTTTAAAAGACGATGACCGAACGGATGCTCTTGCCTTCGTGCATCAGGTCAAACGCCTCGTTGATGCGTTCCAGCGGCAGGGTGTGGGTGATCATCGGGTCGATCTCGATCTTGCCGTCCATGTACCAGTCGACGATCTTGGGCGTGTCGGTGCGGCCGCGCGCGCCGCCGAAGGCCGAGCCCTTCCAGACGCGGCCGGTGACCAGCTGGAACGGACGGGTCGAGATCTCCTTGCCCGCCTCGGCCACGCCGATGACGATGCTCTCGCCCCAGCCGCGATGGCAGGCTTCCAGCGCCTGACGCATGACCACGGTGTTGCCGGTGCAGTCGAAGGTGTAGTCGGCGCCGCCGCCGGTCAGCTCGACCAGATGGGCCACCACGTCGGGCGTGTCCTTGGGATTGACGAAGTGGGTCATGCCGAAGCGACGGCCCCATTCTTCCTTTTCGCCATTGATGTCGACGCCGACGATCATGTCGGCCCCGACCAGTTTCAGCCCCTGGATGACGTTCAGGCCGATGCCGCCCAGACCGAAGACCACGGCGTTGGCGCCCGGCTCGACCTTGGCCGTGTTGACCACGGCGCCCACGCCCGTCGTCACGCCGCAGCCGATGTAGCAGGCCTTGTCGAAGGGGGCGTCCTTGCGAATCTTGGCCACCGCGATCTCGGGCAGGACCGTGAAGTTCGAGAAGGTCGAGCAGCCCATGTAGTGGGCGATGGCCTGACCCTTGTAGCTAAAGCGCGAGGTGCCGTCGGGCATCAGGCCCTTGCCCTGGGTGCCGCGGATCGAGGTGCACAGGTTGGTCTTGCGGCTCAGGCACGACTTACACTGGCGGCATTCCGGGGTGTAGAGCGGGATGACGTGGTCGCCTACCGCCAGCGAGGTCACGCCCGGCCCGACCTCGACCACCACGCCCGCGCCCTCGTGGCCCAGAATGCTGGGGAAGATGCCCTCGGAGTCCAGACCGTCCAGCGTATAGGCGTCGGTGTGGCACACTCCCGTCGCCTTGATCTCGATCAGCACCTCGCCCGCTCGCGGACCCTCCAGATCGACCTCGACGATCTCGAGCGGGCGTTTGGCTTCGAACGCAACGGCGGCGCGGGTTTTCATGATGGTGGTCCTTCGGACGTCCCTAACGCTCGCGACGCGGTCGCTCGCTGCTTCAGGGACAGGAGGTGACTGAATTGGCGTCTGTTCTACGCCCGTCGCGGCGGGGCGGATATGGCGACAACCGCAAAACATTATTGTCGTGTTGCAACAATCATGATCGAACGTCCCGATGAGCCGCTGGGACGGGATCGACGAATTCACCGCTGTCGCCGAACAGGCCAGCTTCTCGGCCGCCGCGCGGCGTCTAGGCCTGTCGACCTCGGCCGTCAGCCGCGAGATCGCGCGGCTGGAAGACCGGCTCCAGACCCGCCTGCTCCACCGCACCACCCGCCGGGTCGAGCTGACCGACGCCGGCCGCGACTTCCTGGCCCGCTGTCGTCGCCTGATCGACGAACGCGACGAGGCTCTGGCCGCCGTCCAGCCCGATGATCAGGCCCCGCGCGGCCTGCTGCGCATGACCTGCTCGGTCTCCTATGGCGAGCGCTTCATCGCCCCCGCCGTCAACGCCTTCGCGCGCCAGAACCCGGAGCTGCGGATCGAGCTGGACCTCGACAACCGCCTGCGTGACCTGGTCGGCGACGGCTATGATCTGGCGGTGCGCTTCGGCCACCTGACCGACTCGCGGCTGATGGCGCGGCGACTGGCCTCGCGGCGGCTGATCCTGTGCGCCAGCCCCGACTATCTGGCGCGACGCGGCGCCCCGCGCGACCTGTCCGAGATCGCCAGCCACGACGGCCTGATCGGTTCCGCCGAGCACTGGCGCTTCACCGAGGCCGGGCGCGAGGTGACGCTTCGCCCCTCCGGCCGCTGGCGCTGCAACTCCGGCGCGGCGGTGCTGGATGCGGCGCTGCAAGGCCTCGGCCTGTGCCAGTTGCCCGACTTCTATGTGGCCGAGGCGCTCGCGTCCGGCGCCCTGGTCTCCCTGCTGGACGAGGCCCGCCCGCCCGACGAAGGCGTCTGGGCCGTCCACCCCCACCCCCGCCACGTCCCGCCCAAGGTCCGCGCCATGATCGACTGGCTGCACGACCGTCTCGCCCAAAGGAGCCCCGCATGAACCTCGTCGTCCTGACCGGCGCCGGCGTCTCGGCCGAGAGCGGCGTGCCGACCTTCCGCGCCTCGGACGGGTTGTGGGAGGGGCATCGCATCGAGGCGGTGGCGACGCCCGAGGGGTTCGCGGCCGACCCGGCCCTGGTGCAGGACTTCTACAACCAGCGGCGGCGACACCTGGCGCGCGTGCAGCCCAATGCGGCGCATCGGGCCCTGGCCGATCTGGCGGCGCGGTGGCGGGGCGACTTCCTGCTGGTGACGCAGAACGTCGATGACCTGCACGACCGGGCGCACCTCGAGACGCCGCCCGCAGCGGGGTTTGAGCTGATCCACATGCACGGCGAGCTGCTGAAGGCGCGCTGCACGGCGTCCGGCGTCGTCTGCGACTGGACCGGCGATCTGGAGGCCGAGCACGCCTCGCCGCATCATCCGCAGGGGCTGTTGCGTCCGCACATCGTCTGGTTCGGCGAGACGCCGCTGGCGATGGAGCGGATCGAGGCGGCGCTGGAGCAATGCGACCTGTTCGTCTCCATCGGCACCTCGGGCGCGGTCTATCCGGCGGCGGGCTTCGTCCAGTCGGCGCGCATGACCGGGGCGCGGACGGTGGAGATCAATCTGGAACCGACGCAGGGTGCGCGCCTGTTCGACGAGGGCGTCTATGGCCCCGCCACCGAGGCCGTGCCCGCCTTCTTCGGCGCGCTCTAGCCCCTCGGACCGAATAGGATGACCGCCGCCCCGATCAGGCAGACCGCGCCGCCGATCAGGTCCCAGCGGTCCGGCGTCGTCTTCTCGACCAGCGCCATCCAGACCAGAGAGGCGCAGATATAAACCCCGCCATAGGCCGCAAACGCTCGCCCCGCCGTCTCGGCCGGCGCAAGGGTCAGCAGCCAGGCGAAGGCGATCAGACTGAGCACGCCCGGAACCAGCCAGACCGGCGACCGATCCAGCTTCAGCCAGGCCCAGAAGGCGAAGCAGCCGCCGATCTCGGCCAGGGCCGCGAGGGGGTAGATGAGGGCGAGTTTCATATAATCTCCGTCATTCCGGGGCGGCGCAGCCGAACCCGGAAGCCAGGCCATTCAGCACGCGCGGCGACGACAGAACAAGGCGGTTACACGTCCGACGTCTGGGTCCCCGGGTTCGGCTTCGCCGCCCCGAGGATGACGGAAGGGAGGCCTACTCGCCCTTCTTCTCTTCCGCCGCGCGCTTCTCGGCCAGCTTGGCCAGCACGCGGCCACGGCCCTTGGCGAGGGCGTGGATGGCGCCGCGCATGGTGGCGACCTCCTGCTCGGTGAAGGCGGCGCGGCCCAGCATGACGCGCAGGTTCTGGCTCATGGACGGCTTCTTCTCCGGCGGGTGGAAGAAGCCGCCAGCCTCCAGCTCGGCCTCGAAGTGTTCGTACATCCCGATCAGCAGTTCGTTCGACGCGGGCGGCTCGCCCTCGCGGAAGCGCGGCGGCGGGGCGTCCAGGATCAGGGTGCGCCACTCATAGGCGTTGATGGCCACGGCCTGGGCCAGGTTCAGCGAATGGTGCCTGGGGTCGATGGGGATGGTGGTGATGCCGGCGCACAGGGCGATGTCGGTGGTCTCAAGACCGGCGCGTTCGCCGCCGAACAGCAGGCCGGTCTTCAGGCCGGACGCCGTGTCGTCATAGAGGATGCGGGCGCTCTCGCGCGGGGTGCGCACCGGCTGGCGCGTCTCGCGCGGGCGGGCGGTGGTGGCGAAGACGGTATTGAGGTCGTGGATCGCCTCGGCCACGCTGTCGAAGACCTTCACGCCCTCCAGCACCCAGTCGGCGCCTGAGGCCGTGGCCCAGGCGCGCTCCTGAGGCCAGCCGTCGCGCGGGCTGACCAGCCGCAGTTCCGACAGGCCGAAATTGGCCATGACGCGAGCAACCGCGCCGATGTTTTCGGCCATCTGGGACTTGTCGAGGATGACGACGGGGGGCGTGAGTTCAGTCATGGGGGCTGCATAGTCCTTCTCCTCTTGCGGGAGAAGGCGCTCAAGCAGCCGGAGGCGTAGCGCGACAAAAATCCTTCTCCCCCCTGCGGGAGAAGGTGGCAGGCGAAGCCTGACGGATGAGGGGTCGCATCGCCGCCGAGCGCCTCATCCTTTCGAACGTTCAGAAACCTCTCATCCGAGCCCTTCGGGCCCACCTTCTCCCGCAAGGGGAGAAGGAAGAGAGATCAGTCCTCGCCGATCATCGACAGCCACGGATCGACCGTGCCGGCCTCGACCTCGGCCACCTTGACGGCGGGCCAGCCGACGGCGGCCGTGCCGCTCTCGCGCCAGCTGAGGATGATCAGGTCGCGCAGTTCCGAAGCGCCGGCCGCCAGACGTTCGGTGACGAAGGTCGCGCCGCGCGGATCGGCGTCGTTGAAGCCGCCGGCCTTTTCCAGACGATAGAAGGGGATGACCGTCCCCAGGGTGGTCTTCAGATAGCCGGCGGTGCGGGCGCGCAGATCCAGACCCGAGACCTGCGGCTGGCTCATGGCCGCCTCGACCGTGTCCAGACGGGCGACGCGCGAGGTGAACTCGCCCTCGAAAATGCCGTGGGTGCGGCGCGAATTGGTGAAGCCCTCGGGGTTGGGATAGTCGCCCCAGCCGTTGAAGTGGATCGACATATGGTGCGGCTGCGAGCCGTCGCCGACGTAGTGGGCCAGGACGCCGATGTCGCGCAGGATCAGCGCTTCGCGGCGTTCACGGTCGGCGCGGTACCAGGCCTTCTTGCCCGGATCCATTTCGCGGCCCTCGGCGGCCGTCAGGACGCGCCAGTAGGCGAAGTCGCGGCCCAGGTTCTGATAGGCGTCCATCAGGGCGTAGGGCAGATAGCCGGCGTCGTCGACGCTGAGCCCCGCCTTGGTCAGGGCCGCGTCATAGTCGGACTTCAGCCGCGGCAGAGCGTCGATAGACGGGCCGTTGGCGTTCATGGCGAAGCCGTTGTCGTCGAGGTCGATGAAGTGGGCCGTGTCGCGCTCGCGGTCGTGCGGCTGGCCGCCGCCCTTCCAGCGATCCGGCTCGCGCGCCAGTTCGCCGACGTCGGCGATCGAAGCCGGCGTCCGCAGGAAGGCCGGCAGGTCGTCGCTCAAGGCCCGCATGGCCGCGACGCCGATCAGGCGGTGGCCGGTATTGCCCCAGGCGTCGACCTGAACGGCGGGGGCCGCGACCAGCATCAGGGCGGCGGCGGAGATCATCAGGCGTTTGACTTGACGCTTCATCGGAGGACACCGGCGGAAAAATTCGTGGGGAAACGACCGCTTATCCCATTCCCGGCCCCGCCTCCACCCATGCCGCACACGACGTGGCCGCGCGATCACGCCGCCGTTATCTTAAACCGAAAGCCAGACTTTCTTCGCAATAAAGTGTTACATAGCCAGACTTAGGTGTTAACCGGACAGCTGATCCACAAAGTATAGAAGCCATAGAGCTCGAATACTGAATTCGTTGCTGCCACATATGCTGTGACATTTGGGCGATATGCTCATCACCCTGTGGACTAATCGAACGATGATCGTGACGCAGGGCCGCACCTGATCTCATTCGCCGTGTTTTTGCCACAATTGGCGGTCAAAAACCCCGGGCCGGATCGTGTCGGGACCGGTGCTTCCTGAGTTTGTTCGATGCTGAACACAGCCGCCGCGCTTGCCATGTTCTGGGCTATGGCCTTCTCCGGTTCCGGAGAGCCTCAACCCTATGACGCCGTTGTCGCTATCGATACGGCTGCAGTGGAAACCGCCGCGGCGGGTGAAAGTTCCATCGATGCGACCGCCCTCTCCGCCGAACAGGCCGAGCTGATGGCGGGCGATCCCGACTGGCGCGCCTCGGCCCGCCTCTATCATGCAGGCGGCGGCGGCGCGACGGGCAACGACTCGCTCGGTTGCCGTCCGATCCCGATGCGCACGGTCGCCGTCGACCCCCGCGTCATCCCGCGCCGCACCAAGCTGTTCATCCGCGAAACGGTCGGCATGCGCCTGGCCAACGGCGAGGTCCACGACGGCTACTGGTACGCCTCGGACACCGGCGGCGCGATCAAGGGCTCCAAGATCGACCTCTATACCGGCAACGGCCGCGGCTCGATGCAGCAGGCTCGCAGCCTGAACATGAAGACCCTGACCATCGCCGACGCCGGCGACTTCGACGGCTGCCCCCCGGCCTGGGAAACGGCCTCGAACTAAGAGCGGCGACGCTCCCCGACAAAAAAGGCGACCGGAGCGATCCGGTCGCCTTTTTGCTTGGGCGAAACCTTTCCTCCCTGTTCGCGGAGCGAATGGGGAGGTGGCGCGTCGACGAAGGCGACGTGACGGAGGGGGCGGCGCGACGGGGCGAATTGTGGACCGCACGGCAAAAGACAGCGCCGCCCCCTCCACCACTTCGTGGTCTCCCCCCCATGAAATGGGGAGGAAAGAGGCCCTAGAACTTGCGCTGGCCGCTGACCGTCTCGAAGAAGAGGCGGAAGTCGCCCATCAGGCTCCACAGCGGATACTGGAAGGTCGCCGGCCGGTTCTTCTCGAAGAAGAAATGCCCAACCCAGGCGAAGCCATAGCCCACCACCGGCATGGCCAGCAGCCACCAGGCGTTCAGCGTGAGGCAGAAGGCCGCAAAGGCGGCGATCACCAGCCCTGTCCCAACCACGTGGATGCGGCGGCAGGTCCGGTTGGAGTGTTCGTGGATGTAATAAGGATAGAAGGCCGCAAAGGAGGCGTATCGCTCTCCAGGGTCGCGGCCAGTCTGGTGATCGCCTGCGGTCATGGCCGCAGCCTGCCCCCGGATCGAACCGGGGGCAAGTCAGCGATCATGGATCAGTCGAAGCGTTTGCCGGGCTTGCCGGCCTTGTTGAACGGCTTGGCGCCGGCCGGTTTGCCGCCCGACTTGAACCCGCCCGGCTTCGCGCCGAAGGGCTTCTTGGCGTAAGGCTTGTCGCCGTCGGTGCGCGGCGCGCTGCGCTCAGCGTCGGTGCGCGGGGCGTAGGGCTTCTTCTTGAAGTCCGGGCGCGGGCCGTCGCCGGTGCGCTCGTCGCGGTTGAACGGCTTCTTGGCGTAAGGACGGTCGCCCCGGTCGCCGCCACGCTCGTCGTCGCGCTTCTTGAACGGCTTCTTGAAGCCGCCGCCGCCGCCCGGCGTCGGGGCTTCCGACGGGGTGATGGTGACGTCGTCGCGCGGGCTGTTCTTCAGGGCGTCGCGGAACAGGCCTTCGTGGGTCTTGGCGATTTCGAAGCGGGTCTCATCGGGGAAGGTTCGGATCGCGCCGATTTCCTTCTTGGTGATGTGACCGACGCGGCAGATCAGCGGGATCAGCCATTTCGGGTCGGCGTTCTTGTTGCGGCCCACATCCATGCGGAACCAGACGACTTCGTCGGCCTGCAGGCGGTCGCCCGGCCACGGCGTCGGCGAGAAGTCCTCGCCGCCGGCGCTGCGCTCGCCGCGCTCGCGACGCGGCTGGTGGATCGCGCCGGGGTCCAGCAGGTCTTCCGGCGCCGGCAGATCCTTCTTCATCAGACGGATCAGGGCGGCGGCGATTTCGTCGGCCGTGCGCTCGCCCATCAGGCGGCGCGCCAGGATCATTTCTTCCTCGGTCACGGCCTGTTCGAAGATTTCACCGGCCAGCAGACGGGTCTCGTCCTTGGCCAGGATCTCGTCGGCAGTCGGGGCGCCGGCCCAGGTGGCCTCGACACCAGCCGAGTTCAGCAGCATCTCGGCCTTGCGGCGGCGCGTATGCGGCACCAGCAGGATCGAGACGCCCTTCTTGCCCGCGCGGCCGGTACGGCCCGAACGGTGCAGCATGGTCGCCTTGTTGATCGGCAGTTCGGCGTGGATCACCAGGCCAAGGTCGGGCAGGTCCAGACCGCGCGCGGCCACGTCGGTGGCGACGCAGACGCGGGCGCGGCCGTCGCGCAGGGCCTGCAGGGCGTCGGTGCGCTCGCGCTGGCCCATTTCGCCGGACAGAGCCACGGTCGAGAAGCCGCGCTCCAGCAGCGAGGACTGCAGGTGACGCACGCTGTCGCGCGTCGAGCAGAAGACCAGGGCGCCCGGCGCTTCATAGAAGCGCAGCACGTTGACGACGGCGTGCTCGATCTCGTTCGGGGCGATGCGCAGGGCGCGGTATTCGATGTCGCTGTGCGGGGCGCTGCGGTCGACGGTGTCGATGCGCACGGCGTCGCGCTGATAGCGCTTGGCCAGGGTGGCGATGTCGCGGGCGATGGTGGCCGAGAACAGCAGGGTGCGGCGCTCGGGCGGCGACTGCTCGAGGATGTATTCCAGGTCCTCGCGGAAGCCCATGTCGAGCATCTCGTCGGCCTCGTCGAGCACCAGCACCTTCAGCGCCGACAGGTCGAGGTTGCCGCGGTCGATGTGGTCCTTCAGGCGGCCCGGCGTGCCGACAACGATGTGGATGCCGAAGTTCAGCGCGCGGGCTTCCTTGCGGGCGTCCATGCCGCCGACGCAGGTGGTGATCTTGGCGCCCGACTGGCCGTACAGCCACTCCAGCTCGGCCGAGACCTGCAGCGCCAGTTCGCGCGTCGGGGCGATGGCCAGCATCAGCGGCGCGTCAGCCGGACCGAAGTTCTCGTTCTCGCCCAGCAGGGTCGAAGCCGCAGCCAGACCAAAGGCCACCGTCTTGCCCGATCCGGTCTGCGCCGAGACCAGCATGTCGGCCTCGCCGTGGCCGTCCAGAACCGCCGCCTGGACGGGCGTGGGCTCAGCATAGCCCTTGTTGACGAGAGCGCGGTCTAGCGCGGGGTGGATCGCGGGAAAGGGCATATACGACCTGAAAAAGAGCAATGCGGTCGTCGAAACGACCGCGCCCGGCCAAGGCGAACAGCCGGCCGGGCGAGGAGGAGGCGGTCTCTATACACCAATATTGGCCCCGATGGGGCGCGTTTCTGGAAAAAGACCGCCGTTCACCACGCTTGTTCAGGCGCCATTGACCGCAAAGCCACGATCCTGACCGCCTCGCCCGCCCCATCCGCGCCGGAGACCCCCAATGATCCCGCCCCTGAGCATCGCCGCCGCCGGAATGCAGAACGCCGCCTCGCGTTTCGAAAGCAGCGCCCGTCGCACCGCTGAAGGTTCGCTGGACAATCTGGCGGTCGAGGCGGTCGAGCAGATCCGCGCCAGCCAGGACTTCTCGGCCAATGCTGCTGTCGTTCGCACGGCGGACGACATGATCGGCACGCTGCTGGACGTGCTGGTTTAAACTTATTCCGCTCATCCCCGCGGAGGCGGGGACCCAGGCTTTGGCTGCGAGCGCGGGGTTAAACATTTGAGGGTGGCGCGCGTGACTCTCACTGGGTCCCCGCCTCCGCGGGGATGAGCGGGTGGTTGTGGGTCAGCCCGCCTTTTCCGGCAGATGGAAGACGTCGATGAAGCGGGCGAAGACCTCGCGGTCGCCCTCGAGAGTCATCGTCCCCTCGCCTTCCAGCGCCGCCAGCGGAACCTTGCCATAGACGGCGGCGGCCACGACCGGCGGGGCGGCGCGCACCACGACGTCAGCCACCTCGACCTCGCCGCGGCGGGTTTCGATAACGCCCTCGGCCACGCTCACCACCATCCGGTCCTCGCCCAGAACGAAGCCCAGGGTCATGGCCGCATCGCCCGCCCGGCCCGCGTCGAACATGGTCTCGAACGACTGCATGACCGACACCGCGCTGATCGGCAGGGTCGGGTCGTGCTGCGGCGAGCGCGCGGCCCAGCGGCCCAGCACCATGAAGATGGGTTTGATCTCATAACCCCAGTCGGTCAGCGCATAGACCTGGACCGAGGCGGGCGGCGGCAGCTTGCGGCGCTGGACGATGCCTGACGCCTCCAGTCCCTCCAGCCGCTGCGTCAGGACGTTGGCGGAGATGCCGCACAGGTCTTTGCGCAGGTCGCTGAAACGCCTCGGCCCCATCATGAGTTCTCGTATCACCAGCAAGGCCCAGCGCTCGCCGATCAGGTCGAGCCCGTGCGCCGCGCCGCAGGCGTCGTGGTAGCGGCGTGACCGGCCGACAGACTCTTTAGTTATCTTTTCTAACTTCATGGTTGACTAACATAACACGGAGACCCAAGACTGCCACCATCAGAGAGGGAGAACGCCGTGCCCAAGCTTGTATTCATCAACCTGCCCGTGACCGACCTGCCCCGTTCGGTCGCCTTCTACGAGGCCGTGGGCGCCGCAAAGAACCCGATGTTCTCGGACGACACCGCCGCCTGCATGGTGTTGTCGGACACCATCCACGCCATGCTGCTGACCCACGAAAAGTTCGCCAGCTTCACCGATCGCGCCATCCCTGACGCCCACAAGACGGCCCAGGTGCTGATCTGCGTCTCGGAAGACAGCCGCGACGGCGTCGACGCCGTGATCGACCGCGCCGCCAAGGCCGGCGGTCAGGCCGACCCCAACGCCAAGCAGGACTACGGCTTCATGTACGGCCGCAGCTACGCCGACCCCGACGGCCACATCTGGGAGGTCATGTGGATGGACCCCGAAGCCGCCGCCGAGGGGCCCAAGGCCTTCGCCGCCCAGGTCGGAGGGGGCTGAGCCATGGCCGACCTGTTCGAGCTGAGCGTCAGCCGCTTCATCAAGGCTGCGCCGGACACCGTCTGGCGGGCCTTCACCGAGCACGGCACGGAATGGTTCACGCCCCGCCCCTGGACCACGCCTCAGGTCGACTATGACCTGCGCCCCGGCGGGCGGGCCGATGTGGTCATGCAGTCGCCCGAGGGCGAGCGGCACGAGTATCGCGGCGTGGTGCTGGAGGTCGAACCGGGCCGCCGCATCGTCACCACGGGCGCCATGACCGAGGGCTGGGTTCCACAGGCCGGCGAGATGAACTTCGTCCGCATCGACACGTTCGAGGCCGAAGGCGACGGCACGCGCTACACCGCGCGCGCCCGCCACTGGGACGCCAAGGCCATGCAGACCCACGCCCAGATGGGGTTTGAGCTCGGCTGGGGCGCCGCCGCCGATCAGTTGGGAGAGTTCGCCGAGAGGCTGGCCGCACAGGAGAAGCGCTGATGGCCGACAAGATCATTCCCTGCCTCTGGTACGACCTGGGTCAGGCCAGGAAGGCGGCGGAATTCTATGTCTCGCTGGGCCTGCCCGACAGCCATGTCGACCGTGTCGTGGCCAGCCCCGCCGACAATCCGTCCAACCCCGAAGGCGCCGAACTGGTGGTCGAGTTCACTCTCGCCGGACGGCCCTATGTCGGGCTGAACGGCGGGCCGATCTTCCCCCATACCGAGGCCGTCTCCTTCATGATCATGACGGACGACCAGGCCGAGACCGACCGCCTGTGGGACGCCATCGTCGGCAATGGCGGGCGCGAAAGCGACTGCGGCTGGTGCAAGGACCGCTGGGGCGTCAACTGGCAGATCACCCCGCGCCGCCTGATGGCCTTCTACGCCGACCCCAACCCCGCCCGCACCAAGGCCGCCTTCGAGGCCATGATGACGATGAAGAAGATCAATATCGCTGCGCTGGAAGCTGCTGCTGACAAGGCTGGGTGAACCGCCAAGCTAAGTTGGCCGACCTGTCGCTTTCGACCAAGACATGACCACCGCCCGCCCTCGACTATCCGCCCCGCCCCTCATGCAGCGAGCCGCCGCGCGGCGAGCGATAGGGGCCAACAACACAGAGGAGACGACCATGAGCTATGTCACAGGTTTCCTGACCCCGGTGAAGACCGAGAACAAGGACCGCTATATCGAGTCCGCCCGCGTCGCCTGGCCGCTGTTCAAGGGCTATGGCGCCCTGGCCCAGGTCGAGAACTGGGGCGTCGACGTGCCCGACGGCAAGCTGACCAGCTTCCCCATGGCGGTGAAGCTGGAGGACGGCGAGGCCGTGGTCTTCTCCTGGCTGATCTGGCCCGACAAGAAGACCGCCGACGACGCCTGGGCCAAGATGCAGGAGGACCCCGCCATGGCCGACATGGACATGCCCTTCGACGGGAAACGCATGATGTGGGGCGGCTTCGAGACGGTGTTCCAGAACTAACGAACCCGCTTTCCTCCCCACTCGTGGGGAGGGGGACCGCGTAGCGGTGGAGGGGGCGGCGCGACGTTAGGCGCTCACGCGCCCGAGACGGACAGGTCTGCGTCGCCCCCTCCGTCACGGCGCCACGCGCCGCGCCACCTCCCCATGAAATGGGGAGGAAAAACAGGCCAAACAAAAAGGGCGGCTCCATCGGAGCCGCCCTTGATCTGTCTCGGATCGTCTTAGCTGTCCAGGAAGCTCCGCAGCTTCCGCGACCGGCTCGGGTGCTTCAGCTTGCGCAGGGCCTTGGCTTCGATCTGACGGATGCGTTCGCGGGTCACGCTGAACTGCTGGCCGACTTCTTCCAGGGTATGGTCGGTGTTCATGCCGATGCCGAAGCGCATCCGCAGAACCCGCTCCTCGCGCGGGGTCAACGACGCGAGCACTCGCGTCGTTGTTTCGCGAAGATTGCTCTGGATGGCGGCGTCGATCGGCAGGACGGCGTTCTTGTCCTCGATGAAGTCGCCCAGGTGCGAGTCTTCCTCGTCGCCGATAGGCGTTTCGAGACTGATCGGCTCCTTGGCGATCTTCAGGACCTTGCGCACCTTCTCCAGCGGCATGGCCAGCTTCTCGGCCAGTTCTTCCGGGGTCGGCTCGCGGCCGATCTCGTGCAGCATCTGGCGGCTGGTGCGGACGATCTTGTTGATCGTCTCGATCATGTGGACCGGGATACGGATGGTCCGCGCCTGGTCAGCGATCGAGCGGGTGATCGCCTGACGGATCCACCAGGTGGCGTAGGTCGAGAATTTGTAGCCGCGGCGGTACTCGAACTTGTCGACCGCCTTCATCAGACCGATGTTGCCCTCCTGGATCAGGTCCAGGAACTGCAGGCCGCGGTTGGTGTATTTCTTGGCGATGGAGATGACGAGACGCAGGTTGGCCTCGACCATTTCCTTCTTGGCCTGACGGGCTTCGCGTTCGCCCTTCTGGACCGTCTGGACGATGCGGCGATAGTCGTCGATCGGCAGGCCGGCCTCGGTCGCCACGGCGGCGATGTCGGTGCGGATCTTGGCGATCTGGGCGGCTTCGTTGTCGCTGAACTTGGTCCAGCGGACGCCCATTTCCTTGACGCGCTCGGCCCAGTTGGGGTCCAGCTCCGAACCGAAGTAGGCTTTCAGGAATTCGGGGCGCGAGATGCCGTAGCTGTCCGCCAGACGCAGCAGGCGGCCTTCCAGACCGATCAGACGCTTGTTGATGGCGTAGAGCTGCTCAACCAGGGCCTCGATACGGTTGTTGTTCAGCTTCATCGTCTTCAGACGATCCGAGATCGTCTTGGTCAGCGTCTCATAGGCCTTGTGGTCCTTGGCGCTGAGCACCTCGCCCTTGAGGCGCGCCTCGACCAGCTTGTCCTGCAGCTTGCGGAAACCGCCGAAGTCGGAGGCGATGGCGTCCAGAACCTCCATGACGCCGTCGCGCAGCTCGGCTTCCAGCGCCGAGATCGACATGCCGCCGCCGTCGTCGAAGTCGTCTTCGTCCTCGTCGTCGCTCTCAGGCTTGTCGGCCTCGCCGGGGGCGGGGGCGGCGCCGGGCAGGGCGGCGGGCGGCTGGTTGTGCGGCAGGGACGACGGGTTGAGGATGCCGTAGGTGGCGTCCAGATCGATCACTTCACGCAGCAGGATGCGGTTGTTGGCCAGTTCTTCGCGCCAGACCATGATGGCCTCGAAGGTCAGCGCGCTTTCGCACAGACCCGAGATCATGGCGTCGCGGCCGGCTTCGATCCGCTTGGCGATGGCGATTTCGCCCTCGCGGCTCAGCAGTTCGACCGAACCCATTTCGCGCAGATACATGCGCACGGGGTCGTCGGTACGGTCATAGGCGGCCTTGGCCGGGGCCTCGGCCACGGCGGTTTCAGCCGCGGCGGCCACGTCGGTGCCGGTCGATTCCGCGGCGTCTTCCTCGGCCTCGACGACGTTGACGCCCATCTCCGACAGCATGGCCAGGGTGTCTTCGATGGCGTCGGGGGTCACTTCCTCGGACGGGAGGACCTTGTTCAGCTCCTCCATCGTGACATAGCCGCGCGCCTTGGCCTGCTTGATGAATTTCTTGACGCCGGCGTCCGTCAGATCGAGCAGGGGCCCGTCGGTATTGGCTTCAGTGTCCTGCGTCTCGGTCTGCGCGCTCATTCAGTCAGTCTCCACGACCGCTCGAGGGTGATCAGTCCCCTGCGGCGAAAATACAACGCCCGACAACTTCGTTGGTTACGAAGAGGCCGCGTCTTCCCAAATCGTTCCGGTCTTGATGGCCCGTCGCAAAGCATCGCGCTCAGCTTTCACCAGGGTGAAGGCCGAGTTATCGAACGCCTTGTGGGCGTCCGACTTTGCTGACGCCAGCGCCTGCTCCAACGCCGCTACGCGGGTCAGAGCGTCGAACGCCTGCGACCACCGGATCCTCGCCTCGCCGAGGGGCTTGTCTGCAGCCAGGAAGGGCGCGCCGGACTTTGCCGCCGCCTTCTCGACCTCGTGCATCAAGGCATCATGACCCGAGTGGGCCAGATGGCGTCGGATCGCGGCAGAGTCAAGGCTCTGCCCGGAAAACCGTAACCGGACCAGTTCCTGCGCCAGTCCGTCCAGCGCCGGGTCGCCGAATCCGTGGCGGGCGATGGCCTCCAGATGGTCGTCCATCCGCTCGGGATCATCGACCGCGCCGTGGGCCAGGGCGGCGGCCACCGGCTCGATGGAGCGGAACAGGGCGTGCATGGCCTGGGCGCCCTCGGTCGTCTGGCCCAGCTTGGGCGGCGGACCGCGCCAACGGCCACCGGGGCCGGGGCGCGCCCCGCCTTGCTGATAGGGCTGGCCCTGCTGTTGTTGCTGCTGACGAGGGAACAGGGCGTCGAAACGCTCGAACAGGTCGCGGCGGTATTGCTCGGCCAGATCCTTGTCCTGAATGGCCGAGGCCGCCTGACGCAGCCGTCCCTTCAGCCCCGCCTTGCGCTCGGGCGTGTCCAGCGGCTCGGCCTCGGCCTCGCGGCGGAACAGGACTTCGACAAAGGCCCGCGTTTCGCTGATGGCGTGGCGCAGCGCCGGCGCCCCCTTGTCGCGCAGGATGTCGTCGGGGTCCTGCCCGGCCTCAAGCAGAGCAAAGCGGAAGGACCGCCCCGACTTCAACAGGGGCAGCGACCGCTCGATCGAGCGGTAGGCGGCCCGCAGACCCGCCGCATCGCCGTCAAAGCACAGCACCGGCTCGGCCGAGACCCGCCACAGCCGCTCCATCTGTTCCTCGGTCAGAGCCGTGCCCATGGGGGCCACGGCCGGCAGGCCCGCGCGCTGGCAGGCGATGACGTCCATATAGCCTTCGACGACGATGATCCCCTGCTCGCCCCGGCTCTCGGCCCCCAGGATGCGGCGCGCCTCAGGCAGGCCATAGAGGGTGGCGCCCTTGTGAAACAGCGGGCTTTCCGGCCCGTTCAGATACTTGGCCCGGTCGTCGGGGTTCATGGCCCGTCCGCCGAAGCTGACGATCCGCCCGCGCGCATCCAGAATGGGGAACATCAGTCGGTCGCGGAACCGGTCATAGGGGGCGCCGCCGCTTTCCGGCGAGATCAGCATCCCAGCCTCGACCAGATCGCCGGGCCGCGCCCCGCGCTGGATCAGGGCGTTCTTCAGGCCTTCGCGGTCATTGGGGGCATAGCCCAGACCGAACCGCTCCCACTGATCCTCGGGCAGGCCGCGCTTTTCCAGATATTCGCGCGCCGCCTTGCCGACCGAGCGGCGCAGATTGGCGGCGAACCATTTCTGGGCCAGGTCCATCCAGTCGGTCAGGCCCTGCTTCTTGGCCTCGCGCTCGGCGGATTGCGGGTCCTCGGCGGGCAGTTGCATCCCCGCCTCGCCCGCCAGCCGCTGCACCGCCTCGACAAAGCTGAGACGCTCGGTCTCCTGCAGGAAGTTGATGATGTCGCCGTGCTTGCCGGAACTGAAGTCGTGGAAGAAGCCCTTGTCGTCGTTGACGAAGAAGCTGGGCGACCGCTCCTTGGAGAAGGGGCTGAGGCCCACATACTCGCGGCCCTGACGCTTGAGCTTCACCGTCCGCCCGATCACGTCGGACGGCCGAAGGCGGGCCTTCAGTTCTTCAAGGAAACGATCGTCGAAACGCACGTCTTCAGTCACTCCGGCGCGGCGACGAGGGGAAGGCCCGCCGCGTCGTCAGACATGGCCATCCCCGGTTGTGTTTTCCACAGCCTGTGAAGATCGAGGAGAAGTCCGTCGCTTGCGAGCGCAGGCCTACTTCCACGCCTCGCCCGTCCGGCCCAGGGCCTCGCCCAGGTCATAGACGGCCTGCATCGAGGCCTGGTTGAAGTCCAGGCTGTCGGCGCCGTCGAAATCCTCAGGGATGGCGGCGACGTGGAACTCAAGACCATTGCGGCTGGCGAAGGCGCGGTTGGCGGCGATGGTGGCCCGCAGCTGGCCGCCCAGCACCGCGTCCAGACTGCGGGTCAGCACCGGGATGGCGGCGTCGCGGGTGACCGCGAAGCGCGGCGCGTCCTTGCCGTTGACCACGACGTGCAGACGCGCGCCCTGAAACACGCCCGACACATCGTCCCAGTTCCACATGATCTGCGGCAGGGCCACGAAGGGGTTCATCACTCCGCCGTCGACATGCATCTCCTCGAACACCGCGCCGCGCCCCTGGGAGCGGATCATCACCGGGGGAAAGGCGCCCGGAATGCTGGCCGAGGCGATCAGGACGTCGCGGAACAGGGCCAGAGCCTCCGGCCCGCCGCGCTCGGCGATGGCGCCCATGTTCCAGATGACCCCGCGCTGGGCGTCCAGATCCGTGGTGGCGACCAGCAGCAGCCGCCCCTTGGCGTGCTCGGCGGCGACCTCGGTCAGCATCGCCTGGTCCACATTGCGCTCGACCAGTTCACGCAGTGGCTCGCCGCTGAACACGCCCGATCCGACCAGGGCGCGCAGACCACGGCTTTTCAGCAACCCGGTCGCCTGACCGCCGGTATAGGCCTCTTTCAGCCGCGCATCCCAGCGCGGGCCGAGGAAGACGAAGGGGGCCGCGAGAGCGCCGGTCGACACCCCGGTCACGACTTCGAAATCCGGGCGCTTGCCGCTGGCGGTCCAGCCGTTGATCAGGCCCGCGGTGAAGGCGCCGTTGGCCCCGCCGCCGGACAGGGCGATCAGGTCGAAATGACCGTCCGGCCCCTTCGGCACGCCCTCGCCCAGTTGCTGCTCGATCTTCTGGGCCGCCGCCTCGTCCTCGATGGAGAAGCGGACATTGGGAAAGCCCACGGGTGAGGCCGCCTCGCGCTCGGTCAGGCCGAAGTCGCTGCGCGCGCCGCTGGCGCAGGCCGAGGCCAGCAGACCAGCGCTCAGGACGGCGGCGACCGTCCGCATCAGGCTGAAACTCATGGGCGTCCTCCAGGTCCCGCCACCCTAGGCGCTTTCCGTGACAGGAGGAAAAGGCTTGAGCGCAAAACCCGCGTTAGGGTTTGATTAACCAAGAAGGCCGCGCCGGACGCTGAATCGTCGGAATACGAACGAAATCGCGCGCGACAACAGCTTATCCACAGCCTGTGGATTGATCTGTTTTATGGAAGCTTCTGATGTTCATCGCCATCGCCCGCCCGGCGGTGGAGCCCCAAGGCCCCGACGCCGTCGCCGTCCCCGGCTCCCCCGCTGTTCCGTTCCTGACGCCCCGCGCCCTGCATGCGCGCCTGCTGGACAACGCCGCCGCGCGCCGTCGCCGCGGACTGGAGCGAAAGCAGGCCCGCCGCGCCGACGACGCCGCCTACTGGATCGCGGCCGCGCCGATGGCGGTTCGAAAGGCCTGCGCCCTGCGTCAGGCGGACTTCGTCGCCCTGCCCTGACCCCTGTAGAGACAGGCCAAAGGCGCCGACCACAAGGGTCGGCGCCTCAAGCTTTGGAGCGTCAGATCAGAGCCCCGCGCCGCCCATCTTGTAGGTGATCTGGAAGTAGAAGCTGCGCCCGACCGAATCGAACCACGAGATGTCGTAGTAGGGATAGGCGCTGTAGGTCGGGTCCTTGACCGGCCCCTCGTCGAACAGGTTGTTGATCGTGCCCGACAGGCGCACGCGGTCGTTCAGGTCGTACTGGACCGAGGCGTTGAACATCCAGCTGGCGTCGATGTAGGCGTCCTCGTCATAGTTCGGCAGCTTGCCCAGATACTGACCCTGGATCGTCCCTGTCAGACGATCGTTGGTCCAGCTGACGCTGGCCGTGCCCTTCTCGCGCGGGATGTAGTAGCCGCTGTCGAAGGCCAGCTTGTCGATGGTCGGATCGCCCGGATATTGCTGGAAGTCGTGGCTGTCGACCCAGGTATAGGCGGCGGACAGGTTGAAGCGGCCGAAGGTCTCTGTCGGGATGCGCCAGCGGGCGGCGACATCAAAGCCGGACGTGGTTTCCTTGGCGATGTTGATCGGGTTGATGAAAACGCCCAGCAGTTCGCCCGACGGATTGCGCTCGACGCGGGCGATGGCGTCCAGACAGGTCGGCGAGTTGGGATCGACCGTCGAGCCGCCGGCGGTCTGGCCGATGCGGCAGTCGGCCTCGTCACGCAGGACGGCGTCGATGCTCATGTCGCGGACCTGATTGGTCAGCTCGACCTTGAAGTAGTCGATCGACAGGTCGAAGTTGCGGACCGGCTGCCAGACCAGGCCGGCGTTGAAGGACTTGCTGGTTTCCGGGTTCAGGTCGCGATTGCCGTTGCGGTGGGCGACGATGCCCTCGCCCGAGTAGGAGCAGTCGCCGATATCCTCGTCCGGCTCCTCAGTGCGGCAGCGGTAGTAGTCGTCGCCCGACGGGTGGGTGTTGCCTGGCCCCGAGAAGACATAGTGCAGGTCCGGCGCGCGGAAGCCGGTGCCATAGGCGCCGCGGAACATCAGGGTCTCGATCGGGCGATATTCCAGACCCAGGTTGTAGGTGAACTTGCCGAAGCCCTTGTCGGCAAACTCGTAGTGGTCATAGCGACCGGCGGTGCTGAACTCGAGGTTGCTGAGCAGCGGCGCGCGCAGCTCATAGCCGACGCCCCAGTGGTCGCGGTCGCCCTTGCCGTCTGAATCGATCAGGCCGACGTAATAGGGGATCAGAGCCAGAGGATCGGGGTTCAGCTCATAGCCTTGGTTGCCCGCCTCGACCACGGCGGCGAAGCCCACCGGCCCCGCCGGCAGTTGGAACAGGTCGCTGGTGCTGAGGCTGGCCGAGAGGCTGTCGGTGCGCGAGCGCGGCTCATAGACCGCATGCTGGGCGATCTGGTCGTATTCGGCCGGCGTCAGGGGGTGATACAGGCGATCCGCATTCTCTCCGACCGCGAAGATGGCCAGACCGCTGTCAGGATCGACGCCCAGGGACTCTCCGAGGAAGAAGTCGTTGGCCGCGCTGGCGATGATCTGAGGGAAGCGGACCTTCGAGCGGTATTCCGCGTGGTTGAAGGCGACCTCATAGGCCCATTTGTCGCCGTCCCCGAACACGCCCTTGATGCCCGGCGTGATGTTGAACGAGGTCGAGCGGTTGTGGGTGAAGCCCTTGGCCAGGCCGCCCATCTCTTCGGGCGAGAACTGGCGCTGCCAGCCCTCGATCAGGCCGGTGTCGGCGTTGAAGAAAAGGCCGTCCTCGCTGCCGTTCTCGTCCTGATAGAGCCAGGTCTGGACGTCGCGGAACAGCTTCAGATTGCTGTGGCTGAACTGCAGATCGAGGAAGAGCTCGGCCCGGTCGTTCAGGGTGTAGCCGATGGCCGAATAGGCGTTCACGCCCTGACGCTCGCTCAGGATGGTGCCGTAGCCGATGGATTCGTCGCTGCCGCAGAAGTTCCCGTAGCGCGGGCGGTTGGCGTAGTAGGTCGTGCCGCCGTTGAGCGAGGACAGGGCGGCGCAGGTCGCCTCGCCGGGGTCGAGGTAGTCGTCCACGTCGTCGAACCTCAGGAAGGCGCGACGGGCCGTGGTGTTGACCGGGCTGTCCTTGGTCGAATCCTGGATCTCGCGATCATAGGCCCACAGGGGTTCCTGGTTCAGCAGCTCGACGCCGACCACGCCGTGGAAGGCTCCGCGATCCCAGCCGGTGGTGATGGTCAGGCGCTGCGACTCGCCGCCGCCGTCCTCGGTGAAGCCGGTGCGGAAATCAAAGCGTGTGCCGTCGGCCGACTTCTTGAGCACGAAGTTGACCACGCCGGCGATGGCGTCCGAGCCATAGACGGCCGAGGCGCTGCCGCTGAGGATTTCGACCCGCTCGATCAGGCCGACCGGGATGTTGGACACGTCGGTGAAATTGCTCTGTCCCTGGAAGGGCAGAGGGAAGTCGGCGATACGGCGGCCGTTGACCAGCACCAGGGTGTGGTTGGGCCCCAGGCCGCGCAGGTCGACCTGCTGGGCGCCCGGCGTGAAGGAGGCGCCGGACGAGGACTGCTGGCTCTGCGTCTCGCCGCCGTTCTGGGTCACGGCGCGCAGGACGTCCGGCACGCTCTGATAGCCGTTGCGCAGGATGTCGTCGGCGGTGATCGCCGTCACCGGCGCCGGCCCCTCGGTGTCGATCTTGCGCGGAATCCGCGAGCCGAGCACCACCACCTCGTCGACCGTGGTCGTCTGGTCATTGGCGGGCGCAGACGTGGTCTGGGCCGCCGCCGCCAGGGCGATCAGACTGCTGCCGGCGCTCAGCGCCCAGATGATGGATTTGATGCGTCGCATGACGGTTCCCCCAGTGTCCCTCAAGCGTCACCTTGCAACTGATTTCACTGTTTTAGAAGAGCGAAAACCACCGTTCATCTCGCGTCATTCGACGAAATGTGCGCCTATGCCGGCATCATCGCCGACCACGGGGTTTCTTCATGCGACAGGCTATCTTCGCCCTTCTTTGCGGCCTGGCGATCGCCTGGGGAACAGGCGCCGCGCCCGCGGCGGCGCAGACGCCCGACGGCTACACCTATTTCTCGGTCGGCGACGTGGCTGGTCCGACGCCAGGACAGACCGAGGCCGCCCTGCTGCTGATGGGCGGCGGCGACTGGGACTACCGCGCCTTCCGCTGGTTCCTGAGCAAGGCGGGCAACGGCCATATCGTCATCCTGCGCGCCTCTGGCGACGGCGAGGGGGGCGAGGAGATCTATCGCGACATCGGCGGCGCCGCCTCGGTCCAGACCCTGCTGTTCGACGACCGCAAGGCGGCCTACGATCCGCGCGTCCTGGCCATTCTGGATCACGCCGACGGCGTCTTCCTGGCCGGCGGCGACCAGGCCAAATACGTCCGCTTCTGGAAAGACACCCCAGTCGAGACGGCGCTGAACGCCCATGTCGCGCGCGGTCGCCCGATCGGCGGCACCAGCGCGGGTCTGGCCATCCTGGGCGGCGCCGGATACGGTGCGATGGACGACGGCAGCGTCGATTCCGAGACCGCGCTTAAGGACCCGATGGGGTCCGAAGTCACCATGGTGCGCGACTTCCTCAGCATGCCCTACCTGGCCCATGTCGTGACCGACACCCACTTCTCGGTGCGCGACCGCATGGGCCGGCTGATCGCCTTCGTGGCTCAGACCCGCGCCACCGACGACCCGCAGGCGGTCGGCCTGGGCGTCGATGAAGACGGCGCCCTGTGCGTCGAGGCTGACGGCGTCGGACGCTTCTTCACCGCCAGCAGCGGCTACGCCTGGCTGGTGCAGCCCGACGGCGCGCCGCAGGCCAAGCCCGGCCAGCCGCTGGACTACGCCTCCATCAAGGTCACGGCCCTGGGATCCGATGGCGAGATCGACCTGAAGACCATGCAGATCACCCGCCCGGCCTTCTCCGGCACAGCCTCGGTCAAGGCCGGTCGCCTGCTGGACCTGCCCGCCCCTGCGAGACCATAAATTACACCCGAGGGGCGATAAGCCCGCTATATTGATCGCTCCTGCCTAACCGCTGATCGAGCGATCATGAGTCTCCCCTCCGCCGCGCCGAACCGCCCCGCCGTCCTGGTTGCGGGCGGGGCCGGCTATATCGGCAGCCATGTCTGCGAAGCCCTGGCGAAGACCGGCTATCGGCCGGTGGTGCTGGACAACCTCTCGACCGGCCATGCCGAGTTCGTGCGCTGGGGGCCGCTGGTCCGGGGCGATGTCGCTGACGCCGAGCTGGTCCGCCGCACCCTGGTCGCGCATGACGTGGCCGCCGTCATGCAGTTCGCCGCCTCGTCGGTGGTCAGCGAATCCGCCGTCGCCCCGCTGGACTATTACCGCAACAATGTCGGCGGCCTGCTGGGTCTGGTCGAGGGGATGCGGGCGGCGGGCGTGGACAAGCTGGTCTTCTCCAGCACCTGCGCCGTCTATGGCGACCCGAAAGGCGCGGTGATCCGCGAGGACCTGAGCCCGGCGCCGATCAGCCCCTATGGCCGCTCCAAGCTGATGTGCGAGACCGTGCTGCGCGACGCCGCCGAGGCCCATGGGCTGAAGACCGTGGCCCTGCGCTACTTCAACGCCTGCGGGGCCTCCGAAACCGCCGACATCGGCGAGTTCCGTCCGGTGGAGACCCACCTGATCCCGCGCGCCATGATGGCCGCCCTGGGCGAGATCGACGACTTCCAGGTCTGCGGCGCCGACTATGACACCGCAGACGGCACGGCGGTGCGCGACTATGTCCACGTCGCCGATCTGGCCGCCGGGCATCTGGCCGCGCTGGAGCAGTTGCTGAACGGACGCCAGGGCTTCTCGGCCTTCAACCTGGGCACCGGCGAAGGCCGGTCGGTGCGCGAGGTGCTGGACGCCGTCGCCGCCGCCTCGGGCATACCGGCGCCGAACGCGGTCGGGCCGCGCCGGGCGGGCGATCCGCCCAGTCTGGTGGCCGACCCGTCGCTGGCGCGGCGGGAGCTGGGCTTTGAGACCCGCTGCTCGGACCTGGCCACCGTGGTCGGCAGCGCCTGGGCCTGGCACAGCCGGCATCATGCGCGCGGCAATGTTCTGACGGCCTAGGCCCCAAGGAAAAAGGCGGGGCTTTCACCCCGCCTCCTGATGTCGCTCTAGGCCTTCAGCGAGTCCGCAAAACGATCAAACAGATAGAGGCTGTCGATCGGGCCGGACGAGGCTTCCGGGTGATGCTGGACGCTGAACACCGGCTTGCCCTTCAGGGCGATGCCGCAGTTGGTGCCGTCGAACAGGCTGACGTGGGTTTCTTCCACGGCGTCCGGCAGGCTGTCGCGGTCGACCGAGAACTCGTGGTTCATCGACACGATCTCGACCTTGCCCGTGGTCAGGTCCTTGACCGGGTGGTTGGCGCCGTGGTGGCCCTGATCCATCTTGATGGTCTTGGCGCCCAGGGCGATGGCCAGCATCTGGTGGCCCAGGCAGATGCCCAGGATCGGCTTGCCGCTGGCCACCAGTTTCTGGATTTCCGGCACGGCGTATTCGCCGGTCGCCGCCGGATCGCCCGGACCGTTGGACAGGACCACGCCGTCGGGATTGCGGGCCAGGATGTCCTCGGCCGAGGTCGTCGCCGGGACCACGGTGATCTTCACGCCGGTCGAGGCCAGGGCGCGCAGGATGTTGCGCTTCACGCCATAGTCGATGACCACCACTGACCTGGCGCCGGCTTCGGGCTTGGCGTAGCCGGCGGGCCAGTCCCAGACGCCCTCGGTCCATTCAAAGGCCTGGGTCGTCGAGGCTTCCTGAGCCAGGTCCAGACCGACCAGACCCTTCCAGTCGCGCGCCTGGGCCACCAGGGCGTCGAGGTCGAACTGGCCCTCGGGGTTGTGGGCGATGACGGCGTGCGGCGCGCCCTTGTCGCGGATGATCTTGGTCAGGGCGCGGGTGTCCACGCCGGCCAGGCCGACCACGCCGCGCGACTTCATCCAGGCGTCCAGGCTGCCGATGGCGCGCCAGTTGGCCGGCTCGGTCGGGACGTCGCGGAAGATGGCGCCGCGGGCCGCGCGCTCGGGCGACGCGCCGATCTGCTCGACGTCTTCGTGGTTCACGCCGACATTGCCGACGTGGGGGAAGGTGAAGGCCAGAATCTGGCTCATATAGGAGGGGTCGGTCAGGATTTCCTGATAGCCGGTCATGGAGGTGTTGAAGACCACCTCGCCTAGGACCGAGCCGACGGCGCCGACGCCGATTCCCTGCAGGATGGTGCCGTCAGCGAGCGCGAGGACGCCAGTGGCGCCGGACAGAATCTGGGTCGTCATGGCGCAGGCTCCTAGCAATGAATACGGGCAGACAAACGGCGGCGTCACTAAAGAGATGCCGGGACGGGGTCAACCGCCCTTGGACCTTTAGACCTTCTGGGTTTTCCGCACCCAGACCCAGGCCAGGCTGGTCAGGGCGAAGAATCCGACGCTGGGCAGAATATAGTCGCCCGCCGCCGCCGCCACCGCAAAGGCCGAAAAGACAGCGCCGCCAATCGCCAGCAAGCGCCAGCCCGTCTTGCGGGTCAGCTTCCACAGCGTCAACGCGCAAAGGGCGTACATACAGAGCGTCAGCACCGAGGTGACGCCGATCAGCTTCTCGAACTGCTGCCCCAGTTTCGGCTGCGAACTGGCGATGACCAGAACGCTCATGACCACACAGTTGAGAATCGGGTTGCTGAGCGGGGTCTTGCCCTTCTGCGCTCCGCCGAACCAGCGCGGCATCCAGCCCGCCTCGGCGGCGCCGCGCGAGGTCTCGCCCGCCAGCATGGTCCAGCCGGCGATGGTGCCCAGCACCTTGATGACGGCGCAGGCCGCGACCAGACCGGCCACGGACGACCCCATGACCCGCGCCACCAGATCGGCATAGGGGCTCGTCGAATGGACCAGGACATCGGCGGGGATGACGCCGAACACGGCGATGCTGGCGGCAACATAGACGATGAAGGCCAGCGCCACGCCGCCCAGCGAGGCGCGCCCCACGTCCACCGACGGGTTCTTGACCAGGCTGGACAGGGCCGCGGCGCTCTCGACGCCCAGGAAGGCCCAGAAGATGATGGCCAGCGAGGCCGGGACCGTCTTCAACAGGGGTTGGTCGCCAGGGCTCCACGAGGCGGCGAAGGTGTCGCTGTTGAAGGCCACGACCCCGGCGATGATGGCCAGAACAATGGGGATCAGGCCGAGGCCCAGCGTAATGGCCCCGAACCGCGCCGCCGTCCGGGCGCCGCTGGCATAGGCCGCCGAGGTCAGCCAGATCAGGGCCAGATTGCTGACCGCCGCCCACAGCGGTTCCTTCAGCGCCGGAATGAAGAAGGCCAGATAGCCGGTGCCCGCCACCGCCAGCGCCACATTGCCCGCCAGGCAGGCGGCCCAGTAGGCCAGCCCCGTCTGATAGCCGATGAAGCGGCCCATGCCGCGCCGGGTGAAGTCCGACAGGCCGTCGGCGTCCGGCTGCATCCGCCCCAGACCGCCGAACACCAGGGCCAGGGTCACGGCGCCCAGGCCGCAGATCAGCCAGCCGATGATGCTGCTGCTGCCCGTCGGCGCCAGGGTCGCGGGCAGCAGATAGACGCCCGAACCGATCATGTTGCCGGCCACGACGAGGGCGGCGAGCGCCCAGCCAATGCGGTGCGGCGGGTCGGGCAGGATTTCCGTCTGGGTCATGCCCGCCCTTTACGCGGGAATCCTCGCCCCGTCCCATGCGAATACGCCGCCGCTGTCAGCCGGCGTCAGACCCTCGATCACCGTCAGCAAGCTGGCCGCCGAAAAGGCCGGGGAGAACAGCTTCTCGGGCTTGACCCCGCGCTGGAAGGGCGCGCTCAGGGCCGTGTCCACCGTGCCGGGATGCAGGCCCGCGACCACCGCTTGCGGATGGGTGCGTGCCAGTTCCACCGACAGGGTCTTGAGGATCATGTTCAGCGCCGCCTTGGACGCCCGATAGCTGTGCCAGCCGCCCAGCCGGTTGTCGCTGATGGAGCCGACCCGCGCCGACAGGGCCGCGAACACCGCCCGCTGGTCGCGCGGCAGCAGAGGCAGGAAGTGACGCGCCGCCAGCGCCGGGCCAACGGCGTTGATCCGGTAATCGCGCATCAGATGCTCCGCCGACAGCTCGCGCCAGCTGCGTTCGGGCGTCTGGCCGGAGTGCAGCACGCCGGTCGCCACAATGATAAGGCTGGGCGCCGGACCTTCGGCGATGCGCGCGGCGGCGGCGGCCATGCCGGCCTCGTCCTCCAGATCGAGGAGACCATGCGTCACGCCGTCGAGGGGCGCGACCGGCGTGCGCGACAGGCCGTGCACCACGCGGTCGCCCGCCTGCCCCAGTTGCTGCGCCAGCGCCCGCCCCACGCCGCCCGACACGCCGATAATGATCGCCGAACCCTGCGTCATGGCTTTTGCTCTCCCTTGTCGTGGGGAAATACGCCGCGGAACCGTCTCTGGACCGATCACGCCCTACCCTCGCCATCAGCGCGGGTCTAGGAAGCGGCCAGCCCCCGCCTCACCCTGGACGCCCCATGACCATCACCACGGTCGGCCTCGATGCCGACGATACGCTCTGGCACAACGAGACCATCTTCCGCCTGAGCCAGAAGCGGTTCGTGGACCTGCTGGCCGATCACGCCGACGAACCGGTGATGATGGAGCGCCTGTCGGTGGTCGAGCGGCGCAACCTGCGGCTCTATGGCTACGGGGTGAAGGGTTTCACCCTGTCCATGCTGGAGACGGCCATGGAGCTGTGCGACGGCGCCGCCCCGCCCCACATCATCCGCGAGATTCTGGCCGCCGGTCGCGAGATGCTGGCCCACCCGGTCGAGACCCTGCCCGGCGTCGACGAGGTTCTGGCCGAACTGTCCGAGAAATACCGTCTGGTCCTGATCACCAAGGGCGACCTGATGGATCAGGAACGCAAGCTGGCGGCCTCCGGCCTCGGCGACCTGTTCGCCGCCGTCGAGATCGTGTCGGAAAAGGACCGCTCGACCTATGACCGCATCTTCGCCCGCCACGGCACCGGCGCGGCCGAGGCCGTCATGGCCGGCAACTCGATGAAGTCCGACGTCCTGCCCGCCATCGAGGCCGGAGCCTTCGCCGCCCACATCCCCTACCACATCACCTGGGCGCATGAATTGGCCGACGCGCCCGAGGGGCATCCCCGCTATGTCAGCCTCAGCCGCATCGGCGAACTGCCCGACTGGATCGCGGCCATCGACCAGTAGGGGAAATCCCCGCCCGCCTCATTCCGGCCCTTGCTCCCCCGGCCCCTCGTCTCTAAACGGACCGCTTAACCGACAACCTGAACGGATCGGTCGCGGGGGTTCGCCCTGCGTCCGGTTTCTTCGCGCGCGTGGAGCCCGCCGCTGACCAGTCATGAGGAAAAGGATGCTATGGTGCGCGCTGCTCTGGCCGAGCAGGGCGACAGCGGGATCACCCCGCGCCATACGCTGTTCTACTTCTATGGCGACGGCGACCACGGCGACCTCAACGAGGTGGCCCGCCGCGCCGGGTTCCTGACACGGGGCCAGGACGACATGACCGTTCTGGAGACGACCATAGCGGTCGACGAGGCGTCGTTTTCGCCTGTGTCGGCCATGATGCAATCCTGGGCCGCGGCCTTCCAGCTCGACTACGACGGCTGGGAGTGCGCGGTCGTGACGAACTGAGTAGCAGCCGATGCCCAAGCGCACAGACATCCAGTCCATCCTGATCATCGGCGCCGGCCCGATCGTCATCGGCCAGGCGTGTGAGTTCGACTATTCCGGCGTTCAGGCCTGCAAGGCGCTGAAGGCCGAGGGCTACCGGGTCATCCTGGTCAACTCGAACCCCGCCACCATCATGACCGACCCGGAGGTGGCCGACGCCACCTATATCGAGCCGATCACGCCCGAGATCGTCGAGAAGATCATCGCCAAGGAGCGCCCCGACGCCCTGCTGCCGACCATGGGCGGCCAGACCGCGCTGAACACGGCCCTGGCCCTGAACGCCTCGGGCGCCCTGGCCAAGTACGGCGTCGAAATGATCGGCGCCAAGGCCGAGGTCATCGACAAGGCCGAGGACCGTCAGAAGTTCCGCGACGCCATGGACAAGCTGGGTCTGGAAAGCCCCCGTTCGCGCGCCGTCCACCATATCGAGGAAGCCGACGACGCCCTGGCCTTCGTCGGCCTGCCCGCCATCATCCGCCCCAGCTTCACCCTGGCCGGCACCGGCGGCGGCATCGCCTATAATATCGAAGAGTTCCACGAGATCGTGGAGCGCGGTCTGGATCTGTCGCCGACCACCGAAGTCCTGATCGAAGAGTCGGTCCTGGGCTGGAAGGAATACGAGATGGAGGTCGTCCGCGACACGGCGGACAACTGCATCATCATCTGCTCGATCGAGAACATCGACCCGATGGGCGTCCACACCGGCGACAGCATCACCGTCGCCCCGGCCCTGACGCTGACGGATAAAGAATATCAGCTGATGCGGACGGGCTCGATCAACGTCCTGCGCGAGATCGGCGTCGAAACCGGCGGCTCCAACGTCCAGTGGGCGATCAACCCGGCTGACGGTCGCATGGTCGTCATCGAGATGAACCCGCGCGTGTCGCGTTCGTCCGCCCTGGCGTCCAAGGCCACCGGCTTCCCCATCGCCAAGGTCGCCGCCCGTCTGGCCGTCGGCTACACCCTGGACGAGCTTCAGAACGACATCACCATGGTGACGCCGGCCAGCTTCGAGCCGTCGATCGACTATGTCGTCACCAAGATCCCGCGCTTCGCGTTTGAAAAATATCCGGGTTCGGAGCCCCACCTGACCACCGCCATGAAGTCGGTCGGCGAGGTCATGGCCATCGGCCGCACCTTCCAGGAATCCATGCAGAAGGCCCTGCGCGGCCTGGAAACCGGTCTCAACGGCTTTGACGACATCGAGATCGAAGGCGTGGCCGACGCCGAGGACGACGCCAGCGCCCGCGCCGCGGTCGTCCGCGCCCTGGGCCAGCCGACCCCGGACCGCATCCGCGTCATCGCTCAGGCCTTCCGCCACGGCCTGACGGTCGAGGAGGTCAACGCCGCCTGTTCCTACGAGCCCTGGTTCCTGCGTCAGATCGCCGACCTGATCCGCACCGAGGGTCATGTCCGCGTCCAGGGCCTGCCCGCGACCGAGACCGAGTTCCGCAAGCTGAAAGCCAAGGGCTTCTCCGACGCCCGCCTGGCCGAGCTGACCGGCACGACCGAGGTCGCCGTGCGTCAGGCCCGTCGCGCCCTGAGCGTGCGCCCGGTGTTCAAGCGCATCGACACCTGCGCCGCCGAGTTCGCCTCGGCCACGGCCTATATGTATTCGACCTATGAGACCGGCGCCCTGGGCCAGATCCCCGAGTGCGAAGCCGCGCCGTCGGACAAGAAGAAGGCCATCATCCTCGGCGGCGGTCCGAACCGGATCGGCCAGGGCATCGAGTTCGACTACTGCTGCTGCCACGCGGCCTTCGCCTTCGCCGACATCGGCGTCGAGTCGATCATGGTCAACTGCAACCCCGAGACCGTCTCGACCGACTACGACACCTCGGACCGCCTCTATTTCGAGCCTCTGACGGGCGAAGACGTGCTGGAACTGATCGACGTCGAGCGCTCGAAAGGCGATCTGATCGGCGTCGTGGTCCAGTTCGGCGGCCAGACCCCGCTGAAGCTGGCCCACGCCCTGCAAGAGGACGGCGTGCCGATCCTGGGCACCAGCGTCGACTCGATCGACCTGGCCGAGGACCGCGAGCGCTTCCAGCAGATGCTGCAGGCCATCGGTCTGCAGCAGCCGCCGAACGGTCTGGCCCGCAGCGCCGAAGAAGCCGCGCAGAAGGCCGAGGAAGTCGGCTATCCCGTCGTCCTGCGCCCCTCCTATGTTCTGGGCGGCCGCGGCATGATGATCGTCCACGACCGCGAGCAGCTGGACCGCTATGTCCATGAGGCGATGCGCGTCTCGGGCAGCGATCCCGTGCTGATCGACCACTACCTGAACCGCGCCACGGAAGTGGACGTCGACGCCCTGTGCGATGACGAAGACGTCTTCGTCGCCGGCGTGCTGGAACACATCGAAGAAGCCGGGGTCCACTCGGGCGACAGCGCCTGCTCCATGCCGCCCTTCTCGCTGCGTCCCGAGATCGTGGCCGAGCTGAAGCGTCAGACCACCGCCATGGCCAAGGCCCTGAAGGTGCGCGGCCTGATGAACGTGCAGTTCGCCATCGAGGAGCCGCACAGCGAAAACCCGCGCATCTTCGTGCTGGAAGTAAACCCGCGCGCGTCGCGGACCGCCCCCTTCGTGGCCAAGACCATCGGCCAGCCCATCGCCGCCATCGCCGCCAAGATCATGGCTGGCGTGCCGTTGGCCTCCTTCGGCCTGGTCGACAAGGAACTGGAGCATATCGCGGTCAAGGAAGCCGTCTTCCCCTTCGCGCGCTTTGCCGGGGTCGATACCATCCTGGGTCCGGAAATGCGTTCGACCGGCGAGGTCATGGGCCTGGACTGGAAGCGTGAGGGCGAGGCCGATCTGGCCCCCGCCTTCGCCCGCGCCTTCGCCAAGTCGCAGATCGGCGGCGGCACCGTCCTGCCGACCGAAGGCTGCGCCTTCGTCTCGGTCAAGGAAGCCGACAAGCCCTTCATCGTCGAGGCCGTCCGCTCGCTGCTGGAGCAGGGCTTCTCGGTGATCGCCACCTCGGGCACCCACGACTACCTGAAGGCCCAGGGCCTTGAGGTCGGCCTGGTCAAGAAGGTGCTGGAAGGCCGTCCCAACATCGTCGACGCCATGAAGAACGGCGAGGTCCAGCTGGTCTTCAACACCACCGACGGCAAGCAGGCCCTGGCCGACAGCTTCTCCATCCGCCGCACGGCCCTGATGATGAAGATTCCCTACTACACCACCGCCGCCGGTTCGCTGGCCGCCGCGCAAGGGATCGCCGCCATCCGCCACGGCGACCTGGATGTCCGCCCGGTGCAGTCCTACAACTGAGCCACGGTTCAGTCCTGAGATCAGCCCCCGGCGTTCCGACGCCGGGGGCTTTTTCATATCCACATATCCCGCTCATCCCGGCGTCCGCGGGGATGAGCGGGATGGCAACAAATTCTCAGCCATCCCTCAGGCACACTGCCGCTCCGAAGATTGAGCGACGCCATGCACCTTTCCACAATCGACCTGACCCTGTTGCTCCTGCTGGCGGGCAACCTGATCGCCTTCAGCCTGTTCTGGCTCGACAAGAGGGCGGCCGAGAACGGCGACTGGCGCATTTCTGAGAACACCCTGCTGTGGGCGGTCCTATTTGGCGGCCTGGGGGCCTGGATGGGTCAACACATTCTGCGCCACAAGACGCGGAAGGAGCCGTTCCGTTCTCGGCTGGGCTTTCGTCTGGCCCTCTATGTCGCGACCCTTTTGGCGGCTGCGGCCTATGTCATCTGGAAGGCGCTGGCCGCCTGATCTCGTCGCCCCTTGCCGCCCCCTGTGAAAGGCATAAGCTCACCGCAGGGATCAGGGGGACATCATGAAAAGACTATCGATCACGGCCGTGCTGGCCACGGTTCTGGCGGCGGGCGCGGTCCCGGCCATGGCCCAAGGCGCCGGAAGCGACGCCGGGCTGAAGGCGGCGGTCAAGGCGGACTATGACGCCAACCTCGGCGCCCTGTTCGACCACTTCCACCGCAACCCCGAACTGTCGGGCATGGAGGTCCAGACCGCCGCCCGCATGGCGCAGGAACTGCGCGCCCTGGGCTATGACGTCACCACCGGCGTCGGCGGCACCGGCGTGGTCGCAGTGCTGAAGAACGGCGCGGGGCCGACCGTCATGATCCGCGCCGACATGGACGGCCTGCCCCTGGTCGAGAACTCCGGCCTCGCCAACGCCTCGACCGCGCGTCAGGTGGACTCGGACGGAACCGAGAAGCCCGTCATGCACGCCTGCGGCCACGACGTGCACATCACCGCCCTGGTCGGCACCGCCCGTCAGATGATGGCGCGCAAGGCCAACTGGTCCGGCACCCTGGTCCTGATCGCCCAGCCGGCCGAGGAGCGTATCTTCGGCGCGCGGGCCATGGTCAACGACGGCCTCTACACCCGCTTCCCCAAGCCCGATTACGCCCTGGCCTTCCACGTCTCGGCGGACACGCCGACGGGCAAGATCGAAGCGCCGCTAGGCATCACGTCCTCCAGCTCGGACAGCGTGGACATCACCGTGCATGGCGTCGGCACGCACGGGGCGTCGCCGCACCTGGGCGTCGATCCGGTGCTGGTCGCTTCGCAGATCGTGGTCTCGTTGCAATCTCTGCGCAGTCGCGAGACCAGCCCGCTGGAAGGGGCCGTCGTCACCGTCGGGGCCATCCACGGCGGCATCAAGCACAACATCATCTCCGACCGCGTCGATATGCAGCTGACAGTCCGCGCCGACAGCCCCGAGGTCCGCGCCCAGCTTCTGGATGGCATCGACCGCATCAGCCGCAACACGGCCCTGGCGCTGGGCGTGCCCGAGGACAAGCTGCCGACCGTGACCCGTTCGGCGCTGGAGAATACGCCGGCGAACATCAACGACGCCGCCACCGCCGCCCGCGTCCGCGCCGCCTTCGTCGCCGGACTGGGCGAGGACGTCCTGCTCGATACGCCGCGCACCAGCATGGGCGCCGAGGACTTCGCCTATTTCGTCACCCCCGAAAGCGGGGTGAAGGGCGTCTATTTCAGCGTCGGCGGCACGCCCGCCGATCAGGCGGACAGCGCCCCCGGCCACCACTCGCCCCTGTTCCGCATCACGCCGGAACCGGCCGTCACCCTGGGCGTCGAAGGCTCGGTCCTGGCCGCCGAAGCCCTGATGCCGCGGACATGAAGGGCCCGGCCGACATCCAAACCCTGAGGCCGCGCGTATGGGGCGGGTCATGATCACCGTCCATCACCTGAACAACTCCCGCTCGCAACGCGTGCTCTGGCTGCTCGAAGAGCTGGGCCTGCCCTATGAGATCAAGCGCTATGAGCGAAACCCGGCCACCATGCTGGCCCCGCCCGAGCTGAGGGCGGTGCATCCGCTGGGCAAGTCGCCGGTTCTGGATGACGGCGAGGTCCGCGTGGCCGAGACCGGGGCCATCGTCGAATACCTGCTGGACGCCTATGACCCTGAGGGCCGGCTGCGGCCGGCGCGCGGCACGGCGGAGGGACGGCGCTTCACCTACTGGCTTCACTACGCCGAGGGCTCGGCCATGCCGCCCCTGCTGCTGAAGCTGGTCTTCGCCCAGATGCCACGGCGGGCGCCGGGGCTGATGCGGCCCCTGGTCAAGGGCATCGCCGCCAAGGCGCAGACCGGCTTCATCGACCCACAGGTGAAGGCCCACGCGGACTGGCAAGAGGCCGAACTGGCTGCGACCGGCTGGTTCGCCGGGCCGGCGTTCAGCGCCGCCGACATCATGATGAGCTTCCCGCTGGAGGCCGCCGCCAGCCGCGCCGTTGATCTGGCGGCCTATCCTCATATCGCGCGCTTCCTGGACGCCATCCATGCCCGTCCGGCCTGGAAACGCGCCCTGGAACGTGGCGGAGACTATGCCTATGCCTGACGCCCGCCTTGCCCGATCACGGCTTCGGGAGGGCGCAACCCCGGCGCGGCGCCGGCGTTTACGAGCCCATGCGCCTTTCAGTCATTCAAGTCATCGCGGCCCTGTCCGCCGCCATCTGCGTCATCATCGCCTTTATCGCCGCAGGGGTGGGACTGATTTCCAGCGTCTTCATGCTGCTGGCCGTGGCGGCGCTCGGCTTTATCGCCTGGACCGCGATCCGCCGGGCCATGGGTCAGACCAAGCCCTGATCCGTCCCGCCGATCATGCTCTTGAGTTTGGCGAAAGGGCGCCCTAGGCTCTCGGCCCCGATCACGCGCGCCCCGTGATCGCGTCTGTGCTGATTACGTCTCTCATTAGTCTCAGGGCGAAACAAGAAATTCACGACACAATGGAAAAAGTGCCGATGACGGCCGAGGGCTACCGTGTCCTCGACGAACAGTTGAAGCAATTGAAGCAGGTCGAACGGCCGAGCGTCATCGCGGCCATCTCCGAGGCCCGCGAACACGGCGACCTGTCCGAAAACGCCGAGTATCACGCCGCCAAGGAACGCCAGGGCTGGATCGAAGGCTCGATCGCCGACATCGAGGACAAGCTGTCGCGCGCCCAGGTGATCGACGTCTCCAAGCTGTCGGGCAGCCAGGTCAAGTTCGGCGCCACCGTCACCTTCGTGGACGAAGACACCGAGGAAGAGGGCGTCTATCAGATCGTCGGCGAACACGAAGCCGATGTGAAGCTGGGCAAGATCTCCATCGCCTCGCCGATCGCCCGCGCCCTGATCTCGAAAAAGGTCGGCGACGTGGTCGAGGTCAACACGCCCGGCGGCGTGAAGGCCTATGAAATCCTCAAGGTCGAGTGGAAATAAGCCCTTCTCTCGCTGAGAAGGCCACAGGGGCGCGCGGTTCTGCCGCGCGCCCTCTGTCTGTCTGGGTGGTGTCCGACGGCCGCACCGGCATCCAGAACCAGGCCCTGGGTCTGGCCGAGGCGGTCGCCCGCCTGACCCCCGCCGACATCGCCCTCAAGATCGTCCGCTGGCGGCCCCTGTTCGACCGCTGGCCGTCCAGCCTGAAGACCCCCGCCATGCTGGCGCCGGGCTCGTTTGATCCCCGCGCCGTGACCGACTGGCCCGATCTGTGGATCGCCACCGGGCGCGCCAGCCTGCCCCTGTCCGCCCGCGTGCGCGACTGGAGCGGCGGCAAGACCTTCACCGTCCAGACCCAGGACCCGCGCTGGAAGAACAGCGTCTATGACCTGATCGTCGCCCCGGCCCACGACGGTCTGGCCGGCGACAACGTCCTGGAGATCGTCGGCAGCCCCCACCGCATCACGCCGTCAAAGCTGGCCGAGGCCGCGCCCGCCTTCTCCGACCGCATCGCCCCCCTGCCCCATCCGCGTGTCGCGGTGATGATCGGCGGTCGGTCCAAGGCCTTTGACCTGCCGCCCGCCCATGCGGTGGCGCTGGCCGATCAGATCAAGACGGCGATAGAGACGGCGAACGGCTCTCTGCTGCTGACCTTCTCGCGCCGCACGCCCGAGGCGGCGAAAGCCGTCATGACCGAGCGCCTGTCGGCCCTGCCGGGCTGGATCTGGGACGGAACGGGCGACAACCCCCTGTTCGCCATGCTGGACGCCGCTGACCACGTCCTCGTCACCGAGGACAGCGCCAATATGGCTGCGGAGGCCGCCTCGACCGGCAAGCCGGTCCACGTCCTGCCCATGATCCCGCTCAAGCCCGCCGGCAAGTTCGCCCGGCTTCACGCCGACCTGATGACCCACGGCGCCGCGCGGCCCTTTGACGGATCGCTGCAGCCCTGGACCTACGCCCCGCTCAACGAGACCGAGCGCGCAGCCAGGGCGGTGCTGGAGGCCATGGCCGCGCGCGGCTAGGATCCACCCCGAATCGTCACCCTCGGGCTTGTCCCGAGGGTGACGATTCGGGGTCATTGCCTAGCCCAGCGACAGCCGCGCCAGGTTCTGATCGCCCCGACGGCACTCCGGCCCCGGTTCAGCGCGGATCGAGACGCCCGCCGCCGCCAGCTGGGCGCGAAAGGCCTCGCCCGCATTCGGCTGGGGTTCCTGGCCTTCGCCGACCGCTGCGCCCGGCGCAGGGCGGCAGTCGCGCACCGCGGGACTGGCCCGCCAGCGGGTCAGAGCCCAGACCGCCCGCGCCCGCGCGCCTGCATCGCTCAGATCGACCACGGACAGTTCCTGAACCGGCGGCGTGACCCAGACATCCACGCCTTCAAAGCGTCCACGCAGTCCCGCCTCCAGGGCATAGGCGCTGGCCAGATCCAGCCCGGCGTCGGGCCGCAGCAGGACGATGGCGCGCCGTCCCTCGGCGTCCACCATCACCGCGTCCGTGGCGAAGGGCACGGCGTCGGACAGGCGGGTGCGCAGAGTCGCCGTGGGGTCGGCCGCCGAGGTGGTGCTGGCCTGAACCGCGCGCGCGGCGGCTTGCGGGTCGGCCACGACGATCTGATCCAGGGTCGCCGTCACCGGCGTATGCAGGGCCGCCGACAGCCGGGCCTGAAGCTGGCCTTGGGCGTCGGCGACCAGCTTCTTCGTGCTGACCAGAGCCGAAACCACCACGCCACGGCCCTCGCTGCGGGCGTCCAGAAGGGTGATGCGAGAATCCGCCCCGGCGAAGATGTCGGCCACCGCCGTCCGCGTCTCGGCCGTGGCCCGGCTCTCCAGTCCGATGGCCCTCAGCGAGATCACCAGCGGGATCGACAGCAGGACGAAGACCGCCAGCACCGCCATCCCCCGCCACGGCGAGGGCCGCTCCATCAGCCGCGGCCGGAAGCCGTAGAAGCCCGCCGTCAGCGTCGCCGACAGGGCGATGGCCACCAGATTGGTCATGAACAGATAGAAGGCCCCCACCGAGATCGACAGCTCCCCCGTGCCGATGCCGAAGCCGACGGTGGCCACCGGCGGCATCAGGGCCGTGGCGATGGCCACGCCGATAATGGTCTCGCCGCGCTGGCGGATCACCGCATAGGCCCCCGCCACCCCGGAAAAGACCGCGATCAGCAGGTCGAAGAAGTTGGGCCGGGTCCGCGCCAGAATCTCGCTGGTCGGCTCCTTCAGCGGCGACAGCAGGGTCAGCAGAATGGCCACCGTCAGGGCCGTCGCCATACCGACCGCCAGACAGGTCAGCGACTGCTTCAGCCGACGCCAGTCCAGCAGGGCCAGTGAAAAGCCCAGAGCCACGATCGGCCCCATCATCGGCGACACCAGCATGGCCCCGATGACCACGGCTGGTGACGACAGCATCAGACCGAGGGCCGCGATGGCGGCCGAGATCACCGTCATCATCAAATAGCGGCCGCTCAAACCGCCGTTGTCATAGACCGAAGCCTCGACCGCCTCCCGATCCACCCCGCGCCGCGCTGCGGCCAGCAGACGGCGCAGATAGCTGCGCGTTTCACGGACCGGATCGGCGGCTGAGGTCATGACATCACCCTGTTCCTTGAAGGAGCATGGGCCTCCACGACGATGTGCGTCAATCGCCCCCGCCGCCGCCGTCAGACCCGCCGCAGTCCGCGCTGGGCGCGCAGTGGCTGCCGCTCGATGTCGAAGCGCCGCCGTCCGACACCATGGGCGAGCCGTCAGCCGCCTTCTTGCCGCTCTGCGCCTTCAGATGGCCGAACCCCATCAGGGCCACGCCCAGCCCCGCCCCGACGGCCACGCCCAGCGAAAGGCCCAGCGCCAGGTTGTCGACGGCCTTGCCGAAAGCGACCCCGATCGCCAGTCCGACGCCGATCCCGACGGGCAGAAAGGCCGCGCTTCTGTTGCTCATGATCAAATCCCCTCGCTTGAAACGACACGCTAGCATCGCGCATTCGGGAATCAGCCCTTAAATAGGCGTCATGAGCACGCCCCGTACTGTCCGCCTCGCCGTCATCGGTTCCGGTCCCGCCGGCTGGACCGCCGCCATCTATGCCGCCCGCGCCTCGCTGAACCCGGTGGTCATCGCCGGTCTGCAACCCGGCGGTCAGCTGACCATCACCACGGATGTCGAGAACTATCCCGGCTTCGCCGAGACCATCCAGGGTCCCTGGCTGATGGAGCAGATGCAGGCCCAGGCCGTGCACGTCGGGACCGAGGTCATCCATGACATCGTGACCAAGGCCGACCTGTCGCAGCGCCCCTTCCGCCTGACGCTGGACAGCGGCACGGAGCTTCTGGCCGAAACCGTCATCATCTCGACCGGCGCCCAGGCCAAGTGGCTGGGTCTGGAATCCGAGAGCAAGTATCAGGGCTTTGGCGTTTCCGCCTGCGCCACCTGCGACGGCTTCTTCTATCGCGGCAAGCAGGTCGCGGTCGTCGGCGGCGGCAACACGGCCGTCGAGGAAGCCCTGTTCCTGACCAACTTCGCCGAGAAGGTCACGGTCATCCACCGCAAGGCCGAGTTCCGCGCCGAGAAGATCCTGCAGGACCGCCTGTTCGCCCACCCCAAGATCGAGGTGATCTGGGACGTGGCCGTCGATGAAATCCTCGGCGTCGTCGACGGCGTGGCCCGCAACGTCACCGGCGTGCGCCTGAAGAACGTCAAGACCGGCGACCTGTCGGAAATCCCCGCCGACGGCGTCTTCATCGCCATCGGCCACGCCCCGTCTTCGGAGCTGTTCGCGGGTCAGCTGGAGATCAACTCCGGCGGCTATCTGCGGGTCAAGCCGGGCACGGCCTCGACCGCCATCGAAGGCGTCTACGCCGCCGGCGACGTGACCGACGACGTCTATCGCCAGGCCGTCACCGCCGCCGGCATGGGCTGCATGGCCGCACTGGAAGCCTCGCGCTTCCTCGCCGAGGAAGACCACAAGGCCGCCCACAACCCCATCAGCCACGCCGAAGCCGAGAAAATCGGGGCCTGGTAGGGCCTCAAGCCCATCCTCCCCATCGGGAAGGGTGGGCTACGGCGCGTTTTTTGCGCTAGGCTCGACATCCGATAGCTACCGGCTCGCGGCTTCCTCGCTTTTGATCCATTGCAGACCGCCCATTCGAAGAAGCGCGCCATAAACCTAGACCCGTAGGATGGTTGTGCATGCGTTCAACACTTCTTGCCCTGCTCATTGTGCTGACCTTGGCTGAAGGCACTGCTGCTCAAATCCGCACAGATGCAGAAGGACGCCCGATCCGAGACCGGACTGACCCGGACCTTGGCGGAGCCGTTGTCGAAGGTATTGCGACCTCAGATTCATTGTGGCTTCGCGGCGCTTCCAAGCAGGTCGTGCGGTTTAACCGGCAGACCGGCGAACGATCGGTCGCTGCTCTTCAGGTCTTGGATATCCTGGCTGACGGCCCCCACCTCTGGGCGCTGGTGGGGCTAGACGCCAATCAAGGCGTCGTGCGTGACCTTCGGGATCCCGATCAACCTGAACGTCGGATCTATTTCGAAGGTAGTCCTGTGGCCCTGTTTGCCACGAACGACGGCCCCGGCGTCCTGACAACCGAAAAGGTTCTGCTCCCCCTGGCCGACAAGTGGGACCGCAGGCCGCTTGCTGCATCCGTGGAACCCTACGCACAGGTTTCAGCGCTCACCGATGGCATGCTTTTCGTCGGATACAACAAGGGCGAGTGGGGTGGCGGATTGCGGCGCATTGATGTTTCAACCGGGACAATTTCTTTCGTGCGCGAAGCCGGCGCCAATTCATGCGGCGGCCTGATCAGCCCTGACTGCACGCCAGTCGTCGGGATTATCACCGACACCTCGACTCAGGGCTGCATTCTGGTTGGAGCAAGTTTGGCGCACCTCAGCGGACGATACGGTGAAGTCATGCGGGTTTGTGAAGACCAGATCTCTTCAGTCTTCGCTGATCCGCTCCCCATCAAGCCCGGTTCAATCGTCAATCGAGCCGGACAAACCTGGCCGTTCAACAGTTTGATCGCGACTGACGACGGCTGGATTGCCGTCGGGCAGAACCGTTTTGCCCGCTCGCGAAATGGGACTATCACAACTGGCGACGTTCCTATCCTTCGAGCCTGGGCAGGGCTCCAGGTTTCTGATCCCGACGATGGTCTCATTTTCATTGAAGCGGCGTGTTGCTGGGGCTCGGACACGTTTGTCCCATATCAAATGATCGCCGTTCCCATTGGGCTATAGGGGACCCCCTCCACTTCCAAGGCCCGCTTCCCACCCGTTCTGGCATTTCAGAGCGGACGCACTCGAGGCGGGGCGACGATAGCCGCCGCGCCGCGACAGCGACGGTCAGACCGCCGGCTTGCCCACTTCCTCGACCGCCATGGCGGTGACGCCGGGCGGAGGCGCGACCGCGACGGCGGGCGCCGCCTCATAGGCCTTCAGCCGTTCGTTGATGGCGGCGATTTCGTCCTTGCTGGCCTGACGGCGGCCGCCCAGGCTGGCGATGCCGACCACGCGGGTCTGGCCGTCAATCTCGACGGTGCGCAACTGGTTCGGCGCGGCGCCGGCCAAGGCCTCCTCGACGCTGTCGGCGGCCAGCAGGATGCGGGGCCGGGCGAAGCGGGCCTCGTCGATGACAGGTTCGCGGCCCGCCGACCTCTGGGCGAAGGCTGCGCTTTCGCCCGGCGCGCCCTTCCAGCGATAGAAGATGTGCGCCCCGACCTGGGTGATCTTGGCCAGGGTCGGCGACCACCACGGATGGACGTAGTCGGCGTGATAGTGGGTCGCGGTGCCCACGCGCGTCGCCACATGGCCGGCCAGGGCGCGCTCGGCCACGCGGGCGGCGCGGGACCAGGCCCAGGGGATGGGGGCGCGGCTCAGCGCCCCGTCGCAGGTGAAGCTGAACTGGCAGCCGGCAGTCCGCTCGGCGCCCTGATAGACCACGCCGCAGACCGTGTTGGGATAGTTGGGGTCGCGCACGCGGTTCAGCACGACCTGGGCCACGCCCTCCTGCCCCTCGCTCGGCTCCAGCGCCGCCTCGTAGTAGACGGCCTGGGTCAGGCAGCGCAGGGCGCGTTTGCGGTCAGCCTCGGTGGCGGGACGCAGGTCGAAGGGCTTCGCGGGTTGCAACGCGCCCAAGGCATTGGGCATGGCCGCGTTCAACTGCTGGGCGGCGACGCCCGAGACGCCGGCGTCCAGAGACGGCTTGCCGCCCAGGGTCAGACTCTCCCACCCCGGCGTCAGGTCATAAAGCTCGGGCAGGTTCAACGCCGGGTCGAAGCGGCGGGCGATGGCCAACTGGCCGGGGTCCAGCCGCGCCATGATCAGTTTCAGGCCGTTCGGGGTCAGGTCGCCGCCAGTAGCGCGGGCCACAGCCTCGGCGGTGCGGTCCAGATCAGGCCGCACGCTGGAGCTGGCCGACATGGCCAGACCCATGACCGCCAGACTGACGGCCACCGCCATAGGCGCCATGGCCAGGGCCTGACGTCCGGTCGTCTTCAACTGCGGCAGTCGGCCTTTCAGCATCCAGCGTCCCATAGGCGGCGCTGGCGAGCGCCGGAGGGAGATCAGGATGGTCACCCAATCCGGCGCTTTTCAGGCCCGTTGATTACCGTTCCGTGAGCGACCGCGCTCTAGCGGTCGCCCAGGCTGGACCGCAGCATCCAGGCGGCCTTTTCGTGAGCGGCCAGACGCTGGGTCATCAGATCGACCGAGGCCTCGTCGCCGACCTTGTCGGCGGCGTCGAGGGCGGCGCGGGCCGTGGCGATCAGCACGCCGTGGTCCTTGATCAGCTCCTTGAGCATGGCGTTGGCGTCCTTTTCCGGGTCGCCGTCCTTGATCGAGGTCAGGTTGGCGAAGGCCGAGGCGCTCTGCGGGGCCAGTTCGCCCAGGGCGCGGATACGCTCGGCGATGTCGTCCAGCGCGGCCCAGATTTCATTGTACTGCTGCTCCAGCAGCTTGTGCAGGCTGAAGAATTCCGGCCCGCGAACGTTCCAGTGATAGCCGTGCGTCTTCTGATAGACGGCGAAGCTGTCGGCCAGAACCTTGGACAGTTCCTGCGCGACATCGCCGCGCTCCTTGGGTTTCAGGCCGGTGTCGATGGAAGCGGTCATGTCTGCTCCTGAAGGCGTGACGAACGAAGATCCAGCTTTGCAGGTAGGTGTTTTCTCAGGCCCGCCAAGGGGCGAGGCGGCCTGCGCCCATGAATCTTCACTGCTGAAACGCTGAAGTCGCCGGGGCGTTGCAGGCGCAGACAGCGCTCAAACAGCCGAGCGCCAAACCCCTCTCCTCTTGCGGGAGAAGGTGGTCCGTCAGGGCCGGATGAGGGGTCTCGCAATGGCGGACGAAGGCGGCGCGTTGAACCTCGCGCCCCCCTCATCCGTCCGGCTTCGCCGTCCACCTTCTCCCGCAAAGGGAGAAGGGCCTTAGCTGGAAGACGCTTGTTTAGCGCTGACGCGCCTTGCGGGCGGCGTAGCGGGCGTCGCGAGCGGCCTTCTGTTCTTCCTTAGTCAACTGCTTGCGCTCCTTGCGGGCGGCGCGCTTGGCGGCGTCGACTTCTTCCTGGGCTTCCTGTTCAGCCGCCATGCGTGCGGCTTCCTTCTCGGCCTTCTCACGGCGCTGTTCAGCCTTTTCCAGCTCGAACTGCTGACGCAGAGCCTCCTTCTCGGCGGCCCGCTTCGCGGCCAGCTTCTCGAACTCGGGATCCTGAACGGTCGGCTTGGGCTTGAACTTGGCCAGCAGGGCCTTCTTGGCGTCCTGTTGAGCGGAGATACGGTCGTTGAAGCCGGTTTGTTTGAGGTCTCGCATGCGTAGAGGCGGTCTTCCTTGAAACTCTGATGAGGGGCGACGCCGATCAGTGGCGGCCCGGCGGGCGTGCGGATGCGCGAACGGCCCGGCGCGCTGGCAAAGCGGAATCCGGCGCGAAAAGCAAGCTCTGCGGCCGTTCCGGACCTCTAAACGCGCAATTTAGAGCGATATCGCGTCCAGAACAGCAGATGGGCCGTCGCGGCGCCGCAGGCAAGCGGGGCCGCGCGCAGGCGCGATTAGCGGTGCGGCTTGTCGATATGGCCGACGGCGGCGCCGGCCGCCCCGCCGACCGCGGCCCCCACCGGCCCCGCCACCACAGCGCCGGCGATGGCGCCGGTCGCCGCCTTCTGCTCGACCGAATGGCCGCAGGCGGACAGGGCCAGGGCCGAGACCCCGAGAGCGAGAACGGCGGCGGCGCGGATCGAGGATCGGGTCATGGGGCGGAGAACTCCTTGAAATGGTTCAGCTTGCAACGCGCCCAGAGGCCTAGAGTTCCCCTCTCAAGCGAAACGCCTTTCAGCAAGTAACCCAGCCTTCACGAATAGCGTTTACGATCCGATCGGGGCCGGATCGAAATCATCGACCGGTATCCGAATACAGATTCGGCAAGATGTGCTGAAGCAATGACACAGGCTTCTCACAAGCGGTCGAAACGCCATCTGTAGGCGCGCGACGAATTGCTGCGGCGCAACGATATCTGGCGAATCAACCACATTGAGGTCATAAACAGATGGCTTAAGGCCCGCCTTCCGGAGGTCGGCCGTTCGTCGATCTCTGGTCCGGAGCCGGTTCGCGACGCGTCATGTCGCCTGGGTTCGTTGAGTACAGGGGCGGCATCCTCGCCCTGCTGAACAGGACTACGCCTTTGAGTTTCTCTTCGCAGACGCGTGCGCTGATGCACGCCGCCCAATCGATTCGCCTGCGCCCCAGGACGGCGGCTGCGGCGTTCGGCGGCGTGGTCAGCCTTGCTGTCGGTGGAGCCTATCTGGGCGGCGTGGCCGCCCAGGCTTCAACCGTTCGCGCCCAGGCTGAACGCCTGCAAGGCGCCGGCTCCCAGGGCTATACCCAGGAAGCCATGGCCGCTGCGGCGGGCGGCCTGGACGCCAGCGCCCTGGCCATCGCTGATCGCCATGACCCCTATTCCGTCGCTGGCGCCGCCCAGCGCGACCGTCAGGCGGAACTGCTGACCGCCCGCCTGGAAGAGAGCCAGAACGGCCTGCGTCGCGCCAACCTGACCAGCCCCGCCGCCCGCCCCTTCAATCTCGGCAGTTCGCTGGACCAGTCGCGCGATCTCGATTGCCTGACCAAGGCCGCCTATTACGAAGCGCGCGGCGAGGGTGTGGACGGCATGAAGGCCGTGGCCCAGGTGGTTCTGAACCGCGCCCGTCACGCCGCCTTCCCCAATACCGTCTGCGCCGTGGTCTTCCAGGGCTCGAACCGCAGCAGCGGCTGCCAGTTCAGCTTTACCTGCAACGGCGCCATGCGCGGCGCCGTCAACCGCGCCGCCTGGAACCGCGCGCGCGACGTGGCGTCCAAGGCCCTGTCAGGTCAGGTCTATGCCCCTGTCGGCAACGCCACCCATTTCCACACCACCGGGGTTTCGCCCAGCTGGCGCAACAGCCTGGTCAAGGTCGGCCAGGTCGGCGATCACCTCTTCTATCGCTTCGGCGGTCGTTCGGGCTCCAGCGACGCCTTCCGCTACACCCCGCGTCCCTCGAGCGGCGCCGAGACCCCGCGCCTGATTCAGGCCAGTCTCAAGACGACCGAGGCCTCGACCGGCCCTGTGCCCTACAACCAGATCGCGTCGGAAACCGCCGTCGCCGGATAACCTCCCGGTGACGGCCCGACCGTGGATGGCTGTCTAGCGGTCTTGCGTCTTCCACTGCGGCGTCATGTTCTGCTTCAGGTTGCCGAACCGGCCCTGTTGATGCGTGTTGACGCCCATATCGCCCGGCGGCCCCTTCGCGGCGCCGGTCGCCAACTCATGCCGATCCGCCATATCCTGAACCGCGCACGCGCCATGATCGGCAAAGCTGCGCTGCTCCTTGGGTACGGATAAGGACTTGGTCATGGCGGGCTCCTTTCACCTCAAGGAAACGAGCCCCGACGCAAGGATGTTCCCGGCCTGTTTCTTGCTGAAGACGGCTCAGACCGCCCCCGACGTCCCGGAAGCCGCCGCATGACCCTGACCTCCGCCGCCCCGCCCGCCGCCTCCAAAACGCGTGGCGGCGCGCTCGACGCCCTGAGATTTGTCGCCGCCCTGTTCGTGGTGGTGTTTCATTTCGGGGATGCGGCGCCGATCTCGCTGCAGTCGATGCATGGCTTTCTGGGACGCGGCTATCTGGCCACCGACTTCTTCCTGATCCTGTCGGGCTTCGTTCTGGCCAAGGCCTATGGCGCGGGCGTCGCCAGCCGCAAGGTGTCCCTGGCCCGGTTTTGGCTCAAGCGGCTGGCCCGCTGCTATCCCACCCATATCATCACCCTGGCCATGCTGGTCGTCATGGTGCTCGCCGCCGGGGCCCTGGGCATGCAGGCGAGCAATGAGGGCCGGTTTGACCTGTCCGGCCTGCCCGCCCAGATCCTGCTGCTGCATGCCTTCGGGCTGGGCGGCGGTCACTGGAACATTCCCAGCTGGACCATCTCGACCCTGCTGATCTGCTACGCCTTCTTCCCCATGCTGTGGCGGACCATGCTGAGGATCAACAGCGTCTGCATCAGTCTGGGGCTGGCGATCGGCATTGTCGTCGGCGCCAACGCCCTGAGCCTGGCCCTGCTGGGCGAGCAGCAGTTCAGCCTGCCCTTCCAGTGGTGCATGTTCCGCGCCGCGCCGCTCTTCCTGGTCGGGCTGGCGCTGGCGCGCGCGGTTCAGACGGGGCGCTGGACCGCCGGCGCGGCGCGGATCGTCGGCTTTGGCGGGGGGGCCGTCCTGCTGGCCAACGCCTGGTGGGTCGGGCCGGACCTGATCAACATCCTGGCCATCGGCGCCGTCATCATCGGCTGCGGCGCCTCGCCAGTGACCAAGCCCATCCCCGGCGCCGAATGGGGCGCCAAGGTGAGCTTCTGCCTGTTCATGGTCCACACCATCACCGGCGCCGTCTGGTTCGACGTGGTCGAGCCGCTGGCGGCCCGCCTGCATCCGGCGATCGAGAGCGTGGCCTGGGAGGCCTGGGCCATGTGGTTCGGCGCCCTGGTCTTCACCCTGGTCGCCTCGGACCTCTACAACCGCCTCATCGACGAACCGATCCAGAAATGGATTGGCCGCAAATGGTTCGCTCGCCCGGTTACTTCGCGTCCAGACCCACGTCCAACTGCGGAACAGAGTGCGTAAGGGCGCCCACCGAGATCACGTCCACCCCGGTCGCGGCGATGCCCGCCACGGTCGTCAGATTGACCCCGCCTGAGGCCTCCAGCGTCACGGGACCAAAGGCGCTGGCCTTCACCCGGTGCACGGCCTCGGCCAGGTCGTCGAGGTTGAAGTTGTCCAGCATGATGACGTCCGGGCGCTCCGGCAGGACCTCGTCCAGCTGAGCCAGGCTGTCGACCTCGACCTCGACCTTCATCAGGTGGGGCGCGAAGGCCTTGGCGCGACGCACCGCCTCGCCCGCCCCGCCGCAGACGGCGACGTGGTTGTCCTTGATCAGGATGGCGTCATCCAGTCCGAAGCGGTGGTTCAGACCGCCGCCGCAGGCCACCGCGTGCTTCTCCAGCGCGCGCAGGCCGGGCGTGGTCTTGCGGGTGTCGGCGATGCGGACAGTTGTTCCCGCCACGGCCTGCACATAGGTCCGGGTCAGGGTGGCGATCCCGCACATCCGGCCCAGCAGGTTCAGCGCCGTCCGTTCCGCCGCCAGCAGGGCGCGGGCGTCAGCCTCGACCTCAACCAGCACGGTCCCGACCTCGAAGGCCTCGCCGTCGGCGACCTTCACCGTCACCTTGGCCTTGGGGTCCATGGCATGGACCGCGATCCGCACCACGGCGCCGCCGGCCATCACGCCCGCCTGACGCGCGGCGAAGACTGCGCTCATCCGCGCCTCCTCGGGGATGCAGGCCTGGGCCGTCACATCGCCGGTGCGGCCCAGATCCTCGGCCAGGGCCATCCGCACGACGGGTTCGATCAGCAGGTCCGGCAAGGTTCGGGTCATTCTTCTTCACCAATCCTCCCCCGTCCCCGACGGGGGAGGGGGACCACGCGCAGCGTGGTGGAGGGGGCGGCCGCAACCGCCCCGGTTTGTGTTTTCTCAGCGCTCAGCAACGGTTAGGCAAGAGCCCGGCTCCGCCCCCTCCACCGCTTCGCGGTCCCCCTCCCCCGCTCCGCAGGGGAGGATCACAGGCGTCAGCCGCATCCGCGTGTGCTCCGCCGTCGGCAGGCTGTCGGGATAGTCGGCGCGGTAGTGCCCACCCCGGCTCTCGCGGCGCTTCAGCGCCCCCTCGGCGATCAGGCGGGCGGCGGTCAGGACCACGGCGTCGGGATGGGCCTTCATCAGTCGGTCGATGCCGCCGATCAGGACGCTCAGCCCCTCTTCGTCGCGCACCACGCCCGCGAACCGGGTCATGGCGGCGCGAAGCTCAGCCATCGCTTCGGGCGGCAAATCCTTCGAGGCCCGCGCCGGCTTCAGCGCCGCCTTGGCCGGCTGCACCTCCTGCGCCGCCGCCCGCCCGGCGCGACGCCCGAAGGCGCCCGCTTCCAGCAGGGAATTGGAGGCCAGACGGTTGGCGCCGTGCACCCCGGTCGCCGCGCATTCGCCGATGGCGTAGAGGCCCGCAACCGTGGTCCGCCCCTCGTCGTCGGCGACGATGCCGCCCATGTGGTAGTGGGCCGCCGCCGCCACCGGGATGGGGCTGACGCGCGGGTCCAGCCCGGCGCGCATGCAGGCGGCGAACACCGCCGGGAACTCGTGCGGGAAGGCCTCGGCCACCGCCTGGGTCGCATCCAGAAACGCCCCGCGTCCGTCGGCGCGCGCCGCGTGCACCACCCGCGCCACGATGTCTCGCGGGGCCAGATCGGCGTCGGCGTCTGCTCCCAGCAGGAAGGCGCCGGTTCCGTCGATCAGCCGCGCCCCCTCGCCGCGCAGGGCCTCGGTCGCCAGGGGCGCCGGGTCGAGGCCGACATCGATGGCGGTGGGGTGGAACTGCACGAACTCGGGATCGAGGATTTCAGCCCCCGCCAGATAGGCCAGCGCCAGCCCCTCGCCGCGCAGGGCCGAGGGGTTGGTCGTCACTTCATACAGACCGCCGACGCCGCCGGTGGCCAAGACGACGGCGGGGGCGAAGACCTCGTCCACGCGCCCGCCAGCCCGCTCGATCAGGGCGCCGCGCACCCGGCCGTTCACGTCCTGGATCAGGCCGCGCAGCCGCCCGTCTTCCCAGATCTCGATATGCTTGGAGGCGCGCGCCGCCGCCACCACCGCCGACAGGATGGCCCGCCCGGCGCCGTCGCCGCCGACCCGCGCCACGCGCGGCAGGCTGTGCGCCGCCTCAAGACTGACGGAAAATCCGCCCGCCTCGTCCCGGTCGAAGGGCGCGCCCAGAGAAGCCAGCCACTCCACCGTCTCGCGCCCCCGCTCGGTCAGGGCGCGCGCGGCCTCGGGCTCGACCAGACCGGCCCCTGCCCCTTCGGTGTCTTTCGCGTGCAGGACCGCGCTGTCTTTCGGCGACAGGGCCGCCGCGAGCCCGCCCTGGGCCCAGGCCGAGGAACAGGCGTTCAGCAACAGATCCGGCGTGACCACCAAGGCTTTCGCCGGCGCGGCCTCCAGCGCGGCCGACAGCCCCGCCAGTCCGCCGCCGATGATCAGCGGCCCGTCATGCCGGATACGCGCCATGCTGCTAGCGGCCTCCCACGCCGATGAATTTCAGGCCCATGTCGAAGGCGGGTTCCACCGCGCCGCCGGTCAGGGGCAGCAGGGCGCCAAGGGCCGCCGCCGCACAGATCGCCGCCGTCGCCAGATAGAGCGCCAGGCTGCGCCCCGCCTCCGGCCAGCTCAGTTGACCCCAGGCCGCGCGCCAGACGCCGCGCTTCATATGGCCGAAAATCGCGATGGCGAGGAAGGCCGCCAGGATGAGCCGTCCCGTCGACAGGCCCCACCAGACGGCCAGACCGCCGACGGCCAGCAGGGCGACCTGCTCCAGCCGCGGATGCACCCGGGTCAGCACCGGCCCCAGAGCCTTGGACCCGTCCAGCGGCGGGGCGGGCAGGAGGTTCACCAGATTGATCATGGCGATGAAGAAGGCCCCCATCAGCCACTCGGGCGACCGCAGCGCCAAGCCGACGGCCACAAAGGGGATCATGGCGACCAGGCCGAAGGCCGGACCCGCCAGCGACACCAGCACGCCGTGCCACTCGCTCTTCGGCTCGCGCTGAGCCTTGGCCATGCCGCCGAGGAAGGGGATGATGTAGATGCGCGCCGGTCCCATGCCGAGGCGGTTCATCGCCAGAACGTGCCCGTATTCATGCACGAACAGGCCGAACAGGACGCCGCCCGCCACCACGACGCTGCCCGTGACCCACCACAGGAAGCCCGCCATCAGCAGGGTCGAGGCGATGGCCCAGGCCGGATGCTGACCCTTGTCCTCCAGCGGTGCGGAACGAACGGGCGCGGCTTCAGAGACAGGCGCAGTTCGTCCGTCGCGCGCACCCCAAGGCCCCTCGACGCTCATCCTTCTCCCCTCGGGGGAGAAGGTGGGACGCGCAGCGTCTCGGATGAGGGGGACGCCGGAGACAGGCGAACGGTCGAGGATGAGGCTGCCCTCCCCCTCATCCGTCCGGCTCCACCGGCCACCTTCTCCCCCGAGGGGAGAAGGACAGCAGCGTCATGCATCAGATCAGCTCCACATCGACGTGGTGCCGGGCCTTGATCAGGTCATAGCGCGCCGGGATGGCGGGCGGCGGCAGGTCGATCATCCGCTGCACGGCCAGACGCCCGCGCTCGGCCATCTCGGGCTCCACCGTCACCTCGAACTGCATGTATTTCAGGCAGTCGCGGATGTTCTCCAGCGTGATGCGCTTCATGTGCGGGCACAGGTTGCACGGGCCGATGAAGTCGACGCCGGGCACGTCGCCCTTGACGTTCGAGGCCATCGAGCACTCGGTGATCATCACCACCTGCTTCGGCTTGCGGTCGACCACATAGTCGATCATCGCCGCCGTCGATCCGGCGAAGTCGGACGCGGCCAGCACCTCTTCCGGGCATTCCGGGTGGGCCAGGATTTCCGCGCCCGGATAGGCGGCGCGCATCTCGGCGATGTCGTCGGCGGTGAAGCGCTCATGCACCTCGCAGCGGCCCTTCCAGGCGATGATGCCGACATTCGTCTGGGCCGCGACATTGCGCGCCAGGAACTCGTCGGGGATCAGGATGACCTTGTCGACGCCCCATTCCTTCGCCGCCCATTCCACCACCTGAACGGCGTTGGCGCTGGTGCAGCAGATGTCGGTCTCAGCCTTCACGTCGGCGGTCGTGTTCACATAGGTGACGACCGGCAGACCGGGGTAGCGCTGCTTGATCAGCCGCACGTCCGCGCCGGTGATCGAGGAGGCCAGCGAGCAGCCCGCGCGCAGGTCGGGGATCAGCACGGTCTTCTCCGGGCTCAGGATCTTCGACGTCTCGGCCATGAAGTGCACGCCCGCCTGGACGATGACCTTGGCGTTCGAGCGCGCAGCCTCCTTGGCCAGCCCCAGGCTGTCGCCGACATAGTCGCCGACCCCGTGGAAAATCTCGGGCGTCATATAGTTGTGGGCTAGGATGACGGCGTTGCGCTCTTTTTTCAGCGCATTGATCTCGCTGATCAGTTTCGCCTGTTCCGGCCACTCCAGCGGCGTCACCAGACCCTTGACCTTCTCCCACACGGGAGCGGTCTCGCGCGCCAGTTCCTCTGACAGGCCGAAAGCGCCATCCGCCATCTTCGTCACTCCCTGGCGCCGTCTGCGCCGCTCCGACTTATGCTCAAAGTTAGCATAAGCAGGCGCAATGTAGGCCGTTCCGCACAGGGCGCAAGGAAAATCAGTTCAGTCTTCGAGCGTGAACAGGGCGTCCAGCGGCACCTCCAGCGCCCGCGCCAGCGTCAGGGCGACCAGGACGGAAGGGGTGAAGACGCCGTTCTCGACCGTGTTCACCGTCTTCCTCGAGAGCCTGGCCCGGTCGGCCAGTTCCTGCTGCGTCAGGCCCGCCGCCGTCCGCACCGCCTTCAGATGGATGACCAGACGCGGCTCAGCCACCGCTGGCCCGCCGGTCCAGTTGCCAATAGCGCAGCCCCGCCGCCGAAGCCGTGACGAACATCAGCCCCGGCAGGGCCGCCACCGCCGCCTCGGGCCGCCACAGCCCCAGAGCAAAGACGACCAGCAGGCCGATCATGACCACGGCCAGCGCCACATTGAGCGCGTCGCGACGAAAGGACAGGGTCAGTTCGTCCTCGAGCAACCGCTTCATCTTCTTGTCGCCGGGGTTGTCGAGACCCGCGACCATCATCAGCAGAACGATCGAAACCATCGGCGACAGTCCCACCATCATCCAGTCCAGCCCTTCGCCCTGCCCGCTCGCGATGTCCCAGGCCCCCTGCGTGCTCTGATAGACCAGATAGAGCGTGGTCAACGGCATCAGCGCCATCGACACGGCCCGCTGCTTCTGGACCACGTCGCGATAGCCGCCCTTGGCGTTCTCGACGCGGACAGTGTCGCCGTTGGGCATATATCGGCCCGCCAGAGGGAATGAGGCGACAGCCGCGCCCAGCCCCACAAAGGCAAGCACAACGCCAGCTGCCGACGCCCATCCCTCGCCGTTCCCGGCCAGCACAAGGCCCAGCACGCCCGCCGTCGCCCCCACGCCGCCCAGCGCCGCGATCATCCGCAGCCGGCGCACCCGATGCCGCTCATTCACCCTCGCCCGCTGCAGGTCGTCGTCCATCCGCCCCTCCATGGCACCTATGGGTTACATATATCACCTACAGGTTACATCGCAAGAGCGCCGATCTTTCAGAGGCTCTCCGCACCAAGCCGCACGGCCCACAGGGCGGCGCGTTTCTTCAACTCGTCCTTGCGGGCCATGTCGGACAGGTCCGGCGACAGGCGGTCCAGTTGCTCGAAGCGGAAGCTGTCGGCGCCGTGGGTTTTCCATTCGGCCTGAAGCGACTTGTAGGGGCTGCCGCCCATCTTCAGCGCGAACCACAGGCCGTTCTGCTGAGTGTCGATGTGGCGGCTCTGGCCCACCCAGGCGCGGCCAGTGGCGGAACAGATGACGGCGAAGACCCCGGCGATGGTTTCACGGTCCTTGTAGTCGTTGATGAGCGCCTTGCGGTCCGCGGACGTCATGGACGCCTCCCTTGTTTTTACCCGGATCAAATAACAGAAGTTATTACCCGGGTAAATATAGCCGCGCGTCGCTGGCTCCTAAGGCAGCGTCGCGGGCGCCGCGATCCGGGCGAAGCGGTAGCGGGTCAGCGACCGATCCACGAAGGTCCAGGGCAGGAGACCGATCTGACGCCGCTCGCTCCACAGATCCAGCAACAGGGCGTCGGGCGTGGGCGTCAGAACGCCGACGTGGCTGTTGGCGGAATAGCTCTCATACTGGGTGCGCACGCTCTCGGTCGCGATCCACAGCCGGCCACGCGCGCAGCCGTTGGTGCGCGACAGCAGGTCGGCGGCATAGGGCGGTTCGTTCGGCTGGGGATCGGGGGCGCCGTTCAGCAGCGGCAGCCGCCCCTCGGCGGCCGCGCCTCGGCCGTTGTCGGCGGTGATCCGCCAGCCGCCCGCCGCCTGTGACAGGGTGATCGTGGTCGGGGCTCCGTCGCCCCAGACATCTGGCGCCTGAGACAGGTCGCGCACCGCCAGAGGCCGAGCCAGCAGGGCGTTCAGATCGGGCTCGGCGGTGGGCGCGCCCCGGCGGCTGAGGATCTCGCCCTGGGCCTGATAGGCGCCGCTCAGGTCCGGGCACTGGGCCAGGTCGGAGGGCGTGTTTCTGATCGGCAGGCCGCCGACCGTGGCGGTGCAGGCGCCGAGCGTCAGCCCGGCAAGGGCAAGGGCGGCGAGGCGAAGGCTCATCATGCTGAACCCTAGCCGTCGCCGCCCCGCCTGAACACCGAGGCTAGCGGCGGTCCTCGCCGTTGCCGCCGGAGGTGTGGGCCGGGCCGCGGAAGACGGCGTTGAGGAAGAGCGGCTTCAGCCCTTCCAGGAAGGCGCGCATGGTCACGTCCTGGGTGAAGGCCACGACCTGACCGCGACCCAGTTCCGAGGCCATGGCCACCGGCTTGTAGGCCAGCTGACGGCGGTTTTCGGCCCAGAGCTGGCCCGAGGCGAGGATGCTGTCCGGGCCGGCCAGACGCACCACATTGGTCCCCTGCTCGCGGGTCAGGGGCGTGTAGATGTCCGAGCCGCGCACCATGACGCTGAGATCGCGCGCGACGCCCGCGCCCAGCCAGTGCTCCTGATCCACGACGGCGTGGGCCAGGACCCCGGCCACGGAATCGGGCGAACCGTGGTGGTTGGTGCGGTCCAGATAGTCAGCCTCGGAAGGGATTTCCGTGCCGGGGGTCGTGGCGCCCGATCCCCCGTCCGCCTTGTCGCCCTCGGGGACGACAGCGGTTTCGCGACGGCTGTCGAGCAGCTTGGCGTCAGGGTCCGTCAGCAGGCGGCTGGCCGAGCCGACGCCGATCAGAACGCCGCCGCCCTCGACCCAGGCGCGCAAGCTGGCGATGCCGTCCGCGCCCAGGATCTTCTCATAATTGCCGCCCGACGGCAGGATCAGCACTTCGTAGCGCGACAGGTCGGCGCTGCCGAGACGGCGGGTGCGGACCGCCGTGACCGGCCAGCCGTATTCGCGCTCCAGCACGTGGCGGATCGAACCGGCGGACTCGGCGTCGGTCGGGTCGTCCCAGGCCATGGCCACGCGCGGGGCCTTGATGGTGGTCGCGTACTCCGAGCCGACATTGGGGCCGCTGGACACCCAGGACGTGGCCAGGGCCGTGACCTCGGCCCCGCTGTCCGCGGCGATGCGGCGCACGCGCTCGTCCAGATCGGCGGGCGATCCGGCGCGCGGCACGATGAAGGCGCCGCCCGCATAGGCCTTGCCGTCCAGGGTGAAGGCTTCCTCGATCGAGCGGACCGGCAGGTTTTCCTTCAGGGCGGCGGTCAGGAAGCGCATCCCCGCCGTGCCGGGGTTTATCGCATAGCCATAGGCGGCGTCCGATCCGGCGATGGCGACCGGGCGGATCAGTTCGGGGCCGACCGCCGTGGTCTGGACCGAGGGCGCGCCCGAACACTTCTGGCTCGGCACGTTGAACAGCAGGGGCATGGACCAGCCGGTCAGGTCATAGATTTCGTCGCCCAGACCCCGCGCGCGACGAGCCTCCTGTTCGGCCACGAACTTCGGGTCCAGCGGCACGTCCTTGGCCAGCAGGACCTCGGCCATGCGGCGCTGGGGCTGCGACAGATTCACCACGAAGTCGCCGGCGCGATAGTTTTGCCCGCAGGCCGAGAAGGAAGCCGTGGCGCGCCCGACCTCGATGCCGGAACGCACCAGCAGGCCCGCCAGCTTGTCGGCGGCGGCCGGATCGGCGGCGCTGGAACGCGACAGGACATAGGCGCCCCGTCCCGCCAGTCCGTCGCGATGGAAGGCGTAGAAGTCGTTCAGCAGCTTTTCGCGGTCGCGGGCGGCGGTCTCGATGGTCGACAGGCTGGCGGTCAGGTGGCCCTTGACCGTGTCGGCGTAGGTGATGACCTCGCCCGAGCGGCGCCGCGCCATCAGGCCGCGCGCCGAGCCCTGCTCATAGGTCATGGAGACGGCGCCGAAATAGGCGGGCCAGCCGTCGCCATAGCCGGGATAGAAGGCGTCGTAGGTTTCACGCGTGAAATAGGCCAGGCCGGCCTGATCGAAGCGCGCGCCGTTGTTGCGGCCAAAGCGTTCGCGGGCGTCCAGAATCTGCGGATAGATCCACGGGTTCAACGGATTGGCCTCGGGCGGGAAGAAGAAGCTCGAGTCCGTGCCCATCTCGTGGGAATCGACCAGGACCTGGGGCCGCCAGTCGCGGATCAGGGCGGCGTGGCCCTGGGTTTCCGGCTGGGACTGGATGAACCAGTCGCGGTTCAGGTCGAACAGGTTGTGGTTATAGCGGCCCGAGGGCCAGGGCTCTGACCGTTCCGCCGACAGGGGATCGGGGTTGGGCTGGACGCCGAGGCCCGCCTCGAAGGTGGTGATGAAACGGTCGCGTCCGTCGGGGTTCTGGGTCGGGACGAAGACGACCACGGCGTTCTGCATCCAGCCCTGCGCCTCGGCGTCCGCGCTGTCCATCAGGCGGCGGGCGGCGGCCATGGCGGCGTCGGCGGGACTGATCTCGTTGCCATGCACCGAATAGGCCATCCAGACGATGACCGGGGTGTTCGCGATCAGGGCGCGGGCCTGATCCGGCGAGGTGCGGCGCGGATCGCCCAGAGCCCGCGTCGCAGCCTTGATCTGATCCAGTCGGGCGATGTTGGCGGGCGAGCCGACGGCGGCCCAGAACAGGGGACGGCCTTCCCAGGTCGTGCCGTAGTCGCCCATGACCATGCGGTCGGGCGCGCTCGCCCTCAGGGCCTCGAAATAGCGCCGCACCTCGGCGGGGCGGGTGATGCGCGTGCCCGGCGCATGGCCGAGGACCGCGTCCTGGGTCGGCGGGCTCTGCTGGGCCAGAACGGGGCTGGCGGCGGCGGCCAGAACCAGGCTGAGCGCGAGCAACGGACGCGCGGCGATACGACGACGTGACATGAGAACTTCCCCCTACTGGCGGACAGCTTAACCGCCGTTTTGCGAGGAAGGGAAGTCAGGGGCGGCGTCACGACGATTTCGGCGTAGTCGGGCCCCGCCGCTCGGCGCGCGTCCCATTCTGGAACCAAGCCAAATATGGCCCGTTTGTGGCTCGGCTGTGCTGTGAGGGCTGTCCGATGCATGTCGATGTCATCGAGGGGTTCGACGCGCTCGATAGCGTGCGCGACGACTGGGAGGCGGTCTACGCCGCCGACCCGGAGGCCAGCGTCTTCATGTCCTGGCGCTGGATCGCCGACTGCCTGGCCACGCATCGCAGCGTCTGGCTGATTCTCGCGGCCAAGCCGACCCCGGCGGATGATCGCTACGTCGCCTTCCTGCCTTTGCGGATGCAGGTGCGTTTCCATCCGACGTGCGGCTTCATCAACGAACTGTCGCTCGCGGGCGGCGGATACTCCGACCATGCCGGGCTCCTGGCTCATCCCGCGTTCGAGAGTGCGGCGGTGGCGGCCCTTGGCGACCACCTGCGGAAAAAGCTTCACTGGGCCCGGCTGACCCTGGCCAATCTGTGGATGTCCGACCGGCGGCGTCGGCTTTTCCTGTCAGGGTTCGACGCGCATCGCTTCGTCCACAAGGACATCACCTACATCGATCCGGTCACGCAGACGGACAATAACGTCTGTCCCTCCGTCGCCCTGCCGTCGGATTGGGACGCCTATCTGGGGAGCCTCAGCGCCAACCACCGGCAGAAGATCCGTCGCGGGCTGCGCAAGGTCGATGCGGCCGAGAACTACGCCATCATGCCCGCCGACGCCGAGACCTGGGGTGACGACATCGACGCCCTGCTGGGTTTTTGGAAGGCCAAATGGGCGGGCCGCAAGGGCGCCAAGGCCGAGGCCATCATCAACCGCAACCGCGCCATGCTGAGCCGCTGCGCCTACAACGGGACGCTGTTCCTGCCTGTCTTCCGGCACAGGGACGCCGAAGGCGACCGGGCCGTGGCCGCCCTGGCCATCCTGGTCGATCCCGTCAAGAAGGCGATGCTCTTCTTCATCGGCGGGCGGGACGAGACCTATGCCGAGGCGCCGGCCGGCTATCTGCTGCATGCCTACAGCCTGCGCCACGCCATCGCCCAGGGCTTCTCCACCTATCATTTCCTGCTGGGCAATGAGCCGTACAAATATGTCTTCGCCGCGCAGGAACAGCGGCTGAAGGCCTGCTCCGTGGCGACCCGCAGCGGGCGCAACCTGGGCGAGACCCTGGACCCCAGAGGCCTGGGGGCCATGCGCGACATAGCCGTCGATCTGGAAAGGAAGGCCGACGTCCCAGCGGCGGAACGGGCCTATCGCCAGATCCTGACGCTGCAGCCGGACGACCCCCTGACCCTCTATCGCCTCGGCCGCCTGCGAGCGAGCAGAGGCGACCATGCGGAGGCCGCCCTGCACCTATCCCGCTCGGTGGCGCTTGATCCCCTGGGGGCCAATGCCTGGCTGAAACTGGCGCATGCCCGCCGCGCCATAGGCGACGACGCCGGGGCGCTCGACGCCGGCCGCGAGGTCGTGCGGCTGCGGCCCGACAGCGAGGACGCCAAGGCCCTGATCCTGCAACTCGCCCTCGCCGCCCGCCAAGCGCCGATCGCGCCCCGGCTGTGGCGCGCCCCGCCCGCCGCCCCCCGCTTCGGGGAGGGCGCCGGTTCGCCGCCGCCGTGGATGCGGCCAGGTCCGGGCCAGCGGGGGGCCCCCGCCCCAGAAGCGAGCCAAGGCGCGAGCGACCTCACGACCTGAGCCGGCGCCGCCATGTCCGAAAACCGCGAGACAGCGCGGCGTCGTGGGCGCATTCTGCCCGTATGGAAGACGCCCGCGACAGTCTGGATCAGGAGGCCTGCTACCGGGCCGTCCTGACGCGCGACCCGCGCTTTGACGGGCGCTTCTTCACCTGCGTGAAGACGACGGGGATCTATTGCCGTCCGGTCTGTCCCGCCCGGACGCCCAGGCGTGAGAATATGCGCTTCGTCGCCTCGGCGGCGGCGGCGGAGGAGGCGGGGTTCCGCGCCTGCCTGCGTTGCCGACCCGAAACCGCCCCGGATATGGGAGCGTGGCGCGGCACCTCGAATACGGTCAGCCGGGCCCTGGGCCTGATCGAGGCGGGCGCTCTGGATGAGGGCGACGTCGATGGTCTGGCCGCAAGGCTGGGCGTCGGTGAACGCCACCTGCGCCGCCTGTTCCGCCAGCATCTGGGCGCCGCCCCGGTCAGCGTGGCCCAGACGCGGCGCGTGCTGCTGGCCAAGGCCCTGATCCACCAGACCGATCTGGCCATGGCTGAGGTGGCGCTGGCCTCGGGCTTTGGCAGCGTGCGGCGCTTCAACGAGACGTTTCAGTCGCTCTATGGGCGGCCGCCCTCGATGCTGAGGCGGCGGGCGGAGAGGCTGGGCGACGGGGGCGTGCGGCTGAGCCTGCCCTACCGTCCGCCCTATGAAATAGACGCGATGCTGGCGGCGCTGACGGTGCGCGGCGACACGGTCGAGGGCGGGGTCTGGCGACGCGCGCTGACGCCCGATGTGGATGGCGCGACCGGCGAGGTCTCAGCCCGGTTCGAGAGCGGGAACCGGCTGGCGGTCACGGTGGCGGCCTCGGACCTGAAGGCCCTGCCCGGTATTCTGGCGCGGGTGCGGCGGGTGTTCGACCTGTCGGCGGACCCCGAAGCGATCCAGCGCGACCTGTCGGGGGACGCCCTGTTGGCGTCGCTGGTGCGGGCGCGGCCCGGCCTGCGCCTGCCCGGCGACTGGATCGATGAGGCGACGGACATGGCCAGCGACCGGCTGCCCCAAGACTGGAATGACGAACGGCTCGCGCCACGGGCCGAGCAATGGCGGCCCTGGCGGGCCTATGGCGCGCTGCACCTGCGGGAAGCGGGGATCGACAGTGTACGGATCATGGAGAGCGATGATGAAAAAGACGCAGCCTGAGACCTTTACGCTGGACCGCCTCGCCTCGCCGGTGGGCGAGGTCCTGCTGGTCATCGACGCCGAGGGCGCAGTGCGGGCCTTCGACTTCGCGGACTATGAGGCGCGGATGCGAAAGCTGCTGACCCGTCACTATGGCGAGGTCGTGCTGACGCCGGGCCGGGCGCCCGAGGCGGTGCGGGCGGCCATCGCCGCCTATTTCGGCGGCGACGCCACGGCGCTGGACGGGATCGCGGTAAAGACGGGCGGCACCGACTTCCAGCGCTCGGTCTGGGCCGCCCTGCGCACCATTCCGGCGGGCGAGACCTGGTCCTATGGCCGGCTGGCCGCCGCCATCGGCAAGCCCAGCGCCGTGCGCGCCGTGGGTCTGGCCAACGGGGCCAATCCGGTCGGGGTGATCGTGCCCTGCCACCGCGTCGTCGGCGCCAATGGGACCCTGACGGGCTATGCCGGCGGGTTGGCGCGCAAGCGCTGGCTGCTGGCCCATGAAAAGGCCGAGGTGGGAACGGAGCAGGGCGCCTTTGCGCTAGACTAGGGCGCCACGACACCGGCGCGCTCCCGGAGCCATGATGATGAACCTGCCCAATGGGGCTTTCGTCGCTGTCGTCGACGGCGCGAAGCTGAGCCTGTTCCGCAACACCGGCCATCTTCTGGACATTCAACTGAAGCCGGTCGAGGCCCCCGCCATCCCCAAGCGCCTGTCCGGCGCGCCGGGCCGCCGCTCCAGCGAGGCCAATCCCGACAACGACACCCAGGCCGAGGACGGCTTCGCCATGGGGGTGGCCGAGGCGCTGAACCACATGGCCCTGACCCACAAGCTGGAAGCCCTGGCGGTGGTCGCCGCCCCCAGGACCCTCGGCCAGTTGCGCAAGCACTGGCACAAGGCGCTGGAGGAACGTCTGGTCGGCGAAATCCCCAAGGACCTGACCGGCCGCCCCGCCGAAGCCGTGGCCGAGGCCATCAGCAAGGCCTGAGCCTAGGCCGCTCCATCGAGGAACAGGCGGCAGGCCGGATTGTCGGTCTCGTCGACATAGGGATAGCCCAGGCCGTCCAGGGCGGCGGTCAGGGCCGCCGCCTGATCCGGCGGGACGCTGATCCCGGCCAGCACCCGGCCCACGTCGTCGCCGTGGTTGCGATAGTGGAACAGGGTCAGGGCCCAGGCCGGCTGCAAGCTGTTGAGGAAGCGCAGGAAGGCGCCAGGACGCTCGGGGAATTCAAAGCGCAGCAGCCGCTCGTGCGGCAGGCCGATGGTGCGCCCGCCGACCATGTAGCGAACGTGCAGCTTGGCCGTCTCGTTGTCGCTCATGTCCTCGACGGCGTAGTCGTCGGCGCGCAGGCGGGCGATCAACTCCTCGCGCTCATGGGCGCCGTTCTTCAAGGCCACGCCGACGAAAATCTGCGCCCGCCCGTCGCCGGACCAGCGATAGTTGAACTCGGTCACCGAGCGGCCGTCCAGCGAGCGCAGGAAGCGGTGATAGTCGTCGCGGCGGTCCGGCATGGCCACGGCCAGCAGAGCTTCGGCGCCCTCGCCGATCTCGGCCCGTTCAGCGACGTGGCGCAGGCGGTCGAAATTGACGTTGGCGCCGGAGTTGATCGCCACCAGGGCGCCGCCCCCCGGATGGCGCGCGGCCCAGACCTTCATCCCCGCCAGCGCCACGGCCCCCGCCGGTTCGGCCACGGCGCGCACGTCGTCGAAAATGTCCTTCACCGCCGCACAGATGGCGTCCGTGTCGACCAGAACGATGTCGTCCAGCAGGTCGCGGCACAGGCGGAAGGTCTCGTCCCCCGCCCGCTTGACCGCCACGCCGTCGGCGAACAGGCCGACCTGATCCAGCGTCACCACCTGACCGGCGGCGAGGGCGCTCTTCATCGTCGGGGCGTCGGCGGGCTCGACGCCGATGATGCGGGTCTCGGGGCGCAGGAAGCGGACGATGGCGGCCACCCCCGCCGCCAGGCCCCCGCCGCCGATGGGGATGAAGACGGCGTCGATCGGGTCGGGGTGCTGGCGCAGGATTTCCAGACCCACCGTGCCCTGCCCGGCGATGACGTCGGGGTCGTCGAAGGGGTGGACGAAGGTGGCGCCGGTTTCTTTTTCCAGCTCGCGGGCGTGGGCATAGGCGTCGTCAAAGCTCTCGCCGTGCAGCACCACATGGCCGCCCAGGGCCCTGACCGCCGCCACCTTGATGCCCGGCGTGGTGGTCGGCATGACGATGGTCGAGGTCGCGCCGCGTTTCGCGGCCGCCAGGGCCACCCCCTGCGCGTGGTTGCCCGCCGAGGCGCAGATGACGCCGCGCGCCAACTCGGCCTCGGTCAGGTTGGCGATGCGGTTATAGGCGCCGCGGATCTTGAACGAGAAGACCGGCTGCAGGTCCTCGCGCTTCAGCAGGGCCGGACGGCCCAGCCGCGCCGAAAGCCGCTTCAGCGGGTCCAGAGGGGTTTCTTCGGCCACGTCATAGACGCGGGCGGTCAGGATGCGGCGGACGGTGTCTTGCACGAAAATCTCAGCCCGGCTCGGAACACAGAAGGATACGTGTGATCGTCTAGGCGATACCGGCCAGAATGAGAATGGATTTTGCGCGATTCTCCGACACCACGCCCCTGCTTGGACCTAGACCGCCCTCGTCGCCAGCGGCGGGGCGGCGGTGACGGCCTGAACCGTGGGGGCCGCCAGAGGACGATCACAGGCCGCCTCAATCACCTGACCGTCGGGCGTCCGGTAGCGCACAGGCAGCGACGCCGCGCACCGGGCCTGCACGGCCATGAACATGGCCTCGCCCTCGGCCATGGGGTCGATATCCTCGATCAGAGCGATCTTCGGGTCGCCCGACAAGACGCCGCAGCGGTCCTCGGTCGCCAACTGCAACCCGTCCAGGTTTTCGTAGAAGCCCATGTCTCCTCTGCAATGCTGGTCCGCCACATGGTGCAGGGCCGCACGGCGATAGTCCCGCGCCTCGGGCTGGTTTCCCAGGGTGACGCCCAACTGCGCGAGGCGAGCGTCGACGCCCGCCCACCGTCCCGCGCCAGGGCCGTCCATCAGCACCGCGACGGCGCTGTCAGGCCGCAACAGGGCGCGAAACTCGGACACGCCGTAGCCCTCGCCCTCGCGCGCGGCGTCCAGCAGGGTCTTCCAAAGATCAAATACGTCGCGCGCCCCGTTTGAGGCCTGACGCGTCTCCAGGTCGGCCAGCCACTGCACCACGACGCCGCAGTCATAGATGGCCGGGCCGCGACGCAGACGCGCGGGATCGTAGTCGTCGTCCAGCAGCATATCGCGGCAGGCCCGCAGCCGTTTTGTCAGCGCCGCCCGACCTTGCGCCTCATCAACCACGCCGCTCGACACCGCGGCGACGAGGGCGCCGTATTCGGCCATGCCCTCATGCAGCCAGGGCGCCGGGCCGCTGTCCCTCATCACCCCGTGGCCGTTCCACAGATGCAGGGCCTCGTGCCAGACGAAGGTGCCCAGAGGCACAGCCACATCCGGCGGCGGCGAGGCCCAGTCGCCGTGGAAGCGCAGCGAGATGACCCCGGTATCGGTCACATCGCCACGAAAACCGCTCGGCCCCGGACTGTCGGTCGAGATGATCAGCGTCGGCTCGGTGGGCAGGACATGACCCAGCCGCGCATCATAGAATTTCTGCGCCGCGAAGAAGCCGTCGCGCAGCAGGAGCGTCAGGGCCGGCGGGGCCGAGGCGCTGGTCACGACCACCGCACCGTCACGGCGCATCACCGCCTCTTGCGGGCCCAGATAGACATAGCCCTTGACCGCATCCGTGATCGGCAGGGCCGCCTCCCCCGCAACGGGACGCGCGGTCAGGACAGCGTCCATGCCGACCAACTCCAGACCGGGCCCATAGAGGACATGCCCCGCCCCTACGCGCGACAGGCCCATATAGGTGCGATCCACCTCGGCGGCGTCGGGGGCGATCTGGATCTCGAAGCGGTCAAAGGGCTCTTCGCCCTCGACCCCGCCGTCCTTCAGGGCCAGGCCCGGCGTCGTCACCGTCCACAGGTCGCGGATGACGCTGGGCGACAGGAAGGTCGCGCGCGTCGTCGGCTGGGTCAGGCGCCAGGTGACGACCACGCCGCCCGGGGCGCTGAGCGCCTCTATGGTCGCGGCCTGTTGCGCCAGGGCGGGCGCAGATGCGCCGCAGACCATCGTCAGGGCGACGAGGGCGCTCGCCAGTCTCTTGCTCATGATGGCCTTCCTCCTCCGACACGGTGAAGGAAGCTTGGCCTTCATGGCGGATTCTGGTCAACCGTCGTTCACTCGACCTCGACAACCTCGCCGCCCTGGACAATGCGGGTCACGGCCATGTCGGCGGTGACATTGCCCAGGGTGCGGAAGATGTCGGGGATGACTTCGACCGCCAGCAGCAGGGGCAGCATCTCCAGCGGCACCCCCATGGCGATGCAGATGGGAGCGATGGAGGCGAAGAAGCTGACCTGACCGGGCAGGCCGACGGTGCCGATCGAGATCAGCATGGCGGTCAGCATGGCGGCGACCAGTTGCCCCAAGGACGGCTCGACGCCGAACAGGTGGGCGCAATAGATGGCCACGCCCAGGTTGGCGACCGGGCTGGTGATGCGGAAGATGGCCACCGCCAGCGGTAGGACCAGACCCGCCGTGGCGCGCGGCACCCCCAGCATGTCCACCGACCGCTCGACCATGACCGGCAGGCTGGCCAGAGACGACTGGGTCGAGAAGGCCACGACCTGAGCCGGGGCCGCCGCGCGCGCGAAGCGGCTCAGGCTGACCCGGCCGAAGATGACCGCCAGCGGATAGAAGATCAGACCGACGCCTATGCAGGCGATGGAGATGACGGCCACATAGTGCAGCAGCACCCCCGCCGCGCTGGCCCCCGCCGTCAGACCTACGCCCAGCGACAGGGCGAAGACGCCCAGGGGCGCCGCCATCAGCACCCAGCGCACGATGACGATCATGGTCTCGCCCACCGCCTCAAAGAAGGTGACGAGCGGCAGACGCAGCCGCTCGGGCAGGCGCGAGGCCGCAAAGCCGAAGAAGACGGCGAAGACCACCATGCCCAGGATGGCGTCCTCGGCCGCCGCCCGGATCGGATTGGACGGGGCGATGGTCTTGAGAAACTCGCTGAAGGGGGCGGCCGCGCCGATGCCCCCCGGGGCCGCCGGGTGGCCAGCCAGCAGCAGTCGGGCGCCCTCGGGGTCGATGGGCCACAGGGCGTGCAGCCCATAGGCGGCGGCTACGGCGTAGAAGGTGGCGCCGAGAATCAGCACGCCGAACAGCAACACCGCCTTCAGCGCCAGCCGCCCGGTCCGGGCCGCGTCGGCGATCGAGGCGATGCCCGTCACCAGCAGGGAGAAGACCAGAGGGATGATGGTCATCCTCAAGGCGTTCAGCCACAGCTGGCCGATCGCCGCGATGAAGTCCGCCGTGCCGTGCCCGCCCGGCAGGCCCCATTGCTGCGCGCCCGCGCCGGCCGCCAGCCCCAAGGCCAAAGCCAACAGGACCTGAGCGCTCAGCGACGCCAGAAAGGATCGAGCCGTTTTCATAAAGGCCACGCTAGCAGTCGCCGTGGATCGCGCCACAGGAAGTTGATCGGCCCGGCCGTTTTGCACCCGCCTCAAAGAAAAAGGCGGACCGGATGGCTCCGGCCCGCCTCTTCACGCTGCTCCGCCCGAGGGCGGGGCGATCAGTATTTGACGCGCAGGGTCGCCCCGTAGGTGCGCGGCTGCCCCAGGAAGGCGTTGTAGGTCTGCGTGTCCAGGGCCGGGTTGAAGTAGGTCCCGTTCGGCTGAACCGTCGTCTGGAAGGCGGAACCCTGCAGCGGGGCGTTGATGGCCACCTGCTTGTATTCCTCGTCCGTCAGGTTCTGGGCCCAGATGTCTAGGGCCCAGCGGTCGTCATCCGAACCCAGGGTGACGCGGCCGTTCACCAGGGTGAAGGCGTCCTGCATCTTGTAGGGCAGCAGGTCGGAACCGGTGTTGTATTCGGTCGAATACTTGGCCGACAGGTTGAAGCCGATCTTCAGGCCCGCGCCGATCGAGCGGTCAAAAGCGACCGAACCCGTGGCCGACCATTCCGGGGCGAACGAAGCCCGCGCGCCCGGCAGCAGGGACAGCTGCGGGAAGTTGCCCGGGTTGGTCAGGTCCGCCGCGGTGAAGTTCCCGTACTTGGTATCGGTGTAGGTCACGCCGCTGGTGAAGGACAGGCCTTCGATCGGGGTGAACCAGACGAAGTCGGCGTCAAAGCCCTGCGACTTCAGCTCGGGGATGGATTCGACCACGAAGGCCGTGCCCAGGAAGGTGTTGAGCTGGAAATCTTCAAACTTCTGATTGAAGTAGGTCAGGTTCAGCAGGACCGTGCGATCGAACAGGGTGTTCTTCAGACCCAGTTCATAGCTGTCGACGGTTTCAGCCGGGAAGTAGAGCGACGCCGTCGGGGTGACGCCGTTCTGCACGCGGTCCAGGTTGTAACCGAACGACTTGTAGCCATGAGCGTAGGAGCCGTAGGCCATGACACTGTCGTTGAGGCGATAGCTGGCCTTGATCGTGCCGGTGAACTCGCCGCCGGTGTTTTCCTCGGACAGGCGGCGGTTGTCGTACAGCGGGTTGGCCCAGGGCAGACAGATGTTGCCGATCAGGCGCGGACCGATAGTCGGGCCGAACACGCCCTGGATGGCCGCAGCGTTCGCTAGAGTGCTGCCGCAAGCCGCGCCGTTCGTGCCGACATTATCCTGCACAGCCAGCAACGACTTGTGATCCTGACTGTAGCGCAGACCCAGGGTCAAATCGAACTTGTCGGTCAGGTGCACCGTATTGTTGGTGAACAGGGCGAAGGATTGGGTGCTCTGGCTGTAGTGGTCGCGAACGCCCTCGCCGAGGCCGAATCCGGGGCCGGTCGCAGCGGTGGGCCCGGACGGCGCCATGCCGCCGGTCATGAGGCAGCCGCCGAGGCCGGCGCTGGTCTGACCGGGCCGGCTGAAACAGCCGATGTCATTAGGGCTGACCGGGAAGCCGCCAGCGGCCAGTTGCGAGGAGAGCAGGATGGACAGGAAGGGCGTGTAACCTGCTCCGTAGTAGTAGCTGTCAGCCCGACCGATGTCCTCCTTGGTGAAGAAGACGCCAAACAGCCAGTCCAGCTTGTCGGTGGCGCCGGCCAGACGGAACTCCTGGGTCAGGTTCTCCAGCTTGAAGCCATAGCTGCCGTCATCCACGCGATAGAGAAGGTCGGCGGTCGTGTAGTCGAGGTCCATGCCGTTGACCCCCTCCCAGTTCCGCCAGGAACTGATGGAGGTCAGGGTGGCGTTCCACGAGGGGATGTCGATGTTGGCTTCGGCCGAGAAGCCCATGTCTTCCATGGTCTGGGCCGTGCTGCGGTTGGCGTAGGCCGTGCGCGAGAAAGGCAGCGGACCGTTGCCCGGCGCCGGAGCCGCCTGCTGGCCGCCGACCGCAGCGATCGCATTATAGGTCGGGCCGGTGCGGATCTGGGTCGAGACGCAGCAGTATTCGTCGCGCTTGGAATAGTCGGCGATCAGGCGGATCGACACCTCGTCCGACGGCAGGATCAGCAGCTGGCCGCGCGCGGTCCAGAAGTTCTGGTTCTGATCGTCTTTTTCGGTGCGCGGACCGGCGCCGGTGACGACGTCGTAGAAGCCGTCACGTTCGCGCTTGGCCACATAGAGGCGACCGGCGATCTGGTCGGTGATCGGGCCCGTGACCGAGCCGGCGACGCCCCAGGCGTTGAAGTTGCCGTAGGTGGCCTCGGCGTTGAAGCCCGGCGTGAAGGACGGGGCCTCGGAGATGATGTTGATGACGCCGGCCGAGGTGTTCTTGCCGAACAGGGTGCCCTGCGGCCCCTTCAGCACCTCGATGCGGCTCAGTTCGCCCAGGTCGCCGAAGCCGACGCCGTTGCGCGAGCGATAGACGCCGTCGATGACCACGCCGACCGAGCTTTCCAGACCGGGGTTGTCGCCGACCGTGCCGACGCCGCGGATACGGGCGGTGGTCGAGGCTTCCGACTGGGTCGAGGTGACGGTCATGCCCGGCGTCAGGATCTGCAGATCCTTGATGTCGCGCACCCCGGCGCCGTTCAGCGCCTCTTGCGACAGGGTCGTGACCACGATCGGCACGTCCTGCAGGTTCTGTTCACGCTTCTGGGCGGTGACGATGATGTCGTCGATCGTGGTCGGCCCGTCCTGGGCCGAGGCGGCGCCGGCGAAACCGAAGGCGACCGCGCCGACGACGGCGACGGACGCCGTGCAGCGAAGGATGTTGTTGAAACGCATAAGGCGGCTCCCCGGCTCTATGCCCCGGCGCGCGTGGCGACCGTGGCGGTTCCTGTCCCTGTCGATCCACGCTCATTGAACGACGTGAATTCTCCAACGACAGGCGTAAGCCAGGGTTGAGACAGCGACAAGAAGTCGTGAGACGCCAAAACGGCGATTTCGTCCAACACCGCTCTATATGTGGCGGGAAAGCGACAAAAAACGGTTCCGCTAGGTCAATGTTATCATTGTTTACTGAGACAGCCTGACAGAAGTTTCATCTTCTCTCTGCTGTTGACGACGCGCGGCGAGGTTGAGAATCACCGCTGCGGCCAGGGCTGACAACACCGAACCGCCGATCACGCCCAGCTTGACCTCGATCTGCTCGGGTGAATCCACCGCGCCGGGGAAGGCCAGGACGCCGATGAACAGGCTCATGGTGAAGCCGATGCCGCACAGCAGGCTGACGCCATAGAGTTGCAGCCAGCTGGCGCCCGAGGGCTTGTCGCCGATCTTCAGCTTGGCGGCCAGCCAGGCGGCGCCGAAGACGCCCAGCTGCTTGCCGATGAAGAGGCCCAGGGCGATGGCGATGACCAGGGGCGCAAACGCCTGTTCCAGCGACAGTCCGGCGAAGGACACGCCCGCCTTGGCGAAGGCGAACAGCGGCAGAACCAGGAAGGCGACGTAGGGGTGCAGGTCGTGCATCGCCTCCTTCAACGGGCTTTGCGAGGTCTCGCGGCGCGGCTCGACCGGCACGATCATGGCGAAGGCCACCGCCGTCAGCGAGGTCGACAGGCCCGACAGCACCGTCAGATACCAGACCGCGCCAAAGCCCAGCACCCAGAAGGGCCCGGCCAGACGGCGACGGCCCAGCAGGGCGAAGGCGGCGAGCAGACCGGCCACGCCCAGCAGCGGCAGCCACTGCACCCCCTGGCTGAACAGGACGGCGATCAGGGCGATGGCGCCGAGGTCATCGACGATGGCCAGGGTCAACAGGAAGACGCGCAGTGACGACGGCAGCTTCTTGCCCACCACCGCAAAGACGGCCAGGGCGAAGGCGATGTCGGTGGCCAGGGGAATGGGCCAGCCCTGCGACGGCCCGCCCAGCAGATGGGCGACGATCAGATAGATAAAGCCCGGAACCGCCATCCCGCCCAGGGCGGCGATGATCGGCAAGGCCAGCTTCTTGGGATTGCTCAGTTCGCCCTTGAGGATCTCGTATTTGATCTCCAGCCCGACCACGAGGAAGAAGACCGCCATCAGGCCTTCCTTGATCCAGTTCGAGATCGTCTCTTCCAGCCGCAGCGGGCCGACCTGAAGCACGTGGACGCTCTTCAGCCAGCCGAAATAGTCGCCAGCCCAGGGCGAGTTGGCGACGATCAGGGCGGCGACGGCGGCGAGGCCGAGGGCGGCCCCCGATCCGGCTTCGGTCTTGAGGAATTCGAGGGTGGATTTTCTCGCCACGGCGGTCTCCGAAATCAAAAGGACTGTCGTGGCGTCAGGTTATCGACGGACGCCTGACCGGATTCGCTCCTGATTGAGCGCCAGCCTGGCCCCGCGCGTGACGGGACCTGATCTCTGCCATCGAAAATACCTGAGCCGCCCCAGGGTTCAACCCCGGCTTGGCCGTTGATGTTGCGGTTGCGAAACGGGCGGCGAGCGCGCATCTGCCGCTTCATGCCCGTCTCCCCCGCCTATCGCCCCGATCCACGCTTCATCGACCTCGGCCCCGAGTTCGGCGATCCGGTGCAGGCGGCGGACTTTCCCCAGACCCTCCTGCGCGTGCGCAACGACCGGGCGGCGGCCACCGTCGGGCTGGAGACGCTGAGCGATGACGAGTGGCTGAGCCACCTTGGCCGCTTCAATCCCCTGCCCGGCCAACCCGGACCGGTCGCCATGCGCTATCACGGCCATCAGTTCCGCACCTACAACCCCGACCTCGGCGACGGGCGCGGCTTCCTGGCGGCGCAGATGCGGGAAAAGGTTGGCGCTCAAACAGCGAGCGACCGCGTCGCGAGCGATAGCGCCCCTCCAGCTCGACTTCTCGACCTCGGCACCAAAGGCTCCGGCCAGACGCCGTGGTCGCGGCGCGGCGACGGGCGGCTGACCCTGAAGGGCGGGATGCGCGAGGTGCTGGCCGCCGCCATGCTGGAAAGCTTGGGCGTGCCGACCTGCCGCATCCTGTCGCTGATCGAGACGGGAGAGGCGCTGGAGCGCGGCGACGAGCCCTCGCCCACCCGTTCCGCCGTCATGGTGCGGCTGTCGCACAGCCACATCCGTTTCGGGACCTTTCAGCGCGCCGCCTATCATGGGCGCAAGGACCAGTTGGAGGTCCTGCTGGAGCACGCCCGCAGCCTCTATCACCCCTCGGTCGCGCCAGGCGACGCGCCCGGCTTCCTGGCCGCGGTGGTCGAGGCTTCGGCGCGGCTGACGGCGAAATGGATCGCCGCCGGCTTCGTCCATGGGGTGCTGAACACCGACAATCTGAACGTGACAGGCGAGAGCTTCGACTACGGCCCGTGGCGCTTCCTGCCCCACTATGACCCCGCCTTCACCGCCGCCTATTTCGACAGCGAGGGGCTGTACGCCTTCGCGCGCCAGCCCGAGGCCGTGTTCTGGAACCTGACCCAGCTCGCCGGCTGCCTGAAGCTGATCGCCGAGCCGCAGGTCGCGGCCTTGACCGAGGCGCTGAACGGGTTCGGTCCCGCCTATATCCGCCATCTGCGCGCCGCCTTCCTCAACCGGCTGGGGGTCAAGAGCCTGAGCGAGGCCGCCGATCAGAGGCTGCTGGACGCGACCCTGGCCCTGCTGCGCGACAAGGGCGAGGCCCTGCGCTGGGAGCCGCTCTTCTTCGACTGGTTCGGCGGCTTCAGCTCCGGCGCGCGGGCGCTGGGCGGGGTGCGCGGCCCCACCTATCAGGGCGAGGCTTTCGACGCCTTCCGCTTCGCCCTGCTGGAGCATGAGCCCGACCGGCCCGAGCGGCTGGAGCACCCGATGTTCGCCATGCCCGAGCCCGAGGAGATGCTGATCGACGAGGTCGAGGCCCTGTGGTCGGCCATCGAACAGGGCGACGACTGGGCGCCCCTGCACGCCAAACTGGCCCGTCTGGACGCCGCCCGGAGCGCCTGGGCTTTATAGCCCGCCACGTCCCGCTCATCCCCGCGGAGGCGGCGACCCAGTGAGAGCTTCACGCACCACCGACAACCATGATCCAAGGTGACGCCCTTGGCCAAAGAACTGGGTCCCCGCCTCCGCGGGGATGAACGGATTTTGTTACACTTGCGCCCCATGTCATCAACTGATGTCATCGAGCGTTGACAGGCCGCTTCGCGCAGCCTAATGCCGTTTGACGATCACCGTCGGGTTACGGGGAATTGTGGTTTCAGCCACGCCGCCGCCGCAGGTCGCGCCTATCCCGTTTCACAGATTGTTACAGTTCCTTGAATGCGGGTGATACGATCTGATATAGCCACTGTTACCAATTAAACCCCTCCGGTTTCGGCCATGACCTCCACCACCCTCACCCCCCGCTCTCGCGCAAAAGCCGATTATCTGAACCTGGCCCTGTGGACCTTCCAGGGCTGGATCGCGATGTTCTTCGTCGCCGCCGGCTACGCCAAGCTGACGGAGTCGATGGAGAATCTGACCGTGCTGATGCACTGGCCCGCCATGGCCAGCGCCAACTTCGTGCGCGGTCTGGGCGTGGTCGAGATCGTGCTGGCCCTGATGGTGCTCAGCCCCCTGGTGTCATGGCGCATCGGTCGTCCTCTGCTGCTGACCGCCAGTGTCGGCCTGCTGGCCTTGCAGAGCATCATGCTGATCCTGCACGCCATGGAGCTGAATATCGGCCTGGCCCTGACCAACCTCTTCCTGATCGCCATCACGGCGCCGGTGTTCTGGTTCCGCCGTCACTAGGCGACATCGACAGGTTTCCTCCCCGGATCGGCCGCGGCGGGCGCTAGCTCGCCGCGGCCGATTTGCGTTTGCGACCCCCGCTGTTCACAACTTGTCGAGGGGACGGTGGAGAAGCTTCCCTTTACGTCCGCGTCAAGTTATGGATGACGCATGGCGACCGCTGATGATCACCGCACCTATTCCATCCGGCACCTGTGCCGCGAGTTCGGGGCGACCGCGCGCGCCCTGCGCTTCTATGAGGACAAGGGCCTGCTGACCCCGGCCCGCAAGGGCCAGACGCGGGTCTATGACAGCCGCGACCGCGCCCGACTGAAGCTGATCCTGAGGGGCCGCCGCATCGGCTTCACCCTGCAGGAGATCCAGGAGATGCTGGATCTGTATGACCGCAAGGATCACAACGTCCATCAGATGGCCGTGGCCCTGCGCCGTCACCGCGCCCAGGTCGAGGCGCTGAAACAGCAGCTCGAAGACATCGAGGGCGCCATCCAGACGGCTGAGGAAGCCTGCGCCTGGATGGAGTCCAAGCTGGGCGAACACCGCCCCGACCTTCTGCCGGGGGCGGACGAATACGCCAACCTGCTGAGCGAGCGGCTCAACCCCGACACCCACTTCCAGCCTTTCAAAGCGAGAGCGTAATCCCATGGCCTACAAGGCGCCTGTCCGCGACCTGTCCTTCGTCCTGCACGACGTGCTGGAGGTCGAACGCTACGCCAACCACTTCGCCGACGCCGACCTGTCCCGCGACCTGATCGACCAGATCATCGAGGAAGGCGGCAAGTTCGCCGAGGAGGTCATCGCCCCGATCAATCGCGCCGGCGATCAGGAAGGCTGCACCATCGACGGCGACGTCGTCACCACGCCCAAGGGCTGGAAGGAAGCCTATCATCAGATGGTCGAGGCCGGCTGGACCAGCCTGGCCTTCGGCACGGAATACGGCGGCCAGGGTCTGCCCTCCATCGTCTCCATGGCGGTGGGCCAATTCACGGCGGCGGCCTCGGCGGCGTTTTCCATGTATCCGGGCCTGACGGGCGGCGCCTATCACGGCATCGAAGCCTCGGCCTCGGACGAACTGAAGCAGAAGTACCTGCCCAAGATGGCGACCGGCGAGTGGACCGGCACCATGAACCTGACCGAGCCGCAGTGCGGCACCGACCTGGGCATGGTCCGCACCAAGGCCGTGCCCAACGGCGACGGCTCCTATTCCATCACCGGCCAGAAGATCTGGATCTCGGCGGGCGAGCACGACTTCGCCGACAACATCATCCACACCGTCCTGGCCCGCGTCGAAGGCGCGGTTCCGGGCATCAAGGGCCTGTCGCTCTTCGTGGTGCCCAAGTTTCTGGTCAACGAAGACGGCTCCATCGGCGAGCGCAACGGCGTCCAATGCGCCGGCCTGGAACACAAGATGGGCATCCACGGCAACGCCACCTGCGTCATGGCCTATGAGAACGCCAAGGGCTGGCTGATCGGCGAAGAAGGCCGGGGCATGAACAACATGTTCGTGGTCATGAACGAGGCCCGCCTCGGCACCGGCCTGCAAGGCCTGGCCATCGGCGACGCCGCCTATCAGGCTGCTGTCGAGTTCGCCAACGACCGCCTGCAAGGCCGCGCCCTGACCGGCGCCAAGAACCCGGACGGCCCCGCCGACCCCATCATGGTCCACCCCGACGTGCGCCGGATGCTGCTGGAATCGAAGGCCTTCGTCGAAGGCGGCCGCGCCTTCATCCTGTGGACCGCTCTGCAAGCTGACCTGCAGAAGTCTTCGGACGAGGCCACGGCGACCAAGGCCAAGGACTACATGGGCCTGATCACGCCTGTGCTGAAAGCCTATCTGACCGACAAGGGCTTCCACGTCGCCTCGCTGGCCATGCAGGTCCACGGCGGCTCGGGCTACACCGAGCACTTCCCCGCCTCGCAGTATCTGCGCGATGCGCGCATCACCATGATCTATGAGGGCACCAACGGCATTCAGGCGCTCGATCTCGTGGGCCGCAAGCTGCCGTCCAACGGCGGCCGCGCCATCATGAGCTGGTTCGCCGACATCGACGCCTTCGTGGCCGAGAACGGCGACGACGAGGCCATCAAGCCCTTCGTCGACGGTCTGGCCGACACCAAGAAGAAGCTGCAGGACGGCACCATGTGGCTGATGCAGAACGGCATGGCCAACCCGGACAACGCCGGCGCCGCCTCGACCGACTACCTGCACATCTTCGGCCTGACGGCCCTGGCCTATATGTGGGCGCAGATGGCCAAGTCGGCCCAGGCCAAGATCGCCGCCGGCGACACCGACCCCTACTATGTGACCAAGCTGCAGACCGGCCGCTACTTCGTCGAGCGCATCCTGCCCGACGCCGCCGCCCACCTGGTCAAGATGAAGACCGGCGCCGAGGTGCTGATGCAGATGCCCGCCGAGGCGTTCTAATCTTGTCTTTCCTCCCTGTTCGCTTTGCGAATGGGGAGGTGGCGCGGCGCGCAGCGCCGTGACGGAGGGGGCGACGCCGACGTTCAAGATCGGCGCGCTCCAACACTTTGCGGCGGAGTCGCCCCCTCCACCGCTTCGCGGTCCCCCTCCCCATCAGGGATGGGGAGGAGAGGAAAACCATGAACGTGCTCAACACACCCGAACCCGACTTCATGCAGGACGAGGAGATCACCCTCTTCTCCGACAGCGTCGGCAAATGGATCGACGAGCACGCGCCGCCCGAGAAGTTCCAGCAGTGGATCGCCAACTCCTCGGTGCCGCGCCAATTGTGGAATGACGCGGGGGACGCAGGGCTCTTGGGCCTCAGCCTGCCGGAAGAAGACGGCGGCTTCGGCGGCGACTATCGCCATGAGGTGGTGCTGATGCGCCAGCTGGGCTGGAAGGGGGCGGACCACTTCGGCATCTCGCTGCACAACGCCATCGTCATGCCCTACATCTGGCACTACGGCACGGCCGAGCAGAAGGCGCGCTGGCTGCCGCGTCTGGCGTCTGGCGAACTGGTCGGCGCCATCGCCATGACCGAGCCGGGCGCCGGTTCGGACCTGCAAGGCGTCAAGACCACCGCCGTCAAGCAAGGCGACCACTATGTCCTGAACGGCTCCAAGACCTTCATCACCAACGGCCAGTTGGCCAACTTCATCATCGTCGTCGCCAAGACCGATCCGGCCGAGGGCGCCAAGGGCACGTCCCTGATCGTGGTCGAGACCGACGGCGCCAATGGTCAAGCGATTGGGGGCTTCGAGCGCGGCCGCAACCTGCACAAGATCGGCATGGAGGCCAACGACACCTCCGAGCTCTTCTTCAACGACGTCAAGGTTCCGCTGGAGAACGCCATCGGCGGGGCTGAGGGCCTGGGCTTCGTCCAGCTGATGCAGCAACTGCCGCAGGAGCGCCTGAACATCGCCGTTCAGGGCGTGGCCGCCGCCGAGCGCGGGCTGGAAGCGACGCTGGACTACGTCAAGCAGCGCAAGGCCTTCGGCAAGCGGGTCATCGACTTCCAGAACACCCAGTTCAAGCTGGCCGAGGTCAAAACGAAACTGACCGTCGCCAAGGTCTTTGTCGATCACTGCATCGGCCTGCACCTCAAGGGCCAGCTGGACGCCGCCACCGCCTCCATGGCCAAATACTGGGTCACCGACATCCAGGGCGAGACCATCGACGAGATGCTGCAGCTGTTCGGCGGCTACGGCTACATGAACGAGTACCCGATCGCCCAGCTCTACAAGGACGCCCGCGTCCAGCGCATCTACGGCGGCACCAACGAGATCATGAAGCTGCTGATCGCGCGCACGCTGTAAAACAGACCACCGGGGCGGTATGGGGTGGCGCATGATCGTCCGCTCCCGCCCCGGCCCGCTGGAAATTCTGTTCGCCATCAACGGGTCCATCCTGCCGCGCGTGGTCGGGCGGCTGGCCCTGACCGTGGTCATCACCGTGGCGGCGGTTCTACTGCACCGGGCGCGGCCCGACCTGCCGGTGCATCTGGCGGCGGCGCCCTTCGCCCTGATCGGGCTGGCGCTGTCGATCTTCATGAGCTTCCGCAACAACGCCTGCTATGACCGCTGGTGGGAGGCGCGAAAGCTGTGGGGCGAGTTGATCATCGCCGTCCGCTCCTTCGTCCGCCAGACGACCCTGCTGCCGGCTGAGCGCCGCACGCCCATGCTGGATGGCGTCGGCGGCTTCGTCTTCGGCCTGGCCGCCCGCCTGCGGGGCCGCGACGAGGCTGGCGAGATCGCCCGCTGGACCTCGGTCGAGCCCGCGCCCCACGCCACCGACGCCGCCCTGACTTCGGTGGGCCGCCAGTGCGCCGAACTGCTGCGCGACGGCCTGATCGACCCGATCCGCTATTCGGTGCTGGAGTTGCGGCTGACCGAGATGAGCCATGTTCTGGCCGGGTGCGAGCGAATCAAGACCACGCCCCTGCCCTTCGCCTATGCGCTTCTGCTGCACCGCACGGCCCATGCCTTCTGCCTGATGCTGCCCTTCGCCCTGGCCCCCGCGCTGGGGTGGTGGACGATGGCGGTGTCCCTGCTGGTCGCCTACACCTTCTTCGGGCTCGACGCTCTGGGCGACGAACTGGAAGATCCCTTCGGCGACGATCCCAACGACCTGCCGCTGGACGCCATGAGTCGGATGCTGGAACGCGAACTGCGCCACGCCCAGGGCTGGACCGACCTGCCCCCCGTCTGGCCCGCCCAGCGCGACCGGCTGACATAGAAGATAGCTGCGTTATATTTCCCGCTCATCCCCGCGAGGGCGCCACGGGCGTTTTCGCCAGACCCAGCGGGCCGCAATGACCAGCGTGGTGATCCATACCCCCAGCACCGGCAGGCCCAGGTAGGGCGCAAGCGGGACAAAGAAGGCCACCAGCCAGAACCACCCCCAGGTCAGGTACCAGCTCCAGGTCAGAACCGGCTCGATAAATCCGGGCACGCTAGCGTCGCATCGAATGAAGACGATGAGGGCATCCCCGAAATAGCACCCTGCTGGCCAAGGCCCTCCTCGGGGGTAGGGCAGAGCAAGTTGCGCATAGGTCCCGATGGAAACAATCACAGCCACGGCGACCGCCGCAAAGGGCCCCGCTCGACGCTCAAACGCTCGCAGCAATTCGCGCACTCCATATCGATACCATCGATATGTGGATAGGATCGCATCAGACAGCAAGACGGATTGGCGCATCAGTCCGGGATGACGGCGGCCCGCGCGCCCGCTAAATCCCTGACATGATCCGTTTGCACGTTCAGGGCGACCTCGCCCCCGGCCTCGCCGTCGCTCCGACCCTCGACCAGTCGCGCTACCTGACCCAGGTGATGCGGCTGAAGGCGGGCGACGACCTGCTGGCCTTCAACGGCCGTCACGGCGAATGGCGCGTCAGCGTGGCCGAGGTGCTGAAGAAGGGCGTCGTCCTGCGCGCCGAGGAACAGGTGCGCGAACAGACCCACGGCCCCGATCTGGAACTGATCGTCGCCGTGGTGAAGAAGGCGCGGATCGAAACCATCGTCGAGAAGGCCACCGAACTGGGCGCCGCGCGCGTGCGACTGGCCCTGACCCACCGGACCAACGCCGACCGCCTGCGCCTCGATCGTCTGGACGCCATCGCCGAGGAGGCCGCCGAGCAGACCGGGCGGCTGGACGTGCCCCTGGTCGATGATCCGGTCAAGCTGGACGCCCTGCTGGACGGCTGGGACGCCTCGCGCCGCCTGATGTTCTGCGACGAGACCGGCGGGGCGCCCGCCGTCTCGGCCCTGACGGCGGCGGGCGGGGGCAAGTGGGCCATCCTGATCGGCCCCGAGGGCGGCTTTTCGCCGGAGGAAGGCGAGCGGCTGCGCAGCCTGCCCTTCACCACCGCCGTCTCTCTGGGCCCGCGCATCCTGCGCGCCGACACCGCCGCCATCGCCGCCATGACCCTGTGGCAGGCCGCCATCGGCGACTGGGAGCGATAGAAGTTTCTCGCCTCCCCTCTTGAGCGGGGCCGTATCCTCGCCCATCTAGCCGCGACAGCAGGGGTTACAGATGACCGACACGGCGCCGCTTTCCAGAGACGACCTGATCCACGCCATGTCGAAGGGCGAGAAGCCCAAGGACCAGTGGCGCATCGGCGCCGAGCACGAGAAGTTCGGCTTCGACAAGTCCACCCTGCGCCGCCCCGCCTATGAGGGCGAGAACGGCATCCTGGCCATGCTGACCGGGCTGCAACGCTTCGGCTGGTCGCCGGTGGAGGAAGCCGGCCACGTCATCGCCCTGGAGCGCAAGAACGCCGAGGGCTTCACCGCCTCGATCAGCCTGGAGCCGGGCGGTCAGTTCGAGCTGTCGGGCGCGCCGCTGCAGACCATCCACGACATCTGTTCGGAGACCGGCCAGCACCTGATGGAGGTCAAGCAGGTCGCCGACCAGTTGAACCTCGGCTTCCTCGGCGCCGGTTTCGACCCCCTGTGGCGGCGCGAGGACGTGCCGGTCATGCCCAAGGGCCGTTACGGCATCATGCGCGCCTACATGCCCAAGAAGGGCTCGCTGGGCCTCGACATGATGCTGCGCACCTGCACCATCCAGGCCAATCTCGACTTCGATTCAGAAGCCGACATGATCATGAAGTTCCGCACCTCGCTGGCGCTTCAGCCCATCGCCACGGCCCTGTTCGCCTGTTCGCCCTTCACCGAGGGCAAGCCCAACGGCTTCCTGTCGGCCCGCGCCAATGTCTGGACCGACACCGATCCCGACCGCACCGGCATGCTGGACTTCGTCTTCGCCGACGGCTTCGGCTACGAGCGCTACGCCGACTATGCGCTGGACACCCCCATGTATTTCGCCAAGCGCGGCGAGACCTATGTCGACCTGTCGGGCCAGTCGTTCCGCAAATTCATGACCGAGGGTCTGGACGCCCTGCCCGGCGAGCGCGCCACGGCCAAGGACTGGGCCGACCACCTGACCACCCTCTTCCCCGAAGTGCGCCTGAAACAGTATCTGGAGATGCGCGGCGCCGACGGCGGTCCGTGGAGCCGCATCTGCGCCCTGCCCGCCCTGTGGGCCGGCATCCTGTACGACGCGCCGTCGCTGGCCGCCGCCTGGGACCTGTGCAAGGACTGGGACATCGCCGACCACGAGCGCCTGCGCCGCGACGTCACCCGCCTGGGCCTCAAGGCCGAGGTGGCGGGCCGCAGCGTGCGCGACATCGCCGTCGATCTGGTCGAGATCGCCAAGCACGGCCTGAAGAACCGCGCCCGCTTCTCGGGCGGCATGGTCGACGAGCGCGGCTATCTGTCGGAGCTGGAAGACATCGCCGACAGCGGCGTGACCCCGGCCGACCGCCTGCTGGAGCTGTATCACGGCGAGTGGCAGGGCGACGTCAGCCGCATCTATCGCGACTTCGCCTACTGAACCGGTCCGGCGGCGGCCCGCTGTCACACAGCGGCAAGGCTGCCTTAACCGGCGCAGTTTAAGCGTGGCGATCTGTAGCCCAAGGATCACCCATGCCCCTGCCGCCGGCCGCCGCCCTATCCCTGACGGGAAAGCCGCAGCTGGCGCGCGACGCTGCGGCCGATCTGGCCACCTTCTTCGACGTATCGCTGGACCTGCTGGTCATTCGCGATCTGGAAGGGATCATCGTCCGGGCCAGCGCCTCCTGGGCGTCCATCCTGGGCTATGAGCCCGAGGACCTGATCGGTCTGGCCATCCTGACCCTGGTTCACCCCGACGACCTGCCCGCAACACGCGACAGCGTGGCCGAGGTCGAGATGCGCGGTCCCGACGCCCCGGTCCGGGGTCATGTGAACCGCTATCGTCACCGTGACGGCCACTACGTCACCCTGGAATGGCGGGCCCAGAAGTTCGGCGACCGCATCTACGCCGTCGCCCGCGACGTCACCGCCAAGATCGCCGCGCAACAGGCCCTGATCGACGCCAAGGCCGCCGCCGAGGCCGCCAACCGCGCCAAGTCCGACTTCCTGGCCAATATGAGCCACGAGATCCGAACGCCCCTGAACGGGGTCATCGGCATCGTCGACGCCCTGTCGCGCACGCCCCTGTCGCCGGAGCAGGCCGAGATGGTGGGGCTGATCGCCACCTCCGGCGTGACGCTGGAGCGGCTGGTCTCGGACATGCTGGACGTGTCGCGCATCGAGGCCGGCAAGCTGACGCTGGAGCTGCGCCCCTTCGATCTGGACGAGGCCCTGGCCGCCACCCTGGACACCCTGAGGATGAAGGCCGAGGACAAGGGCCTGAGCTTCCAGGTCCATCGCCCGCCCCATGTGCGCGGCGTCTTCATCGGCGACAGCGTCCGCATCAGCCAGATCCTGGGCAACCTCCTGTCCAACGCCGTCAAGTTCACCGCCGAGGGCTCGGTCAGCGTCCGCTTCAGCTTGAGCGAGGACGACGGCGCCCCGACGCTGCTGTCGTTCGTGATCGAGGACACCGGCGTCGGCTTTGACGCCGACCATGCCGCCCAGCTGTTCCAGCGCTTCAGCCAGGCCGACACCAGCATCACGCGCCGTTTTGGCGGCACCGGCCTGGGCCTGTCGATCTGCCGCTCCCTGACCGAGATGATGGGCGGGCGCATCGAGGGCGCCTCCACGCCCGGCCTCGGCAGCCGGTTCAGCGTCGTCCTGCCCCTGCCCCGCGCCGAAAGCCTTCAGGCCTATGACGCGCGAGAGCCCGCCGCGGCGGGACCCGGCCTGTCGCGCCGCCTGCGCGTGCTGCTGGCCGAGGATCACCCCGTCAACCAGCGCGTGGTGCAACTGATCCTGGCCGACCATGTGGCCGAACTGGTCATCGTCGATGACGGGGCCCAGGCCGTCGCCGCCTGTGAAACCCAGGCCTTCGACGTGGTGCTGATGGACATGCAGATGCCCGGCATGGACGGTCTGACGGCCACGCGGGCCATTCGTGCGCTGGAGGCCGCGCGCGCGACGCCCCCGCGCACGCCGATCCTGATGCTGAGCGCCAACGCCATGGCCGAGCACCGCGACGCCGCCCGCGAGGCCGGCGCCGATCTGCATCTGGCCAAGCCCGTCACCGCCCGCGACCTGCTGACCGCCCTGGCGATGCTGACGCCCAACTAGGCCGATCTAGCTGAACCAGCCCGCCGCCATGACCCGCAGGGGATTGGCCGGGTCAGACAGCAGCCGCGCCGTGATGCCCAGCGAAATGACCACCAGCAGGGGTCGGATCAGGCGCGGCCCGAAGCGCATGGCGGCGTGCGAGCCCAGCCGCCCGCCGACGAACTGACCCACGGCCATGATGCCCGCCAGCGTCCAGACCACGTGACCGCCCGCCGCCAGCACCACGATGCCGACGACATTGCTCATCAGGTTCAGCGCCTTGGTATGGGCCGTGGCCCGCGTCAGCCCCATGCCCAGCAGCATGACCAGGCTGAGGGCGAAGAAGGAGCCCGTGCCGGGGCCGAAGAAGCCGTCGTAAAAACCGATCCCGCCCGCGACAAAGGCATAGGCCAGCGGCGTCAGGCGCGCGTGGGCGTCCTCGTCCGAGGCCTTGGGTCCGAGCAGGAAATACAGCGCAATGCCGATCAGCAGGACCGGCAGCAGGATCATCAGCCAGCGCGAATCCACCAGGGTCACGGCCACGGCGCCCAGCCCCGCCCCCACGCCGACCAGGGCCAGAGGCCAGCGAATCAGGCGGAAATCCACACGCCCCTTGCGCCAGAAGTTCCACAGGGCGCTGGCCGTGCCGACGCTGCCCTGCACCTTGTTGGTGGCGATGGCGGCGACCGGGTTCAATCCCACCGACAACAGAGCCGGCAGAGAGATCAGACCCCCGCCGCCCGCGATGGCGTCGATGAATCCGGCGATGACCGACGCCAGGCCCAGAAGGGCGATGATTTCAGGCGTCAGTTCCGGCACGCGCACAACACTCCCACGACGGCGGCGCTATAGACCCGGCTGCGGCGTTGCGCCACTGCGCCGCCAGCCTTCGGCTGCCTCGGCGGTGAAGGACGATCAACGACGGCTAATCGGCGCGCGAGACAACGACGGTTTTCGACCCGCCCGCCATCCGCGCTGGCATCACATTGTCCACGCTGCGGAAAGGAGGCTATCTTCGCAAGTGTAGGCGACTCGAACAGTTTAAAGGGGAAGCTGCTAGCGGCCCCCACTGACAGGACCAACATGCTTGCGACTGCCCTAGCGATCCTCGCGCTTCATACCCAGGCCCAGACCGAGTCTGTCGTCGTCAGTCCGAAGTTCAGAGACGGCATCCACTTCGCCTGTGAGGCAAGCTTCGATGTCTACGTGGTGGACACGGCGTACTTCCGCGGTCAGCCGGTTGCGGTGTCAGGGAGCTTCACCTTTTACAACTGGCCGGATCAGAGCCGAGTTTTCATCGGGATGAAGCTTGGCGTCCTGGCCGTGGAGAATGGCGGCTGGCGGCCGCCGGCAAACGCTTACGTGGTCAACGGCTACCGTACAAATTTGTCGGAGCAACGGGCGAATTTTGAGGCCGACGACCCGAACTTCCGGCTCTTCGTCTACGACTTCACCGGCGACGAGACGCTGAACGCCATGACCCGGTTGTCTACTGAAGGCCAGCTTGACGTCGCTTACACGATGGAAGGCGGGTCAATGCCGACCACCTTCCCCGTCATGCTGACGGACGAACAGGCCCGTCAATGGGCCGAGTGCACCAGCGCACTCGCGGGCCGCGACGGGTAGCCGTTGAGGAAGGCGGTTGAAGGCCACGTCCCGCCCGCTCGTAGATCGCGCGGTTGTAAGGTCCGCTACCCCCCCTGAGCCGACATTCGACGGGTCCGCTTTCCGTGGCGGGACAGCGCGATTTCTGCGATCAAGAGGGACGCAGGAGGCTCAGCCATGACAGGTTCCATCCATATCGGCGTCGGCGGCTGGACCTTTGAGCCGTGGCGGGGGGTCTTCTATCCCGAGGGCCTGACGCAGAAGCGCGAGCTGGAGTTCGCCAGCCGGGCGCTGACCTCGATCGAGATCAACGGCACCTATTACTCGACCTTCAAGCCCGACAGCTGGATGAAGTGGCGCGACGAGACGCCCGACGACTTCGTCTTTGCGATCAAGGCCAGCCGGTTCTGCACCAACCGCAAGGTCCTGTCGGAGGGCGGCGAGAGCTTCGACCGCTTCCTGTCGCAAGGACTGACCCTGCTGGGCGACAAGCTGGGGCCCATCAACTGGCAGTTCATGGGCACCAAGAAGTTCGACGCCGAGGACTTCGAGGGCTTCCTGAAACTGCTGCCCAGGGAAAAGGACGGCGTGCGGCTGCGTCACGCGCTTGAGGTCCGCAACCCGACCTTCGCCTGTCAGGAATTCTATGACCTGGCGCGCCAATACGGCGCGGCCATCGTCTATGCCGTCGACGACGAGTCCCCGACCTGGCCCCAGATCGACGAGGCCACCGCCGACTTCTCCTACGCCCGCCTGATGTCCAGCCGCGAGGATGAACCGACGGGCATGACCTCAGACGAACTGGACGCCGTGGCCAAGCAGGCGCGCGACTGGGCCAAGCGCGGCGACGTCTTCGCCTACTTCATTTCCGGGGCCAAGGTGCGGAACCCCGCAGCGGCTCAGGCGCTGATCGCGAAACTGAAATAGCGGCCGGGTCGTCTTGCGGCGACGCGGGGCGCGTCCCATTTGCGGCGCGCCTTACCGCCCAGCTTCAAGGACCGTCCCATGCCGATCGCCACGCGCGCCTTCGCCGCCACCGCCGCCGACCAGCCCCTGACGCCCTACAGCTTTGATCGCCGCGATCCGGGACCGGACGATGTGGCCATCGAGATCAAGTACTGCGGCGTCTGCCATTCCGACCTGCACGTCGTCCACAACGACCTGGGCGGCACCCGCTATCCCATCGTGCCGGGCCACGAGATCGCCGGGATCGTCACCGCCGTCGGCGCCAATGTCGCCCGCTTCAAGGTCGGCGACCGCGTCGGCGTCGGCTGCATGGTCGACAGTTGCCGCACCTGCGCCTCCTGTCAGGCGGGCGAGGAGCAATACTGCGTCCCCGGCATGACCCAGACCTATGGCTCGCGCGATCCCAAGGGCGAGGCGGTCGGCCAGACCATAACCCAAGGCGGCTATTCCGACCGGATCACGGTCGATCAGAACTATGTCCTGTCCATTCCCGACAGCCTGCCGCTGGACGCCGCCGCGCCCCTGCTGTGCGCCGGCGTCACCACCTACAGCCCGCTGCGTCACTGGAAGGTGGGTCCGGGGTCCAAGGTGGCGGTCGTGGGTCTGGGCGGACTGGGTCACATGGCCGTGAAGCTGGCCGTGGCCATGGGGGCGGAAGTCACCGTCCTGTCGACCTCGGACCGCAAGCGCGCCGACGCCGAACGCATGGGCGCCCGGCACTTCCTGATCAACTCCGACGAGGCCGCCATGTCGGCGGCGGCCGAGCAGTTCGACCTGATCATCAACACGGTTTCCGCCACGCATGAGATCGCCAACCACCTGAACCTGCTGGCGCGCGACGGGACCATGGTCATGCTGGGCCTGACCACCGAGGGTCTGCCGGTCTTCGCCATGCCCCTGCTGTGGCGTCGTCGCAGCGTGGCCGGCAGCCTGATCGGCGGCATCCGTGAGACCCAGGAGATGCTGGATTTCTGCGCCGCCCACGGCATCGTCTGCGACATCGAGACCATCGCCCCGCATCAGATCAACGAGGCCTATGCGCGAATGGAGAAATCCGACGTCCGTTATCGCTTCGTCATCGACATGGCCCAGATTGACCAAGCCGCGTAACGGCGTCTTCTCCCACGCCCCTTGCCAAGCTAAGGCTGGTTGCCGAGGGTAGGACGACGTTGATGCGGCGTCGTCCAAAATGGGGAGCGGATCATGGCGCGAGTGGCTCTGGTGACGGGGGGAACCCGGGGTATCGGCAAGGCGATTGTCCAGCGGTTGAGGGAAGACGGCATGGCCGTCGCCGCCGGCTATTCCGGCAATGACGAAGCGGCGGCGGCGACCGCGCGCGAGCTGGGCGTCATGGTCATCAAGGGCAATGTCGGATCGTTCGAGGACTGCGAACGGGCGGTGCGGGAAGTCGAGGCCGAACTGGGCCCCATCGACACCCTGGTGAACAACGCCGGCATCACCCGCGACGGCTTCTTCCACAAGATGAGCCACGACCAGTGGTCCGACGTCATTCGCGTCAACATGGACAGCGTCTTCAACATGACGCGCCAGGTGATCAACGGCATGCGCGACCGGGGCTTTGGCCGCATCGTCAACATCTCCTCGATCAACGGCCAGAAGGGCCAGATCGGTCAGGCCAACTATTCCGCCGCCAAGGCCGGGATGATCGGCTTCACCAAGGCCCTGGCCCTGGAGAACGCGCGCAAGGGCGTCACCGTCAACTGCATCGCCCCCGGCTATATCGACACCGAGATGGTCGGGGCCATGGATCAGAAGGTTCTGGACAGCATCGTGGCCCAGATTCCGGTCGGACGGCTCGGAAAAGGCGAGGAGATCGCCGACATGGTGTCCTGGCTTTCAGGCGAGCGTGCTGGATATGTCACAGGCTGCACCCTGTCGCTGAACGGCGGCCAGTACCTGGTTGGCTAAATCCGCTTTGCCTAAAATCCGCCGTTCGGGCGTTCCACCACTGCTTTCATGATGGCCACGGTCGAGGTTGCAGCGGAGAATCCGCCACGCTTCGCCGTCCCGGCGCACCCCGCCCGGACGGTCGCGGGCCTGCGCCTGGACCTCGCCGCCCTGATGACCCTGACCGCCTGCCTGACGGCGGGTCTGGCGGCCACCCCGGCGGCGGCCCAGTTGCGCTCCAACGCCCAGGCCGAGCAGAGCCGTTCGATCCGCGATCAGTCGGTGACGCGCACCCTGCCGCCTCCGGCCCGCTATGTCTCCGAGGCCGGCCAGGGCTTTGTGCTGGACCGCGCCGGGTCCCTGACCCTGCTGCGGTTCGACCGCTCGACCGAGACCTGGGCCCTGCGTCCCTCCTCGGCGCCGCGCGGCGACACCATCTATCGCAACGACGCCGGCGAACAGGTGCTGCGCGTCACCCCCAGCGGCGGCATCACCCTCTATACGACGCGCAACCCGGGCGGCTCGCCCGTCTCCCCCGCCGGCCCCGCGGTCAGCCTGGAGCCGACCAGCCTCGGCCCCGTGCAGATGTTCAACCTGATGACCCGCCGCAGCGGTCTGGTCAGCGAGGCCATGGGCCGGCTGGTGCGCATCAACGTCTCGGGCGACCAGTCCGAGGCCCTGTGCATCGAGGCCCTGATCGTCACCACCGACGCTGTGGTCCGCATCGCCCGCTCGCCCAGCGCCCGGCCCTTCCTGGACCGGCTGCGCAGCATCACCGTGGTCGAGGGCAGCCGCGCCTCGGTCAGCTATTCCCAGGGCGACCTGCGCGTCGTGGTCGACCCCCAGCGCGGCATCGCCGGCCGACCCTCGTCCGCCCGTGTCATCCGCGCGGTGATCCCGCAGGACTGACTCCGCGCTTGAGAGCGGACCCCATGAAAGTCTGTTTTCGACCCATGGGGGAATCTACAATCTTCCGCTTGTCGGCGTTAGCCGTCGGCGGCGCGCCTTTTCGCGAGATCAAGACGCTTCAGTTGTGCTGGCGATAGTCGCTCTCTGTGGGGCGAAAGCATTTGGACATATTCAGCGTAGCGGCCTTCCTCCCAAAGACCGACGGCGATGGAGAGGACCTGCTGCAGATAAAAGGTCGCCCATCCTTCCAGACGCTCCCGCTCCATCTGCGATAGCCATTCTTGAGAAACATGAGATGAAAGGCTCGCGAGCGCGGCGCCTGATGCGTGCTCTGGCCCGAACCACTTCGGGAACCACCCATTACTCGCGGCGGTCTCGACGGTCAGCGTGCGGTCCTTGCCATCCCATACGATCCGCTGTTGCGGTAGATCCATTCGGCCCACCACGATCATCCAGTTTCCGAAATGGTCGACGTCGTAGCGACTCGTTTTCACGTCGAAGCCAGCCTCGGTGACGAGCTTTTCGTAACGGCGGAAATCGTCTTCAGTCATGCAACCAAGCTACATATGGCAAAGCCGGCTTTCCCCCCATTGCCGAACTGCACCCCACAGCCGGTGATGGACATTCGGCCGCTTCGCGAACAAGCTCCAGCCACCGTCTGCATCTGGAGGCTTCATGGCCAGCGATTTTCCGCATGGCGTGGTCCATGAAGCGGACGCCGAACTTCAAGCGGCCTTGCGGGCGGACCCCGAGGTTTTTGCCCTGTGGAAGGCGCTGACGCCGCTGGGCCGCAACGAGTTCATCTGCTGGGTCGAGGACGCCAAGCAGCCCAAGACGCGCCAGCGCCGCATCGAACGCACGACTGAGGAACTGCGGGAAGGCCAGAAGCGCCCCTGCTGCTGGGCCGGCTGCATCCACCGCACCGACAAGGCGCCTAGCCGCTGGCAGCAGGCCGTCCTGATCGACCGCAAGGCGAAGAACTAGCCCCTGAACCCGTTCTTGGCCGCGCGGCGGGCGGCGAAGTCGGCGGCGTCGGCGGCGCGCAGGAAGGGGTTGAAGCGGCGCTCGGCCGCGACCGTGGTCGGCACGGTCGGCTGCCCCCGCTCACGGGCGGCGAAGATAGCCTCGGCGTGGGCCTTCATCTCGGGCCGGTCGTCCAGGCTGAGGGCGAAGCGGGCGTTCGAGGCCGTATATTCGTGGGCGCAGTAGAGGGTGGTCGTCTCGGGCCAGGCGGCGATGCGGCCGAGACTGTCCCACATCTGTTCGGGCGAGCCCTCGAACAGGCGTCCGCAGCCCAGGGCGAAGATGACGTCGCCGACGAAGGCCAGATCGTCCTCGACCGACCGATAGATTACATGGCCCAGGGTGTGGCCGGGCAAGAGCACCACGTCGAAGGCTGTCTCGCCCAACCGCACCACATCACCATCGACCACGACGCGATCGAGCGGCGCCGCGCGGCGGACTTCTTCCGGGCCGATGATCTCGCAGCCGGTCTCGGCCTTCAGGCGTTCATTGCCGCCGGTATGGTCGGGGTGCCAGTGGGTGTTGAGGATCAGGTCCAACCGGCCCCAGCCCGACGCCTCGATCTCGGCCAGAACGGCCTCGGCGTCCGGCGTGTCGACGGTGGCGACCATCCCGGTCGCCTCGTCGCGGATCAGGAAGCCGTAGTTGTCGGACAGGCAGGCGAACTGGCGCACGGTCAGGGTCATGGAGGCATCCTAGCAGCCAAGGCCATCTGGGGACTATAGTGGCGCGAGAGAACCAAGCTCGACCCCGCTGCCCAAAGCCCGACCGGGCGTCGGCGACCCTTCGCCCCCCCACGGAGCGATGAGCGCAGCGAATAGAGCGTGAGTGAGAGAAATGCGCCGCAGCATCGACGATCTTCGCACCTTCTACGGCGAGCCGACCGGCGCGCTGGTGCGGCGCATGCTGGCGCGACGGCTGGAAGACGCCTGGGGCGAGGCCAACGGCTGCGACGTCCTGGGGCTGGGCTACGCCACGCCCTGGCTGGACGGCTTTGTCGGCGCCCGCCGCGTCATCGCCGCCATGCCGGGCGGACAGGGCGCCGAGCCGTGGACGGCGGGGGGCCGCAATCGCACCCTGCTCGTCGATGAGCAACGCCTGCCCTTCGCCGCCGGAACCTTCGACCGCATCCTGCTGGTTCACGCCCTGGAGGAGGCCGATGATCCCCGCGCCCTGCTGACCGAGGCGGTGCGGGCCCTGGCCCCCGCCGGGCGCATCATCCTGGCCACGGCGGCGCGCGGCGGCATGTGGGCGCGGGCCGAAACCACCCCCTTCGGCCACGGCCGCCCCTTTACCCGCGGCCAACTGGAGCGGCTGGTGCGCGAGGTGGGCCTGGAGCCCGCCGCCTGGTCGCAAGCCCTCTATGTCCCGCCGTGGCGGCCCTTGCTGCCCATGGCTGACGGGATCGAGCAGATGGGCCGCTGGATGCTGCCGGGGGCGGCGGGCCTGATCATGCTGGAGGCTACGCGGCAATCCTATGCGCGGGTACGCCCGCAGGGTCTGGCCCAGACGGTGCTGGCGGGACGCCCGGCGCTGACACCCTCGCCCGCCTCGCGCGACCATGGGCCGCCCGCTCATGCACTGGTCGGCGAGCGCAAACGGCCTTAAGGCGAGCCCATGCAGCGACTGATCATCATGCGTCACGCCCAGGCCGAGAAAAGCGCCACCGGCGGCGACATCGACCGCCCCCTGTCCAAACACGGCCGCGCCGACGCCCTGGCCATGGGCCGGGCCCTGGCCGAACGCGGCCTGCGTCCCGACACGGCCCTGGTGTCCAGCGCCCGGCGCACGCATCAGACCTGGGACGCGGTCAGCGAGGCCATGGGCGACGTCGAGGTGCATCTGTCGCCCGCCCTCTACAACGCCTCGTCCGACACCCTGCGCCGTGCGGTCGAGGCCGCCGAGGATACGGCGGGCTGTCTGCTGCTGGTGGCGCACAATCCCGGCGTGCACCAGCTGGCGGTCGAATATCTGATCGAGAGCGCCGCCTCGCCCGGCGTCATGGACAAGATGAGCGGCGGTTTTCCCACCGGGGCGGCGGCCATCTTCACTGTCGATGTCGCCGGACGCCCCTCCTACGAAGGCTGGCTGACGCCGCACGATCTCGCCAAATGACCGACCTGCCGACCACCGCCTTCAAGATCCTGAGCCGCGCCGACTGGCGGGCGACCCTGGCCGAGGGCGCCTATGACGGCTCGCCGGTCGACCACGCCGACGGCTATATCCACCTGTCCGCCGCCGATCAGCTGGCCGTGACCGCCGCCAAACACTATGCGGGCCAGAGCGACCTGATGCTGGTCGAGGTCGATCTGACAGCGCTGGGCGAGGCCCTGGTCTGGGAGCCGTCGCGCGGCGGCGCCCTCTTCCCCCATATCTACGGCCCCCTGCCGGTCGCGGCGACGCGAAGCGTGCGCGCCCTGACGGTCAGCGCCGACGGCGAGATGATCCTGAGCGAAAACCCATGAGCCTGACCGACCTCGGCGCCGTCATCCTGCGCCAGATGGACCCCGAGACGGCGCACCGTCTGGCCATTCGCGCCCTGCAGGTCACGCCCCTGCCGGCGGCCCGCGCCGATGATCCCATCCTGAAGACCCGCATCGCCGGGCTGGAAATGTCCAACCCGGTCGGTCTGGCCGCAGGGCTCGACAAGAACGGCGAGGCGCTGCACGGGCTTTCACGCCTGGGCTTCGGCGCCGTGGAATGCGGCTCGGTCACGCCTCGCGCTCAACCAGGCAACCCCAAGCCCCGCCTGTTCCGCCTGTCCGAAGACCGCGCCGTCATCAACCGCATGGGCTTCAACAATGAGGGGCTGGAGCCCTTCGCCGCGCGGCTGTCCCACCGTCCGAAGCGCACCCCCATCGGCGCCAACCTGGGGGCCAACAAGGACACCGAGGACAAGGCGGCCGACTATGTCGCAGGCCTGAAACGACTGGCGGGTCTGGCCGACTACTTCACCATCAACATCTCCTCGCCCAACACGCCCGGTCTGCGCGCGCTGCAGGGGCGCGAGGCGCTGGACGACCTGCTGGGGCGGATCAACGAGGCCCGTCCCGCCGACGGCGCGCCGGTGTTTCTGAAGATCGCGCCCGACCTGATCGGCGAAGAGATCGGCATGATCGTCGAGGCCTCGCTGGCGCACGGCATCGACGCCCTGATCGTGTCCAACACCACGCTGGAGCGCCCCGCCACGCTGAAATCCGGCTTTGCGGGCGAGGCCGGCGGCCTGTCGGGCGCGCCGCTCAAGCCCTTCGCCCAGAAGGCCCTGGAAGCCGCCGCTGAGGCCGCCGCCGGGCGTCTGCCGCTGATCGCGGTGGGCGGGATCGAAAGCGGGGCTGACGCCTGGGCGCGCATCCGCGCGGGCGCCACGGCGGTGCAGATCTATTCGGCCCTCATCTATGACGGCCCCGGCCTGATCGGCGCCGTCAAGCGCGATCTGGCCGCCCGTCTGCGCGCCGAAGGCTTCGCCCATCTTTCCGACGCGGTCGGCGCCGGTCGTTGACGGAGCATTAGGGCAAGCCGCTGCATCATTGACCCGATAGGCGAAATCGCCTGCTCGGAAAGTCGCATGACGCAACCCGCCGCCGACGCCGCCTCGACCATCTGGGCGCCCGCCATTCGTCAACGCCGCAAGGCGATGCTGCAACGCATCGTCATGGGGGTGGCGACCGCCCTTGTGTTCAGCCCCATGCTGGGCTGGCGCTTCAGCGCGACCTGGCTGGTGATCTACACCTTGATCCAGTTTCTGGAGGCGGAGGTCTTCGCCCCCGTCGTCGCGGGCAGGGTGACGGAGCCGACGGGTTGGCGCGGCCTTTACGGCGATCTGGTGTTGATGCTGAACGCCGGCTTCTTCGGCGTCATGGCCGTGCCGCTGTGGACCGTGGGCGGGGCCATGGGCGGCGTCGCCGCCTCGGTCCTTCTGTCCGCGGGCATGATCAACTCAGTCATCATGTCGGCCGGGTCGATGCGAATCTTCGCCTGCACCGTCCTGCCCCAGTTGTCGATCTTCGCCCTGACCCCGCTGTTCATGGCCCAGATGGGCGCCGCGCCGCACATCGTCACCGCCACAGCGATCGCCATCCTGTCTTACACCGTCTTCTGCCTGAACACGCGCAAGCACCTGTCCCGCGCCAATCGCGCCGAGACCGCCGCCCGTATCGAGGCGGACCGCAAGCGCGCCGAGGCCGAAACCGTCATGGCCAGCCGGGGCGCCTTCCTGGCCGCCGTCGCCCATGACCTGCGCACCCCGATCAGCGCTATCCTGACCGGCGCCGACGATCTGGATCGCGGCGACAAGTCCGGGTCCGCCCGTCAGCAGGTGGCCCTGATCACCGACGCCGGCCTGATGATGAAGGCCCTGCTCGACGACCTGCTGGACCACGCGCGGCTGGACGCTGGACGGATGAGCGTGGACAGCCGCGACTTCGACCTGCGCCTGCTGCTGTCGCAGACGGCGCGCCTATGGGCCGGCCCCGTCCGCGCCAAGGGTCTGCGCCTGCGCATGGAGGGGGCCCGCACCCTGCCGCAGATGGTGCGCGGCGACGCCATGCGCCTGCGCCAGGTGCTGAACAACCTGATCTCCAACGCCATGAAGTTCACCGACGCGGGCGCCATCACCCTGCGTCTGAACGCCTGGCCCGACGAACACGGCGCCCATGTCCTGCTCATCGACATCGAGGACACCGGCGCCGGGATGACGCAGGCCCAGTTGGGTCGGCTGTTCAACGCCTTCGATCAGACCGCCGAGGGCGTGGCCGCCCGCTTCGGCGGCTCGGGTCTGGGCCTGAGCATCAGCCGGGACCTGATCGAGCTGATGGGTGGCCGCCTGACCGTGCGAAGCACCCCCGGCCAGGGCTCGATCTTCACCCTGTCCCTGATCCTGCCGCGCGGCGCCGCACTGGACGCCACGCCCTCGGCCCTGGCGCCCGAGGCGCGCACCACCATCGTCCGCCCGCTGAGCCGGCCCGTTGCAACGGCCCCGGCCGCCGCGACTGCGCCCGCCCCCGCGCCCGCCAAGGCGCCGCCAGCGGAGACGGCGACGGTCGTCGAGCCGGCGCCGTCCGAGGAGACCCTCGCCGAGGCCCCCTTGCGCGTCCTGGTCGTCGACGACCACGCCATCAACCGCCGCGCCATCCAGTTGATCCTTCAGTCCATGGACTGCGAGATCGCCATGGCCGAGGACGGCCTGGCCGCGCTGGAGGCCTGCGCGCGGACTCCGTTCGACGTCGTCTTCATGGATGTGCGTATGCCCGAACTGGACGGACGCGAGACCACGCGGCGGCTGCGCGCCGGCGGCGGGCTGAACGCCGCCGTTCCGGTCATCGCCGTCACTGCCGACACAGCGCCTGAGGACATCGCCGCCTGCACCGCCGCCGGGATGAACTACTTCGTCTCCAAGCCGCTGACGCCCGGCGCCCTGCTGGGCGCCCTGTCCCAGGTGCTGAACGCCGCGGCCAACGCCGCCGAAAGCGCGGCCGCCTAGTCTTCTCGCACCTCGGTCGCCAGGGCCTCAGCGAAGCCTGGCTGGCGCAACTGGCATTCCCAGACCGTCAGCACCCGCCATCCCCCGGCGGTCAGCTCCGCCGCGGCCCGCGCGTCACGCGCCCGGTTGCGGTCGATCTTGGCGATCCAGTAGGCGGCGTTGGCCTGGGGCTGTCGCGCCCCGCGCGGGCAGTCGTGGCCGTGCCAGAAACAGCCGTGGACAAAGAGGGCGACCTTGCGCCCCTTCATCACCACGTCGGGCCGTCCAGGCAGGCCGCAGCCGCCCAGACGGTAGCCGATCCCGGCGGCGCGCAGCATCCGCCGGACCTTCCATTCGGGCGCGGTGTCGCGCCCCTTCACCCGGCGCATGACCGCGCTGCGTTTCTCCGGGGTGAAGACGTCCGTCATGGATCAGACCATGACGGTCAGCATCAGAGCTGGGCCAGCAGGTGCTCGGCCGAGGACACCTTGAACTCGCCGCCCTGTTCGATGTTCAGTTGATCGACCACGCCGTCCTTGACCAGCATCGAGTAGCGCTGCGAGCGCTCGCCCATGCCGAAACCCTTGGCGTCCAGCGCCAGGCCGACCGCGCGGGTGAAGTCGCCGTTGCCGTCAGCCAGCATGACCACGTCGTCGGCGCCGTTCAGGTCGTTGGCCTTGGCCCAGGCGCCCATGACGAAGGCGTCGTTGACCGAGAGGCAGGCGACAGTGTCCACGCCCTTGGCGGCCAGGTCGGCGCGATTATCGACATAGCCCGGCAGGTGACGCGCCGAGCAGGTCGGGGTGAAGGCGCCGGGGACGGCGAACAGGGCCACGGTCTTGCCCGCAAACAGCTCGCTGGTCGTGACCGGCTTGGGGCCGTCGGCGGTCATGGTGGTCAGGGTCGCGTCGGGAATGCGGTCGCCGATCTGGATGGTCATGGGTGTCTCCGAGGGCTGAAAGGCCCGGGGAATCCGGGCAGCGTTCGAATGTCAGATAGAGACGACAGGAAGGATCGCCAAGCGCCCTTCGTTCCCTCGCGCCTTGCGTCGTGACGCTCCCCACCCGATGATAGCGGAATGATCGCCTTTTCCTCCCTGACCGGGCGTCTTCTGGTCGCCATGCCGGGCATAGACGACGACCGTTTCCGCCACGCCGTGATCCTGATCTGCGCCCATGACGACGAGCACGCCATGGGACTGCGGCTGGACCAGCCGGCGCCGGGCGTCACCCTGTCCGAGGTGCTGAAGAAGCTGGACACGCCCGTCTCCGACGCCCTGGCGAAACAGGCGGTGCTGATCGGCGGGCCCGTCGAGCGCGAGCGCGGCTTTGTCCTGCACACCGACGACTGGACCAATGACGACATCAGCCTGAGCTTCGGCGAGGGTCTGGCCGTGACCGGCACCCGCGACGCCCTGGCGGCGATGAGCGAAGACGACGGCCCGCGCCGCTCGGTCCTGCTGCTGGGCTACGCCGGCTGGGGCGAGGGTCAGTTGGAGGAGGAACTCAGCGAAAACGTCTGGCTAACTGCTGACGCCGACCCCGACCTGATCTTCGACGCCGACTATGCCACCAAGTGGAGCCGCGCCCTGGCCGGTCTCGGCGTCGACGCCGCCCGCCTGTCAGCCCAGAGCGGACGGGCCTAGTCTTCCTTCGGATACTTGCGGCGCAGATTCCGCATCCGGGCCGCGGTCACGGGCGGCGTCAGGCTGAGCCCCGCTGAGGCAAGACACAGGACGCCGCCGATGGCAGCCGCCTGTACGAGGTCACGGGTGAACAGGAACCCGAGCCCAAAACCCAGGATGGTCGGCGTCGCAGCGCCAACCATGATCAGGCGGTCCCGCGTCGCGCCCTTGATCTTCATGCCGACCGCGCCTTGATCGGCGCTGTGCCGTCGGCCAGCGACTCGTTCAGATAGACCTCGGCCTCCTGGGCCGGAAGGGCCGGCGCATAGCCGAAGCCCTGACCATAGTGGCAGCTGGCGTCCAGCAGCAGGCCGGCCAGTTCGGCGTTCTCGACCCCCTCGGCCACGACTTCCAGTGACAGGTCGCGACCCAGGTTGACCACGGACTTGACGATCTTGGCCGAGCCCTCGTCCTTGTTCATCGTCAGAACGAAGTAGCGGTCGATCTTCAGCGTGTCGAAGGGCAGGCGCGCCAGATAGGACAGGGACGAGAAGCCGGTGCCGAAGTCGTCCAGCGCCAGGCTGGCCCCCGCCTCGCGCAGCTTCGTCAGCACCTCGGCGGCGTGCGCGGTGTCGCGCATGATGTCGCCCTCGGTGACTTCCAGCTTCAGCGCGCCGCGCGGCAGGCCGGTCTCCTGTATGATGCGGGCCACGTCCTCGACCAGATGGTCGCGCTCGATCTCGCCGACCGACAGGTTGACGCTGCAGAACAGTTTCCCCGCACTAGGATGGCGATGCAGCCATTCGGCCAGCTGACGCGCCGCCTGGGTCATCATCAGCAGACCCAGCTCGTTCATCAGGCCCATTTCGTCGGCCAGGGTCAGGAAGTCGTCCGGCGGCACCAGGCCGCGCTGCGGATGACGCCAGCGCACCAGGGCCTCGAACCCGGCGACGGCGCCGGTCTTCAGGTTGACGATGGGCTGATAGAAGGGCTCGATCTCGCCGCGCACGAAGGCGTTGCGCAGGTCCGCCTCCAGCGCCAGCCGCGACAGGCTGTCGCTCTCCAGCGCCCGGCCATAGGCGGCGGCTCCGCCGCGTCCGGCCGTCTTGGCCTGCTCCACCGCCAGTTCGACCCGGCGCAGCAATTCGGCCGGATCAGGCGCGTCCGGTCCGCCCTCGGCGGCCACGGCGCCGATGGAGACGGTCGGATAGATGTCGAAGCCCGCGACGCGCAACGGCTGTTCCAACGCCTCGCGCACACGGTCGCTGCCGCCGGTCGCCCCGCGCCGGGTCAGGACGGCGAACTCGTCCTCGCCGATTCGAGCGGGCGAACAGTCCTTGGAGAAGGCGCCGGCCAGCCGGGAGCCCAGGGCCGACAGCACCAGATCGGCGCGTTCATGGCCCAGGGCCTCGTTCAGGCGGCGCAGGCGGTCGACGTCGGCCACCACCAGCTCATAATCCCCCGGCTGGGCCAGGGTCTCGGCCACGCGGACCAGGAAGGTTCGACGATCCAGCAGGCCGGTCAGGGTGTCGCGGTCGGCGCCGGCGAACTTGGTTTCCAGGGCGACGACGCCGGCGGCGCGCAACCCGTCCTCCAGCCAGACGCCGCGCCACAGGCAGGTCTCGCAGCCGCGCATGCGCAGACGCACGGCGATCTCCACGCCCTCAGCCTGGGGCTTGAGCAGGCGGTCGGCCAGGGCGCGGTCCTGGGGCATGGCCAGGGCCGCGAAGGCGGCGCCCGAACACTCAGGCGCCAGCGGACCGAGGCCCAGGGATCGGGTCGCCCCGGTAAAGCGAATCTGGTCGTCGGCGGGCGTCCAGATCCACAGCGCGGCGTCGGCGGCGGCCAGCGCCTCGATCGCCGTGGTGGGGTCCCAGGCCAACGCTCTGGATCGTGTGTTCAAAGCGAATCCCGGATGTAAGAACTGGACGCGGCCGGGTCCGGGACGAACTCGTCCCTGATGACGCCGAACAGCAGATGATCTGCCCATGCGCCGTTAATTTTCAAATAAGCTTTCGCCAGTCCTTCCTGACGGAAGCCCGCCTTTTCGAGGACGCGGCGCGAAGCGGCGTTGGTCGGCACACAGGCGGCCTCGACGCGGTGCAGCTTCAGGGCGCCAAAGGCGAAGCCCAGCATGGTCCGGGCCGCCGCCGTGCCTACGCCCTGCCCCGCATAGGGCTGGCCGATCCAGTAGCCCAGCGTCCCGGTTTCGGCCACGCCGCGCCGGATGTTGGACAGGGTGATGGCGCCCATCAGGGTGTCCTCGGCGGGATCGAAGACGAACAGGGGCCAGGCCGTGCCCAACTCCATCTCGCGGGCATAGACGCCGAGGCGCCGGCGAAATGCCGCCCGCGTCAGGTCGTCTTCGGCCCAAGCCGGCTCCCAGGGTTGCAGATAGTCGCGCGAGCCGCCGCGCAGCTCGGCCCATTCGGCATGATCCGCCGGACGCGGCGGGCGCAGCAAGACCCCCTGTCCGCGCAGGACGGGTCCGGTCGCCTCGGCCATCCAGTCGAACAGGGCCATGCGAGCAGACTACCTCAGCGCGCGCGCAGCGCCAGCCACGACTTAGCGGGCCTGCAATCGGGCGGTGAAGGCGGCGCCCGCGGGGGCCGCCGCCTTGGGCCCCAGAACCGCCGTGGCCGAGCGCCCGGCCTCGACCATGGCGCGGCCCACGGCCCGCAGATCGTCAGCGGACTGGGCCAGGATGCGGGCGGCGCTGTCCTCAGACGAGACCGGCGCGCCGAAGATCAGGGTCTGGGCGGCGTTGCGGCCTGCGCGGCTGGCGGGGCTTTCATCGGCCATCCACAGGGTGGCGTTCAGCACGGCCTTGGCGCGCGACAGTTCGGCGTCCGTAGGCCCCTTCTCGGCCAGATCCAGCAGCTCGGCGGCGCTGACCTCGGCCAGTTCGACCGCGCGGTCGGCGGCGGCCCCGGCGTAGATACCGATCAGCCCGGCGTCCTCATAGGCCTCCTGATAGGCGTCGATGGCGTAGGCCAGCCCCCGGTCCTCGCGGGCGCTCTGGAACAGGCGCGAGGCCATGCCGCCGCCGAGGATTTCGGTGAACAGCCGCAGGGCCGGCAGGCGCGCATCCAGCACACCCATCGACGGCAGTTGGAAGACCAGATTGGCCTGTTCGATCTTGCGCGTCAGCTTGGCCTCGCCGCCGACAAAGACGGCGGGCGCGAGCGGGTCCAGCGGCGTCGCGGCCTCCTGCCCGAACCAGCGCTCGGCCAGGGCCAGAAGTTCGTTCTCTTCAACCGCGCCCGAGACCGCGACCACCATGCGGTCGGGCGAATAGAGGCGGGCGCGCCAGTCGGCCACGGCGGCGCGGTCGGCGGCCTTCAGGCTGTCGACGGTGCCGAGGATCGGCCGCCCCAGGGCCTGACCGGCATAGGCCCGCGTCTGGGCCATTTCGAAGACGTGGTCGTCGGGGGTGTCGAAGGCCTCGGCGATCTCCTGGGCCACCACGTCCTTCTCGCGCACGATCTCGGCGGGGTCGAGCGTGGGGCGGAAGACCAGGTCCGAGACGATCTGCATGGCCAGAGGCAGGGAGCCGTGCAGGGCGCGAATCTCGAAGCTGGTGCGCTCATAGCCGGTGGCGGCGTTGATCGAGCCGCCTTCGGCCTCGATCCGCTCGACGATGTCGCGGGCGCCCATGTCGCCGGCGCCCTTGAACACCAGATGCTCCAGCAGGTGCGACCAGCCGGAGCGGGCCTCATCCTCCATCCGCGCCCCGCCGCGCACGGCGACGGTCAGGGCGAAGGTCCGCAGACCGGGCATGGGGTCGCAGACGACGCGGACGCCGTTGGACAGGGTGTGAAGGCGAGCAGTCAGGAGTCTGTATCCTTGCGGGTCATGCGGCGGCGCAGCAGCACCCCGTAGAAGGCGATCAGGGCGACGGCGAGACCGAACCAGGTCAGGGCGTATCCCAGGTGATTGTTGGTGAAGGCGGCGGGCGGCGCCGAGGGCCTCAACGCGGCCCAGTCGGGATTGGTCGAGGTCGTGGCGAAGACGGTGAAGGGCGACACCGGCCCCTCGACCTTCAAGGCGCGGGCCATGGCCTCGGCGTCGCGGCCATAGAAGCGGCCCTCGGCGGGCGGCGGCGTCAGGGCGCTGGGGGCCGGGGCGCGGCGCAGGACGCCGGTGATGACGACCGGCATGGTGTCGTCGGCGTTCACCGGCGGACGGGCGGAGATCTCGGCGGAGACGAAGCCGCGATCGACCAGCAGGGTCGGCCCGCCTTCAACCGCACAGGCCGAGACCAGACGCACGCCCGCGTCGCTGTTCTCGATGGACTGCAACTCGACATAGGGCGCCGCGCCCAGACCGCGACAGGTCAGGACGACGCGCCGGAACTCGGGGTCCTCAAGCGTCAGCGCCTCGACCAGCGGCAGGGGCGGCAGGCCGGCGGCGGCCTCGGCCCCGTCGATCAGGCCCTCCTTCCACTGCATCCGCTGCATCTGCCAGACGCCGAGCGACAACAGCAGCCCCAGCAGGGCGAGGGCCAGAACGGTCAGGATGACGGGAAAACGCGGGCGGGTCGCAACGGTCATTTCGGGTCTCGGGTTCGCAGCATTTGCAGCGCCGTCATCAGCCCCTTGCCGGGGCGCATCAGGCCCAGGGCCAGGGCGGCGACCAGCGGCAGCCAGAGGATCAGGTGCAGCCAGATGGGGGGATGCCAGGCGATCTCGACCGCCAGGGCCGAGAAGCCGACCACAAAGCCGGCGATCTGCATGATGAAGGTGGCGGCGCCGTCGCCGGTCTCGACCGAGGCGAGGTCATAGCCGCAGGTTTCACAGAGGGGGCGGACCTTGAGGAAGCCCTGGAACAGAGGCCCCTGGCCGCAGGCGGGGCAACGGCCGCGCAGGCCCGCGCGGATCGCCTGTCCGCCATGCAAATCGGCGCGGGACTGTTCGTCCCGCGCCGTCTGAAGTGCAGAGCCTGGATCGCTCAACGTCAGCCGAAGGTGACGTAGACGAAGGCGAACAGGAAGAGCCAGACCACGTCCACGAAGTGCCAGTACCAGGCGGCGGCTTCGAAGCCGAAGTGCTTCTGCGGGCTCATCTGACCGGCTTGCAGACGCAGCAGGCAGACGGCCAGGAAGATGGTGCCGATCAGGACGTGGAAGCCGTGGAAGCCCGTCGTCAGGAAGAAGACCGATCCATAGAGCTTGGAGTGGGTGGCGGCCTCGTTGAAGAAGAAGCCCTCGTGCAGGATGTGCTGGTATTCATAGGCCTGAACGCCGGTGAACAGGACGCCCAGCAGGACGGTGATCAACAGACCCAGCTTGGCGGCCTTGCGGTCGCCGACCTGCAGCGCGTGGTGCGCCCAGGTGACGGTCGTGCCCGACAGCAGCAGGATGACCGTGTTCAGCAGCGGCAGGCCCCAGGGGTCCAGCAGCTCGACGCCCTTGGGCGGCCAGGTCTTCCAGGCGGCGGCGGTGTCGGCCCAGTTGCCGATTTCCGGGGTCAGGGCGCGCGACTCGGTGAAGAGCGCCATGTCGAAGAACATCCAGAAGAAGGCGACGAAGAACATCACTTCCGAGGCGATGAACAGGATCATGCCGTAGCGCAGGCCGATCGAGACGACCGGGGTGTGGTCGCCCTTCTGACCTTCCTTGATCACGTCCGACCACCAGCCGAACATGGCGAACAGAACGCCCGCCAGACCGGCGAAGAACAGCCACTTGGTGCCTTCCGGCAGGCCGAACAGGCCCTTCATCCACATGACCGCGCCGACGAACATGGCCACGCAGGCCATGGACGAGATCAGCGGCCAGGGGCTCGGGTCCACCAGGTGGTAGTCGTGATGCGGTTTAGCGTGCGCGTCGGCCATTCCAGGGGTCTCTGAATTAAGGCGAGAGATCGTTATATCAGGGGCTATAGCGCCCGCTATCCGGCTTTGCCAGTAGCGGATTGGCCGGAAGCGGCCTGCTCGAAGCCTTTGGTCGGGAAGAAGGTGTAGCTGAGGGTGATTTCACGCACCCCCTTGGACTCCGCATCCGTCGCCATCTCGGGCGCGACGAAGTACTGGACCGGGAATTCCTTGGTTTCGCCGGGGCCGATTTCCTGCCCCTCGAAGCAAAAGCACTGCAGCTTCTGGAAGTAGGGACCGGCGCGTTCCGGCACGACATTATAGGCCGCCGTGGCGTGGATCGGCTGATCCGAGGTGTTCGTCACCTTGAAATAGGCCATGCCGGTTTCGCCGATTCGCACCCGCTGGCTGACCTGCTCGGCCTTGAAGGTCATCGGCAGGTTGCGGACGTTGGTGTCGAAGCGGATCAGGACGCTCTGGTCCAGGATCTGGGTCGGGGCGGCTTCGGCCTTCTTCACCGTGCCGTCAAAGCCCGTGACCTGGCAAAACAGACGATACAGGGGCACGGCGGCGAAGGCCGCGCCCGTCATGCCCATGACCACGGCCGCGCAGATCAGCGCGACCATGTTCTTGCGGTTCTTCACGGCGTCGGCTCCGACGCCGGGGCGGCTGCGGGGGCGGGCAGCGTGGGGTCGGCCTGTAGCACCGTGCCGACCGCCGCCGCCTCGGCCGCCTTGCGGGCCTCGGTGTTGCGCTGAAGGTTCACCACGGTCACGACGAAGACCAGGACGATGAAGCCGACCAGGCCCAGGGCGATGGCCACGTTGCGGCGCTTGCGCGCGCGGACTTGTTCGTCGGTCAGCTTGATAAAATCAGGACGGGTCACGCGGTCAGGCTCCCAGGCCCGGCAGCTGCTCGACCAAAAGGGCCGAGAACAGCGCCATCAGATACAGGATGGAAAAGGCGAACATGTTGCGGGCCGGTTTGGCCTCGGCCCGGACGTCGTACAATGCGGCCTCTCGCCCCACCGCCTCGGCCTTGTCCGGCTGGTCGCCCGCGCGCGAGCGCCACAGGCGGAAGGCCAGGGCCAGGAAGAAGGCGCCGCCGGCCACCGACACCGCCAGATAGACGACGCCGCCGAGACCGAGGAAGGCCGGGGCCACGGCCACCGGCACGAAGATCAGGCTGTAGATGAGGATCTGCAGGCGGGTCGACTTGGCGCCCCGCGCGACCGGCATCATCGGAATGCCCGCCTTGGCGTAATCGCCGGCCGAATAGAGGGCGAGCGCCCAGCTATGCGGCGGTGTCCACAGGAAGATGATGGCGAACAGCAGCCAGGCCTGCCACGGCGCGTCACCCGTCACCGCCGCCCAGCCGATGACCGGCGGAAAGGCGCCCGCGGCGCCGCCGATGACGATGTTCTGGGGCGTCCGGCGCTTGAGCAGCAGCGTGTAGAAGCCGGCGTAATAGACGATGGTCAGGGCCAGCAGACCGCCGGCCAGCCAGTTGGTCGTCATGCCCAGCAGCATGACGGAGAAGATCGACAGGACAGAGCCGAAGGCCATGGCGTCGTTCTTGCGAATACGACCCGCCGCGACCGGCCGCCCCCGTGTGCGTCGCATCAAGGCGTCGGTCTCGCCTTCCAGCGCCATGTTCAGGGCGCCAGCGGCCCCGGCTCCCACGGCGATGCAGAGCACGGCGATGGCGGCCAGCAGAGGATTGGGATGGCCCGGCGCGACCACCAGGCCCGTCACGGCGGTGAAGACCACCAGCGACATGACGCGCGGCTTCAGCAGCTGGAAGAAGTCTTCCGGCTGGGAGGTCGTAACAAGGGGGGTCTCGCGTGTGGGGCGGTCGGTCATGGTCATAAAAAGCCGAAGGCCGCCCTTCCGGTGACGAAAGGGCGGCCTCTCAAGGGTTATCCGGTTCGGATCAGTGGTTGTCCGCCTTGACCACCGGCAGTTCGTTGAACTGGTGGTGCGGCGGGGGCGACGACAGGGTCCACTCCAGGGTGGTGGCGCCTTCGCCCCACGGATTGGCCTCGCCCTTGCGGCGACGGATCGCAGCTTCAGCCAGCATGACCAGGAAGACGGCGACGCCGACGATGGTGATCAGATAGCCGACCGACGAGATGTGGTTCCAGTAGGTGAAGGCTTCCGGGTAGTCGATGTAACGACGCGGCATGCCCTGCAGACCCAGGAAGTGCTGCGGGAAGAAGACGAGGTTCACGCCGATGAACATGATCCAGAAGTGGGTCGCGCCGAGGAACTCGTTGTACTTCACGCCGAACATCTTCTCGAACCAGTAGTAGAAACCGGCGAAGATCGAGAAGACGGCGCCCAGCGACAGCACATAGTGGAAGTGGGCCACGACGTAGTAGGTGTCGTGCAGGCTGTAGTCGATGCCGGCGTTCGACAGGACCACGCCGGTCACGCCGCCGAGGGTGAACAGGAAGATGAAGCCCATCGCCCACAGCATGGGCGTCTTGAAGGTGATCGAGCCGCCCCACATGGTGGCGATCCAGCTGAAGATCTTCACGCCCGTCGGCACGGCGATGATCATCGTCGCGGCCACGAAGTAGGCGCGCAGGTTGATGCTCATGCCCACGGTGTACATGTGGTGCGCCCACACGATGAAGCCGATGAAGCCGATGGCGACCATGGCGTAGGCCATGGCGAGGTAGCCGAAGATCGGCTTCTTCGAGAAGGTCGAGACGATGTGCGAGATGATGCCGAAGCCCGGCAGGATCATGATGTAGACTTCGGGGTGGCCGAAGAACCAGAACAGGTGCTGGTACATCACGGGATCGCCGCCGCCAGCCGGATCGAAGAAGCTGGTGCCGAAGTTACGGTCCGTCAGCAGCATGGTGATGGCGCCCGCCAGAACCGGCAGCGACAGCAGCAGCAGGAAGGCCGTGATCAGCACGCCCCAGGCGAACAGCGGCATGCGGTGCAGGGTCATGCCCGGCGCGCGCATGTTGAAGATGGTGGTGATGAAGTTGATCGCGCCGAGGATCGACGAGGCGCCGGCGACGTGCAGCGAGAAGATCGCCAGGTCGAAGGACGGCCCCGTGTGGCCCATGGTGGAGAGCGGCGGATAGGCCGTCCAGCCGCCGCCGAAGCCCTTGCCCGGGCCGCCGTCGACGAACATCGAGATGACCAGCAGGACGAAGGCGGCGAACAGCAGCCAGAACGAGATGTTGTTCAGGCGCGGGAAGGCCATGTCCGGGGCGCCGATCATGATCGGCGTGAAGTAGTTGGCGAAACCGCCCATGGTCGCCGGCATGACGACGAAGAAGACCATGATCAGGGCGTGGGCCGTGACCGTGACGTTATAGCCGTGCTTGGAAGCCTCAACGATCCCCAGTTGCTGGATGATCGTGCCTTCCTTGAACAGCTGGATGCCCGGCTCGGCCAGTTCCCAGCGGATCAGGCCCGACAGGGCGCCGCCCACCAGACCGGTGAAGATGGCGAACATCAGGTACAGAAGACCGATGTCCTTGTGGTTCGTCGAGAAGAACCAGCGGGTGAAGAAACCCGGCTTGTGATCGTGATGATCGTCGTGCGTGGCAGCGGTGGCCATGATCGTTGGGCTCTCGCGTCTTGTTACTGGGCGGCCGGCGCGACGGGCGCGGCAGCGGCTGCGGGGGCCGCGGGAGCGGCGGCGGTCGGGGCCGGAACGGCGGCGGCGTCAGCCATGGCGGCCGGAGCCGCTGCGGCCGCAGCGGCGGCGGCTTCGTCGGCCTTCTTCGTCATGGAGCCGCCCTTGGAGGCGACCCAGGCGGCGAATTCGGCCTCGGTGACGACATTGATCTGCAGCGGCATGAAGGCGTGGTCGACGCCGCACAGCTCGGAGCACTGGCCGTAATAGACGCCGGTCTTCTCGGCGTTGAACCAGGTCTCGTTGACGCGGCCCGGAACGGCGTCGGTCTTCAGACCGAAGGCGGGCAAGGCGACGGCGTGGATCACGTCAGAGGCCGTGACCAGCAGGCGGACGGTCTTGCCGACCGGCACGACCATCGGCTCGTCGGCGGCCAGGCGGTAGAGGTGCGGCGGCGCCTTGTCCTCGGGCAGCATGTTCGAGATGTACTCGGCCACGCCCTGATCGGGATATTCATAGGCCCAGTTCCACTGGTTGCCCGTGACCTTCACCGTCAGGTCGGGGTCGGGCATGTCGTGGTAGGCGAACAGCAGGCGGAACGAGAACAGCGAGATGCCGACCAGGATCAACACCGGCACCACGGTCCAGATGACCTCGATGACCGTGTTGTGGCTCCACTTGGCCGGAACCGGGTTGGCCTTCTTGTTGTAGCGGATGGCGATCCAGATCAGCAGGCCCAGCACCAGCAGGGTGATGATCGTGATGACGGGCATCAGCACCACATTGTGGAAGAAGATCGCCTCGTGCTTCAGCGGCGCCGCAGCAGGTTGCAGGTCAATTCCGCCCGGGGTCGGTTGACCCAGCAGATCCTGCGCCCACGCCGGCGCGGCGACGAAGGCGGCAAGGGCGGTCGCGGCGACACCGCCTCCGATCCGCGCCATGGCTCGCGTGCCCATCCCCATTCGAATCCTCATAAACCGTTTCGCAGCCGATACTTGCGAGCAATTCGCAAACACCCCCGGGCCCTGGACGGACCTCGGCGTTTCAGGGCCGGTCCTTATCGGCTCGGGTAGCGCTTGCCAAGCGATCAAGACGCGCAAGTGACGGGATGAGGCAAAAGTTCGGCGGATTAATTCGCTGTCATGTAGCGACAGCTACCTTGCAGCGCACGATACCTTGCGATACCCATTCGTCATCAACGAAGGGAACGCCATGCCCGACTCCATCGACATCCAACTGAAGAAAGGCGTGCTGGGATTATGCGTGCTGGCCCTGCTGGCCCGCGACGACAGCTACGCCTACGAGATCGCCAGCCGCCTGTCCGACGCCATCGGCATGGGCGAGGGCACCATCTATCCGCTGATGCGCCGCATGCAGACGGACGGCCTGGTCGAGACCTATCTGGTCGAATCATCCGCCGGTCCGTCGCGCAAGTATTACCGGTTGACCGCCGCCGGTCGCGCCGCCCTGGAAGGTCAGACCGCCGAGTGGCGGGCCTTCGCCCAGGCCGTCGACGCCCTGGTGGCGAACACCGCGCCGAACAGCGACGCCATAGCGGCGGGCGCCCCGGCTGAGCCGGCCGCCCTGACCGATCAATCCGCAGACGCTCAACGGGGAGCTGAACAATGAACCGCGCCGAATTCCTGGCCCGCCTGCAACGCGGCCTGGTCGGACTGCCGACCATCACGGCGAACGAAATCATCGCCGACTATGAAAGCCACTTCGCCGACGGGCTCGCCGCCGGCCGCACCGAGGCGCAGGTCGCCGAGGCCCTGGGCGATCCCGATCGTCTGGCCCGCGAACTCAAGGCCGAGGCCAGCGCCAAGCGTTGGGGGCAGGAACAGACCGCCTCCTCCGCCGCCGGGGCCATCTTCGGCATCCTGGGCCTGGGCGCCATCGACATCCTGATCCTGCTGCCCATAGCCTTGCCGGTGTTCGGCACGGTGCTGTCGATCCTGATCGGCGGGATCGCGGTCTTCGTGGCCGGCGGCTTCGTCCTGGTGGCCGGGCCCTTCATCGGCGTGCCGGGCGGCGGCCTGGCGGCGGCCCTGCTGGGCGTCGGCCTGATGGGTCTGGGCCTGTTCATGGGCGGCCTGATGGCCCTGCTGACCAAGTGGCTGATCGACGCCACCGTCTGGTACGCCCGCCTGCACTACCGCGTGGTCAAGCCCGCGCTCGAACCCCAATCGCAAGCCTGAGCCGGTTCTGAGGGAGGAACTGACATGATCCGCAATCTACTCATCATCTCCGGCGCCGGCCTGATCCTGGCCATCGTCGGCATCGGCGGCGCCTTCGCCGTCGGGGGCCGCGACCTGGCCCGCCACGACTGGACCTGGGTCGTCACCGACGACGACGCCGGCGACGACAGCTTCAAGATCGAGCGCGGCGCCGTCTCGCCTGACGTGACCCGCACCCTGGCCTGGACCGGCGACCAGCGCCTGGCCATCGATCTGCCCGCCGACGTCACCTATGATCAGGACGCCGCCTCGCCCGGCATCACCATCTCCGGCCCCAAGAGCGCCGTTGACCGCGTCCGTTTCGTCAATGGTCGCCTGACCATGGACGACGCCCCCAAGGGCGACCGCAGCTATATCCGCTGGACCGGCACGGGCATCCACGGCTGGAGCGAGACCGAAGCGCTGAAGATCACCATCAGGGCGCCCTCGGTGAAGGCTTTCGACCTGTCCGGTCCCGCCGACCTGACGATCCGCGCCTATGACCAGCCGACCCTGGACCTGACCCTGAGCGGCTCCTCGGACATCACGGCCCAGGGCAAGACGGAGGCCGTGACCGTGGACATCTCGGGCGCCGGCAGCGCCGACCTGGAAGACCTGTTCGTCACCGACGCCAAACTGCGCGTCAGCGGCAGCGGCGACGCCGAAGTCGGCCCCACCGGCAAGGTCGAGATCGACGTCTCGGGCAGCGGCTCGGTCCGCCTGACCCGCCGCCCGGCCCAGCTGCGTCAGGACATCAGCGGCTCGGGCGACGTCACCCAGGACTGATGACCGCCTTCCCTCTCCCGGTGGGAGAGGGATTGAGCGCACGAGAGCGTCAGCGATCGTTCTTGCGCGAAAGGGTGAGGGTTGGACCGATCCGTCGGCGCAAGCCGCCGCATGGACAGTCCGCTACGGCCTTCGGCCGACTTCAACCGGGAACCCTCACCCTTTGGCTGCTACGCGCCGCCCTCCGGGTCGCCTGCTCCAATCGCTCTCCTCCTGGAGGCTCAAGCCCTCTCCCACCGGGAGAGGGTTTTTTGCTGCCCCCGTGACGCCGGCCCCCGCAGCCCCTATCTAGCCTTGCATGACCGCAGCCGCTTCCCCCTCCCCCATCCTCGACGCCGCGGGCGTGGCCCCTGACGAGGCCCTGTCCATCCTGCAGACGGCCCTGGCCGGCGCCGACGACGGCGAACTGTTTCTGGAAAAGACCGAGAGCGAATCGCTCGTCTTTGACGACGGGCGGCTGAAGGGCGCCTCCTATGACGCCGTCGAGGGCTTCGGCCTGCGGGTCGTGGCGGGCGAGACCGCCGGCTACGCCCACGCCAACGAGATTTCCGCCGCCGCCATCCGCCGCGCCGCCGACAGCGCGTCCCTGGCCAAGCGCGGCTATTCCGGCCACTCGGCCGAGGCCCCGCGCGCCACCAATCAGAAGCTCTATGACGAGGTCGATCCCCTCGCCTCGCCCAGCTTCTCGGACAAGATCGAACTGCTGTCGGAAATCGACGCCTGGGCCCGCGCCCGCGACCCGCGCGTGGTCCAGGTCTCGGCCTCCATCACCGGCGAGCGCCGCGCCATCGAGATCCTGCGCGCCGACGGTCGGCTGCTCAGCGACGTGCGCCCCCTGGTCCGGCTGAACGTCTCGGTTACGGTCGAGCGCGACGGCAAGCGCGAGAGCGCCTCGTCCGGCGCCGGCGGCCGCGCCGGCTTCGAGGCCTGGATCGCCCCCGACCGCTGGCAGGGCCAGATCGACGAGGCCTTACGGCAAGCCCTAGTCAATCTGGACGCCATCGACTGCCCGGCGGGCGAGATGGACGTGGTGCTCGGCGCCGGCTGGCCCGGCGTCCTGCTGCACGAGGCCATCGGCCACGGCTTCGAGGGCGACTTCCACAGGAAGGGCTCCTCGGTCTTCAGCGGCAAGATGGGCCAGCGCGTGGCCGCTCCCGGCGTGACCATCGTCGACGACGGCTCCATCGCCGGGCGTCGCGGCTCACTGTCCTTCGACGACGAAGGCACCCCGACCTCACGCACCGTCCTGATCGAGGACGGCATCATGGTCGGCCTGATGCACGACCGCCTGAGCGCGCGTCAGCTGGGCGCGAAAGCCACCGGCAACGGGCGCCGCCAGTCCTTCGCCCACATGCCCATGCCCCGCATGACCAACACCTTCATGGAGGCCGGCCAGGACAAGTTCGAGGACATGATCGCCTCGACCAAGCGCGGCCTCTACGCCGCCAACTTCGGCGGCGGTCAGGTGGACATCACCAACGGCAAGTTCGTCTTCCAGTGCACCGAGGCCTATCTGATCGAGGACGGCAAGATCACCGCCCCGGTGCGCGGCGCCACCCTGATCGGCGACGGGGCCACGGCCCTGACCCATATCCAGATGGTCGGCGACGACTTCGCCTTCGACCCCGGCGTCGGCGTCTGCGGCAAGGCTGGTCAGGGCGTCCCCGTCGGCATCGGCCAGCCCAGCCTCAAGATGGGCGGACTGACCGTGGGCGGCACAGCGGTCTAGGGAGCCGCGACCTCGACCGGCGCAGTCTTCCACGCCGGCCCTTCGATCTCATAGCCCTGGGCCGCCAGGGTATCGAGCACGCCGCCCGGTTCGGCCAGGACGCGCAGTTGGGCCACGGCCATGGTCACGCCCGGCTCGCCCAACGCCGTCTGGATCGCCTCGGCCCATTGGCGACGCAACAGGGGCGCGATCTCGGGATCGCCCCAGGGCCAGCACAGGCCCAGCGCCTGTTCCAGCGGCTGGGCCATGACCTCGGGCACACGACGGGCGCGCCAGTCGTTGATGCGGGCGGCGGCGCCTTCCGGCCCGGCCTCGGCGGCGGCCAGGGCGCGCTCCAGACAGGTCGCATAGGTCGCGGGCGGGGCGGTGATCAGGCTGTCGACGATCTCGTCGCCGCGCACGGTCCCCACCGGGCGCACCGGAATGCGGGCCTCGCGCGCGACCTTCTTGATCACATCGGTGGCGTTGCGGGTGCGGCCCCGCTCATAGCCGGCCTTGTCGCTCATCAGATCCATGCTCAGGATCATCAGGCTGTTGGTGCGCCAGCTGTCGTTTCTCTGATCCGCCATCACCGTCTCCAGCCGCGCCTGGACCTCGGGCGACAGATAGTCGGCGGTCGTCGTCCCCTTGGGCAGGGTCGCTACGGTGCGGATGCGCCAGATCAGCCGCAGGACATCCGCGACCGAGGCGCGGCCCTCCTGCGGGAAGAGGATGCGCTGAGCGCGCCGCGTCGCCGCCTCCAGGGCCTCGGGACGCCATTCGACGTCGCGCGGCACCCCGCTGACTGCGCCGACCAGGATCAGGCTGCTGTCGCCGCGCGTCACCTGCCAGATGGGCGCCTCGGTGCGGCGTGCGCTGACGATGACCTCGTCCACCGTGGTCACGGGCTGGGTCACGTTGTCCTGAGCCCGCGCGGGCATGCCCAGCGACAATCCAAGAACAACTGTTGATATAACAAGGATACGATTAAACATGACGCACGACGTAACAGTATCTAACGAGACTGTAATCTGACTAATCCGTAATGCTGTCCGCGATTTAATCCACCTGTCCGGCTTGTAACTGGAGACTTGGGCTCGCCGCCGCCAAACCTCTGCCCACGACCGAGGGAGAGGACGACGACATGACCCAGACCAAGACCATTCTGCTGGCCACCACCGCCGCACTGGCGTTCGCCGCCGCCGCGCCGGCTTTCGCCGAGACCGCGCCGACGGCCCCGCGCCAGACCGCCCAGGCCGGCGATCAAGGGGTCCTGGTCTTCACGCCCGACTTCTTCCAGGACGCCCGCCCGAATACGGCCCTGGACATGGTCAATCGCGTGCCGGGCTTCTCGGTCAACGACGGCGACGGCGCCCGCGGGTTTGAAGGCGCGGTCGGCAACATCCTGATCAACGGCTCGCGTCCAGCCTCCAAGAACGACACCGGCTCCAACGTCCTGGGCCGCACCATCGCCAGCCAGGTCGAGCGCATCGAACTGGTCCGCGGCGGCGCGCCGGGCATCGACATGCAGGGCTATTCGGTCGTCGCCAACGTCATCCTGAAGACCACCTCCAGCCGCGAACACGTGCTGACCGCCAACGCCAGCCTGTTCGAAGGCGGCCAGGACCTGTTCGGCGGTTCCTATCAGTTCACGGCGCGCGAGGGCGATCGGACCTGGGGCGTGACCCTGAGCGACGGCATCTCCTCCAGCGATTCCAACGGCGCCGGCCCGGTCCTGCGCGTCGACGCCAATGGGAACGTCCTTCGCGACGAGCAATATTACAACGACGGCTACGGTGGCGGCAACGCGATCCGCGGCAACTTCTCCACCCCGCTCATGGGCGGCAAGATCGATCTGACGGCGCGCTACGGCATCAATGATTGGCACAACATCAGCCTGCAGACCGCGCCCGACGTCCTGCGCGAAAACCTCTATGACGAAGACGGTCACAGCGGCGAGTTTGGCGTCGTCTACACGCGCCCCCTGTCCGAAAAACTGAAGCTGGAAACCCGCTTCATCCATGAGTTCGGCGACTTCGACAGTGTTTCAACCTCGCGTACCCGCCTTGGCGCGGTGGACAGCCCGGAGCAGTTGTTCAACGCCGACGGAAACTCGTCGGAGACTATCCTGCGCGCCCTGGTCCGCTATGAACGCTCGCCGTCGATGGATTTCGAGGGCGGCGGCGAGATCGCCTACAACATGCTGGAGGTCCAGCAGGCCTATACGGTCGGCGGCGTCGACGTCCCCCTGCCCTCGGCCTCGGTGACGGTCGAGGAGACGCGCGGCGAACTGTTCGGCAAGGCCACCTGGCGCATCAATCCCAAGTGGACGCTGGAAAGCGGCCTGCGCCTGGAATCCTCGACCATCAGCCAGTCGGGCGACGCCTCGCAGGAAAAGAGCTTCTTCTTCGCCAAGCCCCGCGTCCTGGCCACCTGGACCCCCATGGCCAACAGCCAGGTGCGTCTGCGCTTTGAACGCACCGTCGGCCAGCTGGACTTCGGAGACTTCGCCGCCTCGGCCGAGTTCGCTGACGAGAACGTCTTCGGGGGCAATGTGAACCTGTCGCCGGAATCGCGCTGGGTCAGCGAACTGACCATCGAGAAGCGCTTCTGGGGCGAGGGCATCATCAGCCTGGGCCTGCGCCACGACGAGATCACGGACGTCATCGACGTGATCCCGCTGGACGGCGGCCTGGCGGCGGTCGGCAATATCGGCGACGGCAGCCTGGACCAGTTGGCTGTCAACCTGACCATCCCCACCGACAAGCTGGGTGTCTCGGGCGGCAAGTTCGGCTTCCGCAACACCTGGAACAAGACCGAAGTCACCGATCCGACCACGGGCGAGACGCGTCCCATCTCGAACGTCCGCGCCTCCCAGGCCGTTGTCAGCTTTGAGCAGGACATCACCGCCTGGAAGCTGCAATGGGGCGCCGCCTGGATCCCGCTGCTGGGCCAGAGAGGCTATCAGCCGGATCAGGTCTCGGGCTGGCGCGGCACGGACTATTACGAGCTGTGGGCCGAGTACAAGCCGACCCCGACCCTGTCGATCCGCGGTCAGGTCAACATCTGGAACGACTTCGACGTCACCCGCACCGTCTTTGCCGACCGCGACACCCGGCCGGTCGAGTTCGTGGAGACCCGCCTGATCGACCCCCGCACCTTCTGGCAGGTCCGCGTGCGCAAGACCTTCTAGAGCTTCAACAGCAAGAACCCGCGCCCTTCCGTCCCCCCAATGACGTCGGAAGGGACAGCGCGGGCCTCCCCGACCAACTGAAAAGGGCGGCGCCTCCTGCGAGACGCCGCCCTTCTTCTTTGGCTCAAAGGCTGTCAGGCGATCAGTGGACGCCCGCCATGCCCTTCTTCAGCAGCGGCGACAGCACCAGCAGCACCACGCCGACGACGACGCCGGTCCAGCCGATGGTGCCGAAGATCGAACCATAGGTCTGCAGCGCCAGCTCGGGGCTGGTGACGACGCCTGCGACTGTGTCGGTCGAGGTCGCCTGGGCGATGAAGCCGGCGGCGATGTGGGCCACCGAGCTGGACAGGAACCAGACGCCCATCATCAGACCCACGACGCGATCCACCGACAGCTTGGTGATCATCGACAGGCCCACCGGCGACAGGCAGAGCTCGCCCAGCGTGTGCAGGAAGTAGGTCAGGAACAGGAACAGCAGCGGCACGCGGAAGTCCAGGTTGGCCTGGGTCGCCGAGGCCCAGGTCAGCAGCAGGAAGCCGGCGCCGACCAGAACCAGGGCGAAGGAGAACTTGACCGGGGTCGAGGGCTCCAGGTTGCGCTTGCCCAGCCAGACCCACAGGGCGGCGATGATCGGGCCGCCGATGACGATGATGCCCGGGTTGAACATCTGGGTCATGGGCGCATTGAACCACGACGGCATGGCCGTGGACTGATCCGCAAACAGGGTCAGCGACGAGCCGGCCTGTTCGAACAGGGCCCAGAACAGGACCGAGAAGAAGATCAGGGTCAGGGCGACCAGCATCCGCGAGCGCTCGGTGCCGCGCAGCTTGAACAGGACATAGCCGACCACGGAGGCGAAGATGACGCCGGCGAGCCAGGGCAGGGCCGTCTCGATGATGTGGTGACGCTGCATCAGCAGCCAGACCGGGAAGACCGTGACCAGGCCGCCGATCCAGAAGATGGCCTCGAACGGCAGGCCGAAGACCTTGCGGGTCTTGAGCATTTCCGGCTGCGGCGGGCCGCCGCGGCCTTCCAGCCAGCTCTGGCCGAGGATGAAGGTGATCAGACCCAGGGTCATGCCGATGCCGGCCAGACCGAAGCCGTAGGCCCAGCCATACTTGATGCCGAGGTAGGAACAGGCCGCCGTGGCCAGAACCGAACCCAGGTTGATGCCGACGTAGAAGATGGTGAAGCCGCCGTCGCGACGGGGATCGTTTTCTTCGTACAGGGCGCCGACGACCGTGGAGATATTGGCCTTCAGGAAGCCCACGCCGACGATGATCAGCGACAGGGCGAAGAAGAGGACCGGCTCGCCAAAGCCGAGGTCCCGCACGGTTTCCAGCTTGTAGCCGTCCGTGGCGGTGAAGGCCGGGAAGCCGCCCGCCGCCGGAGCCACGGCCGGGGCCGCCGCATCCGCCGCCATCGCCGCCGCCGGCTCGGCGCCGACCTTGGAAATGCCTTCAGGCGAGATGGTGATCTGGGTCCGCTCGTCGCCGTTGACGGCGAAGATGGTGCGGTTCTGATCGCGGCCCTCGACCTGAAGTTCATAGGTGGTGGCGCCGATGGTCAGGTTTTCACGCCCGCCCGTGCCCTCGAAGGCCATCATGAAGTGACCGGCGACCAGCAGGACGGCGCCGATGATGACCGCCTTGCGCGAGCCCAGATACTTGTCGGCGATCATGCCGCCGACAACCGGCATCAGATAGACCAGGGCCGCATAGGCGGCGTAGATGCCTTGCGCCTCTTTCGGACCGAACAGGAAGTGCTGGGTCAGGTAGAGGACCAGCAGGGCCCGCATGCCGTAGTAGGAAAAGCGTTCCCACATCTCTGTAAGGAACAGGACCACCAGCCCCCGCGGGTGTCCCAGAAACGTCTTGCGAGGCGCCGCCGACAGCGCGCCCCCCCCATCCGTCGTGCTCAACGGCGTTCTCCCAAATGCTGCGCCCTGACTGGCGCATTAAGGCCGCAGAAACAGCACGGCGAGGCCATGCGGACAAGCGTTAACGCCGCGACTCGTCACCGCAATGACGCATTTTACATCTCAGCCCTTACGCCTGTGGGTTGTTTTTTCGACAAAAGCCCCGCTTCGCGCAACCTGAAGCTAGACCATGCCGTTACCCTGTTGAGTTCAAAAAGAGGTCTGACGCGCATGACGGTCCGCCGCTTTCTTCCCGCCGACGTCGCCGAGGTGAACCGGCTGCACCGTGACGTCTGGTGGCCCGAGCGGTCGCATGAGGGATGGCGCTGGCTGGAGCAGAACCCGGCGCGACGGGCGCTCGATGCGCCGGCGGGCTGGGTGATCGAGGGGGCGGACGGTCGGCCGGGGGCCTTTCTGGGCAACTTCATCCAGCGCTTCTGGTCGGGCGAGCGCCCTCTTTACGGGGCCACGGGCTTCTCGGTCATCGTGCCGTCAGACCACAGAGGGCGCAGCCGTGAGCTGATGGGAACCTTCGTTGCACAGCCCGGCTGCTTCGCCCGATACACCCTGAACGCCAACGCCCGCTCCAGCCCGCTCTACAAGCGCTTCGGCATGCAGGCCTGGCCCGCGCGGACGCATGACCTGAAACTGTCGTGGATCGTCAACCCGGCGGCCTGCCTCTACAGTCGGGGACTGCGGGCCCTGGTGGCGCGCGAGCCGCGCGCGGCGCGCTGGCTGGGGGAGCAGCTGATGCCGGCGCGCACGGCGCGGGCCGTCGATCCGACGGGGTTGCCGGAGGGGGTGACGGTCCTGGACGACCTGTCCGACACCTCGGCCTACGCCGGCTTCTGGACAGCCTTGCGCGATCAGGGGCGCATCGTGGGGGATCGTAGTCCAGCCCTGCTGCGCTGGCGTCTTTCCGACCCCGACCTGACTACGCGGCCGCTGCATCTGGTGCGGCGCCAGGGCGGCGATATCACCGGCCATGCGCTGGCCCTTCTGGGCAAGGGCAATACGATCGAGCCGCCGACGCTGGAGATTCTGGATCTGGAGGCGCTGGATCGCGACCGGGCGGCGATTCCGGCCCTGGTCGGCGCCCTGTTGAGGCTGGCGCCCGCCCTCGGCGCCGCCAAGGTGCGATTGCCGGTGGTCACAGAGGCCGTCCTGCATGATCTGGGCGATCTGGGGCGTCGCGCCCGGCGCGAGGGCGGCTGGGGCCACTGTCATGTCGCCTTTGAGAGCGCGCTCGAGGAGACCGGCGACTGGCGCCCCACCCCGTTTGACGGCGACTATTCCTTCTGCACCCGCCCCCTGCCCGCGCCCGCCGTCCCGGCCGTCCGGCGGCGGGTCCGGGACAAGGCGAGCCCGAGCGGCTCGAAAGCCGGCGCCCTGGGTTAGGGGCGGGCCTTAAGCTCGTCGCGGATTTCCGCCAGCAGGGCCTCGGTGGGCGTCGGGGCGGCGGCGGCTTCGGGCGCCTGTTCGCGACGCATCTTGTTGATGCCCTTGACCAGCAGGAAGACCACGAAGGCCACGATCAGGAACTGGATCAGGGTGTTGATGAAGGCGCCGTACTGGATGGCCACCTTCTCGATCGCCGGGGTGGCGGGGTTTTCGGGCACCAGCACCCATTCCAGCTTGGAAAAGTCCACCTTGCCCAGCAGCAGGCCGATGGGCGGCATGATGACCTGATCGACCAGGCTGGTGACGATCTTGCCGAACGAGGCGCCGATGATGACGCCGACCGCCAGGTCGACGACGTTGCCGCGGGCGGCGAATTCACGAAACTCGGTCAGCAGGCTCATGGCTCAGTCTTTCGTTCAGGCGTCGCCGGAAGCGTTCAGGCGTTCGCGAAGTTCCTTGCCGCTCTTGAAAAAGGGCACGGCCTTGGCGGGCACTTCCACCGTATCGCCGGTGCGGGGATTGCGTCCGACGCGCGCCGGGCGGCTGCGCACCGAAAAGGCGCCGAAGCCCCGCAGTTCGACCCGTCCGCCGTCGGACAGAGCCTCGGTCATCTGACCCAGGATGACGTTGACGACCCGCTCCACCTCGGCGTGGGTCAGGTGGATGTTCTCGGCCGCCAGCTTCTCGATCAGTTCAGACTTGATCATTCAGGCCCCCGCCCGTGGCTGTTTCAGATGCAGTCGCTTCCGCTCAGGTCCGCACCCTAACCGTCTGACGCCACAGGAAGAAAGGGGTCTCGTCGGATTAGGAACGATTCTCTCGGGCTAGCCTCGCCATTGGTGAGGGTTCTTGCCCGAGGCGCAAGAAAAAAGGCGGCTGGATTGCTCCAGCCGCCCCATTTTCTGGTCGATTTGGACGATTAGTCCTTCGAACCGGCCTTCTCGCGAAGCGCGGCGCCCAGGATGTCTCCCAGCGAAGCGCCCGAGTCCGACGAACCGAACTGTTCGATGGCCTCGGCCTCGTCCTTCATTTCCAGCGCCTTGACCGACACCGAGACGCGGCGCGTGGCCTTGTCGATGCCCGTGATCATGGCGTCGATACGATCGCCGACGGCGAAGCGTTCCGGACGTTGCTCGTTGCGGTCGCGCGACAGGTCCGACTTGCGGACGAAGGCCGTGACCGGCGCGTCGTCTTCGCCGAACTTGACTTCGATGCCGCCGGTTTCGATCGACGTCACGGTGACGGTGATCTGCTGGCCACGCTTGTAGACGTCGCCTTCCATCGGATCGCCGCCGAGCTGCTTGACGCCCAGCGAGACGCGTTCCTTCTCGATGTCGACGTCCAGCACCTTGGCCTTGATCGTTTCACCCTTGCGGTAACGCTGGATGGCTTCTTCGCCCGACACGTTCCAGTCCAGGTCCGACAGGTGGACCATGCCGTCGATGTCGTTGTCCAGGCCGACGAACAGACCGAACTCGGTGGCGTTCTTGACTTCGCCTTCGACGGTCGAACCGATCGGGTGAGCCTCGACGAAGGCTTCCCACGGGTTGTTCTGAGCCTGCTTCAGGCCCAGCGAGATGCGGCGCTTGGCGCTGTCGACGTCCAGGACGATGACTTCCACTTCCTGCGAGGTGGAGACGATCTTGCCCGGGTGGACGTTCTTCTTGGTCCAGGACATTTCCGAGACGTGGACCAGGCCTTCGACGCCGGCTTCCAGCTCAACGAACGCACCGTAGTCGGTGATGTTCGTGATGCGGCCCGTGTACTTGGCGTTGACCGGGTACTTGGCTTCGACGCCGTCCCACGGGTCCGACTGCAGCTGCTTCATGCCGAGGCTGATGCGCTGGGTGTCCGGGTTGATCTTGACGATCTGGACCTTGACGGTGTCGCCGACGGCCAGGACCTGCGACGGATGCGAGACGCGCTTCCACGACATGTCGGTGACGTGCAGCAGGCCGTCGATGCCGCCCAGGTCGACGAACGCGCCGTAGTCGGTGATGTTCTTGACGACGCCTTCGCGGACTTCACCCTCTTGCAGCTGGCCGACCAGCTCCGTGCGCTGTTCGGCGCGGGCTTCTTCCAGGATGGCGCGACGCGAGACGACGATGTTGCCGCGCGGACGGTCCATTTTCAGGATGGCGAAGGGCTGTTCCTTGCCCATCAGCGGGCCGACGTCGCGCACCGGGCGGATGTCGACTTGGCTGCCGGGCAGGAAGGCCGAGGCGCCGCCCAGGTCGACGGTGAAGCCGCCCTTGACGCGACCGACGATGGCGCCGTTGACCGGCTGACCTTCGGCGAAGACGACTTCCAGACGGGTCCAGGCTTCTTCGCGGCGAGCCTTGTCGCGGCTGATGACGGCTTCACCCAGGGCGTTTTCGACGCGCTCCAGGTAGACTTCGACGTTGTCGCCGACCTTCGGGATGACGGCGCCTTCGCCGATGCCGAATTCGCGGGCCGGGATACGACCTTCGGTCTTCAGACCGACGTCGATGATCAGGATGTCTTTTTCGATGCCGACGACGCGGCCGTGGACGACTTGGCCTTCGCCGAGGTCGCGGCCCTGAAGGGTTTCGTCGAGCAGCGCAGCGAAATCGTCACGCGAGGGATTGTGGGTGTCGGTCATATAGCTCTGGGGTTATGGCGCGCGACCGGATGGCCCCACGCGGGTGGATAAACTTGGAAAGGGAAAATCAGGTCGTCAGGACGCGAGGCCGGCGCAAGGGGCGCAAACAAAGAAAGCCAGAACGTCCGCGGCAGCCGAGGTCAGGAGCGTTGGATTTGTCCGACGAGGATTAAACCCCAGCCCGGACGCGCGCCGCCTCGACGATACGGCGGGCCGCATCGAAGGCCGCTTCTATACCCAGATCGGTCGTGTCCAGCAAGACCGCGTCGTCGGCCTGGACCATCGGCGCGGAATCCCGACCGGAATCGCGCTCGTCGCGACGGCGGATGTCCTCCAGCATGTCGGCGAAGGCGATGTCCTGCCCCCGCGCCGTCAGCTGCTTCCAGCGCCGCTCGGCCCGGACCTCGGGCGTGGCGGTGACATAGAGCTTGGCTGTGGCGTCAGGCGCGATGACCGTGCCGATGTCGCGGCCGTCCAGAACGGCGCCGCCGGGCTGGCGGGCGAAGTCCTGTTGCAGTTTCAGCAGGGCGGCGCGGACCCCCGGATGGCTGGCGACCCGGCTGGCCGCCTCGCCCGCGTCGCGCTCGGTCAGGCGCTGATTGTCCGACAGGCCCGTAATATCCAGCGACAGGGCCGCCGCCTCGGCCGCTGCGGCGTCATCCAGATCCTGACCGGCGTCCAGCACCGCCAGACCGACGGCGCGATACAGCAGGCCGGTGTCCAGATGCGGCAGGACGTAGTGCGTCGCCAGACGGGTGGCGATGGTGCCCTTGCCGGATGCGGCGGGGCCGTCGACGGCGATGACGAGCGCTTGGGTCAGGAGATTGTCTTTCTAGTCACATCACGAAGGGCGATCAGCAGGCAGAAGACGGCGAAACCGCCGCCGACCAGCACCGAGACCCCGTAAAAACCGCTCAGGCCCCAGAAGACAAGCGGCTTGTCGCTGAGCGCGACGTCCGGCCCCTTGCCGTGCAGCAGGATTCCCACCTGCCAACTACGCCAAAGGAAGCGCGCGCCCTCCAGGCTGCACCAGCCGACAAAGGCGGCGGCGAGGACGAACTGAAGCCAGGACCAGAGCCCGGACTTCTTTCGGGCTTCAGCCACGCTCTTCGCCAATGTCCGCGCCCAGGCCCTTCATCATCTCGACGAAGCCGGGGAAGCTGGTGGCGATCATTTCCGGGTCCAGCACCGAGACGGGCTGTTCGGCGGCCAGGCCGAGGATCAGGTGGCTCATGGCGATGCGGTGATCATGGGCGGTGGCGACGGTCGCGCGGCCCTTGACCGGACCACCGGTGACGATGAAGCCCTCGGCCTCTTCCTCCACCGCGACGCCGCAGGCGCTCAGGCCGGCGACCATCAGGGCGATCCGGTCGCTTTCCTTGACCCGCATCTCGCCGATGCCGCGCATGACGGTGCGGCCCTCGGCATAGGCGGCGACCGCCGACAGGATCGGGTATTCGTCAATCATAGAGGCGGCGCGGTCTTCCGGCACCGTCACGCCCTTAAGCGCGGAGTAGCGGGCGGTGATGTCGCCGACGTCCTCGCCCCCGCTGGTGCGGCGATTGGAGATGGTCAGGTCAGCGCCCATCTCGATCCAGGTGTCGAACAGGCCGGTGCGCTGCGGATTCAGCATGACGCCCTCGACCGTGATTTCCGAACCGGGAACGATCAGCGCCGCCGCCAGGGGGAAGGCCGCCGAGGACGGATCGCCCGGCACGGCCACGGCGGTTCCGGCCAGTTTCTGTCCGCCCTTGAGGCGAATGCGCCAGCCCTCGCCCTCTTCGGCGACGTCCACCGTCGCGCCAAAGGCGCGCAGCATCCGCTCGGTGTGGTCGCGGCTCTTTTCCGGCTCGACCACGACGGTCTCACCCGCTGCGTTCAGCCCGGCCAGCAAGATAGCCGACTTGATCTGGGCCGAGGCCACCGTCTGCACGTATTCGATACCCTTCAGGCCGCCGCCGTGCAGGGTCAGGGGCACGCGATCCTCGGCGCCGTTCCAGTCGAAACGCGCGCCCATGTCGGCCAGAGGCCCGGTGACGCGCTTCATCGGCCGTTTGCGCAGCGAGGCGTCGCCGTCAAAAGTCGCGCTCAACTCATAACCGGCGGCGGCGCCCATCAGCAGGCGCACGCCGGTGCCGGCGTTGCCGCAGTCGATGACGGACGCCGGCGTCTTGAACCCGCCCTGCCCCGTCACCCGCCAGCGCCCCTCGCCCAGCCGCTCGACCGTGCCGCCGAAGGCCTCGACGGCCCGCGCCGTGGCCAGGATGTCGTCGCCTTCCAGCAGGCCCTCGATCTCGGTCACGCCCTCGGCCATGCCGCCGAAGATCAGCGAGCGATGCGACATGGACTTGTCGCCGGGCGCTCTCACGCGGCCGTTCAATGGCGCAGAGACAGGACGCGCAGTCAGGGTCGAAGGGGCAGTCACCTGGCCAAAAACTCCGCTTGTTCAGGAAACGCCGCGCTCGGCGAAGAAGAAGGCTTTTGACAGCGGCCCCCTTGGGTGGCAAGGGAGCCGGCCTAATTCCGAAATTCAACTCCTGCCGAAGGTAATCCCGTGGCCAAACCCGAACTGGGCCAAAAGCAGGTCTGCCCGAACTGCCAGGCCAAATTCTACGACCTGACCCGTCGCCCGGCGCACTGCCCCAAGTGCGACACCGAGTTCGACCCGCTTGAAGAAGCCATGCGCAACCGTCGCGTTCGCGGCCGCACCGGCCCGGGCTTCGCCGCCGACGACGAGGCCGAGGATCAAGTCGCCGACAAGGCGAAGGACGCCGAAGACGAGGACGAGGAATCCGAGCCCTCGACCCCCGAAATCGACGAGGAAGGCCATGAGCCGATCCTGACCCCCGACGACGACGACGACGCTGAACCCAGCGCCGACGACGCCGGCATGGGCTCGTCGGACGGCGACGACGACGACGCCCTGGGCGACGACGACGATGACTCGGTGCCCTTCATCGAAGACGAAGACGACGACAATCTCGACGACGAGATCGTCAAGCCGTCGCGCGACGACGATTGATACCAACGGTCGGAAAAATAAGCGGAAAAAAAGTTGCCAGGGCGGCTTGATCTCTCAAAGGCCCTGACATAGTTTCCGCCCCTCGCTGGCGACCACAATCTCCGGCGAGGCCGACCGAAAGGTTCGGGGCTTTAGCTCAGTTGGTAGAGCGCTTGCATGGCATGCAAGAGGTCAGCGGTTCGACTCCGCTAAGCTCCACCATCGAAGGCCCTGCGGACATCCCGCGGGGCCTTCGTCCATTCTACCCCGGTCCGCCGGAACATACCCAAGCCGTCAGGCGCGGGGCTTTAGCTCAGTTGGTAGAGCGCTTGCATGGCATGCAAGAGGTCAGCGGTTCGACTCCGCTAAGCTCCACCATCAAAGGCCTCGCGGAACCCCCGCGGGGCCTTTGTCCATTCCGGCGTCGGTGACGCTGCATTAACCGGCGCCGCCTAGTCCCGGCGTCAGTATGCGTTTCCAGACCTTCGCCGCCGCCCTTGTCCTGATCCTGCTCCTCGCCGGTTGGCTGTCGCTGGACGACGACCGCGCCGCAAAGAGCCTCTCGGACACGCCCGCCCCATCTCTGACCGCCCCTCCCCTGACCGCCGTGCGGGCCGACGCGGACCTGTCGTGCCGCGTCGCCGCTGTCCATGACGGCGACACCCTGAGGTGTCAGGACGGCGCCCGGATCCGGCTGCACGCCGTCGCGGCGCGCGAGACGGACGAGACCTGTGCGCCCGGCCATCCCTGCCCCGCCGCCTCGGCCGCCGCCGCCACCCGCGCCCTGAAACGCCTGACCGAGGGCCGCGACCTGGCCTGCCGCACCACCGGCCGCAGCTATGACCGGGTCACCGCCATCTGCTGGACGCCGGACGGAACCGAGGTGAACTGCGCCATGATCCGCAGCGGCACGACCGTGGTCTGGCCCCGCTACAACCGCCAGACTCCGCTTTGCGCCTGAGACATCCGGGGCCCAACGGCGCCGGACTGCCTTTTTCCGGCGATAGGGGGTATGGAACGCTCCATATCCCCCTTTCAGAGGCACTATCGCACGTGAGCTCCACGCTGACCGCTTCCTCCGCCGAGGACCAGACCAAGACCCGCGCCATCGTCCCCGTGTCGATGCAGGGCTATGACGCCGACTTCCAGGCCTTCGCCGACGCCCTGGGCGCCTCCTTCTCGCGCTACGGCTTCGCCGTCATCGCCGATCATGGCCTGGACCAGCCGACGATCGACGCCGCCATCGCCGACGCCAAGGCCTTCTTCGCCCTGCCGGAAGACGTGAAGCGCCAGTACCACCAGCCTGGCACCGGCGGCGCGCGCGGCCTGACCCCCTTCGGCGTCGAAGCCGCCAAGGGCGCCGCCGCCGTGGACCTGAAGGAGTTCTGGCACGTCGGCCGTGAATTGCCGCAAGGCCATCCCTATCGCCAATACATGCGCGACAACGTCTGGCCGACCGAGATCGAAGGCTTCCAGAGCCACCTCTACGGCATGTTCGAGGCCCTGGACCAACTGGGTCGCAAGATCCTCAAGGCCATCGCCCGCTACATGCAGCTGGGCGACGACTATTTCGAGGACAAGGTCGAGCTGGGCAACAGCGTCCTGCGCATGCTGCACTATCCGCCGGTCCCGGCCGACGCCCCCGGCGTGCGCGCGGGCGCCCACGAGGACATCAACGTCATCACCCTGCTGCTGGGCGCCGAAGAGGCCGGGCTGCAGCTCAAGGACGCCGACGGCGAATGGCTGGACATCGCCCCGCCGCCCGGCGCCCTGGTGGTCAACATCGGCGACATGCTGCAGCGCCTGACCAACCACGTCCTGCCGTCGACGACGCACCGCGTGGTCAACCCCGCGCCCGAGCGCCGCGGCTTCGCCCGCTACTCGACGCCCTTCTTCCTGCACTTCAACCCGGACTTCCCGATCGAGACCCTGCCCTCGACCATCACCCCGGAAAACCCGGACCGCTACGCCGGCAAGACCATCCTGGCCGAGGACTTCCTGATGGAACGCCTCAAGGAGATCCGCCTGATCTGACGGATGGGCGCCTCGACGGAATAGAGAAAGGGCCGGCGGAGCGATCCGCCGGCCCTTCTTGTTGTCCGCGCCTCTAGCGAGAGATGCGCAATCGGGTGATGTCCTGACCGATCTCGGCGAAGTTCTTGCTCAGGTCGTCGCCGGTCTGGGGCAGGTAGGCCCGGCCTTCGCCCGAGGCGCAGCTTTTCAGAATGGCCTTGGCGTTGGCGTCTGTGATCTGGAAGCCGACCGTATAGACGATGACCCCGTCATCTTTCATGTTGGTGCACAGCCGGGTCGCCTGGGCGAAAGGATCGCCATTGGTCGCGTTGCAGTCGATATCGCCTGCAGTCACACCCGAGCAATAGGCCACGTTGAACTCGCCGTCGGTCATCAGGATGACGGACTTGATGGTTTCAGCCGGGTTCTTGGCCACCGAGGAAAAGCTCGGCCACAGACCGTTGAAGGTGTCCGACACCGCATACCAGCCCCAGGCCAGTCCGATCTGACCCGCCGTGCCGCCGGACGCCGTCAACCCGTTGATCAGGTCGGTCAGGGTCTTGCGGTTGGAGGTCAGGGGCTGGATCACCGCCGAGGGGCAGTCGCTGGCCTCGTATTTGCGGCCTACGGGATTGCCGGTGGGAGAGGCGTTGGTATAGGCCGCTCCGCCGATCCGTTCGGTGACGCAATTCGAGAGGTCCAACGAAGTCAGCGAACTGGCGTTGCCCCGTCGGAAGATGCGCCATTCGCAGCCGTTCTGGCCGCAGCGCGCCTCGCCGCCGCTTGTATAGGCGCCATAGTTCGCGCCGTTCACGCCGATCGAGAAGCTGTTGGAGGTGACGTGGTCGATCTCGAACGACTTGTTGTTGATCTGGGTCATGCCCTTCACGCCGCTGATGCGAACGGTCGAGGGCCGAGCCTTGTCGCCCGTGTCCGTGGTGACGGCCGACATGCCGTGACCGGCCGAGGTGATCACGACCGAACAGTCCGAGACCAGGCATTTGCGGATCGTGCCGCCGGAATAGCTGCTGCTGTAGCCGCTGGTGCTGACCGCGGACCAGCTGCTGCCGTTGAAGGCCTCCAGCGAGAAGGTGTTGGTCGCCCGCGAGGCGACGCGGTAGGCTCGATCGTTGAGCGCGCTCAGACGCGGCGAGCCGCTGTTGGCGGTGATGCCGCTGATCCACACGAAGTCGCCGTTCTGGAAACCGTGGGCGTTCGAGGTGATGACCACCGGGTTGGCCCGCGTGATCGTGCTGATCGACTTGCTCGATCCCGTCGTCCAGGCCGCGCCGGTGATGGCCGTCGCCCCGATCGGCGCGCCGCGCGCCTCGGTGACGTAGCCGCCCATGTTGACGCTGGTCGAATAGGGCACGATCGCCATGCGGGAGAAGAAGTTCGACTGATCCGTCTGGACGACGATGGTGACCAGTTGCCGGGCCGCCGCCTTCAGCGCCTCAAGCTTGGACTGGGGCGGGCAGTTTTTGGTGCAGTTGTCCATCGAGCCGGTGATGTCGACCACCAGGGCGACCTCCACGTTGCGCGAGGAACGGTCGACCTGGGATGCTGTGCTGACCGGCAGATAGTCGTCCAGCAGCTTGCCATAGGGCGGCAGGACGATGTTGGCGACCAGGACCTTCACGTTCACCTTGGCGTCCGCCACGACCACCTTGTTCACGAGCGAGAAGGTGGCCGTGTCGCCGTTGCCCTCGATGAAGTAGCCGGGCATGTTGGCCTTCAGCGCGGCCATGCCCACCGTGGTGATTTCCTGGTCCGTCGAGGCGGTGGATCGCGCAGCGGCCAGGGCGGCGGCGTCCAGCGCGTCCTGAAGATTGGCCCGGACCTTGGACGCCTGGTGCAGATCGATGGCCCCCAGGGTCATCATCAGCAGGACCGGCAGGGCCAGGCCGAACATCATGGCCACATTGCCGCGCGTGCCCGCGGCGAAGCGCACGGCAAAGCCCCGCGTCGTGCGCGCCAGCCGGTTCAACCCCTTCGTCAGCCTGTTTGTCACCGTATCGGCCCCTGAATTCCGCAGCGGACGCAGGTCCGCATTGCAAAGGAGCGTGACGGGTTTCAGTTAAGGCTTGGCCCTATGCTGACGGTTAACGCCGCCTTAGAGCGAAATCGGCTCTGCCCCGCCGATCAGGCCCTAGCGGTCGACGCAGGCGTCCAGCCCCTGCTCGCGCACCGTGCCCATGGCGGCCTGGATGCGGCTGGCCCGACGGCGGACATAGGGGCTGGGGTCGGCGGCGCGGTAGCGACGCGGGCTGGGCAGGATAGCGGCCAGACGGGCGGCCTCGCGCGTGGTCAGGTTCTCGGCGCTCTTGTGGAACCAGTGCTGAGACGCCGCCTCGGCGCCATAGACGCCCGGCGCCCACTCGGCGACGTTCAGATACATCTCCATGATCCGCCGCTTGCCCCAGACCGCCTCGATCAGGCCGGTGTAGCCGACCTCCAGACCCTTCCTCACCCAGTCGCGACTGGGCCAGAGGAAGACGTTCTTGGCGGTCTGCTGGCTGATGGTCGAGGCGCCGCGCCGCTTGTCCGAGCCGCGCTGCTCGGCCCGCTCATTGGCCGCCATCGCCTTCTGGATGGCCTCGACGTCAAAGCCGTGGTGCTGGCAGAAGCGGGCGTCTTCCGAAGCGATCACCGCCTCGACCAGACGCGGCGAGATATGGTCCAGCGAGCGCCAGCGATAGTCCATGCCGTGGCCCGCCGCCGCCTGCTGGACCATCAGAATAGTGAAGAGCGGCGGCACAAAGCGATGCAGCACCACCCCGCCGACCGGGATCAGGGCCAGGATCAACAGCAGGGTCAGCAGCGGGCGCCGCTTGCGGGTCTTCGCACGGGTCATGGCGTCACTCTGGCTGGCTCAAGCGTCAGCGCAAGCGGGATTAGAGCGAAACCACGCCCGCCTGACCATCTTCGTCGGCCCAGGCGATGCGGGCCGAACCCGCGCTCATGGCCAGGGCGACGATGGGCGCGCCCTTGTCCTTCTTGATGAAGTCCAGCCCCTGCCCCGCCGGATCGGCCCACCAGACGCGACCGTCGTCGAGCCCTGCGGCCAGACGGCCATGCTGTTCGGCGGCGGCGACGTGGGCGATCAGGGTCGTCTCGTCAAAGCCGATCTCGGTCGCCTCGCGCCCCATCGGGCCATTGGCGCCGATGAAGGGCCACAGCACCACGCCCTGCGCGCCCGAGGTGGCCAGCAGCTGACCCTTGGCCATGAAGGCGAAGCTCTTCACCTTGGTCGGATAGCCGCCCATCCGCATGTTCTTCTGATCCTTCAACCGCCAGCCGTGCAGTTGCGCGTCCTGCATGGAGGTGACGACAAAGGCCCCGTCGGGCGAGAAGGCCACCGCCAGGTGCGACCCGGCCCAGGCCAGCTTGACCGGCTGCTGCTGCTCGATGCGCGCGTACCACAGGGCCGCCCCGCCATAGGTGGCGGTGGCGATGCGCCGTCCCTTGGGATCAAAGGCCACGCCCGAGACGGTGCGCTCGTGCTGGAAGTCGCGGCGGAAGGCGGCGTCCTTCACGTCGATCACCGACAGGGTGCGGCCCGCCGAGAAGGCGATCAGGCCCGAGGCCGCCGAGGCGGCGATGGAGTCGATCCACTGGCCCTTGGCGGTCGCCAGCAGCACCGCCTCGCCCTCGCGGCTCCACACCACCTTGCCGTCGTCGCCGCCGGTGACGACGCCCTCGCCCGAGGGGTGAACGGCGGCGCACAGGATGGCGCCGTCATGGACCTCGCTGCGGGCGCCGTTCTCGAACCGCACCGAGCCGTCGCCCAGGGCGAAGATCGCGCCCGTCTTGTCGAACAGGGCGGCGGTGACCTGGGCGTCGAAGGTGAAGGTGGTCATGTCGGCTCACGCAAGCAGAGAAGTCAGACGCGCCTCATAGCGCCCTGCGTCGCGTCTGTCGCGCATCGGGCCTATAGAGCGGCCCATGACCCTGCTGCTCATTCCCGGCTTCATGGCCGACGCCACCCTGTGGGACGAAATGACGGATGACCTGGCCCCGTTCGGGCCGCTGGTCGCCACCGACCTGAGCCGGGGCGAGGACATCGAGACCATGGCCGCCGCCATCCTGAGCGATGCGCCCGACCGCTTCGTCGCCGTCGGCTTTTCCATGGGCGGCTATGTGGCGCGCGAACTGGCGCGCATCGCGCCGGAGCGGGTCACGGCCCTGATCCTGATCGCCACCTCGGCGCGCGGCGACACCGAGGACCTGATCCGCCAGCGCCGTTCGGCCCTGAAGGCCGCGCCCAAGTCATTCAAGGGCCTGAGCCGGCCGGCCATCGCCTCGTCGCTTCATCCCGATCTGGCCGGGGATGAGGCGATGATCGCCCGCGTGCGCGACATGGGCCTGAGGCTGGGCGGCGAGGTCTTCCACCGGCAGTCGGCCATGGCCCGCGCCGGCGACCTCGACCGGCTGGACGAGATCAGCCAACCGACCCTGATCGTCGCCGCCGACTCCGACCGCCTGCGCGGCTCCGACGAGGCCGAGGAACTGCATCGCGGGATTGCGGGCTCGACCCTGGTTCGCATCGCACACAGCGGCCACATGATCCCGCTGGAACAGCCGCAGGCGCTGGCGAAGGCGATGACGGACTGGCTGGCGGTCGAAGTCGGCCGAAGGGCGTAGGGGCCACGGCTGACGCCGACTGAGCTCTTAGCCCCTCACCCTTTCGCGCAAGGACGACGGCTACGCCGCCGTGCGCTCAAGCCCTCTCCCGTCGGGAGAGGGTTGGTGTTCTATTTATGCGTCTCGACCCAGCGCTGGGTCATCAGGTCGGGCGTGGCGTAGGCTTCCTGCAGTTCCACGCTCCAGTAGTTGAGCATGTCCAGCGGGATGACGACGCCCGAGATGGCGCAGACGACGTGGTCGCCGCCCTTGACGATCTCGAAGTCGGGCGTGCCGTAGATCACCCTGGCCTCGACCCGCGCATGAGGGGGCGGGTTCATGCCGCGCAGGCCTCGAACCCGGCCCTCAGTTCGGCTTCGTTGAGGTCGCGGCCGATGAAGACGGCGCGGCTCCAGCGGCGCTCCTTGTCGCCCCAGGGCTTCTGCAGGTCGCCTTCCAGGATCATGTGCACGGCCTGGAAGACCAGGCGGCGGTCCTCGCCGTCCACGTCGATGATGCCCTTGGCGCGCAGGATGTTCTGGCCCTGCTCGCCCAGCAGCTTGTCCAGCCAGGCGGTGAACTTGGCGCCGTTCAGCGGGCGGTCCAGCGTCAGCGAGATGCCCTTGATGTCGTCGTTGTGGGCGTGGCCGCGCGGGCCGTGGTCGTGGTCGTGGTGGCCGTGGTCATGGTCATGGTCATGGCCGCAGTCAGCGTCGTGGACGTGGCCCTCGGCGCCGTGGGGCGGGTTCACGAAGTCCGGCTTGACCTCGAGAATGCGTTCCAGATCAAAGGCGTGGACGCCCAGCACCTGATCCAGCGGCACGTTCGAGCGCTCGGCGCGAATGATGGGGGCCAGAGGGTTGAGGGCGCGCAGACGGCTCTCGACGGCGGCCAGCTCCTCGTCCGTCGCCAGATCGACCTTGTTCAGGATGATGCGGTCGGCAAACGCCACCTGCTCGCGGGCCTCCTTCGAGTCGTCCAGACGCGCCATGACGTGCTTGGCGTCGACCAGGGCCGTGACACTGTCCAACTGGGTCTTGGCCTTGACCTCTTCGTCGACGAAGAAGGTCTGGGCCACCGGGCCGGGATCGGCCAAACCCGTGGTCTCGACGATGATGGCGTCAAAGGCGGGCTTGCCGGGGCGCTGGCGCTTCATCAGGCCCGAGACGACGCGGATCAGGTCGCCGCGCACCGTGCAGCAGACGCAGCCGTTGTTCATCTCGAACACGTCCTCGTCGGCGCCGACCACCAGGTCGTTGTCGATGCCGATCTCGCCGAACTCGTTGACGATCACGGCGTAACGCTTGCCGTGATCCTCGGTGAGGATGCGGTTCAGCAGGGTGGTCTTGCCGGCGCCGAGGTAGCCGGTGAGGACGGTGACGGGAGTCTTCTGGGTCATGGGCGGCTAGATGGAGCTTCAAGAGAAGAAAGAAAAGGGTGCGCTCAGCAGGTCGGGCAATCCGGCAAGGCGCCGCTTTCCAGCTGGAAGGTGGTGTGGCTGATGTCGAAACGGCTGCGAGCCACGGCCTGGACTTCAATCAGAAGCGCATCGGCGTCGGGCCGGTCATGGACCAGATGCGCCGTCAGGGCCGTGTCCGAGGTCGACAGACCCCAGATGTGCAGGTCGTGCACCGCGCGAACGCCCGGCAGGGCCAGGAAGGCCTCGCGGACCTGATCGACCTCGACCCCGTTCGGAACCGCGTCCAGCGCCAGATTGACCGAGTCCTTCAGCAGGCCCCAGGTGCTGATCAGGACGACAGCGACGATGGCCAGGCTGACGATGGCGTCGATCACGGCCCAGCCGGTCAGCAGGATCACCGCCCCGGCGACCACCACGCCCAGAGACACCGCGGCGTCGGACATCATGTGCAGATAGGCGCCGCGGACGTTCAGGTCCTTATGCTGGTCCTTCATGAACATCAGGGCCGTGCCCAGGTTGATGACGAAGCCGATGCCCGCCACCACCATGATGACGCCGGACGCCACCGGCGCGGGCTCGGCCAGACGGCGAACGGCCTCAAAGGCGATGGCGCCGCAGGCGAAGATCAGCAGCAGGGCGTTGCCCAGGGCCGCCAGCACCGTCGCCTTGCCATAGCCATAGGTGCGCCGGGACCCCGCCGCGCGCCGCGCCAGCCAGGCCGCCCCGCCGGCCATCGCCAGCCCCAGAACGTCCGACAGGTTATGGCCCGCATCGGCCATCAGCGCCGCTGAATCGGCCCAGAGGCCCGCCCCGAACTCGCAGAAGACAAAGGCCAGATTGACGATCAGGCCGACGGCGTAGCGCCAGTCGCCGGTATTGACCGGGCCATGATGGTGGCCGCCGATGCCGTGGGAATGGCCATGGCCGTGATCATGACCTGAATGGTCGTGGCCCGCGTGGGCGTGCCCCGCTTGGGGATGGTCATGGTCGTGTGCGTGATCGTGCGCCATGCCACCCCTCTAGGCCCGCCCGCCGCGCCACGTCAACGCGGTCGAACTTAAGTCGTTGAATGTAAATATATAACCTATCAGCAGATCAGTGCTGGTGGGTAATCACCAGGAAGCCGATCAGGATCAGAGCCACGCCCAGGATAGCGCCTTCATAGCGCGCCCAGCGCTCCAGCCGCAGGATGGAGTATCCGGCGCTGGCCAGAGCGGCCAACAGGGTCATGCCCAGCACCGTCCCCGCCGCGAAGGCGAGCGTCAGCAGGGCCAGGGCCATGACGCCCTCGGTCGCCGACGACAGATAGATGGGCAGCAGCACCTCGCCCGGCGTCACCGCCATCATCAGCACCAGGCCCCAGAAGGCGGCGCGGTCAGAGACGGCGGGCTCGGGAACCTCGGCCTCCGGCCCCGTCGCCGTGACCGGCTTCTGCAGCGAGGCTCGCGCCAGATAGAAGGCGCCGAATATAAAGAGCAGAGCCGCCGACAGGTGGGGCAGGAGGCCGCCGATCCAGGCGTTCAGCGCCAGACCCGCCGCCACGATCAGCGATCCGACCAGGGCGGTCGAGGCGATGTGGGCCAACCCCGCCGTCACCGCGACCGTCATGACCCGCGTCAGGCTCCACCGCTGCGCCCGGCCTACCAGCACAAAGGGCAGCCAGTGGGTCGGCAGGGCCGCATGCAGAAAGGCCGCGACGAATCCCCCGCCCAGAAGCGAAATCAGAACGGGCTGCTGGAGATAGGGCGGCGACATTCCGGCCGCTATATCCTGTTACTTTGTAACAGTCGATCCCTTTTTATCCCTACTGATAGAGGCTGGCCCGATCCAGCGGCAGGCCAGAGGGCCCGGCCCGACGCTTCTGGGCCACCGTCTGATAGACCTGCACCGCGCCGCGCTCGAACCCCTTGGCGAACAGGGCGAAATAGACGAGCCACAACCGCGTCCGCGCCTCGCCCGCCAGCCCATAGGCCGCCTCGCGACGGTCATACAGACGCCGCGTCCATTCCCGCAGCGACAGCTCGAAATGCTCGCGCATATCCTCCACGTCCAGCGTCTCGAACCCCAGCCGGCCCAGGTTGGTGACGGTCATGCCGATCGTGTCCAGCTCGCCGCCGGGAAAGATGAAGCGCGTGATGACGCGGGTTGTGGCCGTGGGGCGCAGCCGGTCCTTGCCGCCGCGCCGCACCGACGCCTGATGGAAATAGAGACCGCCCGGCTTCAACAGGCGGCGCATCTGTTCGAAATGCCGCTCGTGGTTGGCGAAGCCGGCGTGCTCGAACATCTCGACCTGGGCGATGGCGTCATAGGCCCCGGCGGCGTCGACCTCGCGATAGTCCTTGAGCTCCAGCGTCACCTTGTCCGACAGCCCCATCCGCTCGACCTTGGCGCGGGCGAAGTCCAGCTGCGCCTGGCTCAGGGTGACGCCGTGGACATGGACGCCGTACTTGCTGGCCGCCCAGCAGGACAGACCGCCCCAGCCGCAGCCGACATCCAGCAGACGCTGCCCCGGCTTCAGCCGCAGCTTGCGACAGATTCGATCCAGCTTCTCCCGCTGGGCCGCCTCCAGCGTGGCGTCATGATGGGTGAAATAGGCGCTGGAATAGACCATCTCGGGATCCAGAAAGAGCCCGTAGAAGTCGTTGCCGACATCATAGTGGAACTGGATGAAGTCCTGATCCCGTCGGCCGCTGCGATCCCGCCCGACCCCGTCGTCCCCCGTCGCGTCCCAGGCCGGCAGGGCCTCGACGTCGTCCCTGCCCCCCAGCAGGAAGGGCAGAGCCTCGCGCGCCACCAGCCAGCGATCGATCGCGCGTTTCAGATGCACCGCCCGCCCGTGGTCCCAGCGGTCCGCCGCGTCCAGCGGACTGCCGCCCTCGACCTTGAGGTCGCCCACGGCGATCAACTCGAACAGGGTCATCAGGCCGGGCTTCAGAATGAGGCGCCGCACCGCGCTGGGCCGCGTCACCACGATCTGGATGTCGTCGCGCGCGCCCGGCCCCAGCGGCAGGACCTCGCCATTCCACAGGCGCAAGGAAAGATCGGCCTGGAGATGCTGGGCGATATGGCCGACAATACGACGCGCGGCGATGATGCGTCGGTCAGTGGTTTGGTTCACGCAAAAGCCCCTCGAACGATGTTCGTCAATTACACAGGCTTGCAGGTCGGGCTAGCCTGTCCGGGGAAATCGGCGCTCGCATGGGGTTTTCGCCCCCTGAACGTTGACTCTGCCTCGCCCTTCCGTATATGTCGCCGCTCTTCGCCCGCAGGGTTTCCTGACGGGCGCATTCTTTTTTGCGTTCACGCTGAGGCTTCCAAATGTACGCGGTGATCAAGACCGGCGGAAAGCAGTACCGGGTCCAACCGGGCGATGTGATTGTTGTCGAGAAACTCGACGGCGACGCTGGCGCTGCCGTCAATTTCGGTGAAGTCCTCATGCTGGGCGGCGACAAGGGTGTGACGGTCGGCGCTCCGCTGATCGACGGTGCGGCGGTTGCTGCAACCCTGGTCGAAACCCGCAAGGGCGAGAAGATCAAGATCTTCAAGAAGACCCGTCGTCAGGGCTATCGCCGCACGAACGGCCATCGTCAGATGGAAACCGTCCTGCGCATCACCGGCATCGAAGGCGCCGGCGAGAAAGCCAAATGGGACGGCACGGTCGACCTGATGACCAAGGCTGAAATCAACGCTCGCGCCCGTGGCCTCGCCCCGCGCGTCGAAGCGGTTGAAGCCGCCCCGGCCAAGAAGGCTCCCGCCAAGAAAGCCGCCAAGGCTGAAGGCGCCGAAGCCTAAGCTATTCACCGGCGCTGGATCAGCGCCAGTTTAGATCGTCAGGTGCGCTCAAGTAGGCTGAAAGGCCGATAGCGCCCCAAGAAGAGGAGCAGCAAGATGGCTCACAAGAAATCCGGTGGTTCGTCGCGTAACGGTCGCGACTCCCATTCCAAGCGCCTTGGCGTGAAGAAGTACGGCGGCGAGCAGGTTCTGGCCGGCAACATCCTCGTGCGTCAGCGCGGCACCACCTTCCACCCCGGTGAGAACGTCGGCCTCGGCCGCGACCACACCCTGTTCGCCACGGCGACGGGCGCGGTGAAATTCACCACCAAACGTGGTGGCCGTTGTTACGTGTCGATTCTCGCCACGGCCAACGACAATGCTCAGGCTATGGCCGCCGAGTAACGCGAACTGGACCAAAATCCGGGATCGCGTTGCTCTTAGAAGCCGCGATCCGGACCAGGGAAAATATTCCGCGGGGAGTCTGGATCACCAGGCTCCCCGTTTGCGTTTCCCCGCCTCGCTGACCGCCCGAGCCCTGATGAACAAGGACGGCGGTCGCACCAAAGGGGCGTGACCCATGTGCGTGATTGAAACCTCTCCCGTCGTCGAAACCCGGCGTCTCATCCTGCGTGCGCCGGGTGCCCAGGACGTCAGCCGCATCGCGGCCATGGCCAACGACCGCGACATCGCGCGCATGACCCAGCGCATGCCTCACCCCTTCCAGGTAGAAGACGCCGAGGACTTCGTCCTGCACGTCGCCGCCCAGGATCCGAAACGCGCCAACACCTTCGTCATCGAGCACGAGGACCTGGGACCGGTCGGCGTCATCGGCCTGTTCGAGAATCAGGACAGCGTGCCCGAGGCCGGCTACTGGATCGGCCGCGACTTCTGGGGCCGGGGCTTTGCGACCGAAGCCCTGGAAGGCGCCCTGGTCTGGGCCGCCAGGCGCTGGAAGCGCCGCGCCCTGATCGCCGGCCACTTCGCCGACAACCCCGCTTCCGGCCGCGTGCTGGAGAAGGCCGGCTTCCTCTACACGGGCGAAACCCGCCGCGCCTTCAGCCAGGCCCGCGGCGAGGTCGCCGACACGCGGATGATGGTCTGGCTGGCCTGACCTGCCCCGGCGCCGTCCCCTCGCGGGGGCGGCGACCGCCTCAGCGCGAAACCGCCAGGGTGTAGAGCAGGGCTGCGGCCGACAGTCCCATGACGCCAAAGGTCAGCCAGACGAAGATGCGCGACAGCAGACCGCCGCGCCGCGCTCCCAGGATCGCCGGGTCGCCGTTGATCCGCGCCACGACATAGAGCAGGGGCACGGCCGCGATCCCGTTGAACACCGCCGTATAGACCAGGGCCTTGATCGGATTGACGCCAATGAAGTTGAGCAGAAGCCCGATCAGGGTCGCCACGGCGATGACCCCATAGAAGCCGCGCGCGTCGCCCAGCCTGTTCGACAGCCCTTCCTTCCAGCCCAGGGCCTCGGACAGGGCGTAGGCCGCTGAGCCCGCCAGCACCGGAATGGCCAGCAGGCCCAGACCGATCACCCCCGCCGCGAACAGGACCTTGGCCGCCTGCCCCGCATCGGGAAAGGACTTCACCAGGGGCTCCAGCGCACGAGCCGCGTCCGCCGCCGTCTGGATGTCCGTCACCCCGTTGCGGAACAGGACCGAGGCCGTGGTCATGATGATGAACCACTGCACCAGCTCGGCCGCCACCATGCCCACGCCGACGTCCAGCCTCATGTCCGACAGATAATAACGCGGCAGGCGCGGCCGTCCGCCCTCGTCCGCCGGCACCTTGCGGTCCAGCAGTTCCTCCACCTCCTGCGAAGCCTGCCAGAAGAACATGTAGGGCGAGATCGAGGTGCCGAAGACGCCGGTGATGATGAACAGGAAGGAGGCCGTGAACTCGATGTGCGGGACAAAGGTCGCATAGAGAATCTCGCGCCACGGCTGATCAATGATCAGGGCCGTGGCTGGATAGGCCAGCAGGGCCAGGGCCAGCCATTTCAGGAACTTGGCGTAAACCCGATAGCTGACGAACACCTCCAGCAGCAGGACCGTCATCGCCGTCAGCAGGGCCAGGAGCCAGACTGGCGCGTCCACCACCAGGGCCGCCGCATCAGCCACGGCGCCGATGTCCGCGCCGATATTGAGGGTGTTGGCCGCCACCACCAGCAGGACCATGGCGGTCAGGACGTGTCGGGAATAGTGCTGCTTGATGACCCCGGCCAGGCCCTGCCCCGTCACCGCGCCGATGCGGGCGCAGGCCTCCTGCACCGCCAGCAGCAGGGGGATCTGATAGAGGGCGGTCCACAGCATGCCGTAGCCGAACTGGGCTCCGGTCTGGGAATAGGTGGCGATGCCGGACGGGTCGTCGTCGGCGGCGCCGGTGATCAGGCCCGGCCCCAGAACCTTGAAAATCCGCAGCAGGTCGCGTTTGCGCGGCGCAGCGCCGTCCGCGCCCGCCTCCGGCTTCGGTTCAGCCTGCTGGGACGGCTGCGTCTCGGACAATCATCACCTGTGGGGACTGACGCCTTCCCCGCCAGCCTACGCTCAACGCGGCGGATGGGAAGGCCCCTGCCGCGGCGCGTCGCGATGGGCGCGACGCCGCCGGAACACAGGCCCGGCAAGCTTGATAGAACGCGGATTTCGCGAGGTTTTTGGTCAACAGTGCAGTTTTTTCCATGATCGGGAAAAAGCCTGTTGACCGCCCCGAAGCTCCCCCCTATTAGATCGCTCCTCGGCGGGGCGACCCACCGGGCCCAGGTGGCGGAATTGGTAGACGCGCTGGCTTCAGGTGCCAGTGGCTTAACGGCCGTGGAGGTTCGAGTCCTCTCCTGGGCACCACATTCTCAAGCGGCGTCGCATCCGATCGGATGCGGCGCCGTTTGTCATTTCAGCCCTGACTTTTCATCGACTGCGACAGCAAAGGTTGGCGCTGCGTCCTAGCGATAGCGCGTGGTTCGTCTATGCTGTGGCCCTGAACGACCACCCGAGTTTCCAAGCATGACCGTTTACCTGCACGAAGGCGACCTGCCCGACGGCCTCGACCTCGGCCCCGAGGTCGCGATCGATTCCGAAACCATGGGCCTGCGCTTCCGCCGCGATCCCCTGTGCGTGGTGCAACTGTCCTCGGGCGACGGCGACGCCCATGTCGTGCGGCTGAGCCGCCCCGACTATGACTGCCCCAACCTGAAGCGGCTTCTGGCCGACCCCAAGGTGCTGAAGCTGTTCCACTTCGGCCGCTTCGACATCGGCATGTTCGACCTGCACCTCGGCGTCGAGACCCGTCCGGTCTATTGCACCAAGATCGCCTCCAAGCTGGCCCGCACCTATACCGACCGTCACGGCCTGAAGGATGTGGCGCGCGAACTGGCCGGGGTCGACATGTCCAAGGCTCAGCAGAGCTCCGACTGGGGTTCGCCGGTCCTGTCGCAGGCCCAGCTGGACTACGCCGCCTCGGACGTCCTCTATCTGCATGCCATCAAGGCCAAGCTGGACCTCATGCTGGAGCGCGAAGGCCGCGCCGAGCTGGCCCGCGCCTGCTTTGACTTCCTGCCCACCCGTTCGCGTCTCGACCTGGCCGGTTGGGACGAGATCGACATCTTCGCGCACGCCTGAGGACCAGCATGAGCGACCGCGACGCCCAGGAAGCGCGCAAACGCGCCGACGAGGCCCGGGTCGCCCAGGCGGGCGAGCGCTGGCGCGCGCGTTCGCGCCGGGTGAAGCTGTATCGCCGCGTCCTGCCCATCGTCATCCTGGTGCTCGCGGGCGGCGCCCTGACCTGGACCGTGTTCCGCACCGTCATGTCGGGGGTCGAACGCAAGGCCAGCGAAACGCGTGAGATCCGCCTCGACAACCCCATGTTCCACGGCCAGGACGCGCAAGGGCGCTCCTTCGTCATCGGGGCCAAGGGCGCGATCCGCGAGCCGGCCACCGGCCATTTCCGCCTGGTCGGCCCCCTGCTGCGCCTGAACCTGGGCGGTCGCAAGGTGACGGAACTGACGGCGGACGGCGGCACCTATATCGAGACCAGCCGCAAGGTGGTGATCGGGCCGAACGTCAAGATTTCGGACGGCGGCTCCGGCTTCGTCCTGACCACGCCGGAAGCCGTGGTCGACACCAACACCGGCGTGGTGACAGGCGACAAGGGCGTCGAGGGGCAAGGGCCTCTTGGAACCATCAAGGCTTCGTCCTATGCCATCTATGACCAGGGCCAACGGGTCGTCTTCAGCGGCCAGGGCGACAACAAGATGAGCGGGACCATCAACCCCGCGGGATCCGGCAAATGACCATGTCCAAGTCGAACACCATGATCGCAGGCGCCGCCCTGCTGCTGGCCCTGACGGTCCCCGCGACCTCGGGGGCCCAAAGCGCGCGCGCCGACGCCTCGAAACAGCCGGTCCAGTACGGGGCCGACGGCGGCGAATACACGCCCAACGGCTTTTCCCTGCGCGGCCGGGCCGAGCTGACGCAAGGCGGCAACCGCCTGCGCGCCGACGCCATCACCGGGGTCACGGCCAACGGCGACCTCAGCCGGGTCGAGGCGACAGGCAACGTCTATTTCGTCACCCCGGACCAGAGCATGCGCGGCGACCGCGCCGTCTATACCCTGGGCAACGCCGAGGTGGTGGTGACCGGCGACGTCATCCTGACCCAGGGCAAGAACGTCCTGACCGGCAACCGCCTCGTCTATAACGTCCGCACCGAGAGCGCCCGCATGGAAGGCGGCAATGGCCGTGTCCAGGGCGTCTTCTATCCGCAAGGGAACTGACCCCGCTTGGCGCGCAAGGAACTCTCAGCCCTGAACCTCGATCAGGCGGCCGCCGACGACGCGGTCGCCCCCGAGAACACGCTTGAGGCCGCGCGCCAGACCGGCCTGCGCGTCGAGCATATCGCCCGCAGCTTCGGCCAGCGTCAGGTGGTCCGGGACGTGTCCCTGACTGTCCAGCGCGGCGAGGTCTGCGGCCTGCTGGGGCCCAACGGCGCGGGCAAGACCACCTGCTTCTACATGATCACCGGCCTGATCCCGGCCGACAGCGGCTCGATCTGGCTGGACGGCGAGGACATCACCGCCCAGCCCATGTACCAGCGCGCCCGCATGGGCCTGGGCTATCTGGCCCAGGAGGCCTCCATCTTCCGCGGCATGACGGTCGAGCAGAACATCAAGGCCGTGGTCGAACTGCGCGAGAAGACCTCGGCGGGCGTGCGCGCCGAGACCACCCGCCTGCTGGAAGAACTGCGCATCGACCACCTGCGCCACGCCCCGGCCACCGGCCTGTCGGGCGGCGAGCGTCGTCGCGTCGAGATCGCCCGCGCCCTGGCCGCCCGACCCAGCTTCATGCTGCTGGACGAACCCTTCGCCGGCATCGACCCCCTGGCCATCGCCGACATCCGTCACGTGATCCGCTACCTGTCCAGCCAGGGCATCGGCGTGCTGATCACCGACCACAACGTGCGCGAGACCCTGGACATCATCGACCGCGTCTCGATCATCTCGGCCGGTTCGGTCCTGTTCGAAGGCACCGCCGACGAGGCCGTGCGCGACCCCGAGGTCCGCCGCGTCTATCTGGGCGAAATGTTCGGCTGAGGCCGACGATCTGTCGCCCGCCGCGCCTCCGCCATCATGACCCGTCCGGCCAATCCCCTGCCCTGCACGGGTTTGACGCCCTCTCGGGGCTCCAAGGGTCGCAGCGCTGCGGGATAGACTAGGATCAGCGTCCTGGTCTTTGACATTGTCCGCTCGCCGCCTTCGCCGCCCGCCACACCGAGGCCCGATCGAAGCCGTCGCTCAGCCCTCAGCGGCGCGCGGCGTCACGCGCCGCCCATTGCACCAATTGCACTGTTTTTTCTGAGGACGCAGTGCAATGCCCTGCCCGCCCAGATGATCCGGGGCAGGCAGGCGGCCGCGCCGTTCGCCAGACGTTAAACTCTCTGCCTCACGATCACAGCAAGAACCGGGCCATCTTGCGCCCGCCGGAGGGATTGACGCGCCGTGATCGGTCAGAGGCTGGAGGTCAGACAGGGTCAGGGGCTGGTCATCACGCCCCAACTGCAGCAGGCGATCAAGCTGCTGCAGCTGTCGAATCTCGAACTGGAAGCCTTCGTCGAGGCCGAACTGGAGAAGAACCCCCTGTTGCAGCGCGACGAGGGGGACGCAGCCGGCGAATCGAGCGGCGAGGCGCCGGCCGAAGCGGCCCCCGCCTCCGGCGAGGCCAGCGAACTGCAGTTCAGCGAGCCCTCGGGCGAGGCCGAGCACGCCATGGATGCGCGCACCGAGGATCTCTACGACGATGCCCCCGGCGAACGCGACGCCGACCGCAAGCGCGACGCGGGCGAAGGCGAGCAGCCCGGCCTGTCCGACTGGTCGCGTGCCGGCAATGGCGGCGGCATGGACGGCGAGGACATGGAGCGCCCCGATACGCGCGACCTGACCCTGTGGGAACACCTTCAGGCCCAGGCCTCGTCCGCCGGGTTCAGCCCCGCCGACCACGCCATCGCCCTGACCCTGATCGACGCCACCGACGAGGGCGGCTATCTGCGCGGCGAACTGCAGGAGATCGCCGACCGGCTGGGCGTGGACCTGGCGCGCATCGAGGCGGTTCTGACCGTCTGTCACGGCTTCGAGCCCACCGGCGTCATGGCCCGCTCGGCCCCCGAATGCCTGAAGCTGCAACTGGTCGAGCGCAACCGCTTCGATCCGGCCATGGCGGCCCTGCTGGACAATCTGGAGCTGCTGGCGCGCCGTGACCTGCCGGCCCTGCGCAAGGTCTGCGGCGTCGACGCCGAGGACCTGAACGACATGATCGCCGAGCTGAAGGGCCTGACGCCCCGCCCCGGCGCCGGCTTCGGCGGCGAGCCGGCCCAGACGGTCGTGCCCGACGTCCACGTCCGTCCCGACCCCGCCGGCGGCTGGCGCGTGGAACTGAACAGCGACACCCTGCCCCGCCTCCTGATGGACAAGCGCTATCACGGCGTGGTCGCCGCCGGCGCCCGCTCCGAAACCGAAAAGGCCTTCGTCGCCGACTGCGCCGCCCAGGCCAGCTGGCTGGTCAAGTCGCTGGACCAGCGGGCCAAGACCATCCTCAAGGTCTCCTCCGAGATCGTGCGCCAGCAGGACGCCTTCCTGGCCTTCGGCGTCGAGTTCCTGCGCCCGCTGAACCTGAAGACCGTGGCCGACGCCATCGGCATGCACGAATCCACCGTCAGCCGCGTGACCTCGAACAAGTATGTCGCCACCCCGCGCGGGGTGTTCGAGCTGAAATTCTTCTTCACCGCCGCCATCCAGTCGTCCGACGGCGGCGCCCTGCACTCGGCCGAAGCCGTCCGTCACCGGATCAAGGCCATGATCGACAACGAAGCCGCTGACGGCGACGTGCTGAGCGACGACCGGATCGTGGAAATCCTCAACGAGACCGGCATCGACATCGCTCGCCGCACCGTAGCGAAGTATCGCGAAGCCCTTAGAATTCCGTCCTCTGTCCAGCGCAGACGGTTGTTGAAGGCCGGCTGATCACGCCGCGACGAAGCGTCACCACAAATCGGTGATCGGCGTTGACACCAAACGCAACCCGTCGCGTTCTATGCCTATGCAGATCCAAGTCAGCGGCAAGCAAGTGGATGTCGGCGAAGCGCTAAGCTCGCGCATCTCCCAGGAACTCGAAGAGGGAGTCGGCAAGTATTTCGCCCGCGGCGGCGAAAACGCCGAGGTCGTGGTGTCCAAGGACCGCCACGGCTTCCGCGTCGATTGCTGGGTCCGTCTGGCCTCGGGGCAGAGCCTGGTGACGACCGGATTCGGCGGCGACGCCCAGGCCGCCTTCACCGATAGCCTGGACAAGCTCGAGAAGCGGGTGCGCCGCTACAAGCGTCGCCTGAAAGACCACCATATCGGTCCCAAGGGCCTGTCCCCTGAGAAGACTGAAAACGCCGCCCGCGAGGTCGCGGCCCTGACCGTCTTCCGCAACCCCGACACCGTCGAGGACGAGGCCTTCGGCGACGCCGGAGCCCCGGACGAACCGCCGCCCGTCGGCATGGTCATCGCCGAAACCGAGTCGGAAATCCGCACCATTACGGTCGGCCGTGCGGTGCTGGAGCTGGACATGACCGGCTACCCCATCGTCATGTTCCGCAACGCCGCCCACGGCGGTCTGGCGGTTGTCTATCGCCGCCCTGACGGCAATGTGGGCTGGATCGACCCGGAACGCACCCTCAAACCGGCAAAGAACGGCTCTGGGTCGTAAGGCTTCCACGCGGAGGGCGAAGGCGCTAGAAGACGCCTCGCCCTTCCGCAATGTCGGGCTCGAGTTTTCGGGGTGATCATGGACATCGCTGATTTGCTGTCGTCGGACGGGATCGTCCTGCGGGGCGGCGTCTCATCCAAACGTCAGGCGCTGCATACGGTGGCCGAGGCTGCGGCCGTGGCCTTGGACATCGATGAGGATCGTGTGCTGGAAGCCCTGCTGGAGCGCGAGGCCCTGGGATCGACCGGCCTCGGTTCGGGCGTCGCCGTGCCCCACGCCCGCATCAAGGGACTGGACCGCGTCTGCGCCGTGTTTGTGCGGCTCGAGACCCCGGTGGCCTATGAGTCGGTGGATGATCGCCCGGTCGACCTCCTGTTCGCCCTGTTCGCTCCCCTGAACGCCGGGGCCGAACACCTGCGGGCCCTGGCGGCGGTGTCGCGGGCCATGCGGTCGCCGGAGTTGCGTGAACATCTGCGTCAGGCCCGCACGGTCGACGCCGTCCGCGCCCTTTTCGTCAAGGACGTGCCCGTCGCCGCCGCCTGAGCGCGGCCTCGCCCGCATGGTTGCGATCAGGCAGGCATGACGGCCACTCGCGCGCCCCGAATGTCCGACGCCCCTCAGGATCAGTGAACCGACACCGGCTCCAGCTCGTGGGCGGCGGCGGCGGCAAAGGCCGTCTCGCGGTCCAGCATGACCGCCAGGCGTTCGCCGTCGGCGCCGTGGACAGCGTAGAGGATCTGATCCGGGTTCAGATCGACGCCGGGGCCGACCTCGACATGGGCGTCCTCCATCAGGTCCGCGGCGCGGATCGCGCGCACATAGACCAGGTCCGGCGCGCCCAGGCCGGCGAATTCTGACTTGTTCATAACCGGCGTCATAGGACCGCCTCCTTACGCTTGACTGAACGCCCGGACAGCCGGGCGGTTCGACGGCTGTCTTCAGCCCGTCGTGATGGGGATGCGTCGAACCTGACGCTCCAGTTCGGGGCGCACGAGATCGACGTGCAGCAGGCCGTGTTCCAGTCGCGCCTTGGCGACCTCGAGCCCGTCCGCCAGAACGAAGCTGCGAACAAAGCCGCGCGCCGCGATGCCGCGATGCAGAAAGGCCTGCTCGCCCTTGCCCGTCTCGTCGCGCTTGCCGGCGATGGTGAGTTGGCGCCCTTCCAGGGTGATGGTCAGTTCCTCGGGCGCGAACCCCGCCACGGCCAGACTGATGCGCACCGCCGCCTCGCCGACCTGCTCGACATTATAGGGAGGATAGCTCTCGGCCGCCGCCTTGGCCGCGCGATCAATCAGGGCGCGGGTGTGGTCGAACCCCAGCAGAAAGGGGCTGTCAAACAGGATGGTGCGTGTGGTCATGGGGCCCTCGCAAACAAGCGACCGCGACCGTCCGCGTCCTCCCTGAAGCGGCAAGGACGCCCGGCCGTTTGCAACAAATGGTCATGCGCGGGGTCGCGGTCAACCGCGGCGCTGGCCGCCCACGGCGTTCACATGACATACAGGTTGGAACCTTCACTGTAGGGCCACGTTTTCGGGCCTGAGCCCTTAACAAAGGATATTCCATGCGCGCCAAGTTCATCGTCGCCAGTGTCAGCATCGCCGCCCTGCTCGGCGCGAGCGCCTGCACCACGACCGACCCCTACAGCTCGACCCCGAACCGCAACAACACCGGCACGGGCGCCATCGCCGGCGCCCTGGGCGGCGCCCTGCTGGGCTATCTGACCAATACCTCGAACGGTGAACAGGGCCGCAAGAACGCCCTGATCGGCGCCGGCATCGGCGCCCTGGCCGGCGCGGGCGTCGGCCAATACATGGATCGCCAGCAGCGCGCCCTGGAGGCTGAGCTGTCGGGCACCGGCGTCGGCGTGGCGCGTCAGGGCGACACCCTGGTGCTCCGCATGCCGTCGGACGTGACCTTCGCCACCAACCAATCCAGCCTGGACAGCCGCTTCCTGCCCGTCCTGGACGACGTGGCTCGGGTGCTTCAGGAATATGATCGCTCGATGGTTGACGTGATCGGCCACACCGACTCCTCGGGCGGCGACGCCATCAACCAGCCCCTGTCGGAACGCCGCGCCTCTTCGGTCGCCGCCTACCTGATGGACCACGGCGTCATCCGCGAGCGCCTCTATGTCGCTGGCAACAGCTCGCGCAACCCCATCGCCGACAATACGACGGTCGAGGGCAAGGCCAAGAACCGCCGCGTCGAAATCCTGATCCGTCCCTTCACGGGCTGATCCGGCGGCTTGAGCTGAAACGACGAAGGGCGGCGCCGACCAGCGCCGCCCTTTTCCTTGATCCCTAGCGGACGCTTTCGGGGCGGCCGATGGAGGTGTAGCGGAAGCCCCGCGCCTTCATATCCTCCGGGCGATATACGTTGCGCAGATCGACCATGACCGGCTGTTTCAGCAACAGCTTGATCCGGTCCAGGTCCAGGGCGCGGAACTGATCCCACTCCGTCATGATGACCACGACGTCGGCGCCCTCGACCGCGTCATAGGGTCCGTCGCGGAAGACCACGCCGTCCAATAGCTTGGCCGCCTCCTCCATGCCCTCGGGATCGAAGGCCTGGACCGTCGCCCCCATGGCGATCAGGGCCGGGGCCACGTCCAGCGACGGGGCGTCGCGCATGTCGTCGGTGTTCGGCTTGAAGGTCAGCCCCAGCAGGGCCACCGTCTTGCCCTTCAAATCTGCGCCGCCCAGGGCCGCCGCCACGCGGTCGGCCATGGCCTTCTTGCGAGCGTCGTTGACCTCGACCGTAGTTTCTATGAGGCGCAGCGGCGACCCGGCGTCGGTGGCGGTGCGCACCAGGGCCAGGGTGTCCTTGGGGAAGCAGGAGCCGCCGTAACCTGGCCCGGCGTGCAGGAACTTGCCGCCGATGCGGTTATCCAGCCCGATGCCGCGGGCGACCTGCTGCACGTCGGCGCCCAGGCTTTCGCACAGGTCGGCCATCTCGTTGATGAAGGTGATCTTCAGCGCCAGGAAGGCGTTGGCGGCGTATTTGGTCAGTTCCGAAGTGCGACGGCCGGTAAACAGAATCGGCGTCTCATTGAGGTTCAGCGGACGATAGAGCTCGGTCATGACCGGGCGGGCACGCTCGTCCTCGAGGCCGACCACGACGCGGTCAGGACGCTTGAAGTCGCCGATGGCGGCGCCTTCGCGCAGGAATTCGGGGTTGGAGACGACGGCGAAATCAGCCTCGGGTCGGCGCGCGCGGATGATGCGCTCGATTTCGTCGCCGGTGCCGACGGGGACCGTCGACTTGGTGACGATGACGGTGAAGCCGTCGATCAGGTCGGCGATCTCTTCGGCGGCGGCATAGACGTAGGACAGGTCTGCATGGCCGTCGCCGCGTCGGGACGGCGTGCCCACGGCGATGAAGACGGCGTCGGCGCGGCGGATGGCCTCAGCGCCGTCCAAGGCGAAGGACAGGCGGCCGTCGCGGACATTGGCGGCGACCAGATCCTCAAGGCCCGGCTCATAGATCGGCATCCGCCCGGCGTTCAGTTGATCGATCTTGCCGGCGTCCTTGTCGACGCAGGTCACGACATGGCCGAAGTCGGCGAAACAGGCCCCGGAAACAAGCCCGACATAGCCGGTGCCGATCATTGCGACGCGCATGCGCTCATCCTCTTGATGCAGTCAGGACGAGATAACGCCCCAGCATGACATTCGCCAACAGCCTCTCGGACCACCGGCAAAGAAAAAGGGCGGCCGACCCAGATGGATCGACCGCCCTATTCTTATCGACGTTCCTTGGTCATCGGGATCGGCGTGAACCGACCCCTCAGGACCTTAGAAGTTGATGTCGATGGTGGCGCGACGGTTCAACGGCTCACGCACGCCGTCAGCGGTCGGCTTGGCCAGGACGGTTTCACCCTTGCCGTCGAGGGCGATCACGCCGCCGTTGACGCCTTGGGCGACCAGGGCGTCGGCAACCGTGCGCGAACGACGGTTGGACAGACCCAGGTTGTAGGCCGGCGAACCCGAGGTGTCGGTGTAACCGACGATCAGGACGCGGGTCGGGGCGCCCGACTTGGCGTAGTTGGCGGCCTGCGTCACCACCGAACGGGCTTCAGCCGTCAGGTCCGAGCGATCCCAGTCGAAGTAGACCACGAACTGACGCGCAGCCGGCTTAGCCGGGGGCGGCGGAGGCGGCGGCGGCGGCGGGGGAGGCGGCGGGGGCGGCGGCGGGGGCGGGGGCGGCGGCGGGGGAGCAGCCGGCTCGGCGCCGAAGGCGTAACGCAGACCCAGGGTCACGGTGTGCGACTGGTCGTAGCTGCCGTCCCATTCGCCGTAAGACGGACCGCCGATAGTCGTCGAATCGAACGCCATGTCGCCCGTCAGGTAGCGGTAGGTCAGGTCGATGTTGGCGCGGTCCGAAATGGCCCAGGCCAGACCCGCGATCGCCTGAGCGGCGAACTTGGTCGAGCTGTCGTCAGCGGTGAAGGTCACGCCGCGGTTGCCGCGGACGGCCCCCACAGTGTCGGTATTGACGCGGTTCACGCCGACGCCGAGACCGACGAAGGGACGGATGCGCCATTCGGGCGAGCCGAAGTCATAGAGGACGTTGGCCATCAGAGTCGTCGACTCGATGTCGCCTTCCGGCGAATGGCAGGGACCCGTGGCCGGCGTCAGGTTGCAGAGGCCTGCCACGCCGTTGTCGACAGCCCGCACGGTGCCGATGTCGCCCGAGCGGTAGCCGCCTTCCAGTTCAACGCGCCAGTTGGGGTTGAAGCGGTAGCCCAGACGGGCGAACGCCGCCCAACCCGGATTGACTTCCCAATCCCAGGTCTGAGCGCCGATAGCCGAGTCCAGCTCGGCGTCGTGTTTAAAGTGATAGCCGGCGTCGATAGCGCCGTACCAGCCGTTCGGCTCAGCCGAAGCAGCGCCAGCCGACAGGGCCAGAGCCGCCGCCGCGCTGGATGCCAGGATCAAACTCTTGACGCGCATATTAAGCGGCCCTCCGAGATCTGTTTTTCGTGGACGACGGACACGTCGCCTACTCAACCCATTATCAGCGTTGCCGTGAGCGGTCGAGCCGCAAACGCCGCCGTTACCAAAGGTTGCAACTCTACCGTGGCCGCAGCGCTACAAAACCTTAACCTCGGAACCGCTTCTGTTAACGCAGGGAGACGGATAACTCCCATCCTTCGCCATGAAGGTCCGAATGTTCCGCCAACTGTGTGAAGCTGGACATAATATGGTAGAATGAACTGGCTGGGACCGGCTCGTCCACGAAGCAGCCATTCTGCAATCGTTTGTCCCGCCAAAGACCATCGGGGGTGAGGTAGAGCCAAAGCGCTCTCAAGGCGACGGCGGCGTCGTTCAGATAGGCCGCACGAAGCCCCCCCTCAGTTTCCCGCGCCAGGATCAGGGCCGCCTTCAACCATTCCGCCTGCGGCCACAGCCGCGCCTGGTTGGTCCGGACCGTGCCGTCGCTGTTCAGGGCGTCGACCGCCACGTCGTGGCGCAGGCTGATGCCGTCTGTTCCGGACGCATAGAGGCGTCGCGCCACCTCGACGCCGGCCTCGTCGCCGCGGAGCCGAGAATGACGCGCAAGGAGCCAGGCCCACTCGAACTGGTGTCCCGGCTCGACTCGTCCGCCGCCCTCGTAGCCCTCGAGCTTCCAGGTCTTGTCCAGAAATTCGCCCAGACGGCCTGTGTCAGGATCAATGAATGGGTCTGCGCCAGGTTCGCGAGGCGATCCGCCAAGGCCGACCAGACAGGGTCGTCGCTGATCTCCTCCCACGCCAACGCCCCCTCTAGAAGATGCATGTGGGCGTTGGACTGATAAGGAAAGGCTCCGCCTTCGCGGAAAGCGCCATTGCACGCGGCCCGCGCCTCAAGGGCTGAAAGCACGGCCTTGCCGCGCGCCAAAGCCGCCTCCTCCTCAATGGCGCCCACCTTGCGGGCTGTCGCCAGCGCCAGCAGAAGGAACGCCTGATCATAGACCATGGCCGTCTCATCCAACGGGCGTCCGTCCTTATCCAGCAAGGTGCGCATCAGCCCATCTTGCCGCACAAAATCCGCTTCCAGGCTCTCCAGGCCCATACGGACCGCCCGCGCCCACGGCCCCTGCCATCCCATGAGCCCCGCCTGAGCGAAGACATAGATATGCCGCGTCTGAACGCGCGCCCTGCGCGGCTCGTGCAGCGGACGCCCATCCAGCCCCAATCTTTCGACAAAGCCGCCGTCCTCTCGCTGGCCCATCGTAGTCCAGATCGGCAAGGCCTTCCGTCGCAGCCAGTCCTGCAAACGGCGCGCGCCGACACCCAAGGGCTCTTCGAGGCGGCGCACGAAATCCCCGTGCTCAGGACAGGACAGCCGGATCCGTTCAACCACCTTCCTGACGTCCTGGGAACGGCTCAGATCGCAGACGAGGACCGCATCAGGTTCGGCGATAATCGCCAGATTTCGCACGCCGACGGCGGCGACAAGGATGCCGTCGGCGGCCCGCGCCAAACAGCCTTCGACATCCTCGAAGATGTGCTGGCCTGCGGCGCCCTCCCCGCTGGCGGCGATCGCGTCCCAGGCGCCAAGATCGGACCATTTGAAATCCACCTCAAGCACCGAGGCTAGGGCTGTTTTCTCCATCACGGCATAATCGATCGAGATCTTCGGCGCCTCGCGGAAGGCCTCCCCCAGAACCGCGACCGCACCGCGCCCGGCCGTCGCGATCCCCCTGCTGACCGCACGCTCGATCTCGGGCGCAAAAGTTCGCACCTGATCCAGAAGAACCCTGGATGACACGATGAAATTGCCGCTGTTCCAAAGATAGCCTTGAAGGACATATAGTCGGGCCTTTGATGGATCGGGCTTTTCCACGAAGGCCGCGATCGGTCCCAGTCCCGCCCCCGTCGGCGCGATATAACCATAGGCCGAAGAGGGTTCGGTCGGCACGATCCCCAGGGTGACGATCCGACCCTGTCGCGCGCCTTCGACCGCCTGAAGGACCGCCGCTCGAAAGGCAGCATGATCGGGAATGTGATGGTCCGAAGCGATAAACGCGTTCACCCCCTGCGGATCCCGCTCATGGGTCCAGATCGCCGCCGCCGTCATCGCCGCCGCAGAATCTCGCGCCTCGGGCTCCAGAAGCACCTGAGCATCTATATCGATCTGGGCCAGCTGATCCAGAATCCATGCCTTGTGATCCACCCCGCCCACGACAATCAGGTGCCCCCCGCAGCTCGCCAAGGCGGCAGCCCGCAATACGGCCTCCTGAAACAGAGAGCGGGCGCCGTCCAGGGACATGAATTGCTTGGGTCGAGAGGGTCGAGACACCGGCCATAGCCGCGTCCCAGCGCCCCCGCACATGATCACTGGATAAAGCCCCATATATCATTGATAGCCAAGTCTGCAGCAATGGAAAGAGTTGCATCCGAACAACCAGTGCGCGCGCCCATCATCCTCGCGCGGTTGATGTCGTGACTTCCGCGCCCTCCGCCGCTATCGAGCGCACATCATGCAAGAGACCGAACGGCAATCCGAAGAACGCAGCTGGGAAACGGCGAAGACGCTTGCCGAAGCCCTGCCCTATATCCAGGTCTATGATCGCGAGACCGTGGTCATCAAATACGGCGGCCACGCCATGGGCGAGAGCGCCGTGGCCAGGCAGTTCGCCGCCGACGTGGTGTTGCTGAAGCTGATGGGCGTGAACCCCGTGGTGGTCCACGGCGGCGGGCCGCAGATCAGCGCCATGCTGGACAAGGCGGGCGTCAAGTCGGCCTTCGTGGACGGCCTGCGCGTCACCGACAAGGACACCATGCAGGTGGCCGAGATGGTCCTGTCCGGCGCGGTCAACAAGGAGATCGCCCACTGGATCACCGTCGCCGGCAAGGAAGCCGACGTGCGCGGCGTCGGCCTGTCGGGCAAGGACGCCGGCCTGCTGACGGTCGAGAAGACCAAGCGCACCAAGCGCGACCCCGACAGCATGATCGAGCACGAGGTCGATCTGGGCTTCGTCGGCGAACCGACCAAGGTCGACCCCAAGCTGATCAAGGGCCTGATCGCCTCCGAGACCGAGGACTGGGTGCCGGTCATCGCCCCCATCGGGGTGGCCGAGGACGGCATGACCTATAACGTCAACGCCGACACGGTGGCGGGCGCCGTGGCCGGGTCGCTGGGCGCCAAGCGGATGCTGCTGCTGACCGACGTGGCGGGCGTGAAGGGCGCGGACGGCGAGATCATCCGCCAGATGAACCTCGAAGAGGCCCAAGGCCTGATCGACACCGGCGTCGCCAACGGCGGCATGATCCCCAAGCTGGAGACGGCCATGGCCGCCGTTCGCGCGGGCGTCGAGGCCGTGGTCATCCTGGACGGGCGCCGTCCCCACGCCATGCTGGTCGAGCTGTTCACCGAGTTCGGGGCGGGCACACTGGTGAAGGCCCAGTGACGGCGGAAGCGACGGCAGAAGTGACCACCGAGATCGGCGCCGACCTGCGTCACGTCCGCTCCTGGGTGTTCGATCTCGACAACACCCTCTACCCGCCGGAAAGCCTGTTCCTGAAACAGGTCGAACAGCGCATCAATCAGTATGTGGTGCGCACATCGGGCCTGGAGTCCGCCGAGGCACTCAGCGTTCAGCGCGGCTATCTGCACGACTACGGCACCTCGCTGGCCGGTCTGATGATGCACTATGACATCGACCCCCACGACTTCCTGGCCGAGGTCCACGATGTGCCGCTGGACGTGCTGACGCCCGATCCCGGCCTGCACGCGGCGCTGGAACGCTTGAGCGGACCGCGCCTGATCTTCACCAACGGCTCGATCGGCCACGCCCGGCGGGTCATGGAGAAGCTGGAGCTGACACGCTTCTTCGACGGAATCTTCGCCCTGGAAGACGCCGACCTGATCCCCAAGCCGGACCCGCGCACCTTCCAGAAAATGCTGGCCCGGTTCGGCGTCGATCCGACCACGGCCTGCTTCTTCGAGGACACGCCCAAGAACCTGGAGCCGGCCCACGCCATCGGCATGACCACGGTTCTGGTCGGTCCCAAGGCCTTCACGGCTGAAGGCGAGCATATCCACCATCGGGCCGCGACCGTCGGCCCCTTCCTGACCACCGCCATGCTGGACGGAGATCCGCAATGACCGACCTGACCCATCTGGAATCCGTCATCGAAGCCGCCTGGGAAGCCCGCGCCGAGGTTTCGGCCGCTACGCGCGGCGAGGTCCGCGACGCCGTCGACACCGCCCTGGCCCTGCTGGACGCAGGACAGGCCCGCGTCGCTACGCGCGGCGCGGACGGCGTCTGGACCACCCATCAATGGCTGAAGAAGGCCGTGCTGCTGTCCTTCCGCCTGAACGACAACGTCATCATGCGTGCGGGCCACGCCCCCACCCTGCCGCTGTCGGCCGATCACCCGGTCGCCGTCGGTCCCTTCTGGGACAAGGTGCCCAACAAGTTCGGCGACTGGAGCGCCGCCGACTATCAGGCTGCCGGCTTCCGTTCGGTGCCGGGCGCCATCGTCCGTCGCGGCGCCCACGTGGCCAAGAACGTCGTGCTGATGCCGTCCTTCGTCAACATCGGCGCCTTTGTCGATGAAGGCTCGATGGTCGACGCCTGGGCCACGGTCGGTTCCTGCGCCCAGATCGGCAAGAACGTCCACCTGTCGGGCGGCGCCGGCATCGGCGGCGTGCTGGAGCCGCTGCAGGCCAACCCGACCATCATCGAGGACGGCTGCTTCATCGGCGCCCGCGCCGAGGTGGCCGAGGGCGTCATCGTCCGCGAAGGCGCGGTCCTGGCCATGGGCGTCTATCTGTCGGGCTCGACCAAGATCGTCGACCGCGCCACCGGCGAGATCTTCCGCGGCGAGGTGCCGGCCTATTCCGTCGTGGTGCCGGGCGCCCTGCCCGACCCGAACGGCGGTCCGTCGCTCTATTGCGCCGTCATCGTCAAGCGCGTCGACGCCCAGACCCGCGCCAAGACTGGCGTCAATGAACTGCTGCGCGACTGATCGAAGGTTTACCGCCAGCAACGCGCCGCATCGACACATAAACGGCTCGCCAACGGCGCGAACTATGGCCTAATGGCGGCCTTGTTTTCCGGGGGAGGCGGCGTTGACGATCAAGGGTCTGCGCAAGGTAGCGATTTCACTTGGCGCGCTCGGCCTTCTGGCCCTGCCCCTCGCCGCTTGCGGCGGGGGCGGGGGTGGAGGCGGGGGCGTCGTCACGCCTCCGCCACCTCCTCCGCCACCGCCCCCGCCACCCCCACCCCCGCCGCCGGCGACCATTCCGTCGGCGAACTCGTCCGAGTATCTGAGGAACTACGGCGTCGGGAACACCGGCGCCATCGCCGCCTGGCAGACGGGGGCGACGGGGCGCGGCGTCACGGTCGGCGTAGTCGACAGCGGCATCAAGCTGGATCACCAGGACCTGGCGGTGAACATCTCTCCCCTGTCCACCGACGTCATCTACGGCCGCAACCAGCCGCAGGGTCCGGACACCCATGGGACGAGCGTTTCAGGCGTCATCGCCGCAGCCTTCAACAACTACGGCACGGTCGGGGTCGCCTATAACGCCACCATCCTTTCGATCCGCGCCGACGTCAGCAATTGCAGCGATCCCAAGGAAACCGTCTGCTTCTACGGGTCCGACCTGGCCCGCGCCCTGGACTACGCCGTCGCCAACGGGGCCAAGATCATCAACCTGTCGCTGGGCGGGGAAGGCCCCCTGGGCGCCGCGTTTGAAAACGCATTGGGGCGGGCGATCAACGCCGGCGTGGTCTTCGCCGTGGCCTCGGGCAATGAGGCCGGAACCAACCCCGAATGGCCTGGCCGCTACGCCAGCGACCCGCGCTTTGCGGGCGGGATCATCGTCACCGGCGCCCACGACAACGCCAATCAGATCGCCGGCTTCTCGAACCGCGCCGGGGTGTCGCAGACCTATTTCCTCTCGGCGCCCGGCGTTCAGATCTACACCGACTGCGAGGGAAACTCCTGTTGGATCGCCAACGGGACTTCCTTCGCCTCGCCCGCCGTGGCCGGGGCCCTGGCCCTGCTGCTTGAGGCCTTCCCCAACCTGACGGGCAAGCAGGCGGTCGATATCCTGCTGCGTACCGGACGCGACGCCGGGGATACGGGAACCGACGTGATCTATGGCCGCGGCCTGCTGGACATCGCCAAGGCCTTCCAGCCCGTCGGGACGACTTCCTCGCCCCAGGCGACGGGCCGGGCGGTTCAGGTCGCCATCGAACCGGGCGCCTATGTCGGCGGACCGTTCGGCGACGCCATGGGGCGCACCGACGCCCTGGGCACCATCGGCTATGATGAATACGAGCGCCTGTTCCGCATCGACATGGGCGCCGCCTATCGCATCGCCCCGCGCCGCAGCTATCAGCCGGAAAACCCCACGCCCATGCGTCAGTCGCAGGTGACGATGGACGGCCCCGGCGGGGCGAAGCTGTCGCTGGTCGCCGCTGTCCCGGTCGAGACGCCCGAGCCGATCCTGAATCGCTACACCCCCTTCGACGCCCCCTGGCTGGGCGACGAGGTCAAGCAGGAGGCCCTGTTCGACGTCACCGCCGGGCGGATGTCCTTCGCCGCCTGGCAAGGCAGGGGCGGATCGCGTTCGCCCTTCCGCACCGGCTCGGGCGACGGCTTCGCCGCCCTGGCGCAGGCCGACCACGCGGTGCGCGGGGCCATGGTCTTCGACGGCCTGGGCTTTGGCCCCCTGACCCTCAGCGCCGAGACCGGCGCCGGCGACCGCCGCGCCCCGCTGCGCTCGGTCGAACAGGACGTCTCCTCCTATGCCCGTGCCGCGCTGGACTGGCGCGGCGAGCACGGCGGCCTGTCGTTCAGCATGGGGGCTCTGGACGAGAAGATGGGACCGCTCGGCGCCTATATGCCGACGCGTTCGGACTTCGCCATGCCGTCGCGCACGCGCTTTGCGGCCTTCGGCGGCGACCTGTCGCTGGGCCGTGGCGTCGTGCTGAGCGGCGAGGCCGGTTTCGGCCGCACCGAGATCGAGGGCCGGTTCCTGAACCTGTCCAGCGCCGCCGTCAGCTCGACCTGGCGCATGGCCCTGCAATCCGACTGCCCGTCGTGGGCGCTCGGCTGCAGCCGTCTGACCTGGGAGATCTCGCAACCGTTGCGGATCGAGAGCGGAACCTTCAGCGCCTTCCTGGCCGACGTGCCGCTGGAGTATTTCGACCCCGTCACCTTCTCCGAGCGCCGCTTCTCGGCCAGCCCGTCGGGACGTCAGATCGACTTCTCTGTGCGCAGCCTGCACCCCCTGCCCGGCGGGTCGATGCTGCAACTGGAGGCCGTGGCCAGCCGCGACGAACAGCACCGCGCGGGCGCGCCCACCGGCTACGCCCTGCTGGGCAGCTGGCGACGCGGCTTCTGACGCTCAGCCCTCAGACATGAGAAAGGCCGGCGGATCGCTCCGCCGGCCTTTTGCATTTCAGCCTTGAGGCGCGACCTTAACGCTCAACGCACATGGCCACGCCCATGCCGCCGCCGATGCACAGGGTGGCCAGACCCTTCCGGGCGCCCGAGCGCTTCATCTCGTGCAGCAGGGTGGTCAGGACGCGGGCGCCCGAGGCGCCGACCGGGTGGCCGATGGCGATGGCGCCGCCGTTGACGTTCACCTTGGCCGCATCGAGGCCCAACTCCTTGACCACGCACAGCGACTGGGCGGCGAAGGCTTCGTTGGACTCGATCAGGTCCAGGTCGGCCACGGTCCAGCCGGCCTTCTCCAACGCCTTCTTCGAGGCCGGGATCGGGCCGGTGCCCATGATGGCCGGATCGACGCCCGCCGTGGCCCAGGAGGCGATGCGGGCCAGCGGTTCCAGACCGCGCGCCTTGGCCTCATCGGCCGACATCAGCACCAGAGCCGCAGCGCCGTCGTTGATGCCCGAGGCGTTGGCGGCCGTGACCGAGCCGTCCTTGACGAAGGCGGGCTTCAGCTTCTCCATCGCCTCGATGGTGGCGCCGTGGCGGATGTACTCGTCCTGATCCACGACCACGTCGCCCTTGCGGGTCGAGATGGTGACGGGGGCGATTTCGTCGACGAACTTGCCGGCCTTCTGGGCGGCCTCGGCCTTGTTCTGCGAGGCGACGGCGAAGGCGTCCTGCGACGCGCGATCGATCGACCACTTGTTGGCGATATTCTCGGCCGTCTGGCCCATGTGGTAGCCGTGGAAGGCGTCGATCAGGCCGTCCTGCAGCATGCTGTCCTTCAAGCCCAACTCACCCATCTTCTGGCCGTTGCGGAGCTGGGCGGTGTGGGGCGACTGGCTCATGCTTTCCTGACCGCCAGCGACGACGATCTTCGCGTCGCCCTGAACGATCTGCTGATAGGCCAGGGCCACGGCGCGCAGGCCCGAGCCGCACAGCTGGTTCAGGCTCCAGGCCGGGGTTTCGTTGGGCAGGCCGGCGCCGATCGAGGCCTGACGCGCCGGGCCCTGGCCCGCGCCCGCTTGCAGCACCTGGCCGAGGATGACTTCGTCCACGTCGGCGGCGGCCACGCCGGCCCGTTCCAGCGCCGCCTTGATGGCGACCTCGCCCAGCTTGGACGCGGGCAGGCTGGACAGGGCGCCCAGGAAGGAGCCGACCGGGGTGCGGGCGGCGGAAACGATCACTACATCAGTCATGATATTCACTCCGGGGAGAATTCTGGGCGAGGTTGTGCCGCATTCCACAGCCGGCGTCACCTCTCGCAGTTGCGAAGTTCAGCACTTCGTCATCATCAGGGCGCAATCTGACGGGAACGATACCCTCAGCGGACGCTTTTCAGGAGTGATGCTGGTGCGGCTTAAATCCTTGGCGCGACGGGTGTGGACGCCCGACGATCTCGACATGATCGAGCACTATCAATCGCGCGCCGAGCGTCTGGCCGATCTGTGGGTCCATATCGTGGGCCTGGGCCTGGCGGCGGTCGGCGGGGTCGTCCTGGCGGTCCTGGCCGGGCTCTACAGCGGGATCGGCGCCGTGGTGGCGACCGCCATATACGCCGTTTGCCTGCTGGCCATGCTGACCGCCTCGACCATCTATAATCAGACCCACCCCTGCGCCGCGCGGCCCGTGCTGCGGCGGCTGGACGAGGCGGCCATCTTCCTGATGATCGCCGGCAGCTACACCCCCTTCACCACCCAGAGGTTCGAAGGGGCGTGGTCGATCGGCTTCACCATCGCCGTCTGGGCCATCGCTCTGTCAGGCGTGGCGGTGAAGATGTTCGCCCCGCGCCTCTCGGATGTCTTCTGGAGCGGGGTCTATGTCCTGTTCGGCTGGGTGGCCATCTTTGCGCTGAAACCGATGATCGAGACGGTGCATCCACTGGCTCTGGGCCTATTGGTCGCAGGGGGGCTGATCTATACCTCGGGCGTCTTTGTCTTCATCAGCCAGAAGGTGAAATTCCGCCGCGCCATCTGGCACGGCTTCGTCGTCGCCGGGGCCGGCGTGCACTGGGCCGCCATCCTGATCGGCGTGGTATTGGCGCCCGGCGCCACCTGACCCTGCGGCGCCCTCTGGCCTTCGCGCGCGCAACGCGTGATAGTGCCGCGTTGCAACAACGCGAGAACAAGCGTGGCCGACAAGAAATCCGAGGGCGGAAAAACCCGTGATGGCGTCGTCGTCATCAAGAAGTATGCGAACCGGCGGCTCTATAACACCGCCACCAGCGCCTATGTGACGCTGGAAGACCTGGCGCAGATGGTGCGCGAGGGGGTCGAATTCGTCGTTTATGACGCCAAGACCAATGACGAACTGACGCGTCAGATCCTGACGCAGATCATCTTCGAGGAAGAGAGCCGCGGCGAGGCCCTGCTGCCGGTGCAGTTCCTGCGTCAGCTGATCGGCTTCTACGGCAACTCGATGCAGGCGGTGCTGCCGTCCTATCTGGAGATGTCGCTGGACAGCTTCAGCCGCCAGCAGGAGCAGCTGCGCAGCCAGTTCACCCGCACCTTCGCCGGCACGCCCGGCGGCGGCCTGATGGAAGAAGCCGTGCGCCAGAACATGGCCATGTTCGAGCGGGCCATGAAGATGTTCCCCGGCATGACCGCCTATGGCCGTCCCGGCGGCGAGGCCGAAAGGACGCCTGAGCCCGAGGCCGCGCCCGCCGCCGCCTCGCCCCTGGACGAGATGCGTCGTCAGATGGACGAGATGCGCGCCCAGATCGACCGCCTGGCCGGCGCCGACAAGTGACCGACGGCGTCCGCCCGATCAGCCCGATCGAGGGCCAGACGGTGCACGAGCGCCGTGAGGGCGATCGGCGCGAGCGTGATCGTCGCGCCGCTGCCCGGGCCGAAGAGGCCTCGCGCGCCGTGGTTCCAGCCGGAGAGCGGGTCGATCATGCCGCCTCCCCGGCAAAGCCTGCCGTGTCGCCGCTCTCGCCTCCGGCCCTGTTCGCCGCGCAGGTGCTGGGTCAGAAGGGGCAGAAACGCGGACTGAAGGGCGGGCCGCCGGTTCTGGACGCCGCCCGCTCGACCTATCTGGGCGCGGAATATTCGGGCAAGCGCGACCGACGCCCCCGCGTGGGCAGGGCGAGACAGACCGAGGTCTAGGCCGCTCCAACGAATGGCACGCCGTTTGCGACGGCTCCGGCGTCTTCGACCGGAGTTTCGCCCATGGCCGTCCTCAACCTCGCCGCCCGCCTGTTCGACGTGACCGTGGTCGCCCTGGTCTTCGTCGCCTTCAGCTAATCAGCGCGGGTTCATGTCGAAGTCGCGCCGCGAGGCGATGATGGTGACGATGAAGCCGGCCAGCACGTCCAGCAGCACCATGGTCAGGATCAGGAAGAAGACCGATCCCGCAAACCCCGGCAGCAGCAGGAACTCGACCAGGCAGACCACGAACAGCACCATCGACAGGGCGTGATTGACGATGGCCACCCGCTGGCTGGAGGTCGACTTCAGCAGTTCGACAAACAGCAGGATCAGCGACAAAAACAGGATCAGGTCGCCGACGCTGACGCTCCACACCGCGCCCGAGGTCATGGGCACGCGAAACAGGACTTCGCCCAGCACCGAGGTCTGGCCTAGGACCGCGTCCGGCGCGCTCCCGCCCAGCAGAACGACCAGGTTGTAGATCACGACCGGAACGATCAGCAGCGGTATGGCGATCAGCATGGCGGCCCCTCCAGATCGCCCTGCTTACCCCGGTTTCCGATGCGCGGCCATATGGGCCAAGCGCGGTCAGAACTCGCTGATCGCGCCCGGACGACGCGAGCGCGACTTCAGCCACATCACGCCCAGAAGGTCCGAGAACGACGCCCGCAGCCGACCCCAGTTGGTGTATTTCGACTGGCCCGTCTCGCGGTGGCGGTGATCGACGTCGAGGTAGCGGTTCTCATAGCCCTCGCGGATCGTCAGCGCCGGCAGGTAGCGGTGGATGTGATCGAAGTAGGGCAGACGCAGGAAGACGTCGCGACGGAAGGCCTTCAATCCGCAGCCGGTGTCATCGGCGTCGTCGGACAGCAGCTTGCGCCGGATGCGGTTGGCCCAGATCGAGGCCTGACGCTTGGCGTTCGTGTCCTGACGCTTGGCGCGGACGCCGCCGACCAGGGCGACATTGGCGGGCGCCGCGATCAGGGCGTCGGCCAGGCGCGGGGCGTCGGCGGGCGGATTCTGGCCATCGCCGTCCAGCGTCACGACGATGGGCGCGCGCGCCGCCAGGACGCCGGTGCGCACCGCGCGGCTCTGACCCGCATTGGTCGCATGCGACAACACCCGCAGCGTCGGCAGTTCCGCCATCGCCGCCTGCAGCTCGGCCAGGGTCGAGTCTCGGCTGGCGTCATTGACGAAGATCATCTCATAAGACCGACCGGCGAAGGCCTCGGCGATCTCGCGCGCCAGAGGCACGGCGGCGCCGGATTCGTCGTGAACGGGCACGACGACGGAAATATCGGGAGTCGAGGCAGAGCTATCGGTCATCGTCGCTCTGTAGCGCATCGCCGGGGGCGAGGAAAACGGGGGACGCGCGACCGATGCAAAGCTGAAGCTTCCGGGGGGCGGCGTCGGCGTGATACGACAGCGCCATGAACCGCCCGAACCTGGATCACCTCATCGCCGGCTGGCGCGGCCCCGTTCTGGCGGCCCTGCTGGCCCTGCTCGCCGGCCTGCCCAGCCTGATGCTGCTGCCGCCGCTGGACCGCGACGAAAGCCGCTTCGCCCAGGCGACCGCGCAGATGCTGGAAAGCGGCGACTTCGTCGACATCCGCTTCCAGGACGAACCGCGCTGGAAGAAGCCGGTCGGCATCTACTGGATGCAGGCCGCCGCCGTGGCCCTGACCTCCGACGTCGAGGACCGCAATATCCAGCCCTATCGCCTGCCGTCGCTGTTCGGAGCCATGCTGGCCGCCTGGGCCGTGGCCTGGGCGGGCGCGGCCCTGTTCGGCAATCGCGCGGGCTTTTTGGCGGGCGCCATGCTGGGCGCGACCTTCCTTTTGTCGTCCGAGGCGGGCATCGCCAAGACCGACGCCATGCTGTGCGGCCTGACCACATTGTCGATGGCGGCGCTGGCGCGGATCTACATGGCGACGCGAGCCAGTGAGAAGCCGGTGCGCTGGCACAAGCTGCTGTTCTGGCTGGGCATCGGCCTGTCCATCCTGATCAAGGGACCGATCGGGCTTCTGGTCGTGGCCCTGTCGATCATCGCCCTGACGGTCTGGGACCGAAACATCAAGTGGCTGGGTCAGCTCGGCTGGGGCTGGGGCCTGCCTCTGGTGGCCCTGCTGGTCGGCCCCTGGGCCATCGCCGTCACCATCGCCACAGACGGCGGCTTCTGGCGTGAAGCCATCGGCGGCGATCTGGCGCCCAAGCTGACCGGCGCCCACGAAAGCCACGGCGGCTTCATCGGCATGTACGCCCTGCTGTCGCCCCTGCTGTTGTTCCCCGTCACCCTGATGCTGCCCGCCGCCCTGTCGACCGGCTGGCGCCGCCGCGCCGAGCCGGCCATCCGCTTCGCCGTCTGCTGGCTGGTGCCCGCCTGGCTGATGTTCGAGATCGCCCCGACCAAGCTGTGGCACTATACCCTGCCTACGTTTGGCGCGATCGCGCTTCTGGCCGCCGCCGCCCTGACCCAGCCCATCGGCAAGGTCTCGCGCATATCCGGCGCCCTGCTGGGCCTGTTCGCCGCCGTCATCATCTGCGCCATCACCGTCTATGGCCTGACCGAGTTCGGGCGTTCGACGGCCCAGACCTGGGCCACCGTGACCATCGTCTTCGCCGTCATGGCGGCGGCGGTCGGCGGCTTCCTGCTGGTCAATCGGGCGGCGATCACCGGCGTCCTGGCCGCCATCCTGTGCGGCGTCATCGCTCACGCCGGTCTGGCCGGGACCGTCCGCCAGTTGCGCCCCCTGTCCATCGCCCCGCGCCTGGTGAAGACCCTGGAGTCGGCCGAGCTGAGCCCCGCCCAGGGCCGCTATCCCGGCCCGGTGGCCATCACCGGCTTCCACGAGCCCAGCTTCGTCTTCCTGACCGGGCGCGACACCCAGCTGACCGACGGCCCCGGCGCCGCCCGCGCCCTGGCCGAGGGCCGCCCCGCCATCGTCGAGGCCCACGACGACGAGGCCTTCCGTCGCGCCCTGGCTGACCTCGGCGCCGCCGGACGCGCCGTCGGCGTGGTCAGCGGCCACAACTACTCCTCCGGCGACGACGTGCGCCTGACCGTCTATGCCCCCGCCGGAGCGGGCGAGCGGAGCGCCCGCTGATGGGTCGCTTCATCCAGATCGTCGAGGTCGGGCCGCGCGACGGCCTGCAGAACGAAAAGGCCGTGCTGACGCCCGCCGTCCGCGCCGACTTCGTGCAACGCCTCGAAGCCGCGGGCGCCAAACGCATCGAGGCTGTCAGCTTCGTCCATCCCAAATACGTGCCGCAGATGGCCGGCGCCGAAGAGGTCATGGCCGCCCTGCCCCCCGCCGAGGGTCGCAGCCGCATCGGCCTCGTTTTGAACGGCAAGGGCTATGACCGCGCGCTCGGCACGGCGGTGGACGAGGTCAATGTCGCCATGTCCGCCACCGACGGTTTCGGCCTGAAGAACCAGGGCCTCAACGTCGACCAGCAGGTGCAGATGCTGTCCGACATCATGGCGGGCCGTCGCAATGCCGAGGGTGCGCCGGGCGCGACGCCCAAGCTGTCGGCCACCCTGTCCTGCGTCTGGGGCTGCCCCTTCGACGGCGAGGTCTCGGTCGAACAGGTCAGCGAACTGGTCGCCCGCATCGCGGCGCTGGGCGTCGAAGAGATCGCCCTGGCCGACACCATCGGCGTCGGCGATCCGTGGAGCGTCACAAAAAAGGTTGAAGCCGCCCGCAAGGCCGCCCCCGACGCGACCCTTCGCCTGCATTTCCACGACACCCGCAACACCGGCCTGGCCAACGCCTACGCCGGGGTCGAGGCCGGGATCGACATCCTCGACGCCTCCGTCGGCGGCATCGGCGGCTGCCCCTTCGCGCCCGGCGCAACCGGCAACATCGCCACCGAGGATCTGGTCTACATGCTGGAGCGCGCCGGCTTCGAAACCGGCTACGACCTCGACCAGTTGATCGAAAGCGCCCGCTGGATCGGCCAGAAGATCAACAAACCCCGCCTCAGCGCCTTGAGCAGGGCGGGGGGCTGGCCGAGCTGCCCACTTTAAAAGCGTGCACCCGGCGCGCAGCCTGCCACTTCACAGATCAGGGCGCGTGCAATCGATCTTATCGGACAGCCCCGCATTTCTAGCCCCTTGGTCGACGCAAATGCTCTTGGATTGCGCGAGAGTTTGAACGGATAAGCAGAATTGGGAACACCCGTCGGATGCGCTAAGCGCGACCGGCTGCGACCAAATATTCTCCTACAAGCTGAGCGGCTGTGGGCTGGACCACCCTCGGCGTCTCCCCTACGCACAAATCGCTCCAAAGGATTTTGTTAAGAGAATAACGACAACGCTTAGACACGCTCGAAACGTCTGCTCAACCCTCCGCCATCCCGTTGAGAACCTTTAAGAACAAATGTTGCATTTTTGGGATATGGACCTTTGTCATGATCGTATGATCTAAAGCGTCTTTATAGATGCAGCGCCGACTCGTCCTTGCTTGTCGGGGTTTGGTAAATTTCATGGCCCACGGGCCGATAGGTCGAAGTGCAGTGTTGTTGGAACCGGGAACTCTGGCAGTCATTCTCGCTCGACCATTTATCCGTTTGAAGGCGTTCACCAATGCAGGCTGAAGTTCACGAACTGACCATCCGACCCGCAGCAGCCCGACGGGCGAACACGGTAGTCGTTATGGCAGGTGGCTTCGGCAGCCGCCTCGGCGACCTAACGCGCCACCTGCCCAAGCCCCTGATCCCTGTTGCAGGCCAACCCATGCTTGAACGAATCATCCACCGGATGAAGCGTTACGGCCTGCATAGCTATGTCCTGACAACGCACTATCTGCCGGAAAAAATTCGATCCCATTGTGGCGATGGCTCAGGTTGGGGTGTTCAAATTCGGTACGCGCATGAAGAAATTCCCTTGGGAACGGCGGGCGGACTTTCTCTGATCGGACCAGTAAACGACGATCCCATGTTGGTCTGCAATGCCGACATTTTGACGGATATCGACTATGTCGCGCTGCTGTCAGCGCATGAACGCCAGCAAGCAGACATGACGGTCGTAACTGTACCGCATGAGGTCAATGTGCCCTTCGGCGTGATCTCAGTAGACGACGCGGGTGAGATCCTCTCAGTGGTCGAGAAACCAAGCTTCTCTTACCGAGTCAGCGCGGGAACCTACGTCATCAATCCCCAACTGCTGCAACTCATCGCACCCGGCGAACGGGTCGACATGCCCCAACTTATGGAGCGGGCAAAGCAGAATGGCTATCTGGTCTGCGCCTATGAACATGACGGCTTCTGGATGGACGTGGGCCGCCCCGGCGACCTTCAGCGCGCCAGCGAGGAACTCAAGCCCGTAGAACTGACGGCCTGACCTCAAAGCTTGGCTTTTGGCGAAAACACAAGCGCATAAAAAGCGTGACGGCACTTTCCATCGCAGGCGCGACCGGCGTAGATGGCGAGGCGCGACTGCAAAGGGGCAAAGCCGAATGATCGCCAGATCGCCGATGATGGTCGCCTTGATGGGCATGGCCATGACACTTGTCGGCTGCGCGGGGCTTCCGACGGATGGACCGACCACCAAAGCTATTGGTTCCGGCAGCGATCTGCGGCTGCAGACTCTGACCCTCGCCGGAGTTCCAGAACAACGCGCGACATTTGAGCTTCCGGAGCCACAGACCTACGCTCCCGCGCCTTCGATGGCACGGTTCGTTGTGGCCAGAGGTGATGTCCTGACCATTGCCCTATTCGAGGGCTTGCCCGACGGCGTGTTTGCGACTCCGGCGACGGGCGGCAGCGTCTTTCCCGACGTTCCTGTACGCGAAGACGGCACGATCGTTCTTCCCTATGTCGGCGCCCTGCGCGTCGAAGGCCGCGACGTGGCGGCGATTCGTCTCGACATTCTCTCTCGCGTGCGCGGTTTCGCCACCCGCCCCGAAGCCTTAGTGGAGATCAAGTCCCGCAATCGCGGCAGCGTTTCAGTGGCCGGTGCTGTCAGAACGCCGGGCAGACTGGCGATCGGCTCGGACCTGCTAACGATTCAGGACGCGTTGTCCCGGGCGGGGGCTCCGTATGAGGCCCCATTCACGGCCAATGTCACCATCCGAAAGCATGACGGCGCATCCCAGGCGACGCTAGCGCAGATCCTCGCCGGTCCGCCCCTGCCGCTTGACGGGGACACAGACCTGATCGTCACTGTGAAGCCCGCCGTGTTCCAAGCGTTGGGAGCCGTGCGTCGTCAGGGCTCCCATCCGCTGGCGACCGCTGACGTCACGCTTCTCAACGCCCTGTCAGAAGCTGGCGGACTGGATCCGTTGCGCGCGAATCCGCGCGGTGTGTTTGTCTTCCGGTCGCCCGACACCACCGACACCGACCCGCGCCCCATCATCTATCAACTCGACATGCGCCAGCGCGACGCCTTCGCCGTCGCGCAACGCTTCCTGGTTCGTCCCGGCGACACCCTCTACGTCACCGAGGCGCCGGTGGCCCAATGGACCAAGATCTTGAGCGCCATCCAGGGCACGGTGGCTGTCGGGGCCAGCGCGGCGACGATCGAGCGCCTAGCTACCGCCAACTGACGCCGCTGATGGCCGGATCCCACTCGTGCTGACCTTCGACAACGTCTTTCTTCCCGGCGCTAAGAAGCGTCCGATATTCTCCGGGCTTTCCCTGAAGGTCGGCACACGCCGAGCCTTGGTCATTTCGGAACGCGACGACATTCCAGCCGGCTTCATCAACTTGGTCATCGGCTCCCGTCGGCCAGAGAAGGGCTCCGTCCGGCTCGACGGACGCCCGTCATGGCCGATTGGCCAGAGTCTGATGCGGGGCACGTTGACGGGGCGCGAAACTATCCGTTTCCTAGCCGACCTGTATAATCTCGACGCGCGAGCCTGCACCCGAGACGCCATCCGCTGGTTTGGCGCCGAGCGCATGGGCGTCATGATGAACAACTGGCCGACGATAGAGCGACTCAAGTTCGAGCGATTGGCGGTGCTCTGGCCCCAGTTCGACATCTATGTCGTCTATGGCGCCGGGCCGAGCCGCGACGAAGCCTTCGAGACTGAATGGCTCGCGCGCTTCCAGGAAAAGCTTGAAGGCCGCGGCCTGTTGGCGGTCTGCCCGCCGCTGGAGCCCTGGAGCTGGATGTGCGACGTCACCATTCTGCTGCGGCCCGATGAAGCCATATGCTACAGCGATATCACAGACGCGCTTCTGGATGTGAAACCTGCCGCAGCGGGCGAACTCATGGAAGAGTCGAAACGGACCCTTAACGATGACGATGAACTCTTCTAGGCTGGATTTCGTCAACCGCCTCGACATGTCCAAAGTCATCGACCCGTTTAGGCGCAGTCGGGCTTGGGCTCTGCTGGCCCTCACGACGGCGGCTGGGCTCTTGGTCGGCATGATCTACGCCTTGCTGTTGGCGCTGCCGCTCTATGCGTCGACTGCGACTGTAGTCGTTCGCGGAGGCACCGGTGAGATTTCGCCCAGCGCAGCCGCCTCCATGGCGCGCCGCACTGCCGCGACCGGCGACATGATCGCCCTCCTCGATGGTTTTCTGATCCAGGACTATCTTCAATCACCCGATGCGATGAAGGCGATCGACGCCAAGATCGGCCTATTCGCCATGTTTCCTGGCGGCAGCGCGGATCCGCTTCACCCCCTGCCCGCCAATCCGACCCCCGAGGAGAAGCTCAAATTCTACCGTTCCGTGGTTAAGGTGCGCTACAGCCTGACCCGTCAGAACGTCGAGATCGAAGGGTCCGCCCGACGTGCAGATCAGGCTGCCCGCATCACCCAAGCGACGCTTGAGCTCTCCGAGGCCTTCATCAACCGTTACAACGAGCGCGTCCGTGGCGACGTCCTGAGTTTTGCAGAGAGCGAAGTCCAGAAAGCGGAGCAGCGCGTTTCCGACTCGCAGGCCGAGATCCGCAACCTACGCAATACGACCGGCCGTCTCGATCCCTCGGCTGAGGCTACCCGGATCGGGGCCGTCATACAGCAGCTCGAAATTCAGCGCGCCGCCGCCGCCGCCGAACGCGCGTCGCTCCAAGCCTTGGGCGCCCCTGCGGGAAGCCCGAAGATGGCGGACCTGAACGCGCGCATTGGAACGCTCGATCACTTCATCGAGGCGCAACGCGACCTTCTGGTGGGCTCTGCAAGCGCGATTTCGGGAAACATCTCGGCCTTCGAGAACGCCAACAGCAACCTGGCGATGGCTCAAGAAAGCTTGAAAGAAACGCGGTCGCAACTCGCGGAAGCCCGAATTAACGCCTCACGCCAACAACGCTATCTGCTGACGATCAGCTCCCCCACCACGCCAACGCAAAAGGCTTGGCCACATACATGGATGGCCCTACTTGCCGGCGCCGCCATCGGGCTGATTGCCGGCATGATCTGGCTGCTGTTCACCAGGGCCTTCGGGGTCGACTGACCCAGGCGCAGGCGACCAGACCGCACGGCGTCGGTCGCCTGCTTACGCCCGTCGATCAGGCGGCGACGTCGTCCATGAGCCAAGGGCTGGACGGAATATTAATGAGCGTGTCCTCTATCCTGCGCGCCACGGCGAGGTCGCCGATCTTGGCGCAGTCGGCCAGATGCGGAAGATCCGGCATCAGCGACCAGACCGGCCGAGCCTCGATGCCATCGGCCTTCAACGCTTCGAGCGTGGCGTCCCTCTCTTGGCGATCACGAACGCGAATAGCCTGCAGCCAGTAGTTGGACATCACGCCTTGGGGCTCCCCCACGAAGCTGACATCGGGCAGCCCCTGGAAGACCGCCGCATAGCAGTTCGCTAGCGCTCGCTTCGCAGCCAAGAAGCCGTCCAACTGCTCCATCTGGGCCAAGCCCAGAGCAGCGTTGAGGTTCGGCAGGCGATAGTTGAAGCCCATCTCATCGTGCAGGAACGACCATTGATGCCGAACCCGCGCGGTGGTGGTCAGATGCTTCAGTCGATGCGCCAAGGCCTCGTCGTTGGTGACAATGCAGCCGCCACCGCCAGTGGTGACGATCTTGTTGCCATTGAAACTGACGGCCGCCGCATGGGCCAGCGAACCCGCGGAACGCCCGTTCCGGCTGGCGCCCAGGCTTTCAGCAGCATCTTCCAGGACGATGACCTGATAAGGTTCACAGGCGGCTTCGATGGCCGCGATGTCGATGACATGCCCGAAGATGTGCACAGGCAGGCAGGCTCGAACCCGACGCCCCTGATACCAGGCCTGACCGTTGCGGTGCTCGCACAGCGCCAGAAACTCGGCGACGGCCTGCGGCGAAAGCCCGAGAGTGTCTTCGTCGGAGTCTAGGAAGACTGGCGCCGCCCCAGTATAGAGGATGGCGTTGACCGTTGCGACGAAAGTCAGGGCCGGACAGAGCACCAGATCATCTGGCTGAACATCAACGGCATGAAGCAGGGCGTGGATCGCCGCCGTCCCATTCATAGTGGCGATGCCAAAGCGGCACCCTGATCGTCGCGCCACCTCATTCTCGAATTTTGTTACATACTCACCGACGGACGACACAAAAGTGCTGTCCAGGCAATCAAGTACATAGGCGCGTTCGTTGCCCCGGAAGACAGGGCTATGGAGCGGTACGACGCCTTCCAGACGAAGATCGTCTCGCAGAAAGCGGCGCAGGGCATCCGCGACAGGGCTCATCATTTTCTGGATCTCAGACGTTGTACTGGCCGGCCTTGTAGAGCTTCAGGTTCTCCGGGTTGGTGAACCATTCGACGGTTTCGCGCAGACCGTCCTTGAAGCCTTCGATCCCGCCATACTTGGGCGACCAGCCGAGCAATTCCTTGGCGCGCGAGTTGTCAGCCCACAAACGTTCGACTTCACTGGCGGTTGGGCGAACGCGGGCCGGATCGATCGAAACCTGCGGTTCGACGCCAACCACTTCACAGATGGTCCGAGCCAGATCGCCGATCGAGATCTCGAAATCAGAACCCAGGTTGATGGTCGAGCCCGCCGGCGCCTTGTCCATTGCCGCCATCATGCCTGCGGCCGTATCCTTGACAAAATTGAAGTCGCGGGTCGGGCTCAGGGAACCGAGCTGGATCACGCCCTTGTTGGCGATGGCTTGGCTGATGATGGTGGGGATGACCGCGCGTGCCGACTGACGCGGGCCGTATGTATTGAACGGCCGGCAAACGAAGACGTCGGTCTCGAACGAGCGATGGAATGACAGAGCCATCTGATCCGCGCCGGTCTTGGACGCGGCGTAGGGGCTCTGCGCCTCCAACGGATGAGATTCCGGGATCGGAACGTATTGAGCCGTGCCATAGACCTCAGAAGTGGAGGTGTGAAGCATACGCGCCCCCTGGCTGCGTGTAGCCTCCAGCATATTCAGCGTGCCGATGACGTTTGTCTCCACGTAGGAGCGAGGCGCAGCGTAGGAGTACGGAATGGCGATCAGAGCCGCCAAGTGGAATACATGATCAGCGCCCTTGACTGCCGCCATGCAGGTCGAAAGGTCCCGGACATCGCCAGACTGGGTCTCGAAGTGGCCCTTGACGTCGTCATCACAGCTGTCCAGCCAACCGTCCGAGTTGAACGAGTTGTACAACGTCATCGCCTTGACGTCATAGCCGGCGCGAACAAGCGCTTCGGTCAGGTGGGAGCCGATAAATCCGTCGGCACCGGTAACAACGACTTTCTTAGACATCAAACCCTCTGAGAGCACCTGCAACGCAACTGTACCACGCTACTTGGCCAGCTTTTGCCTTAGATTGAATCAGAATCCCACCCTTCTCATGACCAAGACGGGTTGAAGTCCTTCTGAACGCCATCTACCCCCTGCCAGGCTCACTTCTATAGGATAAGGCCATGCTCCTCCCCAGACGCCCGATCGTTCGTTTGATCGGCCTAGGCAATATCGGCTTTCGGCATCTGCAGGGCCTCGCGTCGATGGCCAAGGACATCCGCCTTGAAGGCTATGATCTCGCCCACTCGGCACGTGAGCGGGCTGGGCTCGAATGGTCCAGCTACACGGGGTCGGAGGGCGATTTCAGCCAGTTGCACGACACCCCGGCCGACCTCGCGATTCTGGCGACCTCCGCTGCAGGAAGGGAAACCATGATCCGGCAGGAATTGGATCGCGGTACGCGGCGCTTCCTCCTAGAAAAGGTGGTTTTCACCCAACAGGCCGCCTTTGATCGGATGCAGGCGGCGCTCCAGGCCGTCGGCGCCTCGGCCTACGTCAATACCGCCCGGCGTCTCTGGCCCCTGTATCAAAAGCTGGCCCAGGATACTCGCGCCTCGGGCCAGCCGGTGGCGCTTGAGGTTTCGGGCAGGCACCTGGGTCTTGCCTGCAATGGGGTTCACTTCATTGATCTTCTTCAGATGCTTTCGAGCGATATGGACATTACGGCTGTCGACGCCGACCTGTCCAAGCCGTGGCCATGCAAACGAGAGGGTTATTTTGAAATCTGGGGCGCCGTCCGCTTCCGCACCTCTGGCGGGTCCAGCCTGCTGCTATCGGTCGAAGAAGATGGCCCCGAAACGCCGCTCGTCAGGCTGACCCAGGGGGATCGCCACCTGACCATACTGGAAGGCGCCGGACAGTTGGTCGACCCGGCTGGAATCGTCGTCCAGGATATCGGCCGAGCCCCGTATCAAAGCGAATTGAGCGCCCTGTACGCGCGTCCGATGTTGGCCGACATGGCGCCGATGCTGCCATCCCTGGCCGAAAGCACCAGAGCCCATAAGGCCCTACTGGCTGTGCTTGAGCCAGCCTTCGCCAAGGCTGGACTGATGACCGACCAGGGCCTGCCGATCACTTAGGTCGCACCCGGAGTGCGTCCGGGCGGGAAGGTCTCGCTCGGACGCCCACGACCAGCTGCTTGAAATTCAGTGCTTGCTCAACCTGCCCGCCTGCACCATCAAGCCTACAGCGATCAGTGTGATGCTCACCACATAGCTATATGTCAGCGAGGATTCCGTTGACTGATATGTGGTGAAGAAAGCCGACCTCAGGGACTGAGTCGCGTCGAACAGGGGGTTCAGCAGCATCCATTTCGCAAGAAAATCAGGAAGCTGTTCGCTCACAAACACGATACCGCCCGTATAGAAGAATAGCCTGACGATCCAGGGTGTGAAGCGCACCAGGACCGGAACATAGCTGATCAGTCCTCTGAAAATGAGACCCGTGCCGATGGAGAAAAGGAATACGGCGAACCAACTTGCGACAACGCCTAGGATGCTGTCGATTTCCACTCCCCGACCGGTCAGTTCGATCAGGATCAGGAAGAAGCAGAGCGACCATGTGTAAAGGATCGCATAGGCAAGCGCTCGTGATAGAAGTACATCTATCATACGTATTCGGGGAATGAGCACGAGATTGGGCTCAACCGCCATGTTTGCTGTTCTCACGACGATGATCCGGAACATGAACCAGGCGCCAACGCCAAGGACGACGAACGGCAGGGTCTCCATGTCCATGATCGATGTAGCGCCGATCAGGGAGTAGATGCCGACGATGACGGCCATCTGGATGATAGGCTCGATAAAAATCCAGACCGCTGCCGCCGGCCCGATCCGGCTGAGGTGCCGCAGGAATCGGAGCGTCAGAGCGACAATCGTGCGCACCCGCCCAAGAGGATGAGCCCTGGGCGCCAGCTTGAACACCGTCGACACCGATGGATCGGGCGGGGTCTTGTCGACCTTAGGGCCTTCGGGTCGGAGCGCTTCATCTAGGTAGTCGCTCTCGAAATCCTTGGTCGCCTGACGAAGTGCACGCAGGCGTTCCGCCAGAACCGGACGAAAACGAGGCTGCGTCTCCGCTATCTTGCGGTGAAGGGTCTCGATTAGGTTTCTATAAACGAGCTTTCGATCCGACGGCGTGTTCGCTCCGCTCGACTGGATTGCCGCTCGAACCGTATCGTATTCGCTCATTCGGCATCCTTGTGCATCGCCTTTTGCTTTGCTTACCGCGCCGCCTCGCTGTCCGCCAGACTCAGAACCGAGTCGACGATGATACGCGCCGCATCGCCAGCCTGAAGTTGCGGGTTGCGTGCAAAAAAGGCGGTTCGGCTCTGCGAGAGGCCCTCGGATATCGGCCCCTTGGCGCGCAAATCTTTCAGCACGGCGATCGCCTGGCCAACCGAAGCGGCCTTCACCGCCACCCCCATTTCGGCGAAGTCCAGCGGCAAGGCGACACCGACGTCGATGGTCAGCACGTCCTGTCCGCGCGCGGCCGCCCACATGGCCATGTTGCTGACTACCGTGGCGAGCACCCCATAGTCTGCAATAGCCTGCGTAGCTGACCCGCGCTCAAGAACCCGCCCTCCTTCGTTGCGGAAGCGGGAAAGGATGCGTCGATAGGCTTCGATTTCCTGCTCCGTTTCATCCGGATGCGGCGCAACGTCCAATCGAACGCCGAGTGCTTCGCACGCGGGCGCCAGCAGTTCTATGGCGGCAAGGCAAATTCCATCCAGCGGCTGGGATGCAAAAAGCACATCGCCGTTGTCAGCCGCCTGCATGACGCCGCTGCCTCGGCCGTCCCGGCCCACCCTTCCGGCCAGTACGAAGCGATCCGCCGCCACGCCGAACCGAGTGGCGAATATGCGCCTTTGCTCTGTGTCCAGAACCGCCAGCTTCTGAGCTATGGGGGCCGGATCGCGGTCCGAAACGCCTATCATCAGAGTTTGGACTTCTATCGACGGCGCCTGCGCGGCCCGCGCGGCGGACACTAGGGCGCCACCGAACGGCGAGCCCACCGGCACGGCGATGACCGCGCAGGCAGGATGGCGCGCAAAATGCTCCTCAAAGGCCTGGATCAGGGCGAGAAGCGGACCCAAGGAGGCCACTATAAAGCCACCCGTCGCTTCCAGGATCGCCGCCCTGCGCGCGGGATGCAAATGCTGGCCCAGCTTGGTTGAGACGCCCTGCAGCAGCCGGGTCCGCAAGGGCGCGAGGCGGAGATGCAGACCGTCAGACCGCGGCTGTCGCAGCAGATGCATCGAAGCACCGTTTCGGCGCGCCGTCCGCCACGCACGGAACACATTGCGCGTCAGCCGAGTGTAGGGTTGTAGCAGGATGGCGGGTCGCGAGTGGTCTCGGCTACGCAGGTCGTAGAGGATGGCCTCCGCGGTCGCGGCATGTCGGAAATCTTCTAGGCTGCGCAGATCCGCCGCCACCATCACGCCTGCGGCAAGCCCTCGTAGAGACGGCCGCCATCTCCGAATGACCGCCTCCAACGCCTCGACATCAGGACCTGAATGGCCTCTCGTCTCACCCCCTCGGCGCTGACGGCGACGCGCCTCGGAGGCGCAGTTCACGAACAGCCGCGTCACCGGCCGTCCCCGCAAGCGCGCAGCGATCTCAACGTCCTCCAGCGGTTGATCGCCCTCTATCAGAAGAATCGGCCCCGAGCAGCGTTCCAGCGCCGCCTCCACAACCTCCAGTCGCCGGAGTCGAAGCGCGATATCGGTCTTCAAACGTAAGCCGAGCGCCGCACTGTGACGCTCCACCTGGTCGCCGACAGCCGCCGGCAAAGCGTGGGCGATGCTCGCCAGGGCGATCTCGGTCGCCTGCAGGGCCAGCGCAAACCACCCCTCCTCCAGCGCACGCCGCTTGGGGTCGACGTAGCCCCGCCCCGCCGTCCCGGAAAAATCGACGACCTCGGCAGCCACGTCGATCAACCGGCCGCTCAACCGCGCCCCCGGCCCGACAACAATCAAGGCCGACGGGTCCGACGCCAAGGGAGCCGTCAAGGCTGCCGTCAGGGCATTGGAAAAACGGCGACGGACGCGCGGTTGCCTCCACACCCCGCGCCGCCGGGTAGCATAAACCAGAGCATCGGCGCTCGCGCAGTGAACGATGCCGTCCAGCAAGGACTCAATCGTGGGATCAGGCGTCATGACAGGCTTTTTTCGCCTCGGCGAAGTCAAGCAGCCACTCGCAGGTGCGTTCGGCGTTGCGTCCGTCTAAGCCGCCGAAATAGGTCGGCATCGCTGCTCTGGCCCGCATCAGTTCGCGCTCATAGGCCGCTTGGTCCGTCAGCAGTTGAAGGACCGCAGACGCCATCGCCTCGACCGAGGTCGCCGGCACCGCGAGGTGCGAATACTGCTCGAACCTGGCGGTCTCGTAGATCATGGAAATCTCCGGGGTCCAGACGTTGACCGCGACCTTCCCTGCCAGAATGGCCTCGGCGAACATGGAAGACACGCTGGACACGAAGACATCAGCCGCGGCGAGAAGCTGATGATTGTGCACGCCGCCCACGGCGGCGGCCAGAACACAGACGTCAGGATCCATGCGCGCGACCTCGCGGGCGATGAAGGCCAGATCATCAGCTGGATGAGGCTTGACCAAAACCTGAGCCCCAACGTCGGCGGCGACTTGGCAGAGAGCCGCGAGACAGCCGCGCCAGCTTTCCGGAGCCATAACGGCGCTGGCGGCGGTCTGCTCCGGCCACAGCCCCCAACGGCTCCGGCAAGTGCCTCCCCAGACGATGACGCGGCATGCGGGCCGCAGCCCGAGAATCCGCCGCACCCCGTCGATCTCCCCTTGAGTCGGCGCGCCCTCGTTGACGAAGGTGTCGGATCGCGCGCGACCGGCGGCGTGGACGACCATCTTGCTGCCGGGAAGATGGTTGGAGAGATGGCGGACCTGATGTTCACCCCAGACGATCAAAGCGTCGGGCATATTGTCGGTTTCGGGCTCCCCATTCGAGCGTGTCGCCATGAGGGACAGCGCCATCTCATCGCCGATCCCCAGTTTGATCGATGCAGTCAGCGCCTTCGTCTGGAAGGCCGCAAGGTTGATCCAGGGCCGTGATTCAAGCCTGCCGCCCGTGACAATGTCCGGCCGCAGCAAGACGAAGGCGCTGCGCCATGCTTCGGCCTGCGTCGTGGTCAGGACCGCAAGATTCAAAAGCGTCCTGCTGAAGTATTTGGCATAGGGGCCAAACATATCGATACCGTCGACCTGCATCGCCCGGCGGAAGCCGGGTTCCCTGACCAGCTTTTTCAACGCGTGAGCGTAGCGGGTTCGTGTGGGCTCGCGAAGTTGCGACGCTAGCCCTCCAAAGTCGGCCAAAGTCAGCTCGGCAACATGAGACGGCCAGCGATCAGCATAGCCCTGGCCGTTGAAAACCGGTCGCGGGCTTTCCCAGATGATGGTCAAGCGCCAGTTCCGTCGGACGCACGCCTCGGCAAGGGCATCGGGCATGCCTTCGCTGTATTCGTCAATCAGGACCGGTCTGCCGCGCATCCGGCTCGCCAACCAGTGCGTGCCTCTTTGTCCGCGGCTGATCAGGACGACATGTCCATCATAGTCGCGGATTCGCTCCCCTGCCTCAGCCTCTCGCGCCGCTAGCCGAGCCTCGACTTTTCGATAGACTCGGCGACGCCGATACAGGCTGAGGGGCAGATAGTGAAGCAGGGCCTCCAGGCTGAGCCAGCGTTTGGATGACGATGCCGCTACCGGCGCCTCAGCGGCAGGCGCCTCGCCCCAGGCTTGCGCGTCCGGGGCAGCCTGCGACAACTGCTCGCGCATTAGCGATGCCTGCCAACCCGCATCCGGACCGGTTCCCAAGAGAGCCCAGACCACCGGCCTTTCGGCATCGACGACAGCGCGCGTCAGCCTCACGGTCCTAAGGCAGATCTGCACATAGGGCCCCAGGGCCGTCAGCCAGGCCCACACCGGGGGCGGATGCCCCTGCCCCGCGCTCCATTCCGCCAGCGGCTTTCCGGACTTCAGGAGGGTCGACGGGAACCGGCGCAGCCACTCCAGAACTTCGGCGTGGATGGCGTCCGACTGGACCGCATCCAGATAGTCCATCGGCTGGGCGACGATGACGCCGGCGATCTGCCTTGGCGGCTCGATCTCGTAGGCGGCGCGTACGAGGCGGGGCGTAAGCCCCGCCTCGTGGCAACGAGCGACGAAATTTTCCGCTGCAGCAGCGTCGTCGGCGAGCAAGAAGCCCACCGCGACGCACGGTGTATTTTGAGGATTATTGATCTTGGAATTCCGTCAGCGGCCGCGCGACTGCGTTTTCAGCATCGGGCTGTAGATGGCGGCCAACCTGTCGCGATGCTGCTGGATAGTCGGCAGCAAGTCCGCGTCCTCCCCGGTCAGGAAGGCTCGAGTCTGGCGGAACAGGCCTGGCTTGAAGCGTACGTCTAGGTCATCCTCTGCCACCTGGGCTTCGACAGAGAAGGACCCTCGCGTCTGGACCTGCAGTTGCTCCATCGGCTTGAGGATGAAGCGACGGCTGCGGCTGCTGATCTCGATCGCCCAGCGACCCGGAGCATCCCAATCGGCCATATAGGAGAACAAGACGCCCGCTTCAGTGAGACCGTGCCCCGCGAAACGCGCCGCGCGCGGATGCCAGTCCAGAGCTCCCGCGACCTCAGTGCTCCATGCCGTCGGTTCACCGGCCAGCATGAAGGCGGTGTCGATCACATGGGTCGAGTTGGCGAGCAGCCATTCGTTCAGCACTTCTGGGCGATGACCGATCTTCACGATCGCATCGGAGGCTTCGGTGAAATCGAAACTCATAGAAACGGCGCCGCCATCTTCCGCCAGTCCCCGTCGCGCGGCCAGCACGGATCCATAGAAGCGGCGATTGTAGGCGAGCCAGACCTCAGCGCCGTGATCCGCAGCCAAGGCCGCCGTCTCGCTGATCTCGGCAAGATCTATTCCTCCGGGCTTTTCAACCAGGATCCGCCGGCAACCCGCACGGATCAATGCCTGGACCGTGCCGGTCAGTTCAGCGACATCGATGGCGACGATGGCGCTGGCTGGAGGTCCGCCTGCCCGGGCGAGGCCGGCCGATACGCCGCCAGCCATCGACAGCAACCCGGTCGCTGCTCCAAACCGTTCGGCAGAAGCTTGACTGCGGCAAACGACCATCGGATTGACTCCGAGTTCCGCCAAGACAGCCGCGTAGGCGGTCGCCATCCGGCCAGCGCCGATAAGCCAAAGTTGGTCGCTCATATTCACCTCGAAGACTTGGGATCGGTTTTTCAGTCGCGAGGTTGGCCGTCAAGAGTTTACTATACAAAAGCGCCACTTGACTATGCCAAACACCTTGTATTACCGACATAGGCTCGTCGTATAGAGAGGCCTTGCGTTGGTGAAACCCCGAATTATCGCCATTGTACCGGCGCGGGGGGGCTCCAAAGGCCTTCCTGGGAAGAACGTTCGACCGTTGCTCGGCAAGCCGTTGATCGCCTGGACGCTCGAAGCCGCCGCCGCGTCCGCTTATATCGATAGGATCATTGTCAGCACCGATGATGACGCCATCGCCGAAGCCGCTACGGAAGCTGGCTTCCCCCCACCCTTCCGCCGTCCAGCCCATCTGGCGGGTGATAAATCATCCGTCGTCGACGCCACCATCCATGTGCTCGAGACCCTTGCAGAGTCTTGGGACTATGTGGTCTTGCTACAGCCGACCTCCCCCTTGCGCCTGACTACCGACATCGACGCGGTGATCGAGAAATGTATGGCCGAGGATGCCCCCGCAGTGGTGACGGTGTCGCCGCTACCGAAACCCAAGAATTTCCTCTGCTCGATTGGCCCGACAGGGGAACTTGATCGATTTAACGGGACCGGCGGCGAAATCATGATGCTCAACGGCGCGGTCTATATCATTCGCGCCGACGCCCTCGTGGAACAGCGAAAGTTTACGCCCGAGGGAACCCTAGCCTTCACCACGCCCTTCGAACGCGCATGGGACATAGATTCTCTCTACGATTTCATTGCCTGCGAAGCTTTGGCGCCTAGGATTCTCGCCGGAGAAACCGCTGTACTCAACGCCGTTCGCAACTGAGCATCAAGCGCTTGGCGTCTTCTCAGTATCAAAAATGAAGGCCGCCATAGCCGACGCAGCACCCGACACGAGAAGCGGATTCTCTGCTAGATAGCGGCGACGAGAGGTATCGAGCGCCAAGGCCTCAGGCGCGTCGTCCGCGCATGCCTGAACCAAGGCCGCTAAACTTTCTACGGACCCTGCCTGCAAGGCGAGACCCATTCGAGCATAGGGAACCGGCGGCGGAACCGTCTTGTTCCAGTATACTAGCGTGCGAATATCAGCGACTGCCGCTTCAAGAACAAGGTTGCTGAAGCCTGCAACCAAAAGGTCCGTCTCACTCAAACTTCCGCCGATGGTCAACCGCACGCCGGCGTTCGCCGCCGCGTGCCTGTAGGCTTCTAGGCGCAGCGCTCCATCTGCCGGATGAGGCCGCAGGTACAGACGCCAAGGTCGATTTAACCGCTTCAGCGACGCAACCAAGGCCTTCAAGCGCGCCTCGGCCCCTACCCACGGCTCGGGCTGGCTTGCGAGAACGACGCGGAAGACACCGTCGGCCGAGGCGACATGAATATTCTGGACGCTCTCGGCGCTTCGAAGTGAACCCCCTACGCGGATCGCTTCCGCCGGAAGATCGAATAGACCACCCATCTGCAGGGCGGAGTACGTGTCCAAGGCGTGAAAATGATCCACGGTCGGCGCCCGGTAGCGAGGCATTTCGCTGAAATAGACCACCTGAGGTTCGTGAACAACAACACCCGCCTCTCGCAGATTGTTCGCCATAATCCGCAGCGGCGGATGGCGCGTTGGCATCACCACGCCAAAACGGGGGTTCAACCTTTGCACCGCCAAACGAGTCGCCCCGTCGATCAGCGTTAGTTGCGGCAGGTCCACGCTGACAAACCGGTGTACGATACGAGCCAGCTGAACCGAAACGTCATCGCCCCCCATTTCCAGTGTCTGCGAAAGCCGAAGACGATGCGCCGCCCCACCCCAGCGCTGGGCCGCTGAAGCATCTACACTGGCGACGAAGCGAAGCTTACCCGCCGTCGCTTTGATTAAGTCGGACAGGTCGACTACCTCATCACCAAGAGCGGGGAGAAGGCGGGCGGCGGCCGGTTCATAAAGCCTGCTCCCCACCGACGCGACGACCCCTCGGCACGACAGGCGATGCAGGTGGGAGGCGACCAAACTCTGCACAATCTCCGCAGTGTCGCCTGGCGGCGGCCTCAAAGAAATTTCACCCGACGGCTCACTGGAGGACGGATTACGTCGCCGCAGGCCAGACAGTGTCACCGCCCCTTCCATCACCAGCAGTCGCGGCGAGACCGAACGACGCTGCAGAGATGCGCGCACAGAAGCTCGGACCTCGGGCGTCGGCGCCGCCAGCAGCACGGCCGTAGGCTGGAGATCGCCGAGCAGTTTGACAAAGGCATGCTGGGTGCGGAACCAGGCGAAGAGATTGTCGCTGAGCGCCAGTTCGGCCGCAGCCCAATGCGCAAATGCGCTTTCTGAAAGTGCGCTTCGAAACGAGTCTTCGGCGAGCGCATCGCGAGCAACCGCGTCGGCGATCTCGGACAAGGTTCGATGTGCGGCGTCGTTGAGATCAGAGTTGCTCTCTAGGGTATTGTATACCGTCGCCTGGATTAATGCCGATTGCTCAGCCGCCTGTTGGATCCATTTTTCGGTGGACTGACTTGTAGGACGGTAGGCACACACCGTGACTTTGGCGCCAGTCGGCAGGATCTGCGCCAAGTCCGCAAGTCCCGTCTGAGGCGAAAGCACCGCCAGCAAGCGACCTGCCGCCGCCGCCTCGATAGCCCGAACGCTATGAACTGGGGTCCCCGTTTCGGGGAGGTCGTCTTGCGGCAAAGCCGCGCAAGCGGCCCTGACAAGCGGCGCCTCCAGCATCTGCGGACAGTGCGTCTGCACGGCGCAAAGCGCGCTTCGTCTTTCACTCCAGGCGGCCCGTGCGGGTATCGTCAGGCAAGCGTCCACTGCGATGGCGCCCGCTACGCCTCTCTTAACGTCGGGTCGGAGTTCCCGCCGAAAGATTTGCGCAGCACCAGGATCCTTCAGTCCCGCGAGAAACGCCACGACGACAGGGGTCCATATCGGCGTGTCAAAACGGACCACATGCCGCGCGAAAAGCCGCGACGCGACCGAAGCCTGCCCCAGCGCCACTGCACTTCGCACGAACTCGCCAAAAACGATCATATGCGTCCGGTCGAGCGCCCGCACTCTATCAGCGACGCGTCGAGCCTTGTCGACCCTGCCCGCACGAAGATGGGTCAGCGCTGCATGAAGTCTGCGCGATGTTCGCAGGCCTGTGTCGAAATACTGCCTGATCTGCTGAGAAATACGAATGGTGCAGTCGCCCTAGGTCGGGTTCGCCAGCCGGTCGGCGGCGCGCGGCCGAGCCTCCATCTTCAACGTCGCCCGGATGATGTCCTCCACCGTCTCGCCAGCAGTCAAATCGCGCAGCTCCGGGTTTTTGTTGAAATAGGCCTCCCGACTGGCGTGAAGCTCGGCGCGGCTCTCCTCGTCCGAGAGGAGGGCGTGCACCTTGGCGACAACCTCTTCGTCGCTGGTCGCACGCATCGCGACGCCGAGACGCGCGAGGTCCACGACATAGTCCGCCCCTGTGAGATTGATCGACAAGACTGCTCGCCCCATCATTGCCGCTTCCAGCCCCACGTTCGAAAACTGCGTCACCACCAGGTCGGCCGCCTTCATGAGGGCATAGATATCGCCTTCGCGCTGAACCTTGACTTCTCCGGTGGCCTCGGCCTCAACCATGGCCCGAAGGCCCTCGACAGCGTCGAGCGGCGTGCGGGGATGAAGCTTCACGATCAGCAAACTGTCTGCGACGGTGTTCGCCGCCCTCACGATCATGCGGATAATCTCGTCGCCCTCGGCGCCCTGCCCATGCTGGGCGCCGAACACAATCACCGGCCTTCCGGTGACAATATCCAGTTGCGCGCGGGCCTGTTGGATCGTCATATCTTTGACCCGCCCCAACTGCTCGCCGATCATGAGCGAGCCGATGCGCTTGATGGCTTGGCGCTTGGGGGGAGCCTTGGCAGCGTAGACGGCAAGTTGGTCCTCCGTCAGCCCGCCGTAAATGTCGGCCATGCTTGCGTGGTATCGAGGGTGTGGAGAAATAAAGAAGGCTTGGAGGTCCAGAGTCGGAATGCCGAGTTTGCGCGCGACCATGGTCGTCGAACGCGCGCTGACCATGCGCCCCGGCATGGTGACGACCAGGTCGATCTCTTCGGCCACCAGCAAGTTGCGCAACGCCTGTACCTGGGCGATCTCATGCGCCAGTCCCAACGGGATACTGTTGACGAAACGCGACGCATTGCAGAGGAAGAAAATATCCGCCTGCGAGCCGGTCCAGTTGGCCCGGAAGGCTTCAAACATCCGGCGCATTGGAGCCCTCATCGCGGCTTTCAACGCGACGTCAGGCAACAGGCGGGGCGTGAGATGGTCATGCTGGATGCGGGTGACTTCAGCGAACTTTTCATCGCCGCTGGCCGCGCCGTTATAGACGCGCACCTCCAAGAAGCTCGCAAGCCGTTTGTATAGCGCCACAGAACTCGTGAAATAGCTGCTGTCGCCCAGACTTGTCAGGATAAGCACTCGTTTCCGCTCTTTCCCTTGGCCAACCTTCTCTGACTCTGGGCCAGCGCTGGACAGAGCGGGCAGCCACTCAGCCATCTTCAGCGTCCGCGGCTCTACATTCTTCAGCGCCAACGAGGCCAGATTGAGGGTGATCTGCTCGATCTTGATGGCTTCTCCCGACCAGGCGCCCCGCAGCGCGCTCAGCGCCGCCGCCTTGCGAACATTGAAGAGCACCAGAACGTTCTTGAACCCCATGGACTTGAGGAAGAACGCGATCTGCATCGCGTTGATATAGTGGACGTCATCCACCACCACGGTGACCTGCGCGATATTGCGGCTCTTCAGGTACTCGTAGAGCTTCATCGACTGGCTGATACTGGGAAAGATGCGATCTTCCATCAGAAGACGCACCACCTCGGCTTCGAAGGAGCCTGACTTGGGCGCCCTGCCGAACAGGCCCTGTGTCATCGCTTTGGAAATCTCGATCGCTAGAGTCGCGCTGGCGTAGTCTCCTGCCGAGTTCACCGTGAACCCGACGTCGCCGACTGTCTGCGGCGCGCCAGTGTCCTTCTCGCCCTTCGACGCGAGACCAACACGAAGCTCCTCGTAGTCGATGCCCTTCTCGCCGAACCGGCCAGCCACCGCTGCGTCAAGTTCAGCCAACGTCAGGACGACCTGTGTTTTCGAAATCGCCTTCTCGGCGGCCGCCGAACGGATGGGAGGGTTGATGGCCTCAAGATCTTCTACGGTATAGACGCCCCAGAGCGATACCCGCTTCCGTAGCGCGACAAGCGCGGGTCCACCTTCGGCGCTGTTCTTTTCGAGATGCCGAAGAAGCGTCTCTGCAGCGAGCGCCCTTTGCGCGTGATCCGTGGAAGTCGCCGCCCATTTGGCCATTGCTCGGCCCAGAGCGCGGTGAACCCGGTTCAGACGCAAAAGGGCCAGATCCCATTCAACCTGTAACGACCGCGCGCCCTCGTCCAGGTAAATTTCCATGGCGTTCCACGCCAGATCGGCAGGAGAAATCGTCTTCAGGTACCGTGTCACCACAAGCCCAAGCGCCCGGTGCCGATGATCCAGCGCCGTGGCGAAGAAGAGACGCAAGGCATGCGCCACCTCCAGATCTTTGAAAGCCGCCCGATCGATAACAACGGAATCCGGAATCCGGTTCAGCGCCCGCGCGATTTCCTGCACCGTCAGATAGGCGCCTTGTGGACTTCCCAGATCCACAAGCGCCTCGGCAAAGAGCCTGCGCCGTACCTTGTTGTCCACCACCCGGAAGAAATACCGACCTTGGTCGGGATTCGCTTCGCTCAGCGCACGGATCAGGATCTCGGCCTCTCGCAGACGAGCAATACGCTTCATTTCCGTATAAAAGGTCCAGATCCATCGAGCGTTCAGTTGCGGCCACCCGGCCTGCAAGCGGAGAATGAACCTGGCCGTGAGCACCGGAGCCAGCGCTTGCACAAGACGCACAGACCTCGCGGATCGTGCCGTTGGGTCAAACCCGCTCGTCGCCTGAATGAGCGACGTATGCCAGCTGGCCTCCTGAAGCCTAGTCTCGGGCGATGACATATCCAGAATGGTTTCGATCGCCGCCCTAGTCGATTGAGAAGTGATACGAGCGTTCTGCCCTTCGCTCGACAGGGTCGCGACGACGAGACGAAGCGCCCGGTCTAGATTGGCGTGGGCGGAGGGATCGATCGCGAGCAACTTGGCCCACACTCTCACCTGAAGCTCAGAATAGCCCGCACGTCCCAAAGGGTTGAGCAACGCCCGCATCTTGGGCGCATCACGGGCGGTGCAATGAGAGATATAGTCGTCCAAGACGCGCAAGGCCGGAAGATCACAGGCATTGGCTGCGGCGAGCAAGCGATCGACGTCGATTGGATTGACGGACGCGGCATCGAGAGCCGCAACAGTCGAGGCCAACGCCGACTTCTTTCGGAAAACACCCTTCAAGCCATCAAGCCATTTAGAGGCGGAAGCGGAAGTCATTCGTCAGTTCCCGGAATTTAAAGTACGCGCTTGCGCCTCGCCGCCGCCCTCAATTATGAGCCCGGTCAGAAATTCTGCACAATGCCTATGACCCTCTGCATTGTAATGATAATTGTCCTGCGTGAAGCACGTCGTTGGGTCGTCGCGACTCCAGATATATTCGTCCGCATCTGCGAAAATGGCCCCTTCTTGTTCGGCGACCCGCTTCATCGCTTCGTTGTAGTCCGCGATATTCAGCGTTAGAGGCACGTTAGCCAGTTTGCCCCCCCGTTTGGACGGCGTGACTACGCCACAAACGATCACAAGCGGAGCAAGCCTCGACGCCACGCGCACAGCGTCACGCATCCCCGCCTCGAAACGATCGATCTTCACGTAGACGGAGTTGTACCTGTCCCCCACCAAGGCCTGACGATAGGTCCCGGCGATCGCCACCATTGCCTCGGCGGCGTCATCTCCACGCGCGGCGCGCACAGCGCGCACGTCGCTGGCGCCGAACACTCGCGGGGCGCAGTCCACGATGCCGACTTGGATCACGACCGCATCAAACGCACCCGACTGACTTTCCAAGGCCAAAAGCGCGTCGATCACGGTGCGGCCTCGTCGACAATCCGGGGCAACGCCAAGACGCCCGCCCGAGTTGGCGGTCAGCGCCTGGTGCAAGCGGTAAGGGTAGCTTTCCTCCAAACCGACTCCCGTACTCTCGCGCGGCAGGGCGATCGAATCCGAAACAATGAGAACCTTGCGCTGATCGGTCGGCGCGTCCCCCGTTGCAGCTGCGAAATCGACCAGATAGCGCGAGCTTTCCGCCTCACGCAGATCTCCGGGGACGAGTGCGGCGTCCGTTTGCTCACCGGCATGATCGGCCAGCGTCGCGACGACCGACTGCCCCCCAGGAGCGACAGCCACATACTGGCGACATTCATCCAGCAAAGCTCTGAAGAGTGTCGCCCCCTTCAGGGTGCGGCCGCCTTCAAAGGCCTCTTCGATCGCCGCTACGGTCGGGTCCATCGAGCGTCGCACCAGATCCTGGCGCAACTTGCTCCACATCGCCCGAGCCTGCCCTTTAATCTCGTTAGCCTTGATGCCAAGAATAATCATCCTGGCTTCAGCACGTCCGGACTTCCCTACTCTGACAAGACAATCCGCCTTCAGAACCGCCAGCTCAGGCTGACGTACGGCCCGCGCAAACCTCGGAGCGCCCAGTACTGTCAGGATTTGCTGGTAACTGCCGTTGCGGTACAGGGAATTCAGGGCCTGGGAGAGGACCGCTTCATTGTCGCCGTATCGGTCAATGATCAAAACCAGCAGCTCGGCCGCCGCAGCGGTCCGCCGCTCCAATCGAAGCTCCTTAACCTTTTCCATCGCCGCCTCGGCATCGGCCAACAGCGCCGCGCGTTGACCGGCATCGAGCTCCAGCGGCGCCGACCGGTACGCGATCGCCTGGTGCCTGGCGCCTGAGACGACCGACGCGGGCTTTTGAACCGCGGCCGGGCCGGCTCGGCGTAACAGCTTGCCGACCAGAGCCTCGATAGCGGGAAGACGTTTCGCGGCGACCCCGGTCACGCGCGCCATGGGCGTCCTGGCCAAAAGGGCTGCGCTCTCGGCTGCACGCCCAGACTTCGCCAACGCCTCAGCCATCAAGACCATGGCAGACGGGGACCGGTCGATCGCATTTAGCGCCGCGGCGCTCTCGGCCAAGCCAAGCATAGCGCCCCAGCGACCAATACGGTGGAACAGGTTGAAAGCCCTCAATTGGAGCCCCGCATCATCAGGATCGTGCTCGGCCAATTGCCGGATCAATCGCTCAGCTAGATCCAAGTCCTTCGCCAAGCGTGCTTGGCTGATTTCCTCAAGCGCCAAGGTCAGGCTGACTTCGGAAACGCCCGTCGTCACGTCCAAGCCGGCGTCAAATTTGGGTTGGTCATCGGTCGGCATCGCGCGCCCCATTGCTACCGCCCGGAGGCCCTCTTCCGCATGGCATAGGCGTTTCGCGACGATGCGCCAAGATTGGCGCACTTTGTTTCATTTTTTGCTGACCGGCTCGATTCGGAATATTCCCGAGCAATGATCGAATCTGAACGGTGCATCGCTATTATCCCGGCTCGTGGGGGGTCCAAGAGCGTCCCGCTGAAAAATCTGCACCCACTGGGGGGACGCCCGCTGCTGGAATGGCCGATCAGAGTGGCGCGGGCGACACCCGAGATCGACCGCATTATCGTATCGACCGATCACGATCTGATCGCAGAGACGGCCCTTGCGGCCGGCGCAGAGGTCAGCCGACGCCCCAAGCATCTCTCGGGCGATACAGCCCTGCCCGCAGACATGCTCCGCCACTTGATCGCCACCTTGCGTGAACAAGGCGAGACTGCGCGCTATCTAGTCCTTTTGGAACCCACAGCGCCGTTTCGACTGCCGCAGGACGTTTCGGCCTGCCTGAAGTTGTTACACGAGAACCGTCTGGATTCAGTGGCGACATTCATGGAAGCCCACCTCAATCCACACCGAGCCTGGAGCATCCAGGATGGAAAGGCGCAACCCTTCATCCCCGGCGCCGTGCCGTGGCGTCCGCGCCAAAGCCTTCCTCCGGCCCATCAGCTCAACGGGGCAGTCTATGCTTTCGTTGCGGACGAACTGAAACCGGAAACCCCAGCTGTCCTCTTCGGTGCCTCGGGCGCCGTCATCATGGACAAGAAGCGGTCATTCGACATCGACGACGCCCAGGATTTCGCGGTCGCCAACGCCCTGCTCGCCGCCGGCGCCGTGCCTCTAGGCGAGTTCGCATGACGCTCCGTCTCGGCGTCATCGGCTTCTCGGAGGGCAACGGCCATCCGTTTTCCTTCTCGGCTATCGTCAACGGCTACGATGATGTCGCCTTCGCCGACTGCGGTTGGGACGGGATCCACGCCTACCTCAAAAAGCGGCCCCCAGAGGCGTTCGGGTTCGCCGATGTCCGCGTCTCCGCCTGCTGGATGCCAGACCCCGAGATGGCCATCGCCCTGGCCAGGGCCTGCAAAATTGAAGCAGTTTGCGACGCCCCCAGCGCCATGTACGGGATGGTGGACGCTGTGCTGATCCTGCGAGACGACGCCGAAAGCCATCTGCCGCTGGCCCGGATGTTTCTGGACACGGGCCTGCCGGTGTTCGTGGACAAGCCTCTTTGCCTGGATCACGAAACACTCGCGGCTTTCGAACCCTACCTGAGATCCGGGCAGTTGATGTCGTGCGCGGGCCTTCGCTACGCCGGCGAACTGGACGCCTGGCGCGCCGCTCCCAGGCAGTTTGGCGACATCAAGCTGATCCGGGGCGCCGTCGTGGTCGATTGGCCCCGCTACGGCATTCACATGCTGGAGGCGGCCATGGGCGCCCTGCCCGGCATGATCCAGCCCGTCGCCATCCGTCGGCATGAGGCCGATCACGACAGCCTGGCGATCCGCCTGGCTTCGGGAGGAATCTTCCTGATCGACGCCCTCGGCCTTGCCGCCAAGGCTTTCCGCCTGGACGTGTTCGGCAGCGAGACGCACGGCGCCGTGGACATGTCCGACAACTTCACCGCCTTCCATCGCGTGCTCGCGGCCTTTATCGAACAGGTCCGCACAGGCCGACCGGCCATCCCGCCGGAAGAGACCTTGCTGGTGATCCGCACCATCATCGCAGGCCTGCAGGCCCAGCCCGGCGGCCCCGAGATCGACATCGTTCCGTCTGGCGCCATAGCGCCCTCAGCAAAGTGACCTCGACAGCCGCCGCCTAGAGGCTGCGCAGATCGTGGAAACGCTTGCGTCGAAGCTCGGCGAAATCGATCATCTGCAAAATGTCGACAATGCGGGCGCCGGCGCGGCCGTCCCCCATTGGGCTGATCTGGTCCCGAATGGACCGCCGGAAGTCGGCGCTCGTTCCGCGCATTATGGCGTCACGGATCGCTGCGGCGTCGGCCGGCACGTCGATAACGCTGTCGGCGCGCAGACGGCCAGCCTGGCGATCGCCAATGTTGACAGTGGCGACCTTGTGCACCGGAGCCTCGATCACGCCGCTGGACGAGTTGCCGACGACGGCGGCCGCCGCAGACAGGGCCCAGGCATACCGCTGACGCCCTAGGGACTCGACCGCGAAGACCCGCTCCGGCTGGGACGCAGCATGCGCGGCGATGGCCCGCCGTATGGCCTGATTGCCCTCGTCCGCGTTCGGCAGGGTGTAGAGCACCTTCAAGGCGGGGAAAGCGTCGAGCGCCTCCCGCAGCGCCGCCATCTGCTGCTCCGCAGGCATGACGCCGAGGGTCTCAGGATGGAAGGTCGTCAGCAGGAAGCCCGGCGCCAGATCCACCCCGATGGCCTCGCCCACTTCCTGAACAGTGCGGCTGCCCTCAGAGAGCAGATTGTCGAGGCCTGTGGAGCCGACCGTAAAGACCCGATCGGGGTCTTCTCCCATCTGAAGAATCCGCTGGCGATAGGGCTCGGCCGCCGTGAAGTGCAGCGCGGACAGCTTGGTGACGGCGTGTCGCACCGCGTCATCCACCGCGCCTTCAGTGACGTGTCCGCCCTCGAGATGCAGAATGGGAATGCGTAACGCCATCGCGGCGGCGGCGGCCCCCAGAAGCTCGGTGCGGTCGCCCAGCAGAAAGACGGCGTCCAGCCTGCAGGCCGCGAAGGCCTCGGCGCAGCCGCCGACGGCGGCAGCCAGGGTGCGGGCCACGGAAAGCCCGTCATCGCCAGACTGCTGGATCGGCACCCGTGCCGCGATGGGCTGACCGTCCCGCTCGATCTCGCTCACCGTCATCCCGTGCGCGGCCGAGAGATGAGCCCCGCTGACGATCAGCGCCGTTTCAAAATGATCGGAAGCGCGCAAGGCCGCGATGACCGGATACAGGAGACCGTACTCGGCCCGCGTGGCGGTGAAGACGCCTATACGTGGCTTGGTCTCGCTCATCGACGGCTGACGTATCCGCCGGCAGGAAGGTCCGCCGTGGCCACCGCCCCCGCCGCAACGACGGCGTCCGGACCGATCCGGATTCCCTGCAACACCGTGGCGCCAGCGCCGATATAGGCGCCGACGCCGACTTCGACCCCGCCGCACAGAACAGCCCCCGGGCCCACCATGGCATGGTCAAGGACGATGGCATCGTGGTCCACGCAAGCCCCAGTGTTGATCATGGCGTTCCGGCCGACACGCACGTTGGGCTGAAGGATAGCCCCGGCGATGATCTGTGCTCCATCTTCCAATTCGACATCCGGGGCCATGATGACTCCGCGTCCAATGATAGGCGGGAAATGAAAACCGCGCGCGACGTATTCATCATAGACCCTGCGGCGCAGCGCGGTGCCAGACGCGCCCTTATTAGGCGTGCCTCCCAGCCCCAACGCCGCTTCAAGACCGTTCGGAAAGCGCTGGAACGCCGCCTCATCGTCGCCGATATACAAGACGTCAGGCAGGTCGGGCGTCGTGTGCGCCGTGACGCCAAGACAGTAACGCCCCATGGCCAGCAGACCGTCGAGGACAACGCGGGCGTGACCGCCGCCGCCAATCAAGAGAACAGAACGATTCACGGCTGGATCAACTCATCTGCTACAAAAGCCCGCTTGGCCGGCTGGCCCAGGAGCTCGAAGAAGGCCATGGGAGCCAGGCCCCCTCCCGCGCGTTTGACCGTCAAATTCTGCTCGGTGAACCGTTCGCCCTCGGCGATGTCGATGGCGGCGACCAGGCTCTTGCGGGCTACGGCGATGTTGGGGATTTCGGAGGGCTGGGGCCGCTTGACGCCGTCGCCCATGGCCCTGCCGATGCGCGCAATGCCCTGGACCATGGCCTTCAACTCGCCGGGCTCCAGCGAAGCCTTGTGGTCCGGGCCCTCCATATCGCGTGACAGGGTGAAGTGCTTCTCGATAGCGGTCGCGCCGAGCGCAGCCGCAGCCAAGGAAATATCAATCCCCGGCGTATGGTCCGAATAGGCCGGCAAGATGCCGAAAGCCGCCGCATAGGTGGTCATCACCCTGAGATTCACTTCGTCATAGGGCGCGGGATATTCTGTCGTGCACTGCATGACGGTCACCCTGGCGAGAGCCTCGCGCGCCTCGGCCGAGGCATAGGCCTTCGCGAAGGCGGCGCGCGATGGGCGTTCCGCTGATCCGGCCAGCATGCCGAAGGCCACCACGGACAGAGCCTCCTCGACCTCGGCCAAGGTCGCCATGCCGGTAGACAGGATCATCGGCAGCCCAAGGCGCGAAAGCTCCAGCAGCATCGGCGCGTTGGTCAGTTCACCCGAGCCCACCTTGATCCGCTTCACCCCCATCGTATCGACAAGGAAACGCGCCGACTCGATGTCGAAAGGGGTCGAGAGGAATTCGATGCCCAAGGCGTCGCAACGATCCGAAAGGATGCGATGGTCGTTTTCAGACAGCTCCAGAGCCTGCAGCATCTTCAGCTGGGTGTTTCCAGCGTCGAAATTGCGTTTCTGATAGTCAGCGGTCGGCGCCGCGGTCGTGACCAGCTTCGTGGCGTCAAACGTCTGGAACTTGACGATGTCGGCGCCGGCGGCGGCGGCTTCATCGACTAGACGGAGCGCCAAGTCCATGTCGCCGTTATGGTTGACCCCGGCCTCGGCGATAACAAGGCAGGTCGAGGGCGCCGCAGGCTTCACCACGCTGTCCATCCTCCATCCACACTGATGATCTGGCCGGTCACGTAGGCCGACATGTCTGACGCCAAAAAGAGGGCGACGCCCTGAAAATCGTCGGGAGACGCCATCCGCGCGAGCGGAGTCCGGGCTATATATTTTTTTCGAAACGCTTCGTCCTGACCGCGTTCTACGCCGCCGGGCGAAAATGCATTGACGCGAATGTCAGGCGCCAAGGTCGTCGACATCCAGCGCGTCAACTGCATCAATCCGCCCTTGGACGCCGAGTAGCCCGCCGGATTTCCAATCTGCGTACCGTCGTAGAGGGACCAGTCTGGGCCAACCAGGCCGTAGATTGATCCAACCATTATGACTGACCCGCGGCCAGAGGCGCGAAGCGCCGGTGCCAATCTCTGCGTGATCGCGAAAGGCGCCGCCAAGTTGATGTCCAGGGCGCTCTTGAACAAGGCCAGAGACTGGGTCTCAAAGGCCGTGCTCCACCCTTGGTCCGCAGAGGTGCCGACAAATGCGGCGTTGTGAACCAGGACATCAATCGTCGGCGACATCTCCAGAACGCTCGCCAGCGCGATCTCAAGCGCCGACGGATCGGTCAGATCGCAAACGATTTGAGTGACCCCTTCTTGGGCAGCCTCGTCAAATCTCAGATCGAGCTGAATGACCTGCGCGCCCGCCTGAAGATAGATCGCGCTCATGGCCCGACCAATGTACCCACCGCCTCCGGTGATGACGCAGGTTCGGCCCCGCAAGTCCCAAAGATCGGCCAACTTCGTCTCGTTCTATACCGGTGGAGCGGAAATACTAATTTACCGGAACCACGCCCGTTACCGCTCTTGGAGCGAACGTCGCCTAAAAACAACTATTTTCAGCGCCAAGCTTGGCGCTACCAAGCGGCCCAGCCCCCATCGACACAGATGTTCTGGCCCGTCATGTAGCTCGAGGCATCCGAGCAGAGAAGGGCGGCCGCGCCCTTGACTTCATGCGGGACGCCTATCCGGTTCAACGGTGTTTTGCCGCTCAACCGCTCAATGAACTCGGGCGCCTCGGCGATCGTTGAGGGATATGGGAAGGGGCCGGGACTTATGCAGTTGGCGCGGATGCCATCGGCAGCCAGGAAGCTGGCCAGATAGCGAGTGAACTGCAGCACTCCCGCCTTGGCTGCGCCGTAGCTTGGCGGATTGGCGTAGCGCTTGCCGTCATAGAGCCGATAGTCGGGCGCGACATGGCCATACATGGAGGCGATGTTGAGGATGACCCCGTGGGTCTCCTTCAGGGCCGGAATGGCGGCCTTGACCACACGAAACACCCCGTTCAACGACATATCAATGTCGTAGGTCCAGTCCGCCTCATCGATCGTTTCCAAGCTGTTCTTGGCGCCGGACCAAGCGCAGTTGACCAGAATATTCAGCGGCCCGTTAGCCGTGACCGCCTTGATGCAAGCCTCGACCGAGGCCGCATCCAGCATATCGATTTGCAGCGCTTCGTGATGCCCCGGAAAACGAGTCTTCAGGCCCTGAACGAAGGTCCGGCATTTCTCCTCGTCACGGCTAGCCACGATCACATCCGCCCCCATCTCGGCGAGAACATCGCTGATCTGGGAGCCGAGAAGCCCCGCTCCTCCGACGACGAGCGCTCGCCGGCCACGAAGGGAAAGAAGTTCTGACAGGTCGGGGGTTTTCATGGCGTTTCCTGTCGAAGTCTAAAGCGTCAAGCGCTGGTAATCGGATTGAAGGGGTCAAGGCAAGTCCGCCCCCTCCCGTGACATGCCTTCATCCGCAAACCGTCCGACTTGGCCTGGGGCGACCGGATCAGGCCTGCCCTCCCAGGCGCCTACCTTACAAATTCAACAGCGCCGGATCGCCGCCCTGGGCCGCAATGTTGACGCTGATGGCCTTCTCGGCGGCGTAGCGGATCAGGCTGTTGGGGCCGCCGGCCTTGGGGCCGGTGCCGCTGAGGCCTTCGCCGCCGAAGGGCTGGACGCCGACGACGGCGCCGATGATCGAGCGGTTCACATAGACGTTGCCGGCCGGGACCAGACGCACGACCTCGTCGGCGAAGGCCTCGATGCGGCTGTGGACGCCCAGGGTCAGGCCATAGCCGCGCGCGGCCAGCTTGGCGGCGACCGACTTCAGGTCCTTCGAGTCATAGCGATAGACGTGCAGGATCGGGCCGAAGACCTCGCGCTCGAGGAAGTCGGGCGTGGGGATTTCGGCGATGGTCGGTGCGAACAGGTCGCCCTTGTCCGAACCGGGCGCCAGTTCGGCGCGGGCGACGATCTTGGCGTCTTTCGACAGGCGCTCGACGTGCACTTCCAGATTGGCGCGGCTTTCGGCGTCGATCACCGGACCGATGTCGGTCGTCGGGTCGGTCGGGTCGCCGATCACCTGGGTCGCGAGAGCGCCCTTCAGGCCTTCGATCAGGGCGTCGGCGGCTTCCTTGGGCGCATAGAGGATGCGCAGGGCCGAGCAACGCTGACCGGCCGAGCCAAAGGCCGACAGGATGACGTCGTCGATGACCTGTTCCTTCAGCGCCGTGGTGTCGACGAACATGGCGTTCAGGCCGCCCGTTTCAGCGATGAAGGGGATGATGGCGCCGGGGCGCGCAGCCAGGCCGCGGTTGATGGCGCTGGCCGTGTCGGTGCCGCCGGTGAAGGCCACGCCGTCGATGCCGGGATGGTTGGTGAGCGCCGCGCCGACCACCTCGCCGCGACCGGGGACCAGGGCCAGCAGGTCGGGGTTCAGACCGGCCTTGTAGAAGAGGCGGACGGCCTCGGCGGCGATCAGCGGGGTCTGCTCGGCGGGCTTGGCCACCACGGCGTTGCCGGCGGCCAGGGCCGCCGCGATCTGACCGGCGAAGATGGCCAGAGGGAAGTTCCACGGGCTGATGGCGGCGAAGACGCCACGGCCGTGCAGGACCAGCTGGTTGGTTTCGCCGGTCGGGCCCTTCAGCGTCTGGGCGCCGCCGAAGTCGCGCTCGGCCAGCAGGGCGTAATAGCGGCAGAAGTCGGCGGCTTCGCGCACCTCGGCCACACCGTCGTTCAGCGTCTTGCCCGCTTCGCGCGACAAGAGGGCGACCAGGCGGTCCATGTCGGCTTCCAGCCCGTCAGCCATGGCGCGCAGGATGGGGGCGCGACCAGCCCCTCCGATGCGGTCCCAGGCGACCTGGGCGTTGGCGGCGGCGTTCACGGCGGCATCGACGTCCTCGACCGAGGCTTCCGACACATGGCCGAGAACCTGCGAGCGGTCAGCCGGGTTGGTCACATCCTGCGGGTTCACACCTGCCCGGAGTTTGCCGCCGATGATGGGGCCGGACGTCAGCTTCTCGCTGTCGACCCGCTCCAGAGCCTTGGCGTGACGTTCACGGTCGGCGGCCTGCGAATAGTCGCGGCCGAGGGAGTTCTGGCGATCGCCGTAGATGTTCATGGGAACCGGAATCCTGGGGTGACGGTCGGGCTGGGCCTCGACGGCGGTGATGGGGTCGGCGGCGACAGCGGCCGCAGGAACGCGCTCGTCCAGCAGGGCGTGAACGAAGGAGGAGTTGGCGCCGTTTTCCAACAGGCGGCGCACCAGATAGGGCAGCAGTTCTTCGTGACCGCCGACGGGGGCGTAGGCGCGGACGATGACGCTCTCGTCGGCCCAGGCCTCTTGCGCGGCGTCATAGAGGGCCTCGCCCATGCCGTGCAGACGCTGATGCTCGATGGTCACATTGCGGTCGCGGGCCATGCGGCGCACGGCGGCCAACGTATGGGCGTTGTGGGTGGCGAATTGGGCGTAGATGTAGGGCGAGGCCTCGATCAGGGCCTTGGCGCAGACCAGATAGTTCAGATCGGTCGCGGGCTTGGTGGTGAAGACCGGATAGTCGGTGCGGCCCATGACCTGGGCGCGCTTGATCTCGGTGTCCCAATAGGCGCCCTTGACCAGCCGTACCATCAGGCGGCGGCCTGAGGACTTGGCCAGATCCGCCAGCTTCTGCACCGTCTCGGTCGTGCGCTTCTGATAGGCCTGAACGGCCAGCCCAAGACCCTTCCAGTCGCCCAGTTCCGGCTCGCGGGCCAGACGCTCCAGCAGCTTCAGCGACAGGGCCAGACGGTCCGCCTCTTCGGCGTCGATGGTGTAGTTGATGTCGTACTTGGCGGCGATCAGGGCCAGACGCAGGATGCGGGGATAGAGTTCTTCCCAGACGCGGTCTTCCTGCGTGGCCTCATAGCGCGGCGAAAGGGCCGACAGCTTGACCGAGACGCCGTGACCGGCCTCAGGCCCCTGGCCCTTGGCGGTCTTGCCGACGGCGGTGATGGCGTCGGCGTAGATCTTTTCGTAGCGCTCGGCGTCGGCGACGGTGCGGGCGCCCTCGCCCAGCATGTCGAAGCTGCACAGCCAGCCCTCGCGGTCCGACCGTTTCAACGCGCCTTCGATGGTGCGGCCGACGACGAACTGCTCGCCCATGATCTTAACGGCGGTGGCCACGGCCTGACGGATGACCGGTTCGCCCAGACGCCCGGCGATGCGCTTGAGGAAGCCCGACAGGTCGGTCTTGGCCTCTTCGTCGGCGTCGACCAGCTTGCCGGTCAGCATCAGGCCCCAGGTCGAGGCGTTGACGAACAGGCTGTCGGACTGACCCAGGTGCGAGGCCCAGTCGGCGGACCCGATCTTCTCGGCGATCAGACGGTCGCGGGTGTCGGCGTCGGGGGTGCGCAGCAGGGCCTCGGCCAGGCACATCAGGGCCAGACCCTCGCGGGTGCCCAGCGAAAACTCCTGCAGGAAGCTTTCGACCACGCCCTGCTTCTTCTGGCTGGCGCGGGCGTGATCGACCAGAGCGACGGCGTCGCGCAGCACCTCGGCCCGCTCCTCGCGGTCCATAGGCAGGTGGGCCAGCAAGTCAGCGACCGTCCGGCCTTCGTCGCGGAACTTGTTCCGGTCCAGATCATCCCAATGCTTGAGGTCGTTCGGCGTCATGAATCTCACCCTGGGATCAAACCCTTCGATTTATGGCGTATATGGCGGACTTGTCCGAATGTGCATTGTATGATGACCGGCTGAACCAGCGATCCTTCGGCAATAAGGCTCATTCGCCATGCAAACTCTGGACGACACAGACCGCCGTCTGCTGCGCGTGCTGCAGACCGACGGCCGCATCTCCAACGCGGAACTGGCCCGAAGGTGCAATCTGTCGCCCGCCGCCTGCTTCGAGCGGGTCAAGCGGCTGAAGGACAGGAAGGTCATCACCGGCTACGCCGCCCTGATCGACCCAGCCAGCGCTGACCGCGCCCTGCTGATCTTCATCGAGGTGCTGCTGGACCGGACCACGGGCGACATCTTCGACGCCTTCGCCGACGCCGTGCGGCGTCAGCCCGAGGTGCTGGAGTGCCACATGGTCGCCGGCGGCTTCGACTATCTGATCAAGGCGCGGGTGGCCGACATGGACGCCTATCGCGTCTTCCTCGGCGACATCCTGGTGCGGATGCCGGGCGTGCGCGAGACGCGAACCTACGCCGTTCTCGAAGAGGTGAAGTCGACGACGGTCCTGCCGCTTTAAGCCGTCTCGCCTTCGTCATGCGAAGCGGCTAGAACTTCCGGCTCAGCGAAACGGCCCGGGCCCACTCGACTTCATGCGCATTGTTCTGGTCACCGACGCCTGGGAACCCCAGGTCAACGGCGTCGTCCGCACCCTGACCCGCACCGTGGCCGAGTGCCGCGCCATGGGCCATGAGGTCGAGGTCATCGAACCCAGCCAGTTCAAGACCATCCCCTGCCCCACCTATCCCGAGATCCGGCTGGCCCTGGGCGCCGAGGAAGAGATTCGCGAACGCCTGCGCGCCTTCGAGCCGGAGGCGGTCCATATCGCCACCGAAGGGCCGCTGGGCATCGCCACGCGTCGCATCTGCGTGGAGTGGAAGCTGCCGTTCACGACCAGCTATCACACCAAGTTCCCGGAATATGTCTCGGCCCGGTTCCCGATCCCGGTCCAGGTCGGCTACGCCTACATGAAGTGGTTCCACAAGCCGTCGGGCCGGCTGATGGTGGCGACGCCCACCCTGCGCGACGAACTGGTCGAGCACGGCTTCCGCAACGTCTCGCCGTGGACGCGCGGCGTGGACACCGACCTGTTCCGCCCCGATCTTGAGCCCATTTACAAGGAGATGGGCGGCGACGCCTGGCCCCGGCCCTTCTTCCTCAACGTCGGCCGTGTCGCAGTCGAGAAGAACATCGAGGCCTTCCTCGAACTGGACCTGCCGGGCACCAAGATCATCGTCGGCGACGGCCCGGCGCGCGCCGAGCTGGAAGAAAAATATCCTGAGGCCAAGTTCCTGGGCGCCCGCTTCGGCGAGGACCTGGCCCGCTGCTTCGCCGACGCCGATGTTTTTGTCTTCCCCAGCTGGACCGACACCTTCGGCCTGGTGATCCTGGAGGCCATGGGCGCGGGCACCCCGGTCGCCGCCTATCCGGCGCACGGCCCCATCGACATCATCCCCGGTTCAAACGCCGGCGCCATCGACGACGACCTGAAGACCGCCTGCCTGGAAGCCCTGAAGCTGGATCGCAAGGATGTGCGCGCCTACGCCGAGAAGTTCAGCTGGCGCGCCTCGGCCGAGCAGTTCGTCGAGAACCTGCAGCCCTATCCCGAACCCGCGCGCGGCCGCTTCTGGCGCCGCCTGCGCCGCATCGCCCGGCTGAGGCGCAGGGCGGCGGCCTGACCCTTTCCTTCTCCCCTTGTGGGAGGTCTCACTCCGCCTTGACCGCCTGACGCGCAAAGGAAAGCGCCGCGATCTTTCGACCGCGGCGCTCACACCCCTCATCCAAGCGCCTTCGGCGCCCACCTTCTCCCTCAAGGGGAGAAGGGCATGTTAGTGGGCTAGCGCCCTTAGTTCGGGCGGGCCATCGAGGTCATGGCGGCGGCCTTGGCGCGTTCGGCGGTCAGCTGGTCGGCGGGCAGCGGCACCAGGCCGCGGTCCTGCAGATAGCCGCCGCGACCGGCGGAGCCTTCGGACATGAACTCCTGCACGAACTGCTCCAGCCCCGGCGTCACGCCCACATGGGCCTTCTTGACGTAGATGTAGAGGCTGCGGGCCAGGGGGTAGCTGCCGTCGGCGATGGTTTCGACCGAGGGGGCGACGCCGTCGATGGTCTCGGCCTTCACCGTGTCCATGTTCTGCTCCAGGAAGGAGAAGCCGAACACGCCCAGCGAGCCGGGGGTGCGGGTCAGGGTCTGGACGATGGCGTTGTCGTTCTCGCCCGAGTCGACCCAGGCGCCGTCTTCACGCAGGGTATGGGTCAGAGTCTCAAACTTGGTCTTGTCGTCCTTGAAGGCGGCGACGGCGGGGATCAGCTTGCCGCCGGGCGCCATGCCCAGTTCGAGGAAGGCGTCGCGCGTGCCCGAGGTGGGCGGCGGGCCGTAGACCTGGATGCGCTGGTTCGGCAGGCCCTTGTTGACCTCGTTCCACGTCTTGGCCGGGTTGGCGATGAAGGTCCCGTTCGGGCCGGGGACCTCCTTGGCCAGGCCTTCGTAGAGGTCGTTCAGCTCGAAGTTGAAGCTGTTGCCGGTGCGAGCCGTGGCGATGACGATGCCGTCGAAGCCGATCTTGATCTCGACGATGTCGGTGACGCCGTTGGCGACGCAGCGGTCGAACTCGCTCTGCTTCATCGGGCGCGAGGCGTTGGCGATATCGGGGGTCGAGGGACCGACGCCGGCGCAGAAGGCCTGAATGCCGCCGCCGGTGCCCAGCGACTCGATGCGCGGCGCCGCCGTGCCGCCCGAGGTGCGGGCGAAGTTCTCGGCCACGCGGGTGGCGAAGGGGAAGACGGTCGAGGACCCAGCGGCCCAGATGCCCGCGCGGGCCTTCTGGCTGCCGGGGGCGCCGCCCTCATTGTCGCCGCAGGCCGCCAAGGCGAGCAGGGCGGAAGCGCAGGCGGTGAGTTTCAGGGAACGGATCATGGCCGGACCTCTCCAAGTCGTCAGTATGCGACGCTTTAGAGCAGCAGAGTGTGACGGTCCGGCCAGACCTTTGTGACAGTCAGAGCAAACCTTGCGGCCGCCCGCAAACGCCGGCTAGAGCAGGCGCTTGCGCATGATCTGCGACAGGCTGTCGATCAGGGTCACGGCGATGACCACGATGATGACGATGGCCGAGACGGCGCGGAAGTCGAAGGCGTTCATGCTGTCGAACAGCACCTGACCGATGCCGCCGGCGCCGATCAGGCCGAGGACCGTGGCCGAACGGCTGTTGGACTCGAAACGATAGAGGGCGAACGAGGTCCACAGCGGCGCCACCTGAGGGATCACCCCCCAGACGATTTCGTGCAGCTTGGAGGCGCCGGTGGCGCGCACACCCTCGACCGGACCCTTGTCGATCGACTCGACCGCTTCCGAGAACAGCTTGGCCAGAACGCCGGCCGTGTTCAGGGTGATGGCGAGCACGCCGGCCAGGGGGCCGAGACCCACGGCGGTGACGAACAGCAGGCCAATGACCAGATCAGGCACCGAACGCAGCAGGTTCATGATCCAGCGCACCGGGGTCACGACCCACTGGGGGGCCATGTTGCGGGCGGCGGCCAGACCCAGGGGAATGCCGAACAGCACGGCCAGGAAGGTGCCCCACAGGGCGATCTGGACCGTCTCCCACATCTTGCCGACGAACATCCTCCACTGGGAGAAGTCCGGGCGCATCAGATCATGGACGAACAGGGCGGTGCTCTCGTTGCCCGAGAACAGACGCGAGATATTGCCCAGGTCGACGGCGTCGATGCTGTAAAGCAGGACGGCGATCACGCCGCCCCAGACCAGGACGTCCATCGCCCAGGAGACGGCGGACTTTTGCGGCGCGGCCGGAACAGCGCCCGCCGTCGCCGACGGCGTCAGGGGAGCAGAGGTCAAGGCTGGACCTCACGCAGGCTGCGAAGGCGCTGAAGCTCGGCGGTCGCGGCGGCGGCGCCGGCCTTGTCGCCCTTGGCTTCGGCTTCGCCGCGCTTCTGGTCGGCGATCATTTCGCGGATCGGGTTCAGGTAGCTGTCGTCGGCGGCGGCGAAGCGCGAATATTCCAGACCGGCCAGAACCTTGCGCTGACGCTCGGCTTCCGGGCCCTCGCCCTGACCATAGGTCAGGAAGAAGCTGCGGATCTTTTCCTTCAGCGCCGGGTCCAGATCCTCGCGCACGACGATGCCGCTCTCGGGGATCGGCGGGGAGGTCCAGATCTCCTCGATCTGATCGGCCAACTGCGGGTTTTCGCGGCGGATGAAGATGGTGTTGACGCTGTTCGAGGTGGCGACGTCGATCACGCCCGTGGCCACGCCGAAGGCGTTGGCCTGATGGTTGGCCGAGCGCACCGTCTTGAAGCACTGCGACGGCACGACGCCGCGGGCGTTGAACAGGAAGGTCATGGGCGCGAGCGTGCCCGAGGTCGACTGGGCGTCGCCGATGCCGAAATTATACTGCTTGCCACAGGCCAGCACCTTGTCGAGCGTAATGCCCGAACCCTTCTTGACGATCAGGGTCGACTGATAGCTGTCCAGGCCCTCGCGGTTGACCGTGCGGGCGATGACCTCGGCCTTGGCGCGGTCGATGGCCTCGACCTCAGGCTTGGCCGAGAACCAGCCCACCTGGGTGTGGTTGCCGCGCATGGCCTCGACCAGCACGGTGTAGTTGGACCCGAAGTAGGGCTTCACCGTCACGCCGATCGACTTGGACATGTCGTCCAGCAGCGGCTGCCACAGGGGGCCGGACGAGGCCTGGCCTTCGGCCGACAGGATGGAGAAGGTGATCTCGGTCGGGGCGGCGCCCGGAGCCTTTTCCTCGCCCTTGCCGCAGGCGGCGAGGCCCAGGCTCAGGCTGACGGCGGCGACGCCGAGCAGGCGGCGGGTGATGGCGGTGCGGGTCATGCCTTGGCTTCCCAGAACGCGTCCTCATACTCAGGACCGTAGATTTCAATCAGGCGCTTGGAGTCCAGACCGGTCGAGGGGCCGTCATAGACCACCTTGCCCTTTTGCAGGGCGATGACGCGGTTGCAGTAGCGGATGGCGTAGTCGACCTGGTGCAGGGTGACGATCACGCCCATGCCGTCGCGCTTGTTCAGCTCGACCAGCAGTTCCATGACCTTGCGGGCCGAGACCGGGTCCAGCGAGGCGACCGGCTCGTCGGCCAGGATGGCTTGCGCTCCCTGGACGATGGCGCGGGCGATGGCGCCGCGTTGCTGCTGGCCGCCCGACAGGGTGTTGGCCCGCTGGGCGGCGTAGTCGGACACGCCGACGCGGTGAAGCGCCGCCATGGCCCGCTCGCGGTCGACCCTGGGCCAGACGCCGAACAGGCCGCGCCAGCCGGGCAGACGCCCGAGGGCGCCCAGCATGACGTTGGAAAAGAGCGACAGACGCCCCACCAGATTGAACTGCTGGAAGATCATGCCCAGCTTGCCGCGCGCACGACGCACAGCGCCGGTGATGCGGCCGTTCTGCTGAACGGTCTCGCCGAACACCTGAATCGTCCCCTGGCCGGGGTCGATGGGGTGCATTCCGGTGATGGAGCGCAGCAGGGTGGACTTGCCCGATCCGGAAGGACCGATCAGGGCGACCATCTCGCCGGCGGCCACTTCGACGGACACGCCGTCGAGCGCCTTTCGGGCTCCGTAGGTCTTTGACACATCCCGTACGGACGCGACGGCGGCGGTTGAAGGATTCATGAACCCGTGGGTGGCGGTTGCAACAGGGGCGCCGCATGACGCGCCACGCGCGTTTCGACAAGTCTTAATGGCACGCCTGCGTCGTTTTCGTCCAGTGCGAGGGGCCTTTGCACCGGTTCCCCTGTGGATCAGGTCATGAAATTACCGCTTTACATGACGGTTCAGCATCCCTACATCGCGCGTTCCGGCGGACCCCGTGGTCTAACCGTTAAGCGCTGCTAACGCCGGTCTGGGTTAACAATTAGCAGGGGGTTACGTGAATTGCGCACGTACCAACTTCCCCTGGACCTGGTCCGTGAGCGGTCCCCTGAACGTCCCGTCGCCCTCGTGCGACCGCGTTCGGTTTCCGTAGCGGCGCGCTGGTTCCAGGACAATTTAAAAGCCGACGTCTTCTATGCAGTGAAGGCGAACCCATCGCGCTGGGTCATCGAGACCCTGGTCGAGCAGGGCGTCAACGCGTTTGACGTCGCCTCGCTGGCCGAGATCGAGCTGGTTCGCTCGGTCAGCCCGAACGCGCGTCTGGCCTTCATGCACCCGGTCAAGAGCCGGGGCGCGATCCGTGCGGCCTACGCCGATCACGGCGTGCGCACCTTCGTGCTCGACAGCCATGACGAGTTGCAGAAGATCATCGAGGCGACCGACAATGCCGACGACCTGAACCTGGTCGTGCGCATGGCCGTCTCGGCGGACGGCGCGGCCTATTCCCTGTCGGGCAAGTTCGGCGTCTCGCCGGATCAGGCCCCCGGCCTGCTGCTGGCCGTGCGCCAGGCGGTTCAGGACGGCCTGATGGGCGTGTCGTTCCATGTCGGGTCGCAGTGCATGCGCCCGTCGGCCTATGAAGCGGCGATGAGCCAAGTCGGTCGCGCCATCAAGAAGGCGGGCGTCTTCGTCGACATCGTCGATGTCGGCGGCGGCTTCCCTTCGGTCTATCCGGGCATGGTCCCGCCGGACCTGAGCGAATACGCCGACGCCATCCATCGCGGCTTCAACGAGATGCCGGTGTCCGAAACGACCGAGCTGTGGTGCGAACCCGGCCGGGCGCTGGTCGCCGAATCGTCGTCGGTGCTGTGCCGCGTGGACCTGCGCAAGGGTGATGCTCTTTATCTGAACGACGGGTCCTATGGCTCGCTGTTCGACGCCACCCACTCGCGCTGGCCCTTCCCGACCAAGCTGGTTCGGGATGCGGACGCTTCGTCGGAGCTGAAGCCCTTTCGCTTCTACGGCCCGACCTGCGACAGCATCGACCACATGCCGGGCCCCTTCTGGCTGCCGGCCGATGTGCAGGAAGGCGACTTCATCGAAATCGGCATGCTCGGCGCCTATGGCGTGGCCATGACGACCGGCTTCAACGGCTATGGCGAACACGAGATCGCCGTGGTCGAGGACGCCCCGATGGGCTCGATGTACGGCCTGGCCCCGCGTTCCATCCCGACCGTGCGCACCACGGCGGAAGAGACCGCGCGCAAGATCGTTCGCCTGTCGCGCCCCAAGGGCAAGGCCGGCGTGCGCAAGCGCAAGCGCTGATCGACTGACCCAAAACCGTCTTCGGACGTTGATATGATCTGCAGCGGCCCGTCGCTCCGTCCGGGCCGCTGCTTCTTCTTGGCGACGGGCGCTCATATCCCAGGGAAACCGCCGAAATGAACGCTCCCGTTCAGTCGAACCAGAAGGCTGCGCTGCTGCAGAACACCGTCGAGCACGTCGACATGACCAGCTTCGACGCGCGCCCGATCATCGACAGCATGCGCAAGATGTCCTTCAGCTCGCGCGACACGGCCCGCGCCGCCGACATCTTCTCCATGGCCATCGAGGACAAGGACTGCTCGCCCTGGCTGATCCTGGCCGGCTCGACCTCGGCGGGCGGCTGCATGCATGTTTATCGTGACATGGTGAAGTTCGGCATGGTCGACGCCATCGTCGCCACCGGCGCCTCGATCGTGGACATGGATTTCTTCGAGGCCCTGGGCTTCAAGCACTATCAGGCCGCCGGCGAGGTGGACGACAACGTCCTGCGCGACAACTACATCGACCGGATCTACGACACCTATATCGACGAGGAAGAGCTCCAGGCCTGCGACCACACCATCCTGGAGATCGCCAACCGTCTGGAGCCGCGGGGCTATTCCAGCCGTGAGTTCATCTGGGAAATGGGCAAGTGGCTGTCCGAGGGTAATGCGAAAAAGCCCGGCTCGCTGATCCAGACCGCCTATGAAGAAGGCGTGCCGATCTTCTGCCCGGCCTTCGTCGACTCATCGGCTGGATTCGGCCTGGTCAAGCACCAGAAAGAGCGCGCCGCCGCCGGCCTGCCCTATCTGATGCTGGACGCCATCGCCGACTTCCGCGAACTGACCGACATCAAGATCGCCGCCGGCGTGACCGGCCTCTTCATGGTCGGCGGCGGCGTGCCCAAGAACTTCGCCCAGGACACCGTGGTCTGCGCCGAGATCCTGGGCGTCGAGGCCGAGATGCACCGCTATGCGGTCCAGATCACCGTCGCCGACGTCCGCGACGGCGCCTGCTCGTCCTCGACGCTGAAAGAAGCCGCCTCCTGGGGCAAGGTTCAGACCACCCACGAACAGATGGTCTTCGCCGAGGCCACGACCGTCGTGCCGCTGATCGGCTCCGACGCCTATCACCGGGGCGCCTGGAAGACCCGCGAGAAGCGCCGCTGGAACAAGCTGTTCGGGAAGTAAAAAAGATCCGGCCACGGATCATGGGCCGGCGGAGAACTCCGCCGGCTTTTTTCTTGTCGGAACCCCAGGCGGGGCCCTCCGCGTTGTTCCTGCAACAAGGAGACGACGATGGCCGATCCCAGGACCGATACCGAAGAAGCCCGCGAAGCCGCCGCCATGGGTGAAAAGCCCGACCGGGGCCATACCGCCGACGCCCTGAAGACCGCGCTGGAGGGCACCGATATGGGTTCCGACACCCGCGCCGGATCGCTGCGCGGCGGCTCCGCGTCCGGCTCGGACATCGACCCGGACCAGGACGCGATCAACGAGGCCTTGGCCGCCGAAGGGCTCCGGTCCAAGGGCGAGGGCTCCAAACCGGCAGGCGGCCCGGCCGAGGCGCGCAAGTCGACCGGCCAGCCCGGCGACGATGTGGATGCGCCAACCGGTTGAACCGCCTTGCTGCCGCCGCACGGATGGGCCACGGTGCGGATCAAGTTGAACAGTCTCAAGGACGTAGGCGGGATGAAGCGTAGCGTGGCAGCCGTCGCCGTGGCCCTCACGGTCGGTCTTATCGGATGCGACGAGCGTAGCGAGGCTGCGCCCGAGATCGCCTCCTCCGCCGCCACGCCTGACGCGCCCCCGGTCGCAGCGCCGGTGGCCGCCGCCTCCCCCGCCGACGCCTCCGCCACGACGGTCGGCGCCGCGCCGATCGTGGGCGCGCCGGCCTTCGCCGCCCTCTATCCCGGCGCTCAGGCAGATGGCCCGGCCACCGTGGCCGCCGGCCCTACCGGCCCTGGCGGTCTGATCACCTTCACCACCGACGCCGACCCCGACGCCGTGGTCGCCTTCTATCGCCAGCGCGCCGAGGCCGCCGGCCTGGCCCCGGTCATGGCCATGAACCAGGGCGAGGCCCGCGCCTATGGCGCCGCCGCCCGCAAGGAGAACGGCGCCACGTTGCAGGTCGTCGCCTCGCCGGGCGAAGGCGGACTGACCTCGGTCCAGTTGACCTGGAGCGCCGGGGCCTGATGCGGAGCCGGGGGGCCTTCATCGTCGCCGCCGCCACAGCGGCCCTGCTCTCGGCCTGCGCCGGCACCCCCGCCGCCCTGCGTCCCCAGGCGGTTCAAGCCGCCACCCCCGAAGCCAAGGGCTATCTCAGCGGATCGCTGATCCAGGCCCTGGCCGACGCCACGCCCCCGCCGCCCGTCGCCGGGTCGCCGACCGATCTGGCCGACAAGGCGCGCTCGCACCAGTTCAAGGCGCTGGAAGACAGCGACCGCTGGCTGCTGGCCACCGCCCACGCCGAACTGCGTCCGCCGCTGGCCCTTCAGCATTTTGATTGCGTTCTCGACGTGCGACTGGGCTCGGCGACAACGCCGAACCTGAACCGCCTGATGCAGCGGCTGTTCGACGATTCCGATGCGGCGGCTGAACTGGTCAAGGCGCGCGGCTTCCGCGCCCGCCCCGTCGGCGACGATCCCGAGCGCCGCCCCTGCCAACGCCTGACCGAGGCGGGGCGCAAGAGCGCCTCCTATCCGTCGGGCAGTTCCACCGTCGCCACCGTCTATGGCGAGGCCTTCGCCGCGCTGGAGCCGCAGCGCGCCGCCGAGGTCCGCCGCATCGCCCACGCGATGGGCCTCAGCCGACTGGTTTGCGGCATGCACTATCCCAGCGATGTCGCCGCTGGCGAGGTGCTGGGCAAGGCCGTATTCGAGGCTGCATCCGCTACGCCCGGTTTCGACGCCGATCTGGCCGCCGCCCGCGCTGAACTGACCGCCGCCCGCGCCACCGGCCTGACCAGCCCGGGCTGCGCGTCTGAGCGTCTGGCCTTGGCCACCCCCCTGCCCTGATGGCGGCCTGGCTGGCGGCGCTGTGGCTGAGCGCGTCGCCTGATGTCGGAAGTCTGGGCGCCTGGGCCCTGCCCGCCGCCCGCCGCTGCACCGCCGCTGAATTGGGCGAACTGACCGCCGATGCGACGACACCCTTTCGTCTGACCTGTCGCGCCGTCCTGGCTGGCCAGAGCATCCGCCGTCCCATCCTGATCGAAGGCGCCGAGGCCTCGGGCGCCGGGCTGGACTGCAAGGGCGGGGCGGTCGGTCGCCCCGGCGTCACGACCACCACCCGCCAGCCGACCCTCGCCATCTGGTCACGCCGCATCACGGCTGAGCACTGGAGCCGCCCCACCGACATCCGCATCGAGCACTGCACGATCCACGGCGCCGTGCGCGTCTGGGGCATGGGGGCGGACGGCGGCTATGACGACCTGCGGGCCTCGTCGCGCACCGCCGACCACATAGCGACGACGCAGGGCTCGGCGCCCTCACATATAGAACTGGACCGCGTGACCATCGTGGGGACCGGCTCCATCCCCCTCTATGTCGGGCCGGGCGTGACGCGGCTCAGCCTGACAAACTCAACCCTAAGCGGCCGCAGCGACGCCGCCGCCCTCTATCTGGACGCCGAAAGCGCCGACAATCGGATCGAGAACAACAACATCAACGTGGCGACCCAGCGAGAGGCCGTCGCCGTAGACGGCTCGGCGCGCAACCGCATCATCGGCAACCGCTTCACCCTAGGCGGGCGCGGCGGGGTCTTCCTCTACCGCAACTGCGGCGAGCGCGGCGTCATTCGGCACCAGACACCGTCGGAGAATCAGATCACGGACAATGTCTTCTCAAGCGCCGCGCGACTGCGGCCCCAGTGGGTCGTCGTCGGCTCACGCGAGGGCCGGCGCGCCTATTGCCGAGCCGATCGCGGCTATCCCTTCGGCAGCAGCGCCAACGACGGCGATGGCGCCACGAACAATGTCGTGGCGCGCAACACCCGCCGCTGACTAGACTGGGCGGCCCGTGGCCAGGGCGCCGTAGAGTTCCGGGCGACGGTCACGGAAGAAGCCCCAGGCGGCGCGGTACTGATCGAGGAAGTCGAGGTCGAAGGTGTGGACCAGCACGCCCTCCTCGCCCGTCAGGCTCTCGACCAGATCGCCGCGATGATTAGCGATGAAGGAGTGGCCGTAGAAGGTCTGGCCCGCCTCGGTCAGGGTCTCGTGGCCGATGCGGTTGGCGGCGACGACCGGCACGACGTTGGACACGGCGTGACCCTGCATCGCGCGCTGCCACGGCAGGGCGGTGTCCAGTTCGGCGTCATGCGGCTCCGAACCGATAGCGGTCGGATACATCAGGATGTCGGCGCCTTGCAGCGCCATGGCGCGGGCGCTCTCGGGGTACCACTGGTCCCAGCAGATGCCGACGCCGATGCGGCCGAAGCGGGTGCTCCAGACCTTGAAGCCGGTGTCGCCGGGACGGAAGTAGTACTTCTCCTGATAGCCGGGGCCGTCGGGGATGTGGCTCTTGCGATAGACGCCCAGAGCCTCGCCGTCGGCGTCCAGCATGACCATCGAGTTGAAGTAGTGCGGGCCTTCCTTCTCGAAGATCGAGACGGGGATGACCACGCCCAGTTCCTTGGCCACCGGCTGCAGTTGCACCACGGCCGGATGCTCGCGCCACGGATAGGCGGTCGCGAACCAGTGCTCCTCCTGCGTCACGCAGAAGTAGGGACCCTGGAACAGCTCCGACGGCAGGATGACCTGCGCGCCTTTCGCCGCCGCCTGAAGGATCAGGCCGATGGTCTTGTCGATATTGGCCTGCATATCCTCGCCATAGGCGGTCTGCAGGGCGGCGACCGTGACGGTGCGGGCCATTTACGCGGGCTCCTGTTGGCTGATGCAGTGGAAGGATCCGCCGCCGGTCAGGATGGCGTTGGACGGCAGCAGAACGATCTCGCGGTCGGGGAAGACGGTGGCCAGGGCCTCGCCCGCCAGACGCGCGGCCGTGTCGTCGCCATAGGTCGGCACCACGACGGCGCCGTTGGCGATCAGGAAGTTCATGTGGCTGGCCGGGATCGGACGCTCGTCGGCGTCCAGCACCAGACCGGGCGACGGGATGCGCAGGACCTTGATCTGACGCCCGGCGGCGTCCGTGGTCGCCATCAGGGTGCGGGCGGTCTCGTCATAGACCTCGGCGTTGGGGTCCTTGCGACCGAAGGCGATGGGACAGGCGACCACGCCCGGCGCGACGAAGCGGGCCAGGTTGTCGACGTGGCCGTCGGTGTGGTCGTTCAGCAGGCCGTCGCCCAGCCAGACCACCACCTTGGCGCCGACCGAGGCGGCCAGGGCGGCCTCGGCGGCCTCGGCGGTCCAGTTCGTGTTGCGGTTCCTGTTCAGCAGGCACTGGCGCGTGGTCAGGACCGTGCCCTCGCCGTCGTGGTCCAGGGCGCCGCCTTCGAGGATGAAGTCATGGCGCGTCGTCGGCACGCCCGAGAAGGCCGCGATCTGGTCGGCGACCTCGTCGTCATGCGGATAGTCGTACTTGCCGCCCCAGCCATTGACGCTGAAGGTCTGGGCCGTCTTCGAGCCGGCGTTGAAGATCGGGCCGGTGTCGCGCAGCCAGATGTCGCCGAAACGAGCGGCCACGATCTCGATGCCATCGACGCCGTCCAGACGCGCGCGGGCGCCGGGCAGAGCCTCATCATTGCCGACCATCAGCTTGACGTTTTCGCGGCCCGGACCGGCAAGCGCCCGGACCAGGGCCTCGACCTCGTCCTGAGCCTGTTCGAAGTCCTCGCCCCACAGCTCGGCATGGCTGGGCCAGCCGACCCACATGGCGTGGTGCGGCGTCCATTCGGCGGGGATAGCCAAGGTCAGGGGCGGGGTCATGGGCGAAGTCGATCCGAATGGAGAAAGGCAGACCGCGCCAGATAGGGCCTGACGCCCCCCGGTTCAATGTTTACGGGCGATCGGCCCATGACAGAGCAAAGCGCGAGAGGTCCAGATCAATGCGCCTCAAGCAGCGCGAAGCGCCTTGGGCGCAAAAAAGAAAGGGCGGCCCGCTCCGGACCGCCCTTCCCCTTCGATATGTCTACGCGGATTAGAAGGCGTAGGTAACAGTTGCCTGCAGCGTCCGCGGGGCGCCACGGTAGGCATAGGTGGCCTTGGAGGCATCCGATGCGCCCGAGATCGAACCGAAGTATTTCTCGTCGAACAGGTTGACGACGCGCAGGGCCAGACTGGAGCCCTGGTAGCCGAAGTAGCCGAGATCGAACTTGGCGTCCGCGTTCACGACCGTATAGGCCTCAGTGTACAGGTCGTTGACGTCGGTGACCCAACGCTCACCCGTGTACTTGGCTTGCAGGCCGAGCTGAAGCGGGCCGGTTTCGTAGTCGATGCGACCGCCGAAGGTCCAGTCAGGGGTCTCCGTCAGCGACTTGCCGCCGGTCTTGATCAGGTTGAGGCCGTCCAAGTAGTCGTTGGCGATCTCGCTGTCCGTGTAGGACGCTGAGGCGTACAGCGACAGACCTTCGATCGGCGACCAACCAACCTGCGAGTCGAAGCCGTACAGGTCGACGTTGCCCACGTTCGAGTCGAACGAAACGCCCAGGTCTTGGTCGTAACGCGACACGATGCGGTTATCGAACTTCGTGTACCAGACGTTGGCCGAGGCGATCAGCGTGCTCGTCTGGTAGCGGTAGCCGAAGTCGTAAGTCGTCGTCTTTTCCGGCTCGGTGATCGGCGAGGTGATGTCCCCGTCGGTATCGAAGAAGACGGTGTAGAGGTTGTCGGTGCGCGGCAGGGTCAGCGACTGGGCGAACGAGCCATAGACCGAGTGCGCGCCGGAGAAGTTCCAGCTGACGTTCACGTTCGGCAGGATGTCGTCAAACTTAACTTCACGCGAGTAGGGCGCGATGTAGCTCTGGGTACGATTTCCCAGCGTGTAGGTGCCGTCGGGCTTCTTGACCGCAGTTTCGGTCGAGCAAACCACCGAGCTGCTCTTCGACTGCGAGTAGCAGTTCTGGTTCATCTCGCGCTTGAAGAAGGGCGCACGGACGCCGACGTTGACGCGCAGAGAGTCATCCAGGAAGCGACCGGCGTACTCGACCGCGAACTGGTTCAGCGTGGCGTAGGACAGGCGGTCACGCGAACGGATTTCGTAACCGTCCAGGTTGACGATGCGGTGTTCCTTGTCGCGCAGACCAGCGAACGGATCGAAGAAGCGGGGCTCCGACGGGTTCGAGAAGTTGATCAGGCTGTTCAGGCCCGTCTGACGGTGACGAGCGTCGTCCAGCGTGTAGGCGCCGCGCAGGGTCTGCGTGTCCGACAGCTTCCAGATCAGCGACGAGCTGATGCCGTAACGCTGGGTGTGGGTATTGTTGGTCGAGTGGACACGCACGCTGTCCAGGGTGTCGCCGTCGCCGTTCAGGTCAACGCCGCCCGTGGTCTTGGAGCCACGGATCGTGCGATCGGTTTCCGACAGGACGAACTGGCCCGAACCACCGGTCGCCAGGGTGTACTGGAACGACGGGTCGAAGGTGAAGATCAGGTTGTCGCGCAGGGTGAAGCGCGACTGTGCGCGGAGGTTGCCGGTGTCCGACGGGTTCTGACGCAGAGCCCAGAAGCGGTTGGTGTTGGTGTCGGCGTCAGCCACGCCGTTACGGAAAGTCGGTGCCTTGTAGGTGTTGTCGAAGTCGCTGTTCCAGGTCACGCCATTGGCGAGACTGGCCGAACCGTCTGCGTTACGCTGCAGTTGAAGGTCAGCATAGTTGTTGTTGCGGTTGCGGTTCCAGTGACCAGCAAACGAGACAAAGTCGCCGTTGTCGCGCAGCGGCTGATAAATCTTGAAGTTGTACTGGGTTTTGTTGAGGTCGCCCTGGCCTTTGAACTTGTCATACGACTGGTCCGAGTAGGCGAGCCAGGCGCGCGTGCCGAACGGTCCAACTTCACCGGTGTCCAGCTGAGCAAAGACGCGACGGAAGTCGTCATCCCCGAGTGAAGCCTTGATCCGACCGCCGAATTCCGTCCTCGGGTTGATCGAGCTCATGTTGATCGTGCCGCCGGAAGCCGACGCGGTCGGGGAGTCAACGTCGGTCGTGCCGGTGTTGACCGAGGCCGAACCGATCAGCTCGCTGTCCAGCTGCTGGTTCGAATAGAGCGAATAGTTGCCCGAGTCGTTCAGGGGCATGCCGTCGAAGGTCTGCGAGATGCGCGGACCGTCGAAGCCGTGCAGGCGAATGTTGCCGCCCGACGAACCATAGGCGTCGTTGTTTGTGAAGCTCATACCCGGAACCAGGTTCAGGACTTCGTTGATGGTCTGACCAGCAGCCTGGGTCTCGATAAACTCCTGCGTGATCGTGGAACGCGATTTGCCGACCGTTTCAGCAACGATAGCGCCATCGATGCTGCGCGGGCCGCGTTGGCCGGTGACGACAACTTCGCCGATTTCAACAGCAGCGGTGCCGGTCGATTGGGCCGAGGCCGCGCCGGCCATGAGAACGCCGCTCATGAGGGCGGTGGTCGCCCAGAACAGCTGTTTGCGGTTGGTCATCGGTCGGTGTTCCCCAAATGGATTTCGGTAAGGCCACGCACGGCAGGCCCTACGCCTGTCGAGATGGGCTGGGCCTTAAGGGTCCTGCGGGAAGTTTGGGCGACAGTCGTGTGACAGTGATATGACAACGCGCCAGGGTGACTATAACGTCACACCCCTGTGGATTGTCGGAATCAGTCCTGCGCGACCGTAACCCTGGCGAAGGCGTCGGCGACCGCCGCGGCGGTCCAGACCACGGCGCGCGGCTCGTGATAGTTGCCGTTGATCTGACAGCGGGCGATGACATGGGCGCGGAAGCGTGTGAACAGGGCGGGGTCCGCCGCAACAGGCGCGCACCAGAATCCGTCCAGCGGCTGCTGATCCGTCAGACCCTCGAAATCGAAGAAGGCCTGGCCCAGCACCTTGACCGGGGTGTGGAACCCCAGGGCAGACAGGGCCGCGCTGGAATTATTGACCACCATGCCGCATGACGCCCGGCACAGCTGCGCCAGGTTGCCGCCGTCGATGAAGTCCACCCGCCCCGTCAGCCCCCGCTCGGCCGCCAGACGGCGCGTCACGGCGGCCAGATTGACCAGGCCCGGGTCCAGAGGGTGGTTCTTGACCACTAGTCGCCGATCTGGCGGCGCATGGCGCGCAAAGCTGTCCATCACCTCGGCCAGAAAGCCCGCATTGTCGGCAAAACGCGAATAACGCAGCAGTTGGGCGTCACCCTCGCGCTGAAGGCAGGCGATGAAAAAAGGCCCGCGCGCGGCGATGACCTGGGCGTCCAGCTGTCGCGTCGACTGGAAGATCAGGCTGAAATACCGACCGACGTGGCCCAGAAACTGAAGCCAGGCCGGGACCGAATAGGGCGACCGGAAGTACGGATAGAAGGGCCGTCCCAGACCCTGCGCTAGGTGATAGAGACTGATGTTGACCACGTGATGCGGCAGGATCTTGCCGATGGGCCGTGTCACGGGCAGAGGCGGGGGCGGGAAACCATAGCCCTCGGCCTGGCGCGGCAGCCCGCTGGAAGCGTTGACGCCGTTGCGCTCGACCGTCACCCAGTCGGGGCGGAAATAACCGTTCTCCAGCACCCAGACGGCGGCGCCCAGGCGATCAACCTGGGACAGGACCCCCTGATTATACGGCCCGCCCTCTCCGAATACGATGATATCCGTATAGGCGCGGGACAATTCCAGCACCCGCTCCGGCCAACGGCTGGCGCTCTCGCAAAAGGATACGCCGCCGGCCTGGCGCCAGGTCACGGCGTCGCCAGCGTTAAAAATCATACGACCTACGGTGGCGCCCCTTCGCGTCAGGGCTTTCGCCAGAACACGCCCGAATCGACCGAAGGGCGCGGTGACGATCAGAAACCGTCGACCGCGCAGATCGCCTGGGAAGCCTTGCGGGTTACGGTTCTGGTCGGGGTCAAAAGGCGCGAGCAAACGCTGGGGTTCTTTCCGAAAGAGCAGGTGCTCTCATAGAGCCAAGGTTGCACAGATGACAAGCTGAGCCTTCGTCGCCGCCCAGTCCCGAAACGAAGACGCGCCGGATAGCGTATATCCGGCGCGCCTGATGCTTTTCGACCTTCTCAGACCTGCCCCGGGCGAGACATTTCGTCTCGCCCGGAAGCGCTGAAGTCTTAGAAGTTGATGTCGATGGTGGCGCGACGGTTCAGCGGCTCACGCACGCCGTCAGCGGTCGGCTTGGCCAGGACGGTTTCACCCTTGCCGTCGAGGGCGATCACGCCGCCGTTGACGCCTTGGGCGACCAGGGCGTCGGCAACCGTGCGCGAACGACGGTTGGACAGGCCGAGGTTGTAGGCCGGCGAACCCGAGGTGTCGGTGTAACCGACGATCAGGACGCGGGTCGGGGCGCCCGACTTGGCGTAGTTGGCGGCCTGCGTCACCACCGAACGGGCTTCAGCCGTCAGGTCCGAGCGATCCCAGTCGAAGTAGACCACGAACTGACGCGCAGCCGGCTTGGCCGGAGGCGGCGGAGGCGGCGGGGGCGGCGGGGGAGGCGGCGGGGGCGGCGGCGGGGGCGGCGGCGGCGGCGGGGGAGCAGCCGGCTCGGCGCCGAAGGCGTAACGCAGACCCAGGGTCACGGTGTGCGACTGGTCGTAGCTGCCGTCCCATTCGCCGTAAGACGGACCGCCGACAGTCGTCGAATCGAACGCCATGTCGCCCGTCAGGTAGCGGTAGGTCAGGTCGATGTTGGCGCGGTCCGAAATGGCCCAGGCCAGACCCGCGATCGCCTGAGCGGCGAACTTGGTCGAGCTGTCGTCAGCGGTGAAGGTCACGCCGCGGTTGCCGCGGACGGCCCCCACAGTGTCGGTATTGACGCGGTTCACGCCGACGCCGAGACCGACGAAGGGACGGATGCGCCATTCGGGCGAGCCGAAGTCATAGAGGACGTTGGCCATCAGAGTCGTCGACTCGATGTCGCCTTCCGGCGAATAGCAGGGGCCCGTGGCCGGCGTCAGGTTGCAGAGGCCTGCCACGCCGTTGTCGACAGCCCGCACGGTGCCGATGTCGCCCGAGCGGTAGCCGCCTTCCAGTTCAACGCGCCAGTTGGGGTTGAAGCGGTAGCCCAGACGGGCGAACGCCGCCCAACCCGGATTGACTTCCCAATCCCAGGTCTGACCGCCGATAGCCGAGTCCAGCTCGGCGTCGTGTTTAAAGTGATAGCCGGCGTCGATAGCGCCGTACCAGCCGTCCGGTTCAGCCGACGCAACGCCCGCTGCGAACAGCCCGGCGGCGGCGACACTGGCGAGAAGTTTGAGCTTCATAGTGTCCTCACACTCTGTTGATGAGAATGTCGCCGCTTGTGGGCGGTGACGCTCAAAGGCCCGAACGACACAGGATCGCTGCGGTTCCGCCGCTTTCCGCAGGAATGCGACGGGGTGTGGCGCCGTTTCAACACAAACGCCCGTTTTGCACCCCAATCCCGCCTGCTAGGACAGTCTTTAAACAAGACGGAGAGGCAGGATGAGCATCAGGTTCGACGGGCAGGTGGCGATCGTGACGGGCGCAGGCGGCGGTCTGGGCCGCGAACACGCCCTGGCCCTGGCGGCGCGGGGCGCCAAGGTGGTGGTCAATGATCTGGGCGGCGCTCGCGACGGTTCGGGGGGGTCAGCCACGGCCGCCGAGGCCGTGGTCGCTGAAATCGAGGCCGCGGGCGGCGAGGCCATGGCCAATGCGGCCTCGGTCACGGACGCGGCGGCGGTCGAGGCCATGGTGGCCGAGGTCATGGCTCGCTGGGGCCGCATCGACATTCTGGTGAACAACGCCGGCATCCTGCGCGACAAGAGCTTCGCCAAGATGGAGCTGGCCGATTTCCGCCTGGTCATGGACGTTCACCTGATGGGCGCGGTTCACTGCACCAAGGCGGTGTGGGACATCATGCGGGCCCAGAACTATGGCCGTATCGTCATGACCACCTCGTCGTCGGGCCTGTTCGGCAACTTCGGTCAGGCCAACTATGGCGCGGCCAAGATGGCCCTGGTCGGCCTGATGCAGACCCTGGCGATCGAAGGGGCCAAGAACGACATCCGCGTCAACGCCCTGGCGCCGACCGCCCACACTCGCATGACCGAGGACCTGCAAGGCCTGCCGCTGGAGGCTTTGGGGCCGGAACTGGTCTCACCGGGCCTGCTCTATCTGGTCAGCCGCGACGCCCCGACCCGCGCCATCCTGGCCGCCGGCGCCGGCGGCTTCGAACGCGCCTATGTCACCCTGACGCAGGGCGACTTCGCCGTCGGCCCCGACGCCCCCGAACAGGTCGCCGCCCGCTTCGACGCCATCTCGGACCGCGAAAACGAGATCGTGCCGGAGATGGGCGCCGCCCAGGGCATGATCGAATTGACCAAGGCCCAGAAGCATCATGGGTCTTAAGGTGGCCTAGCACCGGCGCGCGGCGCCTCGCTGCTTGAGGCCCGCGCTCACTTCTCAGAAGGCGCCTTGCGTTGACGCCACGTGATGCGCCTATCCTCACTTCAGGCAGGAAACGCGCTCAAGCAGCGAGCGACCGCATCGCCAGCGACAGCGCCCTTTTCGGCGCTCAAGCAGCGAGCGACCGCGTCGCGAGCGATAGCGCCCCAAAAAGAGAGAACCTTCTCGATGCGTGAAGCCGTCATCGTCTCCACCGCCCGCACCCCGATCGGCCGGGCCTATCGCGGGGCCTTCAACGACACCCAGGCGCAGACGCTCGGCGCCCACGCGGTCAGGCACGCGGTCGCGCGCGCCGGCGTCGATCCGGCCGAGATCGAGGACGTCGTCATGGGGGCCGCCCTGCAACAGGGGTCGACCGGGACGAATGTCGCGCGTCAGGTGGCGCTGGCGGCGGGTCTGCCCTCCTCCGTGCCCGGCATGAGCCTGGATCGCCAGTGCGCCTCGGGCCTGATGGGGATCGCCACGGCGGCCAAGCAGGTCATCTTCGACCAGCAGAAGATGGCGGTCGGCGGCGGGCTGGAGAGCATCTCCCTGGTCCAGAACCAGCACATGAACCTCTACCGGATGAAGGACGAGGCGCTGCTGAAGCTGTCGCCCCACATCTATATGTCGATGCTGGAAACCGCCGAGGTGGTCAGCCGCCGCTACAACATCAGCCGCGACGCCCAGGACGAATACGCCCTGCAATCGCAGCAGCGTACGGCCGCGGCCCAGGTGGCCGGTCATTTCGACGCCGAGATCGTGCCGATGACCACCTCCATGCTGGTCATGGACAAGGCGACCGGCGAGACCTCGTCCAAGGAAGTCACCCTGGCCAGGGACGAGGGCAACCGTCCGGACACCACGCTGGAGGGCCTGCAATCGCTGAAACCCGTCTTCGGCGGCGGCGAGGAAATCCAGCAGGGCGAATTCATCACCGCCGGCAACGCCTCGCAGCTGTCGGACGGGGCCTCGGCCTGCGTCGTCATGGAGGCGGGCGAGGCGGTGAAGCGCAACCTGCAGCCGCTCGGCGCCTATCGCGGCATGGCCGTAGCCGGCTGCGAACCGGACGAGATGGGCATCGGCCCGGTCTATGCCGTGCCCAAGCTGCTGAAACGCCACGGCCTGACCATGGACGATATCGGCATCTGGGAACTGAACGAGGCCTTCGCGGTGCAGGTGCTCTACTGCCGTGACAAGCTCGGCATCCCCAACGAGTTGCTCAACGTCTCCGGCGGCGCGGTGTCCATCGGCCACCCCTACGGCATGTCAGGCGCGCGGATGACCGGCCACGTCCTGATCGAGGGCAAGCGGCGCGGCGCCAAATATGGCGTCGTCACCATGTGCATCGGCGGCGGCATGGGCGCGGCGGGTCTGTTCGAAATCTACTAGGCCGGTCAGCCGCGCCCATCATCAAAGTGGCAGGAACCGCAATGCGGTTCATGCTGGCGCGGCAGGTCTGTTCGAAATCTACTGAGGCCCGCACTCGGCGGCCCGCCGCGCCTCCATCGCTGCGAACCAGCGCTGGCGCAGAACGGCGGGCCGACCGGGATAGCGGTCGTTCAGAAACTCGGCGTCGACCACGCGGTCGGCGCGGAAGCTGCGGAAGTCCTCGCGCGTCTCGCACCAGGCCAGCAGCAGACGCGCCCGCTCGTGATAGCCGATCAGGAAGGGCCAGACGACGCGCGTCGTCTCGCGCCCCTGCTCGTCGGCGTAGTGCAGCCGCAGCTTGCGCCCGGCGTGAATCCAGGCCCGCACCTGGGCCAGGTCCACGGTCTCGATCTTCTGCTCCCAGGGCGGGGGCGTGGCCACCGAGGGCTCCAGCACCACCGGACGCAACCGTTCCGGCACGATGGCGGCGATCTTGGCGGTCAGGTCGCGCGCGGCCCGCGCCAGGGCCGGATCGCCGCGCGCCGCCACCCACTGAGCGCCCAACACCGCCGCCTCGATCTCATCGGACGTCAGCATCAGCGGCGGCAGGTCGAAGCCGCCGTCCAGAACATAGCCCAACCCCGCCTCGCCCCGGATCGGCACCCGCTGGCCTAACAGGGCGGCGATGTCGCGGTAGATGGTGCGTTTCGAGGTCTCCAGTTCGGCCGCGATGGCGTCGGCCGTCACCGGACGCGAGGCCCGGCGTAGCACCTGGATGATCTGGAACAGTCGGTCGGCGCGTCTCATGTCCCCACCCTGGCCGAAGACTGCTGACAGCATGGTGGCAGTAGGGTGTCAGTAGTCAAGATGGACCGCCGCCGACGCCCCGTCGCGGCCCGATATCTGGGAGGACTATCGATGCTGACCCTGTTCCACGCCCCCTGGTCCCGTTCCTCTCGCCTGGTCTGGCTGGTCGAGGAACTGGGGGCCGACTGCCGCATCGAATATTGCGACATCCGCCGCATGGACGGCACGGGCGCCGCCGATCCCAGGAACCCTCATCCAGACGGCAAGGTCCCGGCCCTGCTGCACGACGGCGCCTTGATCACCGAATCGGCGGCGGGCGCCTTCTACCTGACGGGCCTGCATCCCGAAGCCGGTCTGGGCTTCCCCCCGGATTCGCCGCAACGCGGGCCGCTGCTGACCTGGATGTTCTGGGCCTCGGGCGAGCTGGAGCCCTCGCTGTGGAACAAGATGACCGGCGCGGTGGACACAGATCCCCATGCGAAGGCCCGCTACGACGCCGCCGTCACCCGCCTGCTGGAAGCCCTGTGGGAAGGTCCCTGGCTGATGGGCGACCGCTTCACCGTGGCCGACGTCCTGATCGGCAGCACCTTGGCCTGGGCGCGCGAACACCTGCCGGACAGCCCGCTGCTGGACGCCTATGTCGAGCGGTTGGCGGCCCGTCCCGCCCATGCCCGCGCCCTCGCCCGCGACGGCGCGCCGCCGCAATACGCCGAAGCCAGTTAGGCCGCAGGTTCAGCCGCGTCGGCGACCACCTCGTCGTCGGCGCGGATCGCGACCTTCCTGAGCGCCCCGACATAGCTGTCGCGCCATATTCCCACGTCGGTGTCGCGCACCACCTGCATCAGCGCCTTCCATTTGCGGATGCGCTCCTCCAGCGGCATGGTCAGGGCCGTCTTGATCGCTTCCGACAGCTCTTCACGGCTGAAGGGATTGACCAGCAGGGCCTCGCCCATCTGTTCGGCGGCGCCGGCGAAACGCGACAGGATCAGCACGCCGGGATCGTCGGGATTCTGGGCCGCGACATATTCCTTGGCCACCAGGTTCATGCCGTCGCGCAGGGGCGTGACCAAACCCACCTTGGCCGCGCGATAGAGGCCCGCCAGCTGATCCCGGCGGAAGGTGCGGTTCAGATAGCGGATCGGCTGCCAGTCCATGTCGGCATAGGCGCCGTTGATGCGCCCGGCCAGGGCGTCCAGCCGTCCGCGAATGTCCTGATAGGTATCCACGTCGTCGCGCGAGATCGGCGTCACCTGCAACAGGAAGACCTCGCCGCGCATGGCGGGGTTGTCCTCCAGAAACTGCTCGAAGCCCAGCATCCGCTGCTCCAACCCCTTGGAGTAGTCGAGCCGATCAACGCCGACAATCATGGAGCGGAAAGCCGCCGAAGCCGCCATCCGGTCATAGGTCTTGCCTCCCAGCACCGAGTCGCGCGCAGCCAGGAAGCCGTCCACGTCGATGCCGATGGGGAAGACCCCGCACTGAACCCGACGGCCGAAGGCCTCGATCACATGGTCAGGCGACACCCGCCCCCGCGCCTCGACCTCGACGTAGCGCTCGAACAGACCCAGCCATTCATGGGTATGGAAACCGATCAGGTCGAAATAGAACATCGACTCCACCAGCCGGCGATGATGCGGCAGCGTCACCAGCAGCTGCCGCGCCGGCCAGGGCGTATGCAGGAAGAAGCCGATCCGGTTCTTGACCCCCAGACGGCGCAGGTCCCGCGCCATCGGGATCATGTGATAGTCGTGGATCCAGATGATGTCGTCGGGCTGGATCAGCGGCTCCAGCACCTCGGCGAAGCGGCGATTGGTGCGTTCATAGCCCTCGCCGTAGGACCGCTCGTAGGCCGTCAGATCGACCCGGTGGTGGAACAGGGGCCACAGGGTCTTGTTGGCGTAGCCGTTGTAGTATTCGTCGACGTCCTGCGGCTCCAGATCGACGGTGGCGACGGTGACGCCCGCCCGGTCCTCGATGTTCAACTCGCCGGTGAACTGCTCGACCGTCTCGCCGGACCAGCCGAACCACAGGCCGTCGTATTTGCGCAGCGCCGCCGACAGGGCCATGGCCAACCCGCCCGCCGAACCCGCCGCCGGGTCCTTGGGCGCCGAGACGCGGTTGGAGACGACAATCAGCCGGCTCATCGGGCATCCTGCCATGAACGACTGAGCAGGACGGCGCAGTTGATGATCCCGACCAGGGAATAGGTCTGCGGGTAGTTGCCCCACAGTTCGCCGTCCTGAAGCGAGATGTCCTCGCTGAGCAAGCCCGCGTGGGTCCGTCGGCTGAGCATCTCGTCAAAGATGGCCCTCGCCTCCTCGGTTCGGCCGTTCAGATGCAGGGCCTCGATGAACCAGAAGGTGCAGAAGTTGAAGGCCGTCTCCGGCTCGCCGAAGTCGTCGGGGTGGATGTAGCGGAACAGATAGGGGCCCTTCTTCAGGTCGCGCTCGACCGCCTCGAAAGTCTTGACCTGACGCGGGTCGCGGGCGTCGAGGAAGCCCAGGTCGGTCATCTGCAGCAGGGAGGCGTCCAGCTCGGTCCCGCCGAAGCTGGCGGCGAAACGGCCCTCGTCGGGCAGATAGGCCTCGGCCTCGATCCGTGCCCGGATCAGCCGCGCCCGCTCGTCCCACAGCTCGCCGCGCTCGGTCAGCCCCAGATGGCGCGCCGCCTTGGCCAGCCGGTCGCAGGCGGCCCAGCACATGACCGAGGAATAGGTGTGGACCCGGGCGATGGTGCGGAACTCCCACAGGCCCGCATCAGTCTGGTCGTGCATGGAGAAGGCGCGGTCGCCGACCTTCTCGAGCGCATGGAAGTCCTCGATGGTGCCGGGCCGCAGCATCCGTTCATCGAAGAAGGCCTGGACCAGGGGCAGGACGATCTGGCCATAGACGTCGTGTTGCAGGTGCTCGTGCGCCTGATTGCCGACGCGCACCGGCTTCATGCCGCGATAGCCCTCGACGGTTTCGACGACGCGCTCGCCGATGTCCGCCTCCAGCCCCACCCCATAGACAGGCTGGACGTGGCCGCCCTGGGCGTCGTCCACCAGATTGCGCAGGTAGCCGAGGTAGCTCTCGAGAATATCGACCGCGCCCAGCCGGTTCAGCGCCCGCACCGTGTAATAGGCGTCGCGCACCCAGCAGAAACGATAGTCCCAGTTGCGCCCGCTCTCGGAGAACTCGGGCACCGAGGTGGTCATGGCGGCGACGATGGCGCCGGTCTCCTCATAGACGCACAGCTTCAGGGTGATGGCGGCGCGGATCACCGCCTCCTGCCAGTCCAGCGGCACATAAAGGGTCCGGGTCCACAGCTTCCAGTGCAGGATGGTCTGATCCAGCGCCGCCGAAACCCCGGCCATGACCGACTGGTCGTAGCCCTCGTCCGGGCCGAGGAAGAAGGCCAGTTCATCTTCCAGCCGGAAGGTCCGCTCGTTCTGAACATGGGTGACGGGGCAGTTGGTGGTCAGCCGCAGCGTCAGGTCTGTGCACAGATAGCGGATGTGGTTGGAGCCGGAGGTCTGTTCCGCCCGACGCGCGCCCCAGTCCGCCGAGGGGCGCAGCCGCACCGTGATGCGCGGCGCCCCCGACAGGGGCCTCACCACCCGCGCAAAGGCGATGGGACGATAGATGCGCGAGTGCTTCAGATGGCGCGGCGCGAAGTCGAGGATCTCGACCGAGGCCCCGCGCGCGTCGGTCATGACGGTGCGCAGGACGGGGGTGTTGCGCACATAGGCCTGCTCGATCGACACCCGGTCGGCCAGTTCGATGGCCCAGAAGCCATGCTCGGGATCGCTGCCGTCCATCAGGGCGGAGAACACCGGGTCGCCGTCCACGCGCGGGGCGCAGGCCCAGACAAAGCGGCCCTCTCGGTCGATCAGGGCGCTGACCGAACAGTTGCCGATGGGGGCCAGATCGAGATTCGGACGGGTCATGCGGCGCCTCCTTCGATCTGATCCAGCCAGTCGAGCACGGCGGCGACGTCGTCCAGCCGGTAACGGGCCGCGGTCGGGCGCTCGGGTCCGACCAGGACGCCGAACCCGCCTAGGGCTGCAGCCGCCTCGAAGCCGTGTTCGTCCGTCAGGTCGTCGCCGACCATGATGGGGAGCGCGCCCTTGAACGGCGCCTCGGCCATGAAGGCGGTCAGGGCCCCGCCCTTGTCGGTGCCGGGCGTCTTGAGTTCCAGCACCATGGACCCCGGCTGCAGGGCCAGCCCTGTCTCCTCGGCCAGGGACGCGGCCAGGGCCAGGGCGTCCGCAGAGACGCCGGGCGCCTGACGGTAGTGCAGACCCGCCGACAGTTGCTTGTCCTCCACCAGCACGCCCGGGCGGTCGGCGGCGAAGGCGTCAAAGGCGGCGACCACGCGGCGCACCGCCGGGTCCGGCGTCCGGTTGGCGAAGGTGCCGTCGCCGCGTCGTCTTTGCAGACCGTGCACGCCCGAGGCCGCCCGCGCCGCGCCGTCGCTGATCCGGTCGATCTCGCCCAGGGTCCGGCCGCTGACAATGGCGACGCGCCCGTCCAGCCGATCTGTCAGCCGGATCAGCACATCGGTGCGTCGCGCGTCTGGTTCCACCGCGTCCGGCGTCGGCGCCAGGGGCGCCAGCACGCCGTCCAGATCGAGGAAGAGGGCGGGCTTTTCAGGCGCGACGGGCGGCTTGGGCAGGCGTGAGGCGATCGCCCCGGAGGCAGACGGCATAAGGTCCGAACTCGTTTCGATGCTGTTGTCGAGACTGTTGGGAACGCACCCGGACCCGGAAGGTTGTCCGCCGCGGTGACAATTGCGTCGCGGCCTCGCCATTGTGCGAACTCTTCAGATGGGGCAATTCGCCGGGTCGCCACAAAGAACCGCCGCAGCGGTCCGGCGCCTCAGGAGCCTGATGATGCCCGAATCCGTTCATTCGTCGCCGGAACAGATCGCCGCGATGACCGACCGAGCGCGCGAGGTCGTGCGCCTGAATATCGAGGCCCTGGAGGCGCTGGAGCGCTCCATCGACGTCTCGATCGCCCGCGCCTGCGACATCATCCTGTCGCGCCCCGGCTACCTGGTCGTGACCGGCATGGGCAAGTCGGGCCACATCGGCGGCAAGATCGCCGCCACCCTGGCCTCGACCGGCACCAACTCCTTCTTCGTCCACCCGGCGGAGATGAGCCACGGCGACCTGGGGATGCTGCGCCCCGACACCACGCTGCTGGCCATCTCCAACTCAGGCGAGAGCCGCGAACTGCGCGACCCCCTGCTCTATTGCCAGCGCAACGACATTCCGGTCATCGGCATCACCCAGCGCGCGGGCAGCTTCCTGGGCCGTCATTCGGCCGTCAGCCTGACCATGCCCAAGGTGGCCGAGGCCTGCCCCAATGGTCTGGCGCCGACCACCTCGACCCTGATGACCCTGGCCATCGGCGACGCCCTGGCCATGGTGCTGATGGACCGTCGCGGCTTCACCCGGGAAGACTTCGGCCTGCACCACCCCGGCGGCGCCCTGGGCATGAGCCTGCAAAGCGTGCGCGAATGGATGGGCGACAACGCCGCCCTTCCGGCCAGCGTGCCGCTGGACGCCGACTTCAGCACCGTGGTCTCGGCCATCTCGGCCGGGCGCAAGGGCGCGGTCGCAGTCCTGCATTCCAACGGGACGCTGGCGGGCATCATCACCGACGGCGACATCCGCCGCGCCTTCGCCCATGACATCACGGCCATCCGCGCCGAGGACATCATGAGCCGCAGCCCCATCACCGTGGACCCCGACGCCCGGATGAGCGACGTGGTCGATCTGCTGAGCGCCAACAAGATCGCCAACCTGTTCGTGGTTGAGAACGAGCGCCCCGTCGCCATCATCCACATCGCCGAACTGATGCAGGCCGGCTACGTTTCCTGACCGACCGCCTGGGCCAGAAGCTCGATTGAGCGCACGCGCGCGGCCGGGTTCCAGATCTGGCTGGTGACCATCAGTTCGTCGGCGCCGGTCCGGGCCACGAAGGCGTCCAGGGTCGCGCGCACCGTCTCGGGCGAACCGACCGCTGAACAGGCCAGGGCGGCGTCGATCATGCTGCGGGCGGCGCCGTCGAGGCGCTCGTAATAGCCCTCGACCGGGGCGGGCAGCTTGCCGGGACGGCCCGTTCTCAGGTTGACGAAGGCCTGCTGGACCGAGGTGAACAGCAGGCGCGCCGCCTCGTCCGTCTCGGCGGCGAAGACGTTGTAGCCCAGCATGGCGTAGGGCGCCGCCAGATGCTCGGAGGGGCGGAAGGTCTGGCGATAGATGTCCAGCGCCCGCATCATCTCGCCGGGCGCGAAATGGCTGGCGAAGGCGTAGGGCAGGCCCAGATGGGCCGCCAGTTGCGCCCCATAGGTCGACGACCCCAGAATCCAGATCGGCACGGCCTGACCCTCGCCGGGGTTGGCGATGATGCGTTGATCCGGCGTGGCAGGCGCGAACCACTGCATCAGCTCCATCACGTCCTGCGGGAAGGCGTCCACGTCGCCCTGCAGCGTGCGGCGCAGGGCCCGCGCCGTGGCCTGATCCGAGCCGGGCGCGCGGCCCAGGCCCAGATCGATACGGCCCGGGTGCAGGGCGTTCAATGTGCCGAACTGCTCGGCGATGACCAGGGGGGCGTGGTTGGGCAGCATGACGCCCCCCGCGCCGACGCGGATGGTCTTCGTCGCCGCCGCCACCGCGCCGATGACGACCGAGGTCGCGGCGCTGGCGATGCCGGGCATGTTGTGGTGCTCGGCCAGCCAGAAGCGCTTGTAGCCGAGACGCTCGGCGTGGCGGGCCAGGTCGAGGGTGTTGGCCAGCGACTGCGAGACGTCGGAGCCCTCGGGCACCGGGGCGAGGTCGAGAATGGAAAGCGGGATCATCCGCTCGATATGGGGCCGCGCGTCAGCGGCGCCATATCGACGCATGAAACAGACGACGAATTAGGTCAGGTCCACGCCCGTGGTGCGCATGATTTCGGCGCGCAGCTCCGGCATCCCCGTCCCCTTCTCGGACGAGGTCACGAGCACGGCCGGATAGGCGGCGGGGCGTTTGGAGATGGCCTTCAACGTCGCCGCCTGGACCTTTTCCGCCTCACCCTTCTTCAGCTTGTCGGCCTTGGTCAGGACGATCTGATAGCTGACCGCGGCCAGGTCGAGCGCGTCCAGAGCTTCGTCGTCGACCTTCTTCAGGCCGTGGCGGGCGTCGATCAGCAGATAGACCCGCTTCAGCGTCACCCGGCCCCGCAGATAGTCGCGGCCCAGGTCCTGGAACTTCTTCACCGTGGTCTTGGACGCCTTGGCCCAACCGTAGCCGGGCAGGTCGACCAGCCGCATCCGACCGTCCAGATCGAAGAAGTTGACCTCGCGCGTGCGGCCCGGCTCGTTCGAGGCGCGCGCCAGCTTGTGCATGCCGACCAGGGCGTTGATCAGGCTGGACTTGCCGACGTTCGACCGGCCCGCGAACGATATCTCGGGCAGGTCAGGGTCAGGCAGTTGCTCGATCTTGGCGCAACCCAGGACGAAGGTGGCCGGGCGCGAGAACAGCACCCGCGCCGCCTCGATCTCGGCGTCCGAGTATTCTCCGACCTTGGGCTCGTCCGACGGTTGATCCAATGGGTCAGGCTTTCTTGAAACGCGCGAGGAAGGTGTCGATCGGGTTCTCGGCCTTGAAGCGGTGCATGATGACGTACTGCTGCGCGATCGAGAGGATGTTGTTCCAGGCCCAGTAGATCAGCAGGCCGGCCGCGAACGGGGCCATGATGAAGGTGAAGACGAAGGGCAGGAAGGCGAAGATCTGACGCTGCATCGGGTCCTGGGCCGGCGGGTTCATCGACTGCTGCAGCCACATGGTCAGACCATAGACGATCGGCAGGACGCCAAGGTGCAGCGGGCCGTTGAGCAGGGTCCCGGCCAGGGGCAGGGTCGCCGGGTCCCACGGAATGGCGCCGAACAGGTTCCAGATCGTCGACGAATCGCGCGCCGACAGGTCGCGGATCCAGCCGAAGAAGGGCGCGTGGCGCATTTCGATGGTGACGAACAGCACCTTGTACAGGGCGAAGAAGACCGGGATCTGCACCACGATGGGCAGGCAGCCCGCCAGCGGATTGATCTTCTCCCGCTGATACAGGGCCATCGTCTCCTGCTGCTGCTTCTGCGGGTCGTCCTTAAATTTCTTTTTGATCTCCTCCATCTTGGGCTGGAGGGTCCGCATCTTGGACAGGCTCTCGTAGGACTTGTTGGCCAGCGGGAACATGATCAGCTTGACCACGACGGTCAGGGCCAGGATGGCCAGGCCGAAGTTGCCGAGGACGCCGTAGAAGAACTCCACGATCATGAAGATCGGGCGCGTCAGGAAGAAGAGGTGGCCCCAGTCGATCGCATAGACGAAGCGCGGCAGGTCCAGGCTCTTTTCATAGCCGGCCAGGATTTCATTGCGCTTGGCGCCAGCGAACAGACGCTGGGTCTCTTCGATCTGGCGGCCCGGCTGGATGGTGCGCGTGGCGCCCAGCATGGCGGCTTCGTGGACGTTCAGACCGTCGGGATCGCGGACGGCGAAGCGCCCCTCGATCGTTTCCTTCTGATCGGGGATGAGGGCGGCCATCCAGTATTTGTCGGTGATGCCCAGCCAGCCGCCCGTGGACTGCTTCTCGATGCGCGGCTTCTTGGCCCAGTCCTTGTACTTGACCTGTTCCGTGGTGAACTTGCCGGCCCCGCCGAAGGTGCCGATGGCGCCTTCATGCAGGATCATCTGCTTGCCCAGGTCGGTCGGCACGCCCTGGCGCTCGACGCGGCCATAGGGGGCGATGGTGATCGGCTGGCCGCTCAGGTTGGCGACGGTGTCGGTGACGGTGAAGACGTACTGGGCGTCGATAGCGATGACGCGCGTGAAGCGCAGGCCCGCGCCATTGTCCCAGGTCAGCTCGACCGGGGTGGTCGGCGTCAGGGTGGCGCCCTTGGTCAGGGTCCAGGCCGTGTTCGGGCCGGGGACGCCGCCGGCGACATTGGGGCCGCTCCAGCCGAACTGGGCGAAGTAGGCGTGCTCCATGCCCTGCGGGCGGAACAGCTCCACCGGAGGCGAATTCTTGTCCAGCGTCTCTTTGTAGTCGGTCAGGTAGAGGTCATCGATGCGCGCGCCCTGCAGCGACAACGAGCCCTTCAGCTTGGGCGTCTGGATGGGCACGCGGACAGCGGCGCCCAGGGCCTGGGCGCGGTCGGTCACAAAGGCTTCGGGACGCGAGGCCGTGCTGGCCCCCGCGTCGCTGGTCGCCAGCTTCTGTTCAGCGGCGACAACCTGCTGCTGGCGGCGCATCTCGGCCTGGGGCCGCATCACCATGAAGTAGTACACGCCCATGATCAGGGCCGCGCACACGAAGAAGATGATGGTGTTGCGCGAATTCTCGTTCTGCATCGGGGTCAGCGGTCCTGGCCGGAGGGGCGCGAATCGTCAGAGGCGCGGGCGGGCGATTTCGCCGCATCTCCCATATCGGGAGCCGCACGCGGGGTTGCGAGCCTTGTAAGGGCCGATTTCACATCGTCAAGCAAGCGGTCCCAGTCGCGGTCCGCCGTGCCCATGCGGGCGATGAACACATAGTCGCAGCCGGGACGCCCGTGCAGGGGCGCCAAAAGGCGTGCAGCCTCGCGCAGGCGGCGTTTGCAGCGGTTGCGCACCACAGCTCCGCCCACCTTGCGGGTGGCGGTGAATCCCAAACGGATCGCGGTCTGGCCGTCCTGACGATCCAGTTGCTGGACCACCACGGCGCCGCGGGCCTGAGAAACACCTTTGGCGGCCGCCAGAAACTGGGGCCGCCGTGTCAGGCGATCGATTTTCATCGGATCGGTCATGCGCCCGCCCTGAAGGGTAATGGGCGCGTGACGTCAGGCCGTCAGGCGCTTACGGCCTTTGGCGCGGCGACGCGCGACAATCTTTTGACCGTTCTTGGTGGCCATCCGCGAACGGAAGCCGTGACGGCGCTTGCGCACGAGTCGCGACGGCTGATAGGTCCGCTTCACGTTCGGCTCCAGGGCTACAGGGTTTCACAACGGACAACAGTCATCCGCTGCAGGAGGCGGGCGTATAAGCGGCGGCGACGGACGAGTCAACGCCGACAAGCGATCCGAAGCGTTGCAAACCGTCTGAAACCGCTAGGGAAGCGGCACGGCGTCGGTTACGGAGCAGGAATGAACCGGGTCAAACGATTTCTGCCCCTCGCCGTCCTGCTGGCGGCGATCGCGCTGATCCTCGGGATGGGCTGGAACCGCTACCTGTCGCTGGACACCCTGCGCGAGCACGGGGCGGCGTTTCAGGCCCTGGCGGACGAGCACTATGTCCTGACCCTGCTCGCCCTGATGCTGGTCTTCGCCCTGCTGACCGCCAGCGTGGTGCCGGGCGTGGTCTTCATCACCGTGACGGCCGGCTATCTGTTCGGCCCCTGGGTCGGAGGGGTCGCGACGGCCTTTGCCGCCACCATAGGGGCCCTGGCCGTCTATTATGTGGGTCGCACAGCCCTGGGCGAATCCTTGCGCCGTCGCGCGGCCCAGGACACCGGTCTGCTGAAGAAGGTCTGCGAGGGCGTGGACCGGAACACCTTCTGGTACGTCCTGGTGGCGCGCCTGGTGGTGTCGGTGCCCTTTCACCTGATCAATGTGGCCGCGGGCGTCATGGCGGCCCCTCTGCGCCCCTATATGATCGCCACCTTCATCGGCCTTCTGCCGGCCCACATCATCTATTGCTGGATCGGCGCCGGGCTGAACGACATTCTGGTCGATAATCCCGATCCCAACCTGCAAAGCCTGTTCGCCGAATTCATGTGGCCCCTGCTCGGCGTGGCCTTCCTGTCGATGCTGCTGCCCCTGACGCTCAAATTAGTGCAGAAATGGCGCGCTCGGCACGGCATGGACGCCGAATGACGGAACGGAACGCGATCGAGACTCGGCTGACCACGCGCCCCCGCCACGAGACGGGCCTGATCGCCCGCCTGCAAGCGGCGCGGTGGCCTGAGCGGCTGCCCCCTGCCTGGCGAGAGCGCCTGACGCCGCGCGCCCCCGACGGCCTGTCCAGCCGCCTCCTGCTGCTGACCCTGGCCTTCACCCTGGCCGTCGCCGCCCTCATCATGGTGCCCAGCGCCGCCTCCTTTCAGGAGCGTTGGCTGATGGACCGGCTGCAGGCCGCCGAGCTGGCCTCGGTCGGGGTCGAGGCCCTGCCCTATTCCGCTGTCGAGGATTCCACTGCTGAACAGCTGCTGAGCATCGGCGGGGTCCAGTCCGTGGTCGTCGGCGAACAGGGCGTGCGCCGACTGCTGCTGCAGGCCCCCAACCTGCCGCGCGCGCCCGACCTGATCGACCTGCGCCAGCGCAACCTCGGCGCCCGCCTTCTGGACCCTTGGAAGACGCTATTCGGCCACCCTGACCGCTCGATCCGGGTGCAGGCCAAGCCGCGCTATCGCTCGGGCGACTTCATCGAGATCCTGGCCCCCGCGCAGCCGCTGAAGACCGAGCTGAAGACCTTCCTGCTGAACAGCCTGACCATGTCCCTGCTGATCGCCCTGGTCGCCGGCGGGCTGCTCTATGCCTCCCTGTCTTTCCTGGTTCTGGCGCCCCTGCGCCGGGTGACGCGCGCCATCGAACGCTTCGCCGCCGACCCGGAAAGCCCCGGCGAGGCGCCCTCCGACCGCCATGACGAGATCGGCCGGGTCGAGCGCGAGCTGGCGCGGATGCAGGAGGAGGTGCGTCAGTCCCTGCGCTCGCGCGCCCGCCTGGCGGCCCTGGGCGAGGCGGTGGCCAAGATCAATCACGACCTGCGCAACATGCTGACCTCGGCCCAGATGGCGTCCGAGCGTCTGTCCAGCTCGTCCGACCCCCTGGTGGCCAAGGCCCTGCCCCGGCTCGAGCGCGCCCTGGGCCGCGCCGCCGCCCTGGCCCGCAATGTGCTAGAATACGGCAAGTCCGAAGAGGCTGCGCCGCAACTTCAGAAGATGTTGCTGGCCCGCGCTGTCGCCGTCGCCGCCGAGGATGCGGGGCTGGAGGACGGCGGCGTGCGCCTGATCCGCGACCTGCCCCCGCGCCAGACCGTCAACGCCGACAGCGACCAACTCCATCGCATCCTGGTCAATCTGATGCGCAACGCCCGCCAGGCCATCGAGAGCGATCCAGCGCGCGACAGGAAGGGCCGGATCACCGTCACGGCCGAGACCCGCGACAGCGTCGTGGCGATTCGCATCACCGACGACGGGCCTGGCATTCCCGAGCGTCTGGCGGGGCGCCTGTTCGAGGCCTTCGTCAGCGGTCGCGCCTCAGAGGGCACCGGCCTGGGCCTGACCATCTCGCGTGAGCTGGCGGCCCACCACGGCGGGGAACTGCGCCTGCTGGACACCGGCCCCGCGGGCACGACCTTCGAGCTGCGCCTGCCCGCCTGACCCACCCCGACCAACGCCGCAGCCATTTGCGGGATTCGCGCGTTGTTTCCGTCTAAGCTCTCCAAGGCCAAGCTTCACTCCGGCCTGTTTGACCTCGGCAAGGACACGTCTCATGACCCACGCCCCTGGCCCCTACCGCCTCGCCCTGCTGGCCACAGCCTTGAGCGCCGTCCTGACGGGGCCGACGCTGGCCCAGACCCCCACACCGCCCAACCCCGCCCCGGCCGCCCCCAGCGACCCTGTGGCCGACCTGCTGCGCCGCCAGGGCGAGCGCTACCACCGCGCCCCGGATGCGGCCCAGGACCCCGACGAACTGCGCCAGACCCAGGCCCTGAACGACGAGATCGTCGCCCAGAACGACCTGGCTGAGAACGAGGACCGCGCCGCCGCCGCCGCTCACGCCAAGGCGCAGGCCCAATATCAGTCTGAGCTGGAGACGGCTGAAGCCGAGCGTCTGCTCTATGAAGCCGATCTGCGCGCCGCCGCCGAGGCCAAGGCCCTGTACGAACGCCAGATGGCCGACTGGCAGGCCACGGTCGCCGCCTGCGAACGCGGCGACCGGGCGCGCTGCGAGGCGGGGCGGCAAACGCCCCGCTGACACGGACTGCCCCCTAAACGAAAAGGGCGCCGCCGACCTGCGTCGGGGCGCCCTTTTTTAGTTCTGACCAGGCCGGTTCAGCCCTCCGCGGTCTCGCGGCGCTTCATCATGGCGTCAAAGCTGTCCCAGACGCCGTCGGCGCCGTGCCACGACCCTTGCGTCGCGGCCTTGGAATATTCGGTGGCGCGGGCCTCGAAGAAGTTGGCGTGCTCGACGCCCGACAGCAGGGACTGCAGCCAGGGCAGCGGGTTTTCCGTCACGCCATAGACTTCCGGCAGCTTCAACTGACGCAGGCGCCAGTCGGCGATGAAGCGGATGTACTGCTTGATGTCGTCCGGGGTCATGCCGTGAACCGGGCCCATTTCGAAGGCCAGGTCGATGAACTTGTCCTCCATCTCGACCACCGTCTTGCAGCAGTCGACGATATCGTCGGCCACAGCCTTGGTGACGGCGCCCGTCTCCTTGTTGAAGGCGTGGTAGAGCTTGATGATGCCTTCGCAGTGCAGGCTCTCGTCGCGCACCGACCACGACACGATCTGACCCATGCCCTTCATCTTCGACTGGCGCGGGAAGTTCATCAGCATGGCGAAGCTGGCGAACAGTTGCAGACCTTCGGAGAAGCCCCCGAACATCGCCAGCGTCCGACAGATGTCGGCGTCGGTCTCGACCCCGAACTGGCCCATGAAGTCATGCTTGTCGCGCATGGCCTCGTATTCCATGAAGGCGCCGAACTCGCTCTCGGGCATGCCGATGGTTTCGAGCAGCAGGGCGTAGGCCGCGATATGGATGGTCTCCATATTGGCGAAGGAGGCCAGCATCATCTTCACTTCGGTCGGTTTGAACACCCGGCCGTAGCGCTCCATGTAGTTGTCCTGGACCTCGATGTCGGCCTGGGTGAAGAAGCGGAAGATCTGCGTCAGCAGGTTGCGCTCGCTGTCCGTCAGGTTGGCGGCCCAGTCCTTGACGTCCTCGCCCAGCGGCACCTCTTCGGGCATCCAGTGGACCTGCTGCTGGGTCTTCCACATGTCGAAGGCCCACGGATAGCGGAAGGGCTTGTAGGCGGCCGAAGGGGTCAGCAGTCCGGCCGTTCCGGGGCGGATGATCGAGGAGTGAGCGTTCATCAAGATGACCTGAAGCGAATCCGGAAAGAAGTGAGTTTCACCATGCGGCCCGGCGCGCGCGGCGCCAAGTCGAAACCGGTCTATCTTGCGATCACATTTTCACCGGACCGCTAGATATGGTGGTCAGAGACGAATCAGATGGGGAGAAGCCTGGGGATGAGTTTCACCCTTTACGGCGCCGCTGGCTCGGGATCGGTCCCGGTCGAGGCGGCCATGACCCTGATCGGGCTGGACTATCGCATCATCGAGGCCGTGACCTGGGAGAGCGAGGCTGAGCGCGACAGGGTCGCCTTCGTCAATCCGATGCGCCAGATCCCCGCCCTGATCCTGCCCAGCGGCGAGACCCTGACCGAAAGCGCCGCCATCCTGATCTGGCTGGCCGACAGCTACCCGCTGGCGCGGCTGGCGCCGGGACTGGACGACCCGCGCCGGGCCCAGTTCCTGCGCTGGATGACCTTCATCCCGGCGTCGATCTATTCGATGTTCTGGGTGCGGGACGAGCCATCGCGGCTGGTGGGCGACGACGCGGCGGCGCAGCACGAACTGCAACGACGCACCGCCGAGCGCATCGCCGACTGCTGGCGCATCATGGACAGCCAGATCGCCCCGGGCCGCTTTCTGCTGGGCGACGAATTGAGCGTGCTGGACCTCTATGTCGCTGTCGCCAGCCGCTGGACGCCGCGCCGGGCGCGCTTCGCCGTAGAGGCCCCGCGCATGGCCGAGGTCGTGCGCCGGGTCGACGCCCTGCCGGACCTTCAGGCCTTGTGGGCCGCGCGCTTCCCGTTCGAGGACGACAACTAGGCCGCGCGAACCTGTTCGCGGCCGGCGGCGGCGCGGAAGGCCTGATCGACGGCGGCATAGAGGCGCTCATGGGTGATCGGCTTGGCCAGGTGGGCGTCCATGCCGGCCGCCAGACAGCGGGCGGCGTCTTCCGGCATGGCGTCGGCCGTCACCGCCAGGATGGGCGTGTCGCATGCGGGGGACGCCAGGGCGCGGATGCGTCGTGTCGCCTCCAGTCCGTCCAGACGCGGCATCCGCACATCCATCAGAATCAGGTCGAAGGCGCCGTCCTCGACCAGGTCCAGCGCCTGCTGCCCGTCCACGGCCTCGACCGCCTCACAGCCCGCCGCCTCGATCAGGAGGCGCAGCATCTGACGGTTCACCGGGTGGTCGTCGACGATCAGCGCGCGCAGCACGTCGCTTGCCGGCGTCGCCTCCACGGGCAGGGGGTCCAGCGCCTCCAACTGCGCCGTCAGGACGAAAACGGACCCAGCCGACGAGGTGGAACACAGGGTGACGTCGCCGCCCATGCAGACTGCGTGGCGTCGGGCGGCCGACAGGCCCACGCCCGCGCCTTCATGCCGCCTCTGCAGGGAATCGTCGCTCTGGGCAAAGGCGTCGAACAGGCGGGGGATGAAGGCCGGGTCCACGCCGCAGCCGGTGTCCGACACCTCGACCCGCAGCCGGCCGCCCTCATGCGTCGCACGCAGCCGCACCCCGCCCCGGTCGGTGAACTTGACCGCATTGGACACCAGGTGCCGCAGGGCGCCGCGCAGACGTCGGGCGTCGCCGCACACGCGGCCGCCGGGCTGCAAGGCCAGTTCGACGTCGAAACTCAGTCCCCTGGCCCGCGCGGCGGCGGCCCTCAGGGCCACGGCGTCGTGGATCAGCAGGGCCAGGTCGAACGGCTCAAGGGAAAGAGGATCGTCGCCGCGCGACACGTCCAGGACATCCTCGACCAGGGTCAGCATGGCCTCGCCGGACTCGCGAATGGCGGCGACCTGGGCCTGGGCCTCGGGCGGCAGGTCGTCGCGGCGCGACAACAGGTCGGCATAGCCGCTGACCCCGTTCAGCGGGGTGCGCATCTCGTGGCTCATCAGGGCGAGGAAGCGCGACTTGACGGCGTCGGCCGCCTCGGCGCGCCGCCGCTGCTCCAGGGCCGTGGCGGTCCGTCGCGCCAGACGCGCCAGGAAGGAGCGGCGCTCGGCGATCATGGCGCTGACCGGCAGGGCCGTCATCGCCGCCACCAGCAGGAAGCCGTAGTAGAGCGGCATCTGCCGCATCCGGTCCGAAAGAGAACTCAGCTCGGCCACATAGGCGACCGGCGAGGCGCTGATCGGCCCATGCCCGGTCAGGGTCATCAACCCGCTGATCGCGGTCGTCAGGATCAGGGCCACCGCCATCCACGGCGGCGACAGGCGGAAGGCCGCCAGCATCAGCGGCGGGAACATCAGGAACAGGAAGGGCGACGACTGGTTGAAGATCCACAACGCCGTCACCGTCACCAGGCCGAGGATGCCGACAACCTCCAACGGCGACTGCGACACCTGACGGAAGCGGTGCGCGCGCGCCAGCAGCAGCAGGCTGGGCGTGACGATCACCAGCCCCAGCAACTCCATGGCGAACAGGTGCCGCCAGGCGAAGGCGCCCCGGATCAGGGTATAGTCCCGCACCAGGAAGGCCACGATCACGCTGATGGTGGCGGTCAGGACCACGGCGGGCAAGGCCGCGCCCAGCACGAACAGCACCACACGGCGCGGCCGCCGCATGTCCAGCGCGGCCCCGCACAGACGTCGCGCCAGAACGCCGGCGACCAGAACCTGAAGCAGATTGAGCAGGGGGTTGAGCCAGACGAAGGGCATGGCGTCGCCGCGCACCGCCGTGCTGAGCAGGTTCAGGCCGAAACAGAGAGCCAGCACCGCCGTCGCACGCCGCCGCGGCAGTTGCAGGAAGGCCGCCAGCATGACCCCGTTGGCGGGCCAGGCGATCACCGCATGGAAGGTCGTCGCGCTCCAATGGCCCAGCAGCAGACAGAGGGCGAATAGGCAGACATAGACGCCGGCATGCGGGCCAGCCTCTTGACCGGCCTCATGACGAAAGGCTCGCCAGCGTCCGCTCATGCCCCCGTCCCCATCCCCATTCCTGTATGCCCTGTCCTTTAGCCTGCGCGCCAAATGTAAACAAAGCCTGCCGCCGGGATTACGTCGGTTTCCCTAGTTCTGGATCAGCCCCAGGGTGCGGGCCTCGACCTCCAGACCGTCCCGGAACTGGGGGGCCGCCAGACCGATCAGGGCGCGGGCGCGCTGATCGGCCGTCAGACCGCGCAGGTTGACCCAGCCATGCTCGGTCACGACGATCTGGATATCGTTGCGCGGGGTGGTGACGGGGCCGTCCAGCCGGGCGACGATGCGCGAGGCCGTCCCCTTGGCCGCCGTCGAATGGCAGGCGATGATCGACTTGCCCCCGGCCGAAGCCGAGGCGCCGCGCACGAAGTCCAGTTGACCGCCCGCCGCCGTATATTGCCGTCCGTTGAGATATTCCGAGCAGCAGGCGCCGAAGAGGTCGATCTGCAAGGTGGCGTTGACCGAGACCATCCGGTCGTTGCGGGCGATGACCGCCGGGTCGTTCACATAGTCGACGGGACGCGCTTCAAGCGCCGGGTTGTCGTTCAGGAAGTCATAGGTGGCGCGATCGCCCATGGCGAAGGTGAAGACGGTCTTGCCCGGATGCAGGGTCTTCCTGGCATTGGTCACGACCCCGGCCCGCATCAGCTCCACCAGACCCGGCGTCAGCAGTTCGGTGTGGATGCCCAGGTCGGCATGGTCATGCAGGGCCGCACAGACCGCGTCCGGCAATGCGCCGATGCCCATTTGCAGGGTCGAGCCGTTCTCGATCAGGCCGGCGATGAGGCCGCCGATGACCAGGTCCTGCGGCTGCGGCGCCGCCTTGCCCGCCTCCAGCAAGGGTGCAGCGTGCTCGACCAGGGCCGTCACCTGCGACACATGGACGGTGCAGTCGCCATGGACGCGCGGCATGTGCGGATTGACCTCCAGGATCACCCGCCGGGCCGTCTTGGAGACCGCCAGGGCATAGTCGGTATTGGTGCCGAAGCTGAAGAAGCCGTCGGCGTCCATCGGCGAGACGGTGGCCAGCAGGGTGTCGACCCCGATCTCGCGCGTCAGCACGTTCGGCGTCTGCTGGAAGCCCGTGGGGATGAACCAGACGGCCTGACGCCCGGCCTCGACGCCTTTCGCTTCCAGCTTCCGTTCGATGGCGCCGTGGAACAGGCTGTGGGGGCGCAGGCGGTCGGTCAGATCGAAGCGCAGCACCGTCTCGCCGGCGATGGCGGTGGACAGCAGGTAGTAGATGTTGATGTCGGCGACCTCGCGCGCCTCGGCCCGGTCAGCCAGGGCCTTGAGCAGGGCGGGCGGCTGGCCGACGCCCAGGGCCATGGCCACCCGGGCGCCCGACGGGATCAGGGCGGCGGCGGCGGCGGGCGTGGTCAGGCGGTCGGCATACTGGGCGGCGTATTGTTCAGCAGGGGTCATGGCGCTTCCTCAAACGGCCGTTCGGCTCTCTTCGATCCGTTATCCGGCGCCCGAGATTTTCCGCCCGCTAGACATTGGTCGAAGGCGCGTCCTGAAGCGGGGCGTCATGCAGCCGCTGGCGGCGCCCAATGGCATAGGCGGCCAGCCACAAAAGCATGGCCCAGGCCGCACCGACGCTCCACCCGGCGAAGACGTCAGAGGCCCAGTGGGCGCCCAGATAGATGCGGGTCAAACCGATCAGCAGGGCGATCAGGACGCCGCAGCCCAGAACATAGGCCTTCAGCCTTTTCTTCGGAAAGGCTCGCGTCAGCATGACCCCGAGCGTCAGATAGAAGACGGTGGACAGCAGGGCGTGGCCGGAGGGGAAGCTGGCGTTCAGGGTCTCGACCGCCTGAAACTCCAGCGGCGGTCGGTCGCGTTCGAACAGGGCCTTCAGGCCTTCGCTCAGCGCCACCCCGCCGGCCAGCCCGGCGACCAACATCAGGGCCGACAGCCGCTTGCCCTGGATCAGCATGAAGCCCAGCGCGATCAGGGCGAACAGGGTCAGGACCGAAATCCCGCCTAGCGAAGTGAGGTCCGCCGCCGCCTCATGCAGCCACCACGGTCCCCAGGGACGGCCGGGATCATCGGCGAAGGGCCGCACGGCGTGCAGCACCGCCTGGTCAAACGCCTGGCCGTCAGCCTCGCGCATGTCGTCGGCCACCTCGATAAAGGTCAGGGTGCCCAGGGCGATCACCAGCAGGGCGGCGACGGCGGCGATTTCGGTGCGGGCCACGCGCAGGGCGCGGGTCAGGAAGGCGGTGGGATGCGGAGCCATGAGCCGCTAACGGTCAAGCTGTGGCGTCGTTCCCTCGCCCTGGCGATCACGCGTTTGTGAACACCCGGCAAGCAGCGGCGCGACGCGGCTTGGCGGTTGTCTTTTCCGACTTTTCCACAGGGGCATGATCACGGAATCCCGCTCCTCCACATCGGCCAAACAAGGTCAAGACTTTATAAAAAACTTAAGATGTGCGCCCATACATTTAGCCGAGCGCGGAAATGGAAACACCACATCTAGTGTTTCAGACGGGCACGGGTCTTCTAACGGATTTGTTCGGGGCAGTGACGAAAATGGCTGGCGGCGAAGCTTTGCAGACGACGGAATTCACGGCGCTTTCTTCGGCTCCGGCCGGGGACAAGCCCCATCTGCAAGTGGTCACGGGACTGCATCTGGACCGTTCGCGCGACGCCGTGCTGACCGACTTCGGCAAGAAGACCCTGGAAGACCGCTACCTGCTGCCGGGCGAAAGCTATCAGGACATGTTCGCCCGCGTGTCGACGGCCTATGCCGACGACGCGGGCCACGCCCAGCGCATCTACGACTACATGTCCAAGCTGTGGTTCATGCCCTCCACGCCGGTGCTGTCGAACGGCGGCGCCAATCGCGGCCTGCCGATCAGCTGCTTCCTGAACGCCGTGGGCGACAGCCTGGACGGCATCCAGAACGTGTGGAACGAAAACGTCGCCCTGGCCTCGAACGGCGGCGGCATCGGCACCTACTGGGGCGGCGTCCGCTCCATCGGCGAGAAGGTCAAGGGCGCCGGCCAGACCAGCGGCATCATCCCCTTCATCCGCGTCATGGATTCGATGACGCTGGCGATCTCGCAGGGCTCGCTGCGCCGCGGCTCGGCCGCCGTCTATCTGGACATCCACCACCCCGAGATCGAAGAATTCCTCGAGATCCGAAAACCCTCGGGCGACTTCAACCGCAAGTCCCTGAATCTGCACCACGGCATCAACATCACGGACGAGTTCATGGAGGCGGTGAAGACCGGCTCCACCTTCAACCTGAAGTCGCCGAAAGACGGCGCGGTCATGAAGACTGTCGACGCCCGCGCGCTGTGGACCAAGCTGCTCGACATCCGCATGCAGACGGGCGAGCCCTATCTGATCTTCTCGGATACGGTGAACCGCCAGATGGCGCCGCACCAGCGCGCCCTGGGCCTGAAGGTCAAGCAGTCGAACCTGTGCGCCGAGATCATGCTGCACACCGGCCGCGACCACCTGGGCGTGGACCGCACCGCCGTCTGCTGCCTGTCCTCGGTCAACGCCGAGAGCTTCCTGGAATGGCGCGAAGAGCCGAAGTTCATCGAAGACATCATGCGCTTCCTGGACAATGTCCTGGAGGACTTCATCCAGCGCGCCCCGCCCGCCATGGCGGCGGCCGTCTATTCGGCCAAGCGCGAGCGTTCGGTGGGCCTGGGCCTGATGGGCTTCCACTCCTTCCTGCAGGGTCAGGGCGTGGCCTTCGAGTCGGCCATGGCCAAGTCGTGGAACATGCGCCTGTTCAAGCACCTGCGTCGCGAGGCCGACAAGGCCAGCCGCGTGCTGGCCGAGGAAAAGGGCGCCTGCCTGGACGCCGCTGATCAGGGCGTCATGGAGCGCTTCTCGCACAAGCTGGCCATCGCCCCCACCGCCTCGATCTCGATCATCTGCGGCGGCACCTCGGCGGGCATCGAGCCGATCCCGGCCAACATCTATACGCACAAGACCCTGTCGGGCTCGTTCGCGGTCAAGAACCCCTATCTGCAGAAGCTGCTGGGCGAGAAGGGCATCGACACCGAGGCGGTGTGGAACTCGATCCTCGAACACGAAGGCTCGGTGCAGCATCTGGAGGCCCTGTCGGACGACGAGAAGGGCATCTTCAAGACCGCCTTCGAGCTGGACCAGCGCTGGGTGGTCGAACTGGCCGCCGACCGCGCGCCGGAAATCTGCCAGGCCCAGTCGCTGAACCTCTTCATCCCCGGCGACGTGAACAAGTGGGACCTGCACATGCTGCACTGGTCCGCCTGGGAGCGCGGCGTGAAGTCGCTCTACTATCTGCGCTCCAAGTCGGTGCAGCGCGCCGCCTTCGCCGGCGCCGAGGACAAGGCTGAGGTCGAGATCGATCCGAACCAGCCGGACCTCTTCTCGGCCGCCCCCACCGACTACGACGAGTGCCTGGCCTGCCAGTAGGCCGCCCTCGCCTCACAAGCCGATAATCCAGCCGCCCGGGGGAACTCTCCTCCGGGCGGTTTCGTTTGAGCGTGACAGGATTGTGGCTTGAAAGAGTCCGTTGCAGTTCCCCCGCGTTAGTGCAGAGTGGAGTTTGTTAACGGGTTTTGGGAGGGACCGTTGATGCGCGTAGAGGCTTGCCTCGCTGGTATTCTGATCGCTGTGGGCCTGCCCATGGCGGCGAGTGCACAGACGACGACGGCCTCGATGGCAGGGCCCGTCGCGGTGCGCGGCAGCGACGCCGTCCAGTTCGAGGACGCCGCCGCCCGCCTGGACACCGACATCGCCTTCACCGCCACGGACACGCCCTTCGGCGGCGCCTTGAGCCTGTCAGGTTCTCCTGTCGGACGCGACGCCTTCGCCACCACCCGCAGCGAGGCCTGGTTCGCCGGCGACGGCTTCACCGACCGGCTGCGCGTCACCGCCCGCGGCGAACCGCGCCGCGCCGACGGCGCGCCCGTGCCGCCGCGCGCCCTGGACGCCCGCACCTATGACGGCGAAGCCTATGACGTCACCTATACGCGCGGCTGGATCGCCGCCCATGGCCGCACCGCCTCGGGCCTGGAGGTGTCGCTGACGCCCCATGCCGGCCTTGGAGTCGGCAGCGACGGCCCCAGCGCCGAGGCCGGCGCCACCCTGAAGATCGGCGAGGGCCTGGACCGTCTGGCGCCCGACGGCGACGAAGCCTTCGGCGAGCGGGCGCGCTGGTATGTCTATGCCGCCGGGTCCAGGCGCGCTGTCGGCTACAACTTCGCCCGCACCCGCGACGGCGACTTCGCCCGTTCGGGCATGAGCCACGACACGGGCGCCTTCCTCGGCGACGCCTCGATCGGCGTGGCCTATCGTCGAGGCGCGCTGCAAGGCTCGGTCGGCGTCGTCTATCGCGAGATCGAGGCCAACGGCATCAAGGCCTATGGCGGCATCAACACGGACGTGTCGGAAGGCCTGGTGGCCTTCCAGCTGACGATCCGCCCCCGCGAATAGCGCGCCCCTACTGGGTGCGCGCCACGCCCTCGCGTCGGCTGTCGGCCCCGGCGTCCCAGCGTCCGTTACGCCACAGGCCGCCGTGCAGACCCGAATTCTCCGATGTATTGGGCCGCAGTACGATCCCCCGCGCCGCCATGCCTTCCTGCAAAGCCTCGCTGAAGCCCTCGGTATCGGCGCCGAAGCCGTCGCCCTTGGCCACCAGATTGGGCAGGTCGAACGCCTCCTGCACCGGCAGACCCCAGCCCAGGGCCGCGATCAGGGCCTTGGCGTTATAGGCCAGGATGGACGAGCCGCCGGGCGAACCCAGAGCCCCCACCAGCCGACCCTGCCGGTCCAGCACGATGACCGGCGACATCGACGAGCGCGGACGCTTGCCCGCCGCCACGGCGTTGGCCGCCGGCGTGCCGTCGGCCGCGGTCGGGACCAGCGAGAAGTCGGTCAGTTGGTTGTTGAGGAAGAAGCCCCCCGCCATCCGGCCGGAACCGAACAGGCTCTCGACCGTGGTGGTCATGCTGACGGCGTTGCCCTTGGCGTCCACCACGACCAGGTGCGAGGTGCCGGCCGGCTCACGCGTGGCGTCGGCGCCGACGCGCGGCGCGCCCGGCGGCGTCCCGAACGGGGCGGCCCCACGCAGAGCCGGGGCCAGGGCGGCGCGCTCGGCCACATAGGTCGGGTCCAGCAAGCCGGCGACCGGCACCGAGACGAAGGCGGGATCGCCGAAATAGCGGTCGCGGTCGGCGTACATCAGCCGTTGTAGCTGGGCGAAGGCGGCCCAGGCTTCGGGGCTCTGCGCGCCCTTGTCCAGATCCGGCGTCTGCTCGCCCATGGCCAGCAGTTGCAGGATCGACGCCCCGCTGGACGGCGGCGGCGGCACGCAGACGACATAGACCTTGTAGGGTCCGCAGACGGCCTCGCGCACCAGGGGGCGATAGGCGGCGATGTCAGCGGTGGTCAGCCCGCCCGGACGCGGCCCCTCGGCCACGGCGGCGGCGATGGCCTCGGCCAGACGCCCGGTCTGCAAGCCCGCCGCGCCCTCGCGCGCCAGCGTCCGCACCGTCTCGGCATAGGCGGGGTTCTTCAGTACATCCCCGGCGACGTAGCGCGTGCCGTCGGCCTTGGTGAAATACTCGGTCGCCCAGCGGGTCTTGGCCTGAGGCGCATCGCCGTTGATCATTCCGGCCAGTCGCGGGCTGACGACAAAGCCGTCTTGGGCCAGCTTTTCGGCGTCCCCGAACAGTTCCGACCAAGGCAGGGCGCCATGCTGCTTCTGCGCCAGGGCCAGCATGGGCACGGCGCCCGGCGCGCCGGTCGAGTGGCCGCTCAGCACCGCATCGACGAAGGGCAGCGGCCGACCGTTTTCATAAAAGAGCTCAGGCGTGGCTGAGGCGGGCGCCGTCTCGCGTCCGTCATAAACGGTCAGCGCCGCGCTCTCGGCGTCATAGACCATCATGAAGGCGCCCCCGCCCAGGCCCGAAGACTGCGGCTCGACCAGACCCAGGACCGCCTGGATGGCCACGGCGGCGTCGACCGCCGCCCCGCCGCGCGCCAGAACCTTCATCCCCGCCTCGACCGCCAGGGGGTTGGCCGCCGACACGAAGGGCCCGCGCGCAGGCGTTTCCGCCGCCGCTGCAATCGGTTCCACCGCCGTCGCCTCGGCGACCGGCGCCGTGGCGCATCCCGCCAAGATAAATGCGCTGACAGCCGCGCTCGTCAGAATGAGCGAAATCTTGCGCCGACGGTTCGACGAGGGGTTGGAATAGGCGCGCACGAAACGGCTCCTGCGGGGTTCGGGGAGAGGTTCATGCCTAGTGTCACAGCCCGCAAAGTCCAAGTCTGCATTTTCTATCGGCATTTTCTGAAAAGCTGCTTGCCAGCCCCGGCCCCGCCCGCTAGATAGCCGCCCTGCCCGCAAGGCAATGCGCACCCGTAGCTCAGCTGGATAGAGCACCAGACTACGAATCTGGGGGTCAGGAGTTCGAATCTCTTCGGGTGCGCCACTTTGCTTTCAAGGACATGGCCTCTAGGCCTCGCGGTAGATTATGCCGGTCATTTTGCAGATGTCGGCGCCTGACAATCAATCGAGCCTAATCCGTCGCCGCCATCGACATTTGTGCGGTCAAGGCGATGCCATGGAGCGCGGGTTTCATGGCATCCCAGAGACGCCCAGCCGAACCAAGCGCACAATATGACGCCTAGGCCTCGGCCTCATAGGTGACGCCGGTCAGATAGAGGCCGTCTGACGGCGCCACCGGGCCGCAGCGTGCGCGGTCCTTGGCGGCCAAGGCGGCGCCCAGATCAGCCACGCCCCAGCGGCCCAGACCGACCTCGGCCAGACTGCCGGCCATCGAGCGGACCTGACGGTGCAGGAAGCTGCGGGCCTCGAACACCAGATGCACTTCCTCGCCGACGCGGGCGACGCGGGCCACGTCCAGGGTCTTGACCGGGCTGGCCGACTGGCACTGGGCGTCGCGGAAGGTGGTGAAGTCGTGCAGGCCCACCAAAGCCTGCGCCGCCGCATGCATGGCCTCGGCGTCCAGCGGCTTCTTGACGTGCCAGACCCGGCCCCGGTCCAGAGCCGGGCGGCCGGGCCGGTTGAGGATGCGATACAGATACTTGCGCCCGTTGGCGGTGAAGCGGGCGTGCCAGTCGTCGCTGACGGGAGCGCAGTCCAGCACCGCCACGGCCTCGTGCATCAGGTGGGCGTTCAGGGCGTTCATCACCGTCCGCGCCGGCCAGTCGCGCTCCAGATCGACGTGACAGGTCTGGCCCGTAGCGTGGACGCCGGTATCGGTGCGGCCGGCAGCGGCGATGCGCACCGTCTGGCCGGAGAAGGCGGTCATCGCCGTCTCAATGACGCCCTGCACCGTCGGCTGGTCCGTCTGGGCCTGAAAGCCGTTGTAGGCCGAGCCGTCGTACTCGACTGTGAAACGGTAGCGGGGCATTACTCTTGGAGGCCGCGATCAGAAGGCTCCGCCTTCTCGACCCGACGCGGCCCGCCCAGCACAGTTCCAGCAGGGAGCGGGAAACCACGCAGCATTTCCTCGGCCGACTGCGCCGCCTTGCCGGGGCGCTGCACGCGGGTCAGGCGCACCGCGCCGGTTCCGCAGGCCACCGTCAGGGCGTCGTCCAGCACCTGGCCGGGCGCGCCCTGCCCGTCAGCCAGAGCCGACATCAGGGCCTTGACGCGCACGGGCTCGCCGTCCGCCTCGACCTCGAACCAGGCGCCGGGGAAGGGCGACAGGCCACGGATATGGGCGTCGACCTCGGCAGCGGGGCGGGTCCAGTCGATACGGGCCTCGGCGGGGGTGATCTTCTTGGCGTAGGTCGCCTCGCCCGCCTGTTCAGTCTCGGTGAAGCCGCCGCGTTCGATGGCGGCCAGCGCCCGCGGCCACAGGGCGGCGCCGAGGTGCGCCATGCGCTCGGTGAGGCTGGCCGCCGTGTCGTCGGGATGGATGTCCATGACCTCGGACAGGATGATGGCGCCCTCGTCCAGGCCCTCGCTCATCCGCATGATCTGGGCGCCGGTCTGGCGGTCGCCGGCCATGATGGCGCGCTGGATCGGAGCGGCCCCGCGCCAGCGCGGCAAGAGCGAGCCGTGCAGGTTGAAACAGCCCAGTCGCGGCGCCTCCAGCACTTCAGGCTTGAGGATCTGGCCGTAGGCGACGACGCAGGCGGCGTCGAGATCCAGGCTCTTGAAGATGTCGATGGCTTCCGGCGCCTTCATGCTCTCGGGCGTGAAGACCGGCAGGCCCATAGCCTCGGCGAAGGCGTGGACCGGCGACGGCGTCAGCTTCTGCCCCCGGCCCTTGGGGCGCGGCGGTTGCGAATAGACGGCGGCGATCTCGTGTCCCGAGGCGATCAGCTCGGCCAGCGACGGCACGGCGAAGTCGGGGGTTCCCATGAAGGCTAGGCGCATGGGCACGCCTTTAGACCGTGGGACGGATTACATCCAGCGCGTATAGACGCCGCCGCCTTCGTCCCACTCGCCGCCCGCGTCGAGCGCGTCGTCGAAATCAAGCAGACGGTCCAGCAGCAGACCCGCCACCACGCCCAGTGCGCCGACAGCGACGATGGTGGCCAGGCTGGCCACGCCGACCTTCTGGTTGCGGGTCAGACGGCGACGACCGCTGGGGTCGATGATCTGGGTCTTGCGGGCCATCAGGCAGCGAGCCTTGCGTTCTTCTTGACCTTGGCGACGGCCCGCTCGCGGCGCAGGCGCGACAGGTGGTCGATGAAGAGGACGCCGTTCAGGTGGTCCAGTTCGTGCTGGAAGCAGACGGCGTAGAGACCCTCGATCTCTTCCTCGATCTGCTGGCCGGCATAGTCCATGTAGCGGACGCGGATGCGGGCCGGACGCTCGACGGCGTCGTAATAGTCGGGCACCGACAGGCAGCCCTCTTCGTAGGCGTACATCTCGTCCGAGGCCCAGATGACCTCCGGGTTGACGAAGAAGCGCGGGTTGCGACGGGCCAACTGAAGCTCTTCAGTTTCCTCGGCCTCGGGGTCTTCCGACGCGCCCTCGACCGGCTTGTCGCCCAGGTCCATGACGACGACGCGTTTCAGCTCGCCGATCTGTGCGGCGGCCAGGCCGATGCCCGGCGCGGCGTACATGGTCTCCAGCATGTCATCCATGAGGGCGCGCAGCTCGTCGGTCACGCCGCCCTCCACGGGCGGGGAGACGGCCTTGAGGATCGCCAGGTCGGCGGCGTTATCGATGGTGAGGATGCGACGAATAGCCATGGCCCGCAGGTAGGGGGCCAAGCCTCGAACGTCAAGAATTACCGAGTGCGGCGCTTGGTCTTGTGCGCGGCGCACCGCCGATTTCAGCCCGCCATAGCGCTGGCGATTTGCATGAAGGTCCAGAACACGCCGCCCAGCACTGCGAGCGCGCCAGCCCCGACCGCCTGACGTCGAGTGCGGCACAAGGCCTCGAACCGCTCGGGTTCGGCTGAGCGCTCGATACGGCGCGCCGAATACCCCTTGCTACGGATGACGCCGGTCCGTTGCGCCTCAAGCAAGGGCCAGCCCTCACGCAGGATCAGAACCAGGCCGCCGAGAACGACGCCGATGCCCGCAAGAACCCACATAGTCTCTCCCCAAGCCTCCTCCGAGGCGAAGGCTGAACAATGATATGCTTAAGCTTGGCTGTCCAGAACCGGCGGCAGGACGCGCGGCTTGCGGTCGGAATCTATGGCGACATAGGTGAAGACGCCTTCGGTCACGCGCACCGAACGGGCCTCGGGCTCTCCGCGCGACCGTTTCCAGGCCTCGACATGGACGCGGATCGAGGTGCGGCCGGTGTGGATCACCTTGGCGTAGGTCGAGACCTCGTCGCCGACCGAGACCGGCTGGTGGAAGACCATGCCGTCCAGAGCCACCGTGGCGCAGCGGCCGTTGGCGCGCTCGAAGGCCGGGGTCGCGCCGGCGAGGTCCATCTGGGCCAGCAGCCAGCCGCCGAAGATGTCGCCCTCGGGGTTGGTGTCTGCGGGCATGGCGATGACGCGGCCGACCGGCTGGCCTTCGGGCAGAAGGACGGGGGGAAGCTGGGCGGGGGTCTGTTCGTTCTCGGACACGATGGGGCCTTGGAAGTCTTGGGGAGGCCCCTTCCATGCGCCCCTATGCGCGCGGCCGCAACCGATCCAGCAGGCCTTGCAGTCCCTGCCGTTCCGCCACCGGCGAGCGCCACAGCTCGCCCGCCTGCGCCCGTTCTCGCGCGGCGTCGAACAGCCGTTTCATGGTGAGGGTGTCGAAGCTCAGCATCCCGCCCTGATCCGGGGCGTCGGGGATGGAGGCGACGCTGATCGACAGGCCTTGCGCCGCGCAGAAGGTCGTCGCCACGCCCAGGGCCTGGCGATAGGAAAACCTCAGCATGGCGTCAAAGCTGCGGGTCAGCACCGCCGCCACATTGGGCGCCGTGGTGCGCGGCTCCGGCTCCAGCACCGTATTGACCAGGACATGCACCCGCCCGCGGTGCAGCCGCCGGCCCAGGCGGTTCCAGCGCAACAGGCCCTCAGGCATCAGGAAGAGCGGCGCGGCCACACCGCCGTCGACATGCATCTCCTCGAACCTGTCGCCGTCGAACTCGCAGGGAAAGCGCCGAGGCGGAAACAGGCCCGGCAGGCTGGCCGAGGCGGCCAGAACTTCGCGGAACAGGGCCACAGCCTTGTCGCCGCCGTGCGCGGCGATGGCCCCCATGTCCCAGATGCAGGCGCGCTGGCTGTCCAGATCGGTCGTCGCCACCAGCAACCGCCGCCCCCGCGCGTGTTCGACCGCCACGGCGTCGATCAGGGCCTCATCGACAAAGGGATGGATCAGGGCGTCCAGGGCCTCGCCCCGGAACAGCCCGCCGGTGAAGCTGGAGGCCAGTCGGCGCAGGCTCAACAGGTCGGCGGCGTGGCCCCCGACATAGGCGTCGGCCAGACGCTCGTCCCAGGCCGAGCCGAGGAAGGCGAAGGGCGCGATCAGGGCGCCGGTGCTGACCCCCGTGACCAGGGCGAACTCGGGCCGCGCGCCTGCCTCGCTCAACCCGACCAGGGCCCCGGCCCCATAGGCGCCGCCCGCCGCTCCGCCGGAAATCGCCAGCATGTCGAACTGCCCTGAGGACCAGCCCGAACGCGGCAGCGACAGCCGATCCGCCGCCGCCTCCAGCGAGGCCTCGGCCTGTTCGACGCTCAATCGAATGTCGGAAAAGCCCTCGATCAGCCCCATCCCCGTCGGAGGCGCAGGCAGCCGCCCCCGGGGCAGGCGTCGTCGGACGGGAAGGTCAGGTTCGCTCACACGGCAACATCCGTCGCGGCGGCGCCGGGGTCAATTGACGATACTGAGGAAAAGATGGCGCACCCGACAGGATTCGAACCTGTGACCTCTGCCTTCGGAGGGCAGCACTCTATCCAGCTGAGCTACGGGTGCGTCTGCGGCGCGACGGCCGGACGGCGGTGCTTACAGCAAGGGACTAGGCGCCTCAATCCTGAATCTCGACCGCGGGCGACTTGACCCGCCCGGTCTTGGCGGCGCGCCCCCGAACGCCTAGCGTCGCGGCCGGAGAGAGGGAGCTTCCATGCGCCATATGACGATCGCCGCCCTGATGGGCGCCAGCCTGCTGGCCGCCTGCGCCAGCGCGCCGAAACCGGCGAGCGACAGCCTGGACGCCGTGGCGCGCGACTACGTCGCCCTGACGCTGGAGATCGGCGAGCGCGAACCGGGCTATGTCGACGCCTATTACGGCCCCGCCGAATGGGCCGAGGCGGCCAAGGCCCATCCGCGCGCCCTGCCCCAGCTGGCCGAGGGCGCCGCCGCCCTGACGCAGCGACTGGATGCGATCCCGACCACCGGACTGGACGCCGAAAGCCGCCAGCGCCGCGCCTATCTGCTGGCCCATGTTTCGGCGGCCTCGGCGCGCCTGAGGATGCTGGGCGGCGAGAAGATGAGCTTCGCCGACGAGGCCGAGGCCCAGTTCGGCGTGCGGCCGGAACTGCGGCCCCTGTCGTCCTATGATCCAGTGCTGGCGCGCATCGACGCCCTGATCCCCGGCGAGGGGCCGCTGGCCGACCGCGTCGCCGCCTTCCGCGCCCGCTACGTCATTCCCAAGGATCGGCTGGAGCCGGTGATGCGGGCCGCCATCAACGAGTGCAAGGCGCGCACCGAGCGGCACATGACCCTGCCCGCCAACGAGACCTTCACCCTGGAGTTCGTCACCAACAAGCCGTGGTCGGGCTACAACTGGTACAAGGGGAACGCCTTCAGCCTGATCCAGGTCAACACGGACCTGCCCATCTATATCGACCGCGCCGTCGATCTGGGCTGCCACGAGGGCTATCCCGGCCACCACGTCTATAACGCCCTGCTGGAACAGACCTTTGTGAAGCAGAAGGGCTGGGTCGAGATGAGCGTCTATCCCCTGTTCAGCCCCATGTCCTTCATCGCCGAGGGCAGCGCCAACTACGGCATCGACCTGGCCTTCCCCGGCCATGAGCGCACCGATTTCGAGAAGCGCATCCTCTACCCCCTGGCCGGGCTGGACCCGGCGACGGCCGAGGCCCAGACTCAGCTTCTGGCCCTGACGCGCGAGCTGGGCCGGGCCGAGTACACCGTGGCCGACGCCTATCTGGCCGGGCGCATCGACCGCGAGACGGCGCTGGACCAACTGCAGAAATACAATCTGATCGCCCGCGACCGGGCGGCCCAGCGGCTCAGCTTCATCGAGACCTATCGCAGCTACGTGATCAACTACGGCCTGGGCCGCGACATGGTGCAGACCTGGGTCGAGGGTCAGGGCCCGGATCATTGGGCCACGACGGAGCGGCTGCTGGCCAGCCAGACCCTGCCGGTGGATCTGGACTAGGAAACGCAACCCCGCGAGACCGACGGCGTTTACCGCCAAGGTTCATCGCAAGAAGGGGGACATCCCATGCGCACCCGCACGCTTTCCACTCGTACCTTGGGCATCGCCGCCGCTTCCATCCTGGCGCTCGGCGCCGCCGCCTGCACCCAGGCCGAGCAGAAGACGGCCGAGACCCACGCCGAAGCGGCCGGCGACAAGGCGGCTGACGTCGCGGCCCAGACCGGGGAAGTGGTCGAATCCGGCGCCATGAAGGCGGCTCAGGCGGTCGAGAGCGGCGCCGGCAAGGTCGCCGACAAGCTGGAAGGCAATCAGGCCGAAGCCGCCGCCGAAGGCCGCCCCGGCGCCGTCGACCCGGCCACCGACACGCGCGTCCCGGCCAAGAACTAGGACAACGCGCCACCTTCTCCCCTTGCGGGAGAAGGTGGCCCGTCAGGGCCGGATGAGGGGTCTCTCAAGGCTGGAAGACAGTCGCGAGTTGAACGTATCGCAACCCCTCATCCGTCCGGCTTCGCCGTCCACCTTCTCCCGCAAGGGGAGAAGGATCAGCCCTGCGCCAGCAACGCCTCTACCAGGGCCTTGGCCTCCGCACTCGCCCAGTCCGCCTCGCCGGTCAGGACGGCGCGGACATTCCCCTGGCGATCCAGCAGGATGGTCTGGGGCATGGCCCCCTTGCCGGGAAACTCGAACGGCAGCTGGAATTTCGGATCGGCGTAGAAGGCCAGCGGCGGGTGCTCGGCGATGAAGGCGCGCGCCTCGGGCACGGCCTTGTCCACGTCCATGCTGATGGCGACGACGGCCACGTCGTCGCGGTCCTTGTAGTGCTCAGCCAGCGCCGCCAGGGTCGGCATCTCGATCTTGCACGGCGCGCACCAGGTGGCCCACAGGTTGACCACCGCCACCCTGCCCTTGAAGTCGGCGAAGCGGACATCGCGGCCCTCGGCGTCCTTGAACACATAGTCGGGCGCAGGGCTCGGGGCGGGCGTCAGCAGCTTCGACAGCGAGCCCCTGGCGTAAACCGCCAGCGGCGATGACGCGGACTCTTTGCCCCCGCCGTCGCGATTGGCGTATAGCATCGCCGCGCCGCCGATCGCGCCGATCAGCAGCACCGCCGTCGCCACGCCCGCCAAAGTCCGTTTAGAGCCGCTCATGTCCGACACGCCTTCCAACACCCCTCAAGGTCAGTCTCTATGGGGCGGACGCTTCAGCGCCAAGCCCGCCGACATCATGCAGGCCATCAACGTCTCCATCGGCGTCGACAAACGCCTGTGGGCGCAGGACCTGGCCGGGTCGCGGGCGCATTGCCGCATGCTGGCCCAGCAGGGCATCATCGCTCAGGCCGACGCCGAGGCCATTCTGGGCGGGCTGGACGTCATCGAGGGCGAGATCCGGGACGGGTCCTTCCCCTTCCGCGACGCCTATGAAGACATCCACATGAACGTCGAAGCCCGCCTGTCGGAGCTGATCGGCGAGCCGTCAGGACGTCTGCATACGGCGCGCAGCCGCAATGATCAGGTGGCGACAGACTTCCGCCTCTGGGTCCGCGACGCCTGCGACCGCACCGTCGAACAGCTGAAGACGCTGCAAGCCGCCCTGCTGGACCGGGCCGAGCAGCACGCGGGCGACCTGATGCCCGGCTTCACCCATCTGCAGACGGCCCAGCCCGTCACCTTCGGCCACCACCTGATGGCCTATGTCGAGATGTTCGGCCGCGACGCCAGCCGGTTCGCCGACGCCCGCACCCGCATGAACGAGAACCCGCTGGGCGCCGCGGCCCTTGCCGGTTCGCCCTTCCCCATCGACCGCCACATGACGGCCAAGGCCCTCGGCTTCGACCGCCCCATGGCCAACTCGCTGGACGCCGTGTCGGACCGTGATTTCGCCCTGGAAAGCCTGGCCGCCGCCTCGATCGCAGCGGGTCACCTGTCGCGTCTGGCCGAGGAGATCGTGGTCTGGATGACGCCGATGTTCGGCTTCGCCTCCCTGCCCGACGACCTGACCACCGGCTCGTCCATCATGCCGCAGAAGCGCAACCCCGACGCCGCCGAACTGGTCCGCGCCAAGACGGGCCGGATCATGGGCTCGCTGGTCGCTCTGTCCACCGTCATGAAGGGCCTGCCGCTGGCCTATTCCAAGGACATGCAGGAGGACAAGCCGCCGGTGTTCGAGGCCTTCGACGCGCTCGATCTGGCCCTGACGGCCATGACCGCCATGGTCGCCGCCATCACCCCCAACACCCCGCGCATGGCCGCCGCCGCCGGCGCCGGCTTCTCGACCGCCACCGATCTGGCCGACTGGCTGGTGCGCGAACTGAACCTGCCCTTCCGCAAGGCCCACCATGTCACGGGCGCCGCCGTGAAGCGCGCCGAGGCGCTCGGCGTCGGCCTGGGCGATCTGCCGCTGGAAGAATTGCAGGCTCTGGATTCCGGCATCACCAAAGCCGTGTATGAAGTCCTGACGCCCGAAGCCTCCTGCGCCAGCCGCCAGAGCTTCGGCGGCACGGCGCCGGAACAGGTCCGCGCCCGCATCGCCGACTGGAGAAGCCGCCTGTGAAAAAGACCCTGATCCTCGCGGGCGCCGCCGCCCTTCTGTTGGCCGGTTGCGGCCGCATGGCTGATCTGGAGGCGCCCGGCGCCGTCCAGACCCAGCGCGCGCCCCGCGACAAGAACGCCAAGACCCTGCCGGACCCGGCGACCATCAACACCGCCCCGCGTCAGAACCCCATCGACAGCGGCGCCTCGGACCCCTTCGGTCGCCCGCCGATGGCGTGATCGAGGCCTGATCGGCCGCTCGCCCCCTTTACAGACTGGACCTTCCGCGCGTGCATTATTTCGACCTGAAGGATGGTGTTCTGCACGCCGAAGGCGTCTCTCTGGAGGCGCTGGCGGCTGAGGTCGGGACCACGACCTATGTCTATTCCTCGGCCACCCTGCGCCGCCATTACGGTCTGCTGCGCGAGGCCTGTGACGCCCACCAATCTGCGCTGGGCGAGGCCCTGATCGCCTTTGCGGTCAAGGCCAACTCCAACCTGTCGGTGCTGGCGACGCTGGCGCAACTGGGCTGCGGCGCCGACACCGTGTCCGAGGGCGAGATCCGTCGCGCCCTGGCGGCGGGCGTGCCGGCTGAACGCATCATCTTCTCCGGCGTAGGCAAGACCGACGCCGAACTGGCCTTCGCCATCGACGTCGGCGTGCGCCAGATCAACGTCGAGTCCTCGGCGGAGCTGGAGCGGCTGATCGTCGTCGCGGCTGAAAAGTCGGCTTCTCCCGCCATCGCCATTCGCGTCAATCCCAAGATCGGCGCGGGCGGTCACGCCAAGATCACCACCGGCGGCGCCGGCGACAAGTTCGGCGTCCCCGTCGAGGAGGCGCTCAGCCTCTACGCGCGCGCCTCCGCCTCGCGCCACGTCACGCCCGTGGGTCTGGCCTGCCACATCGGCAGCCAGATCACCGACCTGACCCCGCTGGAGAACGCCTTCCGCGTCCTGCGGGCGATGACCGAGACCCTGCGGGCGCAGGGCCACAGCGTCACCCGTCTGGACCTCGGCGGCGGTCTGGGCGTGCCCTATTACGGCGACGCGGAAACCGCCTCGCCCGCCGACTATGTGGCCATGGCCGCGCGCGTGCTGGACGGGCTGAACGTCGAGGCGGCCTTCGAGCCGGGCCGGCTGATGGCCGCCAATGCGGGCGTGCTGCTGAGCCGGGTCATTCAGGTCAACGAACGCACCGATGGCCGTCGCTTCCTGGTGCTGGACGCAGCGATGAACGACCTGATGCGCCCGGCCCTCTACGACGCCTTCCACGATCTGAAGCCGGTGCGGCCGCGCGCGGGCGAGGACCGCCCCTACGACGTGGTCGGCCCGGTCTGCGAGACGGGCGACACCTTCGCGCGCGACCGCGACCTGCCGCCGCTCGAAGCCGGCGATCTGGTCGTCTTCATGAGCGCCGGCGCCTATGGCGCGGTGATGAGCGGCGAATACAACACCCGCCCCCTGGCCGCCGAGGTTCTGGTCGACGGTGCGCGCTGCGCGGTCATCCGCCCGCGTCCGACCTATGAGCAGATGTTCGCCCGCGAACCGATGGCGGACTGGCTGAAAGACTAGGGGTTCCATTCATAGCGCCCAGCGCCAATCCCCATGAATCATCGGGATTGCGCGGCTCGGAAGCCCACATTCTCGCCTGAGTCACGGACCGCGCCACACTAGGCGCGTTCTTTGACATCACTGCCCGCCGCCGCCCGTTCAGGACTTCGGCGCTCGCCCCTCCCTTCTCCCAATGGGAGAAGGTGGCCCGAAGGGTCGGATGAGGGTCGTCGGCATCCCTCGGCGCAAGCCGTCGCGAGACAAGGCCTCGCCTCAGACGTCCCCTTCATTGCACCAATTGCACTGTTTTTTTCGGTTCGCAGTGCAACGGCGGCCCGCGACCTAATCCAGGGCGCAGATGTCGGGCAGGCCGCGCAGGCCGCCCTTGTGGTCCAGACCGTAGCCGACGAGGAAGCGGTTCGGGGCCTCCCAGCCGACGAAGTCGGGCTCAGGGGCGCGCGGCTTGGGCCAGGGCTTGCGGGCGAAGACGCAGGTCAGGACCTCGGACGCCCCGGCCTCCTTGGTGATGCGCACCGCTTCGGCCAGCGACAGACCGGTGTCGAACACGTCGTCGAGGATCAGCACCCGCTTGCCGGCGATGGGGCGCTGGAAGGGGGCGTAAACGTCGATCTTGCCGCGGCTGCTTTGCTCGTCGCCGTAGGAGGCCAGCCACAGGGCGTCAAAGCGAACGTTACGGCCTTCTCGCGACAGGGCGCGGGTCAGGTCAGCGGCGAACCACAGCCCGCCGGTCAGCAGGACAGCGGCCACCGTTTCATCGTCGATGACGGGGGCGATGCGCCGCGCGAGATCGGCGACAATCGCCTCGATCCCGGATTGCGGCAGGAGAACCGTGGGGGCGGGCGCCGGGTCTTGATCAGCCATGTCCGGCGGATAGACCCTTGGCGGGGCTTTTGTCGAGGGGGGTCGCGTCGCGCGGCGTCTGGCTCAGGGCCGTGTCGCGGCGCAGCCCTTCCTCGACGGCCGAGGGCGGACGTCGGCTCGTCGGCTTGGTCGGAACCGCCTCGGCGGGCTTGGGCCGATCCTCCAGGTCCAGCACGAAAGCAAACCCGGCGCTGGCCGCCTTGTGATCGGGATCAGGAATGACGACGGCGAAGCCCTGGACCTTGCCGGGCAGGACCGGCGCGGTCTCCAGACGAAGGATGCGGTGCGCGATTTCGGCGCCGGCGGCGTTCACCACCGCCACGCGGACCGGCGGGGCGACCACCTCGTTGTCGCGAATATTACGCAGGGCCCCCGACACGATCACCTTGCCCGGATCATGGGGCGCCAGGCGGATGCCGACGGCCTCGAACTCCAGCCCGGCCAGGTTCACCGGCGCCCCGACCAGCTTGTAGACAGCGGCGGCCTGGGGCCAGGCCTGGACGATGGGCAGGCGATAGACGAAGGCCGCGCCGATCAGGGCCAGGAAGACCACGGCCAGACCGGCCCAGACCGCGCCCTGGGCGGCGGCGCGGCGCATCTTGCGCTGCTGCTCGGCCTTGGCGCGGAAGGCGCGGGGCAGTTCAGGCGCGGGGGTCTCGGCCAGACTTTCAGGCGCGTCCTCGCGCTTGCCGAAACCGGCGGCTTCGACGACCGGCTCCGCGGCGGCGGCGGCGGACAGCTCCAGCGGCTCGTCCTCAGGCGTCGCCCGCCAGTCGTGGCCGCAGGATTTGCAGCGCACGCGACGGCCGTTCGGCCCGATCGCATCGTCGGGCACAAAATAGCTGGTGGCGCAGGCGGGGCAGGTCAGTATCATGTCGGCTGACTGCGAGGCTCGACGCCCCCTCCTGTCGAGGCGCCCGCAACGCCCCGGTCCAAATACGAAATCTGATGCCAAACTCGACCCGACGCGCTGCCGACCCTGATTCCGCGCCCGACACCGTCCGCCTGCGGGGCGTGGGTTTCGGCTATGCGGACAGGCCCGACGTCCTGCGCGACGTTAACCTTAGTCTGACGCAGGGCTCTTTCCACTTCCTTACCGGACCCTCCGGCGCGGGCAAGTCTTCGCTTTTGCGTCTGCTGACCCTGGCCGAGCGCCCTCAGACGGGGCGAATCAGTCTGTTCGGGCGCAACGTCACCGACCTGCCGCGTGGCGGCGTGCCCGCCTTTCGGCGGCGCATGGGGGTGGTGTTTCAGGATTTCCGCCTGCTGGACCACCTGACCGCCTTTGAAAACGCGGCCCTGCCCCTGACCCTGGCGGGGGGCAAGCCCGCCGATCACGCCGCCGACGTGGCCGAGATGCTGCGCTGGGTCGGTCTGGGCCAGCGGATGGACGCCCTGCCCCCGGCCCTGTCCGGCGGCGAGAAGCAGAGGCTGGCCATCGCCCGCGCCGTCATCACCCGCCCCCGCCTGATCCTGGCCGACGAACCGACCGGCAGCGTCGACCGGGCCATGGGCGACAAGCTGATGCGGCTGTTCCAGTCGCTGAACAGGCTGGGCGCCACCGTCCTGATCGCCAGCCACGACGAGGCCATGGCCGAACGCGTCGGGGCCAGCGTCCTGCGGCTGGAGAACGGCCATCTGAGCCAGATGACCGTGGCGGGAGAGGCCGCATGATCCGCGCCCTGTTCACTCGCGGCCCCGCCCTGCTGTCACGCGAAGCGGGCGGCGAGCGCTGGCTGATCGTGGTCATCGCCGTCCTCTGCTTCCTGGCCTCCATCACCGCCGTCGGCGCCGTGGCCGCCGACCGGGCCGCCCACGGCTGGGCGCGCCAGCTGCGCGCCGAGGCCACGGTCCAGGTGCGTCCGCGCGTGGACGAGACCGGCGCCACCGCCGCCGCCCGCGCCGCCGAGACTCTGGCCGGGGTCAAAGGCGTGGCCGAGGCGGAGGCCATGGATCGCAAGGCCGCCGAGGCCCTGCTGCGGCCCTGGGTCGGCGAGGCGGCCCTGCCCGACCTGCCCCTGCCCTATCTGGTCACGGTGCGGCTGGATCCGAAGAACCCGGCCAGCGCCCCGACGCTCAGCCGCGCCCTGGCCGAGGCCGGGCTGGACGCCAGCGTCGACGACCACAGCCTGTGGCGCGGCGAGGTCGAGCGCTCGGCGGGGGTCATCACAGCCCTGGCCGGCGCCGCCTTCCTGCTGATCGCGGCGGCCACGGCGGCGGCCATCGCCTACGCCACCCGCGCCGGCATGGCCGCGCAGGCGAGCGTGATCGAGACCCTGAGCCTGAACGGGGCGTCCGACGGCTATGTCGCCGGCCTGTTCCAGCGGCGTTTCGGCGGGCTGGCGGCCACCGCCGGCGCGCTGGGCGCGAGCGTCGCGGCCCTGCTGCTGGCCCTGCTGCGGCTGGTCGGCGGCGAGGGCGGGCTGACCCCGGCCCTGCCGCTCGCCTTTTCCGACCTGCTGATCCTGATCGCCTGCCCGCTGCTGGCCTTTGGCGTCGCTCTGGCCGCCGCCCGCTTCACGGCGCTGGCGAAGCTGGGCGCACCTAGCTAGTTAAGCATCATGAAGTTCCTGACGCTGATCGCCGTGGTGGCGCTGATGTGGCTGGTGGGGTTGTTCGCCTTCGCCGAGCGCGTGCGCGGCCTGACGCCGGCGCCTGAGCCCGCGCGCGCCGACGCCATTGTCGCCCTGACCGGCCCCTCGGCCGAGCGCGTCAACGCGGCCATCCGTCTGCTGGAACAGGACAAGGGCCGCCGGGTGCTGATCTCGGGCGTCAACCGCGACGTGCGCCGTCAGGAGCTGCGCGCCCTGACGCCGGGTTCGACCAAGCTGTTCAACTGCTGCGTGGACCTGGGTTTCGAGGCCGAGAACACCGTCGGCAACGCTCAGGAGATCGCCGCCTGGGCGCGCTCCAAACACTATGACAGCCTGATCGTCGTCACCTCCGACTACCACATGCCCCGCAGCCTGCTGGAAATCCGGGGCGCCGCGCCCGGGGTCAAGCTGACGCCCTACGCCGTCTCGACCCCGTCGCTGGACAACTCGCGCTGGTGGCGAGCCGCCGTCACCGCCCGGCGGATGACGCTGGAATACATGAAATACCTGGCCGTGCTGGGCCGCGAGGGGATGCACCGCATCAGGGGCCATCACCCGGAACGATCCGCGCCGCAGACCCAGCCCGAGGCCGCCTGACCCCATGACCACCCTCCGCTCCCTGATCTTCGTCGCTTGGCTCTATCTGTCGATGGTGATCTTCGCCGTCGGCCTGTCGCCGGCCCTGCTGATGCCGCACAGCGCCGCCGTCTGGGTCATCAAGGCCTGGTCGCGGTTCGTCCTGTTCGGCCTGCGCTGGATCGCCGGGGTCAAGGTCGAGGTGCGCGGGCTGGAGCATCGGCCGACGGGCGCGGCCCTGCTGGCCTGCAAGCATCAGGGCATGCTGGACGTCATCGCCCCGTTCGCCTTCCTCGACGACACCTGCTTCATCATGAAGAAAGAGCTGATGGTCCTGCCCTTCTTCGGCTGGTTCGCCTGGAAGACGAAGATGATCGCCGTGGACCGCTCGGCCCATGCCAAGGCGCTGAAGGACATGGTGCGCCAGGCGCGCGCCCGTCACGCCGAGGGCCGCCAGATCCTGATCTTCCCCGAGGGCACGCGGGGCGAGATCGGCGCCGCGCCCGACTACAAGCCCGGCATCGCCGCCCTGTACCGCGACCTGAACAGCCCCTGCTGGCCGATCGCCACCAACTCGGGCGTCCACTGGCCGGCCCACGGCTTCCGCCGCTATCCCGGCACCATCGTCTTCGAATTCCTGCCGCCCATCCCGGCGGGCCTGAAGCGCGCCGAGTTCATGGCCGAGCTGGAGAACCGCATCGAGACCGCCTCCACCGCCCTGCTGACGCCGAAGCCCTGACGCTCAGCCCCTGGGAGCCGGCGTCAGGAATCAGCTGCATCAGCTGGCCGCGAACTCGCTGAGGGCGTCGATGACGGCGCGGTTCTGATCTTCCGTCCCGATGGTGATGCGGACGCAGTCTGGCAGGCCGTAGCCGCCGACCGGACGCACGATGATGCCCCTGGAGTTCAGGTAGTCGCTGGCGGCGGCGGCGTTGCGCTTCTGGTCAGGGAAGCGGATCAGGATGAAGTTGCCCGCCGAGGGGAAGACCTCGAAGCCGAAGCCGCGGATGGCCTGGGTCAGGCGCGGACGCCAGTCCAGCACCAGGTCGCGCGAGGCCTTCTGATGCGCCTCGTCGGCCAGGGCGGCGGTGGCGGCGTCGAGGCCCGGCACCGAGACGTTGAAGGGCAGTCGGATGCGGTCAATGGCCTCGGCCACCGCCAGCGGGGCGTAGCCGAAACCGATGCGCAGGCCGCCGAGGCCGTGGATCTTGGAGAAGGTGCGGGTGACGACGATGTTGGCGGCGTCGCGGGCCAGACCGAAGGCGGTCTCCCACTCCGGCTCGACCACGAACTCGGCATAGGCCTCGTCGACCACCAGGATGATGCGGGCCGGCAGGGCGGCGTGCAGGCGACGGATCTCCTCGCCCGAGTTCCAGCTGCCGGTCGGGTTCGACGGATTGGAGACATAGACGATGCGAGTCCGCTCATCGACCTGTTCGAGGAGGGCATCGACCTCGGCCTTCATGTTCGGCTCGGGCGCCAGCTTGACCTCGGCGCTGCAGGCCAGGGCCGAGATGCGGTAGGCGAGGAAGCCGTACTGGCCGGTGACGATATTGTCGCCGGGCTGCAGATAGGTCTGGTTCAGCAGGGCGAAGACCTCGTCCGAGCCGTTGCCGAAGATCAGACGCTCGCCCTCCAGACCGTGATGGGCGGCGACCGCGTCGCGCAGCTTGCCGGCGCGGCCGTCGGGATAGACATGGATGTTCTTCAGCGCGGCGGCATAGGCCTCACGCGCCTTCTCGCCCGCGCCGAGGGCGTTCTCGTTGGAGGACAGCTTCATCGGCTCAGCGAAGCCGGCGATGGCGCCCTTGCCGCCCACATAGGGGGCGATGTCGAGGATGCCGGGCTTGGGGGCGGGCGCAGCTTTGGGCGCGTCGGTCATGGGCGTTATCCTCGAAGTCCGTGGTCAGTAAACGGGGGCGGCGCCGATGACGCCGCTCATCTGGCCGGGGGCGTCGATCAGCCGCCCGTCCTCGGCCTGCACATAGCCTGTCAGAACGAACAGCTTCAAGCCGCCGCCCGCCGCCAGAGGGCTGGCGATCAGGCCCGCTTCGCTCAGGGCCGCGACGATGCGGGCGTCGGGAGCGGCGCTGTCCGTGACCCAGAAGGTGCGGTCGTCGCCGGTCGGGCCGGGGACCTCGGTCGAGACCAGCAGGGCGCGGGGCGAACCGGCGGCGTCGTCCGGCAGGGCGGCGACGACCTTGAGCATGGGCAAGGCCAGCAGTCGACCCCACCAGGGGCGAGAGCCGAGGTCGATCAGGGCGCGCCCGCCCTGGCGAGCCGTCAGCAGCGCCTGATCCGGCTCGGCGACGGGGCGAGCGATCAGGCCCCAGCGGTCGGCGGCCAGGGCTTGCGCCAGCGGCCCGCAGGTCGCCAGCGCCGGCCCGGTCGCCGCCTCGATGCGGCCCAGCACAGCGCGCAGGGCCGGACGCTCAGCCACGGGGATGTCGCGCAGCAGGTCGCGCAGGGCGATGGCGTCAGCGTCAGCGGAGCCCCTCGCCCCGGCGACGATCCGGGCGCGGGCCGCTGCGATCAGGGCGCGGTCCAGCGCCAGACGCTCAGCATCCTCGGGCGGTTCGACCAGCATCAGAACAGCTGGGGTGCGGGGGACAGGGCGAAGGGCCCCAGATAGGTGCGCCCGCCCTTGAAGTTCAGCGTCAGATCGACGGCCTGACCCTGATCGCCGGCGCCGCCCTGCGGCGTGGCGGCGGCGGCGCGCGCGGCGGCGGCGCGGTCCACGGCCCCGCCCTGAGTAGCCCCGGCCAGACCGACGATGGCGGCCAGAGGCTTCTCGGCGCGCAGGAAGACTTCGCCTTGAAGCTGCCCCTTGTCGTCCGCCGACAGGGCCGGGCTGGACAGGAAGGTGCGGCTTTCGCCCGCCTCAAGCTGGCCCTTCATGTCGATGAAGCGGCCCCCGGCGGCGGTCCAGGCGGACAGCAACCCTTGCGCGTCGGCGCCCTTCAGCGCGCTGGCCTTCTCGATCACGGCCTCGACCTGGGCGTTCAGCTTGCCTGACTGGGTCAGGCCCTCGACCGGACCATTGGGGCGGCCCTCGCCGTCGACCAGACGAAACAGGACATCGACGTCGTCGGTCGGCGTGTTCGAGCCGGCCACGTGGGGCCGCATGTAGAACTGGACCAGACCCGCCTTGGCCAGGGGGAAGGGCTCGGCCTCCGGCAGGGCGGTGAAGACCGGCTTGGCCAGCTCGACCACGACATTGGGCCAGCGCTGGGTCAGGCCGTGCAGGCTCATGCGGATCATCTCGGCGCGGATCGCCACCTTGCCCTTGGCCCCGCGCGTCAGGACCAGACCGTCCGGCGCGGCGATGACCCACTTGGTCGGGTTGTAGGCGTTGGCCTCGGCCACGATCTCGGGCGCGGCGACGGCATGGCCCGAGGGGGCGACGACATCGACGTGCTTCATCGCCACCCGCGCCCGCAGCGGCCAGCCGGTCGTGGTCAGGCCGGCGTGCTTCACGGTCCAGCCCGACTGCTCCAGCCGGGCGATGCGGCCCTCAAGCTTTTGTTCGATCTGCTGGGTCAGGAAGAACCACCAGCCGGTCCACAGGGTCAGGCCGACGAAGACGATGGCGAAGGGGACGATCAGTCCCTTGCGGCTGTGGCGGATGGGGGCGTCGATCGGGGCGGCGGGGGCGTCGGTCATGGGGTCTCCGGGGGCGCGGCCTCACTTAGCCCAAGGACTGAGGCAGGACCAAGGATCAAGGCGGGGAAGCCGCCGGTCGGATTGCACTTGTACGGTGCAAGAGAAAAAACAGTGCAATTCGTGCAATGGGCGAAGCGGGTCGGACGCTCAATCCGCCCCCGCGGCGCGGGGGAGGATCGCGGCGATCAACGGGCGAAAGAGGCTCATGGGGCGGTCCGGCGCGGCTGTTTCGATGGCTGAACAGTGTGCCGCAGCCCGGCGCCAGGGCGAGCAGATCGGCGGCGGCGACCCTGAAACGCCCTTTGCGTCTATGCCGGCGCTGCTGGACGAAAAATAATCTTCAGCAGAATCAGGCCGTCAGATCGACCAGGTTCGCGCCCGCCGCGCGCGCCGCCTCGTCCGGCGCCAGGCCCAGCAGCAGGCCGCGCTGGCCGCCGTTGATCAGGATGCGCTCGAACAGGATGGCGGTCTCGTCCATCACGGTCGGGACGGCCTTCCTCTGCCCGAAAGGACTGACGCCCCCGACCTTGTAGCCGGTCAGGCGCTCGGCGTCGGCGGGCTTCATCATCTGGGCCGACTTGGCCCCGAGGGCGGCCGCCAGCTTCTTCATGCTGACCTCGCAGTCGGACGGGACGATGACGCAGGCGGGCTTGGCGTCCACCAGGGTCATCAGGGTCTTGAACACCTGCTCCGGCGCCCAGCCCAGGGCCTCGGCCGCCTGAAGTCCCACGCGCGGCGCGTCGGGATCGTAGTCGTAGGGGAAGAGCTCGAAGGCGACCCCGGCCTTGGTCAGGGCGAGGGTGGCGGGGGTGGTCTTGGACATGGCTCGATGCATAGCCCCGCACCAATCTTTCGTCATCCTCCGGCAAGCCGCGCAGCGGCGAAGACCGGGGGACCCAGCGGCGCCCGGAGGGGGAAACGCACCGCCCACACAGAAAAGATCGCCTTCGGCGCCGCTGGGTCCCCCGGTCTCGCTCCGCTCGCCGGAGGATGACGAAGGGAAGAGAAGCGGAGGCTTCAGCCCGCTTCGGGGTTCAGGAAGCTCTTCGTCAGCTCCACCGCCTCGGCCAGGCCCATGCGCTGGACCTCGGTTCCGGGCGGCAGGCCGGCGAACAGGCGGGTCGGACAGGCGGCGTCCAGCATCAGGAAGACGCCCTTGTCGTCGGCGCGGCGGATCAGGCGGCCAAAGGCCTGGGCGATGCGGCCGCGCGCCAGGGCGTCGTCATAAGTCTTGCCGCCGAAGCGCTCACGCCGCGCCTTGTGCAGCAAGTCAGGACGCGGCCAGGGCACACGGTCAAAGGCGAGCACGCGCAAGGACCGCCCCGGCACGTCCACCCCGTCGCGCACGGCGTCCGTGCCCAGCAGGCAGGAGTCCTGTTCGGCGCGGAAGACGTCGACCAGGGCTCCAACCTCCAGCGGATCGACGTGCTGGGCGTAGAGAGGGACGCCCGCCTTGGCGAGATCCGGCCCCAGCCGCTCATAGACGGTCTTCAGCCGGCGGATGGCGGTGAAGAGGCCGAGCCCCCCGCCGCCCGCCGCCAGGAAGAGTTCGCGCATGGCCGCCGCGATCTGGCGCGGGTCGTCCTTCATCAGGTCGTTGACGACGATGATGCGGCTGTTGGCGGCATAGTCGAAGGGGCTGTCCACCTTCAGCGTCCGCGCCGGTTCGATCAGGCGGGCCGCGCCGCTGCGCATCCGGGCCAGAGAAAACGGGTCCTCGGCCGCCGGGTCCGACAGGGTAGCGGAGGTGATCAGCACGCCGTGGGCCGGCATAATGACGGCGGCTTCCAGCGGCACGGTCGGGTCGATCCAGTGGCGGCGCAGGGCCACGTCGTGGATGCGGCCAAAGGCGGCCTCGGCGCTGAGCCAGTCCACGAAATCGGGATCGGGTTCGTCGCCGCCTTCTTCGAGCGCCGCCAGCATGGAGCGCCAGCCCGGCAAGGTCATGCGCGCGCGCCGGTCCATGCCGCGCAAGGCGCCCTCGATGCGGGCGCGGGCGGCGCCGTCCAACTCGGCGGCCTCCTCATCCAGAATGTCCTCAAGGTGGCGCGACAGGGCCAGCAGGGGCGCCTCGACGGCGGCGATGGCGCGGGCGGCGGCGCGGGCGGCCTCCAGCACCGGCTCGGTGGCCGGGCGCAGGGCGCACTCCATGCCGAACTCGGTCCCGCCGGTTTCCTGACTGCGGGCGCGAAGTTGCTCCAGGGCGGCGACGAGGAAGGCCTCGATCGGGCCGATGGGATTGATCTCGCCGGACGCCGGCGCGATGCGGCCCGACACCCCCTCGCCGGGCAGGGCGGCGGCGGCGATCATGGCGTCCTTCAGGGCCTTGGCCGCGGCCTCGTTGTCGGCGCACAGGTCGCCCAGACGCTGTTCCAGCCCGCGCCCGCGACGGCCGCGTCCCTCGGGGCCGCGGATCCAGCGGCGCAACTCGGCGGCTTCCTGACCCGAGAGGGCGGCGGAAAAGGCGCTGTCGGCGGCGTCGAACAGGTGGTGGCCCTCGTCGAAGACGATGCGTTTCAGCGCCGCCGTCTCGCCGTCCTGCTTCTGGCCGCGCGCCGAGCGGGCGCCGTCGAAGGCGGCCTGGGTCATGACCAGGGCGTGGTTGGCCACGACCAGATCGGCGCGGCGACTGGCGCGGATGGTCTTCTCGACGAAGCACAGACGGTAATGCGGACAGGCCGCGTGGACGCATTCGCCGCGCCGGTCGACCAGATTGGCCGGGCTGGCCTGATGGCTGGGGGCGGCGGCGAACAGGCCGGGCAGCCAGCCGGGATAGTCGCCGCCGGTCATGTCGCCGTCGCGGCTGTGCGCGGCCCAGCGGCTGGCCAGCCCCATGCCGATCAGGTCGCCGTTGCCCAGTTGGGCGGCCTGCATCATGTCCTGCAGGTTCAGCAGGCAGAGGTAGTTTTCGCGGCCCTTGCGCACCACCGTCTTCTTGCGGCGCTCGGCCTCGTCCGGCCACAGGGCGCGGCTTTCGCGGTCGATCTGGCGTTGCAGGGCGCGGGTATAGGTCGAGACCCAGGCCGCCCCCGAGTTGCGCTCGGCCCACAGGCTGGCGGGGGCCAGATAGCCCAGGGTCTTGCCGGTGCCGGTGCCGGCCTCGGCCAGCAGGACGCGCGGACGGCCCTCCTCGTTGCGGGGGGAAAAGGCGTAGGCGGCCTCGGCGGCGTAGTCGGACTGGGCGGGCCGGGTTTCGTCCAGACCCGAGGCCTGCAGCAGCTTGTCCAGACGGATGCGGGCGCTTTCAGAATCGACGGGGGCGGAGCCGGCCTCGCCGCGCGGGGCCTCGTCCTCCCACTCGGCGAGGCGGGACCAGACGTCCAGACCGGCGCCGCGCTCGCGCCGGTCGCGCAAGGGACCCGCCTGAAGCGCGGCCAGCACGCGCGCGCCCCAGGACCAGCCTGCCCGGTCCAGCGTCCCGGCCAGGGTGAAGGCGTCCTCGCGGCCCGGATAGGCCGGGTCGGTCAGTTCATTCAGCAGGTCGGCGGCGGCGTCGCGCAGGGCCTGGGCCTGAGCCTCGGCCCCCTTGGGCTCGGAGCGGCCCAGGGCGAGGGCCAGGCCCGACGGCGAGGGCGCGCAGAACCTGGCGGGGCGCACGAAGGCGTAGAGCTCCAGCACGTCCAGCATGTCGGTCGAGCGCGGCGGCGGACTGAGGCCCAGGCGACGGGCGGTCAGGCTGGCGTGGGCGACCATGACGGGGCCGCCGGTGAAGACGCCCTCGGCCGCGCCGCGCCCGATCTTCCTCGCGCCCGTCGCGTCGCACACGGCGCCCGCGCCCGGCGGGGTGGCCAGGGCAGGCGGCAGCTCGGCCCAAGGCTGAGTCGCGGGCTGGACGGTGGAGGGAGCGGAGACGTCGGTCACGCCCGATCCATAGCGCTCTGCGCCGCGAAACGGAACGGGAACGTTCGCCCCTCTCGCCAGAGGCCGAAAACGCGATAGGCTCGGTTCAAAGGGAGGACCGCCCATGCAGACCCGCCGCATCGCCACCGACGGCCTGACGCAACAGGTGCTGGAGGCCGGAACAGGCCCGCTGGTCCTGCTGCTGCACGGCTTTCCCGAACTGGGGATCAGCTGGCGGGCGCAGGTTCAGGCCCTGGCCGAAGCCGGTTTCCACGCCGTAGCCCCCGACATGCGCGGCTATGGCGGGACCGACAAACCCGCCGATGCAGAGGAACACACGATCCTGCATCTGGTCGGGGACATGGTCGATCTGGTGCCGGCGCTGGGGGAGGATCAGGCCGTAGTCGTCGGTCACGACTGGGGGTCGGCGGTCGCCTGGCACTGCGCCCTGATGCGGCCGGATGTGTTCCGCGCCGTGGCCGGCCTGTCGGTGCCCTTCCAGCCGCGCCGGCCCAAGGGACCGCCGACCGCGGCGATGGCGGCCATCACCAAACGGGCGGGGCTGGGCGACCTCTACATCAACCGCTTCCAGTCGCCGGAGGCCCATGTGGCGCTGGACGCCGATCCAGCGACGGCGCTGAGGAAGATGTTCTGGGCCTATGACGGCGCCACCGCACCGGCCGACCAGTCGACCGGCTTCATGCCCGAGGGCGTGTCCCTGCTGGACAGCATCGCCGACGACGCGGCCCTGCCGCCGTGGATGAGCGCGGCGCACTTCGAGGAATACGTCGCCGCCTTCAGCGGGTCAGGCTTCAAGGGACCGCTGGACTGGTATCGTTGTCTCGACCGCAACTGGCGCCTGACCGCCTTCCTGCAAGGCCAGAAGATTGCCCAGCCCGCCCTCTTCATGGTCGGCGACCGAGACCCCGTCCGCCACTACGCCGGTCCGCACGAGGCGGGGCAGAAGGACTGGCTGACGAGCCTACGCGGCCAGGTGATCCTGCCCGGCGCCGGCCACTGGCTGCAACAGGAGCGGGCGGACGCGGTCAATGCGGCGCTGATCGCCTTCATCAGCGGGCTGAGCTGAACCTAGGCCACATCAGGCCCGTCCGGCAGGGACTTGAGCCACTGCACCAGCACTTCGTGGCGAATGGGTCCGTCCGACAGGGAGACGTCGCGCGGCGGCGACAGCGGCTCGACGTCTGAGGGGGAATAGCCAAAGCGCGCCCGGAACTGGCGGCTGAAATGCGAGGCCGAGGCGAAGCCGTAGGCGTAGGCGATGTCGGCGATGGTGGGCGCGGGGCCGCTTCTCTGTCGCAGGGCGCGCCGGGCGTGATGCAGCCGCCGGTCCTGAATATAGCGCGTGACCCCGCCGTCCTCGTCAAAGGCGCGATAGAGGGAGGCGCGCGACACGCCCGCCGCCTTGGCCACGGCGTCGCTGGTGATTGCGGCGTCTCCCGCCGTCAGACGGGTTTCGATGAAGCCCTTGGCCTGACGCCGGACCGAGCGTTGCAGGGCTGTGACCTCGGACGGCGCCAGCGTTACGGCAAACCCCGTCATCCGCGCCGCGACCAGCAGCAGGGCCTGGATCGCGGCCTCGACCTCGTCGTCCGTCAGGGTGGCGGCCAGGGCGTCCAGACTGGTCAGGTGGGCGGTCAGCAGGCGCGCGCCCGGCGCATCCGGCGCGATGACCGCGCCGTGGGCCTGTCGCCCCAGCAGACAGGCCGGCACAGCCGCGCGCGGCGCGATCAGGGCGATGACGTCGACCCTCTCAAGCCGGGAGTTTCCCGGAAGCGACAGATCGCGCAGCTGAACGGCGCCAGGCGCGGCGCGGACCGACCGGCCGTCGGCGTCGCCGACCACCGCCGCCTGATGCACCGACAGGTTGAGGCCGTCCACGTCCGAGCGGCGCAGGGTCGCGGGGCTTCGCGACAGGGTCTGACAAACGGACCGCCCATAGCCGATGGCGCCGGCGTCGACCACGGTGGTGCGGGTCTCGTTGTAGAAGTTCAGCCGGTCATGGTCGCTGACGCCGGAGACCTCGTAAAAGTCGGCCATGCCATAGACGTAGCGTTCGAAGGCGTCAGGCACGGTCTGGGTTGAAACCGCCCAGGAAATCGAATTCGAGGCCATGGCGCCCTACCCTCGAACCAACAGGCCTAGTCGACGACGCGGGCGGCGGTGATACCGCGCTGCGCCAGCTTCGCCTGCAGGCTGTCGGCGCCCGCCAGATGGCCGGCGCCGACCGAGATGAAGGCTGTGCCTGAGCCGGCGAGAAGGGTCTGGATCTGATTGGCCCAGGCCTCGTTCCGGCGTGTCAGCATGACGGCGTACATTTCCGGCGATTCCGCCTTCATCTCCTGGCCGATCAGGGCGTCGATCCCTTCCACGTCGCCGGTGGACCAGGCGCTCACCATCCGCCCCAGCATGGCCTCGGCCTGATCGAACTCCTTCAGGCTCGAACGCAGCATGGCCAGTTGGGCGTCTTCGGACATGTCGGCGATGAAGCCGATCTGCTGGGGCGCCGTCTCGAAGCCCCTGATCGGCTTGCCGGCGGCGGCGGCGCGGGCATGCAGGATCTGGTCGCCGCCGTTGGTCGCGACATAGCCGGCTTTCTGGATCGAGGCGAGCGCCAGTTGCAGGCTGGCCAGCCAGGGGCGCAGCGGGTCCAGTTGCGCCGCCGTGGCGCCGACGGTGCGGGCGGCGGCGTCCAGGTCGGCCAGTTCGTCGGCGGTCAGGAGGCTGGACAGGGGGCGGTCAGGCGAAATCCCCTTGGCCTGGATCAGGGGAATGACGCCGTCCTGATTGTTCAGGTCCGCAATCTCGAACCAGTATTCATCGGCGCTGGCGAAGGCTCGATCCACGCGGGCCGTGCCCCAGGGCGTCTCGGGCTTCAGCACATGAACCGTGCCGAACAGGTAGAGGGTGGAATCCGCGTCCCGGATCACCCAGAGGGCGGGGCCGGAACCGCTGGGCGCCGCTGTGACGGCGACAGGCGCCGCCTCCGGCGTCTGGGCCATCGTGGACGGCGCCAGCAGCAAGGCCGACAGGGCGCAGCCGAGGGTCAAGGTCGCGCGGACGCAGGCGGTCAGTCGGGCGATGGGCATGGCGGACATCCTTTCAGGCGGCGGATCAAGCGAACAGCGGCGAGGGCTATTCCTCGTCCGAGAAGATGGCTTCGATCGGCAGGGCGAACAGGCGGGCGATCTTGAAGGCCAAGGGCAGGGAGGGGTCGTAGCGCCCCGTCTCGAGCGCATTGACGGTCTGGCGCGAGACGCCGAGCTCGGTCGCCAGGTGAGCCTGGCTCCAGTCGCGTTCGGCGCGCAGGACCTTGAGACGGTTGTTCATGCCGCCCCCCTCATCGACGCGCCCACCACCACCAGACCCAGGCGACGCCGTAACCGATCAGCATCAGCGTCAGCATGGCGAAGGCGCCGGTGGCGGCATAGGCGGCCGGGTCGGCGCGATCGGAATACCAGGCGGGAATATTGAGGGTCGCCGCCTGGGGCAGGGAGGCGAGAATGACGAAGACGCCGCCCACGGCCATGCCGCTGGACCCGCCCCAGAACCAGGCCCATTTGTGCGCCTCCTGAGCCGCCTCATCGATCGAGCGCATCCACTTCAAGCTGATCCACATGGCGATCAGCATGCTGAAACCGGCGAAGATGCAGATCACCGTCAGGGCGACCGGACTGGCCAGCACGTCCTGGTCGCTGGCGCTCAGATAGCCGATGACCCCGCCAGTGACAAAGATCGCCACAAGGAACAGAGCCAGCGCGACCGCTGACTGGAGAATGAGTTTACGCTTGCCGGCCACGACGCCCTCCCGATCTGACAAGGACGTTTTACATTACAGGCAGCGATCGTCAAGCGTGGTTGTCAGACCAGCGGCGGCTTAATCCGCCGGGGCGTTCAGCAGTTCGGGGCGGCTGAGGGTGCGCGGCGACTGTTCGACGGCGGGAAGTTCGGGCAGGTCCTTGCCCTCGTGATCGACCTGCAGGTCCTCGAAGCGGCGGGCCGAGACCATGACCTGGCTCTCCAGCGAGCCGACGAACTGGTTGTACTTGCCGACGGCGGTTTCCAGCGCCCGACCGACCGAGGCGGCGTGGCCGCCCATGACCGACAGGCGCTTGTAGAGCTCCTTGCCCAGCTTGGCGACGTCCTCGGCGTTCTTGGCCTGCTCCTCGGCGCGCCAGCCATAGGCGACCGCCTTGCACAGGGCGAACAGGGTGGTGGGCGTGACGATGACCACGCGCGAGGCCATGGCGTCCGTCATCAGGTTGGGCTCGTGGTCCAGGGCGGCGGACAGGAAGGCGTCGCCGGGCACGAACATGGCGACGAAGTCGGGGCTGGGCTTGAACTGGTCCTGATAGGCCTTGGACGACAGCTGGCGCACGTGGGTCTTCATGCTGGCGGCGGTGCGGGCCGACATGGCGCGCCCTTGCGCTTCCTCGTCGCCGTCCGCCTCGTCGGCGAAGGCCAGCGACACCTTGGCGTCGATGACGAACATGCCGCCGCCGGGCAGTTTGACGATGAAGTCCGGGCGCTGCTGACGGCCCTCGTCATTGGCCGAGGAGTTCTGCTCCTCGAAGTCGAAGCGCCCGGCCATGCCGGCGGCCTCCAGCACGTTGCGGCAGGTCTGCTCGCCCCAGCGGCCGCGACGGCCGGTGTTGCCCTTCAGGGCCTCGGTCAGACGGCGCGCTTCGTCGCGGGTGGCGGTCGAGGCGGTCATCAGGGCGGCCAGTTGCTCCTTCAGCCCGCCCGTGTCCTCGGCGCGGGTCTTCTCCAGGGCGGCGACGTGTTCCTGGAACTTGGCCAGGGTATCGGAGACCGGCTTGAGCTGGGCCTCCATGCGTTCGCGGGCGACGCGGTCCTGGGCCTGGAAGGTCTCGGTGGCGCGGGCCACCAGCTTGCTCGCCACGGCCTCGGCCGACTGCGAGGCCTGGGCCTTGAGGAACTCGGCCATGGAATCACGGCTCTCCTCCATCAGCTCCAGTCGGGCGTCGGCGGCGTCGAGCGCCCCCTTGGCCTTCTGCCAGCCCATGAAGGCCCAGAAGAAGCCGGCGACAGCGGCCACGGCGACGATCAGCAGGATGAGTTCGAGCGTGTTCATGCTCCGTTCCTAGCCGGAGTCGCGGGCGGTTGAAAGTCGCCCCTCTCCCGATGGGAGAGGGCTTGAGCGCACGAGAGCGGCAGCGATCGTGCTTGCGCCAAAGGGTGAGGGTTCGCGGGTGAAGTTGACCGAAGGTCGCTACGCGACGGCTTACGCCGACTGACAGGGTGGGCCCTCACCCTTTCGCCTGGCGGATCGCCTTCGGCTCTCCGAGGCTCAAGCCCTCTCCCATCGGGAGAGGGAAATGTTAAGCGGGGCGTCGCGCTCGCAGGGCCTGGATGATGGTGCCGTCATCCAGCCAGTCCAGTTCGCCGCCGACGGGGACGCCGCGCGCCAGACTGGTGACTTCGACGCCTGCCGCCGACAGGCGTTCGGCCAGGTAATGCGCCGTGGTCTGGCCGTCGACGGTGGCGGGCAGGGCCAGCACGACCTCGCGCGCTTCGCCGCCTTTTGCCCGGCCGATCAGTTCGGCGATGCGCAACTGTTCGGGGCCGACGCCGTCCAGGGCCGACAGCAGGCCGCCCAGCACATGATACTTGCCGCGAAAGGCGCCGGACCGCTCCATGGCCCACAGGGCGCCGGCCTCCTCGACGACGCAGATCAGGGCGTTGCCGCGGGCGTTGTCGGAGCAGATGGAACAGGGATTGCGGGTGTCGGGCGCGGCGCAGACCGAGCAGTTGACCACCTTCTCGGCGGTTTCAGCCAGTGACGCCGCCAGCGGGACCAGCAGTTGCTCGCGCCGCTTCAGCAGGGCCAGGGCCGCGCGCCGGGCCGAGCGCGGCCCCATGCCCGGCAGCTTGGCCAGCAGACTGATCAGGCGTTCGATTTCCGGTCCGGCGGAGGCGGCCATCAGAAGAGTTTCGGCATCCCCGGAATGTTCATCCCGGCCATGGGGCCGGCGGCCTCGCGCATCAGGGCGCTGTTGACCTCGTCCAGCTTGCGCTTGGCGTCGGCGTGGGCGGCGACGATCAGGTCGGCCAGGATTTCACCCTCGCCGGGGGCCATCAGGCTGTCGTCGATCTTCACCGCGGTGATCTCGCCGGGGCCTTTCAGGGCGATGGTGACAAGGCCGCCGCCCGAGGTGCCCTCGGCGGTGGTTTCGGCCATCTTGGCCTGGGCGTCCTGCAGCTTTTGCTGCATGGCCTGGGCCTGTTGCATCAGGGCGTTGAGGTCTTTCATAAGCCCTAGATAGGGTGATCCGCCACGCCGCGACAGACCCCCGAGAAACAAGCCCCGTCCTCGGAGGCGAGATTTTTTGCGCCGGCCAGGCTTGACCTGACCGTCGGAAAGGCCAAATAGCAACCATAGAAGTTGCTAATTATTGTTCAGGAGGTTCCGCCCATGGCTTACGACGCTCTTTCCGCCCGCGACCTGCCGGTGTCCGACACCGTTCTGGCCCAGCTGTTCACCGAGGCGCGCACGCGCAACGGCTGGAGCGACCGGCCCGTGTCCGAAGACCTGATCCGCAAACTCTACGACCTGACCAAGTTCGGCCCGACCGCGGTCAACGCCACGCCCGCCCGTTTCGTCTTCATCACCTCGCCCGAAGCCAAGGCCCGCCTGTCGATCCACATGAGCGAGGGCAACCGCGCCAAGACACTGGCGGCCCCGGTCAACCTGATCATCGCTCAGGACATCGATTTCCATGAGACGCTGGGCAAGCTGTTCCCGCACGCGCCGGGCGCCCGCGACTGGTTCCTGGACGAGGCCGGTCGCCGCGAAGCCGCCTTCCGCAACGCCTCGCTGCAAGGCGGCTATCTGACCATCGCCGCGCGCGCCCTGGGTCTGGACGTCGGTCCGATGTCGGGCTTTGACGCCGCCGGCGTGAAGGCGGAGTTCTTCCCCGACAGCAAGGTCGAGCCGAACTTCATCATGAACCTGGGCTACGGCACGGACGAAAACCTGTTCCCGCGCTCGCCCCGCCTCGACTTCGAGGAAGCCGCGCAGATTCTGTAAGCGCAGCGGCGAGGGCGATCAGTCGTCCTCGCCCGCCTCGTCATCCTCAGGGATGGCGGGCATTTCCACCGCCGGCGCCAGGGTCTTGATGTCCTTGATCTCGGCGCCGGGGAAGGCCTGCATGATGGACACCACGAAGGGGTCCGCCTCGACCGCCGCACGGCGGGCGGAGCGGGCCTTTTTCTCGACCTCGATCAGGGTCTCGCCGCCGCCCTGGCCGTTGGCGGCGATCAGCCAGGTGCGGCCGGTCCATTCCTTGAGCCGCGAGGCCAGACGCCGCGCCAGATCGACCGGCGAGCCCTGGGCGGGCTCATAGACGATGGCGCCCGGCTTGAACGACACCGGCCGGACATAGCGTTCGACGTCCATCTGCAGCGTGATTTCACGCTTTTCCCCGATCAGGGCGACCACGGCCTCGAAGGTCTGGGGATCAGGCAAGGCCGGCTGGGCCATGGGCCGCGGCGCCAGCATGGCCGAGGCGCCCCCGCCGCCTCCAGAGCCGCCGCCGCGCGGACCGCCCGCGCCGCCGCCCGGCAGGGTTCCGCCCGACTGGATGGCCTTCAGCGCCTCTTCCGGTCCCGGCAGGTCAGCGGCGTAGGCCAGACGCACGAGGGCCATTTCCACCGCATCCGCCGGGTTCGGCGCCCGCCGCACCTCATCCAGCGCCTTGAGCAGCATCTGCCAGGTGCGCGACAGGGTCCCGGCGGAAATCGCCGCGCCCATGGCGGCGAGTTTCTGCGCCTGATCATTGGGCAGGCGGGTGGCGTTCGGGCCCAGCATCTTGGCGACCGAGGCCGCGTGGCAATGCTCCAGCAGGTCGTTCGTCACCTGCACCGGATCGGCGCCATAGCCGTAAAGGGTGCGGAAATTCTCCAACGCCTCGGCCGTGCGCCCAGCCATGACGGATTCGAACAGGGCGATGGTCTGGGTCCGGTCGGCCAGGCCCAGCATGTCGCGCACGGTCGCGGTCTGCACCGTCGCGCCGCTCTCGGCCTGAACCAGGGCCTGGTCCAGCAGGCTGAGGCCGTCGCGGACCGAGCCTTCGGCCGCGCGCGAAATCAGCGCCAGCGCCTCCTGCTCGATCTTCATGCCCTCGCGTTCGGCGATGCGGCCCAGATGGCCGACCAGGACCTCGGGCTCGACGCGACGCAGGTCGAAGCGCTGGCAGCGGCTGAGGATCGTCACCGGAACCTTGCGGATCTCGGTGGTGGCGAAGATGAATTTGGCGTGGGGCGGCGGTTCTTCCAGCGTCTTCAGCAGGGCGTTGAACGCCTGCGTCGACAGCATATGGACCTCGTCGAGGACATAGACCTTGTAGCGAGCCTCGACCGGGGCGTAGCGGACGCTCTCGAGGATGTCGCGGATATCGTTGACGCCCGTGTGCGAGGCGGCGTCCATCTCCATGACGTCCATGTGCTGGCCGGCCATGATCGAGGCGTCGTGACGACCGTGCGCCGTCAGGCTCAGCGACGGCTTGTCGATGACGTCGGTTTCGTTGTTCAGGGCGCGGGCCAGCAGGCGGGCGGTCGTCGTCTTGCCGACGCCCCGCACCCCGGTCAGCATGAAGGCGTGGGCGATGCGGCCCGTAGCGAAGGCGTTGGTCAGGGTCCTGACCATGGCCTCCTGGCCGATCAGGTCCTCGAAGGTGCGCGGGCGGTATTTGCGCGCCAGAACCTTGTAGGCGCCGTCGTCGGCGGGCTCGTCCGCAAAGGGCTCGGCCTTGGCGGGCGCGGTGGCAGGCGTCGGAGCGGGCGCGGCGACGGGCGCCGCTACAGGTTCAGGCGCAGCAGCAGGCGCGCCGAACATGTCGTCGGTGTTCTCGTCCCGCTCGGGAACGTCCTCCTCCCAGGGAGGGCCATCAAGACTCGGATCGACGTCGCTCATGATCCTGTCTTAGCGCGAGAGGGCGCGGTCGCGCACCCCCTCGCGAGAGACGGAGCTCAGAGATCGGTGGGCAGACGGCCGCCGTTGTCACGGATCTTCTGAATCACCTGGGCGTGCAGCCAGATGTTCATCGAGGCGCTGTCGGACTTGTCGCCGGTATAGCCCAGCTCGTCGGCCAGTTCCTTGCGCTCGGCCAGCGAGGATTCCAGCCCGACCAGCTTCATCAGATCGACGATGGAGGTGCGCCAGTTCAGCTTCTGCGCCTTCTGGTCGTTCATGAAGTCGAGGATGCCGGCGACATCGACCTCGGGCGCGGGTTGGGGCGCGGTGGCGGCGGCCGCCGTGACCTGGGGCTGGACAGGCGTCGCGGTCGGCGCGGGCGCCGCTGGGGCGGCGGGAGCCGCCTCTTCCTTCTTCTTCTTGAAGATGCCGCCGAGGATGGACCCGAGAACGCTCATTCGCCTGCTCCTGAAAGTGAAGACCTTTCAGCGGGTCAGGGCGATTCCGGTTCCGCGACGCTTGCGAGACGCCGCCAAGAACCGCGAAGCCGTTAAACGACCATTGTTCAGTGAAGCGTCCCTGCTACGATCACATCGATCGCTAACCGGGGGGACGACCGTGAAGAACAAAACCATCACAAGCCTTATCGCCGCGGCCTCGCTGATCGCCGGCCCGGCGACGGCCGAGCCGATCCAGTCGTTTGTCGACGTCTGCCTGAGCACCAATGGCGAGCCCCCGGCCGTCGCGGCCGCCGCCGAGACTGGCGGATGGTTCAAGATGCCTGCCGAGGTCGCCGACGACATGGGCGAGGATTTTCGGGACCCGGCCGCCTACATCAACTTCGACCCGAACAAGTTGAAGGCCGGCGCCCCCATCGGGCCGATCGAAGTGCTGATGACCGGCTGGGGCGACGGAAAGGCCATCATGGAGATCGATGGACTCAGACTCGATTTCTGCGGACTGATTTCGCCGGAGGCCGACAGCCAAACGCTCAATCGGGACATGACGACCCGCCTGGGTTTTTCGCCCATCACCCGCGACGACATGACTTTTTGGCTGTTTTCGCGCCGGTCCGGCGCCTTCGTGTCTGAAGCCGCCCTCATCGATATCGAGGACAACAACCTAGTCGAGGCGGTTCGAAAACGAAAGCTCTACGCTCTCTACATCATCGCACAGGACGACATGGCCGGCCTGGTCCTCGGCGCAATTCGACCGGCTCTTTAAGCCGGCTGGGGATATCGACTTGGGAGGGAAAAGGTGGAGACCGCGACCCAAAGGTGAATTCGTTGTGGCTGCTGCCTTCCGGCCCTGACCAGGTTGGCGAAGCCTTCGCCCGCGATCTCCGAGGAGGGATATGACGGGTGGCGGCGTCGGAATCAAGAGGTCTAAGCAAGACCCCTCCCCGCGTCGTCTTGTCGGGGGTATGAAGCGCCATGCCCCATACCAACGTCTTCTCCGGCAATCCGCTCGACCGCTCGGGCGACCTTCGCAACGACGCCGCCTGGCTGGGCGAGCAGGAAGCCAATCCCGAGGCCCTGGCCATGGTGCTGTGGGAGGGGCGGCCCCTGGTCGAGGATCATGAGGGCGGGCAGCGGCTGGTCTGGCTGTCGCTGGGCCACGGCCGTGATCTGGTCCCCGACCGCGACATCTTCCTGGGCCTTTGGAAGGGGGCGCCGGTCTTCGCCATCGAGTTCGAGGGTTCGATCGACCCGACCAGCGGTCCCGCCGGCGGCCTGGGTCAGTTTCTCGAGATGCGCGCGGCCGCCGCCGCCCTGCCGGAAGCCGATGTCGCCATCGCCGGCACGGCCAAGAGCCTGTTCGACTGGCGTCGCCGTCACGGCTTCTGCGCCGCCTGCGGCAAGGCCACGGATCAGGCCTCGGGCGGCTGGCGGCGGGTCTGCGCAGCCTGCGGGGTCGAGCATTTCCCGCGCGTCGATCCGGTCGTCATCATGCTGCCGGTCTATAAGGGCGGCGCCGAACCGCGCTGCCTGCTGGGGCGTCAGGCCGCCTGGCCCGAGGGCCGGATGTCGGCCCTGGCCGGCTTCATGGAGCCCGGCGAATCCATCGAGGAGGCCTGCGCCCGCGAGGTGATGGAGGAGGCGGGGCTGACGGTGTCGAGCGTGGCCTATCACTCCAGCCAGCCCTGGCCCTTCCCGGCGCAACTGATGATCGGCCTGATCGCCGAGGTCACGACCGAGGACGCCGCCCCCGATCAGACCGAGCTGGAAGCCGTGGCCTGGCTGACGCGGGCCGAGTGCCGGGCGGTGTTGGCGGGCACGCATGGGACGATCCATGCGCCGCCGCCGTTCGCCATTGCCCGGCGGTTGCTGGAGACCTGGGCCAACGAGGCGGCGTAAGCCCTTCCTCAGCCGCCCTGGAGCGACGACCAGGTGCGAGCCGTGCCCGTGTCGGCGACCGGGACCACCACCCCTGCCGAAGCCGAAGCCGAAGCCGATGCCGCCGCCGTGCGCTCGGCCAGCCAGCGCAGGTTGGCGTCGGCCACCTCGGGCGGCAGGTCGCGGCGCAGGATCTGTTCGGCCTCGGCGGTCTTGCCTTGCAGGCCCAGCGACAGGGCCAGGTTCTGGCGCACCTTCATCGTGGCGCCCGGCTGGGCGGCGGCGCGACGCAACAGGATTTCGGCCGAAGGCGCGTCGCCCTCCCCCATGCGGGCGATGGCGGCGTTGGTCAGGACATCGGGGTTGTCGGGAGACAGGCGCAGGGCCTCGGTCCACGCGGTCTTGGCGTCGTCGGGACGCCGCACCTGCTGATAGGCCACGCCCAGCAGCGACAGGGGGCGCCAGTCGCGCGGCGCGGCGGCCTTGGCCTGCTCCAGCGCGGCGATGCCGTAGAAGGCCTGACCGCGCGCAATGTGGGCGCGGCCGACTTCCAGCATGGCCTCGACATTGGCGGGCTGAATGGTCAGCACGGCTTGCGCCGTCTCGGCGGCCTGATCGAACTGGCCGAGTTCACGCAGGGCCTGGGCCGTCTTGACCCCGGCGACCGGGTCCATCGGATTGATCTGTTGCTGCTGCGACCAGAAGACCGAGCGGCTGAGGGCGTCGGCGCGGTCATAGCTGGCGCGCGTCGCGGCGTCGGCGGCCTGGCGCGCAGGGGCCGACGCCGCTGCGGGGGCGGCGGTCTGGGCCTGAACGGCGCCCGACAGGCTCATAAGAGCCAGCGTCATGGTTGCGGCGGCGGCGGCGGTGCGCGACATGGAGAGGGTCCGGACGGTTTCCTGCGGCCACAGCGTCGCGCCTCCGGGTCAAGGTTTGGTTAATCGGCCTTTAAGGGCCGGAAAGGCTCGCCCCATGTCCGTCGCACACTCCGACCTGCTGATCGCCGCTTCCGACAGCGCCCGCCCGGTGCGCGTGGTCCCGCAGGGGCAGACCCTGACCGGCAAGTCGGCGGCCTGGGCCGAGGCCAACGGCTTCAGCGGCAAGGCGGGCCAGCTGCTGATCGTCCCCGGCGACGACGGCGCGGCGTCTGAGGTCCTGTTCGGCGCGGGCGAGACCTTTGAGCCGATGAGCGCGCGGTCGCTGCCGACCCGTCTGCCCGCCGGCGACTGGCGTCTCGACGGCGTCGAGGGCGAGGCGGCCCAGCAGGCGGCATTGGCCTTCGCCCTCGGCGGCTATCTGTTCGACCGCTACAAGGCCCGACCCGAGCGGGGGCGCGCCCGGCTGGTGGGGCCGGCGGGCCTCGACCTGACCGAGACCCTGAACATCGCCGCCGCCGCCGCCCTGGCCCGCGAGATGGTCGACACCCCCGCCGCCGACATGGGGCCGCTGCAGATCGAGACCATCGCCCGCGAGATCGCGCAAGGCTCGGGCGCGACCCTGACCGTCACCACCGGCGACGCCCTGCTGGAGGATAACTACCCCGCCGTTCACGCCGTCGGTCGCGCCGCCGCCCCGCACCGCGCGCCGCGCGTGCTGGAGATCGGCTGGAAGCTGGATCAGACGGACCTGCCGCTGGTGGCTCTGGTCGGCAAGGGGGTGGTGTTCGACACCGGCGGTCTGGACCTCAAGCCCGCCGCCGGGATGCGCAACATGAAGAAGGACATGGGCGGTTCGGCCCATGCGCTCGCGCTGGGCCGTCTGATCATGCAGGCCGATCTGCCCGTGCGACTGGTGGTGCTGGTCGCCGCCGTCGAAAATGCGGTGTCCGCCGACGCCTTCCGTCCCGGCGATATTCTGTCGAGCCGCAAGGGCCTGACCATCGAGATCGGCAACACCGACGCGGAGGGCCGCCTGATCCTGGCTGATGTCCTGACGCGGGCCAGCGAGCACAACCCCGATCTGACGCTGGACTTCGCCACCCTGACCGGGGCGGCGCGCATGGCGCTCGGCCCCGAACTTCCGCCCCTCTATACCGACGACGAGGCCCTGGCCGAGGGCATCCTCAGCGCCGGGCGGGCGGTGGGCGATCCCCTGTGGCGGATGCCTTTGTGGGCCGGCTATCGCGCCTCGCTGGAGAGCGAGATCGCCGATGTCAGAAATGATTCCGCGGCCTGGGCCCAGGCCGGATCGGTGACGGCGGCCCTCTTCCTGCAAAAGTTCGCGCCGACCACGGGGTCGTGGGCCCACATGGACATCTTCGCCTGGAACCCGCGCGCCCGTCCCGGCCATCCTGAAGGCGGCGAGGCTCAGGCCCTGCGCGCCTGCTATCGCTATCTGCGCGACCGATTCGCCAAATAGCCAAGGCTGTTAACGCCCGATTTGGCTTCGGCGTTTACAAACAGCGGTTCACCCGTGTGAACACCCGCCGAGTTCCTGTTTGTCCGACGCCCTCGACCTGATCCCGCCCGGCGCGCCCCTGATCCTTCGGGACGGGGATCGCGTCGTGCTGGCTGAACAGGCGCTGGAAGGTCTGATGCGGGCCGAGGCCTATCGCCGGACCGAGGCCATGCATTGCCGGGTTCCGGTCGCGGACATCGTGTCGGACACCGAGCAGCGCACGGATCAACTGTTGTACGGCGAGGCCTTTGACGTTCTGCATCGTCAAGGCGACCGCGTCTGGGGCCGCGCGCGTCGCGACGGCGTGGTCGGCTGGGTGGCCCTCGACGCCCTGTCCCCCGGCGCGCCCCTGGCCCGCCGCCGCGTGGCCTCCGTCACCGCCGCCCTGCCGCTGAACGCCCTGGTGGGCGAGGCTGCCGAAGGACTGAGCGAGGCTGATCTTCAACCCGTCGGCGATTTCGAGCGCGAGCCGGTCGCCGTGGCCGAACGCCTGCTGGGCCGCCCGCACGCCCTGGGCGCCCGCTCCTCGTTCGAGACCGATTGTTCGGGCCTGGTGCAACAGGCCCTGCTGGCCTGCGGTCTGCCCGGCCCGCGCCGCTCCGACGCCCAGGCCGATCTGGGGCGTCCCATCGCGCGAGACGCCGCCCAGCGCGGCGACCTCGTCGTCTGGATGGCGCCGAACCGCGACCACGACTGGACCGGCCATTCGGCCATCATGGTCGACGCCGATCAGGTCATCCACGCGACCGGCGTGCGCGGCGGCGTGGTCATCGAAGCCCTGGCCGAGGTCGAGACCCGGCTGACCGGCGAGGGCTTCGCATCGGCCGTCTTCCGGCGGATCTAAGTTCTCAATCCTCCCCTGCGCAGCGGGGGGAGGGGGACCATACGCAGTATGGTGGAGGGGGCGAGAGCAAAGCGCGCCGGATCACGGTGAACGCGGGGCGCTTCCAAGGTGTCCAAGGTTGCAGTTGTGGCCGCCCCCTCCACCGCTACGCGGTCCCCCTCCCCCGTTTCACGGGGGAGGATCAGAGGTTCCCAAACGCAGAAAAGGCGACCCGAAGGCCGCCTTTTCCCAATCAGTCGACGGTCGTCGCCCTTAGGCGGCGGGGGCCGCCGCAGGCGCTTCAGCCGCAGCTGCGCCTTCCGCCGGAGCGGCGGCGGCGTCAGCCGGAGCCGCGCCGTCAGCCGCCGGGGCCGCAGCGGCGCCCGGTTGGCGGGCCGGGTCCGAGGCCGGGATGGCGAAGCCGCCCGAGCCCTGCGTGCGCAGCCAGGCGATCAGGTTGATGCGGGTCTTCTCGTCGCGGATGCCGGCGAAGGACATCTTGGTGCCCGGGACGTAACGGCCCGGCGCGGTCAGGAAGGCGTCGATCTGGTCATAGCCCCAGGTCGGGGCCTCGGCCTTGTGCTTGGCCATAGCGTCCGAATAGGCGAAGCCGGCGCGGTGCATGACCGGGCCGCCGATGACGCCGTACAGGTTCGGACCGATCTTGTCGGCGCCGCCGTTGTGGGCGTCGTGGCAGGCCTGGCAGCGCGCGAAGGCGGCTTCACCAGCGGCCAGGTCGGCGGTCGGCAGGACCGTGCCCCAGTCGATCGGCAAGGCGGCCGGCTCGGCGCCCGCGGATTCTTCCGGCGCGTCCACGAAGTAGCCCATCTTTTCAGGCTGCTTGGTGTGATAGACCATGCCCGAAACTTGCTGGACCACCAGGATGACAAAGGCGGTGCCCAGGCACGCGCCCATAATCTTGTTCCACTTCAGATCGCCGCTCATGCGCGTCGTCGCTTCCCGTATCTAATGAGCCCCCCCACCACGGAAGCGGTGTCAGGCATATTCTTGCGTGGGCGTCTCTTACACGCTAGCGCGACCTTCGCAACCGGCCCGGACGCTTCCGGGCGACACAGGACGTCGTCAAGTCGATGAATCCCCTGATAATGATACCCGCTCGCATGGCGGCGACCCGTTTGCCCGACAAGCCCCTGGCCGATATCGGCGGCAAGCCGATGATCGTGCGGGCCTGGGAACAGGCCGCCCGGTCCGGCTTCCGCGTCGCCGTGGCGGCAGGCGATCCCGAGATCGTCGCGGCGGTCGAGGGGGCCGGCGGCCTGGCTGTCCTGACCGATCCCGACCTGCCCAGCGGCTCGGACCGCATCCGCGCGGCGGTCGAGGCTGTCGATCCTGACGGCGCCCACGACATCATCATCAACATTCAGGGCGACATGCCCTTCGCCTCGCCCGATCTGGCGCGCGCCTGCGCCGATCTGCTGGGCCGCGAATCAGCCTGCGACATCGCGACCCTGGTGGCGACCGAGGCCGAGACGTCGGACCGCACCAACCCTGACGTGGTCAAGGCCGTCCTGGCCCTGCCGGAAGGCGAGACCAGCGGCCGCGCCCTCTATTTCACCCGTTCGACCCTCTATGGCGACGGCCCCATCTGGCGCCACGTCGGCATCTACGGCTATCGCCGCGAGGCCCTGATGCGCTTTTGCGCCGCCCCGCCGTCGCCGCTGGAGAGGCGCGAAAAGTTGGAACAACTGCGGGCGCTTGAGATGGGGCTGCAGATCTGGGCCTCGGTGATCGACGAAGCCCCGCTGTCAGTCGACAATCCGGCGGATCTGGAGGCGGCGCGGGCTCTGGCCTGACCGGCCTCAAACGCCTATCTTCACTCCATGATCGACGACCTCTACAGCGCGCGCATCCTGTCGCTGGCGGCCAACCTGCCCCACAGCGGGCGGCTGGCCGCGCCGCAAGGGACGGCCGAGCGGGTGGCCAAGCTGTGCGGGTCCAAGGCCACGGTGGACGTGATCCTCGACGCTGAGGGCCGCATCAAGGAGTTCGCCCAGGCGGTGAAGGCCTGCGCCCTGGGTCAGGCGGCGGCGGGCGTGGTGGGCGAGAGCATCCTCGGCGCCTCGGCGTCGGAGATCCTTGAGGCCAGAGACGCCATGCTGGCCATGCTGAAATCCGGCGGCGACGGCCCGGTCGGGCGCTTCGAAGGGCTGCGGGTGCTCAAGCAGGTCGCGGACTATCCGGCGCGCCACGCCTCGACCATGGTGGCGCTGGAGGCCACGCTGGACGCGGTCAATCAAGCGCTCGAAAAGCACCACAGCGATACGCGAACTCGTCTCGCCGGCGCGGCCTGAGGCGCCGTCCGGTTGATCCCCCTGTCATGAAGAGGGATAAGCACGGCGAACCCGAAACAGAGCCCCCGGCGAAGGGACAGATGTCTCTCTACGAACGCAGCGTCCGCGCGGCCCATCGGGGCTACAAGGTGACGCTGTCCCCCTTCTTCGGCCAGTCGTGCCGGTTTCTACCGACCTGTTCGGACTATGGGCGCGACGCCCTGCTCCAGCACGGTCCGGTTCGGGGGGGATGGCTCACCGTGCGCCGTCTCTGTAAATGCCATCCCTTCGGCGGTTCGGGCTATGATCCCGTGCCGCCCGCCAAGATCGAAAAAGAACGACCGTCATGATCGAACTGAAATTCCCCGACGGCGCCGTGCGTCAGTATCCGGCCGGCTCGACGGGTCGCGACGTGGCTGCGGCCATCTCACCTTCGCTGGCCAAGAAGGCGGCCCTGGTCGTCTGGAACGGCGAGCAGCGCGACCTGGACCGCGTCATCGACGGCGACGGCGACTTCCGCCTGCTGATGCGCGACGATCCCGAGGCGCTGGAGACCATTCGTCACGACGCCGCCCACGTGCTGGCCCAGGCGGTGCAGGAGTTGTTCCCCGGCACCCAGGTCACGATCGGCCCGGCGATCGAGGACGGCTTCTATTACGACTTCGCCCGCGACGAGCCCTTCTCGACCGACGACTTCGCCAAGATCGAAAAGAAGATGGGCGAGATCATCGACCGGGGCGCTCCGCTGGAGCGTCAGGTCTGGGACCGCGACACGGCGATCAAGCATTTCGAGTCGGTGGGCGAGACCTACAAGGCCGAACTGATCCGCGACCTGCCGGGGACGGAGACCATCACCGTCTACAAGCAGGGCGAATGGGCCGACCTGTGCCGGGGACCGCACTTCCCCACGACCAAGTTCGTCGGCAAGGCCTTCAAGCTGACCAAGCTGGCCGGCGCCTACTGGCGCGGGGATTCCAGCCGCGCCCAGCTGCAGCGCATCTACGGCACCGCCTGGGCGACCAAGGAGGACCTGGACGCCTATCTGCTGCGCATCGAAGAGGCCGAGAAGCGCGACCACCGCAAGCTGGGCCGCGCCATGGAGCTCTTCCATATGCAGGAAGAGGGCCGCGGCATGGTCTTCTGGCACCCCAAGGGCTGGGTCCTGTGGCGCGTGCTGGAGGCCTATATGCGCCGCCGCCTGGACGCCTCGGGCTATGTCGAGGTCAAGACGCCCCAGGTTCTGGACCGCAAGTTCTGGGAGGCCTCGGGCCACTGGGAGAAGTACCGCCCCAACATGTTCGTCTGCGAGACGGTGGAGGGCGAGACCCTTTCGCTCAAGCCGATGAACTGCCCCGGTCACGTGCAGATCTTCGATCAGGGCCAGCGCTCCTATCGTGAACTGCCGCTGCGCATGGCCGAGTTCGGCGCCTGCCACCGTTATGAGCCGTCCGGTTCGCTGCACGGCCTGATGCGCGTGCGCGGCTTCACCCAGGACGACGCCCACATCTTCTGCCGCGAAGACCAGATCGTCGACGAGACGGCCGAGTTCATCAAGCTGGCCCAGTCGGTCCACGCAGACCTCGGCATGGAGACGGCCTACATCAACCTGGCCACCCGTCCCGACGTCCGCGCCGGATCGGACGAGTTCTGGGACAAGGCCGAGGCCCAGATGGCCGAAGCCGCTCGTCACGCCGGGGTCGATGTGGTGATCGCCGAGGGCGACGGCGCCTTCTACGCGCCCAAGCTGGACTTCATCGTCAAGGACGCCATCGGCCGCGAATGGACCTGCGGCACGATCCAGCTGGACTATGTCCTGCCTGACCGTCTGGACGCGACCTACATCGCCGAGGACGGCCAGAAGCACCGCCCGGTCATGCTGCACCGCGCGATCCTGGGGTCGTTCGAGCGCTTCATCGGCATCATGATCGAGAACTACGCCGGGGCCTTCCCCCTGTGGCTGGCGCCGACCCAGGCCGTGGTGGCCACCATCACCTCGGACGCCGACGGCTATGCCGAGGAAGTCGTCGCCAAGTTCCGCGCCGCGGGCCTGCGCACCGAGATCGATCTGCGCAACGAGAAGATCAACTACAAGATCCGCGAACACTCGGTCGGCAAGGTGCCCGCCATCGCCGTCGTCGGCCGCAAGGAGGCCGAGGAGGGCAAGGTCGCCATTCGCCGCCTGGGCAGCCAGGCCCAGACCATCGTCACCGTCGAGGAGGCCATCGCCATCCTGACCGACGAGGCCCTGGCCCCGGACCTGAAACGTCTCCGCGACGGTCACGCCTGAACATGAGAACGCCCCGGTCGAAAGACCGGGGCGTTTTTCTTTGGGATCAATGTATCCGCTCATCCCCGCGGAGGCGGGGACCCAGTGCTTTGGCTCCGAGCGTTTCCGTCACCGATAATCACAGAGCCTACCCAGACCGCGGCGTGTGAAGCTCTTACTGGGTCCCCGCCTCCGCGGGGATGAGCGGAGTTTAAGTCACTGCGCCGTCATGCCCCCATCGATCTTGAATTCGGCGCCGGTGACGAACTTGGACTCGTCCGAGGCTAGATACAGGACGCAGTAAGCCACGTCGTCGGGCTCGCCGATGCGTTTCAGCGGGATGCCGCGCGCCAGCTTTTCGTGCGCGGTCGTCTCGTCGCCGCCGGCCATGGCGACGAAGGGATCAAGGATCGGCGTCTTGATGAAGACCGGGTGGACCGAGTTGGCGCGCACGTTCCAGCCCGCCTTGGCGCACTCCAACGCCACCGTCTTGGTGTAGAGCCAGACCGCCGCCTTGGTGGCGTTATAGGCGCCCATGCCCGGCGCCGCCGCCAGTCCCGCGATCGACGAGATGTTGACGATGGAGCCCGCGCCGGAGGCCCGCAGGTGCGGCATGGCGTGCTTGCAGCCCAGCATGACGGACTCGACGTTGACCGCCTGAACCTGACGCCAGTTCTCCAGCGTGTCCTGCTCGGCCCAGACCAGTTTGCCGCCGATGCCGGCGTTGTTCACCAGGATGGACAGGCCGCCCATGTCCGCGGCGGCGGCGGCGACTACGCGGACCCAGTCGTCCTCGCGCGTCACGTCATGCTCATAGGCGAAGGCCGCGCCCGGATGCTCGGCGTTGATGCTCTCAGCCAGAGCCCGCGCCCCGTTCAAGTCGCGGTCGGAGACGGCGACCCGCGCCCCCTCGCGCACCAGCATCCGCGCCATGGCTTGACCCAGACCACCCGCCGCCCCGGTGATGAGGGCGGCCTTGCCGGCGACGCGCCCAGAATGCGGGGCGCTCATCCCACCAGGCCCTTGACGGCGTCGTCGATGAAGCGGGCCATGGCGACATCCTTCTCGGTCACGCCGCCCGCGTCATGGGTGGTCAGCAGCACCTCGACGCGGTTGTAGACGTTCGACCATTCGGGATGGTGGTCCGCCTTGTCCGCCAGCAGGGCCACGCGGGTCATGAAGCCGAAGGCGGCGTTGAAGTCCTTGAAGCGCAGGCTGCGCGCGATGGCCGGGCGGGGGTCGTCGGCGCGGCGCCAGTCAGGCAGACCTGCCAGAACTTCGGTCACGTCGAGGGCGGCGGTCATGAGCGTCTCCTTGATTTTCATCAGGCGTATCGCGCGCCCGAGGGGGCGACAAGCCGTGACGCTGCGTCAACGCGCTGACTTCTCCTCCCCCGCGTGCGGGGGAGGGGGACCGCGAAGCGGTGGAGGGGGCGGACGCAAGCACAACCTCAAACCCAATTTATCGCCCTCTCGTCGTCATGACCCGAAAACAAACGCTTGAACTTCGCCCCCTCCACCATGCTTCGCACGGTCCCCCTCCCCCGCTTCGCAGGGGAGGATCAGAAGGCTTTCAAAGGGCTGCGACGCTTCCCCGGATGACGCCGCGCGCATGAGGCGTTACACCCCCTGTCATGACCCAGGCCGATCCCTCCTCCTCCTCCGGCAAGACCTCCTCCTTCGGCTTCCGCGACGTGGACGCCAGGGAAAAGGTCCAGATGGTGCGCGGCGTCTTCGATTCCGTCGCGTCCAACTATGACCTGATGAACGACCTGATGAGCGCGGGCGTGCACCGCCTGTGGAAGGACGCCACGGCGGCCAAGCTGAACGCCCGGCCCGGCGAGGTCATCCTCGACATGGCCGGCGGCACCGGCGACATGGCGCGGCGCTATTCCAAGATGGCGCGCGCGGCCCAGCAGCGTCGCGGCGGCGAGGACGCCACCGTCATCGTCATGGACTACAACGCCGAGATGATCCTGAACGGCGTGGCCAAGGGCGGCGAGCCCGAGATGGCCTGGGGCGTCGGCGACGCCATGAACCTGCCCTTCCCCGACGATTGCCTGGACGCCTATTCGATCAGCTTCGGCATCCGCAACGTGTCGGACGTGGCGGGCGCGCTGAAGGAGGCGCGGCGCGCGCTGAAACCGGGCGGCCGCTTCATCTGCCTGGAGTTCTCCCGGCCCACCACCGAGGCTCTGCGCAAGGCCTATGACGCCTGGTCCTTCCACGCCATTCCGCGCATCGGCGAATGGGTCGCCAAGGATCGCGACAGCTATCAGTATCTGGTTGAGAGCATCCGTCGCTTCCCCGATCAGGCGACCTTCAAGCGGATGATCGAGGACGCCGGTTTCAGCCGCGTCAGCGTCACCAACCTGTCGGGCGGGATCGCCGCCATCCACCACGGGTGGGCGATCTGAGCCGGCTGTCCGTCAAGACCCCGCCGCCCGCGCCGACGCCGGAGCCCGTCCGCGACCCGCTGGGCGCCGCCTTTCGCCTGATCGGCTGGGGCTGGGTGCTGGCGCGTCACGACGCCCTGATCCCGCGCGAGGTCAATCCGCTGCTGCCCGCCTGGACCCGCCCGTTCGCGCGGCTGGTGCAGATGACGGCCAGCCGCAAGCACCGCGCCGGTCGCCCCGGCCAGCGCGTGGGGCAAGCCTTCGAGCATCTCGGCCCCGTGGCCATCAAGCTGGGTCAGGTTCTGGCCACCCGCGCCGACATCTTCGGCATCCAGTTCGCCCAGGACCTGGGTCGGCTGAAGGACAAACTGCCGCCCTTCCCACTGGACGAAGCCCGCGCCGAGATCGAGCGCTCGCTGGGCCGTCCGGTCGAGAGCCTGTTCCGCGATCTGGGCCAGCCGGTCGCCGCCGCCTCCCTTGCGCAGGCGCATCCGGCCTGGCTGGCGGACGGTCGCAAGGTGGCGGTCAAGGTGCTGCGGCCCGGCGTCGAGCGCCGCGTCGCGCGCGGACTGGATTCCATGCGTCTGGGCGCCAAGCTGGTGCAGAAGTTCGTGGAACCCGCGCGGCGGCTGGAGCCCCAGGCCTTTGTCGAGATCATCGCCCGCGCCCTGTCGCTGGAGCTGGACATGCGGCTGGAGGCCGCCGCCGCCTCCGAACTGGCCGAGGTCATGGCCAAGGACGGCTATATGTCGGCCCCCGCCATCGTCTGGGACGGGGTGGGCAAGCGGGTGCTGACGCTGGAGTGGGCCCCCGGCCTGCCGATGACCGATCCGGCGCTGGAGGCCCTGCCCGGACTCGACAAGGACGCCCTGGCCGACAAGGTGGTGCGCGCCTTCCTGATCCAGGCCCTGGACCACGGCGTCTTCCACGCCGACCTGCACGAGGGCAATCTCTTCGCCGACGCCCCGGACAAGGTGACGGCCATCGACTTCGGCATCGTCGGGCGGTTGGGACCCGCGGAGCGCCGCTACCTGGCCGAGATCCTGTGGGGCTTCATCAGCCGCGACTATGACCGCATCAGCCGGGTCCACTTCGAGGCCGGTTATGTGCCGCCGCACCACTCGGTCGACACCTTCGCCCAGGCCCTGCGCGCCGTCGGCGAGCCGGTGATCGGGCGTCAGGCCAGCCAGGTGTCGATGGGGCGCCTGCTGGGCCAGTTGTTCGAGATCACCGCCCTGTTCGACATGCACCTGAGGCCGGAACTGGTGCTGCTGCAAAAGACCATGGTCTCGGTCGAGGGCGTGGCGCGGCGTCTCAATCCCGACCACGACCTGTGGGAGGCGGCCAAGCCCGTGGTCGAGCGCTGGATCAAGCGCGAACTGGGGCCTCAAGCGCAGATCCGTGAGACGGTGGAAGAGGCTCTCGCCACGCTGAAGGCTTTGTCGCACCTGGCGCAGAACCCGCCGCAATCTCAGACGTTAGTGATCGAGAAGGCCGGAACCCGGGCCTGGGTGGTCGCCGCCGTCACCGTCGCCGTCTGTGCGTCGGTCGCCGCCTTGGTCCTGACACTCTGGCCGATGATCGTCGCCTGACGTTTCTTCGGAGCCCGCCGCCTATGAAGACCTCGATCCTCGCCGCCATGCTGGGCGCCAGCCTTCTGGCCATGCCCGTCGCGGCGCAGACGGCGACAACGCCTCCCGGACCGACTGCCGGGGCCGCGGCGACTCTGCCCGACGCCTTTGGCCAACCGGCCCCGACGGCGGCGCCCCTCGCGGCTGCTCCGGCCGCTCCTGTTGCGGAAGCCCCGGACATCGCCCGCTCCGAACAGGCCCTGCGCGCCGCCATCGCCTCCTTCCAGTCCGGGAATGTCGACTACTCCGTCTTCAGCGACGACCTGGCGGTGCAGATTCGCGAGCAGGCCGGCAACGTCACCCCCTTGGTGCAACAGTTCGGCGCCCTGAAATCCATCAACCATGTCGGCCAGCAGGACGGCGCCGACCTGTTCCGGGTGGTGTTCGAGAAACAGACCACCGACTGGGTCATCGCCTTCGACGAGGACAATCAGATCGCGGCCCTGCTGTTCCGTCCAGCCCGAGACTGAGGCCCCGACTAATCCAGCGACGGCTTGCCGCGCCCGCTCTTGATCGTCGAGCGGGTAGACTTGCCCTTCAGCCGTCGCTCCTTGGACGCGCGCGTGGGCCGCGTCGGCACGCGATAGACCGGCTTGATCGAGGCCTCGGCCACCATCTCGTCCAGCCGGGCGACGGCGTCGGCCTTGTTGCGTTCCTGGGTGCGGAAACGGACGGCGGTGATGACGATCACCCCGTCCAGCGTCAGGCGACTGCCCGCCAGCTTCATCAGCCGCGCCTTGACCGGCTCGGTCAGGCTGGGCGAGTTCTTGACGTCGAACCGCATCTGCACGGCGGTCGAGACCTTGTTGACGTTCTGCCCGCCCGGCCCGCCGGAGCGGAAGAAGCGGAACTCCAGCTCGTCCTCGGGAATGCGGCTCACGGACTGACTTTCCGTGCACGGACGACCGCCGTGTCCAGCGCCTGCAGGAAGCGCGACCGGTCGGCGTTGGAGAAGGGCGGCGGGCCGCTGGTCGCCACGCCCATGGAGCGCAGATGCTCGCCCACCATGCGTCCGGCCAGGGCCGAGCCGATGGAATCGGGGGTGAAGGGCTGGCCGTTCGCCTTCAGCGCCTGGGCGCCGGATTTCAGGCAGCGGTCGGCCAGGGGAATGTCGGCGGTGATGACGATGTCGCCGGTCGCGGCGCGCTCGGCGATCCAGTCGTCGGCCACGTCCGGTCCGGCGTCGACCACCACCTGTTCGATCAGCGGTTCGCGCGGGACATTGATCCAGGCGTTCGACACCACAAAGACCTTGAGGCCGTAGCGGCGGCCTACGCGATAGATCTCTTCCTTTACGGGGCAGGCGTCGGCGTCGATGTAGAGGGTGGTGGGCATGGCGCCCTTCTATCCGGCCTTTGGCGCATACGAAAAGGGCGCCGGTCCTGCGACCGACGCCCTCAACGTCATTCGAGCTGCGCCCTACTGCGGATAGGCCACCGGCATGGCCCCCTCGCCGCCAGTGCGATAGCGGTCGCGCAGCAGCAGGTTGCGGGCCTGCAGCGGCTGCTCCACCCCGTCGATGAAGACGGCCGAGGGCTGGCTCAGCGGCTCCAGCGGGTCGCCCGACCAGACCACCACGTCGCCCGCCGCGCCCGGCTTCAGCTCGCCGAACTGGCCGTCGAAGCCGAAGATGCGCGCCGGGTTGACCGTGATCGCCTGGATCGCCGCCGCAAACGGCAGGCCGTGAGAGACGGCGTTGCCGGCGTTGTAGCGGATGTCGCGGGCGCGGTGGGTCGATCCCTCGTTGCCCTTGAGGGCGATGACCACGCCCGCTGCATTCAGCGCCGCCGCATTCTGCATCCGCGCCGCTCGCATCTCGAAGTTGCCGGGCAGGTTGGTGATCGGGTGCAGCAGGACCGGGACCTTGGCCGCCGCGATTTCGTTGGCGACCAGCCACCCCTCGGCGGCGCCGTCGAGGATGACCTTGACGCCTTCTTCTCTGGCCAGGCGCAGGACCTGCTGGATGTCCGAAGCGCGGTTGACGCTGACGATCAGCGGCATCGAGCCATTGGCCACCGGGATCAGGGCCTCAAGGTCGGCGCGCGACAGCGACAGGTCGCGCAGCGCCGCCCGGTCATAGGCGGCCTTGTTGCGGGCATAGAGGCGAACCTCGGCCAGGGTCTCCTTGAACAGGACGAACTCGGCCCCGCGCGCGCCGCCGGCCACGTCCTTGCCGGCCTCGCCGAAGGGGGCGACCATGGCCACGCGCGGCTTCACCAGGATGTCGGCGCCGCCCAGCTTGATGACCGCCGCTTGCCCTGCGAACAGGCCCGGCGTCTGGAAGCCGCCCGCGCCCGCGCCCGCGAAGTCGCTGTCGTCATGGCTGTGACCGCCGCCCGAGCCCGCGTGCTGGGGCGTGACCACGGCGCGGGTGACGCCGCCCAGACGAGCCACCGGCAGGGTGAAGGACCAGGGGTCCAGGCCGTAGGAAAGGTCGAAGGCGGCGCTCAGGGTGTTGGCGCTGTTCGACAGGTCGTTGGAGCCGCGCACCGAGCCGACTTCCGAACCGCCGAGGCCGGAATCTACGGCGACGAAGCCGGGGGCCACGATCTGACCGCGCGCGTCGATGGTGCGCAGGCCCGCCGGGGCCGCACCGGTCCCGACGGAAACGACCTTGCCGTTGCGGATGACCACGGTGCCGTTCTCGATCACCGAGGTTCCGGTCAGGACGCGACCGCCGGTAATGGCGACGTCCTGGGCCATGGCGGGACCGACGAGGGCGAGGGCTGCAACCGCGCCGGCGAGGAGGGTTTGGATACGCATGGTTCAGCGAGCTCCCTGGGCGACGCCGGCGGCGGCCTGGCCGAAGCCGGGCTGACCCAGTTCGAAATCGGACACGGGCTGGAAGGCGGGGTTCTGACGGTCAAAGGCCAGACCGCCGTCGATGAAGACCTGATCGGCGCGGGCGTAGATCGAGAAGGGATCGGCGCTCCAGATCACCACATCGGCGCGCTTGCCGGGCTCCAGCGAGCCGGTCTCCTTGTCGATGCCGATGGATTTGGCGGCGTTCAGGGTGATCCAGCTGATCGCGTGTTCTTCCGAGATGTTCATCCCGGCGCGACGGCCAGCCGATAGGGCGGCGGCGGCTTCCTGGTTGAGGCGCTGGGTCAGTTCGGCGTCGTCGGAGTGGATGACGGCGCAGGAACCCTCGGGCGCGTCGGTCAGGGCAGCGTTCTCCTCGATGCCGTCCAGAGCCTCCATCTTGAAGCCCCACCAGCCGGTCCACATGGCGGCGCAGACGCCTTCACGGGCCAGCAGGGGCGCGATCTTGTAGGCCTCGACCGCGTGGTGGAAGGTGGTGACCTTGTAGCCGAACTCCCTGGCCACATCGAGCATGACCGCCATCTCGTCGGCGCGGTAGCAGTGGTTCTGGATCAGGATGGACCCGTCCAGCACGCCGGCCAGGGTCTCAAGCTGCAGGTTGCGGGTCGGAGGCGCGCCCTGACCGTCCTCGCGCCACTTGTCCCACTTGGCCTTGTATTCGCGGGCCGCGATGAAGGCGGCGCGATAGCCGGCGACATTGCCCATGCCGGTGGCCGGCGACTGGTTGCGCGAGCCATAGACGCGGCTGGGGTTCTCGCCGCAGGCCATCTTCAGGCCATAGGGAGCGCCCGGGAACTTCATGCCCTGCATGGTCACTGAGGGGATGTTGCGCACCGTCACGCCGCGACCGCCGAACAGGTTGGCCGAGCCAGGCAGGATTTGAAGCGTGGTCACGCCGCCGGCGCGGGCGGTGTTGAAACCCGGGTCCTGGGGCCAGAGGGAGTGTTCAGCCCAGACCTGGGCCGTGTTCGGATTGGTCGCTTCGTTGCCGTCGCTCATGCCCTGAACGCCGGGCGAAGGATAGACGCCGAGGTGGCTGTGGATGTCGATGACGCCGGGCGTGACGTAGCGGCCGCGCGCATCGACCACCTTGTGGCCCGCCGGCACCGGGGTGTCGGCCCCGCCGACGGCGGCGATGCGGCCGTCGGTGACGATGACCACGCCGCCGTCGATCTTCTGACCCGTGCCGGTCAGAACCGTGGCGCCGACCAGGGCCAGGTTTTCACGCGGCAGGCCGCGATAGGTCGAGGGATAGGGGTCGGTGTTGGCCCAGCCGTCCAGGCCCGGGGCCATGGTGCGGTCCGTGGACGACGGGGAGGCCGTCTCGGTCCTGGGCTTGGCGTCGCCGGTCGTGGCGCAGGCCGACAGGCTGAGAACGCCGAGCGCGCAGGTGAGGACAGCGAGGCTTGGACCCCGCAGACGGTTAAGCAACATGAGCGAGACCCCCTCGCGCCCGCAGACAGCGGGCAGACAATGGGATGGCATACAAGGGAGGTTCAGCCTCGCCGTAAAGGGGAAATGTCAGGCAATTTGCTCAGCGGGGGGACAACCGGTCGCGGACCTCGGCCTCGCTCAGCCCCTCGACCTCGATCATCTTAAGCCGCGACTGCCCCCCGCGCGCCAGGGTCACGTCGCGCTTGGGGACGCCCAGCGCCTTGGCGAGGAAGGCGACCAGGGCGGCGTTGGCCTCGCCCTCGACCGGCTGGGCCCGCACGCGGACCTTGAGCACCGGGCGGCCGTCGGGGTCCACGTCCCAGCCGTCGATGCGGTCGGCGGCGGCGCGGGGCGTCAGCTTGATGGCGAGGCGGGCGGTCATGGCCCTATGTCCGTCATCCCGGCCCAACGGTGCAAGCTCTCCCTCCCCGTTCGGGCAGGGTGGTCGATGCGAAGCGAAGACCGGGTGGGGAGGGCGAGGCGATACCGAGGCGCGGCTGACTTGCCTGGCCGCCCCCACCCGGCGCTGCGCGCCACCCTCCCCCAAGGGGGAGGGAGACAGCCAATTGAAAACGCGCCGGACGGTTCCCCATCCGGCGCGCTTCATGTTCAGCCTGTGGAACCGATCAGCCCAGGGCGGCCATCAGTTCCGGCACGGCGGTCTTGTAGTCGGCGACCAGGCCGTAGTCGGCGACCTGGAAGATCGGGGCGTCGGCGTCCTTGTTGATGGCGACGATGACCTTGGAGTCCTTCATGCCGGCCAGGTGCTGGATGGCGCCCGAGATGCCGATGGCGATGTAGAGGGCCGGGGCCACCACCTTGCCGGTCTGACCGACCTGATAGTCGTTGGGGGCGTAGCCCGCGTCGACGGCGGCGCGGGAGGCGCCGACAGCGGCGCCCAGCTTGTCGGCCAGGGGGTCCATGACGGCGTGGAACTCTTCGGCCGAGCCCAGGGCGCGGCCGCCCGAGACGATGATCTTGGCGGCGCCCAGTTCGGGGCGGTCCGACTTGACCATTTCCTCGGAGACGAAGGCGGTCTTGGGCGCTTCACCGGCGGCGACGCTCTCGACCGAGGCCGAGCCGCCTTCAGCGGCGGCGGCGAAGGCCGTCGGGCGCACGGTGATGACCTTCTTGGCGTCAGCCGACTGGACGGTCTCCAGGGCGTTGCCGGCGTAGATCGGGCGCACGAAGGTATCGGCCGAGACGACCTCGACGATGTCCGAGATCGGGGCGACGTCCAGCTTGGCGGCCAGGCGCGGGGCGAAGTTCTTGCCGTCCGTGGTGGCGGGCGACAGGATAGCGTCGTAGTTCCCGGCCAGCGGCAGGACAGTGGCCTCGACCGCCTCGGCCAGACCGTGAGCGACGGCGTCGCCCTCGGCCAGCAGGACCTTGCGCACGCCGGAAATCTTGGCGGCGGCGTCGGCCACGCCCTTGGCGTTCTGGCCGAGCACCAGAACGTCCACGTCGGACGACAGGGCCAGAGCCGCCGTCACGGTCTTGTGGGTGGTGTCGCGAACGATCGCGCCGTCGTGGTCGGCGATGACGAGAACGGCCATTACAGAACCCCTGCGTCTTTGAGCTTGGAAACCAGTTCGGCCGCGTCGGCGACCTTGACGCCCGCCGAACGCTTCGGCGGCTCCGTCACCTTGAGGACCTTGAGGCGATCCGCGACATCGACGCTGTAGTCGGCGACCGCCTTGACCGCGATCTCCTTCTTCTTGGCCTTCATGATGTTGGGCAGGCTGGCGTAGCGCGGGGTGTTGAGGCGCAGGTCCACCGTGACCACGGCCGGCAGGGTCGCCGCCACGGTCTGCAGGCCGCCGTCCACTTCACGCGTCACGGTCGCCTTGCCGCCGTCAATGACCAGCTTGCCGGCGAAGGTGGCCTGGGGCCAGTCCAGCAGGGCGGCCAGCATCTGACCCACGGCGTTGTTGTCGCCGTCGATGGACTGCTTGCCCATCAGGACCAGGTCAGGCTTTTCTTCATCGACCACCGCCTTCAGCAGCTTGGCGACGGCCAGCGGCTCAAGGTCCGTATCGGACTGGATCAGGACGCCGCGGTCGGCGCCCATGGCCAGGGCGGTGCGCAGGGTTTCCTGGGCCTGGGTCACGCCGATGGAGACGACGACGATTTCCGTCGCCGTGCCGGCGGCATGATGTTCCTTGCCTTCCTTCAGACGCACGGCCTCTTCGACGGCGATCTCGTCGAAGGGGTTCATGCTCATCTTGACGTTGGCCAGATCGACGCCGGTCTGATCCGCTTTGACGCGAGCCTTGACGTTATAGTCGATCACCCGTTTCACCGGGACGAGTACCTTCATGAGCCTATCCACTTGGTCATCGAAATATGGGTCGAGGGATTGGACCGGCGAAACCGGCCTGTCAACGTAACGCTACGTGAACTCTGTTCGTGTCCGCGACCCAATTTTCCACTATGAGACCCGTATGAAACGCTTTCTGACCATCGGCCGCCTGAGCGCCCTCTTTTTCAGCCTGTTCGCAGTGATGATCGCCGGCGTCTTCGTCTTCCAGCGCTACTGGATGGAACCGGGCGAGCGCTGCGAGGCCGAGGGCAAGTGGTACGATATGGAAAGCCGCATCTGCGCCCAGCCCATCTCCATCGCCGAAATCACCGGCCGCCCGATCGGCGTCACCCGCGCCCAGGCCTCGGCCGAGAAGAACAAGGAGCTGATCGACATCGAAGACCAGCTGAACGCCGAGAAACGCGCCCGCGCGGCGGCGACCGAGGCCGAACGCGCGCGGGTCGCGGCCTTGCAGCGATAAAACAGACGATCCTCCCCCGTGAACGGGGGAGGATTTTAGTTTGCGTTCGTTCTTGGCCGATTCAGCGCGTCGCGCCGGGCTTCCACAGGATGTCGGCGGCGCCATTGGCGTTGGCGCGGCGGGCGGCGACGAACAGGTGGTCCGACAGCCGGTTCAGATAGCGGACCGCGTCCGGGTTCACCTGCTCGCCCGATTCCAGCAGACGAATGGCGTCACGTTCAGCCCGGCGGCAGACCGTGCGCGCCAGGTGGAGGTGGGCCGACAGGGGCGAACCGCCCGACAGGATGAAGCTGTCCAGCGGCTTCAAGCTCTCGTTCATCCAGTCGATCTCGCTTTCCAGACGCTCGACCTGGGAGGCGATGATGCGCAGGGCCTCCCATTTCGGGGCCGGGTCCAGCGGCGTGGCCAGGTCCGCGCCGAGGTCGAACAGCTCGTTCTGGATACGGCCCAGCATGGCGTCAATGCGGTCGTTCTGGCCGCTGTTCAGACGGGCCAGACCGATGACGGCGTTCAACTCATCAACGGTCCCATAGGCCTCGACCCTCAGGTCGGTCTTGGACACGGGCGCGCCCGAGGCCAGACGGGTCTGGCCGCCGTCGCCGGTGCGGGTGTAGATCTTGTTCAGCGTGACCATGGTTTCAGCCCCCTAAGCTTGCCTGTCGTCTCAACCGCCGTGCGTGGACTTCCACCACATGCCGCCGACCAGCAGCAGCACCGCCACGGCCTGCAGCACCACCCGCAGCCGCATCAGCTTGTTGGAGTGCGAGCGGGCGAATTCGCCGCCGCGATACAGGGAATAGACGCCGAAACCCAGGGTGATGGCGACGGCCGCAATGGCGACGAGGATCAGGATGTCGAAGATTTCCATGACCGCCTTCTAGGCTCCGCTGGAGGCGGGCGCCAGCGTCCGCGACGCCGCGCCGGCCAATTCCGCAATTGCGACCTATTCGCACACCCCGGTTGCCACCCCGCCCGCCTTGCTGTTGAGAAGCGCTCGCAATCAACCGGGGCTGTTCATGTCTTTCTTCACCGTCTCTCGCCGTTCGACCCTGCTGGCCACCTCCGCCCTGGCCATGCTCTCGGGGGGCCGAGGCGCGACAGCGGAAGACCTGGCCGACCAGGGCCGTCTCCAGACCACGACCATTGAGGATGTCGTCGTCACGGCCTCGGGCTTCGAACAACGCATCACCCAGGCCCCGGCCTCGATCAGCGTCGTGCCGCGCAAGGACATCCAGGAACTGCGCGCCGCCTCGGTCGCCGAGATCCTGACCAATATCGAGGGCGTCGACGTGGGCGCCGCCGTCGGCAAGACCGGCGGCCAGACCATCAACATTCGCGGCATGGGCTCGGACTACACCCTGATCCTGATCGACGGCCGCCGCCAGAACACGGCGGGCAGCGTGACGCCGAACGGGTTTGGCGAGACGTCCTCAAGCTTCATGCCCCCAGTCTCGGCCATCGAGCGCATCGAGGTCGTGCGCGGCCCGGTCTCGACCCTCTATGGGTCGGATGCGATGGGCGGCGTGGTCAACATCATCACCCGCAAGGTCGGCGACGTCTGGGGCGGCGCGGCCTCGGCCCACTACACCCTGCAGGGCGACGACGAGTTCGGCGCCATCTGGGGCGGCGACTTCTACGCCAACGGCCCGCTGGTGAAGGACCTGCTGGGTCTGGCCGTACGCGGCTCCTATCTGACGCGCGAGCAGTCGAACCTGAAGTTCGAGACCGTCGGCGGCGTCGAAACCCCCGTCACCGGCTTCGGCCGCAGTTCGACCGAGAACGAGATCTGGACCCTGGGCGGCCGCCTGACCCTGACGCCGCACGCCGACCACGACCTGTGGCTGGACGTGGACGTCTCGCGTCAGTGGTATGACAACGCCAAGGGTCAGATGGGCACCAACACCACCGCCGGCGGCTATGGAAATGCGCTGGAGTTCAACCGGGACCAGGTCGCCCTGGCCCACAACTGGCGCCTGCCGTTCGGCGTGCTGGAATCCAACCTGTCGTTCGGCAGGACGGAAACCATCGGCCGCATCATCCCCAACGGGGTGGCGGGCGCCGGCGGCGCGCGGGACCTGGTGTCGGAAAACACCATCTTCGACACCAAGCTGTTCTCGCAGTGGCGCAACCACAGCTTCACCGTCGGGGGTCAGTACTGGGACGCCCAGATGGTCGACGGCGTGGCCCCGACGACGTTCGAGCACACCCAGTGGGCCCTGTTCGCCGAGGATGAGTGGCGCTTCACCGACACGCTGGCCCTGACCCTGGGCGCGCGTCACGACGACCATTCCAAGTTCGGCGCCCACTTCAGCCCGCGCGCCTATCTGGTGTGGAACGCCTCGCCCGAGTGGACCCTCAAGGGCGGCGTCAGCCAGGGCTTCAAGACCCCGCGCCTGGAACAGCTGGCCGAGGGCATCAACGGCTTCGGTTCACAGGGCCGTCTGCCCCTGCTGGGGTCGCCGGGTCTGAAGCCCGAGACCTCGACCTCCAGCGAGGTCGCGGTCTTCTACGACAACGGCTCGACCTTCCGCGCCAACCTCACGGTCTTCCACAACACCTTCCAGGACAAGATCGCCGCAGGGCCCCCGGTCGCGAACTGCACCTTCGGCCTGACCCAGGCCCAGTATGACGCCGGCGCCTACGACAAGACTGGCTGCGTCGACGTCGGCTTCTGGGCCGCCTACGCCACCTTCGGCCAGCAGGTGAACGTGGACGAGGCCGTAACGCGCGGGCTCGAGGCGGCGGCGCGCTGGCGCTTCGCCCCGGACTGGACCCTGTCGGGCAACTACACCTACACCGACAGCGAGCAGAAGTCGGGCGCGGCCAAGGGCCTGCCCCTGACCGACACGCCCAAGCACATGGTCAACGCCAGCCTGCGGTGGAACGCCACGGACAAGATGAACCTGTGGCTGCGCGGCGAGTATCGCTCGGAGCGCTTCCGCGGTCTGGGTGCGGCCCGCGACGCCTGGGGCGACTACAAGGCCTATGATCTGTTCCACCTGGGCGGATCGTATCAGGTGAGTGATCGCATCACGATCAACGCCGCCGTCTACAACCTGTTCAACAAGGACTTCGTCAGCCTCAAGCCCTACGGCGCGCCGGTCGCCTATGCGCCGGAATACGCCAACAATCAGGAGCCGCGCCGCCTCTGGGTGTCGGTGACGACGACCTTCTGATCCCCCTTTCCTCCCCAAACTCACAAGGGCCGTCTCGACCGAGGCGGCCCTCTTTCTTTGACAGCTAAGCCGTTAGTCATCTTTGCCGGGCAGTGTCCTCGCCATGACCGACCGCGCCGTCCGCAATCTGGAACACCTGCGCCGCAGCGCCTCGACGGCGCGCGTGCTGAACCTGCTCAAGGTCTATGACGAGCATGGCGAGACCGAGGACTGGCACGAACGCCCCATGTTCCGCACCCCGGCGCTGAACACCTGCCTGATCATCAAGCACCGGTTGCGGCGCAACGAAACCGACTCCTTTCCCGGCCGGCGCCAGGTGGCGACCAAGGTGGTGGTGCCGATCGACAGCACCGACCTGAAGACCGGAGGCCGCTTCGTCTTCGTCAACCAGATCGGGTTCGAGCGCGCCATGCAGGAGGCGTTCGGCATCGCTTCCGACCATCCCGACCTGAAAACCCTGCGGCTGATGGATCAGCTGCCGTCGCTGGACCCCTTCCTGCTGCGTGAGCAACTGAGGCGCGGCGAGGTCGATGCGGCCCCCTGCTATTTCGCGCTCAGCGAGGCCGACCTCGAGAAAATGCTGGCCTTTGTCCAGAGCGAGATCGAGCCCCTCGTCACCCTCAGCATGGGCGGCGACGTGGCGGCCGTCGGATCGACCGCGCGCATGGCGTCCAAGATCCTGTCCAACGCCCCCGGCGACCGGCTGGAGGCCCTGCGCGCTACCCTCAGGCTGGAGCCCGAGCAGTATCAGGAGGGCGTCTTCTGCTGGAAGGGCTTCCTCTACTACAAGTGGGCCCTGGCCAGCCTGATGGCTGACATCGTCCACGTCGCCGACGAGGTCGGCACGGTCAAGCCGGTCGGCCCCAGCGACCGCGCCGCCAAGGAATACATCGACCGGGGGCGCAGCGTCCTGCGCGGCCGGATCATGAAGACCTGCGAGGAGGTCAGCCGCACCCTGCGCTACTACGACGACGCCTATGCCGGGCTGACGCGCGAGGGCAAGCCCCTGGCCTTCCGCGACTTCCTGCTGGAGGCGCCGGCCCTGTTCGCGCGTCTGGGCGACCAGTTGGGGGCGGTGCAGCACATCGTCAGCTTCTGGCGCTTCCGCTTCGGCCCCAAGGCGCCGCCGGTCGGGGTCGACGAACTGATCGACATCTTCATGGACTTCGAGACCGGCCTGATGGGCCGGGAAACCGACACCTTCGACCCGCGCGACGCGGCCTGAGGATTTTCGCCAAAACAATCCTCCCCTGCGCAGCGGGGGAGGATTTAGCGCGCCCTCTCCCCGGCCCAAAGAAAACCCCGCGCCGTCGCCGGCGCGGGGTTTCTGCATTCAGACCTTCAGCAGGACCTAGTAGCGGTAGTGTTCCGGCTTGAACGGACCCTCGGTCGGGACCGAGATGTAGTCGGCCTGTTCCTGCGACAGCTTGGTCAGCTTGGCGCCGAGCTTGGCCAGGTGGAGGAAGGCGACCTTCTCGTCCAGATGCTTGGGCAGGGTGTAGACCTGGTTGGCGTAGGACTTGGCGTTGGTCCACAGCTCGATCTGGGCCAGGGTCTGGTTGGTGAAGGAGGCCGACATCACGAAGGACGGGTGGCCCGTGGCGTTGCCCAGGTTCACCAGACGGCCTTCCGACAGCAGGATGATCTTCTTGCCGTCCGGGAACTCGACGTGGTGGACCTGAGGCTTGATCTCGTCCCACTTGAAGTTCTTCAGGGCGGCGACCTGAATTTCCGAGTCGAAGTGACCGATGTTGCAGACGATGGCGTTGTTGCGCATCGCCCGCATGTGCTCGAGGCGGATGACGTCCTTGTTGCCCGTCGTGGTGACGAAGATGTCGGCCTTGTCGGCGACGTCTTCCAGGGTCTGGACTTCGTAACCTTCCATCGCGGCCTGCAGAGCGCAGATGGGGTCGATCTCGGTGACGATGACGCGGGCGCCGCCGTTGCGCAGCGAAGCGGCCGAGCCCTTGCCCACGTCGCCGTAGCCGCAAACCACGGCGACCTTGCCCGACAGCATGACGTCGGTGCCGCGACGGATGGCGTCGACCAGGCTCTCACGGCAGCCGTAGAGGTTGTCGAACTTGGACTTGGTGACGCTGTCGTTGACGTTGATGGCGGGGAAGGGCAGTTCGCCGCGCTCTGCCATCTGATACAGGCGGTGAACGCCTGTGGTCGTCTCTTCCGACACGCCGCCGATGGCGTCACGGATGGCCGAATAGAAGCCCGGCTTCTCGGCCAGGTAACGCTTCATGACCTTGTAGAGGGCTTCTTCTTCTTCGTTTTGCGGGTTGTTCAGGACCGACGGGTCCTTCTCGGCTTTCGGGCCAAGCACGCAAAGAAGGGTCGCATCGCCGCCGTCGTCGAGGATCAGGTTCGGGTAGCCGCCGTCAGCCCATTCGAAGATCTTGTGAGCGTAGTCCCAGTACTCTTCCAGGGTTTCGCCCTTCAGAGCGAAGACCGGGGTGCCGGCGGCGGCGATGGCGGCGGCGGCGTGGTCCTGGGTCGAGAAGATGTTGCACGAAGCCCAGCGCACTTCTGCGCCCAGGGCTTCCAGCGTCTGGATCAGAACCGCCGTCTGGATGGTCATGTGCAGGCTGCCGGCGATGCGGGCGCCCTTCAGCGGCTTGGCGGCGCCGAACTCGTCGCGCAGCGCCATCAGGCCCGGCATTTCGGTTTCGGCGATGGCGATTTCCTTGTTGCCGAAATCGGCCAGGGAAATGTCGCGAACGATGTAGTCGGTCATGAGGGGGTTCTCGCGGCGAGGATTTTCAAGGCGCCGCTATAGCGCGCCCAGCCCGCCGGGGCAATCAACCCATAAGGATGTCTTTATATGACCCTCGGCATGACCGTCTGAACGACCCCTACGGGATTCTACGCAGCCGCGTCTTAAGGCACGCAATACCCATAAGGTTCAAAGGGATAAACGGGCGCGCTCCCCTGCGCTCAGCAGCGTTGCATAGAGAACCTCGGACATGGCCGGCGAAGACATCGAACATCGCATGAAATTCATGGGCCTGGGTCCGGCCTCGGCCGGCTATCGCGCCATGAGCCCTGTGCTGCGTCGCGAAACCCCGATCGCCCTGGCCGCCTTTTATGACCGGGTGCGCGCCGAGCCGATCACCCGCCGCTTCTTCCGCGAAGAGGCTCACATCGCCGCCGCCAGCAAGGCGCAGGTGAGGCACTGGGACGCCATCATCGACGGTCGCGCCGACGCCGACTACGCCAAGTCCGTGCGCACCATCGGCCATGTCCACGCCCGCATCGGGCTGGAGCCGCGCTGGTACATCGGCGGCTACAGCGTCATCCTGGCCCACCTGACCCGCGCCATCGCCGAGCGTCCGCGGAAGTTCTGGGCCAACAAGCGCGAGCATGACCTCGTCACCGCCGAAGCTGTCGCCGAGTTGACCCAGCGGGTGATGCTGGACATGGACCTGGCCATCTCCATCTACCTCGAAGTGCTGCAAGAGGAGCGCGACCGGGTGAAGGCCGCTCACGACGAGGCGGAGGCGCGCCAGACCGAGGTGGTCCGCGCCCTGGGCGCCGCTCTGCACGACCTGGCCGAGAACGACCTGTCGACCACCATCCCCGGCGTCTTCCCCGAACAGTACCGCAGCCTGCAAAACGACTTCCACGCCGCCACCCGCGCCCTGCGCACCGCCGTCCGCGCCGTGGCCGACAGCGTGCAGAGCCTGAGCGCCGGCTCCAACCAGCTGGCCACCGCCTCCGAAGACCTGGCCAGCCGCACCGAGCGCCAGGCCGCCAACCTGGAGCGCACGGTCAACGAGGCCGACGCCATCGCCCGCGCCGTGGCCTCGACCGCCGACAACGCCCGCCAGACCGCCGAAGCCCTCGCCGCCGCCCGCGTCGATGTCGAGGAAAGCAGCCAGGTGGTCGGCGAAGCCGTCGCCGCCATTCACGCCATCGCCGAATCCTCGACCGGCATCGCCCGCTTCACCAGCCTGATCGACGAGATCGCCTTCCAGACCAACCTGCTGGCCCTGAACGCCGGGGTCGAGGCCGCGCGCGCCGGCGACGCCGGTCGCGGCTTCGCCGTCGTGGCCCAGGAAGTCCGCGCTCTGGCCCAGCGTTCGTCGGAAGCGTCCGGCGAGATCCGCACCCTGATCTCCACCTCCTCGGCTCAGGTGGCGCGCGGCGTCGATCTGGTCGAACGCACCGGCGAGGCGCTGGAGCGGATCGGCGGTCGCGTGGTGGCCATCGACGGTCTGGCCGGCGGCATCGCCGGTTCGGCCCAGGAACAGGCCGAGGGCCTGGCCCGCGTCCGCCGCACCATGGGCGAGATGGATGACATCACCCAGCAGAACGCGGCCATGACCGAGGAAGCCACCGCCGCCGCCCGCCAACTGGCCAACGAAGCCGTCAGCCTGAACCAGCAGGTCGGCCGCTTCCGTCTGGACCGCGGCGCCGGAGGGCCGCACCTGCGCGCCGTCAGCTGACCCCGGTTTAGAGACTGGCGCACGGCGTCGGACACGGCTTAACTCCCCCAAGTTCGAAGGGGGAGTTTCGACCATGAAGACCTTGCTGACCGGCGCCGTCTGCGCGCTTGCGCTGACGACCGCCCTGCCCGCCGCCGCCCAGACCGCCGCGCCCGAAACCGGCGCCGTGACCCTGATCCAGGCCGGGCGGCTGCTGGACCACCCCGGCCGGGCGCCGCGCGGACCTTCCACCCTGGTGGTGCGCGACGGCATGGTGGTCGAAATCCGTGACGGTTTCATCGACGCGTCAGGCTTCCCCGGCGCGACCGTGGTGGATCAGCGCGACCGCTTCGTCCTTCCGGGCCTGATCGACAGCCATGTGCACCTCGTGTCTGATCTCGCCGGACAGGCCGGCTTCCTGTCCGAGATCACCGACAATCTGCCCGTGCACGCCTACAGCGCCGCCATGAATGCGCGAAAGACGCTGATGGCCGGCTTCACCACTGTGCGAAACCTCGGCGACACGGGCGGGGTCACTCTGGCCCTGCGCGAAGAGACGGCGGCGCATCGCCTGCCCGGGCCCCGCATCATTGACGCCGGCAACAGCATCTCGGCCACCTCGGGCCATATGGATGCGCGCCTCGGCTTCAACGACGATTTCCGCGAGCACATTGCGCATGACAACGTCTGCAACGGCGCCGAGAGCTGTCGCGAAGCGGTGCGCCTTCAGGTCGGACGCGGCGTCGACGTGATCAAGATCGCCACCACCGGCGGGGTCAACAGCCGCATCGGCGCAGGGCTCGGCGCCCAGATGTTCGAGGACGAGGCCAAGGCCCTGATCGACACGGCCCACCTCTACGGCAAGAAGGTCGCGGTCCACGCCCACGGCGCCGACGGCATCAACCTGGCCCTGCGTATGGGCGCCGACTCGATCGAGCACGGCACCATCTTCGACGACGAGACCCTGCAGCTGCTGCGCCGCACTCGCGCCTACTACGTCCCGACCCTGTCGACAGTGAACGGCTACACCGAACGGCTGGCCGCCGACCCCGAGGCCTACCCGCCCGAGGTCCTGCCCAAGATCCGCTGGCGCATCTCCATCACCGGCCAGTCGCTGCAACGCGCCGTCCCTGCCGGGGTCCGCATCGCCTTCGGCACCGATGCCGGCGTGTCGAAACACGGCCGCAACGCTGACGAGTTCGAGCTGATGGTCAAGAACGGCATGACGCCGATGACCGCCATCGAGGCCGCCACCGTCAACGCCGCCGACCTTCTCGGCCTGGCCGACGAGGTGGGCGTGCTGGAGCCGGGCAAGCGCGCTGACATCATCGCCGTGACGGGCGATCCGCTGACCGATGTGACGAGACTGAAGACGGTCGCCTTCGTCATGCGCGACGGCCGCATCTACAAGGACGAACGCTAACCCGTCGAACGGCGTCACTCGACTTCCGGCTTGGCCGCGCCGCCGTGCGCGGTTAAGCCGTCGGCCATGGCTGACGACGCTTCGATCCGACCCGCCCGCGATCTCTCGATCCCCCGTCACGACTGGACGCTGGAGGAGGTCGAGGCCCTGTTCGCCCGCCCCTTCATGGAGCTGGTGTTCGAGGCCGCGACCGTTCACCGGCGCACCTTTGACCCCAGCGAGGTGCAGAAATCCCAGCTGCTGTCGGTCAAGACCGGCGGCTGCGCCGAGAACTGCGGCTACTGCTCGCAGTCGGCCAGCTTCAAGACCGGCCTCAAGGCCGAGAAGCTGATGGAGCCGACCGCCGTCATCGCCGAGGCCATGGCGGCCAAGGCGGGCGGAGCCAGCCGCTTCTGCATGGGCGCCGCCTGGCGCGAGCTGAAGGACCGCGACACGCCCAAGCTGGCGGCCATGATCTCGGGCGTAAAGGCCCTAGGCCTGGAGACCTGCGCCACCCTGGGGATGCTGAACGCCGACCAGGCGAAACAGCTGAAGGACGCGGGCCTCGACTACTACAACCACAACCTCGACACCGGGCCTGAGTATTACGCCGAGGTGGTGACGACCCGCTCCTATCAGGACCGGCTTGAGACCCTGCAGCACGTCCGCGACGCGGGCATGAGCACCTGCTGCGGCGGCATCGTCGGCATGGGCGAGAAGCGCCGCGACCGCGCCGGCCTGCTGCACGCCCTGGCCACCCTGCCCGCCCATCCCGACAGCCTGCCGGTCAACGCCCTGGTTCCCGTCGGCGGCACGCCCCTGGGCGAGCGGGTGCTGAAGGAAGGCGAGATCGACCCGATCGAGTTCGTCCGCACCGTGGCCGTCGCCCGTCTGGTCTGCCCCCGGTCCATGGTCCGCCTGTCGGCTGGCCGCGAAGGCATGACGCCGGAGATGCAGGCCCTGTGCTTCCTGGCCGGCGCCAACTCCATCTTCGTCGGCGGCAAGCTTCTGACCACGCCCAACCCGGAAGAAGACGACGACGCCAAGCTGTTCGCCCTTCTGGATCTCAAGCCCATGCCGCTGAGGGTCGAAGCCCGCGCCTAGGCGCTGCGGTTCAGGGGGATGACCTCCCCCGCCTTCTCGGCCTCGACCGCCGGGCGGGCCACGACGACGGGCAGACACAAGGTCACGGCGGTGCCCTCGCCCGGCGTGCTGTCGAGGCTCATCGTCCCCTGATGCAGTTCGGCGAGGGCGCGGACCAGGGACAGACCCAGGCCGGCGCCCTGCGCCCTCTGCTCTGCGCCGCCCGCCTGTTCATAGGGACGCCCCAGACGCGCCAGGTCCTCGGGCGCGACGCCGACCCCGGTGTCGGCCACGCTCAGTTCCAGCATCCCGCCCAGCGCCTCGGCGGAGACGGTGACGGCGCCGCCCGACGGGGTGAACTTCACCGCGTTGGACAGAAGGTTCAGCAGCATCTGCTTCACGGCGCGGCGGTCGGCGGCGACGCTCACGGCCTCGGGCGGCAGGACGGCGGCCAGATCGACGCCCTTGTCGTCGGCCTGCACCCGCACCAGGGCCAGGGCCGCCGAAACCGTCTCGCGCACATCGAAGGTCTCGATATTGAGGTCGTAGCGGTCGGCCTCGATGCGGCTGACGTCCAGCACGTCGTTGATCAGGGCCAGCAGGTGCCGGCCCGCCGTATGGATCGAGTCGGCGTATTCGGCGTAACGGTCGGGCACCGGACCGAACAGACGCTGGCGCATGATGTCGGAGAAGCCGATCACCGCGTTCAGCGGCGTGCGCAGTTCGTGGCTCATGTGGGCGAGAAAGCGCGTCTTGCCCGCGCTCTGGGCCTCGGCCTCCAGGCGGGCGGCGTCGAGGCCTTCCTCGCGCGCATGTTGCAGGGTGGCGTCCAGCGCCACGGCGATCAGCCGCGGAGGCTCCGTCGCAGCCTGACGCCGCAGCATCAGAAGAATACGACGGTCCAGCGCCAGACGCGGGGCGAAACGCACCTGGGCCTCCGACCCGGCGACCGCGCGGGCCAGGGCGGCCAGCACCGCCGGGCGATCCGGCGCGTGGACCGAGGCGACCAGACCCTCGTCGAACAGAGGATCGACCGGCAAGGCCGCTGGGGCCGCGCCATAGGCCGCCAGAGGCGCGCCCGAGGCGTCCAGCACCAGGGTCAGGCCCGGCTGACCGGCCAGCACCGTCTCGACCTGGGCCACCGCCGCCTCGACCGCGGCCAGCCGACGGGCCTGGGCCCCGGCGCTGAGACGGAAAGCCAGAGCCGCCGCCCCGAGCGTCAACAACGCCGCGACCGTGGCCATGCCGGGCGCGGCGGGCGGAACGCCCTTCACCCCCGTCGCCGCCAGACCGACGACCGCCGCCGCGCCTGCGCCCAGCAGGCCGAAGGGGGCCCAGCGCGACGATCCCAGGGCCACGGCTGCGGCCAGAGGCATGAAGACGAAGCCGCCCAGCGGCCCGATCAAGCCGCCCGACAGCCCGGACGCCGCCACCGCCGCCAGACCCCAGGCCGCCAGCAGGGCCGCCCGGATCGTCCGCCCGTCGCGCGCCAGGAGCACCAGCCCCAGCAGGCCCGGCGTGGCCATAGCCAAGGCCGCCGAGGCGTCGAGACCTGTGGCCTCTCCTCCTCGGCCCAGCCAGTCGCCGGCCAGAGCCGTCAAACCGACCGCCGCCGCCCAGCCCGCATGCCAGGCGGCCACGGCGGCGCCCTCCCGCGCGTCGGGCGCGTCGGGCGAACGGATCGGTTCGAACAGGGCGGGCGGCGGCTTCAATCCGGGCCTTTGAGGCGGTTGATTCAACCGTGCAGTCTAGACCCCGACCAAGGCCGACCAAAGGCCGCTCGCCTGGCGGGCGACTGTCCCAAAACGGGGCAGGCGCGGATCGCCGCGGGGGCGGGACAGTTGTCGTGCGGGGCGTCCGGGCCTATGTCGGCGGCCATGACCTCGACCAACGCCGCCCCCGCCCTGACCCTCGACGACACCGTGGCCGAACTGGTTGAGGAGTTCGACCTGCTGGGCGACTGGGAAGGCCGGATCGAATACGTCATCGACCTGGGCAAGGGCCTGCCGCCCCTGCCGGAGCACGCCCGCGTCGAGGCCAACAAGGTGCCGGGCTGCGCCGCCCAGGTCTGGCTGTCGACCCGTCGCGCCGGCGGACGGCTCTTCTTCGACGCCGACAGCGACAGCGCCCTGTCCAAGGGCAATATCGCCCTGCTGCTGAAGCTCTATTCCGGTCGCCTGCCCGCCGAGATTCTGACCTTCGACGCGCGCGCGGCGCTGGACCGGCTGGGCCTGCCCGCCGCCCTGACCCGACAACGCGCCAACGGCCTGAACAGCATGGTCGGCCGGATTCGCGAGGCCGCGGCTCAAGGCTGATCCACAGCCTAGGTTTTTGCCCTCGAACACAAAAACCGACGTTGTCCACAAGACCTAACATTTGATGGCGACGACCGCCGTCCGACGATGGCCCAATGCGCGCATGGAACCCTTGGGGGAAGCTGATCGCGCGATGGATGTGCTGTGGCGGGGCCTTTACGGCCAGCCCCTGCCGATCCGCGGCGCGGCGGCCCTGGCCCTCAAGGTCGTCATCATGAGTGAGAGGCAAAGATGGACAGCCGAATCCGCCGCAGACGCTCAGCCTGGACCCTCTCCCCGTTCGAGGGCCTGCTCCTGATCCTGGCCACCGCCTCGTTCGTCGGCGCCTGGCTCTCGGCGGTGCTGATCTAGCTAGCGCCCCGGACGCCGCGTCATGGCCGAGGCCGGCGCCAATTGCAGGCCGCGCGCCTCCAGTCCCGCCGTCCAGCGGGCGGCGGCTTCGACGGTGACGGGATAGCTGAAGCCGGTCCCCAGCGCCGCGCCGCGCGTCTTGGCGGCGGCTTCCAGGGCGTTGAGCTGACCCATGATCGCGGCGGGGCTCTGCGTCTCGTCGATGATGCGGTCGGCGCTGGCGCGGGCGAAGGCGCCGGGCTTCCTGCGCATCGAGCCGTCGTCGAGGAAGGCCACGCCGCGCTGACGCAGCACGGCCAGCATGGCGCCCATGCCCTCGTCCGACGTCGAAAAGCGGTCGCCCAGATAGTTGGTCACGCCGAAATAGCCGGTCGCGCGGCCCAGCAACCAGTCCAGCTTGGCCTCGACGTCGTCGGCGCCGCCGCTGGACAGCAGGGTATAGGGGCCGGGATCGTTCTCAGGATAGCCGGTCGGCTCCATCGGCAGTTCGATCATCACCTCGTGGCCCTGGGCGCGGGCCTGGTCGATCCAGGCCTGAAGACCCTCGGCATAGGGGACGAAGCTGAGCGTCACCTCGGCGGGCAGGCGCTCGATGGCGGCGCGGGTGGTGACGGCGTTCAGGCCCAGGCCGCCGACGACCAGGGCCACCATGGGCTTGCCGTTCGAGCGGAAGGGGCGGGCGTAGGCCTGGGCCGGGACGCGGCCGTCCGGCGCGATCCGCGGCAGGGGGCCATTGGGTCCGGGCGAGAACAGGCCCGCGATCGGGGCCTTGGGCAGGGGATTGGAGGGGCTGCGCACCGGCGCGGCGATGGCCGAACCGCCCGCCACGCTGGCGCCGTCCGGCAGGGTGATCAGGGCCTCGCCCCCGGCCGCGCCATTGGGGTCCAGCAGGGCGGGATCGCCGCCGGCCATGTCCTGATAGAGGTCCAGGCCGCTCATGGCGAAGGCATCGGCGCCGGTCGGGGCCGGATCCGCGACGGCGGCCGGACGCTCCAGCGCCACCCGGGCCGAGGGCGCGCCCGCACGCGGATCGCCCATGACGGCGACGAACAGAGCGCCGGCGGCCAGAACGAAGACGCCGGCAGCGGCCACGGCGACCGGCGGCTTCTTCAGCACGACCACGACGGTGTCGAGATTCAGACGGGCGCGATCCTCCGGCGGCATACCGGCGGCGGCGGCGAGGGCGGACTGGCGCTTGGCGAACATGGACAGGGCGGCGCTCGGACGACAGGGACGAAACGGGGAACCGCAGGACGCGGCCCTCCTCGATCCTTACTTATCCCCAGCGCCGGTTAAGAAACCCTAACGCGCCATTCACCACGTCGAAGAAGGGGCAGCATAGGCATCAGACGCTTCCTTCTCCCCTTGGGGGAGAAGGTGGCTCGCGAAGCGGGACGGATGAGGGGGCCGCCTGACCATCCTCAACATCGCCCGCCCTGCCCGCCGAACCCTACCCCTCATCCGAGCGGCTTTGCCGCCCACCTTCTCCCCCAAGGGGACAAGGGCTACTGCGGTTTGGCCTCATCAGCCTCGGCCGTCTCGACCGGCTTGGAGCCCGGCGCGGTGACGACGACATCGGCGGGCGCGGCGGCCAGCTTGGTCAGGTCGCCGCCGGCGCGCAGCACGTCCAGGGCGCGTTGCAGCTGATAGTCCTTGGCCTTGTCGAAATCCTTGCCCGGCGCTTCGTTGGGGGTGTGGGCGCCCTTTCGCTCGGCCCCGATGGAGGCGTCCAGCGCCGTGGCGTAGGCGGCCTCGGAATAGATGAAGCTGGAGCGCGAGACGATGCGGGCCTCGGCCTCGGAACGCGCGACCTCCAGGTCAGGCTCGATGCCGATCTTCTGGATCGACCGGCCCGAGGGCGTGAAATAGCGCGCCGTGGTGATCGACAGGGCGCCGTCGGCGCCGCCGCGCAGCGGGATGACGGTCTGCACCGAGCCCTTGCCGAAGCTGGTCAGGCCGACAACGGTGGCCCGCTCCTGATCCTTCAGGGCGCCGGCCACGATTTCAGACGCCGAGGCCGAGCCGTAGTTGATCAGGACCACGACCGGCAGGCCGCCGGTCAGGTCGCCCGGCTTGGCGGCGTAGCGTTCGATGTCGTCGGGCTTGCGGCCGCGCTGGCTGACGATCTCGCCGCGCTCCAGGAAGGCGTCGGACACGTCGATGGCGGCGGTCAGCAGCCCCCCGCCGTTGTTGCGCAGGTCCAGGACATAGCCCTTGATGCCGGGCTTCTCTCGCTTCAGCCGCTCGATGGTCTCGGTCAGTTCGCGGCCGGTGTTCTCGTTGAAGGTCGAGATGCGCAGATAGCCGAAGTCGCCTTCCAGACGACCCGTGACGGATTCGACCTTGATGACCTCGCGCGTCAGGACCACTTCGCGCGGCTCCTCGCCGTCGCGCAGGAAGGTGACGGTGACGCTGGCGCCGATGGCGCCGCGCAGCTTCTCGGAGACTTCGGACACGCTCAGGCCGGCGGCGTTCTGACCGTCGATGGCGCTGATGACGTCGCCCGCCTGGACGCCGGCGCGACCGGCCGGACTGTCGTCCATCGGCGAGATGACCTTCACCAGGCCGCCCTCGGACGTGATGGTCAGGCCGACGCCGGAATACTCGCCCGAGGTCCGCTCGCGCAGGTCGCCATAGGACTTGGGCGGCAGATAGTTGGAGTGGGGGTCCAGCGCCGTCATCATCCCCGACAGCGCCGCCTCGATCAGCTTCTTGTTGTCGACCGGCACCACATAGGCCTGCTCGACGATGCCCAGCACGTCGCCGAACATCTGGAGCATGCGGAAGGTCTCGTTGCGCGGGGTCTGGCTGGCGACAGCCGCCGCCGATCCGCCCAGGGCCAGGGCGGCGCAACCGATGAGAAGCAGTTTACGCATTCGGTGTCTTTCCATCGGACCCGCTCGGGCTCCGGTCGTCCAGGGAGGCGCAGGCGTTCACACGCCGACGTCAGATGGGACGATACAATCAGCGTCCGCGCGGATTTGAAAGGACTTTCGCGCGGACACACCGCCTATGGACCCCTATTGCAGCCAGGGCGCCGGGTCGATGGGGCGCTCGTCGCGGCGCAGTTCGAAATAGGCCTCGCCGTCCTCGCCGGTGCGGCCCAGGGCCTGACCGTCGGCGACGCGCTGGCCGGTGTCCACCGACAGCTGGTCCAGCCCGGCCACGACCACGCGCCAACCGGGGCCGAGGTCCAGAATGACCACCTCGCCCCACTCCTTCAGCGGCCCGGCATAGGCGACGCGGGCGGGGGCGGGCGCGGCGATGACCTCGTGGCTGGAGCGCCAGCGCCAGCCGCTGGAACCGCCGCCAAAGCGCTGCGACGGCGCGCCCTGCACCGGGGCGGTCAGACGGCTGCGACCGGCGGGCAGACGGGCGGCGGGGGCCTCGGAGGCGGCTTCGGCCACCACTGGCGTCTGGCCGCCCAGCTCGCGAATGCGGGCCTCCAGCGAGCGGGTGGCGCGTTCAGCGCGCGCGGCCTCAGCGCGCAGGACGGCGCGCAGGGCGACCTTGCGCGCCGACAGGCTCTCGATCTCGGCGCGACGATCCCCTTGCGCGCTCTCGACGGTGAACAGGCGTTCGCTGGACAGGGCGGCGAGGCGTCGGATGCGGATGACCTCGGCCTGGCGCTCGACCAGGGCCTTGGCGCGGCCTTGCAGTTCGGGGGTCATGGCGCGGATCAGGATTGAGGCTCGCACCGTGTCGACCGCCTTGTCCGCCGGGATCAACAGGGGCGGCGGCGGCTTGCGGCTCATCATCTGCAAGGCCGACAGCAGACGGCCCTGGCTGGCGCGTTCGCGCGACAGGGAGGCGACCAGGCCGGCCTCGCGGTCGCCCAGTTCCTTGAGGCGGGCGCGCTGGGATTCCAGTTGCACGTCGTCCTCGGCCTCGGCCCGGCGCAGTTCGGCCAGTTGCCGGTCCAGATCGACCACCTCGTCGCTGGCGGCGGCCGCCTCGGCGCGCAGGCGCCGCGCGCGCGCGGTCTCGTCGCGATACTCGGCCTGAAGCCGGGTCAGTTCAGGACTGGGCGCAGCCGCGCGCTGGCTCGACGCCGGGCCCGCCAGCATCAGCGCCAACTCCGACGACAGCAGAAGAAGCCCCGCCCCCCGGCGCATCAGTCGCGGTGATAGGGGGAGCCGGACAGGATGGTCACGGCGCGGTAAAGCTGTTCCGCCAGCATGGCGCGGGCCAGGGCGTGGGGCCAGGTCTGGGGGCCAAAGGCCAGGGTCGAGCGGGCGGCGGCGCGCACGCGGGGGTCCAGCCCGTCGGCCCCGCCGATGGCGAAGACCAGCCGCCGCTCGCCCTGATCGCGCAGGGTCGCGATGTGGTCGGCGAAGGCGCGCGAGGCATAGGTCTTGCCGCGCTCGTCGCAGGCGATCAGGTGCGCGCCCTCGGCGCAGGCCAGGATCAGCTCGGCCTCAGGGGCCTTGCCCGATTTCCGGGGTTCGAGATCGACCAGCTCCAACGGACCGAGCCCCAACGGACGACCCGCCAGGGTCGCCCGCCGGGCGTAGTCGTCGGCCATGGCGGCCTCGGGACCGCGGCCCGGCTTGCCGATGGCCGCGATCGCCAGCTTCATGAGGTCAGCTCAGTCCGAGGATCAGGCGGCGCCGGCGCCGCGGTGGGCGCTGTCGACAGCCCAGATCTTCTCGATGTTGTAGAAGGTGCGCACTTCCGGGCGGAACAGGTGAACGATGACGTCGCCGGCGTCCAGCAGCACCCAGTCACAGTGGGGCAGACCTTCGACCTTGACCTTGCCCAGACCCATTTCCTTGAACAGGCGCAGCAGGTGATCGGCCAGGGCGCCGACGTGACGGTTCGACCGACCCGAGGCCACGATCATGGCGTCGGACATCGGGCTTTTGCCACGCAGGTCGATCAGGACCATGTCGAGGGCCTTGTCTTCATCGAGCTTGGCGATGACAGCGCGTTCCAGATCGGTCAGGCCAACCGGAATCGGGGCTTGATCGCCGAAACTGGGACCGCCTTCGGCCTGACCGTCTTCGGAATGGACGGAATCCATCGGGTCCATTTCGTGGGCCGCGTTGGAAACGGCGGCGTCTTGCGCATCGTGCGCGGGCGAGGGGGTCAGCGGAGGGCTCCGGGGAGATTACTAAAGCGGCAGCCTAGCACATCTCGCCGGAAAGGTCACCCATCGCCGGGAATCGGCGCTTCGCCCCGCCGGATCGCGGTCGAGGAGCGGGGATTCAGCGGCGCCGTCAGATAGGTCCAGGCGGGCGCCGCCAGGCTGGGCAGCAGGCCGGCGCGGGCCGCCGGAATGCGGAACCGGGCATAGCGCGAGGCGGCGGGCGCGGTGCGGCTGTCCAGTTGGCTGCCCGGCCGAGCGATTACCGCCACCGGCATCAGATGCATGATGTCGGTCCAGCCGCGCCAGCGATGGAAGCTGGCCAGGTTGTCGGAGCCCATCAGCCAGACGAACTGCACGCCGGGATAGCGGGCCTTGAGCAGCCGCAGGGTGTCCACGGTCCACTGCACACCCGCGCGGGTCTCGAAATCGGAGACGATCATGGCCGGGCCCACCGTGGCCGCGACCGCGCGGGCCGAGGCCATGCGCGCCGCCAGCGGCGCCGTCTCGTGGTTGGACTTCAGCGGGTTCTGCGGCGAGACCAGCCAGACCACCCGGTCCAGATCCAGACGCCGCATCGCCGTCTCCGCCACATGGGCGTGGCCGTCGTGGGCCGGATTGAAGGAGCCGCCGAACAGGCCGACCTTCATGCCCGGGCGCAGCCCCAGGCCGTCGCGCAGGGCGCCGGGTCGAGGGCCGAGGCCTTTCGGCGCGGGACCGGCGTGGAAGAAGGACAAGGGCGGCTCTTTGGCGGCGGCGACGAGAGGGCGGACTTATGCTCACCCGCGCCCTAACACGCCGCGACGCCCCTGTCTCGCCTCAGCGGACGGACGAAAGGCTCAGAACTCCTTCCAGCTCGAGCCTGGATCGCGCTCGCCCGGCTGGGCCAGTTGCTGACCCCAGGTCACGACCATCAGGGCCTTGTGGCTGCGGATCTTGTACTGACCGATCATCGGCGTCACCGCGCCCAGCGGCAGGCCGGTCCGACCGTCGTAGAGGAAGCCGGAAAACTCGGCCACGCCCATGCGGTCGCGGTTGGAATAGATCGACAGTTCCGGGATGGAGACGACGTTCAGCGTCTCGTTGATCGGCACCCGCATGTCGGGAATGCCGAAGACCCGGCGCATCTGCTCCAGCGACAGGGCCCCGGCGCGGACCTCGAAGATGGCGTCGGCGCTGTCGCGGTCGCGGCTGATGGCGTAGCCGGCGTCCGACAGGGCGGCGCGGATAGCGCTCAGCGCATAGCGGGCGTTCTCGGCCTGGAAATAGGTCTCGTCGATGAAGACGCGCGCGCCTTGCGGGATCGGCAGGGTCAGGCCCTCGACCGCGCGATCGGCGGCGCGGTTGACCAGCAGCATGTCGGTCGCCGTCCGCGCCGGATTGGTCTCCGTCACCGAGGCGCAGCCGGCCAGGATGGCGGTCGCGGCCAGCAGGACGCTCAGACGCGCCGTCGTCAAATCACCAGGCCCCGACGTTGGGCATAGAGGCCCAGGGCTCGGCCGGCGCCAGACGCGCGCCGCCTTGCAGCAGTTCGATCGAGATGCCGTCGGGCGAGCGGATGAAGGCCATGTGGCCGTCACGCGGCGGACGGTTGATGACCACCCCGCCGTCCATCAGACGCTGACAGGCGGCGTAGATGTCCTCGACCTCGAAGGCCAGGTGGCCGAAGTTGCGGCCGCCCTGATAGTCCTCGGGGTCCCAGTTCCAGGTCAGCTCGACCTCGGGCGACTTCTCGGCTTCGGCGCGGGCGGTATCCTGAGGCGCGGCCAGATAGATCAGGCTGAAGCGCCCGGCCTCGCTGTCCATCCGGCGCGTCTGCACCAGACCCAGCAGGTCGCGATAGAAGTGCAGCGACGCCTCCAGGTCCTTCACGCGGACCATGGTGTGCAGATAGCGCATGGCTCAGTGCGCCTCGGGCGGGCGGGCCGCCGGGTCGAGGTATTCGTTCTCGGGGTGCGCGTGCGCCGACAGGACGAAGCGGCGGTCGCAGTAGCCGCACTCGACGGCATCCTCGTCGCCCATCTCCAGATAGACCAGGGGGTGGCCGAGGACGCCGCCGCCGTCGCAGGCGACGCGCTTGGACGAGACCACGATCTCTTCGGGGGCGGGGATGACGGCGTCGGTATGGCGGGGAGGCATGGGGTCCGGTCCAGTCTGGAATGGCTTGCGCCGTTCCTAGAAGGACCGGACCTATAGGTCAAACCTCGGAAGGGCGCGGCTGGCGGCGGAACAGCTTGTCCAGCATGGCCTTGCGCTTCTTGAACAGGGTCAGGCCCAGGCAGCCTGCGCCGACCCACAGGCCGATCTCGCCGATCAGAGCGGCGACGGCGGCCAGCAGGGCCGCATAGGTCATGTCCAGATAGCCCAGCTTGCCCGCCAACAGGGCCAGACCCATGCCGGTGTAGCCGACGGCGCAGACGCCCATGGCGACAAACCCGATCAGGCGGGTGCGGGTCAGAGGCTTCTTCATCTGGACTGGCAGGGCGGTCATGAATGTCTCTCCATCAAGTCAGGTTGTCTTTATGACAAGCAAGCTAGACACACTCAGACGACACGTCAAGCGTCATTTACACAAAGACGAGCAAACTTGTCCAAAAGCGCTACGACAACGCCTTGGCGAACCGCCCCTGGCCCCCTACCTATGCCGCACGCTTCCGCCGCCCGAGTGAACGCCCGCATGACCGAGACCCCTGCCCTGCCCGTCAACGCCATCGAGGTGCGGGGCCTGAAGAAGACCTATGCGGGCAACAAGAAGTCGCCGGCCAAGACGGCCCTGCGGGGCGTCGACCTGACGGTGCCGCGCGGCTCGATGTTCGGCCTGCTGGGCCCCAACGGCGCCGGCAAGTCGACCCTGATCAACATCATCGCCGGCGTCGTGAACAAGTCCGAGGGCACGGTCCGCATCTGGGACCGCGACATCGAGCATGAGGCCCGCGACGCGCGCGCAGCCCTGGGCGTCGTGCCGCAGGAGATCGTCGCCGACGTCTTCTTCACTCCGCGCGAGGCGCTGGAGGTCCAGGCCGGCTTCTACGGCGTGCCGGCCAACGAGCGCCGCTCGGACGAACTGCTGGCGGCCCTGGGTCTGTCGGACAAGGCCAACGCCTATGTCCGCGCCCTGTCCGGCGGCATGAAGCGCCGCCTGATGGTGGCCAAGGCCCTGGTGCACAATCCGCCCGTCCTGATCCTGGACGAGCCGACGGCGGGCGTGGACGTCGAACTGCGCCGCCAGCTTTGGGACTATGTGCGCAAGATCAACGAGGAGGGCGTCACCGTCATCCTGACCACCCACTACCTCGAAGAAGCCCAGGAGCTGTGCGACACCATCGCCATCATCAACCGGGGCGAGGTCGTGGCCTGCGAGCCGACCCAGACCCTGCTGAAGCGTCTGGACACCCGCAACGTCGTGGTGACGCCGGAGACGCCGCAAGAGGTCCTGCCCGACCTGCACGGTTTCGCCGTCGCCCCGCGCCCGCACGGGGCCTTCGTCGTCACCTATCGCACCGGCGAGTCCAGCGTCGAACAGGTGCTGGCCGCCGTCCGCGCCGCCGGCGTCAAGATCAAGGACATCGCCACCGAGGACCCGGATCTGGAAGACGTCTTCCTGGCCATGACCTACGGCGACGCAAGCCGGCCCAGCCCGACGCAGGACTGAGCCGCCAGTCTCTGGCCCGCTCCCTCCTTCGTCATCCTCCGGCGCAGCGAAGCGGAGACCGGGGGATGACGAAAGATGGGTAACGCTAGACCACCATCACCGTCCCGAGCAGCATCTTGGCTCCCGGCTTGCCCAGAACCCGGTCGGTGGCCGCCTGCAGGGCGCGGCTCAGCCATTCCACGTCCGGCGGGGCGCCGGGCAGGATGCGTTCGCCCGCCAGCCGGACCACTTCGTTATAGGCGGCGCTGAGACGCGGCTTGGACTGGTCGGCGCGGGTGCGCAGGGCCGGATCGGCCACATCGACCCCAACCTCGACCGTCATCACGCCCCGGCGACCGTCGCGGCGCAGGATGGTGGCCGTGGCCGTGGGCAGGGGGATATAGGCGTTGGCGGGGGCCCCGCCGCCTTCGCTCTTGCCGGAAGCCTCGGCCTCGGCGGCGATGAAGGCGGTTCCCAAGGCCGCGAGGCCGATCAGTGCGCGACGATCCATGTCCTACCCTGCCCTGCCGCGGCTTAAGGCCCGGTTACGGCTGGCGGGTCGTCGCGCCGGAGCGTAATCGGGACGGATGAGCCAGATCGATCTTTCCGCCTATCGCCCCAATGTCGGGGTGGTGCTGTTCAACCCCGCCGGACAGGTCTGGCTGGGCCGCCGCGCCAACACCCCCGAGCCGTGGAACTGGCAGTTCCCGCAAGGCGGCGTCGACGAGGGCGAGGATCTGGAAGCCGCCGCCCTGCGCGAGTTGCAGGAAGAGACCGGCGCCCGGTCGGTCGAACTGCTGGGCCGGACCGGGGGCTGGATCGTCTATGACTTCCCAGAGGGGATGGGCGGGCCGAAGGCGTGGAAGGGCTTCAAGGGCCAGAAGCAGGTCTGGTTCGCCTTCCGCTTCACCGGCGAGGACTCGGAGTTTGATCTGGCCGCCCACGGCGAGCCGGAGTTCGACGCCTGGCGCTGGGGCGCGCTGGAAGAGGCGCCCGACCTGATCGTGCCCTTCAAGCGCGACGTCTATCAGCAGGTGGTGGCGGCCTTCGAAGACCTGCCGAAGAGCTGAAGCCGCCCCCCCCAAGGAAAAAGGCCCCCCGCCGAAGCGAGGGGCCCTGATCTTGTCGGCGTCGCCGAAGCCTCAGGCTTCGACGATTTCCGAGGCTTCTTCGGCCAGGATGCTGAGACCCTCGCCGTTGACGTCGGCGAAGCCGCCCTTGACCGCGAACTGACGACGCGCCGCGCCTTCGTAAACGGTCACCACGCCTTCGCGCAGGGTGGTCATGAAGGGCGCGTGGCCGGGCAGGACGCCGAAGTCGCCCTCGACGCCCGGCGCATCGACCTGATCGACCGAGCCCGCGAAGATTTCGCGTTCCGGGGCGACGAGGGAGAAGTTCAGCTTACCGGCCATGGATCAGACTTCCGCAGCCATCTTGGCGGCTTTTTCGACGACTTCTTCAATGGCGCCGACCATGTAGAAGGCGGCTTCCGGAAGGTGGTCGTACTCGCCGTCGCAGATGGCCTTGAACGAACGGATGGTGTCCTTCAGCTCGACGAACTTGCCGGGCGAGTTGGTGAACTGCTCAGCCACGAAGAAGGGCTGCGACAGGAAGCGCTGGATCTTGCGAGCGCGCGACACGACCAGTTTGTCGTCTTCCGACAGTTCGTCCATGCCCAGGATGGCGATGATGTCCTTCAGCGCCTTGTACTGCTGCAGGGTTTCCTGAACGCGACGGGCGACGCGGTAGTGCTCTTCACCAATGACCAGCGGGTCCATGATGCGCGAGGTCGAGTCGAGCGGGTCCACGGCCGGGAAGATGGCCTGGGCCGCGATGTCGCGGTTCAGAACGGTCGTCGCGTCCAAGTGAGCGAACGAGGCGGCGGGCGCCGGGTCGGTCAGGTCGTCGGCGGGAACGTAGATGGCCTGGACCGAGGTGATCGAGCCCTTCTTGGTCGAGGTGATGCGCTCTTGCAGGTTGCCCATCTCGGTGGCCAGCGTCGGCTGATAGCCCACGGCCGAGGGGATGCGGCCCAGCAGAGCCGACACTTCCGAACCGGCTTGCGTGAAGCGGAAGATGTTGTCGACGAACAGCAGCACGTCCTTGCCTTCTTCGTCGCGGAAGTATTCCGCGATCGACAGGCCGGTCAGGGCGACGCGGGCGCGGGCGCCGGGGGGCTCGTTCATCTGGCCGTAAACCAGGGCGCACTTGGAGCCTTCGGTCGAGCCGTTGTTCTTGGCCGGGTCCACGTTCACGTTGGACTCGATCATCTCGTGATACAGGTCGTTGCCTTCACGGGTGCGTTCACCCACGCCGGCCAGAACCGAGTAACCGCCGTAAGCCTTGGCGATGTTGTTGATCAGTTCCTGCATGGTCACGGTCTTGCCGACGCCGGCGCCGCCGAACAGACCGGTCTTGCCGCCCTTGGTGTAGGGGCAGATCAGGTCGATGACCTTGATGCCCGTGACCAGGATTTCCGACGAGGTCGACTGCTCTTCGAAGGTCGGGGCCTCGCGGTGGATCGGACGGTATTCCGTGGTCTTGATCGGACCGGCTTCGTCGATCGGCTGGCCGACGACGTTCATGATGCGGCCGAGCGTGCCCGGACCGACCGGCGCCATGATCGACTTGCCGGTGTCCACGACGGGCTGACCGCGGGTCAGGCCTTCGGTGGTGTCCATCGAAATGGCGCGGACCATGTTCTCACCCAGGTGCTGGGCGACTTCGAGAACCAGGGTGAAGGGCTGACCCGTCTTCTGGTCGACGTTCTGGGTTTCCAGCGCGTTCAGGATCGCCGGCAGGGCGCCGGTGAACTCGATGTCGACGACGGCGCCGATGACCTGGGCGATCTTGCCCGAGCCTGCGACGGCGGCGACTGCGGCCTTCTTGGGAGCAGCCGGCTTCTTGGCTGCGGTTTTCTTCGGGGCGGTGGTGTCGGTCATCGTGCGTGTCCGTATCGGAATGTCTGGCAGGTCGGGATCAGAGCGCTTCGGCGCCGGCGATGATCTCGATCAGCTCGGTTGTGATCTGGGCCTGGCGTTTGCGGTTGTACTGGAGCGTCAGGCTGTTGATGAGGTCGCCCGCATTGCGCGTGGCGTTGTCCATCGCGGCCATTTGCGCGCCGAAGAAACCGGCCTGGTTTTCGTAGAGAGCGGCCAGAATCTGCGTCGTCAGGTTGCGCGGCAGCAGGGTCTCGAGGATTTCCTCTTCCGAGGGCTCATACTCATAGACCGCGCCGTTCAGGTCGATCGGCGCCGCATCGCCGGCCACGACGGCCGGGATCAGCTGGTTCGCGGTCGGGACCTGAGCGATCACCGACTGGAACTTGCTGTAGAACAGGGTGACGACGTCAGCCTGTCCGCCTTCGAAGCTTTCGGCGATCAGTTCGGCGATCGGCTGTGCGGCGGCGAGACCCAGGACCTTGTGCTCGCTCAGCTCGAAGGTCTTCACGACCTTGTCGCCGAACAGGCGCGTCAGGGGATCACGCGACTTCTTGCCGACGGCGATGACGCGAACGTCCTTGCCCTGGGCGATCAGGCTGTTGATCCGGTCGCGGGCGGCGCGGACGACGTTGGACGAGAAGCCCCCCGCCAGACCCTTGTCCGCCGTGGCGACGACGATCAGGTGACGCTGATCCGCGCCCGTGCCGGCCAGCAGTTTCGGGGCGCTGTCGCCCGAGACGCCGGCGGCCAGGTTGGCGATGACCGAGGCCATCCGCGTGGCGTAGGGGCGAGCGTTTTCCGCCTGCTCCTGCGCACGCTTCAGCTTGGCCGCTGCGACCATCTGCATGGCCTTCGTGATCTTCTGCGTCGCTTTGACGCTTCCGATCCGATTGCGCATTTCCTTGAGGCTGGCCATCCGGCGCTACTCTCGCTCTCTGGTCAGTTCTTACGCGAAGGTCTTGGCGAAGGCGGCCAGGACGTCCTTGAGCTCAGCTTCCAGTTCCGGCGTCAGCGCCTTCTTGGTGCGGATGCCTTCCAGCAGCGAGGCGTGGTTCGAGTGAACGCGGGCCAGCAGTTCGCTTTCAAAGCGGCCGATGTCCGACACGGCCACGTTGTCCAAGTAACCGCGCGTGCCGGCGTAGATCGAGACGACCTGCTCTTCGACGGCCAGCGGCGAGTACTGCGGCTGCTTCAGCAGCTCGGTCAGGCGGGCGCCGCGCGCCAGCAGCTTCTGGGTCGAGGCGTCCAGGTCCGAGCCGAACTTGGCGAAGGCGGCCATTTCACGATACTGGGCCAGCTCGCCCTTAATCGAACCGGCGACCTGCTTCATGGCCTTGATCTGGGCCGAGGAGCCGACGCGCGACACCGAGATGCCGACGTTCACGGCCGGACGAATGCCCTGGTAGAAGAGGTCCGATTCCAGGAAGATCTGGCCGTCGGTGATCGAGATCACGTTGGTCGGGATGTAGGCCGAGACGTCGTTGGCCTGGGTTTCGATGATCGGCAGCGCCGTCATGGAGCCCGAACCATTGTCTTCGTTCAGCTTGGCCGAACGCTCCAGCAGGCGGCTGTGCAGGTAGAAGACGTCGCCCGGGTAGGCTTCACGGCCGGGCGGACGACGCAGCAGCAGCGACATCTGACGATAGGCCACAGCCTGCTTGGACAGATCGTCATAGACGATCAGGGCGTGCATGCCGTTGTCGCGGAAGAACTCGCCCATGGCGGTGCCGGCGAACGGGGCCAGGAACTGCAGCGGGGCCGGTTCCGAAGCCGTGGCGGCGACGACGATGGTGTATTCCAGGGCGCCGGACTCTTCGAGGGTCTTGACGATCTGGGCGACGGTCGAGCGCTTCTGGCCGATGGCGACGTAGATGCAATACAGCTTCGCCGACTCGTCGGTCGAGGCGTTAACCTTCTTCTGGTTCAGGATGGTGTCGACGGCGATGGCCGTCTTGCCGACCTGACGGTCGCCAATGATCAGCTCGCGCTGGCCGCGGCCGACGGGGATCAGGGTGTCGATCGCCTTCTGGCCGGTCTGCATCGGCTCGTGAACCGACTTGCGCGGGATGATGCCCGGCGCCTTGACGTCGACGCGGCGACGCTCGGTGAACTGGATCGGGCCCTTGCCGTCGATCGGCTCGCCCAGCGGGTTGACGACGCGGCCCAGCAGGCCCTTGCCGACCGGCACGTCCACGATTTCGCCCAGGCGGCGGACTTCGTCGCCCTCAGCGATCTGCGCATCGGCGCCGAAGATCACGGCGCCGACGTTGTCGCGCTCGAGGTTCAGGGCCATGCCCTTCACGCCGGCCTTGGGGAATTCGACCATTTCACCGGCCTGGACATTGTCCAGACCGTGGATGCGGGCGATGCCGTCGCCGACCGACAGCACTTGGCCGACGTCGGAAACGTCGGCTTCAACGCCGAAGTTGGCGATCTGCGACTTGAGGATGGCCGAGATTTCGGCGGCGCGGATGTCCATGGTGGGCTCTCTGGCTTTCGTCTTCGGTGCGGGCCCGCTGGCCCGGCTTGAACTTGGAATTCGGGGCTTAAGCGCGCTTGAGCGCGAACTTCATCTGGTCGAGCTTGGTCTTCAGCGAGGCGTCGAACAGCTTCGAGCCCACCTTGACCTTCAGCCCGCCCAGGATCGACGGATCGACGCGGGCGGTCAGTTCGGGATCGCGGCCCAGCGACGCGCGCAGGGCCGACTGAATGTTCTTGGTCTGGGCCGCCGACAGCGGCAGGGCCGAGACCACCTCGGCCGCCACGACGCCGGTCAGCTTGGCGTGCAGGGCCTGGAAGCCGGCGATCACGCCGGGCAGGTCGCGGGCCCGGCCGTTAGCAGCCAGCAGACCCAGGAACTTCTTGGTCGTGGCGTTGAACTTGGCCTTGTCGGCGATGGCCGACAGGCCCTTGGCCTGGTCCTCCGCCGAAATCACCGGCGACTGGGCCAGGCGGCGCAGGTCCGCGCTGTCCAGCCAGGCGGCCTTCAGCGAGGCGAGATCGCCGCGCACGGCGTCGAGCGCCCCCGTCTCTTGCGAGAGGTCGAACAGCGCCTGAGCATACCGTTCGCCGACTTCCGTCGTTCTGAAATCGTCCGCCACGTAATAAAGGTCCGCGATTTGAAGCGTTTGGGTCGAGTCCGGCGGCGATCTCTCGCGCCAGACAAGGGCTTGATTTGCATGTAGAAAGCACACTTGGGACACATCTGTTGATGCGTCCTTCGCTAAAGCCGCGCGGCTGATAGCATGCAAGGTCTCCGGTCGCAACCGACGGGAACGGAACGATAAGGTCGCACCCGCGCTCTTTTGCCGAACGCCAGACCCTTGCGGCCCGGCCGGGTGCGACGACATCGCCGCCCACGAGCGCTTGATGCAACCTCACGGTCCCGTTACCGCTTATGGCCATCATCACATTCTGGAACCCCGATGCTTGAAAGCATAACCCCCCTGCTGAGCGATCCGGCCGCCTGGGCGGCCCTCGTGACCCTGGTGGTCATGGAGGTCGTGCTCGGCATCGACAACCTGATCTTCATCTCGATCCTGTCGAACAAGCTGCCGCCCGAGCATCGCCAGCGCACCCGCCGCATCGGCATCGGTCTGGCCCTGGTCATGCGTCTGGCCCTGCTGGCCGCCATCGGCTGGATCGTCGGCCTGACCGCGCCCGTCTTCGACCTGGGCATTCATGGCGAGAGCTTCGACACCGCCTTCAGCTGGCGCGACCTGATCCTGATCGCCGGCGGCCTGTTCCTGGTGTGGAAGGCCACCAAGGAAATCCACCACGCTGTCGACGTCACCCCGTCCAACGACATTCTGGAGAAGGACAAGAAGGACGTCGTCATCAACAACGTCGGCTCGGCTATCGTCCAGATCATCCTGCTGGACCTGGTCTTCTCGGTCGATTCCATCCTGACCGCCGTCGGCATGACCGATCACGTGCCGATCATGATGGTCGCCGTGGTCATCGCCGTCCTGGTCATGCTGCTGGCCTCGGACCCGCTGGCCAACTTCATCGACAAGAACCCGACCGTGGTCATGCTGGCCCTGGGCTTCCTGCTGATGATCGGCGCCGTGCTGATCGCGGACGGCTTCGGCGTTCACGTACCCAAGGGCTACATCTACGCCGCCATGGCCTTCTCGGCCCTGGTCGAGGGACTGAACATGTGGTCGCGTAACGCCCAGATCAAAAAGGACAAGGCCGCCGAAGCCGCCCAGGCGGCGCTGAACAAGGCCGAAACCGCCGAGCCCGGCGTCTGATCGTGCGTCTCTGGCCGGTCCTGACGATGCTTCTGCTGGCGCTTCCCGCGTCGGCCGGGGCGCAGTCGTCGGGGCCGGCCGCCTCATCTGCTTCTACTTCCCCCACCGCCGTCCCCGTCTATGGCTATGAGGTGGTGCGAACCTTCCCCCACGACCCGACCGCCTTCACGCAAGGGTTGGTCATTCGCGACGGCGAACTGATCGAGAGCACAGGCCGCGCGCCCTCCAGCGTCCGCCGCGTGAGGCTGGAAGACGGCGTCGTGCTGCAAAAGCGCGAACTTGATCCCGAATATTTCGGCGAGGGCCTGACCGAGATCGACGGCCGCGTCATCACCCTGACCTGGAACAACGGCGTCGGCTTCGTCTGGAACGCCGACGACCTGAAGCCGCTGGCACGCTTTAGCTATGAAGGCGAGGGCTGGGGCCTGACCCACGATGGAACCCGGCTGATCCTGTCGGACGGATCGCCCGCCCTGCGCTTCTTCGACCCCGCCAGCTTCGCCGAGACGGGCCGCGTCGCCGTCACCCTGAACGGTCGCCCGGTGCGCCAGTTGAACGAGCTGGAATGGATCGACGGCGAGGTCTGGGCCAATGTCTGGCAGACTCCCTACATCGTCCGCATCGACCCGACCTCGGGCCATGTGGTCGGGGTCATCGACCTGACCGGACTGCTGCCCGCCGGTCTGGTGAAGGACCCGAACGACGACGTCCTGAACGGCATCGCCTGGGACGAGACGACCCGCCGCCTGTTTGTCACCGGCAAGAACTGGCCCAGCCTGTTCGAGATCAAGCTGACCGGGCCGCGCTAAGCTTAAGCAGCCCGCGTCTGAGGTTCTCACTGGGCCCCGGCGTCCGCCGGGGTGGGCGGAGGTGAGGGCGGCGCTCAAGCAGCAAGCCGCCGCGCGGCGAGCGCTAGCGCTTAGGGCCCGCTCAAGCAGCGAGCGACCGCGTCGCGAGCGGTAGCGCCCTACAAGAAACTATAGGGGTCCACGTCCACCGTCAGCCGCACCGAGGCCGGCACCTTCACCCGCGCCAACCAGGCGCGCAGGAAGGCCTGCAGGTTCACATCGCGATCGGCCCGGACCAGCAGCCGCTTGCGTCGCCGCCCGCGCACCAGGGCCAGGGGCGCGTCGGCGGGGCCATAGACCTCCAGCCGCTCGGCGTTGGGGATGGCCTCGGCCAGATCGCGGGCGACCTTCTCCACCGCCATGGCGTTTTCGCTGGACAGGATGATCGCCGCCAGACGCCCGTGCGGCGGCAGGGACGCCGCCTCGCGCTCGCCCATCTCGGCCTCGACGAAGGCGTCGCGGTCGCCCGCCGCCAGGGCCATCAGCACCGGATGCTCCGGCGTCCAGGTCTGCAACAGGGCGCGGCCCGGCTTGTCCGCCCGCCCCGCTCGGCCCGTCGCCTGGGCCAGCAGTTGATAGGTGCGCTCGGCCGCCCGCAGGTCGCCGCCGCGCAGGCCCAGATCGGCATCCACCACCCCGACCAGGGTCAGGCGCGGGAAGTTGTGGCCCTTGGCGGCGGCTTGCGTCGCCACCAGAATATCGATCTCGCCCTCGGCCATCGACTGGATCAGGGCGCGCGCCGAGGCCCCGTCCGGCACGGTGTCGGAGCTGAAGATGGCGGTGCGCGCCTCGGGGAAGAGCCGACGCACCTCCTCCTCGACCCGCTCGACGCCCGGCCCCACCGGCACCAGCGAGTCCTCGGCCCCGCACGACGGACAGAGCTTGGGCTTCATCATCGAAAACCCGGTCAGGTGGCAGACCAGCCGCCCGGTGTAGCGATGCTCGACCAGCCATGAATCCGTATCCGGCGCCGTCAGCCGGTGGCCGCAGGCGCGGCACAGGACGACCGGGGCATAGCCGCGCCGGTTGAGGAACAACAGGCTCTGCTCGCCACGCGCGAAGGTCTCGCCGATAGCCTCGCGCAAGGGGGCGGACAGCCAGGTCTGCGGGTCCGGCGGACAGGTGCGCAGGTCGATCAGGTCGATGTCGGGCAGGACCGCCGCCCCGTGCCGCGCCGCCAGCCTCAACCAGCCATAGCGGCCTTGGCGGGCGTTCCACAGGGTCTCCAGCGAAGGGGTGGCCGAGGCCAGAACCACGGTCGCCCCCTCGATGCGGCTACGCGCCACGGCCAGGTCGCGGCCGTGATAAACCAAGCCTTCTTCCTGCTTGAACGAGCCGTCGTGCTCCTCGTCCACCACCACCAGCCGCAGGTTGGCGTAGGGCAGGAACAGGGCCGAGCGCGCCCCGACCACGATGTTGCAGCGCCCGGCGACCACCGCCTCCCAGACCTGACGACGTTTGGGCGGGGTCACGCCCGAATGCCATTCCGCCGGGGCCGCGCCGAAGCGGGCGGTGATCCGCTCGATCAGGGCCTGGGTCAGGGCGATTTCCGGCAGCAGGATCAACACCTGGGCGGTGGGATCATGCCGCAGCGCCCGCGCCGCCGCCTCCAGATAGGCCTCGGTCTTGCCCGACCCTGTGACCCCGTCGAGCAGGAACGGGGCGAAGCCGCCCGCAGCCACGGCGTCGGCGATGACCGTGGCCGAGGCCGCCTGATCCGGGTTCAGGGTCGCGGGGGCATAGTCGGGATCGGGGGCGTCGAAGCCGGCGACCGCCTCGATCTCGATGACCGTCAGCACCCCCTCGTCGACCAGGCCCTTGATCACGCCGGTCGAGACATTGGCCGCGCGCGCCAGGTCTGCGCCGGTCATGGAGCGCTGGCCCAGAGCCTCCAGCACCGCCGTCCGCGTCGCCGTGGGGCGGGCGGGGCTGCGTCCCTCGACCCGCTTGACCCGCCGCTCGGGCCGGGGCCGGGGCGCGCGCAGGCCCTTCAGGGCCGTCGCCGCCATCTCGCCCGGCGGGCTCAGGGTCCAGCGCGCCGCCCATTCGACAAAGGTCAGCGTCCGCTCCGGAAGGCGATGCTCGCTCACCACCTGATCGATGGCCTTCAGCCGCCGGTTCGATCCCGTGGTTTCGAACACCTCGGCGACCACGCCCCGGATCAGGCGCGGCCCCAGCGGCACCGTCACCTGATCGCCGCGCACAGCCGTCAGCCCCTCCGGGACCTCGTAATCAAAGGCCTCGGGCACCGGCAGGGGAATGAGGACGGAGGCGACTTTCATGATCGGCGATCCTCCCCTGCATAGCGGGGGAGAGGGACCATGCGCAGCATGGTGGAGGGGGCGGAGCCAGACGCGGGGCTTGAAATCCGCCCCCTCCCCCGCCGCGCTGCGCTTGCGAGGGAGGATTGCGCTCGCCCTTCGCCTTCGTCGGCGCTAAAACCTGATCCCATGAAACTCTTTCTCGACACCGCCGACGTCGCCGTCATCAAGGACATGCTGCCCACCGGGATGGTGGACGGCGTCACCACCAATCCGTCGCTGATCGCCAAGTCGGGTCGGAACATCGCCGAGGTCATCGCTGAGATTTGCGCCCTCGTCGAGGGGCCGATTTCCGCCGAGGCCGTGGCGACCGATTTCGAGACCATGGTGAAGGAGGGCGACAAGCTGGCCGCCATCGCCCCGAACGTGGTCGTCAAACTGCCCCTGACCTGGGACGGGCTGCGCGCCACGCGGGCCTTTGCCGACAAGGGGATCAAGACCAACGTCACCCTCTGCTTCTCGGCGGCCCAGGCCATGCTGGCCGCCAAGGCGGGCGCCACCTTCATCTCGCCCTTCGTCGGCCGCCTGGAAGACGTCGGCGCTGACGGCGTGGGTCTGCTGGAGGAAATCCGCGCCCTCTATGACATCCACGATTTCGACACCGAGATCCTGGCCGCATCCCTGCGCAACCCCGACCACGTCACCGCCGCCGCCATCGCCGGCGCCGACGCCGCCACCCTGCCCGCCGACACTTTCAAGGCCCTGGTAAAGCACCCGTTAACCGACAAAGGGCTTGATGCCTTCCTGGCGGACTGGGGCAAGACCGGTCAGTCCATTCTGTAAATTCCGACCCGGAAAGAGGTCCGCTTGAGCACTTCCCTGGACCTCTCTCCTGACGCCGCCGAGGGCCTTCACTGGCCCGAGGTGCGGGCCTGGCTGAACGCCAACCCCGATCGTCTGCTGGACGACCGCACTCTTCTGGAAGAACTGGGCCTGCGCGCCACCGGCCGCAACGTGGTCGATTTCGGTCGCGCGGCCCTGACCCGGCTGGAAGCCGTGGTCCAGCGCGAAGCCGGCGCGAGGAAGCAGATCGAAGAGATCGCCCGCGCCAACTTCGCCGCCCAGACCCAGACCCATGTCTCGGCCCTGGACCTGATGGAGGCGACCAGCCACGCCGAACTGTCGCGCCAGCTGGACGCCACCTCGCAAGCCCGCTTCGGCCTCGCCGGCGGCGCCATCGCCATCGAAAAACCCGGCGTCGTGCCCTTCGGCTGGAAGCCGCTGGAGCCGGGCCGCGTCGACGCCCTCCTCGGCGACGATGGTCTGGAATGGCTCGGCCCCAACTTCACCGGCCTCGACCTGTTCGGCCCCGCCGAGGGCGAGGTGAAGTCGGTGGCTCTGGTCCGCATGAGCCTGCATCTGCCCGGCGCCGACGGCGCCCGCCCCGCCCTGTGCGCCTTTGGCTCGCACGAGGACGACGGCTTCACCCCGGCCATGGGCTGCGAACTGGTGGCCTTCATCACCCGCGTGGTCGAACGCATGGCCGAGCGATGGCCGACGCAAGCCTGACGGCGTCACAGGCCCTCTTCGCCTGGCTCGAGCATCTGGCGCACGAGCGTCGCCTGTCGCCGCGCACCCTGGAGGCCTATGGCCACATAGGTCGCCTCTACGTCGCCTTTCTGGAACGCCATCGCGGCGGGCCTCAGACCCTGTCTGATCTCGGCGCCGTCACCGCCGCCGAGGTTCGCGCCCATCTGGCCGAGCGCCGCAGCGGCGACCGCCCCCTGAACGCCCGCTCGCTCAGCCAGACGCTGGCCGCCATTCGCGGCTTTCATCTCTTCCTTGACCGGCGCTGCGGCACGCCCGCGCCGCAACTGGCCCTGGTGCGCGGCCCGCGCGTCAAGCCGTCCCTGCCCCGCCCGGTCACGGAGGATCAGGCCAGGGGTCTGCTGCACGAACCCGAGGCCGATCCCGACGCGGAACCGTGGGAGGCCGCGCGCGACCGCGCCGTCCTGACCCTGCTCTACGGCTGCGGCCTTCGCATCTCGGAGGCCCTGTCGCTGAAGCGGTCCGACGCCCCTCTGCCCGACGCCCTGCGCATCACCGGCAAGGGCGGCAAGATGCGGCTGGCCCCGGTCCTGCCCCAGGTGCGCGAGGCGGTGGACGCCTATCTGGCCCTCCAGCCCTTCATCCTCGACGCCGACGCGCCCCTGTTCCGCGCCAAACGCGGCGGGGCGCTCAGCCCGCGTCACGTCCAGGCCACGGTCCAGCGGCTGCGCGGCCGTCTGGGCCTGCCCGCCTCGGCCACGCCCCATGCGCTCCGCCACAGCTTCGCCACCCACCTGCTGGGCGCCGGCGCCGACCTGCGTTCGATTCAGGAACTGCTGGGCCACGCCAGCCTGTCCACTACCCAGAAATACACCCAGGTCGACGCCGCCCGCCTGCTGGCCGCCTACGCGGACGCGCACCCCAGAAGCTGACTGGTCAGCGGCCACGAACGGCGCCTATTCTCCGCTTGGGGATGAATGCGGCGTGGAGGTCAGCCGTTGCCTGGACCAGAGTCCGTCTGCCGCCCCTCGCGCCGGTCGGCGCTCGCCCTGACCGCCGGTGGAGCCCTGACCTTCGCCCTTCCGGCCGACGCCCAGGTCGCGCCGCAAACGCCTGCGCCGTCTGATCCCGATTCAACTGAGCGTCTGCTGGAGAACCTGCTGACGCGCATGGCCGTCAAGGTGAACGTCGGCAGCCTGCGTGACCCGCTGTTCGTCATCGACACGGGGGCGGAGCGCACCGCCATCTCGGATAGGCTGGCCGCCGAACTGAATTTACGCCCAGGGCCGCCGGTGCTGGTTCACGGGATCACAGCGGCCGAAATGGTGCGGACGGTAGACTTGCCCAGGGTGGATTTCTCGGGGCGCCGCTTCACCCAGCTGACGCCGCCGGTCTTTCCCTATGAGGTGCTGGGCGCCGAGGGCCTGCTGGGACTGGACGTACTATCGCGTTTCCGCCTGACGCTGGAACTGCGGCAGCGGCGGGTCATGATGGCGCCGTCGGGGCCGGACGTGGTCGAGCGGGGCATCGCCTTCGGTCGCGCCAGTCGGGTGCGCAACGACATCACCAATACGCGCCGCGCCCGCTTCGGTCAGCTGATCCTGACCAGCGTACAGGTCGATGGCGTCGATGCGGTCGCCTTCGTCGACAGCGGCGCCCAGTACTCGATCGCCAACCTGGCCTTGATGCGATCCATCGACGCCCGCATCGGCGCCGCTGCTCGCCAGTCGATCCGGGTCTATGGCGTCATTGGCCAGTCTCTGATGGTCGACAGCGGCGTGGTCTCAAGTCTACGCCTGGCGCGACGCGAACTAGGCGCCACGCCGCTGCTGTTCGGCGACCTGCACGCCTTCCGGGTGCTGGAACTGGTCGAGCGGCCGGCGCTGTTGCTGGGCGCAGACATTCTGACGCGTTTCAGCCGCATCACCCTGGACTATGGACAGTCGCGCATCGCCTTCGGCGGCCTGTTACGGCGTCCCCCGCCCCCGGCCGTCAGATCGCCTTCACAGCCCCGCCGTCCACCCGGATCAGCGAGCCGGTGACATAGCCTGCCAGCGGACTGGCCAGGAAGGCGGCGACGGCGCCGAATTCCTCCGTCGTGCCGATGCGACCCGCCGGGATGGTCTTGACCGATTCCGCGCGCGCCTCGGCGGGTTCGATCCCGGTGGCGGCGGCGCGGGCGGCGTCCAGACGCTCGATGCGCGGGGTGTCGATACGGCCCGGCAGCAGGGTGTTGACCGTCACCCCATTGGCCGCGACCTCGCCGGCCAGGGTCTTGGCCCAGGCCGCCACCGAGGCGCGCAGGGTGTTGGACACGCCGAGCGTCCCGACCGGCTCGATCACGGTGATGGAGGCGACATTCAGGATGCGCCCCCAGCCCATGGCCCGCATGCCCGGCAGCACCCGGTCGGTCAGGCGGAAGACCGACAGCACCATGGATTCGAAATGATCGCGCCAGACCGAGGGCTCCAGCCCATTCACCCCCGACGGCGGCGGCCCGCCGGTGTTGTTCAGCAGAATCTGGATCGGCCCGCCCAGAGCCGCCTCGGCCACGTCCACCGCCTTCAACAGCCCCTCATGATCGGCCAGATCGGCGGGGGCGATGACCGCCTTGCCCGGCCCCATGGCGTTCAGCTCATCGGCCACGGCCTGAAGCTTGACCGCATCGCGCGACAGCAGGGCCACGTGCGCCCCCTCGGCCACCAGAGCCCGCGCCACAGCCCGTCCCAGACCGCTGGAGCCGCCGCAGATCAGGGCGCGCTTGCCGGTGAGTTGAAGGTCCATAAGGGTGATCCGGTGTCGTGAAAGTGTCAGCACCCGACATGGTCACGCGGGTCACCGATTGCGAGGCCGCGTCCATAAAAGTCGTTCTCGCCGGGCCAGAAGCCTAAGCCCGCTTCCGACCCATTGCGAACGTCACGAGCGACGGTATCGAAGCCCATTGCTGGCCAGGAATCCCTTGTTATCGAAATCGCTCCAGACCTCGCCCCAAGGGAACTGACTGCGCCCGAAACCATCCTTGAACTCGATCATGTTGGTCAGGGTTGTCCGAACGAACTTCACCTCATCATCAATCGCCTTGCGGGTCGGCCAACCTCCCTCGCTTGGCGCATTGGGCAGTTGAACGCCCCATGCCGCTTGCACGAGGCAGTCGTCATGGAAACACAGAGAGAGTGCGGCTGGATGCCCCCCGAAACTAAACCCGCGCAGGTCAAGCCATTCGTAGCCGTTGCCATGGTTGCGGGAGCCGTGCAGCCATTCGGCAATCTTGTGCTCGATCGCCGCTTTGGGGTCGTTTGCGCTCAGGCGAACGCTATCGCCGAGACAGATGCTTCCCGTTTTAGGATCGATTGAAATCGGAGGAGCCATGGTTTGTATTCATCAATGACTTTGGTGTGGGCCGCAACTTCCGGTCCACACCCCTAACGGAAGTTGGCGACGTCCGATCCGGCCAACGTCCGGCTTCCGGCAGGACGCCAACTTCGCAAATCGACCCATAGGCGACCTTCACATGACCAGTTATGAAGCGCGGTGGGTCCGAGCGGAGGATTGATTGTCCGAGTTGCAGAAGGTCGTGTCTGATGCTCACGCGTGGCTTGCGGTGCAACCCGCTCCCCCGCATGGCTCCGACACCTGGTATGGCTTTAACAATCTTCGCCGTTTCCTTGACGCCATCGAAGTGGACCCTTCTCGAGTGGGTCTTGAGCGTGCCTGCCATGCGCTGGGTTGGCACATCAGCGACCAGTACGACGGGTATCAAGAGCTTCCGACAATCGCGGCGTTCAACGACCGTGTTCGACGCATAGCGAAGGCGATGGAATGGGAAGAGTACAAGGCTGGGCCAAACTACCACCCCCTCTCGCCACCAGGAAGTAAGTAGTCCGCTATCCACCCTTAGCTGTCATTCGCTGCGACCGCTTCTGACAGCCCCCCAACGAAAACGGCGCGCCCCTTGCGGAGCGCGCCGTGATGCGTTCGGGCTGAGGGAGCCTTAGGCCTGCATGGCCCAGCCTTCGACGGCCATGGCCGCCTGGCGGACGGCTTCCGAGCGGGTCGGGTGCGAGTGGCAGGTGCGGGCGATGTCTTCCGACGAGCCGCCGAAGGCCATGGCGATGCAGGCCTCGCCGATCAGTTCGCCGGCCGAGGGGCCATAGATGTGCACGCCCAGGACCTTGTCGGTCGTCGCGTCGGCCAGGACCTTCACGAAGCCCTCGGTCTCATGGTTGATCTTGGCGCGGCTGTTGGCGGCGAAGGGGAACTTGCCCTTCTTGAAGGCGACGCCCGCGGCCTTCAGCTGCTCTTCGTTCTTGCCGACCCAGGCCACTTCCGGGCCGGTGTAGATAACGCTGGGGACCAAGTCGTAGTCGACGTGACCGGCCTTGCCCGCGATCAGTTCGATCACCGCCACGGCGTCTTCCTCGGCCTTGTGCGCCAGCATCGGGCCATAGGTGACGTCGCCGATGACCCAGACGCCCGGCGCCGTGGTCTTGAAGTGGTCGTTGGGGATGACGCCGCGCTTGTCGGTCTCGATGCCGACCGTCTCCAGGCCCAGACCGGCGGTGTAGGGACGACGGCCGATGGCCACCAGAACCACGTCGCCCTTCAGGGTCTCAGCCGCGCCGCCGGCCGAAGGCTCGATCGTCAGCTCGACGCCGTCCTTGGTCGAGGTCGCGCCCGTGACCTTCGTGCCCATGCGGAAGGTCATGCCCTGCTTGGTCAGGCCGCGCTGGAAGGCGGTGGCGACCTCGGCGTCCATGCCGGCGCCGACCTTGTCGAGGAACTCGACCACGGTCACTTGCGCGCCCAGGCGGCGCCAGACCGAGCCCAGCTCCAGGCCGATGACGCCCGCGCCAATGACGATCAGATGCTTGGGCACCTTGGGCAGGAAGAGGGCGCCGGTCGAGTCGATGACCTTGCCGTCCTCGAAGGCGACGCCCGGCAGGGGGGTCGGCTCGGAGCCGGTGGCGATGACGATGTTCCTGGTCTCATAGGTCGTCTTGGCGCCGTCGGCGGCTTCGACCTCGACCTTGCCCGGTCCGGCGATACGGCCGCGGCCCTTCAGCCAGACGACCTTGTTCTTCTTCATCAGGAACTCGATGCCCTTGGTCAGGGCTTCGACGCTGTCGTCCTTGGCCTTGTGCATCTGGGCCAGGTTCAGCTTGGGCTTCACCTCGATGCCGATGCCGGCGAATTCGGTATTGGCGGCCTCATACAGCTCCGAGGCGTGCAGCAGGGCCTTGGACGGCATGCAGCCGACGTTCAGGCAGGTGCCGCCCAGGGTGGCGCGCATTTCGATGATGGCGACCTTCAGGCCCAGCTGGCCGGCGCGAATGGCGGCGTTATAGCCGCCCGGCCCGCCGCCGATGATCACTACGTCGTAGGTCTGGGGAGCGGCGTCGGCCATGGAATTCCTCTGATCGGTCTGGCGCGGGGAAGGAGCGGCGCGGACACTAGCGCCGACCCCGGCGGGGTCAACCGCCAGCCCCCATATAGGCCGTGATCGCAACCGGGGCCATGCCGACCAAAGCCAAAGTCGAAACACAGAAGGGCCGGGCGTCGCCGCCCGGCCCTCCGTGGTTCATTGATCGAAGCGATCAGTACTTGAAACGCACGCCGACGAAGGCGTTGTAGCCGAACTTCTCGTACTCATAGGTCCGCTGGCGCGAGCCGTAGTATTTGATCCCGGCCGAGTCGGTCAGGTTCTTGGCCTCGCCGAAGACCTCAAAGCCGTTGCCGAAGTCGTAGCTGGCGGTGAAGTCCAGCTGCTCGCGGCCCTCGACGTAGAGGTCCAGGTCAGCGGTGTCGGCGTTGATCTCTTCCAGATAGTCGCTGCGCTTGGTGTAGGACAGGCGAGCCGAGAAACCGCCCATCTCGTAGAAGAGGGCCGCGTTATAGTTGGTGTCCGACTGACCCGGCAGGGCGAAGGTGTCGCGACCGCCGTAGCTCTGGGCCGTCTTGATCTCGGCGTCCGTGACCGTGAAGTTGGCGAAGACGCCGAAGCCCGACATCCAGCCCGGCAGGAAGCCGAACTTCTGCTGCCAGTTCAGCTCCAGGCCCATCAGATGACCGTCGGGCGCGTTGATCGGAGTCTCGTAGGAATCCGTGGCCGGGTCCGGCTCACCGACGACCGGACGCTCGACCTCATAGTTCAGGATGTAACGATAGTCGGTCAGGTCCTTGTAGAAGACGTTGGCCGAAATGACGCCCAGCGAGGCGAAATAGTATTCCAGACCGGCATCGAAATTGTTCGACAGCGTGGGCTGAAGGTTCGGGTTGCCGATCTCGTAGGCGATATCCAGGCCGTCCGTTTCCTCGACGCGGCGCGGGACGATCTGACTGAACTCCGGGCGCGAGATCGAACGCGTCAGGGCGGCACGACCAATCAGATTGTCGCTGAAGGCGTGACGGACAGTCAGGTTGGGGAAGAAGTCGGTGTGGTCGCGGCTGATGTTGACCGGCGTGACCGTGGTCGGATCGTCCTCGTCGAAATCGACCACGCTTAGGGCCATGCCATCGAACCTGGTCTGCTCGACGCGCAGGCCGACCCTGATGTTGGTGGCGCCGATGTCGAAGCGCGCCTGACCATAACCGGCCAGGATGTCTTCCTGGGCCGTGTAGTCCGCCGTCAGCGAGTCAGGCATGCGGCGCGGCGAGGCGGCCTTGGCCGCGGCCAGATAGGCGTCGACCAGGCCTTTGTCGTACTGGTTGCCCAGATGGTAGCCGAAGTTGCGGCCCTGCTCGTCGCCCCACAGGGAGGCCAGGGCGCCGGGGTTGGCCGAGCCGGCGCGGTCGCGTTGACGCTCTTCGTCGGCGTCGACCTCGCGGGCAGCGTATTTCAGGCCGAACTTCCAGGCGACGTCGCGCCCGGCGAACTGGCTGGGGATCTCGATATTGGTGCGGAAGGCGACGTCTTCCTGCTGGGTCGTGTTCGATCGGAAGGTGTTCTCGCGGAACGAGAAGTTGCCCGGCGTAGCGAAGAAGCCGGTCGCCGCGTCGCCGAAGATCGGATTGCCCGGCGCGTAGAAGTAGCTCGGAGCGTAGTGGTTGGTCGTGTCGTAGCTCAGCGTCGTCGCCGAGGAGCGATAGACCAGCTCGTCGCGGTGCGGATAGGTCTGCTCGCTGTTGGCCCAGGACAGGTCGGCGTCCCAGATCATGCCGTTGTCGAAGGTGTGCTCGCCGCCCAGGACCAGGGTAGTGATCTGGTTGTTCTGGGTCCGGTGACGCAGGCCCCGATAGATACGGGCGCCGGTATAGGTCGCGGTCGTGTCCGTGGCCCCGGCCTGCAGCGCGCCGTCGGCGTAGCCCAGGATCAGGGTGTTGCGGTACTCGTTGTCCTCGAAGTCGGCATAGGAGCCGCGGACATAGAGGCGGGTCTGGTCCGACGGGCGCCATTCCAGAGCGCCGGTCAGGGCCTGACGGGTGCGCTGGGTCTCGTACTGCTTGAACAGGGTCTCTTCGAGCACGAAGACGCCGTCTTCCTCGACCCAGGCGTTCTCGATGTTCTCGGGGCGACGGTTGGTCTCGGAATAGCTGAGCGACACGAGGGCGCCGAAGGTCTGGTTGGCGCCGAAGACGTTGGAAACCGTGGCCCCGGCGCGGGTGTCGTTGCCGCCGTAGTCGTTGTAGCTGCCGCCGGCGTAGCCGCTGACCGCCAGACGACGGGTGTCGAAGGGCGAGCGCGTCTTGATGTTGACGGCGCCGGCGATCGAGTCGGCGTCCTGGCTGGGCAGCAGGGACTTGGAGACCTCGATGTTGGCGACGATGTCGCTGGGCAGGGTGTCCAGATCGACGGCGCGGGTGCCGGGATCGACCGCCGGAACGGTCACGCCGTCCACCGAGACGGCGGTGAAGGCCGAGGGGGCGCCCCGCACGTTGATATAGCGGCCCTCGCCCTGGTCGCGCTGGATGGCGATGCCGGGGACGCGTTGCAGCGACTCGGCGACATTGGGGTCGGGGTAGCGGCCGATGGCGTCCGACGACAGGACGTTGATGGTGCCGTCGGCGTTCTTCTGCTGGTTCAGCGAGCGGGCCACGCCGTCGGTGATGACGCCTGTCACCACCACGTCGGCGACCGTGGTCGCGGCGTCGCCGCCCATGGTCACCGTGACCGAGGTCAGGCGGCCCGGCGCGGCCGTGACCGTCTGACGGGTCGAGGGCATGCCGATGTAGCGCACGTCCAGTTCGACCTGGCCCGAGACGCCGGTCAGGATGAACTCGCCCTGGGTGTTGCTGACCACGCGGCGGCCCGTGCTGCGCTCGACGATCTCGGCGCCCGGCAGGGGCGCGCCCTCGGCGTTGACCACACGGCCAATCACGCCGTCGCCGGCCGGTTCGACCACCGCGCTCGGCGCGACATCCGCGGCCTGGGCGGCCACGGCGAAGGTCAGCGGCAGGATGGCCGCGCTCAGAAGAAGGCGAAGTTTCATTTCAGTCATCCCCGTTCGCCGGGGCGCGTCACGCTCCGGTCCATGGCGGGGTTGGCTAACGGCGTGCGGCGACGTGGCCGCGACGGTTTCGCGAAAAGGATCCTGCGAACAGGACACAGAGAGACGACAATTCCTCCCGAGACGGAGCGACTGTCGTTCCCGCGAAATCAGACGGTCATGCGAAGGACGGGGGCCTGAAATGCGAAACGGGGCCCGATCTTGCGATCGGACCCCGTGTTCCCAGTCTCGACTGGAGCGGGCGAAGAGATTCGAACTCTCGACCCCAACCTTGGCAAGGTTGTGCTCTACCACTGAGCTACGCCCGCATTCCCGTGGGAGCGATGTGCTGCTCCCCGTCGAGGAGGGGCTTTTAGCCGACCCTTCTCAGACCGCGCAACCCCCTTTTTGGATTTTCCGACAATCCGCTGCTTTTTTTCGAATAGTTCTGGAATTTCAAACGAAAGCGGCCCCCGCAACGCCCCCGAAGGAAGCGCCGCGAGGGCCGCTGGAAAACAGCCGCTAGGTTTCAATCACGCGCGCCAACCCGCTCAAGCCGCGAGCCGCCGCGCGGCGCGCGATAGCGGCCTCAGCCGCGCTGAGGATCAGCGCGGCGCCAGCCGGATAGCCCCGTCCAGACGGATGCACTCGCCGTTGATGTAGACGTTCTCGGCCAGGTGCAGGGCCAGAGAGGCGTAGTCCGCCGGAGTGCCCAGGCGGCTGGGGAAGGGAATGGCGGCGGCCAGGCTGTCCTGAACCTTCTGGTCCATGCCGGCCATCATCGGCGTCCACATGATGCCGGGCAGGATGGTGTTCACCCGCACGCCGTCCTGGGCCAGGTCGCGCGCGACCGGCAGGGTCATGGCGTAGACGCCGCCCTTGGAGGCCGAATAGGCGGCCTGGCCGATCTGGCCGTCCTGGGCCGCGACCGAGGCGGTGTTGATGATCAGACCGCGCTCGCCGTCAGCCATCGGCTCGGCCTGGACCATGCCCAGGGCCGACTGCGACAGGACGCGGAAGGTGCCGAACAGGTTGATCGTGACGGTGCGCTCGAACGAGGCCATGTCGTGGGCGCGGACCTCGCCGGTGTCGCGCTTGCGGCTGACGGTTTTCTGGCCCGTGGCGATGCCGGCGCAGTTGACGGTCAGGCGCTCCTGGCCGTGGGCGGCGCGGGCCTTGACGAAGCCGGCGGCGACGCTCTCGTCGGAGGTCACGTCCACCTTGCAGAAGACGCCGCCGATTTCCTTGGCGATCTCCTCGCCGCGCTCCTCGTTCAGGTCGAACAGGGCGACCTTGACGCCCTTGGCCGCCAGCGCCCGCGCCGTGCCCTCGCCCAGGCCCGAAGCCCCGCCCGTCACCACCGCTGCAATCGAACCGTCGAGTTTCATGAAGATCGTCCCTATATTCTTGTGAACCGAGTGTCTGCGCGAGGATTTAGCGGCCATGACCGCCAAAGCCAAACCGGTGTCGCCCGCCGACGCCATCGATCCTGAAAAGGCTCTGGTCCCCACGGTGCAGAGGGTCAACGAAATGCGCGTCAAGAAGGGCTTCTGGCCCAAGATCCGCAGCACGGCCACCCGCATCCCCTTCGCGGGTCAGGCGCTCGCCGCCTGGTACGCCACCCAGGACCCCAAGACGCCGCTGGCGGCCAAGGGGATCATGCTGGGGGCGCTGGCCTATTTCGTCATGCCCATCGACGCCATCCCCGACATCTTCGCCGGCATAGGCTTCACCGACGACGCGGCGGTGATCGCCGCCGTCCTGGCGACGCTCGGAGCCCACGTGAAACGCAGGCACCATGAACAGGCCGAGACGGCGCTAAAGCGCGTCCGCGATGAGGCGAACTAGGTCAGCGCCTGCGAGCGCCACCAGCCGATGATGGAATAGCGCGGCGCGGGCGCAAACGGCGCGACGACCGAGACGGCGTGGGACTGGGGCACCTTGAAGACGTTCAGCGCGCCAAAGGCCGGAATCATGCTTTCGGTCACCTCGCCTGTCTCATCCAGAAACTGCAGATGACCGCCCCACTCCGCCCGCCAGCGCGGCGAGAGATTCAGCACATAGGCGTAGAGACGCCCCGAAGCCTCATTGGCGTCGGTATGCCGGTTCAGAAAATGGCCCGGCAGGTAGCGGGTCGCCTGACCGTCAGCGGAGACGATGCGGTCGTCGCCGGTCAGGCGGCGCGCGAACGCCAGATAGGCCTCGCTGTTGAACAGTTCGACAGCCGCCTTGAGCAGAGGCGGCGTGTGGCTGGCCTGATCACCCGTCGTGTGGATCAGCAACCGGTCAAAGAGAAACTGAAGCCCCTTGGCGGCTCCGGCATGGATGCGATCCAGCGCCGCCTGGCGATCCTCATCCGATTGAGCGTCGAACCCAGCGGCGGACACATCAACGCCGAACGGATTGTGGAAGGCCCGCGCCCAGTCATGGCTCGGGCCCGCCACCTCGTCATACAGCCGTCCGGCCCCTTCGCCCAACAGACCCGGCACGCGCGTACGGCCGGTGCGCGCCAGCCGTTCGGCGGCGACCGCGAAGTCAACCTCTTCGACCGCAAGGTTCAGACCGTCGCTCATCCCTCGGTCACCACGACGATCTTGCCGACGGCCTTGCGGTCGCCCAAGGCCTTGATGGCGTCATGCGCCTCTTCCAGGGGATAGGTGCGGCTGACGCGCGGCTTGATCTTGCCGTCGGCCCACAGTTGCATCAGTTCGGCCATGTTGACCGCGTGGGCGGCCGGATCGCGCGCCACCGCCGCGCCCCAGAAGACCCCGATCACCGAGACCGACTTCAGCAGGGTCAGGTTCAGCGGCAGGGACGGAATGCCCGCCGGGAAGCCGACCACCAGATAGCGGCCGTTCCAGTCCATGGCCCGCAGCGCCGGCTCGGCGTAGTCGCCGCCGACCGCGTCATAGACCACGTCGGCGCCGTCGCGGCCCGTGGCCAGCTTCAGCTCACCCGACAGGGCCTTCTGCGCCGCCTTGTCCATCGGACCGGACGGATAGATCAGGCCGTTGTCGGCCCCCAGCTCAAGAGCGAACTCGACCTTGTCGTTGGTCGAGGCGGCGGCGACGACGCGCGCCCCCATGGCCTTGCCCAGTTCCACAGCGGCGGCGCCCACGCCCCCAGCCGCGCCCAACACCAGAAGGGTCTCGCCCGGCTTCAGCTGGGCCCGATCCTTCAGCGCGTAATAGCTGGTGCCGTAGGTCACGGTCAGGGCCGCGGCCTCTTCGAAGCTCATGCCGTCAGGCATGGGGATCAGGCTGGAGGCCGGAACCGCCAGGCGCTCGACCAGACCGCCCCATCCGGGCGCGGCGATGACCCGGTCGCCACGGAACACGCCCTTGACGCCCTCGCCCACCGCATCGACCACGCCCGCGACCTCGCCGCCGGGCGAGAAGGGGCGCTCGGGCCTGAACTGATACTTGTCCTCGATGATCAGGGTGTCGGGGAAGTTGATCCCCACGGCCTTGACCTCGATCACCACCTCGCCCGGCTTGGGCGTGGGGTCCATGACCTCCTCGACGACGAGACTATCAGGGCCGCCGACGGCCTTGGACAGGACTGCGCGCATGCTGGTTTCTTTCGTGATCCCCCGTCGGGCCATGGCGCCGACACGATTGCGACGCTAATCAGCGCGCGGCCCGATGCAAAGAGGCTGAACAGACTTTCAGGAGACGACCATGGCGCGAACCGCCCTCATCCTCCACGGCGGCGCCGGCGCCCGGCGCGAGCGCAACTACGACGCCGAGGTGGTTCACATGCGCAAGGTGGTCGAGGCGATGAAGGCGCGGCTGGACGCCGGGGCCTCCGCCGTCGACGTGGCCGTCGAGGCTGTGGTCATGCTGGAAGACTCCGGCCTCTATGTCGCCGGTCGCGGCGCCTCGCCCAATCTGGCCGGGGCCTATGAGCTGGACGCCAGCCTGATGGACGGCGCTTCGGGCAAGGCCGGCGCCGTCGCCGCCCTGCAGGGCTTCCGCAACCCGGTCGTCGCCGCCCGCGCCGTCATGGACCGCACCCCCCACGTCATGCTGGTCGGCGAAGGCGCCGCCCTGTTCGCCCATGATCAGGGATTGGAGGCCATCGGCGACGAAGCCGCCTGGTTCACCCAGGCCGGTCAAGGCGAGGACAACCACCCGCCGGGCACGCTCAGCCACGGCACCGTCGGCTGCTGCGTGCTGGACGCTGAGGGTCGCCTCGCCGCCGCCACCTCGACCGCGGGCGTCTTCGGCAAGATGCCGGGCCGCGTCGGCGACACCCCCATTCCCGCCGCCGGCACCTGGGCCGACGACCACGCCGCCGTCTCCTGCACCGGTCAGGGCGAGTATTTCATCCGCGTCGCCGCCGCCGCCCGCACCGCCATCGGCGTGGCCGCCGGTCAGTCGCTGGCCCAGTCTTCTCAAGCCGTGATCGACCGCATCGGCGGCCTGGGCGGCGACGGCGGCCTGATCGCCCTGGACCGCGAGGGCAATATCGTGGCCCCCTTCAACAGCCAGGGCATGAAGCGCGCCTGGTTGACCACCGACGGCGAAATCGGCGTGCAGGTCTTCGACCAGTAACTCTCCTCCGCGGGGATGAGCGGGAATGCGGGCCCGCTCACTTCATTACAGCACCGTAAGGTGCGCGGCGGCGAGGCGCTGTTAGGGTCCGGCCTACCTGCCCCCGGCGCAGCTCGTGGGGCGACCGGAACCTGACGCCCATGAAGACCCGCCTGATCCTGACCGCCTGCGCCTCGGCCCTGCTGCTGGGCCTGCCCGCCGCCGCTTTCGCTGAGGGCGCAGCGCCCGCGACCGTAACCACCGCCGCACAGGGCGGCGTCGCCGTCCCGCCGCTGGGCTTCCACAAGCGTGTCCTCGCCAACGGCATGGAGGTCTACACCGCCCGCGACGCCTCGACCTCGAACGTCACGGTTCAGGTCTGGTATCGCGTCGGCTCCAAGGACGATCCGGCGGGCCGTTCGGGCTTCGCCCATCTGTTCGAACACCTGCTGTTCAAGGCCACCAAGAATATGCCGTCGGAGACGTTCGACCGTCTGACCGAGGACGTCGGCGGCATGAACAACGCCTTCACCGCCGACGACGTCACCGCCTATTACGAGGTGGTCCCCGCCAACCATCTGCAGCGCATCCTCTTCGCGGAGGCCGACCGCATGGGGTCGCTGGTGGTCGATGAGCCGACCTTCGTCTCCGAGCGCGACGTGGTGAAGGAGGAATACCGCCAACGCATTCTGGCCAGCCCCTATGGCCGCCTGTTCGGCCTGTTCACGCCCGAAACCATCTATCAGGACCACCCCTATCGCCGCCCGGGCATCGGCTCGATCGAGGAACTGAACGCCTCGACGCTGGATGACGTGCTGCGCTTCCACGCCACCTATTACCGGCCCGACAACGCCATGCTGATCGTGGCGGGCAACTTCGATCAGGCCCAGTTGGACGCCTGGGTGAACGAATACTTCGCCCCGCTGAAGCGCCCGGCCACGCCCATGCCGGTCAATGATGTGAAAGAGCCCGAGCCGACCGGCCCGCGCACCGCCACCTATTACGCGCCCAACGTGCCCCTGCCCGCCGTGGTCCTGGCCTGGAACACGGTGGCCTATCGCGACGCCGACCGCGCCGCCCTGACCGTGCTGGACGGGGTGCTGTCGACGGGCGAGAGCAGCCGCCTCTATCGCTCGTTGGTCTATGATCAGCAGATCGCCGCTTCGATCGGCTCCAACCCCGACTTCGCCCAGCAGGCCGGCAACCTGACCGCCTACGCCATCATGGCCGACGGCCAGACGGTCGAGGCCGGCAAGGAGGCCCTTGAGGTCGAGATCGCCCGCCTGCGCGAAGCGCCGATCACCGCCGCCGAACTGAGCGAGGCCAAGAACGAGCTGGTCGCCAATGCGCTGCGTGGCCGCGAAAGCATCGACGACCGCGCCACCACCCTGGGCATGGCCCTGATCATGACCGGCGACGCCACCGCCGCCGACCGCGAGATCGCCGAGATCCAGGCCGTCACCGCCGCCGACGTGCAGCGCGTGGCCCGCCGCTATCTGACGCCGCAGCGCCAGATCACCATCAACTACCTGCCCGCCGACGACGAGCATCCGGCCAGCGTGCAGAAGATGAACGTCGACGCCCCCGTCACCGTGGCCGAACTGGCCCCCGCTGGTCCGGTCGCCGTCCTGCTGCCGGAAGCCGAGCGCGCTCGCCTGCCCCAGCCGGGCGCCGAGGTGGCCCCCGCCACCCCCGCCGTGGCCGACTTCCGCCTGGCCAACGGGATGCGGGTTCTGGTCGCGCCGACCGACGGCCTGCCCCTGGTCTCGGCGCGCCTGAACTTCAACGCCGGCTCGGCCAATGACCCGGCGGGCAAGCCGGGCGTCGCCGCCATGACCGCCAGCCTGCTGACTCAGGGCACGACCACCAAGTCGGCGCCCGAGATCGCCACCGCCATCGAACAGCTGGGCGCCAATATCGGCGCAGGCTCGGGCGCCGACTTCACCAATGTCTACGCCAACGCGCCCAAGGACGTGTTTGGCCGCTCGCTCAGCCTGATGGCCGATCTGGTGCGCAACCCGGCCTTCGCCGCCGAGGAACTGGAGCGCCAGCAGTCGCAGACCCTGGACGGCCTGCGCGTGGCCCTCAGCCAGCCCGGCTCCATCGCCGCCCAGTCGGTCGGCCGCGTCATCTACGGCGACGCCCCCTACGGCGCGCCCGGCGGCGGCACCCTGACCAGCGTCCCGGCCATCACCCGTGACGACGTGGCCGCCTTCCACGCCGCCCGCTATCGCCCGTCCCAGGCCACCATCGTCTTCTCGGGCGCCGTGACCCCGGCCGAGGCCCGCGACCTGGCGCAACAGGCCTTCGGCGACTGGCGTGATCCGTCGGCCGCCGCCCCCTCCCCCGTCGCCAAGGCGGGCCAGACCCTGCCCACCCGCGTCGTCGTCATCGACCAGCCGGGCGCGGGGCAAGCCGCCGTCATCGCCGCCATCCGCGGCATCAGCCGCACCGACGCCGACTACTTCCCGCTGACGCTGGGCAACACCCTGCTGGGCGGCGGCTTCTCGTCGCGCCTCAACCAGGAAATCCGCATCAAGCGCGGCCTCAGCTACGGCGCCCGCTCCTCGGTCGGCGCCCAGCAGGAGGTCGGCGTCTTCACCGCCTCGACCCAGACCAAGAACGAGACGGCGACCGAGGTGGCCGACCTGATCCTGGCCGAGGTCGGCAAGCTGGGAACGACGGCGGCCACGGAAGCCGAACTGGCCCCGCGCCGCGCCACCCTGATCGGCGGCTTCGGCCGTTCGCTGGAGACAGTGGACGGTCTGGGCGGTCTGGTCGCCAACCTGGCCCTCTACGACCTGCCGATGAGCGATCTGGCCGACTACGCCGGGCGCGTCCGCTCCGTCACCCCGCAACAGGTCGAGGCCGCCTTCGCCGAACACCTGCCCACCGATCGGGCCAGCCTGGTCATCGTCGGCGACGCATCGAAGTTCATCGACGGCCTGCGCGCCAAATACCCGAACGTCGAGGTCATCCCCCTGACCGACCTGAACCTGGACAGCGCCACACTGCGCTAAGGGTTCAAGCCTCCCCGTCGCTCACGGCGGGGAGGCCCCCGTCGTCCGTCATCCTCCGGCTTGACCGGAGGATGACGGTGGGATCAGGTCGTCAGGCAGACCACCTGGGCCACCCGCAGGTCCCGGCGCAAGCGGTCGGAAACCTTGCCATAATTGTCGGTCGTCACGGCCTCGCCCAGGGCCTTCTCGTCGGCGCGCTGTTCGCCCCGAATGGCGGGGGCGAAGGTGTCGGGCGAGGTGGTGTAGATCAGGCCCCGGCGCGGCGCCTCAGCGATAGTCACGCCCAGAACCCGGCCGCGCCCGTCCAGCACCGGCGCGCCGGAGAGGCCCGACAGCGTCCCCTTCAGGCCCTTGGTGCGGCCGGCCTCGGCCCAGGCCAGGACCGGCTCGTCACGCTCGCCCCGCCCCCGGACACGCAGGGTCTCGCGCCCCAGCAGACGCGAAGCGACCTCGCCCGGATGCCCTTGCGGGAAGCCCGGATGATAGGCGCGCTGGCCCTTGCGCAGCGGGGTCTGCGTCGCGACCGGCAGGGCCGGCGGCCCGCCTTCGGTCAGCAGAAGGGCCACATCGGCCCGTTCGGCCAGCCGCACGTCGGCGGCCAGGGCGCGCCCGCCGCCGATCACCAGGGCGGGACGCGGGCAGCCCTCGACCACATGGCGCGCCGTGACCCAGCGACCATCCCCGGCGATCGAGAAGGCGGTGCCGGACGAGGGCTGGAAGGGCACGTCGGGTGCAATGACGGTGACGGACGGATCAAAGGGCGTGACCGGCCCCAGCAGGGCGCCGTGGGCCCCCTCGTCCTCGGGCGCGTGCGGGGCGTCAGCCTTCTCCCGCCGCCCCAGCGAGACGATCAGCAGGGCGCCGATCACCGCCGCATAGATGGTCCAGTCGGGAAGATGGGGAAAGCGCATGATCGCGCCGCTCAGCCCGTCAGGGCGGCGGCCAGGATCAGGGCCGTAGCCAGCTTGGCGCCCGCCAGCACCACGGCGGCGGCGACCTCGCCCTTTTCGATGCGCTGCGGCAGGCCGGTCAGCAGCAGGTCGACGACGCGGAAGGCCAGCAGTTGCAGCACCACCGTCGCCACGCCCCAGATGGCGATGTCGCGGATCGAGGTCGAGATCGACAGCGAGGTCGCCAGCGGAATGGCCAGACCAACCAGCACCCCGGCGAAAGCCACGGCGGCGGCGGGATTGCCCTGACGGATCAGCGCCACCTCGCGCCACGGCGTCAGCAGGGCATAGACCGTCGCCCCGATCGCCAGCAGGCCGAAGGTCACGGCCAGATGCAGGATGAGAATCGGAAAGCCGGTGGCGAAGGCCTGGACCTCGGGGCTCGACAGGACGCTGGGCAGAGACGACGAGTCCATGATGTGCGAGCCCGCAGCCCCCTGCTGAAAACGGAACGAAAGCAAAACAAGCCTTGCCCGATCCGCCCCGCCTTCCGCAAGGGCGCCGGAGCCACACCCGATCAGGAAAACAGCGTTAGACGACAGTCAGGACGCGTCCGTTTCGTCCCGTCGCGCCTTGGCGATCGCCGCGCTTTCGCGCTTCAGCGGCTTGGAAACGGGACAGACCTCCTGAACATAGCCGTTCAGGGTATTGGCGAGTTGATCGGGCGCCAGGCTGTAGTGGACGAACTGCCCCTTTTTCTCACTCGTGACCAAACCCGCGACCTCAAGCACCGACAGGTGTTGCGACACCGCCGGCTTGGAAATTTCGAACTTGGCCGCGATCTCGCCCGCCGTCAGATCGGCATGGGCCAGATAGGCTAGGATCTTGCGCCGGACGGGGCTGGAGAGGGCTTCAAACACGCGCTGCATGGGCCGCTATTTAAGTGATTTGCTAAGCACTTGCCAGTCGTCTCATTTCAGAGTTTAAGTTATTACTTAAATACTATCTGGAGCGGACCGATGCACGAGCATGACCCCTGCGCCGTCAACAGCCTCATCGAGACCCCTGGCAGCAGCCCGACCGAGGGTCGCGTCGTCTGGGACCCGGTCCATTCCCTGTGGAACGGCGCCATGCTGGCGATCACCCTGACCTTCGGGCTTACAACCTTGAGCCTGAGCGCCTTCGCCGTTTTCGTGGTTCTGACCGGCGCCACCCTGTTGCTCGGCCATTCGGTCGGGTTTCACCGGCTCTTGATCCACGACAGCTTCGACTGTCCGCTATGGCTGGAACGGCTGCTGGTCTGGTTTGGAACTCTAGTGGGCATGAGCGGCCCCTTCTGGATGATCCGCACCCACGACCTGCGTGACTGGGCGCAACGTCAGTCCGACTGTCACGACTACCTGGCGCATCGACGCCCCATGGCGATCGACGCCGTTTGGCAGATGCATTGCCGACTGGTGCTGGATCGACCGCCCGCCTTCGATCTGGGTCGGATCGGACGCGATCCCTTCTACCGTTTTCTGGAGCGCACCTGGATGTGGCAGCAGGCGCCGGTCGCGGGCTTGTTGTGGCTGATGGGCGGCTGGAGCTTCGTGGTTTGGGGCGTCTGCGCCCGCGTGTCGATCAGCGTCATCGGCCACTGGTTCGTCGGCCATCTGGCCCACCGGCGCGGCCCGCAGACCTGGCTAGTGAAGGAGGCAGGCGTTCAGGCCCACGACGTGCCCTGGGCCGCCATCCCGACCATGGGCGAGGCCTGGCACAACAACCACCACGCCTATCCCGGCTCCGCCCGCATCGGCCTCTATCCCGGCCAGAGCGACTGGGGCTTCCGCTTCATCCAGTTGCTGGAACGGCTGGGGCTGGCGTGGAACGTGCGGACGCCGGAGGGGATGGTCGAACGCTCTGCCACACTTAGGTCGGCGGGATGCAAATGACCCCTCATGCTTCGGGCTACAGAAAAGCACTCGCCATCCTGGCCGGAGCATTGGTTGGCGGCTTTCCGGTGGCGGTGGCGTTTGTCGCGACGTTACTGGCTGCAAACGGCCCGCCACGTCTGATGGAAGTCGGCATGGCGATCGTCATGGTGAGCTTCGTGACTCTCTATGCTTCGATCCCTTTCCTGATCGGGATAGTCATGCTCGGCCTCCCGATCTGGTTGTGTCTGGAGCGCCTGGGGCGCCGAGACGCAATGACGGCCATCGGCACCGGCGCACTCATCACATTTGCCGGCGTCTACGTTCTGGCCGCTTGGGCGCAAATGGAGATCGGACTAGGCCATCTGCTGCTTGCACTTGACGGAGCTGTCGTCGGCCTCGTCATCCAGCGCGTGGCCTACGGACCAATCAAACGGCCTCAGCCTCGACCTCACTCACGTTGGCCTTCCTGACCGCCGAGGCCCGCTGCTTCTCGCTCTCGGACTTCAGCTGACCGCAGGCGGCCAGGATGTCGCGGCCGCGCGGGGTGCGGATGGGCGAGGCGAAGCCGGCCTTGTTCAGGATGGCGGCGAAACGCTCGATGGTCTTCCAGTCCGAGCACTCATAGTCGGTGCCGGGCCAGGGGTTGAACGGGATCAGGTTGACCTTGGCCGGGATGCCCTCGATCAGCTTGACCAGGGCGCGGGCCTCGTCGGGACTGTCGTTGACGCCCTTCAGCATGACGTATTCGAACGTCACCCGGCGCGCGTTGGACAGGCCCGGATAGGCGCGGATGCCAGCCATCAACTGATCCAGCGGATACTTCTTGTTCAGCGGCACCAGAACGTCGCGCAGGGCGTCGTTGGTGGCGTGCAGGCTGATCGCCAGCATGGCCTGGGTGCGCGTGCCCAGGGCATCCAGTTGCGGCACGACGCCCGAGGTCGACACCGTCATCCGCCGCCGCGACAGGGAGATGCCCTCGGGGTCCGAGATGATGTCGATGGCGTCCGACACATGGTCCAGATTGTAGAGCGGCTCGCCCATGCCCATGAAGACGATGTTGGACAGGCGGCGGTCTTCGCTGGGCGAGGGCCATTCGTTCAGGTCGTCGCGGCAGACCTGGACCTGGGCCACGATCTCGGCGGCGGTCAGGTTGCGCACCAGCTTTTGCGTGCCGGTGTGGCAGAAGGTGCAGTTCAGGGTGCAGCCGACCTGGGACGAGACGCACAGGGCGCCGGCCCGGCCCACGTCGGGAATATAGACGGCCTCGACCTCGATGCCCGGCGCCGTGCGGATCAGATATTTGCGCGTGCCGTCCTTGGACACCTGACGCTCGACGATCTCGGGGCGGGCCAGGGTGAAGACCTCGGCCAGAGCCGCGCGGGTCTCCTTGCCGATATCGCTCATCAGCGAGAAGTCGGTGACGCCGTAGTGGTGGATCCAGCGCCAGATCTGGGTGGCGCGCATCTTGGCCTTGGCGGGCAGACAGATGTCCGCGTCGATCAGGGCCTGGCGCAGGCCCGTGCGCGTCAGACCGGCGAGGTTGACGGGGGCTTTAACCGGGGCGGAAGCACGCGAAAGGTCGAGCGTGATGCTCAAGGCTGGATATCCTGCGGCGGGGGTGAAGGCGCGGCGTCTAGCACAGATGGGGGGCCTTGTCGCCTTCAGCCCGCCCGGCGGGGTTGAACCCTGCCGCCCCAGCCGCTAGACGGGCCGCGTTGGGGAGTAGCTTCCGGCGTCTGTCAGCCGGGATCGCGTCAACACACTTGCCTCCGCAGGGGGCATGGCGCGATCAGCGGATACCCGTCCGCCTAGCGAGACCAGCACGATCCGGGGGCCGCGCCGGCCTGCGCCCGGACGTGCTGTCACGCGCCCGGCGGATTGTTTTTGTTCATGACCCCCATCGCCATCGCCATCCTGTCGCTCAGCATGTCTGCGGACGCCTTCGCCGCCGCCATCGGGCGCGGGGCGCAGCACCGCCCCACCCTGCCGCAGGCCCTGCGCTCGGGTCTGGTCTTCGGGGTGATCGAGGCCATCACCCCCCTGATCGGCTTTGGTCTGGGTCTCGCCGCCGCCAGCTTCGTCGCCGCTGTCGACCACTGGATCGCCTTTGGTCTGCTGGGCGCGGTCGGCGGCAAGATGATCTGGGAGGCGTTGAAGCCGGAGGACGAGAACGAGGAAGCCGCCGAGGCCAGGAAGGCCGTGTCGCGCGGCCTGGTCGCCCTGGTCGCCACCGCGGTCGGCACCTCGATCGACGCGGGCGCTGTCGGCGTGGGCCTGGCCCTGCTGGGCGAGAACATCTGGCTGATCGCCGCCTGCATCGGCTTGACCACCTTCGCCCTGGCCACGCTCGGCCTGTTGATTGGCAAGGCCGCGGGCACGCGACTGGGCAAGGTCGTGGAACTGGTCGGCGGCGTCGCCCTGATCGCGCTCGGCCTCAAGATCCTGCTGGAGCACCTGGGCGTGCTGGCCTTCTGACAGCGGGCTTGCATCAAGGATGCGACTAACGGAACGTCCGCTCCCGGCCAACCGTTAAGCCGTCAGTCGCAAGGAGTTCGTCATGCGCGCCGCCCCCAAGGCCATTGTTATCCTCGCCGCCGTCGTCGCCCCTCTGGCGCTCGTCGCCTGCGCCACCGGAAACCCCTTGCCGACCTATCAGCAGGAATACGACGCCCTGAACGCCCAGTGCGTCGCGCGCGGCGGCATCCTGTCGCCCAGCGGCCTGACGACCGGCCGGGCCCAGACCGACTATGTGTGCAAGATCACCGGCGGGGCGACCCGTATTCCCTGACCCTCCGACCCGGCGCGCCGAAGACCGTCACGCCGGGCAAGTCTTGGCGGACAGGGCGGCGTCGATACTGGCGAGCCGCGCCTGCACGGCGCGGTCCGCATCCGCTCTGGTCGTCGAATAGAGCCTCGGCCGTTCGGCGCGTCCCCCGGCGGCGAGGTTGGCGATCTGACGCTCTGTCCCCAAAGCCACGTCGCGCGCCTGACGCAGGCCGTTGCAGTCCATGGCCAGGATCGCATCCGCCGACCATGTCGGCAGAGCGGGATAGCGCGTGGCGCTGCACCCCGAGACCAAAACACACGCCGCTGCGACCGCGATCCAGACAGGTTTGAACATGAACGCCCCCAAAGCCTTGTTGCAGCCTTGTTGCCCCGGTCCCGGCGCATGACGCCAGTTAAACTCTCGTAAGCGTGACAGGGCCGACGGTCGTCGGAACGACCGGTGCGTCAACAAGCGTCTGGAAGAAATTCCGTGGTGGTTGGAGGCGGGATCGAACCGCCGACCTGTGGGTTATGAATCCACCGCTCTAACCATCTGAGCTACCCAACCCCTTACGGGAACCCGCGCGAGGTCGTGACGACCGGGCAGCGCGAGAGGCGTGCGTATATCGCCGCCTTCGACCGGGTTCAAGCCGCTTAAGTGCGGAAATCGCACGGGACGATCCGTCGCGGGCGGTTTCGGCTCGCGCCGGGAACGGCAAGGCTTCATTCTGGATTGCAAGAGACACCGCTTTCAGGAGAGCCCCATGCGTCCGATCGTCCTCGCCGCGTCCGCCTCGCTTCTCGTTCTCGCCGCCGCCTGCGGGGCCAACGGCCAGGATGCGCCCGCCGCGCCCGGCGCCCCCGTCGAGACCCGCCCCGCCAACAACCCGGAGCAGAAGCCCGCCTTCGAGGGCCAGACCCGCGCGCCGGGCGTCCGCACCGAGGCGGCGCTGAGCCACAGCGTCGTGGCCTCGGGTCTGGTCCACCCCTGGGGTCTGGCCCTGCTGCCGGACGGTCAGTGGCTGGTGACGGAAAAGCCCGGCCGGATGCGGGTGGTCTCGGCCCAGGGTCAGGTCGGCGCCCCCATCGCTGGCCTGCCCCCCGTCGCCGCACGCGGTCAGGGCGGGCTGCTGGACGTCATCGTCGGGCCGAGCTTCGCTCAGGATCGCCTGATCTACTGGAGCTACGCCGAGCCTCGGGAAGGCGGCAACGCCACCTCGGTCGCGCGCGGCCGCCTGTCGGACGACCTGACCAGGCTCGAGAACGTCGAGGTCCTCTTCCGCGCCCTGCCTGTCTATGACGGCGACAAGCATTTCGGCTCCTCGCTGGCCTTCGCCCCGGACGGCAAGCTGTTCATCACCCTGGGCGAGCGCTCCGACAAGCCGATGCGGCCGCAGGCCCAGGACCTGGGCTCGCATATGGGCAAGACCATCCGCATCAACGCCGACGGCAGCGTGCCGTCCGACAACCCCTTCGTCGGACAGGCAGGCGCGCGGCCTGAAATCTGGTCGCTGGGCCACCGCAATATGCAGGGCATCGCCGTCCAGCCGGGCACGGGCGCCATCTGGACCGTCGAGCACGGCACGCGCGGCGGCGACGAGATCAATCTGGATCAGGCCGGCAAGAACTACGGCTGGCCCGGCGTCGCCTACGGTATCGAATACAACGGCTCGGCCATTCCCGAGGCCGTGACGGTCAAGGACGGCACCGAGCAGCCGGTCTACTACTGGGATCCGGTCATCGCGCCGGGCGGAATGACCTTCTACGAGGGCGCCATGTTCCCCGGCTGGCAGGGCAACCTGCTGGTCACCGGCCTGGGCGGCAAGCAGCTGGCGCGACTGGTGATCGAGAACAACCGCGTCGTCGGCGAAGAACGCCTGCTGACCGACCTGAACGCCCGCATCCGCGATGTGGCGGTCGGCCCCGACGGGGCCGTCTGGGTCATCACCGACGAGGACGACGGCAAGCTGGTCCGGCTGGCCAAACAGTAGGCGCCGCCTCTCTAAAGTCCGCTCATCCCCGCGGAGGCGGGGACCCAGGGCTTTGGCTTCACGCGCTTCGTTCCATGGATCAGCCTCTGACCCGCGCCCTCACTGGGTCCCCGCCTCCGCGGGGATGAGCGGGTCAGAACGCTCTCACGCGCCTTGTTACTTGACGTTGACGTAAACGTCGGGTTTCTACGCACCAGGTTTCAATTCCAGACCCGTCCCGACACGACGCACGTCCCTCCAGCAGCGAGGCGCCGCGCGCCGAGCGGTAGGGACCCAAAGAAAGAGACATTCATGGCCGACGCCTACATCTACGACGCCGTGCGCACCCCGCGCGGCAAGGGCAAGAAGGACGGGTCCCTGCACGAGATCACCGCCCTGTCCCTGGCGACGCAGGTGCTGGAGGCGATCCGCGACCGCAACGGCCTGGACACCTCCAAGGTGGACGACGTCATCCTCGGCTGCGTCTCGCCGGTGGGCGAGCAGGGCGCCGACATCGCCCGCACCGCCGTGCTGAACGCGGGCTGGGCCCAGACCACGGCGGGCGTTCAGGTCAACCGCTTCTGCGCCTCGGGCCTGGAAGCCGTGAACATGGCCGCCGCCAAGGTGAAATCCGGCGAGGCCGACTTCGCCGTCGGCGGCGGCGTCGAGGCCATGAGCCGCGTGCCGATGGGCTCGGACGGCGGCGCCTGGCCGGTGGACCCGTCCTCGGCCTTCCCGACCTATTTCGTGCCCCAGGGCGTCTCGGCCGACATGATCGCCACCAAGTGGGGCTTCAGCCGCGCCGACGTGGACGCCTATTCCGTCGAGAGCCACAAGCGTTCGGCCAGGAGCTGGGCCGAGGGCCGCTTCAAGAAGTCGGTCATCCCGGTTCTGGACCAGCTGGGTCTGGTCCGCCTGGACCGCGACGAAACCATCCGTCCGACCACGGACATGCAGACGCTCGGCGCCCTGAACCCCTCCTTCGCCATGATGGGCGAACTGGCTTTCGACAGCGTGATCAATCAGCGCTACCCCGAGGTCGAGCGCGTCAACCACGTCCACACGCCGGGCAACTCCTCGGGCATCGTCGACGGTTCGGCGGGCGTCCTGATCGGTTCGCTGGAAGCCGGCAAGGCCCTGGGCCTGAAGCCGCGCGCGAAAATCCGCGGCGCCGCCTCGATCGGCTCGGAGCCGTCGATCATGCTGACCGGGCCTGAGTTCGTGACCAATAAGCTGCTGGGTCGTCTGGGCATGAAGTCCACCGACATCGACCTCTATGAGCTGAACGAGGCCTTCGCCGCCGTCGTCCTGCGCTACATGCAGGCGCTCGACATTCCGCACGACAAGATCAACGTCTGCGGCGGCGCCATCGCCATGGGCCACCCGCTCGGCGCCACGGGCGCCATGATCACCGGCGTGGTGCTGGACGAGCTGGAACGCTCGGACAAGGAAACCGCCCTCATCACCCTGTGCATCGGCGGCGGCATGGGCACCGCCACAGCGATCGAGCGGGTGTGATGATGGCCGCCCCCTGGGCGAGATTTTGGGTCGGCTTCGCGGCCTGCCTCGCCCTCGGGATCATTTGCGGAGCCTTCTTCGACAACCTGAGTCGAGGCTTCTCGTTCGGCGCGATTTCAGGCGTCGCTCTAGGAACGCAACTGGCTGTGAGCTTCAGAAATAGAAATACGCGTGACGGCAAAGAATCCTCACGCCTCAAGGATTGATCTTATGGAAAACTTCAAGATCGATGTGGACGCCGACGGCGTCGCCCTGATCACCTTCGACGTCCCCGGACGCTCGATGAACACCCTGACCTCGTCCGTCATGGCCGAGATTCCGCAGCTGGTGGAACGCATCAAGACCGACGACGCCATCAAGGGCGCGGTCCTGACCTCGGGCAAGACCTCCGGCTTCTGCGCCGGCGCCGACCTCGGCGACATGGCCGGCGGCATGATCGGCGGCGCCAGCCTGCAGGACGCCTATGACGCCGGGTGGAAGATGAACGGCGCCCTGCGCGCGCTGGAAACCTGCGGCAAGCCGGTGGCTGCGGCCATCAATGGCCTGGCGCTCGGCGGCGGCCTGGAGCTGACGCTGGCCTGCCACTATCGCGTGGTCGAGAATGACAACAGGATCCAGCTGGGCCTGCCCGAGATCAAGGTCGGCCTCTTCCCCGGCGGCGGCGGCACCCAGCGCCTGACGCGCCTGATCGGCGTACAGCCCGCCATGATGGCCATGACCGAGGGCAAGTCCTTCCGTCCGAACGACGCCAAGGGCGCGGGCATCGTCCACGAAATCGCTGAAAAGGGTCAGTCGGTCGAGGCCGCCAGGACCTGGATCAGGAACGGCGGCAAGGCCGTGCAGCCGTGGGACGAAAAGTCGTTCAAACTGCCCGGCGGCGGCCCCTATCACCCGGCCGGCATCCAGAACTTCCTGGTCGGCAATGCGATGATCCGCAAGCAGACCTACGGCAACTATCCCGCCGCCACCAACCTGATGAAGGCCGTCTATGAAGGCGTTCAGGTGCCGATGGACGCCGCTCTGCGCATCGAGACCCGCTACTTCATCAAGACCCTGATGACGCCGCAGGCCCAGGCCATGATCCGCAGCCTCTTCCTGTCCAAGCAGGAACTGGACAAGGGCGCCGTGCGCCCGGCGGGCGTGCCGAAGTCCGACGCCAAAAAGGTCGCCGTTCTGGGCGCCGGCATGATGGGCGCAGGCGTGGCCTATGTGCAGGTCATGGCCGGCATCGAGACCGTCCTGATCGACCAGACCCAGGAAGCCGCCGACAAGGGCAAGGCCCACGTCGAGGAACTGCTGAAGAAGCGGCTGTCGCGCGGCCAGATGACCCAGGAGAAGTTCGACGCCACCCTGGCCCTCGTCACCGCCACCACCGACTATGACCTGATCAAGGGCTCGGATCTGGTCATTGAGGCCGTGTTCGAAAACCGCGAGATCAAGGCCGACGTGACCAAGCGCGCCGAGGCCCAATTGGCTGAAGGCGCCGTCTTCGGCTCCAACACCTCGACCCTGCCGATCACCGGCCTGGCCGAGGCCTCGGTCCGTCCCGAGGACTTCATCGGCATCCACTTCTTCTCGCCCGTCGACAAGATGATGCTGGTCGAGATCATCCTCGGCGAGAAGACCGGCCCCGCCGCCATCGCCAAGGCCATCGACTACGTCCTCAAGATCAAGAAGACGCCGATCGTCGTCAACGACAGCCGCGGCTTCTACACCTCGCGCTGCTTCTCCACCTTCCTGATGGAAGGCATGGCCATGCTTGAGGAGGGCTATGCCCCGGCCCTGATCGACAACGTCGGTCGCATGACCGGCATGCCGCGCGGCCCGCTGGAGATGCACGACGACGTCGCCCTGGACCTCTCCTACAAGATCGCCAAGCAGACGGCGATCGACCTGGGCGACGCCTATGTCCCGTCCGAGGGCGCCGACATCGTCGCCAGGATGGTCGAAGGCGGCCGTTACGGTCGCAAGAACGGCAAGGGCTTCTACGACTACGACACCAAGCCCAAGACCCTGTGGGCGGGCCTGTCGGAACTGGCTCCGGTCAAGTTCAACGACTCGACCCCGGAACTGGTCGACGAGTTGAAGACGCGCCTGCTCTATCGTCAGGCCGTCGAGGTCGCCCGCTGCTGGGCCGAGGGCGTTATCGACGATCCGCGCGAAGCTGATCTGGGCGCCATCCTGGGCTGGGGCTTCGCCCCCTGGTCGGGCGGCCCGATCACCCTGATCGACCAGACCGGCCTCAAGGCCTTCGTCGAGACCGCCGATCGCCTGACCGCGACCTACGGCGACCGCTTCAAGGTGCCGGACCTGCTGCGCGAAATGGCCGCCAAGGGCGAGACCTTCTACGGCCGCTTCGCCCCGGAGAAGAAGGCGGCCTGATCTTCAAGGCCGGTTGAAAACGGAAGGGGCGGCTCGCAAGAGCCGCCCCTTTCTTTTGAGGCGTTTCTTCCCCTCCCGCTCATCCCGGCGTCCGCCGGGATGAGCGGTGGTTGGTGGCTAGCCTCAGCGGCTGCGGAAAATTCTCGACGCCGCATAGCCCGTCAGCGCCGCCAGGATCACGCACAGCACGCCATAGGACCACGGCCGCCGATGCGCGAACTCATAGATGTCGCGCTCCAGTCCGACCTTCTCGACCGTCAGGGTCAGGTTGGACACCGAGACCGGCGCCCCTTCCTGAAACAGCCAGACCTCGGCGTAGTACTTGCCCGTCGGCGCCACGGTCGGCAGTTCGACCTCGGCGCGGAACAGACCCTTGTCGACGAACTGGACCCCGTCTGGATCGGTGTTGTAGAGGGCCGCGGCCTCCTTCAGCCGGATCACGGCGCGGCGCCAGTCGAGGTAGTTTTCGCCCAGACGGCTGACGACCACGTCGCGCACGCCATAGCGGGTGACGGTGCGGCTCTCCTGCGGGGCGTCGATGCGCAGGTGATCCACCCCGACGCCAAGACGCCTCAACTGGCCGAAATCAGCCACGTCCGACAAGGGCCGGGTCGAGGCGGTCATGTAGAAGCCGGGCGCGCCCTCGAACAGGACCGGGCGGCTGTTCAGCCAGACGCCCATGTTGCGGGTCTTCTTGACCAGACGCACCGGGGCGTCGGGGCCGCGCACCACCACCACCACGTCGGCGGGCGTGTCGGTCGGATTGAACACCGCGCCGTACAGCACAATGGAGGCGCCGCGGAAGCTGGAGTCGACTTCCACCTGGGCGTCGGTCAGGGCGGCGGCGACGCGCACCTCGCCCTCGGTGGCGACCGAACGCTCGATCATTCCCGGCGCGGCGACGCTGGGCGCGGGCGCGACGATGGGCGCCGGTTCGGGCGGCAGGGCCTGGACCATCAGTCCCCCACCCCCGGCGCCAGCAGGAAGAGGTCGCTGGGCCGCACGAACAGCTCCAGCCCCATCTGGATGCCGACCAGAAGGACGATCAGGCCGAGCGCCGCGCGCATCTCCTCGGCCCGGAAGCGGCCCGACAGCCGCGCCCCGAACTGGGCCCCGACCACCCCGCCCAGCAGCAGGATGGTCGACAGGACGATGTCCACCGTCTGGTTGCGCCCGGCCTGCAGGATGGTGGTGATGGCGGTGGTGATGATGATCTGGAACAGGCTGGTGCCCACCACGACGCTGGCCCGCATCCGCAGCACATAGAGCATGGCCGGGACCAGGATGAAGCCGCCGCCCACCCCCATGATGGCCGACAGGACGCCCGCAAACACCCCCAGTCCAAACGGCGGAATGGCGCTGATGTAGAGGCCCGAACGTGGGAAGCGCATCCTGAACGGCAGGCCGTACAGCCACAGGGGGCGACGGCGCTCTTTCCTCGGCGGGGTCTCGCCGCGCACGCGGTGCAGGATCTGGGTCAGGCTTTCGTACAGCATCATGCTGCCGATCGAGCCGAGGAAGATCAGATAGGAGACCGCCACCACCAGATCGGCCTGGCCCAGCAGACGCAGGTAGCGGAACAGCTCGACGCCCGCGAGCGCGCCCAGGGCCCCGCCGACAGCCATGATGCCGCCGATGCGGTAATCGACCGCCTTCATGCCGGAATAGCGGATCACGCCCGAGGTCGAGGAGGCGACGACGTGGCTGGCCTGGCTGGCCACGGCCACGGTCGGCGGAATGCCCATGAAGACCAGGACGGGCGCCATCAGGAAGCCGCCGCCGATGCCGAACAGGCCCGAGACAAAGCCGACCAGCGCGCCTAGCATCACCAGGAACGGCCAGTTCACCGAAACCTCGGCGATCGGCAGGTAAATATCCACGGCACGCGCCTTCGGCTGGAAGGGAACGCAGAACTGCGCCGGAAAGGCGACTAATCCTGGAGCCTGCTTCACGGCGTCGGCGGAATCGCGAAGCGATTCCACCTCAACCGATCAGGCTCTAGGCTTCTGGTCTTAGCGAGGGCCGCGACGAACCGCCACCCCCGCCGCCGTTTCGACGCGTTTCCTTAGGCGACCGGCTCGACCGTAAAGGCGTCCGCCGCCTCGCGCGCCACGCGACGCGTCTCGGCCGAGGTCACGGGCGTCAGCCGCTGCACCGCCGCCAGGGCCTGCTGGTCGCCGCGCCGCGCTGCGATCATGTACCATTTGAAGGCTTCGACCGCGTTGACCGGCACGCCCACGTCGCCCTTCTCATACAGATAGGCGACGTTGTACTGGCTATCGACGCGACCGGCCTCCGCCGCCTTCTTGAGCCAGGTCAGGGCCTCGGCCCGGTTCTGGGCCCCGCCTTCTCCGTCGAACAGCTGCATGCCGTAATAGTGCATGGCGCGGGGCTCGCCGCCCTCGGCCGCGCGCCGCGCCCAGGCGCGCGCCTCGACCGGATCGGGGGTCAGGCCGGCGCCGCCTTCCTGATAGAGGGCGGCCAGACGCATCTGCGCCGGGCCGTAACCCAGGTTGGCCGCGCGTTTCAGCGGTTCCAGGCCGCTGTCGTCGCCGCTGTCGATCAGTTGCACCGCGCGGTTGAACAGGGCCGCGCCCTCGGTCGCCGCCACGTCCGGCGACGGCACGGCTTCGGTCGGCGTGGCGTTAAGGGCCAGGGCGGCGATCGGGGCCGGGTCCGCCTCGGAGGTCGGCGCCACGCCGCCCGTCAGCGTCGCCAGGTCGGGCAGGGCCAGTCCCGAACCCTCGGCCAGTTGCAACGAGGCGTAACCGCCGCCGGTGGCCAGGGCGGCCACCGCCATGGCCCCCAGGGCCTTGCGCATGGTCGAGCCTTCGCGGCTGGCCTGCTTGTCCAGGCGCTCCTGCAGCTTGGACTTGCCGCCGCGCTTCAGACCGAAGCCCTTGCGCGGGGCTTCGTCAGCGCTGGACATGGCGGCGCGCGCGGCATCCAGAGTGTCGCGGGTCGAGGCGCGCCCGGCGGCGGCCCCGGCCTTGAGCGCGTCAGGGTCGATGAAGTCGATCTCAGCCGAGAAGCCGTCGTCGCCATGTGTCTCGGTCGGACCGTCGACCAGCGGCGGCAGACCGGCGAAGCCTTCCGTCGCCGGCTCGTCCTCGCCCTGGGCCTCGTCCCGCATCTCCTCACAGGCCTCGACCTGCACGTCGCCCACCTCGGCGCCGCCGAAGTCATCGGTGATGAAGTCGCTGACCGCGAAGCCCGGCTCGACAAAGACCGAGGCCTCGGCCTCCTCGTCCAGCACATCGGTCGAGACGGCGCCGAAACGGGCGCGCTCGGGGCTGGAGCCGAAGAGGGCCGTCGGCGCGGCCTCCCCGTTCTCGGCCGAAGCAAAGACGTTCAGCTCGGCGTCCAGAGGATCGGCGAAGACCGGCTCGGGATCGCGCACCGTCGGCGAGGGGAAGGGCGCGGCGTCCAGCACCCCGCCCAGGGTGTCGTCGGACCAGATGTCGTCGGCGAAGGCGGCGGCGCGCCAATCGCCGCTGGGGCTGTCCGCCGGGCTCCACGGCGCAGGCTCGGGGCTTTCCAGCGGAATCTCGCGGCGTCCGCTGCGCGCCCCCCGCTGTTCGATGCTTTCGCGGGCTTCGGCCAGCAGGCGCGCGGTGCGCTCCTCGCTCTGGCGCATCCGCTCGCCCAATTCGCCCGAGGCGCGCTCGTGGCGTTGCTCGATCTTGTCGGTGTTCTCGGCCAGACGGCGGCCGATATCGTCCAGAGCCTGGGCCGAACGGCGCTCCGACTGGGCGATGCGCTCGCTGAGGCGATCCGAGATGCGGGTGATCTCGCCGCCCAGACGCTCCAGCGCCAGGGCGTGCTGGTCGTCGGAACGGGTCAGGCGCTGGTCCACGGCCTGGGCGTGGCGCTGCATCTCGCGATCCAGCTTCTCGTTCAGTTCGCGGCCCAGGACTTCGACCTGATCCGCGGAGCCGACGGTCTCGACCTTTTCGACCCGCGCGTTGAGGTTCTGGGCGATGCGCAGGACCTCGCGGCCCATGGCCTCGACGGCGTCGGCCGAGCGCTGCTCGGCGGCGCGGGTCTGGTCGCCGATCGCGGCCAGGGCGCGCTCGATGCGGTCGACGCGGCTTTCGGTCTCGACCACCTCCAGGCGGCGCATCATCTCGACGCGGCTGCCCTCGACCTGGCGGGTCAGGGTCTCGGCCAGCTTCTCGAAGCGGGCGGCCTCGCGGGCGTGTTCGGGTTCGATGCGGCTCTCGGCGTCGCGCAGACGCAGGTCCAGCGCGGCGAACGAGCGTTCCAGCCCTTTGAGGGCCGCAGAGGTGCGCTCCTGCGCCTCATCCAGACGCGCGCTGACCTCGACCAGAAGGTCGGTTCCCGGTCCCGGCCCGGCGACCTGTTCGACCGCGTCGATGCGCTGGCGCAGGGTCTCGGCGCCCGCGCGCTGACGTTCGTCCAGGTCATAGAGGCGGCTGGAGACCGCGCTGAGCGCCGCCTCGACCCGCGCCAGACCTTCCTCGGCGCGCGGCCCGACCTCGCGCTCAAAGCGGCGCAGACGCTTGTGGCCCTCGCGCAGTTCGTCGGCGATGTCGTCGATGCGGCGCGATTGTGCAGCGTCGGCCTTTTCCTGACCGTCAAGACGATGGACCAGACCGGCGACGGCCTGGTCGATGCCCTGGATGGCGACCGTGGAGCGACGCTCGGCGGCCTCCAGCCGGGCGGCGATGACTTCGATCGAGGCCTCGGCCCGGACCGCGCCGTCGGCTTCGGGTCCATAGGCGTCGTCCAGGCGGCGCGAGCGGCTGCGGCGATCATAGGGGTCGGGAATAGGCGTGCGGCGCGGCAGGGGCGTGACGCCCTCGTCCTCGCCCGGTTCTTCCATGATCATGGAATTCAGCCACTCGCCGAGCGTCATGCCCGAACGGCGCGCAAGGTCCTTGGCGATCTCGCGAGCCTTGGGGTCGATCCCCTTCACGCTCCACGGCGCTGCTGCGCTCACTGATTCGCCTCCCGAGCCTTTGTCGGACGCTACCGCCCAAGATCAAGCGTGTAAACGTATCGTTAACCGCAACATCTGGCGCCACGGCGAACGAATCACCGGCAACGCTTGATTGCGACACAGCGCTTTTCACGCCGACATGGTTAACGTCGCGTTTAGATTCATCTTCTCGCAGACTTCTGTCTTGCGAAGCGCCGCCGCAGACGCCAACTGCCCTCGCCATGAGCCCTTCCCTGACCCTCGCCCTGCTGGCCGCCTCTGGCGTCGTCGCCGTCTTTTGCGGCTGGCGCGGCGCCCGGCCGCCCGACCTGATGAAGGGGCCGCGCATGATGCCGTGGCGGTTCATCATGCTGGTCGCCGGCGCCCTGGCGGTGCTGCTGCTGATTCACCTGGCCTCGGTGCTGGGCGGCCGCACCTTCCCCGCCTGACGGAACGAGACGGTTCGCCGACGGTTCTTCTGCCTCACTCGCAGAAAAGGACCCCCGGATGAGCCAGGATCTGACCCCCGCCGACGCCGAAGCCGAATTCTGGAAAAGCCTGAAGCACAGCAATACCGGCATGCTGGGCCTGGACCGGCCCGGCTATCACAGCCAGCCGATGACCGCCTTTCGCGAGGCGGAGACCGGAACGATCTGGTTCTTCACCCGCGACGACACCGATCTGGCGCGCGACGCCGCCGCGCCGGGCCAGTCGGCCATGTTCAGCTATGGCTCGAAGGACCAGAAGCTCTGGGCCTGCATCCACGGCGCCCTGTCGGTGCACGGCCATGACCGCGCGATCATCGACCGCTACTGGAATCCGGTGCTCGCCGCCTGGTATCCCGAAGGCAAGGACGACCCGAAACTGACCCTGCTGCGCTTCGACGCCGACGACGGCCGGGTCTGGGTCAGCGACGGCGGCCTGTTCAAATTCGCCTGGGAGATCGCCAAGGCCAATGTCACCAAGACCCTGCCCGACGCCGGCGACGTCGCCGACGTCCATCTGCAATAGGTCAGGACGTAGCCGCGGGCGCTGCTTCAGTCACAGACAGCGCCCGCCGGCCCTCAAGCAGCGCGACGCGCGTTAGGGCCAAAGAAGAATGAGCAGGCGAGTTTCACTCGCCTGCGAAACACCAGGCGAGGACCGCCTTCTGGGCGTGAATGCGGTTCTCGGCCTCGTCCCAAATCAGCGACTGCGGGCCGTCGATGACGGCGTCCGTCACCTCTTCGCCGCGGTGGGCCGGCAGGCAGTGCAGGAAGACGGCGTCGGCCTTGGCCAGCTCCATCAGGGCCTCGTCGACCGTATAGGGCTCGAAGGCGGCCAGGCGCGCCTCATAGTCCTGATCGCCCATCGACACCCAGGTGTCGGTGACGACGACATCGGCGCCGACCACGGCCTCGCGCGGGTCGCTGGTCAGGTGGACGTGGGCGCCGCCCTTTTCCAGATCGCGCAGGTCGGGATGATACTCGGCCGGGCAGGCGACGTTCAGACGGAAGCCGAACTTGGCCGCTGCGTGCATGAAGCTGTGGCAGACGTTGTTGCCGTCGCCGATCCAGGCGACGGTCTTGCCTTCGATCGGGCCCAGATGCTCCTCGATCGTCAGCAGGTCGGCCAGGATCTGGCACGGGTGGCTGCGGTCGGTCAGCCCGTTGACCACCGGCACGGTCGAGACGCGGGCGAAGCGCTCGACGTCCTCATGGTTGTTGGCGCGGATCATCACCGCGTCGACCATGCGCGACAGCACCTTGGCCGTGTCCTCGACCGGCTCGCCGCGCCCCAGTTGCATGTCGGCGGCGGTGGCGATGATGGCCGAGCCGCCCAGCTGACGAATGGCCGCGTCGAAGCTGAAACGGGTGCGCGTCGAGTTCTTCTCGAAGATCATGGCCAGGACGCGATCCTGGCCCGGCGCGTCAGCGTCGGGACGCCCCTGGGGCCAGCCCTTGCGCGCCTGTTTGCGGGCGTGGGCGTCGTCCAGAATGGCGCGCAGGTCGGCCGTGTCCAGCCGGTGGATGTCGAGGAAGTGACGGACCATGACAGAGCCTCTCCCTCCCCGCTCCAGGGAGGGTGTTCCCGCAGGGACCGGGTGGGGACGGCCTTGCGGAAACCTGGAAATGAAGGGACAGCGTCCCCACCCGACCTCGCCCTTCAGGGCTCGGCCACCCTCCCCACGAAGGGGAGGGAGAAAGCCACTAGGCCGCCAGCTTGGTGCGGGCGAACTCGCAGGCCGTTTCGAACTTCTCGACCGCCTCGCGGGCCTCTTCGAGGGTGATGTTCAGCGGCGGCAGGATGCGGACCAGGTTGTCGCCGCCGCCGGCGACCAGCAGCCTGGCCTCGTCGCGGGCCCAGCCCATGAAGTCGCGGTTGTTGGGAACCAGCTTCACGCCCAGCAGAAGACCCTTGCCGCGCACCTCGACGATCACATCGGGGAAGCGTTCGGCCAGGCCGTGCAGCTGCTGCTTCAGATAGCCGGCGATCTCGTTGACGTTGGCGAGGATGGCGTCCGACGACACCTCGGCGAAGGCGGCCCGACCGACCGCCATGGCCAGGGGGTTGCCGCCGAAGGTCGAGCCGTGGGCGCCGGGCGTCATGCCCTTGGCCGCTTCGGCCGTGGACAGGCAGGCGCCGATGGGGAAGCCGCCGCCCAGAGCCTTGGCGATGGCCATGATGTCCGGGGTCATGCCGGCCCATTCGTGGGCCCACAGCTTGCCGGTTCGGCCCATGCCGCACTGGACCTCGTCGAAGATGATCAGGACGCCATGCGCGTCGCACAGGTCGCGCAGGCCGCGCAGGCACTGTTCCGGCATGGCGCGGCAGCCGCCCTCGCCCTGCACCGGCTCTACGATGATGGCGGCGGTGGTCGGGTTGGCGATAGCGGCCTTGATGGCGTCGTGGTCGCCCCACTTCAGCTGATGGAAGCCTTCCATCTTGGGCCCGAAGCCCTCAGTGTAGCTGGGGTTGGCGGCGGCGTTGATCGCGCCATAGGTGCGGCCGTGGAAGGACCCGTCAAAGCCGTAGATGTCGATGCGTTCCGGCTGGCCGTTGGTCGAGTGGAACTTGCGCGCCGTCTTCAGCGCGCACTCGACCGCCTCGGTGCCCGAGTTGGTGAAGAAGACCACGTCGGCGAACGACTTTTCGCACAGGGCGTCCGCCAGGGCGTCCTGACCCGGAATCTTGAAGATGTTGGAGACGTGCCACAGCTTCTCGGCCTGATCCTTGACCGCCTGCACCAGCCTGGGGTGGGCGTGGCCCAGGGCGTTGGTCGAGATGCCCGAGACGCAGTCCAGATATTCGGTCCCATCAGTGGACCACAGGCGGACGCCCTGGCCGCGCTCCACTTCCAGCGGCGCGCGATTATAGACACCCATCAGATGACCGGACACAGGCAGACTCCATAAAGAGCGACGGTCCCGCAACCTTGGTTGCGGGACCGCTTTGAAAAAGGCGACGAACTTGTCGGGCGCTATTTGCGCTTAGTCAACACCGCGCCGACCGCAGTCAGCGCAGTTGTGCGTCCAGCTTCTGGATCAGGGCGGCGTAAGTGGCGCCGGCCAGGGCGATAGTTGCGCCATCGACCGCCTCAATGGCGTCGTCCTTGGAGTGGATGACGCGGAAGACTTGCGGCACGAAGCCCTCGGCCAGACCATTTTCCTTGCCGCCGTTGAAGGCCAGCCACATCTGGTGGGCGCCGACCTGATCCTGGAAGCCTAGCGACACCACCGGCGCGCCTGCCGCCGAGAAGGCGCGGTCGTCGGACGGCGGATACTCGGGGAAGCCGACGCATGGCAGGGCGCGCTCGGCGCACACTTCCTGGGTCGCGCGGGTGACGAAGGCCGACTGCGCCCCGTTGTTCTGGCCGTACATCAGGGTGTCGCCATAGGCGGCGACATCGGAGTTCACCACGGCGGCGACATTGGCCACGCCGTGCGCCTCGATCCACTTCCTGGCGCCGATCAGGCCCAGCTCTTCCTGGTCGAAGAAGATGACGCGGACGCGGTGGGTCAGAGGCTTGTCGCGCAGGATCTTGGCCGCTTCGATCAGGGCCACCACCGACCCGGCGTTGTCGACCACGCCCTGGGACATGGTCCCGTCGCGAAGCTTCACCGCGTCATAGTGGGCCGTCAGCAAAATTTCCCTGGGGCCGTCGCCGATCGTGACGACCACGTTCGAACCCTGCATCGGCCCGGCGCGACCGCCGCCCTCGAAGGTCTCGACGGTCGGGTTGAAGCCGGCGGCGCGCAGTTGAGCCACCAGGACGTTCATCCGCTCGGCGTTGGACGGCTGGACGTAGGCGCCGACCTGGGCCTTCAAGGCTTCCGCATCCTGCGCCAAAGCCGGCGTGGACAGAAGCGCAGCGGCGGCGACGGCCGAGGCGAGAACGGATCGAAACAGCATACAGGACCTCCCTACCCCCTCCCCAGGGGGGCGTTCAGGCCTGACTAACGGCTCAGCTCTTCAGGCGCCAGCCCGAGCGGAACACCAGCCAGCAGGCCGCGCCCATCAGCACCGTCAGCACGGCGCTCATGACCACGCCGATCATCAGATTGCCCTCGGCGTGACCGATGAAGCCGGCCCGGAAACCGTCGATCAGGTAGAAGAAGGGGTTGAAGCGGCTGATGCTGGCGAAGGGCTCCGGCAGGCTGTCGATCAGGTAGAAGGTGCCCGACAGGAAGGTCATCGGCATGACCACGAAGTTCTGCACCGCCGACAGGTGGTCGAACTTCTCGGACCACAGGCCCGCCAGCACGCCCGTCATCCCCATCAGCAGCGAGGCGATCAGGCCGAACCAGACGATCAGGGCGATGTTGGCCACTCCCAGCCTGGCGAAGGGCATGACGCACAGGGCCGTCACCAGACCGACCGCCACCCCGCGCGTCGCCGCGCCCAGGGTAAAGCCGATGGTCAGCTCCAGCGGGCTGAGCGGCGGCGTCAGGAAGTCGGTGGCCGTGCCCATGATCTTGGCCTGGATCAGGCTGGACGAGGCGTTGGCGAAGGCGTTCTGAAGAATGGCCATCATGATCAGGCCCGGGGCCACGAACTCGGCGAAGGGGGTGCCGTGCAACGGCGGCCGCGCGCCCTTCAGCGCCACCACGAAGACCATCATGTAGAGCAGGGTCGTCACCACCGGCGCGGCCACCGTCTGGGCCCCCACCTTCCAGAAACGGCGCACTTCGCGCAGGTAGAGCGTACGCAGACCCACCCAGTTGATGCCGTCGTAGCGACGCGGCTGGGGCAGGCCGCCAGGGCTTTGCGTGGGGCGAGTAGAGGCGAGATCGGTCTTCATAGGCGCCCAGATGCGCCCGCTAAGCTGGTTTCGCAAGGCGCCCGATGTTCGATGAAGGGGCGCAAAACTGATTCAAAACGGGACGTTAACCACACTACATCTGGTTTCTGTGGACAGCTGAATTGCCACATCTTGCGTGTTTTAAGTGCTGCTTTACGATTAGTAGCAGGTCGAGGCGGGGAAATTCGTCGGCGACCCAAGATATTGAATCCGATCCCCGGGAGGGTGGCCATGACCGCAGCAAGCTGGACTGAAGACCGCGTCGGCGCGTTGAAGAAGCTCTGGCTGGAAGGCCAGTCGGCCAGCCAGATCGCCAAGACCCTCGGCGGCGGCGTGACCCGCAACGCCGTGATCGGCAAGGTGCACCGCCTGGGCCTGTCGGGCCGCGCCGCGCCGTCGCAACCGGCGCGCACCACCTTCCGCGCCGCCGCCCGTCCGCGCCCCGCCGCGCCGGCCGCGCCGGTTCAGGCCCCCTCGGCCCCGCGCCGCATCGAGGCCGCCGCCCCGCGTCCGGTCATGGCCGTCCAGCCTTCGGCCCCCGCCCCCATGCCGGAACTGCCCGGCACGGCCACGGTGATGACCCTCGGCGCCCATATGTGCAAATGGCCGATCGGCGACCCCTCGTCGCGCGAGTTCAGCTTCTGCGGCCGCCGCGCCACGGAAAACGTCTATTGCGGCGAACACGCCCGCGTCGCCTACCAGCCGCAAGTCCGCCGCGGCGCCACCAAGGACGGCGCCACCGAACTGGCGCGTTCGCTTCGCCGCTATATCTAAGAGCGCTATCGCTCGCCGCGCGGCGGCTCGCTGCTTGAGCGCGCGCGAAGCGCCAGGCCGCGTCGGGTCGAAAAGGCGGAGCCTTTTGACCGCGGCCCAACAAGAAACTGATTTCGTCCGGCCCGCCGGATGAAATCAGGGGGCTGCGGTTCATCCGGGTTGACGCAGCCCTATCGCCCTCGCCTCGCGGCGGAGGTTTTTCTTTGGGCCCTGGTTGCCTCCTCTCCTCCCCCGTTCACGGGGGAGGATCAGCGCAAGCCTTTAGTTCAGCGTCCGCCGCGTATCCGGCACATCCAGACTAAACGCCGGGATGGCCGCCTCGAACATCCGGCCCTCGGCGTCGGTCATGTAATAGGCCCCGACCATGGACCCGGACGACGCGCCCAGCGGACAGCCCGAGGCGTAGGAATAGCTGTCGCCAGCCTCGATCACCGGCTGCTCGCCGACCACGCCCTGGCCGCGCACTTCTTCGACATGGCCGTAGGCGTCGGTGATGGTCCAGCGCCGCGCCACCAACTGCACCGGCGATCCGGTCAGGTTGACGATCTCGATCTGATAGGCCCAGACCCAGCGTCCCGCCGCCGGGTCCGACTGGGCCGCCAGATAGGAGGGACGGACGCGAACGACGACGCCTTCGGTTTCGGCGGTATAGGCAGGAGGGGCGTGCATGCGCTATATGCAGCCCGCCGACCTCGGGGTTCAACCCGTCTGGCGCATCGGATGTCGCATTCCGAAGCGAGACAGGCGGAAAAATCCGTGTGAGACAGGACGGCATGAGCATCTTCGAGATTCCCGCCCAGCCCGGCATTCTGCCCTATCAGAGCATCGAGACCCTGATCGCCACAGGCGCGATCCGGTCCGACACCCCCTTCGATCATGATCAGGTGCAGCCGGCCAGCCTGGACCTGCGCCTGTCGAACCAGGCCTGGCGCGTGCGCGCCTCCTTCCTGCCCGGTCAGCGCAAGGTCGAGGACCGGATCAAGGACGTGGCCATGCACGCGGTCGACCTGTCGGGCGGCGTGGTGCTGGAAAAGGGCTGCGTCTATATCGCCCGCCTGCAGGAGCGCCTGACCCTACCGCGCGGCCTGAACGCCCGCGCCAACCCCAAGAGCTCGACCGGCCGCGTGGACGTCTTCGTCCGCCTGCTGACCGATCAGGGCGGCAGCTTCGACGACGTGGACGAGGGCTATGACGGCCCCCTCTACCTCGAAATCGCGCCCCAGACCTTCTCCATCCTGGTCCAGCCCGGCACCCGCCTGAACCAGCTGCGCCTCAAGGCTGGCGATCCGCCCAAACTGGAAACCCGCAGCGTCGGCGTCGATCTGGAAGCGGGCGAGCACGGCGTCGTCGGCTTCCGCGGCCGTCGCCACGCCGGGGTCGTCAACATGGATCACATCGACGGTCACGACCCGCGCGACTTCTGGGAGCCGCTGACGCTCCGTCGCGGCGAACTGCTGCTCGATCCGGGCGAGTTCTACATCCTGGCCTCGCGCGAAGCGGTCGAGATCCCGGTCGATCAGGCCGCCGAGATGACCCCGATCGACCCCTCGGTCGGCGAGTTCCGCGTCCACTACGCCGGCTTCTTCGACCCCGGCTTCGGCACGGACGAGGCCCACGGCGCTGGGTCCAAGGGCGTGCTGGAGGTTCGCACCCACGACACCCCCTTCCTGCTGGAACACGGCCAGATCGTCGCCCGCCTGGTCTATGAGCCGCTGACGGAACGCCCGTCGCGCCTCTATGGCGAAGGCGGCAGCCATTACCAGAGCCAGGGCCTGAAGCTGTCGAAACACTTCCGCCCCTGGGGCTAATGCCCTTCTCCCCTTGAGGGAGAAGGTGGGCGCCGAAGGCGCTCGGATGAGGGGTGTGAGCGCCGCGGTCGAAAGATCGCGGCGCTTTTCTTTTATCAGGTCAGCCGGTTCGCCTTCCTCAGGCTGGGGAAGACCTTCGCCCATATCCCCGTCGCGGCCAGCGCCCCCACCCCGCCGAACACCGCCGCCCCGACCGGGCCGAGCAGCCTCACCATGACCCCCGAATAGGCCTCGCCCAGTTCATTGGAGGCCCCGATGAACAGCATGGACACCGAGGACACCCGCCCGCGCATGTGATCGGGCGTAGCCAGCTGGATCAAGGTCTGGCGGATATTGACGCTGATCATGTCGGCCCCGCCGCCGATGAAGAGGGCCAGCGCGCTCAGCCAGACCCAGTGCGACAGGCCGAAGGTCAGCGTGGACAGGCCGAACACAGCCACCGCCGCGAACATCCAGCGCCCGCCATGCTTCACGATGGGGAAGCGGCTCAGATAGAGGGCCACCAGCAGGGCCCCGACCCCGAACGAGGCCCGCAGCAGGCCGAACCCTTGCGGCCCGACATGCAGGATGTCGCGCGCGAAGATCGGCGTCAGCAGGGCCACGCCCGCCAACAGGACGACGACCAGATCCAGCGAGATGGCGCCCAGGACGATCTTGGTCTTCCAGACATAGGACAGACCCTCCTTGACCAGTTCCAGCGGCCCCACGCCCGTCTCGACGAATTTTGGCTTGCCCGAGGTGCGGATCAGCAGGAAGCAGGCGATGGCGACGAAGAACAGCGCCATGGCCGAGGCATAGGCCCAGGGCACAGCGAAGCCGACGATGACCCCGCCGAGCGCCGGCCCGGCGATGGCCCCGGTCTGGAAGGCGATGGACTGGGCCGCGATGGCGGGCGGCAGGGCCTTGCGCCCCACTACCATCGGCAGGAAGGCCTGGCTGGCCGGGGCGAGGAAGGCCCGCGCTGCGCCGAACACAGCCGCCACCGCCAGCAGCCCCCACAGCGGCGGCGAGCCGTGCAGGGCCATGGCGAGGAAGGCCAAGGCGCACAGGCTCTCGACCACGATGGACAGGGTCACGGTGTGCTTGCGGTCGCGCCGGTCGGCCATGGCCCCGGCGGGCAGGGTGAAGGCCAGCAGCGGCAGGAACTGACACAGGCCCACCAGCCCCAGATAGAGGCTGGCCTCCGCGATCGGATGGTCACGCCGGGCGATCTCATAGACCTGCCACAATAGGGCCGAAGACTGGATCTGGATGCCCAGAACCGCCGCCACCCGGCCCAGCCAGAGCAGGCGGAAATCGCGAATAGCCCAGGGACTGGAATGGGGACTGGACGGCCCGCCATCGTGCGAGTCAGGCGGCAGGGGCGGCTGGGGCGGAACCGTCGGGGCGGCGTCGATACTGTCTGTGGTCACGTTCTTCGGGGCGTCTTCGGATAGGGGGTTCCGTCGCGATGGAAATAGCGGTCGGCGCCCTTTGGCAGGATCATGTCGATATCGGGATAGTCGCAGGCGTCCTCAGCCGGGCGGCGCGACCCCACCTCCAGCAGCACCGCCTCACGGTCGCTGCGGTTTTCAATCTTGTGGCCGTTGGCGACGCCCGCTTTGAAGCCGGCGCAGTCGCCGGGGCGCAGCACCGTCTCGCCGTCCTCTTCGACCAGGACCACCTCGCCCTCGACCACCCAGACGAACTCGTCCTCGGCCGCGTGCCAGTGGCGCTGGCTGGACCAGGCCCCGGCGGGCAGGCGCAACAGGTTGACCCCGAACTGGTCCAGGCCGACCGCGTCGCCCAGCCGCCAGCGCCGCCGCGACTTGCACGGGGCGGCGAATTCTTCGGGGTAGCCGGTGCCATGCCCGGTCGGCGCAGTTTCGATGTCGATCTTCGGCACGGTTTCGGGCCTTCTCGCGGATGCGGGATATGCCTAAAGCATAGAGCCTATGAGCGCCGCATCACATTCCGTCATCGATCCTGTCGAACTGACCCGCGACCTGATCCGCATTCCCTCCGTCACCCCCGCCGACGAGGGGGCGATGGACGTTCTGGAACGCACCCTGACCGGCCTTGGCTTCACCTGCCGCCGCATGGTGTTCGAGGGGCCGACCGGCGTGGGTCACGACGCCCGCATCGAGAACCTCTACGCCCGACGCGGCACGGCCTCGCCCAACCTCTGCTTTGCGGGCCACACCGACGTGGTGCCGACCGGCGACCTCGCCGCCTGGACCGCCGCCCCCTTCGAGGGCGAGACCCGCGACGGCATACTCTATGGCCGCGGCGCCGTGGACATGAAGGGCGGCATCGCCGCCTGGGTCGCCGCCGTCTCGCGCATTCTGGCGCATTACGCCGAAGAGGGGGGCGAGGTCCCCGGCTCCCTCTCCTTCCTGATCACCGGCGACGAGGAAGGCCCGGCCCTGCACGGCACCAAGCGGGTGGTCGAGGCCCTGATGGCCGAGGGCGAGGTCATCGACGCCTGCGTGGTCGGCGAGCCCTCGTCGGCCCACCACCTGGGCGACATGATCAAGGTCGGACGGCGCGGCTCGCTGAACACCTGGATCACTGTCCACGGCAAGCAGGGTCACGTCGCCTATCCCGACCGCGCCGCCAATCCGGCGCCGGTCGTGGCGAAATTGCTGACGCGCCTCGACGCTCACATTCTGGATGAGGGTTTCCCGGAGTTCCCGCCGTCCAACCTCGAGATCACCACCATCGACGTGGGCAATCCGGCGACCAACATCATCCCCGCCGAGGCGAAGGCGCGGCTCAACATCCGCTTCAACCCGACCCACACCGGCGACGGCCTGATCGACTGGCTGAACCGCGAGGCCGGCGCCCTTCAGGCCGAAACCGGCCTGCGCATCGAACTGGAGCATATGTGCTCGGGCGAGGCCTTCCTGACCGAGCCGGGCGTCTTCATCAGCGCCGTGCAGGACGCGGTGGAGGCGACGCTCGGCCGGCGTCCCGAGGCCTCGACCACCGGCGGCACCTCGGACGCCCGCTTCATCCGGTCCCTGTGCCCGGTGCTGGAACTGGGTCTGGTCGGCCAGACCATGCACCAGATCGACGAACGCGTGCCCGAGGCCGAACTGCGCGCCCTGACCGACGCCTATCAGGCGGTCATCGCCACCGTGTTCGAACGCCTCTGATCAGGGCGCCCGAACACGTCCGAGGCGATCAGTTGCCGCGATAGGTGCTGTAGCCGTAGGGGCTGACCACCACCGGCACGTGATAGTGGACGCTGGGATCGACCACCTGGAAGACCACGTCGATCTCGGGGAAGAAGGGCGGGGTTTCCGGCGCGCCATAGCGCGACATGTCGAACACCAGGCGATAGGTCGCCGCCTCGGTCTGGACGGCGTCGCCGAACGAGCGGACCCGGCCGTTCTCATCGGTGCGGCTGGTCGCCAGATCGCGCCAGCCGCCGTCGGCCGACTTGATCTGCAAGGTGACCGGCACATCCCGACCGCCGACGCCGCGCGCCAGGTCCAGCACATGGGTCGAGATGGTCTCGGCCGCAGCGGGGAAGGCGCAGGCGGACAGGGCGACCGCCGCGACGGCGAGGGTGCGAAGGTTCATCGGACGAACTCCTGAAAGTGAAAGGCGGTAGCGCGGCCTTATTCGCGCAAAAGACGGCGACGGATGGGTCGCGCCCCACATTTCATCAGTCTGCGAAGATCAGGCCTCGCCCGCCGCCTCCAGCCGCGCAATGCGGCGGTCCATGTCCGCGACCTGATCCTTCAGCCGCTGCTTCTCGGACGCCATGTCGACGGGCGTACCGTCCTCATAGGTCAGTTGCGCGCCCTTCTCGATCAGGTCGAGGCGATAGAGGGCGGTGACGCGGGTCGCCTTGAACCGCTCCAGTTCGCTGTCCTTGTCGAGGGCCATCAGACCGCCGCCACGACGATGATCTCGACCAGGTATTCGGGCGAGGCCAGCTTGCCTTCGCTGGTGGCGCGGGCCGGCGGATTGGCCGTGTCGACCCAGGCGTCCCAGACGGCGTTCATGGCCTCGAAGTCGGCGATGTCGGCCAGCCAGATGGTGGCCATCAGGATCTTGGACTTGTCCGTGCCGGCCTGGGCCAGCAGGGCGTCGATCTCGGCCAGGGTCGTCCTGGTCTGGGCCGTGACGTCGTCGCCCGGCTCGCCGACCTGACCGGCCAGATAGACGGTGTTCCCGTGGATGACGGCCTCGCTCATGCGGGCGCCGGGCTGAATGCGGGTGATCATGGGAGGGCTCCTGAAATCGAGCTCCCGGCTTACCCCAGCCACATCTCCATCACCAGCAGAGCGGCGCCGAAGACCGCCGCGAACGAGATGCAGAAGAAGACCGCGTCGCGCAGGCGGCGGCGCGCAGGCGCGGCCGGGGCGGCGGACGGCAGATTCAGCGGCAGGCGCGGCATCGGCGGACCCTCGTCAGGAGGAGCGAGGATGCGCCCTCATGCTTACCCCTTGATAAACAGAAACAATCAGTTTTCCGGGGCCTTTGTGAACTTCCTGTGGCGCGTCCCATGGCCGCTTGCGTCCGCCCGCACGAACGCCGATCTTCAGGCGGCATGAACAAGACGCCCAAGACCTTCAAGGTTTCCAAGACCCGCTGGAACGAGGTGGTTCTGGTATGCCGCAAATGCTCGAAGAAGCTGGACGGCGGCTTTGGTCCCGACGGCGATCAGACGTTGAAGAAGGCCCTCCGCCGCTATCTGCACGCGGGCAAGGGGCGAAAGGCCGACCTGGCGGTCGTCGGGGCCGACTGTTTCGACGTCTGCCCGAAGAATGCGGTGGTGGCGGTCAACGCCCGCTGTCCCGAGGCGCTGCTGATCGTGCCCGCCGGGGCTGACCTGTTCGAGGTCAAGGCGCGGCTGGGTCTGGAGGACGGACGCCGCCTCAAACCGCCGCCCCCTCGACCGATCGGGACGCCGATCTGAAGGCCGATGCGGGCGAGACGACTTCCTAAAGTCAAAAAGCCGTGTCAGAGGCAGGGCATGGACACGACCCGTATCGAGAAGCGTATCGGCGTGCGCGCGCCGTCGGACCGCATCTGGGAGATCCTGTCGGATCTCGAGAACTGGCACACCTGGAACCCCTATGAGACCGGGGTGACGGGGGCCCTGGCCTTTGGCGCCGGCATCAGCCTGACCGAGGCCCTGCCCGGCATGGCCGAGCGTCAGGTCCAGGCCCGCCTCGGCGACTGGCAGCCCTATTCCCAACTGGTCTGGGCCGAAAAGCGCGGCTGGCTGTTCAACGCCATCCGCTATTACGAGATCGAGGAGTTGGAGCGCGGCAACTGCATCGTCTCCAACGGCGTCATCTTCTCGGGTCTCAGGGGCGAGCTGTTCCACGACAAGCACCGCAGCAGGATTCGCGGCGCCTATGAGGATATCAGCGAGGCCCTGAGGCGCGCCGCCGAGGGCTGACGGCCGGGCGACGGATCAACCGCCGCCGTTGGCCTTCATCATGTCGGTGATGTTGATGATCGCCGGTCCCAGGATCACGACGAACAGCACCGGCAGGAAGAAGATGATCATCGGCACGGTCAGCTTCGCCGGCAGGGCCGCGGCCTTCTTCTCGGCGGCGGACAGGCGCAGGTCGCGGTTCTCCTTGGCCATCACCCGCAGGGCGCTGCCCAGCGGCGTGCCGTAGGTCTCGGCCTGGGTCATGGCCGTGGCCACCGACTTGATGCCGGGATGGTTGGTCCGCTTGGCCATGCCCTCATAGGCCATGCGGCGCTCGGGCAGGTAGGACAGTTCAGCCGACAGGAGACTCAGTTCCTCGGCCAGTTCGATCGACTGGCTGCCGACCTCCTGACTGACCTTCTGGATGGCCGCCTCGATCGACATGCCGGACTCCACGCAGATCAGCAGCAGGTCCAGCGAGTCGGGGAAGGCGGCGACAATCGACTGGCGACGCGCGGAGATGCGGTTCTGCACATAGATGTTCGGAGCGTAGAAGCCCGCCGCGAACGCCGCCCCGACAATGCCCAGGATCATGGTCGGCGGCTGGCCGAAGTCGTTGACGACCAGCAGATAGAAGGCCACCAGCCCGCCGAACAGGAAGGGCATGGTGAAGCGGAAGAAGTAGAAGGCGTTCAGCGGCTTGGGTCCGCGCCAGCCCGCCTGGATCATGTTCTCGGCGACCTTGGGGTCTTCCAGCAGCTTGACCAGGTTGAGCCGCTCGACCACGCGCTTCTTGAAGCCCTCGTCGCTGTGGCGAAGGCTGGCGGCGACGCCGGCCCCGCCCGCGTTCATCGCCTGCCGCGAGCGCCGACGCAGTTCCTCGCGCCGCTCGGCCACGGCCTGCATCCGCTTGGTCAGGGGCGCGCCCCCCGAATAGGAGCTGAGCAGGGTCAGGACGCTGGCGAAGACGGCCAGGCCCACCCCGATGCTGAGCAGGTTCTGAACATCGGTGATGAAGTGGATGAAGCCGTTCATGCGCCCGCCTGCCTCAATACTTGAACGAGATCATGCGCTTCATCGTGAAGACGCCCATGGCCATCCACACCGCTGATATCAGCAGCAGGAACTGACCGCGCGGATCGGTGAACAGCAGCCCCATGTAGCCAGGGCTGGACAGGCTCACCATGATCATCACCACCGGCGGCAGGGAGGCGATGATGCCGGCCGAGGCCACAGCTTCGGACGACAGGGCCTTGATCTTCTCGCCCATCAGACGCCGCGCGCGCAGCACCGTGGTCAGATTGCTCAGGGCCTCGGCCAGGTTGCCGCCGCTCTTCTGCTGGATGGCGATGACGATGGCGAAGAAGTTCAACTCCGGCGTCGGCATGCGCTCATACATCTTCTCCAGAGCCTGACTGAGCGACAGGCCCACCCCCATGCTCTCGACCAGACGCTGGAATTCGCCGCCCAGGGGCTGGGGGCTCTCGCGGGCGATGATCTTGAAGCAGTCGTGGACCGGCAGGCCGGTCTTGATGCCGCGCACCAGGATGTCGACGGCGTCGGCGAAGGCCATCGAGAACTGCTTCATCCGCTTCTTGGCCAGGAAGCCGACGATCCAGCGCGGCAGGCCCAGGCCCAGGGCCAGACCGACGCCCAGCGCCAGCAGGATGTGCAGCCCCGCCACCAGGGCGATCAGGAAGCCGACCGCGCCGACCACCACGCTGATGATGATGAAGGTGCGCAGGCTCAGGGACAGACCGGCCTGCTTCAGCTTGGCCGCCACCGTCATGCGCGCCTTGCGCTCGTTCCGCTCCACTTCCTGGAGCTGGCTCAGGATCTGCTTGCGCCGCGCCTCCGGCGTATTCGCCACGGCGGCGGCGTTGCGCTTGGCCGCCGTGGCCTCGCGCGCGCCGCCGATAGCCTTGGCCCGCTTGACGGCCTGACCCGAGGTGTCGTCGCCGCTGACCAGGACCCAGCCCACGCCGCCGATGGTGATGAAAGCCAGGAAGGCCGCGAGAATGGGAAGCATCAGGCCTACTCCGCCGCGTCCAGGGCTTCGGCCAGTTCGCGTTCCAGCCCGTAATAGCGGGCGCGGTCCCAGAAGCGGGGACGGGCGATGCCGGTCGAGCGGTGGCGTCCGGTGATCTTGCCGTGGGCGTCCTCGCCGGTGATCTCATAGACGAACAGGTCCTGGGTCACGATCACGTCGCCTTCCAGCCCGACCACCTCGGTGATGTGGGTGATGCGGCGCGAGCCGTCGCGCAGACGCGCGGCCTGGATGATGACGTCGACCGAGCCGACGATCATCTCGCGGATGGTCTTGGACGGCAGGCCGTAGCCGCCCATGGTGATCATGGACTCCATCCGGCTGATGGCCTCGCGCGGGGAGTTGGCGTGCAGCGTGCCCATCGAGCCGTCGTGGCCGGTGTTCATCGCCTGCAACAGGTCGAAGGCCTCAGGGCCCCGGACTTCGCCGACGATGATGCGTTCGGGGCGCATCCGCAGACAGTTCTTGACCAGATCGCGCATGGTGATCTGGCCCTGGCCCTCCAGGTTGGGCGGACGGGTTTCCAGACGCACCACGTGCGGCTGTTGCAACTGCAGTTCGGCGGCGTCTTCGCAGGTGATGACGCGCTCGGTCGGGTCGATGAAGGCCGTCAGGGTGTTGAGCAGGGTGGTCTTGCCCGAACCCGTGCCGCCCGAGATGACCAGGTTGCATCGCGCCGCGCCGATGACGCCCAGAACGCGGGCGCCCTCGGGACTGATGGAGGCGTACTCCACCAGGTTCTTCATCGTCAGCTTGTCTTTCTTGAACTTACGAATCGTCAGCGTCGGGCCGTCGATGGCCAGGGGCGGGGCGATGACGTTGACCCGGCTGCCGTCGGGCAGGCGGGCGTCGCAGATCGGGCTGGATTCATCGACGCGGCGGCCGACCTGCGACACGATCCGCTGGCAGATGTTCATCAGCTGGGTGTTGTCGCGGAAGCGGACGTTGGTCAGCTGCACCTTGCCGCTGACTTCGATGAAGACCCGCCCGGCGCCGTTGACCATGATGTCGGCGATGTCGTCGCGCGCCAGCAGCGGCTCCAGCGGGCCGTAACCCAGGACGTCGTTGACGATGTCCTGAACCAGGTGCTCCTGCTCGGCCACCGACATGGAGACGTTCTTGATCGCCACCAGCTCGGCGACGATGTCGCGGATTTCCTCAGCCGCAGCCTTGGTGTCCAGCTGGGCCAGCTGCGACAGGTCGATGGTGTTCATCAGCGCATTGAAGATGGTGGTCTTCGTGGCGTGATAATAGTCCGACTGTTCGCGGACGATCTCGGCGACCGCCTGGGCCTTTTTCAGTTGCTCCAGACCGGCGGTGGCGCGGGGGCCTTTGGCCGGTCCGCCCGGCGTCGGCGCGGGGGCTTCGGCGCGGGGGCGCGCCGCCAGGGCGTCCAGGCGGTCGGCGGCGTCCGACGGCGCGCGCGCCGAGGCTTCCAGATCCTCGACGGAAAAGGCGTCGACCGTGTCCAGCGAGCGCGGCTCCGCAGCCGGCTGCGGCGCCGGGGCGGGGCGGGGCGCGACGGCGACCCCGGGCTGGGCTGAACGCTTGCCGAACATGGCCTAGCGCTTCTTCTTCAACAGGCCGGCGAACAGGGAGACGCCTTTCGACGACGCCCCCTCGGCCTTGCCGCGCGGCGCGGCCGCCACCGGCAGTTCGCGCCGCGACACGATCTGGGCCAGGGTCTGGAAGGCCTCGGCGGCCTTGGACTTGGCCCCGGCGTCGACGATCATCTGGCCGTTGTTGGCGGCCGAGCCGAAGATCTTGGCGTCGAAGGGAATGATCAGGCTGGGGTGGACGCCCAGGGCGGCGCCGAAGTCCTTGGCCGGGATTTCCGGGCGGCCCGGCACGCCGACCTGGTTCAGCACCAGACGCGGCGGGGCGTCATTGGGCCGGCCCTGCTTGATCAGGTCGATCATGTTCTTGGCGTTGCGCAGAGAGGCCAGGTCCGGCGTCGCCACGATCACCACCTCGTCGGCCGAGATCAGGGTCTTGCGCATCCAGCCCGACCACAGGTGCGGCAGGTCCAGCACCACGAAGGGCGCCGTCGAGCGAATGCGGCTGGTGACTTCCTCAAAGGCGTCCGGCTGGATGTCCCAGTCGGCGTCCAGGGACGCGGGCGCGGCGAACAGGCTCAGCTTGTCGGTGCAGCGGACCATCATCCGGTCCAGCAGGGTGGCGTCCAGGCGGTCCGGCTGGCTCAGGGCGTCGGCGACGCCGCCCAGCGGGTCCTGGTTGAAATCCAGCCCGGCGGTGCCGAACGGCAGGTCATAGTCGACGATGACGGTGTTGACGCCGATCCGCTCGCTCATGGCGTAGGCGGTGTTGTGGGCCACGGCCGAGGCCCCGGCCCCGCCGCGCGCGCCGACGAAGGCGATGGAGCGACCGACAAAAGGCTGAGCCGGATCGGCGAACAGGCCGCCGATGGCCGCGATCAGTTGCAGCGGCTGCAGCGGCGCCACCAGGTATTCACTGACCCCGCGCCGCATCAATTCGCGGAACAGCAGGATGTCGTTGGTCGCGCCGATGACCACGACCTTGGTGCCCGCGTCGCAGACCTCGGCCAGTTGGTCGATCTCCCACAGCAGGGTCTGCGGGTCCTTCAGGCACTCGACCACGATCAGCGGCGGGGTCGGTTCGGACTGATAGGCCTCGATCGCCGCCGCTACGCCGCCGACCCGGATCTGGGTGGTGGCGCGCGACATGCGCCGGTCCTGCCCCGCCCGCTCGGCGGCGGCCAGGGTGTCCTGGCGCTCGGCGAAGACGTGGACGGCGATGCGCGGGATCGACACCTCGACCGACTCCCCGGCGGCGACCGGAAGGCCGGCGTCGAGCAAGACGGGCGCCGGCGCCAAAATCGGGGCCGGAGCGGGGGTCGGGGCCGCGACGGCAGCCGCCGGCAGGACGGCCGCCGCCGCCGTCTCGGCGGTCTCGACCAGACGCCCGACCGGATTGAAGGCCTCGTCGTCGTCCAGAGCCGGCGCCTCGATCATCATCGGATCAAGGGCCTCGACCACGCGCTCGGGCGCCTCAGGCCGGGCGTCGAACGCCGGTCCGTCCAGCGGGCGGGGCGCGGCGTCGATGAAGTCGTCGTCGAGATCGAAACCGTCCAGAGCGTCGAACTCCTGAGTGGCGAAGGATTGGGTCATGAGGATCAGTTCACCGCGGTGGAGACGCGCGATTGGGAAATCAGTTCTTCCCGCTGGGCGGCGGTCCGCTCGCCCTTGCGGTAGTCGTCGAACACCACGCTGCGGCGCCCGGCGTCATTGGGGCCGAGGGCGCGCGGCGCGACGATGTCGCGCGGGTTGGCGATCTGGGCCGCAAGGTTGGCGTTGACGGCGCACCCCAGGTTCGAGGCCGACTGGTTGTCGCCGGTGCGGCCCAGGCTGCCCCAGGCGGTTCCACATTGCGGCACGACGGCGCGAACCGTCTCGAACCCGATCAGGACGGGCGCCCGCGGGTCTGGCCCGGCGTAGCTGACCAGACGGATGCGATGATCGGGGGCGCCGGCCGCGACCAGGGCGCTCTTGACGCTCCAAGCCATCTGGGCCGCCACCGGATCGTCGCCGGCGGGGGCTTCGACCACCAGGGTCGGCGCGCCTTCGAGGGCGAAGCGGCTGACCAGCTCGCCCAGGGCGGACTGCTGGTTGGCCGACAGCCCCGTCTCGTGGACCGCCAGGGCGATCCGGTCCAGGCCCGGCTCGACCTGAAGACTGTAGCGCGACAGCGGCGTCAGCGGCGCGTCGCCGCCCAGGCTGGCGGGACCGCCCATGCAGCCGGCCAGGGTCAGGCCGGCCAGCGCCAAGGCCGCGCCGAAGGAAAGGAGGGTCGGGGTGGAACGGGTCATGGCGTTCACTCGATCACATAGCCGACCGGCCCCTGCCATCCCGTGCCCGTCTGGGCGGAGGGAGCGGGCGAGCCATAGGCCTGATTCAGTTGGCCGAAGAAGATGGTCTGGGCGTCGCTGGCGATACGCAGGCCGTCGGCGGGGGTCTGCATCCGGCCCGGCGCGGTCGGATTGACCACATAGGCCTCGACGATCACCACCAGTTCGGTCTCGCCCATCAGATAGTCGCGCGAGCGGAACAGTTGGCCCAGCACCGGCAGGTTGACCGCGCCCGGCAGGCCGTCGACCGTCTGGCGCGTCGATTCCTGCAACAGGCCGGCGATCATCATCGAGCCGCCCGAGGGCAGTTCGACGGTGTTCTCGCTGCGGCGCACCGACAGGCCCGGCAGGGCGATCGCCGTCGGGGTGCCGGCGCCGATGGTCAGGCCGCCCTGCGGCGTCAGCTCGGACACCTCGACCTTGATCTGCAGCGAGATGCGGCCTTCCGACAGGACGACCGGACGGAAGCTGAGCCCCACGCCGAAGGGCTTGTAGGCGACGGTGATCTGGCCGTTCTGATCGCGTCCCGCCGGGACCGGAAACTCACCGCCCGCCAGGAAGCTGGCGGCCTCGCCGTTGACCGAGGTCAGGTTGGGCTCCGCCAAGGTGCGGACCAGGCCGACCCGTTCAAAGGCCTTGAGCGTCGCATTGCCCTTGTTCAGGCCGTCGGAGCCCGGCCCGGTGCCGGGGGTGGCGGTGTCCCAGTTCGACGGATCGCCCGGGGCCCCGCCGTTCACCGTGACATTGCACAGGCTCCCCGCGGGGAAGGCGGCGCCGCAGGGGGTCTGCATCTGATAATTCTTGGTGGTGTCGCGCGACACGCCGCCGCTGACCCCGCCCAGCAGGCCGCCGTTGACGCCCCAGGTGGCGATATTGCCCAGCATCCACTGGGTGTCGCCTATGCGGCCGAGCACGGCCTCGGTGTCGAAGCCCAGTTGCTTGATGGCGCTGCGCTGCACCTCGACCACGCGGACGCGCAGCGTCACCTGGTCGGAGCCGGCGACGCTGATCATGTTCATGACCTTGTCGGGGCTGGCGACAAAGGCGCGGGCGACCTGAACGGCGCGATCGGCCTCGGCCGGGCTGGAGGCCGTGCCGGTCAGAATGATGCTGTCGTTGACCGCCTCGGCGCGCAGGTTGGCGCCCGGCGCCACGCGGGTGAGCGTGTCCTGCAGCGCGCTGGTCCCGGCGTCCACGCGGACGCGCAGCGCCAGGATGGTGCGCCCTGCGGCGTCCAGGAAGACGGCGTCCGTCTCGCCCCCGGCCAGGCCGATGACCGTGATCCGGCGCGGCGAGTGCAGCATGGCTTCGGCCACGCGGGGATTGGAGACGATCACGTCGCGTGCGTCCGCCGGAAGCTCGACGGCGAAGGAGGTTCCGCGCGGCAGATTGACCATCCGCGGCGTCGAGGCGGCGACCTGGGCCTGGGCCTCCGTGACGGGCGCCGAGGCGGCGCCGCCCAGTCCCAGAAGCGAGGCGCAGGCCAGGGCGAGGATGCGGTTCATGGCAGGCTTTCTCATCGAACGACCACGGCCTCGGCCTCGCTTTCGCGATAGACGCGCACAATCTTGGCGGCGGCCTCGCTGCGGCGCGTCGCGGCGGCGGTCCGGCCCGACGGACCGGCGGTGTCGGCATAGGAGCGCAGCACCAGCGACAGGTCGCCCTCGGACTTGGCCAGGGCCAGGACCTCGGCGTCGGGGCCGCTGATCTCCAGGGTGGCGGTGGCGCCGACCACGGCCAGGGCGTCGTCGGCGGCGCGGGTGGTCTGGTCGATGGCCAGAACCTTGACGTTCTGCATGACGGTGGCGGTGACGAACCGGGCGGCCTCGCTGCCCTGCGCCTTGATCTCGCGGGTCAACAGGACGTCGGCGCGGTCGCCGGGCAGGATGAAGCCGCCCGCAGCGGTCTCGACCGAGACGCGGATGGCCATGGCCCGCATGCCGGGCTCCAGATAGGCGGCCATGTAGCCGCTGTCGCCGGCGCGCACGATCTTGCGGGCGACGATGGGCTCTCCGGCCAGAATGGGTTCGCGCACGACGGCGCCGATATAGGCGGCCTTGGCGCCGCCGGTGGCCAGGTCGGCGGCGGCGCGGGTCACGGCCTGTGCAGCGTCCGCGGCCTTCTTGGCCTTGTCGGCCTTGTCATCGGCCGGCTTGGCGTCAGCGGCGGCTTCGGGCGCGGCTGCGCCGGGGATCGGCACGCTGCCGTCGGTGATGAAGACGGGATTGACCTCCGCGATCGGCCAGTCCTTCCAGGACAGGTCGCCGTCGGTCAGACGCTTGCCCGGCTCCAGATCCTTGGCGGCGACCAGCACCTTGGCCATCGGCGGAGCTTCGACCGCCACGGCGACGGCGGTCGGCTGGCCGGAGGAGCCCATGGCGCGCACCACCAGGGCCAGGCCGATGGCGGCCACGGCGGCGATACAGATGACGGCGATCTTGGCGGGTTTCATCGACGGTCTCCGGCAGGCGCGGCGACGCGGATTCGGTTCTTCGCCCCCTGCCGTTAACGATAGTGGCCTCTTTCTGTTAACGGCTCCCTAAGCCGAGCCTTGGGGCCTCAGAGCCGGGCCTCAGCCGCCGATGAAGGTTGTCGCGAGGGGGCTGGCCGGATAGGCCAGAAGGGCGCCGACGGCGATCGCCACGCCATAGGGCACGTCGCCCTTGGGCTCCAGCAGGCGACCCAGCCAGGCGGGGCCGTTCACGGCGTAGACTTGCAGATAGGCCCGCGCCAGGATCAGCACCAGGCACAGGCCGCCGCCCGCCATGGCGGTGAACAGCAGGAAGGGCAGGGCGCCGGGCAGGCCCAGCCACAGCATGACGGCGGCCAGAAGCTTGGCGTCGCCCCCGCCCAGCCAACGCAGGGCGAACATCCCCGCGCCGACGCACAGGGCGGCGAAGGACAGCCCCACCGACAGGCCCACCACCGACAGCGGCAGCCCCAGGACCAGGGCCGCCGGGAAGAAACCGAGGATCAACAGGCCCGACAGCCAGTTGGGAATCTTCATCGTGATCAGGTCGTGCAGGCCGGCGATCACCACCAGAACCGGCATGACGCTGAGCAGGGCAAGGGAAAGTTCGGTCATGCGGAGACTATGGCCCGCTGTTCTTTAAGACCGGGTTTCCTGGATCGAACCCTCGACCGACAAACGAAAACGGCCGGGCGTCGCCGCCCGGCCGTCTCGCATCACTTCAGAAATGAAGTGCTGACTATTAAGCGCCGCCGATCTTATCAGCGATGGTCGTGAACTTGTCGCCGAGCTGGGTGCCGATCGCGCCGATACCGGCGATGATGATGACAGCCATCAGAGCAGCGATCAGGCCATATTCAATGGCCGTGGCGCCGGATTCGTCGTTGGCGAAGTTCTTGATGAAGTTACGCATGATGTGTCTTCCTTGTTTTCTAAGCGAGCAACAGTTCCACCACCAGGGTCACCGGTTTTGCCCGCTTGACCCCCGTTTGCATGACGAAGATGCGCCAACGATCCTTAAGGTCGAGTAAAACCAAACAGTCGTCGCAAATTTATTGTTGGTTACTGAACATTTACTATAGCCGCACCCCCGACGGGCTGGTTTTGGGGCCTTCAGGAAATCTTGATCTTTGAAGGCGACCTTGCCCTCTGGCGCTCGCGCGCGCGCCCTTTCATGTCACCGGAGCCTTCCGCCCATGTCCCGCCCCTTCTTCCGATCCGCCGTCGCCCTGGCGACCGCCGGCCTCGTCGCCGGGACGGCCTCGGCCGCCCTGGCCCAGGCCCGCCCGCTCAGCATCGAGATCGACAGCGCCACCCGGGTCCAGCTGCGCGCGCCCGCCAGCTCGGTCATCGTGGCCAACCCGCGGATCGCCGATGTCACCGTGGTGGACGCCAACACCCTGTTCATCACCGGCAAGGGCTATGGCGTGACCGACGTCGTGGCCGTGGACGCCCTTGGCCGCACCCTGCTCCAGACCCAGATCGTGGTCAGCGCCGGATCGACCGGCGCCGTGCGCGTCTGGCGCGGCGGCGACGCCACCGACCTGGCCTGCGGCGCCACCTGCTCGCCCAGCGTCCGCAGTTCCTCGGCGCCCTGATCCATGGCCCCTCCCTGCCGTCGCGATAAGGAACGTCCGTCGTTCGCTCGACGGCTGCTGCGGGCGCGCGAAGGCTCCACGGCGGTGGAGTTCGCCTTCGTCGCCCTGCCCTTCTTCATGCTGCTGTTCGCCATTCTGGAGATCGGCCTGATCCTGGTGCTCGACGCCCTGGTCGAGACGGCCGTCACCGACACCGGACGCCTGGTCCGCACGGGTCAGGCCCAGATGCAGGCCGTCACGGAGCAGGAGATGATGGACAAGTTCTGCGCCCAGATGAGCGTCTTCGCCGGGGACTGCCCGTCGCGCGCCTTCATGGACGTGCGCGTGGTCAATGGGTTCAGCAACCCGCTGGACGCCTCCGACCCCATGTTCACCGGCGTCTTCAACTCCGGCCTGACCGAGTTCCAGCCGGGCAAGCCGGGCGACCGCATCATGGTGCGGGTCTGGTACGAGCACCCGATCGTCACCCCCTTCCTGGCCCAGGCCCTGGCGAAATCCGGCAGCGGCAAGGTGCTGCTGAGCACGACGATGGCCTTCCAGAACGAGCCCTATCAATGATGCGCCGCGCCCTGGCTCCGTCGTCTCGCCTGATCGCGCGGCTGATCGCCGACCGGCGCGGCGTCTCGGCGGTCGAGTTCGCCCTGCTGGCCCCGGTCATGATCCTGATCTATTTCGGCCTGACGCAGTTCAGCCTGGCCTATATGGCCGAGCGTCGGGCCAGCCACAGCGCCGCCATGATCGCCGACCTGGTGGCCCAGAGCGGCAAGACCAGCGTCAAGGACCTGCAGAGCGTGTCCGACATCGGCCAGATGCTGATGAAGCCCTTTTCCGCCTCCCCGCTGACGACGCGGATTTCCAGCGTGACCATGGATGACAAGGGTCGCGCCTGGGTCGACTGGAGCTACACCAGCAACAGCAATGTCTTGCAGCCGCTGAGCAAGCTCACCCCGATCGCCGACCTGCCGCCCGGCCTGGCCGGCGACAAGGAAAGCCTGATTATCGGCGAAACCCGCTATGATTACAGGTCCGCCTTCCCGGACATCCTGCCCACCCTGACCACCTTCGGGCGCAAATACTATCTGCGCCCGCGCACCGTGAATCAGGTGATCTGCACCGACTGCTAGGCGTCCGCCTGGTCTCAGACCTGGTCCGCGGCCTGCTCTCCGATCATGGCCTCCTTCAGCGCCCGAATCTTGGCCTCGGTCTCCTCGCCTTCGGCGCGGGGATCGCTGTCGGCGACGATGCCGGCGCCGGCCAGGGCGCGAAACCGCCAGCCCGCCGCGTCCTGCTCGAACGAGGCCGTGCGGATCAGGACCGAGGCCGTCAGCGCCCCGCCGCCGCTCAAGTCGCCCGCCAGACCCAGGCCGAACAGGGAGCCGCACCACGGTCCGCGCGGCGCCTCGTGCCCGGCGATGACCTTCATGGCCTGATGCTTGGGCGCGCCGGTGATCGAACCGGGCGGGAAGGTCGCCTCCAGCACCTCGGCGGCGCCGACGCCGGGCCGAGCCGTGGCCGTCACGGTCGAGACCAGATGATGCACCGTCGGATGGCGCTCGACCTCGAACAGGCGCTCGACCCGTACCGATCCGGGCACGGCCGCCCGCGCCAGATCATTGCGCATCAGGTCGACGATCATCAGGTTCTCGGCCCGGTCCTTGGCGCTGGCGACCAAGTCGGCGACCAGTTCGGCGTCGCGCGCCGGATCGGCGTGGCGCGGGCGCGTGCCCTTGATCGGCCGGGTCTCGATGCGGCCTGAGACCGGATCAAAGGTCAGGAACAGCTCCGGCGAGTTGGACACCAGCGCCCGCTGACCCAGCCGCCAGAAGGCGCCGTAGGCCGCGCCGCGCTCGGCCGACAGCCGCAGGAAGACCTCGAAGGGATCGCGTCCCGCCTCCAGCCGCCCGCCCCAGCCGCGCGCGATATTGGCCTGAAACAGCTCGCCCGCCGCGATGCGATCCACCACGTCGGCCACGGCCGCCTCATAGGCTTCAGACGACGCCTCGCCGACAAAGGCGGCGGCGGGCGCGGTCGGGATCGACAAGACGACCGCCTCGGCCCGCCAGCCCGCCGCGCGATCGGCCTGCGCCTCGGCCTCCGCCGCATCCGCGCCTCGACCGACAGCCCGGACCTCGCCCGCCGCATGGTCAAAAGCCAGCAGGGCCGGATAGCGGGCCAGCATCAGATCAGGCCAGACCGCGTCGCGCGGCCCCGTCGCCGGGCGCGCCCCGGCGTCATAGCTCATCAGCCCGACCACGCCGCCGCCCGCGAAATCAGGATCGCGCAGGGCCTCGAAGGGCGCCGCGTCATCGACTGCGCCGACGCGGACCCGGTCCGGCTCGCAAGCGACGAAGGACCAGCGCCCGCCATGCGCCGCGACGTCGCCCGCCCCGGCCAGCAGCGCCAGCGCGCCCTCGCGCCGGTTCAGCCCCGCGGCGACGGCCATAGGCTCGCACCAGCCCAGCCGCGCGCTATGGACGACCGGCAGATTCATGCCGTCAGCCGCCCCCGGATGCGCTCGGCCAGGGCGTCGTCCACGGCCAGGGCCTGTTCCAGATAGGCCGCGAGCGAGCCATGCCGCGCCGTGATCTCCTTGAAGGCCCCATCCAGATAGTCGGCCTCGACGCCGAGGAAGGCGACTACGGCGCCGTGTGAGGCGGGACGCCCCGTCATCTCGGTCAGCTTCCTGGCGATGCCCTCGGCCCGGCCTTCCAGATCGACGGCGACATTGGTCAGCAGATAGTCGGCGAGCAGGTCGTCGCGCGACACGCCCAGCAGGCTATGGGTCAGGGCCGCCAGCAGGCCGGTGCGGTCCTTGCCCGCCGCGCAGTGGATCAGCACCGGGCCATCACTCTCCGCCAGGGCGCGGAAATAGCGGCGGAACAGATCGAGGTGGGCGGCCTCGAACGGCAGACGGCGATAGGTCTGGGTCATGAAGGCGCGGCCCGACTGCTCGGTCAGGTCGGCGGTCTTCAGGAAGGTGATGTGCGGGGCCTCGCCGCCGTCGTCATGGGCGCTCTCGATCACCTGCCCGGCCCAGTTCGCCGGTCGTCGCGACGGCTGGTCGCGGCGCTCGCTGGGACGCCGCAGATCGACCACCGTGGCCAGGTTCAGCGCGGCCAGTTGCGCCAGATCGGCCTCGGTCGCCCGGGCCTGATGCGCCGAGCGATACAGACGCCCGCGCGCGATCCGGCCTGCGCCGACGGCGTAGTCGCCATAGTCGCGGAAATTATCGAGGGCCTGAAACGGCAGAAGACGGTCGCTCATGACCGCCTTCCTTAGCCTATTCGCGCGCCAAGGCTAACGGGCGCTGACCAGACCGGACATGGCGTCCAGATAGGCGACGAAGGCGTCGCGGCCCGCCTCGGTCATGGTCGCCCGCGTCAGCGGCTTGCGCCCCTGAAAGCTCTTGGCGACCTCGACAAAGCCCGCCTCCTCCAGCTTTCTCAGGTGGACCGACAGATTGCCGTCGGTGGCCTGTAGCCGCGTCTTCAGTTCGTTGAAGTCCGCCGTCCCGACGCCAGACAGATAGGCCATGATCCCCAGACGCATCCGGCCGTGGATCACCTCGTCGAGGCGGCCGATGTCGAAGGTTTCAGCCGTATCCGAGCCCATCAGATCACCTCCGACGGTTCCTGGCGCATCAGGATCAGGCCGGGAACAAGGGCCACCGCCATCAGCATGACGGTGAAGACCAGATACAGCACCGGCGAGCTGGAAAACCACGCCATGGCCACGGCGCCGGCATAGGCCAGGATCGCGATCACGGTCATCCACCGCGTCTCGGTCATGGCCCCCGCCACCATCCAGGCCGAGCCATAGGCGACGAAGACGATGGTCGGCATCAGTCGCATCGCCGACCAGTCTCCTGACTGAATGCCGATCGCCATCAACCCCAACCAGGTGGCGAAGATTCCATAGCCCACAGCCGACCAGGCCGTGCCGACGGCGCGATTGCCGGCGGAGTTACAGCCCGGCTTGGATTTCATCCGCCGGATCAACATGGCCAGAACAATCCCGAAGACCACGCCGGCCCCGATCCAGAGCCACAAGGGCGCCCAGGGGCTGGCTGTCACCACGCCGGTCGTCAGCGCCCACTGCCCCAGGTTCGCCGCGCCGAAGATGGCGGCGGCGGCCACCAGCACCGGCCCGGCCAGCAGCGGAGCCTGCCGCCCCTCCTGGGCCAGGGCCTTCATATAGGCGATATCGTCGTGGACGGACTGCACTTGGTCGCGGGTCATGGCGTCTCTCCCTGCCTGTTGATCGGACAGTGCGCCAAGAGCTTTATGTTGTAAAGTTCTTTTTCTGAGACGGAAGCCGCGACGCATGGCAGGCCTTGGCCATGCGTGTCGCCTTTCATCACATCGCCTATCAGCCCCTGGCCGTCTGCAACGCCCTGTCGATGGCGCGGCTGACGGCGACCGTGCGCCTTGCGGGCCTTGAGCCCGGCGCGCCCGTCATGGATATCGGCTGCGCCTATGGCGAGGTGTCGATGCATCTGGCGCGCGCCTTTAACGCCCGCGTCACGGCCGTCGAACTGGACCCGGTCATGGCCGAGGGCGCCGAAGCGCGCATCCGCGCCGCGGGCCTGTCGGACCGGATCACCGTGCGGCGCGAGACCTCGGCGGCGGCGCTGGCGGCCCTGCCGCCCTTCGGCCTGATCGTGGCCATCGGCTCGACCGAACCGGCGGGCAAGGGCCTGCGCGACCCCGCCGCCGTCTTCGCCGTCCTGGCCGAGCATCTTAGCCCCGGCGGCGCCCTCCTGTGGGGCGACCTGTTCTGGAAGGAGGAGCCGCCCGCGCCCCTGCGCCAGCTGGTCGAGACCGGCGGCTACTACGTCAGCCACGAGGCCTGGCAGACCGCCGCCCGCGACGCAGGCCTTGAGGTCGTCTCAGCCGAGATCAGCGACGAGGCCGAATGGGCGACCTATCGCACGGCCATGGAGACGGCCATCGCCGACTGGCTCGACGCCCACCCTGACCACGCCGACGCCCCGACCGTGGCCGCCACGGCCCACCGCATCAAGATGATGCTCGACTTCGGCGCCCCCTACCTCGGCTTCGGCCACTACCTGTTCCGCAAGGGCTGAAAGAAAAAGGCGCCCGGAGAAATCTCCAGACGCCCTTTCCACTAGAACATCGCCTTCGCGCTCAAGCAGCGAGCCGCCGCGCGGCGAGCGATAGCGCCCTTCTCTTCTTACCTGAAAGGCGGCTCGTCGAAGGCGCGCAGCTTGCGCGAATGCAACTTGGCGCCCTCGGCCCGCAGCAGGTCGACCGCCTGAATGCCGATCTGCAGGTGTTCCGAGATCGAGCCTTCGTAGAAGCGGTTGGCCTGACCCGGCAGCTTGATCTCGCCGTGCAGCGGCTTGTCCGAGACGCAGAGCAGCGTCCCGTAGGGCACGCGGAAGCGATAGCCCTGGGCGGCGATGGTGGCCGATTCCATGTCGATGGCGACGGCGCGGCTCTGGTTGAAACGCAGCGCCGACTTGGAATAGCGCAGCTCCCAGTTACGGTCGTCGGTGGTGACGACGGTGCCGGTGCGCAGACGCTTCTTGACCTCTTCGCCCGGCGCGCCGGAGACGAGCTTGGTCGCGTCATAGAGGGCGCGCTGCACCTCGGCGATCGACGGGATCGGGATGTCGGCGGGCAGGACCGCGTCCAGCACATGATCGTCGCGCAGATAGGCGTGAGCCAGGACGTAGTCGCCGATGGTCTGGCTGGCGCGCAGGCCCCCGCAGTGACCGATCATCATCCAGGCGTGGGGACGAGTCACGGCCAGGTGGTCGCAGATCGTCTTGGCGTTCGACGGCCCGACCCCGATGTTGACCAGGGTGATGCCCTGACCGTCGGCGCGGGTCAGGTGGTAGGCGGGCATCTGATGCCGACGCCAGGCCGCGTCCATGATGGCGCGTTCCGGGTCCGGGGTCTCGCGGTCGATGATGACGCCGCCGGCGCACGACAGGGTCTGATAGACGCTGGTCGGATCGGCCAACTGGGCGCAGGCCCAGCGCACGAACTCATCGACGTAGCGATGATAGTTGGTGAACAGGACATAGGACTGCACGTCCTCGACCGGGGTGCCGGTATAGTGACGCAGCCGAGCCAGCGAGAAGTCGGTGCGCAGGCCGTCGAACTGGGCCAGCGGGAAGTCCTCGCCCGGCGCGAACAGGCCGTCGGAGATCTCGTCGCCGATATGGGCCAGGTCCGTGGTCGGGAACCAGCGCGCGATCGAGGCCGTCATGGTGCTGTCCAGCGCCACGCCGGAACCGTCCAGCACATAGGGGAAGGGGATCTCCTGATCCGACGGCTCGACCGACAGGGTCGCGCCGTATTCGGCGACCAGCAGGCTCAGCTGCTCCAGCAGATAGTCGCGGTAGAGGTCAGGCCGGGTGACGGTCGTCGTATAGACGCCGGTGCGCGACAGGCGGGCGAAGGCCCGCGTCTCGAGGTCCTGAGGACGGTCGCCGAACCAGCTGACGGTCAGTCGCGGATAGGCGAACAGGCCGGCGGCCCGCGCTTCGGGATCGGCGCGCTCGCCGGTCTCGAGGAAGCGCTTCACTGCGGCTCGCAGATTGGCGACGGATTGATTGTAGAGGGTTTCGAGGCGGTCCAGCGCCGCCTGGGGGGTCATCTTGTCTGTCATGACTTCCTCTAGCGGAAAACCGTGACCATGGCGAGACGGGGGAAACACAAGGATACGACTGTTGACCGCAGGCGGCGGTTGGCGTTCCGCTGTCGCCAGGAGGAAAACCCATGCCCAGACGCCTGTTTCCGGTCGCCGCCGCCCTGCTGGCCCTGACCGCCGCGCCCGCCCTGGCCGAGGTCAAGTCGGCCGCGCCTGGCGGCTTCGAGGTCGGCGGATCGGTCGTCGTGGCCGCCTCGCCGACCCGCGTCTGGGCCGTACTGACCGCGCCCGACGCCTGGTGGAGCCGCGACCACCGCTGGTTCAAGGGCTCGACCCTGTCGCTGGACCTAGCCCCCGGCGGCTGCTGGTGCGAGCAGGCGGCGGACGGACAGGTCTCGCGCCATCTGGAGACCGCCCTGGTCGAGCCGGGATCGAAACTCGTCCTGCGCGGCGGCCTCGGCCCCTTGCAGGGCCAGGGCGCGACCGGCGGACTGACGTTCGAGGTCAAGGCCGAAGGCGAGGGCAGCCTCCTGACCTGGGCCTATATCGTCGGCGGCTATACGCCGGGCGGACTGGAGGCCTGGGCCGCGCCGGTCGACGGCGTCCTGTCGGCGCAGCTCGCCAATCTGAAGGCCCGAGCCGAGGCCGATTAGGCCAGTTCGCGCCGAAAGAAGCTGACCACGTCGTCCAGCACCGGCGCCTTCTTGCGAAACAGGGGCGAGAAGGTCGCGATCAGGTCGGCATGGTCCAGCCCGGAATAGAGGTGGGCCTCGGATCGTCCGCCGACCGCCTGCATCCGGTCGTTCAGGATGGTCGTGTCCTCGGCGTGAACCACGGTGTCGGCCGTTCCATGCCCCAGCCACAGCGGCGGCGCATCCGCCCTCGCAAAGGTCACCGGCTGGGTCAGGGTCGGATCGGGCGCCCGGCCAAAGGCGTTCTGCGACGCCGCCACATCGAAGGGCAGAAAGTCATAGGGCCCGGCCAGACCCGCCGCCGCCTTGATCAGGTCGGGCCGATCCACGGCGGCCATGTAGCGCCGGTCCAAGGCGATCATCATGGCCAGATGGGCGCCCGCCGAATGCCCCAGCACGCCCAGGCGCCCGGCGTCGCCGCCATAGGTCGCGGCCAGTTCGCCGGCCCGCGCCGTCGCCGCCGCGGCGTCCTCGATGAAGCGGGGGAAGCGCACCTGGGGCACGACGCGGTAGTCCGGCAGGAAGACGACAAACCCCCGCGCCGCCAGCGCCTGCGCCGCCCAGCCATAGACGGCCTTGGACCCCGAATCCCAACCGCCGCCGTAAAAGAAGACCAGCACCGGCAGGTCAGCGCCTCCCGTCGGCGCATAGACGTCCATCGTCTGTCGCGGGTGGTCGCCGTAGCAGAGACCCTTGGCCACCCGGCCTGCGCCCCGGTCGCGCGGCCCCAGGGTGTTCAGGGCCGCCAGCGGCGAACAGGCGGCGGCGAGAGCGCCGATCAGGGGAGCCAACAGGCCTCTTCGGGTCATGCCCCCACTACGCCCCAGCCCTCGCCCCGGATCAAGGCGAAGCTGACGCGCCCTTTCAGGCATGAAAAAGGGCGCGGCCTTCGCAAGCCGCGCCCCTTCATTTCGCCTCTGACCTACTTGGCCAGATACTTGTCCAGCCAGCCGAACACCTCGTTGTGCCACTGCAGGCTGTTGGCCGGCTTCAGCACCCAGTGGTTCTCGTTGGGGAAGAAGACCAGTCGGCTGTCGATGCCGCGGCGTTGCAGGGCGGTGAAGGTCGACAGGCCCTGAGCCGTGGGGATGCGGTAGTCGAGGTCGCCCTGGACCACCAGCATCGGCGTCTTCCAGTTCTGCACGTGGTTGGCCGGGTTGAACTTCTGATAGCCCTCCGGGTTTTCCCACGGCGTGCCGCCGTATTCCCACTCGGTGAACCACAGCTCCTCGGTCGAATAACCCATGCCGAAGGTGTCGAAGACGCCGTCATGGTTGACCAGGCATTTGAACGCGTCGGACCAGTTGCCGGCGATCCAGTTGATCATGTAGCCGCCGTACGACGCGCCCAGCGCACAGGCGTTATTGCCGTCCAGGAAGCTGTACTTCTCCTGAGCCGCGGCCCAGCCCTTCTGCAGGTCTTCCAGCGGGCGGTCGCCCCAGTGCTGGCTGATGGCGTCGGTGAACTCCTGGCCGTAGCCGGTCGAGCCGTGGAAATCGATCATCACCACCGCATAGCCTGCGCCCGCATAGGTCTCGGGGTTCCAGCGGTAGGACCAGCCATTGCCGAACGAGCCCTGCGGCCCGCCGTGGATCAGGAAGGCGACCGGGTATTTCTGACCCTCGACATAGTTCGCGGGCTTGATGACGAAGCCATGCACCGTCTCATTGTTCCAGCCGGGGAAGCTGAACTGCTCGAACTGTCCGAAGGCCTTGTTCGCCAGCTGCGGGTTCACGTTCGTCAGACGGCGCGGCATCTCGCGACCGCGCCAGGTCTTGAAATAGAGGTCGGCGGGCGCGGTCAGGGTGTCGAGCGCCATGACGAAGCCCGAGGGCGTCTGGGCGAAGGCGCCGACATGGCCGTCGCCGGTCAGCGGCAGGACAGAGCCGTTGCGCGCGTCGATGGCGAACAGGCGGGTCTGACCGACGTCGCCGGCGGTGGTGTAGAGGGTCTTGCCGTCCTTCGACCATTGCAGGCCGTCGGCCGAACGATCCCAGTTGGCCGCGATCTGGCGCGTCTGGCCGGTGGCCACGTCACGCAGGAAGATCGAATACTTGTCGGCCTCGAAGCCCGGACGGGCCATGGCGCGATAGGCCAGGGTCTGGCCGTCCGGCGAGAAGACCGGGTTGGTGTCCCAGGCCGGGTTGGACTCGGTCAGATTGGTCAGTTGGCCGGGCGCCGAAACCGCCACGCTATAGAGGTCGAAGTTCGTGCTCCACGGCTCGCTCTTGCCGGCCTTGCGGGCCGAGAAGACCAGGGACTGACCATCGGGAGCGAAGACGAACTCGCTCTCGTCGCCGAAGGGCTTGGAGGGGGTGTCGCCGTCAAAGCCTTTCGTCACCCAGACCGGCTCGCCGCCCGCCTTGCCGTCCGCGCCGATGGTCTGGACGAAGAGGTGGTTCTGGGTGTGGTCGCTCCACGCATCCCAGTGGCGCACGAACATCCGGTCATAGACCTGACCCGTCGATTTCACTTCGGCGGCGGCCTTGGCGCGCTCGACCGAGGCGTTCAGGTCGGGCGCTTCGGGATAGACGGCCAGGGACACAGCCACAGCGTCGCCCGCGTCATTGACCCGGTAGGCGTTGACGTCGGTCGGCAGGCTGGTGACTTGCGTGGCCGTCGCGCCCTTGTCGCCCGACACCCAGACCTGGCTCGAACCCGAACGGCTCGACAGGAAGTAGAGCTTGCCGTCGGCGCCCCAGCGCGCGGTGTTGGCGCCGCCTTCGGAAATGGCCAGCTTCTGCGCCTCGCCCTCGCCCTTCAGGCTCAGGATGTAGAGGGCGCTGGACCGCTTGTTGGCCGCCACGTCCGTCTGCGTCAGCGAGTAGACCACCCAGTCGCCGTCCGGCGACACCTGCGGATCGCCCAGTCGGTTGGCTGAGATCATGTCCTGATAGGTGAAGGCGTTCGACGCCGCCGGAGCGGATACCGTGGCGGGCGCGGGCGCCTCGGCCAGGGCCGGCAGGGCCGAGGCCGTCAGCAGGGCGACGGCGCTGAGGCCGGTCAGAAGGTGGGGCAGGCGGCGCATGGGCGATGATCCTCTCGGGCTTCGCGAAATTCTTGGCCGCAGGCGTAGCACCGGCGACGCTGGCGTCAAACCCGATGCATGGTCACGACCGCTTGCCGCCGCAGCCTGGAGCGGCGACAAGCAGGGACATGAGTCCCACCTCCTCTCATATCGTCGATGTCCTGATCGCCGAGCGCGCGCCGCGCCTGACGCGGTCCGCAGCCTGGCCGGTCGTGCGCCCGCTGCTGTATCGGCTGCTGGACTACAACCGCGCCCGCGCCATGGCCGACGCTATCGGGCCGATGTCGGGTCAGGCGGCGCTGGATCATGTCTCCGGCCTGCTGTCGCTGAAGGTCGAGACGCAGAACCTCGACCGCCTGCCGGCTGCGGGCCGCTGTCTGGTGGTGTGCAATCATCCGACCGGCATCGCTGACGGACTGGCGGTCCATGACGCCATCCGGGCCGTGCGCGACGACGTCATCTATTTCGCCAACGCCGACGCCCTGCGCGTCTCGCCGCGACTGGCCGAGACCGTCATCCCGGTCGAATGGGTCACCGCCAAGCGCACCCGCGAGAAGACCCGCGCCACATTGCTGGCGGCCAAGGCGGCCTTCGAGGCCGAGCGCTGCGTCGTCATGTTCCCTGCCGGACGACTGGCGCGCGTCGACGCCCAGGGCCAGTTGACCGATCCCGAATGGGCCACGACCGCCGCCTCCCTGGCGCGCAAGTACGAGGCTCCTGTCGTCCCGATCCACGTCGCCGGGCCGACCAGCCGCCTCTTCCACCTGTTCGACCGCTTCTCTCAGGAACTGCGCGACATCACCCTCTTCCACGAACTGCTGAACAAGCAGGGGCGCGCCTTCGACCTCAGCGTCGGCCTGCCCATCGCGCCCGAGGCGCTCGACATCGACGCGGCCAAGGCCACCGAGGCGCTGAAAGCCTTCGTCGAACGCACCCTGGCGACCGATGCCGACGCGGTGTTCGCATGACGACCTTTGCCCTGCCCGACGCCGAGGCCACCACCCGTCTGGGCCAAGCCATCGCCCCCCTGCTGGAACCGGGCGAATCCGTCCTGCTCTACGGCCCGCTGGGCATGGGCAAGTCGACCCTGGCGCGCGGCCTGATCCGCGCCCTGACGACCCCCGACGAGGACGTGCCGTCGCCGACCTTCACCCTGGTCCAGTTCTACGAGAGCGATCCGCCCGTCGCCCACTTCGACCTCTACCGCCTCAGCCGCCCGGAAGAGGCCTTCGAGATCGGTCTGGACGAGGCGCTGGACGAAGGCTGCGCCCTGATTGAATGGCCCGAGCGTCTGGGCGACAACCCCGGCCATATGCTCGGGCCTGACCGGCTGAGCATCACCATCGCCGAGGATGGCGACGGCCGCCTTGCGTCCGTTATTGGCGCAGGGGCGTGGGAAGCGAAACTGAAGGAAGTCCATGTCTGACCGCGAAGCCCTCCGTCTCGATTTTCTGCGCTCGGCCGGTCTGGCCGAGGCCGTCCGCGCGCCCCTGCCCGGCGACGCCTCGACCCGCCGCTACGAGCGCCTGACCACGGCCTCGGGCGCCAGCCTGATGCTGATGGATCAGGCCCCCGCCGCCGAGAGCCAGCCCTGCGATCCGTCGTGGAGCCCCGCCCAACGTCACGCCCACGGCTGGAACGCCGTCGCCCGCCTGTCCGCCGGCCGCATCGAGGCCTTCGCTGCCGTCGCCGCCCATCTGAAATCGCTCGGCCTGTCCGCGCCGGAGATCGTCGCTGTCGACGCCCCCAACGGCCTGGCCGTGATCGAGGATTTCGGCGACGCCCTGTTCGCCAAGGTCATCAGTGACGGCGCCGAAGAGGCCTCGCTCTACCGCGCCGCCGTCGAGGCCCTGGCCGTCCTGCACGCCGCCCCGACGCCTGAGGTCCTGAGCGGCGCCGCCGGCGACTGGCCCCTGCTGACCTATGACCAGACGGCGCTGCAGGGCGGGGCTGATCTGTTCGTCGAATGGCTGCCGAAGCTGATCCCGTCGCTCAGCTTCGACGACGCCGCCGTCGCCGAATGGCGCGCCGTCTGGGCTCCGATCACGGCGGCGGGCGAGGCGGGCGCCAGCGTCATGGCCCACCGCGACTATCACGCCGAGAACTTGATCCGACTGGACGGCCGGACCGGCGCCGCCTCGGTCGGCCTGATCGACTTCCAGGACGCGGTGAAGGCCCACCCGTCGTGGGACCTCCACTCCCTGCTGCAGGACGCCCGCCGCGACGTCTCGCCCGCGCTGGAGGCCCTGGCGCTGGACCACTATTTCGCCCTGCGCCCGGAGACCGACCGCGAAGCCTTCATGGCGTCCTACGCCGGTCTGGCCGCGCTGAACGAAGCGCGCATTCTGGGCATCTTCGCCCGCCTGATCGCCCGCGACGCCAAGCCGAAATACGCCGCCTTCATGCCGCGCATGTGGGCCCACCTGAACGCCAACCTGACGGCGCCGGGCCTTGAAGCTGTCGCCGCTTGGATGGACCGCCACGTGCCGGAGGATGTGCGTCGATGACCGCCGTTGCTCTCTTCCTTCTCCCCTCGGGGGAGAAGGTGGGCCGCCTCGCGGCTCGGATGAGGGGGCGGGTTCCGCTGGGCGCCCGCCTACAATCTGAACCCGCGCCCATCGCCGCCCGCCCCCTCATCCGTCATGCGACGCATGACACCTTCTCCCCCAAGGGGAGAAGGATCGGAGAACGCGCATGACCGCCCCCAAGACCGCCATGGTCCTCGCCGCCGGGCTCGGCACGCGGATGCGCCCCCTGACCGACAACCGGCCCAAGGCCCTGGTCGAGGTGGCTGGCCGGGCCCTGATCGACCACGTCCTCGACCGACTGGCCGAGGCGGGCGGCGAAAAGGCCGTGGTCAACGTCCACTGGTTCGCCGACCGGCTGGAAAGCCATCTGGCCGCGCGCACACAGCCCGCCGTCGTCATCTCCGACGAACGCGCCGAACTGCTGGAAACCGGCGGCGGCCTGAAGAAGGCCCGCCCCCTGCTCGGCGACGATCCGGTCTTCGTGGCCAATATCGACAGCGTCTGGATCGACCGGGGCGATGCGCTCGCAGACCTCATCCGCTTGTGGGACCCCGAGCGCATGGACGCCGCCCTGCTGCTGGCCAAGCGCGAAGGCTCGATCGGCTTTGAGGGCGGCGGCGACTTCTTCCTGGCCGACGACGGCCAACTGACCTTCCGGGGCGAGGCCGCCTCCGCCCCCTTCGCCTACATGGGCGTCCACATCACCCGCCCCGACTACGCCGACCAAGGCCCCGACGGCCCCTTCTCGCTCAGCCCCCTGTGGCGCGCCTCGGCGGCTGCGGGCCGCCTCTACGGCTGCGTGCTGGACGGCGACTGGATGCACGTCGGCGACCCTCAGGCCCGCGACGAGGCCGAAGCGCGTCTGAAGGACGAAGCCTGATGTCGGAGGGGGGCCGCTTCGATCCGTTCGCCGGAACCGGGCCGCGCTGGCGCGCCGTGCCCGCCTGGCGGCCCTTCCTCGAAGACCTCGCGGCCGGCGTGCTTGACTGGCTCGGCGACCAGACGCCCGAGACCCTGACCGACGCCACCATCCTTCTGCCCAACCGCCGCGCCGCCCGCGCCTTCTCCTCGGCGCTGGGCAAGCTGGCCGGCGACCGCCCCGTCCTGCTGCCCCAGGTTCGCCCGCTCGGCGATCTGGAAGAGGACGAGCCCCCCTTCGCCCCCGGCGAACTGGGTCTGGACCTGCCCCCCGCCATCGCCCCCCTGACCCGCCGTTTCGAGATGGCGCGGATGATCGTCGAGGAGTTCGAGCCGGGCCTGAAACCCCTGCGCGCCCTCGAAATGGCCGACGCCCTGGGCGGCTTCCTCGACTCCTGCCAGCTGGAAGAAGTCTCCGACCTGTCGCGCATCGCCGGGCTGGCCGAACAGGATCTGGCCGCCCACTGGCAGGACAGCGCCCGCTTCCTCGGCCTCGCCGTCGAGGCCTGGCCCAGGCGGCTGGCCGCCCTCGGCCTGGTCGATTCCGCCTGGCGCCGCGCCACCCTGCTGCGCCGACTGGCCGAGGCCTGGGACGCCCGCCCGCCGTCGCAGCCCGTCATCGCCGCCGGTTCGACCGGCACCGTCCCCGCCGCCGCCGACGTCCTGGCCGCCGTGGCGCGCGCGCCGCAGGGCGTCGTCGTCCTGCCCGGCCTCGACCTCGATCTGGCCGACGGCGTCTGGGACCGCATCGACGACCAGCACCCGCAGGCCGCGCTGAAGGCCCTGCTGACCCGCGCGGACATCTCGCGCGATCAGGTCCGCCCCTGGTTCAAGCCTGCTGTCGAGCCGCGCATCGAGGCGCGTGGCCTGGCCCGCCAGCGCCTGATCAACGAAGCCCTGCGCCCCGCCGAGGCCACCGACGACTGGCGCGCCGAGATCGCCCGCCTGCGCGCCGACGCCGCCGAGGCCGGTCAGGCCGCCGACCCCATAGCCGAGGGCCTGAAGGGCCTGTCGGCGCTGTCCGTCCGCGCCGAGGAAGAAGCCGCCGCCGCCATCGCCCTGCTGATGCGCGAGACGCTGGAAACGCCCGGCCAGACCTGCGCCCTCGTCACCCCCGATCTGGACCTGTCGCGCCGCGTCGAGGCCCGGCTGGCGCGCTGGAACATCATCCCCGACGCCTCGACCGGCGCGCCCCTGTCGCGGATGAGCGCAGGCGTCCTGGTCGATCTCTGCGCCCGCTTCATCGAGACACCGCTAAAGCCCCAGACCCTGCTGGGCCTGATCAAGCATCCGCTGACCCGCCTCGACCTCGACGATACATCCTTGGCCGACGCCGCCTCGGCGCTGGAAGAACACGCCCTGCGCGGCCCGCGTCCGCGCGACTGGGCCGAGATCCAGACCCGCCTGGAGAAGGCCGCCGAACCCGGCCGCGGCGGCCAACCCCTGCCGAAATGGAAGGCCGCCCGCCTGTCCGGCGCCCGCGCCCTGGCCGCGCGGCTGGAAGCCCTCGCCGCCGAGGCCCTCTCCACATTCACGCCCACCGCCGCCCCCGACGCCGCCGCGCGCGCCCTGACCGCCCTGATCGAAGCCCTGGCCGGTCAGAACGCCTGGGCCGGTCCCGACGGCGAGGCCGCCGCCTCGCTGTTGTCGGCCCTGATCGACGGCGGCGGCTCGCTGGGTCAGGTCAGCCGCGCCGACTTCGCCGCCCTGACCGCCGGTCTGCTGGGCGAGGAAACCATCCGCACCGGCGGCGCCACCCATCCGCGCCTGCGGATTCTGGGCGCCATCGAGGCCCGCCTGACCCGCGCCGACCGCATGATCCTGGCCGGGCTGGAGGAAGGCGTCTGGCCTCGCCCCGCCCCCGTCGATCCCTTCCTGTCGCGTCCGATGCGCAAGGCCCTCGGCCTGCCCACGCCCGAGCGGCGTCTGGGCCAGACGGCTCAGGACTTCGTTCAGGCCGCCTGCGCCGATGAAGCCATCCTGATCCACTGCGAACGACGCGGCGGCCAGCCCGCCGTGCGCTCGCGCTGGCTGTGGCGCTTGGAGATGCTGACGCGCGGCGCCGACGCCCCCGCCACCCCGGTCGCCATACCGGCCCCCGCCGGTCTGGCCGACTGGACCCGCGCCCTGGACGCCCCGCCGCCCGGCCCCGCCCGCTTCGCCCCGCGTCCCATGCCGCGTCCGCCGGTCGAGCGCCGCCCGCGCAGCCTCTATGTCACCCGCATCGAACGCTGGGTGCGCGACCCCTACGCCATCTACGCCCAGTGGGTTCTGGGTCTGAACATCATGGACCGGCCCGGCGCCTCGGCCGAGGCGATGGCGCGCGGCAATGCGGTGCACAAGGCCATCGAGCGCATGACCCTGATGTGGCCCCACGTCCTGCCCGACGACTGCGAGGCTCAGATCGAGCAGCTGCTGATCGAGGAGCTGACCGCCCACGGCTTCGAGGACGCCGCCATGGCCCGCGAGACGCCGCTGGCGAAGAACTGCGCCCGCTGGCTGGCCGGGTTCGAGGCCGAACGCCGGGCGCGCGGCGTCAATCTGCTGATCGAACAGCAGGGGACCATGACGTTCGACGCCCCCGCCGGCCCCTTCACCATGAAGGCCTACGCCGACCGCATTGAGGTGGGCGCCACCGGCGCCGCCATCATGGACTTCAAGACCGGCGGCGTGCCCTCCGGCAAACAGGTCAAGGCGGGCTTTGCGCCCCAGCTGACCCTGACCGCCGCCATCCTGGCCGACGGCGGCTTCAAGGACACCAACGGCCCCGTCCCCGCCGACGAACTGACCTATGTCCGCGTCGTCGGGCGCAAGAAGGCGGGCGAGGTCGCGGTGCGCGCCGCCGGTCCCGAAGCCGCCGCGCTCGGCGAAGCAGCCCTCGAAGGACTGAAGAAACGGGTCGCCCGCTTCGATCATCCCGACACGCCCTATGTCTCCTGGGCCGCGCCCCAGTTCATGGGCAATTACGGGGGCAACTACGACCATCTGGCCCGCGTCTGGGAATGGCACGTCGTGGGCGGCGAGGAAGGCGACAGCGAATGAACATCGCCACTCCGCACATGAGCGCCCGCCCGGACCCGCAGATCCGCGCCGCCGATCCGGCCCTGTCGGTCTTCGTCACCGCCAACGCCGGCTCGGGCAAGACCACCACCCTGGTCAGCCGCGTGGCCCGCCTGCTGCTGGGCGGGGCCGGGGCCTCGGCCATCCTGTGCGTCACCTACACCAAGGCCGCCGCCGCCGAGATGCAGGCCCGCCTGTTCGAGACCCTGGGCAAGTGGGCGGTCATGGACGACGCCGCCCTGTCCGCCGAACTGGCCAAACTCGACGCCAGCGATCCCGCGAGGCTCAACCCCGCCCGCCTGTCCGAGGCGCGCCGCCTGTTCGCCCGCGCGCTGGAAACGCCCGGCGGGCTGAAGATCCAGACCATCCACGCCTTCTGCGAAAAGCTGCTGCGGCGCTTCCCCATCGAGGCGGGCGTCTCGCCGCGCTTCACCGTGCTGGAAAACGAAGCCGCCGTCGCCCTCAGCCACACCGCGCGCGAAGAACTGGCCCGCGCCGCGCTGAGAGACCCCGAGGGCCCGGTGGGTCAGGCCTATAGCCATTTCGCCGTCGAGCTGGACTGGGGCCGGTTCGAGAGCCTGCTGGCCATGATCGAGGCCAAGCGCGCCGACCTGACCGACTATGTCGCCCGCGTCGGCGACGGCTCGGCCCCCGGCCCGCACGCCCTGACCGGCGCCGATCCCGAACAGACGCCCGACGATATCGAGTCCGACTTCATCCGCTGGCTGGACCGGGGCGAAGTCCGCCGCATGGCCGAGCTGATGGCCGTCGGCGGCAAGACCGACAAGGACCGCGCCGCCGAACTGATCTACGCCCTCGATCACGAGTGGAGCTTCCACGGCCTCGGCGTCGTCTTCCTCACGGGGACGGGATCGCCACGCAAGTCGATGGCGACCAAGCAGGCCCCGCCCGACGCCGGCGGCTGGCTGACCGATCTTCAGGCCAAGTATCTGGCCACGTTGGACCGCGTGCGCGCCGCCAAGGTCGCCGCCGACACCATCAAGCTGCTGACGCTGGCCGTCGCCCACGCCGCCTTCTACGAGGCGGCCAAGGCCGAGCGCGGGGCGCTGGACTTCTCCGATCTGGTGGCGAAAACCGTCGACCTGCTGACCGAGCGCTCGACCGCCGCCTGGGTGCTCTACAAGCTGGACGGCGGCATCGACCACGTCCTGATCGACGAGGCCCAGGACACGGCCCCCGAGCAGTGGGCCATCATGCGCGCCCTGACCGGCGAGTTCTTCTCCGGCGAGGAAACCGACCGCACCGTCTTCGCCGTCGGCGACGAAAAGCAGTCGATCTACTCCTTCCAGGGCGCCCGGCCCGAACGGCTGCGGCAGGAATCCCAGGTCTATGACGCCCTGATCCGCGCCTCAGGTTCCGCCTTCGAGGGCGTGCCGCTGGAGACGTCGTATCGCTCGACCGAGGACGTGCTCGCCTTTGTCGATCACGCCTTCGCCGATCCCGAACGCACCCGCGCCCTGGTGGGCGAGGCGGGCGACATCCCCCGCCACCTGCCCGCCCGCGTCGGCCAGCGCGGCAGCGTCGATCTCTGGCCCCTGTTCATGGACGAGGCTCCGCCCGAGCGCGACGCCTGGGATGATCCCGTCGATCAGGAAGGCGTCGCCGGCGCGCGCAAACGCATGGCCGCCGCCCTGGCCCAGGAGATCAGGCGTCAGGTCGAGACCGGGGCGACCGTCTATGACCGCAACAGCCGCCAGCCGCGCGCCAGCGGCTACGGCGACTTCCTCATTCTGGTGCGCCGCCGCGACGCCACGTTTGAAGAGATCATCCGCGCCCTGAAGAGCGCGGGCGTGCCCGTCGCCGGGGCCGACCGGCTGAAACTGTCGAGCCACATCGTCTTCGACGACCTCAAGGCCCTGGCCCGCTTCGCCCTCTTCCCCGGCGACGACCTGTCGCTGGCGGAGGTGCTGCGCAGCCCCTTCTGCGACGTGGACGAGGCCTCGCTCTATGACCTGGCCGGGCGCGAGAAGCGTCAGGGCCTGTGGCGCGAACTCAAAGACCGCGCCGACGAACGCCCCGAATGGCGCCGGGCGCTGGAGCTGTGCCTGACCGCCCGCGCGGCGCGCGACGGCGCCCCCTTCGCCTTCTTCTCCACCCTGCTGAACCGGGTGGACGACACGGGCGTCTCGGGCCGCGCCCGTGTCCTGACCCGTCTGGGCCGCGAGGCCGAGGAGGCCATCGACGAGACCCTCAATCAGGTCCTGGCCGCCGAGAACCGGGGCGGGACCGATCTCGAAACCTGCCTCGCCCTGCTGGAAGCCGCCGACGTCGAGGTGAAGCGCGAGCTCGAAGGGCCGCGCGGCGAGGTCCGCGTCATGACCGTCCACGGCGCCAAAGGGCTGGAGGCGCCCGTCGTCATCCTGCCCGACACCACCATGAAGGCGAAGGCGCAAGGCCCCAGCCTGATGCCGGTCGCGCTCGACGCCATCGGCATGGGCGACGGCGAGGCCTGGCTGATGTGCCCCGGCTCCTCGAAGGAAGATTGCGCCGCCTCCGAGGCCGCCCGCGCCGCGCGCGAGGCCCGCGTCAGCGACGAATCCCTGCGCCTGCTCTACGTCGCCCTGACCCGCGCCCGCGACCGCGTCATCGTCATGGGACGCGGCTCCAAACGCGCCCCCGAACCCGGCGACTGGTGGTCGGTGATCGAGGAGACCTTCGACCGTCTCGGCGACGAGGTGCGGACGCTGGACAACAACGTCCGACGCTACGGCGTCGATCTCGACCTCCTGCCCGCCGTCAGCGCCGCAGCTGAAGCTCGCCACGAGGCCCCCGCGTGGACCCGGCAGACCCCCGCTCGCGACGCCGCCGCCCGCTTCGCCTCGCCGTCGCAGATGCAGGAGCAGAAGCGCATCCCCGCCCCCTCGCCCCTGGCGCGCGGCGAAGGTCCCGGCGCGGGTCTGGGCCGCTTCCGGCGCGGCGACCTGATCCACCGCCTGCTGGAACGCCTGCCTGACATCGCTCCGTCCGACCGACCCGACGCCGCCGTGCGGATGCTGGCCCGCGAACGCGACCTGTCCGACGATCAGCGCGCCGAGATGATCGGCGCCGCCTTCGCCGTGCTGGACGACGCCCGCTTCAATCCCGTCTTCGGCCCCGGCTCGCGCGCCGAGGTGGCCCTGACCGGGTCGTCGCCCGACCTGCCCTCCGGCGTCTCCATCTCGGGCCGCATCGACCGGCTGGTGGTCACGCCTGAAAGGGTGCTGGTGGTGGACTTCAAGTCCAACCGCCCGGCCCCCGATCACGTCGAGGACGCCGACCCCGCCTATGTGTTGCAGATGGCGGTCTATACGGCGGTGCTGAAGCGGCTCTACCCCGACCGCACGGTCGAGGCGGCCCTGGTCTGGACCGACGGACCGAAGCTGATGGCGGTGCCGCAGAGCCTGATGGACGCGGCTCTTTCAAATGCGCGTTGATTTGTGCGCAAATCGCTCCCACATCTGCGACTGATATCAACGCGCTCAAGCAGCGAGGTCCCGCGGACCGAGCGTTAGCGCACTAAAATATGCGCTCAAGCAGCGAGGCCTCGCGGGCCGAGCGTAGCGCTCTTAAGGAGACCACTATGGCGACTGTCAAAGTCACCGACGAAAGCTTCGACGCCGACGTCCTGAAGTCCTCGACCCCCGTCCTGGTAGACTTCTGGGCCGAGTGGTGCGGCCCCTGCAAGCAGATCGGCCCGGCCCTGGAACAGATCGCCGACGAACTGTCGGGCAAGGTGACGATCGCCAAGATCAACATCGACGACAGCCCCATGACCCCCTCCAAGATGGGCGTCAAAGGCATCCCGACCCTGATGCTGTTCAAGGACGGCCAACTGGCCTCGATGAAGGTCGGCGCCATGCCCAAGGGCAAGATCGTCGAATGGCTGGCCGAAGCCGGCGTCAAGGCCGACTGATCCCCTCGACCTTGCGAACGGACCGGGCGGCGCATCCTGCGGGTGCGCCGCCTTTTCCTTGCCCCTTGCGCCAGCTTCGGGGCGAGCTCAGCCGGGTTGCAGCCGCCGGATCGCGGCCAGCAGGGCCGCGTCGTCGGTCATGTCGCCGTCGATGATGTAGGACGGCTTCTGCGGCTCGTTGTTGCCGCGCGCGCGTCCGCGATAGACCTTCATCGGCACGGCGATCTGGGCCAGACCGCTGGGCAGGTCGGCTTCACGGATCTCCATGTAGACGGTGTCGGCCGAGGTCTCGCGTCCGACCTGGAGCGCGCCCGCCGTCTTCCACAGATCGACGGCGTCCAGACAGGCCGAGCCGCAACGGGCGTCGGTCAGGACATAGACCCGGCCCGCCATCAGCTGCGGCGCGGCCGGCGGCGGGGCGGCGTCCTCGGCTTGCGGCTCGTTGGCGCTGCGCCAATAGACCTCGCCGGCGGCCTGGGCCGCCTTCATGCCGTTCACCGCGCTCTCGGCCCACTCGATATATTCGGGCGAGCCGTTCGAAGCGCGAAGTTGCTCCAGGAAGCCGGCGATCTGGGCGATATTGCCGTCCGAAGCGCGCCACTCCACCGCCTCGATCGCCGGTTCGGGATGGGCGATCATCCAGTCGTCGCCCCACAGGACCTGGGCCATCAACTGGCTCCAGTGCGAGGAGCCGCCGCCGTTGCCGCGCAGGTCCAGCACCACATAGGGGGCCAGGCGCAGGGCGTCCTGCTTGGCCTTCATGTCGGCGATCAGGGCGGTCAGTTCGGCGTGGGTTTCGCTGGAGGGATCGCCGTTGAACGAGGGCGTCGAGATCCAGAAGCCGCCGTCGTCGAAATGCTTCAGGCCGAAGTCGGGCCAGGCGCTCTGGGCCAGCCGGGTGCGGCGGGCGCTCAGATCGTCGGGCGTGGCGCGCCAGTTCAGGGCGTAGGTCCGGGTCGCGCCGTCGCTTTCGAACCGGCACTGGCTCATTTCGCGGATCCAGGGGTTCTGGGCGCTGAGGAACTGCCAGTCGCCGTAGAGGACGCGCTGGGCCTCGAGGAACCAGCGGCCCCGGAACTGGCCGATGCGCTCTTCGGCCAGTTTGTCGGCGGCCACGCCGTCACAGTCGATCAGCCGGGCGCCCAGCGGCGGGGTCGCCGCGTCGGCGGCGTCGCGGTCGGCCACCACCTGATCGGCGCCGCGATAGAGGGTCAGGAAGCCGGGCCAGCGGGTGGCGAAGCCGTAGTTGGGCTGGGTGACGCTGATGCCGACGTGACCGTCCTCGAAGGAGGCGACATAGGCCCGCAGCGCCCACCACCAGCCGCCGGCGTCGGTGGTCGTCTTCGCCCGTTCCAGCGCCACGGTCAGGCCCTCGTCCAGCCGGGGCTTGAAGGCCGGGTTGAGGCGGTCGTGCACGCCGGGATGGCTGTCGATCATGATGTCGTGCAGGCCGGTCGCGTCCTGCGTCAGGGTCGCGGACCAGTCGCGCGGCAGGTCCATGGGCTTGGGCGCCTCGGCCGGGGCGTCCTGAGGCTGGGCCTGCGCCGCGCCCGCTATCGCCAGACAGGCCGCGCCCGTCGCCAGAAACCGCTTCATGTCCAACGCCCTCTCCCCTTTTTTCGGCGGAAAAGGTGACAGGGCGATAGGGCGCTTTCCAGTTAAGCTTTGGTCATGGAACGCGGCTCAGTCCGTCCCGCGCAGGGCCTCCAGCACACCCTTGCCGTAGCGTTCCAGCTTGCCGGCGCCGACGCCGGAGATGCGGCCGAGCGCGTCGAGGTTGCGCGGCTCGCTGAGGGCGATCTCGACCAGGGTCTTGTCCTGGAAGATGACATAGGGCGGGACGTGCTGTTCGGCGGCGCGATCGCGGCGCCAGGCGCGCAGGACCTCGAAACGGGCGCGGACGTCCGTGTCCAGCGCCTCGGCGGCCAGGTTGCGGCCCGCGTTGCGGCGCGGGCGTTCGGCCTCGACCACGCGAACGGGCGCCTTGCGCACCTGGATCGGGCGCTCGCCGCGGTAGACGGCGCGGACGGCCTCGGGATCGCCCAACTGGATGATGGGCTTGCCCTCGTTCGGGTCCTCCACCAGCAGGCCCTCGAACAGCAGGTGGTCGATGACGTCGCGCCAGGCGGTCAGGGACAGGTCGGCGCCGATGCCCCAGGTGGACAGGTTCGACTCCCACGATTGGACGTCCTTGGTCTTGCCCAGCAGGTGGTCGACGACGCGGGTCCGACCAAAGCGTTCGCCCAGACGCTGCACCGCCGCCAGAGCCTTTTGCGCCGGCACGATAGCGTCGAACGTGGCGGGCGGGTCGCCGCAGATGTCGCAGACGCCGCACGGTTGCGCGTCGGTCTCGCCGAAGTAGCGGCGCACGGCCTGAGGGCGGCAGACGGCGCCGTCCAGCATGGCGAACAGCTGGCGCACCTTGCGGGTCTGAACCTGCTTGACCTCCTCGGCCATCGGCCGGCCTTCGAGGCGGCGCAGGGACCAGGCGATGTCGGAGGGGCCATAGAGGGTGATGCCCTCGGCGGGTTCGCCGTCGCGTCCGGCGCGGCCGATTTCCTGCCAGTAGGCTTCCAGCGAACCGGGCGGATCGGCGTGGATGACGAAGCGGACGTCGGGCTTGTCCACCCCCATGCCGAAGGCGATGGTGGCGACCATGACCGCGCCGTCCTCGGCCAGGAAGCGCTCCAGCCGCTTGTCGCGGTCCTTGGCGTCGAAGCCGGCGTGATAGGCGATGGCGTTGGTCCCGGCGTCGCGCAGGGTCTGGGCCACGCGCTCGCAGCCGTCGCGGCTGCCGCAATAGACCACGCCCGACTTGCCGCGCCGCTCGCGCACCAGCTCGACCACGGCGGCGTCGGTGCGGGCGCGGCTGCCGTTGATCTTGCGCTCGGCGGACAGTTGCAGGTTGGGGCGGGCGAAGCTGTCGACGAAGACGCGGGCCTCGCCCAGACGCAGCGAGGCGAGGATGTCTTCGCGGGTGCGGGCGTCGGCGGTGGCGGTGACGGCGATGCGCGGGACGCCGGGGAAGATCTCGGCCAGACGACCCAGCGAGCGATAGTCGGGGCGGAAGTCGTGGCCCCACTGAGAGACGCAGTGGGCCTCGTCGATGGCGATCAGGCTGAGGTCGATCTCGGACAGGCGTTCCAGCATGGAGCCGGCGGCCAGACCTTCGGGCGAGACATAGAGCAGGTCCAGTTCGCCGGAGCGGGCGGCGCGCCAGATGGCGGAACGCTCCTCCATCGGCACGCCGGAATCGAGGCGGGCGGCGGCCACGCCCTGCTGCTTCAGGGCCTCGACCTGATCGGTCATCAGGGCGATCAGCGGCGACACCACCAGACCGACGCCGCGGCGCAGGATGGCCGGGATTTGATAGCAGACGCTCTTGCCGCCGCCGGTCGGCAGCACGGCCATGACGTCGCGCCCGGCCAGAACCTCGGCCACGACCTGGGACTGCAGCCCGCGAAAATCGGCATGGCCCCAGACCCGCCCCAGAACCTCGCGCGCGGCGCTCAGGTCAAGCGGAGCGGGGGAGGCGGAACGGCGGGGGTCAGCGAGCATCGGCGGGTTGTGCCTGATCTGTTCCGGGGTGTCATCTTCTCTCTACCCTTCTCCCCTTGCGGGAGAAGGTGGGCGCCGAAGGCGCTCGGATGAGGGGTGGCGGCGACGGCGTGATCCGCGTAGAGCGCGGCGCAAGACAGGCTGCGGAAATCGCGGCGAAACCCCTCATCCGTCTTGCTCCGCAAGCCACCTTCTCCCGCAAGGGGAGAAGGGAAGAAGAAATGTCGCTATAGGCTCTCCATGACCACGATCCTTTATGGCCGCCCGCCGGCGGTGTTCGACGTTCCGACCGGCGCGGTGCAGACCTCGCCCCTGATCCCCGGCGCGACGGCGCTGGAAGACCTCGCCCCCGGTTCGGTGGACGAGGCGATGATCTATGCCCCGCCCGGCGTGGTGGAGCGGCGCTACACCCTGGCCATGGCGCTGCGGGCGCTGAAGGTCGGCGGACGCCTCGACGTCATGGCGCACAAGAGCAAGGGCGGCTCGCGTCTGGGCAAGGAGCTGAAGGACTTCGGTCTGGAGGTCGGCGAGACGGCCAAGGCCCACCATCGCCGCTGCATCGTCACGCGGCCTGAAGTCATCGAGGGCCTGGATGCGGCCATTGCGGCGGGCGAGCTGCGACAGGTCGAGGGGCTGGAGGCCTGGTCGCAGCCGGGCGTCTTCGCCTGGGACCGGGTCGATCCGGGCACGGCCCTGCTGGCTGGCGTCATGCCGCCGCTGAAGGGCGCGGGCGCCGATCTGGGCTGCGGCTTCGGGGCCCTGTCGCTGGTGGCGCTGCGCTCGCCGGCGGTGACAAGCCTTCGTCTGATCGACATCGACCGGCGGGCCATCGCGGCGGCCAGGAAGAATGTCGAGGACCCGCGCGTCAGCTTCGAGTGGGCCGACGTGCGCACCCTGCCGACCGAGGGCGAGCTGAACTTCATCGTCAGCAATCCGCCCTTCCACGACGGCGGGACCGAGGATCGCCGTCTGGGCCAGAACTTCATCCGTCAGGCAGCGGCCCTGCTGAAGACCGGCGGCGTGCTGTGGCTGGTGGCCAACCGGCACCTGCCCTATGAGGCCGAGCTGAACGCGGCCTTCAAGCGGGTCAAACCGCTGCTCGACAAGGGCGGCTACAAGATCTTCGAGGCGGTGAAGTGAACACGTCCTCAAGTAGCCCGAAGGGCGGTAGGACCCCAACAAGTAGAGTCGATAAGCTTCTGGGGTCGATGGGCTATGGCTCGCGGGCCGAGATGGCGCGGATGGGCAAGGCGGGCGGCATCGTTCTGGACGGCGCCGATCTGACCGATGTGTCCAAACGCATCCCGGTGACGCCCGACCTGCCGACGCGGATGGAGATCGACGGCGAGCCTCTGGACCCGGTGGCCGGTCTGGTCATGCTGCTGAACAAGCCGCTGGGCATGACCTGTTCGCGCAAGGAAGACGGGTCGCTGGTCTATGACATCCTGCCGGACCGGTGGAAGCGTCGCGACCCGGCCATCTCGACCATCGGGCGGCTGGACAAGCAGACCACGGGCCTGCTGCTGCTGACCGACGACGGCGACCTGCTGCACCGGGTGATCAGCCCCAAACGCCATGTGGCCAAGGTCTATCGCGCGACCCTGGCGCGGCCTCTGACCGGCAGCGAAGGCGGGCTGTTCGCCTCGGGCGAGCTGGTGCTGGAGGGCGAGGACAAGCCGCTGTCGCCCGCCATCCTCGAGGTGGTGTCGCCGACCGAGGCCCTGCTGACGGTGACGGAGGGCCGCTATCATCAGGTGCGCCGGATGTTCGCCGCCGCGGGCAACCACGTCGAGGCCCTGCACCGCGAGCGGCTGGGCGGGCTGGTGCTGCCGGACGATCTGGGGGCTGGGGAATGGCGGCTGCTGAGCCCGGAAGAGGTGGAGCTGATCTTCGCCTGAAGCCCTTCCTTTCGTCATCCTCCGGCGAGCGGAGCGAGACCGGGGGACCCAGCGGCGCCGCAGGCGATCTTTGCTGCAAGTGGGCGCGAGGCTCTTTGGCTGCGACGCGCCGCCCTTCGGGCGCCGCTGGGTCCCCCGGTCAGCGCCGCTGCGCGGCTTGCCGGAGGATGACGAAAGGAAAGCGGAAGGGAAGGTTCTTGACCTCTTCGCCTCCCTCGCGCACCTCCCCTTTATGACCCTGGCCAAGATTTGCGGACTGACGACGCCCGAAACGCTGGACGCGGCGCTTGCCGGCGGCGCGGCCTTTGTCGGGGCCGTGGTGTTTGAAAAAAGCCCGCGCCATATCCCGCCCCTGCACGCCGCCACCCTGTTCGACCGGGCGAGGAAGCGGGCGAAGATCGTGGCCGTGCTGGTCGATCCCGACGACGCCCTGCTGACCGAGGTGGGGCTGATCCTGCGGCCCGATCTGATCCAGCTGCACGGCCATGAGACGCCCGAGCGCGCCGCCGAGGTGCGGCGGCTGACGGGGGCGGGGATCATCAAGGCCCTGCCGATCCGAGGTCAGGCCGACTTCGCCTCCGTGCCCGACTGGGCCGATGTGGCTGACCATCTGCTGTTCGACGCCAAACCCCCCGAGGGTTCAAACCTGCCCGGCGGGGTCGGGGCCTCGTTCGATTGGTCGTTGATGCAGAACCGCGCCCTGCCGGCAAACTGGTTCCTCGCAGGCGGCCTCGACCCGCAAAATATCACCGAGGCCGTGCGCATTTCGGGGGCGCCCTTGGTCGATGTCTCCTCTGGCGTCGAAAGCGCGCCGGGTGTTAAGGACGCGGACCTGATCCACGCCTTCCTCAAGGCCGTATCCCGGTCCTGATTTCGTCGCCTTCTCGCGAAAGACTGCCGCTCGTGAACGCAATTCTCCCGAACTCCTACGCCTGGCCTGACGCCGAGGGCCGCTTTGGTCCCTATGGCGGCCGCTTCGTGCCCGAAACCCTGATGCCGCTCATCCATGAGCTTCAGGCGGCCTATGAGGCGGCCCAGGCTGACCCCAGCTTCCAGGCGGAGCTGGACGATTTCCTGACCCACTATGTCGGTCGCGAAAGCCCGCTCTATTTCGCCGAGCGGCTGACCGATCATTTCGGCGGGGCGAAGATCTGGCTGAAGCGCGAGGACCTGAACCACACGGGCGCGCACAAGATCAACAACTGCATGGGCCAGATCCTGCTGGCGCGGCGCATGGGCAAGACCCGGATCATCGCCGAAACCGGCGCCGGTCAGCACGGCGTGGCCTCGGCCACCGTCTGCGCCCGCTTCGGCCTGCCCTGCACCGTCTATATGGGCGCGGTCGACGTCGAACGGCAGCAGCCCAACGTCTTCCGCATGAAGCTGATGGGGGCCGAGGTCGCGGCCGTCACCGCCGGGGCGGCGACGCTGAAGGACGCCATGAACGAGGCGATGCGTGACTGGGTCACCAACGTCGAGGACACCTATTACATCATCGGCACGGCGGCGGGCCCGGCCCCCTATCCGGCCATGGTGCGCGACTTCCAGTCGGTGATCGGCCGCGAGATCAAGCGCCAGTCGCTGGACCGGATCGGGCGCCTGCCCGACGCCGTGGTGGCCTGCATCGGCGGCGGCTCCAACGCCATCGGCGCCTTCCACCCCTTCGTCGACGACGCCGAGGTGCGCCTGATCGGCGTCGAGGCGGCGGGCCATGGTCTGGACACCCCCGAACACGCCGCCAGCCTGAAGGGCGGCCGCCCCGGCGTGCTGCACGGCAACCGCACCTATCTGTTGCAGGACGCCGACGGTCAGATTCTCGAGGGCCACTCCATTTCGGCCGGCCTCGACTATCCGGGCATCGGGCCGGAGCACGCCTGGCTGAACGACCTGGGGCGCGGCGAATATCTGTCGGCCACCGACGACGAGGCGCTGGAGGCCTTCCAGATGCTGTCCAAGCTGGAAGGCATCATTCCGGCGCTGGAGCCTTCCCACGCCCTCGCCCGCATCGGCGAGATCGCGCTGGACGTGGGCAAGGGCGGCGATGTCGTCCTGGTTCTGTCGGGTCGAGGCGACAAGGACATTTTCACCGTGGCCAAACACCTGGGCGTGGAGCTTTGAGCATGAACAGCCTTCTGATCGCGGCCCTGGCCGTGCTGGCGTCGCCGACGCTGACCATGGCCAAGACCCAGGCCGCGCCCGCTCCGGCTCAGGCCGCAGCGCCCGCAGCGCCCATGGTCGGCCCTGGCGTCGCCGCGACCGGCGTGCCGGTCCTGCCCCCGGCCGTGGCCGCGCCCGACTGCGGCGGCCTGGTGCGCAGCCCGGCCTTCTGCGTCACGGCGCAACTGGATCAGGTCGGCGCCCTGGCCGAGGCCTATCTGGCCCAGTTCCAGACCCAGGGCTGGCTGCCCGCCGACGGCGACGACAACCGCGTCATCCTGGTCAAGCGCCGCGAGGCCGGCGGCTGCGACGGCATGCAGATGATCGCCTTCTACGACGAGTCCAAGCCGGCTGAGGCGACCGCCCCCGGCTACCTCGGCTTCGCCACCATCCCCGGCGATGTCTGCACCGGTCAGCCGGCGCCCGCCGCAGGAGCGACGCCTCAGTGACCACTGCACGTATCGACGCCCGTTTCGCCGCCCTGAAGGCCGAGGGCCGGGCCGGCTTTATTCCCTATGTCATGACCGGCGATCCCAGCCGCGACGAGGCGCTGGAGATCCTGCGCGGCCTGCCCGCCGCCGGCGCTGACCTGATCGAACTGGGTCTGGCGTTTTCGGACCCGATGGCCGAGGGACCGCCGATCCAGCGGGCGGCCCTGCGCGGGCTGGCGGCGGGGATGACCCTGCGCGGCACGCTCGATCTGGTGGCCGATTTCCGCAAGGGCGACGACGCCACCCCGGTCATCCTGATGGGCTATCTGAACCCGGTCGAGTCTTACGGCTACGAGGCTTTTGCCGCTGACGCGGCGGCGGCGGGCGTGGACGGCCTGATCGTGGTCGACTGCCCGCCGGAAGAGGCCGGGCCTCTGGCGGCGGCGCTGGATGCGCAAGCCGTGTCGCTGATCCGTCTGGCCACGCCGACTTCGGACGACGAGCGGCTGAAGGTCATCGCGCGCGGCACCTCGGGGTTCGTCTATTACGTCTCGGTCGCGGGCGTGACCGGGGTCAAGGAAGCCGTGGCCGCCGACGTCGCCCCCGCCGTCGAGCGCGTGCGCAAGGCCGCGAACCTGCCGGTCGCCGTCGGCTTCGGCGTCAAGACGCCCGAGCGCGCCGCCGAGATCGCCCGTGTGGCCGATGCGGTGGTGGCCGGGTCGGTCTTCGTCGATGAGGTCGCCGCCGCGCTCGCAGCGAACGAACCGGCCGTGCCCCGCGTTCTGGCCCGGGTGAAGGCCCTGGCTGATGCGGTTCGCACCGCCAGAACTAGTGCTTCCGTGACGGAAACCGTTTAAAGGCGCGCTCATGGTCGACAAGAATCCTGAGAACAAGCCGCGCGGCGGCTGGCTGTCCCGCTTCGCTCCCGGCGTGCGCAAGATCGTCAGCCGGCGCGACACGCCCGACAACCTGTGGGTCAAGGACCCGGACAGCGGCGAGATGCTGTTCCGCTCGGACCTGGAGGCGGCCCTGTGGGTCACGCCGTCGGGCCGCCATATGCGGATCAATGCGCCGACGCGCCTGAAGGCCACCTTCGACGACGGCAAGTTCGAGGCGATCGACACGCCGGACGTGCCCGAAGATCCGTTGAAGTTCTCGGACGGCAAGCCCTATCGCGAGCGCCTGTCGGCGGCGCGCAAGGTGGCGGGCCGCAAGGACACCATGGCCATCGGCTATGGCCAGATCGACGGCGTGGCCGCGGTCGTCATCGTGCAGGACTTCACCTTCATGGGCGGGTCGCTGGGCATGGCGGCGGGCGAGGCCTTCATCGCCGCCGCGCGTGAAGCCGTGAAACGCGGCGTGCCCTTCGTCTGCTTCACCGCCGCCGGCGGCGCGCGGATGCAGGAGGGCGCCCTCAGCCTGATGCAGATGGCCCGCACCACCCTGGCGGTGCAGGAAGTGAAGGCGGCGCAGCTGCCCTATATCGTCGTCCTGACCGACCCGACCACGGGGGGCGTGACCGCCTCCTACGCCATGCTGGGCGACGTGCATCTGGCCGAGCCGGGCGCCCTGATCGGCTTCGCCGGTCCGCGCGTGATCGAGACCACCATCCGCGAGAAACTGCCGCCGGGCTTCCAGCGCGCCGAGTATCTGCAGGGCAAGGGCATGGTCGACAAGGTCGTGGCGCGCGGCGACCTGCCGACGACGCTGGGCCAGATCATGTCCATGCTGATGGGCGGCAAGCGCAAGGCGGCGTAAGCGCCTTCATGGATCCCATCTCGCAGCGCCTTCTGGCCCGTCATCCGCAGCGCATCGACCTGTCGCTGGACCGGATGCGGGCCCTGTGCGCGGCGCTGGGTGATCCGCAGGACAGGCTGCCGCCGGTGGTTCATGTCGCTGGCACCAACGGCAAGGGCTCGACCGTTTCCCTGATCCGGGCCATCGCCGAGGCGGCGGGTCTGCGCGTCCACGCCTACACCTCGCCGCATCTGGTGCGCTTCAACGAGCGCATCCGGCTGGCCGGGACCCTGATCAGCGATGATCAGCTGAACGAAGTGCTGGACCGGATTGAAGCGGTGTCAGGCGAGGCCACCGTGTTCGAGAGCACGACCGCCGCCGCCTTCGTGGCCATGAGCGAGACGCCTGCCGACCTGGCGATCATCGAGGTGGGCCTCGGCGGCTCGCTGGACGCCACCAACGTCATCGACCGGCCCCTGCTCAGCGTCATCACCCCGGTCGATCTGGATCACGCCGAGTTCCTGGGCGACAGGATCGAGGGCGTGGCCCGCGAGAAGACGGGCATCCTCAAGTCCGGGGCGCGCGGCGTCATCGCCCGTCAGTCCGAGGCCGTCATGGCCGTGATCGGACGCCGCGCCGCCGAGGTCCACTCGCCCCTGACCGTCATGGGGGTGGACTTCGACGCCTGGGCCGAGCGCGGCGGACTGGTCTATCAGGATCAGGAACGCTTCCTCGACCTGCCGGCCCCGGCGCTCAGCGGTCCGCACCAGTTCGACAATGCCGGCGTGGCGGTGGCCGCCGCCCTGGAGCTGGACCTGCCCGAGGCCGCCATCGCGGCGGGCTTGAAAGCCGTGCGCTGGCCGGCGCGGATGCAGCGTCTGACCGCCGGCCCCTATGCCGAAAAAGCGCAAGCCGCCGACGCCGAGCTGTGGCTGGACGGCGGGCACAACCCCCACGCCGGACGGGCCATGGCCAGGACGCTGAGCGAGCGTCAGGCGCGGGCGCCGCGTCCCCTGGCCCTGATCGTGGCCATGCTGGCCAACAAGGATGCAGGCGGCTTCTTCGAGGCGCTGAAAGGCGTCGACGCCCAGGTCTTCACCGTCGGCTTCGACGGCGCAGCGGCCGACCCGGCGGCCCTGGCGGCGGTGGCGCAGGGACGCGGCTTCGGCGCCATGCCGACGGCCTCGGTGGACGAAGCGATCGACCGGGCGCTGGCGCTGGGGGCCGGACGCATTGTCATCTGCGGCTCGCTCTATCTGGCCGGCGAGGTGCTGGGCGCCAGCCCCGAGACCTGGCCGACCTAGCCCTTATCTAGCCCTGGGCCTTGAAGGCGGGCAGGAGGGCGCCGAGGCGTTGGCCCATTTCCTCGGCCATGGCCTGAACCCCGCTCAGGGGGCGCATCATGACCTCGAAATCGACGATCTGGCCGTCTTCATCGAAGCGGATGAAGTCGATGCCCTTGACGCTCTTGTCTCCGACCTTGGCGCTGAATTCCAGCACCACGCTGAGGCCGTCGGCGGTGGCGGCTTCGCGGTGATAGGCGAAGTCGGAGAAGACGCCGGCCGCGGTGCTGACGGCCAGAACCACCGCCTCGGCGCTGTGATAGGCCTTGTGGGCCACCGGCGAGCGGAAGACGGCCTCGGGATGGGTGATGGCGCGCAAGGCCCCCAGGTCCTGGGCGGCGACCATCTGATGCCACTTGTCCAGCGAAGCGGCGGCGGCGGGATGCAGGGTCGGCGTCATGAGCTTTTCCTTCCTCAGAGAGCGGCGGCGAGGCGCACGCCCTGGTCGATGGCGCGTTTGGCGTCCAGTTCGGCGGCCACGTCGGCCCCGCCGATCAGGTGGACCGAGCAACCGCGCGCGATCAGATCGTCCTGCAGCTCGCGCAGGGGCTCCTGCCCGGCGCAGATGACGACGTGATCGACGGGCAGGGTCCTGTCCGTTCCGTCGATGGTGACGTGCAGGCCCGCGTCGTCGATGCGGCGATAGGCGACGCCGCTGGCGGTGACGACGCCGTGCATCTTCAGCGCGGCGCGGTGAATCCAGCCCGTCGTCCGGCCCAGACGCTCGCCGACCTTGCCGGTCGAGCGTTGCATCAGGAAGACCTGACGCTCCGCCGGTTCGACCTGAGGCGCGGTGCGGCCCCCGGCGGTCTTGTAATCGGGATCGACGCCCCAGGCGCGGAAGAAGCGGTCGATCGACGGCGGCTCATGGCGCTCGACCAGGTATTCGCTGACGTCATGGCCGATGCCGCCGGCGCCGATGACGGCCACGGTCTTGCCGACGGGAACCTCGTCGCGCAGGACATCGAGGTAGGTCAGGGTCTTGGCGTGGTCGACGCCGTCGATCTCGGGCGTGCGCGGGCTGACGCCGGTGGCCAGGACGATCTCGTCGAAGCCCTCGTCGGCCAGGGTTTCAGCCTCGGCGCGGGTGTTGAGACGGACCTTGACCCCTGTCAGGTCCAACTGCTTGCGGAAGTAGCGCAGGGTCTCGCCGAACTCCTCCTTGCCGGGGATCTTCCGAGCGATGTTGAACTGGCCGCCGACTTCGCTCGCGGCCTCGATCAGGGTGACGTCGTGGCCGCGTTCGGCCGCGGTGACGGCGAAGCTGAGCCCTGCGGGACCGGCGCCGACGACGGCGATCTTCCGCGGCTTTTCGGCCGGGGCGATGACCAGTTCGGTCTCGTGGCAGGCGCGGGGATTGACCAGGCAGGAGGTGATCTTGCCCGCGAAGGTATGGTCCAGGCAGGCCTGGTTGCAGCCGATGCAGGTGTTGATCTCGTCGGCGCGGTTCTCGCGGGCCTTCTGCACGAAGGCGGCGTCGGCCAGCAGGGGGCGAGCCATCGACACCATGTCGCAATAGCCGTCGGCCAGAAGGCGCTCGGCCACTTCCGGGGTGTTGATGCGGTTGGTGGCGACCAGGGGGATGGAGACCTCGCCCTTCAGGCGTTTGGTCACCCAGGCGAAGGCCGCGCGCGGGACGCTGGTGGCGATGGTGGGGATGCGCGCCTCGTGCCAGCCGATGCCGGTGTTGAGGATGGTGGCGCCCGCCGCCTCGATGGCCTTGGCCAGTTGCACCACCTCTTCCGCCGTCGAGCCGCCCTCGACCAGGTCCAGCATCGACAGGCGGTAGATGATGATGAAGTTGGGGCCGACGCGCTCGCGGGTGCGGCGCACGATTTCGAGCGGCAGGCGGATGCGGTTCTCATACGAGCCGCCCCATTCGTCGTCGCGCTGGTTGGTGCGGGCGGCGATGAACTCGTTGATCAGATAGCCCTCGGACCCCATGATCTCGACGCCGTCATAGCCGGCGGACTGGGCCAGGGCGGCGCAGTTGACGAAGTCGGCGATGGTCTGCTCGACCTCCTCTCCGGTCAGGGCGTGGGGGGCGAAGGGGGTGATCGGGGCCTGGATGGCCGAGGGCGCCACCAGGTCGGGGTGATAGGCGTAGCGGCCGAAATGCAGGATCTGCAGGGCGATCTTGCCGCCCTCGGCGTGGACGGCATCGGTGATCTGCCGGTGGTGGCCGGCCTCTTCCTCGGTGGTCAGCTTGGCGCCCCAGGGCATGGGGCGGCCGCGTTCGTTGGGCGAGATGCCGCCGGTGACGATCAGGCCCACCTCGCCCCGCGCCCGCTCGGCGTAGAAGGCGGCCATGCGCGCAAAGCCGTTCTCGACCTCTTCCAGCCCCACATGCATCGAGCCCATCAGCACCCGGTTTTTCAGCGTGGTGAAGCCGAGGTCGAGCGGCTTGAGCAGTTCAGGATAGGACATGGGCGCGACCCGTTATGCAATCAGTTGCATAACTAGTATCCGGGCCCTGTCATTATGCAATGGCCGGCGTCGGGCCCGGATCAGGCCTCGGCGGTCGGCTTCTTGATGAAGCGCGGCAAGAGGCTGGCCACCACCCGGCGTCCCGCGTCGTCGGGCTGGTCCAGCATGGCGCGCAAGGGCGGGCCGATCAGGGCCTCGCCAAAGGCGCTCAGGGCGATGAACAGCACCGCCGATCCGATGCGTTCGCGCGCCTCGTCCGTCTCGCCCAGCTTTTCGATGATGGCCTTGACCAGGTTGTTCACCGCGTCACGCACCGGCTCCAGATGGCTGAGGTCGCCGGACATGGCGATCCAGGCGGCCAGCCGTCCAGCCCCGCCCTCGGCGAAGGCGTCGAAGACCGCGTTGATCAACTCCATCGGCGCGCCATCGTCGGTGCGCAGCCGCGTCACGGCGGCGTCCAGCGCCTGGTTCAGGTCATCGACCATCGACCCCATCAGGGCGGACTGCAGGCCGGCGGCCGAGCCGAAGTGGTGGATCAGATTGGCGTGGGTCACGCCAATGTCCGCCGCCACTGCCGACAGGGTTACGGCCGTGGGACCGCCCGACAGCAACAGGGCGCGGGCCGAGACGACAGCCTCACGCCGCGCCTCATCGGGCGAGCGACGGCGACGACGGGGTTTTTCAACGGCGGCAATTGACATATCTGTAAATGACATTCATGTAGATAGTTACCCGTTCTAGGCTTCCGCAAAGGAACCCGCAAGTGCAAGCTGCAACCCCCCTTCTGTCTTTTGACGCCGCTTTCGACGCGGCGCGTCGGCCGTCGCAACTGACGGCTTCACGCGTACAACCCGTCCGTGCGCTGCGCGCCCTGCGCCGTCTGGTGGCGGACAAGGACGACACCGAACAGGTGTTTGAAATCATGAACGCCCTGGCGGGGCGATCACCCGACTGGGGCTACAGCCGCCTGTTGCAGACGCCGGAGGGCGGCTTGCAGGCCTATCGCCGACAGGAGCTGGCGGACCGGCTTCAGGATCGCGCCTGGCTGGACCAGTTCGCCGACGGCACCGTGGGCGCCGCCTATCGCGGCTTCATCGACGCCCAGGACTTCTCCGCCTACGGCCTGGCCGATGAGAGCCGCAAGATCGCCGACAGCGAGATCGAGGCCGCCCATCCCCGCGCCTGGTTCGCGCGCAGGGTCCGCGACGTCCATGACATCTGGCACGTCCTGACGGGCTATGAAGCGGATGCTTTGGGCGAGGCCTGTCTGGTGGCCTTCTCCCTGCCGCAGACCCGCAGTCCGGGCTTCGGCCTGATCGCCTCGGGCATCGCCGTCCAGTTCATGCGCGCCCGCACCGGCTATCCCTGCGCACGGGCCGTCTTCCAGGCCTGGCGCGACGGTCGCCGGGCCGCCTGGCTGCCCGGCGAGGACTATGAGCGCCTGTTCGCCGAGCCGCTGGACGTCGCCCGCCGTCGCCTGAAGATCCCGACGCCGACCCTTTATCAACGCGTGCCGCCCTCGGTCCGCAACGCCTATCAGGGCGGCAAGGGATGAGGCGCAGCCTGTGGGGTCTGGCCGTGGCTCTCGTCGCTGCGGTCGCTTCGCCGGTGATGGCGCAGGACGACGCCCTGCTGGGGCGCTGGCGCACGCCGGCCCAGAACGGGGTGGTGGCCATCGAGCGCTGCGGCGACGGCCTGTGCGCCCGCGTGGCGGACGCCGCCGCCCTGCGGGCTGACCCGGATCAGCGCGACGTGCGCAACCGCGATCCGGCCCTGCGAGGCCGCCCCGTCAAGGGGCTGACCGTGCTCCGCGCCGCCTCAGGCGGGCCGCAGGTCTGGAGGGCGGGGGCTCTCTACGACCCGGACAGCGGTCAGGGGGCGGCGACGGGGACGCTGACCCTGGTCGCGCCGGACCGGCTGGCGGTACGGGGCTGCATCGCCCCCTTGCTGTGCCGCACCCAGACCTGGACGCGGGCGCGCTGAGCGCCGGTCCGACACGCCACGACTGCAACGAAAGGCCGACCGGGGGACGCGTCGGCGGGGGATATTGACCATGCTGATCTGGATTGGGGCCTTGGCCCTGGGGGCCTTCCTCCTGACCGCCGTGCAGGCGCGGATGGCGGTGTGGAGCCTCACCGCCGCCCTGTGGATCGCGGCGGGCTGGGGGGCGGAGGTGATCGCGCCGACGACGGCGGCGATCCTGGCGGCGGTGGCCGCGCCCCTGCTCCTGCTGCTGACCGTTCGGCCTCTGCGTCGGGCCATCCTGTCGCGGGGGGCGATGGCGGGCTTCCGTCAGATCATGCCGAAGATGAGCCCGACCGAGCAGGCGGCGGTCGAGGCGGGCAATGTCTGGTGGGACGCTGAACTGTTTGCGGGCAAGCCTGACTGGAAGCGCTTGCTGGCCACCCCCGCCCCGCGCCTGACCCCCGAAGAACAGAGCTTCCTCGACCTGGAGGCCGAGGTCCTGTGCGACCTGGCCAACGACTGGGAGACCACCGCGGTCTGGCAGGACCTGTCGCCGGAAGCCTGGGCCTATGCCAGGGACAAGGGCTTCCTGGGCATGATCATTCCCAAGGCCTACGGCGGCCTGGGCTTTTCGGCCTATGGCCACAGTCAGGTGATCCAGAAGCTGTCGACGCGCTGCTCGGCGGCGGCGGTCTCGGTCATGGTGCCCAACTCGCTCGGCCCGGCGGAGCTGCTGCTGCACTACGGCACAGAAGACCAGAAGAACCACTACCTGCCGCGTCTGGCGCGCGGCGAGGACATCCCCTGCTTCGCCCTGACCAACCCCTATGCCGGGTCCGACGCCGCCTCGATCACCGACGTGGGCGTGGTCTGCAAGGGGATGTGGAACGGCGTCGAGACCCTGGGTTTCCGCATCAGCTGGCGCAAGCGCTACATCACCCTGGCCCCGGTCGCGACGGTGCTGGGTCTGGCCTTCCGCGTCGTCGATCCCGACGGTCTGCTAGGCGGCGACGCCGAGCCGGGCATCACCTGCGTCCTGATCCCGCGCGACCATCCGGGGGTGGAGATCGGGCGACGCCACTGGCCGCTGAACGCGGTCTTCCAGAACGGCCCGACCCGCGGCGACGACGTCTTTGTGCCGATGGAGATGGTCATCGGCGGGCGGCCCCAGGTCGGCAACGGCTGGCGGATGCTGATGGAGTGTCTGGCCGCCGGTCGGGCCATCTCCCTGCCCTCGTCCAATGTCGGCATGTCCAAGCTGGCGGTCGGCATGGTCGGGGCCTATGTCGCCATCCGTCGCCAGTTCAACCAGCCCATCGGCGCCTTCGAGGGCGTGCAGGAGGCTCTGGCCCGAATGGCGGGGCACCTCTACGCCTCGGACGCCGTGCGGCGTCTGGCGGCGGCGGCCCTGGATCAGGGCGAGAAGCCCTCGGTCGTCTCGGCCATCGCCAAATATCACGTCACCGAGCGCGCCCGCCTCATCATCAATGACGGCATGGACGTGGTCGGCGGCAAGGGCGTCTGCATGGGTCCCGGCAACTTCCTGGCCCGCGCCTATCAGCAGATTCCAGTCGCCATCACCGTCGAGGGCGCCAACATCATGACCCGCACCCTGATCATCTATGGTCAGGGCGCCATCCGCTGCCATCCCTATGTCCTGACCCTGATGCGGACGGCGGGGGCGGGCGATCTGAAGCCGTTCGACGCGGCACTGTTCGGCTATGTCGGCTTCCTGTTCCGAAACGTGGCGCGGGCCCTGACCTTCAGCCTGACGGGCGGGCGGCTGATCGCCGCGCCGGGCGAGGCGGCGCCGCAGCTGAGGCGCTATTACCGCTCGGCGACGCGGTTCTCGACTTTGCTGGCCCTGGCGTCGGACCTGTCGATGGCCACGGTCGGCGGGGCCTTGAAGCGCAAGGGCGCGATGACCGGGCGGATGGGCGACATCCTGTCCCAGCTCTTCATCCTGTCCAGCGTGCTGAAGCGGTTCGAGGACGAGGGCCGTCCGGTCGAGGACCTGCCCTTTGTTCACTGGGCGGCGCAGGACGCCCTGGCGCGGGCCGGGACGGCGTGGCGCGACCTGCTGGCCAACCATCCCAGTCGGGGCGCGGCCCTGTTCCTGAAACTGGTCGGCGCGCCCTTCGGTCTGAGGACGCCCCTGCCGACCGACGCCTGCGCCGCCGCCGTCGCCGGTCTGATCCAGACGCATGGAGCGGCGCGCGACCGCCTGACCGCCGGGTCCTGGTCGGCGCGGATCGAGGTCGATCCCATCGCCGCCACCATGGTCGCCTTCGACCTCTATCCGCAGGTCGAGGCCATCGAGCGCCGGCTGAAGGATGCCATTCGGGCGGGCCGCATCGCCCGCGCGCCTCAGAACCTGACCCTGCTGAACGCCTGGGCCGCCACGGCTGAACAGCTTGGGCTGATCGACGCCGACGAGCGCGCCCTCATCGCCCGCTTCGCCGCCTATGCCGATCAGGCGATCCAGGTGGACGACTTCCCCGCCGACTTCGACATCGCTGCGGGGCTGGAGCGACGTCAGGCGGCGCAAACCGCAGCCCGCAAGACGACCAGGAAGGCGGCCTGATGAGCGACCGGTATCTGGACTTCGCCAACTCGGGCGTCGGCGGCTGGCTGACGGGGGCGCTGGGGTTGCCGCGTCCGGCGCCGCTGCGCCGTCGCGCCGAGGCGGGGGCGGCGATCATCGGGCCTCTGCTGCTCGGCCCGGACGGCAAGGGGCGCATGGCGACGACGCTGGACCGGCTGGCGAAGGGGGCGGGTCAGACGCTCCATGTCGAATGGTCGCCGGACCTGCGCTACGGCGGGCTGGTGTTCGACGCCTCAAGCTGCGCCGACGCCGTCGCGGCCCAGAGCCTTTATCGCTTCTTCCATCAGGCTGTCCGTTCGGTGGCCGAGCATGGGCGCATCGTCGTGATCGGCGCCCCGCCGGAGACGATGGCCGACGCCGAGGGCGAGGCGATCCAACGGGGGCTGGAAGGTTTCGTCCGCTCTCTGGCCAAGGAGGCGCGGCGCAGCATCGCCGTCCACCTGCTCTATGTCGCGCCGGGGGCCGAAGACGCCGCCGACAGCAGCCTGGCCTTCCTGCTGTCGCCGCGCTCGGCCTATGTCTCGGGCCAGCCGATCCGCGTGGCCGTGCCCGTCGCGACCAGCGAGCCCGGCGCCGGTCATCGGGACCGGCGCGTTCTCGTGACCGGCGCTTCGCGCGGCATAGGCGAGGCTGTCGCCCGCCTGTTCGCCGCCGAGGGCGCCCAGGTGACGGCGCTGGACGTGGCGACCGCCGCCGAGGCCCTGTCCGCCCTGTCGGCGGAGCTGGGCGTCGCGCCCCTGACGCTGGACATTACGGCGCCCGACGCGGCGGAGACCCTGCTCGCCGACGCCCGGTCGCGCGGCGGCTACGACGTGGTGATCCACAACGCCGGCATCACCCGCGACCGGACCCTGGCCCGCATGACGCCGACGGAGTGGGACAGCGTGATGGCCGTCAACCTGTCGGCGCCCCTGGCCGTCACCCGCGCCCTGGTCGAGGGCGAGGGGATGCGCGCCAACGGCCGCATCATCGCCGTGTCCTCGCTGAGCGGCCTCGCCGGCAATATGGGTCAGAGCAACTACGCCCTGTCGAAAGCCGCCTGGATCGGCGCGGTCCGCCGGCTGGCGCCGCAACTGGCCTGGCGTGGACTCACGATCAACGCCGTGGCCCCAGGCTTCATCGAGACCCAGATGACCGCCGCCATTCCCTTCGCCATCCGCGAGGCCGGGCGGCGCATGAACAGCCTGGGTCAGGGCGGTCATCCGGTCGATGTGGCCGAGACCATCGCCTGGCTGGCCGAGCCCGCCTCCGGCGGCGTCAACGGCCAGGTGGTGCGCGTCTGCGGTCAGAGCCTGCTGGGCGCATGACGGCCGGGATCGAGCGGATCGACGCCCCTCTGTCGGGCGCGGCGGTGGTCGGCGGAGCCCTGCGCGGGATGCTGCGCGCCAAACCGGGCGAGCCCGTCCTGCCCCAGCGCGCCTTGCAGCGCGAGGCCGTTCTGGAGGCCGAGGCCGTCGGCGCCTACGCCCGCCTGTGCGGCTTTGCGGCGGAGCAGGGCGTGCCGATCACGGGGCCGCATATCCTGGCCTTTCCGCTGCAGATGCGGCTGATGCTGGGGGCGGACTTCCCCTATCCGGCGATGGGGCTTGTGCATCTGCACAACCGCATCCGCCAGCACGCGCGGCTGGACCTCGGCGACCGGCTGACGCTGACGGCGCGGCCGGGACGGTTTCTGAGCCACGACAAGGGGCAGGCCTTTACGCTGGAGACCACGGCGGTCCGCGACGGCGCGACGGTGTGGGAGGGGACCAGTCTCTACCTGCGGCTCGGCCGACCTGGCCACGGCGATCCGGCGCCGGCTTTGAGCGGCGTCGAGGCCGACCGGCTGATCCAGACCTGGACCCTTCCCGCCGATCTGGGCCGTCGCTATGCGCGGGTTTCGGGCGACGCTAATCCGATCCACACCTCGGCCCTGGGGGCGCGGCTGTTCGGCTTTCGCCGGGCCATCGCTCATGGCATGTGGACCAAGGCGCGGGCGGTCGCCGCCCTGTCGCCGTCCGCGCCGCTGGACGCCGCCGAGGTCGAGGTCGCTTTCCGCGCGCCGCTCTTCCTGCCGGGACAGGTCGGGCTATACGCGGGCCCTGCCGGCGACGTCCGTGATTTCGAGGTGCGCGACGCGACCGGCGCCCGCGCCCATCTGCGGGGTCGGCTGACCCTTTCGCCTGAGGATAGTCTTGCATGCTGACCGCTTCCGCCCCGCGCCGGGTCGCCATTCTCGGCGGCAATCGCATTCCCTTCGCGCGGTCGAACACCGCCTATGCCGAGGCCTCCAATCAGGAGATGCTGACGGCGGCGCTGCAAGGTCTGGCCGACCGCTACGACCTGCACGGCCTGCGGCTGGGCGAGGTGTCGGCGGGGGCGGTGCTGAAGCTGTCGCGCGACATCGCCCTGACGCGCGAGAGCCTGCTGGACACCACCATCGGCCACGACACCCCGACCTATGACGTGACCCAGGCCTGCGGCACCGGGCTGGAGGCGGCCATTCTGGTGGCCAACAAGATCGCCCTGGGTCAGATCGAGGTCGGGATCGCCGGCGGGGTGGACACCACCTCGGACGCGCCGATCGGGCTCAATGAAAGGTTCCGCAAGGCCCTGCTGGCGGCCAACCGCGAGAAGACCAATAGCGGGCGGATCAAGGCCCTGCTGGGGGCAGGGCTGACCGCCCCCTTCAAGCCCGAGCCGCCGCGCAACGCCGAGCCGCGCACCGGCCTGTCGATGGGCGAAAGCTGCGAGCAGATGGCCAAGCGCTGGGCCATCCCGCGCGAGGATCAGGACGCTTTAGCCGTCGCCAGCCACCGCAACGCCGCCGCCGCCTGGGAGGCCGGCCTGTTCGACGATCTGGTGACGCCCTTCCGGGGGCTGAAGCGCGACAACAACCTGAGGCCCGACATCGACCCGGCGAAACTGGCGACCATGAAGCCGGTGTTCGACCGCGCCAACGGCACGCTGACGGCGGCCAATTCGACGCCGCTGACCGACGGGGCCTCGACCGTGCTGCTGGCCAGCGAGGACTGGGCCAGGGCGCGCGGCCTGCCGGTTCTGGCCTACCTGCGCACCGGCGAGACGGCGGCGGTGGACTTTGTGAAGGGCGACGAGGGGTTGCTGATGGCCCCCGCCTACGCCGTGCCGCGGATGCTGGCCAAACTCGGTCTGACGCTTCAGGAATTCGACCTCTACGAAATCCACGAAGCCTTCGCCGCCCAGGTCCTGTGCACCCTGAAGGCGTGGCAGGACGAGGACTACGCCCGCACCCGTCTGGGGCTGGAGCGGGCGCCGGGGGCTATCGACATGAGCCGGCTGAACGTCAACGGCGGCTCGCTGGCGGCGGGGCATCCGTTCGCGGCGACCGGCGGGCGCATCCTGGCCAATCTGGCGACCATGATCGACCGGCGCGGCGGCGGGCGCGGTCTGATCTCCATCTGCGCGGCGGGCGGTCAGGGCGTGGTGGCGGTGGTGGAGAAATGAGCGATCTGGCCGTCGAAAACGCCGTCGCCTCCGCCGAGATGGACCGGCTGTGGGACGCGCGGTTCTGGACCGCCCATTACCGCGCCGGCGTCCCGGCCTGCATCGAGGACGAGCTGGCGCGCTGGACCTCGGTGCCGCAGATGTTCGAGGCGGACTCGCGCCGCTTCGCCGAGCGGCCCGGCTATGTCAGCCTCGGCACGGCCCTGACCTATGGTCAGGTGCTGACGGCGGCCAAGGCCTTTGGGGCCTGGCTGCAATCGGCGGGGATCCAGCCCGGCGACCGGGTGGCGCTGATGATGCCCAACAGCCTGCAGTATCCGACGGCCCTGTTCGGGGTGCTGTTCGCCGGCGCGGTGGTGGTCAACGTCAACCCGCTCTACACGCCGCGCGAACTGCATCACCAGCTGAAGGACAGCGGCGCGACGGCCATCGTGGTGATGGACATGTTCGCCCGCACGCTGGAGCAGGCGCAGCAAGGGACCCAGGTTCGCCACGTCGTCGTCACGGCGATGGGCGACATGATGCCGGGCCTGAAGGGCGTCGCCGTCAGCGCCATGATGCGCCATGTGCAGAAGCTGGTTCCGGCCTACCGCCTGCCGGGCGCGCATCGCTGGACCGCCATGATGCGGCGCGCCCGGCGGCTGACCTTGAAGCCGGTCGAGACGAAGCCGGAAGACGTGGCCTTCCTGCAATATACCGGGGGCACGTCGGGGGTGGCCAAGGGGGCCATGCTGACCCACCGCAACATCCTGGCCAATACCTTGCAGGGCCGCGCCTGGGTGCTGGATCAGATCGATCAGGGCGAGGTCGTCGGCAACGTCACCATGCTGCCGCTCTATCATATCTTCTCCCTGACGGCGAACCTGATGATGTTCACCGGGGCGGGGGGCAGGAACATCCTGATCGCCAATCCGCGCGATTCAAAACGGGTGGAATGGATCCTGAGGAAGGAACGCTTCGTCGGCATGACGGGGCTGAACACCCTGTTTTCCAGCCTGCTGAAGACCGAGGCCTTTCGCCATCGCGACTTCTCGGACCTGAAGCTGACCATCGCCGGGGGCATGGCGACGCAGAAGGTGGTGGCCGAGGAATGGGAGGCGGTGACGGGCGCGCCTCTGGTCGACGGCTACGGCCTGACGGAGACCTCGCCGGTGGTCTGTATCGGCCGGGTCGATCTGGCCAACCCCGAGACCATGGGCTTTGACGGCACCGTCGGCCTGCCTGTGCCCTCGACCGAGGTGCGGATGCGCCGCGAGGACGGCAACTGGGCCGGGATCGACGAGCCGGGCGAGCTGTGCGTGCGCGGGCCGCAGGTCATGCTGGGCTACTGGCAGAGGCCAGACGAGACGGCCAAGGCCATCTCGGCGGACGGCTGGCTGGCCACCGGCGACGTCGGCGTGATGCAGGCCAATGGCCGGGTGCGGCTGGTGGACCGGATCAAGGACATGATCCTGGTCTCGGGCTTCAACGTCTATCCGGGCGAGATCGAGGACGTGGTGGCGTCTCATCCTCTGGTCGAGGAGGTGGCGGCGGTCGGGGTGCCCGATCCGGTGCAGGGCGAGCGGATCAAGATCGTGGTCGTGCCGCGCTCGCCCGATCTGACGGCGGACATGCTGATCGCCCACTGCCGGGGGCAGCTGACCGCCTACAAGACGCCGCGTCTGGTCGAGTTCAGGGCCGAGCCCCTGCCCAAGACGCCGGTGGGCAAGGTGCTGCGGCGCGAGTTGCGAGATCCGGCGGCGCCCTAGCGCCCGGCGGCGCAGGGATAGGGGGCGGAACAGCTCAGGAAGCGCTCGACCGCCGCCTGGAAGCGGCGCGGCTGGTCGATCATGACCATGTGCTCGGCCCCTTCGATGCGCTCGAAGGCGGCGGGGGTGCGCAAGGAGCGGAAACCGGCGCGGAACAGGCCGTCGATCTGGCTGCGCGGGCTACGGTCGTCGGCGCTCCAGCCATAGACCACCGTGACAGGGGCCGTGATCGCCGGCAGGCGCGCCCGCAGGTCCACCGTCATCACCTCATACAGACCCTGGGCCAGGGTGCGACGGTCGCCGCCTTGCCAGCCTAGGGTGTTGAACAGGCTGTCGGCGGCGCCGCCCATATCGGCGCCCATGGCCCCGGCCTGGGTCTTGAAGGCCTCGTCGCCGAACAGCAGCAGCCCCTGATAGGCCAGACGCGCCAGGGGTTCGACATCCCCCGCCGTCGCGCCCGCGCTGATCAGCGAGGGGAAGAAGGGCGAGGCGTCCACCACCATGACCCGGCCCACGCGCGGCCCGGCGTCGGCGGCGACCCGCAGGGCGATCTGCCCCCCCATCGAATGGCCGATGACCGCAGGTCGCTCCAGCCCTTTTTCCGCGATGTAGCGCCGGATTTCCGCCGCCGCCGGTCCGCCGACCAGACCCTCGGCGTTGCCGCCTGGCGCCAGTTCGCCAAACCCGCGCACCGTGACCAGATGCAGGCGATAGCGCCCCTCCAGCGCCTCGGCGGTCCGCGCCCAGACGGCCGAAGTCGAGGCCAGGCCGGGGATCAGGATGACGTCAGGCCCCGCCCCCCGCGTCTCGACCAGGATGCGGTCCGAGGCGAAGGCCGCGGCGCGCGCGGCGACGGGCGCGCCGCTGACTCCGGCGCCGCTGGCCCCTCCCGCCCAGACCGCCGTCGCCGGAAGGCTGAGGACGGTCGCGAGGATCAACAGAAATCGTCTCATGATGCGAGCCTAGGTACGGATAACGACAATTCCTCGGCAAACAGCCCCCGTTGAATTTTTCCTCGCGCGGGTGTGAACTCCGCCCATCCTGGGGAGGAAGACATGAACTATCCTGCTGCTGTATCGGCCCTTCTGGTCGCGTCCGCGCTGACCTGCGGCGTCGCCGCCGCTGAGGAATGGAACCCGGTCTCGTCCAGCGCGCGTTACGCCTATCTCGCCGACGTCGCCAGCCTCGCCGTCGTCAACGACGAAACCGCCATCAATGTCGCTCGCGTGCCGGTTCAGGGCGCGGCCGGAAACTACAGCCACAAGGTCGACGCCTATGTCTTCCGCTGCGCCGCCGGTCAGGCCCGCATCGTTCAGGAGACCGAGTTCGGCGCCGACGGCGCGGTCTCCGACCGCTTCCCCGACCCGGACGCCGCATGGGACGATATTCCGCCCGACAGCCTGATCGCCTACGTCAAGGCCATCGCCTGCGACGGCCTGCGCGCGGCGGACAGCCAGCCCCCGTCGATCCAGGCGTTCATCGACGGCGGGCGCAAGTAGGGCCTCACCCATGAAAAAGGCCGGGCGCCCGCAGCGCCCGGCCCTTGTCGATCCTTCCCGGATCGGCCGTCAGACGTCGACAGCGGCGTCCAGGGCGTTTTCCTGGATGAACTCGCGGCGGGGCTCCACCACGTCGCCCATCAGCTTGGCGAACAGGTCGTCGGCGTCGTCGCCGTGTTCGACCTTGACCTGCAACAGGGTGCGGGCGTTGACGTCCAGCGTCGTCTCCCACAGCTGTTCCGGGTTCATCTCGCCCAGACCCTTGTAGCGCTGGATGGCCATGCCCTTCTTGCCCGCGTCCAGCACGGCGGCCAGCAGGTCCAGAGGCCCGCGGATCGTCGTCGACTTGTCCTTGCGGCGATAGACGCCCGGCTGATCGAACAGACCTTCGAAGGCGGCGGCGCGTTCGGCCAGACGGCGGGCGTCCAGCGAACGCCCCAGTTGTTCGTCGAGCACGATGGTCTCGGTCACGGCGCGACGGACGCGGCTGAAGAGGACCCCGCCCTGTTCGGCGCGGCCGCCCGACCAGGGGCCGTCGCCTTCCTCGGCGTAGAGGTTCAGACGCGTCGCGGCGCTGGCGGCGCGCGTCTCCAGTTCGCCCGCGCTCTCGGTGAACAGACCGGCCAGGGCCCCCTGCTCGATGGCGAAGGCAGGCGCCCGCGCGGCCAGACGATCGACCAGGGCCTTGAAGGCCTTGGCTTCGCGGACCAGGGCCTGCAGGTCCAGACCCATGCGGCGCTCGCCGCCCGACAGGTCCAGCTCGGCGTCGGCGCAGCCTTCCTCGATCAGGTAGGAGTCCATCTCCGCCTGATCCTTGACGTAGCGGTGCTGCTTGCCCTTCGACACCTTATAGAGCGGGGGCTGGGCGATGTAGACGTGGCCGCGTTCGATCAGCTCCGGCATCTGACGATAGAAGAAGGTCAGCAGCAGGGTGCGGATGTGGGCGCCGTCGACGTCGGCGTCGGCCATCAGGATGATCTTGTGATAGCGCAGCTTGTCGGCGTTGAAATCATCGCGGCCGATGCCCGTGCCGAGCGCCAGGATCAGGGTGCCGATCAGTTCCGACGACAGCATCCGGTCAAAGCGCGCGCGTTCGACGTTCAGAATCTTGCCGCGCAGGGGCAGGACGGCCTGGTTCTCGCGGTTGCGCGCCTGCTTGGCCGAGCCGCCAGCGGAATCGCCCTCGACGATGAACAGTTCGGACTTGGCCGGATCGCGTTCCTGACAGTCGGCCAGCTTGCCGGGCAGGCTCGAGATCTCCAGCGCCGACTTGCGCCGCGTCAGGTCGCGCGCCTTGCGGGCGGCTTCGCGCGCCGACGCCGCTTCGATGATCTTCGAGACCACCATCTTGGCCTCGACCGGATGTTCCTCGAACCACTGCGACAGGCCCTCGGAGCAGAGGTTTTCGACCGCCGGGCGCACCTCGGACGAGACCAGCTTGTCCTTGGTCTGCGAACTGAACTTGGGGTCCGGCACCTTGACCGACAGGACGCAGGTCAGGCCTTCGCGGGCGTCCTCGCCGGTCGGCGCGACCTTCTCCTTCTTGGCCAGGCCCGAGCTCTCGATATAGCTGCCCATGACGCGGGTCAGCGAGGTGCGGAAGGCCGAAAGGTGCGTGCCCCCATCCCGCTGCGGGATGTTGTTGGTGAAGCACAGCATGGTCTCGTGGTAGCTGTCGTTCCACCACAGGGCCAGGTCCAGCTCGATGCCGTCCTTCTGGCCGCGAATGACGATGACGTCCTTCAGGATCGGGGTCTTGGACTTGTCGAGGTGGCGCACGAAGGCTTCGACCCCGCCCTCATAGTGCAGCATGATCTCGACCGGCTCGGCGCCCCGATGGTCGGCCAGCTTGATGACCACGCCCGAGTTCAGGAAGGCCAGCTCGCGCAGGCGGTGCTCCAGCGTCTTCAGGTCGAAGTCGATGTGGCTGAAGGTCGTGACCGACGGATAGAAGGTGACTTCGGTGCCGCTCAGCGGCTGCCCGGCCTTTTCGCCCTCGGTGCGGATCGGGGCGTCGCCGGTGATCACCAGGGACTTGACCGTGTCGCCGCGCTCGAAGCGCATCTGATGCGCCTTGCCGTCGCGATAGATCTTCAGCTCCAGCCAGTCGGACAGGGCGTTGACCACGGACACGCCCACGCCGTGCAGACCGCCCGACACCTTGTAGGAGTTCTGGTCGAACTTACCGCCGGCGTGCAGCTGGGTCATGATGACCTCGGCCGCCGAGACGCCCTCTTCCTCGTGGATGCCCGTCGGAATGCCGCGCCCGTTGTCAGTCACGGTGACGCTGCCGTCCTCGTTCAGGATGACCTGGACCAGGTCGGCGTGACCAGCCAGGGCCTCGTCGATGGCGTTGTCGACCACCTCATAGACCATGTGGTGCAGGCCGGAGCCGTCGTCGGTGTCGCCGATATACATGCCAGGGCGCTTGCGCACCGCGTCCAGGCCTTTGAGAACCTTGATGGAATCAGCGCCGTATTCCGGCGAGGCGTCAGTCTGGTCGGTCATGAAAACGTCGGCTCAGGGTCCGCGAACGGACAGGGAAAAGACGGCGTGCCCGCCGTCCGCGCCAGGTCGCAATTCACCGCGCCCCGACACCGAGAACATATAGGAAATTTGACAGGAAAAGCCACTCTTTGTCCCCCTCTCCCTCCCCTTCATGGGGAGGGTGGTCGCGCAGCGACCGGGTGGGGAGGGCGAGGTGAGAAAGACGCAGTGCTTGAATAGCCGAACCGCCCCCACCCGCCCTCGGCTACGCCTCGCCCCCCCCCCATGAAGGGGAGGGAGAAGACGCGCCTTAAGCCGAAAGCAGCGCCCCGCCCTCCACGGTCACGAACTGCGCCCGCCCCTCCAGCGCGGCGAACAGGCTGCGCTCGGTGCCGGTCATGAAGGCCTGAAGGTGCAGCGCCTCGATCTCGTCGAACAGGGCCGCACGCCGCACCTCGTCGAGGTGGGCCGGGGCCTCGTCCAGCAGCAGGACCGGCTGGGCCGACTGGCCGGCCAGACGCCCCACCTGGGCCAGGATCAGGTTCAGCACCAGGGCCTTCTGCTCGCCCGAGGACCCCTCGGCGGCGGGCCGGTTCTTCTCGCGGTGGAGGGCGGTCAGGTCCGAGCGATGCGGTCCGAACAGCGAGCGCCCGGCGGCGGCGTCGCGCCCCCGCGCCCGCACAAAGCCCTCGCCCAGCATCCCGACCACATCGGCCTCGTCCGCCCCCGCCGCCGCCATTTCTTCGGCCACGCCCGTCAGGCCCAGATCGGCCTGAGGAAAGGGCCGGTCGCCGCGCGCGTCGATGCCGGCTTGCAGCGCCGTCAAGGCCCGCGTCCGCGCTGTCGCCGCCCGCGCCCCGGCCTCGGACAGCCGCGCTTCCAGCGCATCCAGCCACAGGGGGTCAGCTGGCCTGCCCTCAGCCCCGTCGGTCAGCAGCCGCAACCGCTCCCTCAACGCCTTTTCATAGGCCGAAACCGTCGCCGCATGATCGGGGTCAGCCGCAAACACCAGCCGGTCAAAGAACCGCAGCCGCGCCGCCCGCGCATCGGAAAACAGCCGGTCCTGCTCGGGCGTGGCCCAGACCGGACGCAGGTGATCCAGCAGCCGCCCCGGCGGGGCCGTCTCGCCGTCGATGCGAACGATGCGCCGCGCCGCCCCCGGCGTCTGCACCCCGGTGCCCAGACGCACCTCTTCGCCGTCTTCATCCAGCGTGACCATGACGGCCCAGGCCCGCCCCACGGCCTCGCCCGGCTCGCGCCGCCCCATCTCCTGCGCCGTCGCCCCGCGCAGGCCCTTGCCGGGGGTCAGCAGGCTGATGGCCTCCAGCAGATTGGTCTTGCCCGCCCCGTTCGGCCCATGCAGCACCACGGCCCCGCCGGAAACCGGCAGGCTGGCGCTCGCATAGGAACGGAAGTCGGTGAGGGCGAGGGAGGTGATCAATCTATCCGCTCATCCCGATCCTGCGGGAGCCAGTGGGGCAGAAGGTTGCAGATAGGCGAAACCGCCAAGAGGGCCAAGTCACGACCGATCGGGATCAAAGCCCTGACTGTAACGAATACGCCAATCATCCAGCGTATCCCGCAAGGCGTCCGGAGAGCCCTGGAATCCCCCTCCCACCGCCTGATGCATTTCGGCAGAATAGGGGTCGGCGTCAGGCTTATTCTTGAACCGCCACCCTACAGTCGTCCCATGTGACTGGGCGTCATGGACCAGGCCGAACACCGCGACCTCATGCCATGCAGTGAACAGGCGGCCGCTCTCATCGGCGACCTCAAAACCAGCTGACGTCAGAGTGATGCGTGGCCGCGCAATCAGTCGCCGCAGACAAACCCAGAAGAGGGGGCCCACGATCACCAGCCCCAGACAGGGCACAAGGACGATCAGCCAATCAGACAGATGCACCGGACGGCTGATGGCCGCCACCCAGACCGATAAACTGAGTGCAAACACAATCCCGGCCCCCAGCACGATCAAGGACAACAGGATCTTCCACACCGCCGCGTGAACGATCAAAACGGCATCGCCGTCCGCCAAGGCCGGTTGACGGACAACAGGATTGCGCGGCGCCGCGACCGCGTAACGCGCCCGCCAGCTTTCCAGAGCCTCGCAAACCACTCTGGAACCGCCCTGCCAACGATGCCCCAGGTCGCCATGAAGCGACGTCGGGTAGCGCCCCGTCGTCCGCAGACGCTTCCACGTCATGGGATCAGCGCCTTCGCCCTCGTGATAATCCCAGCCGACGACCTCAACCATCCCAGGCATGGGGGCTTCAGTGCGGAAGCCTTTAAGCCCCTGCCAGGGGACATGGCCCTTCTGGTCGTGAACCTTGTAATAGAAGCCCTCTGGCTCCAGCCGGATGTAATCACCGCGCCACATGTTGCGCAGACCATAGACGAACCCGCCCAGGGCCAAGGCGACAAAGACCAGCAACTCAATACTGCCCATCACGGATCTCACCGTAACACGCTCAGAGGCATCGCCACTCAGATACAGGCTCACACCGCACAGGCAGACCGCGATCAACAACCAGACAGCGCTGCCGATCAGAACACTAAGACGGCGCCACCGGGCAGTTTTGATAGTGATAGTCTCTGAACCGCCGTCGTCAGACACGCAGCGGCATCAGCACATACTGCACGCCCGGATCGGCCGGATCGAGCACCAGGGTCGGGCTGGCCGGGTCGGCGAATTTGAAGTGGGCGGTTTCGCCGGTGATCTGGCCGGCGACGTCCAGCAGGTAGCGGGCGTTGAAGCCGATTTCGAAGGGCTCTTCGGAGTAGCCGATCTCGACCTCTTCCTCGGCCTGCCCGGCTTCCATGTTGCGGACGGTCAGCTTCACCCGGTCGTTGTCGAAGGCCAGCTTCACCGAGCGGCTCTTTTCCGCAGAGATGGTGGCCACGCGGTCGACCGCCTTGGAAAACAGGGTGTTGTCGATGTCGGCCTGCTTGTCATTGCCCTTGGGAATGACGCGCAGATAGTCGGGGAAGGCGCCGTCGATGACCTTGGAGGTCAGGCTGGCGTGGCCGAACTCGAAGCGGATCTTCTGGGCCGAGACCTGGACCTCGACCGGACCATTGCCGTCGTCCAGCAGGCGGCGGACCTGATCGACGGTCTTGCGCGGCACGATCACGCCGGGACCGCCCGCCGCCCCTTCGGGCGCCGGGGTCTCGGCCAGGGCCAGACGGTGTCCGTCGGTGGCCACGGCGCGCAGCAGCGGCACGCCGCCGTCGGCGACCGTGTGCAGATAGAGGCCGTTCAGATAATAGCGCGTCTCTTCGGTCGAGACGGCGAAACGGGTCTTGTCGATCAGGCGCGCCAGATCTTCCTTGGGCAGGGTGTAGCGCGCGCCCGAGGATTCCGTCGACATGATGGGGAAGTCGCCCGCCGGCAGGACCGGCAGGTTGAACTTGGAGCGGCCCGCCGAGATGACCAGACGCGGATCGTCGCCCGAATAGGTCAGCGAGACCTCGGCGCCGTCCGGCAGCTTCTTGACGATTTCATAGAGGGTGTGGGCCGAGGCCGTGATCTGGCCCTCGACGTTCACCTGGGCCTCGGCCTCGTCCACCATCTCCATGTCAAGATCGGTGGCGGCGAAGGACAGGCGGTCGCGCCCGGCGCTCAACAGCACGTTCGACAGGATCGGAATGGTGTTGCGGCGCTCGACCACGCTCTGAACGTGCCCGAGGGCTTTCAGGAGCGCGGAACGTTCGATGGTCAGCTGCATGTGGTCTCGCCCGGGCCGCGACGCCTTTGCAGCGTCGCCGTAAGGATGGGCGGGAACACTAGCGCATTGAGCGGCGGGGGCAACGGGGGGCCGACATCCGACGACGTCTGCCCCCGCTATCCACAGGCTGCCCGTGGATGAACCTCAGCCGCGCCGCTTGCGCGCGGCTTCCCTTTTAGCCGCGCAGCTTGCGCGTCAGGGCCTCGACGTCGCGGGCGATCTGCTCTTCCTTCGGCATCAGCTCCTCGATCTTGCGCACGCCGTGCAGGACGGTCGTGTGATCGCGTCCGCCGAAGCGACGGCCGATGTCGGGATAGGAGCGGGTCGTGTGCTGCTTGCACAGGTACATGGCGATCTGACGCGGGCGGGCGATGGCGCGGGTGCGGCGCTCGCTCAGCAGATCGGCCTGCTTCAGGTTGAAGTGGTCGGCGACCGTCTTCTGGATTTCATCGACCGTGATGCGGCGCTCGGGCCCGCCGCGCAGGGCGACGCCCAGCAGGCTCTGCGCCTCGTCCACGCCCAGCGAGGCCAGACGGGCGCCGGCGACGGCGGCCAGGGTGTTCACGGCGCCTTCCAGCTCCCGCATCGAGCCGGGGGTGCGGTCCACCAGATGTTCCAGCACGTCGGTGCGGGCCTCGCCCGAGACGACGCCCAGCTTGGCCAGGGCGTTCAGACGCGACTGGGCCACGGCGATCTTCAGCGTGCGGTCGGCGGCTTCGACCGGGCAGGTCAGGCCGGCGGACAGATGGCTGCGCAGACGCGGCTCCACGTCGGTCAGGGCGGTCGGGGCGCGGTCGGCCGACAGGACGATGCGTTTACCGTCCTCGATCAGCGAGGTCAGGGTGCTGAGCAGTTCTTCCTGGGTCGAGGTCTTGCCGCCGACGAACTGGACGTCGTCCAGCAGCAGCATGTCGGCCGAGCGCAGGCTTTCCTTGAAGGCCGCGGTCGAGCGGTCCTGCATGGCGCGCACGAAGGTCGAGAGGAAACGCTCGGCGGTCAGATAGACCACCTTGGCGTCGGGACGCAGGCGCTGCGCCTCCCAGGCGATGGCGTTCAGCAGGTGGGTCTTGCCGTAGCCGTAGGGGCCGCAGAAGAAGACCGGGTTGAAATGGCCGTCGGCCCAGCTGGCGACCTGCTTGGCGATAGCCAGCGCAAAGGCGTTGCCCTGTCCCTCGACGAAGCTGTCGAAGTTCAGGCGCTCTTGCAGGCCGGCGGCGCGGACGGCGCGAGCGCCGTCGGTCGAGGGAGCGAACGAGGAGGCGGCCATGGCCGAGGCGGCGAGGCTGGGGGCGATCACGCCGCCCACCGAGGCCAGGCGCGGGGCCTCGCCAGCGGGGAAGGCGGTGGCCGGGGCGGGCGAACCCACCTCGGCGCGGCAACGGACGTCCAGACGGCGCGACAGGCCGTCCAGGCCCAGCCACAGCTCGTTCATCCGACGCAGGGCGTTCTTGCGCACCCAGTCCCGCGCATAGGCGGTCGGCGTCACCAGGATCAGATTGCCCGAGGCGTCCAGCCGGACGGCCGACGGCGCGATGTAGCTGCTGAACGGACCGTCGCCGATCTCGGTCTTCAGGCGGCCCGCCGCCTCAGTCCAGATACGGTCCGGATCCGTCATGCCCGTCATCGCGCCCCCCAAATTCGTCAAAACACACCCGCCAAGAGTTAGAACCACCGAACGAACACACAACGAAGGCGACTGCCGGGACGACTTCTCCTGTCCCGAAAAGCCGAAGGCTTCGCAGGTGGGGTCATACTCACGGACAGACGTCTCCCGCCGGCGGAAACCATTGATTTCCCCCGTCTTCATCCGGATTGGGATGGAAGTGCGTTACAGGCCAAAACTTACCCGCCGTACGCCGGAGATCAACGCTGATTCGAGTCGAGATTCGCACTTAAATTGTTTGACTCCGGCAAACCTCGGCAGCGCTTGGGAAAATGGCTATTTCGCCGCAATTTCGAACGCTGGATTCTCTCGGAGACTTAGCGCCAGACAGCAAGACGGCGAGGGAGCTTGCGCTTCCTCGCCGTTGAAATCGCTAGATTTTCTTGCGACAACCCTGTTACGGGTCGTCCGAACGCCTCAGATGACGTCGTTTGACAAGGCTGTGAAAGCCCGTCCGCGACGCCGTCTAGATCAGGCGGCCGACAGCTTCTTCAGCTGGGCGGCCAGGCGCGAAACCTTGCGCGAGCCGGTGTTCTTGTGAACCACGCCCTTGGACACGGCGCGCATCAGTTCCGACTGCGCCGTGATGAAGGCGGCCTTGGCGGCGGCGGCGTCGCCGCCCGTCAGGGCTTCCTGGAACTTACGCAGGTAAGTACGGACGCGGGTACGGCGGGCCTTGTTTACTTCGGTCCGCGCTTCGATCTTGCGGATCGCCTTGCGGGCGCCTGCATTGTTGGCCATCGGGTAAAACCTTCGAACGAAAACGCCGCGAACCCACGTCCACGGCGAGGAAATCTCAAGAGCGGGCGGCTATAGCGGAAAGGCTCCGGCCGGTCAACGCGACGCGGCCGGAATTGAATCAGGGCCTAGGTTTGAGCCCCGGTTTCAGCGCCCCGTGAAGGCGGGTTTGCGCTTCTCGACGAAGGCCGCCATCCCCTCCTTCTGATCCTCGAAGGCGAACAGGGAGTGGAACAGGCGGCGCTCGAACACCACCCCTTGCGTCAGGGTCGTCTCGAAGGCGGCGTTGACCAGCTCCTTGTTGGCCATGACCGCCAGGATCGACTGGCCGGCGATCTTGGCCGCCGTCGCCCGCGCCTCGTCCAGCAGGGCGTCGGCCGCCACCACCCGCGAAACCAGACCCGAACGCTCGGCCTCGGCCGCATCCATCATCCGCCCCGTCAGGCACATATCCATCGCCTTGGCCTTGCCCACGGCGCGGGTCAGGCGCTGCGAGCCGCCGATGCCGGGCGCCACGCCCAAGTTGATCTCGGGCTGGCCGAACTTCGCCGTCTCCGAGGCGATGATGAAGTCGCACAGCATGGCCAGTTCGCAGCCGCCGCCCAGGGCATAGCCCGACACCGCCGCGATGATCGGCTTGCGGAAGTTCGCCACCCGGTCATGGGCGCGGGCGAAGAAGTTGCCGCGATACATGTCGGCATAGGCCTGATCCGCCATCTCCTTGATGTCGGCGCCGGCGGCGAAAGCCTTGACCGAGCCGGTCAGGACCACGCAACGCACGCTGTCGTCGTCGGCCACGCTCTCGAGGAAGTCGCCCAGCTCGCCGGTCAGGGTGGTGTTCAGCGCATTCAGCGCCTCGGGCCGGTTCAGGGTGACGACCGCATAGCCGTCAGCATGGCGTTCGATCAGCAGGGTGGAATAGGCGTCGGCCATCTGGGCGCTCCTCTATATCGTTCAAGGCAGGTCTAGCGCCTCAGCCCGCCCACTGGAACACCCGCGCCCTAACCCTTCTGGCAGACCGGACAGAAGAAGGTCGAGCGCCCGCCCTGGACCACGCGCGCCACCACGCCGCCGCAGCCCTCCGTCCGGCACGGCTCGCCCTCGCGGCCATAGACGTCGAAGCGATGCTGGAAATAGCCCTGCCCGCCCTCGACATTGGCGAAGTCCTTCAGCGTCGAGCCGCCCGCCGTGATGGCGTCGGCCAGGACCTGACGCACCTCGGTCGCCAGCCGCTCCAGCCGGGGCCGGCTGACCTTGCCCGCCGGGGTCAGGGGCGAGAGGCGGGCGCGATACAGCGCCTCGCACACATAGATATTGCCCAGCCCCGCCACATTCCTCTGGTCCAGCAGCGAGACCTTGATGTTCTGCGCCTTGCCCGCAAAGGCTTCGGCCAGATGGGCGGCGGAAAAGCCGTTGCCCAGAGGCTCCGGCCCCAGACCCGAAAACCAGGCATGGCCCTCGACCGCCTCGGTCGGGATCAGTCCCATGAAGCCGAACCGCCGCGCATCGGCATAGCCCAGACGGGTCAGCACCCCGGCCCGCTCCGCCGTCAAACTCATATGCTCGTGCTTGCCCGCGATCGGCGCGTCCGTTTCGAACACGCCCGGCGCCGCGCCCTCCAGGGTGAAGCGCCCGGTCATGCCCAGATGCGTCACCCAGGTCTCCCCGGTCGACAGCGGAAACAACAGATACTTGGCCCGCCGATCCAGCCGCAGCACCGTCGCCCCGTCCAACCGCTCGACGAACCGCTCGGGAAAGGGAAAGCGCAGGTCCGGCCGGTTCTGACGCGCCGCCGTCAGCCGCGCGCCCTCCAGCACCGGCTCCAGGCCGCGACGCACGGTTTCGACTTCAGGCAATTCAGGCATGGCGCACATCTAATCCTTCTCCCCTTGCGGGAGAAGGTGGCCGAGCGGAGCGAGGTCGGATGAGGGGTCTCTCAACCGGCTGCAAAACCCCTCATCCGTCGACCTTCGGTCGCCACCTTCTCCCCCAAGGGGAGAAGGAAGCTCTCCGCGACCCGTTGTCACGGCGCCGCTTTCGGGATTACCTCCGGCGCGACAACGGAAAGAGCCCCGCATGACAGACAGCCCTCCCAGCACCGTCAAACGTATCGAACTGACCATCCGCGCCCTGATCCTGGGCTGCTTGCTGGCGGCGGTCTTCACGGCGGCCAACACCTATCTGGGGCTGAAGGTCGGCCTGACCTTCGCCTCGGCCATTCCGGCGGCGGTCATTTCGATGGCCCTGCTGCGCGCCTTCAAGGGCTCGACCATCTGGGAGAATATGACGGTGCAGACCGTCGCCTCGGTCGGCGGCGCCATGAGCTCGATCATCTTCGTCCTGCCCGGCCTGGTCATGATCGGCTGGTGGATGAACTTCCCCTTCTGGGAGTCGGTGGCCATCTGCGTGCTTGGCGGCGTGCTGGGCGTGACCTTCTCCATTCCGCTGCGCCGGACGCTCGTGGTCCAGGGCGGCCTGCCCTACCCCGAGGGCGTCGCCGCCGCCGAGGTGCTCAAGGTCGGCTCGCCGGGCGCGGATGAATCCGAAAGCGCCGTGCGCGAAAACCGTTCGGGCCTGTTCGTGGTCATCGGCAGCGCCATCGCCTCGGCCTTCTTCGCCTTCCTCGCCGCGGCCCGCGTCTTCGCCGCCGAGACCACGGCCTTCCTGCGCCTGCCTGCGGCTCTGGGCGGCGGCGCCACCGGCGTCGGCTTCTCCATGCAGTTCGCCCTTCTGGGCGCCGGCCACCTGATCGGTCTCGCCGTCGGCCTGACCCAGCTGTTCGGCCTGGTCCTGGCCTGGCTGATCTTCGTCCCCATCCTGACCTCGCCCGAGTTCGTCGCCTGGGCCGCCGCTCACGGCGTCCCCTCGATCGCCGCCAGCCTGCCCGCCGGCGCCCCGGCCGAGGAACTGGCCATGACGGTCTGGGCCAAGGAGGTCCGCTTCATCGGCGCCGGCGTCATCGGCGTCGCCGCCCTGTGGACCCTGTTCAAGCTGGCCAAGCCCCTGGTCGCCGGTCTGGCCTCGGCCCTCGCCGCCCAGTCGAAACGCGCCCACGGCGAGGTGCTGGAGCGCACCGAGCAGGACATTCCGATCAAGCTGGTCGGCCTTCTGTCCCTGGGCGCCCTGGTCGGCATCGCCGTCCTGCTGGCCCTCTTCGCCCAGGGCACGGCGCTCGCCAGCTCGACCCCGCTTCTGGTCGTCGGCGGCCTGATCTATGTCGTGGTCATCGGCTTCGCCGTGGCCGCCATCTGCGGCTACATGGCCGGCCTGATCGGCTCGTCGAACAGCCCCGTCTCCGGCGTCGGCATCCTGGCCATCATCGTCGCCTCCCTGCTGATGCTGGGCGTCATGGCCATCGCCGGCGTGCCCGCCGATCCGTCGATCATCGCCTTCGCCCTGATCGTCACCGCCGTGGTCTTCGCCGTGGCCGTCATCTCCAACGACAACCTGCAGGACCTCAAGACCGGCCAGCTGGTCGAGGCCACGCCCTGGCGCCAGCAGACGGCCCTGCTGGTCGGGGTCGTCGCCGGCGCCCTGGTCATTCCCTTCGTCCTCGACATGATGAACCAGGCCTTCGGCTTCGAAGGCGGCCCGCCCGCCATCGTTCAGGGCGCCCAGACCCTGGCCGCGCCGCAGGCCACCCTGATCTCGGCCCTGGCCAAGGGCGTCATCAGCGGCGAGCTGCGCTGGGACCTGATCGGCATCGGCGCCCTGGTCGGCGTCGGCGTCATCATCCTCGACGTCGTCCTGCGCGGCGCGACCAAGGACAAGGTCAAGCTGCCGCCTCTGGCCGCCGGCATCGGCGTCTATCTGCCGGCCGCCGTCACCACCATGCTGGTCGTCGGCGCCGTCTGCGGCTGGGCCTATGAGCGTTGGATCGCCACGACCCGCTTCGCCGACGTGGGCCGCCGCATGGGCGTGCTTCTGGCCTCGGGTCTGATCGTGGGCGAGAGCCTGTTCGGCGTCTTCACCGCCGCCGTCATCGTCAGCACGAAGAACGAAGCCCCCTTCGCCCTCCTGCCCAAGGACACGCTGTGGCCGGCCATGGGGGCCGGCCTGGTCGCCTTCGCCGTCCTGACCTTCGCCCTCTATTCCTGGATCCGCAGCCGCTCGGCCAAGGTCTAGGACTTCTAAAGCGCGGAGGCGAAAGCCTCCGCCGCCCGGCTGGGCCGCCGCTCGCGGTGGCGCAGCAGATGAAATGGCCGCTCGGGCAGATCGAGCGGCAGACGAACCAGCCGCCCCGCCTCGATCAGGGGCTGGGCGGCCAGTTCCGAGATCGCCGTGACCAAGCCCTCCGCCGCCACCGCCGACAGAATGGCCTCGTTGGACGGCAGGGTCAGAACCGCCCGAAGGCTCCCCGCGACGCCGCGCGGCAGGGCCGCCTCGAACTCGCTGCGCGTCCCCGAGCCCTCTTCGCGCAAGGCCCAGTCCAGCCCCTTCAGCGCCGCCGCCGACAGAGCCTCAGCCCGCCCCGCCAGCGGATGCCCCGGCGCCGCGACGACCACCAGCCGGTCCGCGTCCATCCGCACCTTCTCGACCCGCGCCGCCTCGAACGCCCCCTCGATCAGCCCCAGCTCCGCCTCGCCCGCCAGCACCGCCTCGACCACCCGGTGGGTGTTGCCGATGTCCAGATGCAGGTCGATCGTCGGATGCCGCCGCGCAAAGGCCGCCATGCGCGGCGGCAGCCAGTAGGCGGCGATGGTCTGGCTGGCGAACAGCCGCACCGTCCCGCGCTTCAGCCCGGCCAGATCGTCCAGCACCCGCTCCGCCGCCTCGGCCTGGGCCAGCACCGCCCGCGCCTCGGGCAGAAAGGCCGCCCCTGCGGCGTTCAGGGCCAGTCCCCGGCCCACCCGGTCGAACAACTGGGTCCCGTGCCGCGCCTCCAGCGCCGCCACCGCCGCGCTGACCGCCGACTGGGTCAGGTTCAGCGCCTCGGCCGCCCGCGTCATGTGCAGACGCTCGGCCACGGCGACAAAGATACGGAGCTGTTCCAGCGTCATGACCAATCAATCGCTTTTGTCGATCGTTAAATCCAGAACTATCCGTTGGATCGATCAGACATCGGAGCAGAGGATACGGCGTCATGACGACTGTCCTCCCGTCTGTTCACGCCCGGCACGATCCGGCCGACCTGTTTCACGGTCTGGCCCGCCTGCTGCCCGGCGTGCTGCTGAGCGCAAGCGTCGGCGCGGTCGCCTTCGCTCTACAGATCCTCGAGTCCGCCGTGTTCGGCCACCCCTGGATTGAGGGTCTGGTCATCGCCATCCTGATGGGCGCGGGCCTGCGCCTGTTCTGGACCCCGTCGAACGTCTGGGCGCCGGGGATCGCCTTCAGCGCCAAGACCCTGCTGGAGGTCGCCGTCGCCCTGCTGGGCGCCACCGTCTCGGGCGCCGCCGTCATGGCGCTCGGCCCCGTCCTGCTGCTGGCCATCGTCGGCGTGGTCGTTCTGGCCATCCTCGGCGGCTATGCGCTCGGCCGCGCCTTCGGCCTGCCGCCCGCCATGGCGCTCCTGGTCGCCTGCGGCAACGCCATCTGCGGCAACTCGGCCATCGCCGCCGTCGCCCCGGTGATCGAGGCGGAAGGGCAGGACGTGGCCGCCGCCATCGGCTTCACCGCCGTCCTGGGCATCCTGGTGGTCCTGCTGGTCCCCATCGTCGGCGCGCTGATGGGCTTTGACGCGATCAAGGTCGGCGTTCTGGCCGGTCTGACCGTCTATGCCGTGCCCCAGGTTCTGGCCGCCGCCGCCCCCGCCGGGCTGCTGGCCGTCCAGACCGGCGCCGTGGTCAAGCTGGTGCGCGTCCTGATGCTGGGCCCCATCTGCCTGGTCCTGGGCCTGCTGCGTTCCGGCAAGGCTGACGGCCAGGCTGGGGGCGCCAAGGGTCCCAAGCTGCACCACATGGCCCCCTGGTTCATCGTCGTCTTCCTGATCCTGATGGGTCTGCGCTCGGCCAACCTGATCCCCGAGGTGGTCCTGCCCCCGCTGCAGGCCGGCGTCACCGCCATGACCCTGATCGCCATGGCCGGGCTGGGCCTGATGGTCGACCCGCGCGCCGTGGTCCGGGCCGGTCCGCGCGTCGCCGCCGTCGCCGCCCTTTCGGCCCTGCTGATCGGCGGGCTGGCGCTGGCGACGATCGTGCTCATTTTACCCGCCTGAGGCACAATCGAACCGCCGCGCTGGCCTTTCCGGCGATAGGGCTGTAAGAGGCGCCGCTTCCTTCCTGCTTTCCGCATCTTGCAGCGGCCCGGACTTCCGTGGCCGAACACAGTCCGCCCGAGCCCGAAATGAACCTTCGTAACGTCGCTATCATCGCCCACGTTGACCACGGCAAGACCACCATGGTTGACCAGCTGCTGGCTCAGTCCGGCGTCTTCCGAGCCAATGAGGCGACCACCGAGCGCGCCATGGACTCGGGCGACCAGGAAAAAGAACGCGGCATCACCATCCTGGCCAAGTGCACCTCGGTGCTCTGGAACGGCAAGGCCGGCGAAACCCGCATCAACATCATCGACACCCCCGGCCACGCCGACTTCGGCGGTGAAGTCGAGCGCATCCTGGGCATGGTGGACGGCTGCGTCATCCTGGTGGACGCCGAAGAGGGCGTCATGCCCCAGACCAAGTTCGTGCTGACCAAGGCCCTGAAGATGGGCCTGCGTCCCATCCTCTGCATCAACAAGGTCGACCGCGCCCACGCCGATCCCGACCGCGTCCACAACGAGACCTTCGACCTGTTCGCCGCCATCGGCGCGACGGACGAACAACTGGACTTCCCGCACATCTACGCCTCGGGCCGTTCGGGCTGGGCGACGCTGGACCTGAACGTTCCCAACGACAACCTGCACCCCCTGTTCGACCTGATCGTCGACCACGTCCCGGCGCCCAAGGTTCAAGAGAACCGCGACAAGCCGTTCCAGATGCTGAACGTCCTGATCGAAAGCGACCCCTTCCTGGGTCGCCTGCTGACCGGCCGCATCCAGAGCGGCAAGGCTGTGCCCGGCATGGCCATCCACGCCCTGGATCGTGACGGCAAGGAAATCGAGCGCGGCCGCATCACCAAGGTTCTGGCCTTCCGCGGTCTGAAGCGTCAGGCCCTGGACGAGGGTTCGGAAGCGGGCGACATCGTCGCCATCGCCGGCATGTCCAAGGCCACCGTGGCCGACACCCTGTGCGCCATGGAAGTCGTCGACGCCCTGCCGGCCCAGCCGATCGACCCGCCGACCATCTCGATGACCGTCTCGGTCAACGACAGCCCGCTGGCCGGTCGCGAAGGCGACAAGGTCCAGTCGCGCGTCATCCGCGACCGCCTGCTGAAGGAAGCCGAAGCCAACGTCGCCATCCGCGTCACCACGACCGAAGGCGGCGACGCCTATGAAGTGGCCGGTCGCGGCGAACTGCAGCTGGGCGTCCTGATCGAGAACATGCGTCGCGAAGGCTTCGAAGTCTCGATCTCGCGTCCGCGCGTGGTGTTCAAGACCGGCGAGAACGGCGAGAAGCTGGAGCCGATCGAAGATGTCATGATCGACGTCGACGACGAGTTCTCGGGCATCGTCATCGAGAAGCTGTCGGCGCGTAAGGCCGAAATGACCGACATGGGCCCCTCGGGCGCCGGCAAGACCCGCATCCAGCTGAAATGCCCGTCGCGTTCGCTGATCGGCTATCAGGGCGAGTTCCTGACCGACACGCGCGGTTCGGGCGTGCTGAACCGCGTCTTCAGCCACTACGAGCCGCACAAGGGCGCCATCGAGGGCCGTCTGAAGGGCGTGCTGATCTCGAACTCGGACGGTGAAACCGCCGCCTTCGCCCTGTGGAACCTGGAAGACCGCGGCATCATGTTCGTCGGCGCCGGCGAGAAGACCTACCAGGGCATGATCATCGGCGAGAACAGCCGTTGGGACGACCTGGACGTCAACCCGATCAAGGGCAAGCAACTGACCAACGTCCGCGCCTCGGGCAAGGACGAGTCGGTTCGCCTGACTCCGCCGCGTCAGATGTCGCTGGAACAGGCCATCGCCTACATCGAGGAAGACGAGCTGGTCGAGGTCACGCCCAAGTCGATCCGCCTGCGCAAGGCCATCCTGAACCCCTCGTTCCGCAAGAAGCGCTCCAAGCCGGAATAGGGCTGAGGCCTCCCGAAACGAAGAAGGCGGTCCGCAAGGGCCGCCTTTCTTTTTGGGCCTATCGCCCTTCGGGCTGCTTGAGGCCGGTTTCACGTCGTCCGGGAGGACGAGATCGAGCGCCCTACTTCTTCAGCCCCAGCAGCCCCAGCCAGCCGCCGCTGGTCAGCAGGGCCACGTCGAGCAGGGCCAAAGCCAGAGGCGTGGAGGTCGAGGCGGCGATGAACTTGGGCCGCCAGCCGGGCCCGAACTTGGACTTGTAGGCGCGCAGGCCCTGGAAGCCGTAGACCGCGCCGCCCTCTTCGAACACCAGGGCGCCGACGCGGGCGAAGACAGGGGCCATGCGCCGGTCCTCCAGCCCCGACAGAGGCGCCATGCCCAGGTCGAAGCGCCGGAAGCCCTCGGCCCGCGCCCACTGGGCCGTGCAGGTGAACAGATAGTCCATCACCCCATGCGGTCCGTCCGGATCATGGCGCATCAGGTCGATCATCACCTCCTCGTCGCGCGCGCCGACCAGAAGATTGGCGAAGGCGACGATGCGGCCGTCGTGACGCGCCACGGCGAGGGGCGAAAGGTCCAGATAGGCGATGTCGAACCGCCCCAGAGAAAACGCCTTCTCGGAGCCGTTGTGGTGGTCCAGCCAGGCGTCCGACACGGCGCGCAGCTCGGCCTCCAGCGACCGGGCGGCGCCGGGCGCCAGAACCTCGAAGGTCGTGCCCTCGCGTTCGGCGCGATTCACGGCGGTGCGCAGGTTCTGCTTGCCCTTGCCCTCGGTCGAGAAATGCTCGGCGTCGATCACCGCCGCCTCGCCCACCTTTCGCACCGCCAGGCCCAGGGTCGCCAGATCGGCCAGCATGCCCTCGCCCACGGAATAGAAGACCGGCGTCCCGCCATAGCTGTCGGCCATCTCGGCGAAGGCCCAGAGCAGCTCCAGCCGCTCCGCCTTCAGGCCCGCCGCCTCGCCCATGGCGATCCAGCGTCGTCCCCGCACCCGATAGGCGATGAAGCTGCGGCCCGTGGGGCTGAACAGCAGGGCCTTGTCCCCCAGCAGGGCCAGATTGGCCTCCGGCGTGGCGGTATCGGCTTCCGCCAGGGCGGCGCGGGCGCGCGCCACCTCGGCGGGGCCCGCCGGGCCGTGACTGCGGGCGCCGGGGGCCGTCAGCAGGGAGCGCACCGCCACCGCGAGCGTCAGGATGGCCAGGACCGCCCCCGCGCGGAGGAAGCCCGAGGCCTGCTTGTCGGTCAGGAAGGTCCACCACAGCTCATCGGTGTAGGTCGTGTCGCGATAGGCGAAGAAGCCCAGCCACAGCATGGCCGCGACGGCGGCGGCCAGCATCAGCAGCCAGCCCGGCCGCAACGGCTCGCCCAGCCGCGAGCGCCGGTTGAAGGCCGCCCGGCACGGCAGCAGCAGGGCCGCGGCCAGGGTCAGCTCCGCCGCCTCCTCCCAGTCCAGCCCCTTCATCAGGGAGAAGACCGCACCCAGCATCAGGCCGAACAGGGCGGCGTAATAGGCCCCCCGCCGACGCCGCCACAGACCCGCCGACACCAGCAGGAGCAGGAAACCGGTCACGCTGGCCGCGAAATGGGACAGGTCGATCAGCAGGGGCGCCGAGATGCGGTCCAAAGCCTGCAGCCGCCCGCTGAAGGCCGGCGTCACCGCCGACAGCAGCATGACGGCCCCCAGGACGAAGGAGGCCACGGCGAAGATCTGAGGCGTCAGCTCATAGACCAGCCCGCCGAGACGTTGCGCCAGCCGCCTGGCTCCACCCTGCCGTTTCGTCGTCGTCATCAGTCCTCTTGGGCGTGCTCGCGGGGTTTAGCCCCTCATAAAGCAGGAATCGGCCGTTTGCGGCGCTGAAAAGGTCATTTCTGGGCGAGTGAAACAATCTGAAATGCTGCGGGTTCACCTTTTCGCGAGCGCCAGACTCGCCGAAATTGGAGTGACCTCATGATCCGCAAGACCGCCCTGCTGACCGGCATCGCCGGCGCCTTCCTCATCGCCGCCCCTGTGTTCGCCCAGGACGCCACGACAGCGCAGACGCCCGAACCGGCTACCGCTGAGGCGCCTGCGGCACAACCCCAAAGCCTGACCCTGACGCCCGGCGCCACGGTCAAGAGCGCCGACGGGTCCGAGCTCGGCAAGCTGGTCGGCGCCCAGAACGGCGCGTCGGGTCAGGAGCTGACCGTGCGCGGCGCCGACGGTTCGGTCCGTCCGGTGGCGGTGGCCGGCATCCGTCAGGAAGGCGACGCCATCATCGTCAACGCCAGCCTGTCCGACTTCCAGGCCGCCGCCGCGATCGTCAGCGAGGCCCCGGCTGAGGCGACCCCGCCCGCCGACGCGGCTGAACCGACCGAAGCGCCGGCCGACGAACCGAACACCTGATCCTTCAGATCGGCATGACGAAAGGGGCGGTCCAGCGGACCGCCCCTTTTTGCCTTTCGAACCCGAAGGCGCGTCAGGCCCGCTTTTTCACCAGACCCAGCAGGAACAGCAGGACCACGGCGCCGACGGTGGCGACAATGATGCCGACGATCCAGTTGCCCGAGGCGTCGACCCCCAACAGGTTGTTGGCCAGGAAACCGCCGATCAGGGCGCCGATCACGCCGACGATCAGATTGGTCAGCAGACCGTGACTGCGCTTCATGATCTTTTCCGCCAGCCATCCGGCGATAATGCCGATGATGATCCAGGCGATGAATCCAAATCCACTCATGACGACCCTCCCTTGAAGTCAGGCTTGATGCCTCGACCGTAATGCGCTGAGCGCTGGCGGGTTGCCTTGGACGCTTCGAAGCGTCGCTGTTCGCGTTTCACGCGAAATCGGCACGAGCCTTGCGGCGTGAGGCCTGAGCCGTGCCGATCCGGCACAGCACAGACCGTCAGAGGGAGGGGCCGTCATGGCCGCCGAAATCGATCTTCATCTGGGCCGCCGTCTGCGTCGCCGTCGCCGCCTGCTGGGCCTGACCCAGCAGCAGCTGGCCGTTCAGGTCGGGGTGCGCTTCCAGCAGGTCCAGAAGTACGAGTGCGGGGCCAACCGCATCTCGGCCGCCCGCCTGTGGGAACTGGCCGAGGCCCTGGCGACGCCGATCAGCTACTTCTACGACGGCCTCGGCGACAGCGTCGAACGGCCGGCGCCGACCGCCGTCGAACCCTTCCACCGCGACGACACCCCCAGCAAGGCGGCCTAGGTCTTCGTCCGATCTCGGCCGTTCGCGCTCTCGCTCCCGAACGGCGGGCGGTGTATCTGCTCGGCATGACCGAACTGGAAGCCTTCGCCGTCGAACTGTCGCACGCGGCCGCGCGCACAGCCCTGCCCTATTTCCGCGGCGACAACGCCGAAGAGAACAAGGCCGGGCCCGGCGCCTTCGACCCCGTTACCGAAGCGGACCGTGCGTCGGAGGCCGCCATCCGCCGCCTGATCGCCGCCCGCTATCCGCATCACGGCGTGATCGGCGAGGAATACGGCGAGGACCGCCCGGACGCCGAGCATGTCTGGGTTCTGGACCCCATCGACGGCACCCGCGCCTTCATCGCCGGCCTGCCTTTGTGGACCACGCTGGTCGCCCTGCGCCGTGAAGGCGCGCCCGTGATCGGCGCCATCGGCCAACCCTATCTGGGCGAGGTCTTCCTCGGCGGCCCCTCCGGCGGTCGCCTTCTGCGCGACGGGACCGAGACCCCGCTCAGGACCCGCGCCTGTCCCGCCCTGGGCGACGCCCTGATCGCCACCACCGACCCGGACATCTTCGTCGGCGCCGACCGCGAGGCCTGGACGCGCCTGCGCGCCTCGGCCCGTCTGGCCCGCCTGGGCTGCGACGCCTACGCCTACGCCATGGTGGCGGCGGGCCGCATCGACCTGGTGGCCGAAACAGAACTGAAGGTCTGGGACTGGTCGGCGCTCAAACCCGTGATCGAGGCGGCGGGCGGACGCGTCACCGATTGGTCGGGCCAGACGCCCGACGGCGACGGCCGCATCCTGGCCGTGGGCGACGCCGCCCTGACCGACCAGGCCCTGGCGGTGCTGAACGCAGCCCCATAGGGACCGCTCGCGGGTCGAGCTTCAAGCGGCTACGGGAGGCCGCGCCCCCTACGCCACGCCGCCCCGGATGCGCGCCATCTTCTTTTCGCCGACGCTCAGAAGGCTGTCGTGACGGGGCTTTGCGCCGCAAAAACGTGGCTGAACACGCCGAGGTCCAGCACGCCCCTATGATGCGCCCTGGTCTTTGACACAGTCTGGAGTTTTCGCTGAGGAGGGCGGGTCGTTCGACAAAACACGAACCCGGCCCCGCCCCGCTTCCATTGCACCAATTGCACGATTTTTTTTCGTCGCGCAGTGCAATCGATCAGGCTTCAGGCCGCGCCCTTGGCCGGCGCAGCCGTCGCCGTCTGGCCCTCCGCCGGGGCGACATAGCCGGCCAGGGCGTCGAACTCGTCGAGGAAGACGCCGCGCAGGGGGTCGGCTTCCATGATCACCTCATGCAGGGCGCCCGGCACCTCGACATAGCGGCCCCGACCCAGGCGACGCGCCGCCCAGCGGTTGGTCTGCTTCCACACCTTGTCGTCGTCCGAAGCCTGAACCACGCAGACCGGGATCTTGACCGACTTCAGCGCCCGCGGCTTCAGCGCCCGCTCGCCGGCGTCCAGGGCAAAGGCCAGCCAGCCCCAGGTCGGGCCGCCGATGGCCAGGTGCGGGCAGGCGTAGAGCTGCTGACGCCACAGATCATAACGATGCTGATCCGAGGTCAGGGCGTCATTCTCGAAGGTGTGGTCGAAGGGATCGTCGGGATTATCCAGCACATAGTCGCCCGCCTTGCCGTGACGCAGGTTCCAGCGCACCGCCAGCTTGACCGACCACATCGACCGCTTGCCGGTCTTGATGCGCAGCATGGGACTGGACAGCAGGGCGGCGGCGAACCGATCCTCGCCCGCCTCCAGCGACAGCAGGTTCAGCGCCCCGCCCATCGAGTGGCCGACCATGATCCAGGGCTTGGGCGCCTTGGTCTCATAGGCGTCCAGCAGACGGGCGTAGTCGTCCAGAAACTCCTCGACCGCGCGCGCATGGCCCCGCAGCCGGTCGGGCAGCAGCCGCGCCGACAGGCCCTGACCGCGCCAGTCGTGGGCCAGGACGCAGAAGCCGCGCGCCAGGAAGTTGCCGATGACCTCGAAATACTTCTCGATCGGCTCGGTGCGGCCGGGGCTGAGCACCACGGTGCCGCGCGGCGTCCTGGCCACCATGGCCGACGGCGTCCACAGGGCGGCGCGCAGGCGAAGCCCGCCCGCGCCGCGGAACCAGTCGCCTTCTCCGCCAGGAGGCGAGGCGGCGCCGGGAACCCCCATCAGGGGCGCATGGGCGGCGAAGGCGGTGGCGCGGTTCACTCGGGCTTCCTGAACTTCAAGGTCATGCGATCGCTCTCGCCGATCGCGTCGTATTTGGTGCGGTCGAACTCGGGATTGGCCGGCTGGCCCATGGGCGCCGTCAGGCGGGTCGGCGCCAGGGTGTCGGCCCCGAAGGGATGGTCCTTGGTGTCGGCCGGGTTGGCGTTGATCTCCGAGGCTTCGACGAAGACGAAGCCGGCCTCGGCGGCCAACTGCTTGACGAAGGATTCCTGCACATAGCCGTTGGCGGCCGCCGGGTCCTGATCCTCGTCGGGCTGCAGACGGTGCTGTTCGACACCCAGAACCCCGCCGGGACGCAGGGCGGCGTAGGCGTCGGCGAAGGCCTTCTCGGCCAGGCCCGCCGCCATCCAGGCGTGGATATAGCGGAAGAAGAGCACCAGATCGGCCGTCCCGGCGGGCGCCACCGGCCCCGTGCCCGCGCCGAAGGCGCTGAACGGGACTGTGCCGTACAGCTTCTTGTCGGCCTCAAGCCTGGCCTTGAGAGCCTTGTTGATGGCGATCTGCGCGGGATCAGCGGCAGGGCCTTCAGCGAAGCCGGCCAGATAGAGCGTGCCGCCGCCCTTGTTCAGATAGGGGGCCAGAATGTCGATATACCAGCCGCTGCCGGGCCAGAAGTCGACGACCGTCATCTTCGGCTGCAGACCAAAGAACCTCAGGGTTTCCAGCGGGTGGCGCCAGGCGTCGCGCGCCTTGTCCGCCGGCGAGCGCCAGGAACCGGCGACCGCCCATTCCAGCGACCCTTCCGGCGGGCCCGAAGGCGCGGCGGGGACCGGAGCCGCAGCCTTTTCTTCCTTCTTGCCGCAGGCGGCCAGGCCGGCGAAGGCGGCCATGCAGGCCCCCGCCAGAACTGCGCGTCGCGTCGACCGCTCAGCCATGCGCGCCTCCCTGGGTCAGGATCATCATGCCTTGGGGCTTAAGGCGGTTCTCCACCAGCGTCAAAACCGCAAACCGCATCAGTTCGCAGTCTCGGGCTTGCGGAAGCGCAGGGTCATGCGGTCGCTCTCGCCGATAGCGTCGAAGGCGGCGCGTTCCTCGGCGGTCAGGGTGCGGCCCCCTTGTTCCGACGTGCGGACCGGCGGCAGAGTCCAGACGCCGAACGGATGGTCGCGGTCGTCCTTGGGATTGGCGTTCAGTTCGCTGCGCGCCTCCAGCTCGAAGCCAGCGCGGCGGGCGGCATGAATCACATAACTTTCAGGCACATAGCCGGTCGAGGCGACGTCGGCGACGTTCAGGCCCTCGACGCTGCGGTGCTGTTCGACCGCCAGGACGCCGCCGGGCTTCAGCGCCTTGAAGAAGGCCGTCAGATAGGGGTCGGTGCGGCCGTCGCTGGACCAGTTGTGGAAGGCCCTGGCCACCACCACCATGTCGGCGGTTCCGTCGGCGACGCCCATGCTCTCGGTCGGCTTGCTGACGGGGACATAGCGCCCGCCGGTCGCCGCCGCGTAGGGCTCAAGGATGTGACGCCACCAGCCGGCGCGGCCGGGCTCGATCTCCACCACCGTCAGCCCCGGTTGCAGACCCCAGAAGGTCAGGGTCTCGAAGGGATGGCGCTGGCTGTCGCGGGCGCGGTCGGCTTCCGGCCGGGTGGCGGAGGCGATAGCAGCCTGAAGGGCGACGTCCTCGGCCATGGTCGGCATCTCCATCGACAGGCCCTGACGGTGCTGCAGGGACGCCGTTTCGGGCGGCGCGGTCTGGGCCATGACGGGGGCGGCGAGGGCGGACGCCAGCAGGGCGGCGAGGACGAGAGGTCGCATGGGGGCTCCGGTCGGTCCTGAAAGAAACAATCCGTAACCCTTACGGCGCTTCGCGGCCTCGGCAAGGCGCGGATTGGCCCAAGCGACGATTTCGCGCGCTTCATCGTCGGCTGAGGGCGCCCCTTGCGCCATGGAAATGCGCGCCTACCTCTTTCTCCGAGAGCGCCGCTTCCGGGCTCTCCAGACCTGACGGGGCCGATCTCGGACCGCCCGGACTGAATCCCTCCGCCGTCCGGGGCCAAATCGCCGGGCGGTTCAACCTTGCTGAACCTCAGAAGGATGACCCATGCGTACCTATGATTTTTCGCCGCTCTATCGTTCCGCCGTCGGCTTCGACCGTCTGGCCCGTCAACTGGAAAGCGCCGCGCGCTCCAGCCAGGAAAACGGCTGGCCCCCCTATAATATCGAGACGACTGGCGAGAACGCCTATCGCATCGAAATCGCCGTCGCCGGCTTCTCGCCCGACGAGCTGAACATCGAGGCCAAGGAAAACCTGCTGACCGTCACCGGCAAGAAGGCCGCCAACGACGACGCCGCGGTCCAGAAGACCTATCTCCACCGTGGCCTGGCCGAGCGCGACTTCGAGCGCCGTTTCCAGCTGGCCGACTATGTGGTGGTCAAGGGCGCCGACCTGTCCAATGGTCTGCTGACCATCGACCTGCAACGCGAACTGCCCGAGGCCCTCAAGCCGCGCCGCATCGAGATCGCGACCGGCAAGATGATCGAGGACAAGAGCGACAAGGCGGATAAGGCCGCCTAAGCGCAGCTGACGCCTCACTGACCGATAAGGGGCGGCGTTCGCGTCGCCCCTTTTTCGTGCGCGCTCTAGGCCGCTTTCAGATCCGCCGGGTCCAGCCCGCGCGCGCCGCCGGTCTGGGCGCCGGTGAAGTCGGCCTGCTTGACCTGGGCCCCGTGCATGACCGCTCGGCTGAGGTCCGCGCCCTTCAGCACCGCCCGGCGCAGATCGGCGCCCGACAGGTCCGCGCCGCGCAGCACAGCCCCCGACAGGTCCGCCGGCAGCAGCCTGTCCGCTCCCAACATTAGCGGCCCTAGCTGGGCCTCGCGCAGGTCCGACCCATTCAGCTTGGCCCGCCCCAGCCGCGCCCCGCGCAGATCGGCACGGCGCAGGTTGGCCGAGCGCAGATCCGCGCCTTCCAGCTGCGCCCCCTGAAGCTGCACGCCCTCCATGTCGAGGCCGTAGAAGACCGCCCCCTTGGCCGACAGGGCCGTCAGGTTCAGCCCGCGAATGGACTCCAGCGGACGCAGGTCGACCCCGTCGAACACCGAGGGCTGGCCTTCGGCTCCCCCCGTCTCGCACCACTGGGCGTGGTCGCGCAGCATCTCGGCGGCGGGCATGCGGCTGACGGATTCGCCCGCCGACCGATTGTCGGTCAGGGTCCCCTCCATATTGGCCCCGTCGGTGCGCCACATGGTGGCCTTGACCCCCACCAGAATGGCGTCGGTCAGGTCCGCGCCCGACAGATCAGCCCCCGAAAGGTCCGCGCCCGCCAGATCGGCGCCGGTGAAGTTGGCCTGCTTCAGATTGGCCCGGACCAGCTTGCAGTCCTTCATGATGGCGTCGGTGAAGTCGGCGGCGATGGCCACCATGCCGGTCATGCGCGAGCGTTGCAGGTTGGCCCCGACCAGGCTGGCGCCCTGGGCCTGGGTGTCGCCGCGCTTCTGGGCCTCGATGACACGGAAGCCCAGCTTGCCGTCCGCCGCCGCGATCGTGCCCTCGCGCAGGTCGGCCTCGAACAGGTCGGCGCCCGACAGGTCGGCCCCGCGCAGGCAGGCGCCGCGCAGATCGGCCCGACGCAGGCTGGCCTCAGTCAGGTTGATGTCCTGCATGTCCGCGCCAAAGAAGTTGGCGTTGTCCAGCTTGGCCCCGGACAGGTCGCAGTTGTGCAGGCGGGCTGCGGCGAAATCGGCGTCGGCCAGGTTGCGCCCCCGCAGCGTCAGCCCCGACAGGTCCATCCAGGCGAAGACGGCGCGCGCCCCGCCGGGCCGCGCCTGCCACAAGCGGTCATGTTTGGCGCAGATCAGGTCGACCTCGGCCTGGGTCGGTTTCTTGCGGACAGGATCGGCAGCGTCGCTCATGCCGACAATATGGCTTACGCCGCATTAAGGAAGCTTTGCGGAAACGAGGGTTTCCGAGCTCTACTCGGTCAACAAGCCCTGCTCGCGCAGGGCGTCGGCCAGTTCGCCCTCCTGGGTCCAAAGCCGGGTATAGCCCGCCTCGCCCAGCCGGTTCAGCTCGGTCGTCAGGTCGGCGCGCGGCGCGGCGACGAAGCGGCCGTCGAAACCCTTGCCGTCCTCGCTGACGCGGACCATGGGCCGCCCGGTCTCGACCCGGTGGAGGAAGCCTTCGCACAGGACGGCGGCCTCCTCGGCCAGCAGGCCCGTCTCGACCGTCAGGCCCGACTGGCGCAGACGCTCGGTGCCCCGGCCCGAGGCGAAGGGCGAAGGATCGAGGGCGGCGATCACCACCCGCGCGACCCCGGCCTCGGCCAGGAAGTGGGCGCAGGACTTGCGGCCCGACGAGCGGGCGCCGCACGGCTCCAGCGTGACATAGGCGGTCGCGCCCTTCACGGCCTCGCCAGCGGCGGGCACGGCCTGTTCCTCGGCGTGCGGGCGTCCGCCCGGCGCGGTGGCCGCTTCAGCCAGCACCACCCCGTCCTTGACCAGGACGCAGCCGACCGCCGGATTGGGCCAGGTCTCGCCCATGCTGGCCAGCGCCAGATCAATGGCGCGGCGCATGTGGATGGCGTCGGCTTCGGACGTACTCATGCGATGGCCGGCAGGGCTTGCGCCCGCGCCTGGTCCAGATAGCGAGCGGCGACCGGCTTCAGGTCGGCGTCCAGATCGATCTCCAGCGGATTGCCGGTGGGGATTTCAACGCCGACAATCTGATCGTCCGGCACCGCGAACAGCAGCTTGACGATGGCGCGCAAGCTATTGCCGTGGGCGGCGATCAGCACGTCCTCGCCAGCCTTCAGGCGCGGCGCGATCTCGGCGTCCCAATAGGGCTGCACCCGGTCCAGCGTGGTCTTCAGGCTCTCGGTGTCGGGAATGGCCTTGCCCTCGTAGCGAGGGTCAGAGCCGAAATCGAACTCGCCGCCCGACGCCAGGGGCGGCGGCGGCACGTCATAGCTGCGGCGCCAGACCTTGACCTGATCCTCGCCGTGCTTGGCCGCCGTCTCGGCCTTGTCCAGGCCGGTCAGGCCGCCGTAGTGACGCTCGTTCAGGCGCCAGTCCTCGACCACCGGCACGTCCTTCAGACCCGCCGCGTCCAGCGCCAGGGCGCCGGTGCGTTTGGCCCGCGTCAGGACCGAGGTGAACATGACGGCGGGCTTGAACCCGGCCTCGGCGATCAGCTCGCCGCCGCGCCGCGCCTGGGCCTCGCCCTCGGCGGTCAGGTCGACGTCCACCCAGCCGGTGAAGCGGTTTTCCAGGTTCCACTGGCTCTGGCCGTGGCGCAGCAGGATTAGGCGGGGCATGGGTGTCTCCGTATCGTAGCCTTTCGCGTAGGCCGGGGATGCGGGGGCGGTCAAGGTTTCACCGCCGCGAACCCCAATGCAGCCCGACGCCTCGCCGCGCGTTCTTGGCCTCTCGGGGGACGCCCGCTATACCGCCACGCTAGGGCGCGGGCAGTTCATTCCCCCGCCCGTTCGCCTATGCTCAGGAAGACCCATGTCGAAACCGCGCCAGGATATCCGCCCCAATACGGCGGAGTATGAAACCACCCCCCTGGTGAAGCCGACCGGCTTTCGCGAATACGACGCCCGCTGGATTCTGGAAAAAGAGATCAACCTGCTGGGCATTCAGGCCCTGGGTCTGGGCCTGGCCACCTATGTCCATGAGATCGGCCAGCGGCCGCGCATCGCCGTGGGCCACGACTTCCGCTCCTACTCCCTGTCGGTGAAGCAGGCCCTGATCCTCGGCCTGCTGGAAGGCGGGATGGAGGTGGTCGACATCGGCCTGGCCCTGTCGCCGATGGCCTATTACGCCCAGTTCGCCCTGGACTGTCCCTGCGTGGCCATGGTCACGGCCAGCCACAACGAGAACGGCTGGACCGGGGTCAAGATGGGCGCCCAGGCCCCGCTGACGTTTGGCCCCGACGAGATCGGCCGGCTCAAAGACATCGTGCTTAACGGCGAAGGCGTCGCCCGCCCCGGCGGCCGCGTCGAGCACATCGAGGGCTTCCGCGAAACCTACATCAAGGACGTGGCGTCCAAGCTGAAGCTGACCCGTCCGCTCAAGGTCGTCGCCGCCTGCGGCAACGGCACCGCCGGCGCCTTTGCCCCTGAGGCCCTGCGCCTGATGGGCGCCGAGGTCATCGAGATGGACACCGACCTCGACTGGACCTTCCCCAAGTACAATCCGAACCCGGAAGACCACGTCATGCTGGTGGCGATGGCGCAAAAGGTGAAGGAAACCGGCGCCGACCTGGCCCTGGGCTTCGACGGCGACGGCGACCGCTGCGGCGTGGTGGACGACACCGGCGAGGAGATCTTCGCCGACAAGATCGGCCTGATGCTGGCCCGCGACCTGTCGGCTCTGCACCCGAACGCCACCTTCGTCGTCGATGTGAAATCGACCGGCCTCTACAAGACCGACGAGGTGCTGAAGGCCAATGGCGCCACCACCGTCTACTGGAAGACCGGCCACTCCTACATCAAGCGCAAGACCGCCGAACTGGGCGCCTTGGCCGGGTTCGAGAAGTCGGGCCACTTCTTCCTGTCGGGCGATCTGGGTCACGGCTACGACGACGGTCTGGTCGCCGCCGGCGCCGTCCTGGCCATGCTGGACCGCAACCCCGGCAAGAGCCTCAGCGACCTGAAGTCCGCCCTGCCCGACGCCTGGACCTCGCTGACCATGTCGCCGCATTGCGACGACGAGCTGAAGTATGATGTCCTGGCCAAGATCGTGAAGGAATACGAGGATCTGGCGGCCAGCGGCGGCTCCATCCTGGGCCGCAAGATCGTCGAGGCCATCACCGTCAACGGCGTGCGCGTCCACCTCGAGGACGGCTCCTGGGTCCTGGTGCGAGCCTCCAGCAACAAGCCGGAACTGGTGGTCGTGGTCGAGAGCATGAGGTCCGCCGACGACATGCGCGACCTGTTCCGCAAGGAGGTGAAGCCCCGCCTGGCCGCCCACCCCGAAATCGGCGCCTTCAATCAGGAAATCTGAGCTGAATTTGACGCGGTCGACGCCCGGGCGAGGTGCAACCATGAGCGACGCCTCCTCCCTGCCCGTGGTCATCGTCGGCGGCGGCTTCTCCGGCGCCATGCTGGCCGCGCGGCTGGCAGAGCGCGGACAGGCCTCGGTCCTGATCGAGCGCGGCGACGCCTTTGGTCCAGGCGTCGCCTACGCCACGCAGAATGACGCGCACCGGCTGAACGTCCGCGCAGGGCGCATGAGCGCCACGACGGACCAGCCCAACGACTTCATCGACTGGCTGAGGGCGCATCATCCCGATCAGGCGGACCCGAACGGCTTCGCCCCGCGCCGCCTCTATGGCCTCTATGTTCGCGACCGTCTGGCCACGGTTGAAGCGGCCTATCCCGGCCTGATCCGCCGCGTGAGCGGCGCCGTCATCGCCGTTGAGAAGCAATCGGCGGTCCTGTCCACCGGAGAGCGGATCGAGGGGCGCGCCGTGGTTGTGGCCACCGGCAACCCGGCCCCGCGCACCACCCCGGCCAGTGAGGGCGGGCGCATCATCGCCAACCCCTGGGCGCCCGACGCCCTGACGCCCATCCAGCCCGACGACAATGTCCTGATCCTCGGGGCCGGCCTGACCATGGTCGACGTGCTGCTGAGCCTGTCAGCCCAGGGCTGGCGCGGCCGGGCCACGGCGGTGTCGCGGCGCGGCCTGCTGCCTCGCGCGCACGGCCCCGAGCATGACGCGCCCGTCGACCTGCCGCCCGAAGCCCTGAGCGGCCCCCTGTCGGCGCGATTGTTCGCCGCCCGGCGCCTGGCCAGGGCCCCCGGCTGGCGCCGGGTCATGGAGGGTTATCGCCCGATCACGCTCGACCTGTGGCGCGCCGCGACGGACGCCGAACGCGCCCGCTTCCTGCGCCATCTGCGCCCCTGGTGGGATGTCCACCGCCACCGCATCGCCCCCGAGATCGCCGCCGAACTGGACCGAATGCTGGCCGAGGGCCGCCTGACCGTCTGCGCCGGGCGCGTCGGCGCGGTCGAGTCGTCCGCCGAGGCCGCTACGCTGCGCCTGACCACCCGCGACGGCGCACAGACCCTGTCGGCGTCGTGGCTGATCGACTGCACCGGCCCCGGCCATGACGCGACGACCGTGCCCCTGACCGCCGACCTGATCGCCGAGGGCCGCGCCCGTCTGGCCGCCTCAGGCCTGGGCCTCGATCTCGATGACGATGGACGCGTCCGCCACGCCGACGGCGCCGCCGATCCCGCCCTCTACGTCCTCGGCCCGCCCGCCCGCGCCGCCTTCTGGGAAACCATCGCCGTGCCGGACATCCGCCAGCGCATCGAGGCTCTGGCCGCCCTCTTGACGGCCTGATCCGACCCACCACCCTGCGGTCGAAACTTCCAAAGAGGCCCGCATTTCTTTCCGAGACATGGCGTCTGGCGGGCATTTGCCGGGTCGGCTATCACCGGGACAGGAGAGGAAACATAAAAATGAACCGTCACCGCACCCGCGTCCTTGGGGGCCGCACCCTCGCGCCTGAAACCCTGATGATGGGCTATGGCTATGACCCCGCCCTGTCGGAGGGCGCGATCAAGGCGCCCCTGTTCCAGTCGTCCACCTTCGTCTTCAAGTCGGCCGAGGACGGCAAACGCTTCTTCGAGGTCGCCTATGGCCTGCGCCAGCGCGACCCGGACGAGGCCCTGGGCCTGATCTACTCGCGCATCAACAACCCCAACCTGGAAATCCTCGAAGACCGCCTCGCCGTCTGGGACAAGGCCGACAAGGCCCTGGTCTTCTCGACCGGCATGGCCGCCATCTCGACGGCCATGCTGGCCCTGGTCCGCCCCGGCGACGTCATCCTCTATACGGCCCCGGCCTATGGCGGCACCGAATACCTGTTCGACCGCATCCTGCCCCGCTACGGCGTCAAGGCGATCAGCGTGCCCGCCGCCGAGGGCGCCGACGCCCTGGATGCGGCCATGTCCGCGGCCGCCGCCCTGGCGAAAACCACCGGCGGACGCCTCGCCGCCGTCTATCTGGAAACCCCGGCCAACCCGACCAACCAACTGGTCGACATCGCCCGCGCCGTGGCTGGGGCCAAGGCCGTGGATCAGGCCGAGCGCCCGATCGTGGCCGTGGACAACACCTTCCTCGGCCCCCTGTGGCAGAGCCCGCTGGAACTGGGGGCCGACCTCGTCATCTACTCCCTGACCAAGTATGTCGGCGGCCACTCCGACCTGATCGCCGGCGGCTGCATGGGCGCCGCCGACCTGATGGCGCGGGTGGGCGAGATGCGCACCATCTGCGGCACCAACACCGATCCGCACACGGCCTGGCTGCTGCTGCGCAGTCTGGAGACCCTGCACATCCGCATGGAACGGGCGCAGGAAAACGCCCTGGTCCTGGCCGAACGCCTGCGCGCCGATCCGCGCGTCAGCGCCGTCCTGACCGCCGGGGGGCCGGACGCTTCGCCGGAACAGCAGGCCATCTTCGAGGCCCAGTGCAAGGGTTCGGGTTCGACCTTCTCGCTGGAGCTTCCGGGCGGCGAGACCGAGGCCTTCCGTATGCTGAACGCCCTGCGGCTGTTCAAGCTGGCCGTCAGCCTGGGCGGCGCCGAGAGCCTGGCCTCGCACCCGTCCAGCATGACTCACTCGGACTATACGCCCGAAGCCAAGGCGCGCAGCGGCATCGGCGACAATCTGGTGCGCCTGTCGGTCGGCATCGAGAATGTCGAAGACCTGTGGGCCGACCTGCAACAGGCCCTGGCCGCGATCTGAGGAAGTCAGCGGGCGCCGTTCGCGGCGCCCGCCGACCCTTACTGACCCGCCGCCTTCACCGCCGCCGAGACCTCGGCGACCACGCGTTTGACCAGGGCCTCGTCGTCGCCCTCGGCCATGACGCGGATCAGTTTTTCGGTGCCCGACGGCCGCACCAGCAGCCGGCCCGAACCGTTCAGGGCGGCTTCGGCATCGGCCATGGCGGCCTTGACCTTGGCGTCTTCCAGCGGCTTGCCGGCGGTGTAGCGCACGTTCTGCAACAGTTGCGGCACCGGCTCGAACTGGCGCGCCAGCTCGCTCATCGGCACGCCGGTCTCGACCAGAACGGCCAGCACCTGCAGGGCCGCCATCAGGCCGTCGCCGGTCGTGGCGTAGTCCTTCAGGATGATGTGGCCCGACTGCTCGCCGCCGATGTTGAAGCCGCCCGCGCGCATCCGCTCCATGACGTAGCGGTCGCCCACCTTGGTCCGCTCCAGCGTCAGGCCCTCGGCCTTCAGCTTCCGCTCCAGCCCCAGATTGGACATGACCGTGGCGACCACGCCGCCGCCATTCAATCGACCCTTGCGCGCCCAGGCCAGACCGACCAGGGCCATGATCTGGTCGCCGTCGACCACGTGGCCTTTTTCGTCGCAGATGATCACCCGGTCGGCGTCGCCATCGAGCGCGATGCCGATGTCGCAGCGATAGCGCTTCACCGCCTCCGACACCGTGGCCGGATGGGTCGAGCCGCACTCGGCGTTGATGTTCAGGCCGTTCGGCTCGACGCCGACGGGAAAGACCTCGGCCCCCAGCTCATAGAGGGTGGTCGGGGCGACGCGGTAGCCGGCGCCGTTGGCGCAGTCGATGGCCACGCGCAGGCCCTTGAGGCTGAGCCGCTTGGGGAAGGCCGACTTGGCGATCTCGATATAGCGCGGCGGGGCGTCGTCGATGCGCTTGACCCGGCCCAGCTTGTCTGACGGCGCCAGGTCGTCGTTCAGGCCGCCGTCCATCAGGGCCTCGATCTTCAGCTCGATCTCGTCCGACAGCTTGTAGCCGTCCGGCCCGAACAGCTTGATGCCGTTGTCGGCATAGTCGTTGTGCGAGGCCGAGATCATGATGCCCAGATCGGCGCGCATCGAGCGCGTCATCATGGCCACGCCCGGCGTCGGCAGGGGGCCGAAGGTGCGCACGTCCATGCCCACGCTGGCCAGACCGGCCACGAGCGCGGGCTCGATCATATAGCCCGACAGGCGGGTGTCCTTGCCGATCACCACCAGATGGCGGCGGTCGTCGTCGGTGCGGAACAGCTTGCCCGCCGCCAGCCCGACGCGCAGCGCGACCTCGGCCGTCATCGGATGGGCGTTGGCGCGACCGCGAATGCCGTCGGTGCCGAAGTATTTTCTCTCGCCCAAGGGCGTCGTCCTTTGATGGCGGGGCGCCGGAGGGTTTGCAAAGAAACCTTCCGAAACCCATTTTTTGATGTCGCCGGCCTTCGCTTCCCCTAGACGCAAGATCACAGGGCGAGACGGGCTGAACCCTCTCGCTTACCCCTTACGGCGGCGTCGCGCAAAGCGAGACCGCCTCGCCCCTTGATCGGAGCAGACCTCATGTGCGGCATCATCGGCATTACGGGCGCAGGCGCCGTCGTCCCCCGCCTGGTCGACAGCCTGAAGCGGCTGGAGTATCGCGGCTATGACTCCGCCGGGATCGCGGCCATCGTCGACGGCCGCATCGAACGCCGCCGCGCCAAGGGCAAGATCCGCGAACTGGAGGCCGTGCTGGCCGCCGAGCCCCTGACCGGAACCATCGGCATCGGCCACACCCGCTGGGCCACCCACGGCGCCCCGACCACGACCAACGCCCACCCGCACAAGGCGGGCCGCGTCTGCCTGGTCCACAACGGCATCATCGAGAACTTCGCCGAGCTGAAGGCCGAGCTGGAAGCCGAGGGCCGCGTCTTCGAGAGCCAGACCGACACCGAGGTCGTCGCCCATCTGCTCGATCATAAATTGGCGGCAGGCCTGGCCCCGCTGGACGCCTTCAAGGCGACGCTGGACCGCCTGACCGGCGCCTATGCCCTCGCCGTCCTGATCGAGGGCGAAGACGAGTTGATCCTGGGCGCGCGTCGCGGCAGCCCCCTGGTCGTCGGCTGGGGCGAGGGCGAGATGTATCTGGGCTCGGACGCCCTGGCCGTCGGCCCCTTCACCCAGAAGATCTCCTATCTGGAAGAAGGCGACTACGTCGCCATGACCCGCTCGGGCGCCCACATGTTCGACGCCTCGGGCCGTCCCGCCGACCGCGCCGTGGTGCAGGTCGCGGCCTCCTCGGCCATGGTCGAGAAGGGGGCCTATCGCCACTTCATGGAGAAGGAAGTTCACGAGCAGCCCGACAGCGTCCAGCACACCCTGTCGGAATATCTCGACCTGGTGACCGGCACGGCCAAGACGCAAGGCGTGGACTTCGCCGCCGTCGACCGCATCCAGATCATCGCCTGCGGCACCGCCTTCTACGCCGGCCAGATCGGCAAGTACGCCTTCGAGAAATATGCGGGCCTGCCCTGCGACGTCGAGATCGCGTCGGAGTTCCGCTATCGCTCGCCGGCCCTGACGCCGGGCACGGTCGCCGTGGCCGTCAGCCAGTCGGGCGAGACCGCCGACACCCTGGCCAGCCTGACCTGGTGCAAGGCGCAAGGGTTGAAGACCGCCGCCGTGGTCAACGTCCACACCTCCTCCATGGCGCGCGAGGCCGAGGTCCTGTGGCCGACCCACGCCGGGCCGGAAATCGGCGTGGCCTCGACCAAGGCCTTCACCGCCCAGGTCTCGGCCCTGCTGGCGCTCGCCATCGCGGCGGGCGTGGCGCGCGGTCGTATCGGCGCTGACGAAGAGACGGTGCTGGTCAAGGCCCTGTTCGAGGCCCCGCGCCTGATCGCCGAGGCCCTGCAGATGGACAGCCAGATCCGCACCATCGCCCTCGACCTGGCCAAGGCGACCGACGTCCTCTTCCTGGGTCGGGGCGCCATGTTCCCCCTGGCCATGGAAGGCGCGCTGAAGCTGAAGGAGATCAGCTATATCCACGCCGAGGGTTACGCCGCTGGCGAGCTGAAGCACGGCCCCATCGCCCTGGTGGACGAAAAGACCCCGATCATCGCCCTGGCCCCGCTGGACGAGGTCTATGAGAAGACCGCCTCCAACCTGCAGGAAGTCGCGGCCCGCGGCGGCCCCGTCGTCATGATCGCCCCGGTCACGGCTCCGGCCCCGCACGGCGCAGGCATCCGCCGCGTCGACGCCCCCGACTGCCACCCGCTGATCGCGCCGCTGGTCTATGCCGTGCCGGTGCAGTTGCTGGCCTATTACACCGCCGTCCAGAAGGGCACGGACGTCGATCAGCCGCGAAACCTCGCCAAGTCGGTGACGGTGGAGTGATCGAACCCTTCTCCCCTTGAGGGAGAAGGTGGGCGCCGGAGGCGCTCGGATGAGGGGTGGAGGCGCCGCCCATCCGAAGCCGACATCGCCGTTCAGGATATCACGTCAAACCACCGCGACGACGCCCCTCATCCGTCAGGCTCCGCCTGCCACCTTCTCCCTCAAGGGGAGAAGGCTGACTGGTGCAGATGCAACCCGCCGCGCCCGCTCCCGTTTGGAACGGTCACGGTTTACGCCTATGACAGGCGGCTAACGACTTTCGGGACGACTGATGACGACTTTCCCCGCACGCCTTCGCAAGGCGGTTCTTCCTGTGGCCGGCCTGGGCACCCGCGTCCTGCCTGGCACCAAGACCACGCCGAAGGAACTGCTGAACGTCGTCGACCGGCCGATCCTGTCCTACATCGTCGAAGAGGCGCGTGAGGCGGGGATCGAGCATATCGTCTTCGTCACCGGCCGCGCCAAACAGGCGATCGAGGACTATTTCGACCACCAGATCGAGCTCGAGGCCCAGCTTCTGGCCAAGGGCAAGACCGAACTGCTGGCGGCCATGAACGCCGAACTGGCCACCGCCGGCGAGATGAGCTTCACCCGTCAGATGCAGCCCAAGGGTCTGGGCCACGCCGTCTGGTGCGCCCGCGACATCATCGGTCACGAGCCCTTCGCCGTCATCCTGCCCGACGTCATCGTCGACTCGCAGCCGGGCGCCCTGAAGCAGCTGGCGGACCTCTATGCCGAGGTCGGCGGCAACCTCATCGGCGTCGAAGCCGTGCCGGAGGCCGACACCCACAAGTACGGCATCATCGACCCCTCGGCCCAGGACGGTCGCCGCTTCGCCATGAAGGGCATGGTCGAGAAACCCGCGCAGGGCACGGCGCCCTCCAACATGTCGATCTCGGGCCGCTACATCCTGCAGCCGGAGATCTTCGACCTGCTGGAAACGCAGGAACGCGGCGCCGGCGGCGAGATCCAGCTGACCGACGCCATGGACCGCCTGATGAAGACCCAGACCTTCACCGCCTATGAGTACGAGGGCGTGACCCATGACTGCGGCGACAAGATCGGCCTATTGCGCGCCAACGTCGCCCTGGCCCTGAAGCGTCCCGACCTGGGCGAGGCGACGCGCGCGGCGATCACCGCCCTGCTTTGAGCCTCGACCGCCGCGCTGAGACGAAAGCGGCCCTGCGTCGCAGCCGTGAGACAAAAACCGCAGAGCGACGCGCCGATTGGCACAAATTCATCGATCTTCACGCGTTTTCATGAACGAATTTGTGTAGCAGGACAGGATGAACGCCTGATTTTTGCCGTCACAGTCTCCGCGATCTTCACCTAACGTCGCTCTCCAGTCGGACGCCCGTCCTCGAGGCCAAGGCCAGAGACGCGGCGCAGCGGGCGATCAGGAGATCGTATGATGAAGTCCTTGTTCATGGGCGCTGCCCTTGTGTTCGCCGGTGTCGCGCCCTGCGGCGCCCAGGCCCAGACCGGCCCCGCCGACCGCGAGAGCATTGCGGTCAGCTTCGCCGACCTCGACCTCACCCAACCGGCGGGATCGCAGCGCCTCAACAACCGTCTGAGATCGGCGGCGCAGCGCCTGTGCGGCGACACCAATCTGGTCGCGTCGGCGCCTCGGGCCCGTCACTGGTGCGTCAAGACAGCCGTGGCAGACGGCTGGGCCCAGGTCGAGACCAGCCGTTCGGCGCAGTTCGCCGAAAACCGCACCATCGTGCTCGCCGCCGTGCACGCTCGATCTCAGCCGTAGCAAAGGTCGCACCGACCCCCGCTTTCGTCGGCCTCCGCCATCGGCTAGGCAGGAGGCAGCGATAGAGACGAGGCGGGGTTCGACCAATGCGCGTGATCATTCTCGGCGGCGACGGCTTCTGCGGCTGGCCCACGGCCCTGCACCTGTCGGCGCGCGGCTGGGACGTGCTGATCGTCGACAACCTCAGCCGTCGCAACATCGACAATGAGCTGGAGGTCCAGTCCCTGACCCCCATCCGCACCATGGGCGAGCGCATCAAGGCGTGGCGCGAGGTGTCGGGGCGGACCATCGACTTCGTCAACCTGACGGTGGGCCAGGAGTTCGACCGCCTGGTCGCCCTGATCAGGGACTGGGCGCCTGACAGCGTCGTTCACTTCGCCGAGCAGCGCGCCGCCCCCTATTCGATGAAGTCGGCGCGGCACAAGCTCTACACCGTCGACAACAACATCAACGCCACTCATCACCTGCTGGCGGCCATCGTCGAGAGCGGGCGGGACGTGCATCTGGCCCACCTGGGGACCATGGGGGTCTATGGCTACACCACCGCCGGCCTGCGCATCCCCGAGGGCTATCTGAAGGTCACGGTCGAGACCGACCACGGCCCGACCGAGCAGGAGATCCTGTTCCCGCCCAATCCGGGCAGCATCTATCACATGACCAAGACGCAGGACGCCCTGCTGTTCCAATTCTACGCCCGCAACGACGCCCTGCGGATCACCGACCTGCATCAGGGCATCGTCTGGGGGGCCCAGACCGAGGAGACGCGTCAGGACGAGCGTCTGATCAACCGCTTCGACTATGACGGCGACTACGGCACGGTGCTGAACCGCTTTCTGATGCAGGCGGCGGTCGGCTATCCGCTGACGGTGCATGGCTCGGGCGGCCAGACGCGGGCCTTCATCCATATTCAGGACACGGTGCGCTGCGTCGAACTGGCGCTGAACAACCCGCCCAAGTCCGGCGACCGGGTCAAGATCCTCAACCAGATGACCGAGAGCCGCCGCGTCCGCGATCTGGCCCAGATGGTGGCCGACATGACCGGCGCCGAGGTCCACAACGTGGCCAACCCCCGTCAGGAGGCCGACGAGAACGAACTGGTCGTCGCCAACGACCAGTTCCGCGACCTCGGGCTGAAGCCGATCACCCTGGCCGAGGGCCTGATGACCGACGTCACCGACATCGCCCGCCGCTACGCCGATCGCGCCGACCGGAGCAAGATACCGTGCGTCTCCACCTGGAACGACAAGCGCGCCGAAGCGCTGCAGTCTGAGGGCGTCGCCGCCACGCTCGCCGCCGCCAAAACCGCCTGACCGGACCGCCATGACCCAGCCTGCCCCCGCCGCCCCTTCGCTTCTGGTCTTCGGCGGCGGCTATCTGGGACTAGCGGCGGCGCGCGAGGCCATCCGTCGCGGCGGCCGCGCCTTCGCCACATCGCGTGATCCAGCCCGACGCGCCGAACTGTCGGCGGCGGGTGTGATTGCGGTCGATCCCGCCGACGGCGCGGCGCTGACGGCAGCGATCGCCAAGGCCTCGGCCATCCTGATCACCGCCGCGCCGGACAGCGCCGGCTGCCCCGGCCTCAAGGCCCTGATTCCCGCGATCAGCGTCTCTCAGGCCTATCCCGACTGGATCGGCTATGTCTCTTCAACCGCCGTCTATGGCGACCGGGCGGGCGGCTGGGCCTTCGAGGACGACGAACTGAACGCCGCCAGTCTGGAGGGGGCGCGCCGGGTGCGGGCCGAGCAGGACTGGCTGGACGCGGGTCGCGGCATGGGGCTGACGGTGCAGATCTTCCGCCTGCCCGCCATTTACGGGCCCGGCCGGTCGCCGCTGGACCGCCTGCGCGACGGCGCCGCCCGGCTGGTGAAAAAGCCCGGTCAGGTGTTCAACCGTATCCATGTCGAGGACGCCGTCGCCGGCTTCTTCGCCTCGATGGCCCGCCCGCATCCGGGCCGCGCCTATACCTTGGCTGACGACGAGCCGGCCCCGGCGGATGTGGTGATGGCGGGGACGGCGGCGCGGCTGGGCCTGCCCCTGCCGCCCGAGGTGGCGCTGGACGATCCGTCGGTGTCGGACGCCATGCGGCGCTTCTACAACGACTCCAAGCGCCTCTCGAACGCCCGCGCCAAGGCCGAACTGGGCTGGCGGCCCAGATACCCGACCTGGCGCGAGGGGCTGGAAGCCCTGATCGCCGAGACCTGATCCCCGAAGACTAGACCTTGGACAGGATCAGGGCGCCGTTGGTGCCGCCGAAGCCGAAGCTGTTGGACATGACGTGCTTCAGTTCCCCGTCGTGGCGCTGACGCAGGATCGGCATGCCCTCGAACTCGGGATCGAGGTTCTCGATGTGGGCGCTCTCGGCGGCGAAGCCGTGCTTCATCATCAACAGGCAGTAGATGGCTTCCTGCGCGCCAGCAGCCCCCAGGGAATGACCCGTCAGCGACTTGGTCGAGGAGATCATCGGCAGGTCGTCGCCGAACACGTTGCGCACCGCGCCCATTTCCTTGGCGTCGCCGACCGGCGTCGAGGTGCCGTGCGGGTTGAGGTAGTCGATCCGAGGATTGCCGGCCATTTCCAGCGCCAGCTTCATGCAGCGTTCGGCGCCCTCGCCCGAGGGGGCCACCATGTCGTAGCCGTCCGAGTTGGCGGCGTAGCCGGTGACTTCGGCGTAGATGGTCGCGCCGCGCGCCACGGCGCGTTCGTATTCCTCCAGCACAACGATGCCGGCGCCGCCGGCGATGACGAAGCCGTCGCGGTCCTTGTCATAGGCGCGCGAAGCGACGCCAGGCGTCTCGTTGAAGTTGGAGGACATGGCGCCCATGGCGTCGAACATGTTCGACATGGACCAGTCGATGTCTTCGCAACCGCCAGCAAAGACCACGTCCTGCTTGCCCCAGGCGATCTGCTCGGCGGCTGCGCCGATGCAGTGGGCCGAGGTCGCGCAGGCCGAGGAGATCGAATAGTTGATGCCCTTCAGCTGGAACCAGGTGGCCAGAACCGCCGAGGGGCCGCTGGCCATGGCCTTGGGCACGGCGAAGGGGCCGACGCGCTTGGGCGAGCCCTTTTCCACGGTCGTGGCGGCGGCTTGCAGGATAACCTGGGTCGAGGGACCGCCCTCGCCGACGATCAGGCCGATACGCTCGTCCTTGATCTCGTCAGCGCTGAGCCCTGAGTCCTTCAGCGCTTCTTCAAAGGCGATGTGCGCCCAGGCCGTGCCGTTGGCCAGGAAGCGCGCCGCGCGACGATCGACCAGCGGCGCCCAGTCCTCAGCCGTCACGCCCAGGGCCGGCGGCGCCCAGACCTGCGAGCGGAAGCCGTACTTGGCGTGGTCGGCGGCGTGCTGGACGCCCGACTTGGCCTCGCGCAGGGAGGCCGTGACCTCGTCCTGACCGGTGCCGATGGAGGAGACAATGCCCAATCCGGTGACGACAACACGCCGCATGGTGGTTTCCTAACGTTCAGTCTTCAGGCGCCGCGTTGACCGCGGTCTGCGTTAAATGGGGTCAGGCGTCCGTCGACGCCACCGTGGCCGCGCCGCCGAACAGGCCGACGCGCATGTCGGCGCAGGTGTAGATGACCTCGCCGTCGGCCTCGAGCACGCCGTCAGCGATGCCCATGACCAGCTTGCGGTTGATGACGCGCTTCAGGTGGACCTTGTAGACCACCTTCTTGACGTCCGGCGTCACCTGGCCGGTGAACTTGACCTCGCCGACGCCCAGAGCACGACCCTTGCCGGCGCCGCCGATCCAGCCGAGGTAGAAGCCGACCAGCTGCCACATGGCGTCCAGGCCCAGGCAGCCCGGCATGACCGGATCGCCGATGAAGTGACACTGGAAGAACCAGAGGTCCGGGTTGATGTCGAGTTCCGCCTCGACATAGCCCTTGCCATAGTCGCCGCCATCGGCGGTGATGGTCTTGATGCGGTCGAACATCAGCATCGGCGGGGCCGGCAGCTGGGCGTTGCCCGGACCGAACAGCTCGCCACGGCCCGAGGCCAGCAGGCCTTCATGATCGAACGACGACGGATATTGGGACTGGCTCAAGGATGACGCTCCGGAAGTGTTGCGGGCGGGTTACACGACCCTGCGCGCGCGCTCAACTGTTGTGAAATCTAGCTTCGACCGGCGCCAGCCGGGCGAGCGGCGTTGCACAGGGCCCGGTCCTGGGTTCCGAACACGGCGCGCTCGGGCAGCCAGCCCCTGATCTTGCGGGCCCGCACCCGGCACCAGCCCTCTTCGCACTCGTCCAGTGAGACAATGGAGCGCGGCGACAGGCGCGCGCGCACCGACGAGGTGGCCGAGCGTCCCGAATGGATCAGGATTTCTTCGGCCGAGCGGTTGAACACGCTGCGGCGGCCCGAGGCCACGGTGCGGTGAATCCAGGCGACCGAACCGTCGGGGTCGCAGATCTTGCGCCACTCCTTGGTCTCGGCGATCACCTGAACCGGCAAGCCGGCGGCGCGGTATTCCCACAGGATCTGGTAATCGAGCCCCGGCCCCTGGCGAGCGCGCACCTGAGAGGACTTCAGCGTGACCCAGCGCGGCACTTCCAATCCGGTCGGGGTGGGCCGACCGTCGGGCATGGTCGCACCGGCGCCCGCGAAGACGCCCGTTCCCAGAACAGCGGCGATGACGGCGATACGCCGGAAACTTTTGAACCTGACCACAGCTTTGCTAAACACCGGATCGACACGTCCCGCACGGGCGCTTTTGCCCGTCGAAACCCAGGCCCCCTATGTCCGCTCGCAAGCTTAAGGTCGTATTAACCAGACGCCTGCCGGACGCGGTGGAGACGCGCCTGCGTGAACTGTTCGACGCCGAGCTGAATCTGACCGACAAGCCCATGTCGCGCCACGACCTGGCCGCCGCCCTGCAACGCGCCGAGGTCCTGGTCCCGACCATCACGGACCATCTGGACGCCGAGCTGATCGCGGGCGCGGGCGAGCAGCTGAAGATGATCGCCAACTTCGGCGCGGGCGTGGACCATATCGACATCGACGCCGCCGTGGCGCGCGGGATCATCGTCACCAACACCCCCGGCGTCCTGACCGAGGACACCGCCGACCTGGCCATGAGCCTGATCCTGGGCGTCAGCCGCCGCATCGTCGAAGGCGCCAATGTCGTCGCAGCGGGTCAGTTCGAGGGCTGGAGCCCGACCTGGATGTGCGGGCGCAAGCTGTGGGGCAAGCGGCTGGGCATCGTCGGCATGGGCCGCATCGGCCAGGCCCTGGCCCGCCGCGCCAAGGCCTTTGGGATGCAGGTCCACTATCACAACCGCAAGCCCGTTTCGGACATGATCGCCGAGGAGCTGGGCGCGACCTGGTGGGACGATCTGGATCAGATGCTGGCGCGAATGGACGTCATCTCGCTGAACTGCCCGGCCACCAAGGACACCCACCACCTGCTGTCGGCCGAGCGCATCGCCCGGCTGCAGCCCCACGCCATCGTGGTCAATACGGCGCGGGGCGAGCTGATCGACGAGGCGGCCCTGGTCGAGGCCCTGGATCGCCGCGCCCTGTTCGGCGTCGGTCTGGACGTGTTCGAGCATGAACCGGCGGTGCATCCGGGTCTGGTCGGCCGTCCGAACGTGGTCCTGCTGCCCCATCTCGGCTCGGCCACGATCGAGGCCCGCCAGGACATGGGCGACCGCGTCATCGCCAACATCATGACCTATCAGAACGGTCACCGCCCCCCGGACCGCGTCATCCCGGCCATGCTTTAAAGCTGGCGCTAGGCCTCGTTCACTCACGGTTCAGGGTCGGAGACTGAGCTTGACCGTTGCTCGGCGGGAACGCTCGAACGGGAGGGCTATATGAAAGTACTGAAGCTATTGGCTGGGGCGATGACGCTCACAGTTGCTGCGTTGCTGGTGCTGATTTTTGCTTATGTGACGTGGATGCCTCGGGGGCCCGCGCTGACTGCAGTTGCGCCGACGCCGCATGGCAAGGGCAGTTTTGTCATGTCGGCGTGGAAAAATTCAGATCGCCGAACCATTCGAGTCTGGACATACCGGCCCGACGCCTGGAGCCCCGAAGACCCTGTTCTTTTCGTTATGCACGGCATGGGCCGAAACGCTGAGACCTATCTGGATAGGTGGAGCGAAATCGCCGACCGCAAGGGTATTCTTCTGATCGCGCCAGAATTTGACAGCCGCTTCGCTGAGTACATCACCAGCGACTATCAGGAAGGCAATCTTCGGAATGTGTTCGGCGCACCCAATCCAGAAAGCGAATGGGCCTTCACCGCTATCGAGAATGTCGTCGACCATATCAATGCAGCCAATGACTGGTCAGTGACGCAGTATGACATGTTTGGCCATTCGGCAGGCGGTCAGTTCGTTCAGCGGATGGTCATGGTCAAGCCGGAGGCGCGCATCCGTCGGGCGATAGCCGCCAATGCGGGAACCTATGCCTTTCCTGACAGCAGCATCGACTTCCCATACGGGGTGAAAGGCGTCTCGAACGATCGCGGCAAATCCTACGCCAGACATCTGATCATCCTGCTGGGCGAGAACGACACCGACGCTGAACAGGGACGCCTGGATCAGTCTGCCCGCGCAATGGATCAAGGCGATCACCGGCTGGAACGAGGCATGAAGTTTTACGCCGCCGCTCAAGCCGATGCAGAGCAACGCGGTCTGCCCTTCAATTGGCAAGTCTCGACCGTACCGGACGTCGGCCATGACTTCCGTCGCATGAGCGAGGCTGCCGGAGAGCTCTTCTAAGCTTGCACGCCACAGATTTGACAGGCCGGGTCCGTCGTAACCCTGGCCACCCGGCTGGTTCCGGTCAGGCCGTCGTAGAGCATCAGCCGACCGGTGAGGGGCTCGCCCGCGCCGGTGATGATCTTGATCGTCTCCAGCGCCGCCATGGCGCCGATGACCCCGGCCAGGGCGCCGACCACGCCCACGCGGGCGCAGGTCTCGGCGTCGGGCGGGGTTTCCGGCACCAGGCATTGATAGCAGGGCTTGCCGGCGAAGACCCCGACCTGACCGTTCCAGCGGCCCAGCGCCCCGGACACCAGCGGCGCGCCCGCCATGACGCAGGCGGCGTTGACGGCGAAGCGCGTCTCGAAATCGTCGGTGCCGTCCAGCACCACGTCGAACCGCTCGATGATGCTGCGGGCGTTATCAGGCGTCAGCCGCTCCACGAAGGGCTCGACGACGACATGGGGATTGAGCGCGGCCAGATGGTCAGCGCCCGCTTCGACCTTCGGGCGTTCGGCGTCGGCGGTCGTGAAGATGATCTGGCGTTGCAGGTTCGACAGGGCCACCGCGTCATGGTCGATCAGGCCCAGGGTCCCGACCCCGGCGGCGGCCAGATAGAGGGCGGCGGGCGCGCCGACCCCGCCCAGGCCGACGATCAGCACGCGCGCGCGCTTCAGGGCCTGCTGGCCCGGACCGCCGATCTCGGACAGCACCAGTTGACGCGCATAGCGGTCCACCTCCTCATCGGAGAAGCGGACGGGGGCGGCGGGAGCGGAGGGCGTGTTCACCCCCGACATCTAGCGCGTCGTCAGGGGAACGCCAGCCCGAGACGCGGCATCAGGCCGGTTCCGCCAGACTGGCCGCCGTGGCCGCCAGCACTGTCTCGGCCTTGGCCGGGCTGATGGCCGACAGGTCCTCATCGTTCAGCAGGTCCAGCATGGCCGGCGTGGCCGTGGCCTGTCCCATGGCCCAGTGGCCGAACATGCGGGCGGCGATCGGCCGGTCGGACAGGAGGCGCAGATTGACGTGCCGCCGATCATGACTCAGACGATCCATCAGCCGGTCGAGGTCGGTCCGCGCGCCCTCGATGGCTTGAAGAAAGCGGCCGTTGTGCCCCAGCAGCACCCCGGTCAGATGGTCGCGGCGATTGTTGCGCTCCGACACCCCCAGGATCTCAGCGATCGACAAGAGGCTGGTCCCCGCCGCGCCGACGGCCTCGCTGACGTAGATGATGCGGTGCAGGGGCAAGGCGGAACTCGAACTGAAGACGATGCAGACAAACCAGAGCGCCCCTTGTCACGGACGGGGTTAACAAACCACGAGCGCCGATCGGGGGCGACGGCGCGCCTGCGACCGGACGGCGTCTTGCGAGGCCGACCATTCCTCGCCATCTGGTCGTCATGACCCAGACTTCCAGCTTCCCCGACTGGCACGGCACCACCATCCTGGCGGTGCGCAAGAACGGCCGCACTGTCATCGCCGGCGACGGCCAGGTCTCGATGGGGCCGACCATCGTCAAGGGCGCGGCGCGCAAGGTGCGCACGCTTGCGGGCGGCAAGGTCCTGGCGGGTTTCGCTGGGGCCACCGCCGACGCCCTGACCCTGATCGAGCGGCTGGAGGCCAAGCTGGAGCAGTATCCCGACCAGTTGGCCCGCGCCTGCGTCGAGCTGGCCAAGGACTGGCGCACCGACCGCTATCTGCGCCGGCTGGAGGCCATGCTGCTGGTGGCCGACAAGGACACCATCCTGACGGTGACGGGCGTCGGCGATGTGCTGGAGCCGGAGTACGGCGTGGCCGCTGTCGGCTCTGGCGGCAACTATGCGCTCGCCGCCGCCCGCGCCCTGATCGACGAAAACAGCGAGCTGGACGCCGAGCAGATCGCGCGCAAGGCCATGAAGATCGCCGCCGACATCTGCGTCTACACCAACGGCAACCTGACCATTGAGAGTTTGTAGGGCGCTATCGCTCGCCGCGCGGCGGCTCGCTGCTTGAGCGCCTGTCTGAGTATTTCTGGACCGTCTGACCCATGACCGACCTGTCTCCCCGCGAAATCGTTTCCGAACTGGACCGCTATATCGTCGGTCAGGACGACGCCAAGCGCGCCGTGGCCGTGGCTTTGCGCAACCGCTGGCGCCGCAAGCGCGTGCCGGAAGATCTGCGCGACGAGGTCACGCCCAAGAACATCCTGATGATCGGCCCCACGGGCGTCGGCAAGACCGAGATCGCCCGGCGCCTGGCCAAGCTGGCCGGTTCGCCCTTCCTCAAGGTCGAGGCCACCAAGTTCACCGAGGTCGGTTATGTCGGTCGCGACGTGGATCAGATCATGCGCGACCTGGTCGAGAGCGCCCTGGTCATGGTGCGCGACAAGCGCCGGTCGGGCGTCAAGGCGCGCGCCGAAGGTCAGGCCGAGGATCGCATTCTGGACGCCTTGGTCGGGCCGGGGTCGCAGCCCGCCACGCGTGACGCCTTCAGGAAGAAGCTGCGCGCTGGCGAGCTGGACGACAAGGAGATCGAGATCGCCCTGACCGACACGACCTCGCCCCTGCAGGGCCTGGACATGCCGGGCGGCGGCGGCAACGTCGGCCTGCTGAACCTGTCGGACCTGCTGGGCAAGATGGGGGGCGGGCGCACCAAGACGGTCAAGCTGACGGTCGCCGAAGCCATGGCCCCGCTGACCACCGAGGAAAGCGATAAGCTGCTGGATCAGGAAAGCCTGACCAAGGAGGCGCTTCTGCTGGCCGAGAACGAGGGCATCGTTTTCCTCGACGAGATCGACAAGGTGGCGGCGCGTCAGGGCGCCTCCGGGGCCGATGTTTCACGTGAAGGCGTGCAGCGCGACCTGCTGCCGCTGATCGAAGGCACGACAGTGTCGACCAAGTACGGGCCGGTGAAGACCGACCACGTCCTGTTCATCGCCTCGGGCGCCTTCCACGTCGCCAAGCCCAGCGACCTGCTGCCCGAACTGCAAGGCCGCCTGCCGATCCGGGTCGAGCTGAAGGCCCTGACGCGCGACGACTTCAAGCGCATCCTGACCGAGCCGGAGGCCAACCTGATCCGTCAGAATCAGGCCCTGCTGGAAACCGAGGGCGTGACCCTGGTCTTCACCGACGACGCGGTCGAGGCCATGGCCGACGCCGCCGTGGCCGCCAACAACACCGTCGAGAACATCGGCGCGCGCCGCCTTCAGACCGTGCTGGAGCGGGTGCTGGAAGAGACCAGCTTCAAGGCCTCGGACCTGTCGGGCCAGACCCTGACCTTCGACGGCGATCAGGTGCGCGACAAGGTCGGCGAACTGGCCAAGAACATCGACCTGAGCCGGTTTATCCTGTGATGGGCTGAAGCCGATTTCCTCCCCATGAAATGGGGAGGAAAGACGCAAGCGATCAGCCCCGCACCGCCTCCACCGCTTCGACCAGCCGTTCCAGATCGCGCGGCGTCGACAGCCGATGGTCTCCGCCCTCGATCAGGTCCAGACGCACGTCGCCGCCGGTCAGGCGCTCGAGCAGCTCGACCTGATGGCGCCACGGCACCACGTCGTCGGCGCGGCCCTGCAGCACATGAACCGGCGCACTGATCTCGATCACGCCGTCCAGCAACAGCCAGTCGCGCGCCTCCTCGAACATGCACCGGGCCAGGACGTAGGCCCCCAGCCCTGCCTCGGTGATGACCGTCTCGCCGTCGCGCAGGATGGCCTGACGCTCGTGGTCGGCCAGGCCGGGCCACATCAGCTTTTCGGTGAAGTCCTGCGCCGGATTGACCAGCACCAATCCCTTGATCCGCTCCGGCCGGGCCAGGGTCGCCAGCAGGGCCACCCAGCCGCCCATCGACGACCCTACGGGAATGATCGGCCCTTCGAGACTGTCGATCAGGGCCACGGCGTCCTCGCGCCAGCGGCCGATGGTGGCCTGTCTCCAGTCGCCCGAGGACTGGCCGTGGGCGAAGTGATCGTAGCGGACATAGTTCCAGCCGCGTTCGCGGGCGGCGGAGTCCAGGGCCAAGGCTTTCGTCCCCTCCATGTCCGAACGGAAGCCGCCGATCCAGACGACCGTAGGGCCGTCGCCCTTGACCGCCTTGAAGGCCAGGGTCTCGCCGTCGGGGCGTTGCAGGGTTTCGACATCGGACATGAAAACTCCTCGGACTGTCATTCGGCGTGGAATGGCTTTAGCAGAGGCGGGACTTCTTCACAGGCCGCGAGAGCCCCGCTTGTCCGCACCCAAAGCCCTCTTCGTCAGCTCGAACCGGATCGGCGACTGCGTCATCTCCTCGGGAGTGATCCGCGAGATCGCGCGCCAACTGCCGGGGGTTCAGATCACCGTGGCCTGCGGACGTCCCCCGGCGCCCTTCTTCCGGTCCGCCCCGAACGTCAAACGCGTCATCATCCTCGACAAGAAGAAGGCCGCCGGACACTGGGTCGATCTGTGGAAACAGGTGCGCGGGACCCAGTGGGACCTGGTCGTCGACATTCGCGGTTCGGCCCTGGCCTGGCTGATCCCGGCCAAGCGCCGGATCGTCTATAATCGCCGCTGGGAGACGGGTCTGCGCAAGGTCGAGATGGTGTCGCGCCTGATGGGTTCGGCCACGCCGCTGGCCCCCGAAATCTGGCTCGACGCTCAAGCCCGCGCCGAGGCCGCCGCCGTCATCGACCCGCAACTGGCCGCAGGGCCCGGCGTGGGGCCGATCATCGCCCTGGCCCCCATCGCCCACCAGCCGGGCAAGTCCTGGCCCGCCGACCGCTGGGGTCAACTGGTCGAGAAGCTGAAGGCGGAGCCCCGCTTCGACGGCTGGCGCTTCATGCCCGTCGGCGGACCCGGCGACCGCCCGCCCGCGACCCCGGCGCTGGAGACGGCCGGCGAGCGCGCCATCGACGGCGTGGGCAAGGGCGACATCCTCTGTTCCGCCGCCCTCATCGACCGCGCAGCCCTGTTCGTCGGCAATGACAGCGGCCTGATGCACGTATCCGCAGCGCTGGGCCGGCCGACACTCGGCCTGTTCGGACCGACCGAGTGGTGGCTCTACGGCCCCTGGGGCCCCACGACCCGCACAGTGGCCTCCAACGAGACGCGCGGCCAGTTCGCCCCCATCGAGGATCTGACCGTGGATCACGTCTTTGAGGGGGTCTTGGCGCTGCACGACGCCTTCATTGGCGGTCAAAACCCCGACCAGCCTTGAATTACAGGGCTTCTATCGTCATATTCCCGCCGCTGGGAACGCCGCCCTTCGTCGCGCGCTGAATCCCTGCGAGATTATCGCCTGCTCTTCTGACCACATAAGGAAACGACGCCCATTCGCCGTCCCATGCAAGCGCCGCCCGTCAAGGACGGGCCGCCCATCAACCAGGAAATCCGCGCCACGCGCGTGCTGCTGATCGACCAGAACGGCGAGAAACAGGGCGTCATGCCGCTGTCGTCCGCGCTGGAAGCGGCCGAAGAAGCCGGTCTGGATCTGGTCCAGATCGTCGGCAACGCCGAGACGCCGGTCTGCAAGATCCTGGATTACGGCAAGCATCGTTTCCAGGAGCAGAAAAAGAAGGCTGAGGCGCGCAAGCGTCAGAAGGTCGTCGAGCTCAAGGAAATCAAGCTCCGCCCGAACATCGACACCCACGACTACGACGTGAAGGCCAAGTCGATGCACCGCTTCTTCGAGGAGGGCGACAAGGTCAAGGTGACCCTGCGCTTCCGCGGCCGCGAAATGGCGCACCCGGAACTGGGCATGAAACTGCTCAACAAGGTGCAGGCCGACTTCGACGAAGTCGCCAAGGTCGAATACGCACCGCGTATGGAAGGCCGTCAGATGATCATGATCCTGGCGCCGCGCTAAGGCGGCCTTCGATCGCTCATCAAGCCCCGGTCTCTGACCGGGGCTTTTTTCTTGGACCCGCCAGGACCAATGAATCCGATTGATGGGCCGACACGGCCGTGACTCGCTTGCCTCGCGCCGGGGTTCGGCGTAGAAGCCGCCTCTTCGCGACCGAACAGCCGGGCTAACAGGCATGCCTGGGCCGTTCGTTTCAGCTTCGCACTCCGGGCTCAAGCAGCTCGAAGAGCGATAGCCCACTAAAAAGAGAGAGTGAAAATGCCGAAACTGAAGACGAAGTCTGGCGCCAAGAAGCGCTTCAAATTCACGGCCACTGGCAAGGTGAAGGCCGGCGTTGCGGGCAAGCGTCACCGCTTGATCAGCCACAACTCCAAGTACATCCGCCAGAACCGCGGCACCTCGGTCATGGCCGACGCCGACGCCAAGAAGATCAAATCCTATATGCCGTACGCCTGATAGGCGCGCGCGTTTCGATCTGATCTCTACGTAAGAATTTGAAAGGATAGCGACACATGGCTCGCGTCAAACGGGGCGTAACGTCCCACGCCAAACACAAGAAGGTTCTTAAGCAGGCCAAGGGCTTCTACGGCCGCCGCAAGAACACCATCCGCACGGCCAAGGCCGCCGTCGACCGCGCTGGCCAGTACGCCTACCGCGACCGTCGCAACAAGAAGCGTTCGTTCCGCGCCCTGTGGATCCAGCGCATCAACGCCGCCGCCCGTCTGGAAGGCTTCACCTACTCGCAGTTCATCCACGGCCTCGACAAGGCCGGCATCGTGCTGGACCGTAAGGTCCTGTCGACGATCGCCGCCGACGAAGCCAGCTTCAAGGCCATCGCCGAGAAGGTCCGCGCCGCTCTGGCCGCCTAAGTCTCGCGACTGCGCTCAAGCAGCGAGGCTCTGAGAGCCGAGCTCTAGCGTAAAGGCCACGCGCTCAAGCAGTTCAGCCCCGTGGGCTGAGCGGTAGCGTACAAAGATACAAACGCCCGTCCCGTTCTCGGGGCGGGCGTTTTTCATGGCCAAGCCTGACTTTTCGCCGGATCGGGCGTTGGGGTCGACAGCGGGTTCGACCGGCGAACGCGCGTTTGAGGAGGCCCTGTCGATGTCCATTGCCCGCGTCACCGAAATCACCGCATCGTCCACCGTCAGCTTCGACGACGCCGTCGTCCAGGGCGTGGCGCGCGCCGAAAAAACCCTGCGCCATGTCGAGGGGGCCTGGATCCAGGAACAGAAGGTCGTGGTCCGCGACGGCCAGATCGCCGAATACCGCGTCAACATGAAGATCAGTTTCGTCCTCGCAGACTAGGCCTGATCGACGCTGAAGGCTTTGCGTGACGGCCGTGTCGGGCTAGACGCTGCGGACCATGACCGATCTCGCCCAGCTAGAACTCGACCTGATCAACGCCATCGGAGCGGCCGAAAGCGTCGCTGCGATCGAAGAGGTGCGCGTCGCCGCCGTCGGCAAGACCGGCGCCGTCTCCGCCCTGCTCAAGGGGATGGGCGCGCTCAGCCCCGACGAACGCCGCGAACAGGGGCCGATCATCAACGGCCTGCGCGACCGCGTCACCGCCGCACTCGCCGCCCGGAAGGCCGAGTTGGAGACCGCCGAGCTGGACGCCCGCCTGCTGGCCGAGCGCATCGACCTGACCCTGCCCAGCCGCCCGCGCCGCAAGGGCGGGGTGCATCCGACCATGCAGGTCATGGACGAGATGATCGCCCTTTTCGCCGAGATGGGTTTCGCCGTGGCCGAAGGCCCGGACATCGAGGACGACTTTCACAACTTCACCGCCCTGAACTTCCCGCCCAAGCACCCGGCGCGGGAAATGCACGACACCTTCTTCTTGAAGCCCGACCCGGAAACGGGCGAGCGCAAGGTGCTGCGCACTCACACCAGCCCGGTGCAGGTGCGCACCATGATGTCGCAGAAGCCGCCGATCCGCATCATCGCGCCCGGCCGCACCTTCCGTAAGGATTCCGACGCCACCCACACGCCGATGTTCCATCAGATCGAAGGTCTGGTGATCGACCGCGACATCCACATGGGTCATCTGAAGACGACGCTGGAAACCTTCATCGCCCGCTTCTTCGAGCTGGACGACGTCAACGCCCGCTTCCGTCCGCACCACTTCCCCTTCACTGAGCCCTCGGCGGAGATGGACATCCGCTGCGACCGATCGGGCGGCAAGCTGACCCTGAACGAGGGCGACGACTGGCTGGAGATCCTCGGCTGCGGCATGGTTCACCCGAACGTACTGCGTAACTGCGGCATTGACCCGGATGAGTATCAGGGCTTCGCCTTCGGCATGGGCGTCGATCGCCTGGCCATGCTCAAATACGGCGTCTCCGACCTGCGCCCCATGTTCGACGCCGATACGCGCTGGCTGGCGCACTACGGCTTCTCCGCCTTCGCCGCGCCGAACCCGGCGTCGGGCCTCAGCTGACCCGAGAGTTAGATCATGACCGCTACCCAAACCGCCGCCCCCATCACGCTTGAGCTGCTGGGCCCGGGCCCAGAGTTCACCAAGGCCAGCGTCTGGCTGCCGCAGTTGTTCATGGAGACCAGCCGCGCCGGTTCACCGACCATTGAGAACCTGACCTTTACCGAATGCCTGATCGAAGGACCGGCCGTGCTGCTCCCGCTGGCCGGCTGCACCTTCGACGGCTGCAACATGGGCGACGCCCACGGCGATCCGCGCAACCTTCTGCTCCAGCCCGTCGGGCCGCAGCGCGTGACCGGCGCCATTCCGCTGAAGAACTGCAAGTTCATCAACTGCCGTTTCCTTGGAGTCGGCTTCACGGGAACCCCCGCCTACCTCGACGAAATGGTCTCGGCCCTCGGCGGCGCGCCCCAATGAAGTTCACGCTTTCCTGGCTGAAGGACCACCTCGAGACCGAGGCCGACGTCCATCAGATCGCCGAAGCCATGACCATGGCCGGGCTGGAGGTCGAGGAGGTCCATGATCCGGTCGCCGCCCTGGCGCCCTTCACCGTGGCCAGGATCCTCTCGACGGCGCGTCACCCCGATGCCGACCGCCTGCAGGTCTGCCAGGTCGAGACGGTCGATGGCCTCAAGGAGATCGTCTGCGGCGCCCCGAATGCGCGTCCCGGCCTGACCACCATCTACGCCCCCATCGGCGCCTATGTGCCCGGCCTGGGCGTGACCCTGGTCGAGAAGCCGGTGCGCGGCGTGGTCTCGCACGGCATGCTGTGCTCGGCCTCTGAGCTGGAGCTGGCCGACGAAAGCGACGGCATTCAGGAGCTGCCGCCGGAGATCCCGGTCGGGACCCCGGTCGCCGGTCTGTTCGGCGCCGAGCCGGTCATCGACTTCGAGGTGACGCCGAACCGCCCCGACTGGCTGGGCGTCGCCGGCATCGCTCGCGACCTGGCCGCCGCCGGCGCCGGCAAGCTGAAGCATTTCGACATCGCCGTGGTGCGCGGCGCCTTCGCCTCGCCGATCTCGGTGCGGCTGGACGCGCCCGAGATGTGCCCGGTCTTCGCTGGTCGCGTCATCCGGGGCGTCAAGAACGGCCCCTCGCCGGCCTGGCTGCAGAAACGCCTGACCGCCATCGGCCTGCGCTCGATCAACCGCCTGGTGGATGTCACCAACCTGATCGCCTATGACCGCGCGCGGCCTCTGCACGTCTATGACATGGCCAAGCTGTCGGGGACGGAGATCGTCGTACGCGGCGGTCTGACCTCCGCAGAGACGGGCGAGCCCGAGCACCTGATCGCGCTGGACGGCAAGACCTACAGCGTTGCGCCGACCGACTGTGTCATCGCCGATGCTGCGGGCGAGCGCCCCATCGGCCTGGGCGGCGTCATGGGCGGGGAGTCCACCGGCTGCGACGAGGCCACGACCGACGTCTTCCTCGAAAGCGCCTGGTTCGAGCCTATCGTCATCGCCCAGACGGGCCGCACCCTGGGCATCCATTCCGACGCCCAGTATCGTTTCGCGCGCGGCGTCGATCCGGTTTCTGTCACGCCGGGTCTGGAACTGGCCACGCGCCTGATCCTCGACCTGTGCGGCGGCGAGCCGTCCGAGATCGTCTTCGTCGGCGAACCGCCCGCCAGCCCGGCGCCCTTCGCCTTCGACCCCGCCTATGTGAAGCGCCTGACCGGCATGGAACTGACCGACGACCGGATCGGGACCATTCTGGGCCAGCTGGGCTTCCTGATCACCAAGGGCGGCGCCGATCAGGCCGAGCCGTGGATCGTGACCCCGCCGTCCTGGCGTCGCGACGTCGAGGGCCGCGCCGATCTGGTCGAGGAAGTCGCACGCATCGAGGGCTTCCGCGCCCTGCCCAACACCCCCCTGCCCGAGGTCGCCCGCCATGCGCGCGGCGTGCTCAGCCCGCGTCAGGCCCGCGTTCGCATCGCCCGCCGGGCCCTGGCCAGCCTGGGCTATGCCGAGGCCGTGACCTGGTCCTTCACCAAGCAGTCGACGGCGGCCCTGTTCGGCGGCGGCGATGAGCGTCTGGTGCTGGAAAACCCCATTGCAGCCGACCTCGACTGCATGCGGCCCTCGATCCTGCCCAACCTGATCCAGGCGGCGGCGCGCAACGCCGCGCGCGGCCATGCCGACGCGGCCCTGTTCGAGGTCGGTCCGGTCTATCTGAACGACCAGCCGAACGGTCAGCGCACGGCCATCACCGGCCTGATCGCGCCCCATCCTGACCGCCACTGGAGCGGGGCGGGCGAGGACGCCCTGTTCGAAGTCAAGGCCGACCTGTTCGCCCTGCTGGAAGAGATCGGCGCGCCCGTCGCCTCGCTGCAGCTGGCGCAGGGGTCCAACCAGGGCTGGTGGCATCCGGGGCGTTCGGCTCGCCTGCAACTGGGGCCCAAGAACGTCATCGTCGAGTTCGGTGAACTGCACCCGCGCGTGCTGAAGGCCCTGGACGCCGACGGCCCCATGCTGGCCTTCGAGATCACTCTCGACGCCGTGCCGGAACCGCGTGGAAAAGGCGGCAAGGCGCGAGGCGCGGCGGACCTGCCGAACCTGATGCCTCTGTCGCGCGACTTCGCCTTCCTGCTGGATGAAGCCAGGGCCGTGGGCGACCTGACCCGCGCGGTCGTCGGCGCCGACAAGGCCCTGATCGCTGAGGTGCGCGTCTTTGACGTCTATCGCGGCCGGGGCGTGCCGGAGGGCCAGAAGTCGGTCGCCCTGGAGGTCGAAATCCAGCCCCGCGCCGCCACCCTGGCCGAGGCCGAGATCGAGGCCCTGACCGCCAAGGTCATCGCCGCCGCCGCCAAGGCCGGCGCGGTGCTGAGGACTTAAGGATGGCCGAGAAGAAGCCCTGGGCCGAGGTTCAGTTCGAGCGCAGCCTGTTCCGGGCCCGCTGGCTGATGGCCCCCTTCTACCTGGGTCTGGTCGCGGCCCTGATCATGCTGCTGGCCGTCTTCGTCCGCGAGCTGATCTACTACGTGCCCCAGGCCTTCATCATGGGCGAAGGCCACATGAAGTCGGACGGCGCCATCCTGGCCATCCTCAGCCTGGTGGACCTGTCGTTGGCGGGCAATCTGCTGCTGATCGTCATCTATTCCGGCTATGAGAACTTCGTCTCCAAGCTGGATCTGGACGAGAACCACGTCGATCGGCCGCCGTGGATGGGCACGGTCGACTTCTCTGGCCTGAAGATGAAGCTGATCGCCTCCATCGTGGCGATCTCGGCCATCTACCTGCTCAAGAGCTTCATGAACATCGGCAAGCCGGGCGTCCCGCTCGACGAGGCCGGCCTGATGTGGGCGGTGATCATCCACCTGACCTTCGTGGCCTCGGGCGTCCTGCTCGCGGTGATGGACTGGGTCGCGGCGAAAACCGACAAGCACTAGGGCTCCGCCCTAGTGATTTTTTTTGGGGCCTATCGCGCTTCGCGCTACTTGAGGCCCGCGATATTGGGGGCCTTCTGGGGTCGTCTGGGGCTGCTGACAAAGGCTTGATTGGCTTTGGCGGCCTCGAATACGGCCAAGCAAGGTTCGGTTAACCTTAAAGCCCCAAGGCTGCCGCAAAAGACACGGACGGTAGGCCAAGCCCGCGACGATGGGCGCACCGTTCTCTGTCAGGAGCCTCGACCATGCATCGCCGCCAACTGATCCGTTCCAGCCTTGGTATCGCCGCCGCCGGCGCCCTGCCCGTGGGCCTCGGCGCCTGCGCCTCGACGCGCCAGCCGACCGACCCCAACTATCCGATCGCCTCGGACCAGACGGCCCAGGCCTATACCTTCGAGGAACTGGTCGCGGCCGGCTCGCGCGAAATGGGCATCGCCGCTGAGGCCATGGGCGCCGCCATCGAGCGCATCTTCGCCGAACAGGGCGACCGTCCGACCGCCTATATCGCGGGCGAGGAAGCCGCCGGCGCCGCCGCCATCGGCGTCCGCTACGGTCGGGGCGCTCTGCACATGAAGGATCTGTCGGCCTCCCAGGAAGTCTTCTGGCAAGGCATCTCGATCGGTTGGGACGTGGGCGGCAACGCCAGCCGCGTCTTCACCCTGGTTTACGGCCTCTATCACCCCGACATGCTCTATCGCCGCTACCCCGGTGTCGAGGGCTCGGCCTATCTGGTCGCCGGTCTGGGCGTGAACTACCAGCGCGCCGACGGGATCGTCCTCGCCCCCATCCGCACCGGCGTCGGCCTGCGCCTGGGCGCCAATGTCGGCACCATGAGCTACAGCCGCCAGCGCAACATTCTTCCTTTCTGATACCAGGAAGGAAGGGGCGCTAGCGCTCGACCCGCGGGGCCTCGCTGCTGGAGCGCAGCGAGCGACCTGGGCTGAGCGCCTGGTGGCGGGGTTAGGACAAAAACCGTGCGTTTCGGCCACGAAAAGACCCCCATTCGGCCCTTCGTCCGCCCGGAAGGAAAGCCAAAAAGGCAACATCGGCCTGTCGGAGTTCGGAGAAGTCCCGGATCCTGAACAGCCCCCCCAGCCCCCCTGGATTTTTCCGCTAAGGGCTTCGATGGGTCGATGCTTCCTCCAAGCGAGACGCCCGCGACCGCCCCCCTCCCCCTCCTGGCGACGCGGGCGTTTTGCTGTCTGGAACCAGGATCAGCCGGGCAGGCTGATCCGCGTCCGCTCGCCGTCCCGCACCACCGTAAGATCGACCGCGCCGCCCTGCAGGGCCTGCGCCAGAGCCGCCATGTCGGCCACGGCCGCACCGCCGGCCTCGACCACCACGTCGCCCGCCTGAACCCCCGCCGCCGCTGCGACCGAACCTCCGTCGACGACGGTGATCTGGGCGCCCGCACCCTCGCCCGAGTTTCTGAAGGTCAGGCCGCGTCCCATGGCCGCGCTGCGGCCCACACGGACCGCCGCCGGATCGGGCGACTGGACCGTCAGGCTGGCCGTCGCCTCGCGCCCGTCGCGCAGATAGACGACCGGCAGGGCGGCGCCCGGCCGGGCGATGCCGACGGTGGCCTGGACCGAGCCGGCGTTGGCGACCGGGCGGTTCTGGATGCGAGTGATGACGTCGCCGGGCCGCAGGCCCGCCTGCTCGGCCGACGAGCCCGGAGCGGCGTCATAGACCACGGCCCCGCGCACGATGCCCAGGCCCATGTCCCGCGCCCGCTCGGCGGTCAACGACCCCAGAGCCGCGCCGATCTGACCGCGCTTGACCTCGCCGGTGGCGCGCAACTGGTCGACCACGAACATCATGATGCGGGTCGGCACGGCGAAGGCGATGCCGTCGTTGCCTCCGCCCATGCCGCCCGACAGGATGGAGGTGTTGATGCCGATCAGCCGCCCCCGGCTGTCCAGCAGCGGCCCGCCCGAGTTGCCCGAGTTCACCGCCGCATCGGTCTGGATATAGTCTTCAATGGCGTCGCCCATGCCCGAGCGGTTCAGGCCCGAGATGACCCCCATGGTCAGGGTCTGGTCGAGGCCGAGCGGATAGCCGACCGCAAAGGCCAGGTCCCCGGTGCGCAGGGTGTCGGAATCCACCGTCTGGACCTGTGACAGGCCCGAGGCCTCGATCTTCAGCACGGCGATGTCGGTGGCCTTGTCGGCCCCGATCAGGACGGCGTCGAACAGGCGGCCGTCGATCATGTCGACAGTGAATTTCTGGCCGTTCTCGATGACGTGGTTGTTGGTGACGATGATGCCGTTGGCGGCGTCGATAATGACGCCTGACCCGCCCTGAGAGGGCTTGGGATCGCCGTCCGAACGCGGCCCGCGCGACTGGCCCAGGGTCGTCACCTGCACCACGGCGGGCAGGGAGGCGTCCAGACCGGCGGCGAAGGTGAAGACCCCGCGTCGGGCGTCATAGGGCAGGCCCTGAACGCCGGGCGTCTGGGCCGAGGCCGCCGCCGGGGCCGCGACCACGGGTGCGGCGCTCAGGATCAGGGCAAGGGCGGCGCCGGTCGAGGCCAGCAGGGTGGATCGCGTCATGGTCGGTCCCTTCACAGGCGCACAACCTAGCGCGGGAAACCCGCCGTGACGACAGCCTCGACCGTCACAATAAGCGTGAGCCCTTAGAAGGCGCTTTCGCCCGTGATGGCCCGGCCCAGGATCAGGGCGTGGACGTCGTGAGCGCCCTCATAGGTGTTCACCGTCTCCAGGTTCATGGCGTGGCGCATGACGTGCAGTTCGCCGGTGATGCCGGCGCCGCCGTGCATGTCGCGGGCCTCACGCGCCACGGCCAGGGCCTTGCCGCAGTTGTTGCGCTTCATCAGGCTGATGGCCTCCGGCACCCAGGCGCCGGTGTCGAGCAGACGACCGAGCGCATAGGCGCCCTCGAAGCCGAGGAAGATCTCGGTCTGCATGTCGGCCAGCTTCTTCTGCACCAACTGGCGCGACGACAGGGGGCGGCCGAACAGCATGCGCTCGCCGACATAGTCGCGGCTGGCGTGGAAGCAGAACTCGGCGGCGCCCATGGCCCCCCAGGCGATGCCGAAGCGCGCCTTGTTCAGGCAGCTGAACGGCCCGCGCAGACCCTGCACGCCCGGCAGGATGTTGGCCTCCGGCACGAAGACGTCGTTCAGGCCGATGTCGCCGGTGATCGACGCGCGCAAGGACAGCTTGTCGCCGATCTTGTCCGTGGTGAAGCCGTCGAAGTCGCGCTCGACGATGAAGCCGCGGATCTTGTCATCGAGCTTGGCCCAGACGATGGCCAGGTCGCTGATCGGCGAGTTGGTGATCCAGTATTTGGCGCCGTTCAGGCGATAGCCGCCGTCGACCTTGACGGCTTTCGTCTTCATCGAGGCCGGGTCCGAGCCGCCGTCAGCCTCGGTCAGGCCGAAGCAGCCGACCAGTTCGCCCGCCGCCATCTTCGGCAGGAATTTCATTTTCTGCTCTTCCGAGCCGAAGGCGTAGATCGGGTACATGGCCAGCGAGGACTGGACGCTCATGGCCGAGCGATAGCCGCTGTCGACCGCCTCGACCTCGCGCGCGATCAGGCCATAGGCGACGTGGCTGGCTTCGGAGCCGCCGTACTGTTCCGGCAGCATGGCGCCGAGGAAGCCCATCTCGCCCATCTCGGTCATGATGGCGCGGTCAAAGGTCTCGTCGCGGAAGGCCTCGACCACACGCGGCAACAGGGCCTCGCGGGCATAGGAGCGCGCCGCGTCCTGAATCATCCGCTCGTCGTCGGTCAGGCGCCCGCGCAGGTCGAAGGGGTCGTCCCAACGGAAGGTCTGTTGCGAAGCGTGCGAGCCGTCAGCCATGATGTTTCCTGCGCGATTAAGCGGGGTTCTCTGGTCGTCACGCGCGATCGACGGGGCGTGACGATGCGACCCCTGTTCCGGTCGCCGGTTTAGGGCAAAATATCGGAACCGGGTAGAGGGGCGCGGCGAACCGCGTTAGGCTTGAACCATGTCGTCCACGTTTTCACGCCTGTTCCGCGATCATCCGCGCGAGGTCCGCGAGACCTATCTCGAACATATGGCCGCTTCGGCGCGCTTCGGCTTCAAACTGATGCGGCTGGCGGGCTGCGCCTTCACCCACGCCGTCGTGCCGGGCGTGCACAAGAGCACAGTGTCCGACGCCATCCGCGGCATGGCCCGCGACATGGGCGGCCGCGCCGAGGAGGCTCGCGACAGCCGCATGCGCAACGCCGGCGTCTGGGACGTGGGGCTGTAAGCGCCGCCATGCTGAATGACCCTTCTCCCCTCGGGGGATAAGGTGGGCTCCGGAGGCGCTCGGATGAGGGGGCGCTTTCCCCGTTCCCGACGCGGCCCAATGAACACCTCCACAATTCAAACTGACTAGTTGCCTCCACCCTCCCCTTCATCGGGCCCTGACGGGCCACCTTCTCCCCCGAGGGGAGAAGGGCTACCTAGGGGCATGACCCAAGCTCACGGCCCCCTCTCCGGCGTTCGCGTTCTCGACCTTTCCCGCGTTCTGGCCGGCCCCTGGGCGACGCAGACGCTCGCTGATCTGGGCGCCGAGGTGATCAAGATCGAGCGTCCGGGCGAGGGCGACGACACCCGCCACTGGGGCCCGCCCTTCACCACCACGACCGACGGGTCCAAGGGCGACGCCGCCTATTTCATGTGCGCCAACCGGGGCAAGAAGTCCGTCGAACTGGATATCGCCAGCGAGGAGGGCGCCGAGACCGTGCGCCGTCTGGCGGCGACCTGCGACGTGGTGGTCGAGAACTTCAAGACCGGCGGGCTGAAGAAGTATGGCCTCGACTATGCCGGTCTGTCGGCGATCAATCCCAGGCTGGTCTATTGCTCCATCACCGGCTTCGGCCAGTCCGGGCCGGACGCCCACCGCGCCGGCTATGACTACATGATCCAGGCCATGGGCGGACTGATGTCGATCACCGGCCAGCCGGACGGCGCGCCGGGCGCCGAGCCGATGAAGGTCGGGGTGGCGGTCGTGGACCTGTTCACCGGCCTCTATGCCTCCAACGCCATCCTGGCCGCCCTGATGCATGCGCGAGCGACCGGCGAGGGCCAGCACGTCGACATCGCCCTGTTCGACGTCCAGGCGGCCATGCTGGCCAATCAGGCGACCAACTACTTCGTCTCAGGCGTCGCGCCGACGCGGATGGGCAACGCCCACCCCAACCTGGCCCCCTATCAACCCTTCCCCTGCTCGGACGGCATGGTGGTGATCGCGGTCGGCAACGACGGCCAGTTCCGCGCCCTGGCCAAGGCCCTGGGCGTCGAGCCCATGGGCGCCGATCCGCGCTTTTCCACCAATGCGCTCAGGGTTCAGCACCGGGTCGAACTGTCGCCCACCCTGTCGGCCCTGACGGCGGGCTTCACCATGAAGGGGCTGATGGCGGCGCTGGAGGCGGCGGGCGTGCCCTGCGGCCCGGTCAACACCATCGATCAGGTGTTCGAGGAGCGGCAAGCGATCCAGCGCGGCCTGACCGTGGAGCAGTCACGCCCCGACCTGGCCACGCCGATCCGCACCGTCGCCTCGCCCATCCGCCTGTCCAGGACCCCCGTCCGCTACGACGCCCCGCCGCCGAAACTGGGGCAGGACACGGACGCCGTGCTGGCGACGCTAGAATAGACAAACGAGCCTCCGGTCGCGCTTCCGCATTTGCCAAGGCTATAGTGACGCCTGCGCTGCACATCAGGAGGGAAAATCCGTGACGACGGCAGACTATGCACTGATCGTATCAATTTTTTCTGCCTCCGTTGCCATCGCGTCGTTCGCTTGGAACGTATGGTCTAAGTGGCTCTATCCGAAAGCAAAGCTCCGAGTCGGATTCGCCGCGATTGTTGTCCACTTCGGCAACGGACCGCTGGATCAGCAACCTCGATTTCTTCGATTAGCCATGACGAACTTCGGGCCTACCGAACTCACGGTAACAACCGCAGTTCTGAGATTCGCGCCAAAATCGTTCTGGAAGCGCGGTCAGAACGCAATCGTGAACCCTGTAACCAGCATCTACACCCCCGAAATAGCAGGCGGCCCGTTTGCGGGCGGTTTGCCGAAGAAACTAGGCGTGGGAGAAACGTTCGATCTCTTCTTCCCGCACGACCCCGACTCGTTCGCTCGGCAGAAGCTAAATCGCCTTGGTGTGATCGACACCTTTGGCCGCTTCCACGGCGCACCTCGCGTTGATCTCGAAAGAACGCGCAAAGAACTAGATTTGAAATTCAGTGACGGCACGCTCGGAGCGCCGACAGCAGAGGAATGTGACTTCGGGACCCCTGCGTAAAAGACTCCGCAATCAACTCACCTCCATCTACAATTGAAAACGGCGGGACCCTTTCGAGTCCCGCCGTTTTCATTCTTCGCGTTGCTCGCGCGAACCTTAAAGGTCCAGCAGGGCGCGGGCCGGATCTTCCAGCAGTTCCTTGATGCGGACCAGGAAGGTCACGGCTTCCTTGCCGTCGACGATGCGGTGATCATAGCTGAGGGCCAGGTACATCATCGGGCGGATCTTGACCTCGCCGTTGATGGCCATCGGGCGCTGCACGATGTTGTGCATGCCCAGGATGCCCGACTGCGGCGCGTTCAGGATCGGCGTCGACATCAGCGAGCCATAGGTGCCGCCGTTGGTGATGGTGAAGGTGCCGCCCTGCATCTGATCCATGGTCAGGGCGCCGTCACGGGCGGCCTTGCCCAGGGCGCCGATGCCCTTTTCGATACCCGCCAGCGACAGGGTGTCGGCGTCGCGCAGGACCGGAACCACCAGACCCTTGTCGGTGCCGACGGCCACGCCGATGTCGTAGTGGTTCTTGTAGATGATGTCCGTGCCGTCGATCTCGGCGTTGACGGCGGGCAGCTCGTGCAGGGCCTGAACGACAGCCTTGGTGAAGAAGGACATGAAGCCCAGCTTCACGCCGTGGCGCTTCTCGAACACTTCCTTGTACTGGGCGCGCAGGGCCATGACGTTGGTCATGTCCACCTCGTTGAAGGTGGTCAGCTGGGCGGCCGTGTTCTGGGATTCCTTCAGGCGACGGGCGATGGTCTGACGCAGGCGCGTCATCTTCACCCGCTCTTCGCGCGGCTGGTCGGCGCGCGGGGCGGCCGCGGCGGCGGCGGCGGGCGCTGCCGGAGCAGCGGCGCCGATGGCGGCGATGGCGTCAGCCTTGGTGATGTTGCCCTTCGGACCCGAGGCCGACAGCGACGCCGGGTTCAGGTTGTTTTCCGAAACGACGCGCTGGACGGCCGGCGACAGGTGGGCCGAAGCCTTATCTTGGCTTTGGGCCTGAGCCGAGCCGGTGTTGGCCGGAGCAGCGGCGGGAGCGGCCGCCGGAGCCGCAGCAGCGCCCGAGGCCGAAACCGAACCGATGACCTGACCAGGGGTCACGGTCGAGCCGTTGTCGGCGGCGATGGTCAGGACGCCGGCGGCCGGGGCCGAGACTTCCACCGCGACCTTGTCGGTCTCGATCTCGACCAGCAGTTCGTCCTTGGCGACGGTGTCGCCCGACTTCTTCAGCCAGGTTCCGATCGAACCCTCGGCGACGCTTTCGCCCATGGTCGGGACGGCGATCTCGACCGAGGCCGAGGCGGCGACCGGAGCGGCAGCCGCGGCGGGCGCAGCCGGCGCGGCGGTCGGGGCCGAAGCGCCTTCGCTCACCGAACCCAGCACCGTGCCGGGCACCACGGTGTCGCCTTCAGCGGCGTTGATCGCCGCCAGGACGCCGTCGGCCGGGGCCACGACTTCCAGCGAGACCTTGTCGGTTTCCAGTTCGACCAGGACTTCGTCCTTACGGACGGCGTCGCCGACCTTCTTGGTCCACTTGGCGATGGAGGCTTCGCTGACGGATTCACCGAGGGCGGGAGTGAGGATATCGGCCATGGTTCGGTCCAGTGTCTTTTTGTGTCTTGGCGTATCTATAGGTCAGGCAGGGCCGGTCAGGCCATGGCCTCGGCGAGGAAGGTCTCGAGTTCCTTCAGGTGGCGGCTCATCAGGCCGGCCGCCGTGGAGGCGGAGGCCGGACGCCCGACGTAACGGGCGCGCTTGGCCTTGAGATCCATCTTCTCGAGCGTCAGTTCGATCCACGGATCGACGAAGGTCCAGCCGCCCATGTTCTTGGGCTCTTCCTGACACCAGACCAGGTCGGCGTTGGGGAAGCGGGCCAGCTCGGTCGAGATCGACTTGATCGGCCACGGATAGAACTGCTCGAGGCGCAGGATGTAGATGTCGTTGACGCCCGCCTTCTCGCGCGCGTCCAGCAGGTCGTAATAGACCTTGCCCGAGCAGACGATGACCTTGCGGATGTCCTTGTCCGCCTTCAGCGAGACGCCGGCCACGTCCGGACGCAGCTGGGCGTCGTCGCGCAGCACGCGGTGGAAGGACGAGCCCTCCGCCATGTCGGCCAGGGTCGAGACCGCCTTCTTGTGACGCAGCAGCGACTTGGGCGTCATCAGGATCAGCGGCTTGCGATAATCCCGGTGCATCTGGCGACGCAGGATGTGGAAATAGTTGGCCGGGGTGGTGCAGTTGGCGACCTGCATGTTGTTCTCGGCGCACTGCTGCAGGAAGCGCTCAAGGCGAGCCGAGGAGTGCTCGGGGCCCTGGCCTTCGTAGCCGTGCGGCAGCAGCATGGTCAGGCCGCTCATGCGCAGCCACTTGCGTTCGCCGGACGAAATGAACTGGTCGATGACCACCTGGGCGCCGTTGACGAAGTCGCCGAACTGGCCTTCCCACAGGGTCAGGGTGTTCGGATCAGCCAGCGAGTAGCCGTACTCGAAGCCCAGCACCGCCTCTTCCGACAGGGCCGAGTCGATGACCTCGAAGTGGGCCTGACCGTCGCGCAGATGGTTCAGCGGGATGTAGCGCTGTTCCGTCGTCTGGTCGGTGATGCCCGAGTGACGCTGCGAGAAGGTGCCGCGCACCGAGTCCTGACCGGACAGGCGGATGTTGTAGCCCTCGTCCAGCAGCGAGGCGAAAGCCAGGCTTTCGGCGGTGGCCCAGTCGATGTTCTGGCCGGTCGTGACCGTCTCGCGACGCGCCTCGACCACGCGCTTCAGCGTCTTGTGGATGTCGACGCTGTTGGGGATCTGCGTCAGGCGGTGACCATAGTCCGTCAGCTTCTCGGCCGGGACGGCGGTCTGACCGCGCTGGGCCGCGTCGTCGGTCTTCTCGGCGCCCAGGCCCTGCCACTGGCCGTCCAGCCAGTCGGCCTTGTCGGCCTTGAAGCTCTTGCCGGCTTCGAACTCGGCGTCGAGGAAGGCCTCGAAGCGCGCGATCTCGGCGTCGACCTCGGCCTGGGTGACCACGCCCTGCTCGACCAGACGCTTGGAGTAGATCTCGCGCGTCGAGGGCTGGGCGCGGATCTTCGAATACATCAGCGGCTGGGTGAAGGTGGGATCGTCGCCTTCGTTGTGGCCAAAGCGGCGGTAGCAGAACATGTCCACCACCACGTCCTTGTGGAACTTCTGACGGTATTCCGTCGCCACCTTGGCGGCGAAGACGACCGCTTCGGGGTCGTCGCCGTTGACGTGGAAGATCGGGGCCTGAACCATCAGCGCCACATCCGACGGATAGGGCGACGAGCGCGAGTTGCGCGGGCTGGTGGTGAAGCCGATCTGGTTGTTGATCACGAAGTGCAGCGTACCGCCGGTGCGGTAGCCCTTCAGCCCCATCAGGGCGAAGCACTCGGCCACCACGCCTTGACCGGCGAAGGCGGCGTCGCCGTGGATCAGCAGGGGCACGACCTTGGAGCGGTCCAGGGCCCATTCGGCCTCGGGCTTGCCGGCGTTGGCTTCACGGATGTCGAAGGCCTGCTTGGCGCGCGACTTGCCCAGGACGACCGGGTTGACGATCTCCAGGTGCGACGGGTTGGCGGTCAGCGACAGGTGGACCTTGTTGCCGTCGAACACGCGGTCCGACGAGGCGCCCATGTGGTATTTGACGTCGCCCGAGCCTTCGATGTCCGACGGGACGGTCGAACCGCCCTGGAACTCGTGGAAGATGGCCTTGTAGGGCTTGCCCATGACGGCGGCGAGCGTGTTCAGGCGGCCGCGGTGGGCCATGCCGAAGACGATCTCGTCGACTCCCAGGTTGCCGCCGCGCTTGATCACCTGCTCCAGGGCCGGGACCATGGCCTCGCCGCCGTCCAGGCCGAAGCGCTTGGTGCCGGGGAAGCGCTTGTGCAGGAAGCGTTCAAAGCCCTCGGCCTCGATCAGCTTGTGCAGGATGGCCAGCTTGCCTTCCTTGGTGAAGGCGTTCTGCTCGAACTTGTCCGGGCCTTCAAAGCGCTGCTGCAGCCAGGATTTCTCCTCCGGCTCGGCGATGTGCATGTACTGCACGCCGATGTTGCCGCAGTAGGTGCGACGCAGGATTTCCAGCACCTGACGCACGCTGCCGGTTTGCAGGCCCAGGACGCCGTCGAGGAAGATCGGGCGGTCCATGTCGGCGGCGGTGAAGCCGTAGAATTCGGGAGTCAGCTCGGGGTTGTCGATCGGCTGCTCGATACCCAGCGGGTCCAGCGTCGCCTGCAGGTGGCCGCGCACGCGGTAGCTGCGGATCAGCATCAGGGCGCGGATCGAGTCATGGGCGGCGGCGCGCACGTCGGCGGCGGTCAGCGCGCCCGAGGCGTCGGCCGCCGGAGCCGCGGGTCGCGGACCGGGCTTGCCGGCGGCGGCCTTGGGATCAGGCTTGGGCGCGGGCCAGCGGCCATCGAACACAGCGGTGTCCTCGCTCGGATCGGTGGCGGCGCCACGGCCCCAGGAGCCGGCGGCGGCCGACTGCTTCACCAGGTCGGCGTTGTCCTTCAACTGATCGAAGAAGGCGCGCCATTCCCCCGACACCGAGCCGGGGTCCGCGGCCCATTTTTCGTGCAGGTCCTCAATGAAGGCGGCGTTCGCGCCATAGAGGAAGCTGGTCTCGGCAAAGACCTGGTTCAGCCGACCTGCATCGTCCGCCATTTTTCTCTCGTCGTCCTACATTCGGCCGCGCGCGCACGCCTGCGCGGTGAGCGGCGCCGCTCATATAGGCCGTGTTTCCTTACTGGTCATGACCGAAGCGGGGCGATGCGGGTGGAAATTGGTCGAATCCGCAAGAAAAAACGCCTCCGGACGATTCCGGAGGCGTTTCAAAAGGTCGCGGGGCGCGAAAATTCGCCCCGGAACAGCGTTCTCTTGCCCTGAAGGGCTTCTTAGCCCTTCAGCACTTCGAGCAGCGTGTGGCCCAGACGCGCCGGCGACGGCGAGACGCGGATGCCCGCAGCCTCCATCGCAGCGATCTTGGATTCCGCATCGCCCTTGCCGCCCGAAACAATGGCGCCGGCGTGGCCCATGGTGCGGCCGGCCGGAGCCGTACGACCGGCGATGAAGCCGGCCATCGGCTTCTTGCGGCCCTTCTTGGCTTCGTCGATCAGGAACTGGGCGGCGTCTTCTTCGGCGCCGCCGCCGATTTCACCGATCATGATGATCGAGGTGGTTTCGTCGTCGGCCAGGAACATTTCCAGGACGTCGATGAACTCGGTGCCCTTGACGGGGTCGCCGCCGATGCCGACAGCCGTGGTCTGACCCAGGCCGGCGTTCGTGGTCTGGAACACGGCTTCATAGGTCAGGGTGCCCGAGCGCGAGACGACGCCGACCGAACCCTTGGAGAAGATGTTGCCCGGCATGATGCCGATCTTGCACTGTTCCGGGGTCAGGATGCCGGGGCAGTTCGGGCCCAGCAGGCGCGAGTTGGAACGGTCCAGGCGAGCCTTGACGCGCACCATGTCCAGCACCGGGATGCCTTCGGTGATGCAGGTGATGAAGGGGATCTCGGCCTCGATGGCTTCGATGATGGCGTCGGCGGCGCCTGCCGGCGGGACGTAGATGACGGTGGCGTCAGCGCCCGTGCGCTCCTTGGCTTCAGCGACCGAGCCGTAGATGGGCAGGGTTTCGCCGTGCGAGCCGGTCCAGTTGGTGCCGCCCTTGGTCGGGTGCACGCCGGCGACCATCTGGGTGCCGTGATAGGCCAGGGCCTGTTCGGTGTGGAAGCCGCCGGTCTTGCCGGTCAGGCCTTGCACGATGATCTTGGTGTTCTTGTCGACGAGAATGGACATGTGTCTGTGCTCTGAAATCTGTGTGTCTGCAGGCGGTGGCGGTTAAGGCTTGCGCCTTAGCCGACCGCCGCGACGATCTTCTGGGCGGCGTCGTCGAGGTCGTCCGCCGCCGTGATGGCCAGGCCGCTCTCGTTCAGGATCTTCTTGCCCAGCTCGGCGTTGGTGCCTTCCAGACGCACGACCAGCGGCACCTTCAGGCCCACTTCCTTGACGGCTGCGACCACGCCTTCGGCGATGACGTCGCACTTCATGATGCCGCCGAAGATGTTGACCAGGATGCCCTGGACGGCCGGGTCAGCGGTGATGATCTTGAAGGCCGCTGCGACCTTGTCCTTGCCGGCGCCGCCGCCGACGTCGCAGAAGTTGGCCGGCTCTTTGCCGTACAGCTTGATGATGTCCATGGTCGCCATGGCCAGACCGGCGCCGTTGACCATGCAGCCGATGTTGCCGTCGAGGGCGACGTAGGCCAGGTCCCACTCCGACGCTTCGATTTCCTTGGCGTCTTCCTCGGTGACGTCGCGCAGTTCCTTGATGTCAGGGTGACGGAACAGGGCGTTGCCGTCGAACGACACCTTGGCGTCCAGAACGCGCAGGCGGCCGTTTTCCATGACGATCAGCGGGTTCACTTCCAGCATGGCCATGTCCTTCTCGACGAAGGCTTTATACAGGGCCGGGAACAGCGACTTGCCGTCTTCACGGGCGTCGCCTTCCAGCAGAAGCGCGTCCGACAGGGCGGCGCAGTCGGCTTCGGTCACGCCGGTCGTCGGGTCGATGACGACGGTGATGATCTTTTCGGGGGTGTCGTGGGCGACGGCTTCGATGTCCATGCCGCCTTCGGTCGAGACGACGAAGGCGATGCGGCCGTAGGCGCGGTCGACCAGGATCGACAGGTAGAGTTCGCGCGAGATGTCGGCGCCGTCTTCGATGTAGAGGCGGTTGACCTGCTTGCCGGCGTCGGTCGTCTGGGCCGTCACCAGGGTGTTGCCGAGCATTTCCTTGGCGTTCTTGACCACGTCCTCGATCGAGAAGGCCAGGCGCACGCCGCCCTTGGCGTCAGCCGGCAGTTCCTTGAACTTGCCCTTGCCGCGGCCGCCGGCGTGGATCTGCGACTTCACCACATAGAGCGGGCCAGGCAGTTGCTTGGCGGCGGCTTCGGCCTGGTCGGCCGAGGTGATGGCGACGCCTTCGGCGACCGGTGCGCCAAAGGCCTTGAGAACCTGCTTGGCCTGATACTCGTGAATGTTCATGTCTGATCCGCGCCGCTGGGAGGAGGTGTGAGGAAACTTTGGTCGCGCTTATAGGCGTCGGCCCTTCGCAGACGCAACCGTTCGTCTCCTTATGCGCCTCCCAAGCTTTTCTTATGCGCGAAACGGCTCAGCTCGGCTCAGCCCCGGCGGGCTGATCAGTCGACCCAGTCCTTCTTGAGCGTGCGCGAGGCGCCGAACAGCAGGGCCGACGACAGCAGATAGAAGCCCATGCCGGTGTAGATGGCCCAGCGCAGGCTCTCCTCGCCGAAGGTCGGGCGCAGCAGGTCGCTCATCCAGCCGAAGTAGAAGAAGCCGACCGCCAGCCCCAGCAGGTTGTTGATCAGCAGGAAGATGGCCGAGGCCGTCGAACGCATCGGCGCCGGGGCCAGATGCTGGACCGCCGCCGTCACCGGGCCCAGCCAGGCCAGGTTCAGCCCCGTCGGGATCAGGAAGATGAGGAAGGCCACGCTCAGGGCCAGGGCGCGGCTGCCGCCCCCGGGCAGCAGGCCGATCAGCCAGGGCGAGTTCATGGCCAGGATGAAGCAGGGCGCCGAGATCAGGAAGGCCACCGCCGGCACCAGAGGATAGCCGCCCTTGGACTTGCGTCCCAACCTGTCGGCCACCGAGCCGCCCATCCAGATGCCCAGCAGGCCGCCGATCAGGGCGATGCCGGCATAGTACCAGCTGACCTGAGCCAGGGTCAGGTCGAAACTGCGCATGAAGAAGAGCGGCAGCCAGCCCGCCACGCCGTAACCGCACACCGACGAGGCGGCGGCGCCCAGCGACAGCAGCCAGAAGCTTTTCTTGCGCATGATGACCGATCCGGTTCGACGGGCGATCAGCAGCGACACGCCGATGACCGCGAACAGGCCGGCGCCGAAGGCCGGGATCAGGGGCGTGGCTACGCCGACGCCTGCCAACGACAGCCCCGCCAGCAGGGCCAGACCGCCCGCGACGCCAAACGCGCCCAAGCCCACCTTGCGGCCCAGGCCGTCGTCGGCCGGAAGCTCTGAGGCCGAGGCGGGGACGCCAGCGGCAGGAACGACCTGACCCGTCGCCTGGGCCGCCGCCGCATCCGTCCCGCCGCGCTTCGGGTCCCGCACCGTCAGACGCAGGAGCGGCGCCACCAGAACGCCCAGAAGCCCCACCGCAATAAAGGCGGTGCGCCAGCCGTAATGGGCCGCCAGCAGGCCGCCGATCAGGGTGCCGCCCGCCGTCCCCAGCGGAATGCCGAACGCGAAGGCGGCCATGGCGCGGGCGCGCTGGTTGGGCGGAAAATAGTCGGCGATCAGCGAATAGGCCGGGGCCACGCCGCCCGCCTCGCCGACCCCGACCCCCATGCGGAACAGGAAGAGCTGCCCGAACGAACCCGCGACCCCGCACAGGGCGGTGAAGCCCGACCAGACGGTCAGGGCCCCGGTCATGATCCAGACCCGACTGGACCGGTCCGCCAGCCAGGCCAGGGGAATGGCCAGGGTCGAATAGACCGAGGCGAAGGCGATGCCGCCCAGCAGGCCGAACTGGCTGTCCGATAGCTGGAACTCCTGCTTCAGCGGCGCGGCCAGGATGCCGATGATCTGCCGATCCACGAAGTTCAGCATGTAGACGAAGACCAGAATGGCCAGGACGTAATAGCGATAGCCGGTCGAGACGGACTCGGCAGGCTCCTGCGGCGCGGCGGCCCCGGACGTGGTCATGGTTTGCCCCCTGGAGCGGACGGTTTCTTGATGGACGGCGACGGTAGCGGCGCCGCTCGGCGTCGCCAAAGAAAAAGGGCGGCGGTCCGGTCGGGACCGCCGCCCGCGATCAAATGATCAGGCGTTCGGGAGAGAGCAGGATCAGTACTTGGCTGTAACCTTGACCATCCAGGTGCGCGGGGCGCCGTAGTAGGCCGTGCGGATGTTGCCGATGGAGGAGAACTCCTGGGCGTCGGTCTTGTAGACCTCGTCCGCCAGGTTCTGGCCGTAGAGGCCGACGCTGTAGCGGTCCGCCGCGTCCGACCAGACGACGCGGGCGTCGTAGAGCCAGTAGGCGTCCTGATACATGCCCGCCAGTTCGGTGTCGGTGTTGATGATGGTGTTGTCCACCGCCAGGGCCATGCGCGAGCGGTACTTGGCCGCCGCGCCAAACGTCACCGACGATCCGCCGTCCAGCGCCCACTCATACTGACCGCCGACCCGCACCGTCCACTTCGGCGAGAAGGCCGGGTCCTGGAAGGCGCGGCTGCCGCCGAAGGCGGTGAATCGGGCGTCCGCGAACTCCTTGTAGTCGGCGTTCAGGAAGCCGATCTGGGTGTCCAGGGTCAGGCCGCGAACCGGGGCCAGAACGCCTTCGACTTCAAAGCCGAAGATGTCCAGCGAGCCCGCGTTGATCACCGACAGGACCGGGGTCGGCACGCCGCCGCCGGGAGGGGTTTCGATGCCCGAGACGCGCGCCTGGAAGTCGTCATACTTGGTCATGAAGGCGGCCAGGTTCAGACGCACCCGGTTTTCCCAGTACTGCGTCTTGGCGCCGACCTCGAAGCTGTCGGCCGTTTCCGGCTGATACTCGGTCGCTTCCGTCGCCGAGTTGGCGCGGCCGTTGAAACCGCCCGACTTGAAGCCCTGCGAGTAGCGCGCATAGACCATGGCGGCGTCCGACAGCTGATAGTCGGCCGACAGCATGATCGACGTGTCTTCATACTCGCCGGTCGGCGGGGCGAAGGCGTAGCTGGAGTTGAGCGCCGTCAGATTGCTGACCACCGAGGTCAGGCGCGCATAGTCCTTCTCTTCCTTGGTGTAGCGCACGCCGGCCGACAGGCGCAGGGCGTCCGTCACCGAATAGCTCAGGTTGGCGTAGGCCGCTTTCGACGTCGTCTCCAGGGCGTCGTCGATATAGCGCAGGAAGGTGGGGTTGCCGTATGCCGGGCCCAGCAGGTCGTCGTTGTAGCTCTCCTGATGCGAGGAGACGTCTTCCTTCAGCCAGTAGAGGCCGCCGACGGCGGTCAGGCGATCCGTCGAATAGGTCAGTTGCAGTTCCTGGCTGGTCTGCTTCTGATCCACGGCCACCAGGGCGTCGGCGATCTCCAGTTCGGTGGCGTCGAAATCGATGTAGTCGTCGGTGTTCAGCTCGCGATAGCTGGTGATCGACTTCAGCGTCAGGGCGTCGGACAGGTCCCACGTCATGCGCAGGGCCGAGCCCCAGGTCTCCAGACGCGTCTCGTTCGGCAGGCCCGGCGTGGTGCGGGTCTTGAAATCATACTCCGGCGTCGGCGTCGCCACCGGATAGGACACGCCATAGCCGAGATAGGTCAGGCTGTTGGTCGCCTGGCCCACGGTCAGGCCCGCGTCGTCCTTCGAATAGTCGACGTTCAGGTCGACGCGGAAGGTCGCGGTCGGATCCCAGGCCAGGCTGGCGCGGGCGGCCGAGGTGTTCTTGTCGTTGTATTCGGCGCCCGTGACCGGATCGGTGACATAGCCGCCGCGCTCCGAATGCAGGGCCGACAGACCCAGGGCCAGGGTGTCGGTGATCGGGCCGGAAACCGCGCCCTGGATCTCCATCAGGTCATAGTCGCCATAGGCGGCCGAGGCGCGGGCGCGGAACTCCTGGCCCGGACGACGCGACACCAGCTTCATGGCGCCGCCGATGGTGTTCTTGCCGTAGAGGGTGCCCTGCGGACCGCGCAGGATTTCAACGCGTTCCAGGTCCAGCAGGTCGAACTGGCTGCCGCGGATGCGGCTGTAATAGACGTCGTCGACATAGACGCCGACCGCCGGGTCGAAGGTCTGCAGCGCGTCCGGCTGGCCCACGCCGCGGATATAGATGTTGGTCGAGTTGGAGGAGCCGCGGCCCTGAACCAGGTTCAGGTTCGGCACCGCGCCCTGCAGGTCCGTGACCTGTTGCGCGCCGACGCGTTCCAGGGTCTCGCCGCTGAAGGCCGTCAGGGCCAGCGGGGTCTTCTGCGCCGATTCTTCGGTGCGGCGGGCGGTGACGATGATGTCTTCAACGCTGGAGGTCGGCTGCGCGTCCTGGGCCTGAGCCGCCGAGACGATTGCGCCCATGGCGGCGCCCGCCAGCAAGGCGGTCTTCACGAGTCTGTTCATTTGGATCCCAATCTCTGTTTCCAGCCCAATCGACGCTTTTATTCAGCGTTCAATGATTTTCACGGAACGTGCCGGTCTTTCGCCCTCCTGTCAAACGGCCACGCTCAACCCCGCCTCAAATCCGCCGCCCCTGTGGCGCCGTTGCACTGAGGGTCGAACCGCGCCCGGAGCCGGACGCACCGCATCCGGCTCCGGGATTCATGCAGGAGCGAATATCCAGGTTCATAGACAATCGCATCTGAACCGATTTCGCTCTAGCTTGCGCGCATGAAACCTGAAGACGACCTCGCCCCCACCCTGCCGCCCGTCGTCGCCGCGCCGGCACGTCGCGGTCGCCCGAAGAAGACCAAGACCGCCGCGGCGGGCGAGACCCGCGACGCCATCCTGAACGCGGCCGAGGACCTCTTCTCCAAACACGGCTTCTATGGCGTCACCATCCGCGAGGTGGCGCGCGAGGCCGGCGTGGATACGGCCCTGGTCCACTATTATTTCGGGGCCAAGAAGGAGTTGTTCGACGCCGTCTTCACCCGCCGCGCCGAGGTGTGGAACAGCGAACGTGTCGCCGCCGTCGACCGCTACGCCGAGGCCGCCGGCGAGGCCATGACCCTGGAGGGCCTGTTCGAGGCCTTCCTGCGCCCGCCGTTCCAGTGGTCGATGAAGGGCGGGCCGGGGTGGAAACACTACGCCGCCCTGGTGGCCCAGACCAACGCCAACCCGGCTTTCGGCGGCGAGACCATGGCCCGCTATTTCGACCCGGCGATCCGCCGCCTTCTGGAGCTGGTCAAGCGCGTCCTGCCCGAGGCGGAGGAGACGGACCTCTACTGGGCCTACCACAACCTGTCGGGGGCTCTGACCCTGACGCTCGGCGAGACCGGACGTCTGGACCGCCTGTCCGGCGGCCTGTGCAAGTCCGGCGATCTGGACAGCGCCTGCGACTACATGGTGCGCTTCGCCGCCGCCGGATTCCGCGCCGTCTGCCTGCCCGGCAAGACCGCCTGATGCGCCTGCCTGAAGGGCTGAGCGGCAAGGGCCGAGACTTCCTGCGCGGTCTGATCGTGGCCGTCGTCGCCGGCGGCTTTCTGGCCGTCAGCGGCGCCTTCGGCTCGGGCGACACCCCGCTGACGCAGAGGCTGGCCTACTGGATCCCCCTGCTGGTGATCGGCGGATTATGGGGCCATGTCTGCGGCGCCTTCGTCACCCGCTTCATCGATCAGGACGCCCGCCCCTGGGCCGTCACGGCGGCGCTGACGGCGGTCATCACCGGGCCGCTGACCCTTGGGGTCTGGGCCGCGACCGGCCTCTTTTTCAGCGGACGGCTGTTCCCGCTGGCGGTCCTGATCCACTTCCTGCCTCCGGTCGCCCTGATCACCGCCGCGGTCAGCGCGATCAACGTCTTCCTGGGCCGCGAGCGCCCGGTCGAGACCCACGCCTCAGCCCCCGGCGCCGCGCCCGCCCGCTTCCTCGACCGCCTGCCGCCCAAACTGCGCGGCGCCCGCCTGATCGCCGTCCAGGCCGAGGACCACTACCTGCGCCTGCACACGGATCGAGGCTCGGACCTGATCCTGATGCGGCTGGCCGACGCCCTGACTGAGCTGGAAGGCCTGGAAGGCGCCCAGACCCACCGCAGCTGGTGGGTGGCCAGGGACGCCGTCGCCTCCGTCGCCCGCGGCGACGGCCGCGCCGCCCTGACCCTGACCGACAACCTCACCGCCCCCGTCAGCCGCCGCTACGCCCGGGCGCTGAGGGAGGCCGGGTGGTGGTAAACTCATTCAGGATGCGCGTTGTGAGGAACGGATGCAAAAACGCTGGCTCTTCCTGATCGCCGTGTTCGCCGTCGCGCTGACGATCCTCTACCTCATGACCGCCCGCGTTTTTCTGGAAGGGACTCTTGGCGATAACTATTTGATGTTGAAGCCATACCCCTCGCTAGACATTGGCATGGGCGGGGGTGAAGAAGGTGCTTGGTCGCGCGCCCATCCCGACCAAGCCCCGCCTTGGTGGCAATCACCTGACGCCATTCGCCTGCTCGATGGTGGATCATGGGAGGAAGAACCGGTTCTCTGGCCGACGTTCTACATACTCGGCTACCTCTTAACCCCGGTCCTGTGGCTCGTGCTGGCAGTTAGCGGCCTACGTCGGTTGATCAGCAGCCGCCGCATCAAGTCTCGCGCCTGACCGGTTTCGACGACCCCAGCCATCACACCCAGTTCCCATGAAACGCCGCCGGCAGGGCCACGTCGGCGCGCCATGTGGCGACGGGGCCGTCCTCGACCTGCAGCAGGTCCAGAACGTGCAGTTCGCTGACCCCCGCCTTCAGGTTGATGGTCGGGCCGACCAGCCAGGCGTCGGCCTCGTGCGTCCCGCCGGGCTTGGGCACGTAGACCATCTCGTCGGTCACGTGGCCGGGGCCGAAGTCGAAGGACCGCGTGCGGCCTGAGGTCCAGTCCGTCACCCCCACCGCCGAGGCCAGAGGTCGATCGGCGCGCTCGCCCGTCGTGTGCAGGCTGAAACGGCGGGCCAGCCCGGCGCGACGCGGGTCGCTGCGCGGGAACTCGCCCACCAAGCCGGTGCGCTCCAGCCGCCCGCGACCGTTCGGCTCCAGCACCACCATGGCCAGTTCCGCCGGGTCATGGCCGAGCGGCACGCCGTTCAGCACCTCATGGGCGCCGCGCGCGGCGAAATTCATGTCCTTGTGGGCGCACAGATCCAGCCGGATCGTGCCGTCCGCCTCCTCCCAGGCGTCGCCCGCATGGAAGAAGCCGAAGGGCGGCAGTTCATAGATCCGGCGCTGGCTCAGGTCGGCCTTGTCGATCACCAGCACGTGGGTCCCGGCCTGCGGCGTCCACTCGAACGCCGCCGAGATCGGCATGATGTTGCGCGTGTGCACCCAGGGCTGCAGCACGATGACCAGATGCTTCGCCGTGGCGCTGAAGTCGTGGATATAGCTGGCGCGCGGCAGGGCGATGACGTCCGCCGCCTCCAGCGTCCCGTTCGCCGCCAGACGCCAGACCATGGCCTGCTTGCCGTTCAGGCCCAGGTTCCAGATGCGACCGTCCGGTTCGATGCGCGGGTGGGCCAGGAAGGGCATGCCCTTCAGGTCGGGACGCAGGGTGATGAAGTCCTCGGTCGCCAGGGTCTCGGGGTCCATGGCCAGGGGCGAGCCCGCCTCCCACAGCGCCCACAGCTTGCCGCCCACCCGGTGCACCGAGGTATTGGCCGGGCTGGCGTCGTCGGGCGAACCGATACGGGCGCGCGGGTCGGCGACCGTGCCGAAGCCCGGCATCAGCATGGCCCCGACCTCGGCCTCCTGGCGCCGCTTGGGCGTGTCGGCGAAGCGGGCGGCCAGCGACGCCTGACCGTCCTCGACACGCCAGCGGCGGATCAGGCCGTCGCCGTCGAACCAGTGCTGGGACGAGCCGCCGGGCCGACGGAACTTGGCCGGGCCGTTGCGATAGAGACTGCCCGACAGCCCGGCCGGCGCCCGACCGTGCACCAGCGTCAAGGCGCGCGGGGCCACGTCGCCCTCCACGTCGGCGGTGGCCAGGGCCCAGTCGGCGGTCGCGCTCATCGCCTGTGCGGCATAGGCGCGGTCGGGGGTCAGGACGCGGGCGGCAGCGAGCGCGGCGGCGCCCATGAACAAGGTGCGACGGGTCGGGGTCATGGCGGTCTCTTCGAAGTCTGACGCTTGTCTGGGCTTAGCGGATGCGGATGGTCTGGGCCGTGGCGCCCATGACCTCGAAGCGGGCGCGATCCCACTTGGCCGGGCCCATGTTGCCCACCGCATTGTTGGAGAAGGCGAAGGGCTCGGTCGGCATCCCGAAGGGGTTGGTGTCCATCTTGCCGTTGCCGTTGACGTCGTGGAAGGCCTTCACCCCATAGGCGCCGGCGGGCAGGTCGAACACGGCCTCGCGCTGGCCCGCGGCCACGTCGACCTGAGCCACCCGCGCCGGCTGTCCGCCCTCGTAGGCGGCCTCGCTGTCATACAGGGCGACCATGATAGCGCCGGTCTCGGCGCCGGTTTCGAAGGTCAGGGTCACACGGTCGTCCGCAGCCAAGGATGAGGAGTGGGCCAGGGCAGGAGCTGTGAAGGCCAGAACGGCGGCGACGGCGAGGGTGCGGATCATGGCGGGGTCCTTATCGAGAGACGGTTGAAGAAGTCGCCGCCTTCCTCCCCCACGCCGCCGCGCCTCGCCAGCGGCCTTGCGTCCCTGACCGCCCCGCCTTCGCCAATGACCACCATCGACCGTTGGCGAAGCGCCAATGCACACCCTCGGCAGCGCTTCGTCGCCCCCCCTGCGTCAGCGGCCCGGCTTGCCCCCCGCGCGTCATGGCCGTAAGTCGCAGAGCCATGACCCAGACCGTCGCCGCAACCGCCCCGCTGATCTGCCCCTCCATCCTCGCCAGCGATTTCGCCAAGCTGGGCGAAGAGGTCCGCGCGCTCGAGGCCGCAGGCGCCGACTGGATCCACGTCGATGTCATGGACGGCCACTTCGTGCCCAACATCACCATCGGCCCGGATGTGGTGAAGGCCCTGCGCCCCCACACCCGTCTGCCGTTCGACGTCCACCTGATGTGCGCCCCGGTCGACAACTGGCTGGAGGCCTATCGCGAGGCGGGCGCCGACCTGCTCAGCATCCACCCGGAAAGCGGCCCCCACGTCCACCGCACCCTGGGCCGCATCCGCCAGCTGGGCGCCAAGGCCGGCCTGGTCTTCAACCCGGCCACGCCGCTGTCGATCCTCGAAGAGGTCGTCGACCTGGTCGATCTGGTGCTGATCATGTCGGTCAACCCCGGCTTCGGCGGTCAGAAATTCATCCCTTCGTCGCTGCACAAGATCGAGCGCGCCCGCGCCATCCTCGACCGCGCCGGGTCCAAGGCCCACCTGCAGGTCGACGGCGGCGTCATCGCCGACAACGCCGGGGCCTGCCTGTCCGCCGGGGCCGACGCCCTGGTCGCCGGCTCCTTCGTCTTCAAGGGCGGGCCGGACGCCTACGCCGCCAACATCCAGGCTCTGAAGGCCGCCGCCGCGTGAGCCCCCTTGGCCCCTTCGCCCCGCGTGACGCCGAGGGCGGCCTGACCGAGGGTCATATCCCCGGCCTCAAGGGCGCGCCGGTCCGCACCCCCGTGCGCCCCGCCGGCGGCCCCAAGACCGACCCTGCCCTCTGGGCCGCCGTGGCCGGGCAACTGGCCGCGCGCCAGCTGTGGATCGAGCTCTATGGCCTGCCCGGCTACGCCCTGACGCTGAAAGGCGCCCGCGCCGACGGCTTCGCCGTCAGCCCGCGCGACTTCCGCCCCCTGCGCGAAGAGGCGCCGCGCCCGCTGCTGTCGGGCCGCTTCACCCTGGCGGGCCTCAGCCTTGACGCCGAGGGCCCCGCCGATCTGTGGAACCGCCCCACGCCCAGCCGCGCCTTCGCGGTTGAACTGCACGCCTTCGCCTGGATGCCCGAGATGATGGCCCACGGCGATCGCGGCCTGCGCGAGGCTTTGGCGCTGACCCTGGCCTGGGACGACCTGTTCAACCGCTGGTCGCCCTTCGCCTGGGACCCCGAAATTCTCGCGCGCCGCACCTATCACCTGGCCTGCGCCGGACGGCGCCTGGCGGGAGTGGCGACCGAGGCCGAGCGCCTGCGCCTGACCGACATTCTGGCGCGGCAAGCGCGTCAGCTGCTGCGTCCGCCCGGCGGCCTGATGGGCCGAGCCGAGCGCCTGACCGCCGCCGCCGTCGCCGGCTGTGCGCTGGCGGGCAAGGCCGGGGCCGGCATTCGCCGCACCGCCCTGAAGCGCCTGCCCAGCGCGCTGGAGATCACCGTCGCCATCGACGGCTGTCACGCCGCCCGCGCCCCGGAAATGGGCCTGGAGCTGCTGCTCGACCTGCTGACCCTGGACGACGCTCTGGCCCAGCTGTCCGAGCCGACGCCCGAGCCGGTCGCCGCCGCCATCTCGCGCCTGACCACAGCCCTGCGCGTCCTGACCCTGCCTGACGGGCGCCTCGCCGCCTTCCAGGGCGGCGGGCCTTCGACCCCCGATCGTGTCGCCGCCGCCCGCACCCATGACGAGACGCCCGCCCCGCCGCCCAGCGGCGCGGTTGGCGGACTGGTGCGCATCTCCAGCCCCCTGTTGACCGTCATGGTCGATGTGGAGGCCCCGGCGCGCGGCGCCTGGTCGGCCGCCGCCTGCGGTCAGCCCGCCGCGCTGGAGGTCGTCTGCGGCCGTGACCGCCTGTTCACCTCGGCCGGATGGACCCCGCGCGCGCTCGACCGTCAGGCCCTGCGCCTGACGCCGGGGGCCTCGACGCTGACGCTCGGCGAACAGCCGCTGGGCGAGCCCCTGTCCGGCTGGAAGGCCGAACTTCTGGGTCCGCGCCTGATTGGCCCGACCCTGCACGTCAGCCGCGATCACCGCGAAGGCGACGGCGCCGTCTGGCTGGAGGCCGAGCACGATGGCTGGATGCCGCTCTATGGCCTGATGCATCAACGCCGCCTCTATCTGGATCAGCGCCTCGACGAACTGCGCGCCGAGGAACGCCTGCATCCGCCCGAAGGCCGCCCCGACGTGACCCGCGCCATCGCCGCCCCCTACGCCCTGCGCTTCCAGCTGGAGCCGGGGGTGCAGGCCTCGCTCGCCCGCGACCGCCGCTCCATCCTGCTGCGCGGTCATTCGGGCCGCGGCTGGTGGTTCCGCAGCGACGGCCCCGACGTCGCCATCGAACCCGCCGTCCACGTCGATGAAGGCCTGACGCGGCGCAGCCTCCAGATCGTCGTCCGCGGCTCCGCCCGCACCGACGCCGACACCAAGATCCGCTGGAAGCTGAGCCCGGCCGGCGCCGCGGGCGATCCGCACTGACTAATCGGGCGGCGCGGGCTGACGCGGGCGACTGATGGTGCTAGAGCGCCCGCCATCTCCCCGCCCCAGCTGTTAACGGACGCCGCCCATGCCCGCCGCTCCCGACTTTCCGCCCGCCCCGGACGCGATCAAACCTGTCCGCGCCCTGATTTCCTTGTCGGACAAGGCGGGGCTGGAGGACGCGGCGCGCACCCTCGTCGGCCTCGGCGTCGAGCTGGTCTCGACCGGCGGCACCAAGGCGGCGATCGCGGGCTATGGCCTGCCGGTCAAGGACGTGGCCGATCTGACCGGCTTCCCGGAAATGATGGACGGCCGGGTCAAGACCCTGCACCCGGTGGTGCATGGCGGCCTGCTGGGCGTCAGGAACGCCCCGGCCCACGCCGCCGCCATGACCGAGCACGGCATCGGCGCCATCGATATCGTCTGGATCGACCTCTACCCGTTCGAGAAGACGGTCGAAGACGGCGGCGGTTTTGAAGCGGCCATCGAGAACATCGACATCGGCGGCCCGGCCATGATCCGCTCGGGCTCCAAGAACCACGGCCACGTCGCCGTCGCCGTGGACGGCGAGAGCATCGGCCTGATCGTCGAGGCCCTGAAGGCCGACGGCACGACCACGCTCGCCCTGCGCAAACAACTGGCCGCCCGCGCCTTCGCCCGCACCGCCGCCTATGACGCCGCCGTGTCCGGCTGGTTCGCCGGTCAGCTGAACGACGCCGCCCCGGCCCGCAAGTCGATCGCCGGTTCGCTGGCCCAGACGCTGCGCTATGGCGAGAACCCGCATCAGACCGGCGCCTTCTACCGCACCGGCGAACGCCGTCCGGGCGTGGCCTATGCCGAACAGGTCCAGGGCAAGGAGCTGGGCTACAACAACATCGCCGACGCCGACGCCGCCTATGAGCTGGTGGCCGAGTTCGAAAGTCCGGCCTGCGTCATCGTCAAGCACGCCAACCCCTGCGGCGTGGCCGTCGGCGCCACCCTGTCGGAAGCCTATGCTCGCGCGCTGGAATGCGACGCGGTCTCGGCCTTCGGCGGCGTCATCGCCGTCAACCGCCCGCTGAACGGCGACGACGCCCGCGCCATCACCGGCATCTTCACCGAGGTGGTCATCGCCCCCGGCGCGGATGAAGAGGCCAAGGACGTCTTCGCCGCCAAGAAGAACCTGCGCCTGCTGATCACCGACGGCCTGCCTGACCCGCACGGCGCGGGCGAGGTCTTCCGCTCGGTGGCCGGCGGCTTCCTGGTCCAGTCGCGCGACCGGTCGCTGATCAAGCCGTCCGACCTGAAGATCGTCACGCGTCGTCAGCCGACGCCGACCGAGATCCAGGACATGCTGTTCGCCTTCACCGTGGCCAAGCACGTCAAGTCCAACGCCATCGTCTATGCCAAGGACGGCCAGACGGCGGGCATCGGCGCCGGCCAGATGAACCGCCGCGACAGCGCCCGCATCGCCGCCATCCGCGCCAAGGAAGCCGGCGAGGCCAAGGGTCTGGCCCATTCGCTGGCGCAGGGTTCGGCCTGCGCCTCTGAAGCCTTCTTCCCCTTCGCCGACGGCCTGCTGGAGGCCATCGCCGCCGGCGCCACGGCGGTGATCCAGCCGGGCGGCTCGATGCGCGACGCCGAGGTCATCGCCGCCGCCGACGAGAACAACATCGCCATGGCCTTCACGGGCGTGCGCGTCTTCCGGCACTAGGTCTGAAGGGCGCTAGCGCTCGCCGCGCGGCGGCTCGCTGCTTGAGCGCGTGACGTTTCCCCTCTCGCGGGGGCGACGTGCTCAAGCAGCCCGAAGGGCGGTAGCACCTCTCAAAAAAAGCTTCTCCCGTCAGGGAGAAGCGGCGCTTTTTCTTTGCTGTTCGCGCGTTATGGTGCCGCTCATGGATACGCTCGACGCCCGCTGGGCCATGCTGGAACCGCACGTGACCGTGGTCGGCCCCGAGGACGACCGGCCGCGTCCGGCGGTGCTGCTGTTCCACGGCTGCGGCGGTCTGCGCGATCACCTGCCGCGCTACGCCGAGGCGGCCAAGGCGGCGGGCTGGCGCGCCTTCATCGTCGATTCCTACGCCCCGCGCGGCTGGAACCGGGCCTTCACCCTGACCACGGTCTGCACCGGACTGGTGCTGCGCGGCTATGAGCGCGCGGGCGACCTCCTGGCCGCCATTCAGGGCATTTCGCGCCGCCCCGACGTCGATCCGACGATGCTGTCGCTGGCCGGCTGGAGCCACGGCGGGTGGTCGATCATGGAGATGATGAGCGAGGACCCGCAACCGGGCCGCATGGGCGTGGCCGACCCGGCGTCCTGCGACCTGTCGGGGGTCAAGGCGGTGTGGCTGGCCTACCCCTATGTCGGGACCTGGGCCTTCAACAAGATGAAGCCGTGGCGGCACTGCCCGCGCGTTCTCGCCATGACGGCCAGGCGCGACCACCTGACCACGGTGTCGAACGCCGAGCGAGTCAACGCCATGATCCGCGACTGCGGCTCCGAGGTCGAAAGCTGGGTCGCCGAGGGCACCCACGCCTTCGACGAACCGACCAGCAACGGCCCGATGCGCCACGACCCAGAGCTGACGCTGGAGGCCCTGCGTCGCTTCACGGCCTTCCTCAAGGATGTGGCGCCGGAGGCGTGATCCTCAGCCGGTACGGGCCGTGACCGTGATCTCGGCGCGCACCGAATGGGCCATTTCACAGTGCTCGTGCGCGGAATGGTGCAAGGCGTCCAGCTCGGCCTGGTCGGGCTGACGGCCCGTAAAGGTCGTCACCGGCTTCAGGGCGACGCGCGCCAGATAGCGCTTGCCCGCTTCATTCTTGTCCAGCTCGCCCGAGGCCTCGTCCAGATAGCGGTCGACCACCAGACCGGCGTTGGCGGCGAAGGCCAGGAACCACAGCATGTGACAGCTGGACAGGGAGGCGACCATGGCCTCCTCCGGGTCCACGCCCGCCGGGTCCGACATCGGCACAGGCACCCCCGACGGGGCCGAGGAGCCGGGCACCACGGCCCCGCCGTCAAAGCGCCAGACGTGGGCGCGGCTATATCGCTTGTCGACGAAGGCCTGATCGCCCCGCGTCCATTCCACTGTTGCGCCGTGTCCGCTCATGCCGCGTCTCCTCTAGGCCTCGCCCAACGAGGTATAGATCATGCGCGCCCGCGTCTGAAATCCCAGTCCGCGATAGAAGGCGATGGTCGTCTCGTGATCGGCGAAGGCGTGCAGGAAGGCCGCCTCTCCCGTGGCCAGAATCTCTGCGACCACGGCGCGGGACAGGGCGGCGGCGTAGCCCATGCCGCGATGATCGGGATGGGTGCAGACCCCGCTCAGCTCGGTGAAGCCGTCGACGCGCAACCGCCGCCCCGCCATGGCGACCAGCTGGCCGTCGCGCTTGACGCCGACGAAGGGACCCAGCTCGCGGGTCCGGGAGCGAAACGGACCGGGCTTTGTCAGGGTGGCCAGGGCCAGCATGGCGGGGGCGTCCGCCTCGCCCAGCACCTCGATCATGTCGTCCAGCCGCGCGGCTGTCGACCCGACCGGCGTCAGCGCGGTCGCCGTCATCTGCACCAGGGCGACCTGGGCGGCGACCGGCACGCCATCGGGCAGAACCCCGGCCATCGGCCCGTCCTCGCGTTCGACCAGGCCCGCGCCGGGATAGCGTCGAGCCAGGACGCCGAGCGCCTCGCGGCTGGCCCTGCTGTCGTCCGCCGCCGCCAGAAAGACGCCGACCTCGGGGTCGAGGCGCGCGGCCAAGGCTGCGGAATCCGGCGTCGTAAACCGCGACAGGCGCGTCGTCAGGGCGTTGAAGACGGCGCGATCGAGAGGATGGGTCATGACCGACGATCTAGGCGCGAAGACCCCGCCGCGAAACCCGCAGCGAGGCCATCACGTCCGAAAACGGCTGATCAACCCTGCCAGAAGCCGACGATCTTCTTGACCTCGTCCACGACCGGCTGGGCCACTTCGCGGGCGCGCTCGGCGCCGACGGCCAGGGCGCGGTCGATCTCGGCCGGGTCGGCCATCAGGCGGCGCATCTCGGCCGTGACCGGAGCCATCGACGTCACCGCCAGCTCAGCCAGCTTGGGCTTGAAGGCGCCGAAGCCCTGACCGCCAAACTCGGCCAGAACGGCCTCGCGCGTCGTGTCCGACAGGGCGGCGTAGATGGCCACCAGGTTCTTGGCCTCGGGCCGACCGTCCAGACCCTCGACCGTGTCCGGCAGGACATCCATGTCCGACTTGGCCTTCTTGATCTTGGCCGCGATGGTGTCGGCGTCGTCGGTCAGGTTGATGCGCGACAGGTCCGACGGATCCGACTTGCTCATCTTGGCCGAACCGTCGCGCAAGGACATGACGCGGGTGCCCGGACCCTGGATCAGGGGTTCAGGCTGGGGGAAGAAGTTGGGCGCGCCGAAGTCGTTGTTGAACTTGGCGGCGATGTCGCGGGTCAGCTCCAGATGCTGTTTCTGGTCCTCGCCGACCGGCACCTCGGTCGCCTTGTAGAGCAGGATGTCCGCCGCCTGCAGCACCGGATAGGTGTAGAGGCCGACGCTGGAGCGCTCCTTGTGCTTGCCCGACTTCTCCTTGAACTGGGTCATCCGGTCCAGCCAGCCGAGGCGGGCGACGCAGTTGAAGATCCAGGCCAGCTCGGCGTGAGCCGGCACCGCCGACTGCGGGAAGATGGTCGCCTTGGCCGGGTCCAGACCCGCCGCCAGATAGGCCGCCGCGATCTCGCGCGTCTGGGCCGTCAGCTTGGCGGGGTCCTGCCAGACGGTGATGGCGTGCATGTCGGCGACGAAGACGAACAGGGGCGCGCCCGTGTCCTGAAGTTCGGTGAAGCGCTTCAGGGCGCCCAGATAATTGCCCAGGTGCAGGGCGCCGGAAGCCTGGATGCCGGACAGGATACGGCGCGGACCTGCATAAGCCGGAGCGACGGGGGCCGGGATCTGGTCAGTCATGGAATTTTCTCGGGAAGCGTAAAGGCTGGAATTCGGCGCACGCAGGCGTGCGGAGGCAGGCGGTGAACAGTCAGCCGCGCCATCGCCGGGCGATAAAGGGATGTCCCGAATAAGCCATGCCCTCGCGCTTACCGGCTCGGCGGTCTTAGGGCAAGGCTGGGAAGGGCAAGCTTACCGCCCCTTGCGGATCAGGCCCTTGATCTCAGCGACCGTGATCGCGCGGGTGGCGAAGGCCAGGACCACATAGGTCAGGCCGCCCGCCGCCACGACCAGAGCCAGGGTGATCTCCTTGGCGCCGTGGCTGGTTCCCAGCATGGCCATCAGATCGGCCACCGGCGCCTGAAGCATGGGACGCGCCCAGGAGGCGAGGCCGACGACGACGCCCAGGCCGAGACTGGCCAGACCGATGCGCGCCAGCCGCGACGCCGCCGCCGGGCTGGGCCGGTAATGACCTCGCCGCCACAGCGTCGCGCCGAGCAGCAGGGCGTTGGTCCAGGCCGCGGCGCTGACCGCCGCCGCGATCCCGGCGATGCCCATGCCCAGGTTGAAGAGGGCGATGGCCAGACCGGCGTTCACCGCCACCGAGATCAGGGCGAAAACCATGGGTCGCCGCGTATCGCCGCGCGCGAAGAAGGCCGGGGCCAGGATGCGGATCAGGACGAAGGCCGGCACGCCCCAGCCGAACTGGAACAGGGCCTGGGCCGTGTTGACCGCGTCGACCTGCAGGAAGGCGCCGCGCGTGAACAGGGCGTCGATCAGGAAGTAGGGCATGGCCAGCAAGGCTGCTGCTGCGGGCAATGTCAGGGCCATGGACAGGGCCAGGGCCTCGTCCATCGAGGCCTGCTGCTGGCCGTGGTCCTGGGACGCCACCGCCGCCGACAGCTTGGGCAGCAGGGCGATGCCGATGGCCACGCCGACCAGGCCGAGCGGCAGCTGATACAGCCGGTCCGCCGTGGCCAGCCAGGTCCGGCCGCCCGCGACGAAGCTGGACAGGTTGCCCGAAATGAAGACGTTGATCTGGGTCGCCGAGTTGCCGATGGCGGCGGGCACGGCGGTGATGATGATGGCCTTCACCGCCGGGGTCAGCCTGGGCATGGTCAGGCGGATATTGGCGCCCGCCTTCCTCGCCGCCCACCAGCACAGGCCGGCCTGGGCCACGCCCGCCACGGCCACGCCCCAGGAGGCGGCGTAGGCGGCGCCGACCTGGTCGCCCTTGGCCGGAATGACGGCGGCCAGCATGATCAGGTTCAGCAGGATGGGATAGGCGCCCGAGACGATGAAGCGCCCGCGCGCGTTCAGCACCCCGCTCAACAAGGACGCCACGGCCATGCAGGGCAGATAGGGCATGGTGATCTGGGTCAGGATCACCGCCAGCTTGAAGCGCGCCGGATCGTCGAGGAAGCCGATGTTGATGACCGTCATCAGCCACGGCATGGTCAGCTGGGCGATGATGGTCAGAACCACGGTGACGGCGGCGACGGCGGCCAGGGCGTCGGTGGCGACCTGATCGGCCACGGCTTCGCCTTCCGTCTTCAGCGTCTTGGCGTAGGCCGGCACGAAGGCGGCGGCGAAGGCCCCTTCGGCGAAGATGCGGCGGAACAGGTTGGGGAAGTTCAGGGCGGTGTTATAAGCGTCCGCCGCCGGTCCCGCCGAGGCCCCCAGCGCCGCCGAGATCACCACGTCGCGCGCAAACCCGGCCAGGCGGCTGAGCAGGGTCATGGCGCTGAAGATGGCCGAGGAACGCATGACGCCACCGCCCTTGGGCGCGTCGCCGTCCAGCGTCGTCGAGGCGGCGGGCGGCTGAACGATCGGCTCGACGGTGGCGTTGGCGGCCGGGACCGGGGCTGCCGGTTCAATGGGATCGGTCTTGTCGTTCACGGCTATCTCTGTGTTCGCCCGGACAAACGCCTTAGCGCGCCCGCGACCCGCTGGATACGGGCTTGCGTCCAACCTCGCCTTCCAGATCGGAGACGTCGCGGACGCTGGCCCGCACCGGGACGATGCGGCGCCCCGCCGGCCCCTGCGGCGCACGATCCAGAACCTCCAGCAGCCCAGCCTTCAGCGCCCCCAGACGCGCCGCGTCGCTCGGCTTACGACCGTCGGCGTCGGTGATGTAGAAGCCGTCCACCGCCCGCTCGCCGAAGCTGGCGACGTGGGCCGAGCGGGTCGAATAGCCGTGGGCCGCAATCGTCCGCGCCAGATCGGCCAGCAGGCCGGGCCGGTCTGCGCCCGAAACCTCGACCACCACGGCGCTGGTGCCGGCCTCGACGTCGATCCGCACCACCGGGCGCACCTCAAACACCGCCCGGCGGGCGCTGACGCGCGGGGTCTCGACCGCCGAGGCCCGGGCGCCCTTCTGCGCCGCCCGCTCCAGCGCCTTGACCAGGATGGCCAGCCGACGCGGCTCGCGCTGGCCATAGGCCTCGCCCGCCCCGTCTTGAAGCTCGAACACGTCCAGCGCCGTGCCGTCCTCGGCGGTGGCCAGACGGGCGCCGACGACATCGGCCCCCGCCAGGGCCAGGGTCGCCGCCAGATCGGCGAACAGGCCGGGCCGGTCCGTCGCCGCCACCGCCACCCGCGCCGTGGATTCCAGCGCGGTTTCCGGCGGCAGGGCCTCGACCGCCGCGCCTTCGCGCCGCGCCCGCTCGACCAGGGCCGGGTGATCGACCAGCGGGTCCTCGCGCGTCACGGCGTCGCCGCGGAACAGGGCCTCCGTGGCCTCGAACAGGGCGCGCATCAGCTGCCCCTTCCAGCCGTTCCAGACCCCCGGCCCGACGGCGCGAATGTCGGCCACGGTCAGGACCATCAGCATCCGCAACCGCTCGGGATCGCCCACGGCCTCGGCGAAGGCCTGCACCGTCGAGGGGTCGGAGACGTCGCGTTTCTGGGCGTAGTCGCTCATCAGCAGGTGATGGCGCACCAGCCAGACCACCAGCTCGATCCGGCGCGGGTCGACGCCCAGCCGTTCGCAGGCGCGGCGCGCAGCGATGGCCCCGTCCTCCAGCTGGCCCCGGTCGCCGCCCTTGCCCACGTCGTGCAGCAGCATGGCCAGCATCAGCACCTCGATATCGGCGATGCGATGGATGATGGCGGTCGAGGCCGGATGGTCCGCCTCCAGCTTGCCGCGCGCGATGTCGTTGATGATCCCGACGGCCTGCAGGGTGTGCTCGTCCACCGTATAGGCGTGATACATATTGAACTGGGTCTGGCCGACGATCCGCCCCCATTCGGGCAGGAAGCGACCCAGCAGACCCGTCTCGTTCATGATCGACAGGACGCGATAGGGCCTCTGGCCATGCGCCAGCACCGTCAGCAGGGCCTCGGCCGCCCGCGGGTCGCGCCGCAGCGCCGGCGTCACCAACGGCAGGGCGCGGATCACCGCGGCGAAGGCGTCGGGGTGCAGATCCAGATCCAGCCGGTCAGCCTCGACAAACAGCAGCAGCAGCCGCACCGGGTCATGGGCGAAGACCCCGCCCCCCGTCACCGTCAGACGCCCGCCCTCGATGGCCAGTCCGTCGAAGGCCAGCTTGGCGCGCCGGCGGGGGATCAGCCGCGACAGGCCGCGCGCCAGCCCTTGCGCCTTCTTCTGCTGGCGCGCCTCCAGCTGGGCCGAGACGGCGCGGGTCAGGGCCCCGACCTCGCGCGCGACCTGAAAATAGCGGCGCATGAAGCGCTCAACCGCCAGTTCGTCGCCGCGCCCGCGCCAGCCCATGCGCCGGGCGATCTCGGGCTGATAGTCGAAGGTCAGCTTCTCTTCCGCCCGGCCCGCCGTCAGATGCAGATGGATGCGCACGCTCCACAGGAAACCGATGGCCTCGCGGAAGCTGCGCAGCTCGCGCGCGCTCAGCAGGCCCTCCAGCGCCGCCTGCCCCCGCTCGCTGTCCGGCGCCAGCGACCGGGCGATCCAGAACAGGGTGTTCAGGTCGCGCAAACCGCCCTTGCCGTCCTTGATATTGGGCTCGACGCGGTAGCGCACAGCGCCTGTTTTTTGCAGGCGGACGTCCCGCTCCTCCATCTTGGCGGCGATGAAGGGGCGCGGATCGGCCTTGGCGACCTCAGTCCGAAACCGCCTCAGCAGGCCCTCGCCGAGGGCGATGTCGCCGACCAGCGTCCGCGCCTCCAGCAAGGTGGTCCGCACCGTCATGTCGCTGCGGGCCAGGTCCAGCGTCTCGCCGACCGAACGCGAGGCCGAACCGACCTTCAGGCCCAGGTCCCACAGGACGTAGTGGACGAACTCAGTCACCGCCGTGGTGCGTGCGTTGACGCCCTGACCCGGCCGCAAAAACAGCAGGTCCAGATCGGAAAAGGGCGCCAGAACGCCGCGCCCGTAGCCGCCGACCGCCAACAGGCTGAGGCGATCCTGCGGCGCCGGATGCAGGACCTCGGTCGCCACCCGCCACAGGTTGATCAGCATGGCGTCCGCAGCGGCGGCGTAGAGACGCGCCGCCTCGGCGCCATCGACCCCGCTCTCCAGCCGCCGGGCGACGCGGGCGCGCTCGATGGCGAAGCTTTCGCGCAAGAGCTCGGTGACGGCGACGCGGGCGTCGGGCGCCGCAGCGGCTTCAATGAGGCGCGGATCAAGAACGGAAGAAGAAGTCACGCCGACCATCCTAACACGCCCTCTCCTCCGCTCATCCCGGCGGACGCCGGGATCCAGTCCTTTGGCCTTCTCTACAGCCCATCAGTTCTAGTGCGTACCCAATCCGCCGGCGCGCCTGAGGCTCTCACCGGGTCCCGGCGGCCGCCGGGATGAGCGGATTTCAGGCCTTCGCCAAATTCTTCAGCCGATAAAGCGCCTCCAGCGCCTCGCGCGGGGTCAGCTCATCCGGGTCGAGGGCCGCCATCGCGTCGTCCAGCGCCGAGCTGATCGGCGCTGGCGCCGGTTCGGCCACGGCGGCGAACAGGGGCAGGTCGTCCAGACGCGCCGTCGCCGCCTTCTCGCTCTCCAGCCGTTCCAGCACCTCACGGGCGCGACCGACCACCGCCGTCGGCACCCCGGCCAGCTTGGCCACCTGCACCCCGTACGAGCGGTCCGCCGCGCCGGGCGCCGCCTCGTGCAGGAAGACCAGATCGCCGTTCCACTCGCGCGCCTTCATCGACAGGTTGCAGACGTGGTCCAGCCGCTCCTCCAGCCGCGCCAGCTCGTGATAGTGGGTGGCGAACAGGGTGCGGGCGCGATTGGTTTCGTGCAGGGCCTCCGCCGTGGCCCAGGCGATCGCCAGACCGTCATAGGTGGCCGTGCCGCGCCCGATCTCGTCCAGCACGACAAAGCTGTGCGGCGTAGCCTGGGTCAGGATGGCGGCGGTCTCGACCATCTCCATCATGAAGGTGGAGCGCCCGCGCGCCAGGTCGTCGCCGGCCCCGACCCGACTGAACAGCCGGTCCACCACCCCAAGCCGCATGGCGCGCGCCGGCACAAAGGCTCCGGCCTGGGCCAGCACCACCAGCAGGGCGTTCTGGCGCAGGAAGGTCGACTTACCGGCCATGTTCGGCCCGGTGACGATGGACAGGCGCGACGCGCCCTGACCATCCCCGGCCAGCCGGCAGTTGTTGGGCGTATAGGGGTCGCCCTGCGCCGTCACCGCCGCCTCGACCACCGGGTGACGCCCGGCCTCGACATCGAAGCAGAGGCTGTCGTCGACCACAGGGCGGACCGCGCCGACCTCTTCGGCCCATTCGGCCAGGGCGGCGTGGGCGTCCAGCTCGGCCAGGGCCTCGGCCACGCCCTGCAACGGCCCGGCCAGCCGCGCGACCTCGCGCCGCCAGGCTTCGAACGTCTCGCCCTCCATGGCCAGGGCGCGATGCCCGGCCTGGCTGATCCTGGCGTCCAGCTCCGACAGTTCGACCGTGGTGAAGCGGACCTGATTGGCCAGGGTCTGACGGTGGATGAAGGGGCTGTCGGGCCCAGCCCGCAGCAGGTTTTCCGCCGCCTTGGCCGAGGCCTCGAGGAAATAGCCCAGCACGGCGTTGTGGCGCACCTTGAAGGCCACGCCGCTCTCGGCCACGGCGCGGGCCTCAAGGTCTGCGACCACGCGGCGGCTGTCGTCGCGCAGGGTGCGGGCGGCGTCCAGTTCCGGGCGGTGGCCGGGATTCACGAAGCCGCCGTCGCGCGCCAGATGCGGCGGCTCCTCGATCAGGCCGTCGCCCAGATCGGCCAGCAAGTGCGACAGCTCCCCGTCCAGCGTCAGCCGGTCGAGACAGGCCAGGACCCGGCTCGGCGGTCCCGCCAGAGGGTCATGGGTCGAGGCCGCGAACAGCCCGGCCAGAGCCTGCGCCGTCGTCAGCCCCGAACGGATGGCCGCCAGGTCGCGCGGACCGCCGCGTCCCAGCGCCAGCCGCGAGGTGGCCCGCGCCACATCGGCCGAGGACCGCAGCCCGTCCCTCAGATCGCGGCGCAGGTCGCGCCGCTCCAGCAACCACTCGACCGCATCCAGCCCGGCGTTGATCGCCGCCGGATCGCGCAGGGGCCGCGAGATGCGTTCCGCCAGCGCCCGCGCCCCGCCCGAGGTGACGCTGCGGTCGATGCAGTGCAGCAGGGAGCCGTCGCGCTCGCCCCGCTGCGTCCGGTCGATCTCGAGGCTGAGACGCGTCGCCGGATCGATGGCCAGAAACCCGCTCTCGCCCGAGCGGCGCGGCGGGGCCAGGGCCGGGATCTTGCCGGCCTGGGTGGTTTCCAGATAGGCGGCGACCAGGCCGAGCGCCGAGACCTCGGCCTCCTCGAAGGCGCCGAAGCCGTCCAGCGCGGAAACGCCATAGAGCCGCTGCACCCGGTCGCGCGCGCCGACCGGCTCGGCCAGGGCCTGGGGCATGGCCTGAACCACGCCGCCGGAGCCGTCCAGCGCGCCCTTCAGCGTCTCGTCCGAGAACAGGCGGTCCGGCACCAGAACCTCCGACGGCCGGAACGCCGCCAGCGCCGCGCCCAGATCGCCGAGGTCGCAGGCCACCGAGTCCACCGCCCCGGCCGACAGTTCGACCACGGCCACGGCGGCGCGGCCCTTGCGGATCGCCACCGCCGCCAGACGGTTGGCCCCGCGCGCGTCCAGCAGGCTGTCCTCGGTCAGGGTGCCGGGCGTCACCACCCGCACCACCCCGCGGTGCACCACCGCCTTGTGGCCGCGCTTCTTGGCCTCGGCGGGGGCTTCCAGCTGCTCGCAGATGGCGACCTTGAAGCCCATGCGGATCAGCCGCGCCAGATAGCCGTCCAGCGCATGGACCGGCACCCCGGCCATGGGAATGTCCTCGCCCTGATGCTTGCCGCGCTTGGTCAGGGTGATGCCCAGGGCCGCCGCCGCCTTGACCGCGTCGTCGAAGAACAGCTCGTAGAAGTCGCCCATGCGGAAGAAGAGGATGGCGTCCGGCTGATCGGCCTTGGCCGCCAGGAATTGCGCCATGACCGGCGTCGTGCCCGAATCCGCCTTGGCGTCGGGCTTCAGATCGGCTTGCGGGGGATGGGACAGGGGCGCGTTCATACGCGGCGCAAGGTGACGGATCGGGGCGCCCGCCTCAAGCGGGATCGGCGGCGATCATGCACAGGACGGCTGTGAAGACCGCCGCGCCTGTGGATCAGGCGGCGTTGCTGACGTGCAGGCGCAGGCGCGAGGCGACGGCGGCGGGGGCCTCGTCCAGGGCCAGGGCGTCCCAGTCAATGTCGGGCTTGGCCGCGTGCGAGGCGGCGACGATGGCGCGCAGTTCGGCGGCCGAGGCCACGCTGGCGATGACCGAGGCCACGCCGGGCAGGTTGAGGGCATAGGCCAGGGCCGCCTGCATCGGATCGACGCGGGCTTCGGCCAGACGACGACGCGTGCGCGACAGAGCCATGCCGTGGTTCGCCAGTTCGGGCGGCAGGCTCTCGCGGTTGGCGAACAGCAGGCCCTGGGCGAAGACCGAGGCCAGATGCACCTCGACGCCCTGTCCAGCCAGGGCCTCGATGACCCCGCTGCGCGCCGCGCGCTGATCCAGGATGTTGCAGGCGACCTGCACCACGTCGGGCTGGAAGCGGCGGGCGATCAGGGCCGGACCGTCCTCGACGGTGGCGACGAAGCCGATCTTGCGGAAGATCCCCCGCTCCTTCAGCGCCTGCAACCGGCCCCACAGGGCGCGGCCCTCGGCACCGGCCAGATCGGCGGCGTTCTGCACCAGGACGGCGTCGCCGCGCGGCAGGCCCATGCGCTCCAGCGAGCGCCGGGCGCGGGCCTCGACCCGGTCCAGACCGTCGGCCAGGGGCACGGTGCGCGCGGTGACGCGGAAAGGCGAGGGGAAGGGCCAGGCCTGACCCAGCAGGCGCTCGACGTCGCCCTCGGGCCGGGTCGCGACCAGGCCGACGCCCGCGTCGCCCGCCGTCTGCAGCAGATGGCGCATGGCGTCTTCCCGCTGGCCGGGCGGCAGCGGGCGGGACCGTTCAGGCTCAGTCACCACAGCGATGGCGAGCCGGTCGGCGGGAGAGGGCGGGACGGCGAATCTCACGACGCCGATATTCCGCGCCAAAGCTTAAGGGAGATTGACCGAAATCAAGGCTGTTGGTGAACGAAGAGACTTAACCCGCGTCCGACTGCCCATCGGGTTGACGGTCGGGATGCGCCGCGATGAAGGCCGGATGCAGGTCCGCCCGCGCTTCAATCTCCAGCAGACGTGGAAACGGCGTCATATCAAGGTTAAACCGCCGGGCCGAATAAATTTGTGGGATCAGGTAGCAGTCCGCCAATGTCGGCGCCCCGCCAAAGCACCAGCCCTCGCCGTGACGCACGACCAGGGCTTCCAGCGCGGCGAACCCGTCCGCGATCCATCGCCCAGCCCAGGCGTCCACACCGGCCTGATCGGCGCCGAGGGCGCGCACCGCCTTCAGCACCCGCAGATTGTTCAGCGGATGGATGTCGCAGCCGATCAGGGCCGCCATGGCCCGCACGCAGGCCCGGTCGGCGGCGTTCGACGGCAGCAGGGCCGGGGTCGGACGGGTTTCTTCCAGCCACTCCAGAATGGCCGGGCTCTGGGTCAGGACCAGACCGTCGTCGGTCTCCAGCGCCGGAACCAGGCCCTGCGGATTCAGCGCGAGATAGGCGTCGGACTTCTGTTGGCCCGTGCGCAGATCGACCGGCGCCGTCTGATAGCTCAGCCCCTTCAGGTTGAGGGCGATGCGCGTGCGATAGCTGGTGCCCGAGCGCCAGTAGCCGTGCAGGATCATGGCTGCACCGTGAAGCTGAGCCGGGCCAGACCGTCGATGGTCGCCTCGACCCGGTCGCCCGGAACCAGAGGCCCGACGCCCTCGGGCGTGCCGGTGAAGATCAGGTCGCCGGGCTGAAGAGTCCACAACTCATTGGCCTTGGCCAGAATCCCTGCCGGGTCCCAGATCATGTCCGACAGACGGCCCGACTGGCGCGTCTCGCCATTGACCTTGAGTTCGATCGCCGCGTCGGCGTTCGGCAGGGCGCCGAGCGTCAGGGCGCCGCACGGGGCCGACTGGTCAAAGGCCTTGCCCGCCTCCCACGGCCGCCCCTTGGCCTTGGCGTCCGATTGCAGATCGCGCCGCGTCAGATCGACGCCGACGGCCCAACCCGCGATCCCCCCGCCCTCGCCCACGGCGACGACCAGCTCCACCTCATGATGCAGGTTGGCCGTGGCCGACGGATAGGCCGGGTCGGCGCCGTCGACGACCAAGGCGTCGGCGGGCTTGGAAAAGAAGAAGGGGGCGGGCTTGTTCGGATCGGCCCCCATTTCGCGGGCATGGGCGGCGTAGTTCTGGCCGACGCACAGGACGCGACGAACAGGAAAACGACGCGCCTCGCCGAGGATGGACAGGGACGGCGCGGGCGCGGGCGGGAACAGCCATTGGGTCATGGCGTTCTTTCTAGGACGACGCCCCTTCCGACGCCAGAAGGCGACGGGCGCCTCGACCTCGGCCTGCGGCTTTGCAGGAACCTTGGTCGTCGGTGTGGCGTTCGGGGCGGGGGTTCTCTATCTAATCGTCAAGCTTACACATCCAGCGGAGCGCGCATCATGGCCACCACCAAGGCTCGGGAAGACATCAAGAACGACCTGAAGACCCTCAAGGAGGATCTGAAGACGGGCGCGCGCGAGGAAACGCAGCGCCTCAAGGAAAAGGCCGCCGAGGCCGAAGCCCGCCTGCGCGAGCAGGGCGACGAACTGCGGGAAAAGGCGCGCGGCTATTACGCCGACGCCCGCGTGCGCGGTCGCGAATATTATGACGACGCCGCCGAGCGCTTCGAGGAAGCCCAACGCTATGTCGTCGAGCGCGTGCAGGAACGCCCGGTGCAGTCCACCGCCATCGCCCTGGGCGTCGGCGTGGTGCTGGGCCTGCTGCTCGCCGGTCGTCGCCGCTGATGCTGGGGCGGGGGCTGGTCAATCGTGCGGTCGCGACCTTCATCGCGGCCGGCGCGGGCTTCGTGGCCATGGTCGCCCTGGGGGCCACGGTCTACTATCTTCTAGCGCTGGTCGTCCTGCCTCTGGCGGCGGCGGCCATCACCTCGGCCCTCTTTGCGGTCATCGCCCTGATCGTCGCCCTGGTCTTCGTCCGCCGGGCGCAAGGCGAGGACGAAGAAGAGGACTATGAGCCGGAAGGCCTGGGCATGCGCGCCCTGCACCTGTTCCAGCAGCGCCCCATCCTCGGCGCAGCGGCGGCCCTGGCCGGCGGCTGGATCTTCCTGCGCAACCCGGCCCTGGCCACCATGGTCGCGGCCGCCTTTACTGAAAAGAGCCGCCCGCGCAGGCGATAAAAAAGCGGAACGGTCAAGCCTTCGGAGCGTTGTTAAGACAGGCGGACGATCGACGGGAGGGGTCGATGGTTCTGCTCCCGTCAACAACGTTCCGGAGGGTCGTCCATGCTTCGCTGGGCCATCATTTTCTTTATCGTCGCCTTGGTTGCGGCAGTCCTCGGCTTCGGCGGTATCTCGGGCATGTCGTTCGAGATCGCCAAGTTCATCGCCATTATTGCGGTTATTCTCTTCGTCGTCTCGCTGGTCGTCGGCGGCATGAGGGGTCGCGGTCCGCGAATCTGACGCCGCTCAGGCGCTGTCAGCAGAAAGGCCCCGGTGTTCCGCCGGGGCCTTTTTTCGTGGCCGTTCAGACGACGGCGGCTTCCATTTCGCCCGGCGTGACCGGATCGGGCGCCGTCTCGATCCGCCGCGTGTCCTGACGCCGCGGCAGACGCCAGGTCTGATGATCCTCAAACCGCTGGCCGGTCCAGACCACCGCCGTCACCACAATCTCGCGCGCATCCCACTCGATCCGGTTGAAGCTGGGGGGCGCCCCCCGTTCGCGATGCGACAGCGTCCCGCAGCCGATGGCGTAGGAACAGCGGTCCGACAGGTCGATGCCCAGGGCGAAGGGCACATGGACATGGCCCGTGGTGATCAGATCCACACCCGCCTCGGCGAAGATCAGGGCCGCCTGGTCGCCGCGCTTGACCTCGCCGGTCATCGGCGCGCCGATCATCTCGATCAGCGGATGGTGGCAGGCCAGAATCCGCAGGGCCCCGATCGGGGCGTTGCGCAGGGCTTCGGCCGCGCGCCGCGTCTGGTCCAGGTCGATGACGCCCTTGGACCAGTTGGGCCGCGCCTGCCAACCGCGCGCCGTGGTCACTCCCCGCACCATCAGGTGTTCTCGGCGGAACTCGTGATCATGGGCCGGATGGCCGGTCGCCTGCTCGAAGGCGCGCCACGGCCAGAACAGCCGCGCCATGACGTCCCAGTAGGGGACATCGTGATTGCCCACGGTGACGAAGACCGGCTGAGGCATGGCGCGGATCCATTCCCCCGCCGCCGCGAACTCCTTGGGAAAGCCCTGCTGGGTGATGTCGCCGGTGATCAGCACCAGATCGTGCGGGGTCGCATGGGCGTAGTCGAGCGCGGCGGCCACGGCGTGCACATGCTCGCAGCCGAAATGCACGTCCGAAAACTGCAGCACCCGCCCCATCAGACACTGTCCTCGGCCGCCGGCGGCAAGGGCGCCAGGGCCATGAAGGCGCGCGGCAGGAAGCGGATGCGCGCCTCGCGCCCCAGCAGCATGGGCTCGCCGTCGATCACCGCCGGAATCTTCGACCGCGCCAGGACCGCGATCTTGCGCGCCGGCTGGGTCGTGACATTGGGATCATGGCGCCAGTCGTCGAACAGGGCGCGCGCCGCCAGGGCGAAGGCCTGGGCCGCGTCCGACGTGGTCATCGCCGCCGCCTCCAGCCCGACCGGCTCGTCCATGGCCTTGGAGATCATCGGACTGATCAGCACCAGGGCCTCGGCCCGCCGCCGGACGCCGCCGTCCAGAGTGAAGCGGATCGAGCCGCTGAAGGCCCGTTTCAGGGCCCGCCGACCGTACATCCAGGCCAGCTTCACCTTGCCGGTCCGCATCGCCTCGCGCGCCGGGGCCCACAGGGCCGGGGACCCGAAGATGGCGGCGCAATAAAAGGCCTCGCCCTCGACCTCTCCGCCCGAGACGGCCTGGGGCGCGCCCTCCTCCAGCGCCCGCTTGAGCGCCAGCTTCCAGTCGCCGGTGCCATAGAGGGCCTTGGGCAGCATGTTCATGGTGCCGCCGGGCAGGGGCGCGATCAGCGGCCCCCGGGCTCCGGCCCGCGTCGCCACCGACCGCGCCGTGCCGTCCCCGGCCAGCACGAACAGAACATCCGGCCGGGCCTCCAGGGCCTCGCCGATCTGGTCGGCTATGCGCGGCCCCTCCAGCGTGACCACGGTGGCTTCCAGGGCATAGGTCGACAGGATGGCCTCGGCCTCGGCCGCCGCCTGGGGGCCGACCCCGCCGGACAGGGGATTGACCAGAATCGTCACCCTCTGCATCGGCGCGTGGGGCGTAAGGCGGGGCGCTAGAGCGGGGTCGGCGGGCGCGGCGGCGTCGGTCATGGGCGGCGAACGCCTCGTTTCCGGCCCGGTTCCGCCCCAGCCGATCGGGCGAACAAAATAATGTAAAGCTTGTCGCCTCTGGCCCGGAACCGTCGCCTTGGCACGGCGTTGATTGCGCTCAGGGGAGCAACCCCGAGCTGAAGGACAGACCCATGAACAAGGCGATTATCGCCATCGCCGGCGCAGGCCTTCTGGTCACCGCCTGCGCCAGTGACCCGTATTACGGCGGCGGCAACAACAACGAAACCGTGCGTCAAGGCGCCATCGGCGCCGGCATCGGCGCGGTCGCCGGCGCCATCATCGGCAACAACGTCGGCGGCGGCAACGCCGCGACCGGCGCCGCCATCGGCGCCCTGGCCGGCGGCGCGGCGGGCGCCATCCGCGGCTCCAACCAGGACCGCAACAACCAGCAGCGTTACCGCGACAACCAGGGCCGGTATTACTACTGCTACGACAACCGCCAGACCGAGTGCTACTGGGAAAACGGCCAGCGCCGCTACTAGGATCACGCTGGCGCCCGAAGAGATTTCGGGTCAGGTTTCAGGGGCGGTCCGTTGGTGCGGGCCGCCCTTTTTTCTGGCCGAGAACCATCCAGGTCTGACGTCGCGCCCGGGGCTGGGCGTGTTTAGCAAAGGGGCTTTTCATGAAACCGATTTTCCCGCTCGCCGTCGTCGGCGGCCTGACCGCCCTGGTCGCGGCCTGCGCCCCGCCCGGCGCCTACAGGACGCGCGCCGATCTGGTCAGCGATCCTTCCGCCTGCGCCGCCAAGCGGTTCGAGGTCTATTTTGATCAGGATCAGGCCCGACTGACCCCCGCCGCGCGCGAGGCTGTCCGCCTGACCGCCGCCCAGCTTCAGGGCTGCGACGTCACCCGCATCCAGGTTCTGGGCCTGGCCGACGCCCGCAGCGGCACGGCCGCCGCCAACCAGTCCCTGTCCGAGCGCCGCGCCCGCTCTGTAGCCGAGGCCCTGGCTGCAGTCGGCCTGCCGGCCCCCGCCTTCGAGGTGGCCGCCGCCGGCGCCGACGGCGCCGTGGTCAACGGCGTCAACGATCCCTTGCGCCGCCGCACCGAAGTGCTGATCGAGGCCGCGCCCCGGCGCTGACCTTCCCGCGGCTGCGTCAGAGGGTCCCGCCGTCGCGAGACGGTGGCTGTGGGCGCGCGCGGCGGCTAAGGTCGTGACGCCTTCCCTTCGCCTGGTGCCGCCCTTTGCGTCTTCTCGCCGCCCTCCTCGTCTGGCTGACCCTCGCCGCCCCGGCCGTCGCCGCGCCGTCCGCCCTGGACGACGCCTTGAGGGCGGGCGCGGCGTCGCCGTCCGCCGGCCCCCAGCGCACCGAGCGGATCGAGGCCGAACTGGTCCCCATGAGCGCCTGGGCCGCCCCCGGCTCGACCGCCATCGTCGCCGTGCGCCAGAAGATCCAGCCGGGCTGGCACACCTATTGGCGCAATCCGGGAGATTCCGGCGGCCCGACCACCCTCGACTGGACCCTGCCCGCCGGCGTCAGGGCCGGCGAGATCGTCTGGCCCCTGCCCGAGCGTCAGCGGCTGCAGAGCCTGATGAACTACGGCTATTCCGGCGCCGCCTTCCTGCCGGTTCCGATCGACATCCCCGCCGACGCCCGCCCCGGCCAGACCCTGAAGCTCAAGGTCGTCGCCCACGTCTTCGTCTGCAGCGACCAGATGTGCGTGCCCGAAGACCTCGATCTGGCGCTGGACCTCAAGGTTCAGGACGGCGCCGCCCCGCTGGACACGCGCCACGGCCCCGCCATCCAGTCGGTGATCCAGTCCGCGCCGCGTCCCGCCGGGATTGAGGCCCGCGCCCAGCTCACGGACGGCCAGCTGACGCTGACCGCCACCGGCGGGCCGCTGGCTAAGGTCGGGACCGGCGCCGCGACGAAGTGGGCCTACTTCTTCCCCTTCGAGGGCGGGGTTCTCGACCATGCCGCCGTACAGACCGGCCAGCACGGCCCCGAGGGCCTGACCCTGTCGGTCGCCGCCGGACGTGCTCTGACCGCCGAGGGCCTGAAAGGGCCGGTCGCCGGCGTCCTCGCCACGGATCAGGGCGCCTGGGAGATTTCAGCCCCGCCCGGCCCGGCCCTGCCCGGCGCAGGTGGAGACGGCGGCCTGTCCAGCGGCGAGACGACCGCCAAGACTCCGGTCAGCCTGAACGCCTTTGCTCAAGCCGCCCTGTTCGCCCTGCTCGGCGGGCTGATCCTGAACCTCATGCCCTGCGTCTTCCCCATTCTGGCGATGAAGGCGGCGGCCCTGACCCGATCGGCGCATCATCCGGTCGAGGCGCGGCGCGACGGCCTGGCCTTCCTCGCCGGGGTGCTGGCGACCTTCCTGGTCCTGGCCGGCGCCCTGCTGGCCCTGCGCGCGGGCGGTCAGGCCCTCGGCTGGGGCTTCCAGTTGCAGTCGCCGGGCGTGGTCGCCGCCTTGGGGCTGCTGATGCTGGCCGTGGCGCTGAACCTGTCGGGCGTCTTCCATGTGGGCGCCGGGTTGCAGGGCGCAGGCTCGGGGCCTCTGTCGCGCCTGCCCGGCGTCGTCGGCGCCTTCTTCACCGGGGTTCTGGCCGTGGTCGTGGCCGCGCCCTGCACCGCCCCCTTCATGGCCCTTGCTCTGGGGGCTGCCCTGCTGATGCCCTGGCCCATGGCCCTGGCGGTCTTCCTGATGCTGGGCCTGGGTCTCGCCCTGCCCTACGTCCTGATCAGCCTCAGCCCCGGCCTGCTGGCCCGCCTGCCACGCCCAGGCCCGTGGATGGAGGGGCTCAGAAACCTGCTGGCCTTCCCCATGTATGGCGCCGCCCTGTGGCTGGTCTGGGTCTTCGCCCGCCAGACCGGCGGCGACGCCCTGGCCATCCTGTTCGCGGCGGGGTTGCTGCTGGCGTTGGGCCTGTGGCTGGCTGGACGGCACCAGGCGGCGCGGGCCTTGGGCCAGAACGGCCTGCTGTCGGGCCTCGCCGCCTTGATCGTCCTGATCCTGGCCCTCGGTGTGGCCGTCATCGCAGGTCGCAGCACGCCCCTCTCGGGTATGACTGTGACCGAAGCCGCCGGCCCGCTGGCCTCGCAGCCCTGGTCGCCCGAAGCGGTGCAGGCGGCCCTGGCTGAAGGCCGGCCGGTCCTGGTCAACTTCACCGCCGACTGGTGCGTCACCTGCAAGATCAATGAGACCACGGCCCTGACCTCGGCCCGCACCGCCGAGGCGCTGAAGGCTCGAAACGCCGTCTATCTGGTCGGCGACTGGACCCGCCGCGACGACGCCATCACCCGCGAGCTGGAGCGCCACGGCCGTTCGGGCGTGCCGCTCTACCTGCTCTACACGCCCGATCAGCCTGAGCCGCGCATCCTGCCGCAACTGCTCACCGAAGGCCTGATCATCGACGCCCTCGGCGCGAAGAAGGGCTGAGCCACGCGCGGCGTCTTGGGCGGTTCCCCTCTCCGCTCCGCTGAAGATAGGGGAGCGGGCCTCAAGTAGCCCGAAGGGCGATAGGCCCCCTAAGAAAACCTAAGCCTGCTGTTTCAGACAGCGGGCTTAGGCGGCGAGGTGATGACCTCGATGTTGTCGTTCAGCAGATAGGCCAGTTCTTCCAGCGCCACCTTGCGCTCGGCGGCGCTGGGGGCGGCTTCGACGGCGGCGACCTTCTTGGGCATGTCTTCCGAGATGCCGCGCAGGATGCATTTCAGGTCATTGTCCGTGCCGCGCGCCTTCAGCACCAGATGGCCTTGCAGATCGCGCGCGGCCAGGTCGGCCGCCTGGGCCTTGAAGCCGGTGAAGGCGGCGCCGTTCAGAAAACCGTCGGCTTCTGCCGCGCCCGAGGCCATCCAGCCGTCAACGATGGCCTTGAGCGAACCCGAGCGCTCCACCAGATCGGCGAACAGGGGCTCGTGCGCCACCGAGACGGGCGCATCGGCGGCGACCGGGGCCACGGCGGCGGCTTCGGCCACGGACGGGTCGCTGAGCATCAGCAGGGCGGCGAGGGCGAGACCACAGGACATGCGGGGCATCCTTTCACGGGCGTCCGGGTCGGCTTTCCGCACGGAAACCCGTGTTGACCCGGTCATTGATTGAACTCTTCTAGGCCTGAGCCGTAAACATGGGCTTGCAAGCGCCGTACCAGCCCTGTTCGGGACGGGCGGAAGGGGGAGACGCTGATGCCGCAAGCCGCCTGGACCGAACTGGAAGCCGTCGCCCGCCGCGACGCCGACGCCCGTATCGCTGACCAGTTCGCCGCCGATCCCCAGCGTCTGTCGCGGATGACGGTGGATGCCGCCGGCCTGCATCTGGACCTGTCCAAGCAGAGCTGGACCCGCGCCGGCTTCGACGCCGCCCTGGCCCTGGCCCGCGCCGCCGACGTCGAGGGTCGCCGCGCCGCCCTGTTCGGCGGCGAGGCCATCAACATCACCGAGGGCCGGGCCGTGCTGCATCCTGCCCTGCGCGCGCCCGAAGGCGCCGATTTCCGCGCCCTGGGCGAGGCCGTCTCGGCCGAGGTCGAGGCCGTGCGCGCCCAGATGCGCGACTACGCCCATGCGGTCCGGTCCAGCATCGAGACCGGCGCGACCGGGCGGCCCTTCGAGGCCGTGGTCCATGTCGGGATCGGCGGCTCCGACCTGGGGCCGCGTCTGATCTGGGACGCCCTGCGCCCGCTCGACCCCGCCATCGACCTGCGCTTCGTCGGCAATGTCGATCCCCGCGACATGGCCGAGGCCCTGACCGGGCTCAAGCCGGAGACCACCCTGGTCGTCATCGTCTCCAAGACCTTCACCACGCAAGAAACCCTGATCAACGCCGAGGCTGCGCGAGCCTGGCTCGCTGCGGCCCTGCCGCCAGAGGGGCTGAACCGACATGTCGTCGGCGTCACCGCCGCGCCGGAGAAGGCCGCCGCCTTTGGCTGCGGTCGCACCTTTGCGTTTCGAGACTGGGTCGGCGGACGCTATTCCCTGTGGTCGGCGGTCAGCCTCAGTTGCGCCATCGGCCTGGGCTGGGACGTCTTCCAGGGCTTCCTCGACGGCGCCGCCGCACTGGACCGGCACTTCCTCGAGGCCCCGCTGGGGGCCAACGCCCCGGTCCTGCTGGCCCTGGCCCAGATCTACAATGTCGACGGCCTGCATCGCCCCGCCCGCACCGTGGCACCCTACGCCCACGCCCTGCGCCGCCTGCCCGCCTTCCTGCAGCAGCTGGAGATGGAATCGAACGGCAAGCGGGTGCGCCGCGACGGCTCGCCGGTGGGCCGCGCGACCTGCCCCGTCGTCTTCGGCGAGCCCGGCACCAACGGCCAGCACGCCTTCTTCCAGCAGATCCATCAGGGACCGCAGGTGGTCCCCGCCGAGTTCATCATCGTCGCCAGCACTCTCAATGGCGCGTCAGAGAGCCCGCTCTGGGCCAACGCCCTGGCCCAGGGTCAGGCTTTGATGCAGGGCAAGACCGAGGCCCAGGCCCACGCCGAACTGATCGCCTCAGGCGCCTCTCAGGTCGAGGCCGACCGCCTGGCCCCGCACAAGACCTTCCCCGGCAATCGGCCCTCCACCGCCATCCTGATGGACCGCCTGACGCCCCAGACCCTGGGCGCGTTGATCGCCCTCTATGAGCACAAGACCTTCGTCGAGGGCGTGATCTGGGACATCAACAGCTTCGACCAGTGGGGCGTCGAACTGGGCAAGGTTCTGGCCAAGGCCGTGCTCAAGGACGTGGTCGCCGGCGCCCCCTCTCCCGCCCTCGACCCCTCCACCGCGGCCCTGCTCCGCCGATTGATCGCCTGAGCGGCGCCCGTCCCCCGACGCGAAAAAGGCCCGGCGTCGCCGCCGGGCCTTTCCTTGTTTCAGCGCCGGCCCTTACCAGCGGCGATCATAGCGATAGTCGCGGTCGCGGCGGTTCTGATGGCTGCGCCACTCGCCCTGGTTCCGCCAGTAGCGGCCGTCACGATAGTAGCCGCCGTTGTGCGGATTGCGGTCCCACTGGCTCTGGGTCCGATAGCAGCGGCCGCCGCGATAGTAGTCGCATCGGTCGCGGTCGTTGTCGGACGAGGCCACGGCGCCCAGGGCCGCCCCGGCCAGGGCGCCGCCGGCGATATAGCGGCCGTCGCCTTGGCCGATCAGAGCGCCCGCCACGCCGCCGACGACCGCGCCAAGCACGGCGTCACGGCCGGTATTGTCGCGATCGCGGTCGCGATAGGACTGGGCGGCGGCGGGGGTGGTCGCCAGCATGGTCAGGGCGATGGCGCCGACGCCGATCTTGGAAATGGTCTTCATGGCGGGCTCCTTTCGAAAGCCGGTTGATCCGTTGCCTCCTTTTTAGAAAGGCTCCGCTGAACGCCCCCAAGGGGGCCTGTTCATATTCAAGTCATCTGGACCGGATCGCACCCGCCGGAATTCGCGCATCGCCGCCCTTGACGGTCCCCCAACCGCCCCCTAACTCCCGTCCCGTTAGCACTCGGGGAGGGCGGCTGCCAAAAGCCGCTGGTTCCGGGGCTTAATCGACACCTATTGGGAGATCATCAGATGGCGTTTCGTCCTCTCGGCGACCGCGTGCTGGTCAAGCGCGTTGAAGAAGAATCCAAGACCAAGGGCGGGATCATCATCCCCGACACGGCCAAGGAAAAGCCGCAGGAAGGCGAAGTCGTCGCCGTCGGCCCCGGCGTCCGTGACGAAGACGGCAAGCACGTCGCTCTGGAACTGAAGGCCGGCGACCGCATCCTGTTCGGCAAGTGGTCGGGCACGGAAGTGAAGATCGATGGCGACGACCTGATCATCATGAAGGAATCCGACGTCCTGGGCGTGCTGTCGTAAGCACTCTGGGTTTCCGGTTTCTCTCGTAAAAACATCTAGATAGGAGCTGCCCGCATGGCCGCTAAAATCGTAAAGTTCAACACTGACGCCCGCGACAAGATGCTGAAGGGCGTCAACGTCCTGGCTGACGCCGTCAAGGTGACGCTCGGTCCCAAGGGCCGCAACGTCGTGATCCAGAAGTCCTTCGGCGCGCCGCGCTCGACCAAGGACGGCGTCTCGGTCGCCAAGGAAATCGAGCTGGAAGACGCCTTCGAGAACATGGGCGCCCAGATGATCCGCGAAGTCGCCTCCAAGGCGAACGACAACGCGGGCGACGGCACCACCACCGCCACCGTCCTGGCTCAGGCCATCGTGCAAGAGGGCCTCAAGGCCGTCGCCGCCGGCATGAACCCGATGGACCTGAAGCGCGGCATCGACCAGGCCGTCGCCGTGGCCCTGGACGAGGTCAAGGCCATCTCCAAGCCGGTCTCGAACAACTCGGAAATCGCCCAGGTCGGCACCATCTCGGCCAACGGCGACGCTGAAATCGGCGAGCTGATCGCCCTGGCCATGGCCAAGGTCGGCAACGAAGGCGTCATCACGGTCGAAGAAGCCAAGACGGCTGAAACCACCGTCGACATCGTCGAAGGCATGCAGTTCGACCGCGGCTACCTGTCGCCCTACTTCATCACCAACGCGGACAAGATGGAGGTCGCCCTCGAAGAGCCCCTCATCCTGCTCCACGAGAAGAAGCTGACCTCGCTGCAGCCCATGCTGCCGGTGCTGGAAGCCGTGGTTCAGTCGGGCCGTCCCCTGCTGATCATCGCCGAGGACATCGAAGGCGAAGCCCTGGCCACCCTGGTGGTCAACAAGCTGCGTGGCGGCCTGCGCGTCGCCGCCGTCAAGGCGCCGGGCTTCGGCGACCGCCGCAAGGCCATGCTGGAAGACATCGCCATCCTGACGGGCGGCCAGGTCATCTCGGAAGACCTCGGCATCAAGCTTGAGACCGTCACGCTCGACATGCTCGGCAAGGCCAAGAAGGTCCAGATCACCAAGGACGACACCACCATCGTGGAAGGCGCTGGTGAAAAAGACGGCATCGAAGCCCGCGTCTCGCAGATCAAGCGTCAGATCGAGGACACCACCTCGGACTACGACAAGGAAAAACTGCAAGAGCGTCTGGCCAAGCTGGCTGGCGGCGTCGCCGTCCTGCGCGTCGGCGGCTCGACCGAAGTCGAAGTGAAGGAAAAGAAGGACCGCGTCGACGACGCCCTGAACGCCACCCGCGCCGCTGCCGATGAAGGCATCGTCCCGGGCGGCGGCGTGGCCCTGCTGCAAGCCTCCAAGAAGCTGATCGATCTGAAGGGCGCCAACGCCGATCAGAACGCCGGTATCGCCATCGTCCGCCGCGCCCTGCAGGCTCCGATCCGTCAGATCTCGGAAAACTCGGGCGTCGAAGGCTCGATCGTGGTCGGCAAGGTGATGGAATCCTCCGACGCCTCGTTCGGCTTCAACGCCCAGACCGAAGAGTACGGCGACCTCGTCCAGATGGGCGTGATCGATCCGGCCAAGGTCGTCCGTTCGGCTCTGAAGTCGGCCGCCTCGGTCGCCGGCATCATGATCACCACGGAAGCCGCTATCGCTGACGCCCCCAAGAAGGGCGGCGCCGGCGCCCCCGACATGGGCGGCATGGGCGGCATGGGCGGCATGGACTTCTAAGTCCAAGCTGACCAAGGCTAGAACCAGGGAAGGCGGGATCGAAAGGTCCCGCCTTTTTCTATGCGCCGCGCCTCTCCCTCCCCTTCATGGGGAGGGTGGCTGAGGCCGTCAGGCCGAAGCCGGGTGGGGGCAGCAGAGCAAATCAGACGTTGCGCTTTGCATCGCCTCGCCCTCCCCACCCGGTCTACGCTTCGCCGGCTATGGGTAGCAAACACACCTTGACAGCCGGGACAGTAGGAACCGCTGCCATTATGATGTGGGGATGGCAAATTCGATCATTCCTTTTGGCACCGAGCATTCTGTCGCTCTGCATGCCCTGGTCCGCAGGCGTGCCGAGTTGGACGGCGACTTGGAGAGACAGCAGGGGAAGCTGCGCGAACTTCACCAGGCGATCCAACACCTGGACGCAGTGCTCGTGCTGCTCAAACCTGACATCGACCTGAGCAAGATAGCCCCGAAACGCGGCCGGCCGCTACTTGCTGCCGCCCCGGGGGAGATCACCGGCATCGTCGTTGATCATCTGAGAGAAGCCGACGGACCGGTTACATCGAGAGCGCTGGCGCGTGCAGTGGTTGAGAGGCGAGACCTCGACCTCGCTGACATGAAGCTGGAAGTCACGATGGCCAAACGCGTTCGAGCCTGTCTGAGGCCCTTGCGACTGGCCGGACGGGTGCGCGCTGTGCCGATTGAGGCGGGACAGCAGGGCTGGGTCCTGGTGACCCGGCAAGTCAAACAAGCTGTTGCCGGTGCGACGGAGTTGGGCCGATGAACAGCCTGTCCTTCTTTCACGGAAACCAACTCTGCCAGATCGCCCCAGAGCGCGATGGCGAAGGCTTCATCGGACTGCGAAACGGCCGAGTTGTTGCCACCGCGCCTGACCGCGCCAGTGTGGCTCGGGCGTTGATCAAGGCGGCGCGCTGGCGAAAGGATCAGACCGAGGAAGCGGTGGCGGTGCCTTAAAAGTGAATGGCCAGACACGCAGCAAAGGCAGCCCTTGCGGCCATATACCGGAAAAGGGGCGGGCTAAGACATTCGCGTCAGCGTGGCACCAAGTGTTCGTTGCTGTTCTCTTGAACCGTGCTATTGGGCGGCATGGTTCGATCGGCGAACAGATACGGCGTCACGGCGGCGCTCTTTGCGCTGTTCGTCGCCGTCTTCGTTCTGATCCCGACCTTCGATGCTGCGGCATGCGCCGTGGAACTGGAACCCGCCCATCCGGCGGCGTCAGTCGCCGACGACGGTGGCGATCTGCCCTCTGAACCCGACGACCATGCCATTTGTTCGCACGGCCATTGCCACCACAGCGGAACCGCGATGCCGTCCTCGACCCAATCGGTGTCGGTGACGGCTGCCGTCGCGCCGAGTCTGTTGCGCCCCACCGATGAGCCCTTGGCGTCTCGCGCGCCCAGTGGTCTGGAACGCCCTCCCAGAGCCTGACGATGCCCTGCGCCTGATGGCGCTCGTCAATCGTTTGGAACTGCTGGGACATGGAACATGCCACCCCTGAAATCTGGTCGGTCGCGTCTCGCGATCGGCTGCGCCGTGGTCGCGATGGCGACAGCGGTCACCGGCCCTGCCTGGGCCGATCCCGCGCCCTCGTTCGAGGCGCTGCTTGAACGCATCGGCCTGACGCCGACAACCGTGGAGGCCGGCGCTCTGCTCGACGCGGCCGAGGCTCGAGTCCGTCAGGCGCGCGTTCGCCCCAACCCCGAACTGGGGCTGGAGGCGGAAAACGCCTTCGGCAGCGGTCCCTTCTCCGGCTACGACAACGCCGAAACGACCCTGTCCTTGTCCCAGGACCTGGAACTGTGGGGCCGTCGCGGCGCGCGGGTCGAGGTCGCGAGAGCCGATGCGGGCACGGCGGGTCTGAGGCGTGACCTGGCGACCGTCGAGGCGGGGGCCAGGCTGGCCTTGGTCTATGCCGAGGCGGAAGCCGCACAGCGACGGTTCCTGCTGGCTGAAGAGGCCCTGACGGTCACTATCGCCGATACCCGCGCGGCGCTGATCCTGGTCGAAGAGGGGCGCGAGCCCCTGCTGCGCGGCATCCAGGGCGAAAGCGAAGCCGCCGCCGCCCGCGCGACCCTAGACGAGGCGGAGGCGGAACGGGACGCGGCGTTCGCGCGGCTGACCGCCGTGGCGATGCTGCCGAAGCCAGTCACCTCGATCGACACCAGCCTGATCGACCGGGTGCCCGCCGCAGCGGGCGTGACGCCCGGCGCGACGCCGCAGGTCCGCGTGGCCGAGGCCGAGCGGGCGGCGGCCGAAAGCCGGATCGAGGTCGAACGCATCCGCGCCCGGCCCGACGTCCGCGCCTCGGTCGGCGTGCGTCGCTACGAGGCCGAGGACGCGACCGCCCTGACCTTCGGGCTCAGCGTCCCCCTGCCGCTGTTCGACCGGAACCGGGGCAATATCGAAGCCGCCCAGGCGGACTTTCGCGCCGCCGACGCCCGTCTGATGGGCGCGCGTCAGGAAGCGGAGGCGGATCGCAATGCCGCCGAAGCGCGTCTCAGAGCGTCCGTCAGCCGCGTCACCGCCAGCGACGCCGGCGTCACGGCCGCGGAGGAAGCCTATCGCCTCTCGCGGATCGGGTTCGAGGCGGGGCGCATCTCGCAACTGGAACTGCGGTCTTCCCGCGCCGCCCTCATCGCCGCCCGCAACGCCGCCGTGGACGCCCGCCTCGCGCGGGTCCGGGCCGAAATCGACCTCGCGCGCCTTCAAGGCCGCGCCCCGTTTGGAACATCGCTATGAAACGCACACCACAGATCAGTAAGACTTGGCTGATGGCCGGGGTGGCCGCCGTCGTCGTCCTGGGTGGCGCGGGGCTTTATGCCATGACCCGCTCTCCCGCCGAGGCTCCGGCGGCGGAGGGTGAAGCCGGACATTCCGAGGAGGAAGGCGAGCACGCCGAGGGCGAGGAAGCGGGCGGCGAAGAAGGTGTCGTCGTCTTGACGGCGGCCCAGATTACCGCCGCCAACATCGCGATCGTCGCCGTCACCGGCGGTGGCGGCGGCGAGACGCGCCTGTCGGGCCGGGTCGAACCGATGATCGACGCCAGGGCCGCCGTCGCCGCGTCCGTTGGCGGGCGGGTCGAACGCGTCCTGGTGGCTCCGGGCCGGTCCGTGCGCGCGGGGCAGCCGCTGGCCATCCTCGTCAGCGGCGACGCCGCCAGCCTTCGCGCTGACGCAGACGCGGCCCAGGCCAATGCCATCGCCGCCGAGCAGGCGCATAGCCGCGAAGAGAGCCTGGCCGATCAGGGCGTCGTGGCTCGCCGCGATGCAGAGGTCGCCCATGCCCAAGCGCTCAGCGCCCAGGCAGCAGCCCGCGCCGCACGCGCGCGCGCCTCGGCCGCCGGCTCGCCCAACGCCTCGGGGCGGCTCAGCGTGACCAGCCCGATCTCGGGTGTCGTCACCAGTGTCCAGGTCGGGCCGGGCGGTTTCGCCGCCCAGGGCGGGGTGATCGCAGAGGTCACCAACCCCGCGCGGGTCGAGATCGTCTTCAACGCTCCGCCGGCGCTCGCCGCCCAGGTTAGAGCAGGCAGCGCTATCCGAGTGCAGGGACCGGCCGGAGAGTTCGATGCCGTCGTCACCGGCGTCGCCGCCGGAGCCGGTGCCGAGAGCGGCGCGACCGTCATTCGCGCGCGGCCGACGGGGGGTGTGCTGCCGCCCGCCGGATCGGCGGTGTCGGGGACGGTCGTCACCGGTGGCGCTGTCAGTGGCCTAACCGTTCCGTCCGACGCGATCCAGACCGTCGAAGGCGCGAGCGTCGTCTTCGTGCGAACCGCCGGAGGTTTCCGCGCAGTCCCGGTCCTTGCGGGTCGGCAGGCGGGAGATCGCACGGAAATCCTGAGCGGCCTGACCGGGGCCGAGCGCATCGCCGGGGCCAACGCCTTCCTCCTGAAAGCCGAACTCGCCAAGGGCGAGGCCGAGCACGGCCACTAGGGGCGACGATCATGTTTACAGCCATCATCCAAGCGTCGGTCCGGTTCCGCTGGTTCGTCATCATCGCCGTCAGCCTTGTCGCGGCCCTGGGTCTGTTCGAACTGACCAAGCTGCCCATCGACGCGGTGCCCGACATCACCAACCGTCAGGTGCAGATCACAACGGTCGCCCCGGCCCTCGCGCCCGAGCAGATTGAGCGCCAGGTCACCTATCCGCTGGAGACGGCCCTGGCCGGCATCCCAGGCCTGACCAGCACCCGGTCGCTGTCGCGCAACGGGTTCAGCCAGATCACCGCGATCTTCACCGACCAGACCGACATCTACTTCGCCCGCCAGCAGGTCGCCGAACGACTCGCTGCCGCGTCGGAGGGCCTGCCCGAAGGCGTGGAGCCCGGCCTGTCGCCGATCACCACGGGCCTGGGCGAGGTGCTGATGTGGACGGTCGATTATGTGCCGTTCACGACCGAGACCTTATCCCGACCCGGTCAGCCCGGCTGGCAGGCGGGTGGTGTCTATCTGACCCCCGAGGGCGAACGCCTTACCACGCCCCAGCAGCGCGCGACCTATCTGCGCACGGTTCAGGACTGGATCATCGCGCCGCAGATGCGCACCACCAGCGGCCTCGCCGGGGTGGATACCGTCGGCGGCTACGTCAAGGAATACGCCGTCCGGCCCAATGCCTCACAGCTTGCCGCCTATGGCCTCGGCCTTAACGATCTGGTCGAAGCCGTCGAGCGCGCTAATACCCAGGCGGGCGCCGGCTATATCCAGCGCGCGGGAGAGGCCCTGGTCGTCCGCACCGACGCCCTGGCCCTGACGATCGACGATCTGGCCCAGGCCCCGGTCGTCAATCGTGGCGGTCTGGTCGTCCGGGTCGCCGACGTCGCCACGGTCGAGATCGGTCAGGCCCCGCGCCTGGGCGGCGCCAGCCGAGACGGGCACGAAGCGGTTCTCGGCACGGCCCTGATGATCGCGGGCGGCAACAGCCGGACCGTGGCCCAGGCCGCCGCCGAACGGCTGGCGGAGGTGGACGACAGCCTGCCGCCGGGCATCGTCGCCCTGCCGGTGCTGAACCGCAGCGAACTGGTCAACTCGACCATCTCGACCGTGGCCCGAAACCTGACCGAGGGCGCGCTTCTGGTCGTGGTCGTGCTGTTCCTGCTGCTCGGCAACATTCGCGCCGCGACGATCACCGCCCTGATGATACCGCTGTCCTTCCTGTTCGCCGTCATCGGCATGAACCGGTTCGGCATCAGCGGAAACCTGATGAGCCTGGGCGCCCTCGACTTCGGCCTGATGGTCGATGGGGCGGTCGTCGTGATCGAGAACACCCTGTTGATGCTGACCCAACGTCGGGCGGCGGTTGGGCGGATGCTCACCCGGCATGAGCGTCTGGACGTCGCGGTCCAGTCGGCGCGCCAGATGGTCAAGCCCGCCGCTTTCGGCCAGCTAATCATCCTGCTCGTGTTTGCGCCCCTGCTGATGCTGGAAGGCGTCGAGGGCAAGACGTTCCAGCCCATGGGCGCGACCGTCATGCTGGCCCTGGTCGGAGCCTTCATCTTCTCCTTCACCTTCGTGCCTGCCATGACGGCATTGCTCGTGCGCGATCCCAAGACGGTCCACGTCGATGCGGACGGTCAGGCGGTCGAACACGAAACCTGGATTCTGCGCTTTGCCCGCCGGTTCATTCAGCCGGCGATCAAGGCGGCGGTCGCGCGGCCCAAGGTCGTTCTGATCTCGGCCGTCGCAACGCTGGCCATCGGCGCGGTCTCCTTCATGTCCCTGGGTCGCGAGTTCATCCCGACGCTCGACGAAGGCGACATCGCCATGCAGGCGCTGCGCGTTCCCTCGGCGTCTTTGGAACAATCCTTGGCCATGCAGATGGCCTTGGAACGCGCCATCAAGGCCCAGCCCGAGGTCGAGACCATGTTCTCGCGCACCGGCACGGCCGAGGCGGCGGTGGACCCGATGCCGCCCAACATCTCCGACAGCGTGATCGTCCTGAAGGATCGCAAGGACTGGCCTAATCCGAGCCTGGAGAAAGAGGAACTGATCGAACGGCTGGAGGAGGTCGCGGGTCAGCAGATTGGCAACAATTTTGAGTTCAGCCAGCCGATCGAACTGCGCTTCAACGAACTGATCTCGGGCGTCCGCACCGATCTCGCCGTCATGGTCTACGGCGACGACTTCGACACGCTTCAGCGCGTGGCGGATCAGGTGGCGGCCTCTCTGCGCGAGACGACCGGCTCTGCGGACGTGCGGGTGGAACAGGCTTCCGGCCTGCCCACCCTGACCGTCAGCGTCGATCGCACCGCCGCCGCCAGTTATGGTCTGTCCGCCGCTGACGTTAGCGAAGCGGTCTCGGCCGGAATCGGCGGAGCCGAGGCCGGGCGCATCTTCGAGGGCGACCGGCGCTTCGACGTGGTCGTCCGTCTGCCCGACGACGCCCGCAACGATCCGGCAGCGCTGGCGGCTCTTCCGATCGTTTCGGACACCGGGGTGATTGTGCCGCTGTCGTCGGTGGCGCGTATCCAGACCGGCGAAGGTCCGAACCAGATCAGCCGCGAGAACGGCAGCCGTCGCATGGTGGTCCAGGCCAATGTGCGCGGCCGCGATCTGGGCGGCTTCGTCACAGACGCTCAGAGCCAGGTCGCGGAGATCGAACTGCCCGCCGGCGTCTATCTGGACTGGGGCGGCCAGTTCGAGAATCTGAAGCGGGCCGAGCAACGCTTCGGCTTGGTCATCCCGGTCGTCTTCGTCCTGATCGGCGTGTTGCTGTTCCTGGCCCTGGGCTCGTTCGCGGAGGCCGGATTGGTCTTCGCCTGCGTGCCCTTGGCTCTGGTCGGCGGCGCGTTGGCGTTGCTCCTGCGCGGGATGCCCTTCTCGGTCTCTGCGGCGGTCGGCTTCATCGCCGTCTCAGGGGTGGCGACCCTGAACGGCCTAGTGCTGATGCAGGCGATCCGTGAACGGTTGACGGCGGGTCTGACCCCCTACGACGCCGCCATCGAAGGAGCGTCCAGCCGTCTTCGCGCTGTTCTGACCACCGCCCTGGTCGCCATCGTCGGATTCATCCCGATGGCGCTGGCTCATGGCGCGGGAGCGGAGGTGCAGAAGCCTTTAGCCACGGTGGTGATCGGCGGGCTTCTCACGGCGACCATCCTGACCCTGCTGGTCCTGCCGACGTTTGCTGCCAGGGCGGTCAAGCACAGGGCGTCGGAAGGAATGGACGATTGACGGCACTGACCGCTCAAGACCACCAGCAGCGACGGACGCTGCTGGTGGTCCTCATCCTCAACGCGCTGCTCTTCGTGGGGCTGGGCGCGGGCGGCATCCTCGCCGACTCCAGCGCCTTGCTGGCCAATGCGGTCGACAACGGGGCGGACTCGGTCGTCTATCTGATCAGCTTTCTCGCGGTTGGCCGCGCCCTGTCCTGGAAGAAAGGCGCGGCGCGTCTGTCCGGCATTCTGCTGCTGCTGTTCGCCGTCGGGGTTCTTATAGACGTCGGCCGAAGATGGTGGTTCGGGGCTGAACCGGTCGGTTTGACGATGATGGGTCTGGCCCTCGTGGCTGCGGTCGTGAACCTGATCTGCCTGATGCTCCTGAAACGGGTCACGTCCGATGATGTGAACATGGACGCCGCTGAGACATTCAGCCTGAACGACTTCGCCGCGAATGGCGGCATTCTCGTCGCGGGTGGGCTCGTGTGGTGGCTCGATCAGGCCTGGCCGGATTTCGTGGTCGGGTTGCTGGTAGCCGCGCTCGCGATCAAGGGCGGCGTCGACATCCTGCGAGGCGCGGCTCGCACCGAAGCCACTGAGGAGGCGAGCCGATGAGTTCGACCGATACCGACCATCAAGCGGTGCACGGCCACGACCATGCGAGCGAGAAGGCGGGCGCTGACCCGCACGCGCATGGCGGGGTGTTTGGATCGAACACCGAGGTGATCTTCGCTGTGTCGAGCGGCGTCGCACTGGCGCTGGGCTTCGGTCTAGAAAGGCTGGCTCCCGGCGTTCCGGCGTGGCTGCCTCTCTGTCTGTATCTTGTCGCCTATGGCTTCGGCGGCTTCTTCACGGTTCGCGAGGCTTTCGAAAACCTCCGCAACAAGCGCTTCGAGATCGACACCCTGATGCTCGTCGCCGCCGCCGGTGCGGCGGCTCTGGGAGCCTGGGCCGAGGGCGCGCTGCTCCTGTTCCTGTTCAGCATCGGCCACGCTCTTGAGAACTACGCCATGGGCCGGGCCAAACGCGCGATCGAGGCCCTGGCCGATCTGGCGCCCCGCACGGCCCATGTGCGGCGCGGCGACCAGGTCGTGGAGGTTCCGGTCGAGGAGGTCGAAATCGGCGACACGGTCGTGGTGCGGCCTAACGAACGGTTGCCGGCGGACGGGTTCGTCGTGGTTGGCGCGACAAGCATCAATCAGGCCCCGGTCACCGGCGAGAGCATGCCGGTCGATAAGCAACCGGTCCCAGACGCCGCTGCGGCCCGGAAGCGGCCCGCCCAGGTCGCCTCTTCCTCCGTTGTCTTCGCCGGCACCATCAACGGAGCGGGCTCGATCGAGATCGAGACGACCCGAAAATCCTCCGACACGACCCTGGCCAAGGTCGTCCGCATGGTCAGCGAGGCCGAGACCCAGAAGTCGCCGACCCAGCGGTTCACCGACCGCTTCGAACGCATCTTCGTCCCCGTCGTCCTCGGCCTCGCCTTCGTCCTGCTCTTCGCCTGGGTCGTGGTCGACGAGCCTTTCCGCGACAGCTTCTACCGGGCCATGGCCGTTCTGGTGGCGGCCAGCCCATGCGCCCTCGCCATCGCCACGCCCAGCGCCGTCCTGTCCGGCGTGGCGCGAGCGGCTCGGGCGGGCGTCCTGATCAAGGGTGGCGCGCCGCTTGAAAACCTCGGCTCCCTCAATGCCATCGCCTTTGACAAGACGGGCACCCTGACGGAGGGGCGGCCCCGCATCACGGACATCGTGCCTGTGGGCGGCGCGAGCGAGACTGATCTGCTGATGACCGCCGTCGCCGTGGAACGGCTGAGCGACCACCCTCTGGCGGAAGCCATCGCCCGCGACGGGTCCGAACGTCTCGGCAGCAAGACGACTGCTCCGGCGTCGGACCTGAAGAGTTTGACCGGGAAGGGCGTCACCGCTCAGCTTGAGGGCGCGACGGTCCTCATCGGCAAGCCCGAGATGTTCGGCGCCGATGGCGTCGCTCCCCTGGGTCAGGAAGCGGAGGCCGCCGTGAAGCGGCTCCGGGAGGATGGGCGCACCCTGATGGTCGTGCGCCAGGGCGAGCGCGATCTCGGGGTGATCGGTCTGTTGGACACGCCACGCGCGGCAGCCCGCACCACGCTTGAGGCCCTGCGCGCGCTGGGCGTATCTCGGATGATCATGATCTCGGGGGACCATCAGAAGGCGGCTCAGGCGATCGCGAGCCAGGTCGGCCTTTCCGAAGCTTGGGGCGACCTCATGCCCGAGGACAAGGTGGAGGCTATCAAACGGCTCCGCGCAGAGGGCAAGATCGCCATGGTCGGGGACGGGGTGAACGACGCCCCGGCCATGGCCACTGCGACCGTGGGCATCGCCATGGGCGCGGCCGGTTCCGACGTCGCGCTGGAGACTGCCGACGTCGCCCTGATGTCAGACGATCTCTCGCAACTGCCTTTCGCGGTGGGCCTGAGCCGCAGCACCCGCCGCATCATTCTGCAAAATCTGATCGTCAGCCTCGGCGTTGTCGCCTTCCTCGTGCCAGCGACCATCCTCGGCCTCGGTATCGGGCCGGCCGTGGCGATGCACGAGGGCTCAACGCTCCTGGTAGTTTTCAACGCCCTGCGGCTGCTTGCTTACCGAGACCCCACCACAAGGCCGTCGTCAGCATGACAGCGGCTTGTCCACATGGTCAGGAAGCGAAATCGCCGACGGCCACAGCGGTGAGTCTCGCGCTTGATGCTGCTTACGACCGCATTGTCTCCGCCGACCATCAGATGACCGCTCCCAGACGGCGGGTTTTGGAACTGCTTTTGACGTCGGGCCGACCAGTGAAGGCATATGATCTCGTCGCCGCCTACCACGCTGTCGGGCGGGTCGCGAAGCCCGCCACCATCTACAGGGCCCTTGAGGTCCTGACGGGGCTGGGGCTGGTCCACCGCCTTGCGTCGTCGAAATGCTATGTGGCCTGCACCCTCGGCGTGGCTGCCCACCCGGCGGCTTTCCTAATCTGCGATTGTTGCGGCTCGTGCCGCGAAATCTCCGCGCCTGAGACGACTTCATTGACCGCGTCTGCAAACCGGCTGGGTTATTCGGTTGATCGGATCACTATCGAAGCTGCCGGCAGATGTTCGGCGTGCTGTGTGGACGAACGCGAATAGGATGCCACAGAAGTGGCGCTCCAAAAGAAGGAGATCACGGTCAGGACGGAAGACACGCTTAACAGGGCCTATGTAGAGGAATTGGTCACTCCTTCTTTGGGGTCCCTACCAAGGCTGCAATCAGTTCTGGGGTCATTCGCACCTGCGGCACTTTGTCGAGCAGATCGGGGGCCAACGTGAACTCGCCGGTCAACTGAGGCTTGAAGGGGATGAGGTCGACCCCCAGCACATGCATGAATTGCAGCATGAACGTTGCCGGGAATGTCCCTCGGCTGATCTTGTTGCGGACGCTGACCTCGGTCTCTTCGATGCCTATCGCCTGCATGCGTTCCGCGATGTCGGCGTAGGTGAGGTTCTGGCGACGCTGCTCGACCCGCAGCAGGGTTCGCGCCTTCTCGCGCCAGACGTTTTCGGGATCATCGAGATCAGAGGTCGCGGGGCGTTTAGCCATGACCAGTTAATGCCATCACTTCACCCACCTATCAACCGACGCGACCTATCGCTCGTTTAAGCGATAAAGGTCGCACATACGCGACAATCTTCTTGACAGGCTACGACGCGATTAGTATCGCACATACGCGACAAACCTCCCGTATGTGCGTTGACATCATTGGCTCTCCTTCAAGGCCCGGCACATGCCGCGACGCCTACCGAGATCGCCGAACTCTCGGAAGACGCAGCGCGTGCGCTGTTTCGCCGTTACCGATTCGCAGAGAATGGGGGCGATCCCTGCTGCAACCACTGCGGATCACCTGCCGCGTGGACCTACCAGGACGGCAAACTCTTCAAATGCAAACAGTGCTTGAGGCAGTTCACCCTGACCACCAACACGCCGTTCGCCTACCGCAAGCTGCCGTTCAAGACGATCCTGCTGATCCTGGCGCAGTTCAACGTCGCCTATCAGGGACGCAGTGCTCTCGAAATCAAGCGGGACCTGCGGGCCAAGGTGAAGAACTACAAGACGATCTTCGTCTGGCTCCACAAAATCAGATGCGCGATGCAGGCCTTCGAGCGGCGCACGATCCTGCGCGAAGAGATCGAGATCGATGGCAAGGAGCTGAAGGGCTACATCCGCCCCAAGAACGTGCGAAATGAAAAGGATCACTGGCGTTTCCCCTATGGCGCCCCGGATCGGACGTTGCGAGTGACGCTGGCTCGCCAGCGCGGCGGTCCAGCCCGCGCGTGGGTCGCGAAGCAGGAGCACCACCCCATCCCCCCGTTCATCGACGTGGTCGATCCGAACGCTGTCGTGTTCGCTGACGGCGGTCACTGGGGCCAGATTCGCGAGCATTGCGCGCTGAAGCGGGTCATCCACGATCACCACTTCTACACGCCGGAAGCCTGCACCAACTGGGCCGAGAGCGGCTTCCGCGTCCTTGAGGGCATGCGGATGATCTATCGTCGCATCCTCGGCAACTACCTCGACCTCTATACGGCTCAGCTTACGTGGCGGTTGAGCCACACAGCCACCGGTCCGGACGACAGCTTCGCTGCGCTCCTCGGAACGATGATGACCCCAGGCCGCTCGCCGATGGCTGGCTATTTCCTCAAGAAGAAGGCGGGCGGTTCCAAGCGTCGGTGCGAAATCATCAGCCAAGACGGCGCGCCGATCGAGTGGAGCCCGCCGAGTTCAGAGGAGCGGCGGCTGGCGCACAAGGAGGCCAAGCGCGCCGCCGGAGAAGTGGAGACACCCCGCGTCGCCGACGCTCGATCCGCGAAGCGTTGGCGTGACGGCTTCGAGTTCATGTCGGCCGGCGAGTTCATGGACGATCCCAAGCGAATGCCCCTGAGCCCTGGCGTCTACAGCTTGTTCCTTCGGAGCGGCGAACGGCTCTTCAACCTTGCTGGCTATTTCCCTGATCCGCAGTTGCCGGCCTGGGACCACGGGGTTTCACGCAACGGATACGTAGGCGAAGGCTACTCCCTGCGCGAGAGGGTGACCGGGCACCTTCTCGGAAGCATCGCGGACTCGCCGTTCCGTCAATCGGTCTTCGCCATCCACTGGGTCGCGGGGACCGGCGAACTCGGTGACCTCAAGGGTCGTCAGGCGAGCGAAACGGCCTTGAGCGAGTGGCTGCGCAGCGAAGTCGTGATCGGATACAAGGTCTGCGGCTATCACAAGACGGTGGAGAAGGAGATGCTGAAGCGCACCGCCGCGCCGCTGAACATCCGGGATCGCGATCCATCGTCGTTCAGTCGCCTGCTTTCGAGCCTGCGCCAACGTTTCCGCGAGGCCGTGGTCGCCGCGTGGGAGCCGCCGCCGCCTAGCAGTCGTCCTCGCCAGCGGCGCTAGACGGCTCGTTCCCGCTCTGTCGCGATTTCAGCGCCCATCGCGGCGGCTTTGCACCATCGTTTACCAAGCCCCGCTGAGCGCGCTGCAACGCCGCGTTGATGGCTCCGTATGCCAGAACGTAGGCGGGACCGTCATCGACGCTGAGGTCGTGGCGTTCCACGATCCGATCCAGCATCTCGCGCACCGTCAGCCATTCACCGTCCTCTCGCAACACATCGAAGGCGGCGTCCGCCCAACCGTGGGGCGGTCGGTTGGCCCCCCGGCGGAGCGGCCTGATCAGTTTCTCCTGCTCGGGGTTCCAGTCGGGCTCGAACATCTGGATCACGTAAACGATATGGGGGATCGCCGTTCTGATCTCCTCGGCCCTGGCTTGGCGCTCACCAGCCTCGGCAGCGAACGCCTCACCGCCTCTCCAGTTCTTCTGTCGTAGCTTGGGCGGGTTCTCGATCCAGTGCAGTTCGCCACCCATGCGGCCGTAGAGGCGCTTGAGGTGGGCGGTTAGCTGCTTCCCGGTGCTTTTTCGCCCTGATGCCACCTAAATCCCTCGAATTGCTGACCACGAGGGCATATTCGAGCGGAGGTGTGTTTGCTACCCATAGCCGCGCTTCGCTCCGACCACCCTCCCCATGAAGGGGAGGGAGAAGGGCCTACCCCGTCTCCCCCACTTCCCGCCCCGCCAGCCTCGCGCCTTCGACCACGGCCGGATCGGCCCGCGCCGTGTCGAGCAGCCAGTCGCGGAAGCGGGCGATCTTGGGGGTCAGGCGGCGAGCGGGCGGGTAGCAGATCCAGTAGCCCTCGGCCAAGGCGACGGTCTGGGCGAACGGACGCACCAGCAGGCCGCGCTCGATCTCGCGCGCATAGAGGATGGGCGAGCCCAGGGCCACGCCCTGATCGCCCAGAGCCGCCGCCACCTCCATCGCCTGATTGTCGGCGGTCAGGCGCGGCGGCGGGGCCGTGTCGGCGGCCGAGACCTGGGCGGCGGCGAACCAGGCGGCCCATTCGTTCGGCTCCCCCACCAGATGGGCCCGCTTCAGGTCGGCGGGGACCTTGAGGTCCAGCCGGTCGCGCATGGCCGGGCTGCACAGGGGGGTGAAGACAGCGGGCATCAGGAAGCGGCTCTCCAGCCCCGCCCATTGGCCCGAGCCGAAGCGCAGGGCCACGTCCAGCCCGTCGGCGCCCAGCATGGACAGGGTCGGGCTGGTGTCCACCCGCACCGCGAGATCGGGGTTGTCCAACTGGAACGAGCCCAGCCGCGTCGCCAGCCACTGGGTCGCCAGGGTCTGAAGCGTGGTGATGGCCAGCACGCCCTGATCGGCCTCGACCACGTCGGCCACAGCGCGCCGCAACAGGGTCATGGCCTCAATCGCCGCCGTGGCCAGCCGCTCGCCTTCCGGCGTCAGCGACACCTGCCGTGTGCCGCGCACAAACAGGGCCCGGTCCAGTCTCTGCTCCAGGTCGCGGATGCGCCAGCTGACCGCCGCCTGGCTCATGCCCAGGGCCTCGGCGGCGCGGGTGAAGCTGAGCAGGCGCGCGGCGGTTTCGAACACCCTCAGGGCGTCGACGGGAATGCGGGAGAGGACGTCAGCCATAAGCAAGCCTTGTGCGTGAGCCCTATCGTCTCGTTTGTGAACGCCCGGCGTCAACCGCATATTCCGGCTTCAAGAAAGGAGGACGACCGATGGACTATATCTACAGCACTCATAAGGAACCCGCGTGGGGCTGGATCGGCGCCCTGCTGGACGCCCGCAAGGCTTCTGCGCCCGCTGCGAGCAAGCCCCAGCCCGCGCCGACGCTGCGCCCCCGCCGTGCCGCCTGCTGACCCTAGTCGACGGCGACGATCTCGACCGACTGACCCGCCACGGTCGCCTCGTCGCCGACCCGCTTGCCCATCAGGGCGCGGGCCAGGGGCGAGACGTGGCTGACGCTGCCTTGCGCCGGATCGGCCTCGTCCTCGCCGACGATGCGCCAGGTCTGGGTGCGGCCGTCCTCACGTTCGATGGCGACCGAGCCGCCAAAGCGCACCCGCCCGTCCGGCTTCGTCTCCAGCAGCTGGGCCGAGGCGCGCCGCGACGACCAGTAGCGCAGGTCGCGCGTGGCCCGGGCCATGGCGGTGCGGTCGGCCTCGATCGCGCCCTTGACCTGCGCGCCAGAATAGGCTGCCCGCGCTGCGGCCAGTTCGGCCTCGATCTGGGCCAGGCCCTCGGGCGTGACATGGTTCGGGTGGGGCGAGATCGGGCGGTCCACCAGGTCGGCGGCCGTGGCTTCCAGATCTTCTTCTCGGGTGAAGGCGACGCTCATAGGGACAGAGCGTATGCCGTTCGCGAGCGTTCCGGTCTAGGAAGAGCCGATGACCGATACAGCTTCTCCCGCTTCGTCCACTGTCGCCGTGATCGGCGCCGGCCCCGCCGGCCTGATGGCCGCCGAACGCCTGGCCTCGGCGGGTCTGCGCGTCACCGTGCATGAGCGAATGCCGTCGGTAGGGCGCAAGTTCCTGCTGGCCGGACGCGGCGGGCTGAACCTGACCCATTCCGAGCCGCTGGCGCCTTTCCTTGAGCGCTATGGTTCGGCGCGCGACCGCGTCGCCGGGTGGCTGGCCGCCTTTTCGCCTGCCGACTTGACCGCCTGGGCCGAGGGGCTGGGGCAGGAGACTTTCGTGGGCTCATCGGGCCGCGTCTTCCCGAAAGCCATGAAGGCCTCGCCCCTGCTGCGGGCCTGGCTGGCGCGGCTGGAGGGGCTGGGCGTCGAGATCCGTGTGCGCTCGCGCTGGACCGGCTGGAAGGACGGCGCTCTCGCCTTCGACACCCCCGAGGGCGAGCGGCTGGAACGGCCCGACGCCGTGGTCCTGGCGCTCGGCGGGGCGAGTTGGGCCCGGATGGGCTCCGACGCCGCCTGGGTTCCCGAACTGGAGACGGCGGGCGTGACCGTGGCTCCCTTCCAGCCCTCCAACGTCGGCTTTGACGTGGCCTGGTCGCCGCTCTTGCGCGAGCGCTTCGCCGGTCAGCCGGTCAAGGGCGCGGCCCTGACCCACGCCGGGCGCACGGTGCGCGGCGAGGCCATGATCGCGGCCTATGGCATCGAGGGCGGCGGGGTCTACGCCCTGTCGGCTGGCTTACGCGAAGCCATCGCCCGCGACGGTCAGGCCGAGCTGACGCTGGACCTGCGCCCCAGCATCAGCCGTCAGGCCCTGACACAGAAACTGCTGAAGCCGCGCGGCAAGGACAGCCTGTCGAACTGGCTGCGCAAGATCCTCCATCTGGACCCCGCCGCCATCGCCCTGCTGCGCGAAGGCGGACCGCTGCCGACCGAGCCCGGCCCGCTGGCCGCGCGCATCAAGGGCGTGACCCTGACCCTGACCGGGGTGCAGGGCCTGGCCCGCGCCATCTCCTCGGCGGGGGGCGTGACGCTGGACGCCGTGGACGACCACCTGATGCTCAAGGCCCGGCCCGGCGTCTTCGTGGCGGGCGAGATGCTGGACTGGGAGGCCCCGACCGGCGGCTATCTGCTGCAGGCCGCGTTCGCCTCCGGCGTCGTGACGGCGACAGGCGTAACGGACTGGCTCAAGGCGCGCTGATCGACAAAGGCGGGGGTCGACAGGGGCTCTGCGAGGGGGCAGCGTGTCGGCCTTCCCTAGCTGACCGAGTGCGCTTCATGTCGATGTCCCGTTCCGCCGCCGCCCTTGGCCTGATGGCCGTTCTGATGACCTCGACCTCGGTCCTGGCCCAGACCGCCCCGCTTGGGCGCGTCGATCCGGTTCGGTTGAGCGAGGCGACGCGGGTTCTGGCGTCCGACGAATTCGAGGGCCGCGCCCCCGTCACGCCGGGTGAAGACAAGACCATCGAATGGCTGTCGGCGCAGTTTCAGGCCCTGGGTCTGGAGCCCGGCGGGCCTGACGGGTCATGGGTCCAGGTGGCCCAGGTCAGCCGCACCAAGCAGGACGGGCCGGCGACCATCAGCGTGTCCAGCAAGGGCCAGACGACAGCGCTGAATCGGGCCACCGACGTCATCGTTTCGTCCGACCGCCCGGTGGATCATATCACGCTGAAAGACGCGCCCCTGGTCTTCGTCGGCTATGGCGTCGATGCGCCGGAACGCGGCTGGGACGACTACAAGGGCGTCGATCTGCGCGGCAAGATCATGCTGGTCCTGGTCAACGACCCTGATTTCAACGCGCCGGACGGCCATCCGGTGGCGGGCCAGTTCGACGGCCAGGCCATGACCTTCTATGGCCGCTGGACCTACAAGTTCCAGGAGGCGGCGGCGCAGGGCGCGGCGGGCGTCCTGGTCATCCACGACACGGCGGGGGCGGGCTATCCCTGGTCCACGCTGCAGAACTCCTCGACGGCGCCCAAGTTCGACATCGTCCGCGCCGACCCGGACAAGGAGCGCGCCGCAGCCCAGGGCTGGATCCAGGGCGCCGTGGCCGAGAAACTGTTCCAGGACGCCGGGCTCGACTTCGCGGCGCTGAAGGATCAGGCGCGCACCCCCGGCTTCCAGCCGGTGACGCTGGACGGCGTGACCATGTCCATCGACTTCGGCCAGGTGGCCGACCGGGTGCAGACCCGCAACGTCATGGCCCGCCTGCCCGGCGCGACCCACCCGGATGAGACCGTCATGTTCGGCGCCCACTGGGACGCCTATGGCCGCGCCACGCCCAAGGGAGGCGACGACATCTACAACGGCGCCGTGGACAATGCGACGGGCGTGGCGGCGGTGCTGGAGCTGGCCCGCCTGTTCGCCGAGGGGCCGCGCCCCGAACGTTCGACCGTCTTCGTCAGCTGGGCCGCCGAGGAGACCGGCCTGCTGGGGGCCGAATACTATGCCGCCAACCCGGTCTGGCCGCTGGAGACCACGGTGGCCAACATCAATATGGACAGCCTGCTGCCAGGGACTGAGATCGACCCCGACATCGTCGTCATCGGCGCGGGCAAGAATGATCTGGACGACCGGCTGTCCGTCTTCGCTGGGCGCGAAGGGCGTCGCCTGATCCCCGATCCGGCGCCCCAGGCCGGGGCCTTCTATCGCTCCGACCACTTCCCGCTGGCGAGGAAGGGCGTGCCGGCCCTGTTCGCCGCGGCGGGCTTTACCGGCCATAACGCCGCCAGCCGCGACTATGTCGCCAACCGCTATCATCAGCCCACGGACGAATGGACGCCCGAGTGGAAGATGGACGCCGCCGCCGCCGATGTTCAGCTGCTCTATGAAGTCGGCGCCGCCCTGGCCAACTCGCGCGACTGGCCCGCGTGGAAGCCGGGCGACGAGTTCGCGGCGGCGCGCAACGCCTCGGCGGCGGCGCGCAAGCCGTGACCCGGACCGCCTGACGCGCTAGACCGCCCCCATGACCCAAGCGCCCGACATCCACGGCCTCTGCCCCGCCCGCTTCAACGCGGTGAAGGACGCCTTCGCCGCCAACTTCACCGACGCGCCCGAGGGGCTGAACGAGCTGGCGGCGCGCTTTTCCGTCACCATCGACGGCGAGGTGGCGGTGGACCTGTGGGCCGGGTCGGCCGATCTGGCGGGCAACAAGCCGTTCGCCGAGGACACCCTGGCTCCGGTCTTCTCGACCGGCAAGGCGGTCATGGCCCTGATGATCGCGCGCTGCGTGGACAAGGGCCTGCTGTCCTATGAGGACCGGGTCTGCGACCACTGGCCGGCCTTTGGCGCGGCGGGCAAGGAGCGGCTGACCGTCGGTCAGTTGATGAGCCACCAGTCGGGTCTGCCGGGCTTTTCCGACGGGGTCGAGCCGGCCATCTGGTTTGACCGTCAGGCCGTGCTCGACAAGCTGGCGGCCCAGGCCCCGCTGTGGGAGCCGGGCACGGCGTCAGGCTATCACCCCATCACCATCGGCTATCTGGCGGGCGAGCTGTTCCGCATTGTGGATGGGCGCAGCATGGGCACGGCCTTGCGTGAAGACTTCGCCGCGCCGTTTGATCTGGACCTGTGGATCGGCCTACCCGAGAGCGAGCATGGGCGGGTGGCGCAGATGAGGAAGCCGACCGCCGCGCCGGACCTCGGGCCCATCGACGCCATCAAGAAGGCCGCCTTCCTCGACCGGGGCTCGGCGCCGGGCGGGCGCGGCTCGACCGAGTGGCGGATGGCGGAAATCCCCTCGGCCAACCTGCACGGCACGGCGAAGGACCTGGCGCGGATGATGTCGCTGATCGCCACCGGCGGGATGCTGGACGGGCAGACCCTGCTGTCGGCGGACACCCTGGCCCAGGCGACGCGTGAGCGCATTCGCGGCCTCGACAAGGTCGTGCCCTATCAGATGAACTGGGCGGCGGGCTTCATGCGCAACGAGGGCCTGGACGTCTTCGGTCCCAATCCGCAGACGGTGGGCCATTGCGGCTGGGGCGGGTCGATGGCCCTGGCCGATCCGGAGGCGCGGGTCTCGGCGGCCTATGTCATGACGCGCCAGTCGCCGCATCTGATTGGTGATCCGCGCGCCCTGCGGCTGGTCGAGGCCCTCTACGCCGCGCTGTAGGGGGCGGCGCATTGCACGGTGCGCAGAAAAAAACAGTGCAATGGGTGCAATGGGCAGAGCCTGATGCTGGCTTCTCCTGCCGTCATTCCGGGGCGCGAAGCGAACCCGGAAGCCAGGCGTCGAGACAGTTCGCGACCCGGCGATTGGGGCGGAGGTCTGGGCCCCGGATCGTCCCTGCGGGCCGTCCGGGGTGACGGAAGGGGGAGCTGCGGAGGCGGCTTACGCCGACGGAAGGGCCTGAACCCTCACCCTTTCGCCTGGCGGATCGCCTGCGGCTCTCCGAGGCTCAAGCCCTCTCCCAGCGGGAGAGGGAGGCTTGATGTCGAACGGACGGTGAGAAAGATCAGAGGGCGACTATGACGTCGTTCCTGACCTGGGCGGGCATCCATCATCGCGACGCGGCCAATCGCAACGAAATACTGGCGTCAGCGCCTCACGCCATGCGCAAGGTCCATGCGACAGTCTCAGGCGTCGGGGCCCCAGGCGAGCTGGTCGTGGACGATGCGCCAGCCGTCTTCGGTGCGACGCAGGACGCGGGTGAAGAGGCCGCGCGCGGTCTTGCCGTCGCGGCGCAGGACGACCCGGCCCGAGACCACCGTGGTGTTGACGTCGAACTGCAGGGTCTCGAACCATTCATAGGTCATCAGGCCGAGGCCGCCGGGCTGTGCGGCGCGGGCGGTCAGCGCGGCGCGGACGGCGTCCGGTCCCTTCAACGGCGTGTCGCCGAGGAAGACCAGCAGGGGCTCGTCGGCGACATAGGTGGCCATGACCGCGTCCACGTCGCCCGACGACCAGGCCTCGGCGGCGGCGTCGAGGGTGTTGCTGACGGCGTCGAAGGTCTCGGCCGTGGTCGGCACGACGACCGGCGGGGTCGCAGCGACGGGCGCCTCCGTCCGCGCGGTGCGGATGACTTCATCGCCGCCCACGCTCTGGGCGCAGGCGGACGAGCCGGTCGCCAGGGCGACGGAGATGGCGAGGGCGACGAGAGAGCGGGCGCGGATCATCATCCCTTCTAGGCTGGAACGGCGCCGAACCTCAACGCAGGTTCTGGCGAGGCGCTTCGTCGTCCATGGCGGCCATCCGGTCCTCGGCGGGATCGTCGAGCAGGCCGGGCTCCGGCGCGACGATGGTCTCGGCGGTGCGGCTGGCGCGGCGCACCTTGAGCACGGCCCCGACGGCGAAGACGCCCGCGCCCAGCCAGATGAAGGCGAAGGAGGCGATGCGCAGGGCCCCGAGCGCCTCGCCCTGGATCATGCCGATGAAGAAGACGATGGTCGGGGCCAGGAATTGCAGGAAGCCCATGCTGGACAGGGGCATGCGCCGAGCCGCCCAGGCGAAGAGGGCGAGCGGGATGACCGTGGCCGGACCGGCGAACAGCAGCCACAGGGTCGCGGCGGGCGAGGCGGTGAAATGGCCCTGTCCGGTCGTCTCGATGAAGATGACCCAGGCCAGACCCGGCGCGGCCAGCAGCAGGCATTCCATGAAGAGGCCCGTCTGGGCGTCGACCGAGACCCGCTTTCGGATGATGCCGTAGCCGGCGAAGCTGAAGGCCAGCAGCAGGGACACCCAGGGGGCGTGGCCGAGGGCCACGGCCTGAAGCACCACGCCCACGGCGGCCAGGACGATGGCGGCGGCGCCGAAGCGGTCGATCCGTTCCCGGAACAGCCAGGCCCCGGCGGCCATGTTGAGCAGGGGGTTGAGGTAATAGCCGAGCGAGGCGTCCAGGGTCCGGCCGTTGTTCACGGCGATGACATAGGTGGTCCAGTTGGTGGCGATCAGCACCGCCGACAGGGCCAGCCAGCCCAGCACTTTCGGCTGGTGGAAGACAGCGACGACCTGGCGCCACTGACGCGCGATCAGCACCAGCAGCAGCGACCACAGCACGCCCCAGACCGCGCGGTGGCCCATGATCTCCCAGGCGTCGGCGCCCTGATGCGCCATCTGCTGAAAGACCAGGGGGATGAAACCCCAGAGCAGATAGCAGAGCGTCCCGGCCGCCAGGGCGGTGCGGGCTTCGGACGAGTTCGGGGAGGGGGACGCGGTCACTGGGCGGACCTTTCGGCCTCCGCCGCGCCAGAGACGCTGCGGAGGCTTGGAGAGGATAGAAGGGGCCTAGCGCCCCGCGACGCGCGCGGGGCGCTAGGCCCCCTTCACTTAGACAGTCAGGCTGCGATAGCCGCTGGACGGGGTGATGACGCCGGTCTCGTCCAGAAGCTGGGCGATCTGGACGGCGTTCAGGGCCGCACCCTTGCGCAGGTTGTCGGACACGACCCAGAAGCTGAGGCCGTTCTCGACGGTCGGGTCCTTGCGGATGCGGCTGACATAGACGGCGTGCTCGCCGGCGGCGTCGACGGGGGTGATGTAGCCGTCGTGCTCCAGCTTATCGATGACCAGGACGCCGGGCGCCTCGCGCAGGATTTCGCGGGCCTCGTCCGGCTCGATCGGGCGATCAAACTCGACCGTCACGGCCTCCGAATGGCCGACGAAGACCGGCACGCGGACGCAGGTCACGGTCAGCTTGATCGAAGGATCGATCATCTTGTGCGTCTCGTCCCACATCTTGGCTTCCTCGTCGGTGTAGCCGTCGTCGCGGAACGAGCCGATGTAGGGGATGACGTTGAAGGCGATCTGCTTGGGGAACTTCTTCGGCGTGGCGTCGCCCAGGCCGTAGATGGCCTTGGTCTGGTTCCACAGCTCGTCCATGCCTTCCTTGCCGGCGCCCGACACGGATTGATAGGTCGAGACCACCACGCGCTTGGCCTTGGCCGCGTCATGCAGGGGCTTGAGCGCCACGACCAGTTGGGCCGTCGAGCAGTTGGGGTTGGCGATGATGTTCTTCTTGCGCGCCAGCTTGACCGCGTCGGGGTTCACCTCCGGCACGATCAGCGGCACGTCGGGGTCCATGCGGAAGGCCGAGGAGTTGTCGATGACGATGGGACCGGCCTGGCCGATCTTTTCCGACCATTCCTTGGACACCTTGCCGCCGGCGCTCATCAGGACGAGGTCGACGGTCGAGAAGTCGAACTGCTCAAGATCTTCGCACTTCAGCGTCTTGTCGCCGAAGGAGACCTCCACGCCCTTGGATTTTCGTGAGGCGATCGCGTGCATCTTGTCGACGGGGAAGTTCAGTTCCTCGATGATGTTCATCATTTCGCGACCGACATTGCCGGTGGCGCCAACGACGGCGACGCGATAGCCCATGATTAGATAATCCTTGTAGGGGCGCTGGGGAGAAAAGCGGTTCTGCATTTGGGTCTTTCGCAAGCGCGAAGCAACCAGTTTTCACCAAAATCCTGCTGAGAGAGGGCATGAAGCGCCCTCGCCTTCCCTGATCCGCCCTGTGGGGCTATGCCGCTGGCCATGACCTCCCGTATCCGCAACGCCTACGACATCCGTGTCGAAGAGGGCGTCATCGCCCCTGATCCGAAACAGCTGGAGCTGCTGGCCGCGCTGGAGCGGCTGGAGGCGGATCTGGCGAAGAAGGGCCTGTTCGGCCGCCCGCCCGAGGTGAAGGGCATCTACATCTGGGGCCCGCCGGGACGCGGCAAGTCCATGCTGATGGACCTCTTCTATTCAGCCACGCCCGAGCAGAAGAAGGTCCGCGCCCACTTCCACGCCTTCATGGCCCGCATCCACGACCTGGTGAAGCAGTGGCGCGAGGGCGACGCCCGCACCCGCAAGGCCGTGTTCGGAACCAGCAAGGGCGACGACCCGATCCCGCCGATCGCGGCCCTGATCGCCTCGGAAGCCCGGCTGCTGTGCTTTGACGAACTTCAAGTCACCGACATCGCCGACGCCATGATCCTGGGCCGGTTGTTCGACGCCCTGTTCGAGAAGCGGGTGGTGCTGGCCATCACCTCGAACCGCGCGCCGGAAGACCTCTACAAGAACGGCATCAACCGCCAGCTTTTCCTGCCCTTCATCGACATCCTGCGCGAGCGTTGCGAGGTGGTGGAGACGGCGGGAGCGCGCGACTTCCGTCTGGACCGCATGGCCGGGGCCAAGGTCTGGTTCGCGCCGCTGGACGAGACGGCGCGTTCCGGCTTCGAGACCCTGTGGTCGGACCTCAAGGGCGGCGAGCCCGAGGAGCCGGCGGCCCTGCCGGTGCTGGGCCGTCAGGTCCGGGTCCAGCGCACGGTCGGCGGCATGGCGCGGGCCAGTTTCAGCGAGCTGTGCGGCGCGCCGCTGGGGCCGCAGGACTATCTGGCCGTCGCCCGGCGTTTCCACACCCTGTTCCTGTCGGACGTGCCGACCTTGAGCCCGGCCAACCATCATGAGGCCCGGCGTCTGGTGACGCTGATCGACGCCCTCTACGAGGCCAAGACCCGGCTGGTGGTCCTGGCCGAGGCCGAACCCGAAGCCCTCTACGCCGAGGGGGTCGGCGCCTTCGAGTTCGAACGGACGGTGTCGCGCCTGAACGAGATGCGCAGCGCGTCCTGGCTGGAACAGCGCGGCGATGACGACGAGGCGGAGGAGGCGGTTCACGCCTGAGGCGGCCCTCTTCCATCCCGCTCATCCCGGCGGACGCCGGGATCCAGTGCTTTGGCTACAAGCCCCAAGCCAGGATCAAGGCGCCCGTTTCCACCGATGCATCTGAGGCTCTTACTGGATCCCGGCGTCCGCCGGGATGCGCGGGTTCAAAGGATGGCGCACGAAAAAGGGCCGCGCCTTTCGACGCGACCCCTTCGTATTTCGGACGCCTAAGCGCTCAAGCAGCGAGCCGCCGCGCGGCTCGCTGTAGCGCCCTTAAGCCAAGGAAGGCTCAATGTCCTTGCAGGCCTGGATCAGGCCGTTCACCGATTCCACCGACTTGGCGAACATGGCCTTTTCGTCGTCGTTAGTGGTGAACTCGACGATCTTCTCGACGCCGGCGGCGCCGATCAGGGCCGGGACGCCGACGTAGAGGTCGGACAGGCCGTACTCGCCCGACAGCCAGACGGCGCAGGGCAGGACGCGCTTCTGGTCCAGCAGGTAGGACTTGGCCATGGCGATGGCGGATTCAGCCGGGGCGTAGAAGGCCGAGCCGGTCTTCAGCAGGGCCACGATCTCGCCGCCGCCCTTGCGGGTGCGCTCGACGATGGCGTCCAGGTCGGCCTGGCTCAGGAAGCCGGCGGCGACGGCGTCCGGCAGCGGCAGGCCGCCCACGGTCGAGTGGCGCACCATCGGCACCATGTCGTCGCCGTGACCGCCCAGGGTCCAGGCGTGGATGTCCTGCACCGAGACGCCGGTCTTTTCAGCCAGGAAGTAGGCGAAGCGGGCCGAGTCGAGCACGCCGGCCATGCCGACGACCTTCTCCTTGGGCAGGCCCGAGAACTTCTGCAGGGCCCAGACCATGGCGTCGAGCGGGTTGGTGATGCAGATGACGAAGGCGTTGGGGGCGTGGGCCTTGATGCCCTCGCCGACGGCCTTCATCACTTTCAAATTGATGCCGATCAGGTCGTCGCGGCTCATGCCCGGCTTGCGCGGCACGCCGGCGGTGACGATGCAGACGTCGGCGCCCGCGATGTCGGCGTAGTCGTTGGCGCCCTTCAGGGCCACGTCCTGACCGAAGACGGCCGAGGCCTCGGCGATGTCGAGGGCTTTGCCTTGCGGCGTGCCTTCGGCGATGTCGAACAGGATGACGTCGCCCAGCGCTTCGCGCGCGGCCACGTGGGCCAGGGTTCCGCCGATCATTCCGGCGCCGATAAGGGCGATCTTCGCGCGAGCCATAGAGGTCTCTCCAGTCGATGTTGCGTGTGCGAAACGGTACTCGATGGCGGGCGGTCTAGACCCGCAGCGGAGCGGGAGCAAGCGTCGGGCGTTGCGCCATTCGTCGGCCCCTGCGAGGCTGACCTTGATCCAGAGGGGCATGATGACCGCTGCGGAAGACGATCGACAGTATGAGGCCCGTGTCCTCGGTGAGGCCGAGGTCTGGCGCGAACGCCAGCTGCGTCGGCCCGGCCTGTGGGACATGACCACGCGGGCGACCCAGGACCGGATCAACCGGATCATTCCTGAACGGGTGCACCAGATCGTGACCTCGGGCGTCGAGTTGACCACGCGGGGCATCATGACCGGCGCCGACTGGACCACGGCCAGGCCCCTGCTGCACGGCAGCCTTCGCACGCGCGAAGAGCTGATCCAGACCCGCGTCGATTTCTACCGCACCACGGCCAGCGTCGAGGGCGGGGTGGCGGGGGCCGGCGGCTTCCTGCTGGCGGCGGCGGATTTTCCGGCCCTGCTGGCCATCAAGATCAAGCTGCTGGCCGAGATCGGCGCCCTTTATGGGCATTCGGGCAAGAGCCTGAGCGAGCGGCTGTTCCTGCTGCGCATCTTCCAGATGGCCTTTTCCAGCGCCCGGCATCGGCCCGAAGCCCTGGCCGCGCTGGAGGCGGCGGGCAAGGGTCTGCACCAGCCCGAACGCATCGAGGACTTCGACTGGCGCAAGTTCCAGCTGGAGTACCGCGACTACATCGACCTGGCCAAGCTGGCCCAGCTGATCCCGGTCATCGGCGCGCCGGTGGGGGCCGTGGTCAACTGGCGGCTGACGACGCGGCTGGCGACAACGGCGATGAACGCCTATCGCCTGCGCTGGTTCGAGGACGAGCATCTGACATGACTGAATTCAAAGCTGATCCCGCCTTCGAGGCCGGGTCCGTCTTCGCCGTCGACTGGCCCCTGTGTCAGGTGCGGCTGCAGGACGACGCCCGCTTTCCCTGGATGATCCTGCTGCCCCGCGTGGACGGCGCGGTCGAGCTGGATGACCTGACCGCAGAGCAGCGCGCCGCTCTGATGGAAGAGGTGGTGCGGGCCGGCGAACGGGTCCGCGCCCTGGGTCAGGCGGCGGGACGCCCCATCGACAAGCTGAACACGGCGGCCCTCGGCAATGTCACGCGCCAGCTGCACGTCCATGTGGTCGGGCGTCGCCGCGACGACGGCCTGTGGCCCGATCCGATCTGGGGTCGCCCCGGCGCCGTGCCTCTGTCGGCGGACGATAAAGCCGGCCTGTTGCGAGCGATTCGCGAGGCCTGATCAGGAAATCGCGATCCGTGGCGCTTATCCGCCCCGGTTCGTTGACACCCGGCCTTTGCGGTCACTAAAGCCTATCGCACTGCAACCGGACCTGTTTTTCCACAGGTTTTTTGAGAATCATTCGCATGTCGAACCTTCCCCAGGGTGCGGGCGACCCGACTGGCCGCTACGTCCGCCATCCCAATGGCCATGTGGCGCCGATGTCGCCCTTCACCGACGTCTGGCGGTGGCACGTGACCATGACGGCCTCCATCCTGTTCCGCGTCACCATCGGCGCGGCCACCGTCGGCGCCGTCCTGCTGCTGGCCTGGGTCGCAGCGGTCGCCGCTGGCCCCGAGGCCTACGCCAAGGTTCTGGCCTGCTCGGCCTCGCCGTTCGGTCTGTTCATCTGGTTCGGCCTGTCGCTGGTCCTGTTCTCCTTCCTGCTGAATGGCGCCCGCCACCTGATCAACGACGCCGGCAAGGGCCTTGATCTGAAGTCCGCCACTCTGATGGCCAACATCGCCGTCTGGGGCCCCCTGGTCCTGACCGTGCTGTTCTGGGTCGTCCTGTTCGCCGCCGGAAAGGTTTCGCTGTGAGCGCCGCCCCCAAGTTCAAGAACCATGTGAAGATCTCCGAGCGCCACGGCGCCGGCGAATGGAAGATCGAGAAGCTGGCGTTGGCGGCCCTGATGCCGCTGGGCCTGTGGGTCCTGTCGAGCGCCTTCACCCTGGCCGGCGCTGGCTATGAGGCGGTCGCCGCCTGGTTCGGCAGCACGCTGAACGCGGGTCTTCTGGGTCTGACCGCCATTGTCTTCTTCCTGTTCGCCAGCCTGGCCTGGAAGGTGATCATCGAGGACTACGTCCCCGCGCCCTCGACCCGGACGACCCTGATCAACCTGTCGAACCTCGTCTTCCTCGTGCTGGCCGCCGCCAGCATCTTCTTCATCGTGCGTGTAGCGATGGGCTCCGCCCCGCTGCCCGCCGGAGTCTGATCCCGTCATGGCTGCTTACGAGCTTATCGATCACGAATACGACGTCGTCGTCGTCGGCGCGGGCGGTTCCGGCCTGCGCGCGGCGCTCGGCGCCGCCCAGCAGGGCCTGAAGGTCGCCTGCGTCACCAAGGTCTTCCCGACCCGCTCGCACACCGTGGCCGCCCAGGGCGGCATCTCGGCCTCGCTGGGCAATATGGGCGAGGACAGCTGGCAATGGCACATGTACGACACCGTCAAGGGGTCGGACTGGCTGGGCGACCAGGACGCCATCGAATACCTGGTCCGTAACGCGCCCAAGGCGGTTTACGAGCTGGAACACTGGGGCGTGCCTTTCAGCCGCACCGAAGAAGGCAAGATCTACCAGCGCGCCTTCGGCGGCATGACCCGCAACTTCGGCGAAGGCCCGGTGCAGCGCACCTGCGCCGCCGCCGACCGTACCGGCCACGCCATCCTGCACACCCTGTACGGCCAGTCGGTCCGTCGCGAGGTCAAGTTCTTCGTCGAATACTTCGCCCTGGACCTGATCATGCAGGACGGCGCCTGCACCGGCGTGACCGCCCTGCAGCTCGACAATGGTCAGATGCACCAGTTCCGCGCCAAGATGGTGGTGCTGGCGACCGGCGGTTACGGCCGCGCCTACTTCTCGGCCACCTCGGCCCACACCTGCACCGGCGACGGCAACGCCATGGTGCTGCGCGCCGGCCTGCCGCTGCAGGACATGGAGTTCGTGCAGTTCCACCCGACCGGCATCTATGGCGCCGGCTGCCTGATCACCGAGGGCGCCCGCGGTGAAGGCGGCTATCTGACCAACTCGGAAGGCGAGCGCTTCATGGAGCGCTATGCGCCGACCGTGAAGGACCTGGCCCCGCGCGACATGGTTTCGCGCTCCATGACCATCGAAATCCGTGAAGGGCGCGGCGTGGGTCCGAACAAGGACCACATCTTCCTGCACCTGGACCACCTGGATCCCAAGATCCTGCATCAGCGCCTGCCGGGCATCTCGGAATCGGCCAAGATCTTCGCCGGCGTCGACGTGACCAAGGAGCCGATCCCGGTCCTGCCGACGGTCCACTACAACATGGGCGGCATCCCGACCAACTATCACGGCGAGGTGCTGACGCTGCGCGACGGCAACCCCGACAGCGTGGTTCCGGGCCTGATGGCCGTGGGCGAAGCCGCCTGCGTCTCGGTGCACGGCGCCAACCGTCTGGGCTCCAACTCCCTGACCGACCTGGTGGTGTTCGGCCGCGCCGTCGGCCTGCGCTGCGGCGAAGTCGTCGACAAGGCCTCGGCCGTGCCCTCGGCCTCCAAGGCCCAGACCGACGAGCACCTGGCCCGTCTGGATCGCTTCCGCAACGCCTCGGGCTCGACCCCGACCGCCAAGCTGCGTCTTGAAATGCAGCGCGCCATGCAGTCGGACGCCGCCGTCTTCCGCACCGGCAAGACCCTGGACGAAGGCGTGGCCAAGCTGCGCGCCATCGACGCGGCCGGCGCCGACATCAAGACCACGGACCGCGGCCTGATCTGGAACACGGACCTGATCGAGACCCTGGAATACGACAACCTGATCGCTCAGGCCCTCGTGACCATCGAAGGTGCCGCCAACCGCACGGAATCGCGCGGCGCCCACGCTCGCGAGGACTTCCCCGACCGCGACGACGTCAACTGGATGAAGCACACCCTGGCCTGGAAGCGTCCGGGCGAAGGCGTCCAGATCGACTACCGCCCGGTCCACAAATACACGATGACCGACGACGTCGCCTACATCGAGCCCAAGGCTCGGGTTTACTAAGGGAGTCCCGCAGATGGTTCAGCTCACTCTCCCGCGCGGCTCCAAGCCCACGACCGGCAAGGTCCACAAGGCCCCGGCCGGCGCCAAGAACGTCAAGACCTACAAGGTCTATCGCTACGACCCGGAAACGGATTCCGATCCGCGCTGGGACAGCTTCGAGGTCTCGTCCGACGATCACGGCCCCATGCTTCTGGACGCCCTGATCCACATCAAGAACGAGATCGACCCGACGTTGTCCTTCCGTCGCTCGTGCCGTGAAGGCATCTGCGGCTCGTGCTCGATGAACATCGACGGTCGCAACACCCTGGCCTGCACCAAAGGCATGGACGAGTGCTCGTCGCACAACATCACCATCGCCCCCCTGCCCCACCAGCCGGTGGTCAAGGACCTGGTGACGGACCTGAGCCTCTTCTACGCCCAGTACGACTCGATCCAGCCCTACCTGCAGTCGGACGAGCCGGACCCGGAAGCCGAGCGCCTGCAGTCGCCGGCCGACCGCGAGAAGCTGGACGGTCTGTACGAGTGCATCCTGTGCGCCTGCTGCTCGACCTCCTGCCCCAGCTACTGGTGGAACCAGGAAGAATACCTCGGCCCGGCGGCCCTGCTGCAGTCCTACCGCTGGATCTCGGACAGCCGCGATGACGCGACCCAGAAGCGCCTCGACGACCTCGAGGACCCCTTCAAGCTGTATCGCTGCCACACGATCATGAACTGCGCCCAGGTCTGCCCCAAGGGGCTGAACCCGGCCAAGGCGATCGCCGAGACCAAGAAGCTGATGGTCGCGCCGAGCCGCAAACGCGCGGCGGCCTAGGGCTTCAGGCTTACCGACCCGAACAGCCCCCGGCGCCGACAGGCTCCGGGGGTTTTTCATGCCCGCGATACGCCGGGGCTTGCCTCCCGCGCGGCCTGGGCTAAGACGCCTGCATGGCCAAGATCACCTACATCGAGCACGACGGGACCGAGCACACGGTCGAGGTCAAGAACGGCCTCAGCGTCATGGAAGGCGCGATCCGCAACAATGTGCCGGGCATCGACGCCGACTGCGGCGGCGCCTGCGCCTGCGCAACCTGCCACGTCTATGTGGACGAGAACTTCGCCTCGGAAACGGGGCGTCCTTCGGCCATGGAGGAGTCGATGCTCGACTTCGCCGAGAACGTCGAACCGAACAGCCGCCTGTCCTGCCAGATCCGCGTCAGCGACGACCTGGACGGCCTGATCGTGCGCCTGCCGCAAAGCCAGCACTGAGATGATCGACACCCGGCTGCTGGACGCGGTCGGGGCCTTGATCACCGCCCATGCGGGACCTGGCCACGTTCCGCTCGTCGGGATCGCGGGGGCGCAAGGGTCGGGCAAGACCACATTGGCGCGCGCCGCCGCCGCGCGGTTCGGCGCGGCGCATCTGTCGCTGGATGACGTCTATCTGACGAAGGCCGAGCGTGAGGCCAAGGGCAGGGCGCTCCATCCCCTGTTCGCCGTGCGCGGCCCGCCGGGAACGCATGACCTGAGGCTGCTGGAACGGAGGGTAGAAGCGCTACGCGCCGCCGGTCCCGACAGCCGGACGCCGCTGCCCGCCTTCGACAAGCTTTCCGATGATCGCCGTCCCGAGACGCAATGGCCTGTGTTCGCGGGCCGCCCGACGGCGGTGCTGGTGGACGGCTGGTGTCTGGGGGCGACGGCGCAGGCCGAGGCGGACCTCGCCGCGCCGATCAATGGGCTGGAACACGAGCGGGACGGGCAGGGGGTCTGGCGGCGGGCGGTCAACACCGAACTGGCAGGACCCTATGCCGAGGTCTTTGCGCGTTTTGACGCTGTGCTGTTCCTGAGGGCGCCGTCGTTTGACGTGGTGCTGGACTGGCGCTGCGAGCAGGAGGTGGGGCTGCTGGGCTTGGCGCCGGTCGATCTGCCGCCCGCGCGCCGCGCCGAACTGGCGCTCTTCATTCAGCATTTCGAGCGCATCACCCGCTCCATGCTGGCGGGCGGGGTTCGGGCGGACGCGACGTTTACTCTGGATAGAGATCGGCGTCCCTTCTCCCCTAGAGGGAGAAGGTGGCAGGCGGAGCCTGACGGATGAGGGGTGTGAGCGCCTCGATCTGAAAGTTCGGCGTCGGCGGGTCGCGACATGACGTCGAGCCGACACCCCTCATCCGGCCCTGACGGGCCACCTTCTCCCTCAAGGGGAGAAGGGCTCTTTGGGCGCTAACGCCTTCGGCTGCTTGAGCGCATCAGTCCGCCGGCATGCGGCCGTAGTTGACCGCGATGCGGCCGATCAGGCCCTTGACGATCAGGTCGACGGGGGTGCCCTCGCGATAGTCGCCCTCGGCGACGAAGTTGACGCGGTCTTCCGAGATCAGGCGGTGGATCTTGTTGTGGTCGCGCGGGGTGTTGTCGGGGTCATAGACGGCGATGGAGAAGCCGCCCTTGGTGTGCATCATCTTCATGGTCGGGACGTCGGTGTCGCCGTCGCCGAGGAAGATCATCCGGTCAAACGGGATGGGACGTTCCTCGTCCGGGATGAAGCGGTTGATGCGCTCGTCGTCCCAGTGGTTGTGCACGCCCTTGTTGATGCGGAACAGGTACTGGGTCTTGGTGGTGTAGTTGACGCCGACGGCCGGCCAGACGGCGACCTCGTTTTCGTCATAGGCGTACTTCGAGGCGAAGACGTGGGTGAAGGCCTCGGCGATGGGGCAGCCCTGGATCATCTCTTCCAGGCCCGCAGAGATGATGTAGTGCTCGATCTCCAGGCCGTACTGGGCGCCGAACTCGTTCATGCGGTCGAACCAGCTGCGATCCCGCAGACCTTCGAACAGGGCCACGTCGCGGCCGTGATCCCGCAGCGTCTGGCGCGTCACCGGCGCGCCCTGCTCGCGGGCCGTCTGCAGCATCATCTGCATATACATCAGGATGCCGTCGCCGTCGGAGGCGATGGTCCGGGGACGGACGGTCTCGTTCCAGAACTGGGACGGCGTCATCCCAATCGAAGGGATGAAGCTGACCTCCTGCATATTGCCCCGCGCCAGGGTGCCGTCGAAATCATAGATGATGGCGGTCTTGAGCAGGGGGCGGGTCGTGTCGGCCATGGGGACGTCCTGAGGGGCTTGGACAAGCCCTCTAGCACGAGATGGGCGCAAAGATCAGCCCAGCAGCAGTTCCGGAGCCGCCGTCGGCGCCGTGGCCTCGACCGGCAGGTGCAGGATGAAGGCCGCGCCCTTGCCCGGCTCGGACTGGACCTCTGCCCAGCCGCCGTGCAGCTCGACCAGGGCCTTGACCAGGGCCAGGGCCACGCCCGGCCCGCCGCGCTCGCGCCGCACGAAGCGGTCGAAGACGTGGGCCTGCAGATGATAGGGGATGCCTCGCCCGGTGTCCTCGACGCGAATGCGCACCTCGCCCGCGCCGACCTCGGCGGTCAGGGTCACGGCCCCGCCCTCGGACACGGCGCGACAGGCGTTTTCCAGCAGGTGATCGACGGCCTGGGCGATGCGGCGGACGTCGGCGCGGACCGGCTTCAGCCGCGGCGGGCAGGCGACGGTCAGGACAGCGCCGCGGCCCTCGACCTTGCCGCGCACCTTTTCAGCGCAGGCCTCCAGCAGGTCGCAGACCCGCATGTCGCCCAGCGTCAGCTCCATCTCGCCCGCGTCGATCTGGGCCATATCGAGCACGTCGTCGATCGAGCGGGCCAGGTGGCTGGCGGCGACGCGGATGGCCCCGGCGTGCTGGCGGCTGCGCTCGGGCAGGTCGCCCATGGCCTCCAGCAGTTCGGAATAGCCGACGATGGTGGTCAAGGGCGTGCGCAGCTCATAGGAGACGCTGCCGACGAACTCGCGCTTCAGCGCCTGGCTCTCGGCCAGGGCGGCTTCCTTGGCCGCCAGGGCCTGTTCCAGCTCGCGCCGGGCGGTGACGTCGGAGAAGGCGACCAGGGTGGCGCCGTCGGGCAGGGGCCGGGTCTGCCAGGACACGACGCGGTCGTCGTCGGTGCGGCCTTCGCCCGAGATGGGCACACGGCTTTCCGGATCGGGATCGGCGACCCGCGCCTTCAGGCCCAGCCACAGGGCGGCGTCGTCCAGCACCGGGCGGCACAAGGCGGCCACGGCGTCGAAGTCTCCAGCCTCGGCCAACTGGTCCGCCGTCACGCCCCAGAAGCTTTCGAAGGCGTCGTTGTTGAGCCGCAGGCGGCCGTCCGAGCCGAAGACGGCCACAGCGTCGTTCAGCTTGTCCAGCGTCGCCGTCTGGACCTGGATCTGGGCGTTGTAGCGGCTGCGCAGCTGCAGCTCGTCGGTGATGTCCGAGAAGATCAGCAGGATGCCGCCCAGCGGGTGCGGCTGACGCACCACGCGCAGGGTCCGCCCATCGGGCAGGGACCAGCTGTCGTCCGGCGAGGCCTCGGCGGCGCCGTAGAATTCCAGCTCGCTGGCCTTCCAACCGGCGTAGTCGATGACCTCAGGCAACTGGCGCTTCTGGCGCAGGCGATCCAGAAGCTCGGCGTGGGTCGGGCGCTCGTCCAGCCAGGCCGGGTCGATGTTGAACAGCTGCTGGAAGGCGGTGTTGTGGAAGGCCAGCCGCTTGGCCGGGCCGAAGATGGCCACGGCGTCGGCCAGATGGTTCAGGGTCTCATCATGGGCCTCGACGTGACGGCGCAGGGTGTCGCGCGTCTCCTCGGCCTCGGTCATGTCGATGGCGAAGGCGATGACGGCGCCGCGCCCGCCCGCCAGAGGCTCGGCCAGGATGCGCCAGGCGCGGCGGCGACCGTCCGACGACACCCAGCGGAAGCCGTCCTGACGCGCGTTCAGGCGCGAAGCCTCGGCCACGATCAGGTCGGCGCCGCGATCGAAGCTGAGGCACTGCTCATGGGCTTCGGCCAGGGTCTCGGCGCGAACCTCCGTCAGCCAGGCCTTGTTGGCCCAGATCAGCTGCCCGGCGCCGTCGACCACCCAGGTCGGGGCCGGCGAGGCCTCGGCCAGGGCGCCCAGGCCGGCGTCGGCGGCGGTTTCCGCGCCCCCCAGTTTCGACAGGCGCAGCCAGGCCGAACCGCCGAGCGCCCGGCCCTCGACCGCCCAGGCGCCGTCGGCGGATTCCAGCAGGGTCTCGAACGGCTCGCCGCGCTGGACCAGCCCGTCCATGTGGCCGGTGTGGGTTTCGTGAAGCGCCGTCACGATGGCCTCGGCCGCCGCTGCCCCTTCACGACCGGGGGCGAGCACCGCCAGGGCCTCCGGCGCGCCGAACACCCATTGGGCGTGACCTTCAGGCGTCAGGGCCAGACGCACGTCGTCGAAGACGTTGAGGGCGCCTTCGCAGGCGGCGGCGTGGGCGCGTTCGCCCGACAGCCAGGCCTCGACCTCGGCCTCGCGCGCGCCCAGACGCTTGCGCAGCCGCCAGGCCCAGGCGCTGATCGCCAGCGCCAGACCCGCTGCGCCCGCAGTGGCCACATAGGCGATGTCGGCCTCGGCCATCCTGTCCCCGGAAAAGTCGTCGATCACACGGCCAAGACCCGAAGGCGAAGACCGATTCGCGTTTACCATACCCTGATTGCGCGAATTGCGATGCGGCGAGACGGCCGATTGCGGCGCGGGCCCTCGCGGGCGATATCCGACCCATGACCCAGACCCCGAACCCGGCGTGGAACGATCAGTCCGCGCCCTCGCTCGACGACTTCGCCCGCCTGGCCGAAGCCGCTTTCGCCGCCCTGCCCGAGATGTTCCGGCAAGCCGCCGGCGACGTGGTCATCCGTATCGACGACTTCGCCGACGAGGAGACTCTGGACAGTCTGGAGATCGAGGACCCGTTCGAACTGTCAGGCCTCTATCACGGAGTCCATATCGGCGAGCGCGACGCCATGGGGCCGGCGGCCGAGCCGTCGCGCATCTTCCTCTATCGCCGCCCCATCCTGGATGAGTGGTGCGAGCGCGGCGACGTGGGTCTGGCCGAGATCATAGCCCACGTCTTGATCCACGAGATCGGCCATCACCTGGGCCTGGACGATGACCAGATCCACGACATCGAGGATGAGGACGACTGAGGCGGCCGGCGCGTTCGCGCCCGAACGCCGAAATTCCGAACAGGGCCGGCACAGGTCATGCGGCGTTCTACCGCGTCCGACAGATTGTCTCTGCCGGTGTCTCGACATGGGACAGATTGTCGCGCAAGACTACCCACCGAGGGACGTCAAAATGGTTGTTAGCGCACTAGGGGAACTGCTGTGGTGGGCGCACCGCTTTCGGCGGTGGCTCATCCTGTCGCCGGGGCTCGCCATGGCGGTGGCGGTGACGGCGCTGTTCGTGCGCAACCTGCACCACGCCAAGCCCCTGCTTCATCTCCTGCGCTAGTCCGCGATTCGCTCCAGCCGGGCGACGAAGAAGCCGTCCACGCCGCCGCGCTCGGCCCATTGCGAGGGCAGGATGCGCAGCCAGCCTTCGGGGGTCAGGGCTTCGGCAGGGGCGCCGATCTCGGACGGGACGGCGGCGACGGTGCGGAAGGCCGGGTTGCGGCGCAGGAAGGCGATAATCTGGGTCTCGCCCTCTTCGCGTTCCAGCGAGCAGACGCAATAGACCAGACGGCCGCCGGGCTTCACCTTCTCGGCGGCCACATCCAGCAGGCGGTGCTGCACATCGGCCAGCTTGGCGACCTCGGCGGGGCGGGTGGCGCGCAGCACTTCCGGGTTGCGGCGATAGGTGCCGGTGGCGGTGCAGGGCGCGTCCAGCAGGACGGCGTCGAAGGTGCGCGTGTCCTCCCAGTCCTCGGCGGGGACGGCGACCACCTCGACCGGCAGGCCGGTGCGGTCGAAATTCTGTTTCAGACGCTTCAAGCGGGCGGGCGAACGGTCCAGGGCCGTGACCTCGGCGCCGGCCGCGGCCAGTTGCAGGGTCTTGCCGCCGGGCGCGGCGCACATGTCCAGCACCGTCTCCCCGGCCTTGGCGGCCAGCAGGCGGGCAGGGACGGCGGCGGCGGCGTCCTGGACCCACCAGTCGCCGGCCTCGAAGCCGGGCCAGCCGGCCACGTCGCCGCGCTTGCCGGTGCGGACCGTACCGCCGGGCAGGACCTCGCCCTCGACGTCCTGAGCCAGGACCTCCAGATCGACGCCGGGCTTGGCGCTGAGGTCGGTGGCGGGCTCGTCGCGGGTGGCCAGGGCCAGGCCGATCAGATTGGCCTCGCCATAGGTGGCCTTCCAGCGGGCGGCCAGCCAGTCGGGCAGGTTGGATTCAGCGGTCGTCAAGCCGGGACCGTCGCGGTCGACGCCGCGCAGGACGGCGTTGACGAGGTTCTTGTAGGGGCGGGTCTTGGCGTCGCGCTCGGCCAGTTTCACCGCGGTCGAGACGGCGGCGAAGGCGGGCGTGCCCAGCACCAGGGTCTGGGCCAGGGCGACGCGCAGGATGGTGCGCACGGGGGCGGGCGGCGCCTTCTGCAGGCGACGGTCGAGAATCTGGTCGATCTCGCCCAGACGACGCAGGGCGGCCATGGCCACGGCGCGAGCGAAAGCGCGGTCGGGACCGGCCAGGTCCTTGGCCGGGGACTGGCCCAGGGCCTCGTCCAGACCGGTGCGCTTCTCCAGCGCCGCGTTCAGCAGAATGCCGGCGACCAGACGGGCCTCGACGCCGATGTCGGCGTGGGGGTCATCGGTGACGATCTCGGGCTGGGCCTCGCGACGCGGACGCGACTTTTCAGCCATGCGACGGCCGCGCGCGGCCGAGCTTTTCCCCTTGGGGGTTCCACCACTCATACGGATACCTGCGTGCCCAGCTCGACCACGCGGCCGGGCGGAATATGGAAGAAGTCAGTCGGATTGGCGGCGTTGCGCATCAGGAAGATGAACAGCTTGTCCTGCCACAGCGGCATGCCCTGACGGGCCGAGGCGACCACGGAACGACGACCGAGGAAGAAGCTGGTCGACATGATGTCGAACTTCAAACCTTGTTTGCGGCACAGGCCCAGGGCGCGCGGCACGTTCGGCGTCTCCATGAAGCCGTAGGTGATGGTCAGCCGCTTGAAGTCGTCGCTGATCGGCTCCATCGACACGCGCTGGTCGTCCGGCACGCGCGGCCGGTCGGCGGTGTGGACGGTCAGGATGACGTTCTTCTCGTGCAGCACCTTGTTGTGCTTGAGATTGTGCATCAGGGCGACCGGCGCGACCTCGGGGTCCGACGTCAGGAAGATGGCCGTGCCCGGCGCGCGGTGCGGCGGTCGGGCCTTCAGCATCTCGATCAGATCGCTGAGCGGCAGGCTGTCCTTGCGCGTCTTCTCGGTCAGAATCTGCGTGCCGCGCACCCAGGTCCACATGATCAGGACCAGACCGCCGCCCAGCACCAGAGGCATCCAGGCGCCGTCAGGAATCTTGAGCAGGTTGGAGGTCAGGAAGACGCCGTCGATGATCCCGAACGGGACCAGGGTGCCCAGCACCGCCCACATCGGCCACTTCCACTTCTTGGTCACCACCGACCAGGACATCAGGGTGTTGACCAGCATGGTGCCGGTGACGGCCACGCCATAGGCCGCCGTCAGATTGTGCGACGACTGGAAGGTCAGCAGCAGGAAGAGCACCCCGACCATCAGCAGGCTGTTGACCGCCGGGACATAGATCTGGCCCGCCAGGGTCTCCGACGTGTTGCGGATGTCGATACGGGGGAGCAGGCCCAACTGGACCGCCTGCTGCGTCACCGAGAAGGCGCCGGTGATGACGGCCTGGCTGGCGATGACCGTGGCCGCCGTGGCCAGAACCAGCATGGGCCAATAGACCATCTGCGGGACCATGTTCCAGAAGGGGTTGTCCGCCGCCCCCGGATTGGCCAGCAGGAAAGCGCCCTGACCCAGATAGTTGAGCGTCAGACAGGGCAGGACCACGAACAGCCAGCCCTGACGGATCGGCGCCTTGCCGAAATGGCCCATGTCCGCATAGAGGGCCTCGGCCCCCGTGACGGCCAGGAAGACGCTGCCGAGGATGACGAAGCCGAGGAAGCCGTCCTTGAGCAGCAGCTCAATCCCATAGAGGGGCGACAGGGCGCGCAGGATGGTGATGTCGTCAAAGATATGGGTCAGGCCCAGGACGCCGAGGCTGAGGAACCAGACGGCGGTGATCGGACCGAAGAACCTGGCCAGACCGGCGGTGCCGCGCGACTGAACCAGAAACAGGGCGATCAGGATGCCCGCCGAAATCGGCAGGATGAAGGGGTCCAGTTCGCCGTTCAGGCCGGGCGCGTCCTTCAGACCCTCCACCGCCGACAGCACCGAAATGGCCGGGGTGATGACGCCGTCGCTGTAGAAGAGCGCCGCGCCGCAGACACCGAGGATGAATAGCCAGGCGCTGCGTCGGCCGACCGCGTGCTGGGCCAGGGCCATCAGCGACAGGGTGCCGCCCTCGCCCTTGTTGTCCGCCCGCATCAGGAACATGACGTATTTGAACGTCACGACGATCATCAGGGCCCAGAAGGCCAGAGAGACCACGCCGATGATGGCCAGTTCCCCGCCGACGCCCTTCTGGGCGTGGCCGATGGCCTCGCGCAGGGCGTAGATCGGGCTGGTGCCGATGTCGCCGAAGACCACGCCGATGGCGCCCAGAATCAGGGCGCGATGGGCCGCCTTGCCGTGCCCGACCCCATGATGGGGCGGAGACGGAATCTGGGCGTTCGCGGGTTCGGAAGCTTTTGCGGCGGACGTCGCAGCGTCGCCACGGGGCGTGTCCCCAGCCATGCATAACCTCCGGGTCGCGCGAAGGGCGCGCCCATCAAGAGCGGCGGGCCTTTAACCCCTTTCCGTCAGCGGTTCAATCGGCCCTCGGTTCCACCCGACGGGCGGCGGACAGAATCCGTCGGTCCGCCTTGGCCTGAACCAGGACTACGACGTTGTCTTCAGACGCGGAATCCGCAGGAAGGGCGAAGAGGACCGGCCGTCCGGTCCAGTCGCCGAGACGACGCACCTCGCGCACCACATTGACGTGGCGCACCGCCTGGCCGCGATTGTCGCCCTGACGCACCTCGACCGTCTGGAGGCCCGGCTGATAGACCACGGCCATGACCTCGGCCCCGCCGCGGGGCGGGCGGCCCGAGCCGATCCCGACCCGGTCGCCGGTCTCGCGGAACTCGATCTCGGGCGGCCAGAGGCGGGCGGCGGCCTCGGCGTCAATGGCGGCCTGAAGCTCCGGCGGTCGGGCGCCCGACAGATGACGGCGGCCGTCGATCACCACCTGAGGCGTCGAAACGTTCCTCAGTTTCAGCGCCTGACGATAGGCCTGCTGGCGCGCGGCGAACTCGGGCTTGGCGAAGGTGTCGGGCCAGCCCAGATAATCCCAGTAGCCGACGCCATAGGTCAGGGCGATGACCCCCGGCGTGTTCGCCACCGCCTCCAGGGTGCGGTTGGCGTCGGGACAACCGGAACAGCCCTGGGCGGTGAACAACTCGACCACCACCGGTTGGACCGGGGCGTCGCGCTCGCGCGGCGGGGCAGCGGCAGCGATCAGCAGGCCGACGCCTGCGACCGCCGCCGCGATCATCCCGGTCCTGATGCCCCGTGCCGTCATGCCGCGATCCTAGCCGTTCGATCCGTCCGCGCCGTTCATAAAACCGTGAAGGGGAAGAAGCCGCACATATTTCCCTGGCCTATCGCGCTTCGCGCTCCTTGAGGCCGCGGACCGTCATCCCGGCCGCAGCGAAGCGAAGAGCCGGTAGCGCCCAAGCGGCAAAGCCGCGTCCGGGATGACGAGGAGGCTCAGTCCATCAACTGCTGGCTGAGATAGACATAGTGGCGCGCCCAGCGGCGGGCGTTGGCGACCGGGTCGGCGTCGTTGGAGTGACCGCCGGCGGTGTCCTCATAATAGAGGTGGTCGTGGCCCTGATCGCCCAGGCGCGCCGCGAACTTGCGGGCGTGGCCGGGGTGGACGCGGTCGTCGCGCGTATTGGTGGTGATATAGACGCGCGGGTATTTCACCTCGGGCCGCAGCTGCTGATAGGCCGAATAGCGGGCGATGAACGCGGCGTCGCCCGGAATGCGCGGGTCGCCGTATTCGCCGATCCACGAGGCGCCGGCGGGCAGGTCCTGATAGCGCAGCATGTCGATCAGCGGGCTCTCGATCACCGCCGCGTTGAACAGCTCCGGGTGCTGGGTGATCGACACCGAGGTCAGGACCCCGCCGTTGGACCGCCCATAGATGCCCAGGTGACGCGGGCTGGTGATCTTGCGCTGCTCCAGATCGCGGGCCACGGCGGCGAAGTCGTCGAAGGCGCGCTGGCGGTTCTCGCGCAGGGCCGCCTGGTGCCAGCCGGGACCGAACTCGCCGCCGCCGCGGATATTGGCCTGGACGAAAACGCCGCCGTTCTCGAGCCAGAGCTTGCCCATCTCGGGCTTGTAGGCGGGCGGGAAGCTGGCCTGGAAGCCGCCGTAGCCGAACAGGATGGTCGGGCCGGTCCCGTCCATCGCCAGGTTCCTGGGCCGGGTGACGAAGTAGGGGATTTTCGTCCCATCGGCCGAGGTCGCCTCGAACTGCTCGACCACATGGGTCGAGGCGTCGAACTTGGCCGGGGCCGACTTCAGCTCGGTCAGGGCGCCGGTCGAGACCTCGGCCAGGCTGAGGGTCGGCGGCGTCAGGAAGCCCTGGGTCGAGACGAAGACCTGCCCCTTGGCCTTGGAGCTGTCGCCCAGACCCACGGCGCTGTTGGCGGGCACGGCCAGTTCGGTCACGGTCCAGCGATTCGCGCTCGGGGTGAAGCGTTTCAACGTGCCGACGACGTTGTCGGCGATCACGGCGACGATGCTGTCCGACAGGACGGTCACGTTCTGCAGCGACTGGCGCGCCGTCGGGGTGAAGACGGTCGCGCGAGCAGCCCCGATGGCGATCTCAAGTCGCTCCGGGCGCAGCACGCCGAGCGGCAGGGACAGCAGAGAACCCGCCGCATAGTCCTGACCGTCAAAGCTCCACGCCTGATCCGGCGAGAAGATGAGATTGCCGCTCATGACGCCTTCGACGGCGACGCGTTCCGGCAGGTTCAGCTTCTGCGGCTTGCCGTCCGCGCCGAGGGCCCAGATCTCCGAGCGGAAGGTGTCCAGCGGACGGCTGAACAGGACGGCCCCGACCGCACCGGCCTTGTCGCGGAAGACCATGGGCGAGACGCCGTAGCCGCCGTCGGACTGCTGGCCGCGATAGACCTCGGTCGCCTGGGCCAGCGGGTGGCCGCGCGTCAGGGATTTGACGATGAAGGGATAGCCCGACTCGGTCATCGTGCCGGGACCGAAGTCGGTGGCGATCAGCAGGGTGTCGCGGTCCAGCCAGGTCAGGCGGTGCTTGCCCTCGGGAATGACGAAGCCCCCCTGGGACGGCCCCACGAAGGTCTTGGTCGTCAGGTCGAACTCGCGAACCGTCACGGCGTCCTTGCCGCCGTCCGACAGGTTGATCAGGCAGCGGGTCTCGTCCGGCGCCAGGCAGTCGGCGCCCTTGAACACCCAGTCGCGGCCTTCGGATTTAGCGAGGGCGTCGATATCGAGCAGGGTCTCCCACTGGGGCTGGTTGCTGCGATAGCTGTCCAGCGTCGTACGGCGCCAGACCCCCTTCGGGTTGACCCCGTCCTGCCAGAAATTGCCCAGACCCTCGCCCAGGAAGCTGACGCCGGGGATGCGGTCGGTGGCCGTCAGGATGGCCTCGGCCTGCTGACGGAAGGCCTCGTAGCGGCGGTCGCCGGTCAGGGCCGACAGGGACCTGGCGTTCTCGGCGGCGACGAAGGCCCTGGCCTCGGCCCCGTCCACTTCTTCCAGCGCCAGATGATCGTCGGCGGCCTTGACCCCCTCGGGCGTCAGATCGCCCGGGAAATGCGGCGGCGGATTGGTCGCGGCGGCGGCGACCGGGTCGGCAGGGGCCTGGGCCAGGGCCGGACCGGCGGCGAGGATCAGCACCGGCAGGGCGGCGGTGAGGAACAGGGCCTTCATGAAGATAAACTCCGCTTTCGAAATCCTCCCTTGCGTCAGCGGGGGAGGGGGACCGCCGTCAGGCGGTGGAGGGGGCGGAACCAGCCTCGGCGTTCGGGGCTCGCCCCCTCCACCACTTCGTGGTCCCCCTCCCCCGTTCGCCAAGGCTCACAGGGGAGGATTCAGAGGACGCCGTCTACTGCTGCGCCGGTTCGTCCATCAGGCGGCGCGTCAGATAGGTGTATTCCAGCGCGATGCGGCGGGCCGTTTCGCGCAGGTTGGCGCCGGCGGCGTGGCCGCCGTCGGTGTTTTCATAGAAGAGGACCGGGTAGCCCAGTTCCTCCAGACGCGCCGCCGCCTTGCGGGCGTGGCCCGGATGGACACGGTCGTCCTTGGTCGAGGTGTGGATGAAGACCTCGGGGTAGGGCTGGCCCGCCGCCAGCTTCTGATAGGGCGAGTATTCCTCGATCCAGGCGCGCTGTTCGGGGATGTCCGGGTTGCCGTATTCGCCGATCCACGAGGCGCCGGCCAAGAGCTTGTGGAAGCGCAGCATGTCGAACAGCGGCACCTGGATGACCGCCGCGTTGATCAGGTCCGGGCGCTGGGTCAGCATGGCCCCCATGAAGAGGCCGCCCTGAGAGCCTCCCATGATCCCGAGGTGAGGCTGGCTGGTGATGTTGCGCGCGATCAGGTCCAGAGCGACGGCCTGGAAGTCCTCGTGGGCGCGCTGGCGGTTTTCCTGCTGGGCCGCCTGGTGCCATTTCGGACCGAACTCGCCGCCGCCGCGCGTATTGGCGATGACATAGACGCCGCCGCGCTCCAGCCACAGCTTGCCGACGGTGGCCGAGTAGCCGGGCAGCAACGACGACTGGAAGCCGCCATAGCCGTAGAGCAGGGTCGGGTTCGACCCGTCCATCGCCATGGCGTCCTTGTGGACGACGAAATAGGGAATCATCGTGCCGTCGGCCGAGCGGGCCTCGAACTGATCCACACGCATGCCGGCGGCGTCGAACTTGGCGGGCAGAGCCTTGGTCAGATCGACCGCGCCGGTGGCGGCGTCGGCCAGGTAGAGGCTGGACGGGTTCAGGTAGCCGGTGACGCTGACAAAGATCTTGTCGTCCTGCTCCGAGGCCGAGCCGACGCCGACCGAGACGTTCTGCGGCAGGTCCAGACGGGTGCGGCTCCAGTCCGCCGGGTCATAGACATAGACCGAGCCGCGCACGTTTTCATAAAGGGCGACCACCAGCTTGTTGCGGGTGGCGCTGACGCCCTCGACGGCCTCGCGCTCGCCCGGACGGATAACCAGTTGCGCCGGGGTCTTGGGATCGGCCAGCCAGGCCTGCAGCGGCCAGGCGATGACGTCGCCGGTCTTGAATTCCTGACCCGAGGGCGCGGTCCAGTCCTGATCCGTCGTCACCACCAGCTGACCGGCGACCAGGGCGTTGATATTGCCCTTCAGCGGCAGGGCCAGCTGGGTCGTCGTGCCGTCGGCGTTCAGGCGCCAGGTTTCGCTCTCATAGAAGTTGATCCCCCGGTTCAGCAGCACGGCCTGCACCACGCCGTCGGCGTCGCGCAGGGTGTAGCCCGAGACCGAGACGTCGGTCTGCTGCCCGGCGAAGACCTCGACCGCCTGATCGACGGTCTGGCCGCGCTTCATCAGGCGCACGGTGCGCGGATAGCCCGAGTCCGTCAGCGAGCCCTCGCCGAAGTCGCGCGAGATCAGCAGCGAATCCTTGTCGATCCAGTCGGCGCCGCCCTTGGATTCCGGCAGGTTGATGCCGCCCTCGACAAAGGTCTTCGTGACGCTGTCGAACTCGCGGATCGTCACGGCGTCCTTGCCGCCGTCCGACAGGGACAGCAGGCAATAGCGTTCCTCGGGGGCCAGGCAGGTCGCGCCCTTGTAGACCCAGTTCTTGCCCTCGGCCGCCGACAGGGCGTCGACGTCGAGGATGGTCTCCCAGGTCGGGGTCTCGGTGCGATAGGAGTCCAGCGTCGTGCGGCGCCAGATGCCGCGCACGTGCTCGGCGTCCTGCCAGAAGTTGTCGATGTGGCCGTCGTGCGTGAAGCCGGGCGAGGGGATGCGGTCAGCCGACTGGACCAGGTCCAGAGCCTGCTGATGCAGGGTGTCGTAGCGCGGATCGCCTTGCAGCGTCCCCAGCGAGGTCGCGTTGTGGGCCTTGACCCAGTCCATGGCGCGCGCGCCCTCGACCTCTTCCAGCCAGAGATAGGGGTCGGTCGCGTCGCTGGTAGCGAAACTGGGCGCGGACGAGGCGGCGGGGGTATCGGTCGAATGGGCCATGGCGACGGGTGCGGCTCCAGCGGCGAGAAGAAGGGCGGCGGCGGACGCCAGGGTGCGGATCATTGTTTCAGGCCCCAAAAAATTTGACGGCACCTTGGCGAGACAGGACGGCGGCGGCAAGCGGCGGAAATCTTACAAGCCTGTCATCTTTGGTCGCAGGGCGGCCAGTCGCGCGATCAGGCGCCGTCGTCTGGAATGCAGAGGATCTGACCGCAGGCCTTGCAGTGGACGGCGTCGGGATCATGCTTCTGCAATCCGCAGGTCGGGCAGGGGAACTTGACCTTGTGCGGTCGGATCAGGGTCTGGGCCAGGCGGATGAACAGGGTGATGCCCACCAGCATGACGACGATGGAGATGACCCGCCCCCAGTTGCCTGGCAAGGTGATGTCGCCGAACCCGGTCGTGGTCAGGGTCGCCACCGTGAAATAAAGGGCGTCCAGATAGCCGTTGATGTGCTCGGCCCTGCCCCGGAAGGCGGCGTAGACAAAGCCGGTCACAACGAAGACGAAGGTGACAAGCGCGGCCAGGGCCCGGGTGATCTCCTCGACCCGGGTGTCGTCGAACCGGCGGCCAATGGTGCGCCAGAAGAAGTCCGAGTTGAGCAGGGTCCACAGCCGCAGCATCCGCAGGAAGCCGAAATTGGCCAGCAAGGTCGGAAACAGCAGGGTGGCCAGGACGAACAGGTCGACCCAGACGATGGGGCGCTTCAACCAGTCCCTGATGTCGGAATAGGCGTAGGCCCGCGCCATCAGGTCCAGACCGAGCACGCCGGCGATCAGATAGTCGAGCACGTAGAAGGCCCAGCCCGCCTCCTTCAGGATCGGGGCGGCCAGGAAGAAGCCGATGATGGCCACGTCGATGATGATGACCGTCAGACGGAACTTCACCGCCTTGGGCTGGCTGCCGTGGTAGAGATAACGCAGCCGCGCCCGCAACCGCAGGCGGCCATGGTCCTGAATGTCAACCGGTTCGTGCGCCATCGCCGCCAGCGATACATGAACCGGCGAAAAATCCTATATGAAGGCGGACATGACCCAGGCTGCTCGCCCCTATATCCGCATGAACGGCGCCGGAAACGCCTTCATCGTCGTCCAAGCCTTCGAGGAAGGCTTCCACCCGAGCGAGGCCGAGGTGCGCGCCCTGGCCGCCCCGGCGGCGGGTCTGGGCGGCTTCGATCAGTTGATCGGGGTCGAGCCGTCGGAAACGGCGGACGCCTTCATGCGGGTTTGGAACGCCGACGGCTCGATGGTCGAGACCTGCGGCAACGCCCTGCGCTGCGTCGGCTGGCTGCTGCTGGAGGCGACCGGCAAGGAAGAAGTGGTCATCGACACCTTGGGCGGGCCGACGACGGCGCGGCGAGCTGGAGATCATCAGGTGACGGTGGATATGGGCCAACCTCGCCTCGACTGGACCCAGGTGCCGCTGGCCGAGGAGATGGACACGCGCGGCATCGAACTGCAGGTCGGGCCGATCGACGCCCCCCTGCTGCACACGCCGGGCGCCGTCTCGATGGGCAATCCCCACGTCGTCTTCTTCACCGACCGGCAGGACGACGCCTTCGTGCGCGGCTCGGGCTCGCTGATCGAGCATCACCCGCTGTTTCCCGAGGGGGTCAATGTCGGCTTCGCCAAGGTCATCGACCGCGACCATATCCGGCTGCGCGTGTGGGAGCGCGGCGCGGGCCTGACCCTGGCCTGCGGCACCGGCGCCTGCGCGGCCCTGGTGGCCACAGCGCGGCGCGGCCTGACCGATCGCCGGGCCGCCGTGACCGTCGATGGCGGCGAACTGGTCATCGACTGGGACGAAGCCACGGACCATGTCTTCATGACCGGCCCGGTCGAGGTCGAGCGCACCGGGCTCTTGCCACAAGCCTAGCCAATCTGCCCTGACGTAGCGTCAGCGGTTGTCCCCAGCGGTCCCGCGATCTAGGAACAGAAGGCGCCTGCCCTTCCCGAGATCGAAATGCCCGAATTGACCGATAAACAGACCTTCTCCGACGACGACGCTCTGGAGTTCCACAGCGATCCGATCCCGGGCAAGATCTCCATGGCCCCGACCAAGCCGATGGCGACCCAGCGTGATCTGTCGCTGGCCTATTCGCCGGGCGTGGCCGTGCCGGTCCTGGCGATCGCCGCCGATGCGGACAAGGCCTACGACTATACCGCCAAGGGCAACCTGGTCGCCGTCATCTCGAACGGCACGGCCATCCTGGGCCTCGGCAACCTCGGTCACATGGCGTCCAAGCCGGTGATGGAGGGCAAGTCGGTCCTGTTCAAACGCTTCGCCGACGTCGACAGCTTCGACGTCGAAGTGAAGACCACCGACCCGGACGAGTTCGTCACCGTCGTCAAGAACATCGGCGACACCTGGGGCGGCATCAACCTGGAGGACATCAAGTCCCCGGAATGCTTCGAGATCGAAGCCCAACTTCAGGACCTGCTGGACATCCCCGTCTTCCATGACGACCAGCACGGCACGGCCATCATCTCGACCGCCGGCCTGATCAACGCGGCCCATATCGTTGGCAAGAAGCTGGAAGACCTCAAGGTGGTCCTGTCGGGCGCCGGCGCTGCGGGCCTGTCGTCCATCGCCCTGATGAAGGCCGCCGGCGTCAAGGCCGAGAACACCGTCATCTGCGACCGTCAGGGCGTGATCTACAAGGGCCGCGACAACGTCTCGCAGTGGCAGGCGGCGCACGCCACCGACACCCCCCTGCGCACCCTGGCCGAGGCCATGGTCGGCGCCGACGTGGTGCTGGGCCTGTCCGCCAAGGGCGCGATCAGCAAGGACATGGTCGCCTCCATGGCGCCCAATCCGATCATCTTCGCCATGGCCAACCCCGACCCGGAAATCACCCCGGAAGACGTCAAGTCGGTGCGCTCGGACGCCATCATCGCCACCGGCCGCTCGGACTATGTCAACCAGGTCAACAACGTCCTGGCCTTCCCCTACCTGTTCCGTGGCGCGCTGGACGTGCGGGCGCGCCAGATCAACCACGAGATGAAGATCGCCTGCGCCCACGCCCTGGCGGCGCTGGCCCGTGAGGATGTGCCGGATGAAGTCGCCGCCGCCTATCGCGGCCGCAAACTGAAGTTCGGCCCGGAATACATCATCCCGACCCCGTTCGACCCGCGCCTGATCTGGTACATCCCGCCCTTCATCGCCCAGACGGCGATGGACACCGGCGTGGCGCGCAAGCCCATCGCCGACATGGACGCCTATCGCATCTCGCTGAAGCAGCGGGTCGATCCGTCCGCCGCCCTGATGCAGAAGATCTCCTCGGCCGTGCGCTCGGGGCCGCAGCAACGCGTGGTCTTCGCCGAGGGTGAGGAGCAATCCGTGATCCGCGCCGCCTGGGCCTTCAAGCAGGCCGAGCTGGGCACGCCCATCCTGGTCGGTCGCGAGGACCTGATCCGTCAGAACGCCGCCGAAGCGGGGCTGAACTTCGACGAGTTGGGCATCGAGATCGTCAACGCCCGCACCTCGGGCCGCAATGTCGAATACACCGACTGGCTGTATGAGCGCCTGAACCGTCGGGGCTACCTGCGCCGCGACGTGCAGCGCATGATCAATCAGGACCGCAACTACTTCGGCGCCACCATGGTCGCGCGCGGTCAGGCCGACTGCATGGTCACCGGCGTGACCCGCAACTTCAACATGGCCCTGAAGGAGGTTCGTCGCGTCCTGGACGTCACGGACCGCATGATCGGCCTGTCGATCCTGCTGGCCAAGGGCCGCACCCTGTTCGTGGCTGACACCTCGATCCACGAACTGCCCAACGCCGCCGAACTGGCCGAGATCGCCATCAAGGCCGCTGCTACGGTCAAGAAGCTGGGCCGCAAGCCGCGCGTGGCCTTCCTCAGCTACTCGACCTTCGGCGATCCCCCTGGTGATCGCGGCGAGAAGGTCCGCGAGGCGATCCGCATTCTGGACGGCATGGACATCGACTTCGAATACGAAGGCGAAATGCCGCCCGAGCTGGCGCTGAACCCCGAAGCCCGCGCCAACTATCCCTTCATGCGCCTGACGGGCGACGCCAACGTCCTGGTCATGCCGGCCATCCATTCGGCGGCCATCTCGACCCGTCTGGTGCAGTCGCTGGGCGGCGCCACCGTGATCGGCCCGCTGCTGGTCGGTCTGGAGAAGTCGGTGCAGATCGTGCCCCTGGGCGCCTCGGTCAACGAGATCATGACCGCCGCCACCTTCGCCGCCTACGCCGAGGGCGCGTCGGTCGAAGACTGACCGACGCAGCTAGTTGATCTACTCGGATGGGGCGGCTTCGGCCGCCCCATCTTCGTTTCTGGCCTGAAGCGCCGTCTGCTTGGCGGCGACGATGAAGGCCAGGATGATGGCGAAGACGCCGATCACCGTCGAATAAAGAAAGAAGACAATATAGCCCGCCCCCAGCGCCGCCGGAGTGACGCCGCTAGTCGCCGCGCCTTGCACCAGGGAGCCTGCGGGCAGGCGCGCGAACAGGGCCTTGAGCGGAGCGAAGACGCCGCCGACCTCCGCCGCCCTCGCCGAGGCCTCGACGATCCGCCCCGACTGCGAGGCGATCAGCTTGCCGGGCAGGGCGTAGAGCGAACTGAACAGGGCGTACTGGGTGGCGGTGAAGCCGATGCTGGTCAGGCTGGACATATAGGCGATCAGGGCCGTGCCGGCGTAGCCGGTGGCCAGGTTGTCGACGCCGATGGCGATGAAGAGGGCCTGAAGATCCGGTCCCTGGGTCGCCAGCCAGGCGAAGACCAGGTTGGAGACCGGGCTCATGAAGGCGCCGATGACCATGGTGCGGATCAGGCCCAGACGGGCCACGGACCAGCCGCCGACAAAGACGCCGACCGTGGTGGCGATGACGCCGAAGACCTTGCGCACCTCCGCCAGCTCGGTCTTGGTGAACCCCAGATCCAGGTAGAAGGGGTTCATGATGTTGAGCACGAAATCGGCCAGCCGATAGACGCAGATCAGCGCCAGGATCAGCGTCGCCACCCCGGCGAAGCGGGTGTAGAAATCCTTCAGCGGCTCGCCGAACGATCCGGCCAGATAGGCGCCGGGACGCGTCCGCACCCTGGGGATGGGCCAGCAGGCCAGAACCAGCAGGCCCAGGCCGCCAAACACCGACACCACCTGCAGATAGACGCCTTCCGGTTTGGCGGCCCAGGCGTCGCTGATCGCCATCTGGGCCTCGGGCGACAGTCCGAACAGGCCGAGCAGGCCGTTGAGCGGTCCGGCCTGACCGCTGAGGCCCGATCCCATGATCAGGGCCGCGACGCCGATGATCGCCAGCCGGGCGATCCACTCGACGATCTCCAGCCGGGGCCGCGACGGCACGTCGGCGACCGGGATCGGGCGGATGGCATGGGCCTTCTCGCGCGGGGCGAACAGGACACCGATGACGCCGAAGGCCATCAGCCCGGCCATGACGGCGTAGGACAGGTTCCAGTTGTAGAGGTCGGCCAGGACCAGAGGCACGGCGCCGGCGACGATCTGGGCGACGCGGTAACCCATCTGATAGGCGGCGGCCATGGCCCCGTGGCGGCTGTCGTCGGCCGCCTCGATTCGCCAGGCGTCGATAACGATGTCCTGGGTCGCGCCGAAGAAGCCGACCAGCACCGCAAAGGCGGCGACCTGCATCAACGATGTCGCCGGGTTCAGGCCGGAAATCGACCATAGGCCGAAGATGACCACGGCCTGCGTCACCAGCATCCAGGACCGCCGATGACCGAGGTATCTGGTCAGGACTGGAATCTTCGTCCGATCGATCAGCGGCGCCCAGACGAATTTCAGCGAATAGGAGATGGTGGCCAGGGCGAAGAAGCCGATCACCGACAGCGACAGGCCGCTCTCGCGCAGCCAGGCCGAAAGGGTATCGAAAATCAGCAGGTTGGGCAGACCCGCCGAAAAGCCGAGCAGCAGCATGACGAAGACGCGCCGTTCGCCATAGACGGCGAGACCAGCCAGCCCTTTTGCAGGCGCGGCGGCGGGCGTCTTCGTGTCGGTCATGCGGCTCTCCGGCGGGACGCCGCCGGAAAACGGGCGGTCGTGATTACTGAGCGCCGACCTTGGCGCGGTTGCCGACGTTCGTCCAGCGGGTCAGGGCGGCGCGCAGGGCGTCGGCCTCCAGCGGCTTGGTCAGATGGTCGTTCATCCCCGCCTCCAGACAGGCGATGCGGTCCTCGGCGAAGGCGTTGGCGGTCAGGGCCACGATGGGGGTGCGCTCGCCGCGCGCCCGCAAGGCGCGCACCGCGGCGGGACCGTCCATGCGCGGCATCCGCATATCCATGAAGATCAGGTCGAAGCGGGCCTCCTTCAGCGTCAGCAGGGCCTCATGGCCGTCGGCGGCGGTCTGGACCACGCAACCCTCACGGCGCAGCAGGGTCCTGGCCAGCAGGGCGCCGACCGGATTGTCCTCGACCAGCAGGACGCGCAGCCCCTTGAAGGCCACGGGCGTGACGCGGTCGTCCTCCTGCGCCCGGCCGATGGCGACCGTCAGCCCCTTGCGGCGGCCGGCCGCGGCCAGCACCCGCTCGGCCAGGGAGGCGCGGCGCAGCGGCTTGATCAGATAGCCGTGGAAGCCCGCCGTCCGGTAGCGGTCGATCAGGTCGCGCTCGCTGGGCTTGAGCAGGATGATGGCCTCGCCCTGCGACGGCTTGACCATCAGGGCGCCGTCCTCGGCCATGGCGTGGTCGATCAGGGTGATGCCCGCCTGACGCGCGACGCGGCCACCCGAGGCCTCGATCTGGGCCGCGGCCGCCTGGCGCACGAAGGGGTCGGGCGTGCGCACCGCCACCACCACGCCGTCCAGCGGACGGGCGCGTGGCGCGGTCGTGGCGACGGGGAAGGGGGCTTCGAAGCGGAAACGGGCGCCGGGCCCGTCAGGCCTATCGCTCACGGCGACCGTGCCGCCCATGGCCTGGGCCAGACGTCGGACCACGGCCAGGCCCAGACCTGCGCCGTCGAACCGCGCGGCGTCGGAGGCGTCGGCGTGACCGAACTCATCGAAGATGCGGCCGCGGGCGTCCTCCGGCACCCCGGGGCCGGTGTCGTCGACAACAAAGGCCAGGCGGGGGCGCGCGGCGGTTCCGCCCGCGCGCTCGACCGTCAGGCGCACCCCGCCCCGGTCAGTGAATTTCACGGCGTTGCCGGCCAGATTGAACAGGACCTGACGCAGACGGCCCTCGTCGGCGATGACGTCGGGCGCGTCGGCGGCGACGGACCAGACGATCTCCAGCCCCTTGTCGTGGGCCTTGGGGCTGAGCAATTCGGCCACGCCGCGCGTCAGGCCTTCCAGATCGACGGGCGAGGCGTCGAACTCCAGCGCTCCGGCTTCCAACCGGGCGAAGTCCAGGAGGTCGTTGACCAGACCCAGCAGGTGTTCCGCCGACTTCTGCGCCGCCTCGGCATAGGCGCGCTGGGCCCCGTCCAGCTTGGTCCGCGACAAAAGGCCCAGCATGCCGATCACCCCGTTCAGGGGCGTGCGCATCTCATGGCTCATCAGCCGCAGGAACTGCTGTTCCGGCCCGTCCGACGATGCGGCGGCGGCGATCTCGGTCGATGCGTGCGTTCTGCGTGCCTGTCCCATGACGCCGATTGTAACGTCCAAGGGTTAAGCGTGGCCGAACGAGGACTTCAGAAGGCGGGCGTCTCGCCGCGATGCGCCGTCTGGCGGTCGAAATCGCCCTGGGCGCCGAGGGTCGTGCGGCGATACATCAGGGCCTCGGCCACGTGGCGGCGTAACACCCCGGTCGAGCCGTCCAGATCGGCGATGGTGCGCGCCAGCCTGAGCGTCCGCGTCCAGCCGCGCGCCGTCAGCCCTCCAGCCTCGCCCGCCCGCATCAGCAAGGCTCGGCCCGCGTCGTCGGGGGCGGCGAAGCGGTCCAGGGTCTCGCCCGAGGCGCGGGCGTTGACGCCCTGATCGCGCGCCTTTTCGGGATCGAAGCCCGCTGCGCGGACGCGCTCTTCCTGCTGGGCGCGGGCCGTCGCCACGCGGACGGCGGCCTCGGCTGTGCCCTCGGCGGGGGCCGGCAGGGCCATGTCGGCGGCGGTGACGGGCGGGGTCTCCACCGTCAGGTCGATGCGGTCGAACATCGGGCCGGAGATGCGGTTCTGATAGTCGCGCTGGCACCTCGGAGCCTTGCCGCAGGCGCCGCGTCCTGCCCCGCCCAGACCGCAGCGGCAGGGGTTCATCGCCGCCACCAGCTGGAACCGCGCCGGATAGCGGACATGGGCGTTGGCCCGCGCCACCACGATCTCGCCCGTCTCCAGCGGCTGACGCAGGCTGTCGAGCGCCTGGGCCGAGTATTCGGGCAGTTCGTCGAGAAACAAGACGCCGTTGTGGGCCAGGGACGCCTCGCCCGGCTTGGCCCGCAGGCCCCCGCCGGTCAGGGCGGCCATCGACGCCGAATGATGCGGCGAGCGGAAGGGCCGGTCGCGGGTCAGGGCGCCGCGCTGGATCAGACCGGCCACCGACCAGACCATGGAGGTCTCCAGCAGTTCCTGCGGCGTCAGCGGCGGCAGGAGGCCCGGCAGGCGCTGGGCCATCATCGACTTGCCCGAACCGGGCGGACCGATGAACAGCAGATTGTGGCCGCCCGCCGCCGCGATCTCCAGCGCCCGCTTGGCGCTCTCCTGACCCTTGACCTCGCGCAGGTCGGGGACCGCGCCGCCCGCCGTCACCGGGCCGGGGTCAGGCGCGCGCAGCACCTGCGTGCCCCGGAAGTGATTGATCAGCCCGATCAGGGAGCGCGGCGCCAGGATGGCCGTTTCCCCTGCCCAGGCGGCTTCGGGGCCATTGGCCTCAGGGCAGATCAGGCCCAGCCCCATGGCGCCCGCCGCCATCGCCGCGGGAAGCGTGCCGCCCACCGCCGCGATCTGACCATCCAGCCCCAGCTCCCCGACCGCCGCCCAGCCGTCGAGGGCGTCGGGCGCGATCACCCCCATCGAGGCCAGCAGGGCCAGGGCGATGGGCAGGTCGAAATGGCTGCCTTCCTTGGGCAGGTCGGCGGGCGCCAGGTTGGCGATGACCTTCTTGGGCGGCAGGGCCAGACCGATGCCCGCAAAGGCCCCGCGCACCCGCTCGCGGCTCTCGGCCACCGCCTTGTCCGGCAGGCCGACGATGGCGAAGGCCCCGGCAGGCGTCGCCACCTGCTGCACCTCGACATCGACCCGTCGCGCCTCGACCCCGTCGAAAGCGACCGTCACCACCCGCGCGACCATGACCTGCCTCCCGCTCTTCGCGAGAGAACAAATCACGAACTCACGCAGGCTGCAAGAGCGGCGTTATCTCATCGAAACGGCCTAGGCCGCCTCGGCCTTCTTGCGCTCGATCACGTCCCACATCAGGGCCGTCGCATCGACGCCGTTGAACTTCAGCATCTGCTGGGCCCCGGTGGGCGAGGTGACGTTGATCTCGGTCAGATAGTCGCCGATCACGTCGATGCCGACGAAGACCAGGCCGCGCTCCTTCAGGTAGGGGCCGATGGCGGCGCAGATTTCCAGATCGCGCGGGGTCAGCTCGACCGGCGCCGCCGTGCCGCCGACGCGCAGGTTGGAGCGCACCTGATCCTTGGCCGGGATGCGGTTGATGGCCCCGACCGGCGCGCCGTCGATCAGGATGATGCGCTTGTCGCCCTTGGACACCGCCGGAATGAACTTCTGGATCACCAGCGGGTCGCGCGACCCGGCGGCGTGGATCTCGATCAGGGCTTCCAGATTGGGATCGTCGCCCTTCAAGCGCACCACGCCCGAACCGGCGGCGCCGTGCAGGGGCTTCAGCACCACATCGCCGTGACGCTGATGGAAGTCGACCAGGGCCACCGGGTCCGACGACACCAGGGTCGGCGGCTGCAGGCCCGGGAAGAGGGTGGCGATCAATTTCTCGGGCGCCGAGCGCACCTCGGCCGGGTTGTTGACCACCAGGGTCCTGGGATGCACCCGCTCCAGCAGATAGGTGGCGGTGACATAGGCCATGTCGAAGGGCGGGTCCTGACGCATCAGGATGACGTCGACGTCCTCGGCCAGATCAAGGACCACCTCGGGGCCGAAGTCGGCGTGCTCGCCCTGGACCGTGTTCACCGTCACCGGGCGCGCCCGGCAGAACAGGCGGCCTTCGTCCAGGGCCAGGGAGCGGAAGTCGTAGATCCACAGCTTGTGGCCGCGCGCCTGACCGGACAGGGCCATCAGGAAGGTGGTGTCGGACTCGACGTTCACCGCCTCGAGCGGGTCCATCTGGATGGCGACTTTCAGCATGGGTAGTCCTTAGTAAGAGGCGCTATCGCTCGCGCCGCGGGCGCTCGCTGCTTGAGCTGGTTTTAGTGCGCTATGCTCGCGTCGCGGACGCTCGCGGCTTGAGCGCCGAAGCGCGCTGCTCCTACTTGAGGGCGCTGGATGCGCACCGCAAGGCTTCAGTTCAGGCGCATCCGCACCCGGTCCATGCTGGCGCGATGGGCGTCGGCGGGACCATCGACGGCGCGGGCGCGCGACAGGGCGTCCAGCGCCCCGGTCAGGGCCCCCTGCTTCTCGCGCGCGGCGGCGACATCGAGCCAGGGGCGGTGATCCTCGGGGTCCAGCAGGGCGCGGCGCAGGGCCGAACGCTCGGCGCCTTCATAGTCCTCGATCATCAGAGCGCGGGCAAACAGGACGTTCTGCAACCGGATCAGGGCCTTGCGATCGCTGACCGGGGCCATCAGCAGGTCCAGACGGTCGGCGACGTGCGGGGTCAGCCCGGCCAGCAGGGCGCGCCGCGTCAGCTCGCTGGGCAGGACCAGACGGCCCTGGCTGAAGGGGTCCAGCGCCACCGGCCCCTCTGGCGTCTCGACCCGCAGCAGGACGTGTCCGGGAAAGTCCACCGCCGCCGCCTTCAGCCCCGCCCGGCGCGCCGCGTCGAGATAGAAGACCACCAGGGCCGCCGACAGGCCGCGCCGCCGCTCGGCCACATCGATGACGTCGGTATTGCCGGGATGGTCGTAGTTCAGCAGGTCGCCGTTCAGCCGCAGGTCCGAGGCCATGGTCTCGGCCAGGGCGTCGTCGGGGCCTTCGTTGGCGGCGCGTTCCTTGACCCTCTGGGCGGCCTGATCGGCCAGCAGACGGACCGGCTCGGGGTCGCGGAAGGGATAGTCGTGGATGGCGCAGGCGATGGCGCATTCGAGCAGCGGAAAGCCGTCGTCCTCGGCGGTTCCCGCCTGGGCCAGAATGATCTCGGCGTCGTCGCGCGTCACGCGATGTCCGTTCCTGTGGTCGTCACCCCGCGAAGATGACGCGGAAATCGTCCAGGGGCCAGCGCCACCATATCAATCCGCAGGTTCAGCCCCTGCAAGGAGGGTCGGCTGCGGGCCACGGCCACCCCGGCGACGACCAGACGCCCGTGCTGTTCGGGCCCCAGGGCCAGGATCGCCGCCTCGATGGTGCGTCGCCGTTTGACTTCGACCACCGCCAGGGTGCGGCCCCGCCGGGCCAGGATGTCGATCTCGCCGCCGCGCCCCTTCAGGCGAAAGGCCAGGATCTGATAGCCCTTGAGCATCAGCCATAGGGCGGCGATCCATTCGGCGGCGTGGCCCTCGCGGTGCGACCGTCCTCCCAGCGCCTGACGCCAGCCCGATTTGGGCGGACGCGGCGACGAGGGCGGCCGCAGGCGGGGCTTCACCGGCCCTGCATTTCCAGCGCCCGCTTGTAGAGCGGCTTTCTGGGCAGGTTCAGCGCCTTGGACACCTCGGCGGCGGCCTCACCCGGCGGCAGGCGGGTCATGGCCTCGGCCAGGGCCGCGTCGGCGTCGGCGGCGCTGGCCACCTCGGCCTCGCCGGGGCCGATGACGACGACGATCTCGCCCTTGGGCGCGTCGCAGCGCGGGTCGGCGGCCAGTTCGGCCAGGGTGCCGCGCACCGCCTCCTCATAGAGCTTGGTCAGTTCGCGGGTCACGGCGGCGGGACGGTCGCCCAGCACCTCGGCCATGTCGGTCAGGCTGTCCTTCAGGCGCGGGCCGCTTTCGAAAAAGACCAGGGTCTGACGCCCGGTGCGCAGTTCCTCCAGCATGGTCTTTCGCGCCCCCGACTTGGGCGGCAGGAAGCCGGCGAACAGCACCCGATCAGCGGGCTGACCGGCCAAACACAGGGCGGCCAACAGGCTGGAGGCGCCGGGGATGGGATGGACCGGCAGGCCCTCGGCGATGGCCGCGCGGGCCACGACATAGCCCGGATCCGACACCAGGGGCGTGCCCGCGTCGGACACCAGGGCCACGACCTCGCCCGCCTTCAGCCGCTCGACGGCGATCTCGGCGGCGCGGGCCGAGGCATGGTCGTCGCAGCGTTCCAGCTTGGCGCGCAGGCCATAGGCGGTCAGCAGCTTGGCGGTGACGCGGGTGTCTTCGGCCAGAACCAGGTCGGCGGCGGCCAGGACGTCCAGCGCCCGCAGCGTCATGTCGCGCAAGTTGCCGATGGGCGTGGCCACCAGATAGAGGCCGGGCCCGACGGAGCGCGCGGGCGGGGCGGTCGGCGGGAAGAGGGAGGCGTCTGACATCGGCGGGACCCTGCCAGCCCCGGCCTTCCGGGTCTAGGTGGCGTCTGGCGCGAGCGACTAGGTCAGCAGGGTCCGCAGCACCGCGTCCAGCACAGGGCGACCGGTGGCCGTGGCGGCCACCCGGCCCTCGCTCAAGGTGAGGAAGCCGTCGACGATCAGGTCGGCCAGCGGCCCGGTCGTCTCCGACAGGCCCAGAGTGTGCAGCAGCGTCAGCGGCACGCCCTCGACGGTGCGCAGGCCCAGCAGGACCCGTTCCTCGGCTGCGCCCGGCGCATCCAGCGTCTCGCGTTCGGCCCAGGGGGCGCCGTCCGCGACGCCCGCGACATAGTCGGCGATGCGGCGATGGGCGACGACAGCGGTACGCTCGCCGTTCAGGGTCAGCCGTCCGTGGGCGCCGGGTCCGAGGCCCAGATAGTCGCCGCCGCGCCAGACGTGCAGGTTGTGGCTGGACCGCGCCGCGACGTCGCGGGCGTGGTTGGACACCTCATAGGCCTCGAACCCCGCGCCCTCGAGCACGCTTTGCGTGGCCTCGTAGAGGGACGCCGCCAGATCCTCGTCGGGCGGGGTCAGGGTTCCGCGCGCGAAGGCCCGGCCAAAGGCCGTCGTCGGCTCTATGGTCAGTTGATAGGGCGAGATGTGTTCAAAGCCGAGATCCAGCGCCGTGGTCAGCTCCGCCGTCCAGTCGGCCACGGATTGCCCCGGCCGGGCGTAGATCAGGTCGATGGACAGTCGCGGAAAGACCCTGCCCGCCGTCTGAACCGCGCGCCGCGCCTCCGCCGCCGAATGGTCGCGACCGAGGAAGGTCAGGGCGGCGTCGTCGAACGACTGCACCCCCATGGACAGGCGGTTGATCCCGGCCTCGGCCAGGGCGGCGTAGCGGCCCGCCTCGGCGTCGGTGGGGTTGGCCTCCAGCGTGATCTCGATTTCCCCGGCCGGCGGGAACAGGGCCCTGGCCCGCGCGATCACAGCGGCCACGGCCTCGGGCGGCATCAGGGACGGGGTGCCGCCGCCGAAGAAGATCGAGGCCAGACGGCGCGGGCCGACGAGCAGACTTTGCGCCTCCATGTCCGTCAGGATGGCCTGGACCAGTCCGGCCTGTTCCTCGACCCGGCCCCGGTCGCGCACGACGTTGAAGTCGCAATAGGGGCAGATGCGGGCGCAGTAGGGCCAGTGGACGTAGAGGGCGAGAGAGTCGTTCAACTCTCCCTTCTCCCCTTGGGGGAGAAGATGGGCGGCGGAGCCGCTCGGATGAGGGGGCGAGTTGGACATCTCGGGCCTTCGTAGCAGAGGAAGCCGACGTCCCCCTCATCCGTCTGCCTGCGGCAGCCACCTTCTCCCCCGCAGGGAGAAGGGCCGTGTTTAGTCAATCAGCGCCGCCTTGAGCCGGGCGAAGGCGCGGGCCCGGTGACTGATCGCGTCCTTCTCCACCGGGTCCATCTCGCCGAACGTCAGGTCCGAGCCCTCGGGGCGGAAGATGGGGTCGTAGCCGAAGCCCCGGTCGCCGCGCGGCGGGAAGACCAGGTCGCCGTCGATGCGGCCCTCGACCACCACGCAGGGACCGTCGGGCCAGGCCACGGCGAGGGCCGAGGTGAACCAGGCGCGGCGGTCGGTCGACCCGACTTCTTCCAGCCGCACCTCGACCTTCTTCATGGCCAGGGCGAAGTCCTTGCCCGGCCCGGCCCAGCGCGCCGAGAAGATGCCCGGCGCCCCGTCGAGGGCGGCGACCGACAGACCGGAGTCGTCGGCCAGCGAGACCTCGCCCGAGGCCTCGGCCGCATGGCGCGCCTTCAGCATGGCGTTGCCGACGAAGGTGCTCTCGGTCTCGTCCGGTTCGGGCAGGTTGAGGCTGCCGGCCGTGACGATCCTGTAATTTCCATCCAGCAGCGCTTCGATCTCGCGCGCCTTGCCCGGATTGTGGGTCGCGGCCACCAGCCGCATCCCCTTGATCAGCTTGAGATTCATGACGCGATCATAGGCCTCTCCGACGCATTGCGGAAGTTTAACATCGTTAAACGATATGTAACGTGATTTTCGGCGGGGTGGCCCCTATCTTCAATCTCAAGAACGGGGGTCGCACCGTTCAAACGAAGCGAAAACAACGCAACGTTCACCCAGCGGCACAACAGAAACGCACGAAAATCGTGCAACCACGGAGAGATACGATGCAAGCGATGAAAACCTCGATCTGGATGGACCGCGTCGGCCACGGCTTCTTCAACGCCCTTCTGCTGGCAGCCCTGCCGACCGCCGCGATCGCCATGATCATCCAGAGCCTGTGATCCGACACTGGATCACATCGGGGGCTTTGACGATCGACATGAACACCGCGAAGAATAGCGCCGCGTGAGGGTTTGCCGGACCCCGCGCGGCGATCGCGCCCTGAACCCTCGGCCTGAGACCTGACTTCATGCGCCTCCCGAAACTGCCTTCCATCGGGATAAGTGCGCCGCGCCTGACGGGCGCCAACCTCAGGACCCCCAATCTCAAGACCCTGGGTCCCGGGTCCGTCTCCAGCCTGCTGAAGATCGCCCTGGACGTCGCCTATGTCCTGCTGGCTCTGATCACCGGCGTGCTGCTGCTGCTCTGGATCGCCTCCATCTTCATTCCGCTCGATAATCTGAACGTCACCGTCACGGACGGCGACAACGGCCGCCAGATTCCGCTGACCCGTCCTCTGCTGCTGTTCGGCGTCGGGGCCATGACCGCCTATTTCGGCGGCTTCCTGATGATCCTGCGCGGCCTGCGAAAGATTTTCCGCACCCTGACCCTGGGCGATCCCTTCCAGCCGGACAATGTGCGCCGGCTGCGCCAGATCGGCCTGATCCTGGCCGTCGTCACCGGCGGAGTGTGGCTTGCGCAAGGCCTGGTCGCCGCCCGCCTGGCCCCCGGCGTCATGGAGCCGCAAGGCGTCAGCGACCTGCTCACCCCCGTCTTCTCCATCCTCGTCGTCTTCGTTCTGGCGGAGGTCTTCCGCGAAGGCGCGCGCCTGCGCCGCGAATCCGAACTGACGATCTGATCTCGAAACGCTAAGCTCACCCCATGGCCATCCGCGTCCAACTCGACCGAATCCTTGCCGAACGGCGTATGTCGCTGACGGAGCTTGCCGATCGCGTCGGCGTGACGGTCGCCAACCTGTCGATCCTCAAGACCGGCAAGGCGCGCGCCGTGCGCTTCTCGACGCTGGACGCCCTGTGCCGCGAGCTGGACTGCCAGCCGGGCGACCTGCTGGCGCATGAGCCGGGGCCAGGATCCGACATGGGAGACGCCTTCGACGGCGAGGACTGAGGTGGCCCGAAAAGGTCCGCCTACGTCTTTCGACGATGACAAACGCATCTGGGCCCGCGTGACCGGCACGGTGACGCCGCCCGCGCGCCGCAAGGCGGCCCGCGTCACCCCCGGCGCCGTCCTGCCCGATCCTGCAGCCGCGCCTCTACCGGCCTCGGCGTCGGCCAAGCCCGCGCGCGGCGTCGCGGGCAAGAAGCGCAACACCCCCGATCAGACGCCGACGTTTGAGGCGCTCGGCCTCATCGCCCCGACTGCGCCCGCCCCCAGCCGCGCCCGGCCCACGCCCGAAGAACTGGAGCCGCGCCGCCAGCGCCGCCTGTCGCGCGAACGCGATCCCATCGAGGCCCGGATCGACCTGCACGGCTTCGGTCGCTTCGAGGCCGAAGATCAGCTGCGCGGCTTCCTGATGGGTTGTCAGGCGCGGGGCCTGCGCTCGGTTCTGGTCATCACAGGTCAGGGACGGCGCGGCGGCGGCGTCATCCGCAGCTCCGTGCACGACTGGCTAACCGGCCCGCATCTGCGCGGCGTGGTGTCCGGCTTCGCCTTCGCCCACCGGCGTCACGGCGGCGACGGCGCCCTCTACGTCACGCTGAAGCCGCGTAGCTAATTTCCCCGTCATCCCGGACGGCCGCCAGGCCGATCCGGGACCCAGGCGTCGGCTCTGGACGGGTTCGACGACGCCTTGGAGCTCCACCGCCTGGGTCCCGGATCTTCGGCTCGCCAGCGAGCCTTGTCCGGGATGACCGAAAAGGGGCGTTAGCCCTGGGCGTTGCGGATCGCCGCCGCCCCGGCCAGCGGCGCGATGACCATGGCGAACAGGACATAGGCGCTCAGAAGGGCCAGGGCCGACAGCGGATCGCCGCCGTCCGCCGCTCGCGTCAGGGCGCCCGAGCCGAACACCACCGGCGGAATGAACAGGGGCAAAACCACCACGGCGATCAGCAGCCCGCCGCGCCTGGCCCCGAGCGCCAGAGCGGCCCCCAGCGCCCCGGTGAAGGCGAAGCCCAGCCCGCCGATGGCCGCCGCCAGCGCCGTCAGACCGATCAGATGAACCGGCTGGCCCAGGGCCAGGGCCGCGACCGGGGCGGCGAGCGCCAGCGGCAGGCCCGTGGCCAGCCATTGCGTCACAGCCTTGATCGCCACCGTCGCCTCCAGCGGCAGGGGGCCGAGCGCCAGCAGGTCCAGGGCGCCGTCTTCCAGGTCGCGCTCGAACAGCCGCTCCAGCGACAGCAGCGACGCCAGGGCCAGGGCCATCCAGCTGGCCCCCGAGGCCGCCGGGGCCAGGACGCGCGGATCACCGCCCGCCGCCAGCGGCAGGATGGCCGTCAGGCACAGCATGAAGCCGCAGGCCAGCAGAGGCCCGCCGCCGCCGCCCCAGGCCAGCGACAGCTCGCGGCCGAACAGGACCCGAACGGCCCTCATGCGAGGCCTCCGAGATCGAGATTGCGCGCCGGGACGGGCAGGGGATCGTGCACCGCCGCCAGGATCATGCCCCCGGACGCCAGATGCGCCGCCATGAGCTCGGCGGCCACCATGCGCCAACGCTCGTCCAGCGGGGCCAGGGGTTCGTCCAGCAGCCACAGGGCGCGCGGGGCGGCGATCAGCCGGGCTAGCGACAGGCGGCGCTTCTGGCCCGCCGACAACTTTCGCGTCTCCAGATCCAGCAGGGGCGTCAGCGAGAGGCGAGCGACCGCCGCCTCGCGCGCCGCAATATTTCCGCCCAGCCAGGCCGTCTGGAAGTCGAACTCCTGACGCGCCGTCCGTGTCGGCTTCAGGCCTTCGAGGTGGCCGAGCAGGTGGACGCCGTCGCGGCGCGCGGCCTCGGAATCCAGCGCCTCTGCGTCCGCGCCGCAGAATGTGATCGCCCCCGCATCAGGCCGAATAAAGCCCGCCACGGCCCGCAGCAGGCTGGTCTTGCCCGCGCCGTTGGCCCCGGTCAGGGCCACGGCCTCGCCCGCCGAAAGGCGCAATGACAGGCCCTGGAACAGGACGCGCTCGCCGCGCGACAGGCTCAGAGACTGGATGTCGACCGTCTTCAGCATGGCCCCGCCGATTTGCGAACCTCTCTCAATGTCCACGACCGCGTTGTGGATACATGGACGGCTCCCGCGCACAGGACTATACGCGCAAGCGCCGCAGCAGGCTTTCGCCGCGCGCGCCTGGGACCTGTGCGCCCCGGCGTCCAGCGCGCGAAGGCGCAACCGAATTGTCGGGCGGCGTTAGTCAGAGGACTTATCTCCATGCCGTCGATTGACAGCCTCAAGACCCGTCTGGACCTTGCCGTCGGACGCAAGAAGTACGCCTATTACAGCCTTCCCGCCGCCGAGGAAGCCGGTCTGGCCGGGATTTCCCGTCTGCCGCGCTCGATGAAGGTGCTTCTCGAGAACCTGCTGCGCAACGAAGACGGCGTCTCGGTCACGGAAGACGACCTGAAGGCCGTCGCCGCCTGGATCGAGAACAAGGGCTCGGTCGAGCACGAGATCGCCTTCCGTCCGGCCCGCGTGCTGATGCAGGACTTCACCGGCGTGCCCGCCGTCGTCGACCTGGCCGCGATGCGCGACGCCATGGCCAAGCTGGGCGCCGACGCCGCCAAGATCAATCCGCTGGTCCCCGTCGACCTGGTCATCGACCACTCGGTCATGGTCGACCACTTCGGCAACGCCAAGGCCTTCGGCCAGAACGTCGAGCGCGAGTATGAGCGCAACATCGAGCGCTATAACTTCCTGCGCTGGGGGTCGTCGGCCTTCAACAACTTCCGCGTCGTGCCCCCCGGCACCGGCATCTGCCACCAGGTCAACCTGGAGAACCTGGCCCAGACCGTCTGGACCCTGGACGAAGGCAAGAAGACCGTCGCCTATCCCGACACCGTCGTGGGCACCGACAGCCACACCACCATGATCAACGGCCTGGCCGTCCTGGGCTGGGGCGTCGGCGGCATCGAGGCCGAAGCCGCCATGCTGGGCCAGCCGATCCCCATGCTGATCCCGGAAGTCATCGGCTTCAAACTGTCGGGCAAGATGCCGGAAGGCGCCACCGCGACCGACCTGGTCCTGACCGTCACCCAGATGCTGCGCAAGAAGGGCGTGGTCGGCAAGTTCGTCGAATTCTTCGGTCCCGCCATCGCCGGCATGACCATCGAGGACCAGGCCACCATCGCCAACATGGCCCCGGAATACGGCGCCACCTGCGGCTTCTTCCCGGTGTCGCAAGCCACCATCGACTATCTGACGGCCACGGGCCGCGACAAGGCGCGCGTCGCCCTGGTCGAAGCCTATGCCAAGGCCCAAGGCCTGTGGATCGACGAGACCTCGGAAGACCCCGTCTTCACCGACGTTCTGGAACTGGACATCTCGACGGTCGTGCCGTCGCTGGCCGGCCCCAAGCGTCCGCAGGACCGCGTTGAACTGACCACCGCCGCCCCGGCGTTTGAAACCGCCCTGACCGACGTCTTCGGTCGCGTGAACGACGCCGGCCGCGTGGCTGTCGAAGGCCAGAAGTTCACCGTCGGCGACGGCGACGTGGTCATCGCCGCCATTACGTCGTGCACCAACACCTCGAACCCGTCGGTCCTGATCGCCGCCGGTCTGGTGGCGCGCAAGGCCCATGCCCTGGGCATGAAGGTCAAGCCCTGGGTCAAGACCTCGCTGGCGCCCGGCTCGCAGGTCGTCACCGACTATCTGACCGACGCCGGCCTCCAGAAGGATCTGGACGCCATGGGCTTCAACCTGGTCGGCTATGGCTGCACCACCTGCATCGGCAACTCGGGCCCGCTGGACCCGGCCATCTCGAAGGCGATCAACGACAACGGCCTGGTCGCGACCTCGGTCCTGTCGGGCAACCGCAACTTCGAAGGCCGCGTGAACCCGGACGTCCAGGCCAACTACCTGGCCTCGCCGCCGCTGGTCGTGGCCTACGCCATCGCCGGTTCGATGCGCATCGACATCACCAAGGACCCGATCGGTCAGGACAAGAAGGGCAATGACGTCTTCCTGAAGGACGTGTGGCCGACCTCGCAAGAGATCGCCGACATCCAGAAGAAGTCCGTCACCCCGGCCATGTTCGCCAAGCGCTACAAGGACGTCTTCAAGGGCGACAAGCACTGGCAGGCCATCAAGGTCACCGGCGGTCAGACCTATGAGTGGGACGACAAGTCGACCTACGTCGCCAACCCGCCCTACTTCGAGGGTCTGTCGATGGAGCCTTCGGCGGTCACCGACATCGTCGAGGCCCGCATCCTGGGCATCTTCGGCGACTCGATCACCACCGACCACATCAGCCCGGCCGGTTCGATCAAGAAGGCCTCGCCCGCCGGCGTCTATCTGACCAACCACGGCGTCGACGCCCTGGACTTCAACAGCTACGGCGCCCGCCGCGGCAACCACGAAGTCATGATGCGCGGCACCTTCGCCAACATCCGCATCCGCAACAAGATCACCCCGGACATCGAGGGCGGCGTCACCAAGCACTTCCCCTCGGAAGACACGATGTCGATCTATGACGCCGCCATGCGTTACCAGTCGGAAGGCCGTCCTCTGGTCGTCTTCGCCGGCAAGGAATACGGCACCGGCTCGTCGCGCGACTGGGCGGCCAAGGGCACACGTCTGCTGGGCGTCCGCGCCGTCATCGCCGAAAGCTATGAGCGTATCCACCGCTCGAACTTGGTCGGCATGGGCGTGGTTCCGCTGCAGTTCAAGCAGGACGGCTGGGCCAAGCTGGGCCTGACCGGCGAAGAGATCGTCACCATCCGTGGCCTGACCGACGCCAACATCGGCAAGCTGAAGCCGCGTCAGGACCTGTGGGTCGAGATGTTCCGTCCGTCGGACGGCAAGATGGCCCGCTTCCCGGTCCGCTGCCGCATCGATAACCAGACCGAGCTGGACTACTTCAAGGCCGGCGGCGTCATGCCCTACGTCTTGCGCAACCTCGCGCGCGGCGAGGCTGAATAGGTCTCAGGCAAGAGTCTGAATGGAAAGGCCGGCGGAGCGATCCGCCGGCCTTTTTGTTTGGGAGAGGGTGCGCTGTGTCCGCCTCGCCTTGTGATAGAATGGCGATATGCGAGTTACATATCTGCATTTGCTACCCGGCTCCGAGCCGCCGTCGATAGATGCGCTGAGGCCATTCAAAGCCGTTCTTGTGCTCGATCAAGCCGTGCCTGCCGAGTGGCAGGGCCGCGTGAGCGAATGGCTCGTCAGTTCAGGATGCCTCTACATGATGGCGTGGGGGGTAGGCTGTAGTTCATGGGATGACAGTGTCGATTGGGCGAACCTATCGGCGGCGAGCTTTGATGAAATCCATGACGACAAGTTCGTCATGACCACATGGCATGAGCATGAGTCGCTGTCGGAGACCTTGTGGTTTGCCGCTCACACCGCCTTTCATCCAACAGTGCCGCTAGACGACCTCATCATCATCGACATCGGCCCTGACGAACGGGAGACGCAGGTGTTGGCCGCATATTCCGCAGCGCAGGCTTTGGTTGATTGAGTGCCCGCCGGTAGCCGTCATCCTCGGACTTGACCCGAGGATCGGATTGTCTGTCAGCGCGATTCCGGAAAGGTCGAGCGCGCCGCTACGCTCGATCCTCGGGTCAAGCCCGAGGATGACGACGAGAGAGGGGGTAGACGTGGGGAAGGCCTGGCGGCCAAATGGCCGCGGCGCCTCGCCCCCGCGTCAGTCGAGTTTGAGCGCCTCGGCCAGCAGCCGGGCCTCCGCCGCGCGGCTGGAGCCGGCGCGCCAGGCGACGACGATCTCTCGGCGGGGGGCGTCGGCGGAGATGGGGCGAACGACGACGCCGGGGTTGTCGGCCAGCCCTGCGGTCACGGCCATCTGCGGCAGGAAGCTGACGCCCAGGCCGGCGGAGACCATCTGGACCAGGGTATGCAGGGAGGTCGCGGCGAAGACGTCCTCGCCGCGCGGGGCCTCGATGTTGACGGCGGCCAGGGCCTGATCACGCAGGCAGTGGCCGTCCTCCAGCAGGATCAGGTCGTCGGACTTCAGCATCCCCTCGGGGATGGGGCCCAGACCCGCCAGGGGGTGGCCGACCGGGGCGGCGGCCAGAATCTCGTCGTCGCCGATGCGGGCGTGGTCGATGCCCGGCGCCTCATAGGGCAGGGCGATGACGGCGGCGTCCAGTTGCCCCGCCTTCAGCCCGGCGATCAGGCGCGGGGTCAGGTCCTCGCGGATGAAGAGGCGCAGGGCCGGGTATTGCTCGCGCAGGCCGGGCAGGGCGCGGGGCAGCAGGAAGGGGGCGACGGTGGGGATGATGCCCAGACGGAACCGGCCCGACAGGGGCTTGCCCGCGTTTTTCGCCGCCTCGACGAGGTCCTCGGTGCGGGCCAGCACGTCCTCGGCGCGCTTGACCGCCTCGGCGCCGACGGCGGTCAGTTGCACCGCGCCGCGCGTGCGCTCGACCACGGGCGCGCCCAGGATCTTCTCCAGCTCCTGCACCCCCGCCGACAGGGCCGGCTGGCTGACGTGGGCGGCCTCGGCGGCGCGGCTGAACGAGGCGTGTTCGGCCAGAAGCTTGAGATAGTGGAGCTGTCGCAGGGTGGGGAGCATCCGCCCCACATAGGCGCGCCCTATCGTGTTTTCAAAGACAATCGAAACCATTGATGAAGAAAGGCGCCGCGAGCCGGCTGGCCCGCGGCGCCTCCTCTACGCCTAGTGCAGATCGAAGCGGTCGGCGTTCATCACCTTGGTCCAGGCCGCGACGAAGTCCCGGACGAACTTCTCGCCCGCGTCAGCCGAGGCATAGACCTCGGACAGGGCGCGCAGCTGGGCGTTGGAGCCGAAGACCAGGTCGGTGCGGGTGGCGGTCCACAGCTGTTCGCCGGTCAGACGATCCGAGCCGACGAAGGTCTCGTCACCCTCGCCATCGACCTGTTTCCAGCCGGTCCTCATGTCCAGCAGGTTGACGAAGAAGTCGTTGGTCAGCTGACCCGGCCGGTCGGTGAAGACCCCGTGCTTCGACCCGCCGTGGTTGGCGCCGAGAACGCGCAAGCCGCCGACCAGCACCGCCATCTGGGGCGCCGTCAGCCCCAGGAGTTGCGCCCGGTCGATCAGCAGTTCCTCGGTCGGCACGTTGAAGCGGACCTGCAAATAGTTGCGGAAGCCGTCGGCGCGAGGCTCCAGCACCGCAAAGCCGTCCACGTCGGTCTGCTCCTGGGAGGCGTCGGTGCGGCCCGGCGTGAAGGGAACCGCCACGTCATGACCCGCCGCCCGGATCGCCTGCTCGACCCCGACGACGCCGCCGAGGACGATCAGGTCGGCCATGGAGACGTTCAGGCTCAGGCCGCCCTTGATGTCCTCATAGACCTTGAGCACGCGGGCCAGCTTCGCCGGTTCGTTGACGTCCCAGTCCTTTTGCGGGGCCAGGCGCAGACGCCCGCCATTGGCGCCCCCGCGATAGTCCGAGCCGCGGAAGGTCACGGCCGCAGCCCAGGCCGTCGACACCAGATCGGCGACCGACAGGTCGGACGCCGCGATGATGTCCTTCAGCACCTTGATGTCGGCGTCGGAAAGCGCCGGGCCCGTGTGAGCCGGGATCGGGTCCTGCCAGATCAGGTCCTCGGCCGGAACGTCCGGGCCGAGATAGCGGGCCTTGGGCCCCATGTCGCGGTGGCACAGCTTGAACCAGGCGCGGGCGAAAGCGTCGCCGAAATAGGCCGGGTCGGCGCGGAACCGCTCCATGATCGGGCGATAGACCGGGTCGACCTTGAAGGCCATGTCGGCGGTCGTCATCATCGTCGGCACGCGCTTGCCGGGCGTATGGGCCGCCGGCGCCAGGGTCTCGGGCGGATTGCCCACCGGCTGCCACTGCTTGGCGCCCGCCGGGCTGCGGACCAGCTCGTAGTCATGGTCCAGCAGCATGTCGAAATAGGTCATGTCCCAGGTGATCGGCGTGGGGGTCCAGGCGCCCTCGATGCCCGAGGTGATGGTGTCGTCGCCGATGCCGCTGGCGTGACCCGAGATCCAGCCCAGGCCCTGCTGGGCGATGTCGGCGCCCTCGGGGCTGATCCCGACCTTGGAGGCGTCGCCGGCGCCGTGGGCCTTGCCGAAGGTGTGGCCGCCGGCGGTCAGGGCGGCCGTCTCCTCGTCGTTCATGCCCATGCGGGCGAAGGTCTCGCGAATGTCGCGGGCCGAGGCCAGGGCTTCGGGCACGCCGCCGGGGCCTTCCGGATTGACGTAGATGAGCCCCATCTGGATGGCGGCCAGGGGATCTTCCAGGGCCATGCCCTTGTCGGGCTGGATACGGGTCTGGTTGTTCTCGTCGCCGACCCAGTTTTCTTCCGTGCCCCAGTAGACGTCCTTTTCCGGTTCCCAGACGTCGGCGCGGCCGCCGCCGAAGCCGAAGACCGGCCCGCCCATGCTCTCGATGGCGACATTGCCGGCCAGGATCATCAGGTCGGCCCAGCTGAGCTTCGAGCCATATTTCTGCTTGATCGGCCACAGCAGGCGGCGCGCCTTGTCCAGGTTGCCGTTGTCCGGCCAGGAGTTGAGCGGGGCGAAGCGCTGCTGGCCCGCGCCGGCGCCGCCGCGCCCGTCCCCGGTGCGATAGGTGCCGGCCGAGTGCCAGGCCATGCGGATGAAGAAGGGGCCGTAGTGGCCGTAGTCCGCCGGCCACCAGGGCTGGCTGTCGGTCATCAGGGCGGTCAGGTCGCGCTTCACCGCCGCCAGGTCCAGCGACTTGAAGGCGGCGGCGTAGTCGAAGTCGTCGCCCATCGGGTCGCCGGACTTGCCCTGCTGATGCAGGATGTCCATCGCGATCTGATTAGGCCACCAGTCGCGGTTGGTGCGCCCCAGAAGCGAGCGCAACGCGGCTGGCTCCTTCTTGGGATCGTGGAGAGGGGTGGGGCCGCCTGCTTGTCCGTCCATGACTTTCCTCCTGCCTGGTCGATTATGCAGCGAGCCTACGCCCGGTTCGTCGTTGAAGGAAAATCGATAAACTTTGAGTTGGCCAGCAGGAAAACTTATGGGCGCGACAGGCTGTCGCGCTGGGCGAGCCATCGTGGCCATAATCAAAATCTATTCGCGATTGTGAAATCATCGATTTGACTTCCCGCTCCCTACCCCCCATCTGAGCTCCAACGGCGATGCGCCTCCCTTGCGTCGCCGCAACTCTTACATTGTCAGAATGGAGCTCCACATATGCTGGGCGTCGGTCAAAAACTGCCTGAATTCAAGATCACTGGCGTGAAGCCGGGCTTCAACGACCATGAAGAAAACGGCGTCTCGGCGTTCGAAACGCTGACGCAGGACAGCTTTGACGGCAAGTGGAAGGTCATCTTCTTCTACCCGAAGGACTTCACCTTCGTCTGCCCGACCGAAATCGCCGCCTTCGCCAAGCTGGGCAAGGATTTCGAAGACCGCGACACCGTCGTCCTCGGCGGCTCGACGGATAACGAATTCGTCAAGCTGGCCTGGCGCCGCGACCACGCCGACCTGAACAAGCTGCCGATCTGGCAGTTCGCGGACACCGGCGGCAAGCTGGCCCGTGACCTGGGCATCCTGGACGAAGAGAACGGCGTCGCCCTGCGCGCCACCTTCGTCGTCGATCCGCACAACGTCGTGCAACACGTCTACGTCACCAACCTGAACGTCGGCCGTTCGCCGGAAGACACGCTGCGCGTCGTCGACGCCCTGCAAACCGACGAACTGTGCGCCTGCAACCGCCCGGTCGGCGGCGAGACCCTGGCCGCTTAAGTACTGGCCAAGGTACGGCCCGGACCGCGTGAGTAGGGTTCGGGCCGCCCCTCTTGAAGAGGCGGCGGCGGGCGACTGTCGCCGCCTTTTTTCTTTCTAGGGCGCTATCGTCCCTTGGACTGCTTGAGCGCGCTTCGTGCGCGCGGCTTGAACGCCCTTGGCGCCATTGGCCGACAGTCGGCCCTTATCGGAGAACTTCCCATGTCCATCGACGCCCTGCGCGAGCTTATCCCGGCCTATGGCAAGGACATCTCGCTGAACCTGTCTTCGCTGGCCAACGAGACGGTGCTGAACGACCAGCAGAAGTGGGGCTGCTTCCTGGCCTCGGCTCACGCCATCGGCGTCGCCCCCGTCGTCAAGCTGATCGAGGCCCAGGCCGCGACCATCCTTTCGCCCGAGGCCCTGAACGCCGCCAAGGCCGCCGCCGCCATCATGGGCATGAACAACATCTACTACCGCTCGCTGCACCTGATGAAGAACAACGAGTACACGACCCTGCCGGCCAAGCTGCGCATGAACGTGATCGCCAATCCGGGCGTCGAGAAGCTGGACTTCGAGCTGTGGTCCACCGCAGTCTCGGCCATCAACGGCTGCGGCGCCTGCCTGGACGCCCACGAAGGCGAACTGCGTAAGCACGGCGTGCCCAACCTCCAGGTCCAGGCCGCACTGCGCATCGGGGCCGTGGTCCACGCCGCCAGCCGGATCGTCGCCTCGGAAGCCGCACTGGCCGGTTGATCCGACAGGTCGACAGACAGCAAAAAGGCGCGGAGCGATCCGCGCCTTTTTCAATTCCATCCGGATCGGCGTCAGTCCTTGTCGGCGTTCTCGTGGCCGGTCATTTCACGCATCATGTCCAGCACCAGCTTCTGCTGGCGGACCGACAACTGCGGGGCCAGACGGCCGATCTCGATGCTCTGACGGGTGGCGGGAAAGTCGTGGACGAAGGGTTCTGCCTCATCCTCGGCCATGCCTGGGACCGCCGTCGTCAGGCCCTCGAAGAAGTAGCCGATGTCGACCTTGAAGAAGCGAGCGATGTCCCACAGCTTGGAGGCGGAGACACGGTTGGCGCCCTTCTCGTATTTTTGAATTTGCTGAAAGGTCAGGCCCAGCGCCCGGCCCAGGTCGCTCTGATTATAGCCCAGGGCGATCCGCTTTTCGCAGACGCGCCGACCGACATGACGATCCACCGGATGCGGACCATCCTCTGCCGAGCCTCTGACCATCGTGCGTTCTCGCCTAAAAACTACGTCCGAACCCAATTACTCAACTGTCCCGAAATGCGACGGATCGCCGGCGGTGTCACGACAATTCGCGCGACGCGCGTGCCGTCGATTCTCTGCCCCCGCTCAGCGGCCTTGCCCCAGCTTCAATGCTCGGGTCCGGGTCATGACCGCCCCTTGCGTCGATTCCACGATAGGCCGCCCAGCAGCATGAAGGCCAAGAGGACGCCAAACAAGACGTCGCCCCAACGGCCATAGAGGGTCGGCGCCGCCGGTTCGGGCAGGCGCACGTCGATGACGCCGGCATGACCGGGGTCCAGCCGCTTGCCGTCCACAACCCGACCCCAGGGGTCGATCATGGCCGAGACGCCGGTCGGGGTGGCGCGGGCGATGGGCAGGCCGGTTTCGATGGCGCGGTAGCTGGCCAGGTTCAGGTGCTGACGCGGGCCCGAGGTGGCGCCGAACCAGGCGTCGTTGGAGACGTTGACGATCCAGGCCGGCCGCGCCGCGCCGCTGGCCGGGGTGAAGCCCGGATAGAGGCTTTCGTAGCAGATCAGCGGCTGGACGCGCGGCGCATTGACCAGGCTGATCGGCGCCGGCTTCGGCCCGGCGCTGAAGTCGGACGGGACGTGCACCAGACTGCGCACGCCGATCTGGCTCATCAGGTGGCCCAACGGCAGATACTCGCCGAAGGGCACGAGGCGGTGCTTGTCGTAGATGGCGCCGATGCGCAGACCCGCCGCGCCTTCATCGTGCAAGGCGAACAGGCTGTTGTAATAGCGGGCGCCGCCCTCGGCGTCCGGGTCGGCCTCGCCGCGGCTGATGCCCATCAGCAGGGTCTGGCCGGTCTGCAGGGCGCCGGCGATGGCCCGGGCGTCAGGCGAGTTGAAGACGTCGTTGGCGGTGGCGGGCAGGGCGCCCTCGGGCCAGACCACGACGTCAGGCAAGGCCGCGCCCGGCTGGGCCGTCAGGGCGACGTAGCGGTCGACGATGGCCTGATAGGCCTCAGGGCTCCATTTGGATTCCTGTGGGATGTCGGCCTGAACCAGACGCACCAGGGTCGGGCCGTCCACCCGCTGAGCCGAGGACAGCCGCGCCGTCCCGAAGGCAAACAGACCCGCCAGAACCGCGACGCCCAGACCCGCTGCGATCAGACGCGGACGACGCTGTCCGACGTCCGCCAGCAGGCCCAGCGCCGAGACCGCCGCCAGCGTCACGAGGCCCAGCCCATAGACCCCCGCCACCGAGGCGAACTGCGACATGGCCGATCCCGCCTGCCAGGCGGCGCCGGTTGGGTTCCACGGAAAGCCGGTCAGCACATGGCCGCGCAGCCACTCCAGCAGGGCGAACAGGGCGGCGAACAGCAGGACGCGCCGCACGGCGCCGCGCGGCGCAAAGCGACGATAAAGCGCCGTCGCCGTCCCGAAGAAGAGCCCCAGTCCCATCGGCAGAAGGCTGGCGGCGAAGGGCGCCATCCAGGCCTGTTCCGGGTTGACCAGGAAGGCCTCGGCCACCCACCAGCAGCCGATGAAGAAGTAGGCGAAGCCGGCCAGCCAGCCGACCCAGAAGCCGCCCTTCACCGTCCGCGACCGTTCGGCCAGCAGCATCAGCAGGGGATAGCCCAGCAGGCCGGGCAGGACGCCGAACGGCGGATGCGCCAGGGCGGCGCCGGCGCCGGCCAGCAGGGCCAGGGCGATACGGCCCCAGCGGTTCGTCAGCACGCCCCCCCAAAGGGCTGACAAGCGGTCGCTCATGCATTCGCCTCGTGTTCGACAGCATAGGGATCGGCGACGCCGAGCGCGGCCAGGATTTCGCGCTCCTCGGCCTCCATCTCTTCAGCCTCGGCGTCGTCCTCGTGGTCGCGGCCGAGCAGGTGCAGCACGCCGTGGACGACCAGATGGCTCAGATGGTCGGACAGGGTCTTGCCCTGCGTCTCGGCCTCCGCCGCGCAATAGGCGTAGCCCAGCACTACGTCGCCCAGATGCGGAAAAGCGCTCTCTGCGGCGGGGAAGGAGAGGACGTTGGTCGGCCGATCCTTGTCGCGGAACCGCGCGTTCAGGTCCTGCACCCCGGCGTCGTCGGTCAGCAGCACGACCACGTCGCCCTCGACCGTGCCCAGCGCTGCGGTGGCGGCTTTCAGGACCACGGCTTCAGCGTCAGACAGCGCAGCCGTCCAGGCCGCGTCCTCGACTTCGATCTCGATCATTCAGTCTTCGTCCTCGAGATCGGCAGGGGGGCGCCCCCGCGCCGCATCGGCGTCATAGGCGCGCACGATCCGTTCCACCATGGCGTGGCGCACCACATCCTCGGCCTTGAAGGCCTGAACCCCCACCCCTTTCACGTCCTCAAGGATGCGCAAGGCGTGGCGCAGGCCGGAATCGCGCGGGTTCAGCAGGTCGATCTGCGACGGATCGCCGGTCACCACCATGCGCGCGCCTTCGCCCAGACGGGTCAGGACCATCTTCATCTGCAGCCGCGAGGTGTTCTGGGCCTCGTCGACGATGATGAAGGCGTGGCTGAGCGTGCGGCCGCGCATGAAGGCGATGGGGGCGGCTTCGATCTCGCCCTTCTCGCGACGGCGCCGCACGTCATCGACGCCGAGGATGTCGTTCAGCGCCTCCCAGATCGGGGCCAGATAGGGGTCGACCTTTTCGTTCAGATCCCCCGGCAAGAAGCCCAGCTTCTCGCCCGCCTCGACCGCCGGACGGGTGATGACCAGCCGGTCCACCTGTCCGCGCCGCAGCAGGGAGGCGCCATAGGCCGCCGCCAGGAAGGTCTTGCCGGTGCCCGCCGGACCGACCCCGAAGGTCAGTTCGCAGCGGCTGAGCAGGTCCAGATAGCGGGCCTGGGCCGCCGTCTTGGGCGCGATGGCGCCGCGACGACCAACCGGCAGGGCGATGGCGTCTGGCACAACCCGACCCTGATCGGCGCGCGGTTGGGACACGGCGGCGCCCAGGGCCATGCGCACGTCGGCCTCGGTGATCTCGGCGCCCGCATCCGCCCGCTTGGCGAGGGTTTCGACCACGCGCTTGGCCTGAGCCCGGTCCCGCGCGGAGCCGTTGATCGACACCCCGCCGCCGGGCGCCTCGACCAGCACCTTGAAGGCGTCTTCGATCAGGGCGACGTGGCGGCTGTTGGGGCCGATCACGGCCCGCAAGGCCTGATCGCTCAGGGACAGGAACTCGGACTCTCGCGCCATAGGTTTCCTTTTTGGGGCCCCTAACGCCTCGCTCGCGGAGCGAGGCTGCTTCAGGGGCCGTTTCTTGGGTTCCTGACGTCTCGTTCGCGGAGCGAGACTGCTTGAGGAACGCCGTAGTTAAATCGGTCTCTTCGATCTAGATAGGGTTCGCGCTGGCCAAGCGCCCGTTCAAACTGTTCTGCGCGCCGCTGAGGATCTCGACCGGAACGATCTGGCCCAGAAGATGATCCGCCCCCTCGACGTGGACTGCCTGCAGATAGGGCGAGCGGCCGATGGCCTGACCGGCGTAGCGCCCCTTCTTTTCGAACAGAACGTTCAGGGTCTTGCCCGTCTGGGCGGCGTTGAAGGCGGTCTGCTGTTCGAACAGCAGGGCCTGAAGCCGGTGCAGCCGCTCCAGCCCGACCTTCTCCTCGATCTGCCCGGCCATGGTCGCGGCAGGCGTGCCGGGGCGCGGCGAATAGACAAAGCTGAAGGCGCCCGCATAGGTCACCTGTCGCACCAGATCGAGGGTGTCCTCAAAGTCGCGATCTGTCTCTCCCGGGAAGCCGACGATGAAGTCGCCGGCGATAGCCATGTCAGGCCGCGCCTCGCGGATGCGGGCGATCAGGTCGATGTACTTCTGACGCCCATGCTTGCGATTCATCAGCCGCAATACCCGGTCGGACCCGGACTGCACCGGCAGGTGCAGATAGGGCATCAGGGCGTCCAGATCGGCATGGGCCGCGATCAGGTCGTCAGACATGTCGTTGGCGTGGCTGGTCGTGTAGCGGATGCGGTCAAGACCCGGAATTTCGGCGAGGGCGTAGGCCAGGCGGGCGAGCGAGGAGGGTTTGCCGTCCGGTCCCTCGCCGTCATAGGCGTTGACGTTCTGACCCAGCAGGGTGACCTCGCGCACGCCCCGGTCGGCCAGGGCGCGGGCCTCGGCCAGCACGGCCGCCACTGGCCGCGACCACTCGGCGCCGCGCGTATAGGGGACGACGCAGAAGGTGCAGAACTTGTCGCAACCCTCCTGCACCGTCAGGAAGGCGGTCGGACCCTCGCCGCCGCGCGTGGCGATCATCTCGGGCGTCAGGGCGTCGAACTTTTCATGCGGGGCGAAGTCGGCGCCGATGCGTTCGCCGCGCGCCCGCGCCGTGCGGGTCAGCAGTTCCGGCAGTTGGTGGTAGGCCTGGGGTCCGACCACCAGGTCGACCGCCGGCTGGCGCTTCATGATCTCTTCGCCCTCGGCCTGGGCGACGCAGCCCGCCACGGCGATGGTCATGCCGCCGTCGCCGCGCGCGACCTTGCGCTCGCGCATCTGCTTGAGCTTGCCGAGTTCCGAATAGACCTTCTCGGCGGCCCGTTCGCGGATGTGGCAGGTGTTGAGGATGACGAAGTCCGCCGCCTCGGGCGCGTCGGTCGTCGCATAGCCCAGCGGGCGCAGGACATCGGCCATGCGCTCTGAGTCATAGACATTCATCTGACAGCCGTAGGTCTTGATGAAGAGGCGCTTGGGCGCAGCCATCTGGGCCACGCCATCCGCCGTCTCTACGGGCTTTTCGAGCGTATCGGTCATGCGCGGCTTATGATCGCCGAAACCGACGACGGCAAGGCGATCAGACGCAGCCTCAGATGTCCGTAGGTTCGACCCGCGCCGCGTGGCGCTTGTAGATCAGACCCTCGCGCTCGCTCGGCTCGACGCCCTCGATGACGTGGCCGTAGAGCTCCAGCTTGTGACCGACCAGTTCGAAGCCCAGCTTGCGCGCGATCTCGGTCTTGAGGCGTTCGATCTCGGCGTCGAAGAACTCGATGACCTCGCCGGTCTTGGTGTCGATCAGGTGATCGTGGTGGTCGTCGCCGGCCTCTTCGTAGCGGCTGCGACCGTCGCCGAAGTCATGCTTCTCGACCACGCCCGCCTCTTCGAACAGGCGCACGGTGCGATAAACGGTGGCGATCGAGATGTGCGGGTCGATGGCCGAGGCGCGGCGATACAGCTCCTCGACGTCGGGGTGATCCTCGGCCTGAGACAGAACGCGGGCGATCACGCGCCGCTGCTCGGTCATACGCATGCCGCGGTCGGCGCAAAGTTTCTCGATCCGTTCCATGCGCCGGAAGATAGGCTGAGCCGCTGACTTATGGAAGCGGTCGAGGAAAGTTCAGAGCCAGGACCAGGGCGTCCTCGCGGCCGCCGTCCGCCCGGGCATAATAGCCGCGCCGACGCCCGGCCTCGACGAAGCCGGTACGGGCGTAAAGGGCGCGGGCGGCGCCATTGTCCTCGGCCACTTCCAGGAACATCCGCTCGGCGCCGAGAGCGGCGGCCTGCACGACGGCGGCCTTGACCAGACGGGCTCCCAGGCCGCCGCGCCGGGCGGCAGGCCGCACCGCCAGGGTGAGAATCTCGGCCTCGTCGGCCACGACCCGGATCAGGATGAAGCCCTCGTCCTCGGCCACCGCGAAGACGCCGGGCGAGGCCAGCAGGGCCGTCAGCGAAGCCTCATCCCAGGGCGCCGCGAAGGCTTCGGCGTGGATCGCGGCGAGACGGGCGGGGTCGGTCACGATGTCGCAGACGAACGCGGCTGGCCCGGCAGACGACTGGGCGGGGTGGCGTCGGGCGCGCGCAGATAGAGGGGGCGGGGCAGGGCGACAGCCGGATCGACCGCGACGGCCATCCGGGCCAGGGCTTCGGGCGTCGGCGCCGCCAGCGGCATCAGGACCGCATCGGCGAACACAGCGGGGAAGGTCTCGCCCAGCAGAACCGCGCCCGAACCGACGAGGGTCGGGCCCCCGCCGGCCGCCGCCGTCCGAATGCGATCCGCCGCCGTCTCCAGCGACAGGGCCTCGGCCTCGCCGAGAGCGACGCCGTCCCGGAAAAGTCGCGCATAGACCTGGCCCCGGCGGGCGTCGATCACGGCGGCGACCAGCCCGGCGGGCGGCGCACAGGCCGCCAGCGCGTCCAGCGTCGAGACGCCGACAACCGGGCGATCCAACGCCGCCCCCAACCCTTGTGCAAAGGCCAAGCCGACGCGCAAGCCGGTGAAGGAGCCCGGCCCCACAGTGACGCCGATCCGGTCCAGACGGGCGAAACCGCCGCCCGCCTCGGTCATCGTATCGCGAACAAGACCCGCCAGCCGCTCCTGATGACCCTTGGCCATCGGCTCAACGCGCTCGGCCAGCGGCCGGTCGTCGTCGAACACCCCAGCCGAACAGGCGCCCAGCGCCGTATCCACGATCAGAATTCTCATCCCGGCCTTCCTATCCGGGCAGTCAGGCCGACGCCAGCGCCGCGACCACTCGCGTCACCGCCTGACGCAGCGCGGGATCGGCGATACGGGGAAAGGCCTCGGCCAGGAGGCGTCCGTCCGTCGTCGCCGTCAGGTCGCGCAAAGCGGCCAAGGCATCGTCCGCATTGGCGCGGGCGGGAAAGAAGTCCGCCACCGAGCAGCCCAGCGCGGTCGCCACCTGATGCAGACGCGAAGCCGAGATGCGGTTGGCGCCCTTTTCATACTTCTGCACCTGCTGAAAACTGACGCCCAGTTCCGCGGCCAAGGCCGTCTGCGACAGGCCAAGAGCCGACCGTCGCGCTGCCATGCGCAAACCCACGGCGGCGTCGATATCCTGGCTGCGGCGAGGCATGGGCGGCGTCTCCCTGAAAGTTGCAACGCCACCGTTTCATGCCATGCCGCTAAAAGCAACATTTTAGTTTCATCAATCATCCAGGCGCGCGACGACCGCCGAGACAGCGCGGGCCTGGGCGCGGGGAATACGCTCGATGGTCAGCAGGGCCCCAGCGCCGCGCACCACCAGTTCCGCCTCGTCCGACCGGACGTAGAGCCGCGGGCGCAGGGAGCCGTCCTCCATCTCGATGACGCAGCCCTGATCACGACGCGGCCAGCGGCCCGGAGCGTATTCCAGAACCGTCCCGGCCGCGGCCCAGGGGGCCAGGTCGTCAGTGGAAAGCTGAAGCCGCCGTCGCTCGGCCGTGGGTGCCGCGTCGAAGGCGCGACCCCGCGCCTGTAGGCCGTCAGCACTGGGCCTGGGCTGTGGGGAAGGGGCGGCGGCGCCGACCAGAAGGGCGAGATCCTCGGGCGTGGCGTCGAGGGCGGCGGTCAGGCGCCGCTGCACGTCCGGGCGGAACAGGCCGGGGCGCTTGCCCGCCTCATACAGGCCCCAGCCCTGGCTGGTCATGCCGATCCTCTGACCGGCCTCGGCCTGGCTCAAGCCGCGTTCGCGGCGCAGGGCGGACAGGGCCTCGCCGAGGGCGCGGCCCTCGGCCTCGGCGTCATCATCAGCAGTGAAACGGGCCATGCGGCGATCATGCCCCACGGCCCGTTCGGACGATAGTGTTTCATGTGAAACATCTTGGCGGGCCGCGGTCAGAAGGCTCCGCCTTCTCGACCGGACGCGGCTTTCTTGTGGGCCGCGGTCGTCGGCCCTCCGGGACCTCCCGACCCGACGCGGCTTTCTTGTGGGCCGCGGTCGTCGGCCCTCCAGGACCTCCCGACCCGACGCGGCCTGGCGCTTCGCGCGCGCTCGAGCGGCACAGAGCGCGCCCCCACCTGCGCTCAAGCAGCGAGCCGTCGCGCGGCGAACGGTAGCGCCCCGAAATGCGCTCAAGCAGTGAGCGACCGCGTCGCGAGCGGTAGCGCTCCTTCGTTAGATGACCTGCTCGACGCTGGTCACTTCGGGGATGTAGTGGCGCATCATCTGTTCGACGCCCGCCTTCAACGTGGCCGAGGAGGAGGGGCAGCCCGAGCAGGCGCCGCGCATCCGCAGGCGCAGGACCCCGGTTTCCAGATCGAAATGATCGAACAGGATGTCGCCGCCGTCCTGGGCCACGGCCGGACGGATGCGGCTGTCGAGCAGACCCTTGATCTCGGCGACGATCTCGCTGTCTTCGTCGGCGTCGTCCGTCGCCGCCTCGACGCCGCGCGTCAGCGGCGCGCCCGAGACGAAGTGATCCATGACGACCGACAGGATGGGGGCCTTCATCTGGCTCCATTCGGGCGCCTGAGCCCCGCGCGTGACGGAGACATAGTCGGCGCCGAAGAAGACGCCTTCAACGCCTTCCAGCTCGAACAGGGCCTCGGCCAGGGGCGAGGCCGCTGCCTCGTCGATGGTGCGGTATTCCAGAACGCCTTCAGGCGCCACGTCGCGGCCCGGCAGGAATTTCAGGACATTGGGATTGGGCGTGGGTTCGGTCTGGATGAACATGGGCGGGAGATGCGCCCCTTGGGCGGCATCTTCAAGACCCAGGCTCTGCGCTAATCGTCGCTCAAGCCGCGAGGCTCCGTGAGCCGAGCGTAGCGACCCTCAGAATTATGCCAGATCCTCGATGTCCGCGTCGGTCAGTTCGCCGGGCACGATGGTCACGGGCAGCTTGCGGCCGGTGAAGGCCCCGCCCTGTTTCAGCACCGCCGACACCAGAGGCCCGGGTCCGCGCGAGCCGGAACCCGCCGCCAGCACCAGAATCTTGATGTCAGGATCGGCGCCCACGGTCTTGCGGATGGCGCCCTGGGGATCGCCTTCCTCGATGATGAAGATGGGCGGAGCGCCGGATTTGTCGGCCGCCTCTTCGCCCAGACGGTTCAACAAGACCTCGGCCTCTTCGCGCTGCTGACGGCGGATTTCGTCGCGGACGCCGGACCAATGCTCGTCCGAGCCGCCGGGCAGGGCGCGCAGCAGGACCACGCGGCCGCCGGTCGACTTGGCCCGCCGGGCGGCATAGCCCAGGGCCGCGCCGAACTCGGGACTGTCGTCGACGACGACGAGAAACTTCCTGGGCATGGGTCGTGCGGCCTTAGCGGATCTCTGAACAGCGGCGCCCACCTAACGCCAAGCGGCCCCAAACGCCAAGGCCCGCCCGCCTCGTCGCGAACGACGAAACGAGCGGGCCCTGAAATGACGCCGAAGCGGGCGGTCATGCGCTCAAGTAGCGAGGCTCCGCGAGCCGAGCGTAGCGCCCTTAGACTCGCTCAAGCAGCGAGCGACCGCGTCGCTCGCGTTAGCGCTCTTGGGAAGCGCTTAGCTTCCCAGAACCTCCCGGATGGCCCCGTTGGCGATGGTCAGCTTGGCGAAGGTCCAGCCGGCGCCCGAGGTCTCGATCTCGTCCACGGCCCCGCGCAGGGCTTCGACCTGACCCATGCGGGCGCCGATCCAGGCGTCGACGGCCGCCTCGGCCGAAGCCTCGCTGGCGCCCGCCGCCTCGGCCGAAGCCTTGGCCACGGCGCGGGTCAGTTGCTGCTGCTCGGCCATCAGATCCTGAATCAGGCGACGCACGGCCAGACGATCGAAGTGGTCGCCCGACGGGATCGAACCGGCCGCCACGCGCAGACGGTCGAAGTCAAAGGCGGCGCCGACCTGGTGATAGAGGCGGGCCATGGCCGGGGCGCTCCAGCCCAGTTCAGTGGCCAGATCGCCGATGTCCGCCGTGGCCACCATGGGCCGCAGCAGGGCGATGTCGCGCGCCAGATCTTCCGGCGCGCCTAGGCCGACAAACCTAGCGACGCGGGCTTCGAACTGCTGCTGCTCGAAGCGCGACAGCACTTCGGGACCGGCGGCGCGCAGGGCGTCGGCGGCGGGCTGATAGGCGGCGATCATGCCGCCGACCGTGGTTTCCGTGCGGGCCGCGCGGCGGGCCAGCCAGTAGGTCTGGCGACGCAGAACCTTGGCGATCTCCTGATAGAGCGCCGTCTGAGCCTCGGCCGGGATCTTCAGGTCCAGAGCCGAAACCGCCTTCCAGGCCTGATCCAGACGGAAGACCTGACGGGCCGTTTCAAACGCCGTGACCATGGCCGCGGTGTCGCATTCCGCCGCCGCGCGCAGGCGATCGGGGAAGGTCGGCCCGGCCATGTTGACGATCTCGTTCGACAGCACGGTGGCGATGATGTCGCGACGCAGGCGGTGGCCCTTCATGTCCTCTTCGAACTTCGCCAGCGGGGCCGGGAAGTAGTGGACCAGCAGGCGCTCGAAGAAGGCGTCGTCCGGGGCCGAAGAACCGACGATCTCGTCGAACAGCTCCAGCTTGGAATAGGCCGTCAGCACCGCCAGTTCAGGACGGGTCAGGGCCGCGCCTTGCAGCTTCATCTCGGCCATGCGGGCGTCGTCGGGCAGGTATTCCACCGCTCGGTTCAGCTTACCCAGGGCGGTCAGATGCTGCATGAAGGCCTGCTGGGCGTCGAGCGCGTCGGGCCCCTCTGCCTGTTGCAGGGTCAGGGCCAGGGTCTGGTCGTAGTTGTGCGCCAGGACCTTGAGGCCGACCTCGTCGGTCATCGACTTCAGCAGGGCGTTGCGGTCCTCGGCCTTGAGATGGCCCGAGGCGATGGCGCCGCCGGTGAGGATCTTGATGTTCACCTCGTGGTCGGAGGAGTCGACGCCGGCCGAGTTGTCGATGGCGTCGGTGTTCAGGCGCATGCCGGCCCGCGCCGCCTCGATGCGGCCCAGCTGGGTGGCGCCCAGGTTGGCGCCTTCGCCGAGGACCAGGGCCCGGACCTCGCCGCCGTTGATGCGGATGGCGTCGTTGGCCTTGTCGCCGGCCTGGGCGTTGGTCTCGCCCGCGCCCTTGATGTAGGTGCCGATGCCGCCGAAGTAGAGCAGCTCGGCGCGCGCCTTGAGGATGGCCTGCATCAGGGTGGTCGGGTCGACGGTGTCGGCCTCGATGTCCAGCAGGGCCTTGATCTGCGGCGTCAGGGTGATGGTCTTGGCCGCGCGCGAGAAGACGCCGCCGCCCTCCGAGATCAGGCTCTTGTCATAGTCCTGCCAGCTGGTGCGCGGCGTCTCGAACAGGCGCTGGCGTTCGGCGAAGGACTTGGCCGTGTCCGGGTTGGGGTCGATGAAGATGTCGCGGTGATCGAAGGCGGCGACCAGCTTGATCGCCTTGGACAGCAGCATGCCGTTGCCGAAGACGTCGCCGGACATATCGCCGACGCCGACCACGGTGAAGGGTTCGGACTGGATGTCCTTGCCCATCTCGCGGAAGTGGCGCTTGACCGCCTCCCAGGCGCCGCGCGCGGTGATGCCCATCTCCTTGTGGTCATACCCGGCCGAACCGCCCGAGGCGAAGGCGTCGTCCAGCCAGAAGCCGTAGGACTGGCTCACGCCGTTGGCGATGTCCGAGAAGGTCGCCGTGCCCTTGTCGGCGGCTACGACCAGATAGGGATCGTCGCCTTCCCAGGCCACGACATTGGCCGGGCGGACGGGCGCGCCGTCGCCGACGATGTTGTCGGTGATGTCCAGCAGGCCGGACAGGAAGGTCTTGTAGGCGCGGATGGCTTCGGCCTGGACCGCGTCGCGATCGCCGCCGACCGGCAGCTGCTTCGGATAGAAGCCGCCCTTGGAGCCGACCGGCACGATGACCGAGTTCTTGACCTGCTGGGCCTTCACCAGACCCAGGACCTCGGTGCGGAAGTCGTCGCGACGATCCGACCAGCGCAAGCCGCCGCGCGCCACGGGGCCGAAGCGCAGGTGGACGCCCTCGATGTGCGGGGCCCAGACGAAGATCTCGCGGAACGGCTTGGGCAGGGGCAGGTCTTCAAGTTCGCGCGAGGCGATCTTGATCGAGATATGCGCCTTCGGATTTCCCTCGGCGTCGACCTGATAGAAGTTGGTGCGCTTGACGGCCCCGATCAGCAGGGCGATGCGACGCAGCACCCGGTCGTGATCCAGGCTCTTCACGTCCTGAAGCAGGGCGATGATCTTGTCGTTGAGCTCGGCGACCAGGGCCTCGCGCGCTTCGACCGCGCCGCCGTGGGCCGGATCGAACTTGGCCTTGAACAGCGACAGGATGGCGCGCGCCACGGTCGGATATTCGCGCAGAGCCGCTTCCTGCACCGCCTGCGACGGGTCGAGGCCGGTCTGCTGGCGATAGCGGGCCAGGGTGCGGATCAGGGCCGCTTCGCGCCAGTCGACGCCCAGTTCCAGCACCAGACGGTTGAAGCCGTCGCTCTCGGTGCGGCCGGTCCAGACCGCCGAGAAGGCGGCCTCGAACGGGGCCTTGATGTCGGCGAAGGTCAGGGCCTCGCCGCGCGGGTCTTCCAGCAGGAAGTCGTGGATATAGATGGGGGCGTCGCCGACGGTGCGGACGACGTGGTCCGATTCTTCCAGGGTCTTCAGGCCCATGTCGGCCAGGATCGGCAGGACGTCGGACAGGGGCACGGCCGAGCCGCGACGATAGAGCTTGAAGCGGAACTGCAGCGGGCTTTCATCCGCCGTGCGGAAGGCGCGGACAGCCACCGGCTCGGCGTGGACGCCGTCGCCCATCGACCCGTCGTTCAGACGGTCGAACTGCTCCAGATCGGCCACGGCCTCGGCGGCGTCATAGCGATCGCGGTAGGAGACGCCGAAGCTGTCCGCCCATTTGGCGCTGGTCGGACCCACGGCGACTTCATCGACGTCGGCGGCGCGCAGGGCGGTCTCGAAGCGGTCGATCCAGCTGCGGCCGGCCTCGGCCACCTCGGCCTCCAGGGCCTTGAGGTCGGGGTTGAGGTGAGCGCCCGGCTCGACGCCGATGATGTAGTGGACGCGCGTCAGCGGCTGGTCCGACAGCTGCGGATACCAGGCCGACACCCGGCCGCCCCAGGCCTTGGCCAGGATGCCGCCGATGCGCTGGCGCAGGCCGGCGTCGAAGCGTTCGCGCGGAATGAAGCAGAGCACGGAGACAAAGCGGTCGAACGGGTCGCAGCGCGAGAACAGGCGGATGCGCGGGCGGTCATAGAGGTGCAGGATGCCGAGCGCCGTCTCCAGCAGCTCGTCCTCGCTGATCTGGAACAGCTCGTCGCGCGGGTAGTTTTCGAGAATGTTCTTCAGGCGCTTGTAGTTGTGGCTGCCCGGCGCCTTGCCGGCGCGGTCCAGGGCGTTGGCCACCTTGCGCCGGATCAGCGGCACCTCCTTGGCCATCTTGTCATAGGCTTCGGCAGTGAACAGGCCGACGAAACGGGTCTCGCCCGAGGCCTTGCCGTCCGCGCCGTACCGCTTGACCCCGACGTAATCCATGTAGGCGCGGCGATGGACGCGGCTGCGGATATTGGCCTTGGCCACCGTCACCGGCTCGCTGAGGTCCAGCTGACGCTGCATGGCGGCGGTCAGGACGGCGGGTTCCGAGGCGCGACGCAGGACGCGGCGTTCCGGGTCGCCGAGGACGCCAAGCCCCTGATCCGAGACGTCCAGCGGAGCTTCCGGGGCATAGCCGCCGTCGGCGCTGCGGGGATAGGCGTAGTCGCGGGCGCCGAGGAAGACGAAGTGATCGCTCTTGGCCCAGCGCAGGAAGGCGATGTTCTCGTCCAGAACGGCGGGATCGATGGCGGCGGGGGGGGCGGTTTCCAGCTGCTCGACCGCCTCGCGCATCAAGGCGACCATGGCGCCGTGGTCGGCCACGGCGGCGCGGACGTCGGCCATGGCCTGGGCCAGACCCTCGCCCAGGGCGTCGCGGCGCTCCTGCGGCAGGGGGTCGATGACAGCGATGATCAGCGAGTCGCGACGCCCCGCTGCAATCTCGACGATCGGGTGGAAGAGGGCGCGTACGGTGACGCCGGCGTCGGCCAGTTCGCCCAGGACGCTGTCGACCAGGAAGGGGGCGTCGTCCTGCAGGATCAGGACGCTGTCATAGCCGCTCGGCGCGCCGTCGGCGCCCGCCAGGGGGCTGACCGTGACGCGGGCCGGTTCGCCGGCCTGACGGGTCTGGGCCGAGCGCCAGGCCAGACCCAGAAGGGCGGCCAGATCGTCGCCGCCCAATTCGGGCGTTTCATCGGCGGCGTAGTCGTCAAAGGCCTGGGCCAGGAAGGACTTTTCAGCGGCGCCCGGCGGGCCGTCGACAATCCGCGCATAGGTCGCTTCCAGCGCCTCCAGAGTGGCTGGCGTGGCGGAAACTGTGCGCGGAGCGGCGGACATGATGTGGTCTCGAACAGCACGGCCTGAGGCCGCAGGGATTTGACCGCGCCACCTTAGCGTCGCTGACGGAACTGGCTAGGCCGTCCGAGGCGGCTCAGACCCTGAATTTCAGTGTGCAGCGCACCATGTTGCGCCAAGGGCCCACAGTTGGGCGAATTCCGGTCGCCAAAACTCCGTTGACGACAACAACCGCCCCAATTCAGCCGTGATCGGGCGAGCGCGAGTGCAGCAAGGCGGTCTGAAAAGAACAAGGCCGCCGAGCGTGAAACGCTCGACGGCCTGCTTGGGGTCCGGCGCAGGAGGGGGAGGGAGCGCCGGTCCTCTGGACTTCGCGGCCGGGAGGGGGAGGGGAGGCCGCGTCGTCTGATTGGGTAGATAGTCGTCAGATATGGCGGATCAAGGGCAGGATCAGCCGTCTTCGTCGTGTTTCTGATGCGGCGCCTTGCCGCGCCCCAAGAGGCGCTGGACCCATCCAGGACCCTCCGGCGCGGTCTCGGCCTCGAGCTTGCGCGGGGCATAGGGCTCGCCGTCGCCGGACAGCAGGACCGCGATCCAGCGCGAGCCCTTGAACTCGGCCAGGATGGCCATGGCCATCACCGCCAGCGGGGTCGAAAGGAACATGCCTGGCACGCCCCACATCTTGCCCCACAGGGCGAGGGCCAACAGGACGACCACCGGATCGATATTCTGATTATCGCCCTGCATGCGCGGCTGGATCAAATTGCCGACGATGAACAACAGGGCCTGAAGACCGACCAGAAGAATCAGGGCGGGCCAGTAGCTTTCGAACTGGACCAGGGCGAACAGGGGCGGGGCCAGGCCGGCGATGGCGCCGCCCAACACCGGAATGAAGCCGACGATGAAGATGACGAAGGTCCAGAACTCGGCGTTCTGAAGACCCACAGCCCGCATCAGAACCCAGGCGACCAGGCAGATCAGGGCGCCGGTGACAGCCTGAACCCACAGATAACCCTCGACCCCGCCGCGCACGCGATTGAACACCTCCAGCGCCTCATGCCGGGCGCCGCGTTCGGGGAACATGGCGACGATCTTCTTGCGGAAACCCGCCTGCGAGGCCAGCAGGAAGCCCAGATAGACCATGACGAAGAAGGCGCCCGAGGCCACGCCCTGGGCCTGCAGGGCGGCCTGGGTCAGCCAACCGCGCACGTCGATGCCGGCGATCAGTTCGTTCAGGGTCGGGGGCTCCTGGATGCCGACCAGGCCGCTGACGTCGGCGATGATGTGGTCCAGGCGCGGCCCGATGCTGGCCGAGACGCCGGAAGCGTCGGTGAAGAAGCCGGACGCGCCGTCGACGATGATCCAGATGGACAGCAGAAAGCCGATCACCACGACAGTCAGGGCGGCCGCCCCGGCGAAGCGCGACGGGACCGGGGTGCGATGCTCGATCGCGCGCTTCACCCCGTCGATCATGATCATCAGGAAGATGGCCATGGCCAGCGGCGTCAGGATGTCGCGCAGCCAGTAGAGGGCCGCCCCAGCCGCCACGACAGCGATCAGAACCAGGGCGTTGCGCGCGACCGACGAGGTCTGCAGGGAGATGGGCAGTTTCATGAGCGGGACTGTCAGGGTCGGCGGGGACAGCGTCAATCGCTGTAAAGCCGCACGGTTCCGTCTTGCGGCCCGGTCCCGGTCAGATAACCATGCGCCCAGACGCTGGAGACCGCCCGCATGACCGACGCCCCCGCCGCCCTCTTCCTCGGCCAGTCCTTCGAGGGCGCCGCAGAGACCCTGTTGTTCAAGCGCGCCAACCGGCACGGCGTCGTGGCGGGCGCCACCGGCACCGGCAAGACGGTGACGCTGCAAATCATGGCCCAGGGCTTCTCCGACGCCGGGGTCCCGGTCTTCTGCGCTGACGTGAAGGGCGACCTGTCAGGCATCAGTCAGGCCGGCGACACAGCCCGGTTCGGCGAGCGCGCCGGCGCCATGGGCCTGACCCTGACCGGCAAGGCGGCGCCCGTCGTTTTCTGGGACCTCTACGGCCAGAAGGGCCACCCGGTGCGCGCCACCGTCACGGACATCGGCCCGGTGCTGATGGCCCGGATGCTGGAGCTGAACGATGTGCAGGAAGGCGTGCTGACCGTCGCCTTCCACGTCGCCGACAAGGAGGGCCTGCTGCTGCTGGACCTCGAGGACCTGCGCGCCCTGCTGGCCTATGTCGGCGAGAACGCCCAGACCATCGGCCGCGAGGTCGGCAATGTCTCGCCCACCTCCATCGCCGCCATCCAGCGCGCCCTGCTGCAACTGGAGCAACAGGGGGGCAAGGCCTTCTTCGGCGAGCCGGCCCTGCGGCTGGAGGACATGATGCGGACCTCGCTGGACGGGCGCGGTCAGGTCAACGTCCTGGCCGCCGACCGGCTGATGAACAGCCCGCGCCTCTACGCCGCCTTCCTGCTGTGGCTGCTGTCGGAGCTGTTCGAGCAACTGCCCGAGATCGGCGACCCGGAGAAGCCGAGACTGGTCTTCTTCTTCGACGAGGCCCACCTGCTGTTCAACGACGCGCCCAAGGCCCTGCTGGAAAAGGTTGAGCAGGTGGTGCGCCTGATCCGCTCCAAGGGGGTGGGGGTCTATTTCGTCACCCAGAACCCCGCCGACATCCCGGACACCGTTCTGGCCCAGCTGGGCAACCGGGTGCAGCACGCCCTGCGCGCCTACACCCCCGCCGAACAGAAGGGACTGCGCGCCGCAGCCCAGAGCTTCCGCACCAATCCCGCCTTCGACACCGCCGAGGCCATTCAGGGCCTGGGGGTGGGCGAGGCCCTGGTCTCGACCCTCGACGACAAGGGCGCCCCGACCGTGGTGGCCCAGACCAAGATCCGTCCGCCGGATTCGCGCCTGGGTCCGGCCACCGAGGCCGAGCGCGCCGCCGTGATGGCCGCCAGCCCGGTGCGCGGAACCTACGACACCGCCGTCAACCGCGAGTCCGCCGAGGAGGTCCTGAAGGCCCGCCGCGCCCAGGCCGACCGCATCGAGGCCCAGACCCAGAGCGACGCCGCTGCGGTCAAGGCCGCCGAAAAGGCCGCCCGTTCCGCCCCAGCCCCGACCCGCGAACGCGCCGCGCCGCGCCCCCGCGCCTCGTCCCGTCAGACTCCGATGGAGGCCCTGACCAAGTCCGTCCTGCGCACCGCCGGCACCACCATCACCCGCGAACTGATGCGTGGTCTGCTGGGCAGCCTGAAGCGGCGGTAGAGAGAGGCAGCTAAGGGTGGTTAGCGAACCTCTGCGGGCTGGTTAGACCTGGGTCGGTAGCTATCCACTTCCGTTTGCGAGTGAGAACACTTGCCGATCTCATCAAGATACACCCCGCCGCGATCGTAGCAGGCATCAACGGTTAGCCAGTCATGTAGGATGAACTTCGCTCCGACCACGACACCGATTGCCGCCAGACCAACGCCAATCGCGATCACGTATCGTTTTTTCATCGGGCTATGAACTTGCCGCCAGACGGTCGATGTCAATGTCTGTTTTGGGTCGGAAGCGGACACTTACGGAGCCGACCTCAGGTTTGGTCCCAATCAAGCCAGACCTGAAACATTATGCGGTTCTTTTCCTTGGCCACATCAAGCAGCAACTGCTCGATGAACGTTACCGAGTCCGACGCCCGCTCCGGCCAGCTCTTCAACTTCTGTGTAGCGTCTTCTCCGTAGAGACTTAGGTCAAAACGGGCGACGTCGGCCCCACCATCAAGCTCGTAAGCCTCAATGTTGCTGATCACTCTATTGCCCGTCAGGCAGCGGTCTGACAGGGCCTTGAGGTCGTCCGGTGTCAGGTAGGGGCTAGGATAGTAGCCCGAGAGGCCAGCCACATAGACTGCCTTGACATCGGCCCCTCCGTCTCTCGGTTCTTTGTGCATATCTGGAGGCTAGGCGATGCCGCTAATGTCGCCAACGGGTCGAAACAGACTCTGCCCTCCCAACCTCAGCCCTTCGGCGTCAACCGCCACATCCGCAGCGGATGGCGCACCGCCCCGGCTTCCTGGCCCGCCGCGTCGCCACGGCCGACATAGAGGTCGGCGCGGACCGGGCCGCGGATGGCCGAGCCGGTGTCCAGCGCCATGACCAGGCCGCGGTAGCTGGCGCGGGCGCCGAGCAGATTGCCGCCGTCGGCCTCGATCCAGACCGCGTCGCCATAGGTCCAGCGCGAGGGGTCCACGGCCACGGAGCGACGCGCGGGCAGGGGGACGCCGGCGGCGCCGGTGGCCTCGTTGCCGTCGTCGGGACTGACGGTGAAGAAGATGTAGCGCGGGTTCAGGGCCATGACCGCGCGCGCCTCCGCCCCGCGATGGGCCGACAGCCAAACGCGAATGGCGTCGCCTGAGGTCCCATTTTGCGGCAGCAGGCCGCGCTCGGCCATGGGGCGGGCGATGCCGACGAACCTGGCGCCATTGTCGGCGGCGTAGGCGGCGCGCAGGCGGGCGCCGTCCGGGAAGGTCAGGGTGCCCGACCCCTGGATCTGCAGGAAGAAGAGGTCCTCGGCCCGCATCCAGGCCAGGGCCGACGACTGGGCCGAGCCCGCCTCGATCGCCGCGCGGTCGCCGACGCTCGACAGATTGGCCGGGCGGCTGAGGACCGGAGCGTCAAACTCGTCGTCGGGGGCGCGCCGCGCCGCATATTCCGGGGCGAAATAGGCGGTCAAAAGGCCGGGCCCGCCATCGTCGGTCCGGGCCTCGACGGCGACGAAATTGGCTTCAAGGAAGGCGCGGGCCTCGCTGGGCGTCAGGCGCGAAGACGACAGGGCGCGAGCGCGCAGGCAGACGGCGTCGGCCCCTCCGCGCCGGGCCGGCCCGCAGCCGACGGCATAGGCGCGAAACGCCGCCAGATGGTCTTCCTCGGCCCAGCCGGGCAGGGCGGCGAGGCTGAAGCCCTCGACCGAGGCCGTGGGCGGAGGAACGGGACCGGGGCCTATGGGGGGCAGCGGCGTCACGCGCGGCGCCGAGGCGCAGGCCGCCGCCAGCAGCAGCAGGGCCAGGGCGGCGAGCTTCATCACGCCCGACCGCCCTCGGTGCGGGACGGGCGGCAGGGCGGCGGCGCGCATCAGGCGCTGGCCGGCTCGACGCGGGCCAGAGCCCAGTTGGGATCGGCGGCGCCCAGGGCGCGTTCGAAGGTCCACAGCTCGGCCGTGCGGCGTTCCTCGGTGGTCGTCTCGCCCTCGGCCGGGGTCACGGTGCTGCGCATCTCGGCCAGGAAACGAACCTTGGCGACGGCGCGGTCGTCCCTGACCGTGGCCAGTTCCAGGTCAGCGCGGGGCGGGTGCAGGAATTCGGTCTGTTCGCGGTCGCCGCGCGCTTCACGCGCCGCGATCCCGGCCTCGAACGAGGTCATGACGGTGGGGGTCAGCAGCGGCCGCAGAGCCTCGCGGTCGCCCGAGGCGTAGCCGCGCACGATGGTCTCATAGGCCTGGCGGGCGCCCTCGACGAAACGCACGGGATCGAAGCCCGGGTCGCGGGCCTTGAGCCCGGCGACGGCGGCGGCCGTGGCGGCGTCCAGGCCGGGAGCGGCGGGGGCCGGCGCCGGACCGCCAAGCGCGGCGGCTTGAGGCAGGCGGGCGTCTTCCTGAGGCTGACGCCCGACCTTCTTGCCCAGGACGTTATAGAGCATGAACAGCAGCACCGCGGCGACGATGGCGAACATGACGATCTGGAATTGGATGGGCACGGGCTTCACCTGATTGGCGCGCGCCCAAGGGGGGCGACGGGCGCGCATCTGTTATTGTCAGGATTAGGGGGCGATCCCGCCGCGCGCAAGGCGAGGGGGGCTCAGAACGCGGGTCTCGCCGTTGCGGCCAATAGCCTCGCCGTGGTAGTCGCGGGCCCTTCATCCCGGACCCGGAGCGGTCCGGCGTCCCTTGTTTTTCAGACTGACGGCTAACTTCATGACCGACGCCACCGCCCCCGCCGACGCCGCCGCCAACGGCCAGACCGAGCCGACGCAGGGCCAGCCCGCGGGTCCGGGCTTCCGCATCATGGCCCAATATGTCCGCGACCTGTCCTTCGAGAACCCGCGCGCGCCGGAAAGCCTGCGCATCGAGGGCAAGCCCGCCATCGACATGGGCGTGGAAATGAACGCCGCCGGTCGCCCCGACGGCCTGTTCGAAGTCGACCTGAAGCTGTCGGTCAAGGCCACCGGCGACGACAAGAACGCGGTGTTTCACGTGGAACTCGTCTACGGCGGCCTGTTCGCCCTGAGCGGCGTCTCGCCCCAGGACATCGAGCCCCTGCTGCTGATCGAATGCCCGCGCTACCTCTTCCCCTTCGCGCGCCAGATCATCGCCCAGGCCACCTCGGACGGCGGTTTCTACCCGCCCTTCATGGTCGATCCGATCGACTTCGCCGCCATCTATGTCGCCCGCCAGCAGCAGATCGCCAGCGGCCCGGCCGAAACCGGCCAGGCATAAATCATAAGTGAAGACCGCTAACGCGAGGCGCGGGGCGCCTCGCTGCTTGTGCGGAAGGTTGGGGGGCGTCCTTCCTTTGGGGGCGCCCCTTTTCTATGCCGAAAGGGGACCGTCATGCTGAAGGTCATCGCCGAGGTCTTCATCAAGCCCGAACACGTCGAGACGGTCATGCCGCTCTATCGCGAACTGGTGCGGCTGACGCGCCAGGAGCCGCTCTGCGTCGCCTATGATCTGTTCACGGATCGGCGCCAGCCCGGCCACTTCATCTTCATCGAGGCATGGCCCGATCAGGCGGCGCTGGACGCCCATTGCGCCAGCGAACACTTCCGCCGCCTGGTCCCCCAGATCGACGCTTTTCAGGACAAGGCCGGGACCTATATCCTGATGGACGCCGCGCTCTAGGCGGCGGCTTCATCCTTGGCTTCGACCTCGACGGTCACGCCATAGCCGGCCCACAGGCTGTAGTCCTTCAGCGAGGACTTCAGGAAGGCCCGATGCGCCGCCTGCTCGGCTTCGGTCGAGCGGAAGGGCAGGGGATTGGGTCGCGCGCCGTGGCTCAGGCTGGCCGCGGCGGCCATGGCCTGAGGACTGCGGGCCGTGGTCAGGTCCAGCGCCCTTTCCTTGCCGCCGCGCAGCTCCAGATAGACCTCAGCCAGCAGACGGGAGTCGATCAGGGCGCCGTGCAGGGTCCGGTCCACCAGTGAAATCTTGAAGCGCTTGCACAGGGCGTCCAGCGAATTGGGCATGCCCGGAAAGCGCTTCTGAGCCAGCTGCAGCGTATCGATCCAGCGATCCTGCGGCGGCGGCTTCTGACCGATACGGCTGTATTCGAAGTCGATGAAGTTGCGGTCGAAGTTGGCGTTGTGCGCGATCAGAGGCGCATCGCCGACGAACTCCAGCAGGTCGGCGGCGATCTCATGAAACTTGGGGGCGTTCTTGACGTGGTCGTCGGTGATGCCGTGGACCCGGATGGCGTCCGGCGGGATCAGACGTTCAGGATTGACCAGGCGGTGGAAAGTCCGACCCGTGGGCAGCAGGTCGTAGATCTCGATGCAGCCGACCTCGATCAAACGGTCGCCCGTCTTGGGATCAAATCCTGTGGTTTCAGTATCAAGAACGATTTCGCGGGCCATAGCCCCTTAATGGGGCAAGCCGCGCCCGGACGAAAGGGCCGGCTCAGTGCCGGCGCGGGGGCGTCCACGCGGGATCGAGAACTGTCCCCACGATTTGGCGCACCTGATCGCGCGCTGCGTCCAGCCCGCGACCGGTATCGACGAGGAAGTCGGCGCGGCGACGTTTCTCGGCGTCAGGCGTCTGGCGGGCCAGGATGGCTTCGAACCGCTCGTGGGTCATGCCGGGGCGGGCCAGGACGCGCGCGGCCTGAACCTCGGGATCGGCCGTGACCACGACCACGGCGTCCACCAAGGCCTCGCCGCCGGTTTCGAACAGCAGGGGGATGTCGAGCACGGCCAGACGGACGCCCTCAGTGCGCGCCGCCGCCAGATCCTGAGCCCGGTCCTGCCCCACCAGGGGATGGACGATGGCTTCCAGGCGTTTGAAGGCGGCCTCGTCGCGACCCAGCGCCTCGGCCAGGCGGGTGCGGTCCACGGCGCCATCGACGACCACGCCGGGAAAGGCCTGAGCCAGGGGTTCGACCGCCGCCCCGCCGCGCGCATAGAGGCGGTGCACGGCGGCGTCGGCGTCCCAGACCAGAGCGCCTTCGTCGGCGAACATCCGCCCCGTCGTCGACTTGCCCATGCCGATGGAGCCGGTCAGGCCAAGGATGATCACACGCCTTCTCCCAGATGGGCCAGCAGCAGGGCGCGCAGGTCCAGCGGCGGCGGCGGGCGACGGAACAGGGCGGTGAAGGAGGGCGCCGCCTGACCGATCAGCATGGCCAGACCGTCCACCGTGGTCAGACCGCGGGCGCGCGCTGCCGCCAGAAAGGGGGTGACGACGGGCTTGTAGGTCATGTCCATGACCACGGCGCTCGGCTTCAGCAGCGCCAGGTCGATGCTCGGTTGAACACTGAGGGCGTTGATCACCAGGTCGGCGGAGGCCAGGGCGGTCTCGTCGGCCACGCTCACCGACGCGCCCAGGTCGGCGGCCAGGGCCTCGGCCCGGTCTTGCGAGCGATTGAGGATGTGGATGGTCGCCCCCGCCTCGATCAGGGCGCCCGCGCCAGCGCGGGCCGCCCCGCCGGCGCCCAGCATGACCACGACGGCGCCTTTCAGCTTCAGCGCCGGCGCCTGGTCGGCCAGGGCGCAAAGGACGCCGACGCCGTCGGAGCTGTCGGCCCGCACCCGGCCCTTGTCGAAGACGAGGATATTGGCCGAACCGGTCGCCTGGGCCGCTGGACTGGCTTCATCCGCCAGGGCGAAGGCCTGTTCCTTGAAGGGGGCGGTGACGTTCAGGCCCTGGACCAGACCCGCGCGGCCGGCGGCGACCAGGATGTCGAACCCGGCGGCGTCTTGGGGCGCGAACGGCATATAGGCGCCGTCGATGGCGCCGGCCTCCAGCCAGGCGTTGTGGATCACCGGGCTAAGCGAATGGGCCACCGGCTGACCGGCGATGCCCGCCAGCAGGGCGGCGCCGGTGATGCGGTTGGTGCGAAAAGGGGAGGGGCTCACGAGACGATCACCCCGGCGCGGCGCAGCTCGGCCAGCACCGGCCACAGCGGCAGGCCGAGCACGGTGAAATAGTCGCCCTCGACCGCCTCGAACAACTGTGACCCCAGGCCCTCCAGCCGGTAGGAGCCGACGCAGGCCAGCAGGGCCTCGCCCTCCGCCGCCAGATAGGCGTCGAGGAAGGCGTCGGAGAAGTCGCGCATCCTCATCTCGACGGTGTCCACGCCGGACCAGACCACCTGGCCGTTGCGGGCCAGGGCCGCGCCGGAATGCAGCTGATGCGTCCGGCCGCGCATGGCGACCAGGCGTTCGCGCGCCGCCGCCAGCGTCGGGGCCTTGGAGACCAGGCCGCCGTCGAAGGCCAGGGTCTGATCGGCGCCCAGGACCCAGGCGTCGGCGTCGTGGCGCGACACGGCGAGGGCCTTGGCCCGCGCCAGTTCGACCGCCAGTGCGACCGGATCGACGCCCGGGGTCTTCAGCCTGTCCTCGTCCACGTCGGCGACCTGAACGGTGAAAGGCACGCCCGCCTCGGTCAGGATCGCGCGTCGCGCCGCGCTCTTGGAGGCCAGGATCAGGCGTTCGCCGTCAGTCGTCGTCACGAGGGGGCTCCGGGAGTGTCCTGGCGGCGGCTGCGCCGCTCGCTCAGCAGGTTGAGAATGGCGGCCGCGGTCTCCTCGACCGAGCGGCGGGTGACGTCGATGGTCGGCCAGCCGCGCCGCTCGAAGGCGCGGCGCGCCTTGACGGTTTCATCGCGCACCGCCTCATGATCCACATAGTCGGAGGCGCGCGCGGCGTTCAGACCCTCCAGCCGGTTGCGGCGGATCTGCACCAGACGATCCGGCGAGACCGTCAGGCCGACGACCAGAGGGTTCTTCAACTGGGTCAGTCGCTCGCCATCTTCCTGGCCCGGCACCAGCGGCACGTTGGCGGCGCGAATGCCGCGATTGGCCAGATAGATGCAGGTCGGGGTCTTGGAGGTCCGGCTGACGCCGCACAGGACCACGTCGGCGTGCTCCAGCTGTTCCAGCGTGCCCTGGCCGTCGTCGTGGGCGATGGCGAAGTCCAGGGCGCCGATGCGATTGAAATAGCCGTGGTCGAGGGCGTGCTGAGCCCCGACGCGGGTCGAGATGTTCGTGCCCAGATAACCCGACAGCGCCCCGACCAGAGGGTCCAGCGCCCCGATCTGCGGCGTCTGCAGCCGACGACAGCCTTCTTCCAGCTGTTCGCGCAGTTCGCGGTCGACCAGGGTGTGCAGCACCACGCCGGGCGCTCCGGCGACCTCTTCCAGAACCCGCTCCATCTGCTTGGGCGAACGGACCAGAGCATAGATGTGTTCGATGGGAATGACGCCGTCGAACCGGGCGATGACGGCCTTGGCCATGGCGTTGAGGGTCTCGCCGGTCGAGTCCGAGACCAGATGGACATGGAAATAGGTGGCGAGACGCGACGAGGGTCGGGCGGGGCTCATGGCTCTGATCGTCTCCTCATCCTCAAACCGCCCCGGATAGCGGCGGACTCTTTCCCCCCAGCCTGTGCAAAAGCCGGGGCGCCGTTCGACATCGCCTGGGCGCCGACGGGGCGCCGATTGGGCGCCGAATCCTCTAGCAAGCTCAGACGCGGGTCGCGAGCGGGGATCACGGGCGCCGATTGCCGAACGGCGCCTGGAGTCGTTCATACAGGCGCCGAATTATTATCCTCACCAGGGGATAAGGCGCCTTGTCCAGAATTGGCGCCCGGCGCCTTTCCCACAACGGCGCCCAGATCGGACTCCCGTCATAGCGGACTCAGAGCCGGTTATCCCCGTAATCAACACACCATGACGGCCCCCTCAGGAATCGTTCTTCCGAAATCCGGGAAAAACCTGTCGATGGACGGGAGTTCCGAATTCTATCCCCGCTGTCCAGCGCCCTGCTTCCAACCTCCAATTCTTTCAAATTCTTATTCTTGAATAGGGATTGAGGCTTGGGGGTGTGCATCCTAAAGCCCAGACCATGAGCACTCCTCTTCTGATCCAGGCTCTCCAGGGCCAGACTACGACCCGTCCGCCCGTGTGGTTCATGCGTCAGGCCGGGCGCTACCTGCCCGAGTACCGCGAGCTGCGGGCCAAGGCGCCGGACTTCATCGCCTTCTGCCACAACCCCGAGATGGCGGCGGAAGCCACGCTTCAGCCGATGCGCCGGTTCGGCTTTGATGCGGCCATTGTCTTCGCCGACATCCTGCTGATCCCGGGCGCTCTGGGACAGAAGGTCTGGTTCGAAGCCGGCGAAGGTCCGCGCCTCGGCGCCCTGCCGTCGGTGGAGTCGATGCGGGAGCTGGCTTCCGGGGCGGGAGAGGCCCTGAAGTCGGTGGGCCATACCCTTAGCCTGGTGCGGGCTGAACTCGATCCGTCCAAGGCCCTGATCGGGTTCGCCGGCGCGCCCTGGACCGTGGCCACCTATATGCTGGACGGCGAAGCCCGGACGATCATGAAGGGCGAGCGCGCTGCGGCCCGGACCTACGCCTATGCCGAACCGGAAAAGGTCGCAGCCCTGCTGGAGGTTCTGGTCGAGGCTACCGCCCATTATCTGAAGATGCAGCAGGACGCCGGCGCCCAGGTGCTGAAGATCTTCGAGAGCTGGGCCGAGGGCCTGCCCGACGATCTGTTCGAAATCCTGGTCCTGAAGCCTCACCAGGCGCTTGTGGCGCGCGCCCGGGCCCTGGGGGTCACCGTGCCGCTCATCGGCTTCCCAAGAGGCTCTGCGGCGCTTGCAGAGCGTTACGCGAGCGAGTGCGACGTCCAGGCCGTGGCGCTGGACACCGCCTGTCCTCTGGAAGTCGGCAAGCGGGTTCAGGCCATCAAGCCCATTCAAGGCGCGCTCGACCCCCTGTTGCTGCGTGCCGGCGGTCCCATGCTGGATCGTCGCGTCGATCAACTGATGGAGGCCTGGGGTCAGGGGCCGTGGATCTTCAACCTGGGTCACGGCATCCTGCCGGACGTGCCGATCGCGCACGTCGAACAGGTCCTGCGTCGGATCGGCGCCCAATGACCCAGACCGCCGAGAACAATCGTCCGGGCCGACGCGTGGCGGTGGTGCTGACCAATCTCGGCGGGCCGGACGGACCGGACGCGGTCAAACCCTTCCTGTTCAACCTGTTCAACGACCCGGCCATCATCGGCTTGCCGGGGATTGTCCGCACGCCCCTGGCCCGGCTGATCTCCTCGCGGCGCGAAAAGTCGGCTCAGGCCAACTACGCCCGGATGGGCGGGGGCTCGCCCCTGTTGCCCGAGACGCTGAAACAGGCGGCGGCTCTATCGGAAGCTTTGGCCGATGCGGCGCCGGGCGACGAGACCGAGGTCTTCATCGCCATGCGCTACTGGCATCCCTTCACGGAGGATACGGCGCGGGCGGTGGCGGAGTTCCAGCCGGATCACGTGGTGCTGCTGCCGCTCTATCCGCAGTTCTCGACCACCACGACCGCTTCGTCGCTCAAGGCCTGGCGCGAGGCCTACAAGGGCCCGGGCGAGGTCCACGCCGTCTGCTGCTATCCCGACGCCGAGGGCTTGATCGAGGCCCAGGCCCGGCTGATCCGCGCGACCATGGACAAGGCCGAGGGCCGGCCGGTCCGGGTGCTGTTCTCCGCTCACGGCATCCCTGAAAAACTGGTCGCCGCCGGCGATCCCTATCAGGCTCAGGTCGAGGCCACGGTGGCCGCCGTCGTCGCCCGTATGGGGCTGAGCGACTGGGCCATCTGCTATCAGAGCCGGGTCGGGCCGCTGAAATGGCTGGGGCCGTCGACGCCCGAGGCCGTTGAGCAGGCGGGCCGGGACGGGGTGGGGGCTGTGGTCGTGCCGATCGCCTTCGTGTCCGAGCATATCGAGACCCTGGTCGAGCTGGATCACGAATACGCCGAACTGGCCGAACAGGTCGGTTGCGCACCCTATCTGCGCGCGCCGGCCGTGGGCGTGGAGCCCGCTTTCATCACCACCCTGACCCAGGCGGTCGAGGCGGCGCTGAAGACCCCCGGCGTCGCGCCTCAGGGTGTGGCCAAGGGCGCCTTCTGCTCCGGGCTGAAAGCCTGCGCCAGCGGCTGTTCAAAACGCGCCAAAGCCGCCTAGGATCACGCCATGAACGCCTATGATCTCGCTCGCGGCCTGCATATTCTGGCGGTCATCGCCTGGATGGCGGGAATGCTCTTCCTGCCGCGCCTCTATGCCTATGACGCCGAGCAGAACGGCAAGCCAGAGCCCCTCCGAGCCGAGATGCAGGCCCTGCTGAGGACCTGGCAGACAAGGCTGCTGCGCATCATCATCAATCCGGCGATGATCCTGGCCTTCGTCTTCGGCGGTTGGCTGATCTGGATCGACGGCACGGGGCGTGGATGGGATGTGTTCCAGCAGCCCTGGATGGTGACCAAGCTGACCGGCGTCTTTTTGCTGGCTGGCTGGCATGGCTTCCTGGCCCGCGAACGCAAGAAGATCGCCGCCGGAACATCGAAACACTCCGGCCGCTTCTGGCGTATGACGAATGAAATCCCCTTCTTGCTGGCCATCATCATGGTGCTGTCGGTGACGCTGGAGTGGAGGTTTTAGGGCGCTATCGCGCGCGACGCGGTCGCGCGCGGCTTGAGCGCACGAAGCGCCAGGCCACGTCGGCTCGAAGCGTGGAGCCTTTTGACCGCGGCCAAAAAGAATGGCCTTGCTTGACGGCGCCGGGTCATTCGTGGTTCCGCTGGCGATGAACCGTTCGGCGTAGGCCGCAGGGCGGTCCCTCTCTTCTTGCGACGCCTGCCGGATTGATCCTGCGGGAGCCCGTCGCCCTCCCTCTGGCCGCAAGGCCGCGACATCGACAGACGAACCGCCCTCGACGCCCTCGCGTCCGAGCGCGTGAGCGAGCACGCCATGACCGACACGCCTGAGAACAACGATCAGCCTACCGAAGTCGTTGAAACTGTTGCAGAACGTCCGCGCAAGACGCTGACGCTGGGCGGCGCGCGCGCCGCGCCGGTCGAGGCTGCGCCGGAACCGGAAGTCGAAGCGGAGGACACCTCCGAGATCGTCAACGATCATACCGGCGTCGACACCACGGCGGACGACGAGGACGACGACGGCGAGCCGATGGTGCCGAATGGCCGCATCACGCTTCAGGAACTGAACGAGAAGACGCCGGAAGACCTGGTCGCCTTCGCCGAAAGCCTCGAGATCGAGAACGCCGGCAACCTGCGGAAGCAGGACCTTCTGTTCGCCATCCTGAAGACCCTGGCCGACGAAGAGGTGGAGATCATCGCCTCGGGCGTGCTGGAGATCCTGCCGGACGGCTTCGGCTTCCTGCGCAGCCCCGACGCCAACTATCTGCCGGGCCCGGACGACGTCTATGTCTCGCCGTCGCAGATTCGCCGTTTCGGCCTGCGCTCGGGCGACACGGTGCACGGCGCCGTGCGCGGCCCGCGTGAGGGCGAGCGCTACTTCGCCCTGCTCAAGGTCGACACGATCAACTTCGAAGATCCGGAGATGGTCAAGACCAAGGTCCTGTTCGACAACCTGACGCCGCTCTATCCCGAAGAGCGTCTGCACATGGAAATCCAGGACCCGACTTTGAAGGACCGCTCGGGCCGGGTCATCGACATCGTCGCTCCGCTGGGCAAGGGCCAGCGCTGCCTGATCGTCGCCCCGCCGCGCGTGGGTAAGACGGTCATGCTGCAGAACATCGCCAAGTCGATCGAGCGTAACCACCCGGAAGTCTTCCTGATCGTCCTGCTGATCGACGAACGCCCGGAAGAAGTCACCGACATGCAGCGCACGGTGAAGGGCGAGGTCGTCGCCTCGACCTTCGACGAACCGGCCACCCGCCACGTCGCCGTCGCCGAAATGGTCATCGAAAAGGCCAAGCGTCTGGTCGAGCACAAGAAGGATGTCGTCATCCTGCTGGACTCCATCACCCGCCTGGGCCGCGCCTACAACGCCACCGTCCCGTCGTCGGGCAAGGTCCTGACCGGCGGCGTCGACGCCAACGCCCTGCAACGTCCCAAACGTTTCTTCGGCGCCGCGCGTAACGTCGAGCAGGGCGGGTCGCTGACCATCATCGCCACGGCCCTGATCGACACCGGTTCGCGCATGGACGAGGTCATCTTCGAAGAGTTCAAGGGCACGGGTAACTCGGAAATCGTCCTGGACCGCAAGGTCGCCGACAAGCGCATCTTCCCGGCCATCGACGTGCTCAAGTCCGGCACCCGCAAGGAAGACCTCATTACGCCGAAGGATCAGCTGGCCAAGACCTATGTCCTGCGCCGTATCCTCAACCCGATGGGGCCGCAGGACGCGATCGAGTTCCTGCTCGACAAGATGCGTCAGTCCAAGAACAACGGCGATTTCTTCCAGTCCATGAATACTTGATTGGGGCCCCTAGCGCCTCGCGCGCGGCGCGAGGCTGCTTGAGGGGCGCCGTCATGTTTCACGTGAAACACGAGAGGGCGTCATGAAGCTGAACATCGAGATCGACTGCACCCCGGCCGAGGCTCGCGCCTTCCTCGGCCTGCCCGACGTGACCGTCCTCAACGACCATCTGGTCGGCGAGATGCAGAAGCGGATGGACGCCAACATGGCGTCGCTGCAGCCTGACGAACTGATGAAGACTTGGACCTCGTTCGGGGTTCAGGCTCAGGACCAGTTCCGCCGTCTGATGGAAGCCGCCGTCACGGGCGCGCCCAAGGGCTGAAGACTTGAGTTCCAACGCCGACACCATCTTCGCCCTGGCCACCCCGCCGGGGCGAGGGGCCATCGCCATCCTGCGTCTGTCCGGACCGGGCGTGGACGCCGCCCTGGCTGGGCTCGGGGCAGGGGGGCTGACCCCGCGACTGGCGTCGCTTCGCACCCTGCGTCACGAGGGCGAGATGGTCGATCAGGCCCTGGTCCTGCGCTTCCCGGGACCCAATTCCTACACCGGCGAAGACTCGGCCGAACTGCATCTGCACGGCGGGCGGGCCGTGATCGAGGCCGCCAGCCGCGCGCTGATCGCGCTGGATGTTCGCCCCGCCGAACCGGGCGAGTTCACCCGTCGGGCCTTTCAGAACGGCCGCATGGACTTGGCCCAGGCCGAGGCCGTCGCCGACCTGATCGACGCCGAGACGAGCGCCCAGAAATCTCAGGCCCTGGGGCAGCTGGACGGCGCCCTCAGCGCGGCCTACGCCGGTTTCCGCCGTGACCTGCTCAAGGCCCTGTCGCTGGTCGAGGCCGAGATCGACTTTCCCGACGAGGAAGTGCCCGACAATCTGGCCCGCACTGCCGGTCCGGTTCTGGACCAGCTGGCTGCTGATCTGCGCGCCGCTCTGGCCGATTCCGACCGGGGTCGGCGGGTGCGCGAAGGCTATCGCATCGTCCTGATCGGTGAGACCAACGCCGGCAAGTCGTCGCTGTTCAACGCCCTGACGGCGCGCGAGGCGGCCATCGTCACCCCCATCGCCGGCACCACCCGCGACGTGCTGGACGCTGAACTGATGATCGGCGGCTACGCCGTCACCCTGTCCGACACCGCGGGGCTGCGCGACAGCGAGGACCTGGTCGAGGCCGAGGGTATCCGCCGCGCGCGCCAGAGGGCCGGAGGCGCCGACCTGCGGCTCTGGGTTCGTGCGCCGGACATGGGGCAAGCTGGGGGGCAAGATGGAGGGCAGGGCGATGATCCCGCCGCCGCCTTCGCCCAGGCCGACGACCTTCAGATCCTGAACAAGGCCGACCTCGGCGCCGCAACACCTGCCGCGGGGCTTGAGGCCCTTACCGTCAGCACCGCCACTGGGCAGGGGCTGTCCGAACTGCACGACTGGATCGCCGCCCGTCTGGCCCGCGACCTGTCGGGCGCCGACTTCCCGGCGGTGACGCGCGAGCGCCATCGCCGTCGTCTGGTCGAGGCCCTGGCCGCGGTCGAGGCGGGTCGTCGCGCCCTGGATCTGGCGCCGGAAATGGCGGGCGATGACCTGCGTCGGGCGGCGGACGCCCTGGCCCGCGTCACCGGCGCCATTGGTGTCGAGGACATCCTCGGCGAGGTCTTCTCCACCTTCTGCATCGGCAAATAGCCACAGAACTTCGGTGTTTCACGTGAAACGACGGCGTCGCGGCTGTGGCGATGTCGGGCGGGATAGACTATGTCCTCGGCCATGACTTTCTCCCCCTCAAACACCTTCGACGTCATCGTCATCGGCGGCGGTCACGCCGGCTGCGAGGCCGCGGCCGCTTCGGCGCGTGCTGGCGCCCGCACCCTGTTGCTGACCCAGAAGCTGGAAACCGTCGGCGAGATGAGCTGCAACCCGGCCATTGGGGGCCTGGGCAAGGGCCATCTGGTGCGGGAGATCGACGCCCTGGACGGCGTCATGGGGCGTCTGGCCGATGTGTCCGGCATCCAGTTCCGCCTTTTGAACCGCTCCAAAGGCGCCGCCGTGCGCGGCCCGCGCAGCCAGATCGACCGTCGTCTTTACCGCGAGGCCATGCAGGCCGAACTGGCCCAGACGCCGAACCTGACCCTGATGGCCGGCACGGCCGAGGCCCTGATCCTGAACGGCGACCGCGTCGTCGGCGTCACGACGGGCGAGGGTATTACCTTGCGCGCCGGGGCCGTGGTCCTGACGACCGGCACCTTCCTCAACGGCGTCATCCATCGCGGCGAGGAACGGATCGCGGCCGGTCGCTTTGGCGAGGCGCCGTCTGTCGGTCTGGCCGCCGACCTCTATGGCGCAGGCCTGATGATGGGGCGGCTGAAGACCGGCACGCCCGCGCGTCTGGATGGCCGAACCATCGCTTGGGACCAGCTGGAGATGCAGGCGGCCGACGACGAGCCCGTGCCGTTCAGCTTCCGGACGGACAAGATCGAGGTGCCGCAGATCGCCTGCGGCATCACCCATACGACCGAGGAAACCCACCGCATCATCGCCGAGAACCTGGGCGAGAGCGCCGTCTATGGCGGCAAGCTGTCGGGGCGCGGACCGCGCTATTGCCCCTCGATCGAGGACAAGGTGGTCCGCTTCGCTGACAAGACCAGCCACCAGGTCTTCCTTGAGCCCGAGGGTCTGGACGACCCGACCGTCTATCCCAATGGCATATCGACCTCGGTGTCGGACGCCACTCAGATGGCCTTCCTGCGAACCATGCCGGGCCTGGAACAGGTCGAGGTCTTCCGCTTCGGCTACGCTATCGAATACGATTATGTCGATCCGCGCGAACTGACCCCGGCGCTGGAGGTCAAGAAACGGCCCGGTCTCTATCTGGCCGGTCAGATCAACGGCACGACGGGCTATGAAGAGGCGGGCGCCCAAGGCCTGATCGCCGGCCTCAACGCCGCCCGCGCCGCCGCCGGTTCGGACCCGATTATCCTCGGTCGTGACCAGGCCTATATCGGCGTCATGATCGACGACCTGGTGACGCGCGGCGTCACCGAGCCCTATCGCATGTTCACCAGCCGGGCGGAGTACCGCCTGACCCTGCGCGCCGACAACGCCGACCTGCGTCTGACGGCGCTGGGCGTCGCCGCCGGCGTAGTCGGGTCGGCGCGCGCGAAAGTATGGCTGACGAAGGCCGCGCAGTTGGACCGGGCGAACCGTGTTTCACGTGAAACCCAGTTCACGCCCAAGGAGGCTGGAGCGCTGGGCATCACCGTCAATGCTGACGGCCAGCGCCGGTCGATCCGCGACCTCCTGTCCTTTCCCGGTGTGACGCTGGACCATTTCGCTGGCGTCCGGCCTGAAGTCGCCGATTGGTCGCCCGCCGTGCGCGAACAGGTCGAGATCGACGCCGTCTACGCCGGCTATCTGGACCGCCAGGCGTCGGAGGCCGAGGCCTTGCGTCGGGAGGAGGGCCTGTCCCTGCCCGACGGTCTCGACTATGCCGCCATCGGCGGGCTGTCGAACGAGGTCCGCGAGAAGCTGATCCTGGTCCAGCCCCGCACCCTGGGGCAGGCGGGCCGGATTGAAGGCATGACGCCGGGCGCCCTGACGGCCCTGTTGGCCCATGTGAAGAAGGCGACGCCGCTCGCCGCAGAAGTCGAGACCATCGTCGCGTGAGCCTGGATCCCGTCGCCGCCTTCCGCGCCCACACCGGCGCCAGTGAAGCCCAGATCAATGATCTGACCGCCTTCCTCGCCATGCTGACCGAGGCCAATGAGGTGATGAACCTTGTCGGCCCGGACTCCATTCCCGACTTCTGGAACCGTCACGCCTGGGATAGCGCCCAGCTTCTGACCCAGGCGCCCGAGGCTCTGACCTGGGCCGATCTGGGTGCCGGGGCCGGATTTCCCGGCGTGGTTCTCGCCATCCTGCTGAAGGATCGCCCCGACGCCCATGTCTGGCTGATCGACAGCCTGGGCAAACGTTGCCGCTTCCTGGAACAGGTGGTCGAGGCGTTGGATCTGCCAGCTACGGTCGTCAACGGCCGGGCCGAGGAGCAGGACGTCGAGGTCGACATCGTCACCGCTCGCGCCGTGGCTCCGATGGAGAAACTTCTGGCTTATGCACAACCTTACTTCCAGCACGGTGCACAAGGCCTGTTCCTGAAGGGCGAGAAGGCCGAAGCTGAGTTGAAAGAGGCGGCCAAGGTCTGGCAGTTTAAGAGTGACCTCTCCGTCTCGCGCAGCGACCCGCGCGGCCGCATCGTCCACATCCGGAGTCTTCGCCGTGTCCGCTGATCGCGAGAAACAGACCCGAGTCCTGGCTGTCTCCAACCAGAAGGGCGGGGTGGGCAAGACCACGACCGCCATCAACCTCGGCACCGCCCTGGCCGCCATCGGCGAAAAGGTGCTGATCGTCGACATGGACCCGCAGGGCAATGCCTCGACGGGTCTGGGTGTTCCACGTGAAACACGCCGAGCGACGATCTATGACGTCATCGTCGATGGCCGCCCGATCGACCAGTCGGCGGTTGAAACCGCTGTCCCGGGCCTCTTTATCGTGCCGGCCGACGCCGACATGTCGGGCGTTGAGATCGAACTGAGCCAGGCGGACCGTCGCTCCTATCGTCTGCGCGACGCCCTCGCGGCGCAGGGCGGCAACGGCCATACGCGGTATGACTATGTCCTGATCGATTGCCCGCCGTCGCTGAACCTGCTGACGCTGAACGCCATGGCCGCCGCCGATGCCGTTCTGGTGCCGCTTCAGTGCGAGTTCTTTGCGCTGGAGGGCCTGACCCAGCTGATGCGGACCATCGACATGGTCAAGCAGAGCCTCAATCCGGCGCTGGAGATCCAGGGCCTGGTCCTGACCATGTACGACCGCCGCAACGCCCTGTCGGGCCAGGTGGCGGCTGACGTGCGCGCCCACTTTGGCGACAAGGTCTATGACAGCGTCATTCCCCGCAACGTGCGGGTGTCGGAGGCGCCGTCCTTCGGCAAGCCGGTGCTGATCTATGATCTGAAATGCACCGGCAGCCAGGCTTATCTGAAGCTGGCGCGCGAGCTTGTGGCCCGCGAACGCCAGCGTCGTCAGGCGCTCGCCGCCTGATTGGCGGCTCTTTCGATTAAGTAGAACGGAATCAGCATCTTGTCCGAACGTCAACGTGGTCTGGGTCGCGGCCTGTCGGCCCTTCTGGGAGAGAACGTCGCCGAGAGCGCGCCGGTGGACGGCGGGGCTCAGCCGACGGGCGTGCGCGCCGTGCCGATCGAGAGCCTGAAGCCCAACCCCGATCAGCCACGCAAACAGTTCGCCGCCGAGCATCTGGAAGAACTGACCGCCTCGATCCGCGACAAGGGCGTGCTGCAGCCCATCCTGGTGCGGGCCCAGCCCGGTGAGGACGGCATGTGGCAGATCATCGCCGGCGAGCGCCGCTGGCGCGCCGCCCAGGCCGCCAGGCTGAAATTCGTGCCTATCATCGAACGCCCCATGGACGACGTGGAGGTGATGGAGGTCGCCATCATCGAAAACGTCCAGCGCGCCGATCTGAACCCGGTCGAAGAGGCCATGGCCTATGGCTCGCTGATCTCGCGTTTCGGCCGCACCCAGGACGCCCTGGCTGGCGTGGTCGGCAAGAGCCGCAGCCATGTCGCCAATACCCTGCGCCTGCTGCAACTGCCCGACAGCGTCCTGACCCATGTCATGGAAAACCGGCTCTCGGCCGGTCATGCCCGCGCCCTGATCACGGCCCCCAACCCTGAGGCCCTGGCTGAACAGGTCCTCTCCAAGGGCCTGAACGTGCGTCAGACCGAGGCCCTGGCTCGTCGCGCCGCGGATGGTCCCAAGGCCTCCAAGGCCAAGCCGGCCTTGAGCGGGGAGGGCGCCGCCGACGTCGCCGCTCTGGAGCAGGATCTGGCCGATGCGCTCGGCCTCAAGGTCCTGCTGACCGACAAGGGCGGCAAGGGCGAACTGACCATCAAATACGCCACCCTGGAACAACTCGACGACCTGTGTCGCCGCCTGATGCGCGGCTAAGGTCTTTCCGGTCAGGACGTGCTAGGGTGCGGCCATGACTGATCAAACCGACAAGACCAGCGCGACCGACGCCCTGAAACGCGCCCTCGCCGCCAAGAAGGCCGGGGCCCGGGGCGGGCAGCCCGGCGCCAAGACCGTGGGCAAGGCCCCTGAAAAGGCCATGCAGCGTCAGGCGGCGGCGGCGAACAAGCCGGCTTTCCGCAAGGCGTCGAAACGGGGCTAAATAGTTCTTTCCTCCCCATTTCATGGGGAGGTGGCGCGGCGCGAAGCGACGTGACGGAGGGGGCGACTCAAACGTCAGCCCTCTGTGCCGCCCCCTCCACCGTTACGCGGTCCCCCTCCCCACAAGTGGGGAGGAAAGGGGCGACGACCTCAAGTAGCGCGAAAGCGCGGTAGGCCCTCGCTCAAAGTCCCATGCGCTTGGCGCGGGCGGAGATTTCCAGCAGCAGGCGTTCGGCGATCAGGGCTTCGGGCATGCCCGTGGTCTTGGTGGCGATGTCGGCGGTGTTGACGTTGTCCTGCACCTCGTCGAGCGTCTCCAGACGCCAGGCGCGGGCCTGACGCAGCATCTCGGCCTCCTGCTTCCAGAAGACGCCGGCGGACTTGGCCGCCTCCTTGGCGCCCGCGCCGGAGGCTTGCAGGACGTTGATCCGGCGCAGTTTGCCGAGGTGTATGGCGGCCATGCGCACGGCCATGACGGCGCTTTCGCCCTCGGCCAGGGCGCGGCGCAGGCCGGATTGGGCCGGGCCGGGGCGTCCGCCGAAGGCTTGCAGGGCGGCGTCGGACAGGGAGGCGTCGGGCTCTACGCCCAGATGTTCTTCCAGTTCCGGCACGTCGATGGTGCGGCCGGAGCCAGGCCCGATGTAGAGGACCAGACGTTCGATTTCCTGACGCATCAGACCGCGCTCGCGAGGCAGGCGGGCGACGAAGCGGTCCAGGGCGTCCGAAGTCAGGCCCACCTTGTCGGCCCCCAGGGCCTCGCGCGTCATGCGGGCCACGTCGCCGACCTCGTCCTCGTAGCAGGCGATACCGACGGCGCCGGGCGACTTCTCGGCGGCCTTCCGCAGGGCGGATTCGCGGCCGAGCGCCCCGGCCTCGATGACCAGCATGGCGTCGGGATTGTAGCCGCCGTCGGCGTGCACGGTCAGGGCGGCGGCGATGGCCTTGTCGACGCTGGCCTTGCCGTCCGACAGGCGGATGCGCACCAGACGGCGCCCGCCGATCATGCTCAGGGCCGTCAGCGCCTCCTCCAGCTTGACCGCATCGCCGTCGATATCGGCCTCGGTCAGGAAGGTGACGTTGAACGGATCGTTTAGGTCGGGCGTGATGGCCTTGTAGAGGGTCAGGGCCCGCTCGGTGACGCCTGAGCGGTCCTTGCCGTGGATGACGGCGGCGCGGATGTGGGCGTCGGGCGACTTCAGGAAGCGGTCGACCTCGGGCCGTTTGGCCAGGATCACGCGCCCATCCCCTTCAGAACAGGCCTCACTGGCCCGCCAGGGCGCGCATCATGTCCAGCCGGATCAGGCGCGCCAGATCGGCGGCGGCCCGGTCCTCGCCGTCCTGCTGGGCGGTGATGGCGGCATAGGGCTGGTCGGCGGCGGCATAGGTGGTGGTCGTGGTCTGCGAGCCCTTGATCGGGACGCCGCCGCTGGCCGGGGTCAGGGTCCAGTCGGCCTTGACCGTCAGCTCATAGCGGCTGGCCGTGTCGTCGATGCGACGACCCAGGGGCCGACGTTCCTGCGTCACTTCCGTCGCCAGCCGATAGAGGGGCTGGGCCGAACCATCGCGGCCGAAGGCGTCCTCCAGCTGCTCGCGCAGTCGGTAGCCGAGGCGGTTGTCGGGCGTGGTCACGGCGATGCGCGACAGGCCTGCGCCCACGCCTGTGTCACCATAGAGGGGCGTGAAGCCGCAGCCGGACAGCAGGGCCGCGCCCGCCACGGCGATCAGGGCGAGGGCGCGACGCATCAGCCGGCCACCAGATTGACGATACGGTCGGGCACCACGATCACCTTGCGGACGCTGAGGTTGTTGGCGGCAAGGTAGGCCTGAACCGTCGGGTTGGCGAGAGCGGCGGCCTCGACTGTCGCATTGTCCGACCCGCGCGGCAGGACGACCTCGCCCCGACGCTTGCCGCCGATCTGGACGGGCAGGGTGACTTCGTCGTCAGCGGCCAGGGCCGCGTCAAACACGGGCCAGGGCGCGTCCAGAACCATGCCGGCCTCACCCAACCGCGCCCAGGCTTCTTCGGCCAGGTGGGGGGTGAAGGGGGCGATCAGGCGGGCCATGGTCGACAGGGCGGTTCTCCTCGCCTCAAAGCCGGCCTTGTCGTGCTGACGCAGGGTGGCCAGGAAGGCGTAGAGCTTGGCGATGGCCGAGTTGAAGCGGAAGCCTTCGACGCCCTCGCTGACGGCCTTGATGGTCTTGTGCGTCTCGCGGATCAGGCTGGCGTCCACGTCGGCGTTGGCGGGCGCTGACGGATCCAGGCTGTCGAACTCGGTCCAGACGCGCTGGACGAAGCGGCTGGCGCCCTCGACGCCGCCCGCCGACCACTGCACGTCGCGTTCGGGCGGGCTGTCCGACAGAACGAACAGGCGGCCAGCGTCGACGCCGTAGGCCTCGATGATGTCCTGGGGGGCGACGACGTTCTTCTTGGACTTGGACATCTTCTCGATGTCGCCGATCGTCAGGGCGGCGCCATTGGACAGACGGGTGGCGACGCGCTGGCCGTCCACCGTCTCGATGCGGACATCCGAAGGCTCGACCCAGCGCGGCTTGCCGCTGGCTTCATGGCCTTCGTAATAGGTCTCGTGGACCACCATGCCCTGGGTGAACAGGCCGGCGAAGGGCTCCTTCACGTCCATCAGGCCGGCGTCCGACAGGGCGCGGGTGATGAAGCGGGCGTAGAGCAGGTGCAGGACCGCGTGTTCGACGCCGCCGATATATTGATCGACCGGCAGCCACTTGGACGCGGCGGCCTTGTTGATCGGCGCATCGGCCTTGGGGTCGGCGAAGCGGGCGAAATACCAGCTGGAATCGACGAAGGTGTCGAGCGTGTCGGTCTCGCGACGGGCCGCGCCGCCGCAGGTGGGGCAGGCGACGTGCTTCCAGGTCGGGTGACGGTCCAGCGGGTTGCCAGGCACGTCGAAGGTCACGTCCTTGGGCAGCTCGACCGGCAGTTGATCCGCCGGGACCGCCACCGGGCCGCAGGCCTCGCAGTGGATGATGGGGATGGGGCAACCCCAGTAGCGCTGGCGGCTGACGCCCCAGTCGCGCAGGCGATAGATGGTCTTCGCCTCGCCAGCCGCCGCCGCCTCGATGCGGGCGATGGCCTCGGCCTTGGCGGCGTCGATGTCCAGGCCGTTCAGGAAGTCGGAATGGAAGATCGAGCCGGGGCCGGTGTAGGCCTCATTGGCCACGGCGAAGTCGTCGCCGGCGCCTTCGGGACGGACGACCGGGATCACCGGCAGGTTGTATTTGCGGGCGAAGTCGAGGTCGCGCTGGTCGTGGGCCGGGCAGGCGAAGATGGCGCCCGTGCCGTATTCCGACAGGATGAAGTTGGCGATCCAGACCGGAACCTCGGCCCCGGTGAAGGGGTGGACCACCTTCAGACCCGTGTCCCAGCCGATCTTTTCGGCCTGTTCGATCTCGGCCTGAGAGGCCCCGCCCTTGCGGCATTCGGCGACGAAGGCGGCGACGCGCGGGTCGGCCTCGGCCAATTGCTTCGAGATGGGGTGATCGGGGGCCAGGCCGACGAAGCTGGCGCCGAACAGGGTGTCGGGTCGGGTCGTGTAGACCTCGACGGCCTCATGCCCGGTCGGCGCGGCGTCGGGCGCAAAGGCCCACTTCATCTGCAGACCCCTGGAGCGGCCGATCCAGTTTTCCTGCATCAGGCGGACCTTGTCGGGCCAGCGGCCTTCCAGTTCGGACAGGCCGTCGATCAGATCGTCCGCATACTGAGTAATGCGCAGGAACCACTGGTTCAGCTTGCGCTTTTCGACCAGGGCGCCCGAGCGCCAGCCGCGCCCGTCGATGACCTGCTCGTTGGCCAGGACCGTATTGTCGACCGGGTCCCAGTTGACCACGCCGTCCTTGCGATAGACCAGACCGCGTTTGTACAGCTCCAGGAACCAGGCCTGCTGCTTGCCGTAGTAGGCCGGGTCGCAGGTGGCGAACTCGCGGCTCCAGTCCAGCGACAGGCCCAGCAGCTTCAGCTGGTCGCGCATGGTGGCGATGTTGGACCAGGTCCAGTCGCCGGGGTGGACGCCGCGCTCCATGGCCGCGTTCTCGGCCGGCATGCCGAAGGCGTCCCAGCCCATCGGATGCAGGACGTCGTACCCTTGCGCCCGCTTGTGACGCGCGACCACGTCGCCCATCACATAGTTGCGGGCGTGACCCATGTGGATGTTGCCCGACGGATAGGGGAACATCTCGAGGACGTAGTATTTGGGCCGCCCGGTGTCCTCGTTCGACACGGAGAAGGCGTCAGCAGCCGCCCAGCGGGCTTGCTGGCGGGGTTCGGCGGTCTTGGACTCGTAACGAGTGGCCACGGCGTATCCTGAGGTATCGCCTCAGGCGCGAAGCTTGAGGCGGCCCTGAGGTCTGCGTTGGGGTGGCGGAGGTAGAAGCGGCTCTTAGCGAGCCGCGTTGGCGAGATTAAGCTGACGCGCGCGGGTCAGGATGGCGTTTTCCAGATCGGTTTCCGTCTGGGCTGCAACCGGGGCGGCGGTCCAGGCGCCGGCGGCGTCCTTGACTTCCTTGGTCACGGACACGTTCAGGGCGTCGGCGCGCAGGCGGCGATCCAGGATGAAGACGGTGGCCTTGAAGCGCTCGTTCGGCGCTTGCGGGTTGACGTACCAGTCATAGTTGACGACGCCGCCCCAGGGGTCGGCGCTGGCCAGGGGCATGAAGGCCAGGGTGTCCAGCGTGGCGCGCCACAGGTAGGCGTTCACGCCAATGCCCAACTGGGCGTCGGCCTTGGGAGCCTTATCCTTGGCGCCGACGAAAGGCAGGCTGGAGCAACCGCCCAGCAGCAGTCCCGACGCGATCAGGGCGACCGCAGCGCCGCGAACAAATGCCATTCCGAGATCTCCGTAAAGGTTCGAGGTCGAGCCGTGGAGCGAACCTCGAGCGCACGCGCTCCAAGGATACGCGCACGCCTGCGCCGCAGCCGCGCACTATAACACGGCGAAAAGGGGCCGTGACAAGGCGAAGCCGTGTTCGATCGTCGGTAAGTCGACTTATTGGCGTGGTCTCAGCGCCACAGCAACCGCAAGAGTCGTCGGGAACGGCCTGTGGATGACTACGTTTCGTTGACCGGGCGGACCAGCGGTGTCTAATCGCTGTGTCCTCGGGCTTCGGCCCCGGGTTCAGGAACAAGGTCCGGCGCGATCGTCGGGTCCAAGGGTTGGAAGATGCGTTTCGTTGCGATCATCGCTGCGACTGTGAGCATCCTGGCGATCGCCGGGACGGCCCATGACGCCTCGGCCCAGGCCCGTCGCGCGCCCGTCGTTTCCCTGACCGAAGCCGCCCAGGCCTCGCATGCGACGCCTGCGCCGCAACGTCGTGGCCTGCGCTGGAACGACAGCGGCCGCTGGGGTCTGAACTTCAACCTGAACCAGCCGGTCGGCCGCGAAACCGACTGGGGCGACGTCGAGGCCGGCGCCTACTACCGCCTCAGCCCGCGCTTGCGGGTTGGCGCCGCCGCCAATCTGGCCACGCCAGAAGTCGATCCGGCCCGCGCCCCTGAAAGCGCTGCCGACCGCCGCGCCGCCCCGCGCGTGCGTCTGGAAACCATCTTCAAGTTCTGATCGCGTCTGGGCTCTAGGGCCGGAAAGCGGTCTGCACGGCGTCCACGCCTGCGATTCCGCGCGCGCCTGATCCGATCAGGGTCGCGGCGTTGTCGGCGCTGATCCCCCCCAGAGCATAGACCGGGCAGGGGGCGCTCGCCGCCATCGCCGTGAACCCTTCGATCCCCAGCGCGGCCTTGGCCCCCGAAAGGCCGCCCGCTGGAAAGACCGGCGACAGGATCATGGCGTCCAGATCGCGCGCGCCCGTCACCGTCTCAAGCGAATGCGCCGCCCCGGTCAGCAGCCAGTCGGGGCGCCGCACCGACAGGGCGTAGGCCGCTGACAGGGCCCGTTCCGGCAGGTGCACGCCGTCCGCCTCGATCCGCTCGGCCAGTTCGGCGTCCAGCCCGACCAGCAAGCGCACGCCCGCCGCCTGGGTCGCCGCCCGCAGTCGCAGACCGGTTTCCAGCGCGTCCGCCGCGCCGAAATGGCGGAAGGCGACGCCGGCGCCGGCGGGCAGGCGAGCCGCCGTTTCCCAGGGGCGGGGCGTGCGCGTCGGGTCGGTGAAGAAAAGCAGCGGGGGCAGGGGGCGTTTCGGCGGGCTGACAGCCGCCGCCGCACGGGCTAGAGCCGTCGCTGTCTGCCACAGCGTGTGCGCGTCTTCGGACAGGGTCATGACCGCCTCTAATCCCGCTTCCGCCGTTCCGTCCATCCATGATCGCTTCGCCGCCGTGCGTGCGCGGATCGACCGGGCCTGCGTCGAGGCGGGCCGCGACCCGGCCTCTGTGATCCTGACCGCCGTGTCGAAGACGCAAGGCCGTGACGCGCTGGAGGCGGCTCTGGCCACTGGCCAGCGCGTCTTCGGCGAGAACCGGGTGCAGGAGGCGCAGGCCCACTGGACCGAGCGCCGCGCCGCCCTTCCCGATCTGGAACTGCGCCTGATCGGCCCGCTGCAGACCAACAAGGCGGTCGAGGCGGTCGAACTGTTCGACGTCATCGAGACCCTGGACCGCGAGAAGCTGGCGGCGGCTCTGGCGACAGCGATGCGGAAGACCGGTCGGATCCCGCGCGTTCTGGTCCAGGTCAATACCGGCGCCGAGCCGCAGAAGGCAGGGGTCCTGCCCGAAGACGCCGACGCCCTCATCGCCGCCGCGCGCGACCGCCACGGCCTTATCGTCGAGGGCCTGATGTGCATCCCCCCCGCCGACGAAGCGCCCGAACCGCATTTCAGAATTCTGGCCGACATCGCCGCTCGAAACGGCCTCTCGGTGCTGTCGATGGGCATGAGCGGCGACTATGAAATCGCCATTTCCTGCGGCGCGACCCATGTCCGGGTCGGTTCGGCCCTGTTCGGGGAACGAAATGCGCCCCTAAAGCCCTCTTGAAGCGATGAAATAGCGGAGCACCCTTGGCGAACCTCTCAAGCCTCGCCATTCTCTAGTCATGGCGACCCCCAAGACGATCCTCATCATCGACGACGACGACGACCTGCGCGAGGCCTTGGCCGAGCAGCTGGCGCTCCACGAGGAGTTTCGTCCCGTTCAGGCTTCCACCGCCACTGACGGGGTGCGTCAGGCGCGCGAGGTGCGCGCCGACCTGATCCTGCTGGACGTCGACCTGCCCGACATGGACGGCCGCGAGGCCTGCCGCCTGATCCGCAAGGCGGGCGTCTCGACCCCGGTCATCATGCTGACGGCCCAGTCGTCGGATTCCGACGCCATCCTGGGTCTGGACTCGGGGGCCAACGACTACGTCACCAAGCCCTTCCGCTTCGCCGTCCTCTTGGCCCGTATCCGCGCTCACCTGCGCAGCCACGAGCAGTCCGAGGACGCCGTCTTCCAGATCGGTTCCTACGAGTTCCGCCCGGCGTCGAAGATGATGCTGGACGACAAGGGCAAGAAGGTCCGGTTGACGGAAAAGGAAACCAACATCCTCAAATACCTCTATCGCGCCGGGGCCAAGCCCGTGTCGCGCGAGGAGCTGCTGACCGAGGTCTGGGGCTACAACGCCGGGGTCACCACCCACACCCTGGAAACCCACATCTATCGCCTGCGCCAGAAGATCGAGCCCGAGCCGGGTCAGGCGCGTCTGCTGCTGACCGACGCGGGCGGCTACCGCCTCCAGCCCTGAGGGTTACATGAGCGAGCGTCGTCCGACCCCGCCTCTGGTGGCGCTTCGGGCCTTCGACGCCGCCGCCCGTCTGGGCAGCTTCCGCGAGGCCGCCGAGGAGCTGGGCGTCACGCCCGGCGCCGTCAGCCGTCACATCAAGGCGCTGGAGATGCGGCTGGGCCTGCGTCTGTTCGACCGTTTCAACCGCTCGGTGGTTCTGACCGCCGACGGCCGCCGGCTGGCCCAGGGCGTGGCCGACGCCTTCGAACGGCTGGAAAGCGCCCTGGAGGCCGTGCGGCCGGGCCGCAGCCGTCAGCTGCGGATCTCCGCCCTGCCGTCGCTGGCGGGCAAGTGGCTGTCGCCGCGCCTGCACCGTTTCAGCGAGGACAACCCGGACCTGGACCTGATCGTCTTCGCCGAAGACCGAATCGCCGACCTGTCGAACGGCGAGGCTGACGTGGCCCTGCGCTACGGCGAAGGGCCCTATCCCGGTCAGGTCGCGCGTCGGTTGATGAGCGAACGCCTGATCCCGGTCTGCGCCCCGTCCTTGGCGGCGGCGCGGTCGATGCGGACCCCGGCGGATCTTCTGGACGCCGTGCTGATCCATGAATCCTGGCACGACCTGCCCTTCGCCGACCGCATGGGGTGGAAGGCCTGGTTCGAGAGCGCGGGCGTTGCCGACCCCCGCGTCCAGCACCTGCGCGGCCCGGTCTTCAGCCACAGCCATCTGGCGCTGGAGGCCGCCCTGTCGGGACGCGGCGTGGCCCTGACCTCGGCGCCCCTGGCGGCGGACGACCTGAAGGAGGGGCGTCTGATCCAGCCGGTCGATCACGCCCTGACCAACAACCTGGCCTACTGGGCCGTGGTCCTGCCCGAACGCGCCGACGAGCCCAAGCTGCGGCGCTTCCTGAACTGGATCGAAGCCGAGGCCCATGCCGATCCCGTCGAGTGATCTGAACTCACTCGACCTAGCCTAACCGTGGTTTGTCCACAGCGGGTCGATAGACCATGTTCGGCGCATTCGGATCTCCCCGCCGAAAGGACCCAGACATGAAACTCGTTCATCCCCGCGCCGACGCCTCGTTCGAAGCCGTCGTCGTCTTCACCGGCAGCGTCACCCTGATCCTGCTGGGCGTTCTGGCCGGCGCCAAGCTGCTCGGCGCCGCCTGAGGTCAGACCGAGGAGGTTCGTTCGGCGATCCGTCGGATGTGCCGCTCCAGCGCGACCAGGACGAAGAAGAACATCACCACCAGGAAGCCGCCCGCGATCTGCAGCGCCAGCAGCAGACGCGGCGCGATTCCCTGCCTCAGGGCTTCGCGGTCGCCGCGCTTGGCTTCAGCCGCAGCGGCGTTCTGATCGGCCTTCTGTAGCCATAGGGCGCGGAAGGCTTCGTCGGCCCTGCCGAACGCCACCAGGGGACTGACGATCCCTTCGGGGTAGGCGGCGACGCATTGCTCGACCGGAACGTTGCGGCTGACATTGCAGCCATAGGGCGGATAGTACCAGCCCGAGCAGGCCGTGCTATTGGAATCCCACACGGTGCGACGCACATACTGGGTCGAGCACTGACGCGCAGTCTTCTGTGCAACTTTGTATTCATTAAGCTTTTTCACCACGGCCGGATCAGCCATGGCTGTCGTCACTGCGGCCCGCGCCTGCGCCTGATAGTCAGGGTTGTCGACGAAGAGGGCGACATCGGGCGCTTCTCCGCCAGCATAGGTTCCCAGGTCATAGCCTAGGGCGTCCATCAGTTCGGCTGGACTGAGCGTCTTGTCTTCGGGCTTATTGTAGGCGGTCGAGGCGCGCTGATAGAGCGCGTAATACCCAGGAAAGATGTCTTTGACGAAGCGAGCGTGACGCGCGCGGGCCTCGGCGGGAAGGCCATCGTTGGCGTCGCTCTGACGTGCGGACATAGGGGCGCGCATGGCGCTGGCGACTTCGGCACCGCTGACGGCGGTGGGCGCGGCGTCAACCTTGGTAGAAACAAAGAAGCGCCAGGCCGCATCGCCCGCGAAGAACAGGGCTGCGATCAGGCAGATGGTGGCTACCCCCAGGACGCCGACCCTCAGAATCGACAGGTAGGAGCGTTCGACGCGATCCAGCTGGATCGTGCTCAGGCCTCGTTTTGACATTGTCCCCCCCAGGACGTGGTGCGACTCGGCCAGAAGCTTAGCCGTTATTGTCGTCCAGGGCCAACGAGGCTCCGGATGGTTGGGGTCTTCTAGACGTCCAGATCCATGACCACGGGCGCGTGGTCGCTGGGCCGTTCCCATTCGCGCACGGTGTCGAGGATACGCGCGCTGCCCTTGATCACGGCCGGCGTCAGGCCCGGCGAGGTCCACAGGTGGTCCAGCCTCAGGCCGCGGTTCGACACGCGGAAGTCCTTGGCGCGATAGCTCCACCAGCTGGCCAGCTTGACCGGGTCCGGGATCTGGTCGCGCACCACGTCGGCGAACCCCCCGGCGTCTTGCAGACGACGCAGGGTCTCGATCTCGCCCGGCGTGTGGCTGACCACCTTCAGCATGAATTTGTGATTGAAGACGTCGTTGTCGCCCGGCGCGATGTTGAAGTCGCCCGCCAGGACCAGAGGTCTCTGCTGGTCGCGGGTCTTCATCTCGGCGGTCAGGCGCTCATAGAAATCCATCTTGTGATCGAACTTCGGGTTCAGCTTGCGGTCGGGAATGTCGCCGCCAGCCGGGATATAGAAGTTCTGCACCTCGATCCCGTTGATCAGGCCCGAGACGCAGCGGCCATGACCCTCGCGGCATACATCGAGCGCAGGGCCTTCGCCGTCGAGGATCGGCAGCCTGCTGGCGATGGCCACGCCGTGCCAGCCCTTTTGGCCGCGGATCTTCAGATAGGGCAGGCCCATCTGCTCAAAGGCTTCCCGAGGAAACTGGTCCTCGGTGCACTTGATCTCCTGCAGGCACAGGACGTCGGGCGCGTATTCGGCGACGAAGCGGGCGACCTGATCGACGCGCAGGCGGACCGAGTTGATGTTCCAGGTGACGATGCGAAGGCTCATGGCCCGGCCTTAGCATGGTCGCGGCCCCGACAAGGGCATGAAAAAAGCGCCCGGAACGGGTCCGGGCGCTGAACAGGTTCGTCTCTCTCACCGCCGGGAGGGGATGATTCCATGGCGGACAGAACGACCGCCGTCGTTCCTGTGCTCAAAGTGTCACAGAGCGAAAAAAAGTCAAATCAAGAAAATGCGTCAGGGTTGTGCCATCCGGACGACGCTCGGCCTGGCGACGACTTCTAGTTGCGGCTGGGGCGGCGCGTGGGATCGCGCAGCTGGAACAGGCTGGAGGCCAGACCGGAGGCGGGCTGCAGCGAGGTCAGCTGGATGCGGGTGCGGGACCCTTGCGCATCGGTGATGCTCCATTCCTGCAGCCGCAGCGGCGACCCGGCGAAGGCCAGGATGACCGAGCCTTCGTTGGGCTTGGAGGCGTCGCGGGCGGTGATGGCGAAGGCGCCCGAGGCCATGCGGGTGACACGGTCGATGCGCACGCCCTGATCCAGCCGGACCTCGCGGGCCAGGAAGGTGGATAGCGGCGTGGCCGCCAGCGGCACCTGACGGAAGACGTTCAGGCGCGGGTCGTAGCGTTTGACGTTGTTGCCGTCGGCCACGACCAGCAGGCCCGCCGGGTCGCTGTATTCGAACCGCATCTTGCCGGGACGCTGCAGCCAGAACTTGCCGGTGCGTTGCTGGCCGCCCGGTCCGGTTTCGATGAAGTTACCCTGCGCCGCCGTAAGCGCAGTCAGATAGGCCTGGGCCTGACGCAGGGTGGCCTGGTCCTCGGCGGACAGGTTGGACTGGGCCGAAGCGGGCGCGGCGGCCACGATGGCCAAGGCGGCGGCGCTGAAACCGAAGGCGCGGCGTGAAATCGTCATGTCTTGTCTTCTCCCATTCGGGATGAGGGTTCGGATGGTCATCAAGCCGCAGGCAGACGGCGACCCCATGACCCCAGCCTGACCATATTTCGGCGCTCCGATGAAGCATCGTTCATCGTTTTTAGGGGTCCTATCGTTCGCGCCGCGGGCGCTCACTGCTTGAGGACATGGGCGCTTCAACGGGCGCAGAGGGCGCGCGGTTCCGTTCGTCTGTGCCCGCTTCGGCGCTGAAGCAGCAAGCGCCCGCGGCGCGAGCGATAGCGCCCTGCAGCGAAGCTGCCGACTAGGTCAAGGCGGCGGGCCGGCGAGGATATCCCGCTTGCCGGCGTGGTTGGCGGGGCTGACAACGCCTTCCTGCTCCATACGCTCGATCAGGGTGGCGGCGCGATTGTAGCCGATCTGCAGGCGACGCTGGATGTAGGAGGTCGAGGCCTTGCGGTCGCGCGTGACCACGGCCACGGCGCGGTCATAGAGGTCGTCGCCCGACCCGCCGCCGTCCTCGTCAAAGGCGCCGTCGCCGTCGCCGTCCGGCTCGTCGGTGATCAGGTCGAGGTAGTCGGGCTCGGCCTGGCTGCGCAGGTGTTTGCACACCTCCTCGACTTCCTGGTCGGTGACGAAGGGGCCGTGCAGGCGGGTGATGCGGCCGCCGCCGGCCATGTAGAGCATATCGCCCTGACCCAGCAGCTGCTCGCCGCCCTGTTCGCCCAGGATGGTGCGGCTGTCGATCTTGGACGTGACCTGGAAGGAGATCCGGGTCGGGAAGTTGGCCTTGATGGTGCCGGTGATCACGTCCACCGACGGGCGCTGGGTGGCCATGATCAGGTGGATGCCGGCGGCGCGGGCCATCTGGGCCAGACGCTGGACCGCGCCTTCCACGTCCTTGCCGGCGACCAGCATCAGGTCGGCCATCTCGTCCATGACCACGACCAGATAGGGCATGGGCTCGGGCCGGATTTTTTCGGATTCATAGACTGGGCGGCCCTGCTCGTCGAAGCCGGTCTGGACGGTGCGTTCGAAATGCTCGCCCTTCTCCTGGGCTTCGCGGGCGCGGTCGTTATAGCTGGCGACGTTGCGGACGCCGAGCTTGGACATCCGGCGATAGCGGTCCTCCATCTCGCGCACGGTCCACTTCAGGGCCACGACCGCCTTCTTGGGATCGGTCACGACCGGCGCCAGCAGGTGCGGAATGCCGTCATAGACCGACAGCTCCAGCATCTTGGGGTCGATCATGATGAAGCGGCATTCGGCCGGCGTGTGGCGATAGAGGATCGACAGGATCATGGCGTTGACCCCGACCGACTTGCCCGAGCCGGTGGTGCCCGCGATCAGCAGGTGGGGCATCCGCGCCAGGTCGGCCACATAGGGCTCGCCGCCGATGGTTTCGCCCAGCGCCAGCGGCAGCAGGTGGCTCTTCTTGTCGTATTCGCCGCTCGCCAGCAGATCGCGGAGATAGACGGTCTCGCGCTTGGCGTTGGGCAGTTCGATGCCGATGGCGTTGCGGCCCTGAACCACGGCGATACGGCAGGCGCGGGCCGACATGGAGCGGGCGATGTCGTCGGCCAGGGCCACGACGCGACCGTGCTTCACGCCCGGCGCGGGCACCAGTTCATAGAGGGTGACGACGGGGCCGGGGCGGATCTGGTCGATGGCGCCGCGCACGCCGAACTCCTGCAGCACGCCTTCCAGCATCTTGGCGTTCTGCTTCAGCGATTCCTCGTCCACCGCGCCGACGCGCTGCTGCGGCTTGGACAGGATGCCGAGCGAGGGCAGGTCGAAGCCGTCGCTGGGTTCGAACTCGAAGGTCTGCTGGTCGGCGTCGCGGGCGGGGCGGGGCGCCTTGACGGCGGCGACCTTGGGCTCGGCGGCGCGGGTGGCGCCGCGCGTGGCCGAGGGCGGAGCGATGGGGGGGACGGGGGCGGCGTCTTCCCACGGCGGGACCGAGGCGCCAGGCGCCTCGTCGTCGGCATAGGGATCGGCGGCGTAGGGGTTGTCTTCGCCGCCATGGTCGGCGGGCGCCATGTCCGGCTCGGGCGCGCGGCGAGGCTTGCGCGCAGGCGGAGCGGCGGCCTCGGCCACGACGCGGGCGTCGCCCTTGAGCACGGCTTTCGCGGGCGTCTGAACCTTGGCGGGGCGATCCGCGCGATGGGCGGCGTGCCTCTCGGCGGCCCATCCGGCGGTGTCGGTGAAGTCGCGCAGGCGCAGACCCACGGCATAGCCCAGGGCCCAGAGGCCGAGGATCAGGAACAGGCCCCCGGCGATCCAGCGCCCGGCGGGGATGTGCAGGGCGGCCAGGCCTTGCGCCGACAGGCCAGTGACGCCGTCGCCCCACAGGCCGCCCAGCCCGGCGGCCAGCGGCCATCTGGCGGGCGCGGCCAGCGCCGACAGCGCCGCCGACAGCAGCAGGACGCCGCAGACCGAGCAGAAGACCTTGAGGGCCGTCGGTTGCAGCCGGTGTTGCAGGGCGTCGCCGATGGCGGTCGCCAGCCCGAAGGCGATCAGCAGCAGGACGGCGGGCCAGGCGGCCAGGCCCAGCGACTGCATCATCAGGTCGGCCAGGGTGGCCCCCGTTCCGCCCAGCCAGTTGGTGGCCCCTTGCGTCGAGGCGGCGTTCAGACTGGGGTCCGCCGGGTTCCACGAAATCATGGCGACCAGCAGCAGGGTCGACAGCAGGGCTTGCAGAACGCCCCGGAAACGCACGGCGAAGGGCGCCGCCCAGACGATGCGGGCGGTGGACCAGGCGCGTTGGCTGAGCGCGAGGGCGGCGGACATGAAGGCGAACCTCAGAAAACTGACCATCCCTTGTCGCGCGACAGGGTTAAGGGGCTGTTTACCAGGCGACGATCCGGCGCCCGCGACCTCTCGCCCCTCTTGTCGCCTCTGGACGCGGGCGGCCATCGGCGCGACACAGGCGGCATGGCTCAGACGGACTACGACATCATCATCGCGGGCGCGGGACTGGCGGGGGCGACGTTTGCGCTGGCGGCGGCGCAGGGCGGGCTGAAGCCGGTGCTGATCGATCCCCAGCCCTTCGACGCCCAGCTGGCGCCGACCTTCGACGGGCGCTCGACCGCCATCGCCTATTCCACCTTCCGGATGCTGGACGCCCTCGGTCTGGGGGAAGCCTTGCGCCCCCACGCCTGCCGCATGGACCGCATCCTGGTGACGGACGGCAAGCGGCCGGGCGCCGCCAGCCGCCCGCCGTCGCCGGCCTATATCCGCTTTGACGCCGACGAGATCGGCGACCGCAACGGCGGCGAGCCCCTGGGCTATATGCTGGAGAACCGCCGCATCCGCACGGCCCTGGCCGAGGCTGTGACCGCTGCCGGGATCGAGGTCCGCGCACCGGCTTCAGTGGATGGGGTCGAGGTCGGGCCGGGGCTGGCGACGGTGACGCTGAAGGACGGTTCGACCATCGCCGCGCCCCTGGTCGTGGGCGCCGAGGGGCGCGGCTCGACCGTGCGTCAGGCCGCCGGGATCGACACCCTGGGCTGGGCCTATGGCCAGAGCGGCGTGGTGGCGACGGTCAAGCTGGGCCGCGATCACGGCAATGTCGCCCACGAGTATTTCCTGCCCGACGGCCCCTTCGCCATCCTGCCCCTGACGGAGCAGCGCGCCAGCCTGGTCTGGACCGAGAGCACGCGCCGGGCCGAGGCGCTGAAGGCGGCTTCGGACGAGGCCTTCCACGCCCACCTGATGCGGCGCTTCGGCGAGTTCCTGGACGGGGTCGAGGTGGTGGGGCCGCGCTTTGTCTATCCGTTGTCGCTGCAACTGGCCGAGAAGCTGACCGCGCCGCGCATCGCCATCCTCGGCGACGCCGCCCACGGGGTGCACCCGGTGGCCGGGCAGGGGCTGAACATGGGGCTGAAGGACGCCGCCGCCCTGGCCGAGGTGCTGACTGACGCCGTGCGGATCGGCGAGGACATCGGTTCGGAGCTGGTGCTGGAACGTTACGCCCGCTGGCGCCGCTTCGACAATGCGGCTCTGGCGGCAGGCTTCGACGGCTTCGTGCGGCTGTTCTCGAACGACCTGGCGCCGGTGCGGCTGGCGCGCGATCTGGGCATGGCGGCGGTCAACCGCATCGCCCCCCTGCGCCGCGCCTTCATGCACGAGGCCGGCGGCGCGACGGGCGATCTGCCGCGCCTCTTGCGAGGCGAGAGTCTTTAAAGCCAAGAGGCCCTATCGCTCGCGCCGCGGGCGCTCGCTGTTTGAGGGCTTGGCGCCTTCCTCCCCACTATGTGGGGAGGGGGACCGCGTAGCGGTGGAGGGGGCGATGCCGCCTTCAACCGTCGAGACGCCCCCTCCGTCACGTCGCTTCGCTCCGCGCCACCTCCCCATGAAATGGGGAGGAAAGACGCGTCTTAGGTCAGTCGTGGGTGTGCAGCAGGACGTCGCCGCCGTCGCGGCGGTCGGCTTCTTCGACCGCGCAGCGCAGGGCCGAGGCGCGGGTCTGGAACAGGCCGAAGAAGAGGCCGTCCGACGAGGCCAGACGCCAGACTCGGCCGATGCGGCTGATCTCGAACAGGACGGGACGGGCATGGGAAAGAGGCGCGGCGGTCATGCTTGCGGCTAGGCGTGGTTCAGGCGGTCGGCCTGGCGTTGAAGCTGTCTGGCGATGCGCAGCGCCGCCTCGCGGTCAGGAAAGGGCCGCGTGGCGCAGCTGTCCAGCGTGACGCACCAGCCGCCGTCGCGAGCGACGACGCCATAGGTGCGGCTGCTGTGGGGCACGGCCTCGGCCTGAATTTCAGGGATGCCGGCGTCGGGATAGCCGCTCATCATCGCGGGCGGCTCCGGTCGGCGGGGTCCCGCGGGGTGCAGCCGAGATAGAGGGTCAGAACGGTCTGGGTCATGCGCCAGACGCTGGAGGGGGCTCCAGGCGGGGCGGCGCGGTTGAGGGACTGGTTCAGCAGGGCGCGGCGGCTCATGGGCATCTCCTTCAGACGGCGAAGAAGACGCCCAAGGGGCGTAAGGGCGCGATGCGGAAAGCGGGGCGCCCGCCTAAGCGCGGCGTAAGCTTTAGTCGAGGGGACGGGCGTCCTCGGCCAGCATGATCGGCACGCCGTCGCGGATGGGGAAGGCCAGCTTGGCGCCCGCCGAGATCAGCTCGTTGCGCTCGCGGTCATAGGTCAGGCGGCCGCGGGTGACCGGGCAGACCAGGACCTCCAGCAGGCGGGGATCGACCGAGACGGGGGTGTTGAAGGCGTCGCTCATGAAGTCTTTCTTAGTGGGCTATCGCGCTTCGCGCTACTTGAGCCCGTTTGGCGGGCCGTGTCCCTACGGGACGGACGCTCTGACGCGCTGGTTGTGAGTGGCGGCTACTGCATCGCCGGGCCGTCGTCGTCGCCGGGGTCGGCGGCGTCGATGCGCAGCAGGGCGGTCAGGGCCTCGGCGCGGTCTTCCAGCGTCATGGCCTCCAGCAGGGCCTGTTTCTCGGGCGGCTCGAAGGGCAGGGCCATGGCCAGGCTGTTGATCAGGGCCTCCTGCGGCGCGGCTTCGGCGGTGTCCCAGTCCACGTTCAGGCCCCGGTGTTCCAGATAGGGGCGCAGGGCGTCGAGGAAGTGGTCGCGGTCGAAATGGTTGCTGGGATCGGGGGCGTGCAGGTCGGCCTCGAAGGGGGCGAAGTCCGCGTGAACCTGACGATAGGGCGTCTTGACCTGAAGCTCGGTGGTGACGCGGAACCGGCAGACCCCGGTCAGGGTGATCAGATAGCGCCCGTCCGAGGTCTCGTTGAAGCTGGTGATGCGTCCCGCGCAGCCGACGCGGCTCAGCGGCGGCAAGGGATTGTCCAGCCCGGTCAAGGTCTGGATCAGGCCGATCATCCGATCCCCGGCCATGGCGTCGTCCACCATGTTCAGATAGCGCGGCTCGAACACGTTCAGCGGCAGCTGGCCGCGCGACAGCAGGATGGACCCCGGCAGAGGAAAGACCGGGATCACCTGGGGCAGTTCAATCGCCTTGATATAGCCCTGCGCCATCGCTGCGCTCTCCGGTCAGGCGAACAGGATGGAGGACAGGCGACGGCGGCCGTCGCGGGCGATCTCGCTGGCGCCGCCGGCCGCTTCGAACACGGTCAGCAGCTGCTTGCGCGCCGCCTGGTCGTTCCACTCGCGGTCGGCCTTGACGATGGCCAGCAACTGATCGACGGCGCCGCCCAGATCACCCGCCGACGCCAGGGCCAGCGACAGGTCGAAACGGGCCTGATGATCATTGGGATCGGCGGCGATCTTCGCTTCCAGTTCGGCGGTGGCGCCGGTCGGGGCCGAGGCGGCCAGGGCCAGCTGGGCGCGGACGCTTTGCACCATGGGATCGGGGGAGTCGGCAGGGGCCATGGCGATGGTCTGGCGCGCCTGTTCGGCGTCGCCCTCGGCCAGGTAGACGCGGGCCATGCCGGCGATGGCCTTGGGGTGGTCGGCCTCCATGGTCAGGACGTGGGCGAAGGCCTGGGCCGCGCCGCCCAGGTCGTTCAGCGACAGGGATTCCTCGCCCAGCGACAGCAGTTGCTCGATGTCGGTGTTGACGCCGGCGCCGCCGGTCAGCTTGTCGATGAAGGCCTTGATCTGGCTGTCGGGGATGGCGCCCTGGAAGCCGTCGACCGGCTGGCCGTTGACGAAGGCATAGACGGTCGGGATCGACTGGACCTTGAGCTGGCCCGCATAGGCCGGGTTCGCATCCACGTCGATCTTGACCATCTTCACCGCGCCGGCGGCGCCGCGCACGGCCTTCTCCAGAGCGGGACCGAGGGTCCGGCACGGGCCGCACCAGGTGGCCCAGAAGTCGACGATGACCGGCTGATGTTTCGAGGCCTCGATCACGTCGGCCATGAAGGAGGCGTCCGTGCCGTCCTTGATCAGGTCGGCGGGCGGGTTCAGCGTCGGGTCGGCGAAGGTCATGATCGGGTCCGCATCTGGATCGAAGAATCGTAACGGATCAGATGGCGTCGGGATGCCTCGCCATCAAGCGTTGAAATGGACGCAGTCGCCGCCGCGCCTAGAGGCTTGGGACCCGGCGGCGAAAAAACAGAGTCCAATTCGTCTGAAATCGACCGCCCTGCGGCCCGCCATGAAGGTCGCCATAGCAGGGGCCTGCGTCAGAAGGGGACGCGCGGGCGGGAAACGGACCCGAGGAATGTCGGCTGAGGGTGGAAAACGGACTATTGCGTAGCGCGCCATTCCATCTGCAAAGTCATTCGATGAGCCCTGAGGAAAAGCAGACCAAACGACTTCGCTACTTCGAGGGGCTTGGTTGCACGGGCATACTCATTTGCACAGTGATGCTCATTGTTGCTCCACTAATCGTCCTCAGCGCTTGCCCACCTGATGGGTGCGAACGAGTCGCCTGGCGCTTCCTGGCTCTTCACATGGGTGCCAGCGGTGCTGGTTTGATCGTTTTCGAACTTCTGCGACGGTATGGTTCTGCCGCATTGAAAAGGCGCGACCGTTAGGTCCGCAACGGGTCGTGAAGCGAAGTTCGCTTAAGGGGGGGTGGCGGACGTTCCATTATCCGACTTGAACCGCCGCGATGAGGCTACCAACGGTCAGACTGCGACAGGTTCGCGCTCTCGCGCGCCGCTGGGTCCCCCGGTCTCGCTGCGCTCGCCGGAGGATGACGAAAGCGAAAGCGCACACCGTCGGGAGCGGGCATCACCTGACCTGCCGATAGCGGACGCCTCTGCGGCGCCTAGGCGGCTAGCCGCGCCTCGTCGGGGCGCAGGGTCAGGACGCGGACGCCGTTGGAGGTGACGCAGACGGTGTGTTCGAACTGGGCGGAGAGCTTGCCGTCGGTGGTGACGACGGTCCAGCCGTCGTCCAGGGTGGCGACGGTGCGGCGGCCCTGGTTCAGCATGGGTTCGATGGTGAAGACCATGCCTTCGCGCAGCCGCAGGCCGGTTCCGGGCTTGCCGAAATGCAGGACCTGGGGCGCTTCGTGCATTTCGCGGCCGATGCCGTGGCCGCAGAATTCGCGGACGATGGAATAGCCGTTCTTCGTGGCGTGGCGTTCGATGGCGTGGCCGATGTCGCCCAGCGTGGCGCCGGGACGGACGGCACGGATGCCCTTCCACAGGGCCTCATAGGTGGCCTGGACCAGACGGCGTGCGGGGCGGGCCACGTCGCCGATCAGATAGGTCTTGCTGGAATCGGCGATGAAGCCGTTCTTCTCCAGAGTGATGTCCAGATTGACGATGTCGCCGTCGCGCAGGATCTCGTCCGCCGACGGCACGCCGTGGCAGACGACCTGATTGCGCGAGCTGTTGAGCACGAAGCCGTAGCCGTACTGGCCCTTGCTGGCGGGGCGGGCCTGCAGCTGATCGACGATGAAGGTTTCGACCAGGGCGTCGATCTGCAGGGTGCTCAGGCCCGCGAGCGTCAGGCCGTCCAGATGGGTGAAGACGGAGGCCAGCAGGCGCCCGGCCTCGGCCATCAGTTCGATCTCGGCCGGGGTCTTGGTCATGCGGCGGCGGCCGACAGATCAGGGGCGCCGACGCCCGCCGCCTTCAACTCGCGCGCCATCAGGTCCTGAAAGGAGAGGCCGGGGTTCAACTCGCCCAGCATGCCGATCCTGATCCAGAAGGCGGCCTGGGCGTTGATTGAGCGGCACGAGGCCTTGCTGGCCCGGCGCAGCTGCTCGTGCAGTTCGTCCTCGATATTGACGATGCCCATGAGGCGACCTCGCATATACGTTTCATATATGTTGCATATACCCAAGCAGGCGGCTTAGTCCAGAGCGTCGAAGTCCACGACCAGGGGTTCGCGGTCCAGCAGGGTCAGGACGCGGCGGAAGGCGGCCTGATCCAGAGCGGTGGTCGCCGTATTGGTCAGGGGGTGGAAGTTGACGACAGCGGCGTCCCACAGGCGCTGATCGAGGACGAAGGTCACGCGCCGGTCGGTGTCGTTGATCAGGCCCAGCGCCGTGACCGAGCCGGGACGGACGCCCAGCGTCTCCCACATCAGGGTCTCGTTGCCGAAGGAGAGACGGTCGGAGCCGAGCGTCCGGTGGGCGCGCTTCAGGTCGATGACCGTGTCCTGGGCCGCCGAGATCAGCCACAGCCGGCCTTTCTTGTCCTTGAGAAACAGGTTCTTGGTATGCAGGCCGGGCAGGCCGGCCTTGAGGTCCAGCCCCTCCTCGACGCGGAAGACGGCGGGGTGGTCGTGGGTGGTCTGGGCCACGTCGTTGTCGGCCATCCAGGCCAGCAGGCGGGCGCGGTCATAGGCCGGGATGGGGGCGGGACCAGTGGGGTCGGCGGCGGTGTCGGTCATCTCGGCCTTGTCGGGCGGGCGGCGGGGGCGATAGGGAGGAGGCTGCAATCGTTAGCCTCTGTTCGTTGTCTTTGGGAGCCCACGTCTTGGAACTGGAATGCTATCCGATGAGCCCCCGGCCGTGCGACCTGGTGCCGGGCCGTCAGTCGCGCAACTGGATGGACGCCTTCGCCAGCCGGCATCCCTATCGCTGCCTGCCGCTGACCATGGCCAACACCACGGGGTGGGAGATCCTGGTCCCGTTCGGCTTCACCGCCGAATGGAACGGCGGCCCGGCCCAGTCGGATATCAAGATCACGCCCGACCGGCCGCAGCCGGAGCTGGACCACTTCGTCACCTCGCACTTCTCGCGCGGGGTGCTGACCATGCACCCGCAGTACCTGTTCAGGACGCCGCCGGGCTGGGGCATGCTGGCGCAAGGCTCGCCGAACCACGTCAAGGACGGCATCCAGCCGCTGACCGGTCTGATCGAGACCGACTGGCTGCCCTTCCCCTTCACCATGAACTGGATCTTCACGCGGCCGGGCAAGGTCAAGTTCGAGAAGGGCGAGCCCTTCTGCTTCATCCTGCCGGTCGAGCACAGGAAGGTGGAGGCGTTCGAGCCGGTGATCCGTTCGCTGGACTCCAATCCCGGCATGAAGGGCCAGTTCGACGCCTGGAACCGGGCGCGCACCGACTTCAACACCCGCCTGGCCTCGGGCGATCCCGACGCGGCCAAGGAGGCCTGGCAGCGCTTCTACTTCAAGGGAGAGGTGCCGGAAGCGCTCGGCACGGCGCCGGCGACCCACGCCAACAAGCGCCGCTTGAAGACGCCTCGGGTCGGCTAGCGCCGCCCCGAGGGTCTTTCTTGAAGAGGCCTACCGCGCTTCGCGCTACTTGAGGCCATGATCACATACAGCAACGCCCGCCTCAGCGATGAGGCGGGCGTTTTCAGTTCGGGCCGCTCTCCGCGCGCGATAGCGCCCTTACTTGGAGACAGGCCGGGCCACGCGCGGGCCGAGGTTGTTGATGACCTCGCGGGCGTCGAAGGCGTTGGGGTCGCCAGCGGGCTTGGGACCGCGACCCATGACGATCTCGGCGGTGGCTTCGTAGCGGTCGACCTGACGGATGTCGCGGTCACGACCCCAGTAGGGATCCCAGGTGCTCCAGTAGCCGCGCTGGTAGAAACGCCACTGAGGACCCCAGTAGGGGCCGTAGCGGTCATAGTAGAAGGGGTCGGGCGTCGTATAGAAGCGGGTGTCGCGGTCGGTGGCGCGGGTGACGGTGGCGAACCAGTCGTAGCCGTTCTCGACCGTCAGCTCGGCCGAGCGCAGCAGCAGCGACATCTCGACCTGATCGCGCGAAGTGACCGAATTGCCCGAGAAGCTGACGCTGTAGCGGTTGGCCTCGAGCCGCTGCTCGGCATAGCCGCCGCGCTCGCCGTTGTAGCCCGCGGGCTGATAGGGGGTGGCGGTGGCGCAGGCGCCCAGCGCCAGGGCGCCGGCGAGAGCCACCAGAACCGTCGTCTTGCGAAGGTTTTTCATGGGAGTGTCTCCTTGAACGTCCAGTGAACGTCCGTGGGTCTGAACGGGGCATGAACAGCCAAGTTCCTCATCACGGACACAAATGACCTAACCGTGCAATCGCGATACGATCAGGATCGCCGCCAGGATCAGAAGGGCGCCGACGAAGACGCCGAAGCCGCGCTTGAAGCGGGGCTGGTTCATCCGCGCGGCCAAAGCGGCGCCGCCCAGGCCGTAGGCGCTCATCGACAGCAGGTCCATGCCGATGGTGGCCAGGGCGAACAGGGCCAGCTGAGGCGCGACCGGGCGGTTCATATCCAGAAAGGGCGGCAGGACGGCGGTGAAGAAAAGGATGGCCTTGGGGTTGGCGATCTGGACCGTGAAGCCGTCGACCAGGGCGCTGCGGCCGCGTCGAACCTCGACATGATCGGGCTCGGCGGCGGTGGCGAAGGCGCCGTGCAGGGCCTTGATTCCCAGCCAGGCGACATAGAGGGCGCCGAGCACGGCGATGATGCGGAAGACCTGGGGGAAGGCGGCGACCAGGGCGCCGAGGCCGAGGGCGGCGGCGCCGAACCAGACCAGGGTGGCGGCGTTCATGCCCACCACGCCGATCAGGGCGGAGGCGCGACCCTTCTCCATGCCCGTGGCCACGGCGAACAGGTTGGCCGGGCCGGGGGTGACGGCCATGACGGCCATGACGCCGAGGAAGGCGGCGTAGAGATGGGGATCGACGGGAAGAACGGCCATCAGCCCCTTTCCGGCGGAGGGCCGGTCAGGTCAAGCCAGGTTGAGCGACCGGATCAGATTTTGGCGGGCTCAGCCGGTCGGGCGGGTTCGGCCGGCGGGGCCGGGGGCGCCGGGGGGATCATGAAGGCCGCATCGACCTCGTCCAGCGCATCTTGCGACTGAGCGACGGCGTAGTCGGCCATCAGGCCGTAGGTGACCATCTGGTCGGGGTCGGCCTGGGCCCAGGCGCTGTTGCTGGCCATGCCGTGAACCATGGGGGCGACCCCGGCCAGGCTCTCCGCAACCACGGCGTCGATGTCGATCTCGGCCAGGGCCTGACTGGCGATCTCGCCGGCCTGCGCCGTGGCCATGGTGGTGAAGGCGGTGACGTGGGGCTGGTATTCCGCCCACAGGGCGGCGACGCGCAGGCCCTTGGTCGTGTCGTCGAGGGCGTCGTCGTCCTGGATGGCTTCGGCGCGTTCGCCGAACTCCTCCATCTTGGCCTCGAAGGCGGCGGCGGCGGCCTCCAGCTGGACCTCGGCGGCGGTCCGGCTCTCTTCCGCCACGGCGGCGGAGACGGGCAGCAGGGCGAGGGCGGCGGCGAGCGACAGGGCGCGGATCATGAGGAGATCTCCTTGGGCGGACGCGGCAAGGTCCGCCCAAGGAAGCCCGATCTCAAGTGAAATCGCGGTAAGGCGCCGCGATGAGCCCTACGCCCGCTTCCGTCGGGACCTCTACTGCGATGCGCCGCCCATGGAGGCGATCGCCTGAGGGGCGCCTGCGCGGATCTGATCGGGGATGCCGCGCAGCGTCGCGCCGGCCTTGGCCTTGTCTGCGGCGATGCGCTGACGGGTCGCGTCGTCGGGCGCCTCGCCGATCAGGCCGTCGAAATAGGCGTCTAGCTCGACGGCGTAGCTCTCGATGTCGGGACGATAGCGCGCCAGAACGGCGTCCACAGCGGCCATACCCTTGGCCGTGTCGCCGCCGGAGGCTCTGACAGCGGCATGGAGCTCGGCCTGGAGCGGCGCGATGCGGATCTTGAAGGCCTCAGTCTTGACCTCCAATTCCGCTTCGGCGGGCGACTTGGGTGAGATGGGCAGGATGATGGGCGGTCCCGAGTTCGCGGCGGGGGCTTGCTGAGCCACGACGGGGGCGGCGAAGGCGAGGGCCGCCGTTGCGACGAGCGACAGGGCGCGGATCATGACGGAGGCTCCTTTTGCGGATCGCGAGCGGGGTCAATTCAAGGCGCGCCGATCTCAAGTGAAATAGCGGCAAGGGACGCGCCTGGGCTCGTCCCTTGCGTTGGATCAGTTGGGGGCGGCGGGGGTTGCCGGCGCGGCCAGGGCCTGATCGATGCTGGCGCGGATCTGGGCCGGGGCGTTGCGCAGCTGGGCCGGGGCGGCTTCGGCGGCGGCGAGGATTTCTTCCTTCTGGGCGGCGCGCTCGGGGCGGGCGGCCGTGGCGCGCAGGAAGCTTTCCAGTTCACCGGCGAAGGCCTCGAACTGGGGCGCATAGCGGTCGATGATCGCGTTGGTGCGGCTCTTCTTGGTCGCGGCGTCGAGGGCGGCGTCTTCCATCACCGCCTGCAGTTCGACACCCATCTGGCGCGTCTCGGCCTCGAAGGCCATGCCCCTGGCTTCAAAGGCGGTTTCCTCGGGCGACATGGCGGGCGCGGCGGCGGCGGGGCCCGAAGGGGCGGCGTCCTGAGCGAAGGCGGGCGCGGCGAAGGCGAGCGTCGCCGCAGCGGCGAGAACGAGGCGTAGGGACATCAGGAGCTCCGAGAGATTGGGAGCTTGAAGGCTCCATCGTCGCAGAAGGTTGCGCACTTCTGCGACGATGTGGAGGGTTTTCGCATTCTGGAGCGCCGGTTGAGGTCGCGCTTCGGCTGTGGCGGCGCTAGGAGCGGCCGCCGGCGGCGATGAAATCCGGGGCGAAGGTGCGGATGTGCTGAACCATGCCGCGCAGCCTGAGGCTGTTGTCGGCCTTTGATTCGGCCAGAGAAACCTTTTGCTCGTCGCTCGTCGCGATGGCGATCTGAGCGTCGAAGAAGGATTCAAGCTCGGGCACGAAGGCGTCGATTTCGGGTTCGTACCGCGCGATGATCGCCTCGACCGCAGCCATCCCGCGGCTCTGATCGCCGCCCGCTGCTGCAATGGCGGTTTCGAGTTCGGACTGAAGTTGGGCGAGGCGGGCGGTGAAGGCCTCCGCCTTGATCTCGAAAGCCCTGACCTCCGCCGACGGGGCGCCCTGGACCGCGGCTGTGGGCGCTGTCCCCTCCTGGGCGAAGGCCGGGGCGGCGAGGGTGAAAACGGCGGCGGCGATCAGAGCGAGGCGCGAGGACATGATCCGTTCCGTTGAGCGGGAGCCGAGAACTCCATTTGCAGCCAGAATAGACATATTAACATCGATGTGGAAACAGCCTTGCGAGGCGGGGCTTGTAGGCAATTGGCGCGATGGGCGGATAAGCTCAGGCTGCGACGGAAGGGCCCGCTCATGCGCATCAGGACATTGACCATAGCCACGGCCGTCATCGCGTCCGTCTTGACGACGAACGGCGTCCAGGCCGCCGCGCCGGAGCGAAGCTATGCCGTCAGCGGGGACTGTGGCGGACGGCCCGCGACGACGGTGCGGATGGCGCCGGACTTCTGTCTGGGGCTGGTCTGGCAGGGCGCGGGGACGGACGGCCCCGGGATGCCGCGCGGCTTGATGCAACTGGCCGACGGCGACTGGCTGGTCACGGATCTGGGCGGTTGGGAGGCCGGCAAGGGGGCGGTCTGGCGGCTGTCGTTCGCCAGCGACGGCGCGGTGCGCTGGCGGCATCTGGCGCGTGGTCTGTCGATGCCGCACACGGTGGCGCGCGGGCCGGATGGGCGCATCTATGTGTCGGAGATGAACCGCATCCTGACGCTGGACCCGGACGCGGCGGATCCGGGGCTAAGCGTACGCACCGTGATCGGGGACCTGCCGGACAACCGGCTGCACGACAACCGTCACCCGCTGTCGAGCTTTGTCTTCGACGGCAATGGCGACCTGCTGGTCAATGTCGGGGCGCCCAGCGACCGCTGTCTGGACGCGGCGGGCAAGCCCAAGGTCGACGCGCGCGGGGCCTGCGTCGAGGACGCGGCCACCGCCCAGGTCCGTCGCCACGCCTATCTGGGGAATGGCCGCTGGGCCGCGGAGAGCACGGTCTTCGCCAGCGGCCTGAGGAATTCCATCGCCCTGGCGCGCCACCCGTCGGGGACGGTGTTGCAGGCTGAGAACTCGGTCGATCTGACCACGCCCGAGCATCCGTTCGACGAGGTGAATGTGCTGCGGCAGGGCGGGCATTACGGCTGGCCCTACTGCGTCGACCTGGCCACGCCGCTGCCGGGTTGGTCCGCGCGTCAGGCGCGTTGCGGCGAGCGGGATCGGCCCGTCGCCCTGCTGCCGCCGCACGCCGCGCCGCTGGACATGATCTATTACGAGGGGGCGATGTTCCCGCAGCTGCGCGGGCGTCTGCTGATGACCTGGCACGGCTATCGCCGCACGGCGGGCCGGATCACGGCGGTGGAGACGGATGCGGCCGGTGTTCCGCTGACGGACGTCGGCGGGCGATACGCCCTCTATCCGCGCGGGTCGCTGGCCTACCCGGCCGGGGCGCCGAGCGTGAAGGGCAGGGTGCTGACGCCGGGCTGGGATCGTATTGCAGGGCGTCAGCCGCGCGGCTCGCCGGTGGTCATGGCGGTCGCCGCCGACGGTTCGATCTGGGTCACGGACGACCGCAGCCGGGCGATCCTGAGGATCGCCCGGCCTTAAGGCTTTAGGGCCTAGCCCTTGGTGCGGGCGTCGCGCTTGGCCAGCACCCGCAGACGCAGGGCGTTCAGCTTGATGAAGCCCTCGGCGTCGTGGTGGTCATAGGCCTGGACGCCTTCTTCGAAGGTCACCAGGTCCTGATCGTAGAGGCTGTTCTCGCTCTCGCGGCCGATGACGGTGGCGTTGCCCTTGTAGAGCTTGACCGTGACCGTCCCGGACACCTTCTGCTGGCTGTAGTCGATGGCGGCCTGCAGCATCTCGCGCTCGGGCGAGAACCAGAAGCCGTTGTAGACGAGGTGGGCGTACTTGACCGCCAGTTCGTCCTTCAGGTGCATGGCGCCGCCGTCCAGGGTGATGGACTCGATGCCGCGGTGCGCCGCCAGCAGGATCGTGCCGCCCGGGGTCTCATAGACGCCGCGCGACTTCATGCCGACGAAGCGGTTTTCGACCAGGTCCAGACGACCGATGCCGTTGTCGTGGCCGTACTGGTTCAGCGCGGTCAGCAGGGTCGCCGGCGACATGGCCTCGCCGTTGATCGAGACGGCGTCGCCCTTTTCAAAGCCGATGGTGATGACGGTGGCCACGTCCGGGGCGGCTTCCGGCGAGATGGTGCGCTGGTGCACGAACTCGGGGGCCTCGACGGCGGGGTCTTCCAGCACCTTGCCCTCGGACGAGGAGTGCAGAAGGTTGGCGTCGACCGAGAAGGGGGCCTCGCCGCGCTTGTCCTTGCTGATCGGGATCTGGTGCTTCTCGGCGAAGGCCAGCAGGGCCTCGCGGCTGCGGAACTCCCACTCGCGCCACGGGGCGATGACGTGGATGTCGGGGTTCAGGGCGTAGTAGCCCAGCTCGAAGCGGACCTGGTCGTTGCCCTTGCCGGTGGCGCCGTGACAGACGGCGTCGGCGCCCAGCTGGCGCGCGATCTCGATCTGGCGCTTGGCGATCAGCGGACGCGCGATCGAGGTGCCGAGCAGGTACTGGCCTTCATAGAGGGCGTTGGCGCGGAACATGGGGAAGACGAAGTCGCGCACGAACTCTTCGCGCAGGTCGTCGATGAAGATGTTCTCGGGCTTGATGCCCAGCTTCAGCGCCTTTTCCTTGGCCGGGGCCAGCTCTTCGCCCTGACCCAGGTCGGCGGTGAAGGTGATGACCTCGGCGCCGTATTCGGTCTGGAGCCATTTCAGGATGATCGACGTGTCCAGCCCGCCCGAATAGGCGAGGACGACTTTCTTGATCGGCCGGTCTTGGGGGGCGGGCGAGGTCATGGGTGGAAAAATCCTTTCGGGACGCGGGGAGGCGTGTCTGGCGCGCTTAAAGGACCAGACGCCCCCTGATGCAAGGGCATGATTGTGTCGTGCCCGAGGGGAGGCGCGGCAGATGTGAAAAAGGCGCCGCGATCGAAGCCGCGACGCCCTTCATTCTTCCGCCGATCAAGAGCCTCAGACGAGGGCCTTGAGCTGGTCGACCAGATCGGTCTTCTCCCAGCTGAAACCGCCGTCGGCGTCGGGCGTGCGGCCGAAGTGGCCATAGGCGGCGCTGCGGCGATAGATGGGCTTGTTCAGGCCCAGGTGCTCGCGGATGGCGCGCGGCGTGGCGCCGCCGATCAGCTTGGGCAGTTCGGCTTCCAGAACGGCGGCGTCGATCTTGCCCGTGCCGTGCAGGTCGACGTGGACCGACAGGGGCTTGGCCACGCCGATGGCGTAGGAGATCTGGATGGTGCAGCGGTCGGCGAGCCCTGCGGCCACCACGTTCTTGGCCAGGTAGCGGCAGGCATAGGCGGCCGAACGGTCGACCTTGGTCGGGTCCTTGCCCGAGAAGGCACCGCCGCCGTGCGGGGCCGCGCCGCCGTAGGTGTCGACGATGATCTTGCGCCCCGTCAGGCCCGCGTCGCCATCCGGCCCGCCGATGACGAAGGTGCCGGTCGGGTTGATGTGCCACTCGGTCTCGGCGGTGATGAAGCCTTCCGGCAGCACCTTCTCGACATAGGGTTTGACGATGGCGGCGACCTGGGCCTGGCTCAGGTTGGCCTTGTGCTGGGTCGAGACGACGATCGAGGCGGCGCGCACCGGGCGGCCGTCTTCGTAATAGAGCGTGACCTGGCTCTTGGCGTCGGGCTCCAGGCCCGGCTCGGTCCCGGCGTGACGGGCGTCGGCCAGGGCCTTCAGGATGTTGTGGCTGTATTGCAGGGTGGCCGGCATCAGCTCGGGCGTCTCGTTCGAGGCGTAGCCGAACATGATGCCCTGATCGCCCGCGCCCTCGTCCTTGTCCTCGCCGGCGTCGACGCCTTGCGCGATGTGGGCCGATTGCGGGTGCAGGTGGTTCTGGAACTGGAAGGTCTTCCAGTGGAAGCCGTCCTGCTCATAGCCGATGTCGCGCACGACGCCGCGCACCGTGTCTTCGATCTCCTGCTCGACGCCCGGGGCCCAGTTGCCCTCGGTGTCCATGATGCCCTGACCGCGGATTTCGCCGGCGATCACCACCAGGTTGGTCGTGGTCAGGGTCTCGCACGCCACGCGCGCCTCGGGGTCCTTGGACAGGAAGAGGTCGACGATGGCGTCGGAAATCTGATCCGCGACCTTGTCGGGGTGGCCTTCCGAGACGCTCTCGGACGTGAAGAGGAAGGACGAACGGGCCAAGGCAGGCTCCTGCAAGACGGTGAGGCCGACAGACATATAAAGATATGCTTATACGTTCAAGTGATGACCGAAATGTAGCGCGGAATCATCCAGCCGCACCGACGCTCAGAGCGCAGCGAATGACGCTGCGGCCGAGGCCGGGGCTTCTGATCTCACTGTCTGGAAGGAAGTGGTGCCGCTTAGGTGACTCGAACACCTGACCCCATCATTACGAATGATGTGCTCTACCGGCTGAGCTAAAGCGGCTCCGGTCGGCGGCTCGGACATGTGTCGGAGAGCCGCGCGAGGTGGGGTCTTTATACGGGTCCGGCGGACTTGCCAAGCGCTGTCAGCAGGGATGTTTCATCGGGCGCGCCGGCGGTGCGAATTTCGGTGAAGCTGAAGGCGGCGAGCGGGGCGGCGGCGGCGGCGGAGATGCAGACGGCGAGGCGGTCTGCGGCGGCGTCCGGCGTCAGGATCGCCGCGAGCGCGCGGGCGGCGCGGGGGGAATGGATCAGGACGGCGTCGAAGTCTGCGGGGGCGGCGGCGTCGGTTTCTTCGGCGGCGTAGACCGGCAGGCGCAGGACCTGGCGGTCGGGCAGCAAGGCGGGCAGGTCGCCAGCGGGCTCGCGGGCGCCGGGGGCGAGGATCAGGCCCTGGACCGGACTGGCGGCGATGAGGCGGGCGAGGGCGTGGATGTCGCCGGCGGCCGAGCGGGCGTCGGCGAAGCCGGCGTCGCGGGCGGCCTCGGCGGTCGCGTCGCCGACGGCGAAGACCGGCAGGGCGCGAAGCAGGGGCGTCAGGGCGGCGAAGGCCGCGACGCCGTTGGGGCTGGTGAAGGCCAGGGCGGCGACCGTGGCGAAGTCGGGCGCGGCGCCAAGGGCCTCGGGCAGGGGGCGCAGGGTCAGCAGCGGCGCGACGACGGGCGTGAACCCGAGCGTCGTCAGCCGGGCGGCGGTGCGCGCGGCGCCGGGCTGGGCGCGGGTGATCCAGACGCGGCGGATCGGCCGCATGGCCTAGAGGTCGATCTTCTGGTCGCCGGCCTCGGCCTGGACCTCGGCGCCGAGGCGCAAGCCCAGCGAACGGGCGTCGTCGAGGGCGGTCGTGGCGGACACGCCCGAGATTTCTCCGGCGCGGCGCCAGCGGGCCGAGCCGTCGGGGCTGAGCATTTCCGTGGTCAGGCGCAGCACGTCGCCCTCGATCCGGGCATAGGCGCCGATGGCCGTGCGGCACGAGCCTTCCAGCGCGGTCATGGCGCCGCGCTCGGCGGCCACGGCGAGCGATGTCAGGTCGTGGTTGAGGACCTGGGTCCAGTCGGCGTCGGCGTCGCCTTCGCGCGTCTGGATGGCCAGGGCGCCCTGACCGGGGGCGGGCAGGAAGGCGTCGAGCGACAGGCGCTCGCGGATGACTTCCGAGAGGCCGAGACGGTTGAGGCCGGAGCAGGCCAGCAGGATGGCGTCGAAATCGCCCTCCTTGAGCCGCTTGAGCCGGGTGTCGACATTGCCGCGCAGCATCTCGATCTGCAGGTCGGGGCGGAGCGACAGGGCCTGGGCCTGACGCCGCAGCGAGGCGGTGCCGAGGCGGGCGCCGTGGGGCAGGTCGACGAAGGTGGAGAACTGTTCGCTGATGAAGCCGTCGCGGGCGTCTTCGCGTTCCGGCACGGCGGCGATGGCCAGGCCCTCGGGCTGTTCGGCGGGGACGTCCTTCATCGAGTGGATGGCGACATCGACGCGGCGGTCGAGCAGGGCCTCCTCGATTTCCTTGGTGAACAGGGCCTTGCCGCCGACTTCCAGCAGGCGGCGGTCGTGAATGCGGTCGCCGGTGGTGACGATCTCGACCAGGGGGACCAGTTGTTCGATCTGGTCCTCGGCCACGCCGAGCGCGCGGCCGATGGCGCGCTGCATCATGCCGGACTGGGCCAGCGCCAGCTTGGAGCGGCGGGTGCCGATGCGAAGAAGCGGGGTCATGAGGTCGCGCAGCCGTTGCGAAAGGGGAACCGGGCCGCTACCTCGACCCGATGAACACTGGCGCGGACTATAGCAGCGGGACCACGGGGGCAACCAAGCTCGACCCTGGCGCGCGTGAGGCTGAAGGCCGCGCCCCTGGCGCCGGGCTGATTGTCCTGGGTCTGGAGACCAGCTGCGACGAGACCGCCGCCTCGGTGGTGCGCCTGACGGCGGCCGGGGCCGAGGTCCTGTCCAGCGTCATTCACAGCCAGATCGACGAGCACGCGGCCTTTGGCGGGGTGGTGCCGGAAATCGCCGCCCGCAGCCATGTCGAGATGATCGACGGGGTGGCGCGCCGGGCCATGAGCGAGGCCGGGATCGACTACGCCGCCCTGGACGGGGTGGCGGCCACGGCGGGGCCTGGTCTGGTCGGCGGGGTCATGGTGGGGCTGTCCTACGGCAAGGCGGTGGCCTTGGCGCGCGGCCTGCCGCTGATCGCGGTCAATCATCTGGAGGGCCATGCGGTGTCGGCGCGGCTGGGGGCGGAGACGTCCTATCCCTTCCTGCTGCTGCTGGTCTCGGGCGGGCACTGTCAGCTGCTGGAGGTGCGCGGCATCGGCGACATGAGCCGGCTGGGCACCACCATCGACGACGCGGCGGGCGAGGCCTTCGACAAGATCGCCAAGGCCATGGGGCTGGGCTATCCCGGCGGGCCGGCGCTGGAGAAGCTGGCGGCGTCCGGCGACGGCTCGCGCTTTGATCTGCCGAGGGCGCTGCTGGGGAGGAAGGACTGCGACTTCTCCTTCTCGGGGCTGAAGACGGCGGCCTCGCGGCTGGCCCAGACCTGCGAGAGCGATCAGGACCGGGCCGATCTGGCCGACGCGGTGCAGAAGGCGATTGCGCGCCAGCTGTCGGAGCGGACCGAGCGGGCCATGGTCGCCTATGCCGAGGCGCATGAGTCGCTTCATTTCGTCGTCGCCGGGGGCGTTGCGGCCAACAAGACCATCCGGCGCACGCTGGAGGATCTGGCGACGAAGCATGGTTTCAGCTTCCTGGCGCCGCCGATGGTTTACTGCACCGACAACGCCGCCATGATCGCCCTGGCGGGGGCGGAACGGTTGGAAAAAGGCCTGACCTCGGACATTGATGTCGCCGCCCGGCCACGATGGCCTCTGGACGAGGCGCGCGCGAACGCCGATCCTGTGCACAAGAAAACGGGCCGCAAGGGCGCCAAGGCTTGATCAGCCGGGGTTCGAGCGGTGGTCGGGGGACCGGAGAAGACATGGAATTTCACACGGCAGGCGTAATCGGCGGCGGCGCCTGGGGCACGGCCCTGGCGCAGAGCGCAGCAGCGGCGGGCCTCGCGGTCGTCCTCCAGGCGCGCGAGCCTGAGGTGATCGAGAGCATCCGCGCGCGGCGGATGAACGACGCCTTCCTGCCGGGGATCGAGCTGGACTCGGCCATCAACGTGACGTCGGACCTGGCCGATCTGGCCGACTGCGATCTGATTCTGGCGGTGCCGCCGGCCCAGCACATGCGGGCGACGCTGACCGCCTTTGCGCCCTATGCCCGTCCCGGTCTGCCCATCGTCCTGTGCGCCAAGGGCATTGAGCGCGGCTCGCTGAAGCTGATGACGGAAGTTTTGGCCGAGACGATTCCCTCGGCCATCCCCGCCGTCCTGTCGGGGCCCAGCTTCGCCGCCGAGGTGGCGCGCGGCCTGCCCAGCGCCGTGACCCTGGCCTGCGAGGACGAGGCCATGGCGGTCGCTCTGGCCACGGCCCTGTCGGGGCCGGTCTTCCGCCCCTATCTGGCCGACGACCTGATCGGGGCCGAGACCGGCGGGGCGCTGAAGAACGTCCTGGCCATCGCCTGCGGCATCGTCGAGGGCCGGGAACTGGGCCGCAGCGCCCACGCCGCCGTCATCACGCGCGGCTTCGCTGAAATGACCCGCGTGGCGATCGCCCTGGGCGGCAAGGCCGAGACGGTCGCTGGTCTCTGCGGTCTCGGCGACCTGGTCCTGACCTGCTCCAGCCCGCAGTCGCGCAACATGAGCCTGGGCCTGGCCCTGGGCCAGGGCATGAGCGTTGAACAGGCCCTGGCCGGCAAGCGCTCCGTGGCCGAGGGCTATGAGAGCGCGCCGGCCGTCCGCGAACTGACGCGCAAGCTGGGCGTCGAAACCCCCATCTGCGAGGCCGTCGCCGCCGTCCTGGCGGGCGAGACCACGGTGGATGCGGCCATCGAGGCCCTGCTGACCCGGCCGCTCAAGCCCGAACGCGAATAGTGTCCGAGCCGGTGGATGCGGCGGCGCAAGCGGCGCCGGAAGAGCGCAAGCGCGTCTGGAAGACGCCGCCGAACGTGGCCCTGTGCGCCGAGGCCGACATCGCCGACCCCGGCTCGCGCGGCTTCGTGCTCCAGATCGGCGAGGCCTTCTTCCACGGCTTTGTGGTGAAGAAGGACGGCGAGATCGCCGGATGGGTCGACCGTTGCCCGCACGCGGGCTTCCCCATCGCCATGGAGCTGGACCGCTATCTGACGCCGGATGGTTCGCTGATTATGTGCGGCTGGCATGGGGCGGTGTTCGAGCCGCTGTCGGGCACCTGTGTCGGCGGACCCTGCGCGGGCGGCAAGCTGACGCCCTGGCCGGTCGAGGCCGGGGGCGGGATCATCCGCACCGCTTGAAAGCAATCTCTCCGTTCATTCCGGCGGACGCCGGAATCCAGTGAGAACGACAAACACTACCGATGACGCTGCTTTCCGAGGTTACGGAGGCGCTCGCCGCCAAAGGACTGGATCCCGGCGTCCGCCGGGATGAGCGGAAGGGAGCGCCTACTTCTTCGGGACGATCTTCGGGTCCTTGGTGAAGGCGTCGTCGACCTCTTCCTCGGTGATCCGCTTGGACGGATCACCGGGCTGGTTGAGATTCTGCTCTTCGGTGCCGTCGCCCATCATGCCGGGATGGGGGTCGGTCTTTTTCGGGTCTTCGGCCATGTCGGGCTCCTTGTGGGACACCCGCAAGCAACACCGCCCGGCAGGCGGCGTTCCATCACGGCGATTTGAGCTAGGGCTTCAGGCGTTTGGCGTTGGCCACGGCGGCGGCGTGGATGGGCGACAGGGCCTGGGCCTGCATCTTCAGCAGGGCTTCGCCCATGTCCCAGCTGTCGGACAGGGCGCGCGACCAGACGCCCATGCCCCAGGCGGTCTGGAGGGCGGCGGCGCCGGCCAGACTGTCGGCGCGCGACAGCCGGGCCATGTGGGCCGAGGCCTCAAGCCCTTCGCGGTCGGCGATGCGGCGGCCCTGATCGGCCAGGTCCAGCGCGCCCGTGGCCACGGCGCCCGCAGAGGCGGTCAGGGCCTCGACCTTTTCCACGCCCATCCGGCTCAGCTCGGCGTGATCGGCGCGCAGCGGATCGGCCAGGGCCTCGCCCATGATGGCCAGACGACGGGCGATGACCTGGGCCGAGGCCTCCGCGGTCTCCTGTCCGGCGCGGGCGGTGCGGGCGGCGCGATCAATGGGGTTCATGCAGGGACCGTGGGCCTGTTCCGCCTGCCGGGCAAGCAGAACAGGCCCGTCACATTCAGGGAAGGACTTCGGCGGCGAAGGCCGAGACGTCCTGGATCAGCGCCGGGATGGCGGCGTCGATGATGCGCTGGCCTTTTTCCGGGCTGGCCTGGGCCGGGTCCGAACCGATGCGGCCGTCGGGGAAGCGGGCGCGGTAGTCGAGCGCGTCGCGGATCGGGCCGTTGGGGGCGATCCTGGGGCTGTAGTCGGCGATCTTGATGTGGTCGGGATAGGCGGCCTGGGTGACGGCGATCTCCGACGGGGTGGCGTGGGCGCCGTGGCCGACCGGGAAGATGTCCTCGCACAGCTTGTGCACGCCGGGGAGGTCCCACCAGTTGCGCAGCTTCAGCACGAAGGGCGGCTGCCCATATTCTTGGCCTACCGCCTCGCGCGCGGCGCTCGGCTGCGTGAGGCCGGCCTTGCCAAAGGACCAGTCGGCGTAGATCTCGGCGAAGGTGGCCTCGATGGTGGCGACATTGCCGCCGTGGCCGTTGAGGAAATAGATGCGCTCGAAGCCGTGACGGGCCAGCGAGGCCACCCAGTCGGTGATGGCGGCCATGAAGGTCGAGGGGCGCAAGGAGATGGTCCCGGCGAAGGCCAGGTGATGCTGGGCCATGCCGATGTTGAAGGTCGGGGCGATGATCAGGTTCTCGTCGCCCTTCTCGGCGGCGTGGGCGATGATCTCGGGGCAGAGCCAGTCGGTGCCGAGGAGGCCGGTGGGGCCATGCTGCTCGTTCGAGCCGATCGGCACGATGACCGTCTTGGACAGGGCGGCGCCGGACTTCAGGCGGGCGTCGATTTCGGGCCAGGACGACAGGTGGATCAGCATGGGGAACTCCGCGAGGGGGCAGACAGATCCCGGCGCTTTACGCCCATCCGGCTCAGCGGCCAAACACGAGCGACCTGAGGCAGCCTAGTTCGGGGCGAAGGCGCGAATGAAGCGCCGGGCCGTCTCGCGGGCGCGCGCCGGGGCCTGATCCGGGTGAGGGTGGGGCAGGCCCAGGACCGAGCGCAGATGGCCGTGGCCCAGGGTCATGCCGGCGAACATTTCGGCGGCCGCCGCCGGATCGGGCACGGACAGCCGGCCCAGCCGGTCCTGCTCGGCCAGCCAGGCGGCGATGCGACGCACGCTCTCGCCCGGTCCGGCGTCGTAGATGGCGCGGGCCAGTTCGGGCGCTTCGGGCGACATCAGGGCCACCCCGCGCAGGGAGGCGCCCTTGCCCTCGCGGCAGATCTTGCGGATCAGGGTCTCGGCGATGGCGGCCAGAACCGCTTCCGGCTCGGCCCCGGATTTCAGCGGGGCGGTGATCGCGTCCGAGCGCTGGGCCGCCAGAGCGCGGGCGATGTCGATCTTGGTCGGAAAGCGGTTGTAGAGGGTCTGTTTCGACACCCCCGCCCGGCGCGCGATCTCGGTCATCGAGGCCTGGGCGCCCTTTTCGACAAACAGGTCCGAGGCCGCCTGAAGGATGGCGGCGCTCTTGTGCTCGTCGACCTGACCGGGCGCGCGGGGCATGTCAGTGCATCTCCGACGGTTCCGCCGAGGGGTTCGGCTTGCCGGGCTTGGACAGCAGGGTGACGAAGGCGGCGCAGGCGCAGGCCACCGCCAGCAGGGCGAAGGCGTCGCCGAAGGCCAGGGTCGTCGCCTGACGCTGCAACATCCCATAGATGGCCTTCATCGCCGAGGCGTGCGGGTCGATGGAGCCTGAGAAGCGTTCGGCCATTCCGGCGATCAGGCCGCGCACGCCCGCATTGGTCTGGTCGATGCCGCTGGTCAGCTCGACCATGTGCAGGGCCGTATTCTGGGTCAGGGAGGTGTTGAGGATGGCCAGACCGAAGGCGCCGCCGACATTGCGCGACAGGTTCACCAGCCCCGAGGCGTTCTTGACCATGTGCGGCGGCAGGGTGGACATGGTCACCTGCTGCGAGGCGATCATGGCGATCATGACGCCGCAGCCGCGCACAGCCTGGACCGAGGCGAACTCCCAGAAGCCCCACTCTCCCGTCACCAGACGGGCGTCCCACATGCCCCAGGCGCACAGCATGAAGCCAAAGAACATCAGGATGCGCGGATCGACCTTGCGCACCAGGCGCCCGGCGAAGGGCGCGGTGGCGAACATGGCCAGACCTGAGACCACCATGGTGGTGCCGACCTCGGCCGCCGAATAGTCGCGCACCCGTCCAAGAAACAGCGGCATCAGGAAGGTGCCGCCGAACAGGGCCGCCCCGACGATGAAGGTCATCACCACCCCGACCACGAAGTTGCGGTTGGCGAAGGCGCGCAACTCCACGATCGGGTTGAAATAGGTCAGCGAGCGCCAGATGAAGGCCGGGCCGCAGATCGCCGCGACCACGCTGAGCAGCAGGATGTGATCGTCGGCCAGCCAGTCGTTCTTGGAGCCTTCCTCCAGCACGAATTGCAGGCTCATCAGGAAGGCGGCCATCAGGCCCAGGCCCCACCAGTCGAAGCCCTTGGACAGGCTGGGGTCGCCCTTGTCGAAATGGGCGTAGCGGCTGACCAGAAAGAGGACCAGGACGCCGGGGAAGACGTTGATGAAGAAGAGCCAGCGCCAGCTGAGCGCCTCGGTCAGATGCCCGCCCAGGGTCGGGCCGACCGTGGGAGCCAGGGTGACGATCAGGCCCATGATGACGCTGGCGGTGACGCGCTTCTCCGGCGGAAAGGCGGTGAAGGCCACGGCGAAGACGGTCGGGATCATGGCCCCGCCGAGGAATCCCTGCAGCGCCCGGAAGAAGATCATCATCTCCACCGACGATGACAGGCCGACGATCACGCTCATGGCCAGGAAGCCGGCGCAGGAGGCCAGGAACAGCTTCTGCGTGCCCCACAGCCGCGACAGGTATCCCGACAAGGGGATCATCACGACCTCGGGGATCAGATAGGCGGTCTGAATCCAGCTGATCTCGTCGGCGGAGGCGCCGATCCCGGCCTGAATCTGGGGCAGGGAGGCGGCGACGATCTGGATGTCCAGAATGGCCATGAACTGGCCGATGACCATGCCGGCGAAGCCGAGCAGCAGGACGGTCCAGTTGATCTCGGGCTTGTCTGCGACCGCCGGGGCGTCCGCAGGAAGGACGCCGTCTCTCACCGACCCGTGTCCAGAGAGGCGACGGCCACCTGACTCAGATGGGCGTCGGCGAAGGCGGCGCCGCCCTGGCTCTTGAGATCCACCTTGACCTCGACCGAAAGACCGGGGCGCAGGGCGATGGGCTCGCCCGAGGCGCGGCGGTCGACGACGATGCGGACGGGCACGCGCTGGGTGATCTTGGTGAAGTTGCCGGTGGCGTTCTCGACCGGGATCAGGGCGAACTCCGAGCCCGTGGCCGGGGCGAAGCTGTCGATGTGGCCGACGATGGACTGGCCGGGGAAGGCGTCGGCCTTGATCTCGACCTGCTGGCCCAGGCGCATCCGGCCCACCTGGGTCTCCTTGAAGTTGGCGACGACATAGGTGTCCTGCAGCGGCACGATCGACATCATCTGTCCGCCGGCCTGGACCACCTGGCCGACGCGCACGCCGCGGGCGCCGACGACCCCGGCCACGGGGGCGCGGATGACGGTGCGGTCCAGGGTCAGCTGGGCCTGTTCGACCAGGGCGCGAGCCTGTTCGACCGCGGCGACGCTCTGGTTGCGGGTCGAGCCGAGCACGGTCGAGGCGCGCTGTTCAGCGGTCAGAGCAGCCTGGGCCTGGGCGACCGAGGCGCGGGCGGTGGCGGCGGTGGCGCGCTGGGTCTCGATCCGCTGTTGCGACACCCAGCCCTGGGCGGCCAGCTTGCCGTAGCGGTCGACCTCGGCGTGGGCCAGACCGGCCTGGGCCTGAGCCTGGGTCACGGCGGCGGCCTTTTCGGCGATGGTGGCCTGTTCCTGTTCGGCGCGGGCGTCGACATTGGCCACGGCGGCGGTCAGGGCGGCCAGGTTGGCCTGGGCCTGGGCCAGGGCGGCGCGGGCGTCGGCGTCGTCCAGACGGGCCAGGATCTGCCCGGCCTCGACGCGCTGGTTGTCCTTGACCAGGACCTCGATCACCGCGCCGCTGATGCGCGGGCTGACCAGAACCGTATCGGCCTGGACGAAGGCGTTGTCGGTCGCCTCCCAGCGTTGTTTGCCCTGCCACCAGAAGACGCCTCCGACGAGGAGGGCGACGACGACGACGCCGCCGACGATCAGGGGCAGGCGTTTCTTGAGAGGGGCGGGGAGGGCCATGGGGGAGACAGCTCGCTTCGATTTCGGGCCGTAAAATGGACAGGTGCGTCCATAAATCAAGAGGCGGCTGCGCGATTTCGTCGCACCGTGTCGATTCCGCCCGGTTGACCTGCGCCCGCCGGGAGGCGAAGCGAAGATATGGCTGCTCGTCCCCGTTCCCCCTCCAAGGCTGTCCGTGCTGGCCTGACGCCGCCCAAGGGCAAGCGATCGCGCGCGCCGAAGACGGCGCCGGTCGGGGCGGTGATCGGCTGGCCGCCGGACGAGGACCGGGTCGAGGAGATCTTTGTCCGCCTGTCGGGGGTCATGCCCGACCCCAAGACCGAGCTGGATTTCGTCAATCCCTACACCCTGGTGGTGGCCGTCGCCCTGTCGGCCCAGGCGACCGACGTGGGAGTCAACAAGGCGACCAAGGCGCTGTTCGCCGTCGCCGACACGCCGCAGAAGATGCTGGCCCTGGGCGAGGAGGGGCTGATCCCGCTGATTTCCTCCATCGGCCTCTATCGCACCAAGGCGAGGAACGTCATCGCCGCAGCCCGGATGCTGGTCGAGCAGCACGGCGGCGAGGTCCCGCTGAACCGCGCCGACCTTCAGGCCCTGCCCGGCGTAGGGCGCAAGACCGCCAGCGTGGTGCTGAACGAACTGGGCATCGAGCCGGCCATTGCGGTGGACACCCACGTCTTTCGCGTCTCGCATCGGCTGGGGCTGGCCAACGCCGCGACGCCGGACAAGGTGGAGGCGCAGTTGCACAAGGTCGTGCCCGAGGCCTGGCTGCCGAAGGCGCACCACTGGCTGATCCTGCATGGGCGCTACACCTGCCTGGCGCAGCGGCCCAAGTGTGCGGCCTGCGTGATCGCCGACCTGTGCCCGTCGCGGGCGGCGTTCACAGGGATCTGAGCAATCCCTTTTCGTCATCCTCCGGCGCCCGCAGGGCGACCGGGGGACCCAGCGGCGCCGAAGGCGATCTTTCTTACGAAGCGGCTGTGACAGGGTCGCGCTCGCGCGCGCCGCTGGGTCCCCCGGTCTGCGCGGCTACGCCGCTTGCCGGAGGATGACGGAAGATAATTTACAGCCCCAGCCGATCCGCCACGGCGCGGCCAAACCGCGCGCCGGCCTCGGGGGCGGCGCTGAGATAGAAGTCGGGCTCGATCAGTTCGGCCTCCATCAGCAGCCACTGGCCGTCGGCGTCGGGCACCATGTCGATGCGGGCGTAGAGAAGCGGCTCGTCGATGGCGGCCAGCGTGCGCTCGGCCAGAGCCAGCGCGCCCTCGGGGGCCTGATCCAGACGCTGATACTGGCCGCCGTACTGGACCTGGATGCGGAACTCGTCGGCGTGGGCCGGGCGCTTGTTGACGACGTGGCTCAGCTCGCCGCCGAAGAAGAGCAACGAGGTTTCGCCTGCCGTGCCGATGGTCGGCAGGAAGGGCTGGATCATGGCGCCGCCTTCCGGCGCCTCGGTCAGCACCTCTTCCAGCAGATCGCCAGCCGCCACCTTCAGCGTCCGCCAGGCGCCGCCGGACACGGTCGGCTTGACGATCAGTTGCTCGGCGCCGGTGGCGGCGAAGGCGGCCTCGACCACGGCGGGGCTGGCGTGGTCGGTCCAGATGGTCGGCGGGATGGCCACGCCCTTCTCCGCCAGCCTGGCCAGATAGCGCTTGTCGGAGTTCCAGCGCAGCACCTCGGCAGGATTGGCCAGGGGCGCGCCCGCCTCGGCCCAGGTGGCGCAGGCCTGCATCCAGGCGGCGTGGTCGCGGTGGTAGCCCCAGACGATCAGCGGCAGGACCAGGGGAAAGTCCATCAGGCCGTGGGCGCTCTCGACATGATCGGTCCAGGGCGTGGGTCGAGCCTTGACGCCCGCCGTGGCCAGGGCCGCCGCCAGCCGGTCCAGCACGCCCGGCCATTGTCCGGCGTAGGAGGGGTCAGCGGGATCAGGGGTCAGGACGGCGACGTCGGTCATGCAGGCGGCTCCTTGAAGGGACCTGCATAGGCTGTTTTCGCGGGCCTCGAAAAGCCCGGCGCTGGCGTCAGGACCGTTCGCCCGCTATGGGGCGCGCATGACCCAGACCGCCATCTCCTCCGCCCGCTTCGACGTCTGCGCCGTCGGCAACGCCATCGTCGACGTGCTGAGCCCGTGCGAGCCCGCCTTCCTCGACGCGCACAAGCTGGTCGCCGGCTCGATGCAGCTGGTCGACGAAGATCAGAGCGCCATGCTCTATGACGCCATGGCGGCGGGGGTCGAGGCCTCGGGCGGGTCGGCCGGCAACACCGTGGCGGGCGTCGGCTCGTTCGGCGGTCGCGCCGCCTATATCGGCAAGGTGGCCGAGGACACGCTGGGCGAGGTCTTCAGCCACGACATCCGCGCCGCCGGCGTCCACTTCGACACCCCGGTTCTGGAAGGCGGCGCCGGTTCGGGCTTCGGCACCGGCCGCTGCCTGATCAACGTCACGCCCGACGCCCAGCGCACCATGTGCACCTTCCTCGGCGCCGCCAACCAGCTGACCACGGCCGACATCGACGCCGACCTGATCGGCGCCAGCGAGATCGTCTATCTGGAAGGCTATCTGTTCGACCCGGCCCCGGCCCGCGCCGCCTTCGAGGCCGCCGCCGCCGCCGCCCATGCGGCGGGCCGCAAGGTCGCCATCACCCTGTCGGACAGCTTCGTCGTCCACCGCTGGCGCGCCGAACTGCTGGCCTTCATCGAAGCCTCGGCGGACATCGTTCTGGCCAATGAGGGCGAACTGCACGCCCTGTTCGAGACCGAGGACTTCGACACTGCCGCCGCCCATCTGGGCCGCATCGTCGAGGTCGCTGCCGTGACGCGCGGCGCCGCCGGCTCGGTGCTGTTCCGTGGCGACGAGCGGGTCGAGATCGCCGCCTTCCCCGTCGACAAGGTCGTCGACACCACGGGGGCGGGCGACCAGTACGCCGCCGGCGTCCTGCTGGGTCTGGCGCGCGGCCTGTCGCTGGCCGAGGCCGGAGCCCTGGGTTCGCTGGCCGCCTCGGAAGTCATCGCCCACTGGGGCCCGCGTCCGATGGTCAAGCTGGAGGCCCTGGCGGCTCAGCACGGCCTCACGCTCTGATCGCGGCCCAAGCTCTGATCGCGGCCAGGCGCCACGCGCGGCTTGCCGTTCCCCGTCGCGCCGCGTAATCGGCGGACCATGTTCGGCCTCGCCAATCCCGACCGCTTCATGCGCTTCACCCGCCCGGTCACGCCGGTTCTGTGGGGGCTGGCGGTCGTCCTGCTGGCCGTGGGGACCTGGCTCAGCTTTACCGCCCCCGCCGACTATCAGCAGGGCGACACGGTGCGGATCATGTTCATCCATGTGCCCGCCGCGACCCTGGGGCTGGGCGCCTATGCGGCGCTGGGCGTGTCCAGCTTCTTCGCCCTGGTGTTTCGTCACCCGCTGGCCGACGCCGCCGCCCGCGCCGCCGCCCTGCCGGGCGCGGTGCTGACGGGTCTGGCCCTGATCACCGGTTCGCTGTGGGGCCAGCCCATGTGGGGGACCTGGTGGGTGTGGGACGCGCGGCTGACCAGCGTGCTGGTGCTGTTCCTGTTCTACCTCGGCTACATGGCCCTGCGCGCCTCGATCGACGATGAGCAAAAAGCTGGCCGCGCCGCGGCGGTGCTCGGTCTGGTCGGGCTGATCAACCTGCCCATCGTCAAGTTCTCGGTCGACTGGTGGAACACCCTGCATCAGCCGGCCTCGTTGCTGCGCGCGGGCGGGACCAGTCTGGACCCGGCCTACCTTACGCCCCTGCTGACCATGATGGCGGCCTACGGGATGCTGTTCGGGGCCATCTGGGTGACGTCGATCCGTACCGAGGTGCGTCGTCGCCGCGTCCTGTCCTTACGCGCCCGCGCCGCCCAAGAAGCCTGAAGGAGACGCCGATGCTGGATCTCGACATGAGCCCCTACGGCGTCTTCGTCTGGTCGTCCTGGGCGATCAGCGCGGTGGCGCTCGCGGCCATTTCGATCCGCGCCCTGGTCGCCGCCCGGCGCTGGAAGCGCGAGCTGGCGCGTCTGGAAGAGACGCGCAAATGAACCGCTGGTTCGCCCTGATCCCCATCGCCGCGCTGGCCGCCCTGGGCGTTTTCATGATGATCCAGCTGGGCCACCTGTCCGGCGCGCCGGGCGAGGGCCGGTCCTACAAGCCCGACGCCCTGGTCGGTCAGCCCATCCCGCAAACGGTCCTGCCCATCCTGCAAGGCGACGTGGAGACCGATCAGCGTCTGGACCTGAAGACGGCGGGCGTCGGCAAGCCGATGATCGTCAACCTGTTCGCCAGCTGGTGCGCGCCCTGCCGGCTGGAGCATCCGCAGCTGCTGAAGCTGAAGGCCCAGGGCGTCAACGTCGTCGGCGTGGCTTACAAGGACGACCCCATCGCCACCCGCGCCTTCCTCGACGAACTGGGCGATCCCTATGCCCTCGTGCTGGTGGACCGCGAGGGGCGGGCGGGGCTGGACTTCGGCGTCTCGGGCGTGCCCGAGAGCTTTGCGGTGGACGCCTACGGCACCATCGTCGCCAAGTCGTCGGGACCGATCCTGACCGAGGCTGATCTGCAGAAGCTGGTCGACGCGCTGAAGACGCCGGTTCGGTAGAGCGACCTCGGCGCGAAACACGGTGAATCGCGCATTAACCATATCTAGACCGTTTGAGCGGATCGTCGGCCCATGTCCGCGATTCCTTCAGACCGCCCGGCCTTCCCGCCTCCCGCAGGCGGCGCGGCCCATGCCTTGAGAACCTCCCAGTCCGCCTTCTTCCGCGCGGCCATGGGGATCAGCGCGCCGACGCCCGCCGCCGCTCCGGTTCAGGCGCGGGCGGACACGCCGGTGCGGTCGGTGCAGACGCAGGAGCCGCCCTCGGCCACGCGCTATCAGCGGCCGGGCTCGCTGCTGGATATCCGGGTCTGACCCCATAACAACCGTCACCCTCGGGCTTGTCCCGAACGATGGGCCCTCGGGACACGCCCGAGGGTGACGAGGGGGTTAGGCCTTCGCCACGTCTTTCAGCGGAATGATCACCGCTTCGACGGCGCCCGTTTCGGCGACGACTTCAACGCCCTTCTTCTTCTTTTTCGGCCGGACGCCGTCCAGAGCCTTCTTCGCGGCCTTTTCGGCCTTGCGCGCTTCCTTGGCGGCCTTCCTGGCGATCTTGGCCTCGGCGCGAGCCTGTTCCGGGGCGGCGTCGGCGGCGTCGGTCAGGCTGGTCAGCAGGTCGAGGAAGCCCTCGCGCCGGGCCTTGGGCAGCAGGGCCAGGATGCGTTTGTCGGCGGCGGCGACGCGGGGGCGGGCGGCGTCGAGCGCAGCCTGACCGGCCTCGGACAGGCGCACGGCCTTGGCGCGGGCGTCCAGCGCCGAGCGTTCGCGCTCCAGCAGGCCCTTGGCGGTCATGCGGGCGACCAGATCGGCCAGGGTCGAGCGGTCGATGCCGGTGGCCTTGACCAGATCGGTCTGGGTCAGGCCGGAGCGGACCGAGACCGCTTCCAGCACCGCGAACTGGCGTTGGGTCAGGCCGTCAGGTCCGGCCTCCTCGGCGTAGATGTCGAGCGACAGCTGCAACACCCGGTGCATCAGGTGGCTGGGCGAGTCCGCCAGCCCGCCCTTGATCTTCGCCTGCTTGCCTGACTTGACCATCGTCTTCGATCCCCATTCCGGTATCGCCGGACATGGCGCGACAGCTAACAGCCGCGCTTTACGCTTTGACGACGGAAACCCTGACGGTTTGAAGACATTTATGTTGGCCTACCGCCCTTGCGGGCTACTTGAGGCCGTGGGGCTTCGTCATCCCGGAAACGGCGTAGCCGCTATCCGGGACCGCAGAGGAACGCCATGCTCAGGCCAAGGTTGCGCCTCTGGCGGTCCCGGCTCGGCGCCCTTGCGGGCTTGGCCGGGATGACGGGGTGTCAGAGCCCGGTGTCGGGCGAGATGGGGCCGGGCTCTTCGTCCTTGATCATGTTCTTCATGATCAGCGGCACCTGGCACAGGCCGAAGATGGAGGCGGCGATCCACAGGACGCCGCGGAAGCCGGTCCAGACGCCGTTGGGGTCGGGGGTCCCGAGGTTCAGCGCCGACCAGATGGCGGTGACGGCCTCGGGGCTGCGGAACACCTCGTTGGCGATGGCGACGCAGAGGAAATAGACGCCGTAGCGGAAGGTCAGCTTGCGCCAGGCGGCATCCGTGACCTGGATGGCCGAGCCGAGCAGGGCCTTGAACGGCGACTTGTTCAGCGGGATCGACCCCAGCAGGACGGCGGCCAGCAGCCCGTTCTGCACCGTCAGCTTCAGCTTCACGAACAGGTCGTCGTCGGTGAGGATGGTCAGGGCGCCGAAGACCAGGGCGAAGCCGCCGGTGATCAGGGGCATGGGGGCCAGGCGGCGCTCCAGAATGAAGCCGACGGCCAGTGCGATCATCGAGGCGATGACCAGGACCCAGGTGGCCTTGATCATGTCGCGGGTGATGAAATAGGCGGCCATGAAGGCGATCAGGGCGCCGAAATCGACGGCCTGACGGATCCACTGCGGACGCTTGGTTTCGACGGCTTCACTCATACGCTTCAGTCCTCAAGCCCGACCAGTGATCGGGAAAACGCGCGCGCGTCGAAGGGTTGCAGGTCGTCGACGCCTTCGCCGACGCCGATCAGCTTGATCGGGGCGTCCGAGGCCTGGGCCACGGGGACCAGGACCCCGCCGCGCGCTGTGCCGTCCAGCTTGGTCATCACGACACCAGATACGTAGGCGGTGCGGCCGAAGACCTTTTCCTGTTCCAGGGCGTTGCGGCCCACGGTGGCGTCCAGCACCAGCAGGGTCTCGTGCGGGGCGTCCGCATCGACCTTTTTCAGCACGCGGACGATCTTGAGCAGTTCGTCCATCAGGGCGGACTTGTTCTGCAACCGCCCCGCGGTGTCGATCAGGACCACGTCGTAGCCCTCGGCCTTGGCCTTGGCATAGGCGTCGAAGGCCAGACCGGCGGCGTCGGCGCCGTCGCGGCGGCTTTCGAAATCGGCTCCGGCGCGCTCGGCCCAGACCTTCAGCTGTTCGCGGGCGGCGGCGCGGAAGGTGTCGCCGGCGACGATCATGACCCTGGCGCCCTTGGCCGTCAGGTCCGAGGCGATCTTGCCGAGCGTCGTGGTCTTGCCCGAGCCGTTCACGCCCACGAACAGGACGACATAGGGCTTGGGTCCCGACAGGGGATCAAAGGTCGCCTGACGCGGCAGCAGTTCGGCGGCCACGGCCTCGGCCAGGGCCTCCTTGACTTCGCGCTCGTTGGACGACTTGCCGAAACGCAGCGCCCGGAAGCGCTCGACGATGCGGGCCGAGGCGGCGGGGCCCAGGTCGCTCTCGATCAGGTGCTCTTCCAGCCGCTCCAGCGCCTCTTCGGACAGAGGCTCCTTCACGAAGGTCGAGACGACCTGTTCGGTCATCTGTTGGGAGGAGCGGGACAGACCCGCGCTCAGTCGCTGGAACCAGCCTTTTTTGGGCGTATCGCTCATGCTGCGAGCCTTAGCCGACGCCGGTTCGCAGGTCACGAACTTCCAACGGCCCCCTCATCCCCACGGAGGCGGGGAGCCAGTGCTTTGGCTTCGGGTCGCAACCCTATATTGATCGAACGGTCTTAGAGATCGGGCGCCGCGCCTCGCGGCTCTCACTGGATCCCGGCGTCCGCCGGGATGAGCGGATGGATTGATGGCCTCGAACAGTTCCTTCCACGCCCCGCGCGCCCACGGCTTCGTGCGCGTCGCCGCCGCGACCCCGGTGGTTCATGTCGCCGACCCGGCGGCCAACGCCGAGGAACATGAGCGGCTGATCCGTCAGGCGGGCGCTGAAGGCGTGGACCTGCTGGTCTTCCCCGAACTGTCGCTGAGCGCCTACGCTATCGACGACCTGCTGATGCAGGCGGCCCTGCTGGAGGAGGTCGAGCGCCGCATCGCCGAACTGGCCGCGGTCGCGGACGCGGCGGGCGTCATCGCCGTGATCGGCGCGCCGGTCCGCAACGGCGACGCCCTGTTCAACTGCGCCGTGGTCCTGGGCGGCGGCGAGGTGTTGGGCGTAGTCCCCAAGACCTACCTGCCCAACTACCGCGAGTATTACGAAAAGCGCTGGTTCGCCCCGGCCGCCAGCCGCTCCGAGGACGCGGTGGTCCTGAACGGTACGAGCGTCGACTTCGCGCCGGGTCTGGTGTTCGAGGCGACGAACCGGCCGGGCTTCGTCTTCGCGGTCGAGATCTGCGAGGACTTCTGGGCGCCGCAACCGCCCTCGACGCGGGCGGCGCTCGCGGGGGCGCGTATCCTGTGCAACCTGTCGGCCTCCAACATCGTCATCGGCAAGGCGGACGAGCGGGCCCTGCTGTGCGCCAGCCAGTCGGCGCGCACCCTGTCGGCCTACGTCTTCGCCGCCTCGGGCTGGGGCGAAAGCACGACCGATCTGGCCTGGGACGGTCAGGCGACCATCCATGAGCTGGGCTCGCGGCTGGCCGAAGGCGAGCGGTTCGCGCTGGAGAGCCATCTGACGGTGGCCGACGTGGACGTGGACCGGATCGGTCTGGACCGTCTGCGCAACGGCACCTTCGCCGACTGCGCCCGTCTGGAAGGCGAGGCCGCGACCGTGGTTCCGTTCGAGGCGGGAGACGGTCCGGGCGACGCCCTGATCCGTCCGCTGGACCGCTTCCCCTTCGTGCCCGACGACGCCGCGCGTCTTGATCAGGACTGCTTCGAGGCCTTCAACATCCAGGTCCAGGGCCTGATGCGGCGGATGACGGCGACGGGGTCCAGGACCCTGGTCATTGGCGTCTCGGGGGGGCTGGATTCGACCCAGGCCCTGCTGGTGGCCTGTCGCGCCTTTGACCGGCTGACGCTGCCGCGCACGGGGATTCTGGCCTTCACCCTGCCGGGGTTTGCGACCTCGGAGGGCACCAAGTCCAACGCCTGGAAGCTGATGCAGGCCCTGGGCGTGACGGGGGCCGAGATCGACATCCGCCCCGCCGCCGAACAGATGCTGCGCGACATCGGCCATGCCTTCGCCGACGGTCAGCCGGTCCACGACATCACCTTCGAGAACGTGCAGGCGGGGCTGCGCACCGACTACCTGTTCCGACTGGCCAATCAGAACCATGGCTTCGTGCTGGGCACCGGCGACCTGTCGGAGCTGGCCCTGGGCTGGTGCACCTATGGCGTCGGCGACCACATGAGCCACTACAACGTCAACGGCGGGGTGGCGAAGACCCTGATCCAGCACCTGATCCGCTGGGTGGCCGAGCGTGAGCTGGTGGGCGAGGCGGCGACCCCGACGCTGCTCGCCATTCTCGCCACCGAGATCTCGCCCGAGCTGGTGCCGGCGGGCGCGGACGGGGCGATCCAGTCGACGCAGAGCATCGTCGGCCCCTATGCGCTGAACGATTTCTTCCTCTTCTACATCAGCCGGTTCGGCCTGAAGCCGTCCAAGGTCGCCTTCCTCGCCCATCAGGCCTGGAGCGACGCGACGACGGGCGCCTGGCCCGCCGGTCTGCCCGAGGCGGAGCGGGTCGCCTATGACCTGGCGACCATCAAGGCCTGGCTGAGGAAGTTCCTGATCCGCTTCTTCCAGACCAGCCAGTTCAAGCGCTCCGCCGTGCCGAACGGGCCCAAGGTGGTGACGGGCGGCTCCCTGTCCCCGCGCGGCGACTGGCGGGCGCCGTCGGATTCCTCGGCGCGCGTCTGGCTCGATGAACTCGACAACAATGTTCCGGATTGAGTAGGACCGTCGCCTCGGCTTTCGGCCGGGATGACGAGGAAAAGACCATGACCGACGACGTGACCAAGGACTCCAACGGCAACATCCTGGCCGACGGCGACAGCGTGACCCTGATCAAGGACCTGAAGGTCAAGGGCTCGGGCGGCGTGACGCTGAAGCGCGGGACCATGGTCAAGAACATCCGCCTGACCGGCGACCCCGACGAGATCGAAGCCAATGTCGACAAGGTGCGCGGCCTGGTGCTGCGGACGGAGTTTGTGAAGAAGGCCTAATTCTGGGGCCTATCGCGCTTCGCGCGACTTGAGGCCCCTTGCTCCCAAGCCGTCACCCCGGAAGCCCGCAGGGCTGTCCGGGGGCCAGACGGTGGAGATCAAAACACGTCTGCCCCGGCTTGCCTCAACCGTCTGGGTTCCGGGTTCGGCTTCGCCGCCCCGGAATGACGGCGGGAGGGGTTAACTCACCCCCGCCAGAAACTCGAAGATGGCCGCGCGCGCCTCGGCCTCGTCCAGCATGGGCGCGTGGCCGACGCCGGGAACCTCGGCGTAGGCCATGGCGGGCGCGGCCTTCCTCATCTTGGCGACGATGGCGGGGCTGAGCAGGTCTGACGTCGCGCCGCGCAGCAGCAGGGACGGCTTTTTGCGGGCCAGCGCCCGGAAATACGGCCAGAGGTTGGGGATCAGGGCCTTGGCGCCCGCCGCCTTGATCGGCGCCGAAATGTCGGGGTCGTAGTCCAGCACCGGGGCGCCTTCGGTCCCCTCGCGGAAGGTGCGGCGCGCGAAGGCCATCCAGTCGGCCTCGGCATAGTGGGGCAGGGCGGTTTCGTTGATGCGCCGGGCATAGGCGGCGGCGTCGTCCCAGGTCTCGATGACGACGGGCTGGCCCGTATAGGCGGCGATGCGGGCCAGGCCCTCGGGCGCCAGTTCCGGCCCTACATCGTTGAGCATGGCGGCGGCGATGGCCTTGGGCTTGATCGCGGTCAGGGCCATGGTGATCAGCCCGCCCATGGAGGTGCCGAGGAAGACGGCCTTCTCGATGCCGAGCTGTTCCATCAGGGCCACGACATCCTTGGCATAGACGTCGGGCGTATAGGTCATGGGGTCGGGCGCGCGGTCGGACCGCCCGCGTCCGCGCACGTCCACCGCCAGAACGCGACGGCCGCTCTGGGCGATCAGGGCGGCGATGACCTCGAAGTCGGCGCTGTTGCGGGTCAGGCCGTGGATGGCGATGACCGGCAGCCGCGCCGGGCCGTCGGCGGGGGCGTAGTCGCGAGCGTAGAGGCTCAGGCCATCGGGCGAGGTCCAGCGGCGGTCGGCATAGGTCATCAGGCGTTTCTCCGGCTGTGTCTCCAGCGTTGACGTCAACCTAATTCACCAGATGCAGAATTGCGATCAGGCCGAGAGGATCTCGGACACGAATTGATCGAGGTCGCCGCCCTGGAAGCGATAGCCCGCCACGCCCGCGCGTCGCGCCGCCTCCATGTCCGAAGGCTGATCGCCGATCATCAGCGAGCGCGCCGGGTCGAGGTCGTGCTCGACGACGGCCTTGAGCAACATGCCCGGATTGGGCTTGCGGTCGGGGTGGTCGGGGTGGCGGTAGCGGTCGTCCACGGCCTCGGCGTGGAAGGGGCAGGCGTAGACCGCGTCGATGCGGGCGCCGGCCTCGGCCAGGCGCTCGACCAGCAGGGCGTTGAAGCCGTGCATGACCGCTTCGCTGAACATCCCGCGCGCCACGCCCGACTGGTTGGTGACGATGACGGTGACGTAGCCGGCGTCATTGAGCCGTTTCACCGCCTCGGCGGCGCCGGGGATCAGGACCAGTTGATCGGGGCGATGCGGATAGCCGCTGTCGACGATCAGGACGCCGTCACGGTCGAGAAAAGCAGCCGGGCGGCTCATGCGGGGTCCGTCAGCAAGGCCGAGAAGGCGGTCATCAGGTGATAGAGGCTGGAGGCCGGCACGTCGGAGTCTTCAGCTACGCCCTCGGCGTCGAAATTGTCGATCCACAGGCCGGGCGTGGCGGTGGCCAGGTGGGTCTCGAACAGACGTTGGGTCACATGGTCCGCCCTGACGGGTTCGCCGCGCGTCTTCAGGGTGCGCAGAAGCTCGGTCTGGGCCCACAGGCGGACGCCGCCGTCGCGGACCTGTCCGATCCGGCTGATCTCGCGCACGGCCAGGCCGTCAGGGCGGAGGCCGCAGGTCAGGGCGCTGGTGTAGAGAGCGCGGGCGGGGGAACTCAGGTTCGGCAGGCCCAGGCGCGCCGCCTCGCCCAGAAGCCAGACCCATTCCATATGATGGCCCGGCTCGATGCATTGGCCCTCCGAGCCCGGACGCACGGTCCAGTCGCGATCATAGAACTCGCCCAGCATCAGATGTTCGCGGTCGAAGAAGCGTCGGTCGAACAACGCCAGCACGCGCCGCGCCGCCGATTCAAAGGCCGGATCGGGGGCGATCGCCTGCCAGGCCAGCAGGGCCTCCAGCATGTGCATGTGCGGGTTCTGACGCCGCGGCAGGACGGGGGGCAGGGCTTCCTGCCAGCCGCCGTGGACCGGGTCGCCCATCTGCGCCTCGATGGCGGCCAGGGTCGAAAGCGCCAGCGGCCGGGCGCGGTCGTCCTTCAGCACGCGATGGGCGGCGGCCAGGGCGAAGAGGACGAAGGCCAGGTCGTAGAGGTCGGGCGTGGAGTCGATCACGGCGCCGGCGTCGTCGACGCTGCGGACCCACAGGCCGTCGTCCCGGCGATAGTCGCGGATCAGGACGTCGAGCGCGCGACGGGCGACAGCCTCGCCCTCGGTCCAGCCAAGCGAAGCAGCTTCGGTGAAAACATAGACCTGCCGCGCCTGCACCCGCGTGCGGCGGGGACGGCCCGTGATCGGGCGGCCGTCATAGTCCAGCTTTTCGAAAAAGCGGCCCTCGGCGTCGATCCCGGCGTCCGCCCACAGCGGCAGGGCCTGGCCGAACAGCCAGTCGCGGACCCGGTTCTGCATCGTCGAAAGCGTCATGATCTGTCGGGCTTAGGCAGGGTCGCGGGCTTTGCCAAGCATGGCTTTCGTTGCAACCGGCAACGCGAAGTGACCCTCGCGGGTTTGTCTAGCGGCCCCGGGCTTTGGTAGGAGGCGCTCAAGATAGTTGATCCGCCTTCGCGTCCGCGCGCCGAACCGAGTTCCGCCTGCGTGGCCCCCCACCGAGAGAGCGACCCTTCATGACCCTTCCCTTCATCGACCTTCAGGCCCAGCGCCTTCGCCTCGGCGGAAAGATCGAGGCCGCCGTTCAGGAAGCCGTCGTCGGCGGCGCCTGGGTCATGGGCCCGCAGGTGCGCCAGTTCGAGGCCGATCTGGCCGCCTTTGGTCAGGCCAGGCACGCCCTGGGCTGCGCCAACGGCACCGACGCCCTGGCCCTGCCGCTGATGGCCTGGGGCATTGGACGCGGCGACGCCGTCTTCGTCCCCAGCTTCACCTTCGCGGCCACCGCCGAGGTCGTGCCGTGGTTCGACGCCGAGCCGGTCTTCATCGACGTGGACGAGGCCACCTACAACATGAGCCCGGCTCATCTGGAGGCGGCCATTGAGGCGACGCTGAAGGAGGGCCGTCTGAAACCGCGCGTGGTCATCGCCGTCGACCTGTTCGGCCAGCCCGCCGACTATCCGGCCATCAGGGCCATCTGCGACAAATATGGCCTGAAGCTGATCTCGGATTCGGCCCAGGGCTTCGGTTGCACGATCAACGGCGAACATCCGCTGAAGTGGGCCGACATCACCACCACCAGCTTCTTCCCGGCCAAGCCCCTGGGCTGCTACGGCGACGGCGGGGCGGTGCTGACCAATGACGACGACCTGGCCCAGCTGATCGATTCCATCCGCGTGCATGGCAAGGCGGTGGCGATCGACCTGAAGGACAAGACCTTCGACCACGACCCCAAATACCTGAACATGCGCATCGGCCTGAACAGCCGCCTGGACACCATCCAGGCCGCCGTCCTGATCGAGAAGCTGAAGGTGTTCGGCCAGGAGATCGAGTGGCGCAACGCCGCCGCCGCCCGCTACAACGAGGGCCTGCGTCCCCACGTCGCCGCCGTGCCGGACGTGCCGGCGGGCAACATCTCGAACTGGGCGCAATACACCATCGAGCACGAGGACCGCGACGGTCTGGCCGCGCACCTGAAGGCCGAGGGCATTCCCACCGCCGTCTATTATCCGATCCCGCTGCACCTCCAGCCGGCCTACGCCCACTATCCGCGCGGCCCGCAGGGTCTGCCGGTGACTGAGCGTCTGATGGAGCGGGTCATCAGCCTGCCGATGCATTCGGACCTGGACGCGGCGACGCAGGATCGCATCATCGCCGCCGTCGCCAGCTTCAAGGCCTGAACCCTATGACCCAGCACATCCCTCTGAAGGTCGGCGTCGCCGGCGCCGGCGTCATGGGCCGCAACCATGCCCGCGTCCTGTCCGAACTGCGCGACGTCGAGCTGACGACCGTGTTTGATCCCGACGCTGTGACGGCCGAGGGCGTGGCCGAGGCTTACGGCGCGACCGCCGTGACGACGGCCCAGGCCTTTGTCGCCGCCGGTCTCGACGCCGCCGTCATCGCCACGCCGAACCGCTTCCACGCCGAGCTGGGCGTGGCCCTGCTGAACGCGGGCGTCCATGTCCTGGTCGAAAAGCCGATCGCGGCCACGACCGCCGACGCCCAGGCCATGATCGACGCGGCCAAGGTCAACAACCGCGTGCTGATGGTCGGCCATGTCGAACGTTTCAACCCGGCGGTCGACACGGTCAAGCGCGCCATCGACGGCGACGAGATCATCTCCATCCAGATCACCCGCGTCGGCCCCTTCCCGCCGCGCATGGGCGAGGTCGGGGTGGTCATCGACCTGGCGGTGCACGACATCGACATCATCCGCCACCTGACAGGCTCCGAAGTGGTCGAGGTCCAGTCGCTGCTGGGTCACACCCATGCCTCGCGCGAAGACTCGGCCCTGCTGCAGTTCCGCATGGCCAATGATGTGATCGCCCACATCACCACCAACTGGGTCACGCCCTACAAGACCCGCACCCTGCAGGTCGCCACCAAGAACCGCTTCATCGTCGCCGACCTGATCACCCGCCAGGTGACCGAGTATTTCGGCCAGCAGCCGGACGGCTCCTATTCGACGCGGATGCTCAACTCCTGGCCCGCCGAGCCGCTGCGCAAGGAACACGAAGCCTTCGTCCACGCCATCCGCACCGGCGAGACGGCGGCGGTCTCGGGCGAAGACGGTCTGCGCAATCTGGAAGTCGCCCTGCGCTGCCTGGGCGAGCATTAGGCCTAGGTCTTTGGCGGCGCGCCGGGCCTGAATCTCAGGCGGCAATGCAGGCGGCCGTCGGCGTAGTCCATGGTCGCCGCGCCGGCCAGGGTGGTGCGGATGCTGGTCTCGATCAGGCGCGAGCCGAAGCCTGAGCGCGTCGGCGCGACCACGGTCGGACCGCCGTGCTCGCGCCAGTCCAGGGTGATCAGGCCCTCGTCGTCGGCCTCCGTCCAGTCGACCGTCACCCAGCCGCCGGGGCCGTCCGGGCAGCTGAGGGCGCCGTATTTGGCGGCGTTGGTGACCAGTTCGTGCAGGATCAGGCCCATCGACAGGGCCTGCTCGGCGCCCAGGGTCACGTCCGGCCCGGTCATCCGCAGACGATCCTCGGCATAGGGTCGGAACTCCTGGACCAGAAGGTCGCGCAGCCGCGCCTTTTCCCAGCCGTTGGCGGTCAGCAGGTTGTGGGTGTCCGACAGGGCGATCAGCCGGGCCTGGAACAGCCGCATGAAATCCTCGACGCTGCTGGAGCGGCGCGCCGTCAGGGCGGCGATGGACTGGATGGTGGCCAGGGTGTTCTTCACCCTATGGTTCAGCTCATTGATCAGCAGGCGCTGGCGATGCTCGCTGGTGGCCAGGGCGGCGAAGGCCTGACGCCGGTCGGTGACGTCGGTGATGACCCCGGCCAGCTTGATCGGTCGTCCTGAACGCGAGCGGATCAGTCGTCCGCGCAACTGCAGCCAGCGGCCGCTGTCCCGCATCTGATACTCGGCGTTGTATTCGCCGCCCCTGAGCGCCCGCGCCAGGGTGGCGGCGCGGCGCGGCAGGTCTTCAGGCTTGAGCTTGCGCAGGAAGTCGGCCGCGCCGAAGGCCTCGCCGTGGGCCAAGCCCAGGTATTTGCGCGCCCGGCCGGACAGCCAGAGGCTCTGGCCCGGAAGGCTCAGCTCCCAATAGCCGACCCCGCCCGCGTCAATGATGGCGATCAGCTTGTCGCGCTGGCCGACCATGGAGGCCGCCAGCGCCAGAAACAGGATGACGACGGTCACGGCGGCCACGCCCACGGCCAGCATCAGCGGCGGAGCGCCGACCGGATGGATCGGGGCGGGGCTCTGCAACGGGGTCAGGGTCAGGGCCGCCATGGCGAAGTAGTGCATGCCCACGACCGCCAGCCCCAAGACGACCGCCGCCGCGAGCCGCACCCGCGTCGAACGCGCCCGCTCGGCGGCGACCAGAGCGATGATGGAGGCCGACAGGGCGACGACCGCGGACAGGGCCACCAGGCTGGGCCGATAGGCGAAGGCGGCCGTGGTCCGCAGCGCCGCCATGCCGACATAGTGCATGGTGCAGATGCTGGCGCCCATGATGAGGCCGGCCGGCAGAAGACGGCGCAAGCCCTCGCTTTGGGCCGCGATCAGAAAGGCCAGGCTGGACCCGGCGACGGCCAGCAGGAAGGAGACGAGGGTCAGGGTCAGGTCATACTGGACCGGGCCGCCCGGATCGAAGCCCAGCATGGCGATGAAATGCATCGACCAGACGCCGCCGCCCATGGCGGTCGCCGCCGTCGCCAGCCAGGCCAGCCGCGCCGCCCCCTGTCTTCCGCGCACCTGCTGGAACAGGTCCAGGGCTGTCCAGGCCGCGAACACGGCCACCAGGACGGACAGGGCGCCGAAGGGCGAGATGAGGTGTAGATGCACTTTCCAGCCTCCCTCGATCTGAAACGCGCAGTGATCCGATTTTTACAGGAGCGCCGTTCGTCGACGCTTGTCCAGCGTCCGGCGATGTTCAGGCGGTCGTCATCTGCATCGACAGCCATTCGGCCATCAGGGCGGGCTTGTCGCCGCCTTCGATCTCGACGGTGAGGGCGTGCTTCAGCAGCCAGCGGGTCACGCCGTCCTGGACGCCCTTGTTCTCGGCGGACATCAGGATGAACCGGCCGCGCACCCTCGATCCTGCGGGCACCGGGGCCAGGAAGCGCAGCTTGTCGAAGCCGTAGTTGACGCCCATGACCACCCCGTCCAGCGGCGCCACCGCTTCCGCCATGGCCGAGGCCAGGCTGAGGGTCAGAAACCCATGCGCGATGGTCCCGCCGAAGGGGGTCGCCCTGGCCCGCTCGGGATCGACGTGGATGAACTGCTCGTCCTCGGTGATCTTCGCAAAGGCGTCGATGCGGGCCTGATCAATGGTGATCCAGCGGCTGAGGCCGACCTCCTGGCCGACCAGGGATTGCAGATCGCTCGGCTTCGTCATCGGGGTCCCCTCCGTTTTCCGCAGCCTTGACTGCGTCGCGGACGGGCGCAAGGGGCGGCAGTCAGCCCTTGAACCGCCCCTCGATGATCTCGGCGAACAGGCCCGGATCGACGTTGCCGCCGGACAGGATGATCCCGGTGGTCAGGCCCTTGCCCGCGACCTTGCCGGACAGCAATGCGGCGAGGGACACGGCGCCGCCCGGCTCGATGACCAGCTTCAGCCAGCGGAAGGCGAAGCGCATGGCCTCGGCCACCTCGGCGTCGGTAACGGTCGCGGCGCCCGACAGGCGTCGGTTGACGGGGAAGGTCAGTTCGCCCGGCATGGGCGCCATCAGGGCGTCGCAGATGGACGGGGCGCCTTGCGGATGGGCCGTGCGTTCGCCGGCTTCCAGCGAGCGGCGGGTGTCGTCGAAGGCTTCGGGCTCGACCACGATGACGCGGGTCTCGGGGCTCTGTTCGGCCATGACCAGGTTGATGCCGGCGATCAGACCGCCGCCCGAGGCGCCGCACAGCAGCTGGTCCATCGGGATCCCCGCCTGTTCCAGCATCTCCAGGCCCACCGTGCCCTGGCCTTCGATGATGAAGGGATCGTCGAAGGGCGGGACCAGGACGGCGCCGCGTTCGGCGGCGATCTCGGCGCCGATGGCCTCACGGCTCTCGCTCCAGCGATCGTAGAAGCGCACCTCGCCGCCGAAGGCGCGCACGCCCTCGACCTTCACCGTGGGACTGTCGGACGGCATGACGATCAGGGCGCGGGTTCCCACGGCCTGCGCGGCGGCGGCCACCCCCTGCGCGTGATTGCCCGAAGAATAGGCCACGACGCCGCGCGTCTTCTCCGTCTCGGTCAGGCGGCTGATGCGGTTATAGGCCCCGCGAAACTTGAAGGCGCCCGCGACCTGCAGCGTCTCGGCCTTCATCAGGACGCGACCGCCGACGGTCGCGTTCAGAGCCGGATGCTCGATCAGCGGCGTGCGCACGGCGGCGGGGGCGATCTGGCGGGCGGCGTCGAGGACGCCGGAGAAGGAGGGCGTGTGCATGAGTTTCCTCTTACGTGCAGACGCAGGCTCTGCATAACTCACATCATGCAAGCGAACATGATCCTCGCCATCGACCAGGGCACCACCTCGACGCGGGCGATTGCGTTCGAGGTCACGCCTCAACCAGGGCGAAGCCCGGTAGGCGACAATCAGCCTCAAGCAGGGCGAAGCCCGGTAGGCCGCAAAAATGGAGGCGCGTTCAGCGCCGTCGCCGTCAGCCAGATCGAACTGGCCCAGCACTTCCCGCGCTCGGGCTGGGTCGAACATGACGCCGCCGAGATCTGGCGCGCGACCTTGCAGACCTGTCGCGAGGTGGTGCGCAAGGCCGGCGGGGTGGATCGTTTCGCCGCCGTGGGCATCACCAACCAGCGCGAGACGGCGGTCCTGTGGGACGCCGGGACCGGCGAGCCCTTGCATCGGGCCATCGTCTGGCAGGACCGGCGCACGTCGGACGTGACCACGCGGCTGGCGGCGGAAGGACATGAGGCAGCGGTGCAGGCCGCGACCGGCCTGATCCTCGACCCCTATTTCTCGGCCTCGAAATACGCCTGGCTGCTGGACGAAGTGCCGGGGGCGCGGGAGCGGGCGGCGAGGGGCGAGGTCCTGCTGGGCACCATCGACGCCTGGCTGATCTGGAAGCTGACGGGCGGACAAAGCCACGTCACCGACGCCACCAACGCCAGCCGCACCAGCCTGATGGACTTGCGGACGCTGCAATGGCGCGAGGACCTGTGCGACCTGTTCAAGGTGCCCATGCAGGCCCTGCCGGAGATCCGGGGATGCGCCGATCATCTGGGCGACTGCGACGCCAGCCTGTTCGGGCGGCCCCTGCCTGTTCATGGGTCGGCGGGGGACCAGCAGGCGGCCCTGGTCGGCCATGGGGCGCTGGCGGCGGGGGACGCCAAGATCACCTATGGCACCGGAGCCTTTCTGGTGGCCAACGTCGGAGAGGCGCCGGTGGCCTCGACCTCGCGACTGCTGGGGACCCTGGGCTACGCTGCTGATGGCCAGGTCGCCTATGCGCTGGAAGGGTCGATCTTCTCGGCCGGGTCGGCGATCCAGTGGCTGCGCGACGGGCTGAAGGTGATCTCGGACTCGCGTCAGTCCGAGGCCGTGGCCCAGACGCTGAAGGACAATGGCGGGGTCTATCTGGTCCCCGGCTTCACCGGCCTGGGCGCGCCCTGGTGGCAGCCCGAGGCGCGCGGCACGGTCATCGGCCTGACCCGCGACAGCGGCCCGGCCCACTTCGTCCGGGCGGCGCTGGAGAGCCTGGCCTATCAGACCCGCGACCTGCTGGACGCCCTGAAGACGGATGGCGCGCCGGCCCTGACGCGGCTGAAGGTGGACGGCGGGGTCACGGCCAACGCCTTCGCCATGCAGTTCGTCGCCGACATCTGCGAGGTCGAGGTCGAGCGCCCGGCCTTCCAGGAGATGACGGCCATGGGGGCGGCGCGGCTGGCGGCCTTCGGCGTCGGCCTGACGTCGGAGCTGTGGACCGCCCCGCTCGAGGCCCCCGCCGTCTGGCGCCCGCGGATGGGCGACGAGGAGCGGGCGCGGCTGCTGAAGGGCTGGCGCGGGGCGGTGAAGGCCGCCATCATCGCCGCCGAATGATCGCACGCACGCCAAAGAGCGGCGGCGGGGGAGACGAGACATGACCGAAAGTCTTGATGCTCAGGCGGCCTTTTCCGGCACGCGCGAGGTGGACGAACGCTATCGGCTGGACGAGGCGGCGCTGGATCGGTGGCTGAGCGCGAACGTCGAGGGCTACGCCGGGCCGCTGACGATCCGCCAGTTCAAGGGCGGTCAGTCCAACCCCACCTATGAGCTGACCACGCCGGGTCGGACCTATGTCCTGCGGCGCAAGCCGCCGGGCGTCCTGCTGGCCAGCGCCCACGCCGTGGACCGCGAGTTCACCGTCATCTCCGCCCTGCACGCCCAGGGGTTTCCGGTGGCGCGACCCTATGCTCTGTGTACGGACGAAGCCGTGATCGGCTCGATCTTCTATGTCATGGACAAGGTTGAGGGCCGGGTCTTCTGGGACCTGAAACTGCCGGGGCTGTCGCCCGCCGAGCGCCGCGCCGTCTATGAGGCCCAGACGGATACGCTGGCGGCGCTGCATGCTTTCGATCCCGCCGCCATCGGCCTGTCGGACTACGGCAAGCCGGGCAATTATTTCGCGCGGCAGGTCGGACGCTGGACCAAGCAGTATCGGGCCTCGGAGATCGCGCCGATCCCGGCGATGGACCGGCTGATCGCCTTCCTGCCCGACAGCCTGCCGCCGGAGGGGCCGACGCGGATCGTCCACGGCGACTTCCGCCTCGACAACATGATCCTCGCGCCCGATGCGGCCAGGGTCAGGGCGGTGCTGGACTGGGAGCTGTCGACCCTGGGCGACCCCATGGCCGACTTCTCCTATCTGCTGATCGCGTGGGTCATACCGGCGTCTTTGCGCAACGGACTGGCGGGGGCGGACCTGAAAGAACTGGGCATTCCCTCGGTTGAGGAGACGGTCGCACGCTACGCCGAAAAGACGGGCACGGCGCCGCTACAGAATCTCGACTGGCTGTTCGCCTACAACCTGTTCCGGCTGGCGGCCATCTGTCAGGGCATAGCCGGGCGGGTGCGCGACGGCACCGCCGCCAGCGCCCACGCCAGGAGCATGGCGGCTCAGGTCGGGCCCCTGTCGGATGCGGCCTGGAGCTTCGCCCAGCGGGCCGGGGCGTGAAGCTTGGCGGTAATTAAAACAGTTTTTGTTGCGGTTGGATTGTGAAACGGCGCCGGAAGCCCTACCTTCCGGTCTGGAGCATTGATCAAGATGTCTGACAGCCAAAGATTCCCCGTCGCCGCCCACGCCCTGGCCTATCTGGCCCACAAGGGCGCCTATTCGGCCGCCGACGCCGCACCCAGCGCCGTTCTGGCCGCCTCGGTGCCGACCAATCCGGTGGTCATCCGCCGGGTCACGGCCCTGCTGGCCAAGGCCGGGCTGATCGCCACGCGCCCCGGCGCCTCGGGCGGGTCCTGGCTGCTGCGTCAGCCCGAGACCATCTGCCTGGACGAGGTGCTGAAGGCCGTGAACGGCTGCGCCCATCTGGGCTCCACCCCCGCCGGGGCCAAGGGGTGTCCTGTGGGCGAGCATATCCCGCGCCAGGTGGCCAAGGCCCTGACCGCCGCCGATCAGGCTGCGGGGGCGGCCCTGTCCAAGATCACCATCGCCGACCTGCTCGACGCCGACCCCGCGTCGTTGCGCGACTTCGCGCCGCATTCGTCCTGTCCTGTCGCTGCCTGACGCGCCGCTTGGGGGATCATCGCCGAACCATCCTGATCACGGGGGCCAGCGCCGGCATCGGCGCGGCCCTGGCGCACGAGTGCGCCGGGCGAGGCTATGACCTGATCCTGACCGCGCGTCGTGAAGGGGCGCTGACGGCTCTGGCCGAGACCCTGGTCGCCCGCTACGGCGTCGCCGCCGGCGTCATCCCCGCCGATCTGGCCGAACCGGGCGCGCCCGCGGCCCTGGTCGCGGCGATCGCGGCGCGGGGCCTCAGCGTCGACGGCCTGATCAACAACGCCGGCTTCAGCCGCACCACGGGCTTTCTCTCCACCGATCCTGCCGACCACGCCGCCATGATCCGCGTCATGCTGACCGCGCCGGTCGAACTGTCGCGGCTGCTGCTGCCGGGCATGGTGGAACGCCACTGGGGCCGGGTGCTGAACGTCGCCTCGCTGGCCGGGCAGATGCCCGCAACCGGCGGCGACACGCTTTATGGGCCGATCAAGAGCTTCCTGATCAAGGCCTCGCAGGGGCTGTGGCTGGAGATGCGCGGAACGGGGGTGCACGTCACGGCCCTGTGCCCCGGCTACACCTATACCGAGTTTCACGACGTCAACGGCTCGCGCGCTCAGGTGTCGAGCGCCTATCCCAAGTGGATGTGGATGGACGCCGACCGCGTGGCCCGCATCGGCTGGGACGCGGTCGAGGCCGATCGCCCGCGCGTCACGCCGGGCGTCGCCAACAATGTGCTGGCGGCCCTGGGTGGGATGCTGCCCGACGCCCTGGCGCTAAGAATGGTCGGCGGCCACGCCAAACGGCTGGACCGGCTCTAGACCTCAAAAGGCTCAGTGACCGCCGGCGGGGTAGGGCGCCGTGACCCCGATGCTGAACATGCCGGGGATGGCCTCGCCCAGACCGGCGATGATGAACTGGATGGCCAGGGCGCACAGGATCAGGCCCAGGACGCGGACCACGATGGCCATGCCGACATCGCCGAGGATGCGGCTGATCGGGCCGGTGCAGGCAAAGCAGACGAAGGTGACGAGGCAGGCCGCCGCCATGGCGATCAGCGACGAGGCCGTGCCCGCCGCGCCCAGCTTCTGGGCTTCGCCGGCGTTGATGATGATGGCCGAGATGGCGCCGGGGCCGATCATCAGCGGAATGGCGAAGGGCACGATCAGACGCTTGAACCGGCGCTTGGCGTAGCCGCGCACGTCCTTGGCGTCGGTCACGGCGTCGGCGTCGGCGAAGATCTTGAGGAAGTCCTCGCGCGCCATGTCGAGCCCGAGCAACAGCAGCAGGATGCCGCCGGCGATGCGGAAGGCGGCCAGCGAAATGCCGAAGAACTGCAGCAGGCCGAGGCCCGTGAAGAAGAAGAAGCCGAGGAAGACGACCGCGAAGCCGCAGATCATGGCCGAGACGCTGATTCTCTGACGCAGCGAGGCCCCGGCGGTGGCGGCGGCGAAGATCGGCACATTGCCGATGGGGTCCAGCAGCGCGAACAGCGCCACGAACAGGTTGACCCCCAGATCGACCGCGTCCATTGCTTCGTCCCGCCCTAAAAACCCGCCGCGCGACCCGCGACGCTTCGCCCCACCTATCGGGGCATCCGCGCGCGCCTGCAACCCGCCGAGAGCCGGAAATGTCCGAAGTCCCTTCTGTCGACCTGGCCAACCGCCCCTTCGACCCCCGTGTTATCTGCGCCCTGGACGTGCCGACGACGGAGGAGGCGCGGGCCCTGGTCGAGCGCATCGGCGACGCGGTCGGCTTCTACAAGGTGGGGCTGCAACTGTTCGCCTCGGACGGCATGGGGCTGGCGCGCGCGCTGAAGGCGGCGGGCCATCAGGTGTTTCTGGACTGGAAGCTTCACGACATCGGCGCGACGGTGGAGAAGGCGACGGCGGTTCTGGCGAACGCGGGTTGCGACCTGCTGACCGTCCACGCCCGGCCCCAGGTCATGGCGGCGGCGGCGCGCGGGGCGGCGGGGTCGGACCTGAAGATTCTGGGCGTCACCGTCCTGACCAGCCTGACCGAGGATGATCTGAAGGCGGACGATCACAGCCTGTCGGCGGCGGACCTGGTCGAACTGCGGGTGCGACAGGCGCTGGAGGCGGGCGTCCACGGCGTCGTCTCCAGCCCGCATGAGGCGGCCCGCGTGCGCGAGATCGCCTTGGCGGCGGGCCGCGAGGACTTCCTGATTGTGACGCCGGGCGTGCGCCCGACCGGCGCGGCTCTGGACGATCAGGCGCGGGCGGCGACCCCGACCAGCGCCCTGGAGGCCGGCGCGACCCATCTGGTCATCGGGCGTCCGATCACGGCCTCCGGCGATCCGCGCGCGGCGGCGCAAGCGATTACCGCAGAGATCGCGCTCGTCTAAAGGCCGATCACGGCGGAGATTGCGTTGATCTGATCGCAACCCCTTGATCCACGTGAAACAAAAGGGCGGCCTCTTCGCAGAGGTCGCCCTTTTTCTCTAGCCCCGCTCGCCCGGTTCCTGGGCATAGGGGCGTTCCGTCGGAGATCTCTGGGGCGGCGGAGGCGGCGTGTCGGGCATGGCGTAATAGCCCTGCTCGAAATGGACCTGAGGCGGGGCGGCTTCGACGCGCGGCGGCTCGACGTGGACCTGGGGCGGCGCGACCTCGACCTGAGCCGGGGCGATGCGAACGTCGGCGGGGGCCACATAGACCGGCGGCGGCGAGACATAGACGCGGGCCGGCTCGACATAGACCGGGGCCGGCTGCACATAGACCGGCGGGGCTTCCACATAGACGGGGGGTTGCGAGACGTAGACCGGCGCGGGTTGGTAATAGGCCGGCTGCGGGGCCGGACCGCAGCGGCAGTCCTGGGCGTAACCGCCGGGGGCGTAACCGTGCTGGTAGTAGCCTTGCTGATACTGGCCTTGCGAATACTGGCCCTGGCCATAACCGCCGCGCGTCCAGGGATAGCGGCCATAGCCGTCCACCGGATAGCCGAAGGGCATGGAGCGGGTCACGCCGCCATAACCGTGGCGGATCGGCTCCTGATAGGGGGCGACCACGACCGGCGGACGCTGGCCGGCGCCGCCGTAGCCGTAACCATAGCCATAGGTCTCGACCGGGCCATAGCCGCCCTGCCAGCCGCTGTCGCTGTACCAGGTCTGGACCCGGCTTTCGACGAGGGGGCCGCGCTGGGCGTAGGTCTGCTGGGCGTAGCCGGCGGCGGCGTTGTGGCGCACATGACGCTGCTGCGCCTCGGCGGTTCCGGCGGCCATCAGGACCGCGAAGACGGCGATATGGACAACAGGCTTCATGGCCACGCTCCTTGTTTTAGCCGCAAAGGTTAATGCGGTTTCGGAGGAAGCGTTCAATATTCTCCCCTCGCGCGAGCCGGGCGGGGCCTGGCTCTGGAGGCCGGGCTCAGAAGTCGACCGCCAGGCCCTTCTTCTCCCAGTCGCCGTAGCGGGTGGGTTCAGGGCCGTGCGGGCCGCCGTGTTCGGTGTCCAGAACCGGGTCTTCGCTCGCCTTGCGACGTTCGGCCGCTTCCAGCAGGGCGCGGCGCGCGACCGCGCTCAAGGGACGCTCAGGGGTGGCGTGGGGCACGTCGGCGTTGAAGGCGGGGGCCTGTTCGGCGGCGTCGGCGGCGGGCGGGGTGGGCTGTTCGGTCACAGGGGGTCTGCCTTGAGGGCGGGGATACGGGGGATCAAATAGAGGTTCAGGCTCTCGACGCCACCCCTGACGACGCTGCGGACCCGATGAACCATCTCAAGACCTTCGCCCTGCTGGCCGTGATGACCGCCCTGTTCATGGGGATCGGCTATCTGATCGGCGGCGCCATGGGCATGGTCGTCGCCTTGGTGGTGGCGGCGGGGATGAACCTGTTCAGCTACTGGAACGCCGACAAGATCGTGCTGAAGATGTACAAGGCCCAGGTGGTGGACGAGACCCACCCCAACGCCGTGGTTCGGGCCTATGTCGCCGACGTGAAGCAGATGGCGACCGACGCGGGCCTGCCCCTGCCGACCATCACCATTATTCCTAATGACCAGCCCAACGCCTTCGCCACCGGTCGCAATCCCCAGAACGCCGCCGTGGCCGCCACCAGCGGTCTGCTGGACATGCTGACGCGCGAGGAGGTGAGGGGGGTGATGGCGCACGAACTGGCCCATGTGAAGAACCGCGACACCCTGACCATGACGGTGACGGCCACGGTGGCGGGCGCCATCGCCATGCTGGCCAATTTCGCGCTCTTCTTTGGCGGCGGCGACGACCGCGAGCGGCCTGGCGGTCTGATCGGGACCATCGCCCTGATGCTGCTGGCGCCCATGGCGGCGGGTCTGGTGCAGATGGCCATCAGCCGGGCGCGTGAATACGAGGCCGACCGCGTCGGCGCCGAGATCGCCAAGGACCCCCAGGCCCTGGCTTCGGCCCTGCAGAAGATCGAGGCCTATGCGCGCGGCGCGGTCAATGTGCCGGCCGAGCGTAATCCGGCCACGGCCCACATGTTCATCATCAACCCGCTGAACGGCAAGGGCGCCGACAGCCTGTTCTCGACCCATCCGGCGACCGGCAACCGCGTCCGCGCCCTGATGGAGCTGGGGGCGGCCATGGGCATGAGCCGACGTGCGGCGGCGGCGCCTGTGGCGCCCGCTCCGGTCATGGGCTCGGTGCGGACCAGCGTGCCGACCACGCCGTCCGAGCGAGCGACATCGCGGGGTCCCTGGGGCTGATCGCCTTTGCGTGCGCGGCCTTAAGGGGCTAGAGCGCGCGCCATGACCGACAAGTCCGACCCCGCCGATCTCCCTGCCTTCGACAGCGACCGCCCCGAATGGGCCCAGGCCCACGGCCCGCTGCGCTCGTTCGGACGCATCAAGTCACGGCCGATCAAGGCGCGTCAGGCGGCCCTGTTCGACACCCTGATGCCGCAGATCGCCGTGCCGGACCCGACCAAGGGACCGATCGATCCGCAGGCCCTGATGCCCGAGGCGAAGGAAGTCTGGCTCGAGATCGGCTTCGGCGGCGGCGAACACCTGGCGGAGCAGGCGACGCGCAACCCGGACGCCCTGATGATCGGCTGCGAGCCCTTTCTCAACGGCGTGGCCTCGGCCCTGCGCCATGTGGAGGAGGGCGGCCTGAAGAACGTGCGCCTGCACGCCGACGACGCCCGCGCCGTGATGACGGCCCTGCCGGACGCCTCGCTGGACCGGGTGATGATCCTCTTCCCCGACCCCTGGCACAAGGCGCGCCACAACAAGCGCCGCCTGTTGCAGGACGAGACGGCGGTGGAGATCGCCCGTCTGCTCAAGCCCGGCGGTCGGGTGCGCTTCGTCACCGACTGGCTGGACTATGCTGAATGGGCGCTGGAGCGGCTGGCGCGCACGCCGGGCCTGACGCGGGTTCAGGCTGAGGGCGCCGATTGGTTCGCCGTCCCGGCCGACCACGTCGTCACCCGCTATGAGGAAAAGAAGCTGGGCGACACCACGCCGATCTTCCTTGAGTTCCAGCGCCAGGCCTAGCCTTATGGGCGGCGACCCGAACCCGGAGCCGACCATGACCTTCAGCCTCTATGACGCCTCCGTGCCCATGTTCGTGCGGGGCCTGAACGCCCTGGTCGGCGTGATCGACAAGGCGGCGGCCTCGGGGCTGGATGAAGCGAGCCTGATGCAGGGGCGTCTGGCCCCCGACATGCTGCCCTTTGTCGCCCAGGTCCGGATCGCGACCGATACGGCCAAGGGGGCGGTCGCCCGGTTGAGCGGGGCCGAGCCCCTGGTCCTGGCCGACGACGAGACCAGCCTGGCGCAGTTGCGCGATCGGGTGCTGCGGACCATCGCCTATGTCGAGGGCGTCGGGGTCGAGACGTTCGCGGGGGCAGAGACCCGTCCGGTGCAGCTGAAATTCCCCGGCATGGAGTTGAATTTCGACGGCGCCGGCTATCTGACCAGCTTCGCCCTGCCCAACTTCTATTTCCACGTCACGACCGCCTACGCCCTCCTGCGCCACGCCGGGATCGCCCTGGGCAAGCGCGACTATCTGGGGCGCCTGTCCCTGGTCTGAGGCGGTCGCCGGCCTTGACGTAAGGGTAAATACGCAAGGGATAGTCCGCAGGCCCAGCTTCGCCTGACGTTTACCCGCATCAAGGATTTTCGCCGAAATCCTCGGGGGAGGTGCGTCTTTGCGCGTCCTCCGATGACCTCCGCGCGCCCCTCCCGGGCCGCTCGGCGACGCTCGCCCTTTTTGAAGTTTGACCTCCGTATCGGCGCGCGCCGATGCCGGTGCAGCCACAGGACCTCCCCCCGGTGAACTTGGACAACGTAAGAATTTCTCGAAAGCTGGCCGGGGCCTTCGCCCTGATCGTGGCGGTGATCGTCGCGCTCGGCGTGGTGGTCTTCATCCAGGTCCGCGAGCTGGAAAAGGCCAAGGAGACCGTGGCTCTTGTCGAGTCTGTCACGGCCAAGACGGCCCAGCTGAAGCGTTCGGTGGATCAGCAGGAAAGCCGCACGCGCGCCTATCTGCTGACCGCCAAACCCGCCCATCTTGAGCGGATCGAAGCGCACAAGGTGATGTTCCGCGAGATCGCCGCCGATCTGAAGGCGGACACCGCCCACATTCCCGGCTCTCCGGCGCGCGTGGACGCCCTGACCGATGCCGTGACCGCCTTCCAGGCGGCGGTGCTCGACCCGGAAATCCGTCTGGCCAGCCGGCCTGAAACCCGCCCTGAAGCCCTGGCGCTGACGGAGAGCGAGATCCCGACCCAGATGATGGCGCCGATCAACGCCGCCTTCGATACGATTACGGAGGCCCAGAGCGCGCGCAAGGAAAAGGCGCTCAAGACGCAGGCTGACGCCTTCCGGGCCACCAAGATCGCCCTGGGCGTGGGCATTCTCGCGGCCCTGACCCTGTCGATCCTGTTCGGTCTGGGTCTGGCGAAGATGATCGCGACCCCGATCGCGGCCATGACGGCGGCCATGCGTCGCCTGGCGGGCGGCGACAAGACCATCGTCGTCCCCGCCGTGGGTCGCAAGGACGAGGTCGGTGAAATGGCCGACGCCCTGCTGGCCTTCAAGGAGGCCGCCATCGCCAACGAGCGTCTGGAAGTCGAAGCCGCTGCTGCGCGTCAGGCCGCCGACGAAGAACGCGCTCGCGCCGAGGCTGAAAAGGCCCGTGTCGCCGAGGAAGACCGCGTCGCCGTCACCGCCCTGGGCCAGGGCCTGCAAGCCATGGCCAGCGGCGACCTGACCCACCGCATGACGGCCCAGGTCGCGGCCCGTTCGGAACAGTTGAAGACTGACTTCAACACCGCCATCGCCCAGCTGGAACAGGCCGTGGCCGTGGTGGTCGACAACGTCGCCGCCATCCGTTCGGGCGCCGGCGAGATCAGCCAGGCGTCGGACGACCTGTCGCGCCGCACCGAGCAACAGGCCGCCAGCCTGGAAGAAACCGCCGCCGCCCTGGACGAGATCACCGCCACGGTGAACAAGACCGCCGACGGCGCACGGCAGGCCTCCAGCGTGGTGCAGTCCGCGCGCGGCGACGCCGAAAAGAGCGGCGTCATCGTCCGCGACGCGGTTCAGGCCATGAACGCCATCGAGCAGTCCTCGGCTGAGATCGGCAACATCATCGGCGTCATCGACGAGATCGCCTTCCAGACCAACCTCCTGGCCCTGAACGCCGGCGTCGAGGCCGCGCGTGCGGGCGATGCGGGTCGCGGCTTCGCCGTGGTGGCCTCTGAAGTCCGGGCCCTGGCCCAGCGCTCGGCCGAAGCCGCGAAAGAGATCAAGACCCTGATCTCGGCCTCGGGCCAGCAGGTCGGCGCGGGCGTCAGCCTGGTCGGCCAGACGGGCGAGGCCCTGCAACGCATCGTCAGCCGCGTCGCCGAAATCGACGGTCTGGTCTCGGAAATCTCGGCCTCGGCCCAGGAGCAGGCCACCGGTCTGCAACAGGTCAACACCGCCGTGAACCAGATGGACCAGGTGACGCAGCAGAATGCGGCGATGGTCGAGGAATCCACCGCCGCCAGCCACTCCCTGTCGCAGGAGGCCGACACCCTGGCCGCCTCGGTGTCGCGCTTCCGCACCGGCCACGCCTCGGCCCCGGCCGCCGCGCGCAAGCCGGCGGCTCCGGCCCCTGCGGCGCGCAGCCCGCAGCCGGTGGCCCAGACCGTTGCGGCCCTGCGCGGGCAGGGCGGCGCCGCGCGCAAGCCGGCCCTGGCCGTGGTCACGGACGGCTGGGAGGAGTTCTGAATCGGGTCTGACGACGGCGGGGGCTGACACGGCCCCCGCTTTCGCCTATATGACCGCTCACATCGTTAGACCGGCGTCCAACGGCGTCGTTTCAAGCGGCGGCCCGGACGGACCGCCGCTTTTGTTTTCTGGATCCCTCCGGCGCCTGCGTGGCGGCCGGACAAAGAGTGAAGCCTTTGCGCGCCAAGACCGCTGAAGACCGCGCCCTGCTGGAGATGATCGACCCCGTGGCCGAGAGCCTGGGGCTGGCCGTCGTGCGCGTGCGCCTGATGGGCGGGACCCTGCGGCGCCGCCTGCAGATCATGGCCGAGCGCGTCATCGACAACGACATCTCGGTCGAGGAATGCGCCCGCCTGTCGCGCGCCGTGTCGGAAGTGTTCGACGCCGCCGACCCGATCTCGGGCGAGTACCTGCTGGAAGTCTCGTCGCCCGGCATCGACCGGCCGCTGACCCGCCTGCTGGACTTCCAGCTGTTCGAAGGCTTCGAGGCGCGCCTGGAAACCGACCGCATGGTCGAGGGCCGCAAGCGCTTCAAGGGCGTGCTGGCCGGGGTCGAGGGCGACAACGTCGCCATCGATCTGGACGGCGAGGACGACACCGCCCTGATCCCGTTTGAATGGGTTTCGGACGCCAAGCTGGTGCTGACCGACGAGCTGCTGAAGCGGGGCGCGGCCCTGCGCGCGGCGCGCGGCGAACCCGAAGACGACGGCTTGCCGGAAGGCGAGGCCGACGACACTGACGACACGACCACCACCCCGACCAAGGACAAAGCCTGATGGCCGTCACCGGTATTTCCGCCAACCGTCTCGAACTGCTCTCGATCGCCGACGCCGTCGCGCGTGAGAAGAACATCGACAAGGAAGTCGTCATCGAGGCGATCGAGGAGGCGATCCAGAAGGGCGCCAAGTCGCGTTACGGCGCCCATCACGACATCCGCGCCAAGATCGACCACAAGACCGGCGAACTGGCCCTGACCCGCCACGTCACCATCGTGCCGGACGACTGGCAGCCGGAAGACGAGCTGGAAGAGTTCAACGACAGCGCCATGGTGCGTCTGCGCGACGCCCAGAAGCGCGACCCGGAAGCCGAGGTCGGCAAGGAATACGTCGAGGTCCTGCCGCCGTTCGAGTTCGGCCGCGTCCAGACCCAGATGGCCCGCCAGGTCGTGACCGGAAAGGTCCGTGAGGCCGAACGCGCCAACCAGTACGAAGAGTTCAAGGATCGCGTCGGCGAGATCGTCAACGGCACGGTCAAGCGCGTCGAATACGGCAACACCATCGTCGACCTGGGCCGTGGCGAAGGCATCATGCGCCGCGACCAGTCGATCCCGCGCGAAGTGTTCAACGTCGGCGACCGCGTCCGCACCTACATCTATGACGTCCGTCCCGAGGCCAAGGGCCCTCAGGTCATGCTGAGCCGCGCCCATCCGGGCTTCATGGCCAAGCTGTTCGCGCAGGAAGTGCCGGAAGTCTACGACGGCGTGATCGAGATCCGCGCCGCCGCCCGCGACGCCGGTTCGCGCGCCAAGATGGCCGTCCTGTCGAACGACAGCTCGATCGACCCCGTCGGCGCCTGCGTCGGCATGCGCGGCAGCCGCGTTCAGGCGGTCGTCGCCGAACTGCAGGGCGAGAAGATCGACATCATCCAGTGGAACGACGACGAGCCGACCTTCATCGTCAACGCCCTGGCGCCGGCTGAAGTGGCCAAGGTGGTCATGGACGAAGACGCCGACCGCGTCGAAGTCGTGGTGCCGGACGAGCAGCTGTCGCTGGCCATCGGCCGTCGCGGCCAGAACGTGCGTCTGGCCTCGCAGCTGACCGGCTGGCAGATCGACATCATCACCGAGTCGCAGGACTCCGAGCGTCGTCAGAAGGAGTTCGCCGAGCGGACCGCCCTGTTCCAGGAAGCCCTGGACGTCGACGAGACCATCGCCCAGCTGCTGGTCACCGAAGGCTTCGCCACCATCGAAGACCTGGCCTTCGTGGAATCCTATGAAGTCGCCGAGATCGAAGGCTTCGACGAGGACACCGCCGAAGAACTGCAGACCCGCGCTCGCGAGTTCCTGGACCGCAAGGCCGCTGAACTGGACGCCAAGCGCGTCGCCCTGGGCGTCGAGGACGACGTCCTGGCCGTTCCGGGCGTCACCGGCGCCATCGCCGTCGCCCTGGGCGAAGGCGGCGTGAAGACGGTCGAAGACCTGGCCGACCTGGCCACCGACGAAATCCGCGGCGGCTATGAAGTCCGCAACGGCGAGCGCGTGAAGGTTCCGGGCGTTCTGGAAAGCTTCGGCCTGTCGCAACAGGACGCCGAGCTGCTGATCCTCCAGGCCCGCGTGGCCGCCGGCTGGATCGACGCCTCGGAACTGCCGCAGGTCGAGGAGCCCGAGCCCGAGTATGAGGACGAAATCTTCGCCGACGCCGGTGAAGAGGGCGTCGAAGACGCGGCCGAGGCCGTTGATGTCGATGCGGAGGTCCTCGTCGAGGATCTCGAGCCGACCCAAGACGCGTGATGGGAGCCGCAGCTGTCCATGACCCCGAACGAGGCGCTGATCGATAGAGACCGTCAGGACCTGGTGACCCGCCAGGTTCTCGATGAATCTCGCCTGATCCGCTTCGTGCCGGCGCCGGACGGCTCGGTCGCCCCCGATCTGGCGCGCAAGCTGCCCGGCCGCGGCCTCTGGGTCGCCGCCGACCGCGCCTCGATCGAGACGGCGGTGAAGAAGAACCTGTTCGCCCGCTCGGCCAAGGCGCCGCTGAAACCGGCGGCGGACCTGGCCGACATGGTCGAGAAGCTGCTGGTTCGGCGCTGTCTTGACCAACTGGGTCTTGCCCGGCGCGAAGGCGTGCTTATCTCTGGTTTTGAAAAGAGCGCCGCCGCCATTCGCGGAGGCCGCGCCGCCTGGGTCATCGAGGCCGCCGACGGCGCCGCCGACGGTCGAGGCAAGCTTCTGGCGCTCGCAAAACACCCGTCCCCGGCGCCCAAAATCTGCGGCGCCTTCAGCGCGGACGATTTGAGTTTGGCCCTTGGGCTGGAAAATGCGATACACGCCGTCCTGCTGAAAGGCGGGCGAGCCGATCGCTGGACCATAGAGGTCGAGCGACTGGCGGGATTTCGGCCTCTGCGTCCAGAGAGCTGGCGCCGGGTAGGTCCCGGCGACGGCGCCGAGGACGACCGGGGCGAGACCCCGGAACGAGAGCCTGAGGCTTTTGGCGGACGAGGCCCTGCTTCCTGACCGGGAAGCGGGACCACGCCCGGCTATGGGTGTTTGACGAGACGATGGCGGAATTCTCCGCCCCGAGTAAAGCGACCGGATGAGCGACGAAAACGACAAGACCGAAGACGGTAAGACCCCTGCCAACGCGCCTTCTCAAACGGGGCCGCGCGCTCCGCTGAGCCTGAAGCCGCGCGCGGCGGGATCGGTCTCGACCGGCACCGTGAAGCAGAGCTTCAGCCACGGACGTTCCAAGACCGTGGTCGTCGAGACGAAGCGCCGCGCCGGCGCAGCCCCCGGACATCAGCGTCCGCAGGGCTTCGACGTCTCGCGCCCGCGCGCCGATCAGGCCGGGTCCAACGCCCCGCGCGGCGCCGCGCCGCGTCCGGCCGGCGGCGCCCTGTCGCTCGAGGAACAGGAGGCGCGTCGCCGCGCCATCGCCCTGGCCACCCAGGCCCAGGCTGAGCGCGCCCGCGCCGCCGACGCCGAGAAGGCCGCCCGCGAAGCCGCGCAACGCGACCAGGCCGCCGCCGCCGAACAGGCCGCCAACGCCGCTCGCGCGGAAGCCGCCGCCGCCCAGGCCGCCGCCGACGCCGCCCGCGCCGAGGCCGCCAAGCTGACGGCCGCCGCGCCGCCCGCCGCCCCGGCCAAGCCGGCGGCTCCCAAGGTGGAGCTGCCCAAGGTCGAGCTGCCCAAGCCGCTCGTGCCCGCCCCGACGCCGGCCCCAGCCCCGGTCGCCGCCGCGCCGGCCGCTCCGGCCCCGCGACCGGCCCCGCCGGCGCGTCCGGTGGTCAACTTCGGCCAGCGCACGCCCAAGATCCCGACCGGCCGCGCGCCGATCGAGCGTCCGGCCTTCGGCGGCCGCTCGGCCCGCGAACAGGCCATGGGCGAGGGCGACCGTCCCGCATCGGACCGTCCCCAGGCTTCGGACCGCCCGCAAGGCGCGCGTCCCCAGGATCGTAACCAGGGCGATCGTCCGCAAGGCGCCCGTCCGGCCGCCAGCCAGACCGTCCGCTATTCGGCCCTGAACCCGAAACCGGCCCCCGGCGCCGCCCGTCCGGGCGCCGCCCGCACTGGCCCCGGCGGTCGTCCCGCCCCGAACGCGCCGCCGGCCACGCCCGACGTGGCCCGTCCCAGCCGTGCGCCGGGCGTCGGCTTCGGTCGTCCGGTCGGTCGTGACGACGATCGCGACAAGCGCTTCTCGGACGCCGGCAAGGCCGTGTCGCGCACCCGCGGCGAACCCAAGCGCCGTGAAGGCCGCCTGACCATCCAGTCGGTCGCCGGCGACGGCGACACCGCCGAGCGCATGCGCTCGCTGGCCTCGGTCCGCCGCGCCCGCGAACGCGAGAAGGAAAAGCGCAAGGGCGGCTCGACGGACGCGCCGAACCGGCCGCGTGAAGTCGTCATCCCTGACGTCATCACCGTGCAGGAGCTGTCCAACCGGATGGCCGTCCGCGGCGTCGACATCATCAAATTCCTGATGCGTCAGGGCCTGATGATGAAGATCAACGACGTGATCGACTCCGACACCGCCGAACTGGTGGCCGAAGAGTTCGGCATGGCCGTCAAGCGCGTGTCGGAATCCGACGTCGAGGAAGGCTTCATCGCCGAGGCCGACGACGAAGGCGCCACCACCCTGCGCGCTCCGGTCGTGGCCATCATGGGCCACGTCGACCACGGCAAGACCTCGCTGCTCGACGCCCTGCGCACGACCGACGTCGCCGGCGGCGAAGCCGGCGGCATCACCCAGCACATCGGCGCCTATCAGGTGCGTCTGGAAGACGGCCAACGCGTCACCTTCCTCGACACCCCGGGCCACGCCGCCTTCTCGGCGATGCGGGCGCGCGGCGCCAACGTCACCGATATCGTGGTCCTGGTCGTGGCCGCCGACGACGGCGTCATGCCGCAGACGATCGAAGCCATCCGCCACGCCAAGGCCGCCAACGCGCCCCTGATCGTCGCGGTCAACAAGATCGACAAGCCGGACGCCAACGCTCAGAAGATCGTCAACGAGCTGCTGCAGCACGAAGTCATCGCTGAAAGCCTGGGCGGCGACACCCAGATCATCGAGGTGTCGGCCAAGAACCGCATCAACCTCGACGGTCTGATCAACGCCATCCTGCTGCAGGCCGAGGTCATGGACCTGCGGGCCAACCCGGACCGTTCGGCCGAAGGCGTGGTCATCGAGGCCAAGCTGGACAAGGGCCGCGGCCCGGTCGCCACCGTCCTGGTCAAGCGCGGCACGCTGAAGCGCGGCGACATCGTCGTGGCCGGCTCCGCCTGGGGCAAGGCGCGCGCTCTGCTGGACGAACGCAACGCCCAACTGACCGAAGCCGGTCCCTCCGTCCCGGTCGAGATTCTCGGCCTGTCGGAAGCACCCTCGCCGGGCGACGTCTTCGCCGTGGTGGAGAGCGAGGCCCGCGCCCGCGAACTGACCGAATATCGCGAGCGTGCGCGCCGCGAGAAGAACCAGGTCTCGGGCGGCTCGGTCTCGCTGGTCGACATGATGTCGAAGCTGCAGTCCAAGAAGGTCTCGGAACTGCCGGTCGTCATCAAGGCGGACGTGCAGGGTTCGGCCGAAGCCATCGTCGGCTCGCTGGAGAAGATGGGCAACGACGAAGTCCGCGCCCGCACCGTCTATTCGGGCGCCGGCGGCATCACCGAGAGCGACGTCAATCTGGCCAAGTCGGCCGGGGCGCCGATCCTCGGCTTCAACGTTCGCGCCTCCAAGCAGGCGCGCGACCTGGCCGAGCGTGAAGGCGTCGAGATCCGCTACTACTCGATCATCTACGACCTGCTGGACGACATGAAGGGCGTGCTCTCGGGCATGCTGGCGCCGCTGCAACGCGAAACCTTCCTCGGCAACGCCAAGGTGCTTCAGGTCTTCGACATCACCAAGGTCGGCAAGATCGCCGGTTGCCGGGTGTCGGAAGGCGTGGTCCGCAAGGGCGCGCGCGTCCGTATCGTTCGCGACGACGTGGTGGTGCTGGAACTGGGCGTCCTCAACACGCTCAAGCGCTTCAAGGACGAGGTCAACGAAGTGCCCTCGGGCCAGGAGTGCGGCATGCAGTTCCAGGGCTTCCAGGACATCAAGGAAGGCGACTACATCGAGTGCTTCACCGTGGAATCGGTCAAGCGCACCCTGGACTAAACAGGTCCAGCTTCGCTCAAGGCTTCAGGGCGCGGTCTCGCAAGGGACCGCGCCCTTTGTCTTTTCCGGTCCAGGCTTCACGGCGGCCGGCGATCCCGTTACGCTCCACCCGGTCGCCGGGGGGCGTGTTTCAACGACGGGGTCGCCATGCGTCGCCATATCCTGATTTCGGCGCTGCTGGTCGCCTCCGCCACGGCGGGCGCGGCGGCCGCCGACACGCGCTTCCTGGCCTTTGACGCGCGCGACCGCACGACCCAGGCCCTGACGCGCGGCGTGACCCTGGAGGTTGATCGCGGCCTCTTCGGCGCCGTGGCGGTGCGCAATCTGTTTTCCAGCACCTCGCGCGGGTCTGCCCGGTTCGAGCGGGGCGGACCCGACGCCGTTCGCCGCGCCCTTCCGGCGGGGGCCAGCGAGAGCGGGGTCTATGCGATCGTCCAGGAAGGCGACGGCCGCGGCCTGGCCCGCGCCCTCTGCCCCGGCGCGGATGAAAGCTGGCTGGTGATCGGGCGGGTCAAGGCGGGCCGTCCCATGACCATGCAGGCCGTCGGCCGCTGGAGCGACGGTCAGTATCGCCACTGCGTCCAGCTGAACTACGACTATCGCGGCGAATGGGCGACGCAGGCTGGTGCGGGGCCGGCCAAGGACGCCCCCCTGGCCTTCGGCCCGAACTGACGTCGGCGTGCCGGGCCGCTTCCTGATCGCGGCCCTGATCGGTCTGATCGCGGCTCTGTGGACGCTGAGCCGCCCCGGCGATCCCGCCCTCTATCCGGTTGGGCCGGACGAGGCGGGGGTGGTCGTCTATCTGCTCGATAACGGTTTTCACACTGACCTGGCCGTGCCGCGCGCGGCCCTGATGGACGGGGGCGGGCCACTAGCTGCGGCGACGGCGGGCCTGGCCCCCGGCGACTGGGTCCTGGTCGGCTGGGGCGATGCGACCTTCTATGTCGACCAGAGCCCGATTTCGGGGCGGCTGGCCGACGGGGCGCGGGCCTTTCTGCGGCCCGGCAACGCCTCGGTCGTCATGCTGGCCCCCGTGACGACCGACCCGGCGCGACGGTTCCGGCCCGAGGATCGTCAGGCGCTCAGGCTGTCGACGGGCGGCATGGCGGCCTTGCGGGCGCGGATCGAGGCTTCGCTGGCGACCGATGCGGCGGGGCGGCCGGTTCTGGCGACGGCCCGGTCCGGCGACGAGGCCCGCTTCTTCGCCAGCCGCGAGACCTTCTGGATCGGCCACCTGTGCAACCACTGGACGGCGGACCTGCTGTCGGCGGCGGGATTGCCGATCCGGCCCTGGCGCACCCTGACCTCGGGCGAGGTGATGCGCACGGCGGCGCGGGGCCAGACCGATGCGGCCAAGCTGGACTTGCAGCCCGTCCGCGACTAGACCCCGCCCTTCGCTTTTTCAGCCGGCGTCCGATCCCCGGCGAGCGACAAGGGAGGCGCGCCATGAGCCGCAAACAGCATACCCGCAACGCCACCGGTCCCCAGGGCCCGTCCCAGCGCCAGCTGCGCGCCGGCGAACTGATCCGTCACGCCCTGGTCGACGTGCTGCGCGAGCACGGCATCCACGACGAGGCTCTGGCCGGGGTGTCGATCACCGTGACCGAGGTGCGCCTGTCCCCGGACCTGCGCCACGCCACCTGCTTCGTCGAGCCCTTGGGCGCCGGGGTCAAGACCGCCGAGACGGCCGGCCAGGAGCCGGTCATCATCAAGGCCCTGAACACCCACGCCAAATTCCTGCGCGGTCAGCTGGGTCGCCTGATCGACATGAAATACACCCCCGACCTGAAGTTCCGTCACGACGAGAGCTTCGAGGCGGCCAGCTACATGGACCGGCTGATGGACGACCCGCGCATCCGCGCCGACCTGGACCGGCCGACCCAGTCGGAAGATGAGCCGGAAGCCGCCGAGCAGGACGACGGGTCTCAAGCAGCGCAAGGCGCGGTAGGCTCGAAGGAAGACTAGGCCCATGGCGCGCAGGAAGAAGGGCGAGATCGTCAACGGCTGGGTCTGTCTCGACAAGGCCTATGAGATGGGCTCGACCGAGGCCGTGACCAAGGTGCGCCGTCTGTTCGACGCCCAGAAGGCGGGCCACGCCGGCACCCTGGACCCTCTGGCTTCGGGCATCCTGCCCATCGCCCTGGGCGAGGCGACCAAGACCGTGCCCTTCATGATGGACGCCGAGAAGGTCTATCGCTTCACCATCCACTGGGGCGTCTCGACCGACAGCCTGGACCGCGAGGGCGAGATCATCGGCCGTTCCGACGTGCGGCCCTCGGTCGAGGCGGTCAAGGCGGCCCTGCCGGCCTTCGTCGGCGAGATCGATCAGGTCCCGCCCCAGTTCTCGGCCATTCGCGTCAACGGCGAGCGGGCCTATGACCTGGCGCGCGACGGGGCCGAGTTCGAGCTGGAAGCGCGCAAGGTGACGATCCACGAGGCGGCGGTGACCGACGCCCCGGACGCCGACCACGTCGAAATCACGATGCGGACCGGCAAGGGCGTCTATGTCCGCTCGCTGGCTCGCGACCTGGCCGCCATGCTGGGCGCCGAGGGGCATGTTTCCGCCCTGCGCCGCGAACGCGTGGGGCCGTTCTCGACCGAGAACGCCGTCACTCTGGATTTTCTCGCCGATCTGGCGCATAAGGGCGCCGCCTTGGAAGGCTTGCTGCCCGTTTCGACCGCTCTGGACGACATCCCGGATCTGGCCGTTACGGAACAGGACGCCTTCTCGCTGAGGCAGGGTCGGCCGATCGTTCTGCTCCCCCGTCAGGTTGAAACCTTGAAGAGCCAGCTTTCCGCCGGTTCGCGCACGGTGTCGGCCTTTGTGGGAGAAACCCTGGTCGCGCTCTGCACCATGCGGGCCGGACGGCTAGAACCCGACCGCGTTTTCAATCTCCCCTAGCGCCGGCTTTCGAGCGGCGCGACAGGGCTCCAACATGGAGACCTACGATGTCGATTACGGCTCAACGCAAGAGCGAAGTCATTGCTGACAACGCTCGTTCGGCTGCAGACACCGGCTCGGCCGAGGTTCAGGTCGCGATCCTTTCGGAACGCATCGCCAACCTGACCGACCACTTCAAGACCCACAAGAAAGACAACCACTCGCGTCGCGGCCTGCTCAAGATGGTCTCGCAGCGTCGTCGTCTTCTTGACCACCTGACCAAGGTTGATCGCGAGCGTTACACCGCTCTGATCGCCAAGCTGGGCCTGCGTCGCTAAGGCGGCCGACCAGCAGCGGAAACGATTTTCGAGGCGCGGGCGGACACGTCCGCGCCTCGTTCCGCACCTAAGAGCCTTTCTGACGGAGCGGGCTGTCGCCCGCCCCCGGATAGGCCATACAGTGAGCTTCCTGCGCGCCGCAGGTCTTGAATCGGCGCAGACGCGAGGGCCATGAAGGCGGTCCTCACTCCACCCGCCCGGCCGCGAAGCGCCGCCGGGTTCATCGGGAACCGTGGGACGAAAACGCCTGCCGCTCCGCCCCCGCCGGGAATACGCCCGCCGGGTTCTGAAAGAAGAAAAATGTTCGATATCAAACGCAAGACGATCGAGTGGGCCGGCCGCCCGCTGACGCTGGAAACCGGCCGCATCGCCCGTCAGGCTGACGGCGCCGTGTTGGCGACCTACGGCGAGACCGTGGTTCTGGCCACCGTCGTCTATGGCCGCCAGCCCAAGCCGGGCCTGGATTTCTTCCCCCTGACCGTCAACTACCAGGAAAAGACGTTCGCCGCCGGCAAGATCCCGGGCGGCTACTTCAAGCGTGAAGGCCGTCCGTCGGAAAAAGAGACCCTGGTCTCGCGCCTGATCGACCGTCCGATCCGCCCCCTGTTCGTCAAGGGCTTCAAGAACGAGACCCAGGTCGTCATCACCGTGCTGCAGCACGACATGGAAAACGACCCGGACGTCCTGGGCATGGTCGCCGCCTCGGCCGCCCTGACCATCTCGGGCGTGCCCTTCATGGGCCCCATCGGCGCTGCGCGCGTCGGCCTGATCGACGGCGAGCTGGTGCTGAACCCCGCCATCGACACCATGGGTGAAAGCGCGCTCGACCTGGTCGTCGCCGGCACGCAAGACGCCCTGATGATGGTCGAATCCGAAGCCAAGGAGCTGTCGGAAGAGAAGATGCTCGAGGCCCTGATGTTCGCGCACGCGGGCATGCAGCCGGTCATCGACGCCATCATCGAGCTGGCCGAACACGCCGCCAAGGAGCCCTTCGACTTCCACGCCGAAGACCACTCCGACGTCGTCGCCTCGATCAAGAAGCTGGTCGGCGAAGACATCAAGGCCGCCTACGCCCATCCGGGCAAGTATGAGCGCCGCTCGGGCGTCGACGCGGCCAAGAAGACCGCCGCCGCCGCCCTGGTGAAGACCGACGAAAACCCGGACGGCGTCGACTCGTCCAAGTTCTCGGCCGCCTTCAAGGAATGCGAAGCCGACGTCCTGCGTCGCGACATCATCGAGAACGCCCACCGCGTCGACGGCCGCGCCCTCGACAAGGTCCGCGCCATCGTCTCGGAAGTCGGCGTCCTGCCGCGCACCCACGGTTCGTCGCTGTTCACGCGCGGCGAAACCCAGGCCCTGGTCGTCGCCACCCTCGGCACCGGCGAGGACGAGCAGTACATCGACAGCCTGTCGGGCACGTACAAGGAATCCTTCCTGCTGCACTACAACTTCCCCCCCTATTCGGTGGGTGAAGCGGGCCGCATGGGTTCGCCCGGCCGTCGCGAGATCGGTCACGGCAAGCTGGCCTGGCGCGCGATCCGTCCGATGCTGCCGACCAAGGAAGACTTCCCCTACACCATCCGTCTGGTCTCCGAGATCACCGAGTCCAACGGCTCGTCCTCGATGGCCACGGTCTGCGGCTCGTCGCTGGCCCTGATGGACGCCGGCGTGCCGCTGATCCGTCCGGTCTCGGGCATCGCCATGGGTCTGATCCTGGAGCCGTCGGGCGAGTTCGCCATCCTGTCGGACATCCTGGGTGACGAAGATCACCTGGGCGACATGGACTTCAAGGTCGCGGGCACCTCGGAAGGCATCACCAGCCTTCAGATGGACATCAAGGTCGCCGGCATCACCAAGGAGATCATGGAACAGGCTCTGACGCAGGCCTCGGCCGGTCGCCTCCACATCCTCGACGAAATGTCGAAGGCCATGGACGCGCCGCGCGCTGAGCTGGGCGAGCACGCTCCCAAGATCGAAACCATCAAGATCCCGGTCGACAAGATCCGTGAAGTGATCGGTTCGGGCGGCAAGGTGATCCGCGAGATCGTCGAGAAGACGGGCGCCAAGATCGACATCGGCGATGACGGCACCATCAAGGTCGCCGCCAACGACCAGGAGAAGATCGACGCCGCCAAGGCCTGGATCCAGTCCATCGCCTCGGAACCCGAGCTGGGCATGATCTACTCCGGCAAGGTCGTGAAGGTCGTCGACTTCGGCGCCTTCGTGAACTTCTTCGGCGCCAAGGACGGCCTGGTCCACGTGTCCCAGATTGCTCTGGAACGCGTCGCCAACCCGGCCGACGTCCTGTCGGAAGGCCAGGAGGTCAAGGTCAAGTTCCTGGGCTTCGACGATCGCGGCAAGACCAAGCTGTCGATGAAGGTCGTCGATCAGGAAACCGGCGAAGACATCACCGACAAGATCAACGCCGAGCGCGCTGAACGCGGTGAAGCCCCGCTGTCCGACGACACCGGCGGCCGTCCCAAGCGTGAAGGCGATCGCGGTGGCGACCGCGGCCGTCGCCGTCGCGACTAGGCTGCAGCCTTACGGTTGAACTGAAGAAGGCCCCGCTGGAAACAGCGGGGCCTTTGTCGTTTGCGGGTTCTGCCAGTATCTGTGGCGCATGACGCAGGATGAAGACGGGCGCAGCGCCGGATCGGACGACTACAGCCGGGGCAAGGGGGGACAGGCCCTGGGCGCCCGGCTGCGCCGCCTGTCCGAGCGCATCGACAGCGACGGCACCCGCATCTACGCCGCGCAGGGCGTGGTGTTCGAACAGCGCTGGTTCGGCGTTTTGAACCAGATGATCCTCAAGGGCCCCACGACAGTCGGCGAGATCGCGGCGGCCTTGCAGATCACCCATGTCTCGGTCAGCCAGTCGTGCCGCTCGCTGGAAAAGGCGGGGATCATCCGATCCGCGCCCGATCCGGCCGACGCTCGGCGCCGCACCCTGTCCCTGACCCCGGCCGGCGACGCCCTGGTCGAACGGCTGACGCCGCTGTGGGGGGCTTTCAACGCCGCAGCGGCCGAGTTGAATGAAGAGGCCGGTAATGTCGTGGCGCTGCTGGACCGGCTCGACGACGCCCTGGCGCGCAAATCCATGTTCGACCGCATCAACGAGCGCATCGAAGGTGGTTCTTCCAACGGCAGTTGACTAAATATGTAGCTGCCTACATATTTCTCATGCGAACGAACCGCGTGTGACTGAGGCGAGCTTCATGACCTGGACCACCCACCGACGCGCCTTCCTTGCGGCCTCCGCCGCTGCGACATTGGCGCCCGGCGCCGTGCGCGCGCAGGCAGCGCCCACCGGGGATGACGCGATCGCGCGTCTGTATCGCAGCGCCATGGTCATCGACGGCAATCTGGTCGGTCCGTTCGACGACGCCGCGCCGCTGGACCGCGCCACGGCGGAGCAGGTGCTGGGCTCGGGCCTGACCGCCTTCAAGATGACCATCGGCGGATCGGTCGGCACGTACGACGCGGTCAACACCGACATCGCCGCCTTCGACAAGGCCATCGCGCTCAGCCCCGACGTCTATATGAAGATCCGGACGGCCGACGACCTGCTGGCGGCCAAGCGGGCCCAGCGGGTCGGCGTCATCTATTCGTTCGAGGACGCGGGCATGCTGGACGGCAAGCCGGCCAATATCGACCACTTCAGCGCGCTCGGCGTGCGGGTCATGCAACTCAGCTACAACACCGTTTCGCCCTTCGCTTCCGGGGTCATGGCGCCGCAGCCCTCGGCTGGTCTGACCGCCCTGGGGCATGAGGCGGTGGCCCGGATAAACGCCTGCGGCGTGACGCTGGACCTCAGCCATGCCGACGAACGCTCCAGTCTCGAAGCTTTGGCGGCCTCGACCCGCCCGGCAGCCATCACCCACGCCGGTTGCTACTCAGCCTACGCCCACCCTCGCAACAAGAGCGACGCGGTCCTGCGCGCCGTGGCGGACGGCGGCGGCGTGGTCGGCCTCTATGGGCTGAGCTACATCAGCGCCGGTCCCGAGCAGCAGTCGCTGGACGACTATATGGCCCACATGCTGCACGCCCTGTCGGTCTGCGGCGAGGACCACGTCGGCATCGGCAGCGACGCCGTCCTGACCCCGTTCGACACCTCGCCCGAGAGCATGGCCGAGTGGGACGCCTCGATCGCCGCCCGCAAGGCCGCCGGCGTGTCCGCGCCGGGTGAAGGCCGTCCGCCGTTCGTGACCGGCCTGAACCGGGCCGACCGGGCCGAGGTCATCGCCCGCGCCCTGCTGGATCGCGGCCAGCCCGTGCGGGTGGTCGAAAAGGTGTTGGGCGCCAATTTCCAGCGCCTGTTCGCCGAGACCTGGCGGGTCTGACGCGAGGCCTCAGCCTAGATTTCGCTCTAGGCCCCGCATTCCTTCGGCTTGGTTTCGTCCGGGCCGTACATGGCGCACGACCGGTCGATCTCGCCCTGGATCATGGCGCAGGGGTTGGCGCTGTTGCAGGGCGGGCGGGTGGCGGGGCTGACCTGGATGCAGCGCTCGACCAGCCGCTTCGACCGGGCCTCGCCGATCTCGGCCAGGCAGGAGCCCGGCTCGCCCTCAGGCGCGGCGGGTTCTGACACGACAGGCTCTGGCTTGGGCTCGGTCTTGGGCTTGGGGGGGGCGACCGTGGCAGGCGCGGCGGGCGCCGCCGTGATCGGCACGGCGTCGATCGGCTCTTGCGACAGCTTGGCGTTGACGCCTGCGGGCGGCGGCGCCTCGGCAGGGGCGGGCTGGCCGCAACTGGCCAGGACGACCGAGAGGCCCAGAAGAGCGGCGGCGAGGGCGGGGCGCATGAGGCAGTCTCCGTTCGCAGAAGACCCCACCATGCCTTGATCGGCCCTCGCCGCCTAGCCTGTGCTGTCTAGCGGTCCAGCTTAACGACCCAGAGCCGCGCGTTGCAGGGCGAACAGGTCGGTGCAGCCGATCTCGGCCAGTTGGAACAGGCGGTCGAACTCGGGACGCGAGAAGCCGCGCTTCTCGCCCGTGGCCTGAATCTCGACGATGCCGCCGGCGCCGGTCAGGACGAAGTTGCTGTCGGCCTCGGCGGTGGAGTCTTCCTCATAGTCGAGGTCCAGAACCGGCAGGTCGTTGAAGATGCCGCAGGACACGGCGGCGACCTGATCGATGATGGGGCCGGTCTTCAGCACGCCCTCGTCCTTGAGGTAGTTCAGCGCCACAGCCATGGCCACCCAGGCGCCGGTGATCGAGGCGGTGCGGGTGCCGCCGTCGGCCTGGATGACGTCGCAGTCGATCAGGACCTGACGCTCGCCGAGCGCCTTCAGGTCGACCACGGCGCGCAAGGAGCGGCCGATCAGGCGTTGAATCTCTTGGGTGCGGCCCGACTGCTTGCCGGCGGCGGCTTCACGACGACCGCGCGTGTGGGTGGCGCGGGGCAGCATGCCGTATTCGGCCGTGACCCAGCCCTGGCCGGTGTTGCGCATCCAGCCCGGCACCTTTTCCTCGATGGAGGCGGTGCACAGCACCTTGGTGTGACCGAACGACACCAGGCACGAGCCCTCGGCGTAGCGGTTGACGCCGGTTTCCAGCGTGACGGTGCGGAGTTGTTCGGGGGTGCGTTCGGACGGGCGCATGGGATTTCCTTGGAACCTGAGTGCGGCGTGCTTATCCTGAAAGCGTGAGCCTGTATGCCCCCCATCCGTCGCCGTTCGGAAGCGCCCCCGCCGGGTTGGGGACGCTGGACGCCCGTGCGCGCGACATCTTCCGCCGCATCGTCGAGACCTATCTGGAGACGGGCGAGCCGGTCGGGTCGCGCACCATTTCGCGCGGGGGGCTGGCCCTGTCGCCGGCCTCGATCCGCAACACCATGCAGGACCTGACCCTGGCGGGTCTGCTGGCCTCGCCGCACACCTCGTCGGGACGCATCCCGACCCATGCGGGCCTGCGCCTGTTCGTCGACGGCCTGCTGGAGGTCGGCGACATCGGCAAGGACGAGCGGCGCGAGATTGACGCGCGTCTTGCGGGGAAGGGCCGCAACTTCGAAGAGGCCCTGGACGCCGCCACCAACCTTCTGTCCGGTCTGGCCGGGGGCGCGGGCATCGTCGCCAGCCCGGTGCGCGACGCGGGCGTGAAGCACGTCGAGTTCGTGGCCCTGGGCCATGATCAGGCCCTGGCGGTTCTGGTCGGCGACGACGGCACCATCGAGAACCGGCTGATGCCCCTGTCGGCGGGGGTGACGCCTTCGACCCTGACCGAGGCCTCCAACTTCCTCAACGCCCGGCTGAAGGGCCGTCCCCTGGCCGAGGCGCGCACCGAGATGAGCGCCGAGCTGGACGCCGCCCGGCGCGAGCTGGACGCCGCCGCCGCCCGTCTGGTCGAGGACGGTCTGGCCGCCTGGTCGGGCGGAGGCGAGCGCGACCGGGCCCTGATCGTGCGCGGCCGCGCCAACCTTTTGCAGGACGCCCAGGCCGTCGAGGATCTGGAGCGGGTGCGCGTCCTGTTCGACGATCTGGAGCAGAAGGAACAGCTGATCGGCCTGCTCGACGGGGTCGGCGCGGCGCAAGGGGTGCGCATCTTCATCGGCGCCGAAACGCGCCTGTTTTCGCTTTCGGGTTCCGCCGTGATCGCGGCGCCCTATATGACGGGTCGGCAGCGGATGCTCGGCGCCATCGGCGTCATCGGCCCTGCAAGACTGAACTATGCCCGTGTCATACCGTTGGTGGACTATACCGCCCGGGTGCTGGGCCGGATTCTGGACGGACAAGAGACGTGAACGACATCAACGACGACACCCGCGACCAACTCGAACAGGACATGGGAGAGGCCGCCATCGATGCCGCACAGGAAGCCGCCGAGGACGGCGACATGGCCGTGGTCGACGCCCTGATCGCCGAGCGCGACCAGTGGAAGGACCGCGCCCTGCGCGCCGTGGCCGACGCCGAGAACACCAAGCGCCGCGCCGAGACCCAGGCCAACGACGCCCGCGCCTACGCCATCCAGCGCTTCGCCAAGGACCTGCTGGGCGTGGCCGACACCCTGGAGCGCGGCCTCCTGTCGGCGCCCAAGGTGCTGGAAACGGTCGAGGCCGACAGCGCCGCCGCCAGCATGGTCACGGGGCTGGAACTGACGCAGAAGTCCCTGCTGTCGGCCTTTGAATCCAACGGCCTGACGCGCGTCGCGCCCGAGCCGGGCGAGGCCTTCGACCCCCACCTGCATCAGGCCGTGATGGAACAGCCTTCGGACACGGTGCCGGGCGGCACGGTGATCCAGACCCTGCAACCCGGCTACGCCCTGTTCGGCCGCACCGTGCGCGCGGCGATGGTGGTGGTCGCGGCCAAGGGCTCGGGCCCGGCCTCGGGCGGCGCCTATTCGGAAGCCAATACGACCGGCGGGAATTTCGACGCCAAGGCGTAAGTTTCGGCTGATTGAGAACTGGAAAGGCCCGGGGCAGTCGCTCCGGGCCTTTTTGTTTGGGGCAGTTCGTTTCAATTTCCGCTCATCCCCGCGGAGGCGGGGATGAGCGGTTTTTAGGGCGGACCTAGTGTTTCAGCTTCTGCTCGAACAGGACCAGCAACCTTGCCCAACCGTCCTTCGCATCCGCTTCGCGATAGCTGGCGCGATAGTCGGCGTGGAAACCGTGCGGGGCGTCGTCGTAGAGGATGATCTGGCTGTCGCTCTTGCCCGCCTTGGCCAGGGCGGCGCGCATGGCCTCGACGCTGGCGACGGGGATGCCGCCGTCCTGACCGCCGTAGAGGCCCAGCACCGGGGCCTTGAGCTCGGCGGCCAGATCGACCGGCCAGGGACGGCCCGCCGTCTTCTGTTCGTCGGTGGCGTTGGCGGCGGGGGCCAGGCGGCCGTACCAGGCGACCCCGGCGTTGAGGGCGGCGAAGCGGGCGCAGGCCTGCCACACCACCTTGCCGCCCCAGCAGTAGCCGGTGATCCCCACCTTGTCGGCCTTGGCCCAGGTCTGCTGGCCGATCCAGTCCAGCGTGGCGGCCACGTCGCCCATGACCTGTTCGTATCCGGCGGCGGCGACGATTGTCATGATGGCCGACATATCGCTGAGCGGGGCGGGATCGGCCTTGCGCACGAAGAAGGCCGGGGCGACGGCGGCGTAGCCGGCCTTGGCCAGGCGACGGCAGATGTCGCGGATGTATTCGTGCACGCCGAAGATCTCGGACACGACGATGACCACGGGGAAGGGGCCTTCGCCCTCGGGCCGGGCGACGAAGGCCGGCAGGTCGAAACCGTCGGGCGCGGCATAGGAGACGTTGGCGGTGGTCAGGCCCGCGCTGTCGGTGGTGATCGGACTGGCCGCCTGGCTCAGCGCGGCGGGGGCATAGGCGGCGAAGGCCACGCCGCCGAGGGCCGCGACCCCCAGGCTGCGGCGGCTGGGAGCGATCTGGTCGGCGCTCAGGCCCTCGGGCCGGGTGATCAGGGTCATCGCGGGTCTCCGATTGGTTTGAAGGCGCGACTGTGGCCTGGCTTTCGGGGTGGCGTCGAGTCCCGATCCGCGAGCTCCCTTCAGCGCGCCCGCCGCAGCGTCAGATTGATGCGCCCGCCGCCGGGCGCCAGCTGCGACGACCCGGCCAGCAGCCGGTCGATCCCGTGGCGCGCCAGCCTTGCCGGCCCCGTCAGGGCGCAGACGTCGCCCGAGGCCAGCTTCAGGCTCTGGGTCCGGCCGCCCTCGGCGGGACCGATGCGGAACACCGCCGTATCGCCCAGCGACACCGACAGGACGGGGGCGGTCAGGTCGGCTTCATCGCGATCCTGATGCAGGCCCATCTTCGCCTCATGGCGATAGAGGTTGACCAGGCAGGCGTCGGGCGGGGCGGGCCAGCCGGTCAGGGCGTCCCACAGGTCGAGCAGGCTCTGCGGCATCGGCGGCCAGCTCTGGCCAGTAATCGGATGGGTCGGCTGATAGCGATAGCCCGCTCGGTCCGAGACCCAGGCCATCGGCCCCATGCCGGTCATCTCGACGGAAAAGGGCCGGCCGCCGGGGGTGACGGGACGATAGAAGGGCGCGACCTCAGCCGCCGCCAGCACCTCGGCCAGCAGGGTCTGTTGGGCTTCTGCATCCAGCGCGCCGGGCCACAGGCGAAAGCCGGGCAGGCCGGTGGGGGTTTCGCGGATGGGCGGGCGGTTCATGCTCCACATCTAGGACCCTTCTCCCGATGGGAGAAGGCGTCTCCCCCTTGCCGTCATTCCGGGGCGCGAAGCGAACCCGGAACCCAGGCGTCCGACATTTCGCCGAGCCGTCTTCGAATCTGGCGTCTGGGCCCCGGATCGTCCCTTCGGGCCGTCCGGGGTGACGGCGGGGGAATGTGCGCGACCAGGAAACGGCGCCGAATCCGTCCTGAACCGCACGAAACCCTTGCAGCCCCTGCGGTCTTTCCCATATCCGGGCCTGTCCGGAAGAAACCCCGAAATTCTTGGGGCTTTCGACCGAAACCAATCCACCCGCCCGACCGGATGTCCGGGACGGCTTTCAGCCCAACTGGGGGCGGTCACGCGCGGCGCTTTTCGAAGGCCGCCGCATCGCCCGCCGCAAGGAGTGAAAAGACAAGCTCATGGCCAAGATCATCGGCATCGACCTCGGCACGACCAACTCGTGCGTGGCCGTCATGGACGGCAAGAACCCCAAGGTCATCGAGAACGCCGAAGGCAACCGCACGACCCCGTCGGTCGTGGCGATCCAGGACAGCGGCGAGGTCCTCGTCGGCCAGCCTGCGCGTCGCCAGGCGGTCACGAACCCGACCAACACCTTCTTCGCCATCAAGCGCCTGATCGGCCGCAATTTCGATGACCCGGTGGTGGCCAAGGACAAGGGCATGGTGCCCTATGAGATCGTCAAGGGCCCGAACGGCGACGCCTGGGTGCGCGCCCACGGCAAGGATTATTCGCCGCAACAGGTCTCGGCCTTCACCCTCGGCAAGATGAAGGAGGCCGCAGAGGCCTACCTCGGCGAGACCGTGACCCAGGCCGTGATCACCGTTCCGGCCTACTTCAACGACGCCCAGCGTCAGGCGACCAAGGACGCCGGCAAGATCGCCGGTCTGGAAGTCCTGCGCATCATCAACGAGCCGACCGCCGCTGCTCTGGCCTATGGCCTGGAGAAGCACGAAGGCCAGAAGATCGCCGTCTATGACCTGGGCGGCGGCACCTTCGACGTCTCGATCCTGGAGATCGGCGACGGCGTCTTCGAGGTGAAGTCGACCAACGGCGACACCTTCCTCGGCGGCGAGGACTTCGACCTGCGTCTGGTCGACTACCTGGCCGACGAGTTCAAGAAGGAGCAGGGCGTCGATCTGCGGACCGACAAGCTGGCTCTGCAGCGCCTGAAGGAAGAGGCCGAGAAGGCCAAGAAGGAGCTGTCCTCGACGTCGCAGTACGAGGTCAACCTGCCCTTCATCACCATGAACGCCTCGGGCCCGCTGCACCTGAACATCAAGCTGTCGCGCGCCAAGCTGGAAGCCCTGGTCGACGACCTGATCCAGCGCACGATCGAGCCCTGCAAGAAGGCCCTGGCCGACGCCGGTCTGAAAGCCGGCGACATCGACGAAGTCGTTCTGGTCGGCGGCATGACCCGCATGCCCAAGGTCGTGGAAGCCGTGAAGGCCTTCTTCGGCAAGGAACCGCACAAGGGCGTGAACCCTGACGAGGTCGTGGCCCTGGGCGCCGCCGTTCAGGCCGGCGTTCTGCAAGGCGACGTCAAGGACGTGCTGCTGCTGGACGTGACCCCGCTGACCCTGGGCATCGAAACCCTGGGCGGCGTCTTCACCCCGCTGATCGAACGCAACACCACCATCCCGACCAAGAAGAGCCAGGTCTTCTCGACCGCCGACGACAACCAGTCGGCCGTGACGATCCGGGTCTTCCAGGGCGAGCGCCCGATGGCCGCCGACAACAAGGTCCTGGGTCAGTTTGACCTGATGGGCATCCCGCCGGCGCCGCGCGGCATGCCGCAGATCGAGGTCGCCTTCGACATCGACGCCAACGGCATCGTCCACGTCACCGCCAAGGACAAGGCGACCAACAAGGAACAGTCGATCCGCATCCAGGCCAACGGCGGCCTGTCGGACGCCGACATCGACAAGATGGTCAAGGAAGCCGAAGCCAACGCCGCCGCCGACAAGGTCCGCAAGGAACTGGTCGAGGCCGTCAACGGCGCCGACAGCCTGATCCATTCGACCGAGAAGGCCCTGTCGGAACACGGCGACAAGGTCGACGACGCGACCAAGGCGACCATCCAGTCGGCCCTGGACGACCTGAAGGCGGCCAAGGACGGTTCGGACCCGGAAGCCATCCGCGAGAAGACCAACACCCTGGCTCAGGCCTCGATGAAGCTGGGCGAGGCCATGTACGCCGCGCAGCAGGGCGCCGGTGAAGACGGCGCTTCGGCCGAAGCCCCCGCCGACGACGGCGTGGTCGACGCCGAGTTCGAGGAAGTCTCGGACGAAGACGACAAGAAGAACGCGTAAAACCCGATCCTCCCCCGTTCTTGACGGGGGAGGGGGACCGCCGCAGGCGGTGGAGGGGGCGGCTTCTGGCGTAGTCGCCTGGGGCTCGCCCCCTCCACCACTTTGTGGTCCCCCTCCCCCGCTAGAGCAGGGGAGGATTACGGCGTCACGACGCGGGGCCGTTTCATAAAACTTGCATCATTCGACCGGGCGCCCATGTCAGCAGACATGGTCTTTGGGTCATTCGCGGACGCGCCGCCCTCGCTCAAGAAGGGTCGCGGACGCCGAGAAAAGTAAGAGGACGAACGCCTGATGGCGCAGCGTGACTATTACGAAATTCTGGAGGTCGAGCGGACCATCGACGCCGCGGGCCTGAAGTCGGCCTATCGCAAGCTGGCCATGGTTCATCACCCCGACCGCAACGGCGGCTCGGAGGAATCTCTCGCCCGCTTCAAGGAAATTTCCGAGGCCTATACGGTCCTGTCGGACGAACAGAAGCGCGCGGCCTATGACCGGTTCGGCCATGCGGGCGTGAACGGCGGCGCTGGCGGCGGCGACCCGTTCGGACGCGGCGGCGGGCAAGGTTTCCACGACATCAACGACATCTTCTCCCAGGTCTTCGGCGACGCCTTTGGCGACGCCTTCGGCGGCCGGGGCGGCGGACGCCAGCAGCAGGGCGGACCGCGTCGCGGCTCGGACCTGCGCTATGACCTCGAGATCACCCTGGAGCAGGCCTACAAGGGCGCCGAGGTCGAGATCGCGGTCCCCACCACCATGACCTGCGAGGTCTGCGACGGCTCGGGCGCCAAGGCCGGGACCAAGCCGACCATCTGCTCCACCTGCGGCGGCGCCGGACGCGTGCGCCAGGCCAACGGCTTCTTCCAGGTCGAGCGCACCTGCCCCCGCTGCGGCGGCTCGGGCGAGATGATCGCCGACCCTTGCGGGACCTGTCACGGTCACGGCCAGGTCCGCAAGAACCGCCAGCTCAGCCTCAAGATCCCCGCCGGCGTCGACGACGGCTCGCGTATCCGCCTGTCGGGCGAGGGCGAGGCGGGCCAGCGCGGCGGCCCGCGCGGCGACCTCTATGTCTTCCTCTCGGTCCACGACCATGAACTGTTCGAGCGCGACAACCTGGACCTGCTGGTCACGGTCCCCGTGCCGATGACGGTGGCGGCGCTCGGCGGGATCGTCGACGCCCCCTGCCTGGTGTCCGAGGCCTGCGACGGCAAGTGCAAGGCCACGGTCGAGGTGCCGGCCGGCGCCCAGACCGGCAAGACCATCCGCATCAAGGGCAAGGGCATGCCCCACCTGAACGGCCGCCAGCGCGGCGATCTGGTGGTGGAGCTGTTCGTCGAGACCCCGACCGATCTGACCGCGCGTCAGAAGGAACTGATGCAGGAACTTGCAGCCTCGTTCGGAGAGAGCCAGAATCCGCGCAACTCCAGCTTCGCCGGCAAGGCCAAGCGGTTCTGGGCTGATATTCTGGGCGGCGACGCCGACACTCCGAAAGAGACTGCGTGAGCGACATCTTCCACGCCGGCATCTCCGGCGCCCGGGGCCGCATGGGCCGCGCTGTTTCTCAGGTGCTGGACGCCCGTGAGGACGTGGTGGTCGCCGCCCGCTTCGATCGCGGCGAGACGCCCGACCTGAAGCTGTGCGACGTCATCATCGACTTCTCGACGCCCGAGGCCTCGGTCGATCTGGCCCGCGCCTGCGCCGCGCGCGGCGGTCCGGCCCTGGTCATCGGCTCGACCGGCCTGTCGCCGGAACAGGACGCCGAGATCGAGGCGGCGGCGGAAAAGATCGCCATCGTGCGCAGCGGCAACTTCTCGCTGGGCCTGAACATCCTGATCGGTCTGGTCGAGCACGCGGCCCAGCGGCTGGACGGCCGCGACTGGGACATCGAGGTGCTGGAGACCCATCACCGGCGCAAGGTGGACGCCCCCTCGGGCACCGCCCTGATGCTGGGCGAGGCCGCCGCCCATGGCCGGGGCCGCGATCTGGACGACCTGAAGACCGCCCCCTACGACGGCATCACCGGCCCGCGCGAGCCGGGCAAGATCGGCTTCGCCTCCCTGCGCGCCGGCGGCGTCATCGGCGAGCACACGGTCCTGTTCGGCTCGGAAGACGAACTGCTGACCCTGTCGCATTCGGCCATCGACCGTTCCCTGTTCGCCAAGGGCGCCGTGGCCGCCGCCGCCTGGGTGCGCAACCGTCGCCCCGGCCTCTACGACATGCAGGACGTGCTCGGCTTCCGTCAGGCCTGATCGGCGTGATCCGACACGGGACCAGCTACGGCATGGCGCTGCGGGCCGCCGCCGCCCTCAGCTTCTCCCTGATGTACGCCCTGATGAAGTGGGCGGCGACGCTGGAGCCTGTCTCGGCGGGCGAGATGGTCTTCTACCGCTCGCTCTTTGGCCTGCCCGTGGTCCTGTTCTGGGTTCTGAACAGCGGCGGAGGACTGGCCGCGATCTCGACCCGACGGCCCATGGTCCACGTCTGGCGCTGCGCCCTGGGCGTGTCGGGCATATTGCTGATCTTCCAGGGGGTGCGGCTGCTGCCCTTGGCCGACACCACGGCGATCAGCTTTACGGCGCCCATCTTCGCCACCCTGCTGTCCATCGTCTTCCTGAAGGAGAAGGTGGGGCGTCATCGCTGGACGGCGGTCATCCTGGGCTTCCTCGGCGTTCTGGTCGTGCTGCGGCCGGGCGCCGAGGGCGCGCCGCCGCTGGGCGGTCTGCTGTTCGCCCTGGGCGGGGCCTTCGTGGCCGCCTCCGTCACCGTCACCCTGCGCCAACTGGGCAAGACGGAATCCGCCACCGCCATCGTCTTCTGGTTCTTTGTCGCCTGCGCCGCCGTGGGCGGGATCCTGACCCTGATCGACGGCCGCCTCCACAGCTGGCCGGTGCTGGCCGTCCTGGCGGCGGGCGGCCTGGCGGGCGGGCTAGCGCAACTGCTGATGACCTCGTCGTTGCAGCACGCCCCGGTCTCTCTGCTCGCCCCGCTCGACTATCTGCAGATGGTCGGCGCCGTGGTCCTGGGCTGGCTGTTGCTCAGCGACACGCCGACCGCGGCGACCCTGGCCGGGGCTGGCCTGATCGCCGGCAGCGGCCTCTACACCGCCTGGCGCGAGCGGGTCCTGCGGCGCGAGATCACCCCGCCCTCGCCCGGTTCGACGGTCTAGCGCCCGGTCGAGCCGAAGCCGCCGGCCCCGCGCGCGGTTTCGTCCAGAGCCTCGACCTCGGCCATGACGGCCTGGGCGTAGGGCGCAATCACCATCTGGGCGATGCGTTCGCCGCGCTGAATCTCGAAGGGGATCTGGCCGTGGTTGATCAGGATGACCCCGACCTCGCCGCGATAATCGCTGTCGATGGTGCCGGGCGCGTTCAGGCAGGTGACGCCGTGCTTCAGCGCCAGACCCGAGCGGGGCCGCACCTGGGCCTCATAGCCGGGCTCCAGCGCGATCTTCAGCCCGGTCGGGATCAGCTTGCGCTCGCCGGGATGCAGCACGACCGGCTCGAACTCGGCCACGGCGGCGCGCAGGTCCATGCCCGCCGACCCCGTCGTCTCATAGGCGGGCAGGGCCAGGCCCTCGGCGTGGGGCAGGCGTTCGACGCGGACGGTGGTCATTCGTTTAAGTCTCTCAGGCCTTGAAATGATCGGCGATGCGCTGGGCGAGTTTTCTCGCCACCTCGGTCTTGGACTGGCGCGGCCAGGGCTCGGCGCCGTCGTGGGTGAACAGGGTCACGGCGTTGCCGTCCGAGCCGAAGACCTCGCCCGAGACGTCGTTGCCGACGATCCAGTCGCAGCCCTTCTTCGACAGCTTGGCGCGGGCGTTGACCTCCAGCTCCGTGGTCTCGGCGGCGAAGCCGACCACCAGTCCGGGACGCTTCGGTCCGGGGGCCGAGACGCCGGCCAGGATGTCGGGGTTCTCGATCAGGGCCAGCGAGGGCGGGCCGCCCGGCTTCTTCTTGATCTTGCCCGAGGCGACCCCGTCCACGCGCCAGTCGGCGACGGCGGCGCTCATCACGGCGATGTCGGCGGGCAGATGGGCTTCGACGGCGGCCTTCATCTCGGTCGCGGCTTCGACCCAGACGCGGGTGACGCCGACGGGGGCCTCCAGCGCCACGGGGCCGGAGATCAGGGTCACAGTCGCCCCCAGATCGGCCAGGGCGGCGGCGATGGCGTAGCCCTGCTTGCCGCTGGAGCGGTTGGTCAGGCCCCGCACCGGGTCGATGGGCTCGAACGTCGGCCCGGCGGTGACGACGGCGGTCTTGCCGGTCAGGGGGCGACCGTCGGGGCCGGCCAGCAGGCGGGCGATCTCGTTGAGGATGGCGGCGGGCTCGGCCATGCGGCCCGGCCCGAACTCGCCGCAGGCCATTTCGCCCTCGTCAGGGCCGACCACGGCCACGCCGTGGAAGCCGTCAAAGCCCTTCAGCCGCTCGACATTGGCCTGAACCGCCGGGTGCAGCCACATGCGCACGTTCATGGCCGGGGCCAGCAGCACCTTCTTGTCGGTGGCCAGAAGCGTGGTCGAGGCCAGGTCGTCGGCCATCCCGTTGGCGGCCTTGGCGATCAGCCCCGCCGTCGCCGGCGCCACCACCACCAGATCGGCCCAGCGCGACAGTTCGATATGGCCCATGGCCGTCTCGTCCTCGGGCATGAACAGGGCCTGGCGCACCGGATGGCCGGTCAGGGCCGCCAGCGACATGGGGGTGACGAACTCGGCCCCGGCGGCGGTCAGCAGGCTCATCACCTCGGCTCCGGCCTTCTTGAGCAGGCGCGTCAGCTCCAGCGCCTTGTAGGCGGCGATGCCGCCGCCGACGATCAGCAGGACCTTGCGGCCGGAAAGCGAGGATGCGGTCATGGGGAATCTCTAGCGGGGCCGCATGACGCCGTCGAGACAGGCTCTATTCAAACATGGATGTGAATAAGAACATTGCAGGAACGATTGTGTCGTGCATATCTATGGTTGTCGAACGGTCAGGGAAGGGCGGACCATGCGGATTCAGGTGACGACGGCGGCGCTGCTGGCGCTGGCTCTGGGGGCGTGCGACAACGGCGGCTCGGCGGTCGAGACGCGGGACCGGACGGCGTCTGAACCCGTCGCCCTGATCTCGGCGGCGGCCCCCGACCGCGAGATGGAGGCGGCGCCCGAGGCCAAGCCCCCCGTCACCGCCAACCGGCGTGAAACCGCCGACGCCAAGGTGCAGCGCCTGTTTGAGCGCAACGGCGCAGCCTTCGGGGCCAAGTCGGCCGACGATTATCTGACCAGGGTGCGAGCCTTCACCGAGGCCACGCCCAAGGGGACCGAGACGGTCAAGCGCCCCAACGGCGACACCCTCTACTACCAGGCCTCGACCAACACCTTCGCCGTGGTGGACCGCAACGGCGTGCCCCGCACCATGTTCAAGCCCGACGACGGCCCGGCCTACTGGGCCCAGCAAAAGGAGCGGGCCCCGACCTTCGGCCAGCGCCGCTCAGGCGCGCGTGCGGAGGAGTAGGCTCAGCGCCTGGATGACGGAAGCGGACCCGCCGAATGTCCGCTACGGGTGGGAAGCGGACCTTGCCACCGCAGCGCCTTCGAATAACATCCCTGAATATGGAAGCGCGCATTTCTCTGGCCGATATAGGCCAACAGGTAGTGACGGAAATCGAAGCCTTCGTGGTACCTGCCCCGCGTCCTGATCAGCTTGGAGAGCCACTCCCCGCCGAATGGTTTTCGCAGCAACTAGACGAGATGAGAGCGGCTTTGATCGAGCCTTACCTTGTCGAGATTGATGGTGACGGACGCTTTCCCGGAGGCATACCCAAGCCGGTGCCAAGACGGGTCATCATCGTCGCTGAGGACGACTATATCTTCCTAGCTTATGATCCCGACCCTGACGGCGATTTCGCTCTGATATTTAAGTCCGCTTCCGGGTTTGGCGTATCGCCCATTCGCGGCGAGGCTGTAGATTGTTTCATGTCACGCTAGGCAAGGCGGTTACCGAAAGCGGGCACGCTCAATGTCCGCAACGGGTCGGAAGCGGAAATAGGCGCGCCGCCATCCAGGCGTCCTTGGGCGGCGATTTCGTCGGCTATGTCTGGCGTTCACGACCTGCACCAAGCCTGCGGCTCGCCGCCAGGGGCGGTCATCCTCAGATCTGGCCCGAGGCGGGCGGTGACGCAGGGGCCTGGCGTCTGGCGGGGCGACGGCCCCGAACGCGAGGCATATTCTTTTCACCGACGCCTTCAACCTAGCCGCAGCGGGTGTTTGCGCCGTGAAACCCCGCTCGAACGCGCCGAGGGTCAGGACGCTGCTAGGATGCGCTCTGGTCTTTGACAGAGTCTGGTGTTGGCAAGGAGAGGTCGAGCGGGTCGACAAAGACCGCCCGACCTCCGCTCCGGCCCTATTGCACGAATTGCACTGTTTTTTTCACGCCACGGTGCAATCGGCCCGCTGCCTGCGCCTCAGGCGGCGTCAAACGTCAGCGGCGCGCCCCAGAAGCGGGCCACCAGGTCCGACTGCGGGCCGGGCGTGCCGGTGGTCAGGAAGTCGCGGCGGGCCGAGCTTCCCAGGTCGTATTCGGGATGGCGGGCGAAATAGCGTTCCAGCGAGTCGGCCACGGCGGTCGGCTGGCTGATCACCTGGACCCCGGCGGGCAGGGCGGCGGCGAACAGGTCGGCCACGATCTCATAGTGGGTGCAGCCCAGGATGGCCTTGTCCGGGTGGCGGCCGATGCGGCGGCGCAGGGCGTCGACGTGGTCCTCGACCACCACCTTCAGCTCCTCGGCCGGGGCGCCCAGCTCGATCAGGCCGGCCAGGCCGGGGCAGGGCTCGGTGAAGACGGCCAGGTCTTCGCGGCGCTTGTCGATCTCGATCTCATAGACCCGGCTCATGGCCGTGGCGGCGGTGCAGAAGACGCCGGTGATGTCGATCGCCTCCTTCTTCTGGCCTTCCAGCCGCCCGTTGCGCTCGGCCTCATAGGACCAGGGCAGGCCGGTGGCCGCCTCGATGGTCGGGACGATGATGCCCAGGACATTGACCGGGCGACCCAGCTTCTCGCGCATCCCTGGAATCCAGGTCTGCTGCAGACGGCGCAGCGCGATGGCCGAGGCCGTGTTGCAGGCCAGGACCACGACCGAGGCGCCCGCCTCGAACAGCCGCTCGCAGCCGGCGCGGGTCAGCTCGACGATGTCCTCGCCGCCGCGCCCGCCATAGGGGGCGTGCCCCTGGTCGCCCAGGTAGATGAAGTCCCGCGTCGGAAAGCGGGCTGTAAGTTCGCGGTGGACCGTCAGTCCGCCCACGCCGGAGTCAAAAACGCCTATCGCCATGACGCGGCCTTTAGACCCGTGGGGTTCCGTCGTCCAATGGTTAGGATTACATCCATGCCATGGACGTTTCGGGCGAGCACGCCGGGGACGTTTTGAAATCGCTATGGTTGGGAGACCTGGATGCACAGACGCCATCTTCTCATCGGGGGCGCGAGCCTCTTCGCCCTTACGGGCTGCGCCTCCGCCGGCGCCATGGAGAACGGAATGACGGGACCGACCGCCGCCTCGCTTTCGACCGCCGACGAGGCGCGCATCGCCCGCGCCGTCCTGCCGACGACCGCCCCGCGCGCCGAGCTGCTGCAGCCCTGGACCGGCCCCTACGAGGGCGTGCCCCCCTGGGACAAGGTGACGGCGCCCAAGATGCGCGAAGCCATCCTGGAAGGCATCGAGCTGCAACGCGCCGACGTGGCTGCGATCGCCAATAACCCCGAGGCCCCGACCTTCGCCAACACCCTGGTGGCGATGGAGCTGGTCGGCGAACCGCTGGACCGCGCCATGAACGTCTTCAGCGTCATGACGTCGAACATCGGCGGCGACGAATGGGACGTGCTGGAAACCGAACTGTCGCCGATCCTGTCGGCCGCCGGCGACGAGATCATCTTCAACGAGAAGCTGTTCCAGCGCATCAAGGCCGTGGCCGATGGCGCCGAGACCAGCGGCCTGAACGCCCAGCAGACCCGTCTGGCCGAGCGCAGCCGCGACAGCTTCATCCGCAACGGCGCCGCTCTGGACGCCGCTGGCAAGGCCGAGCTGGGCCGCATCAACACCGCCCTGTCGAACGCCTTCACCGGCTTCGGTCAGAAGGTGGTGGCCGATGAGAACACCTGGACCGTCATCACCAACGAGGCCGGCCTGAAGGGTCTGCCCGCCTCGAACAAGGCCGCCGCAGCCGCCGCCGCCCGCGCCCGCAACGTCCAGGGCTGGGCCATCGTCAACACCCGCTCCAGCGTCGATCCCTTCCTGACCTTCGCTGACGACCGCGCCCTGCGCGAGCAGGTCTGGAAGAAGTTCGTCAAGCGCGGCGACAACGGCGACGCCAACGACACCAAGTCGACCATCGCCCAGATCGTCGCCCTGCGTCAGCAGCGCGCCAGGCTGCTGGGCTTCGCCAACCACGCCGAATGGCGCATGCAGGACACGATGGCCAAGACCCCGGCCGCCGCGTCCGAGCTGATGCTGCGCGTCTGGGCCCCGGCCAAGGCCCGCGTGGCCGAAGAGGTCGCCGACATGAAGGCGATCGCCGGTTATGACATCGAGCCCTGGGACTACCTCTACTTCGCCGAGAAGGTCCGCAAGGCCAAGTACGACCTCGATCAGAACGAGCTGAAGCCCTACTTCGAGCTGCACGCCGTCCGCGCGGCGTCGTTCTACATGGCCGAGCGCCTCTACGGCTTTGTCTTCAAGCAACTGCCCAAGGGCACGGTCTCGACCTTCGAGCCGGACGTGACCACCTATGAGGTCACCGACAAGGCCACCGGCAAGCTGATCGGCCTCTACTACGCCGACGACTTCGCCCGTCCGGGCAAGCGTTCGGGCGCCTGGATGACCACCTACCGGTCCTTCTCGACCCTGACCGGCGCCAAGCCGATCCTGGCCTCGAACAACAACAACTTCGTCAAGGCCGAGGAAGGTCAGCCCCTGCTGATCTCGCTCGACGACGCCGAGACCCTGTTCCACGAGTTCGGCCACGCCCTGCACTACTTCTCGTCGGTGGTGACCTATCCGTCGTTCGGCAATACGCCACGCGACTTCGTGGAATATCCGTCGCAGGTGCACGAGCACTGGGTGTTGAGCCGCCCGATCCTCGACGGCTACATGAAGCACGTCGAGACCGGCCAGCCGATGCCGCAGGCGCTGGTGGACAAGATCGAGGCCTCCTCGACCTTCAACCAGGGCTACGCCACGGTCAGCTACCTGTCGTCGGCCATCGTCGACATGGACCTGCACACCCAGGCCACGCCGCCGACCGACATCGACGCCTTCGAGAAGGCGTCGCTGGCGCGCATCGGCATGCCCAAGGAGATGGTGATGCGGCACCGTCTGCCGCAGTTCAACCACCTCTTCACCTCGGACGCCTACTCGGCCGGCTACTACTCTTACCTCTGGTCGGAGACGATGGACGCCGACACCTGGGCCTACTTCGAAGAGTCGGGCGACGTCTTCAACCCGGACATCGCTGGTCGCTTCAAGTCGATCATGCTGGCGCCGGGCAACACCACGGACCGCGGCGACGCCTATCGCCAGTTCCGCGGCCGCAACCCCGACGTGGCGGCCCTGCTCAAGGTGCGCGGCTTCCCGACTTCCTGAGTGGGCCTACCGTCCTTCGGGCTACTTGAGGCCCGTTGGCGCTAGCCGTGACAAGGCCCGGTGGAGCAATCCGCCGGGCTTTTTCATGGCCCTATCTCTCCGCACATCCCGGCGGACGCCGGCATCCAGTGCTTTGGCTTCAAGTTGCGGCGGCGGAGGCCTCGCAGGACCCCGGCGTCCGCCAGGGTGAGCGGGAAAGGTTCGTTCTGTTTTTCGGCGAGGTGGCGTAAGCCTTGGCTTTGGCTAGCAAGAATGAGGTTCCCCGCATGAGCGTCGTCGCCTCCTATATCTACAAGGACGGCCAGCGGGTTCGCGAGGCGCCGCTGACCGACGAGGGGCTGCGGCTCAAGCCGGGCGAATACCTCTGGATCGGCCTGTACGAGCCGACAAGCGAGGAGTTCGAGGCCCTGGTGCGGCGCTTTCATCTGCACCCGCTCGCGGTCGAGGACGCGCTGGCGGCGCATCAGATGCCCAAGATCGAGGTCTATGGCGGCGAGCTCTTCATCGTCGCCCGCACGGCGCAAAAGGCCGACGACGCCATCTGGTACGGCGAGACGCACGTCTTCGTCGGGCCGCGCTATGTCATCACCATCCGCCACGGCTCGGCCCGCGCCCATACCCAGCTGCGCGCCCAGCTGGAGGCCTCGCCGCTGCAGTTGAAGCACGGCGCCGACTTCATCCTGCACGGGGTGCTGGACTTCATCGTCGACGCCTATGTGCCCATCGTCGACGACATCGAGGACAGCGTGCTGGAGATGGAGCAGCGGGCGCTGGACAGCTTCCTGTCGCGCGCCGACCTCAAGCGTCTGTTCCAGCTGCGCCGCGAGTTGCTGAAGTTCAGCCGCGTCCTCGGCCCGATGGAGGAGGTGGCCAACAAGCTGCAGTCGCTGGACCTGCCCTGCATCGACCGCGAGGTGCGACCCTATTTCCGCGACGTGGCCGACCATGTGCGGCGCGTCTCGAGCCGAGCGGCGAGCTTGCGCGACATCCTGTCGTCGGTGTTCGAAGTGTCCAACCTGCTGGAGCAGCAGCGTCAGGGCGTCATCACCCGCAAGCTGGCCGCCTGGGCCGCCATCCTGGCGACCCCGACGGCGGTCGCCGGCATCTACGGCATGAATTTCGAATACATGCCGGAGCTGCGCTGGGTCTATGGCTACCCCATGGTCATGGGGTTGATCGCCACCATCTGCCTCGGCCTCTACATTACGTTCAAGCGGATCAAGTGGCTGTAATCAGCCGCTGTTTCTGAGGCCCGCCGCCACGCCGTTGATGGCCAGAAGGATGCCGTTCCTGACGCGCGGGTCGTCGTCGCCCGCCCGTCTGCGACGGATCAGCTCGATCTGCACATGGTTCAGCGGTTCGACATAGGGCATCCGCTGGCGGATCAGGCGGTCCAGCTGGGGCTGGCCGCCCAGCAGGTCGTCGTGGCCGGTGATGGACAGGACGGCGTCGCGGGTCCGGTCCCACTCCGCACGAATGGCGCCATAGATGCGCTCGGCCAGGGCCGCGTCGGGGACCAGCCCGGCGTAGCGCCGGGCGATGGCCATGTCGGCCTTGGCCATCACCATCTCCATGTTCTGGACCACGGTGCGGAAGAAGGGCCAGGCGGCGGCCATGTCGCGCAGTTCGTCCGGGTCCTCGCCCTGGACCGCCGAGCCGAAGCCGAACCAGCCGGGCAGCATGACCCGCGACTGCGACCAGCTGAACACCCAGGGAATGGCGCGCAGGTCCTCGATGGCGGGCGAGGCGGTGCGGCTGGCCGGGCGCGAGCCGATCTTCAGATCGGCGATCTCGGCGATGGGGGTGGCGGCGCGGAAATAGTCCACGAAGCCCGGCGTCTCATAGACCAGGGCGCGATAGGATTTCATCGAGGCCGCCGACAGGCGCGCCGCCGTGGCCCCGTGCTCGGCGCTGTAGCCGCCGTCCGTCTGCGGCCCCAGCGAGGCCAGCAGGGTCCCGCAGGTCAGGGCGTCGAGATTGCGTTGCGCCACCTCGGGCTCGCCGTACTTGTTGGCGATGACCTCGCCCTGTTCGGTGACGCGGATGCGGCCCGCGACCGTCCTCGCCGGCTGGCCCAGCACCGCCGAGAAGCTGGAGCCGCCGCCGCGCCCCACGGCGCCGCCGCGACCGTGGAACAGTTGCAGACGCACGCCCGCCGCGCGGGTCACGTCCAGCAGGGCGCGCGAGGCCTCGTGCAGTTCCCAGCCCGAGGTCAGATAGGAGCCGTCCTTGTTCGAGTCCGAGTAGCCGATCATGACCTCCTGCACCCCCCGCGCGGTCGCCACGGCGCGGGCGGACGGCTCGGCCAGCACCCGTTCCAGCGTGGGCTGCGAGGCGCGCAGGTCGTCGATGGTTTCGAACAGGGGGGCGGCCTGGATGGGGCAGGCCGCGGGGTCCGCGGGGTCGTAGAGGCCGACCTCCTTGAGCAGCAGATAGACCTCCAGCATATCCGAGGCCGCGTCGGTCTTGGACACGATATGGGTGCGGATGGCCTGGGGGCCGAAGGCGGACAGGGCCTGGGCCGCCGCCTGCAGGATGGCGCGCTCCTTCAGGGTTTCGGGCGCATAATCGGCATAGGGCGAGAACAGCGGGCGCGGGTTGGCCAGCTCGCACGCCAGCAGGGTCAGCCGGGCCTCTTCGTCCAGCGCCGCGTAGTCGGGGCAGACGCCAGCGACCTTCAGCAGGTCGGCCACGATCCGCTCATGCACATCGGAGTTCTGGCGCATATCCAGCGTCGCCATGTGGAAGCCGAAGACATCCGCCGCCGTGATCAGCCGCGCCAGCCGGTCGTCGGCGAAGACGGCGCCGTGGGTGCGGATCAGGCTGTCGTGCAGCACGGCCAGGTCGGCGCGGAAGGCGTCGGGACCGTCATAGGCCGGGGCCTCGAACTGGGCGGGCAGGGGGGCGGGGCCGCCGGTCAGGGCCGCATGGGTCGCCGACAGACGGGCGTAGATCTGGCTCAGCGCCCGTCGATAGGGCTCGTCCGCGCGCTGGATCGAGGCGTCGCCGGACGTCGCCGCCAGGGCCGCCAGTTCGGGGGTCACGGTGGTCAGGTCAGCGGACAGGCTGAGCTCTTCACCGAGCGCGTTCACCTCTTCCAGATAGAAGCGCAGCACCGCGCGCGACTGGGTGCGGAAGGCGGCGCTCATCACGGCGGCGTCGACATTGGGATTGCCGTCGCGGTCGCCGCCGACCCAGGTGCCGATGCGCAGGAAGGGCGGCAGGTCGGGCGCGTCCAGGAGCGTTCGCCACTCAGCCAGCTGGGCCGGGGCGACGTGCAGGAAGATGCGTTGCAGCCAGTCGGTGACGGTGTTGATCTCGTCCTGCACCACCAGGCCTGAGGCCCGCGTCAGGCGCGTGGCCCACAGGATGACGATCTGACGCCGCAGAGCCGCCTTCAGCGTCGTCGGTGAACAGGCGATCCCGTCACGGTCGCAGCCGTCCAGCAGGGCGCCGACCGCGGCGATGCGGTCGATGACGCTCTTCCTTCGCACCTCGGACGGGTGGGCGGTCAGGACTGGCGAGATCAGGGCGGTGGACAGCAGGTCGCGCACCGCCGCCCGGTCCACGCCCGCCGCCTCCAGCCGCTTCAGCGCGCCTTCGGGCGTGTCGGCCCGTTCGCCGGCGACGGCCTGTTCGCGGGCGCGGCGCTTGCCCGCGCGGTCCTCGGCGACATTGGCCAGCAGCGAGAAGGCGGCGAAGCCGTGAGTCAGGCCGATGGCCTGATCCAGCGACAGGTCCTTGAGCAGGGCCTCCAACTGCGAGGCGTCGTGCGAGGCCGGGTCGCGGTGATAGGCCACCGAGGCCTGACGCACGGCTTCGATGCGGTCGTAGAGTTCCTGACCGCCCTCGTCGCGGATCACCTCGCCGAGCAGGGCGCCTAGCAGGCGAACCTCATCGCGTAAGGCGTCGTCGGCGGCCTGGATCATCGCATTGTCCTTCAGCGGGGAGGCTGGAAGCGGAACCGTATCAGTGGAATCCGAGCCGCCTAGTCCCATGGTCAACGCTGAAACCCTTTGTGTGGTTTTGGGAGGCGTGCCGCAGAGTCGACATTTGCTGGCGAATGCTCCATAAGCCGCCACTTCCGGCGCAATTGAACCTGCGCCTCCTCCGGTACGACAGCTTTCTTGGTCGTGCTACCGCGCTGAGCGCTACTTGAGCACAGCCCATTCGGGCTCAAGTAGGCCGACCGGCCGATAGCCCCAAAAGGAAAGAACGAGCCCGGCGAGGACCCTCTGCCGACGTGATCGTCGCCAGAGGCCTTTTCTCTATGGGGGACAGGGTTCGCGCATGAAAGGTTTTGAATGTTCGAGGCTCTGAACGAGCGACTGACAGGCGTATTCGACCGGATCACCGGCCGCGGCGCCCTGTCCGAAAAGGATGTCGAGGAAGCGCTGCGCGAAGTCCGCGTCGCCCTGCTCGAGGCCGACGTCGCCCTGCCGGTGGTCAAGGACTTCATCAGCCGCGCCAAGGAACAGGCGACGGGCGAAGAGGTCATCCGTTCGGTCAAGCCGGCCGATCAGGTGGTCAAGATCGTCTATGACGGTCTGGTCGAGATGCTGGGCGGCGAAGAGCCGACCCCGATCAACATCAATGCGACGCCGCCCGCCGTGATCCTGATGGCCGGCCTGCAGGGCTCGGGCAAGACCACGACCTCGGCCAAGCTGGCCCTGCGCCTGACCAAGTTCGACAAGAAGAAGGTTATGATGGCCTCGCTGGACACGCGTCGTCCGGCGGCCATGGAGCAGCTGGCGACCCTGGGTCAGCAGATCGAGGTCGCGACCCTGCCCATCGTGGCGGGCCAGTCGGCGGTCGAGATCGCCAGGCGCGCGCTGCAATCCGCCAAGCTCCAGGGCTTCGACGTCCTGATCCTCGACACCGCCGGCCGCATCACGCTGGACGAGGCCCTGATGGCCGAGGTGGCCGAGGTCGCTCGCGTCGCCAATCCGGTCGAGACCCTGCTGGTCGCCGACAGCCTGACGGGTCAGGACGCGGTCCGCACCGCGGCCGCCTTCCACGAACGCCTGCCCCTGACCGGCCTGGTGCTGACCCGCGCCGACGGCGACGGTCGCGGCGGCGCCATGCTGTCGATGCGCGCCGTCACCGGCCTGCCGATCAAGTATCTGGGCGCCGGTGAAAAGGTCGACGCCCTCGACGTCTTCGACGCCCGCCGCGTCGCTGGCCGCATCCTGGGTCAGGGCGATATCGTCGCCCTGGTCGAAAAGGCTGCGGGCGAGCTGGACCAGGCCAAGGCCGAGAAGATGGCCCGCAAGCTGGCCAAGGGTCAGTTTGATCTGGACGATCTGGCCGCCCAGCTGCAGCAGATGAAGAAGATGGGCGGGCTTCAGGGCATCATGGGCATGCTGCCCGGCGTGGCCAAGCTGAAGGCTCAGATGGCCGACAGCAACGTCAACGACAAGATGATCGCCCGTCAGGAAGCCATCATCAGCTCCATGACCAAGGCCGAGCGCAAGAAGCCCGACCTGCTCAACGCCAGCCGCAAGAAGCGCGTCGCCGCCGGCGCCGGCGTCGAGGTTCAGGACATCAACCGCCTGCTGAAACAGCACCGGCAGATGGCCGACATGGTCAAGTCCCTGTCCAAGGGCGGCGGCAAGAACCTGCAGAAGATGGCCGCCATGATGGGCGGTCTCGGCGGGGGCGGCGGCGGCATGCCCGGTCTCCCCGGCATGGGCGGCCCCGACATGGCCCGCCTCAAGGCTCTGGGCGGCGGCAAGATGGCCGAACCCAGCGCCGACGACATGAAAGCCATTCAGGACCGGCTCGCCGGACTGGGCGGCGGACAACTTCCGGGGGGCCTTCCGGGTCTGCCGGGCTTCCCGAAAAAGAACTGATTTCGATTTTCTAGAAAGAGACTGAAAATGCTGAAGATTCGTCTGGCCCGCGGTGGCGCCAAGAAGCGCCCCTACTACTACATCGTCGTTGCTGACAGCCACGCTCCCCGCGACGGCAAGTTCATCGAGCGCGTCGGCAGCTACAACCCGATGCTGCCCAAGGACAGCGCCCAGCCGCGCGTCACCCTGAAGGCCGACCGCATCTCGGAATGGCTGGCCAAGGGCGCCCAGCCGACCGACCGCGTCGCGCGCTTCATCAGCCAGTCGCAAGACGAAGCTCTGGTCGGCAAGGTCGCCTGGACCCAGTCGAACAACCCGAACAAGGGCGCGCCGGGCAAGAAGGCCCAGGAACGCGCCGCCGAGCGCGCTCAGCGCGAAGCCGACCGTCTGGAAGCCGAAGCCGCCGCCAAGGTCGAAGCTGCCGAAGCCGCCGCTCGCGCCAAGGAAGAAGCTGCTGCTGCCGCTGAAGCCGCCAAGAACGCTCCGGCTGTCGAAGAAGCTCCGGTTGAAGCCGCTGCTGAAGAAGCTCCGGCCGCTGAAGAAAACGCCGAGGGCTAAACCCTTCGGCTTCCCGGTTCCGACCGGGATGCGGAAATGGAAAGCAGCGTCCGATTCCGGGCGCTGCTTTTCTGCTATCTGGCCCTTGGAACTGCGAAACGGAGCCTGTCGATGAGCGACGAAAACAAGATGATCCTCGTCGCCCAGATCGGCGGCGCCTTCGGCGTGAAGGGCGAGGTGCGTATCACCGCCTTCACCGCCGACCCCATGGCCCTGATGACCTATCAGCCCCTGCTGAAGGCCGACGGCACGCCCGCCCTGACCCTGATCTCGGCGCGGCCTGACAAGGCGGGCGTGGTGGCCAGGGTCAAGGAGATCGCCACCAAGGAACAGGCCGACGTCCTGCGCGGCCAGAAGCTGTTCGTGCCGCGCGACCGCCTGCCCGAGCCCGAGGACGACGAGTTCTACCTGACCGATCTGGTGGGTCTCGAAGCGCGCGACCTCGACGATACGGCGGTCGGCACGGTCAAGTCGGTGCAGAATTTCGGCGCCTCCGACATGCTGGAGATCGCGCCCAAGGAGGGCGGTCCGACCTGGTATCTGCCCTTCACCCGCGAGGCGGCGCCGGACCTGCGCATCGCCGAGGGCTGGCTGCGTATCGTGCGTCCGACCGAGGTGGACGAGCGCGACGAGACCTGATCGACCGCCACTGGAACGGTGGCTATTGCGGCGGGCGGTCAGGCTTCCAACATGGGAGGTTCAACCTGCCCGGAGCGCCCCATGGCCGACCTGTCCGCCTATCCGATCACTCGCCAGTATCCGGCCCAGCATCCCGACCGGCTGCAGCTCTACTCCCTGCCGACGCCGAACGGGGTCAAGGTCTCCATCCTGCTGGAGGAGCTGGGTCTGGCCTATGAGCCGCATCTGGTGGACATCGGCCAGAACGAGACCTGGACGCCCGACTATCTGTCGCTGAACCCCAACGGCAAGATCCCGGCCATTCTCGACCCGGACGGCCCGAGCGGCAAACCGTTGGCCCTGTTCGAATCCGGGGCCATCCTGGTCTATCTCGCTGAGAAGACCGGGCGTTTCCTGCCCGCCGATCCGGCGGCGCGTTACGAGACCCTCCAGTGGGTCTTCTTCCAGATGGCGGCGATCGGCCCGATGTTCGGCCAGGTCGGCTTCTTCCACAAGTTCGCCGGGCGCGAGTATGAGGACAAGCGCCCGCGCGACCGCTACGTTGCCGAGTCGCGGCGCCTGCTGGGGGTTCTGGAGGGGCGTTTGGAGAGCCGCGACTGGATCATGGGCGAGGACTACACCATCGCCGACATCGCCAGCCTGGGCTGGGTGCGCAACCTGATCGGCTTCTATGAGGCGGGTGATCTGGTGGGGTTCGCTGACTTCCCACACGTCGCCGCCTGGCTGGAGCGCGGGCTGGCGCGTCCGGCGGTGCAGCGGGGTCTGAACATCCCGGCGCGACCGTAAGAGAGATGGCGGGGGCGAGCTCTACGCTGCGCCCCCGCTGAACTCAGACTTCTTCGGTCGGGGCGTCGCCGACGTGCTTCTTGATCGACTCGATGGCGCGTTTGGCCCCCGACTTGTCGGAATAGCCCTCGGTCGAGAAGATGATCTCGGAGTTGTATTTGAACCGGACGCGGAACTCGCCGGCCTTGTCCTGATAGACTTCGAACTTGTGCGCCATCGTCGCCTCTCTGCTGGGCCGGGTGTCGACCAGAGGCGACGCTCTCACAGTCAGGCTCGACGTGGAAAGCCGCTGTTCTCTCACAGTGGCGTGATGGGGTTCAGGCGCGCGGCTTGATCCAGCGCCGCGCCGCGAGGGCGATGAAGCCGATCGCCAGGCCCCAGAAGGCCGAACCGACCCCGAACAGGGCGACGCCCGAGGCCGTGGCGGCGAAGGTCAGCACCGCCGCCTCGCGGTCCTCGACTACGCTCATCATGCCGCTCAGCGATCCTGTCAGCGGCGCGATCAGGGCCAGGCCGGTGATGACGGCCAGCGCCCCCGTCGGCATGGCGATGAACAGGCCGGCCAGCGGCGCGGCGAACAGGGCGACGACCAGATAGATCAGGCCGTAGAGGACGCCGACGGTCCAGCGGCGCTCGGGATCAGGGTGGGCCTCGGGTCCGGTGCAGAGGGCGGCGGTGATGGCGGCCAGATTGACCCCGTGGGCGCCGAAGGGGGCGAGGACCGTGCTGGTCAGGCCGCCCCAGAAGATCAGCTTTCCGGCGGGCGGGGCGTAGCCGGCGGCCCTCAGCACCACCAGACCGGGCAGGTTCTGCGAGGCCAGGGTCACCAGATAGAGGGGCAGGGCCAGGCTGATCGCCGCCTTCCAGTCAAAGCCGGGCATGACCGGCGACAGCTCGCCGAACAGGCCGGTCCCGGCGGGCAGGCCGAGCTGACCCCTCAGCGTCAGAACCGCGAAGGCGGCGACCAGAACCGCCGGCAGGGCCCAGGCGGCGGCGACCCTTCGCATGATCAGGAAGACCGCCAGCAACCCCGCCGCCAGCGCCATGTCGGCGGGGAAGACCAGAAACAGCTTCAGACAGAAGGGCAGCAGCACCCCCGCCAGCATGGCCGAGGCGACAGCCGCGGGAATACGCTCGGCCAGCCGTCCCAAGGCGGGGACGAGGCCTGTCAGCACCATCAGCAGCCCAGCGATGACGAAGGCGCCGACGGCGGTCGACCATCCCAGCCCCAACGTCGAGGCCGCCAGCAGGGCCGCGCCGGGCGTCGACCAGGCCAGGACGACTGGCATCTTCAGTCGCCAGCTCAGCACCGCGCCCGGCAGGCCGATGCCGAGGCAGAGGGCCGTGACCATGGAGATGATCTGGGCGGGCGAGGCGCCCAGCGTCTGCCCGGCCTGAACGATCAGGGCCACCGTGCCGCCGAAACCGACGACCATCGCCACGGCGGCGGCGGAGAAGCTGGCGGGGGGCGGCAGACGCGACGAACTCATGCGGCGAAGCTAGGCCGGGCGACGGCGGCCTGGAAGCGAAACCTGTTTCCTCCGCTCATCCCGGCGGACGCCGGGACCCAGTGCTTTGGCTTCATCTGCCTCGCCAAGATCGAAGCGCCAAAGAGAAGGCGGCATCCTTGGCTCTTACTGGTCACGCAGCAAAAAGGGCCGCCGGTTTCCCGACGGCCCCTTGATCTTGTTCCGAACCCCGGTCGGGTTCAGCCCTCCATGTCGTCCGGCAGGCCGACGGCGTGGAAGCCGGCGTCGACGTGGACGACTTCGCCCGTGGTCGAGCGGCCCAGGTCCGAGCACAGCCACAGGGCGGCGCCGGCGACGCCTTCCATCGAGGTCTCTTCCTTGATCAGCGAGAACTGCGCCGACTTGGAGTGCAGGCCGCGCCCGCCCGAGATGCCGGCCAGCGACAGGGTGCGCATCGCGCCCGCCGAGATGGCGTTGACGCGGATGTTCTTCGGACCCAGGTCGCGGGCGATGTAGCGGGTCGCGGCTTCCAGGGCGGCCTTGGCCACGCCCATGGTGTTGTAGTTGGGGATGACCCGCTCGGACCCCAGGTAGGTCAGCGTGATCATCGAGCCGCCGTTGGGCATCAGCCTGGCCGAGCGCTTGGCCACATCGACGAAGCTGAAGGCCGAGATGTTCATGGCCAGCAGGAAGCTGTCGCGGGTGGTGTTGTCGACGAAGGAGCCCTTCAGCTCGTCCTTGTTGGCGAAGGCCACCGAGTGGACGACGAAGTCGATCGTGCCGAACTCTTTTTCCAGCTCGGCGAAGGCGACGTCCATCGAAGCGTCGTCGGTGACGTCGGCCTGGATCAGCAGCTTGGCGCCGACGCTCTCGGCCAGGGGGCGCACGCGGCGCTCAAGGCTTTCGCCGAGGTAGGTGAAGGCCAGCTCGGCGCCCTGGGCGGCCAGCTGCGAGGCGATGCCCCAGGCGATGGAACTGGAGTTCGCGACCCCCATGATCAGGCCCTTCTTGCCCTTCATCAGGTCGCCGGTGGGCATATCCCAGCCTTCGCTCGTCGCCATGGGTTCGTCTCCGTATCTGAACTTGATCCGCCTTTTGGACGCGTGGCGCGCGGGTGACAAGTCGCGGCGCCGCTGGCGTTCGGCGCAGGCCTGCTTAAGTTGACAGATGATGAGCCTTGATCCGAACAGTTCAGACGTCTCTCAACCCGGTCCGGTCTTCTTTGATCGACAGGAACTGGGGCTGGTGCTGCGGGTCTATGGCCGCATGGTCGCGGCTGGCGAATGGCGCGACTACGCCATGATCGGCCACAAGGAGGTGGCGGAATTCGCCGTCTTCCGCCGTTCGGGCGACGCGCCGCTCTACCGGATCGAGAAACGCCCGGCCCTGCGCCTGAAACAGGGCCAGTGGGCCGTGATCGGCGAGGGCGGCCATGTGCTGAAGCGCGGGCGAGACCTGGCCCAGGTGCTGCGGGTGTTCGACAGCAGGAAGTTCACCGTGGTGGAATAGCCACCCACCGCTCATCACCGCGGAGGCGGGGACCCAGTGCTTTGGCTTCAAGACACTTCGATCAACGGAGAAACGCTCCGCCCGGCGCTCTTACTGGGTCCCCGCCTCCGCGGGGATGAGCGGATAGGGTTGCTGTCAGTGCAATGAAAAAGGCCCCGACGTTTCCATCGGGGCCTCCAAACTCAGTCGTTTCCGACTTCTATTCCCGGCTGCCGCCCATGAAGGCTAGCAGGAACTGGAACAGGTTGATGAAGTTGATGAACAGGCTCAGGGCGCCGAAGCCCGTGGCCACGCCCATGGCTTCCTGATTACCGCCGAGCGCGTAGTAGGTCATCTTCAGGCGCTGGGTGTCATAGGCGATCAGACCCGAGAAGATCAGCACGCCGAGACCCGAGATGATCAGGTACATGACGCCCGACTGCATGAACATGTTCACCAGCGAGGCGATGATCAGGCCGATTACGCCCATGATCAGGAAGCTGCCCATGGCGGTCAGGTCCTTCTTGGTCGTGTAGCCGAACAGGCTGAGACCGCCGAAGGCCGCCGCCGTGACGAAGAAGGTCGAGGCCAGCGAACCGCCGGTGTAGCGCAGGAAAAGGACGCCGAGGCCCGCGCCGATGGTCGAAACCACGGCCCAGTAGAGCATATTCACGCCCTTGGCCGTCGGGTTCTTCATGAAGAACATGGAGCCGAACAGCATGACCAGCGGCGAGAACTGGATGATCATGCCCAGCAGGGTCAGGCCGATGCGGCCGTCGTCGGTGCGGGCGAACAGCAGTTGCTGCACGGCGGGCACGTTGCCGGTGACATAGGCGAGGGCGCCGGCGACCACGAGGCCGAGGGCCAGCTTGTTGTAAACGCCGAGCATGAAGGCGCGCAGACCAGCGTCGACGGACATGTCCGCCGACTGCGGAAGCGGGCGCGCATAACCGTTGTTGAAGTCGCTCATCGCGAAAGAAGTCTCCTAAGTGGACGGCAAATGCCGACCTTGACGGGAAATATCGTGACGGACGGCCCGTCTTGCAAGGAAAACCCGACTTCCGGCCTGGCGTTCCGGGCGCTACCAAGGGTCGCATGCTGCGCCTGTTCACCGCCATCGCCATTCCCGAAGACGTCGCCGAGACGCTTCAGCGCCGTCAGTCCGGCCTGCCCGGCGCGCGCTGGCGACCGCTGGACGCCCTGCACGTCACCCTGGCCTTCTATGGCGAGGCGTCCGAAAGGACGGCCGACGATCTGGCCTCGGAACTGAGCCGAGCCGAGGGCGGCGGGGCCTTCGAGATCACCCTGAACGGCGTCGGGGCCTTCGGCGACGCCCACCGCACCCACACCCTGTGGGCGGGGCTGGAACGGTCGGAGCCGCTGAACGTCCTGGCCGGGCGCTGCCGCGCGGCGGGCGAGCGGGCGGGCGTGCCGCCGGAGAAGCGCGAGTACCGGCCGCACGTGACGCTGGCCTATCTGAAGCCCCAGGCGAACCCGGACCGCATCGGGGCCTGGATCGCCGGGCACAACCTGCTGCAGTCGCCGCCGATCCGGGTGGATCGCTTCGGCCTCTATTCCAGCGTCCTGACCAGCGACGGCAGCGTTTACAGCCTGGAGCGGGAGTATCTCCTGTGATCGAGCGTCCGACCTCGCCGCTTGGCCCGACGCTGGAGACCGAGCGGCTGTTCCTGCGTCCGCCGACGCATGATGACTTTCCGCGCTGGGCCGACTTCATGAGCGACCCGGAGACGACCCGCTTCATCGGCGGAGCGCAGTCGAAGCATGAGGTCTGGCGGGGGATCGCCGCGGTCGCGGGCATGTGGGCTCTGCAGGGCGAGGGCATGTTCTCGGTGATCGAGAAGGCCACCGGAAACTGGATGGGCCGCATCGGGCCGCTGCACCCCTACGACTGGCCGGGGCGCGAGGTGGGCTGGAGCCTGCACCGCGACGCCACGGGCAAGGGCTATGCGGTCGAGGCGGCGGCCGCGACCATGGACTACGCCTTCGACGTGCTGAACTGGCCCGACGTGATCCACTGCATCGACCCGGATAATCGGGGCTCGGAAAAGGTGGCTCTGCGACTGGGGTCGAGCAACCGCGGGCCGGGCCGTATCCCGCCGCCGTTCCAGGATCATGTCGTCAATCTGTGGGGGCAGACGCGCGAGGAATGGCGCGCCAATCGCACCCGTCTGTAGCCGCCAGGTCATCCGAAGCCGGGCGCCGGGCGTAAGGGCCCCGTCGGGATTTTCGGAGGACGCCGTATGAAACACCCCAGGTTTGAGCGCCATGCCCTGCCCGCGGCGGCGGCCGTGGTGGTCGCCGTCCTGTTGGCCAGCCCGGCCCTGGCCCAGGCCGAGGCGGTCGATCTGGACCGCTTCGACGGCCGCTGGTTCGAGATCGTCCGCAATCCCAACGATGTTCAAAAGGATTGCAGCCGCGCCCAGATCGACTTCACGCCCCAGGCCCCCGGGAGCCGCTACGCCATCGCCGTGACCTGCACCCGGCGACCGGGCGGACAGATAGAAACCCTTCGCGCCAACGCTCGCGTCACCGACGCCGCGACGCGGGCCAAGTTCCGCTTCACCTTGCGGGGCCTGCTCAGTTTCGGCGGTCTGGCGGGCCAGAACTACTGGGTATGGGATCACGCCCCTGACTATAGCTGGGCCATCATGGGCCTGCCGAACAAGTCTCACTGGTGGATCTGGCACCGCAGCCAGAGCCCGTCCGAGGCGACCCGGACGCGTCTGATCGCGCGGGCGCGGGAACTGGGCTTTGGCGGCGAGCCGGTGCACACCGGCCGCTGAACGGCGTCGCTTGCGGCGGGAACATAGGTGGAACATAAAGGCGGCATGACCGCCTCCGCCCTGCATCTCGAACTGGTCTTCAGTCGCCCCGAGACGACCCTGTCGGTCACGCGCGGGGCGGCGCGGCTGATGCTGGATATGGGCTATGCGCCCCTGCTGGAGGTCTGCCTGCCCAATGGTCGGCGCGCCGACGTCATGGCCCTGGGGCCCAAGGGCGACGTGGTCATCTGCGAGGTGAAGTCAGGGATCGACGATTATCGCGTGGACCGCAAATGGCAGGAGTACGGGCCCTTCTGCGACGCCTTCTACTTCGCCGTGGCGCCCGAGTTTCCACAATCCGTCCTGCCCGAGGAGCCGGGCCTGATCGTCGCCGACGGCTTCGGCGGGGCGGTGGTGCGCGAGGCCCCCGCCACGCCGCTGGCCCCGGCGCGCAGGAAGGCGCTGACCCTGGCCTTCGCCCGGCTGGGGGCGCTTAGAACCATGCGGGATTGATTTTCCTCCCTGTTCGCGGAGCGAATGGGGAGGTGGATCGGCGGCGCAGCCGACGAGATGGAGGGGGCGACTCCCCGGCGACCGTCTGCGCCGCTCCCTCCACCACTTCGTGGTCCCCCTCCCCACAGGGTGGGGAGGAAAGGCTTAGCGAGGCGCCCGCTTGGCCAGAATCCGCTGCAGCGTCCGACGGTGCATGCCCAGGCGGCGGGCGGTTTCAGAGACATTGTGGTCGCACAGCTCATAGACGCGCTGGATATGCTCCCAGCGCACCCGGTCGGCGCTCATCGGATTTTCAGGCGGTTCAGGGGCGTCGCCAGTGGACAGCAGGGCCTTGACCACGTCGTCGGCGTCGGCGGGCTTCTGCATATAGTCGACGGCGCCGGCCTTGACCGCCGCGACGGCGGTGGCGATGGCGCCGTATCCGGTCAGCATGACGATGCGCGCGTCCTCGCGGCGCTCGCGGATGGCCTCAACCACCTTCAGGCCGTTGCCGTCCTCCAGCCGCATGTCCAGGACGGCGAAGGCGGGGACCGAGACGCGCAGGGCGTCGCCCGCCTCGGCCACGGAACCGGCCAGGGTCACGGTGAAGCCGCGGGCTTCCAGCGCCCGACCCAGACGGGTGCGCAGGGCTGCGTCGTCGTCGAGCAGCAGCAGGGTCTTGTCGGTCAGGGTGGCGATACGGGCTTCGAGTTCGGACATGGAGTTCTCCTGACGCTCAGGTCGTGCGTCCGCGCGGCATGGTCAAGGTTTTAGCTCCCGACTGCGACATCAGGTTCCACCTAGGCCTTGCGCGGTTCGAGGGCGGGATCGGCGACTTCGAGGGCCTGTCGCGGCCAGCGGACGGTGACGCGGGCGCCGCGCGGCTGGCCCTTTTCGCCGTCGCCGGCGCCGACCGAGACCTTGCCGCCGCTGCGCTCCAGCAGGGTGCGGGCGATGAAGAAGCCCAGACCCATCCCCCCCTGGCTGGGAGCGATAGGGGCGGTGATCGGCGGCGGCGCAGTCTTGCGGCTGGCCTTGCGCGGGGCGTCCGAGGCGGCGGCGAGCTGGGCCGCCAGGGCGCGGCGGGCCTTGGTCTGAGGGCGGCTGGTCACATAGGGTTCGCCCAGGCGCGGCAGGATCTCTGAGGCGAAGCCGGGGCCGTCGTCGAGGATGTCGATCTCGATCCAGCCGGCGTCGACGATGGCGGTGACGCGCACCCGGCTGTTGGCGAAGTCTGCGGCGTTCTCGATCAGGGTCGACAGGCCGTGGATGACCTCGGGCAGGCGGTGGACGCGCGGCACCGGCTGGCCGGGCGGGGCCTTGATCGCGGTCTGGAAGTCCAGATCGAAGCCGCGATGCGGCTCGACCACCTCTTCCAGCAGGGCCTTGAGGTCGACGTCGGCGTAGAGGGCGTCGCCGTCCTCGGGCTGGGCCGACAGCTGTTTCAGGATGTCGCGGCAACGTTCGGCCTGTTGCAGCATCAGGGCGGCGTCCTCGGCCACCGGGCTGTCGGGCGGCGAGGCGCGCAGCAGCTCCTTGGCCACCACCTGAATGGTCGCCAGCGGCGTGCCCAGCTCATGCGCGGCGGCGGCGGCCAGACCGCCCAGGGCCGCCAGTCTCTGTTCGCGTTGCAGCACGTCCTGGGTGGTGGCCAGGGCCAGTTCCAGCTTTTCGGCGTCGGCGGCCACCTTCCAGGCATAGCCCGAGGTGAACAGCACCCCGGTGGCCAGGGCCAGGCCCATGCCGAAGCGGTAAAGGCCGGGCAGAACCAGGTGCTCGTGCAGGCGCCACGGCAGGGGCAGGGACCAGGAAAAGAGGACGGCCAGGGCGATCAGGGCCATGACCCCCAGCACCAGGGCCTGACGCGAAGGCAGGGAGGCCGCCGCAATGGTCACCGGCGCGACCAGCAGCAGGCAGAAGGGGTTGTCCAGTCCGCCGGTCAGGGCCAGCAGGGTGGCCAGTTGCAGGATGTCGAAGCCTAACTGGGCCGCCGTCTGCGGGCCGTTGGGCAGGCTGCCGTCGATGCGCCGCGCCCGCGCCATGGTGGCCAGGTTCATCACCACCCCGGCGCCGATGGTCAGCAGGCATTCCCACAAGGGCAGGGGGAAGTGCAGGGCGAAATAGGCGGTCAGGATGGCCGAGGTCTGACCCAGGATGGCCAGCCAGCGCAGCACGATCAGGGTCCGCAGAGACAGGCCGCGTCCGCGCCGGGGCCGCTCGCGCAGGGCCTCCATGGCGCCAGAGCGGCCCGCGACCTTCACGGCCTGCGACAGGGAGGGGGCTTCTGTGCTGCTCACGCCTCTTCTATAGACCGCGACGCTGGCGGCTGCACACCCGTCGCCGGCCTTTGAGGAGAAGTCGATGCCGCGTCGTCCCGTCATTCTGTTCGCCGCCGCCTGTGCGGTCATCGCCCTGGCTCTGGGGCTGATCACCATGGTCGTGGTCAAGGGACGCGAGCAGTCGGCACAGGTGGCTGAGACCGGAACCGGCCAGCCGACCGTCGGCGGTCCCTTCACCCTGACCAATCAGGACGGACAGGTGGTCGATCAGTCGATCCTGAAGGACAAGTGGACCCTGGTCTTCTTCGGCTTCACCTACTGCCCTGACTACTGCCCGACCACGCTGGGCGTGCTGAATGCGGTGCAGGAGCGCATGGAGAACGACCTGGGCGACAAGGCCAAGGACCTGCAGATCGTCTTCGTCAGCATTGACCCCGAGCGCGACACGCCCAAGCTGCTGAAGGATTATCTGTCGTCGGACGGCTTCCCGGACGGCGTCATCGGCCTGACCGGCACGCCGGAGCAGACGGCCCAGGTCGCCAAGGCCTACCGCGCCTTCTACCAGAAGGTCGGCGAGGGCGAGGGCTATACGATGAACCACAGCCTGACCGTTTATCTGATGGGGCCGGACGGCCAGTTCCGCAGCGCCGTGGCCCACGACCTGGGGCCGGACAAGACGGCCAAGCTGATCGAACGGGCGATGGAGCGGGGCTGATCACCTTTCCCTGATCAGGGGCGACCCTGGTCTGTTTTGCCTCGGAAAGCGTTATATGCTGCACTGCCGCATCGGCGGGGGCCGCATCGGGGTTTCATGCTCTACGCATTTCACGAACTCGCCTATCATTCGGCGACGCCGTTCCGGATCGGGGCCCAGATGGCCCGCCAGTTCTGGACGTCGCCTTTCAATCCGGCCTCGGACACGGCCATCGGTCGCACGGCCTACGCCTCGGCCGAGGTGTTCGAGAGCCTGACGCGGCGCTACGGCAAGCCCGCCTGGGGCTTGGAGACCATCGACATCGACGGCCATGTCGTGCGCACGACGGAGCAGGTCGTCTGGTCATCCCCCTGGTGTCGGCTGGTCCGGTTCAAGCGCGACGCAGGCGACCTGAAGAAGGCGGGCAAGGCGCTTGAGGCGCCCGCCGTCCTGATCGTCGCTCCCCTGTCGGGTCACTACGCCACCCTGTTGCGCGGCACGGTCGAGGGCTTCCTGCAGGACCACGACGTCTATGTCGCCGACTGGGAGAACGCCCGTCAGGTGCCGGTGCTGGAAGGCCGCTTCGACTTCTACGACTATATCGACCATGTCCGGGCGATGCTGACGGCCATCGGCCCACGCGCCCACGTCGTCGGCGTCTGCCAGCCGGGACCGCCGGTGCTGGCGGCCTGCGCCGTCATGGCGGCCGAGAACGACCCGAACCGGCCCGCCTCCATGACCTTCATGGGCTCGCCCATCGACGCCCGCCTGTCGCCGACGGTGACCAACCAGCTGGCTGAGGCCAAGCCCTTCGCCTGGTTCAGGTCGAACATGATCCACACCGTCCCCTGGCCCTATCCGGGCTTTGGGCGGCGGGTCTATCCGGGCTTTGTCCAGCTCTACAGCTTCATGTCGATGAACGAGGACAAGCACGTCGACGCCCATCGCCGCTACTTCGAGAGCCTGGTCGATGGGGACGGCGACGGGGTCGAGAAGCACGAGCAGTTCTACGACGAATACCTGTCGGTTCTGGACCTGACCGAGGAATTCTATCTCCAGACCATCGACATCGTCTTCCAGCAGCATCTGCTGACGCGCGGTCTGTTGGAGCACAGAGGCCAGCGCGTCGATCTGTCCGCCATCACCGACATCGGCCTGGCCACGGTCGAGGGCGAGAAGGATGACATCTCCGGCGTAGGCCAGACCCAGGCCGCGCACGGCCTGACGCCCCACATCCCTGACGACCGCCGCCTGCTCTACGTCCAGCCGGGCGTGGGTCATTACGGCGTCTTCAACGGCCGCCGCTTCCGCGACGAGATCTATCCGCGCGTGCGCGACTTCATCGCCCAGAACGAGAGCCTGAGTGCAGTATCGGAACGGTCAGCGGCTGCCGCTTGAGGGCGGGGGCGCCCTTCGCCTGTCGGTGAACCCGCGGGCGCGTAGGCTGTCGATCCGCATCGACGCCCGCGCCGGCGAAGCCGTGGCCGTGGCCCCGTCCGAGCGGCGTCTGGGCGAGGTGGTGGCCTTTGCGCGCAGCAAGTCGGAGTGGATCGCTGACCGGCTGGCCGCGCGGGTCGCGGGTTCGCCTCTGGAGCCCGGCGCGACCGTTTCCTGGCTGGGGCGGAGCGTGCGGCTGGAAGCGGTCGGCGGGGCGGGCGCGGCGCGTCTGATCGAGACGGCGGACGGGCCGGTGATCCGCTCGGGCGGCGAGGGCGAGGCCTTCTCGCGCCGGGTCGAGAACTGGTTCAAGCGGGCGGCGCGCGCCTTTCTGGTCGAGCGCACCGAGGTCCATCTGGCCGCGCTAGGCCAGAAGCCGGTCAAGGTGTCGATCGTCGACACCCGTTCGCGCTGGGGGTCGTGCAGCCCGCACAATCGCTCGATCCGCTATTCCTGGCGCGTGATCATGGCCCCATCCGAGGTGGCCGACTACCTCGCCGCGCACGAGGTCGCCCACCTGGTCCACGCCGACCACAGCCCGGCCTATTGGGCGGTGGTGCACCGGCTGGTCGGCGACCATCGCCCGTTCCGCCAGTGGCTGCGCGACCACGGCGCGGGCCTGCACGCCGTGGGGCGATAGGGCGGCCCTTCCTTTTCCGTCATCCTCCGGCAAGCGGCGCAGCCGCGCAGACCGGGGGACCCAGCGGCGCCCGTCAGGCGAAAAGGGACACGCGCGACGCTGGAAGTTCGCCTTCGGCGCCGCTGGGTTCCCCGATCTCCGCTTCGCTTCGTCGGAGAATGACGAACTCTAGAAGAACACCGCCTCGGGCTTCTTCTCGCTGCGCGGGGCCTCCTTGGGCGCAGGCTGGGGCGAGGTGGGGCGGATGACCGGCTGATCATTGGGCAGGGGCGCGGGGGGCGGCAGGGGCTGGCCGTCGACGATGGCCGGGCCGGGTTCGCCGTCCGTGGGTTGGGCGTAGGGGTCTTGCACCTGACCCATCATGTCGCCGACGGGATCGGGCGCGACCCAGCCTTCGGGCAGGGGCGGGCCGTTGGGGATGGGCTGGACCGCCAGTTTGGGCAGGGCCGCCTCCATGAAGCCGCGCCAGATGGCGGCGGGCGACGAGCCGCCGGTCACGCCGCGCATGGCCTTGTTGTCGTCCTTGCCGACCCAGACGGCGGCGACGAAGCCGCCGGTGTAGCCGACGAACCAGGCGTCCTTGTAGTCCGAGGTGGTGCCGGTCTTGCCGGCGATGTCGCGCCCGCCGATGGCCGCCGACCGGCCGCTGCCCGAGGTGATCACGCCGCGCAGCATTTGGTTCATGTAGTAGAGCGACGGGTTGTTGATGGCCTGGCCGCTCTCGCCCGTGCCGTGGCTGTAGATGACGCGGCCCGAGGGGGTGCGGATGCGGCTGATGCCATAGGCCTCGACCCGCTTGCCGCCGTTGGCGAAGGCGTCATAGGCTTGGGCCATCTCCAGCGGGCTGACCTCGACGGCGCCGAGCGCCATCGACGGCTGCAGGCCGATCTCGCTGGTGATGCCGAGGCGACGCGCGGCGCGGGCCACGCTGTCACGACCGACCTGATCGGCGACATAGGCGGCGACGGTATTGGTCGACTGGGCCACCGCTTGAGCCAGGGTCATCTGGCCCGAGAAGTTGCCGGAATAGTTCTTCGGCGACCATCCGCCGATGGTCACGGGCTGGTCCACGACCGGGGTGGTCGGGGTGTAGCCGGCCTCGACCGCCGCCAGATAGACGAAGGGCTTCCACGCCGAGCCGGCCTGACGGCGGGCGTCGACGGCGCGGTTGAACTGGCTGTCGGCGTAGGAGCCGCCGCCGATCATGGCGCGGACCCGGCCTTCGCCGTCCAGCGCCACCAGGGCCGCCTGTTCGACGCCCCGGCCCTTGTCGCGGTCCAGGATGCGGCGCACGGCGCGCTCGGCGTCGGTCTGCAACGTCAGGTCGAGGGTGGTCTCGACCACCATGTCCTCGGTCGGTTCGCCGACCAGGCCGCGGATCTGCTTGTCCAGCCAGTCGATGAAGTACTGGGCGTGCTGGCTGGCGAGGGTGCGCGACACGCGGACCGGCTCGGCCACGGCGGCGTCGCGCTGGGCCGGGGTGATGACGCCGGCCTCGACCATTTCATTGAGGACGACGGTGGCGCGGGTGGCGGCGCGCTCGCTCTCGGACACGGGCGAGTAGCGCGACGGGGCTTTCAGCAAACCAGCCAGAAGGGCGGATTCGCCGACCGTCAGCTTGTCCGCGCTCTTGTCGAAGTAGCGCTGCGAGGCCGCCTCGATGCCATAGGCGCCAGCGCCGAAATAGACCCGGTTCAGATAGAGGGCGAGGATCTCTTTCTTGGTGAACTTCATCTCCAGCCAGACGGCCAGCATCAGTTCCTGAACCTTGCGCTTCATGTTCTGATCGGGCGTCAGGAACAGGTTCTTGGCCAGCTGCTGGGTGATGGTCGAGCCGCCCTGGACCACGCGCCCGGCCTTGAGGTTCAGGGCCATGGCCCGGCTCATGCCGATGGGGTCGAAGCCGGGGTGGTGATAGAAGCGGCGGTCCTCGATGGCGACGAAGGCGGCGGGGACATAGTCGGGCAGGGCGTCCAGATCGACCGGCGGGGCCATCTGCGTGCCGCGCACCGCGATCAGGGCCCCGGAGCGGTCCAGATAGGTGATCGAGGGCTGCCGCTCGACGTCGTAAAGCGTCGAGGTGTCAGGCAGGTCGCGCGCGAAGACGGCGAAGAAGACCACAGCGAAGATCAGGCCCCAGACGGCCAGAACCGCGCCCCAATAGAAGAGGTTGCCGAGGAAGGACCGGCGCGGCTTCTTGCCGCCGCCCTGCTCATTGCGGTCAGGTCCGCCGTCTTTACGCGCCATGAAAGTCCCTCTTGCAGCGGCGTGACCCTAGAGCGAAATCGGCAGGGACGCGACAGCGTCCAAACTCAGATATTCGCGCAAGCAAGATGCCGGGTCACGCCGCCGTAGAAAACGCCGTCGTTTCTAATCACAGGAGCGTGAGGACTTATTTCGCCGAAAGAAAGGCGTCCAGATCACCGTAAAAGGCCGTCGGCTGGTCCAGCATGATGAAGTGGGCGCTGTCGTCGATGCGCTTCAGCCTGGCGTTCGGCAGGTTGGCGAATGACATCTGATAGATGGCGTCGGTGATGGCGTCGGTCATGCGCGGGTCGTTGAACTTCACGTAGAGGACTTCGGTCGGGGCGGTGATCTTGCCCAGTTCCGGGCGCAGATCGGTGACGATCAGCTCGCGGAAGGCGGCGGCCGAGACCTGCTGGTCGCTGTTTTCGGTGTCCTGCAGCGGGCCGGAGCGGGCGGCCTCGGTCTTGATCATGGCGGTGACGGCGGCGCGGGCCTGGGTCAGGTACTGGTCGCGGGGCGCGGTCGACTGGGCGGTGAAGACCTGATCGGCGACGGGGGCGACGCTTTCCGCCGTGGTTCCGGGCGGGCCGAACATGGCGCCCATGAAGGGGATCATGTCCACGACCATCAGCTTGCCGACCAGATCGGGATGCCGCGCGGCCAGCATCAGACCCATGGTCCCGCCCATCGAGTGGCCGACGACGGCGGGCTTTTGCAGGCCCTGTTCACGGATGTAGCGGGCGATCTCCTCGGCCACCGGGGCGGCGACCGGGCCGCTCGCATTGCCCTTGGCCGGCGCGCCGGCGAAGCCTTGAACATGGATGCGGTGGACACGGTAGCGGTCCCCCAGATGATCGACCACGCCCTGCCAGATCTCGGGCGAGGACGACAGGCCAGGGATGAGGATCAGGTCAGGTGCGCCTTCAGGGCCGTCGACGCGAACGTGGAGGCGGTCCGAGGCGAAGGCGGCGTGGGCGTGGCCGGCGGCATGATTGGTGTGACCGTCCTGGGCCTGGGCGGCCAGGGGCGAGGCCAGGACCAGAAGGGCGGCGGCGATGGCGATGCGATGGTTCATGGCGTGGCTCCCCGAAAGATGATCTTCGAACTAGATGACCGACTTTATGATGTAAAGTTCTTTTTGTGACCCATCATCGACCCCGACGACACGAGCGGCGTCTCTTGATAGAGAGGCGGGATGAAGCCAGCCGCCGTCGATCCCGTCCAGTCCTCTGATGTCGCCGTTCCTGAGGCCAAGGCCCCGCCTACAGCCTTCGGCAAGGGCTTCGTGCGCGACGCATGGTATTTCGTCGCCCTGGCGCGCGACGTGCCGGTCGCCAGCCTGAAGCGCTATGAGGTGATGGACGAGCCGGTCCTGATCGGGCGGACGCGCGCGGGCGCGATCTATGCCATGCGCGATATCTGTCCTCACCGCGCCGCGCCCCTCTCGGCCGGGCGTCTGGTGGACAAGCCGGGCGAGGGCGAGACGATCGAATGCCCCTATCACGGCTGGCGCTTCCGTCCCGACGGCGTCTGCGCCGCCATTCCCTCCCTGGTCGAAGATCAGGCCTTTGAGGCCAATCGCATCCGCGTCCGGTCCTATCCGGTGCGCGAGAGCCAGGGCCTGGTCTTCGTCTGGATGGCGGCGGACGCGCGTGATCCGTCCGAGCCCGACCACGAGCCGCCGCTCTTCCCCGGCGCTGAGGGCGAGGTGAAGCTGGTCGAGGCGATGGATTTCGACAGCCATATCGACCACGCCGTCATCGGCCTGATGGACCCGGCGCACGGCCCCTTCGTGCATCAGCAGTGGTGGTGGCGCTCCGAGCATTCGATGCATGAAAAGGCCAAGACCTTTGCGCCGCGCGACTATGGCTGGGCCATGGTGCGCCACGCCCCGTCGTCGAACAGCCGCCTCTACAAGATCCTGGGCGGGGCGCCGGCGACCGAGATCACCTTCCGCCTGCCCGGCTATCGCTGGGAGCATATCCAGGTCGGCGCCAAACAGGTGCTGGCCCTGACCTGCCTGACGCCGGTGACGGAGACCAAGACGCGGATCACCCAGATCTTCTGGTCCGACCACTGGGTGTTCAATGTCGCCAAGCCCTTCCTGCGCATGGGCGTGGTCGCCTTCCTGAAGCAGGACGGCGGCATGGTGAACCTGCAGAACGAGGGGCTGAAATACGACCCGGCCCTGATCTGGATCGACGACGCCGACAAGCAGGCCAAATGGTACCAGCAGTTGAAGCGTGAGTGGATCAAGAGCCGCGCCGAGGGGCGCAGCTTCATCAATCCGATCAAGGAAGTGGTCTTGAGGTGGAAGAGCTGATTGGAGGGGTGGCCGAGGTCGTCATGCTCCGACCCTGAAGCCAAGCAAAAGGCCTCTCCCCGCGCTGGGGAGAGGCCTTTTCTATTCAGCGATCAGGGGCTGTCGGCCCCCGCGGACTATTGCCGCGCCAGCTGGCTGGAAAGGATCAGGTCCAGTTGCTTGCGGATCTGCGGCGTCAGCTCTTCGATGCCCCAGTTGTCGTAGGCGGCGTAGCGGAAGTTGGCGATGAAGACGTCCCAGATCATCCGGCCCATGACCATCTGATCGAGGTCCTGACGCAGTTCGCCTTCGCGAATGCCGCCCTGAAGGACATTGATGATGGCTTCGACGATCGGCTTGACGAAGGTGCGCGAGCGCTCGTCGGCGGCCTCGGGCTGGAACCACGAGCGGGCGATCATCGCCTGCATCAGCGGCAGGTGCTCCAGCGAGCGATGGTAGCCGGCGGTCAGGCCCTCGGCCAGACGCTCGGCGACGCGGCCTTCATGACCGGCGGCGGTCTGGATGTCCTGCAGCAGGCCAGCCATCTCCTCGGCGAAGACGCACTCGAACAGTTCGGCCTTGTCCTGGAAGTTGGCGAAGACGGCGCCGGTCGACATTCCGGCGCCCTTGGCGATGTCGCGGATGGTGGCGGCGTCGTATCCGCGCTCGGCGAACAGGGTGCGCGCGGCGTCCAGCACCTTCTGACGGGTGCGGATCTTGGCGGCTTGACGACGATTCAGGCGGGGCTGACCCTCGGTTTCGACAGTTTCCGGGGCAGACAGGCTAGTCTCACGCATCAGTAAAATACTCTGGCTCGGTAAGGGCTTAACGCCCGCCGGTCGTGAAGGGCGCCCGTAGCATCCAACCTGATCCGACGCCGCCTCGGCATGGACCACGATAAGACGACAACCGGCGTCCCGTGGGGGGGAAGCGAACTTTCATCACCGAACATTGACCAAAATGGGTCGCTAACCGATCTGAAATCTTGCTTAAGCTTGGCCTTAAGGTCAATCGGCCTAAGGGTTTTTACGTAGTTTGCGTACTGTTGTTCGGTGGCGGAACGTTTGAACGGGGGCTGCGGAACGCTCTTGCTGGGCGGGCGCCCCGACCATCTGGCGCCGCCGCCTGGAAGGTCTTGCGGAAGCCGTCGCGACGCTCGTGAATCGAGGCCAGCACAAGCCCCATGGGGACGCCGAGATCGACCAGGGTGTTTTCGGCGAGCTGCAAACTGGCCTCCGTGGTCTCGGGTACGGCGTCGGTGACGCCCAGGGCGTAGAGGCGGGCGGCGTGGTGATCGTCGCGTGCGCGGGCGATCAGGATCAGGTCGGGGCACAGGGCGCGGGCCGCCTTGACCACCTCATCGACTTTAGTCGGACTGTCCATGGTGACGATCAGGGCGCGGGCCGATCCCAGGCCGCAGGCGGTCAGCATCTCGGGCCGGGCGGCGTCGCCGTAATAGACTTCATGACCTTCCGCGCGGCCTGACCGGACGGTGGCGGGATCGGCGTCCAGGGCGACGAAGCGCTGATCGTGTTCGGCCAGAAGCTCGCCCACTAGCCGCCCGACCCGGCCGAAGCCGACGATCAGCACCGCTTCGTCCGGTCCCGGCGCGCCGGCGTCCGGCGACAGGCCTTCGGTCTCGGGGTCGGAGACCGGCGCGGCGCGTTTGGTCAGGGCGCGGGCCAGAACGGCCAGCAGGGGCACAGCGAACATGCTGAGGGTGGCGGCCAGCATGGCCTTGCGGGTCAGCTCGGGCGAGGCCAGGCCTTCGACCAGGCCGGTGGACAGGATGACGAAGGCGAACTCGCCCGCCGGGCCCAGGACCAGGGCCGTCTCGATGGCCGAGCGGGCGGCCAGGCCCCAGGCGCGGGCCAGGACGAAGATGATCAGGGCTTTCAGCAGGATCAGACCGGCGGCCATGCCCAGGACGGTGGCCGGGTCCGCCGCTACCGCGTCCAGGTCCAGGCCGATGCCGACCCCGATGAAGAAGACGCCCAGCAGCAGGCCCTTGAAGGGGTCGATGGCCACCTCGACCTCGCGGCGGAACTCTGTCTCGGCGAGGAGGACGCCCGCGACAAGCGCGCCCAGGCTCATCGACAGGCCGACCGCCTGGGCCGTCAGCCCGGCGACGACGACGACCAGCAGGCTGGCGGCCACGAACAGTTCGCGGCCTTCGCCCCGGTGCTGGGCGCGGGCGACCGAACGGAACATGGGGCGCAGCACCAGCCGCCCCAGCAGCACCATCAGAAACAGACCGCCGGCGGCGGGCAGCAGGGTGAAGAGGGCGCGGCCCAGGGCGGCGGGCTCCACCGTGGCGGCGTTGCTCTGGGCCAGGGTCGCCAGCACGGTGACGGTGATCAGAATGGGGGCGACCGCCACGTCCTGGGCCAGCAGGACGGCGAAGGTGGCGCGCCCGGTTTCACTGTTGATGCGCCCTTGCGCCGCCAGCACCGGCATGACCACAGCGGTCGAGGACAGGGCCAGACCCATGCCCAGGACGGCGGCCCCGGCCAGGGGCTGGCCCAAGGCCATGAAGGCGATAGCGATGACCACGGCGCAGGCGGCGACCTGCAACAGACCCAGGCCGAAGACCAGTCGGCGCATGGCCTTCAGCCGCTCCCACGACAGCTCCAGTCCGATCATGAACAGCAGGAAGGCGACGCCCAGTTCGGAGAGCTGACGGATCTGGGCCTGATCGCCGATGGTCAGCCAGCTAAGCCAGCCGTGCGACTGGGCGAAGCGCCCAAGACCGTCGGGGCCCAGAAGCACCCCCGCCGCGAGAAAGCCCAGCACCGGGCTGATCTTCAGCCGGTTGAACAGGGGCACCACCACGCCGGCCGCCGCCAGAAAGACCACAAGGTCCCGGTATTCGCCGCCGTGCGCCTGATCCATGCATCCTCCGTAACGCCGCACTGTGACGCAGGCGATCACGATCTGGCGAGACGGCTCGCGTCTTTCATGAACTTTTTTTAAGACGCGGGTCCGCTCACGGTCGGACTAGGGTCCGCGCCGAACCTGAGCACGGGTTAGTCGAGGGAATTGCTTAATGAAGAAACTGCTGATCGGGGCCGCTGTCGGCGCCCTGTTGCTGCCCGCCGGAATGGCCGCGGCGCAAGACGGCCACGACCACGCCTGCGTGGACGAATCCTGCTCGGTGGTGGAGCTGTTCCACGGCGCCTCGGCGCCTGAAGGCGGCGCCGCGCCAGCCGGCTGGGCCGGCACGGACGCGCCCAAATACGGAACCTGGGGCTTTGACCTGTCGGGTCGCGACACCTCGGTGGCGCCGGGCGACAGCTTCTTCCGCTATGCCAACGGCGCGGCCTTCGACAAGCTGCAGATCCCGTCGGACCGCACCTCCTACGGCTCGTTCGCCCTGCTGCGCGAGCTGTCGGACAACCGCATGAAGGCCCTGGTTCAGGGGCTGGCGTCGCGCACGGACCTGACGCCCGGTTCGGACGAAGCCAAGGTGGCCGACGCCTATCGCAGCTATATCGACGAGGCGCGCATCGAGGCGCTGGACGCCCAGCCGTTGCAGCCCTTCCTGGCCGCCATCCGCGCCGCCGACACCCATGAGAAGATCGCCGCCTACATGGGGCAGACCCAGGGTCGGGTCGGCGCCTCCTTCTTCGGCACCGGCATCACCATCGATCAGAAGAACCCGACCCGTTACGCTGTGACGACCGGCCAGGCGGGCATCGGCCTGCCGAACCGCGACTACTATCTGGACGCCCGCTTTGCGGACAAGAAAGAGAAGTATCAGGCCTATGTCGAGCGGATGCTGACCAATATCGGCTGGGCGGATCCTGCCGGTCACGCCGCCGCCATCGTGGCGCTGGAAACTAGGATCGCCGAGGCCCACTGGACCCCGATCGAGAATCGCAACCGCGACAAGACCTACAACGAATACACCATCCGAACCCTGGCCGCCGAGGCGCCGGGCTTTGACTGGACCGGCTATTTCAACGCCGCCGGCCTGGGCTCGGTCGACCGCCTGATCGTGCGTCAGAACACCGCCATGCCCAAGATCGCCGCCATCTTCGCCGAGGCGCCGGTCGACACCCTGCAAGCCTGGCAGGCCTTCCACACGACGGACGACGCCGCCTCGACCCTGTCGAAGCGCTTCTCGGACGCCCAGTGGGAATTCCGTTCGCGCGACCTGTCGGGCCAACCCGAGCAGCGCAGCCGCGAAAAGCGCGCCATCAGCTTTGCTGAAGGTTCGCTGGGCGAAGCCGCGGGCCGTCTCTATGTCGCCGAATACTTCCCGGCCGAATCCAAGGCCAAGATGGAAGAGCTGGTCGCCAACCTGCGCACCGCCCTGTCGCACCGCATCGACAACCTGACCTGGATGGGGACGGAGACCAAGGCGGCGGCTCAGGAAAAGCTGCGCAAATTCACCGTCAAGATCGGCTACCCGGACAAGTGGCGCGACTACTCCGCCCTGGACATCCGCGCCGACGACCTGTTCGGCAACAGCCAGCGCCTGGGCGAGTTCCAGTGGAACTATCAGCTGAACCGCCTGAACGGCCCGGTCGACAAGGCCGAGTGGGGCATGACGCCGCAGACGGTCAACGCCTACTACAACTCGGCCAATAACGAGATCGTCTTCCCGGCGGCCATCCTGCAGCCGCCCTTCTTCGATCCGAACGCCGATCCGGCCGTCAACTATGGCGGTATTGGCGGCGTGATCGGTCACGAGATCGGCCACGGCTTCGACGATCAGGGCTCCAAGTCCGACGGCGACGGCGTGCTGCGCAACTGGTGGACCGACGAGGACAAGGCCAATTTCCAGGCCCTGACGACCCGTCTGGGCGCCCAGTATGACCAGTTCGAACCCCTGCCGGGCCACCCCGTCCAGGGCGGTCTGACCATGGGCGAGAACATCGGCGACGCCGCCGGCACGGCGGTCGGCCTTGAGGCCTACCACCTGTCGCTGAACGGCCAGCCGGCCCCGGTGATCGACGGCGTGACCGGCGACCAGCGCTTCTTCTACGGCTGGGCCCAGGTCTGGCAGTCGAAGTATCGCGAGGAGGCGCTGAAGCAGCAGATCGCCACCGATCCGCACAGCCCGGCCGAGTTCCGCGTCATCGGTCCTGTCCGCAACGTCGACGCCTGGTACGAGGCCTTTGGCGTCAAGCCGGGCGACAAATACTACCTCGCGCCGCAAGACCGCGTTCGCATCTGGTAGGCGCGACGTCTGACATGTGAAGAGGGCCGGAGCGGCGACGCTCCGGCCCTTTTTCATGAAGAAGCCGCACTCTCGAATAACCTTCGATTAATGCGACGGCGCAGGGGCTTTGCGCGGCCGCTGCAGGATTTCAGGCATGAAAAAGCCCGCTGCGGGGGATACATCGCAGCGGGCTTTATCGCTCTCTAAGGAGCGGACGTTTCCTCCCCGAAACGCCTTCAAGTTGTCGCTGCATTTGACCGCTGCGCCTCTTGAGTGAGGCCAATTGACGCGAACCCAGGGGTCAAGTCAATCAAGGTCAGCGTCAAAAAGCATCCATTTATGACTAAACATCGATAACCCGCGCCTGTGGCGCGGATAAACTCGAAGCCTATTCGATAATGGCGCGAACCGTTGCGATTAGTTCGCTGCGGGCCACCTTCTGCTGGCCGGGACGCTCAGCCTTCCAGGCCTCGTTGTCAGCGATGGCGGCGGCGCGGGCGCGTCCGGCGTCCAGATCCTTGATGGTGACTTCACCGGCGGCCAGTTCGTCGCCGCCGAGGATGACCACGGCGGGCGAGCCGCGACGGTCGGCGTATTTCATCTGCGCCTTCATGCCGGCGCGCCCCAGATAGAGCTCGGCGGCGATCCCGGCGGCGCGCAGTTCGGAGACGGCGTCGAGGTAGTGCTGCATATCGTCTTCCGAGAAGACTATGACCACAACCGGGCCGCGCGTGGCGTGATCGTCGCCGCGACCGGCGGCGCGCAGGGCCGAGGCCAGACGCGAGACGCCGAAGGAGAAGCCGGTGGCCGGCACGGACTGGCCGGTGAAGCGGGCGACCAGATCGTCATAGCGACCGCCGCCGCCGATGGAGCCGAAGCGCACGGCGCGTCCCTTGTCGTCCTTGGTGTCCAGCAGCAGCTCCGCCTCGAACACGGCGCCGGTATAGTATTCCAGCCCGCGCACGATGGTCGGATCGAACTTCACCTCGGCCTCGCCCACGCGCATGGCGGTCAGGGCCCGGTCGATGGCCGACAGCTCGGCCAGGGCCGCTTCGCCCGCCGCGCCCAGGGAGGCGCCGGCCTTGGCCACGGCGTCCAGCACGCCCGCGCGGCTGAGACCGGCGGTTTCGGCGGAGACGAGGAAGGCCTCGACCGCGCCGATCACGGCGGCGGGCAGGCGGGCGCCCTTGGTATAGTCGCCGGACTCGTCCAGACGGCCCTCGCCCAGCAGGGCGCGCACGCCCTCCAGGCCCAGGCGGTCATACTTGTCGACGGCGCGCAGGGCGGTCAGGCGCTGGACCGCGTCGGTCACGCCGCCGGCGTCGAACAGGCCGTCGAACAGCTTGCGGTTGGAGACGCGGATCACCGACTGGCCGTCGCCGAGGCCGGCGGCGCGCAGGCCCTCGCAGCCCATGGCGATGATCTCGGCGTCGGCTTCAGGACGGTCCGAGCCGACGGTGTCGGCGTCGCACTGCCAGAACTCGCGGAAGCGGCCGGGGCCAGGCTTCTCGTTGCGCCAGACAGGGCCGTAGGCGTAGCGGCGGAACGGCTTGGGCAGGGTCTCCCAGTTCTGGGCGGCGAAGCGGGCCAGGGGAGCGGTGTGGTCGTAGCGCAGGGCCATCCACTCGCCCGGCTCGTCCGACCCGGCGTCGTCCTGAAGCGCGAAGACGCCCTCGTTGGGGCGGTCGGCGTCAGGCAGGAACTTGCCCAGGGCGTCGGCGTATTCGAACGCCGGGGTTTCCAGCGGCTCGAAGCCCCAGCGCTCATAGACCTCTGACACGCGCGCGACGATGCGGCGCTCGGCGGTCAGGTCGCGGCCGCGACGGTCGGCGAAACCCCGGGGGGCGCGGGCTTCGGGGCGGATGGGGGCTTCGTCAGTCATGCCGCGCGATTAAGCCATCGGCGGACCCGCTGCAACTTGCCGTCAGACCTGACGGCGCAGCGGCAGGTCGTGGCCATAGCTCAGGCGGCGCCACAGCCACTCCAGCGGACCCATGCGGAAGCGGCTCAACCACAGCGGCGACCAGATCAGTTGCAGGACCCAGACGGCGATGACGATCCCCCACTGGCCCGGATAGTCGACCTGTCCCATCAGGCGCGGCCCCCACGGCATATAGAAAAGGCTGCTCATCATCAGCGTCTGGCTGAGATAGTTGGTGAAGGCCATCTGACCGACCGGCGCGAAGACGCGGCGCACCCAGCCGACCCCGCGCGAGGTCAGCAGGATCAGGCCGCTGGCGTAGGCCAGGGTGATGAAGATCGGATAGGAGGCGACGATCTCGGCCCAGCCATGCGTGGCCTCGACGCCCATTCCTTTGATCGCGGGCCCGGCCATGATCTCGCGCCACTCCAGCAGAGCCAGCAGGGCCAGGATGGCGCCGCCCAGCGCGATCAGCGCGGCATAGACGCGGGTGGGCAGGCGGCCGTGGAAGAAGCCCGCCTTGAACAGGCCCAGGCCCAGCATCATCAGCGGCACGGTGGCGAAGACATAGCCGAACAGACTGGCGCCCTGCAGGATGCCCCAGGCCTTGAGGTTCTCGATCAGGCCAGCGGGCCAGCCGCTGTGATAGGCGGCGATACTGGCCGAGACGGCCCCTTCGGCGAGGCTCAGGGACTCGTCGCTCAGGGCGTCGACGAGAAGGGCGGGACCGTTGACCGTCATCCACATCGTGGCGGCCTGCATAGTGGCCAAGGCCAGGGTGGCGGCGGCGCCGAACAGGATCAGGGAGCGCGCCGGCATGGAGCGCATCAGCATGACGAACAGCCCGGACCAGGCGTAGAGCAGAAGGATGTCGCCGTACCAGAAGGCCAGGCCGTGGATCAGGCCGAACAGGCCCAGCCACAGCAGGCGACGTCGCAGCACCCGCCCACGCGCTTCATCTCCGCGCTCGCCGCCGACCAGAAAGATCGACACGCCGAACAGCATGGAAAACAGGGTGACGAACTTCTGATGGAAGAAGACCTCGACCACCCAGTGAGCCACGGCCGAGGCGCCGATCAGGGGAAAGGGCGACTGCTCCGGCGCCACGGCCGCATCCATCGGCAGGGCGAAGGCGGCGGCGTTGACCGCGAGGATGCCCAGGACGGCGACCCCGCGCAGCACGTCCAGCGTCTGGATGCGGGCGTCGGCGGCCACGGGCTGCGGCCCGTCCGAGAGATTCGTCTGGTCGATCATGGCGTCCCCCGTGGAGGGACAAGCTTAGGCGGGGCGTCGCCGAATGTCAGCGGGCGCCGTTCTGCATCAGGCCCATGCGGTCCTTGACCACGGGGGCGGGCGCGAAGGCGATGAACGCCACGCACAGACCGGCCCACAGGGCGTAGCTGACGCCTACCAGCACCGCCAGCGGCAGGCCGGCGACGCCGAAGATCAGCAAGGTCGTCTCCAACGCGCCCAGGCCCTGGACCAGGCTCTGCGAGGCGATCACCGACAGCAGGGACATGACCGCGGCGATCAGGATCTGCACGGCGGCGGCCAGCAGTCCGCCAAAGACCATGAAGCGGCAGACCACGCCCAGGCGCGTCGAGGGACGGCCCGCGCGTGCATGGGTCTGGCGCAGCATCCACAGACCGACGGGGGCGGCGATCAGGCCCAGCACCAGCAGCACCAGTCGCCAGTCGGTATCGACGCCCGAGGCCCAGTTCTCGGGCGGCCAGACGATCAGGGTGCCGATCAGCGGCGGCCAGGCGGCTGCGGCCAGGGCCGCAAGCACAAACCTCTGCGTCGAATGCCGGGGCGCGACGCGCTTGAGGCCCGGCAGGTCCTCGATCCGGTCGAGACGCGACATCAGCGGGTCGGCACCGGCGTCGCGCCGGAATAGTCATAGAAGCCGCGCCCGCTCTTCTTGCCCAGCCAGCCCGCCTCGACATACTTCACCAGCAGCGGGCAGGGGCGGTACTTGCTGTCGGCCAGGCCGTCGTACAGCACGTTCATGATGGCCAGGACCACGTCCAGACCCATGAAGTCCGCCAGCTCCAGCGGCCCCATCGGGTGGTTGGCGCCCAGCTTCAGCGCCTTGTCGATCGAGGCGACGTTGCCGACGCCTTCATACAGCACATAGATGGCCTCGTTCATCATCGGCACCAGGATGCGGTTGACGATGAAGGCTGGAAAGTCCTCGGACTCGGTGGTGATCTTGCCCAGGCTCTCGGCGAAGGCGACGGCGGCCTCGTAGGTGGCGGCCGAGGTGGCGATGCCGCGCACGATCTCGACCAGCTTCATCGTCGGCGCCGGCTTCATGAAGTGCAGGCCGATGAAGCGGTCCGGCCGATCGCTGACCGAGGCCAGGCGGGTGATCGAGATGGACGAGGTGTTCGACGCCAGCAGGGTGTCGGGGCGCAGGTGGGGCAGAAGCTCGATGAAGACCGACTTCTTGACCGCTTCGTCTTCGGACGCCGCCTCGATGACCAGATCGGCCTGGGCGGCTTCGGCGAGCGAGGCGACGGGGCGGATGCGGGCCAGGGCTGCGTCGGCCTCGGCCGCTGTCGTCAGGCCGCGCGCGGCGCGACGCGCCAGGCTGGCCGCGATCTCGCCCTGGGCCAGCGGAATCCGCTCGGCTGACAAGTCGTAGAGCCGCACCTCATAACCGCCGGAGGCCACCGCCTGAGCGATGCCCGAACCCATTTGTCCGGCGCCGATAATGGCGACTGTCCTGATCGTGGTCATAGATACGCGCAAGCTGCGGTCCCGCAGGGACCAATCGCGGGCACCTTAGGAGCCCGCCCGCCACGCGCAAGGGGCGGAATGAGGCGCGATTGAGATTCCTGCCGCCCGTGGCCGCGCCTCAACGTGGCGGCCTAGTAGGCGCCGACGAGACCGAGGGCGGCGATATGCAGCGGCGGCAGCAGATAAGCCTGCACGCCCTGGATGATGAGCAGGGCCACGATCGGCGTCAGGTCCATGCCGCCCAGCGGCGGAATGACACGGCGCAGGGGCGCCAGAACCGGCGAGGTGAACCGGTCCAGGAACTCGGCCACCTGGGCCACGAACCGGTTGCGGTAGTTGATGACGTCGAAGGCGAACAGCCAGCTGAGGATCGCATTGGCGATGATGGCGAACAGCAGCAGCTGCAGCAGCGCGCCGATCAGAAAGAAGATGAAGCCGATGACGCCGACGCCGATGCCCATGCAGAAATTCCCTTGAAACCAGTACGCTTCTAACGGCGCCGTCGCCGAACGCCAAGGATTCCTCCGCGACCCGTTGACACCCCCTTGGCCCGCCGCTTATCTCGCCACCTGCCTGTCGGTCGGGGCCGTAGCTCAGTTGGTAGAGCGCGTCGTTCGCAATGACGAGGTCAGGGGTTCGACTCCCCTCGGCTCCACCAAGGCTTTCCTCATTGAGAGACGATGAGGCGCAAGGCCGCTGCGCGCGTCAGTTTTCGCGATAGAAGTTGCAGTACCAGTCGACGAAATGGCCGACGCCGTCCTCAACCGGTGTCGAGGGGGCGTAGTCCAGGGCGGCCAGGGTGTCGGTGACGTCAGCCTCGGTATTGGCCACATCGCCGTCCTGCATGGGCATGAGGTTCAGCTTCGCCTGGCGGCCCAGTTTTGCCTCAAGCACCTCGATGTAGCGCATCAGGGCGACCGGGCGGCCGGCGCCCAGGTTGAGGATACGCCAGGGGGCGACGCCGCTGGTGGCGGGGTTGGGAGCCTTGGCGTCCCAGGTCGGGTCGATGGCGGCGGGGCGATCCAGGGCGGCGACCACGCCGGTGACGATGTCATCGACGTAGGTGAAGTCCCGGCTCATTTTCCCCTCGCCGTAGACGTCGATGGGCTCGTCCTTGAGGATGGCGCGGGTGAATTTGAACAGGGCCATGTCCGGGCGGCCCCACGGTCCATAGACGGTGAAGAAGCGCAGGCCCGTGGCCGGGAAGCCGAACAGGTGGGCGTAGGAATGGGCCATGGCCTCGTTGGCCAGCTTGGTCGCCGCATAGACGGTCAGCGGATGGTCGGCCGGGTCGCGCACCGAGAACGGCAGGGCGGCGTTGGCGCCGAACACCGAACTGGTCGAGGCGAAGACCAGATTGGTCGCCTTCACCGCGCGGCAGCCCTCGAGGATGCTGAGGAAGCCGACGACGTTGGAATCGACATAGGTCTCGGGCGCCTCGAGGCTGTAGCGGACCCCGGCCTGGGCCGCGAGGTGGACCACGCGGCGCGGCGCGTGCTCGGCGAACAGGGCGGCGACGCCGGCGCGGTCGGCCAGATCCAGCGTGTAGTGGCGATAGGCGGGATAGGCCTGAAGCTGGGCCAGACGGGCGTGTTTCAGCGCCGGGTCGTAATAGGCGTTGAGGTTGTCCAGGCCGATGACCGTCTCGCCGCGCTCCAGCAGCCGCTGGGCGGTGTGGAAGCCGATGAAGCCGGCGGAGCCGGTGACGAGAACGGGATCAGTGGACATCAGGCTGCGATAGACGGTTGGACGCGGTTTCGCCAGCGGGCCGCTGTCAGGGCAGGGTCAGGGAACACTCTGGGCCACAGCGGGGGTCGGCTCGGCGAAGCGGGCGGCGAGGCTGAGGCCGCAGGCCAGGATCAGGCAGGCGGCGGCGCCGATCAGCACCGGGCGGACGGCGCCGAGGGGCGGGCTGAGCGGGCGCAGGAAGAGCAGGGCCAGCAGACCGATCAGGGCCAGGGCGCCGGGCAGGTCCATGCCGATGCCGAGGAAGACGAAATGGCCCAGTCCCATCAGCCAGGCGACGCCGAGCACGCCAGCGACGGCGGGCGGGATCAGGCTGGCGGGGCGGGTCAGGTCGGGGCTGATCAGGGCGGCGAGCGCGGCGGCGGCGGCGGCCAGCAGGGCGGGCCAGACGAACAGCAGGGCGGCTTCGGGGGCTGAGCCCTGAACCGCGCAGCCGAGCAGGAAGACGAGGGCGATCAAACCCAGCCAACCGCCCCAGGTCGAGGTCGTGGTCGCGGTCGGCGCCTTGACCGGCCACAGGGACAGGGCGGCGGCGATGACGCCCGCGCCGAGCATGACGGGGCTGAAGCCGCCGATCAGCAGGACCAGCAGGGTCAGGACGGCGACAACCCCGGCCACCGCGCGCGGACGCCTGCGACGCGCGCCGGTCAGGAACAGCAGGGCCAGCGCCAGGATGGTCAGGACGGCGCCCGCCTCCATCCAGGGCAGGCGACGCAGCAGGACGTAGTAGGTCTCTGATGAGCTTGCGCGGCTGGCTGTCGGCCCGGCCAGCAGGCGCACGGCCTGGGCCAGGATCAGGCCAGCGGACAGAAACCACAGCCCGTCGAGCAGGCCGCGCCCGACCTGTCCGGCGCTCGGACCGGTCGAGCGTCGGGCGCGCCAGGCGGCGAAGCCGCCGAACAGGGCGGTCAGGCCGAGCAGCGCCCAGCCGGTCGCCGCCGAATGACTGAGCATCAGACGGCCGAAGACGTCGGCATAGACGGTGTTCGGCCCCTTGGCGGGCAGGGCGGGGGCGCGCAGCAGGGCGTCGGCGGCCTCCAGCGCTTGTGAGCCGAGGTGCTGTAGCCCGCCCTTGTCGAGGTTTTCGGGGGTGGCGTCGGGGGAATGATACTGGGCCGGGCGGCCGATGAAGGCGAAGTTCAGACCGCCGACGCCGCGATCCTTGGGGATGGTGAAGTCGGTGCCGTTGGGCATCTGCTCGTACATGAAGACGGCCAGCGAGGTGGCCGTGGTCCCGCCGTCGGCGCGCATGGCGGCGCGGCGGAACAGGTCGACGGTGGGGCCGGCCTCGCGCCCGGTCTCGAACATGGCGGCGCGGCCGCCGCCGCCGCGCGCCTCGAGGTTGACCACGGCGCCGATGTGGTCGCGCAGCGGATGCCCGCCGAAGAAGATGCGGGCGCCGTCCAGGCCCAGCTCCTCGGCGTCGGTCAAGAGGACGACCAGATCGCGCTCGGCTGGACCGCGCGCCTGGATGGCGCGCACGGCCTCCAGCACGGCGCCGACGCCGGTGGAATCATCCGCCGCGCCGGGCGAGCCGACCACGGTGTCATAGTGGGCCATCAGCATGACGGCGGGCTGGCTGCGATCCCCGTTACGATTCTGGCCGGGCAGGACCCCGATCAGATTGATCGCCTGATTATTGGCCGCCTCGGGATCGCCGCCGGCCCTTTTCAAACGTTGGATCGAGCCGGGCGACAGGGGGCCGGCCTGTTCCTGCGGCGACAGGCCCAGCTGGGTCATGCGGTCGGTCAGATAGGCGCGGACGCGGGCGTGCTCGGGCGAGCCGACCGGGTGCGGGGCGCGGGCGATCTGCTCGACGTCGCTCATGGCGCGGGCCGCGGAGAAGGCGGCGGCGGGCGCGTCGAGGGGGCGAGGCCGGGGAACCTGGGTGGTCAATACCGCCAGCAAGAAGGCGAGCGTCAGCGATCCGAACAGCAGGGCCAGCCGCATGTGAAAGATCCTCCCCGATCCGATAGGCAGTAGGGCCAAGCCGAGCCCGGATGGCAAGAGGGCGACGACAGGTCTCCCCGCCGCCGCCCTCTGATCGCCGCAGCCGTGAAGGCTTAGAAGCGCTTCGACAGCTCCACGCCGTACATGCGCGGTTCGTTGACGAAGGCCGTCAGGTTGTTGAAGTCGATGGCGCCGAGGATGTTGGCCTCGTCCGTGATGTTGCGGACATAGGCGGCGGCTTCCAGGCCACGGTTCAGGTCGCGCCAGCCCGCGCGAAGGCCGCCTTCGAACTGCGTGTCCTGACGGAACTCGACCGCTTCATAGAGGAAGAGGTTGAAGTTCTGACGCAGGACCCAGTCGGTCGAGGCGAACAGTTCCTGATCGTCGCCGATCGGACGGACGTAGTTCAGCGTCAGGTTGGCGGTGTATTCCGGCGCCTGAGGGAAGGGGTTGCCGTTGATGTTGGCGCGCGGCGTGGTTCCCACCGTCACAAGCGGGTCCGTGGGGGTGCAGATCGGCGCTGCGCCGACCGTAGGAATGCGGCAGATCGGGACCAGCAGGTCCTTGTCCTTGATCGCGGTATGGTTCCAGGCGAAGCTGCTAGCCAGACTGAAGCCTGCGCCCAGATAGACGTCTCCGTCGATTTCCACGCCGTAGCCTTCGCCCTTGGCGGCGTTGATCAGCTGGTTGAAGTTGCCCTGGCCGCCGATGGCGGTGAACTGCGGGTCCGAGACCTCATAGTAGTAGACCGTTGCGTTCAGGCGAGCGCGACCGTCCCACAGGCGGGCCTTGAAGCCGGTCTCATAGGACATGACGGTCTCGGAGTCGGCGGTGGTGACGAGGTCCGAGGTGGCGATGCGGCCCTGGATCGAGGGGCCGCGATAGCCGTTGGCCACGCGGGCGAACAGGTTGAGGCTGTCGTTGACCTCATACAGGGCGCTGACGTCCCAGCTGACCTGCTCGTCGCCGACCGTCTTGGTCACGTCCAGCAAGGTCGTGGGCGACTTGATGCGCTGGCCACGGAAGTCGCGGCTATCGTCGGTGTAGCGCACGCCCGCTGTCAGCTTCAGGGCCTCGGTGACCTGATAGCGGCCCTGACCGAAGATCGACCAGGAATCCGACTTCTGCACGATGTCGGTCACGTGGGTCGGGGTCAGGCCGCCGAAGCCGTTGAACGTGGCCGAGACCAGGTTGAAGCGTTCATTCCAGTAGAAGGCGCCGACCTGCCAGCCGAATGCGCCGTCGCCGTTGGACGACAGACGCAGCTCATAGGTGTTCTGGATCAGGTCGCTGGACAGGGTGCCGGTTTCCGACGGGAAGGGCACGGTGCCGCTGTTGATGGGGTCGTTCAGCACGCCGCCGTCGATGTCGCCGTTGCCAGCGGATGAGCCCTGATAGGAGCCGAGCACGCCGGTCAGGGTGGCGGGGCCGAAATCATAGGCGACCTGCAGCGATTGCGAGGTGGTCTGCTGCTTCTGGTAGTTGTTGCGGCCGCCGTCGTAATAGACGGTGTCGCGGTCGAAGCGGTCGTTCAGCTTGTTCGAGCCCTTGGTCAGGACGTTGGCGCGGTTCATCGTGCCGGTGCCTTCATAGTCGCGTGCCTGCAGGGTCAGCAGGGTCGACAGGCGGTCGGTCGGGGTCCAGGCGACGTGGATGCGGCCGGCGATGTCGTCGAAATTGCCGAGATCCTTGCCGTCCGTCTTGGCGAAGGGGGCGTCATAGGCGTTGTTGACCCAGTCGTCGCGGTGGTTCCACAGACCGGCGACACGCACCGACAGGGTGTCCGAGGCGGGCAGGGTGACGGCGGCTTCGGCGCGGGTCGACCCATAGTTGCCGTAGGTCAGCGAGCCGTAGCCGGTGAAGTCGTCGCCGGGCTTGGTCGTGTCGATCTTGATCACGCCGGCCGGGGTGTTGCGACCGAACAGGGTGCCTTGCGGACCGCGCAGAACCTCGACCTGCTTGACGTCGAAGAGGGGGAAGCCCTTCAGGTAGACGTTCTCCAGCACCACGTCGTCGAGCACGACCGAGACCGGCTGCGAGGCGTTGAAGTCGAAGTCCACATTGCCCAGGCCGCGGATGTAGAAGCGCGGGGCGTAGCGACCGTTCGAGCTCTCGACCTGCAGGCTGGGCATGCGCCCGGACAGTTGCAGGATGTCGCCGCCGCCCGAGGACAGGGCGGCCAGGGTCTCGGTGTTCATCGCCGTGACGGCGAAAGGCACGTCGCGGATGTTCTCGCTGCGGCGCTGGGCCGTGACGACGATCTCGTCGATGGCGACGGCTTGTGAGGCGGCGTCGGCTGGCTGGGGCGCGACATTCTGGGCCAGGGCCGGGGCGGCGATGAGCAGGGCGAGGCCGCTGGCGGAGGCGGCGAGGGCGACGAGACGACGGGACATGGGGGAAGATCCTCGTTGAGACTGGTGGCGAGGCCCTAGGTCCACAGCGGCGCTTTTTCCAGTCTCGAGAACGGCTGTTCGATGAAGCTTTCGCGACAGGGACACGATGTCAAAAAACTCGACGTTTCTGGCGGCCTGCCGGCCTGCTTGGCATTGTGCGTCGCAATATGTCGTGCGAAACGGCAGGGCTGCGCCGCTGTTTTTCGGTGAGTTGTCTCTCGACCCGCCGGGCGCGGCCTGACAGGGACCTGCGCATGACGATCACTCCCCTTCACCGCCGCCGCCTGTTTCAGCTGATGGCCGTCGCCGCCGTGGCGCCGGGTCTGGGCGCGCTGTCGCCGCGGCGTAGGGCGCGAGCGGTCGGCCGCGTTCTGGCCATGTCGGATCTGCACTCGGCCTATGAACGCACAGGTCAACTGCTCGCCGCGTTGGAGGCCGAGATCGCAGGTTCGGACATTCCGCATCTGATCGCCCTCGACGGCGACATCTTCGAGCATGGCAATGTCGTCTCGGTGAGGTCGGGCGGAGCAATTGACTGGGCCTTCCTGGGCGAACTGCCGAAGCTGGCGCCCACAGTGGTCAACCTGGGCAACCACGACAACGACCTGACGCTGGACTTGGCAGAGGTGGTGGGGCGGATGCGGTCGCTGGGCATCGTGGTCGTCAGCAACATTCTCGACGCCCGCACCGGCCAGCCCTATGCCGAGGCCGCCGTGACCGTGCCGTTGGGTTCGCGGTCGCTGCGCATCGTCGGGGCGGGGACGGATTCGCTGAACACCTATCCCAAGGCCAGCCGTGATTGGTTGTCGATCCCGGAACCGGGCGCGTGGGCGAAGGCGAACCTGACCCGTCTGCTGGACGGCGCCGACCTGATGCTGATGATGAGCCATGCCGGGGTGGCCGGGGATCGCGACATCCTGCCCCTGCTGCCCGACGGCGCCCTGATGATCGGCGGGCACAATCACCTGCTGTTCCAGCACGAACAGGGGCGCAGCGCCTATGCCCACACGGGGTCGTGGAGCAACGCCTATACGACCGCCACCCTGTTCGAAGACGGGCGGATCGATGTGATCTCGACGCCGGTGGACCTGGCGGCCCCGCCGTCGCCGCGCATCGCCGACCTGATCGCGACGACCGTGGCCGCCCATCTGACGGATGAGGAGCAGGTCGTGCTGGGCGTCAGTCCGGTCGCGTTGACGCTGGGCGAGACCGGCCGCGCCGTCGCCGCCGCCATGGCGCGGGCGGCGGGCGCCGAGGCGGGTTTCATCGGTCATACGACGCTGGGGACCGGCCTGCCGGCGGGCCCGGTGACGCGCTACGCCTTTGACGCCGTGGTGCGGTTCGACGGCAGGCTGATGGTCGCCGAGGTTCCGGTCGCGCGTCTGGCGGGCTTCATGGCGCGGGCCAATCAGGACCGGCCCATGCCGCTGGCGGAGCGCAGCGGCGACTTCCTCTATGGGGCGGCGGGGGATGTCGCGGGCAAGGCGACGGTGCGTCTGGTCACGACCGACTGGTGCGCCATGAATCAGGCCGAGTATTTCGGCGTCAGCGATCTGGTCTTCAGCGAGATGGCCGAGGCGCGGGTCAAGGCGACGGCGGCGGCGGGCCTGCTAGGCGGCGCGGCGCACGGCTGACGGCGCCTTGACGTAGAGGCCCTTGCGCCCGGCGACGGGACGGAAGGCGACGCTGTCGCCGTCGGGGCGTTCGTCGAGGCCGAGGAAGAGGCAACCGTCGTCGACCAGACGGTGCTCCAGCCGCTCCAGGGCCTGGGCGCGGCGCGCGGGCTCCAGATCGCTGAGGAGGTTGCGGCAGAAGATGACGTCGAACTGTCCGTCGTCGCTGGGTTCATCCAGCAGATTGGCGCGCTGGAAACGCACAGCCTTGCGCAACTCGGGGCGGGCGCGCCATTGCTCGTCGGCCTGCTCGAACCAGCGCAACATGGTGCGGGCCGAGAGCCCGCGCTGAATCTCGAAGGAGGTGTAGAGGCCGGAGGCGGCCTTATCGAGAGCCTGCTGACACAGGTCGGTGGCGACGATCTCGACGTCGGCGTGGCTTTCCAGCGCCGCCATGGCCAGGGAATAGGCCTCCTGGCCAGTGGAGACCCCGGCTGACCACAGGCGCACCTTTCCGCCGGGGCGCGCCGCCGTCAGGGCGGGCATCAGTTCGCGTGCGAAGACGTCGAACACAGCGCGGTCGCGGCGGAACCAGGTCTCGCTGTTCAGCAACGCCTCGATCACCGACCAGCCCAGAGAGGCTACCGGCTTGTTCCACAGGGTGGCCAGCATGGCCTCCACGTTGTGATAGCCCTCGCGCCGCGCCACCGGGCCCAGACGATGCTCGGCCAGATGCATCCGGTCGCGGGTCAGCCGGAAGCCGGCGCGGGACGCCAGCAAGGTCTGAAGGCGATCGAAATCCTCGGGCGTCATGACGGTGACTGAACAGCTCCCACTTCGGCGAACTTCGATTGAAGGATCTCGCCGTCGAAAGGCTTCATAACATAGTCGTCGGCTCCTGCGGACAGGGCTTCGGCGATCCGGTCGGCGCGGGTCTCGATCGTGCAGAACAGGACCTTGGGCGCGCGGCCGCCGGGCAGGTCGCGCAGGCGACGCAGGAAGGCCAGGCCGTCCATCACCGGCATCTGCCAGTCCAGCAGCACGACATGGGGCATGGCCGCCATGCAGTAGGTCAGGGCCTCGGCTCCGTCGGCGGCCTCGTCGACCTCGAACCCCAGGCCCTCGACGATGCGGCGCGCGACCTTGCGGATGATCCGGCTGTCATCGACGATCAAACAGGTCTGGAGATCCAAGGGGTTCTGTCTCGTTTGGCGTGAATGCGGTGCGCGTGATGATCATTGAGGGGCGTTAACAGACGGTGGCGGGTCGAGCCGGGGTCAGATCGGGGTGCGGGCCATCAGACCGACCCGGCCCTCGTCGCAAGCCAGGTCGAGACGCCCGCCCGTTTCGGCCACCGCCAACCACAGCCAGTAGGGCTGAATCCACTGGCCGGCCAGACCTTCGGTCAGGCGCTCGCCGCGCAGCCCGGTCAGGGCTTCGGGCTTGAGCCGGGCGCGGGCGCCTTCGGCCGAGCCGATCAGCAGCAGGCGGTCGCCCTCGCGGCGGGCGGTGATGGTGGCGACGCCCCCGGTCGGCAGGGCGCCCAGGGTCATCCAGGCCAGGTTGATCAGGATTCGCGCCTGAGCCTTGGTGAAGGTCTCTGCGTCGTTGATGCGCCAGTCCAGGGTCGCGCGTCCGCCCTCGGACAGGTTGGCGACCAGGCCGCGCAACTCGGCGGAGGCGAACTGTTCGCTTGTGGTGGCGGCGCCGAAGGCGACCCGGGCGAAGTGGACGTGGGCGACCATCTTCCGGGCGCTCTGGCGGATCAGGCTCATGGCGTCGTCGCGCATGTCCTGGGCCGTGGGGTCTTCCAACAGGTCGAGCCCCGACATGATGGCGCCCGCCGGGCTGATGAAATCGTGACACAGCTTGCCGGCGATGAAGGCGGCCAGCTCGGCCCCGCCGGCTGGCAGGTCGGCGGCGGCCACGTCGGCCGAGGAGGCGGAAAGGTCGGTCAGGGTCATCGTTGAAACGGTCTGCTGGCGGGAATGGTCAAGGCTGACCTGATTTGCCGGTTCTTGAAACCGGGCGCATGGGTTATCGAGGCGGGGACATGACGCACGCCCTAGAGACCGACCTCGCTTCCGGCGCCCTCGCCGAAACCATCGCCGACATCGCCGAGGAGGCCGCGCGTCTGATCCTGCCCTACTGGCGGGTCGGGACGGCGGTGGAGACCAAGTCCGACGCCAGCCCGGTCACCGAGGCCGATCGCGCCGCCGAGGCCTTGATCCTGAAGCGCCTGGCTGAGCATTGGCCCGAGGTCGAGGCCGTGGCCGAGGAGGCCTCCGCCGCCGACGGCGTCCCCGCTTCGGTCGGTGAATGGTTCTGGCTGATCGACCCGCTGGACGGAACCAAGGGCTTTGTTCAAGGGCGCGAGAGCTTCACCGTGAATATCGCCCTGATGCGCGGCGAGGTCCCCCTCGCGGGCGTCGTGACCGCCCCGGCGACCGGCGTGACCTGGGCCTCGACGGCGCCAGGCAAGGGCGCGGTGCGCCGCGCCTTCGGCGAAGCCTGGCGGCCCATCAAGGTGCGGGACCGCCCGGCCGAGGGCATCGCCCTGTTGAGCCACAGCATGACCGACGAGGAGGCCGCGCGTCTGGCCGCGCGCCACGGCTGCAGTCAGTGGCAGGGCACGGATTCTTCGCTGAAATTCTGCCTCATCGCCGAAGGCCGTTTCGACGCCTACCCGCGCACGGGCCCGACCAGCGAATGGGACACGGCGGCGGGGCAGGCGGTGCTGGAGGCCGCAGGGGGCCGGGTGCTGGGCGCGGACGGACGCCGACTGGCCTACCGCAAGCCGGGCTTCCTCAACGGGCCGTTCGTGGCGATGGGCGGCTAGGACGCCTCGGCGACGGCCGATCCGACCCGCGCCATTTCGATCTGCGCCGAGAGGCCGGGCGGCAGGTCGCGTTCTGGGACGGCGGCCAGGGCCTCCATCCGCTCCGGGTTGATAGCGTCGACCATGACGCTGGCGACGGCCGGGTCGGTCAGGGTGAAGGCCAGACAGATCTCTTCGGCTTTCCAGTTCGGCGTCTGGTGCAGGAAGGCGAAGGAGCCGGCGTTGCTCATGCCCTGCTCGATCGGCTTGGCGCCAAATCCGAACAGGCCCTTCTTCTTCTTCATCGTGCCGCCCGCGCCGGCGGCCTTGCGCTCGGTCGACAGGCTTTCGGGGAAGTAGTCGTAGGTGAAGATGGCCATGTCCCGTTCGCGCGCGGCCCGCATCCGCGAGCGGATGCGCCACTCCACATTGGCGTGGAAGGGGGTGTAGAGGACGTCAAAGGCGCCGGTCGAGACATAGACGTCCATGACCGGCGAGTCGCCCGACACGCCCAGCAGCTTGACGTGGCCGGCCTTGCGCAGGGCCTTGAGCGCGATCAGCGACGCCTGTGGCAGTTCATCATCGGCGGGTTCGTCCAGCACAGCCACGTCGAACCAGCCCAGGCCCGAGGCGTGCAAGGCGCGGTCGATGGCGCCGCTGAGGCTGTCTGGCGAGAAGTCGCGAAAACCTTTCTTGCGGCCGTCGCCGACGCCCAGGGTCATGCCGACACAAACCAGGCGACGCTCGACATGGCCCAGGGCCTCTCCGACGATCTCGGCCAGAACCGGATCGGCGTTTTCAAGATGATAGGAGTTCACCCCCGCCTCGAGCGCGGTGAAGATCAGCTCGCTGAGCGCGGCGCGACCGCGCCCCAGGGCGTCAGTTCCCAGACTGAGGGTCAGGTTGGACACCGCCGCGCCCGTGGCGCCGAACGGGCGATAACGCATCCTCAGCCCGCCTCGACGGGAGCGGAGGTTTCCAGCGCCAGAGCGTGCAGTTCGCCGCCCATCTGGCCCTTCAGCGCGCCATAGACCAGTTGATGCTGACGCACGCGCGCCAGGCCCTTGAAGGCGGTGGAGACGATCCTGGCGCGATAGTGGTCGCCGTCGCCGGCCAGGTCCTCGATGGCGATGTCCGCATCGGGAAAGGCCTCGACCAGATGGGCGCGCAGGACGTCGGCGGACATGGGCATGAAGCTACTCTCGAAACCGGCGGATCGGGTTTGAACTGTAAAACCTAGAGAGGTGCGGGCCGTCTGTCAGCCCGCAACCGTGCGCGGACGTTCAAACAGGGTGACGGACGATCCCTTGTAGTCCGTCTCGGCATAGGGGCGGTAGCCGACCCGCTCGGCCAGCCTCACCGACGCGGCGTTGTCGGGCGAGATCATGCAGACGGTGCGCGGCTCCAGCCGATAGGCGTCGGTCCAGGCCAGGGCGGCCTGAAGCGCTTCATGGGCCAGGCCCTGGCCCTGGAAGGCGGGGGCCACGCCCCAGCCCAGTTCCGGGGCGTCGAAGGGCGGCTCCATCTCGCGGCGATAGTCCAGCACCCCGACGCTGCCGACATAGGTCCCCGTCTGCGTCTCGCGGATCGACCAGTTGCCGTAGCCCTTGGCCTGCCAGTGGCCAAGGTCGCGCAGCAGTCGGAACCAGACCTCTTCCTCGGACAGGCCGCGGCCCATGATGTGGCGGGTGAAGTCGGCGTCGGCCCACAGGCCGATCAGGTCGTCCATGTCGCTGGCGGCGACGGGGGTCAGGGTCAGGCGGTCGGTCGTGAGAATGGTCACATCAATCCCAATTGCTTGAAACTGGCCACGCCTTCGCGGCCGACGATGAGGTGGTCGTGGACCTGAAGGCTGAGCGCGCGGGCGGCCTCGACCACCTGCCTGGTCATGTCGATGTCGGCGCGGCTGGGGGTCGGGTCCCCCGAGGGGTGGTTGTGGACGATGATCATGGCGCTGGCCGACAGCTCCAGCGCCCGACGCACCACCTCGCGCGGATAGACGGGGGCGTGGTCGACCGTGCCCCGGTTCTGGATCTCGTCAAGGATCAGCTGGTTCTTCTTGTCGAGGTAGAGGACGCGGAACTGTTCGCGCGGTTCATGCTGCAGCGACAGGCGGACATAGGCCAGCAGCGCTGTCCAGGACGAGATGACGGTGCGCTTGTTGGCCTCTTCCTTGGTCACGCGGCGCGAGACCTCGTGCAGGGCGGCCAGGTCCAGGGCGGTCTCGGCGCCGACGCCCTTGGAGCGGCCGCGCGAGTCCTCGGCGCGGACGGTCATCAGGTCTTCCACCGAGGCGGCCAGGACGGCGGCCAGGGAGCCGAAGCGGGTCAGCAGGGCCTTGGCGATCGGCTTGACGTCGCCCTGCGGCTGGCTGCGGAACAGGAAGAACTCCAGCAGCTCATAGTCGGGCAGGTGGTGGATGCCCGCGCCGCGCGCGCGTTCGCGCAGCCGTTCGCGATGACCGGCGTGGTGCGGCTTGGCCTTCGGCTTTTCCGGCGGTTGATCGAGCATCAGCCTCCCCCGAGGGGGAGACTAGCTCAGAATTTCGGGCGGAACAGGCCCTTCGGCGAGGCCGAGAAGATTTCCAGGCCGTCTTCCGTCACGCCGATGGTGTGTTCGCACTGCGACGACAGCGACTTGTCGCGGGTCACGGCGGTCCAGCCGTCGGACAGGACCTTCACCGCCGGCTTGCCCAGGTTCACCATCGGCTCGACGGTGAAGAACATGCCGGGCTTCAGGACCGCGCCCTCGCCGCGACGACCGTAGTGCAGGACATTGGGGCTGTCGTGGAAGACCCGGCCGATGCCGTGGCCGCAGAAGTCGCGGACCACGCTCATGCGTTGGGCCTCGACGAATTTCTGAATGGCGAAGCCGATGTCGCCGAAGGTGTTGCCCGGCTTGACCTGGGCCAGACCCAGTTCCAGCGCCTCATAAGTGACGTCGATCAGTTTTTTCGAACGGGCGTTGATCTCGCCGACCGGGAACATACGGCTCGAGTCGCCATGCCAGCCGTCGACGATGACCGTGTGGTCGATATTGACGATGTCGCCTTCCTTCAGGACCTTGTCGCCGGGAATGCCATGGCAGACGACGTGGTTGATCGAGGTGCAGATCGTCTTGGTGTAGCCCTTGTAGCCGAGGCAGGCGGGGATGCCGCCGCGCGCCAGGGTGAACTCGCGCACCAGATCGTCCAGTTCGCCGGTGGTGACGCCGGGCTTCACATGCTCGCCGATCATGTCCAGGGCCTCGGCGACCAGACGGCCGGCCTTGCGCATGCCCTCGAAGGCGGCCGCGTCGTGGATGCGGATTTCGTGGCTGCGGACGAAGGCGTCGTTATCCAGGTCGGGGGTCTCGTACATGATCTGCTTTCGGCGGGCCGCGAGAGGGAGGCGCGGCGGGGGGCTTTACTCTGGGTCAGATGGCCACCCTAGCACAAAACCTCAACCCCGTCAGGCGGCGCCGGTGACGCGGGGCGGCGCCCTCCCTATGTGGGAGGCATGAACGCTCAAGCCGCCCCCACCGCCGCTGTCCTGATCATCGGCGATGAAATCCTGTCCGGTCGAACCCGGGACACGAACCTGAACACCATCGCCCGGTTCCTGGCGACGCTGGGGATCGACCTGATGGAGGCGCGCACGGTCGGAGACCGGCAGGCGCAGATCGTCGGGGCCCTGAACGCCCTGCGCGGGGCCTACGACTATGTCTTCACCACCGGGGGCATAGGCCCGACCCATGACGACATCACCGCCGACGCCGTGGGCGCGGCCTTCGGCGTGGCGGTGGCCGAACACCCCGAGGCCCTCGCCATCCTGGAGCGACGCTATGGCGTCGGGGATTTCACCCCGGCGCGGCGGCGCATGGCGCGCATTCCCGAGGGCGGGACCCTGATCGCCAATCCGGTGACGGATGCGCCGGGCTTCCAGATCGGCAATGTCTTCGTCATGGCCGGAGTGCCCCGGATCATGGAGGCCATGTTGCAGGATGTGGCCCCGCGCCTGCGCACGGGGGCGGTGGTCCATGTCCGCACCCTGCGGGTCGTGGGCGTCGGCGAAAGCGCTATCGCCGAGAGGCTGAGGGCCGCCGCCGAGGCGCGGCCGGACCTGTCGTTCGGCAGCTATCCCTTCGGCTTCGGCGGCGATGGGGAGGTCGGAACCCAGCTGGTGATCCGTGGTCGCGATGCGGCCGAAGTTGACCTTGCGGAACACGATCTTTCCCACGAACTGCGTTCTTCGGGAATTGAAATTGCCGTAACGTAACCTCACCAAGGTGTGAAATTCTGCGACATTGTCGCCACGGTTTCGCCGATTTGCGGTCTGAGAGGTGTCGCGGGCGCAACGCTTTCATGACACGAGCGCTGTGGCTGCTAGCTTTGGCCCTCTCCCCGAACAACGGCGCGTCGCATCAGTAATGGCGGGCCGACTTACATAGGTGAAACAGTATGAACTCCAGGAATATGGGCCGTATCAGCGGTCTGGCGGTCCTCATGGCCTCCGTGGCTGCGCCGGCCTTCGCCGGCTCCTTCTATCTGCAGGAACAGTCGGTGCGCGGCGCGGGCCGGGCCTATTCGGGCGAGGCGGCGGATCGCGGCGTGTCCTCGCTGTGGTGGAACCCCGCCGCCGTGGCCCGCAGCGGCCGCGAGGTCTATGTCGGCATGCATGGCCTGAAGATCGACTCGAGCGTCGACAACGCCGGGTCGAGCATCACCTATCCGGGCGGGATCACCGTGCCGATCCAGGGCCAGAACCACAACATCGACCCGATCGAGAGCGGTCTGGTCCCGAACTTCGCCATCGCCACGCCGGTCGGCGACCGCTTCGCCGTCGCCTTCTCGCTGGCCGCCCCCTACAACTTCACCACCAAGTATCAGCCGACCTCCTTCGCCCGCTATGACGCCCTGACGTCGGAGCTGCGGACGGTGAACGCCGGCCTGACGGGGGCCGTTCAGGTCACCGACTGGCTGGACCTGGGCGTCGGCGTCGACGCTCAATACGTCAAGGCCAAGCTGACCTCGGCCCTGCCCAATCTGTCGCCCCTGCTGCCGGACGGCTCCAACTCCCTGATCGGCGACGGCTGGGACTATGGCTGGAATGTCGGCGCCCAGGTGCACAAGGGCCCGTGGGACTTCGGCCTGAGCTATCGCTCCAAGATCGAGCACGAACTGGACGGCGACGTGGTCATTTCCGGCCTGCTGGCGCCCCTGCCGGCGGCGGCCAATGTCTCGACCCCGGGCACGGCCAGCTTCAACACGCCGTGGTTCGCCTCGGCCTCGGTCCGCTATGCCGTCAACGACAAGCTGACCCTGAACGCCCAGGTCAACCGCATCGGCTGGAGCGAGTTCCAGGCCATCGACGTCGAGTACGCGGGCCAGAGCGCGCCGATCGAGCAGAACTACAAGGACGTGACCACGGGCGCGATCGGGGCCGACTACGCCCTGAACGACAAGGTCACGCTGCGCGCCGGCGTCGGCTATGACCCGACTCCGACCCGCGACAGCCTGCGCACGGCCCGCATCCCGGACGCCGACCGCTGGCTGTTCTCGGTGGGCGGCACCGCCGAGGTGCGCGAAGGTCTGAAGGTCGACGCCGGCCTGACCTACATCGCCTTCAGCGACAGCACCATCAACGACGACCGCACCTTCTATGCGGGCACGCCGGCGGCGACGACCTCGCAGCTGCGCGGCACGGCCGAGGGCTCGGGCGTAGTGGCCTCCCTGGGCGCGCGCTGGGCCTTCTGACCCGGCGACAAGGCTGAGATGGAAACGGCGGCTCTCTTGCGGGGGCCGCCGTTTTTCATGGGCGGGATTGCACGGCGCCGCGAAAAAAACAGTGCAATTGGTGCAATGGGCCGGGGCGGGACCGGCGGCCAACGGGGAGGCCAGAATGGCGGTCCGAGAGAGGAAGGCGACGGGGTGGGGCGTCTGGGCGTTCATGCGTCAAGTCTAGGCGAGGGCTGAACCTCGGCGCGCAAAACGGATGAAAATGACCCTAGGGCGTTGTTTTCTTGGAAGGGGAGATGCGAGGTCTGGGGGAGATGGCAGTTGGAGGCCACCCTTCTCATGGTGGAAGAGAGCTGTCGCTCACATCCGATCTTGTGGCTTTTTCAGGCAGCGGGCAGGCGGCTGCGATACGGCTGACGCCGAGGGGCGACGACCACCTCACCCTTTCGCCTTGCCAATCGCTTTGCTCTTGGAGGCTCAAGCCCTCTCCCATTGGGAGAGGGAAGGCGAAACGAAAAACGCCGGGCTCTCGAGGAGAGCCCGGCGGTTCTGTCGTGGCGTTGATCCCAGGGATCAGGGCTTAGGCGCTGTAGCCCTTGCCGCCGTTCGAGGGGCGGCGGTTGCGCGGGCGGCGCTGCATTTCGCCGACGGGCTTGGGCTCGGCCGAGGGCTGGGCGCGCGGCGACGACTTCGGACGTTCGCCGGCCATGGGGTCATAGACGGCGGCCGGACGGTCGGCGTGGTGGGTGCGGTCGCGGTTCGGGCCGGCCTTGCGCTGACGGTGCGGCTGACCGCCGCCCTCCGGCTTGACGCCGTCGCGACGCGGGTTGCGGTTGCGGCCTTCGCCGCCGCCGCCGCCGCGTCCGCCACGGCCGCCGCGCTCTTCACGCTCGGGCAGGGTGGCCTTCTGCTTGACGCCGGCGGCCATGATCGAGGCGTCGAGCATGCCCAGGGCCTTGTCGTTACGACGGTCGATGGCCGGGATCTTCTGGCGCGTGACCTTCTCGATGTCCTTGAGCAGCTTCATCTCGTCGCCGGCGACGAAGCTGATGGCCGTGCCGTCAGCGCCCGCGCGGGCCGTACGGCCGATGCGGTGGACATAGGCTTCCGGCACATAGGGCAGCTCGAAGTTCACGACGTGCGTGACCTTGTCCACGTCGATGCCGCGGGCGGCGATGTCGGTGGCGACCAGGACGCGCAGCTTGCCCTGCTTGAAGGCTTCCAGGGCGCGTTCGCGTTGTGACTGGCTCTTGTTGCCGTGGATGGCGCCGGCTTCGACGCCGCCGGCTTCCAGATAGGCCGCAACCTTGTCGGCGCCGTGCTTGGTCTTGGTGAAGACCAGGCAGCGGGTATAGGCCGAGTCAGAGAAGAGCTCGGTCAGCAGGGCGCGCTTGCGACCCTGTTCGATGTGGACGACCGACTGCTTGATGCGCTCGACCGTGGTGGCCTGCGGCGTGACCTGGACCTTGACCGGGTCCTTCAGCAGCTCGCCGGCCAGCTTGCCGATCTCCGACGGCATGGTGGCCGAGAAGAAGAGGTTCTGACGCTTGGCCGGGATGCGGCTGACGATCTGACGGATGGGCTTGATGAAGCCCAGGTCCAGCATCTGGTCGGCTTCGTCGAGGACGAAGATTTCCGTTTGCGACAGGTCGAGGGTCTTCTGTTGCAGGTGGTCCAGCAGGCGGCCCGGAGCGGCGACCAGGACGTCGAGGCCCTGTTGCAGGGCGCGTTCCTGAGGGCCGTACTTCACGCCGCCGAAGATGACGGCGACGCGGAAGCCCAGGTGCTGGCCGTACTGCTTGAAGCTGTCGGCGATCTGGGTGGCCAGTTCACGGGTGGGCGACAGGATCAGGCAGCGCGTGGTGCGCGGCTTGGGCGCGATGCGGTTCTCGGCCAGGCGATGCAGGATCGGAAGGGCGAAGGCCGCGGTCTTGCCGGTGCCGGTCTGGGCGATGCCCAGCAGGTCCTTGCCCAGCATGACGTCGGGAATGGCCTTGGCCTGGATCGGCGTCGGCTGGGTGTAGCCGGTGGATTCCAGGGCCTGGAGGAGGGCCTTGTTCAGGCCCATGGATTCAAAAGTGGTGTTGCTCACGTAGCGTCTTTCGCTTGCGGAAGTGCGCATCCCGCGTGCGTCGGGTCGAGAAGGCGGAAGCCTTCTGACCGCACGCAACAACGAAGAGACGCACCGCCAGTCCCGATAGAGCTTCGGAATGAAGCCGTCGGGGTGGATCGGGGCGTCGCCCCGCGTGTCCGGACGACGTAATGACTCTGAGGTCTTGCCGGCTGCGTCTGCAATCAGGTCTTCGGGGAGGAAGACCCACACGCGTTGCAGGAAGTCGGCCATCGCATGGTGCGATGCAGCGCAGATGGGCCTCAATAACGGCCAAGTCAAGGCGGCGGGGTCGCCGCCTTGAATGTTCAGGCTCCGGCGAGGCCGTTCAGGGCGGCGTAGATCTGTTCGTAGTTTCCGTCGATCTCGGCGCGGCGCAGGGGTTTGACCCGTTCGACCAGGATCTCGCCGCGCGGGGTCTCGCCGCGTTCAATCAGGTCGACCACCTCAGCCGTATAGGCGGCCAAGGGCATGGAGGCGGGGTTTTCGGCGTGACCGGGCATGAGGTCGGTCGCCACCGCCGGCGGCGCCAGCTCCAGCACCTCGACCGAGGTGTCGGCCAGTTGGGTGCGCAAGGACTGGGTCCAGGAATGGATGGCGGCCTTGGTGGCGTTGTAGGTCGGCGTGGCGACCAGAGGGATGAAGGCGAGGCCTGAAGTGACGGTGATGACGGTCGAGGCCGGCCGGGCCCGCAGATGCGGCAACAGGGCCATGGTCAGCCGGATCGGGCCCAGCAGGTTGGTGGCGATGGTGGTTTCGGCGGTCTCCAGCGAGAAGGGCTCGGCGGTCAGATCCTCGGTCTGCATGATCCCCGCATTGTTGATGACCCCGTTCAAGTCGGGATGATCGCGCACGACCTGGGCGGCGAAGGCGCGGATCGCGGCGGCGTCCTCCATGTCCAGCGTGGCCCAGGCCATGCCGGGGTTGGCGTCGGAGACGGCCTTCAGCGGCGCCTCACGACGCCCGGTGATGATGACGCGATTGCCGCGGGCGTGCGGGCTTTCGGCCAGGGCGCGGCCGATGCCGCTGCCGCCGCCGGTGATCAGGATGGTGTTGCCGGTGATCTTCATGTCGGGCTCCTTCGGCGTGCGCATTCACGCCGAGGCCCAGTTATGAGCTATACTCTCCAATCGAAAGCAGGCACCAGAAACCGCCATACTTACCTCATGGGAAGATTTGGATATGGCTGACGTCCCGCCCGCAAGAATCTCATCCCCCTACAGCGACGAGGCGGCTGATCCGCGCGTCGAGGTCCTGGTCAATGAGGTCATCGGGCGGGTGGCGGACAAGTGGACCATGCTGATCCTGGAGGTGCTGGAGCAGTACGGCGAGCAGCGTTTCAGCCGTCTCGGCGAACGGGTCGGCGGCATCAGCCAGAAGATGCTGACCCAGACCCTGCGTCAGATGGAGCGTGACGGCCTGGTGGTGCGAACCGTGCATCCGGTCATCCCGCCGCGCGTCGAATACCGGCTGACCGACCTGGGCGTGACCCTGGCCGAAGCCTTCTGCGGGGTCTGGACCTGGGCGGAGAAGAACCTGGATCGTATCGAGGCGGCGCGGCTGGCCTTTGATGCGCGCAAGGCGGCGGGCTAGCCCAGCAGGCTGACGGCCATATTGACCGCCAGGGCCAGGATCACCGTGTTGAACAGAAAGGCCACCAGGCTGTGCAGGGTGGCGATGCGGCGCAGTCTCTGACTGCTGATCTGGATGTCGGCGGTCTGGTTGGCGACGCCGATGATCAGGGCGAAATGCAGAAAGTCCCAGTAGTCGGCGTCGTCCTCGCCGGGGAAGATCAGCCCCTGGCGGTCGCCCTTTCCCGTGTCGGCGGGGGCGTAGAACTCATGCGCATAGTGCAGGGTGAAGAGGACGTGGACGAACAGCCAGGACAGGGCGATGACGCCGATGGAAAAGAGGGCCGAACCTGTCGAGGGCTTGCCGCCGCCCGCCGCCTCCACGACGATGATGAAGACGCTGGCCGCCGCCGCCAGCAGGCTGAGCGGCAGGACGGCGCCGCCCGCCTGATCCAGTTCGGCGGCGCGCTTGCGGATGGCCTCGACCGAGCGGGCGCGCATCAGACGGATGAAGGTCAGGGCCAGGAAGGCGGCGGCGCCCGCGCCCCATCCCGCCGCGATCCGTGTCGGCCAGTCCCGCAGGTTGGGGGACAGGGCGATGACCACAACCAGAACCGCCAGCCCCAGCCACAGGGCGGCGTGCAGACGGAACAGGCGGGCGATCCAGCTCATGCGGTGATGATTACGCCGTTCGGTCGCGGGGGCCAGTGGCTTCCAGGCGTCTGAACGAATCCTCGCTCGGCCCGTTGGAACGGGCTGGAGGACTGACCCATGGCGACGCGGCCGACCTGGCAGGGACATCTGAAGCTGTCGCTCGTGACCTGTCCGGTCGCGCTCTATACGGCGACCAGCAGCGCCGGCGACGTGCGCTTTCACCTGATCAATCCGGCCACCAACAATCGCATCCGCATGGTGACGACGGACCCCGACACGGGACCGGTCGAGCGGTCCGACCTGGTCAAGGGCTATGAGATCGCCAAGGACGAATACGTCCTGTTCGACGAGGCTGACTTCGACAAGGTGAAGCTGGAGAGCACCCGGACCATTTCCATCGATCAGTTCGTCGACGAGGCGGAGATCGACCGGCTCTATTGGGACGACCCCTTCTATGTCGTGCCGGAAAAGGGCGTGGGGGTCGAAGCCTTCGCCGTGATCCGCGAGGCGATGAAGACGGCGGGAAAGATCGCCCTGGGCCAGCTGGTGCTGCGCGGCAAGGAGCGGCAGCTGGCGCTGGAGGTCCACGGCAAGGGGCTGGTGGCCTATACCCTGCGCGCCCACGACGAGGTGCGTGACGCCGACGCCTTCTTCGACGACATCCCCGAGGTGAAGGCCGACGCCGACATGGTCGAGATCGCCGCGCGCATCATCGGCCAGAAGGCGGCGGCGTTCGATCCCACCCGCTTCCACGACCGTTACGACGAGGCTCTGAAAGAGATGATCGAGGCCAAGCAGAAGGGCGGCAAGGGGGTGGTGGCCGTGGCCGAGCCGGACGACACCAATGTCATCGACCTGATGGCGGCGCTGAAGGCCAGCCTGAAGGGCTCGGCGTCGAAGGCGGGGTCGGGCAAGCCTGCGGCCAAGAAGCCCGCGGCGAAGAAGAAGGCGGGCTAGAGGTCCGCCGTGCTGACCACCTGGCCGAAGTGGTGACGCCACAGGCGTTCGCCCAGGTCGCCCGAGCGGTCCAGCGACGAGCCGACCGTCAGGTCGCGGATCAGGGTCGGGGTCAGGCCGGCGTCGAACAGGGCGAAGCCGGCCGCCAGGACGCAGGTATCGGCCTGGATGCCGCAGACCAGGACCCGCTTCGGGTTCAGCGCCTTCAGATGGGCGACCGTCTCCAGCGTCGGGGCATAGCCATGTTTCACGTGAACCACGTCGGCCTTGATCAGGCTGTCGTCGTCGGGGCCGGGGGTCCAGCCGAGCTGGCGCTGAAAGGGCGTGACGGTCTCGTCATGGCGCTCGACCGTGGCGATGGAGGGCATGGTCCCGACCAGGCGGTTGATCCCGGCGATCAGCCAGTCCGGCGGATTGAAGCTGGGCTGGACGTCGATGATCAGAAGGGCCTGACGCATGGCCGTGGCCGAAGCTTCTTGGGTCAGCGCTTCTTGCCCAGTTCGGCGGCGATGTCCTTGGTCATGCGGCCGACCTTGCGGTGAGCGGCGGTGATCTGGTCCTTGGTCACGCCCCAGCGCTTCATGAAGTATTCAACGGACTGACGCTCGGACAGGTCGATCCGGTCCTTGTCGATGAAGCCGCGCTTGTCCTTGAGGCCCGCCATGGGGAGTGTCCTTGATCCGTAAAGACAAAGCCTAGCACCAAAGCGGCGAAACGGCCCCTCCTTCGGTCGAAGGAAGAGCCGTCTTTTTGTTAGCCGCGCGCCGGGGCGGTTGTAGGGATTGCGCGAGCCTCGCGCCGGACCAGCAACAGGACCAGGATCAGTCCCGAGGCGGCCATCACCGCCCCGGCCAGGGCCACGGCCGGATAGCCGAGGTTCAGACCGATGACCGCGCCGCCCAGCGCAGCGCCGATGGCGTTGCCCAGGTTGAAGGCGCCGATGTTCATGGCCGAGGCCAGGTTGGGCGCGTCGCTGGCGGCGGTCATGACGCGCATCTGCAGCGGCGGCACCAGGGCGAAGCTGGCCACGCCCCAGAGGAAGATGACCACGGCGGCGGGCGCCTGCCACGGCATGACGACGGCGAACAGGACCAGCAGGGCGGCGAGACTGGCCAGGGTGATGATCAGGGTGCGGTCCACCGACTTGTCGGCAAAGCGTCCGCCCAGCCAGTTGCCGACCGTCAGGCCGACGCCATAGACGACCAGCATGGCGGTGACGAAGGCGCTGGAGGCCAGGGTCTGTTCCTTCAGGATCGGGGCGATATAGGTGAAGACGGTGAACATGGCGCTGGAGCCGATGACGGTCAGGGCCAGGGCCGCCAGCACCGGGCCGCGTTTCAGCACCGCCAGTTCGGCCTTCATGGCGCCGCCGTCGCTCGAGGCCTCGACCTTGCCGTGCGGCAGGGTCAGGCGCAGGGCGACCATGGCCAGGGCGCCGAGCCCCGCAATGCCCCAGAAGGAGGTGCGCCAGCCCAGGGTCTCCCCAGCCCAGGCGGCCAGAGGCACGCCGGTGATGTTGGCGATGGTGAGGCCCATGAACATGGCGGCCACGGCGCCCGCACGCTTGTTCGGCGCGACCACGCTGGCGGCGACGATGGAACCGACGCCGAAGAAGGCCCCGTGGTTGAACGAGGTCACCACCCGCGCCGCCATCAGGCTCCAGTATTCCGGGGCGACGGCCGACAGCAGATTGCCCAGGGTGAAGATTCCCATCAGGCCGATCAGCAGGGTCCGGCGCGGCAGGCGGCCGGTGGTCAGGGTCATCAGCGGCGCGCCGATCAGGACCCCGAAGGCATAGGCGCTGACCAGCAGGCCGGCCGCCGGGATGGAGACGCCCAGGTCGCCGGCGATGACCGGCAGCATGCCCATGGGGGCGAACTCGGTGACGCCGATGCCGAAGGCGCCGACCGCCAAGGCCAGCAGGGGAGGGTTGAGCTTCATGGGGGAGGCCTGTCTTGTTTCGAGCGAACAGATGGCGCAGGCCAGGATCAGGGAGTAGGGCTGGGTTCGGTCAAACATCTGTGCGCTGGAGGCACGAATGAGCGGAATCGCGGTCAACCGCGCGGGCGAACTGGCGGTGTTCGAGGCGGCGGCGCGGACCGGCAGTTTCTCGGGCGCGGCGCGGGAGCTGAACCTGACGCCCTCGGCGGTCAGCCGCACCGTGGCGCGGACCGAGGCGCGGCTGGGGGTGCGGCTGATGATCCGCACCACGCGCAGCCTGACGCTGACGGCGGAGGGCGAGGCCTATCTGCAGGCGGCGCGGAGAATCCTGGCTGATCTGGACGACGCCGAGCAGGCCATCGCTGATCAGGGGGCGCCGCGCGGACGGCTGCGGGTCAGCGTGTCCCAGTCGCACGGGCGGCTGCACGTCGTGCCCTTGCTGGGCGCGTTCACGGCCCTCTATCCGCACATCCTGATGGACATCAATCTGACTGACGCCGTGGTCGACATCGCCGCCGGACAGGCGGACGTGGGCGTGCGCTCGGGGCCGCTGGACGACAGCGGGCTGACGGCGCGCAAGGTCAGCGAGACGCGGCGCGTCATCGTGGCCTCGCCCGACTATCTGGCGGGTTCAGGGACGCCGAGCGTCCCTGAGGACCTGCATGCCCACAACTGCCTGAACTTCAATTTTCGCCGGGCCGAGCCGGTCTGGCCCTTTGTGCGCGACGGGCAGGAATACCGACTGACGGTGCAGGGCGGCATCGAGGCCAACAACGGCGAGACCCTGGGCCAGCTGGCCGCTGACGGGGTGGGGATCACGCGGGTCGGGGCCTTCAGCGTGGCCGACGCCATCGCCGCCGGTCGACTGGTCCCCCTGCTCGAAGACTTCAATCCCGGCGATGTGGAGAACACCCATGCGGTCTTTGTGGGCGGCGCCAATACCCCGGCGCGGGTGCGGGTCTTCGTCGACTTCCTGGCCGAGCGGTTGAAGGCCTAGCCCAGCTTGCGGATCGCAGGCTTCAGCGAGGCGGCCGAGGCGCGGAACTCCGCCCACGGATCGGCTTGCGTCAACAGGGCCGCAGCGGTCCACAGGTTGAAGGCTTTCGGGTCGAGGCCGGGCTTCACCTGATCCCAGAACAGGGGGCAGGCGATCCCGGCGCCGGGCCGGGCGCGGGGCGACCAGGGGGCGACGGCGGTGGCCATGCGGCCGTTGCGGAGGTAGTCGAGGAAGATCTTTCCGCCGCGCGCCTTCTTGGCCAGGGTGGTGGTGAAGCGGTCGGGATGGGCGGTCTTCAGCGCCTCCGACACCCCCTTGGCAAAGGCCTTGGCCGCGTCCCAGTCGATGCGGCTGCGGGCGTCGGTCTTGATCGGAACGACGACGTGCAGACCCTTGCCGCCGGTGGTCTTGACGAAGGGGGTGAGGCCGAGCGCTTCGAGCCGGGGCTTCAGCAGGAGGGCGGCGGCGATGACGTCCTCGAAGTCGAGGCCTTCGTCGGGGTCGAGGTCGAAGGTGATCTGGTCCGGGGTCTCGGGATCGCCGGGTTTGCAGCCCCAGGGGTGCAACTCCAGCCCGCCCGACTGGCCGACGGCCACCAGCCCGCCGACATCGACGACGGCGACATAGGGCTGGCGCTCATGGACGTCGATCAGCTGGAGCCGGGGGCTGTGGCCGGCCATGGCGTGGCGCTGAAAGAAGGTCTCGCCCGCGATGCCGTCCGGGGCGCGGATGATGGAGACGGGGCGCTGCATCAGGTGCGGCAGGAGGCGGTCGGCGGCGGCCTCGTAATAGCGGACCAGATCGCCCTTGGTGATCGGCGGGCGACCGTCGAAGCCCGGCCACAGCACCTTGTCGGGATGGGAGATGGCGACCCCGGCGACGACCCGCTTGCCGGGCTTGGCGGCGGCGGCTTTGACGACCGGCGGCGCGCGCGGGGCGTCGGTCACGTCGGACGGCGCCTTGTCCTCGCGCAGGCCCTTGAAGGCGGCCTGACGCAGGGAGCCTGCCTCGGTATAGCCGCCGTGCTCGATCTCGGCGACCAGGGTCGGCGTGGTCCAGTGGAGGTCGGCCTCCGCCTTGGGCGCATTCGCCCCGACGAAGGACGAGCGGTCGGCGGCGGCGGCCTTCAGCGCGGGCAGCAGGGTCCTGGTCAGGGCCGTCGAATAGCCGGTGCCGACGCGGCCGAGATAGCGCAGACCGCCTTTCGTCTTCACGCCGACCAGCAGGGAGCGAAAGCGGGTTCCGCCCTCGGACGACCAGCCGCCGATCACCACCTCGTCGCGGCCCCGGCACTTGGACTTGACCCAGGCGGCCGAGCGCCCGGCGCGATAGGGGGCGTCCAGCTTCTTGGAGATGACGCCTTCCAGATGCATGCGGCAGGCGCTTTCCAGAATGGCCTGACCGCTGGCGCCGAAGTGCTCGACGTAGCGCAGGCGCGTGGCGGCGGCGCTGGGCGTGCGGTCGATCAGGGCCTGAAGCCGGGCCTTGCGATGCGACAGGGGCAGGGCGCGCAGGTCCTCCGGCCCGTCGAACAGGAGGTCGAAGGCGAAATAGACCAGTTGGTCGGTCCGACCCTCCGATAGGGCGGTCTGCAAGGCCGAAAAATCCGGCATGTCGTGCGCGTCGATCGCGCACAGCTCGCCGTCCAGCACGCCGTCGGGCCAGAGGGCGGCGTCGGCGGCCAGTTCGGGGAAACGCTCGGTCCAGTCCAGACCCTTGCGGGTGCGCAAGGTCGCGCGGCCATGGCCGACGGCGATCTGGATGCGGTAGCCGTCGAACTTGATCTCATGGGCCCAGCCCGGCGCCGAGGGCGGATGGTCGGCGACCTTGCACAGCTGGATGGGGACGAAGGCGTGGGGGCGGGCTACGGGCCGGGCGGCCTTGGTCGGCTTGGGCTTGGGCGGGGCCTTGCGACTGGTGGGCTTGGAGGCGGTCCATTCCGTCGCGCCCTCGGCGATCTGGGCCAGGCTGCGGCCGGTGGTGACCGAGGCGTCGATCTCGGCCAGGGCGTCGCCCTCGCCGTCGACGGCGTGCGCGTCCTTCTCCTTGACCAGCAGCCAGTTGGCTCTCTGCTTTCCCGCTTCCTGGGGCTTGCCGCGATCAGACTTGAGCCGGATCAGGGCCCAGCCGCCCTTCAGCCGTTCGCCGTCCAGCGTCAGCTTGACCACGCCCTTCCTGAAGGCCGCATCGAGATCCGCGTCCTGGGGCGTCCATTCGCCCACGTCCCACAGCTGCACCGTGCCGGCGCCATAGTTGCCGGCGGGAATCGTCCCCTCGAAGTCGCCGTAGTCGAGGGGATGGTCCTCGACCTCGACCGCCAGCCGCTTGACGTGGGGGTCGCGCGACGGGGCCTTGGTCACGGCCCAGGACTTGAGCACCCCGTCGTGCTCGATGCGGAAGTCGTAGTGCAGGCGCGAGGCGGCGTGGCGCTGGATCAGATAGCGCAGGCCGGTCTGGCGGGCCTTCGCCTTGCGGCCCTTCGGCTCCGGCGTGACGCCGAAGTTCCGTTTGGCCTGATAGGTGTTGAGCTCGCCGCGCGCCGCCATCCAGCCAGAACGCAGAGGGGCGGCGAAGGCTTCACGCGCTCGCCGCCCGCTTGATCAGTGCATGGCCTCGCCGTGCTGGCTGTAGTCGAGACCCTCGATCTCGGCCTCCTTCTCGACGCGCAGGCCGACGGTGTATTTGCAGATCATCAGCACCACGAAGGTGCCTACGGCGCTCCACAGCATGGCGCCGCCCAGGCCGATGGCCTGCTTCCACAGGGTGGCCCCTTCGGCGGCGGGGTTGATGGCGGCGTTGGCGAAGACCCCGGTCAGCAGGGCCCCGGCGATGCCGGCGATGCCGTGCACGCCAAAGGCGTCGAGGCTGTCGTCGTACTTGAGTTTGTGCTTGAGCCAGACGGCGCCGACATAGGCGACGGGGCCCGAGATCAGGCCGATCAGGAAGGCGCCCCTGGGGTCGACGAAGCCGGCGGCGGGGGTGATGGCGACCAGGCCGGCGACCACGCCGGTCAGCAGGCCCAGCAGGGTCGGCTTCTTCTTCAACGTCCATTCCACCGCGATCCAGCCGACGGCGGCGGCGGCGGGGGCCAGCAGGGTGTTGAAGACGGCGACGGCGGCGATCTCATTGGCCCCGGCGGCCGAGCCGCCGTTGAAGCCCATCCAGCCGACGAACAGCAGGCCTGTGCCGATGGCGGTGAAGGCCAGGTTGTGCGGGGCCATGTTGTCGCGACCCCAGCCGTGACGCGGGCCGAGCACGATGGCGCAGACCAGACCGGCCACGCCGGCATTGACGTGGACCACGGCCCCGCCGGCGAAGTCGAGCACGCCCAGCTCGCCCATCCAGCCGCCGCCCCAGACCTGGTGGCAGATCGGCGCATAGACGATCAGGTGCCACAGGGTGAAGAAGAGGACGCTGGCCGAGAACTTGATCCGCTCGGCGAAGGCGCCCGCGATCAGGGCGGGGGTGATGATGGCGAAGGTCAGCTGATAGCTGATCCACAGGAACTCGGGCAGGCCGGGGGTCAGGGCGTGGGCCGTCTTCACCCCCACACCGTTGAGGAAGAGGGCCTGGACCCCGCCGATGAAGCCGTTGGTGGCCGCGCCGCTGGTCCCGAAGGACAGGGTGTAGCCGGCCATGAACCAGAGGACGGTGACGATGGCCATGGCCGCCGTGGAATGGGCGATGGTGGCGATCAGGTTCTTCTTCCGAACCATGCCGCCGTAGAAGAGGGCCAGACCCGGCAGGGTCATCATCAGCACCAGGGCTGTTGAAGTCAGGATCCAGGCTGTGCCGGCGCCGTCGAGCGCCAGCGGAACCTGATGCGCCAGCAGACCGGGCGGGGCGGCGGCGAAGGCGGGCGCCGCAAGGGCCATGGCGAAAAGGCCGCAACAGAATGCTGCGGCCTTGGAAATCGTCGGTGCTGTCATGAAGGTCTCGGGGAGAAGACGCGGGCGAAAAGGAAGGGCGACGTCAGGCCGGTTGGGCCAGCCTGACGTCGGTTTCGGCGGCCTCGGCGGCGAGGACGGTCTTGGGGACGATGCGGACGAAGCGCGGTGCGAAACCGGACCAGTCGGCCAGGATGCGTCGGGCCAGGGGCGAGGCGGTGGCGGCGGCGTGGGCCTCGATCAGGGCCTTCAGCCGCGCTTCGGCCTCGGCGTCGATGCGACCGACCCCGGCCATGTCGCCGTTCAGGGCCTGAGCCGCGCGGCCCTCGGCGTCGAGCACGAACAGCTCGCCGCCGCTCATGCCTGCCGCCAGGTTCCAGCCGACGGCGCCGAGCACGACCACGCGGCCGCCGGTCATGTATTCGCAGCCGTGCGCGCCCAGGCCCTCGACCACAGCCTCGGCGCCGGAGTTGCGGACGGCGAAGCGTTCGCCCGCCGCCCCCGCCACAAACAGACGGCCGGAGGTGGCGCCATAGAGGGTGGTGTTGCCGCAGACCTGCTGGTCAGCGCGCCACTCATAGGGACGGATATGGATGTCGGCGCCCGACAGACCCTTGCCGACGTAGTCGTTGACCTCGCCGGTGACGTCGAGGATCAGGCCGCGTGCGCCAAAGGCGCCGAAGCTCTGACCGGCGATGCCCTCCAGCTTCAGCTTCAGGCGGCCCTGCGGCCCTTGCGGGCCGAACTTGCGGACGATGGCCGAGGAGATGCCGGCGCCCGCGGTGCGCTGGGTGTTGTTCAGAGGATAGGACAGCTCCAGCGTCTGGCCGCGCTCGAGGAAGGCGGCGGCGTCCTTCAGCACCAGGGCGTCCAGGCTCTCGGGCACGGGTTGGCGCACCTTGTCGGCCCAGCGGCCGGGGCGGTCGACGTCGACCTTCATCAGCAGGGGGTTGAGGTCCAGGTCGTCCAGATGCGAACCGCCGCGCCGCGTCTGACGCAGCAGGTCGGTGCGGCCGACAATCTCATCAATGGTGCGCGCGCCGATGGAGGCCAGGATTTCGCGCACCTCTTCGGCGATGAAGGTGAAGAGGTTGACCACCTTTTCCGGCGTGCCGGTGAACTTGGCGCGCAGGCGCTCGTCCTGCGAACAGACGCCGACCGGGCAGGTGTTGGAGTGGCACTGACGCACCATCAGACAGCCCATGGCGATCAGGCCCGAGGTGCCGATGCCGTATTCCTCGGCACCCAGCAGGGCGGCCAGGACCACGTCGCGGCCGGTGCGGATGCCGCCGTCGGCGCGCAGGGACACGGACGAGCGCAGGTGGTTCAGGCTGAGGACCTGATGCGCCTCGGCCAGACCGATCTCCCACGGCATGCCCGCGTGCTTGACCGAGGTCTGCGGCGAGGCGCCGGTGCCGCCGTTGTGGCCGGCGATCAGGATGGCGTCGGCCTTGGCCTTGGCGACGCCCGACGCAATGGCGCCGATGCCGGTCGAGGAGACCAGTTTGACCGTGACCTTGGCGTCGGGATTGATCGCCTTCAGGTCGTAGATCAGTTGGGCCAGATCCTCGATCGAATAGATGTCGTGGTGCGGCGGCGGGCTGATCAGGGTCGTGCCCGGAACGGCGTGGCGCATCCGGCCGATGAACTCGGTGACCTTGAAGCCGGGCAGCTGGCCGCCCTCGCCGGGCTTGGCGCCCTGGGCGACCTTGATCTCGATCTCGCGGCACTGGTTCAGGTATTCGGCGGTGACGCCGAAGCGGCCCGACGCCACCTGCTTGACCGCCGAGTTGGCGTTGTCGCCGTTCGGACGCGGGACGTAACGCGCCGGGTCCTCGCCGCCCTCGCCGGAGACGGCGCGCGCGCCCATCCGGTTCATGGCGATGTTCAGGGTCTCGTGCGCCTCAGGCGACAGGGCGCCCAGGGACATGGCCTGGGACAGGAAGCGGCGGCGGATGTCCGAGACGCTTTCGACCTCGTGCAACTGGACCGGGGTCAGCCCCTCCTTGAAGTCCAGCAGATCGCGCAGGGCCAGGTCCGGCTGCTCGCGGACGGCGGCGGAGTATTGCTTGAAGCGCTTGAAGTCGCCGCGGTTCACCGCGTCCTGCAACAGGTGGATGGTCCTGGCGTCATGGGCGTGGGCCTCGCCGCCGGCACGGATGCGGAAGAAGCCGCCCATCGACGGGGAGGGGACGGCTGCGCCGAAGGCGACCGTGTGACGCTTGAGCGCCGCCTGCTCCAGACCGGCCAGACCGATGCCGGAGATGCGCGACGGGGCACCGGGGAAGAACTCGGCGGCCAGGGCGCGCGACAGGCCCAGAACCTCGAACTCGCAACCGCCGCGATAGGCGGAGATGATGCTGATGCCCTTGCGCGCCAGCACCTTGAGCAGGCCGGCCTCGATGCCGTGCTTGTAGTTCAGGCAGGCGTCGTGAAGCGTCAGGCCCGGATAGACCCCGCGATCCAGACGCTCCTGGAACAGCTCCTGCGCCAGCCACGGGTTGACCGCCGTAGCGCCGACCCCGACCAGAACGGCGAAGGCGTGCGGGTCCAGGGTCTCGGCGGAGCGCACGACCAGGGAGCAATAGGTCCGCAGACCGGCGGCGATCAGGCGGCCGTGGGTCCCGGCGGTGGCCAGGATCATGGGCGCGGCCAGACGCTCGGCCGAGGCGTGTTCGTCGGTCAGGACGATCAGGGTGGCGCCGTCGCGCGCGGCGGCCTCGGCCTCGTCGCGGATGCGGTCGAGCGCCTGACGCAGGCCCGCGCCGGAGCGGTCGTCTTCAGCCGGGACCGGATAGGTGCAGTCGATCACCGTGGTCGAGCCGTCGGCGACGACGCCCAGCAGGCGCTGATACATGCCGGTGGTCAGGACCGGGCTGTCCAGCACGAAGACCTCGGTCTGGGCCTCGTCCTGGGCCAGGATATTGCCCAGGTTCTTGAAGCGGGTCTTCAGGCTCATGGCCCCGGCTTCGCGCAGGGGGTCGATGGGCGGGTTGGTGACCTGGCTGAAGTTCTGGCGGAAGTAGTGGGCCAGGGGGCGCGGCAGGCTGGACAGGACGGCGGGCGGGGCGTCGTCGCCCATGGAGCCCACGGCTTCCTTGCCGTCGCGGACCAGGGCGTCCAGCAGCAAATCCAGGTCCTCGCGGCTGAAACCGGCGGCGATCTGACGCCGGATCAGGGCCTCGCCGGTGGCGGCGCGCGGCTCGGGTCCGGGGCCGATGATGGGCTCCAGATCGACCATGTTGTCCAGCCAGTCCGAATAGGGCTGGGCGGCGGCCAGGGCGTCAACGGCCTCATGCTCGTCGTAGAGACGGCCGTGCTTCAGGTCGACGGCGATCAGCTTGCCGGGGCCGATGTGCAGGCGGCGCTTGATGCGGCCCTCGGGCAAGGGGACCAGACCGGCCTCGGAGCCGGCCAGCAGCAGGCCGTCGACGGTCTCGACGGCGCGCAGGGGGCGCAGGCCGTTGCGGTCCTTGCCGGCCACGACCCAGCGACCATCAACGGCGCACAGGGCGGCGGGGCCGTCCCACGGCTCCATCACCGCATTGCAGTAGGCGTAGAGGGCGCGGTGCTCGGGCTTCATCACCACGTCGTCCGAGGACCAGGCCTCGGGCACCAGCAGGGCCTTGGCCAGGGGGGCAGGGCGCCCGGCGCGGACCAGAACCTCGAAGACATTATCCAGGGCCGCCGAGTCCGAACCGCCCGGCTGGACCACCGGCTTGACCTCCTGGTCGCGGTCGCCGAAGGCCGAGGCCGCCATGCGGATCTCGTGGGCGCGCATCCAGTTCAGGTTGCCCTGAAGCGTGTTGATCTCGCCGTTGTGGGCCAGCATGCGGAAGGGCTGGGCCAGCTTCCACTCGGGGAAGGTGTTGGTCGAGTAGCGCTGGTGGAAGACGGCGTAGCCGGCGACGACCGTGGGGTCGTTCAGGTCGTGATACAGCTGACCCAGCAGCTCGGCGCGGACCATGCCCTTGTAGACGATGGAGCGGGCCGACAGCGAACACAGGTAGAAGCCGTTCAGGCCCGAGGCCTGCACCGCCTTTTCGATGCGGCGGCGGCACAGGAAGAGCTCACGCTCCAGCGCCTCGATCTCCATGCCCTCGGGCGCGGCCAGCATGATCTGTTCGATCTCGGGCCGAGTGGCGTCGGCGCGCACGCCCACGACCGACAGGTCCATCGGCGTCTGGCGCCAGCCGTAGATGTAGAAGCCCGAGCGGATGGCCTCGGCCTCGACGATGGCGCGGGCGTGGTCCTGGGCGCCCAGGTCGGTGCGCGGCAGGAAGACCTGACCCACGGCGATGGGGCCGGGACGCAGGGTCTGGCCGACGGCGCGCACCTGGGCCGCGAAGAAGGCCTGGGGCAGCTCGATCATGATGCCGGCGCCGTCGCCGGACAGGCCATCGGCGTCGACCGCGCCGCGGTGGGCCACGGCCTTCAGCGACTGGATGGCCATCTCGACGATTTCACGCCGGGGCTTGCCGTCGATGGCGCAGACCAGACCCACGCCGCAGGCGTCGCGCTCGGACGAGGCGTCATAGGCGCCGCCTTCGATCAGGCGGGCGCGGTTCTCTTCATACTGGGCCAGCCAGTTCGATTGCGATGCGTCGGTCATGCGGCGGCTTCCTCGGTACGCGCGCGCAGGTAACGGTCGATTTCGGCCGCAGCGTCCTGACCGTCGCGCACGGCCCAGACGACGAGGGAGGCGCCGCGCACGGCGTCTCCGGCGGCGAACACGCCGGGCAAGGTGGTGGCGAAACCGCCACGCGCCACCTGCAGGGTGTTCCACTTGGTCAAGCCAAGGTTGGCGTCAAGCTGCTCGGCGAAGGCCTCGGGCTCAAAGCCGAGGGCCTCGATCACCAGGTCGGCGGGCAGGTCGAAATCCGAACCGGCGACGGGGGCGATGTCGCGACGGCCGCCAGCCGAAGCGTCGGTCAGGGCCATGCGCTGGGCGCGGACGGCGGTGACGGCCTCGCCCTTGGACATCAGGGCCTTGGGCGCGCCCAGCCATTCGAAGCGGACGCCTTCCTCCTCGGCGTTCTGCACCTCGCGGGCCGAACCCGGCATGTTCTCGCGGTCGCGGCGATAGAGGCAGACGACGCTGTTGGCGCCCTGACGGATGGCGGTGCGGACGCAGTCCATGGCCGTGTCGCCGCCGCCGACGACGACGACGTCGCGACCGGCCGCGTGGGGCGCGGACGCATCAGCGGCGTCGCCGCAGTCGACGCGGTTTTGGGCGATCAGGAAGTCGAGCGCGGCGACGGTGTCGTTGGGACCACGACCGGGCACGGCCAGGGTGCGGGCCTGATAGACGCCCATGGCCAGCAGGACGGCGTCATGGCGGTCGCGCAGCTCGTCCATCGAGATGTCGACGCCGACCGAGGTGTTGAGCACGAACTGGACCCCGCCCTCGATCAGGCGGTCGATGCGGCGCTGGACGATGCGCTTCTCCAGCTTGAAGCCGGGGATGCCATAGGTCAGCAGGCCGCCGGCGCGGTCGTGACGGTCATAGACGGTGACGGCGTAGCCCTCGCTGCGCAGACGGTCGGCGGCGGCCAGACCCGCGGGGCCTGAACCGATGATGCCCACGCTCTGGCCGCGTTCGGCCAGGGGGCGGATGGGCTCGACCCAGCCGTTGTCGAAGGCGGTGTCGGCGATCCAGGCCTCGACCGAGCCGATGGTGACGCCGTCCCAGCCGGACTGTTGCAGGGTGCAGGCGCCCTCGCACAGGCGGTCCTGCGGACAGATGCGGCCGCAGATTTCCGGCATGGTCGAGGTCGAGGCGGCGACGCGCCAGGCCTCGCGCAGGTCGCCGTCGGCGGACAGGGCCAGCCAGTCGGGGATGTTGTTCTGCAGCGGGCAGGCGTTCTGGCAGAAGGGCACGCCGCAGTCGGTGCAGCGCGACGCCTGGGCCGTCCCGCTGACGGCGGTCGGCTTGAGCGTGATCTCCGTAAAGGCGCGTACGCGCAGATCAGCGGGCTGTTTCTCCAGCCGACGCTGCTCAATCAGAAAACCACCAGGGTTGGAACGACCACCTTTTTGCATCTGCTCATTAAGCGAAATATGCGGCGTCGGTGCAAATATTTTCCGCAGCAAAGCCTTAAAATCATGAAGGTGGGCATGAAGTGAGTTGGATTTCCATAACCTTGGCATATTGCGACCGTTTATTGGTGTGCGCCGCAGCATGAAATTCCGCTGTCTCGGGCGCGCGGGCGGCCTCGGGGCGGATTAAATTTCGGAAAGGTTGGTTTCTGGCGACGTAGCGCCGTTACGGTCGCGCCATCGCGATATCGCATTGGGGGAATCCATGACCATTTCCGCTCGCCGCCTGGCCCTACTGGGCGGGGCCGCTGTCAGCCTTCTGGCCGCCGCCGCTCACGCCGCCCCGGCGCCCGCCGCCGCGCCCGCCGCTCAGAACCGGGCCGCCGCCGCCGCGCTTCCGGCCCTGCCGGACGTGGACATTGCCTTCACCAAGATGGTGCTGCCCAACGGCCTGACCCTGATCGTCCATGAGGATCACAAGGCGCCGATCGTGGCGGTCAACATCTGGTATCACGTGGGGTCCAAGAACGAGCCGACCGGACGCTCGGGCTTCGCCCATCTGTTCGAGCACCTGATGTTCAACGGGTCGGAAAACTTCAACACCGACTTCTTCAAGGCCACCGAGCTGCTGGGCGCCACCGACCAGAACGGCACCACCAACACCGACCGCACCAACTATTTCCAGAACGTGCCGACCTCGGCGCTGGACAGCGTGCTGTGGCTGGAAAGCGACCGCATGGGCCACCTGCTGGGGGCCATCGACCAGGCGCGCCTGGATGAGCAGCGCGGCGTCGTCCAGAACGAGAAGCGCCAGGGCGAGAACCAGCCCTATGGCCGTGTCTGGGACGCGATCACCGAGGCCACCTATCCGGCCGATCACCCCTATGGCCACACCGTCATCGGCTCGATGGCCGATCTGGACGCCGCCAGCCTGGACGACGTGAAGGGCTGGTTCCGCGACTACTACGGCGCCGCCAACGCGGTGATCGTCCTGGCCGGCGACATCACGCCTGACGAGGCCCGCGCCAAGGTCGAGCGCTATTTCGGCGACATCCCCTCGGGTCCGCCTGTGACCCAGCCCCAGCGCATGATCGCCAAGATGCAGGGCGCCCAGCGCGAGGTCATGTTCGACCGCGTCGGCCAGCCGCGTCTTTACAAGGTGTGGAACGTGCCGCCGACCGGCGAGGCCGCGACCGACTATCTGGGTCTGCTTGGACAGGTGCTGTCGTCGGGCCGCACCTCGCGTCTGCACAAGCGTCTGGTCTTCGACGATCAGGTGGCGACCAGCGTCTTCGCCGGCACTTCGGAAAGCGAGATCGGCAGCCAGTTCCTGGTCATGGTGACGGCCAAGCCGGGTCAGGACCTGGCCGCCATCGAGCGGGTGGTCGATGAGGAAATGGCCCGCCTGCTGCGCGAAGGCCCGAGCGCCGAAGAGCTGGAACGCGCCCGCACCGTCACCGGCGCCTCCCTGGTGCGCGGTCTGGAACGGATCGGCGGCTTCGGCGGCAAGTCCGACCGTCTGGCCGAGAGCCAGGTCTTCCTCGGCGATCCCGGCGCCTGGAAGGTCAGCTACGACCGTCTGCTGGGCGCCACCTCGGCCAATCTGACGGCCGCAGGCCGCGAATGGCTGAGCGACGGCAGCTATGCCCTGGAGGTTCTGCCCTTCCCGGACTTCACCACGGCGGCGACCGGGGCCGACCGCTCCAGGATGCCGGAGGCCGGGGCCGCGCCCCAGGCCGACTTCCCCAGCTTCGAGCGCTTCACCCTGTCGAACGGGCTGAAGGTGGTGCTGGCGCCGCGCACCGGCGTGCCGACCGTCAGCATGAACCTGATCGTCGAGGCCGGTTCGGCGGCAGACCCGGCCGGCAAGAACGGCGTGGCCCAGCTGGCGCCCGCCGTCATGACCAACGGCACGGACCGTCTGAACGCCCTGCAGATCAGCGACCAGATCCAGCTGCTGGGCGCCTCGATCGGCGCCGGATCGGCGGTCGACTACACCAATGTCTCGCTGAACGCGATCGCCTCGCGGCTGGAGCCGTCGCTGGCCCTCTATGCCGACATCATCCAGAACCCGGCCTTCCGGGCCGAGGACTTCCAGCGGGCCCAGGCCCAGCAGGTGTCGGCCATCCAGCAGTCGAACCGCAACCCCGGCGCCATCGCCAGCCGGGTGCTGGCGGCCAATGTCTTCGGGCCTGAAAACCCCTATGGCCGCCCGACCTCGGGCAGCGAGGCCAGCGTTCAGGGTCTGACGCCCGCCGACGCCGAGGCCTATCACGCCGCCTGGTTCCGCCCCGACAACGCCACCCTGGTGGTGGTCGGCGACACGACCCAGGCCGCGCTGGCCCCGGCGCTGGAGAAGGCCTTCCGCACCTGGAAGGCGCCCTCGACCCCGCTGCCGGTCAAGCCGGCCGCGCCGGCCCTGCCGTCGCAAGGCGCGCCGCGCGTTCTGATCGTGGATCGCGCCGGTCCGCAGTCGTCGATCACCGCCGGTCGTCTGGCCCCGGCCTTCGACGCCGCAAGCGAAGGGGCCATCGACGTGGCCAACACCGCCCTGGGCGGCGCCTTCACCAGCCGCATCAACATGAACCTGCGCGAGGACAAGCACTGGTCCTATGGCGCGGGCTCGGGTCTGCGCACCACGCGCGGCGAGCGGATGTTCCTGGTCTCGACGGGCGTCCAGTCGGACAAGACCGCCGAGAGCCTGGTCGAGATCCGCAAGGAGCTGACCGACGTGGTCGGGTCGCGACCCCTGACCGAGGCGGAGATCGCCGCCGTGCGCTCGAACCTGGTCCTGGGGATGGCCGGCAACTGGGAAACCAACGCCGCCGTGGCGGGCGACCTGACCAGCATGGTCGTCTATGGCGTGCCGGAAAACTACTATGACGGCTACGCCGCCTCGGTGAACGCGACCGATCCGCAACGGGCCTCGGTCGCGGCGCGCGCCATCGTCGGCGACGGGCCGACGACCTGGGTCGTGGTCGGCGACCGCGCCGCCATCGAGCCCAAGATCCGCGCCCTGAACCTGGGCGAGGTGCAGGTGGTCGATACGGAGGGCCGACCCGTCAACTGACGGACCGGTTCGGCACGACAGGAAAGGGCGGCGCTGCGGCGTCGCCCTTTTTCTTTGGCCTCTATTTCGCCGCTTTTGGGAACGGCCCGGCTTTCGGCGGGTTGAGGCAAGGCCAAGCTGAACCCCCAGGCTGAACCCCCAAGCTGAAATCCCAGGAGTCGTGCGATATGTCCTCGATTGAACGCGGGCGCGGATTCGGAAGCGTCCTGGTGCGCCTGCTGGGGGTCGTCATCGCCCTGATCGGCCTGACGCTGACCATAGGCGGGGCGCAACTGATCATGCTGGGCGGCTCGCCCTATTATCTGATCGTCGGCCTCTTGATGATCCTGTCGGGGGGACTGCTGGCCCTGCTGAGGGCGACGGGCGCCTGGCTCTACATCCTCATCTTCATCGGCACGGTGGTCTGGGCGCTGTGGGAGGTCGGGCTGAACGGCTGGGCCCTGGTGCCGCGCGTGATCGCGCCGCTGGTGCTGTTGATCCTTGTGGTCCTGTCCTTCCCCGTCTTGAAACGGGAGGGCGGGGGCGGCCGGCTGGCGTTCGGCGGTTTCGGTCTGATCGTCGTGCTGGGGTTGATCTCCGGCGTCGTGGTGGCCCAGGCCAACAAGGCGCGGGTGGAGAGCCCGGTCCCGGCCATGGGCCAGGGCGGCATCGGCGATCCGGCCCTGATCAAGACGGGCGCCGACTGGCCGGCCTATGGCGGGGCCGACAGCGCCCAGCGCTATTCGCCGCTGAGCCAGATCAACAAGGCCAATGTGAAGGGGCTGAAACGGGCCTGGACCTTCCGCACCGGCGACCTGCCGGGTGAGCGCTGGGGCGCCGAGACGACGCCGCTGAAAATCGGCGACACGCTTTATCTGTGCACGGGCCGCAATCGGCTGTTCGCGCTGGACGCCGCCACAGGCAAGCAGAAATGGACCTATGACCCCAAGGTCGCCGACGACCAGATTCCCTATACCGCCGCCTGCCGGGGCGTGACCTGGTTCGCCCAGCCGAACGTCGATGCGGCCCAACCCTGCGCCACGCGGATCATCGAGGGCACCCTTGACGGGCGACTGGTGGCGGTGGACGCCCGCACGGGGGCGCCCTGCGCCGGGTTCGGAATCCAGGGCGCGGTCAGCATCAAGACGGGCATGGGCGATCCCTATCCGGGCATGGTCTCCATCACCTCGGCGCCGGTCATCGTGCGCGGCGTGATCGTCACCGGGCATCAGGTTCTGGACGGGCAGAAGCGCTGGAACGCGTCGGGCGTCATCCAGGGCTTTGACGCTGTGACGGGCCAGCTGCGCTTCGCATGGGACATGATGCGGCCGGACATCACCACCCTGCCGCCGGCGGGCCAGACCTATACGCCCGGCACGCCGAACATGTGGACCACGGCGACGGCGGACGAGGCCCTGGGCCTGGTCTTCCTGCCCATGGGCAATTCGGCGGCGGACTATTATTCCGGTCTGCGTCGCCCGGCCGAGAACGAGTACTCGACCTCGCTGGTGGCGCTGGACGTGACGACCGGCAAGCCGCGCTGGCATTTCCAGACGGTGAGGAAGGACGTCTGGGACTATGACTTGGGCTCGCAGGCGACTCTGGTGGACATGCCGACGGCGGCGGGCCCGGTCCCGGCCGTTGTGCTGCCGTCCAAGCAGGGCGACCTCTACATCCTGGACCGTCGCACCGGCCAGCCGCTGCACAAGGTCGAGGAGCGGCGCGTGCCGCAGGGCGGAGTGGAGCCCGCCCAACGCAGCCCGACCCAGCCCTTCTCCCTGTTCCATACGCTGAGGAAGCCGGACCTGACCGAGCGCGACATGTGGGGGATGTCGCCGATCGATCAGATGGTCTGTCGTATCCAGTTCCGTCAGGCTAGTTACGAGGGCTATTTCACCCCGCCGACGGCGGACCGTCATTATATCCAGTATCCGGGCTATAACGGCGGCTCGGACTGGGGCGGGGTGGCGGTCGATCCGGCGCGCGGCGTGATCGTGGCCAACTACAACGACATGCCCAACCACAACCGTCTGGTGCCCCGCGCCGAGGCGGACCGTCTGGGCTGGTTCCCGCGCGACGACCCCCGCTACATCGAGCGCGAGAAGGAGGCGGCCAATCGCGGCGGCAACCTGTCGAAGTCCAAGGCCGAGGGCGCGGGCGATCCGCAGATCGGCGTGCCCTACGCCATCGACGTCAATGCCGGCTGGCGGGTCAAGTTTACGGGCCTGCTTTGCAAACAGCCCCCCTATGGCGGCATCCGCACCATCGACCTGAAGACCGGCCGCACCCTGTGGGATCGTCCCTTCGGCACGGCGAGGAAGAATGGCCCGTTCGGCATCCCCTCCATGCTGCCGGTCGAGATCGGCACGCCGAACAATGGCGGCTCGGCGGTGACGGCGGGCGGGCTGATCTTCATCGCCGCCGCGACCGACGACCTGATCCGCGCCATCGACATCGAGACGGGCAAGACCGTCTGGTCCGACGTCCTGCCGGCGGGCGGTCAGGCCAACCCGATGATCTATGAGCAGAACGGCCGCCAGTATCTGGTCATCATGGCTGGGGGGCATCACTTCATGGAGACGCCGGAAGGGGATTACGTGATGGCTTACGCCCTGCCGGAAGGCAGGTCGTAGGCTTCTTTTCTGGGCCTATCGCCCTTCGGGCTACTTGAGGCCCGTTAGAAAACTGGAGAGGTCGGGGCTTTGGCTCCGGCCTTTTCTGTTTCAGGGCCGGGTCTGGCCCTGGCCGCGCACCACGTACTTGTAGGTGGTCAGTTGCTCGGCGCCGACGGGGCCCCGCGCGTGCAGCTTCGAGGTCGAGATGCCGATTTCGCCGCCGAAGCCGAACTCGCCGCCGTCGGCGAACTGGGTCGAGGCGTTGATCAGGACGATGGCGCTGTCGACGCCGTTGGCGAAGCGCTCGGCGGCCTCGGCGTCGGTGGTGATGATGGCCTCTGTGTGGCCCGAGCCATAGCGGCGGATGTGGTCGACGGCGCCGTCCACGCCGTCCACGACCCGCACCGACAGGACGGGGGCCAGGTATTCGGTGGTCCAGTCGGCCTCGACCGCTTCGGCGGCTTCGGGAACCAGGGCGCGGGTAGCATCATCGCCGCGCAGTTCGCAGCCGGCGGCGATCAGGTCGGCGGCGACGGCGGGCAGCAGGCGTTCAGCGGCGGCGCGATCCACCAGCAACGTCTCGGTGGCGCCGCAGACGGAGACGCGGCGCATCTTGGCGTTGACGGCGACGCGGCGGGCGACGTCGAGGTCGGCGGCGGCGTCGAGATAGGTGTGGCAGAGACCTTCGAGGTGGCCCAGCACCGGGGCCTTGGCTTCGGCCTGAACGCGGGCGACCAGGCTCTTGCCGCCGCGCGGGATGATCAGGTCGATGGCCCCGTCGAGGCCCGACAGGATGGCGCCGACGGCCTCGCGATCAGGCACGGGGACCAACTGGACGGCGTCGGCGGGCAGGCCGGCCTCGACCACGGCGCGGGCGACCACGGCGGCGATGGCGCGCGAGGATTCCAGACAGTCCGAACCGCAGCGCAGGATGGCGGCGTTGCCCGAGCGGATGCACAGGGCGGCGGCGTCGGCGGTGACGTTGGGGCGGCTTTCGTAGATGACGCCCAGCACGCCGAGCGGGGTGCGGACGCGGGCGATGTCCAGACCATTGGCGGGGGTCCAGCGGGCCATCTCGGCGCCGACCGGATCGGGCTGGGCGGCGATGGTCTCGACGGCTGTGGCCATGCCCTCGACGCGGGCGGGCGTCAGGGCCAGGCGGTCGATCAGGGCCTCGGACAGGCCTGAGGCGCGGGCGTTGTCGATGTCGCGGGCGTTGGCCGACAGGATCTTGGTCTCGGCGGCGCGCAGGCCCTCGGCCAGGCGGATCAGGGCCTCGGTGCGGGCGTCCGGCGTGGTGGCGCGAAGGAGCGCGGCGGCGGCGCGGGCGCGGCGGCCCATGTCGAGCATCAGGCCAAGAACAGGGATGATCACGTCGGTCATCGGGTCTCCAGCACCAGGTCGTCGCGGTGGATCACGACCGAGGGGCCGCGATAGCCGATCAGGCTTTCGATCTCATCGGAATGGCGGCCGCGGATCAGGGCGATCTCGTCGGCGGGATAGGCGGCGAGACCGACGCCGACGACGGCGCCGGACGGGTCGAGCAGACGCAGGCTGTCGCCTTTTTCAAACTCGCCGCTGACCGTGACGACGCCCGAGGGCAGCAGGCTCTTGCCAGATTTCAGCGCGCGCACGGCGCCCTCGTCCAGGGTCAGCGAGCCGCCGGGCGCCATGCTGCCGGCGATCCACTGTTTCCAGGCGGCCAGCGGCGTGGCCGGGGCGGTGATCAGGGTGGCGCGGGCGCCTTCAGCCACGGCCTTGAGCGGGTGCAAGGTCAGGCCCGAGGCGATGACGGTGGCGCAGCCGGCGGAGCGGGCGATCTGGGCCGCGGCCAGCTTGGTGGCCATGCCGCCGGCGCCCACCCCGGCCTCCATGTTGGGCCCGCTGGCCATGCCGAGAATGTCGGGGCCGAGGCTCTCGACCAGCGGCAGGTGGCGCGCTTCGGGATCGCGGCGCGGGTCGGCGGTGTAGAGGCCGTCGACGTCGGACAGGAGGATCAGCAGGTCGCTGCGCGCCAGCTGGGCCGCTCGAGCGGCCAGGCGGTCATTGTCGCCGTAGCGGATTTCCTCGGTGGCGACGGTGTCGTTCTCGTTGACCACAGGGACGACGCCGTGGGCCAGCAGGGCCTCGACCGTGGCGCGGGCGTTGAGCCAGCGACGGCGGCGTTCGGTGTCGTCGCGGGTCAGCAGGATCTGGGCGGTGATCAGGCCGTGCGGGGCCAGGGCCTCTTCCCAGGCGTGCATCAGCAGGGTCTGGCCGACGGCGGCGGCGGCCTGCTTGTCCTGCAACCGGCCCGGCGAGGTCTTCAGCCGTCCGCGTCCCAGGGCCACGGCGCCGGAGGAGACGACGATGACCTCGCGGCCTTGCGCGCGCAGGTCGGCGATGTCCTGGGCGAGGGAGGCCAGCCAGTTGCGGGCCACGGCGCGGGTCGCGGCGTCCACCAGCAGGGAGGAGCCGATCTTGACCACCACGCGGCGGGCATGGGCCAGCGCCGTCGCTGGCGAGGCCTCGGCGGCAGTCTGAGCGGCGGGGGAGGGCGCGGCGGGAAGGGTCACGCCATCTCCCTAGAGCATCAATCGGGCCGGGGTCACGCCTTCGCGCGTCAAAATCGTGCGGCGATGCCCAAAAGAAAACGCCCGGCGGGGTCGAACCTGCCGGGCGTCTCCGTTTTTAGCGATGATCCGAGGATCAGGCTTCGGGGTCGGGGGCCTGATCCCAGCCGCCGGCCAGGGCCTTGAACAGGGCGATCTGGTAGGTCGTGACCTGGGCTTCCGAAGCGGCGAGGGCGGCGTCGGCGCCGGCCAGGGTCCGCTCCGAATCCAGCACCGTCAGGAAGCTGTCGGCGCCGGCGTCGAAACGCAGACGCGACAGGCGGGCTGCGGTCGCCGCCTGATCCCGCGCGGTGCGCAGGGCCGTGCGGCGGTCCAGTTCGTTGGCGTAGGCGCTGAGCGCCGTCTCGGTTTCCTGAAGCGCGGTCAGCACGGTCTGGTCGAAGGTCGCCAGGGCCGCGTCGGTCAGGGCGCCGGCCTGCTTGATACGGGCGCGGGCCACGGCGATGTTGGGGAAGTTCCAGCTGATCAGCGGACCGACGCTGAAGCGGAAGTTGGCGTCGTCGCCCAGACCCGAGGAGTCCAGCGCGGTCGAGCCCAGCGAGCCCCCCAGGCTGATGCTCGGATAGAGGCTGGCGGTGGCCACGTTCACGCGGGCGGCGGCGGCGGCCAGACGAGCCTCGGCCTGACGCACGTCGGGACGACGGGCCAGCAGGGCCGCGCCGTCGCCGACCGGGATCGGCTGAGACAGCTGCGGCGGCGACTGGCAACCGCGCGCCGCCTCGCTGGCCTCGGCCGGGGTGCGCCCGGTCAGGGTGGCGAGGCGATAGAGGGCGCCGTCGCGCTGGGCCCGCAGCGGCGGCAGGCTGGCGCGGGTCTGTTCCAGGGCCGCGCGAGCACGGGCCACGTCCAGACCATTGCCCGAACCGCCGTCCAGCAGGCGCTGGGTCAGGTCGACGGTCTTGGACTGCAGGTCGATGGTGCGTTCGGCCACCGCGATCTGGGCGTTGGCCGAGCAGGTGTCGGCATAGGCACGGGCGGTTTCGGCGGCGACGGTGATCCGCACCACTTCCAGCGCCTCGGCGGCGGCGTCGGCGTCGGCGCGGGCGGCGCGGACGGTCGACTCGACGCGGCCGAACAGGTCGACCTCGTAGGCGACGTCCAGACCGACGCTGTAGGTGTCGATTTCGGGACGCGGAGTTCCCGGCTGGAGCGTGGCGGCCGACGCCTGGCTGCGGTTGAAGGCGGCGTTGGCGTTGGTCGAGGGGAGACGACCGGCGCGCGCTTCGGACAGCGAGGCGCGAACGGCGCGCAGGTTGGCTGCGGCCGCCTCCAGCTCGTTGTTCTCGGTCAGCGCCTGCTGGATCAGACCGTCCAGCGTGGCGTCGTTATAGAGCCGCCACCAGTCGGCGCGGGCCGCCTCGGTCGAAACCGAGGCGGATTGCGCGCCGATGAAGGCGCCTTGGCCCTGCACCGGGACCGTGGGGTCCGGCGCCTTGGGCCCGACCGCGCAGGCGGCGAGCAGAAGCGCGGCGCTGGAGGCGGTCAGGAGGGAAAGGGCTTTACGGTTCATCAGGCGTCTCCCAGGCGCGGGCTGGCCGTCGTCGGGGCCGTCGGCGCGGGGTCGGTGGGGTCATACGGATCATGAGGCGGCGCGCCGTAGGTGGTCGGCAGGTCGCGCGGCTTCTCGGGCGCGTTGGGCAGCTTGCCCGCGAGCCAGCGCATCATGACGTAGAAGACCGGGGTGAAGATCAGGCCGAAGAAGGTCACGCCCAACATGCCGGAGAAGACCGCCGTGCCCAGCGACTGGCGCATTTCGGCGCCGGGGCCGGTCGCCAGCATCAGCGGCATGACGCCGAAGATGAAGGCGAAGGAGGTCATCAGGATCGGGCGCAGGCGCACCTTGGCGGCGTAGATGGCCGCCTCGAAGCGATCCATGCCCTCTTCCTCTTCCGCCTGCTTGGCGAACTCGACGATCAGGATGGCGTTCTTGGCCGCAAGCGCGATCAGGACGACCAGGCCGATCTGGACCAGGATGTTGTTGTCCAGACCGCGGATGTTGACCCCGATCATGGCCGCCAGCAGACACATGGGGACGATCAGCACCACCGCGAGCGGCAGGGTGAAGGCCTCATACTGAGCCGCCAGCACCAGGAAGACGAAGACCACGGCCATGACGAAGATCAGGGAGGCGCCGCCCGAGGCCTGCTTCTCCTGCAGGGCCAGTTCGGTCCATTCGTAGCTGAAGCCCTGGGGCAGGGCCTGAGCCGCCAGCTTCTCCATCGTCTCGATGGCCTGACCGGACGAGACGCCCGGCGCGGCCTGACCCTGAAGCTCGGAAGCCGGGAACAGGTTGAAGCGGACGACGCGGGCCGGACCGGAGTCCTCGCGCAGGTTGGCGACGGCGCCGATCGGCACCATGGCGCCGGTGGCCGAGCGGGTCTTCAGGTTGGCGATGTCGGCGATATCGTCCCGCGACGAGGGTTCAGCCTGGGCGGTGACGCGGAAGGTGCGGCCCAGCAGGTTGAAGTCGTTGATGTAGGACGAGCCGAGATAGACGCCGAGGGTGTCGAACACGGCCGAGGGCTGGACGCCCATCATCAGGGCCTTGTTGCGGTCGACGTCGGCGGCGATGCGGGGCGAGCCGGTGTTGTAGGTCGAGAAGACCTGCTGCACTTCGTTCGGCATCTGGGCCGCGCCGCCCATCATGGCGAAGGTGGCGCCTTCCAGGGCGCGGTAGCCCGCGCCGGAACGGTCCTGGATCATCATCTTGAAGCCGTTGCCATTGCCCAGGCCCTGAACGGCCGGGGGGGCGATGACGAAGATGTTGGCGTCCTGGATGCCGGCGGTGGCGCCGGTGATGGCGCCGGCCAGAGCCGTCGCGGCCTGTTCCTTGGTGCGGTTCTCGAAGGCGTCGAGGCGCACGAAGATGGTGGCGGCGTTCGACCCGAACGAGAAGCTCGAGCCGTCGAGGCCGGCAAAGGCCACGGTGCCGTCCACGCCTTCGGTCTTCTGGATGATGGCGTTGGCGCGTTCCATCACGGCCTGGGTGCGGTCCAGCGAGGCGCCGGCGGGCAGTTGCACCACGCCGATCAGGAAGCCCTGATCCTGTTCCGGGATGAAGCCCGAGGGGGTGTCCACCAGACGCCATCCGGTCAGGGCCAGAAGGCCGACATAGACGATCATGACGACCATCAGCGAACGCACCAGACGCGCGGTCAGGCGACCATACTTGTCCGACAGCCAGTCGAAGCCCTGGTTGAACCGGGCGCCGGCCCAGCCGAGGTAGTGGAGGATCGTGCCCCACAGGCCCGGCTTGCGCTCATGGTGATCCTGGTGCGGCTTGAGCAGCAGGGCGGCCAGGGCCGGCGACAGGGTCAGGGAGACGATCAGCGAGACCAGGGTCGCCGAGGCGATGGTCACGGCGAACTGACGATAGAAGATGCCGGGGATGCCGGGGACGAAGGCGGTCGGCACGAACACCGCCGTCAGCACCAGGCCGATGGCGATCAGGGCGCCGGAAACCTCCTGCATCGAACGATAGGCGGCCTCCTTGGGCGTCAGGCCCTGTCTCAGATATCGCTCGACGTTCTCGACCACGATGATGGCGTCGTCGACGACGATGCCGACGGCCAGAACCAGGGCGAACAGCGACAGGGAGTTGATCGAATAGCCCAGGGCCAGCTGCACCGCGAAGGTGGCGACCAGGGCGACCGGGATGGCGATGATCGGGATGATCGCCGCGCGCCAGGTCTGCAGGAAGATCAGGACGACGATGGCCACCAGGACGACGGCTTCAAACACGGTGTGCTGAACCGCCGTGACCGAGGCGGCGACGAATTCCGTCGGGTTGTAGGGGATGGAGGCGGCCATGCCGGCGGGCAGCTCGGCCTTGACGGCCTCGACCTCGGCCAGGACGCGGTTGGCGGTGGCCAGGGCGTTGGCGCCCGGTTGCTGGACGACGGCGATGCCGACGCCGCGCTGGCCGTCGAAGAAGCCGCGGATGCCGTAATCCTGGGCGCCCAGTTCGACGCGAGCGACGTCGCGGACGCGGGTCACGCGGCCTTGGGCGTCGGTCTTGATGACCACGTCGGCGAACTGATCGGGGTCGGACAGACGGCCCTGCACCTGAACCGGCAGCTGGAAGGCCGCGGCGTTGGTGGCGAAGGGCGGCTGGCCGATGGCGCCGGCGGCGGCCTGGACGTTCTGGGCGCGCAGGGCGCCGACGATGTCCGAGCCGGTCAGACCGCGCTCGGCCGCCTTGGCCGGGTCGATCCAGATGCGCATCGAATAGTTGCCGCCGCCGAAGATCTGAACCTGGCCCACGCCGTCGATGCGCAGCAGGCGGTCCCGCAGCGTCGAGTTGGCGTAGTTGCCGACATAGTCGTTATCCAGGCTGCCGTCGGGCGAGGTCAGGCCGACGATCATCAGGAAGCCGCTTTCGGCCTTGTTGACCGTCACGCCGATCTGACGAACCTGCTCGGGCAGCTTGGGCTCGGCCAGGGCGACGCGGTTCTGGACCAGCACCTGCGCGGAATCCAGGTCCGTGCCGGGCTGGAAGGTGACGGTGATCGACACCGCCCCGTCCGAGGTGGACGAGGAGGTCAGGTACAGCATCTTCTCGACGCCGTTGACTTCCTGCTCGATGGGGGCCGCCACGGTCTCGGCCAGGGTCTCGGCCGAGGCGCCCGGATAGGCCGCGTTGATGGTGATCGTCGGCGGCGCGATCTCCGGATACTGCGACAGGGGCAGCATCGGATAGGCGAAGATGCCGATCAGGGTGATGAACACCGAGATCACGCCCGCGAAGATGGGGCGGTCGATGAAGAAGCGGGAGATATTCATCTATCTTAGCCCGCGTTGGCGAAGGAGGCGCTGGAGGCCGGCGCCGCCTGGGTGACAGGGGCGTCGCCCGGCTTGGCGGCGACCGGCGCGATGGTCCCCGTCTTCGGCGAGACCTTCATGCCCGGCATCTGGATGCGCTGGCCGCCGGCGATGACGACGCGGTCAGTCGGCTTCAGGCCCGAGCGGATGACGCGCAGGCCGTCGACCAGGGGCCCGGTCTGCACGGCGTGCGGGGTCGTGGTGCCATCGGCGTTGACGACGATGACGACGCGGCGCGCGGCGTCGGTGGCGATGGCCGAGTCCGGCACCAGCAGGGCCTGATAGGCGCCGCCGCCGGCCAGTTGCGCCTGGCCGAACATGCCGGGCTTGAGGAAGCCGTCGCCGTTCTGGACCACGGCGCGCAGGCGGATGGTGCCCGAGGCGCTGTCGATGGCGTTGTCGGTGAAGTCCAGCGTGCCGACGCGGTCGTAGGCGGTCTCATCCTGCAGGCGAATGCGGATCGGGGCGGCGCCGCCCGTGCGGGCGTCGCGCTGATACTTCAGCGCCAGGGCTTCGGAGCCGTCGAAGACGAAGTAGATCGGCGAGGACGAGACGATGGTGGTCAGGATGTCGCCGGCCGAGGAGCCGCCGCCGATCAGGTTGCCCGGATCGACGCGGCGGTCGGAGACGCGGCCCGCGATGGGGGCGACGACACGGGTGAACTCGACGTCCAGCTGGCGGGCGCGGATGGCGGCGTTGGCGGCGGAGACGGCGGCCTGGGCCTGGGCCACGGCGCCGCGCTTGGCGTCGACCTCGGCTTGCGACACGGCCTGCGAGGCCAGCAGGCCTTCGGCGCGGGCGAACTCGGTGCGGGCCAGCGTCAGCTGGGCCTGGGCCTGGGCCAGCTGGGCCTGGGCCGAGGCGAGCGCGGCCTGGGCCGGGCGGGCGTCCAGCGTGAACAGCAGCTGGCCCTGGCGAACGAAGTCGCCGTCCTTGAAGTGGACCGCCTGGATATAGCCGCCGACGCGCGCGCGCACGTCAACCGAACGGGTGGCTTCAAAGCGGCCCGTGACTTCGTCCCAATCCACGACCTGGCGCACCAGAGGCGTGGCGACCGTGACGGGGGGCGCCTGAGGCGCGGGCGCCTCGCCTCCCTTGGAACAGCCATAGAGGGCGGCTGACATCATGACGGACGCAACCGCGATCTTAACCGTGCGCATCGGCGCATTCTCCTGAGAGAGGGGATTTCAACATAACAGACGGGCGCTCGTCGGGGGAGGAAGCGCCAGTCAACGTTCGGTGACTTAATGATGACCGCAGTAGCGCTTGTCAACGCCTGATGACAAAGCCATAAAGGACATAAGGTTTATTGGAGTACGACCAATTGGTCCTGTGCGACGCCCCTCGACCGCGTAACGCCAACGCCACCCGCCAGGCCATCCTGGAGGCGGCGCGCGAACGCTTTTGCGCCGACAGCTACGACGATGTCGGCATGCGCGACGTGGCGCGCGACGTCGGCGTGGATGCGGCCCTGATCAGCCGCTACTTCGGCTCCAAGGAAGACCTCTTCGTCGCCGTGCTGGACAGTTGCAAGAACGGCCGCGACCTGATGGACGGCGCGCGCGAGGACTTCGGCGAGCGGCTGGCGCACGAGATCATCTTTGGCGAGGTCATGCCCTGTCAGGACGATGGCCAGAACGAAGGAGCCGGCGCCAAGATCCGCGGCCTGCTGATCCTGCTGCGCTCGGTCGGGTCGGCCAAGGCGATGGACGTCATGCAGCGGACCTCCAACACGCGCTTCTTCGATCCTTTGGCGGCCTGGATCGGCGGCCCCGACGCCCCGGTGCGGGCGCGTCTGGCGGCGGGCCTGATTATGGGCATGGCGATCGGCCGCGAGCTGTCGGACGGCTATTCCTCGTTGGATGAGACGCAGAAGGGCGAGATGGCGCGACGGATGGCCGTGGCCCTTCAGGGCCTGATCGACAACTGAACGCCAAAAGGGCGGACCGCGAGGCCCGCCCTTTCTTTATGCTGCGCAGGGCCTGGGTCAGGCCCAGTGCATCGGCACATGGCGGGCGGCGGCCCAGTGGATGGCGCGAATGGCGTCGACGATGGCGCGGGTGGCCTCGACCGTGCCCAGGGCGCCGCCCAGATCAGCGGTGACGGCGCCGGACGCCAGAACGGCGGCGACGGCGGCTTCGATCGAATCCGCCTCGTCTTCCAGCTCGAAGCTGTGGCGCAGCATCATGGCCGCCGACAGGACCATGCCGACCGGGTTGGCCAGATCTTGCCCTGCGATGTCCGGCGCCGAGCCGTGGATCGGCTCGAACAGGCCGGGACCGTCGGCGCCCAGGGAGGCCGAGGGCAGCAGGCCGATGGAGCCGCCCAGCACCGAGATTTCGTCCGACAGGATGTCGCCGAACATGTTCTCGGTCAGGATGACGTCGTATTCGCGCGGCTTCCTGATCAGGTGCATGGCCATGGAGTCGACCAGGGCGTGCTCCAGGGTGATCTGCGGATATTCCTCGGCGTGGATGCGGGTCACGACCTCGCGCCACAGGCGGCTGGTCTCCATGACATTGGCCTTGTCGACCGAAGTGACCTTGCCGCGACGCTGGCCGGCGGCCTGGAAGGCGGCGCGGGCGACGCGCTCGATCTCTTCGACCGTATAGACGCATAGGTCCGAGGCGCTGGTTTCGGTGCGGGTCTTTTCGCCGAAATAGACGCCGCTGGTCAGTTCGCGGAAGACGATCAGGTCGACGCCCTCGACGATCTCCTTCTTCAGCGGCGACAGGTGGGCCAGGACCGGCGAGACCTGCAAGGGACGCAGGTTGGCGTACAGGCCCATGGCCTTGCGGATGGCCAGCAGACCCTGTTCGGGGCGAACCGGCGCGCCGTCCCACTTGGGACCGCCGACCGCGCCCAGCAGGACGGCGTCGGCGGCCAGACAGGCGGCGGCCGTTTCAGCGGGCAGGGACTCGCCGGTCGCGTCGATGGCGGCGCCGCCGATCAGGTGCTGGTTGAACTCGAAGCGGTGGCCGTAGATGTCGCCGATGCAGGTCAGGACGCGCTCGGCCGCCAGGGCGACTTCAGGGCCGACGCCGTCGCCGGGCAGGACCACGATGTTGAAGGTGCGGGTGTGGGGCATCAGATGGTCTCCGGTTCACGGAAGCGTTCGTAGGTCTGGATGTAGGGCAGCCGGGACAGCAGCCAGCCGAGGGTGTCGACGCCGTCGAGCAGGCACTGGCGGGCGAAGGCCTCGACCTTGAAGGGGACGGGGGCGACGTTGCCGCGACGGATTTCGCCGGCTTCCAGATCGATGGTGACGGCCTGTTCCGGGTGGGCGGCCAGGTCATCCCAGGTCGCCTGATCGACGACGATGGGCAGCAGGCCGTTCTTCAGGGCGTTGGAGGTGAAGATGTCGGCGATCTCGGTCGAGATCACCGCCCGGAAGCCATAGTCCAGCAGGGCCCAGGGCGCGTGCTCGCGCGACGAGCCGCAGGCGAAGTTGGGGCCGGCCAGCAGGATGCGCTGCTCGGTCGGGTCAATGCGGTTCAGCACCGCCTCGGGCTTGGGCGATCCGTCGGCTTCGTAGCGCCAGTCGTGGAAGGCGTGGGCGCCCAGACCTTCGCGCGTGGTGGTGGTCAGGAAGCGGGCCGGGATGATCTGGTCCGTGTCGATATTGGCCTGGCTCAGCGTCAGGGTTTTCGATGTCAGGACTTTGAACGGTTCAGACATGGTGTTTCTCCCCTACCGCCTCGCGCGCGGCGCTCGGCGGCATGAGAGGGGCCTCCAAGAAGACGCGCGGATCGGTCAGGACGCCGGCCACGGCGCTGGCGGCGGCGGTGGCGGGGCTGGCCAGGATGGTGCGGGCGCCCTTGCCCTGACGGCCTTCGAAATTGCGGTTGGAGGTCGAGACCGCCAATTGGCCCTCGCCGACCACGTCGCCGTTCATGGCGATGCACATGGAGCAGCCGGGGATGCGCCATTCGGCGCCGGCGGCGATGAAGACCTTGTCCAGACCCTCGGCCTCGGCGTCGCGGCGCACGGCCTCGGAGCCGGGGACGACCAGCATCCGCACGCCGGGCTGGACCTTGCGGCCGCGCAGGACGTCGGCGGCGGCGCGCAGGTCCGGCAGGCGGCCGTTGGTGCAACTGCCGATGAAGACCACGTCGACCTTGTGGCCGGTCGTGGCCTCGCCCGCCGTGAAGCCCATGTAGGCGATGGCCTTGCGGTCCGAATCCGAGCGCGGTTGCGGCACGGGGGCGCCGACGGGAGCGCCCGCGTCGGGGGTGGTGCCCCAGGTGGCCATGGGGCGGATGGCGGCGCCGTCCAGCACGACCTCCTTGTCGAAGGTCGCGCCGAGGTCCGAGGCCAGGGTCAGCCAGTCGGCGGCGGCGACCTCATAGTCGGCGGGGACATGGCGACGCCCGCGCAGCCAGTCGATGGTGACGCGGTCGGGGGCGATCATGCCGGCGCGCGCACCCGCCTCGATGGACATGTTGCACAGGGTCATGCGCCCTTCCATGTCCAGCGACCGCACGGCCTCGCCGGCATATTCGATGACGTAGCCGGTGCCGCCGCCAAAGCCGATGGCGGCGATGACGGCCAGGGCCACGTCCTTGCCGGAGACGCCGGGACGCAGGCGCCCGTCAACGGTCACGCGCATGGATCTGGCGCGGCGCTGCAACAGGCACTGGGTGGCCAGGACGTGCCCGACCTCCGACGTGCCGATGCCGAAGGCCAGGGCGCCGAAGGCCCCATGGGTGGCGGTATGGCTGTCGCCGCAGACCACGGTCATGCCCGGTTGGGTCAGGCCCAACTCAGGCCCCATGACGTGGACGACGCCGCGCTGGTCGGAGCCCCAACCCGCCAGCTCAATGCCGTGACGGGCGCAGTTGGCCTCCAGGGTCTCGACCTGCTTGCGCGCCTGATCGGTGACATAGGGGCGCTGGCCGTCCTGCCCGGCCGGCAGGGTGGGGGTCGAGTGGTCCAGGGTGGCGAAGGTGCGGTCGGGACGACGCACCTTCAGCCCGCGCGCCTCGATTTCTGTGAAGGCCTGAGGCGTCGTGACCTCGTGGACCAGATGCAGGTCCACATACATGACGCCCGGCGTCTCGGCCGTTTCCGGCACGACGACGTGCCGGTCCCAGACCTTCTCATAAAGGGTGCGGGCGCTCATCGGCGATCCTCCCCTGCGCAGCGGGGGAGGGGGACCATGCGCAGCATGGTGGAGGGGGCGAAGGCCGAGCGCGACGGATGGGGTTCGCCCCCTCCACCGCCTGCGGCGGTCCCCCTCCCCCGTCGCGATGCGACAGGGGAGGATTGATTATGCCGGCTCATGCACGCGCTCCTTGGCCGGGGCGGCGGTTGCGCTTTCGTGGATGGGTTCCAGCCAGCCGAAGCGGTCGGGCGTCGTGCCGTCGAACAGGCCGCGGAAGGCTTTGTTGACCGCCTTGGTGATCGGGCCGGGACCGTTGGCGCGGGTGGGGATGCCGTCGATGGAGCGGACGGGGGTGATCTCGGCGGCGGTGCCGGTCATGAAGACCTCGTCGGCGACATAGAGGGCTTCGCGCGGCAGGATCTGCTCGCGCGCCTCATAGCCCAGGCCGCGCGCCAGCTTCATGACGCTGTCGCGGGTGATGCCTTGCAGGATGGAGGCGGCGGCGGGCGGGGTCATCAGCACGCCGTCCTTGACCACGAACAGGTTCTCGCCGGCGCCTTCCGACAGGCGGCCGTCGACGCCCAGGGCGATGCCCTCGCCATAGCCGCCGACGCGGGCTTCACGGCCGATCAGATAGCCGGACAGATAGTTGCCGCCGGCCTTGGCGCCCGCCGGGATGGTGTTGGGGGCGACGCGGTTCCAGCTGGAGACGCAGGCGTCGACGCCCTTCTCCAGAGCTTCCTCGCCCAGGTATGCGCCCCAGGGGAAGGCCGAGATCATGACGTCGGTGCGGATGTTGTCCGGCGACGGGGTCACGCCCATGCCGCACTCGCCCAGGAAGGCCAGCGGGCGCAGGTAGGCCGAACGCAGGCCCTCTGACTTGACCACGTCCTTGCAGGCCTGAACCAGCTCGTCCTCGGTGAAGGGCAGGGGGAAGTGATAGATGCGCGCGCTGTCGAACAGGCGGCGGATGTGGTCGGTCAGGCGGAAGCCGCAGGGGCCGTTCGGGGTGTCATAGACGCGGATGCCTTCGAACACCGAGGTGCCGTAGTGCAGGGCGTGGCTCATGACGTGGATCTTGGCGTCGGCCCAGGGCGTCAGGTCGCCGTTGATCCAGATATTCTTAGCCAGCGGTTGCATAGGTCTTGTCCATTTGTGCGGAGGCGCCCCCCGTCATCGTCTGGGCTGTCACAGCCGTGATGATGGCGGTCAGCTCCGCGTCATTGATTTCGCCGATCTGGTCGGCGCGTTGTTTGAAGCCGGCGAAGACGTCGGCCAGGCGCTGGCCTTCCAGCACATGGCCCAGGGCCTCGGCCCGCTTGCCGACCGCGTGGCGGCCGGAATGCTTGCCCAGCACGAAGTAGCTGCCCTCGAAACCGACGTCCTCGGGACGCATGATCTCGTAGGTGCGGGCGTCGGCCATCATGCCGTGCTGGTGGATCCCGGCCTCGTGGGCGAAGGCGTTCAGGCCGACGACGGCCTTGTTGCGGGCGATGACCGTCTCGGTCACGTCGCGCAGGGTCTCGGAGGCGCGCACCAGGTGGCGGCTCTCGGCGGCCACGGTCACGCCATAGCGGTCCGCGCGGGTGCGGATGGCCATGATGATTTCTTCGATCGAGGCGTTGCCGGCCCGTTCGCCGATGCCGTTGATCGCGCCCTCGACCTGACGCGCTCCGCCCTCGACGGCGGCCAGAGAATTGGCCACGGCCAGACCCAGGTCGTTGTGGCAGTGGCTGGAGAAGATCACGTCCGAATGACGCGGGCGGATGATCCCGTCCACATAGGCGAAGCGCTGACGCACTTCTTCCGGCGTGGCGTAGCCGACGGTGTCGGGCACGTTCAGCGTCTGGGCGCCGGCGTCGGCGGCGGCCATCAGCACCTCGGCCAGGAACTCCGGCTCGGTGCGGAAGGCGTCCTCGGCCGAGAACTCGACATCGTCGAACATCGAGCGGGCGTATTCCACCATGCGCGACGCCGTCGCCAGCACCTCGTTGGTGCTCATCCGCAGCTTGGCCGAGCGGTGGATCGGGCTGGTGGCCAGGAAGACGTGGCAGCGGCGATGCGATTTGGGCGCGGGCGACAGGGCCCGGAACGAGGCGTCGATGTCCTTCTCGTTGGCGCGCGACAGCGAGGCGAAGACCGGGCCCTCGATCTCGCCGCAGACGCGCCGGATGCATTCCTCGTCGCCCGGCGAGGCGGCCGCGAAGCCGGCCTCGATCACGTCCACGCCCAGGTCGCGCAGGACATGGGCCATCTTCAGCTTGGCGTCGGCCGACATGGAGAAGCCGGGGGCCTGTTCGCCGTCGCGCAGGGTGGTGTCGAAGATGATGACGCGGTTGGGATCCGACGCCGCAATCTCTGCGGTTCTGGATACTCGTTCTACTCGGGACATTTTAGGCGGCCTCGGACTGGAAGGACTGGGCGCCGATGCGGGACACGCCGAACAGGCGGTCGATCTGGCAACCCAGGTTGTCGATGGAGCGCGCGGCGTCGCGGCCGCGCACGGTCAGGGCGATACGGCGCGAGGCGCCGTCGATGTCGGCCATGCTCATGCCGTCGATGTGGAAGCCGCGGCGTTCCACCAGGCCGATGAGACGCTGAAGCGAGCCGTCGGCCCGGTCGATCTGGATGTGAATGGTGTCGCTCATGCTCATGCGCCTTCCATCATTTCAGCGTTGCTCTTGCCCGGCGGAACCAGAGGCCAGACGTTCTCTTTGGGGTTGATGACGACGTGGGCCAGGCAGGGGCCGTCGGCGGCCAGCAGGCGGGCGATGCCGTCCTGGACCTGATCGCGGCGGTCGATGCGGAAGGCCTCGATGCCGAAGGCCTCGGCCACCTTCACGAAGTCCGGGTTGTCGGACAGGTCGACCTCGGAATAGTTCTCCTCGAAGAACAGCTCCTGCCACTGGCGCACCAGGCCCAGCGACGAGTTGTCCAGCAGGACGATCTTCAGGGCGACGCCGTAGCGTTTCAGCGTCGCCAGCTCCTGGATGTTCATCATGAAGCCGCCGTCGCCGGCGATGGTGACGACCGTGGCCGAGGGGTCGGCCAGCTTGGCGCCCAGACCGGCGGGCAGGCCGAAGCCCATGGCGCCCAGGCCGCCCGAGGTGATGTGGGCTTCCGGCTTGGAGAAGCGACAATGTTGAGCCGCCCACATCTGATGCTGGCCGACGTCGCAGGCGGCGACGAAGCGGTCGCCGGCGGCTTCGGACAACTGCTTCAGCAGGGCGGGCGCATAGACGCCTTCGCCCGGCGCGTCATAGCGGGCGGCGTGATGCACGGCGGCGGAGGCGCAGCGGATGACCCAGGGATCGATGGCCAGAGGCGTGGCCGCCAAGCGCGCGGTCAGGACCTCGACGCCGGGCTTCAGTTCGCCGGCGACCGCGACATGGGTCTCGCGCAGCTTGCCGATCTCGGAGGCGTCGATGTCGAAATGGACGACGCGGGCGTGGGGCGCGAACTCGGCCAGCTTGCCCGTGGCGCGGTCGTCGAAGCGAGCGCCCAGGACGATCAGCAGGTCCGACGCCTGGACGGCCTCATTGGCGGCGCGCGTGCCGTGCATGCCCAGCATGCCCAGGTAGCCGGGGGCGTCGGTGGCGACGGTGCCCAGGGCGTTCAGGGTCGAGACGGTGGGGATGCCAGTGGCCTCGGCGAAGGCGCGGACGGCTTCGGTCGCGCGGCCGATCTTCACCCCGCCGCCGATGTAGATCAGCGGGCGCTCGGCGGCGCGGATGAAGCGTTCGGCCTCGGCGACGGCGTCGTGATCGACCTCGGCGGTCTCATTGGGGATGTTGAAGCCGAAGGGGGCGGCGGCCGTGGCGAACTGGACGTCCTTGGGCAGGTCGACCAGGACCGGACCGGGGCGGCCCGAGGCGGCGATGTGGAAGGCCTGTTCGACGGCAGCCGGGATCTCCGAGGCGTCGCGGACCAGGATGGAGTGTTTCACGATCGGCAGGGTGACGCCCAGGATGTCGATCTCCTGGAAGGCGTCGGTGCCCATGACGCCCTGGGGGACGTTGCCGGTGATGCAGACCATAGGCACCGAATCCATCATGGCGTTGGCGATGCCGGTGATCAGATTGGTGGCGCCGGGGCCGGAGGTGGCCATGCAGACTCCGACCTTGCCCGAGGCGCGGGCATAGGCGTCGGCGGCGAAGGCCGCTCCCTGTTCGTGACGGACCAGGATATGCTTCAGGCCCGTGCCGGTCAGGGCGTCATAGATGGGCATGATGGCGCCGCCGGGATAGCCGAAGACCACCTCCACGCCCATCCGCTCCAGGCTGGAGACGAGCAGGCGCGCGCCGGTGGCCGTGTCGTTCACGGGCGCCGGGGCGGGGGCGGGTTTCGGGGCGACGACGCTCATCATACTCACTCTATGGTTTTCGGATCAGGCGGCTTCGGACTTGGCGGTCTGCAGCCAGGCCATGCGCTCGCGCAGGCGCGCGCCGGTCTGTTCGATCTGGGATTCGCTGTCGGCCTTCAGCCAGGCGGCGTACTGGGGCTTGCCGGCCTCGTTCTCGGCGATCCAGTTGCGGGCGAAGGTCCCGTCCTGGATCTCGGTCAGGACCGTCTTCATACGGGCGCGGGTCTCGTCGTTGATGACGCGCGGGCCCGAGGCGACGGCGCCCCACTTGGCCGTTTCCGAGATGAAGTGGTGCATCTTGGAGATGCCCCCCTCGTAGAACAGGTCCACGATCAGCTTCAGCTCATGCAGGCATTCGAAGTAGGCGATCTCGGGCTGGTAGCCGGCCTCGACCAAGGTGTTGAAGCCCGACATGACCAGTTCCTTGGCGCCGCCGCACAGGACGGCCTGCTCGCCGAACAGGTCGGTTTCGGTTTCTTCGCGGAAGGAGGTCTCCAGCAGGCCGCCGGTCGCGCCGCCGATGCCCTTGGCGTAGCCCATGGCGCGGTCGCGCGCCTTGCCGGTCGCGTCCTTCTCGATGGCGAAGAGCGAGGGGACGCCGCGGCCGCGGGCGAACTCGCGACGGACCAGATCGCCCGGACCCTTGGGCGCGACCAGGATGACGTCCATGTCGTCGCGCGGGGTGATGCGGTCGTAGATGATCGAGAAGCCGTGGGCGAACAGCAGGGCGGCGCCCGGCTTGGCGTTGGGCTCGATGATGTCGCGATAGACCTCGTTCTGGATCATGTCCGGGGTCAGGATGGCGATGATGTCCGCGCCGCGAACGGCCTCTGCCGGCTCGGCGGTGGGGACGCCGTCGGCGGTGGCGTGTTTCCAGCCCGTGCCGCCCTGACGAACGCCGACGACGACGTCATGGCCCGAGTCCTTCAGGTTCTGGGCGTGGGCGCGACCTTGCGAGCCATAGCCGATGACGGCGATGCGCTGGCCGGCGATGGCGCCCGGCTTGATGTCGTCGTTGGTGTAGATGGTGATGGCCATGGTTCAGGCGTCCTCAGAAACGGGGGCGTTGGAATAGGTGGCGGGCGCCAGATCTGCGGGAATCTGGGCCGGCGGCGGATTGGGGATGGTCACGGCCCCTTGCGAGGCGGAGGCGACGGCGGCGCGGTATTTCGCGAAAACGCCTTGCGCCGGACGGACCCGGTTGGGGGCGAAGTCCGCCCGGCGCGCCTCCAGATCGACGAGCACGTCGATCCTTCGGTTGGTGACGTCGATGACGATCGGATCGCCATCGCGAATGAGGGCGATCGGGCCGCCCGCCGCCGCTTCGGGCGAGACGTGGCCGGCCACGAAGCCGTAGGAGGCGCCCGAGAAGCGACCGTCGGTCAGCAGGGCGACGTTCTCGATCTTGCGGCCCTTCAGGGCGGCGGTGACCTGCAGCATCTCGCGCATGCCGGGACCGCCCTTGGGCCCTTCGTAGCGGATGATGATGACGTCGCCTTCGCCGACCGATCCGTCCTGAACGGCGTGGAAGGCGTCTTCCTCGCAGTCGAAGACGGCGGCGGGGCCTTCGAAGCGGTCGACCTTGTGGCCGGTCAGCTTGATGACCGCGCCTTCAGGGGCGACGTCGCCATAGATGACGGCGTAGGAGCCGCGCGCCATGACGGGGGCGTCCATGCTGGTGACGACCTGCTGGCCCGGCGTTTCCTCGGCGTCGCCCGCCTCGGTGAACAGGCTGCGGCCGCTGACGGTGGGGATGTTGGTGATCTTGCCGGCCTCGGCCAGACGCTGGGCGACCAGACGCGTGCCGCCCGCCGAGAACAGGTGCGAGGCCAGGAAGCGGCCGCCCGGCTTCAGGTCGCAGATGACCGGGGCCTCGACGCAGGCCTGGTGGCAGTCCTCGATGCCGAAGTCGACGCCGGCCTCGGCGGCGATGGCGGTCAGGTGCATGACGGCGTTGGTCGAGCCGCCCGAGGCCGAGACGGCGATGGCGGCGTTCTTCAGGCTGGCCTTGGTGATGTATTTGCGGGCGGTGTCGCCAGCGAAGACCCGCTCGACGATCAGGCGACCACAGCGCTCGCCTTCCGCGCCCTTGCCCGGATGGACGGCGGGGACGTCGTTGGCGCCCATGGGGCTGATGCCCATCATCGACAGGGCCATGGCCATGGTGTTGGCCGTGAACTGACCGCCGCAGGCGCCGGCGCCGGGGCAGACGGCGCTTTCGACCGCCTTCAGCCCGGCGTCGTCCAGCGCACCGGCGCCGTGCGCGCCGATGGCCTCGAACACTTCCTGGACCGAGACCTCCTTGGTTCCGATCAGGCCGGGCATGATGGTGCCGCCGTAATAGACCAGGCCGGGGATATCCATCCGGGCCAGGGCCATGGCCGCCGCCGGGATGGTCTTGTCGCAGCCGACGATGCAGACGACGCCGTCCAGCTGGTGGCCCTCGACCGCCAGCTCGATGGAGTCGGCGACGACCTCACGGCTGATCAGCGAGGCCTTCATGCCCGCCGTGCCCATCGAGATCCCGTCGGTGACGACGATGGTGTTGAAGTCGATGGGATAGCCGCCCGCCGCGATGATGCCGGCGCGCACGTCCTTGGCCAGACGGTCCAGGTGCATGTTGCACGGCGTGACCGTCGACCAGGTGTTGACGATGGCGATCATCGGCTTGTCGAAGTCGGCGTCCTGCATCCCTGCGGCCCGCAGATAGGAGCGCGCGGCGGCGCGGTTCGGACCGCGCGTCACGGCCGAACTGCGCTCATTGGGTAGTTTTTTGCTGTCTTGCGAGTTCGTCATCGGATTTTTGGAAGGTTCTACCTATTGGGTCTGCCGCGGGCACATGAAAAACCCCGCTGCCGGGAGGGAGCGGGGTGAAGCGGACGATCTGTCTGGGGTTCAGGTCAGGTCGCAGGCATCCACACCGCTCGACTGAGCGGAATAAGGAATACGCTAAGAAGGAGCAGGCCCTGGGCCAGCACGCGCCGACCGTCCGCCGCTGTCGCGGGGCTCAGGATCGCTGCAATGGCGGCGCGGTGGGGCAAGAGGGAAAACCTTTCAACAGGGCGCCCTTATGCCGTTCTCCATGCTGCAACGCAACCCGGACGGGCTCGTTTGTGGAATAAAAGTGCTTACCGGCGTGGTTTGGTCTGATCTGGGCGCGCCTGTTGCGGGCTATGGGCTTTTTGGCGCAAGTTTTCACCGGTTCGGGCGCGCTGCCGCGCTGCAGGCCTGTTTTGGGTCGTTCAAGCGGGATTGCGGCCGACCGGCTGTCGGCGGGCCTGATCGCCACTCTATATATGCGGGGGGTGCAAAAGGGGCGTGCAGAGGGCTGTGTGACTCCTGTTTGGCGAGATAGTTTGTA